>NZ_VWOJ01000001.1 GCF_008630495.1 Alkalicaulis satelles
TTCTCTTCGCCGATCTCCGGGTTGTTGCCTTCCATGGCCGCCAGCGCCGAACCCGCCACGATCGGAATATCGTCGCCGGGGAAGTCATAGCTCGACAAAAGCTCGCGGATCTCCATCTCCACCAGCTCCAGAAGCTCGGGATCGTCGACCTGGTCCACCTTGTTCATGAACACAACCAGCGCCGGAACACCGACCTGGCGGGCCAGAAGAATGTGCTCGCGCGTCTGAGGCATCGGGCCGTCAGCGGCGTTCACAACCAGGATCGCCCCGTCCATCTGGGCTGCGCCCGTGATCATGTTCTTCACATAGTCGGCGTGGCCCGGGCAGTCGACGTGCGCATAGTGACGCCCATCGGTCTCGTACTCAACGTGAGCGGTCGAGATCGTGATCCCGCGCGCCTTCTCCTCCGGCGCGCCGTCAATCTGGTCATAGGCGCGGAACTCGCCGAAATACTTCGTGATCGCTGCCGTCAAAGTCGTCTTGCCATGGTCAACGTGACCAATCGTGCCAATGTTGACGTGCGGCTTGTTACGCTCAAACTTACCCTTGGCCATGTTGTCTCGACCCTTACGCTGGTGATGGCAGGGGGACGATCCGGGCGCGGACCATCCCTTGGAAAACTGAGCGCGGGGCATAGCGCCCGCGCGCCGCGCTTGCAAGCCTGAAACGCGGCCCGGTGATGAGCGGGCCGCGCCCGCATCTGGCTTCAGGCCGGGACGATATCCATGGCCATGGTCAGGCGCGCCTCCTTGCCCCCAAACGGAACCGTGCCATGCCACATATAGGAGGGAAACAGCACCAGCATGCCCGGCTCGGGACGCACCCAGTGCTGGGCGGTCTGGGCGGGGGCGGCTGGAATGCCCGACTCCCCGAAGCGTATCCAGCCCTCGCGCCCGCCCGAATCCACCGCAGAGGGCAGCTCCACATAAAAGGCCGAGGACAGCCAGCCTTGCGGGTGGACATGGTCGGCGTGAAACCCGCCAGGGGGCAGCCAGACTGACCAGATGCCGTGTATGCGCCATTGCGCCGACCGCCGCCGTCGCAACGGGTCCGCGCCTGCGCCCAGACCGTCGATATAGGCGTCCACCAGCGGGCTCATCGCAGTGCGAAAGGCCTGGATGGCGGGGGTCTGAACCGACAGGATGTCCGGGCGCTGGCTGCCATGGCGCACCGATTGTCCAAAGGGATGGGCGGCGTAGGGGTGAGCGGCCTTGAGCTCAGCGGCCAGGTCTTTGAGATAGTCCGCCCGGCTGGACCATCCTGGCGGGGCGTCTATCGTCTGTGCGCGCACGAAAGAATCGTAATCATAGACCTCGCCAAAGCGTGCATCGCCCGTCATGCGCCAGACCATGGCCTGCAGATTGACCGCCTGCTGATTGTCCGGCGCCAGCGCCAGCATCCGGCTCGCCCCGTCCCGGGCGCCCGCTGAGTCCCCGGCGGCCAGGCAGGCATTCGTCCATGCCTCCAGCGCGACGAACTGGTCCGGCGCCAATTCCATCGCCCGGCGCGCGCGCGCCAGCGCGGCTTGAGTGCGGCCATGCTGATTGAGCATGTGGGCGGCCTGGCACTGCAGCAGCACATTGCCCGGCTCGCGCGAAGCCAAGGCTTCAATGGCCTGGCAGGCCGCGTCCATATCACCGGTATATTCCAGCACCCGCGCACGCACGAAATCCAGCGGTCCTGAGCCAGGACGCGCGGTGCGGTCGCGCTCAAGGGGCTTGAGGGCCTCTGAGCGGTCGCCGGTGCGCATCCAGATGAGCTGGCAGCGCTCGTACTGGGCGTCAGACAGGAAAGGATTGGCCGCGCAGGCCGCGTCAAAAGCCCCGGCGGCGCCGTCGAGATCACCGGTATTCATCAGGGCGCGCGCCAGCACCAGCCGGGTTTCGGCGGCTTTCAGCCCCATGGCGATGGCGCGCCGGGCCGTCTGTGCGCTCTCCTCATGACGGCCCATATCACCCAGCGTAGCGGCCAGATTGTGCACCGCCACGGCGCTCTGAGGCCAGGCCGCGGCGGCGGCCTCATAGGCGCTCAGCGCCTCTTCCATCCGCCCGGCGCTTTTCAGCGCCTGGGCCTGGTTGGTCATGGCCTGCAAGCTGACGGACATGGGCAAAGCTCCGTTAGACGCGCCGCAAGGGCCTCACGCCCGCACCGAGCCCTGTTTTGCGGTGACGGACCAGATCAGGGCGATGATCCAGCCGATCACGGTCCAGCCCAGCAGGAGATTGGTCAGGAAGATCGCAAACCCGTTGTGATGGCCGCGCGCCAGCGCGATCACAGTGGGCAGGAAGTGCAACAAGACCACAGCAAAGAGGATTTCCATGGGGAGGCTCCTTCTTATCGATTTTCGATAAAGGTAGCCCCGTCCACACGCCTTGGCAAGGGCGGGATGGCTGCGCCGCTCAGGTCCGCGGGCGGATCACGGTCTCCAGCCCGGCCCTGAGGCGCGCACGATAGTGCGCCAGGCTGATCGGGGTGTGGGTGGAGTGCAGCCGCCAGCGCCTGAAATCATCGCGCACCGGCACTGACACCGAATGGAAGTACAGCGCGTCCTCATGCCCGGCGATGCGCGTGCTCCAGGAGCTCTCGCTGACCGGCGCCTCGCCCTCGAATACGCCCGCGCCCTGCAGGGTGATGAATTGCCGGTCGGCGTCCTCGCCCAGCACGCCCTCCAGTGCGTCGCCCTCGCGCGAGGTTTTGAATGCGCCGCCCAGCGCCCGGAAGCCGGCGGAGAAATTATAAAGCCGCACCGCGCCCTACTCGTAGGCCAGCAGGCTCGACAGGGCCGGCGACAGCGCCACCGTGGCGCGCCAGTCGTCAAACATGAGCCGGTTGCAGGGCCGCTCCAGCAACTCGGTGATGCGTGCGGTCAACGCTTCGGACGGAGCGGACGTGCCGGTTTCCAAGCGTGACAGGAAAGCCTGGCTGACGCCCAGCTCTTCCTCCAGCGCAATCTGTTTAAGACCCATGCGCTGGCGGAAGGCTCTAAGCTGCGCGCCCCATTCAGAGGCCGCCATGGCGTGCTCCGCTCTCTGCCGATTCAGGCGCACAGTTTATCGGCTGTGAGCCAGCCTGTTCAAGCATCCGGGAACTGATAGTCCTTGAACATCTCGCGCAGCTTGGTCTTGAGGATCTTGCCCGTGGCGCCCAGCGGCATTTCCTCAATGAACTCGATCCCCTCGGGCAGCCACCATTTGGGCACGCGCTCGGCCAGGTATTCGCGGATGGAATCGGCCGTCGGCGTGGTGTTCGGGCGCGGCTGGATGATCAGCAGCGGGCGCTCCTGCCATTTGGGATGGGGCATGCCCACTGCAGCGGCCATCAGCACGTCCGGGTGGCCCATGGCGGCGTTTTCCAGATCGATGGAGCTGATCCATTCGCCGCCCGACTTGATCACGTCCTTGGAGCGGTCGGTGATGGTCATGTAGCCGTCTTCATCGAGATAGCCCACATCGCCGGTGCGGAACCAGCCGTCATCGGTGAAGGCTTCCGGGCCCGCGCCGCGGAAATAGCTTTCGATGATCCAGGGGCCGCGCACCTGGATATGGCCCGAGGACTGGCCGTCGCGCGGCAGCACATTGCCGTCGTCATCGACGCTGCGCATCTCCACGCCGAACAGGAGCCGGCCCTGTTTGAGCTTGATCTTGATCTTCTCGTCGTCCGACAGCCCGTCATGCTTGGGCAGCAGCTTGCCGACCGTGCCCAGCGGGCTCATCTCGGTCATGCCCCAGCCTTGCTGCATGTCCACGCCATACTCGTCCTGATAGGCGCGCAGGAGCGCCTCGGGCATGGCCGAACCGCCCATGAGGACGTTCTCCACACTGTCGATGCGCTTGCCGCTCTCGCGCAGATACTGCAGCAGGCCGAGCCACACGGTGGGCACGCCCAGCACCTGATTGACAGTCTCGCTTTCGATCAGGCCCTGCAGGCTGGCGCCGTCCAGCTGCGCGCCGGGCATCACCAGCTTGGCCCCGCCCATGGCCGCCGCATAGGGCACGCCCCAGGCATTGACGTGGAACATGGGCACCACCGGCATGATGACGCCGCGAGAGCCCACCCCGATCACGTCTTCAGCCAGGCACGCCATGGCGTGCAGCACGGTGGAGCGGTGGGAATAGAGCGCGCCCTTGGGTTCGCCCGTGGTGCCCGACGTGTAGCAAAGGCCGGCGGCCGCGTTCTCGTCGAAGCTGGGCCAGTCATAGACCGGTGAGGCGTTTTCCAGAAGGGTCTCGTAAACCTGAGTCTTGGTCTTCATCTCCGGCCGGGTGGCCGGGCTGGTCATCACCACCCAGCTCTTGACCGTCTTGCAGTGGGCCGCGATGGCGTCCACCAGCGGCGCGAAGGTGACGTCGAAGAAGACATGCTTGGCCTTGGCGTGATTGATCACCCAGGCCAGCTGTTCGGGGCCCATGCGCGGATTGGCGGTGTGCACCACCGCACCCACGCCCGACACCGCGTAATATAGTTCGAGATGGCGGTGGGTGTTCCAGGCGATGGTGGTGATGCGGTCGCCCGCCTTCACCTTCAGCGGCCCGGTCAGGGCGTTGGCCAGACGCTGGGACCGCTCGTGGCAGTCGGCATAGCCGTAGCGATGGATCTGGCCCGTATCGGGCATGCGCGAGACGATCTCGCGCTTGCCGTGGTTTTGGGCCGCATGTTTGAGAATGTCCGCAATCATAAGCGGACGGTCCATCATCTGACCGCGCAGCATCGGTGTCTCCTCCCGTTATGGCGCAGGCGCGCCAGCATGGGCGCGCCCGTCGGCGTCAAGCTGGCGCCATGAAAGGCGCACCGGCGATGAATCGCAATCCCTATGCGGCAGAAAACCGCTTGCGGGTGGATGGGGGAGGGGGAAGGCGCGTGCTTGCCTGATCCAGAACGGGCGCCTACCGTTGCAGCCTTTGGCGCAGGCTATGAGGTGGCCCATGTATCAACTGGATAAAGCCGAACAGGCCCGCGCCGAGCGCGACATCCGCGCTGCCTTTGCGCGCTGGAAAGAGCAGGAGAGCGCTGATCTTTTGGAGCGTGCACGCAAGCGGGCGGGCAATGAGCTGGAAGTCAGTGCGCTCATGGAACCCTATGTCGGCACGCGCTATGCCCTTAAAGGAAAGCACGGGCCGCAGCGGATCGTGATACTCAGCGCTGATGCGGGCGCCGCAGATGCAGTTGATTTTGACAAGCGCCGGGAAGAGTTCGGAGAGCATTTTTCTGCATTGCCAGACAGCCCGCACCTGAGAGGCACGTTGCTCGCCTTGCAAAGCTGGTTCGGTACAGCAGAGCTCACCATTCGTGTGGATGGAACAGATGCGCCACTAATGGATTGCTTCGCTATGCTCAATGCAACACCGTTCGCGATCAGCCGCCCTGAATCCGGATCGAATAATTCGCATGTCACGCCTGGGTTGGCCCGGCGGAGCGCCGGACTAATCAAGACGCTAGTTGAAGCGCTGCAGCCCAATCTGGTTGTCGCTCAAGGCAACTTGGCCTGGGAGGCCCTTGAGGTTTTTCGCAAAGAAGGGCTTGTCTGGGAGCAAACCAAAGCGGCATCAGGGCTCTATTTCCTTCCCGTTGCGCACCCGTCGGCGCGGGGTAAGCTGTCCTGGAGTTCAACTGACAGCGCTTATTTCAAAGAGATGGTTCAGCCAGGCATTCATGAAGCTCGCAAACAGCTGGGGCTGTAATTCACGCACCGCCCCCCTGATTGGCATCCGTTCTGGCGAGGTGTAAGCCTCGCCCATGACCACGCACCGGCTTCCTGATTTCAACGATGTCACCGCCGCCGCCGCGCGCCTGGCCGGCCACGCCGTGCGTACGCCCTTGCTCTCCAGCCCGGCGCTGGATGAGCTGACTGGCGCGCGCATTCTGGTGAAGGCCGAGCCTTTGCAGCGCACTGGCTCGTTCAAGTTCCGCGGCGCCTGGAACGCGCTGTCACAGCTCAGCGAGGCGCAGCGCGCGCGCGGCGTGGTGGCGTTCTCCTCGGGCAATCATGCGCAAGGGGTGGCGGAGGCCGCGCGCCTTCTGGGCGTGCATGCGATCATCGTGATGCCGTCCGACGCCCCGGCCATCAAGCAGCGCGGCGTCATCGCGCGCGGGGCCGAGCTGCGCCTCTATGACCGCGAAACCGAGAGCCGCGAGGCGATTGCGCGCGAGATCAGCGAGACCACCGGCGCGGCGCTGATCCCTTCCTTCGACCATCCCCACATCATCGCCGGGCAGGGCACGGCGGGGCTGGAGCTGTTCGAGGATATGGCCGCGCGCGGGCTACGCGCCGACACGCTGGTGTGCTGTCTGGGCGGGGGCGGGCTGATCGGCGGGATCAATCTGGCCGCCGCCGCGCTGTCGCCGCAGACTGAGGTGTGGGGCGCGGAGCCGGAAGGCTTTGACGACCACGCCCGCTCGCTTGTCTCGGGCCGGCGCGAGCGCAATGCCCGCCAGTCCGGCTCCCTTTGCGATGCGCTTTTGTCTGAAAGCCCCGGCGCGCTGACCTTCGCCATCAACCAGACGCGCCTTGCGGGCGTGGCGGTGATCAGCGATGCCGACGCGCTGCACGCCATGCGCGCCGCCTTCGAGCATCTCAAGCTGGTGCTGGAGCCCGGTGGCGCGGCGGCGCTGGCGGCGGTGCTGTCCGGACGCGTCGAGGTGAAGGGGCGCACCGTGGTGGTGATCGCCTCGGGCGGCAATGTGGACCCGGCGGTGTTCGCACGCGCACTGGCCTGAGCGCTACAGCCCGCAGGCGAAGCGGCCCTCGCACACGGTGGAGACCACGGCCATATAGGCCAGCACCGCCACCGCCCAGATCATCGGCAGGAACAGGGTCAGGCGCCAGCCGGCTCCCGGACGGCGCAGGATGAGGAACGAGAACCAGCCCAGGACAAGCCCGCCCCCCGCCATCAGCGGTCCGGCGGACAGGAAGATGTACACGCCCTGTTCGACGGTGGGATTGGCGCTCTGGGCGATCAGGTTGGAGAAGGTGATGACATTGGGTATCCACAGCTGGAACCCGAGCCAGCCCACGGCCAGCGCTATCACGCTTGCCATCACCATGGCGAAGACTGCTAAGACCGTAATGCGCGGCGTCTCGATGGCGTCCAGTCCGTCTCTCATCAGCCCCTCCCCGGAAACCCGCTCATGACCCTGTCCGTCGCCAGCTGGAACGTCAACTCGATCAAGGCCCGATTGCCCAACGTCCTCGACTGGCTGAAAGCCGAGCGCCCGGACGTTATTTGTCTTCAGGAAATCAAGACGGTGGACGAGGCCTTCCCCGCCATGGAGCTGGAAGACCTTGGCTATAATGTGAAGACAGTAGGGCAGAAGAGCTATAACGGCGTCGCCCTGTTGTCGCGCCTGCCCATTGAGGAAGTGGCGCTGACCGCTCTGCCGGGCGACCCGGACGATGAGCAGGCGCGCTATATCGAGGCGGTGATCAGCGCCAAGTCCGGCCCGGTGCGTGTGGCGTGCATCTATCTGCCCAACGGCAATCCCGCGCCGGGACCGAAATATGACTACAAGCTGGCCTGGATGCAGCGCCTGCGCACGCGGGCGGCCGAACTGCTGGCGTTCGAGGAGCCGGTGATTCTGGCGGGCGACTACAATGTCATCCCGCGCGACGCCGATGTGCACGATCCGGCGGCCTGGGAAGGCGATGCGCTCACCCTGCCGGCCTCGCGCGACGCCTTCAGCGCCATCAAGTGGCTGGGCTATTCAGACGCGTTCGAGCAAGTGGACGGGCGCGCCCACCAGTACACCTTCTGGGACTATCAGGGCGGGGCGTGGAACAAGAATCACGGCATCCGGATCGACCACCTGCTGCTAAGCCCGCAGGCGGCCGACCGGCTGAAATCCGTCACCATCGATTCGTCGGTGCGCGCGAAGGAGAAGGCCTCCGATCACGTGCCCATCACCGGCGTGTTCGATCTTTAAAGACCTCTGACCGCGTCGAGCACCTCGTCCACATGGCCGGGCACCTTGACCTTGCGCCAGACCCTCGCCACTGCGCCGTCCGCGCCGATCAGGAAGGTGGCCCGCTCGATGCCCATATAGGTCTTGCCGTACATGGACTTCTCCACCCACACGCCATAGCGCTCGCACACATCGCTGTCGGCGTCGGAGGCCAGGATCACTTTAAGGCCATGTTTGTCACGGAACTTGTCGTGCTTGGCGGCGGTGTCCTTGGACACCCCGATCACCACCGCGCCCGCGGCGGCGAAGTCATCGGCCCGCTCTGAAAAGCCGATGGCCTGTTTCGTGCAGCCGGGGGTATCATCCTTGGGATAGAAATACAGGACCACCGGCTTGCCAGCGAACTGCGCCAGAGATGCCTCGCGTCCGCCATCGGCCGGCAGGGTGAAGTCCGGGGCCTTGTCCCCGGCCTTGATATCGCCCATCACATGCTCCTGTCCTCGTCCGGCGGGCCGTTCCCGCCGCTTCTGGCGGCGAAGATTGTCCGCTGCACCTGTCCCGTAAAGGGGCGGAACTGAGATGACTGCACAGCCCCCACACCCGGCCTGGCGCGTCATGCGGCTGGCGGTGCTGTATACGCTGGAGGCGGCCTCGGTGCTGCTGGCGCTGGTGATCGTGGCCGGCGCGGCTGTACTGTGGCGCCTGGCCGCCGGTCCGGTGGACGCCGAACCCTTGCGCGCCTGGGCGGCTGATGCGCTGGTGGCGGCGCTGGACGGGGATCGCGCAGAGATCGGATCGCTGGAGCTGCGCTTTGATCCGGCGCTGGCCGCCATCGTGGTCACCGCCCGCGAGGTGTCGGTTCGCGATGAAGAGGGCGCGGCGCTGATTAACGCCCGCTCCATCGAGACCGCGCTTGCGCTCGATCTCCTGATCACCGGACGCGCCGCCCCGGTGCGCATTGCGGCTGAAGGCGGCGCCTTCGCCTTTGTGCGCACCGCCTCGGGCGTGACGGCGGCGGGGCTGGGTTCACCCGACATGGTCGAGGCGCGCGGCCTGGCCGGCGCGGCGCCCACAGGAATGCTGGCCAGCCAGCTGGGCTCGGGCGTGCTCGCGCGCCTGACGGAAGTGGATCTCACCCGCGTCTCCCTGCAGGTGCGCGACGATATCACCGGCGCCTCTCTCATTGTCCATGACGCGCGCGCGCGCCTGCGTCTGGACGAGGGCGCGGTGGAGGCGGCCATGGCTGGCGTGCTGGTCACCTCGGCGGGCCGGGCCGAGGCAGCGCTTGACCTGCGCGCGAGCCAGGGGCTGGAGGATGTGTTCGTCGATTTGCGCCTGTCGGACGTAACCCCTGCGGCTATCGCCCCCCGGTATGGGCCGTTGGCCCTGCTGGCCGGACTTGATGCGCCGGTGCGCCTGGAGCTGGTGCTGGACGCCAGCGCCGGGGAGGGGCTTCGCACCGCCTATATCGATCTGACTGCCGAGCCGGGCGAGGTGCGTGCGGGCGGGCTAGCATTTGCTCTGGAGGAAGCGGCCCTGCGCGCGGCCTTCGATGCGGGCGCGGGCGCCATCGAGATATCGGCCGGGCGCATACGTTCCGACCTCGTCACCTTGGATATCAGCGGCGCCATAACCGAGCTGTCGGGTTTTGAGGACGCACTGCCGTCCTTCGCCGATTATGAACTGCGCGCCGGTCCGGGCCATGTGGATCCGCCTGGCGTGTTTCCCGAACCGGTCCGCTGGGAGTCGATCTCCGCGCGCGGGCGCATTGACCGTAATGCAGTGCGCGTGACCTTCGATGCGCTGGAGGCGGCCATTCCGGGCGCTGAGGCCCGCTTCACCGGCCATGTGGGCGCGGATGAGACCGAAAGCGGCTGGCGCCCGGCCCTGGCCCTTGACGGCCCGGTCAGCGGAACCTTCTCCCAGGGCGATATCTTGCGCCACTGGCCCGTAGACTTCGCCCTGGGCGCGCGCGACTGGGTGTCAGACGCCATTCTGGCGGGCGCGCTGAGCGAGGTGACGCTGGACATCAATCTCACCGGCGAGGCGCTGGAGCGCGGCGCGCTGGAGGATGACGACCTCTCCTTGCGCTTCGCCTTTACCGACGCCGATGTGCGCTATGTCTCCACCATGACGCCCCTGCGCGGCCTGTCGGGCCGCGCGGAGCTGCGCGGCAACTCGCTCTCGCTTGACGGGCGCGGCGGGCGCATCGGCGCGCTGGAGGCGGAGACGATCTTTGTCGAGATCAAGCAGCTCAACCCGCGCGGCGGTCCGGCGCGTTTTGGCGGGACAGGCCGGGGCGGCGTCAGCGATCTCATCGCCCTGCTTGCCGAACCGCCGATCAATTTGACCGAAAACTACGACGTGACGCCTGACGCGTTTTCCGGGCGCGGCGCATTCGAGTTCGAGATCGAGCGCCCCATGCTGCGCCATGTGCCGCCCGAGGATCTCAAATTCTCCGCGCGCGGACGCTTCACGGATGTCATCGCCGAGACCGGCTATGACGATCTCGCCTTTGAGGAGGGCGAGGTGGAGATCAATGCCAGCCAGGACCGGCTTACCGCGGTGGGAACCGCGCGCCTGGCCGGGGCGCGCTCAAGTATTGAGTGGACTGAAACCTTCGGGCTGGAACCTGCCGCGGCCTCCAGCGCCATGCGCCTGACGGCCCGGATGGACGGACGCCACCTCGATGCGCTGGGCCTGCCTGTGCGCCAGTATCTCGACGGGACGGTGGGCGTGGACGCCTCGATCACCGGGCGCGGGCTTGCGTTCGAACAGATCGAAGTGGCGCTGGACCTCGAGGACGCCGAAATCGCCCTGCCTGGCGATCTGTGGGAAAAGCCTGCAGGCAAGCCCGCCGCCGCCGAGCTCTTGCTGACGCTGGGCGAGGCGGAAGTGTCGCTGGAGCGCTTTACGCTCCAGGGCGAAGGAATGGATATCGAGGGCGCAGCCCGCCTGGCGCCGGACGGGCGGCTGATCAGCGCCGATGCGCCGCGCCTTCAGCTGGTCGGACGCGCGGATCTCGCCGCCCGCGCCGACCGGCCGCGCGGCGAGGACGGCCCGTTGCGCTTCATCCTCACCGGCGCCTTTCTCGACAGCCGCGATCTGTTGTCCTTTGGGGGGCCGGATGCGGGACCGGGCGGGCCGCTGATCCTTGAAGCGGCCATTGATGATGTACGTGTGCGCGGCGTACGCTTTGAGGGCGTGGACTTCTCGCTGGAGACCGGCGAGGACCATGTTGAGGCCTTCCGCCTGGACGCCAATATGGAGCGTGGGCCGGTCAGCGTGGCCCTGACGCCCGAGCCGTCGGGCGTGCGCAAGCTCTCAGCGGAAGGACCCGATGCGGGCCAGCTGCTCACCGCTTTCGCAGGCTATGATAATATCACTGGCGGCGCGCTGCGCCTGACCGCCGAGGCGCCGCCTGCGGGCGAGCCAGGCGGGTTTTCCGGCTCGGTGTCGGCGGACGCTTTCACCCTGGAGCGCATGCCGCTGCTGACCCGTATCCTGGCGGCGGGCTCGCTGGAGGGGCTGGCCAGTCTTTTGGGCGGCGGGCAGGGCATCGAGTTCGAGCGCCTGCGCGCCGATTTCGTCTGGGATGAAGGCGTGCTGGAATTGCGTGAGGCGCGCGCGGCGGGGCCGTCCCTGGGCGTGACCTGGAGCGGGGTGGTGAACATGTCCGATGCGCGCCTGGACGTGGACGGCACGCTTCTGCCCTCCTACGGGCTCAACTCGCTGCTGGGCGGATTGCCGATCATTGGCGGGCTCCTGACCTCGCGTGCGGGCGAGGGGGTGATAGGCATCACCTTCTCGGTGGGCGGACCGTTCAACAGCGCGCGCGTCAGCGCCAATCCGCTCTCGGCCCTGGCGCCGGGCGTGCTCCGGCGGATTTTCGAGGGCACCTCGGCCGAGCGCGAACTGGACGCGCTGGACGCCGCGCGCCGCGCCCGCGCCGCCGAACGCGCCGAAGGCGACAGTCCGCCGCCGGAGGATGAAGCCGACGCCGATGAAGGCGCTGAAGACCCGGGCGCTGATCCGGAAGACGCCGGGGAAGAGGGTGCTCAAGAGGGCTCCAGCCCCGCCCAGGATGAAAGCCCATGATCATCGCCGGGCTGATGAGCGGCACCTCGCTGGACGGCGTGGACGCGGCGATCCTGGAGACTGATGGCAAGACCATCACCCGCTTCGGCCCCGGCCTGGAGACGCCCTTCACGCCGGACGAACGCGCCGTTCTCAAAGCCGCGGTGGAGGCAGCGCTCGCCTGGCGCTTTGAAGGGCCTGAGCCTGAGATATTCACGCAGGCCGAGGCCGTGCTCACGACCTCGCACGCCCGCGCCGTAGAAGCCGTGTGCGCCGCCGCCGGGCTGACGCCGGACCAGCTCGATCTCATCGGCTTTCACGGCCAGACCGTGGTGCATGAACCGCCCTTAAAGGGCCGCAAGGGCCGCACCCGCCAGCTGGGCGATGGCGCGGCGCTCGCGGCTGCGCTGGGCGCGCCGGTGGCCTATGATTTCCGTACCGCCGACATGGAAGCGGGCGGGCAGGGGGCGCCGCTGGCGCCGATCTATCACCGCTTGCTGGCCGACTGGTCGGGGCTGGAGCGCCCCATCGGCGTGCTCAATATCGGCGGCGTGGCCAATATCACGCTCATCGGCGCGGACGGGACCCTGAGCGCCTTCGACACCGGGCCGGGCAATGGCCTGATCGACGCCTGGGTGGAAGAGCGCACCGGCGCGCCCATGGATGCCGGCGGCGCGCTGGCCGCCAAAGGCCGGGTGCTGGAGGCCGGCCTCGCCGAGCTTCTGGCCCATCCCCATTTCGCCCTCGATGGCCCCAAATCGCTGGACCGCTGGGACTTTTCCATCGATGCGGCGCGCAATCTCTCCACAGAGGACGGTGCGGCGACGCTGGCCCAGTTCACCGCCGAGGCCGTGGCGCTGGGCCTGGCCCGGCTCACAGACAAGCCCGGACGCCTGATCGTGTGCGGCGGCGGGCGCAAGAACGCCGACCTGATCGCCCGCATATCCGCCGCCTGTGGCGTGCCTGCGGTTCCAGCCGAAGCCGTCGGCTGGCGCGGCGACCTCATCGAAGCCGAAGCCTTCGCGGTGCTGGCCGCGCGCACAGCCAGAGGCCTGCCGATCAGCTGGCCGGCCACGACGGGGGTAGACGTGGCGATGAGGGGGGGAAGGGTTGTGGGGGTGTGAAAGTTCGTAGTGTCACTTGACTTCATCTTTGAATAATACGGTTTCGAATTTTGAATGTAAGGCATTATAAAGGGGAAAACCTAAACAATGCATATTGTGAAATTCAAATTATAAATATTAATTGAAGTAATTTTTCATCGTAATTGGGGCGTGTAAATTTCTGATCGCTGAATTCACCTGATTGCCGGGGCAATTTGCCCTGTTCAACGGGAATGCTATAGATTTGGATTGGTGTGACCAGTGCAGCAACGATCAGGAGATGAATCCCTCATGCCCTCAAATTTCAGTATTGCGATGATAGGCGCGACCTTACTGCTTGCGAGCTCGGCTGCGGCGGAAACATCGTCGGCTTCGCAAGCTGACCCTATCTCCAGAACGGAAGCGTTGCACTGTTTAAATCTAGCTGCGGAAGCAAGCGGCCGAATGAATATAATTGCTCAATGGCGCCGTGCGTTGGATTCTGAAAGCACACCCAGCGATTCTGCGGTAAGGGCCTTTAACAGCGCAGTTCAACGCCATAATGCAGATTCTCGGCAGTTCGGCAGAGCGTGTGCTGGACGCAGAATCGATTTTGATTTGTTCAGAGAATTTTGTTCAGAGGTTAGAGAGCATAGTTTCTGCGATTCCATTCGTTAATTGATTTTGCGCCCTGGATTCAGGCGCGGTCGGCGGACACGGCAGCGCTGTCAAAGGGCCGCTGAAAGGCGCTGCGAGAGCGGATATGGATTCGCTCGTAGCGCCTTTGCCTGTGTGCCCCGGCGCGTATCGGCTCAGGTGCGCCCACCCGTCTGGCCGCGCGATCGCCGGGCGGCTTCTGGTCGGATGACGGATGTCGCGCGTGTCCGGCCCTACCTCTTCCCCACCGGCCCCGGCTCGGCCTTTTCGCGCTCCACTTCGGGCAGGCGCTTGTCGAGATAGGTGGTGACGGAGGTTTCCAGCTCGGTCAGGTGGTCGCGGAACAGATGCCCGGCGCCGGGAATGATGTCGGTGGAGATGGTGATGCCCTTCTGGCTGCGCACCTTGCCCATCGCGCGGATCATGTCGTCATGGGGCACGATGGCGTCGCTATCGCCGTGGGCGATGAGCCCCGAGGCCGGGCAGGGCGCCAGGAAGGTGAAGTCATACATATTGGTGGGCGGAGACACCGAGATGAAGCCGGCGATTTCCGGCCTGCGCATCAACAACTGCATGGCGATCCAGGCGCCGAAGGAGTGGCCGGCCACCCAGCAATAGCTGGCGCCGGGATTATGCGCCTGGGCCCAGTCCAGCGCCGTGGCGGCGTCGGAGAGCTCGCCCAGTCCCTGATCATAGCTGCCCTGGCTGCGGCCCACGCCGCGGAAATTGAAACGCAGCACCGAAAAGCCGCGCGCCTTGAACTGGTCGTACAGCATCATGGAGACCGGGGTCTCCATATGCCCGCCGCCGCGCGGATGGGCGTGCAGCACCAGCGCCACAGGCGCGGTGGCGTTCTTGGCGGGGGTGTACTTGCCTTCAAGACGGCCGGCCGGGCCAGGGATGATCACGTCGGGCATGGCGGGTCACGCGTCCTGTTATCAGATATCCGACCTGAGCGCTTGGGTGCAGCAGTCCAGAAAACATGCGGCGTTTTCGCCAGGCCGGCGTATAATACTTGACTGTGGAGCTCGGGAACTTACATGTCGCCGTGCGCCACGGGGTTCGATAGAAGGAGCGGCCTCTTAGCACAGGCCGGGCGCAAAGGGCGAGCCGGGCGTGCTGTAGCGCCCATTCAAGGGAAACACCGCCATGAAACTGAGCACCAAGGGACGTTACGCCGTGATGGCCATGGCCGATCTGGCGCGCATGGGCGCGCAAGGCCCGGTGACGCTGGCCGACATCGCCTCGCGTCAGGAAATCTCGCTGTCCTATCTCGAACAGCTGTTCGCCAAGCTGCGCCGGGCGGGGCTGGTGAAATCCGTGCGCGGGCCGGGCGGCGGCTACCGCCTGGCGCGGGCGGCGGGCGAGACGCGCGTCTCCGACATCATGATCGCGGTGGAAGAGCCCGTTGACGTGACCCGCTGCCAGCACATGGCCAAGGGCTGCATGGAGACCGGCGCGCGCTGCATCACCCATGATCTGTGGGACGAGCTGGGCCGGCATATCCATCTCTTCCTGGCCGGCGTAACGCTGGAGGATGTGATCAACCAGCGCGTGGCGGGCCGGGCTTCGTTTGCCTCGCCAGTGCTCGAGGCGGCTGAGTGAGCGTCTATCTGGACCATAACGCCAGCGCGCCCCTGCGCCCCGAGGCGCGCGCCGCCATCACGGCGGCGCTGGACGCGTGCGGCAATCCTTCCTCGGTGCACCGGGACGGACGCGCAGCGCGCGCCCGGCTGGAGACGGCGCGCGGCGCCATTGCGCGGGCCATGACCGCCCGGGCCGAGGATGTGATCTTCACCTCCGGCGGCACCGAAGCGAATAATCTTGCGATTGCGGCGGCGAAGGCGGCCGGCGCCCAGCGCATCATCCACGCCGCGTTCGAACATGACGCGGTAATCGCGCCCGCAGCGGCCAGCGACCTGCCCGTGGAGATCTGGCCGGTGCGCAGCACGGGCGTTGCTGACCTGGACTGGCTGGAAGACCGTCTGGCGCGCGGCGGCGACGAGCGCCTGCTGATCGTGCTGATGGCGGCCAATAACGAGACCGGCGTGATCCAGCCCGTGGCTGAAGCGGGCCGCATGGCGCGCGAAGCGGGCCATTATTTTCACGTCGACGCGGTCCAGATCGCGGGCAAGGCGCCGTTTGATTTCGCCGGTTCGCTGGCCCATTTCGCGGCCCTGTCGGCGCATAAATGCGGCGGGCCTATGGGCGTTGGCGCACTGATCGCGGCGTGTGACGCCGGGGTCAACGCCCAGATCCGTGGCGGCGGGCAGGAAAGCTTCCGCCGTGCGGGCACGCAGAACCTGCCCGGCATTGCCGGTTTCGCCGCCGCGCTGGACGCCGCGTTGGCGGACCGGGACGAGCCGGCGCGCATCGCCGCCATACGCGACGCGATGGAAGCGCGGCTTCTGGAGGCGGGCGCGAATGTGACCGTGTGGGGTGCGGATGCGCCGCGCCTGCCGGGCACGTCATGCCTGTCCGCGCCGGGCTGGCTGAGCGAGATACAGGTGATCGCCCTGGATCTGGCCGGGTTTGCGGTGAGCGCGGGCGCGGCCTGTTCCTCGGGCAAGGTGCGCCGCTCCAAGGTGCTCGACGCCATGGGCGCGGGCGCCGAACACGCGCAATGCGCGCTCAGGGTCAGCTATGGCTGGTCCAGCACCATGGACGAGGCCGAGGCGTTCGCATCGGCCTGGATCGCGGCGCACGCCAAGGCGTCAAGCGCCCCGGCCCTGCGCGCGGCGATATGAGACAGACAGAAGGTGGGATGACATGCCTGCGGTGAAGGAAACCATTGAAGACGTGCGCCGGCTGGAAGCCGACAAGTACAAGTACGGCTTCTCCACCGAGATCGAGCAGGAGTTCGCGCCCAAGGGCCTCAATGAGGACATTGTGCGCTTCATATCGGAAAAGAAGAACGAGCCCGAATGGATGCTGGAGTGGCGCCTGGACGCCTTCCGGCGCTGGCTGAAGATGGACGAGCCCAACTGGGCCAAGGTCGGCTATCCGCCCATCGACTATCAGGACGCCTATTACTACGCCGCGCCCAAGGATGCGGCCCGCTACAAGAGCCTGGACGAGGTGCCCGAGGAGATCCTCGAGACCTACAAGAAGCTCGGCATCCCCTTGCGCGAGGCCGAGGTGCTGCTGGGCGTGGAGGGCGCTGAAGACGTCACCGCCGCCGAGGCGCGTGAGCGCCCGCGGGTGGCGGTGGATGCGGTGTTCGATTCGGTCTCGGTGGCGACCACCTTCAAGGCCGAGCTGGAAAAGGCCGGCGTGATCTTCATGTCCATTTCCGAGGCGCTGCACGCGCACCCCGAACTGGTGCGCCAGTATCTGGGCAGCGTGGTGCCTGTGACGGACAATTTCTTCGCCACGCTCAACAGCGCGGTGTTTTCAGATGGTTCCTTCGTCTATGTGCCGCCGGGCGTGCGCTGCCCCATGGAGCTGTCCACCTATTTCCGCATGAACGCCCAAGGCACCGGCCAGTTCGAGCGCACGCTCATCATCGCCGACAAGGGCGCGTACGTGTCCTATCTGGAGGGGTGCACCGCGCCCATGCGCGATGAGAACCAGCTGCACGCCGCCGTGGTGGAGCTGGTGGCGCTCGATGACGCCGAGATCAAATACTCCACCGTCCAGAACTGGTGGCCGGGCGACGCGGAAGGCAAGGGCGGGGTCTATAACTTCGTCACCAAGCGCGCCGACTGCCGGGGGCGCAATTCCAAGGTCAGCTGGACGCAAGTCGAGACCGGCTCGGCGATCACCTGGAAATATCCCTCCTGCGTGCTGCGCGGCGATAACAGCCAGGGCGAGTTCTACTCCATCGCCGTGACCAATGGCCGCCAGCAGGCCGATACCGGCACCAAGATGATCCATCTGGGCAGGAACACCCGCTCGCGCATCATCGCCAAGGGCATCTCGGCGGGCCGCTCCGACCAGACCTACAGGGGGCTCGTCTCCGTCCACGCCAAGGCGGCCGGCGCGCGCAATTTCACCCAGTGCGACAGCCTGCTGATCGGTGATCAGTGCGGCGCCCATACCGTGCCCTATATCGAGGCCAAGACGCCCCACGCCACGCTGGAGCATGAGGCCACTACCTCGAAGCTCTCCGAAGACCAGCTCTTCTACGCCCGCCAGCGCGGCCTCGATGAGGAGACGGCGGTGGCCCTTCTGGTCAACGGCTTCTGTCGCGACGTACTGCAGGAACTGCCCATGGAATTCGCCGTGGAGGCCCAGGCGCTGCTGAAAGTGTCGCTGGAAGGGAGCGTGGGGTGATGTTTGGCGCTTTCCCATTGCGTCAGGCGCCCGGATCATCGCGCCCCTCACGCTCTTCCTTGCGTTTCCCCGGCGAAAGCCGGGGCCCAGGGCAAGCGGCGATTCTGGGTCCCGGCTTTCGCCGGGAAAACGCGGAGTATGACGCTGAAAGAGGAGAAGGGTGATGGCGGCGCTTCCCCCCTCCGTCCGGGTCAAGTCTGGGACACCTACCCCGCAAGCGGGGGAGCAAAGGGTCGCCGGTTTTCACGCAGCTTTTGACGGAATGAAACATGCTTGAAATCAAAAACCTCCATGCCCGCGTGAACCCGGAAGAGGGCGCGGATCTGGCGATCCTGAAGGGTGTGGATCTGACCGTGCCTGCGGGCGAGGTGCACGCTGTCATGGGGCCGAACGGGTGCGGTAAATCCACGCTCTCCTATGTGCTGGCCGGCCATGAGGGCTATGAGACGACCGACGGCGCGATCCGCTTCGAGGGCGAGGATATCGGCGAGCTGGAGCCCGAAGAGCGCGCCGCACGCGGCCTGTTCCTGTCGTTTCAGTATCCGGTGGAAATACCCGGCGTGCCGACGCTGACCTTCCTCAAGGAAGCCGCCAACGCCCAGCGGCGTGCGCGCGGCGAGGCGGAGATCAGCGCCCCGGACTTCATGAAGCTGGCGCGTGAAAACGCAGCAAAACTTGGTATTTCCAACGATATGTTGAAGCGCCCGGTGAATGTGGGCTTCTCCGGCGGCGAGAAGAAGCGCATGGAGATTTTCCAGGCGCTGATGCTGGCGCCACGCTTTCTCATTCTCGACGAGACCGATTCCGGGCTCGATATCGACGCGCTCAAAGTGGTGGCCGAGGGCGTCAACGCCCTGCGCAATCCTGAGCGCGGCATGCTGGTGATCACCCACTATCAGCGCCTGCTCGACCATCTCAAACCCGACGTGGTCCATGTCATGGCCGGTGGGCGCATCGTGGAGTCGGGCGGGCCGGAGCTCGCCCATAAGCTCGAAGCCGAGGGCTATGACAAATACGCGGGCGAGGCGGCCTGATGAACGCGCTGGTCAAGCTCTCCGCCTTTGAAGCAGCGCTCGCCGAGGCGCTGCCCGAGGGCGATCTTCGCGCCGAGCTGAGCGCGCGTGGCCTGCCGCACCGGCGGGTGGAAGACTGGAAATGGAGCGATCTGCGCACCGCGCTCGCCCGGTTTGATCCGGCTTCGCCCGCGCTGACGCTCACAGCCTCGCGTTCGCCGGACCGCACGGCTGAACCTGAGCACGGCGAGCGCCTGATGGCGCGGCTGGCCGGCGCATTAGGTCAGGGCGAAGTGTATGAGCTGGCGCCCGGCGAGCGCCTGTCTCTGGATATCCGCGCCGAGGCTGGCGCGGGTCACAAGGTGATCGAGGTCATCGTGCCGGACGGCGCCGAGGCCGCCCTGCACGAGACCTATCAGGCGGCGCCCGGGGCGCTGGCCAATATCGCGCTAGTGATCCGCGTGGGCGCGGGCGCGCGCCTCACCCGCCTGATCGAGCAGGACGCCTCGCCGGACGGCGTGATCGTGCTGACGGGTGAGCTGGAACTGGCGCAAGGCGCCCGCGCGCATCAGACCACGCTGGGTTTTGGCGCCAGGCTCGCCCGGCTGGAAACCCGCGTACGCCATGCCGGCGGCGGCGCCCATCTGACCCTGGACGGCGCCTGTCATGTGGGCGCAGGCCTGCATCTGGACCAGACCACCATCGTGCGCCATGAGGGCCCGGACGGGATCACGCGCGAGCTGTTCAAGAGCGCCGCGGCGCCGGGCGGCCGGGCGGTGTTCCAGGGCAAGATCCATGTGGAGCGCCCGGCCCAGAAGACCGATGCCCAGATGAACCACCGCGCGCTGCTGCTGGGCGAGGGCGCGGAGATCGACGCCAAGCCGGAGCTGGAGATCTACGCCGACGACGTGGTATGCGCCCATGGCAATGCGCTGGGCGCGCTGGACGCCGCGGCCCTGTTCTACATGCGCCAGCGCGGGCTCGACGACGCCAGGGCGCGCGCGCTTCTGACCGAGAGCTTTCTTATGGAGCCGCTGGATGCGGTAGCCGACGAAGCCGAGCGCGAGCGTCTCAAGGCGCGCCTGCGCGCGAGCCTGGGGGCTGTGTCATGACCCTGCCAGCGCATGCTGAAACATTGTTCGACCCCTATGCGGTGCGGGCCGAGTTTCCGATCCTGTCGCGTCAGGTCAATAACTGTCCGCTGGTCTATCTCGACAACGCCGCCTCGGCTCAGAAGCCCGAGGCCGTGATCGAAGCGGTGGCCGATGTCTGGCGGCATTCCTACGCCAATGTGCACCGGGGCCTGCATACGCTGGCCAATGAGGCGACGGAGGCGTTTGAGGGCGCGCGCAGCAAGACCGCGAAGTTTCTGGGCGCGGCGGGCGCACGCCAGATCGTGTTCACCCGCGGCGCCACCGAGGCGATCAATCTGGTGGCCGCCAGCTTCGCCGCCAGCCTGAAGCCGGGCGATGAAATCATCCTGTCGCAGATGGAGCACCACTCCAATATCGTGCCCTGGCACTTTCTGCGCGAGCGTCAGGGCGTGGTGATCAAATGGGTTCCGGTGACCGAAGACGGCGCCCTGGACTTGGCCGCCTATGAGGCCTTGTTCACGCCGCGCACGCGCCTTGTAGCGGTCGCTCACATGTCCAATGTGCTGGGCACGGTGAACCCGGCCCGGCGTCTGACCGAAATCGCCCACGCCCATGGCGCGGCGATCCTTCTGGACGGCAGTCAGGCCGCGGTGCACCTGCCGGACCTCGATGTCAGCGCCATCGGGTGTGATTTCTACGTCTTCACCGGCCACAAGCTCTACGGCCCCAATGGCGCGGGCGCGCTCTACGCCGCCGGGGACTGGCTGGACCGTCTGACGCCCTGGCAGGGCGGGGGCGAGATGATCGCCGAGGTGAGCGAGACGGGCGTGGTCTATGCCGATCCGCCCCACAAGTTCGAGGCCGGCACGCCCGCCATCGCCGATGTCATCGGGCTGGGCGCGGCCATTGACTGGGTCAACGCTCTGGACCGCGCTGCAGTGGCGGCACATGAACATGGGCTTCTGGAGCGCGCCGAAGCAGGGCTGAAGGAGATTCCCGGCCTTACCATCATCGGGCGCACGCCGGACAAGGGCGCCATCGCCTCCTTCGTGGTGGACGGCGCCCATCCCCATGATCTGGCCCAACTTATGGACAAGTATGGCGTGGCGGTGCGTGCGGGCCATCACTGCGCCCATCCGCTGATGCAGCGCTATGGCCTGACGGGCACGGTGCGCGCCAGTTTCGCCGCCTACAACACAGCCGAAGATGTGGACGCCTTCCTTGAGGCGTTGCGCAAGGCGATCAGCTTCCTCATTTAAGGACCATGACCATGGATACCGGCGCCGCCGCCCCGCGCGACATTATCAATCTCACCGCCCAGGCGGAAGCGCCCGGCGTGGATGCGCCGGCCCAGGCGGTCACCACGTCAAACGATCCCGATCTGCCTCCCGGGGAGATCGCGCGCATCACCGATGACGTGATCGCGGCGCTCAAAAGCGTTCACGACCCGGAGATTCCGGCCGACATCTATGAGCTGGGTCTCATTTACCAGGTCGATCTGGAAGCCGAAGGCGTGCTGAAAGTGGAGATGACCCTCACCGCGCCGGGCTGCCCGGTGGCGGGCGAGATGCCCGGATGGGTCAAGGACGCCTGCGAGGGCGTGGAGGGCGTCACGCGCGCCGATGTCACGCTGACCTTTGATCCGCCCTGGACGCCGGCGCGCATGTCTGATGAAGCGCGCCTGTCCCTCAACATGCTCTGAACTGGAGCCTTCGCCATGACCCGTCCCCGTCCCAAGGCCGTCACCCTCACCGAAGCCGCCGCCGAGCGCGTCAAGGCGCTGATGGCGCGCGAGAACAAGGGCTATTTGCGCGTCGGCGTGAAGAATGGCGGCTGCGCAGGCATGGAATATGTCATGGACTATGTGGCCGAGCCCGATGCGCTGGACGAGCGGGTGGAGGATCAGGGCGTGGAGATCGTGGTGGACGCCAAATCCCTGCTTTTCCTTCTGGGCAGCCAGCTCGATTATGAAGTGACCCCGCTCCACGCCAAATTCGTGTTCCGCAATCCCAACGAGACGGATGCGTGCGGGTGCGGGGAGAGCGTGACGCTGGTCCAGGCCAGTCTCGGCGCCTGACCGCCTGCGTCAGGGGCTTGATGCGGCTGGTTTTTCAGGGCTCCTTGCAGTCTGTATGGTTTATTTCCGGGGGGCAGGCCGTGAAGCTCTATGTTTCGCCGACATCGCCGTATGCGCGCAAATGCCGGGCGCTAATCATTGAAAAGAGCCTGGAAAATCAGGTCTCGATCGTGGAATGCGCGCCGCTGGACGATCCCGCCGACCTGCTGGCGCATAATCCGCTGGGCAAGGTGCCGGTGCTGGCGCGCGAGCGCGGTCCGGCCCTGATGGATTCTCCGCTTATCTGCGAATATCTCGACAGCCTGACGGCAGAAAACTGGGTGCCCGCACGCGGGGAGAGCCGGTTTGCCGTGTTGCGCCAGCAGGCGCTGGCGGACGGGCTGATTGATCTGGTGATCGGACGGCGCATCGAGCAGGGCCGCGACGCCAAGCTGCGCTGGCCCTTCTGGTCCGAACGCTGGGAGCGGGCCGTGGCGCGCACGCTGGAGACCCTGACCGCCGAACGCGCCCAGTACGAGCGCTCGGTGGATCTGGGCGCGCTCTCGGTGGCGGCGGCGCTGGGCTATATGGATCTGCGCTATGCCGAATATGGCTGGCGTGAGCGCCATCCCGAACTGGCCGGTTTCGCCGAGCGCTGGTTCGCCCGCGACAGCTTCATCCAGACCGCTCCGCCTCAGGGAGCTTGAGCGGGCATCTCAGGAGCGGGCTTGTTCAGCCGCGCCTGGGCGCGTGCAGAGCAGACCCAGGCGATCAGCCCCATCAAGGCGAATGCAGTCCCGGCGAAGGGCGCGATAAAGCCGGGCAGGGCGAAGGCCAGCGCGGTCACGATCAGGCTGAGCACGGCCGTTCCCAGACCGAACTCCACCTCGAAGCGCGTCCAGCTCCGCTCGGTATCTGTGAGTTCCAGCGCGTCTCCGCGGCGCAGGGCGTGAGCGTAGAGCAGGGCCACCACTGTATAGACAGCCCCGAAAAACCCGCCATAGATCGCATAGAGCCACGGCACCTGCGCAAGGGTCAGCACCGCATCGATCTGATGATCTGCGCTGAACGCTCCGGTGAAGTAATTCACCACGAAATCCGTCATGAATTTAAGCGGATAGATGTAGATCAGCACCAGGAAGAGCAAGAGCGCGTTGAGCAGGGTGACCCAGCCGTCGTCCAGCCCGTAGCGCCGGAAAAAGATGTGGTGCGTGCGCCAGATCAGCAGGATGAGCGCAAAGCAGAAGCCGATGGACAGCGCCCCGCGCCAGAGCCCGGCCAGTTCGCCAAAGGTCTGGGGGATGCTCTGCAGGGCGGCCAGTGTGAGCACCATCGCAAAGATGATGTCTGACAGGTTCTCCACCCGCGAGACCTCGGCGCCGCGCCAGCGGAAATTGGTTTCGCCCTTGAGCGTATATGTGCGAGCCATCAGCGCTATCCCGTGCTTTCCGGCCAGTCTGGTCCCGATAGCACCGGTTTGAAAGCGGGAATTGGGACCGGGCTAGGTGGCCGGATGCCCCGGGTTGCGCGCTTGCCGGCTTCGCTTCACAACTCATGTCAGTTTTGTCCAGGCAGGAGCGCGCAATGTCCAGGTTCACACTGACCACTTATGACTGGGTACCGGAGTTTCCGCGCGGTCTGGTGCGGGACCTGAGAGTGCGGTGGGCTCTGGAAGAGGCAGGGCTGGACTATCGCGTTGAAAGCGTTCCGTTCCATGAGCGCAGCGAGGCGCACTTCGCACACCAGCCATTCGGCCAGATACCATGGCTGACCGATGGTGAGCTGACCATTTTTGAAACCGGCGCCATTCTGCTGCATCTGGGCGAGCGCAGTCCGGCTCTGATGCCGGCTGATGAAGGCGGGCGCAGCGATGTGATCAAATGGCTGTTCGCGGCGCTCAATTCGGTCGAGATGGCGAGCCAGACTTGGCTGATCTTCAAATTCGCAGAAGACACAAATGTTTCGCCAGGCAGGGAGTCGCTTGAGCGCTTCCTGCAAAAGCGGTTGCAGCACATGGATACGGTGCTCGCTGACAGGCAATGGCTGGCTGGTTCATTCTCGATCGCCGATATCGCCATGTCGGATGTGTTGCGCACCGCTGATCGTTTTGACGCGCTGGCGGACTTTCCCGCGTGCCGGGCCTATGCAGGGCGCGCCATGGAGCGCCCTGCTTTCAGGAAAGCGCATGCAGATCAGCTGGCGCACTTCGCCGCCGCTGATGCGAAAATGAGAAAAAGAGAGGCTCAGGCCGCTGCCGCGCCGTCCATGCGGCTGCCGTCGCAGGTATAGCGGTTGCGGCCGGTCTGCTTGGATTTGTAGAGATTGGTGTCACAGCGCTCGATCAGCGCCTCGATGGATTCCCCGTCGCGATACTGGGACACGCCCAGCGAGACGGTGATATTGCCCAGATCCTCGCTGGTGGACTTGCGTAAGAGGCGCTTGCTTTCCACTGTGGAGCGCACCTTCTCGGCGATGGCGCGCGCCTCATCCAGGCTGGTGCGCGGCAGCACGACGGCGAATTCCTCTCCGCCATAGCGGGCCACCACGTGGTAATCCTTGGAGAAACGCGACAGGCAGGCGGCCACGAAGCGGATGATCTGGTCGCCTGTCTGATGGCCCCAAGTGTCGTTGAAGCGCTTGAAATGGTCGATATCGCACAGCACCAGCGACATCGGCACGCTCTTGAGATCGGCCTCGCGGCGCGCTGTGCGCATGGCTTCGTCAAAGCGCTTGCGGTTGGCCACCCCGGTGAGGGCGTCGGTCATGGATTCCTCGCGCACCTTCTCCAGATTGGTCTTGAGAAGGCTGACCTCCTGTGAGGTTTCCACAAGCCGCTTTTCCAGATCGCGCGAGCGGCGCTGCATGCGCGCTGTGGCGGCCACCAGGCCCTCGATCATGCGCTTGATGGACGCCTCGTCAGTGGCCTGATGGAGTTCGCCGGAGGCGCCGGCCAGGACCTGACCATAGGCGGCGGTGTCGCGCTCGGCCGTTTCCAGGGTTTTCACCACTGCGCCGAGTTCACGGCTCATGGCGCCGCCCACTTCCAGCACCGCGTCCTGAATGCGTTTGAAGGTGAAGTGGCGGTCGTACAGCTCGTCGAGAAACGCCGATTCAAGCGGGCCGCCCTGGTCCAGCGCCTTGCGCAACTCCTCGCACAGGCCCGGATTGGAATCGGAAGCAAAATGGGTGAAGAGCGCGTAGTTCTGCGGCGTTGGCGGCACAGATCGCTCAGCCATAAGGTCAAGCGCCTTGCGCGCAATATCGATGCCTTCGGATGTCTGAAGCCTGCCGCTCACGCCCGTCGTCCCCCGTATGCCGCGCTCACTTTCTGTAGCGCTTTGACAGGAGGCTAGGGCGCGAAAGGTAAAATCGGGTAAACGGCACGCTGATTTTCAGACTGAGTCTCAGATCGCCGGACGCAGCAGGAACTCGGGCACGTGATCGCCAAAGCCCACCGCGGCGTCTTCGCTCTCGCGCTCTCCACGCGTGGGACGGTCTTCACGCGGCCGGGCCGGCGCGCTGTCCGGGCGCACGGTTTCCACCGGCGCTTGAGCCGGGGCCTTGTCGTGGCCTGCCCCTTGCGCGCGGTCGCGCGACCGGCCGCGTCCGCCGCGGCGCCGGCGTGAGCGGCCTTCGCCGCGTTCGCGCGCCGGGGCGTCGTTTCCGGCGCTGTCATTAGCGGCGGCCTCGGGCGCGTCGGCTTCCGAGGTTTCCTGGGATTTGGCGGGAGCAGACGGCGCCTGACCCGTCCCGTCCAGCTCCAGTGTTTTCGGCTCGCCCCCAATCAGCTTGGCCACATTGGCCAGCGATTTGCGATCCTCGGGCGTGACGATGGTCACCGATTCGCCCGTCAGGCCGGCGCGGCCCGTACGCCCGATGCGGTGCACGTAATCGTCGGCATTGCGCGGAATGTCCATATTGAACACATGGCTTACCGCCGGGATGTCGAGCCCGCGCGCGGCCACGTCCGACGCCACCAGAAGGCGCAGCTCGCCGGATTTGAACTGGGCCAGCGTCTTCATGCGCAGCGACTGGTCGAGATCGCCATGGATCGGCGCGGCCGAAAAGCCGTGGCGCTGCAGCGAGCGCGCCACAATGTCCACATCGCGCTTGCGGTTGCAGAAAATGATGCCGTTCTTCACGCCTTCGCGATTGATCGCGGCGCGCAGGGCGGCGCGCTTGGTCTTGGGCTGGTTGTCGCTGACGCGCACCAGATACTGGGTGATGGTCTCGGCGGTCTGGGCCGGACGGGTCACTTCCACGCGCTCTGGATTGTTCAGGAAGGTGCTCACCAGGCGCTGGATCTCGGCCGGCATGGTGGCCGAGAAGAACAGGGTCTGGCGGCGCGGGGGCAGCATGCCCACAATGCGTTCGATATCGGGGATGAAGCCCATGTCCAGCATGCGGTCGGCTTCATCAATGACGAGGATTTCCACCCCCATCAGGAGCAGCCCGCCGCGCTCGAAATGATCCAGCAGCCGGCCCGGCGTGGCGATCAGGATATCCGCGCCCCGGTCCAGGATGTCTTTTTGCGGACCGAAGGCCACGCCGCCGATCAGCAGCGCCATGGTCAGCTTGTGGTTCTTGGCGTAGAGGCGCACATTCTCGGCCACCTGGTCGGCCAGTTCGCGCGTCGGGCACAGGATCAGCGAGCGCGGCATGCGCGCGCGGGCCCGGCCGCGGGCCAGGCGCTCGATCATGGGCAGGGTGAAGGAAGCGGTCTTGCCCGTGCCGGTCTGGGCGATGCCCAGGACGTCGCGTCCAGCCAGAGCGTGGGGGATGGCCCCCGCCTGGATCGGGGTGGGCGCGGTATATCCGGCGTCGGCGAGGGCCGACAGCACTTGTGGGCTCAGCCCGAGGTCTTCGAAAGTCATACGTTAGCGGATCGCTCTGTTCAGCCCCCGGCGGTCCGGAGGCGAGTCGCAGCGCCGCGTCTGGGCGCTCGTTTCGTGCGCCGCAACATACGCAAAGCCCCTTTCAAGTCAATGCGCGCCCCGGAGGCAAGGCGCGCTCCGGGGCGGGCTGTGACCTATCTGCACGCCTGTGAGGACCGCTACTGGTCCTCGCGGCGGCGCGGATTGCGGAACGCCTCGCCATAAGTGACCGCATTCATGAACACCCGCGAGCTGCCGCGGAAATAGGCGCGGAACACCGGATTGTCGGCGAACAGGATCACCGCGCCCGAGCCGCGGCGCTCAGCGTGCACCACGCCCATCCCGGCTAAAGCCTCGCGATTGCCTTGCGAGGCGTAGCCCGACATGAGCGGGTCCGGCCCGGCATAGCGAAGGGGCAGGGCGAAGGGATTGCCGGTGCGCGCGAAGGCGTGCTCGCCAATGCGCTGCACCGCCAGGCGCGGCTCGCGCAGGCCGAAGGCCAGCGGGTGGGTGAGGTCGATCTCGGTGGCGAAAATCGCGCCGGAGACCGCTTCCTCAGCGTCCCACACATTGATGTCCTCGTAGGCGCGCGGCGCCGGGCGTTCGTCCGGGCTGTCGCGCTCGAAAATTTCCGCCCCGCTCAGTTCCTGGTTCACCGCCCAGCGCGCGCCGCCACGCGTGGCGATCAACACCCCGCCCGAGCGCACCCATTCATTGAGGCGGCTGACCATGGACTCGTTCAGCGCGGAATAATCGCCATGGGGCAGGATGATGCGGTTATAGCGGCTGAGATCGGCGCGGGAGAGCTCGCTGACATCAATCTGGCTGACCGGCATGGCCATTTCCCGGTCCAGGATATGCCAGATCTCGCCCGCCTCATTGACGTTCACCGTGCGGCCCGTGACCAGAAGGATGGAGGGTTTGGTGAGCGCCGAGAGCGCAAATCCGCCCAGGTCCGACCCGCGCGGGGTGTGCGAGGAGCGCGCAGCGTGCACCGTGACCGAATCCTCGCGCGCGGCCCGCACCATCAGGGCGTGGAGCGCATCGGGATCAACGCTCTGGCGCGCCACGGGGACCACCACGGCGCCGCGGCCCACCTCCACCTCGCCCTCATCGGTGATGACGGTGATGGGGTCAGGCACGACCTGCGCCCTGACGCCTGCATCCTGCAGCCGGTAGAGCGCGCGCGGCGCATAATAGCTGTCCCAGGCCATTACATAGGCCACGCGTGCGCGGGCCGGTTCGGGCGCGGCGCGCTCGATCGCGGTGACGCGATCGCCGGTGAGATTGGGCGCCAGCAGGCCGGTGCGTATGGCGGAATATTCCAGCCCCCAGGCCAGAGGCTGGGTCCAGCCCGACACGTCATAGAATTCGGTGTTGTCTGTAACGATCTTGCTTTCGAACATGCCCTGGACGATGCGGTACTGGTCCTGGCGCACTGGCACGATGAAGGCCTCGCCCGGCCGGTAGACGCGGCCATCCTGGCGCAGGGTCTGGGTCAGCTCGCGCACCTCGATTGAATGGGTATCCAGCACCTCGAAGAAATCGGCCAGGCGCGCGCGGTCATTGGAGGTGAACACCCAGGCTGTCACCGGATCGGCCTGGGCCCGGCGCCGGCTCTCATTGAAGAACTGGCGCATATGGGCGTGCAGATCGGCGCGGTAGTGCTGGCCGGCGCGGATCAGGGCGAGCAGGGCGCGGGCCTGCTGGCCCACCTTGTCGTCATAGCGCTGCACCCCGAAATCGGTGTCCATCACGATGCCGCGCGTGGACGATTGCTCGAACAGATAGGGCACCGAGCCGATCAGGCCGGGATAGCTCGAGCCGTAGCCGAGATAGAAATCGTCGAACAATTCCTCGCTGACATAGAGCTGGCCCTCGCCATCAAGCTGATCGCGCAGGAAGCGGTTCATGCGCAGGTTCAGCTGAAGTGCATCCTGGCTGAGCAGCGGGTGCAGGCCATCCAGCGGGCCGGGCGAGAAGAAATAGGTCGTGTTCGGCCCCATCTCGTGCATGTCGGCGGCGATATTGGGCATCCACTCATGGCTGGCGCGCACCAGGAGGCGCGCTTCGGGCTGCATCACCGGCAGCCATTGGCGGTTGAGGTCGAACCAGTAGTGATTGGTGCGCCCCCAGGGCCATTCGTGGAAATGCTCGCGGGTCTGGGGATCGGCCACCGGTACGCGCGCGCGGTGCATATTGGTCCAGTTGGCGAAGCGGTCCGCGCCGTCCGGATTGATCATGATGACCAGGATAATGACCGTCTCTTCGAGCAGGCGGTCCATCGCCTCGCCCTGGCCGGCGGCGAAGTGATAGAGCAGAAGCGCCGCTGAATCATAGCTCGACGGCTCCGAGCCGTGGACGCCGAACGTGGTCTGGATGATGGCGGGGTGATCAGCCGGCGCGGCAGACGCGCCAGAGCGCTTGAGCCCGCGCTGGGTCTCGCGGATGGCGTCGATGCGGGCGTGATTGGCTGGCGAGGTGATCACCACGCGCTGGATCGGGCGCCCGAACGTGCTGCGCCCGATGGTCTCGATGGTCATGCGGTCCGACAGCCCGGCGATGGCGCGCGCGTATTCGGCGTGCATGGCCGGGGTCCAGATCACATCGCCGATGGCGAAGCCGGTGATGTCCTCGGGCTTGGGGATGGCGGCGTCATAGCTGATGTCCTGGGCGAGCAGCTCCTGTGCCGGCTTGGGTTCATAGGCGTGGGCCGCCGCAGCGGCGAAGACCAGCGCAAGGCTGGCGGCGATCAGGCGCAGCATGATTGGTCAATTCCCCAAAATCGCCCGGCGCGGCCGGGCGTCACAGCAAGAAACAGGCTAACACGGTAAGCTCCGGGCGAGGCCGGTCAAGCAGGCCGGCGCCAGCCAAGCGGGTTCCGTTTCAGGGCGGGGGCTCTATGTGTGGAGGCGAAGACAGTCACGCAAAGGAAGACACTCAAGCATGATCGCGCCTCTTGCCGCCCTCCTTGCCCTCGCCGCCAGCGCGGCGGCTGACGCGGGCGATGATGTGATCATCGTCACCGCCAGCCGCACGGGCGAGGCGCGCGCTGCGAGCCCGGCGCCGGTGGCAGTGATGGACGCCGGCGAAATCGAGCGGCTGGGCGCCCAGCATGTCAGCGAAGCGCTGAACCGCATGCCCGGCGTGATGATCCATCGCGGCAACGGCGCCGAGCATCTGACCGCCATCCGCTCGCCGGTGCTGACCGGCGGCGCCGGGGCGGGGAGCTTTCTCTATCTCGAAGACGGGGTGGGCTTGCGCGCTCCGGGCTTCGCCAATGTGAACGGTCTGTTCGAGGCCGCAGACGATCTGGCCGGACGGATCGAGGTGATCCGCGGGCCGGGCCCGGCCCAGTACGGCTCCAACGCGCTTCACGGCCTTGTGAACGTGATTAGCGCCGATCCGCGCCGCAGTGAGCGCCTGGCCGAGGCGGAGATCGGCGAATATGGCCGGGCGCGCGTACGCCTCACCGCCTCTGGCCCAAATGATATCGGCGCAGGATTCGTCGGCCTGTCGGTGCGCACCGAACAGGGCTGGCGTGATGACGCGGGCCTGATGCGCGCGGCCCTGCAGGGGCGCCTGGACGGCGACGCCGGAGCGGCGAGCTGGTCCTTGCGCGGTGCGCTCATCCATCTCGATCAGGACACGGCGACCTTCGTGCAAGGTGAGGGGTCGTTCCGCGACCGCGCGCTGGCCCGCCGCAATCCCAATCCGGAAGCCTTCCGCCGCGCCACCGCTGTGCGCCTGGCGCTGCATGGCGAGCAGGAATTCGCGCCGGGCCTGACCGGGCAGGGCGTGGTCTATGCGCGCGCCAACACCATGAATTTTCTCCTGCATTTCCTGCCTTCGCGCGCGCTGGAGCGCACCGGCCACAGCTCGCTTGGCGCCCAGACCCAGCTGATCGCGGACTTTGGCGCTACGCGCCTTTCCGCCGGGATCGATGCGGAGCTGACGCGCGGCTATCTCTACGAGTTCCAGTCCCTGCCCACGCAAGGGCCCTTCGTGCAGGGCCTGCATTATGACTATCAGGTCGATGCGCTGGTGCTGGCGGGTTTTATGCGCGCGCGTCACGCCCTGACCGAAAATCTGCGCGTGGAGGCCGGCGCGCGGCTCGAGACCACACGCTATGACTATGACAATCGTGCGCCGGACGGCGTCATCGGCCGCTATTTCCGCCCGGCGGACCGCAGCGACAGCTACACCACCTTCGCCCCTAGCGCCGGGCTGGTCTGGGAGCCGGCAGAAGGCTGGCAGGCCTTCGCCCGGGCTGCCCGGGGCGTGCGCGCCCCCCAGACCGACGAGCTCTACCGCCTGCAGCCCGGTCAGGAGATCGATACGATCCGCCCTGAAACCCTGGACAGCCTGGAGGCGGGCCTGCGCCGCAGCTGGACCGGCGGGCGGGTGGAGCTGACCGGCTTCGTGATGGAAAAGGCCAATGTCTTCTTCCGCGATGCGGACGGCTTCAACGTCACCGACGGCGCCACGCGCCACCGGGGGCTGGAGCTGGACGCCAGCCTTGATCTCACGCCCACGCTGAAACTCGCCGGCGCGCTCACCTGGGCGCGTCACACCTACGCCTTCGACCGCCCCCTGACCAATCTCTCCGAGGTGATCGCTGATGGCGCGCGCGTGGATACCGCGCCCGACTGGCTCGCCAATGCGCGCCTGATCTGGTCGCCATTTCCCGCCTTTGAGGGCGAGGCGGAGTGGGTGCATGTGGGCGGCTATTGGGCTGATGCGGGCAATACCGCACGCTATGACGGTCATGACCTGTTGCACCTGCGCGCGCGCTGGAGCGTGCGCGAGGGCGTGGAGCTATTCGCGGCCCTGCGCAACGCGCTGGACGCCCGCTACGCCGAACGCGCCGACTTCGCCTTCGGCGATTTCCGCTACTTCCCCGGCGAACCGCGGCAGCTGAGCGTGGGGGTCAGGGTGCGGGGGTAACCCTCACACATCCACCGCTTCCACAAACGGCGCGCGGTCCTGGATGTACTGGAAGCGCAGTTCGGGTTTCTTGCCCATGAGCGTTTCCACCAGCGCGTCGGCGCTCTCGCGCATCTCCGGAGTCACAATCACGCGCGCCAGCGAGCGGGTTTGCGGGTTCATGGTGGTGGATTTGAGCTGGGGCGGGGTCATCTCGCCCAGACCCTTGAAGCGGCCCACCTCCACCTTGCCGGATTTGAACTCGGACGCGATCAGCCGGTCCTTCTCCGTATCATCGGCGGCATAGAGCGTGCGCCCGCCCTGGGTCAGCCGGTAGAGCGGGGGCTGGGCCATGAAGAGGCGCCCCGATTCAATCAGGCCGGGCAGGAATTTGTAGAAGAAGGTCGCCAGCAGGGCCGCGATATGGGCGCCGTCCACGTCCGCGTCGCACATGATGATGACGCGCTCATAGCGCAGATCATCGAGATCGAATTTCTTGCCCGGCTGCACGCCAAGCGCCAGCAAGAGATCGCCAATCTCCTGATTGGCCGCGATCTTGTCAGGTGTGGCCGAGGCGACGTTGAGGATTTTGCCGCGCAGGGGCAGGATGGCTTGCGTCTTGCGGTCGCGCGCCTGCTTGGCCGAGCCGCCGGCTGAATCGCCCTCCACCAGGAAAATCTCCGCGCCCTCGGCGTGGTTCTGGGAGCAATCGGCCAGCTTGCCCGGCAGGCGCAGCTTGCGTGTGGCGGACTGGCGCTTGACCTCTTTTTCCCGCTTGCGCTTCAGGCGTTCCTCGGCGCGCTCGATGGCCCATTCCACCAGGCGCGCAGCGTCCTTGGGGCGTGCGGCCAGCCAGTGGTCGAACTGGTCGCGAATGGCGGTTTCCACCAGGCGCTGGATTTCAGGGGTTGAGAGCCGGTCCTTGGTCTGACCCTGGAACTCGGGATCGCGCACGAACACCGAGACCAGAACGCCGGCGCCGCCCATCACGTCATCGGCCGTGATCTGGGCGGCTTTCTTCTGGCCGGCCAGCTCGCCATAGCCGCGGATGGAGCGCGACAGCGCGGCGCGCAGGCCCTGCTCATGGGTGCCGCCCATGGGAGTGGGCACGGTGTTGCAATAGCTCTGGCAGAAGGCGTCGTGTTCCCCGAATCCGTTTTCTGCAAACGCCACGGCCCATTCCACCGCGCCCATGCGTCCATCGCGCTCCACCCGGCCCGAGAACGCCTCGGTGACCAGGCCCGCGCCTGCGGTCAGTTCGGCGAGCCGGTCGGCCAGCCCGCCGGGGAAGGCCAAGGTGGTCTCGGCGGGGATGTCGGTCCCCTCCACCAGATGGGCCGGGCAGCGCCAGCGGATCTGCACGCCGCGGCGCAGGAAGGCTTTCGCGCGCGCCATGGTGAACAGGCGCGGCGCCTTGAACGCGGCGCGCGGGCCGAAAATCTCCGGGTCCGGTTTGAAGCGCACCGTGGTGCCGCGCCGGTTGGATACTGTCCCGGCGTTTTCCACTGGGCCCAGCGCCAGGCCGCGCGCATAGCTCTGGCGCCACAGCGTGCGCTCGCGCGCCACCTCCACCTCGAGATGCTCGGCCAGCGCATTGACCACGCTGACCCCCACACCGTGCAGGCCGCCGGAGGTCTCATAGGCCTTGCTGGAAAACTTGCCGCCCGAGTGCAACGTGGTCAGCACCACTTCCAGCGCCGACTTGTCCGGAAATTTCGGGTGCGGGTCTACCGGTATGCCGCGCCCGTTATCGGTCACGGCCACATAGCCCTCATCGTCCAGCACCACCTCGATGCGGTCGGCATGGCCGGCCACCGCCTCGTCCATGGCGTTGTCGAGCACCTCGGCGAACAGATGGTGCAGGGCGCGCTCGTCGGTGCCGCCGATATACATGCCCGGGCGCAGGCGTACGGGCTCCAGCCCCTCGAGCACCTCGATGGAGGATGCATCATACGCGCCGCCAGCAGGCGCTGCGGGAGCCGCCTTGGCCGTGGCGCGCGGGGCAGGGGCGGGCGCGGGTTCGCGCGCAGGCTTCTGCGGCGGGGCGGCGGGGCGCGGCGCGGGCGCGCCGGCGGAGAACAGGTCGTCTTGCGAATCGTGAGCCATGTCAGGACGCAGAATGGACGCCCGCGCGCGCGATTGGAAAGGCTTCTGGCAGACGAAAGGCGTCAGAAAAACAGGCGCGAGCGCCGCTGCAATCGCCGGCATCCGGCCAGTTGCTGATCATAGCGCCGCGTATCGGTCTCCACCTCGCGCGCGGCGCGCTGGAGCCAGGCCTTGTTGGCGTAGGTGCGCCGGTTAAAGCCGGTATGGCCCTCATGATAGGCCAGATAGAGATTGTACGGGTCATCAAGCCGGATGCGCGAGAGCTGGCGGCTCTTGTCGGAATACCAGCCCACAAAATCCACCGCATCGGCGAAGCGGTCGCGCCGGGCGCGCCGGTTGCCGGTGTCGCGCTTATACCAGTCCCATGTGCCGTCCAGCGCCTGGGCGTAACCATAGGCGCTTGAGGGGCGGGAGCCGGGAATCACGCCCAGCAGGCGCTGGCGCGCGGGCCGGGCGCGGGCGTTGAAGCTTGATTCGCGTTTCAGGATGGCCAGCTGGACGCCCGGACTGATCCCCCAGCGCCGCTCGGTGCGCTGCAGGGCGCGCCACCAGGACCGGTTGTCCTCCAGGATCAGGCAGGCGTCATGGGCCTGGGCCGGAGGACGCGATGCGCATCCGGAAAGCGCCAGCGCAATGGCCAGCGCAAGGAAGGGAAGCCAGCGCAGCATGGGCTTCACCATGGCGCGTCAGGGTTAATGAGGCCTGAAACCGGAAGTGCGGCTCCAGGCCCAGGGGCCGGGCCCGGAACCGCTTCGGGGGAGCAAGGCGGGCGATAAGGGAACGCCAGCCTGCTGTCTGGGAGGCGCGCATGGGGGAACGCCTGACCGGACATGGGTCAGGATAATGCCGCACTCTCACAGGTGCAACCAAAAACGCCTAGAAGGCGAGGCGAATGATGATGCGCGCGGTATGACGCACGAAGTCGTCACGAATATCGGCGTCATAGCCGAAGGTGAAGGTCGAATAGTTCGACCCTGCCGACAGCCCGAAGCCCAGGAGCACGCCTGATCCCGGCACGGCGCGCGGGTTCAGGATGAACGGCGCGCCGTCCGGTCCGAAACGCGCCACGGTTTCAGGCGTATTGCTGGAGAACTCTCCGCGATAGCCGACGCGCAGAGAGGGCAGCCACCAGGAGGTGTCATTGCCGAAGCGGCGCGCTGCGGTGAGGGTGGCCGCGCCCAGGAGCGTGGAGGAATCGCGATCCTCGATATAGAGGGCCAGCGGCGCGCTGGCGTCGGCATTGATGCCGTCCGTGGTCTCGTTATAGGCGCTCTCGAACAAGGTCAGATAGGTCAGGGTGGCTTCCGGACGGATCAGCCAGCGCCCGTGATTGAAGTCGCGGCCCACACGGCCCGAGGCGGTGAAGTGCCAGCCGCTCCAGTCAGCCAGCGTCATGGCGCTGAAATCCTGGATGCGGATGGTCCGCTCTGTTTCGAAGCGGTCAAAGCCCACGCCCATGGAGCCGGAGACGTCCACGCCGCCCAGATCCATGCCGAAATACGCGCCCAACTGGCCGGTCAGGGCCACCATGGGATCGTTGAAGCCCTCATGCCGGCGCACGTCGCTGGCCGAGCCCGACACGCTGAGGCCTACCGCGTAGAACGGGCCCCAGGGGATGTCGACGCCGGCCGCCAGGCCGATGCCCTGGCCCCGATAGCCCGGATCGCGGGTGATGCCGCCTGCGCGGTCGATGAAATAGGCGAATTCCTGCACCCACACGCCCGCCAGCTGGTCCGGCGCGCGCCGGGCGTTCTCCAGCCGGGCGGCCAGCGCGCCAGCCGTGGCGTCATTGGACGCCAGCGCAAACTCGATGGCGCTGCCCACATAATCGGGCAGAAGCTGGTCATAGGCGCCGAAAAACTCGCTTTGCGTACTCAGGCTGGCAATGGCCTGGTTCAGGCCGGTCACCGCGTCAAACACGGCCAGCGCCTCGTTATAGGCGGCGGAGCGGTTAGCGTCGAAGCCCAGCTCGTCCGCCGTCTTGCGCTCCAGCGTCAGGATCAGGGAGTTGGGGTCGTTTTCATCGCGCCGGACCCGGGCGTTATAAATATACGGCGCATCCTGAATGCTCAGGATTTCGTTTTCATCGTCAATCACCAGGGACTGGGCGGTGATCAGCTGGAAGTCGCGCCCCGAGCCTACCAGCTGGGACAGGCTGATCGACAGGTCGGACCCTTCCAGGAAGGATATCTCGCCGCTGGCATTGATGAAGGTCTGGGTGCGGTCGTCAGACTCAATGCGCAGATCGAGCACGCCGCCATTGTGGAAGATCGCGTTGGTCAGCTCCACCGTGTCGGTGCCGGTCAGGGTGATGCGCCCGTCCGTCACCGAGACATCCAGATCGCCCGAGCTGTTGGAAATCGAGCCGGTCATGCGCGCGCCATTGATGATCAGCGTGTCGTTGCCGCCTCCAAAAGCGATATTGCCCAGCAATTGGCCCGAGAGCAGCTCGATGGTGTCGTCCCCGTCGCCCAGGAGCACATCGCCGACAATAGCGGCGTTCAGATTGGCGACCGGCTCGCCTTCATCATCAACCGGGGCTGTCTGACGAATAATCAGGCCATTATGGTGATTACGCGCGTCGATGGCGATGGTCTCAACGCTGGCGCCCTCCACCAGATCGATCGCCTGGGCTGATATCACGCCGGAATTGTCGATGCGTTCAAGCGAGCCGGTATTGACCGTGATGGCGGTCGCCGCCGTGCCGCCGCGCTCCACGCGCGCTATGATGGAGCCGCGCTCATTGAGGATGCGCCGGATCTGGGACTCCTCGTCCAGCACCAGGGCGAAGGCGCGACCCTCGCCATGGTCGTCATCGGCGAAGCCGTCATCTTCAAAACCCAGAAGGGCCGAGGCGCGCACCTCCCCCCCGCGGTTATGGAAGGTGTCCATCTGGGCGCCGGCGCCGACATGCAGGCCGATGGCGTCGGCGTCATAGGCCAGCGCATCAATGGAGCCGGTGTTCAGGAAGCCGTCCTCGGTCAGGATCACCGCGCGCATATCGCCGTTCACGTCGCGCCCGGCGATCAGGAAGGCGGTGGCGTTCTTGCCGTCAAAAATCCCGCGCGCGGCCACCGTGCCGCGATTGACCACGCTATAGCCCAGCGCCTCCTCGACGGCGTCCTCGTCCTGTTCGCTTTCGGGCAGGCCGTAATTGGGCGGCAGCACAGCCTCCCCGATCACCTGGTCTTCGCTGGCGCCTTCACCCGGCCGTATCTCCACCCCGGCGCCCCCGCCGCTGATGCTGGCGATGGAGCCGCTGGAGGCGATAAACACGCCGTTCTGCACCGAACCGGCGATCAGAACGGCCGCGCCGGAATCAATATCGTCCTCACCGGCGGTAAGATTTTCGAAGATGGCTTGGGCCACGCGGCCTTGTACGCGGTAGCCGCTGACCTCGATCTGACCGGTCAGGCGCACGCCGCCGCCCACATCGCCCTGAAGCGAAACGCCATGGCCCTCCGGGACCTGGGCGGAGATGCGCGACACTTCCACATCGCCGCTGACATCGCCTTCCACCGAGACGCCGATAGAGCGCTCGCCGCGGATAGTTATCTGGCCAGCCAGAAGCATGTCACCGTCCACATCGGTCACGCTGCGCACGCCGAAGCTGTCCTGGCCCACCACTTCGATGCGGCTGGCGGGCAGGGCGGTGATTGAACCGGTAACCGGGTCCTGGCCTGCAACGGGATTGAAATCGCCGTCCACGGTCCCGATCAGAATGCCGGTCTTGTTGCGGTCTTCGGCGAAGGGGCCTCTGGGAACGCCGTCCTCATTTTCATCTTCCGGCTCGAAACTGTCGCCCAGCACAATGGCGCCGCCATGGCTGACGCCGCCCTCCACGCCCGGATCAACCTGGATGCCGATCGCACCGTCCTCGTCGGTGATCTCGATGCGCGAGCCCACTTCAGTGGTGACGGTGTTGTCCGAATTGACCCGCACCGCCGGCCCGGATTGCCCCGTCAGGGTCACCCGGCCGTTCTGGGCGATGACGATATTGCCCGCGCTTGCCGTGTTGATCGGGCTGGTGCGCTCGTCCTCGATGCGTGTTTCTTCGGCGATAGCCGGGGCGGCGGCGAGCGCCAGGGTCGAAGCGGCGGCGAGAAGGCTGCGGCGCATGCGTCGTAACTCCGGTCAGATCGCCCGACATCGTGCAGGCGCGGGATTTCAATTCAAGTGTCTAGCCCATGACCTGGCGCACGTCGACACCGCAGTCAGGCTGATGGCGCCCAGCCGGGCGCGCATGTGGCAAAAAACAAACGGCCGGCCCGGATGATCCGGACCGGCCGCTGGCGTTCGCCAAACCCGGCGCGTGACGCGTCAGACCTTGTAGTAGAGTTCGAACTCCACCGGGTGGGGGTGATGCTCGATGCGGGTCACCTCTTCCATTTTCAGATCGATATAGGCGTCGATCTGGTCGTCATCGAACACCCCGCCCTTCTTCAGGAAGGCGCGGTCGGCATCGAGCGATTCCATCGCCTCGCGCAGCGAGCGGCAGACGGTGGGGATGTCCTTGAGCTCTTCAGGCGGCAGGTCGTAGAGATCCTTGTCCATGGCCTCGCCGGGATGGATGCGGTTCTCGATGCCGTCCAGGCCCGCCATCAAAAGCGCGGCGAAGGTCAGGTAGGGATTGCCCGCCGCGTCGGGGAAGCGCGTCTCGATGCGCTTGGCCTTGGGCGAGGTGACGTGCGGGATGCGGATCGAGGCCGAGCGGTTGCGCGCCGAATAGGCCAGCAGCACCGGCGCCTCGAAGCCCGGCACCAGACGCTTGTAGGAGTTGGTCGAGGCGTTGGCGAAGGCGTTGATGGCGCGCGCATGCTTGATGATGCCGCCGATATAATACAGGCACATGTCCGACAGGTCGGCGTATTTGTCGCCGGCGAAGAGCGGCTGGCCGCCTTTCCAGATCGACTGGTGCACATGCATGCCCGAACCGTTGTCGGCATAGACCGGCTTGGGCATGAAGGTGGCCGTCTTGCCATAGGCGGCGGCCACGTTGTGGACCACATACTTGTAGAGCTGCATGCGGTCGGCCATGGCGGTCAGGGTGGAGAACTTCATGCCCAGCTCATGCTGGGACGGCGCCACTTCGTGGTGATGCTTCTCGGGCTCAAGGCCGAGCTCCTTCATCACGGTGAGCATTTCCGAGCGCATGTCCTGCAAGGAGTCGATCGGCGGCACCGGGAAATAGCCGCCCTTGGGTCCCGGACGGTGACCCAGATTGCCGCCTTCATACTTCTTGGCGGAATTATAGGGCCCTTCTTCGGAGTCCAGGACATAGCCGGTATCGTTCTGCTTCACGCTCCAGCGCACATCGTCAAAGACGAAGAATTCGGCTTCCGGGCCGAAATAGGCGGTGTCGCCAATGCCAGAGGCGGCCAGGAATTTCTCGGCCTTCTTGGCGGTGGTGCGCGGGTCGCGGCTATAGGCTTCGCCCGTGGACGGATCGAGCACGTCGCAGATGATGTTCAGCGTGGTCTGCTGGAAGAACGGGTCGATATGGGCGGTGTCCACGTCCGGCTTCAGATTCATGTCGGACTCGTTGATGGCTTTCCAGCCGCTCACCGAGGAGCCGTCGAACATCTGGCCGTCTTCGAAGAAATCCTCGTCAACCATGTCGGTGTGGAAGGTGACGTGCTGCAGCTTGCCACGCGGGTCGGTGAAGCGCAGGTCGACATACTCGACGTCGTTTTCCTTGATCAGTTTCAGGATCTTGTCAGACATGGGTCAGGCTCCAGAGTTTGGGAATGGTCAGGGCGGGGCGGTGAGCCTCTAGAGGGCGTCATCGCCGGTTTCGCCGGTGCGGATGCGGATGGCCGCCTCGACCGGCAGGACGAAAATCTTGCCGTCGCCGATGCGCCCGGTCTGGGCGGCGTTGATGATGGCTTCCACCGCCGCATCCACGCGCGCGTCAGGCAGCACCAGCTCGATCTTGATCTTCGGAAGGAAGTCGACGACGTACTCCGCCCCGCGATAGAGTTCGGTATGGCCTTTCTGACGCCCGAAGCCCTTGGCCTCGGTCACGGTCAGACCCTGCAGGCCGATTTCCTGCAGGGCTTCCTTCACGTCGTCGAGCTTGAACGGTTTTATGATCGCTTCGATTTTCTTCATCGCGGGTCTCCGTATCGCTGCGTACGCTAGCCACGCGCCGCTGCGCCGCAACCGGACCCGGCTGAACCCGGCGCCTTTGGCTCAAAGGCGCCCGCTTATGGGGCGCCCGTGCACGCTGATCGCGCAAAGGGCCATGTCATGAGAGTCCCTCACGCCCTCCTGACTCCGGACGCCATGGCGCGCGCGGATGCTTATGCAGTCTCGAAAGGCGTGTCGGGCGAGACGCTGATGGCGGCGGCGGGTGCGGCGATGGTCAGGGCGATTGAAGCGCGATGGGCGCCGCGGCCTGCGGCTGTGCTGTGCGGGCCAGGCAATAATGGCGGGGATGGCTGGGTGGCCGCGCGCCTGATGAAGAAATCCGGATGGCCGGTACAGGTATTCAGCGCCGTTCCGGTCACGGCGCTGAAAGGCGATGCGGCCTCGGCCGCGCGCGGCTGGACCGGGCGGGTGGAGGCGCTGGAGGCGTGTGATCCGGCCCGCTTTGCGCTGGTGGTGGACGCCCTGTTCGGCGCCGGGCTGTCGCGCCCGCTGGAGGGCGAGGCGGCGCGTCTGGCTGAAGCCTGCCGCGAAGGCCCGGTGGTGGTGAGCGCGGATGTGCCCAGCGGGCTCGACGGCGCTGCGGGCCGCGCTGAGGGCGCGGCGTTCAAGGCGGACCTCACTGTCACCTTCCACCGCCTCAAGCCCGGCCATGTGCTGCAGCCGGGACGGGTGCTGTGCGGGGAGATCGTCTGCGCCGATATCGGCATTCCCGATGGCTGGGAGGCTGAGGCCGCGCCGTGCGCGCAGCTCAACCATCCCGATCTGTGGCCGGTTCCGGGGCTGGAGCTGGAGGCTGAAACCCACAAGCACCGGCGCGGGCGGCTGACTATTCTGTCCGGCCCGGCTGGCTCAGGCGGTGCGGCGCAGCTGGCGGCGCGGGCCGGGCTTCTGGGCGGCGCCGGGTTCGTAACCCTCGCCCTGCCGTCAGACGCCGCGCCGGCCTCGGATCCGTTGCTGGTCAGCCGTCCTCTGGGGCAGGGGGATCTGGCCGCCCATCTCTCTGACACGCGCGCAGACGCCGCCGTGATCGGGCCGGGCGCGGGGCTGCACGATGCGCTTAAAGTGCGTGTGGCGGCGGCGCTTGAACGCCGCATCCCGCTGGTGCTGGATGCTGATGCGCTGACCGTCTTCGCCGATGCGCCAGAGGCGTTGTTCGCCCAATTGCATCCGCGCTGCGTGCTCACCCCCCATGCGGGCGAGTTTGCGCGCCTGTTTCCCGGTCTCGCTGAAGGCGCGCTCAACAAGATCGAGGCTGCGCGTGAGGCCGCGCGCCTGGCTCACGCCATCATTGTGTACAAGGGACCCGATACCGTCATCGCTGCTCCAAACGGAGCTGTGAGGGTCAATGTCCACGCCAGCGCGCGCCTGGCCACAGCCGGAACCGGCGATGTGCTGGCCGGGCTCACCGGCGCCTTCCTCGCCCAGGGCGCAGCGCCCTTCGAGGCGGCCTGTGCGGCGGTGTGGCTGCACGGCGATGCGGGGCGGCGACTGGGGCCGGGCGCCACGGCGGGCGATGTGCTCGCGTGCCTGCCGCAAGCGCTGGCCGCCGAGCGGGACCGGCGCGCGCGCCAGCGCGCCCTGCAGCGCCTGACGGCGCAGCGGTAGCCGCGCGCGCCGGGTCATCGTATAGCTGGCGCAACCCTTGCCGCCTCATAAAGCTCTGAAAAAGCCCTCCATGTCCGAAATTGAACGCCTGTCCCAGACCGATGAAGACGCGCTGGCCCTGCACCGGGCCGAGCCGGCGGGCAAGATCGCCCTGAAAGCCACCAAGCCCATGGCGACCCAGCGCGATCTGGCGCTGGCCTACAGCCCTGGCGTGGCCGCGCCCGTGCGCGCCATCGCCGCCGATCCGGACGCGGTCTACGACTACACCTCCAAGGGCAATACGGTGGCTGTGGTCTCCAACGGCACGGCCATTCTGGGCCTGGGCGATCTGGGCCCCGCCGCCTCCAAGCCGGTAATGGAAGGCAAGGCGGTGCTGTTCAAGCGCTTCGCCGATATCGACGCGTTCGATCTGGAGATCGCCTATACCGACCCGGACCGCTTCGTGGACTGCGTGGCCGGGTTCGGCGACACGTTCGGCGGCATCAATCTGGAAGACATCAAGAGCCCGGAATGCTTCGAGATCGAGACGCGCCTGCGCGAACAGCTCGACATTCCGGTCTTTCATGACGACCAGCACGGCACGGCCATCATCGCGGCGGCGGGCCTGATGAACGCCTGCCATCTCACCGGGCGTAAGCTGGAAGAGGTGCGCGTGGTGCTGGTCGGCGCGGGCGCAGCGGGCCTGTCCGTGCTTGAACTGATCAAGTCGCTGGGCGTCCAGGACGACAATGTCACCATTATCGACCTCAAGGGCGTGGTGCACGCTGATCGCAATGATCTGCACGACAAGCTGCGCCGCCATGCGCGCAAGACCCATCTGCGCACGCTGGACGAGGCCATGGCTGACGCCCATGTGATGCTGGGCCTGTCGGCAGGCGGCATTGTCACGCCCGCCATGGTCAAATCCATGGCCGCCGACCCGGTCATCTTCGCCATGGCCAACCCGACGCCGGAAATCATGCCCGACGCGGTCAAGGCGGTGCGTTCGGACGCCATCATCGCCACGGGCCGGTCCGACTTCCCCAATCAGGTCAATAATGTGTTGGGCTTCCCCTATATATTCCGTGGCGCGCTGGACGTGCGCGCCAAGACCATCAATGAGGAGATGAAGCTCGCCGCCGCCCATGCGCTGGCTGATCTGGCCCGTCAGGACGTGCCCGACGAGGTGGCCGCGGCCAACAAGTCGGGCGCGCTGAAATTCGGGCGCGACTACATCATTCCCTCGCCCTTCGACCCACGCCTGATCAGCTTCGTGCCGCCCTATGTGGCGCGCGCGGCGGTGGACTCAGGCGTGGCGCGCATTGCGCTGAAAGACCCCCAGGATTATGGACGGCGCCTGGCCCGCCGGCTCGATCCCACCGCCGCCCTGCAGCAGCGCGTCACCGCCTCCATCCGCGGCACGGGCAAGCGCATCGTGTTCGCCGAAGGCGAGGAGCCCAGCGTCATCCGCGCCGCCCACGCCTTCCAGTCCCAGGGTCTGGGCCAGGCCGTGCTGGTGGCGCGCGACGATATCGCCCGGCGCAATATGCGCGAGCTGGGCCTGCCCGAGGACGAGCTGGATATCTGCAACGCCCGGCTTTCGGACCGCAATGCGGACTATGCCGACTGGCTCTATGACCGCCTGCAGCGCCGGGGCTATCTGCGCCGCGACGTGCAGCGCCTGGTCAATAATGACCGCAACGTGTTTTCCGCCTGCATGCTCAAATTCGGCGATGCGGACGGCATGGTGACCGGCGTCACGCGCCATTTCACCAACACCCTGTCCGACATCCGCCTGGTGCTGGACGCCGCGCCCGGCGGGCGGATCATCGGCCTGTCGGTGGCGCTGGCCAAAGGCCGTACGCTGGTGATCGCCGACACCAATGTCACCGAGTTCCCGGACGCCGAAGGCCTGGCCGAAATCGCCGAGGGCGCAGCCCACGCCGCCAGCCGGCTGGGCCTGTCGCCGCGCGTGGCCTTCCTGTCATACTCCACCTTTGGCAATCCGCCAGGCGAGCGCACCGCCAAGGTCCAGCGCGCGGTGGAAATCCTCACCGAGCGCGGCGTGACCTTCGAGTATGAAGGCGAGCTGGCCGCCGACATCGCCCTTAATCCGGACCATCACGAGGTCTATCCGTTCTCGCGCCTCACCGATGCGGCCAATGTGCTGGTCATGCCCGCCGTGCACTCGGCTTCCATCGCCACGCGCCTGCTCAAATCGGCGGGCGGGGCGACGGTGATCGAGGGCCTGCTGATCGGCCTGGAAAAATCGGTCCAGATCGCGCGCGTGGGCTCGCCCGTGTCCGACATCGTCAATCTGGCGGGCATGGCCAGCTTTGATCTCAGCCAGCGCAGCTGAGGCGGTTGTTGTAGCGAGGGGCAGCAGCAAGGGCGCCTGAGCGCTTTTGCGTCCGGTGATTCTGCGCTAAACCGTCCGCCCATGCCGCGATATATCTTCATCACCGGCGGCGTGGTCTCCTCTCTTGGAAAAGGCCTCGCTTCCGCCGCCCTCGGCGCCCTGTTGCAGGCGCGTGGGTATTCCGTGCGCCTGCGCAAGCTGGACCCGTATCTCAATGTCGATCCGGGCACCATGTCGCCCTATCAGCATGGCGAGGTGTTCGTCACCGATGACGGGGCGGAGACCGATCTCGATCTGGGCCATTACGAGCGCTTCACCGGCGTGCCCGCCGCCCAGAGCGACAACATCACCACCGGGCGCATCTATTCGGACATTCTGGCGCGTGAGCGCCGGGGCGATTATCTGGGCGCCACCGTCCAGGTGATCCCCCACGTCACCGACGCCATCAAGGCCTTCGTCCTGTCGGATGCGGGGGATGTGGATTTCGTGCTGTGCGAGATCGGCGGCACGGTGGGCGATATCGAGGGCCTGCCCTTCTTCGAGGCGATCCGCCAGCTGGGCCAGGAACTCGGCCGCGACCGGGCGGTGTTCGTGCACGTCACCCTTCTGCCCTATATCAAGGCCGCCGGGGAGATGAAGACCAAGCCGACCCAGCACTCGGTCAAGGAGCTGCGCTCCATCGGCATCCAGCCCGACATCCTCCTGTGCCGGTGCGAGATACCCATCGAGCCCGGCGACAAGCGCAAGATCGCCCTGTTCTGCAACGTGCCCGAAAAGGCCGTGATCGAGGGGCGCGACGCGGCCTCGCTCTATGACGTGCCGCTGGAATACCACGCCCAAGGGTTCGATTCGGTGATCCTGGACCGCTTCGGCATCGCCGACGCGCCAGAACCCGACCTGTCGGTCTGGGAAGGCATCTCGCAAGCCGTGCACAATCCTGATGGCGAGGTCACCATTGCGGTGGTGGGCAAGTACACCGTGCTCGCCGACGCCTATAAATCCCTGCTGGAAGCGCTCACCCATGGCGGCATCGCCAACGCGGTGAAGGTGCGCGTGCGCTGGCTGGACTCCAGCCAGTTCGAAGAACCCGACAATTTCGCCGCGCTGGAAGGCGTGCACGCCATTCTGGTGCCCGGCGGGTTCGGCGAGCGCGGCGCGGAAGGCAAGATCGCCGCAGCCCGCTTCGCGCGCGAGCGCAAAGTGCCGTATTTCGGCATTTGCTTCGGCATGCAGATGGCCGTGATCGAGGCCGCGCGCCATCTGGCCGGGGTGGAGGGCGCAGGCACCACCGAGTTCGGCCAGCCCAAAGAGGCGGTGGTGGGCCTGCTCACCGAATGGGTGAAGGATAACGAGACCGTGCGCCGCTATGCTGGCGGGGATCTGGGCGGCACCATGCGTCTGGGCGCCTTCCCGGCGGCGCTGAAAGACGGCTCGCGCGTGCGCGCGATCTATGGCGCAGAGCGCATCGAGGAGCGCCACCGCCACCGCTATGAGGTCAATATCGCCTGGCGCGAGCGGCTCGAGGCGGAAGGGCTCGTCTTCTCAGGGCTCTCGCCCGACGGCGTCCTGCCCGAGATCGTGGAATACCCCGACCATCCCTGGTTCATCGGCGTGCAATTCCACCCCGAATACAAATCCCGCCCCTTCGCGCCCCATCCGCTCTTCGCCAGCTTCATCGCCGCGGCGGTGGAGCATTCACGGTTGGTGTAGGGGGGCTGAGCCTCCTTCCGACGTAATTCTGCCCTCCATTCCCCATGCGTTTTCCCGTCGCAAGACGGGATCCAGACTCCGCGCTGCAAGTGGGCCCCGTCTTTCGACGGGGAAACGCGGATTGAGGGGCCAGGCGTTCAGGTGATAGCCCCCACCGCACAGCGCCCATTGCCAGCCCGGTGCGAAACCGGTATAGCCCGCCGCTCATTGCCTGCGTGCGCTGTCAGGCCGCGCGCGCAAGACCGGATCAGCTTTGAATTTGTAGGAGAGACCCATGGCGGTCCCCAAGCGCAAAACCTCCCCGTCCAAGCGCAATATGCGCCGTGGCCACGACGCCATTGGCACCACGGCCTATATCGAGGACAAGGACACTGGCGAGCTGCGCCGTCCGCACCATGTCGACCTGAAGTCGGGCATGTATCGCGGCAAGCAGATTCTGACGCCGAAAGAAGACTGATCTGTCCATAACGGACCGGTTTGAAAGCCCCTGCGCGAGCCATCGCGCGGGGGTTTTGCGTTGGGCCGGGGAACAGTCTGGTCAGGCGCGGCGCAGCACGGCCTTCTCGCCGCAGCTCGGGCGGCGGATTTCCACGCTGACCAGGCCGGGCAGGACCGGGTCGAGTTTCTCGAACACCCAGCGTGCAATGGCTTCAAGCGAGGGATGCTCCAGCCCCTCCACCTCGTTGAGGAGGCGGTGATCCAGCTGGTCGCGCACCTTGGCGATCTGCGCGTCAATCTCCCAGAAATCGCGCACCATGCCGCTCTCGCTGGCGGGCGCGCCCGACAGGGTCACCGTGCCCGCGAAGGAATGGCCATGCATCCGCGAGAAGGGATGGGCGGCGTCCTTGTGGCTGAAATGGTGAGCGGCGTCGAAGGTGAAGTCCTTCGAGATTTCCAGTACGAATGCAGACATGGCTTCCTGACCTGAGCGTGGCGGGCCATATACACGAAAGGCGCAGCTCATGGGAACCGCGCCGCGCTGCTGATTGCGAGAGCCCTGTCATGAACGACAAACCGACCCGCAAGCCGGTCACTCCGGTCACCGTCCTGATCTGGGCGCTGCCCGTGCTGGGCGGGCTGGCTGTGATGGCGCTGGCCTTTGCGCGCGGCTGGGAGCCGTGGTTCGGCTATGGCGCTGTCATCGCCGGGGTTCTGGGCGCGGTGATGCTGGCCAGCGAGCATTTCGGGGTGAGCGGTTAACGAGCATATGCGCGCGCCGTCTTGGCGCCGGGCGTTCGCGCGCCCAGTCTTGCGCCCATGAGTGACCTGTTCCAGTCCGCCGGCCTTGAGACGGATGCGCCGCGCCCGCTGGCCGACCGGCTGCGCCCGCAATCGCTGACAGACGTCGTCGGCCAGGACCATGTTCTGGCCCCGGACGCGCCGCTGGGCCGCATGCTGGCGCGGGGCGCGCTCTCCTCCATCATATTGTGGGGCCCGCCGGGCGTGGGCAAGACCACGATTGCGCGGCTTTTGAGCGAGGAGACCCGTCTGGCCTTCGAGCCGCTCTCGGCGGTGTTCTCCGGTGTGGCGGATCTGAAAAAAGCCTTCGAGCGCGCCCGCGCCCGGCGCGCCTCGGGGCAGGGGACCTTGCTGTTCGTCGACGAGATCCACCGCTTCAACCGCGCCCAGCAGGACGGCTTCCTGCCCGTGGTGGAGGCGGGGGTGGTGACGCTGGTCGGCGCCACCACGGAGAATCCCAGCTTCGAGCTCAACGCCGCGCTGCTCTCGCGCTGTCAGGTGATGGTGCTCAAGCGCCTGGACGCGCCTGCGCTGGAGCAGCTTCTGGCCCGCGCCGAAGCCCATGAGGGCCGGCCCCTGCCGCTGGACCCGGACGCGCGCGCGACCCTGATTGCGCTGGCCGATGGGGACGGGCGCTATCTCCTCAACCTGGCCGAACAGGTCTTCACCGCCGAGCCGGAGGCGGCGCTGGATCCGGCGGGGCTCGGCGCGCTCGTCCAGCGCCGCGCGCCGGTCTACGACAAGGACCGCGAGGGCCATTACAATCTTATCTCCGCCTTGCACAAATCGGTGCGCGGATCGGACCCGGACGCGGCGCTCTACTGGCTGGCGCGCATGCTGGAGGCGGGCGAGGACCCGCTCTATCTGGCGCGCCGTCTGGTGCGCATGGCCAATGAGGATATCGGCCTGGCCGATCCCGGCGCAGTGCATGCGGCGCTGGCGGCCAAGGACGTCTATGATTTTCTTGGCAGTCCCGAAGGCGAGCTGGCGCTGGCCCAGGCGGTGGTGCATCTGGCCTGCGCGCCCAAATCCAACGCGGTCTACGCCGCCTGGAAAGCTGCGCAGCGCACGGCGAAGGCCACCGGCTCGCTCAATCCTCCCAAGCACATCCTCAACGCGCCGACCAAGTTGATGAAGGCCGAAGGCTATGGGGCGGGCTATGAATACGATCACGACGCACCAGACGGCGTCTCCGGCCAGGACTATTTCCCCGACGAAATGGGCGAGCGCCCGGTCTTCTACCAGCCCGGTGACCGCGGCCGTGAAGCCCAGCTGAAAGAGCGCCTCGCGCGCTGGCGGGCCCTGCGTAAGGAGCGCCGGGGCGGTTAGGGCGTCTTCCTTTTGAGCCAGTGATCAGGGATGGGCGTATCGGGCGGGCCATATCGGTTGGGGCCGGCCTGGCCGGGCGCATGCATCAGGTGGTACACATAGGCTATGGCAGGTATGGCAACGCACAGAATAACAAGTGCGGCCGTGATCAGGCCGGCCACCAGCCCCCCGAGAAACAGCGCGAGCCCTATACTCAACAGAGTGATCGGGGGCGCACACAACGGCCCGATGGCCCAGACCCAGCTGCGCCCATGATCATGGGCGCGCCGGATCAGCCAGAAGAAAAAATCCAGACGCCAGAGGAGTGTGAACAGCACAATGGGCGTGAAGGAGGAGAACGCCAGAAGAGGGTGAATCCCAACCGCCAACCAAAGCAAGACAAGGCTCGTCAGTATGGCGGCGATCCCGCCCAACAAGAAAACGAGGCCAATCCGGATACAGACCGCAAAATATGCGGCCGAGCCGGTGAATCCCACCATGGGCTGCGCTGCGCGGCCCTGCGGGTTGGACGCGGCCAGAAAGGCCGAGGGATGAAAGTGCTCATGGTTGCGCGTTATCAGCCAGACCAGCATATGCCCTCCCTCCTTGGCGGCGGTTGCCCACCCCGGTCAGATTGCGCGCCGCCGGGCCCTCAAGGCAACCGGTTGGCGCTCCATCTCGCACATCCATCTCTCCCGACATGCCGCCAGAGAGACCGAAAGCCGGTCGTGTGCAGTTGCAGCATGGGGCCTGACTAAATTGTGCATGCGCACACAGATCAGCGCGTGTGAAAAACTAAACCGGCGCGTATTTATTTTATCCAATATAGACAATCTAATTGATTTGGACGGGCGGTATCAGTACACGCATCCTCATGGTTTTTCAGGGGAGGCCATCATGAATCCGATTCGCATTCACTTGCTTCTGGGGCTGGTCTGGCTGATCGCGGGCATGGCTCTGGGCGAGCATATGGGCCGCACCGGCGATCACAGCCAGATGCCCACCCACGCCCACGCCATGCTGGTGGGCGGGGTGCTGCCGGTGCTCTGGGCTCTGGTCTACCGCGCGTTTGGGCTGGCCCAGGGCCTGCTGGCCTGGATCCAGACCGGCCTGCACCATGTGGGATCTCTGGTCATGATCATCGCGCTGTATTTCTATTACGGCCCGATGAGCCGAGACGAGGCGCTCGGCCCGGTTCTCGGCGTGTCGGCCATGCTGGTGATCGCGGCTACCGTGCTGATGCTCGTGCTGGCCCTGCGCGCGCGTACCTCGGACTGAGGCGGGCGAAGGGCAAGGCCTGCGGGCGTTGCGCACGCTGCGCAGGGGCGCCAAGGTCACCCGGCTGTGAGCTGAGGAGGCGTCCCTGTGCCCAAAACCTGCGCTGTTCTGACGGGCGATCTCATCGGGTCCACCCGGGCGGGCGCGGCGTCGACCCATGCCGCCTTTGACGCGCTGGCTGAGGCGGACCGGGCGATTCGCGCCTGGCCGGGCGAGGCCGGCGCGCCGGCCCTTGAGCGCTTTCGCGGGGATGGCTGGCAGGCCATGGTGCTTGAACCGCTTTTGGCCCTGCGCGCGGCGTGCCTCTACAGCGCGGCGGTGCGCGCCACTGGCAAGACCGCCGCGACGCGCCTGTGCGCCGGGCTGGGGCCGGTAAAAGCCATTCCGAAAGACGGCGCTCTGGGCGCCGGCGAGGGCGAGGCCTTCGTCCTGTCCGGCCACGGCCTTGAATCCATGCCCAAGGCCCTGCGCATGAGCGCGCGCGTTTCAACCTCCGCCGGGCCGGATATCGGGGGCTGGGCGCCGGCCGCGTTCGGGCTGGCGGGCGCGCTCAGCGCGCGATGGACGCCCCGGCAGGCGCAAGTGATGCGCCATCTCCTGTTGCTCGATGCGCCCACCCAGGCGGCCCTGGGCGTCCAGCTCGGCATATCCCAGCAAACCGTGCAGGACCATTTCGAGAGCGCTGAAGGCCCGGCCCTGCTGGCGGTTCTGGAGCAAATGGAGGCCTCGGCATGAGTGAGGCGTCACAGGCGAAACAGGCTGTTATTCCAAATTACAGGCGAATAAGCCTGTATTTCAGGATTACAGGCGAAAAAGCCTGTTATGCGCGCGCCACCCAACAGCCGGAAAAGGCTGTAATCGAGGAAAACAGCCGAAAAGGGCTGTTATTCAGGCCCGCAGGAGAACAGCCGAAGAGGGTTGTAATCCACAAAAACAACCGAAAAAAGTTGTTATCGGGCCATGCTTGAAACCGCGCTGGCCCTGCTCGCCGCCCATGCGCTGGCCGATTTCGTGCTCCAGTTCAACTGGATCATCGCCAACAAGCGCAAACCTTGGGCCTTCGCCCTTCACGCCCTGATCGTCGGGGTCACGGCGGCGGCGGCGCTGGGATTATGGTTGGGGACGCCGGGAGAGGTCTGGGCGGCGGTGGGGCTGGTGCTGGTGAGCCACGCGCTCGTGGATGGGCTCAAGACCTGGGGCCGCATGCCGGGCTTCATCGCCAGAATTCTGGAGCCGCAGGGCGCTCCGGGACCTCGCCGCAAGTTCGCCGCTTTCAGTCTCGATCAGCTGGCCCATCTGGGCTTCATCGCGCTGGCCGCCTTCGCGTTCCCCAACGCATTCGCCATGGGCGAATGGGCCTGGCGCCTGCCCGATGCGGGGGCGGGGCTCGCCATGGCTTACGCCTTGGGCGCCGGCTTCATCATCGCCACGCGCACGGGCCAGTTCGCCATCGCCCTGTTCATAGAGCGTTTTGAGCTGCCGGATCTGGAGACCACGGACCCCAGCGCGGACCAGGGCCTTAAGGAGGGCGGCGCCTGGATCGGCCTCCTGGAGCGCACAGCGGTGTTCGTCCTGGTGCTGGCGGGTCAGTTCGCGGCCATCGGCTTTCTGATCGCGGCCAAGTCGGTGCTGCGCTTCCAGTACGCCCGCGACCGCAGCCACAGCGAATATGTGATCATCGGCACGCTGGCGAGTTTCAGCTGGGCGGCGGGCGCCGCCGTCCTGACTGCAGAGGCCCTGCAACGCCTGTGAGCGGGCGTGCGCGCCCTTGCCGGGGCGGGCGGGGCGGCCTAACGCTGCGGGTATGATGCAGTGGCTCTTGATCATGCTGGGCGGCGCGCTGGGCGCGGCGGCGCGCCTGTGGGCGGCGGGCGCGGTGCAGCGCCTGGCCGGCGGCGCGTTTCCCATGGGCACGCTGGCGGTCAATATCTCCGGCGCGGCGCTGCTGGGCGTGCTGGCGGGCGCGTTTGCCGGCGCGGGCGAAACGGCGCTGTCCGCCGTCTGGGCGTTCTTCGCCATCGGGCTTCTAGGCAGCTACACCACTGTCTCGGCCTTTACGCTGGACACGCTGGGCCTGTTGAAGGCCCGCCGCCTTGGGCTAGCTGTGCTGAACATGGCCGCCTCCTTCGCCCTGTCGCTGCTGGCGGCGGCGGGCGGTTACGCGTTGGGGGCGGCGTTATGAAACAGCTTCCCCTCTATCTGGCGATAGCTGCGGGCGGCGCGCTGGGGGCTGCGGCGCGCCATCTGGCCTCTGGCGCCATGCTGGCGCTCATGGGGCCGGGCTTTCCCTGGGGCGTGCTCACGGTCAATGCGCTGGGCGCGTTCGCCATCGGGCTGTACGCCGCGCTTGCGGGGCCTGACGGGCGCTGGTCCGCCGGGCCGGTGCAGCGCGTCTTCGTCATGGGCGGGTTTTGCGGCGGCTTCACCACGTTTTCGATCTTCTCGCTGGAAGCCCTTGAGCTCATCCAGTCCGGCGCGGCGGGGCTGGCGGGCCTGCTGATCGCGGCTTCGGCCCTGATCTGGATGGCGGCGGTGTGGGCGGGGGCCGCGACGGGCGAGCGGTTCGGCGCGTCCGGCCCGCGTTAAGCGCGCGGCCCGCACCGGCAGGCGCCCCTTGCCCGCAGGCGCGTGCGCGCCTATCCCAACGCCCATGAGCGCTGTTCAGACCATCGAAGTGAGCCAGGCCGAGGCGGACATGCGCCTCGACCGCTGGTTCAAGAAGCATTTCCCCCACATCCCCCACGGTCGGGTGGAGAAATTCCTGCGCACCGGACAGGTGCGCGTGGACGGCGCGCGCGCCAAGGGCAATCAGCGCCTGGAGGCGGGCCAGATCGTGCGCGTGCCGCCCATGCCCGAGCCCGGCGCGGTGAAGGCCGAGGCGCCGCTGACGCGCGAGGATGCGGCCTATGCCCGATCTCTGGTGATCTACAAGGACGCTGATCTGATCGCGCTGAACAAGCCTCATGGCCTGGCCGTGCAGGGCGGGTCCAAGACCACGCGCCATGTGGATCGCCTGCTCGAGGCCTTCGGCAAGGGCGATGAGCGCCCGCGCCTGGTGCACCGGCTGGACAAGGACACGTCCGGCGTTCTGGTGGTGGCGCGCACCGCCGACAGCGCGCGCCGGCTGGCGCGCCTGTTCCAGACCCGCGACGTGAAGAAAGTCTACTGGGCGGTGGCGCTGGGCGTGCCCGCCCCGCATGTGGGCGAGATCAGCGGCTTCCTGAAGAAGTCCGGCGGCGCCGAAGGCGACCGCGAGCGCATGGTCGCCGCCCGTCACGGCGAGGAGGGCGCCCAGCACGCCGTCACCCACTATTCCGTCGCCGACCATGCCGGGCGCCGGGTGAGCTGGGTGGTGCTGAGCCCGGAGACCGGGCGCACCCACCAGCTGCGCGTACATCTGGCCGAATTCGGCCACGCCATTCTGGGCGACGGCAAATATGTCTGCGACATTCCCACGCCCGAAGGCCTGTCGCGCAAGCTGCACCTGCACGCACGGCGGGTGGAGATCCCGCGCCCGGGCAAGCCGCCGGTCGTCATCGAGGCGGAGCTGCCCGTCCACATGAGCGAGACCTTCGCCGCCCTGGGCTTCGACTTTGACGCCGCCGGCCCGGCCGAGGAGGCGCTGGGGTGAGCGGTCTCAAACTGGCGGTGTTTGATGTGGACGGCACGCTGGTGGATTCGCGCCAGGTGATCCACGCGGCCATGACCCGCGCCTTCGAGCGCGCAGGGCTCGGACCCATCGCCTATGACCGGGTGCGCACGATTGTGGGGCTGGAGCTGTCTGAAGCCGTGGCGCGCCTGGCGCCGCCCGATTTTGGCGAGGCGCGCGTGATTGCGCTCACCGGCTTTTACAAGGAGGCCTTCGTGGAGCAGCGCGCCGAACGCGGCTTTTCCGAGCCGCTCTATGAGGGCGCGCGTGAGACGGTGGAGCGCCTGTGCGATGAAGGCTGGCTTCTGGGCGTGGCCACCGGCAAGGCGCGGCGCGGGCTGGACATCGTGTTCAGCCATCATGATCTGCACCGCCATTTCCAGACGCTTCAGACCGCCGATGGCGGGCCGGGCAAGCCTCATCCGCGCATGGTGCTCGACGCCATGGCCGAAACCGGCGTGCGGCCCGAAGACACGGTGGTGATCGGCGATACCGGCTGGGACATGACCATGGCGCGCAATGCCGAGGTCCATGCGCTCGGGGTGAGCTGGGGCTTTCACACCCCGGATGAGATCATGGATGCCGGCGCCCACGCCATCCATCACGACTTCGCGGCCCTTAACGCCGCCCTCGACCTTTTCGCCAGCACGCGGAGCGCCGCATGAGCATGTCGAAAGCCAAAGCCGAGAACCGGCCTCTGCCGCGTCGCTTCTATGCAGAGGTGAACGCTGCGCCCGGTGCGGAGGGCTGGCGCGTGCTGCTGGACGGACGCCAGGTGCGCACCCCGGCCAAATCCGTTCTCGCCTTGCCCGGGGAGACGCTGGCGCGTGCGGTGGCCGCCGAGTGGGCCGCGCAAGGCGAACACATCAATCCCTTCACCATGCCCGTCACCCGGCTATGCCATGTGGCGTTGGACCGGATGGGCGCGGTGCGCGCCGAAGCCGCCGCGGAGGTCGCCAAATTCGCCCGTACCGATCTTCTGAGCCATCGCGCCGATGACGCAGAGCTGGCCGCGCGTCAGGCCGCAGCCTGGGATCCCTGGCTCGACTGGTCGGCCAAGGCGCTGGACGCGCCGCTCAAGGCCGCAGCCTCCATCACGGCGTTGGCCCAGCCTGAAACCTCCATCGCAGCGCTGGAGCGCCGGGCGCTGGCGCTGGACGATGTCCGCCTCACCGGCCTCGTCAGCGCCGCGCCGCTTCTGGGCTCGGCCGTGCTGGCGTTTGCGCTGCTGGAAGGCGAAGACACGGGCGAGGTCCTGTTCACGGCTGCGCGCCTTGAAGAGCTGTGGCAGGCCGAACGCTGGGGCGAGGACGCCGAAGCCGCAGAGGCCCGGGCCAATGCCCGGCGCGATCTTCTGGGCTGCGAGACCCTGTTCCGGGCTCTAGATACCGATACTGTATGAGCTTGGATGGGCCTGACGCCAAAAAGGGCCTTTCGGTACGCAATTCGGGGGATAGCGCCAGGCTTGGAGGGGTGTCAGCCCGGCTCAGCCCGGATCGCTGACCACTTGTACGCCCAGCTCCGGCGCGGGTGAGAAATCGGCCACCACCGGCGCGCCGCGCGCCTGCAGGCGCACGTCTTCAGCGATGGCGGTCAGGGCGTCCCGCCTCAGCGGACCGGTTACGCCGATCACATGGTCTCCCTCGCGCCACCACACCAGCGGGTCGCCATCCATCGAGGCCTGATGCAGCGTCTCGCTTGGCGCCGGCCCGGTGCGCCGCACCAGGATCCGCACGGTTTCACCTTGCGGACCAGCATATTCCAGCGCGTTGAGGGCGCCGTCCGGCGCCGCACGGGTGATCGATGCCGTCAGCTGCAGGCCATGGCCGGTCAGTTCCGGCGGGGCCATGACCGGCTCATTGGCCAGCCCGGCCTGGAAGGCGGTGGCGTCTGCAGCCTGTCCGCCGAGCATCACCAGTTCGGACGGCGGCTGGCCGGGATCCGACGCGGGCAGGCTGCCCGCCATCCAGCCGCCGGCGAAGACGAGAATGGCCGCCGCCGCCGCGCCTGTGCGCCGCACCCAGCGGTCGGCGGCTTCAGCGCGCCGGGCGGCGCGGGCGATCAGGGCGGGCGCGCGCCCGCTTTCCTGCGGACGGGCATAGGCGTCCAGAGCGGCGGCCAGGCGCTGCTCTGCGGCGCGGTCAGACTCGATGCGCGCAGCCAGTCCGCTATCGGATTCAAGGGCCTGGCGGGCGAGGGCGGCTTCGGGCGAGTCCGGATCCAGAGCGCCGTCCAGCCAGTCGCGGGCCAGCGCATCCAGCGGTCCGGCGTCAGTGTCCTGAAGCGTGTCGGGCAAATGTTTCATGGAGATCACCTCACAACGCGCACGGGCGGACGGACGGGCTCGGCGTCCACAGCTTCGCGCAGGGCGGAGCGGGCGCGCGAGATCTGGGAACGCAAGGTGGCCTCCTTGACGCCGAGAATGCGGGCGGCTTCCCCGGTGGAGTGACCTTCCACCGCCACCAGGGTCAGCGCCGCGCGCTGCTCTGCGGGCAGGGCGTCCAGCGCATCAAGCGCTTCGGCGCAGGCCAGGCGTGCGTCCTGGTTGGAGGCGGTGCGCTGGACAGGCGCGGATTCGGGATCGTTCAGGGGCGCCTCGCGCCGGGCGGCCTGGCGGCGCAGATCGAGATGAGCGCGATAGACAATGGTCATCAGCCAGCTGCGCGCACGGTCAGGCTGGCGCAGTTGGCGGCGCTTGCGGATGGCCGTCTCTGCGGCGATCTGAACCAGATCATCGGCATCGAACGCATTGCCCGTGAGGGCGCGCGCGAACCGCCGCATGGCGGTGAGATGGCGGGCTATGATCCGGCTGAGGTCTTTGGCGTTCATGCGCTCAGTGTCCAGTCGCTCGTATGTATGACGTCTGAAACAATCAATATGTTGCAGGACATGGCGCATGCATAACACGGGAAATCCCGAAATGACCAAATTGTAATGCAATATGCTTGCAACAAACATCTGCGCGCCAGCGTCTCATACACAGCGCGCCCGGCATGCGGGCCGTGCAGCAATGAATGGAGACTGGCTCTAATGACTTCGATTTTCATGACGACGGCTTCCGCACTGGCTCTGGCGCTGGGCGCTGCGAGTGCAGCTCCGGCCGCCGCCGCTCTGGCGCAGCAACAGGGACAGCAGCAGGGCATGCCGGCCCAGCAAGAGCCGCAAATCGAGCCGGTGAGCGATGAAGAAATCTGGAGCTTCGTGCGCGCCGTGGACGATGTCAGCGAGATTGTCGAGGACATGCGCCCGCAACTCGAAGCGGCCCAGGACCCTGAAGAAGCTCAGGTGATCCAGCAGGGCGCCCAGGCCGAGATGCTCGAAGCGGTCGAAAGCCATGGCCTCTCAGCCCAGCGCTATAACGAGATCAATGCTGCGGCTCAGTCCGATCCGGAACTCGGCGGACGCGTGGCCGAGATCGCCCAGGAGCATCGTGAGCAGCAGGGCGGCTAAGCTCTCGCCACACTGTTCCTTTGACGGCGCCGGCGATCCGGCCCGCCGCGTCACCGGCCCGTCCGCACCCCCGGCTGCACATGCCCCGCAGCCGGGGGTGTCGCATTTCTGGGGCTCGCATTCAGGCGGTTAGCGCTTCATCAAGCATGAGCGGGCAGGGTGGCGGACTTGAGAGTGTCATAATCCAAAGGGCGCCGCCCATGACCGCCACGGCCCTGATGCCGCCGCCGGACGCGCTTCGGTCTGCCAATATTCATCCCGAGACCGGGCTTGCGACCGATTACCTCAACCATTTCAATGAAGTGGTAATGTTGCTCGAGATGCTGCCCGACATGCCCGATTGCGCCGAAGACGTGCTCGCCTGGGCGCCGTGCGGCTATGAGGATCATTTCGAGCGCACCGGCTATAGCGGGCGCGAGACCGTGATCGAGGCCTGGCGCGCCGCCCCGCGCGCAGTGCGCGCCCATTTCGAAACCCTGATCACCGTGCTCGACGATGTCATCATCAGCCTTCAGGCGCAGGTGGCGGCAGGTGACCTGGCTGGCGCGGCGCTGGCCGCGCGCAGCGAGGCCGAGCCGCTGCTGGCGGCGGCGCGTGCGGCGGTGCATGGTCACGTCACGGGCGAATCCGATCCCGATCAGGACGCCGCCCAGGCCAGTGTTGACGCGTTGTTCGGGTGAGGACTGAACCATGACGAAATCTCGTGTGCGCATCACCTCCGGCGCGCCATGGGAAGACAGGGTCGGCTATCGCCGGGCGGTGCGCTGCGGCGATCAGGTTTTCGTCTCCGGCACAGTGTCGGTGGACGCTGACGGCCGGCCCCATGCGCCGGGCGATGCGGGCGCGCAGGCCGAACGCTGTCTTGAGATCATTCTGGCCGCACTGGCGCAATTCGAGGCGGGGCCGGAGCATGTGGTGCGCACGCGCATCTATGTCACCGACATGGCGCCTGAAAGCCAGGCCGCGGTGGGCGCGGCGCACCGGGCGGTGTTCGCCGCCCATCCCCCGGCCAGCACCATGGTGGGGGTGAGCGCGCTCGCCGCGCCGGACTTCATCGTGGAGATCGAGGCCGACGCGATCCTGGATCAGGCGGGCGCCTGAGATTTCAGCGCGCGGCTGATCAGGGCCGCCAGCACATAGGCGCCGCCAGCGGCCAGGATCGAAAACAGGAACGAGCCGGGGATCTCGAACACCCAGCCGCCCAGCCAGATGGTGATCAGTCCGCCCGCCAGCGCCGCCAGCGCGCTCCACTCGTCGCCGAATTTCGTGTGCAATCCGATCATGAGCGAGACCAGCAGCCCCGCCGATCCCAGCGAGGAAGCGAGTTCGACCAGGCCGTAAATCGTCTCGCCGCGCGTGGCCACCAGATAGGCGCACGCGCCCGCCACGACAGTCAGAACCCGCGCCGCCACAAGCTTCTCGCGCGGACCGGCGCTGGTGCGCACCCGGCTGTAGAGGTTTTCTGTGGTCAGAGCGGAGACCGCCAGAAGGGCCGAATCCACCGTGGACAGCACCGCGGAGAACAGCGCCCCGGCGAACACCACGAACAGGGCGGTGGGCAGCAGCTCGGCGGCCAGATTGGGCAGGAAGAGATCGCCCGCCGAGGCGTCAAAGCCCGCGCCCGCCCCGATCAACCCGAAAGCCAGCGGGAAAAAGCCCACCGCCAGGTATAGTCCGCCCGCCAGCAGACCGCCGCGCACGGCGATTTTGGCGGTCTTCGAGCCGAGAAAGCGCGAGATCAGCTCCTGGGCCACGATGGAGCCGAGGATGGGGATGGCGAACGCGTCCAGACGCTCCAACCAGCTTTCGCCCGGCGCGATCAGGATCAGTTGTTCAGGCCGGATAGAGGCGATGGCCTGGGCCGGGCCGCCGGCGTGATCGATCAGCGCAAACAACAAGATGACCAGCCCGACCAGCACGATCGAGCCTTGCAGGATATCGGTCACCACCGAGGCCAGCAGCCCGCCCAGCAGCGTGTAGACAATCACCAGTCCCGTCACCGCCATCAGTGTTGTGCCCACAGGCAATCCGGCGACTGTGGCCAGCAATGCGGCCAGCGCCAGCAGCTGGGCCGCCGCCCAGATGACGGAGGTGGGGATGGACACGCAGGCCGCGGCGATTTCGGCGCGCCCGCCAAACCGGTCGCGGAAGAAATCGGCCAGCGTGATATAGCCCTTGGCGCGCAAGGCGCCAGCCACGGCCAGCGCGGCGATCACCAGGCAGATGGCGTATCCGAAGGGTTCGGCGCGTGCTCCGGCGATGCCTTCGCTGGCGATGATGGCGCTGGCGCCCATCACGGTCTCGCCGCCAAACCATGTGGCGAACACCGAAATTCCCACCGCGAACATGCCCAGGCGCCGCCCCGCGACGAGGTAATCCACATCGCCCGCGATTCGGCGCGACGCCCACAGCGCAATGGCCAGCTGGAGCAGGACATAGGCGGCCAGGGCCGCGATCATCCAGGTCATGGCATGCGCTCCAGATACGCTCTGACGGGGGTACTACACGGCCAGCCGGGCTCGGCCGATCAACCACTCGGCGTCTATGGCCGCCTCGCCTGCGCCCAGCGTGGTGGCGGTCTCGGCGATGCGCCTTGCGATATAGGCCTGCAGGGCCAGGTCCAGCCCGGCGCGCTGGAGCGCTGCGGCGGTCAGGAGGGTGGCGGACAGTTCGGCGAAACGGCGCGCGCGCGCTTCGCCCAGGCCGTCGGCCATCATGGCGCGCAGAGCCGAGAGGCGCTGGTCCACAGCCGGGTGCAGCCCGGCGAGGGTGGAAAGCTCGGCCTCCAGCGCCTCGCGCGCTGACGTGTCCCGGGACAGCGCGCGCAGCACGTCCAGCGCGATGACATTGCCCGAGCCTTCCCAAATGGCGTTGAGCGGGCTCTGGCGGAACATGCGCGGCAGCGGATGCTCCTCCACATATCCCGCTCCGCCATGAGCCTCCATGGCCTCATAGACCAGATAGGGAGCGCGCTTGCAGATCCAGTATTTGGCGATGGGCGTGGCGATGCGCGCGAACGCCGCTTCGGCCGGATCTTGCGCCGCCTTGTCAAAGGCTTGCGCCACGCGGAAGGCGAGGGCGAGGGCCGCTTCGGCCTCCAGGGACAATTCAGCCAGAACCTCGCGCATCAGGGGCTGGTCGATCAGGCGGCGCTGAAACGCGCTGCGCCGGTCGGCATGCCAGATGGCGTGGGCGCTGACCGTGCGGATCAGGCCCGCCGAGCCGGCCAGGCAATCGAGCCGTGTGTGATTGACCATCTCGATAATGGTGCGCACGCCGCGTCCCGGCTCGCCGATCCGGCGCGCCCAGGCCTGACGGTATTCGATCTCGGACGAGGCGTTGGAGCGGTCGCCCAGCTTGTCCTTGAGGCGCTGAATCTCAATCGTGTTGCGGGTTCCGTCCGGGCGCCAGCGCGGGACCAGGAAACAGCTCATGGCGCCGTCCTCGCCGCCCTCATAGGCCAGCGTCAGGAAGGCGTCGCTCATGGGCGCCGAGCAGAACCATTTATGGCCGGTCAGCACCACCTCGTCCTCAGCGCCTGCCGGTTCGGCGCGGGTGGTGTTGGCGCGCACGTCCGAGCCGCCCTGTTTCTCGGTCATGGCCATGCCGATAGTCAGGCCGGATTTTTGCTGCATGGGCAGGAAGTCAGGGTCGTAGCGCGTGCTCAGCGCCCCCTTGATCCAGTCCCCCGTCCAGCCGGCATGGCGCAGGGCTGGAACGCAGGCATAGGTCATGGACATGGGACAGCACACGCCCGCATCGCCGTGTCCCATCAGCATGAGCAATCCGGCATGCAGGGCGTGGCCCGCCGTGTCCGTTGTCCACGCCGCTGACGAGACGCCGTGGCTCAGGCCCAGCGCCATCAGACCGTGATAGGCGGGGTGGAACTCCACTTCATCGACCCTCTGGCCGAAGCGGTCGAACGGTTTGAATTTCGGCGGGTTTTCATTGGCGGTGCGGCCCAGCTCCTGGACCCGTTCACTGCCGACTTCAGCGCCGAACTTCGACAGGGCGCCGCGGTGAACGCCCGCACCCGATCGCGCCAGCGCCTCGCGCAGCATCACGTCGTCATCATGCCAGTTCACCCCCGTCAGCGGCTCTGACTGGTTGAAGACGCTATGGGTGGCGAGCTCGGTGCGCGGGGCGTGATGGGTCATGGGCGAGAGAAAAGACCCTTGGCGCGTGCGAGTCGATAGGGTTCAGGCGCTTCTCATGACGGTTTTTTCACGCTTGCGAACGCATCCGTATGGCAAGCTTGGCGCATCGGGACTTCTGAAGGCGCATCTGGCGCCAGCAGGACAAGGGAGACGGGCATGATGAAGATTTACGCAAGCGGGCTGGCCGCCCTGACGCTGGGCGCCGCGCCGGCGGCGCTGGCCCAGCAAGGTCAGGGCTATGACGCCGGGGTCGTCCAGATCGCCAATTTCATCGGGAATATCGAGATCCGCGAGGGCGGCGAGCGCATTGTCGTCGAAGCGCGCCCCGGCGCGGGCGGGCAGGACGCGGCCAGCGTACGCCTCTCGGGCGGGGTGGTGGCCATTGATGGCGGGCAGAGCGTGGGCCGTGTCAACTGCCGGCGCCGTGATGGCGAGGCTTATATCGGCGCGCGCGGCGGCTGGTTCGGTCTGGGCGGCGCGCAGACCGCACTGAGCGATTATCCTTCGCTGGTCATTACCGCGCCGGCTTCCATGGGCCTGGTGATCCGTCAAAGCCTCTATCAGGGCGAGGCGGGCGCGCTGGGCGAAGCCGATCTGGAGATGCGCAGCTGCGCTCATTTCCGCGCCGGCGACATCGCCGGACCGCTCACTGCGCGCATGTCCGGCTCCGGGGCGCTGACCGCCGGTAATGTGGGGGCGGACGCCGACCTGGTGCTGTCGGGCTCGGGCCGGGTCACCACAGGCGATATCGCAGGCGCCGCCGATGCGCGCATTTCCGGTTCCGGCGCTGTGCGGACCGGAGACATCTCCGGGCCTTCAAGCGTCACGGTTTCGGGCTCGGGCGGGTTCCAGGCTGGCGAAATCGGTGACCTCACCGCCGTGGTGTCCGGCTCCGGGAGCGTGCGCGCCAGCGGCCAGACCGGCGCCCTGACCACGCGTATTTCCGGCTCGGGCTCGGTGCGTCTGGGCTCAGGGCGCGCGGACCCGTTGCGCGCCACCATCTCGGGTTCCGGCTCGGTGCGTCATGGCGGCGAAGCGGCCAATGCCGATGTGAACATTTCCGGTTCGGGTTCGGTGCGCGCGTCGCGCTTTACCGGCGAGACCCGCTGGCGAGGCCGGGGCGCACCGCCCGCTTCTAGCGCGGCGGATTGATGCGGGGGTCGTGGCGGGAGGCCTCGTAGAGGGCCACCGCCGCGGCCGCCGACACATTCAGGCTTTCGGCCTTCGCGCCCATGGGGATGCGCGCCAGCGCGTCGCAGCTTTCAGCCACGCGCGGGCGCAGGCCCGTGCCTTCCGCACCCATCACAATCACCAGGCCCGGCCCGGCATGGGCGGCGGTCAGCTCTGCGAGTGAGGCTTCGGCCTCGCCCGCCAGCCCGATCACGAACCGGCCCGCCTTGCGCAAGGAGAGCAGCGTGTCGGCGATATTGGTCACGCGCACATGGCCGATCACCTCGGTGCAGCCCACCGAGGCCTTGCACAGCGCCCCGAACACGGGCGGCGCCTTGCGGTCCTGCATGATCACCGCGCGCGCGCCGAAGGCGGCCGCCGAGCGGAAAATGGCGCCGGCGTTTTGCGGGTCGGTGATCTGGTCGAGCACCACCAGCAGCCCGTGGGTGGGATCAGCCACCGCCTGCAGCGGTTCGGCGTCCAGCACGCCGGCCTTCAGGGCGAAACCCTGATGCACCGCGCCGGGCGGCAGCTTGGCGTCCAGCTCGCCGGGCAGTTCGACTTTGGCGAACGCCTTGTCGGCGTTTGACAGATCATTGGAGGCGTTGCGCGTGACATGCAGCGAGATGCGCTTGCGGCGCGGATTGGCGAGCGCTGCGAGCACCGCATGGCGGCCCCATATCCAGCCCTCATCGGGGTTCTCCCGGGGGCCTGAACGGCGTGCTGCATCAGGCTTGCGGGGCGTATTGCGCCGGGTAGGGGTCATGACTATAGTCCGCGCTCCAAATCGGGGAGCCGCCTCGTTAAAGCGCCTTGCGCTCCAGTGCAATGACGCTTCAGCGGGGCTGTTTTTCGATTGGACCCGGCGAAACCGGCCAGACCGGATCGCGCCGCCATAAGGCGGACCCTTGGAGGGGTGGGAGAGTGGTTAAATCCAGCAGACTGTAAATCTGCCCGCTTCGGCGTACGCTGGTTCGAATCCAGCCCCCTCCACCATCCTTCGCTCGCTCACGCGAGCTTCGGCTGGGCAAGCCTTTACCTGTCATTCGAGCGAAGGATGTCCCGCCATAGCCGAAGGCGAAGGCGGACCGGGCCCTCCAACCAAATCTCATCAAAGCGGACTTGTCCCGCCGAAGCCGTCAGGCGAAGGCGGACTGGGCTCAAATCATCAACGCCAGCGCGGTCACCAGCGGCAGGGCCAGCGCGCTGGTCAGGACGGTCAGGGTGATCATGCCCGCCACCAGGCCCGGCTCCGAGCGGAAATCGGCGGCGAAGGCGTAGGTGACGGCGGCGGCGGGCGCGCCGCCGGCCAGCGCCAGCAGGGCGGCGGATTCGCCTCTCAGCCCGAACGCCAGCGCCAGGCCCAGATAGATCGCCGGGGCGATGAGAGTGCGCAGCAGCGCGGCCGCAGCGAGTGCGCGCAAGCGGCCCTTGAGGGCGGCGAAATCCAGCCCCGCGCCCATGGCCAGCAGAATCACTGCCATGGTTCCCGCCGCCGTCAGCTCCAGTGGCGTCAGTAGAAACGGCAGCCGTGCCAGCCCGGCGAGATTGGCGGCCATCCCCGCCGCGCAGGCGATCAGCACCGGATCGCGCACGATGCGTTGGAGCGCGGCGCGCGGGCCGGCGCCCTGACTGGCGGCGAAACCGGCCACGGCTGCGCCCGCGCCCAGCACCACGCCGGGCAGCACCACGGCGGCGCCGGTAATGTCCGGCCCGAACAGGCGCTCGGCCAATGCCATGGTCAGCACCAGATTCCACAAGGCCGCCACTGCGGTCAGCGCTGCGGTCTCCGCCGGTTTCAGGCCCAAGGCGCGCCCAGCCGCCAAACCCAGCGCGATCATGATCAGCGATCCAGAAGTGGAGGCCAGGGCCAGCTCACCTACATGATCGCCGCTAAGGTCGGCGCGCGTGATCATCACGAACAGGAAGGCGGGCAGGAGGACGCGGTGATTGAGCGCGTTGACCCCGCTCCACAAGGTACGGTCCATCAGCCCGCTGGCGCGCACCAGCCAGCCCAGGGCGATCATGGCGAACACCGGCGCGAAGGCGGAGGCGATCAGCGCGCTCATCCGCCCGCCAGCCAGATCCAGAAAGGCATGGCGATGAAGGCCAGAAGCGTCGTGGCGGTGACATGGCCCGCCGTCAGGCGCGCATCCCCGCCCATTTCGCTGGCCAGCACATAGGCCGCCGCGGCGCCGGGCGTAGCCCCCACCGCCACCAGCACCGCCAGCGCCACGCCTTCCACGCCGAACGCCAGTCCCAGCGCATAAAACGCCAGCGGCGCGGCGATGAGCTTGAGCGCTACCGCCAGAGCCAGCAGGCGCGGGCGGGCTTTCAGGGCTGAGAAGTCGAGCCCGGCGCCAATGGCCAGCAGCAGAAGGGGCAGGGCGGCGCGGCCCACAAGCGCGATGGTGTCGGCGATCACGCCGTCCTGGAACAAGCCGGAGAGATTGGCGGCAAGGCCCGCCAGGCAGCCCAGAATCAGCGGGTTGGCGGCGATGCGCCAGGCCACCTGCTTGAGGTCTGGCGCCCGGTCGCTGGCGCCCCAGACCGACAGCACCGCCACGCACATCACATTGATCAGCGGCACGGTGGGCGCGAACACCAGGGCGGCCAACGCTGCGCCTTCCGCGCCAAAGGCGGGCGCAGCGAGCGCCAGCAGAACAAAGCCGTTCCAGCGCACGCCGCCCTGGAACACGCTGGTGAAGGCCGGGCCGTCCGCGATCAGCGGCTTCAAGGCCAGAGAGACCACAGCCATCACCACAAAGCCCAGCGTCACCGCGATCAGGAATGGCCCGGCCTGCAGCCCGTCATAATCGGCGCTGGCGATGGTGGAGAACAGGAGCGCAGGCAGAAGCGCCTGATAACATAGACGGTTCACTCCACCCCACAGTTCCGCGCGCACCAGGCGGGTGCGCCGCAACAGCCAGCCCAGCGCGATCACGCCGAATACCGGGATCAGCGCCGCCGTCAGCGCACTCATGAATCCGTCCCGCCGCGCGCAATGGCGTCCAGGGCGCCACGCAAGATATCGGCCGCCGCCTCTGCGTCGATCATGTCTTTCAGGTCTGCGTGCCTGACGCCCGCCTGCAACAGACGCTCGGACGCCTCGAAGGTGGACAAACGCTCGTCCTGATACACCACCGGCAAGTCGCGCAGGCGCAAGAGATTGGTCACGAAAGAGCGGGAGGACTGGGCCCTGCGCCCGTCCCCGCCATCCATGTGCAGGGGCAGGCCCACCACCAGCCCGGCGCAGCCGCGCTCGTCATAGAGCTTCAGGAGAGCTTCAGAATCCTGCGTGAATTTGGTGCGCTGGATCGTGGTCAGCGGCGTGACCACCGTGCGCGCGGCGTTGCACACCGCCACGCCCAGCGTGCGCGAACCGGGATCGACCGCCATCAGCGGTCCCTTGGGCAAATGGGCGGGATCGAGAAACAGCATGCGCCCATCTACGCCGCTCAGCGCGCCGCCGCAAAGCCTGCTGACACAAGAAAGCCTGTCAGGATAGGGCGCTCAGATGGTTAACCGTGCCGACATGCTTGGACGCGAATGTGCAAAGCAGGGGAGTTCACGGGAGGTGAGGCATGAACCCGATTGGCTTTATGACTGCGGCATCTGTATTGGGACTTGGGCTGGCGGGGCAGGCTGGCGCGAACGAGGGGGATGGCCAGGCGCGCATCCTGCCCGAGAGGGTTTCGGTTTCCGGCTCGCTGCGCCTGCGTCACGAAACGCTCAGCGCGCCTTACCGCGCAGGCCGCGACGGTTCGGACCAGCAGGCGTCCTGGCGCCTCCGCATCCTGGGCGAGTTTGATGCTGGCGCGGTGACGTTCGGCGCCGAGCTGCTTGATGCGCGCACCTGGCTCAATGACGAAGGTTCGGTGCTGGCGGTCAATACGGTCAACGCCGCAGAGCTGTTCCAGGCCTATGCCCGTGTGTCCACGGGTGACGCCTCCAGCGTCCAGATCGGGCGCATGATCATGACGGTCGGGTCGGGGCGCCTGATTGCGCACAATAATTTCGCCAACTCGCCCAATAATTTCGAGGGCGTGCGCTGGCGTCAGAAATTCAATGATGACTGGTCTCTGGATTCGTTTTACGGCGCGCCTGTGCGGATCGCGCCGCGCGACCGGCAGGCTATCCTCAACAACACCGCCCAGATTGATCAGGCCGAGTGGGGCACCCGGCTGTGGGCGGGGCATCTGACCCGCAAGCTGGCGCCCGGTAGGGGCCATCTTGAGGGGTATGTGATCGGCCTCAATCACCAGAACGGCACAGACACCTACACGGCGGGCCTGCGCCTCTTGCGTGCGCCGTCAGCGGGCGCCTGGGATCACGATCTCGAAGGCGCGCTGCAGTTTGGCTCGCGCCCCGTTGCGGGAGGACGCCAGGACATCCGCGCCGGCTTCACCCATCTGGAGGCGGGCTATACCTTCCAGGACGCCTGGCGCACGCGCCTGTCCGCCCAGCTGACCTACGCCACGGGTGACAAAGCCGGGGGCGATTTCGGACGCTTCAACTCGATCTTCGGCGGCCGCCGGGGCGATTTCGGGCCGACCGGCATTTTCGGTCCGGTGGGTCGCGACAACGTCGTGGCGGGCGGGGTGCGCTATCAGGCGCGCACCGGGCCTGTGCAGCTGCAGGCGCGGGTTCTGGAAACCCGTCTGGCTCAGACCGAAGACCGCTGGGGGCGCGCCAATCTGGCGGACGCCACCGGCCAGAGCGGACGGCGTATCGGCATCGTGAGCGATATGAGCGTGGGCTATAACCTGCCCAACCTGACCAATACGCGTCTGGAAGCCGGGCTGGGCCATATCGCCAAGGGGCGCTTTGCGCGCACCGCGCCGAACGCGCCGGACTCACGCGACGTGGTCTACAGCTTCGTCATGCTCAACCGCAGCTTCTAGCCGGTTACGGCCAGTCGCAAATAGAACACCCGGCCGCGCGCATCGTGCACCTTCGTGTCATAGCCCAGGGGCGTTGGCACGAAGGGCGCGGCTTCGTTCGTGACATTGAGTGCGCCAAGCGTCACTTCAAACCCGCGCCCGGCCGTTTCGCCCCGCCAGCCCGCCTGCACATCGCCCACCGTCCAGGCGCCGATGCGCCCGCCGGGCGCTTCGTCATTGTCATAGGCCGCGATATGGCGCGCCTGCACCCGCGCGCTCCAGGGCCCTGACGCCCAGTCCGCGAACGCCGTCGCGCGCAGGCGCGGCAGGGAGCGCGCGGCATTGGTGAAATTGCGGTTGCCCGCCGCGCTGATGGTCTGGTTCAGCACCGGATCGGTGAAGTCGTAACGCTCGACATAGACGCCCTCGGCGCCGAAGCCGAAGGCGCCCCAGGCGGTCTCCACCGGCGCGCGCGCGAGTGTGAGATCGAGCCCCTGGGTGGTCACCGACGGGGCGTTGACATAGGCCGCGCGCACCAGGGTCACATCACCGGCGGGCGAGACCTCCACGCGCGGATCATTGAACCCGCCCGCGCCGTCGCTGGCGGCGATCAGGATGGCCTGGGCGCTTTCGCGCACGACCAGATTGTCCACCTCGATGCGCCACAGATCGAGCCGCGTGCTCCAGCCCGCCGCCGCCAGCGCTGCGCCTGCGGTGAAGGTGTCGGCGCGCTCCGGCCCCAGATCGGCCGCGCCCACCGTGCGCACGGGCAGGAAGGTGCTGGACGCCCCGGTATTGAGCGATTGCAGGGAGGTGGTCGCCGAGATCTGCTGGTGCAGGGAGGGCGCCCTGAAGGAGCGCGACCAGCCCGCCGACACCGTCACCGCGTGCGTCAGGTCGTGGGCGATGGAGAGCTTGGGATCGAGGGAGGAGAAGGCCTCCAGCGTCTCATAGCGCAGCGCCGCCTGCACCCGGGTGCGGCCGCTTACCGGGATCAGGGTTTCGGCAAACAGCGCCGAGACCGTGCGCGAGCCGGAGAAGTTCGGCCCGCCGACGATGAACAGGAAGGCGTCGTCATTGAACAGATCGCCATGCTCCACCGAGAGGCGTTCACGGCGGATCTGCGCGCCCAGCGCCAGCGAGGCGGGACCGCCGGGCGCCTCGAACAGCGCCGGGGCGGTGGCCGAGGCGTCGAGGCTGCCAAGGCTCGCGTCGGAACGGCGCTGGTCTTCCTGGATCAGCCAGCCGAGCAGGGCCGGGTCGTTATAGCGTGGATCGGACGGGTCGGTGACCAGGCCCCCTGAGCCGAACGGGTTGAACCACAAACAGCCTTGCGCGCCGGGCAGGGCGCCTGCCGGACAGGCCGGTCCGCCCAGGCCATTGAGCGCCAGATCAAGCCGGTCCGCAACCGCGTCGGTGATGGTGGCGTCCAGGCGGTTGGCCGACCAGCCGGCGGCGATACGCCCCTCCCACTGGCGCGCAAACGCGCTGAATGGCGCGGTCAGCTCGCCGTCCAGGCGCCAGGTAAGATGCTCGAATGAGCGGCGGGCCGCGCCCGCGCTGACCCCTTGCGGGCGGCCCAGCCAGGTCACGTCCTGGCCGAAATAATTTCCCGGATTGGCCGCCGGGATGGTCGGGAAGCTCAAGGCGGGCAGGGAGGGCGAATTGCCCCGGCTCAGATCGGTGTGAGCGAGCCCGGCGCGCACGGTAAGCTGCGCCTCGCCCAGATCGGCGCTGAGGGCTGAAAAGGCGTTGATGCGCGTCTCGTCCGGTATGAGGGAGAAGAACTGGCCGAAATCCAGCTGGCAGAAACCCGGATCGCCAAACGCCGTCGCAGCGCCAGTGACCAGAGGGAGCCCGCCCGCAGCGGCGCAATCCTGATCAAGCACAGGGATGGGCGAGCCGTCCGGATTGACCAGCGCGAACCCGCCGCCAGGCGCCTGGATGTAATACGCGCCCGGCTGACCGAGGGCCGACAGGCCGGTGCCGGGGATGAAGCCGGTCTCGAACCCCTCCACGCCATCGGTGCGGCGTACTGATATCGCGCCCATGTGGCGCCAGTTTCCAAAACTGCGCCCGCCCATCACGGCGAGCTCCATGCTATTGCCCGCCCCGCCGAAATTGTCCGGCAGCCGGCCTTCAACGCGCAGCTCCAGCCCCTCGAACCGGTCGCGTGTGATCACATTGATCACCCCGGCCAGCGCATCCGAGCCGTGCAGGGGTGAAGCGCCGTCCTTGAGGATCTCCACCCGCTCGATGGCGATGGAGGGGACCAGCGCATTCATGTCCACAAAGGTCGAGCCGTCATCGGCGGCCACGCTGGTGATGGTCTGGCGCTGGCCGTTGAGCAGCACCAGCGAGGCGCCCAGGCCCAGCCCGCGCAAATTCACCGCCGCCGTGCCCGAGGTGTTGTTCTGGGTGCCCGGATCGTCGTTGAACTCCGAGCCCGCAAAGGCCGGGTTCAGCGCCAGCGCCCGGCCCAGATCGCTCTGCCCGCCCGCATCCAGATCGGCGCGGGTGAGGCGGCTCACCGGCCGGTCCAGAAGCCCTGCGCCCGGCGCGCGCCCGGCCGTGATGGTGATCACATCGCGTGCAATGGTCTCTTCTTCCTGGGCGGCCTGGGCGGCGTCGGCGGGAAGACTGAGGCCGGACAGTGCGGCCAGACACGCGCAGATGCGCAGGGCGGAGCGAAAGCGCATGGGATTTCCTCGTCAGGAAGGACTCACCTCCGGCTCAATACCTAGACCGTGAAGGCGTTCAGCGGGATGGCGTGGGCGGTACCAGTCCGGCGCAGGCGAGGCAAGGGCGCGCCTGCTGGCGGGCCGTCGCGGGCGGTGTTCTGGCGCATGCGCCACGTCTGCCTTAAAGGCATGGACAGACAAATATCTCCGCCCTATAACCCGCCCCCTAGCGCGGCGAGCCCTACGGCCCGCCCCGCCGCCCAGGTAGCTCAGTTGGTAGAGCAGCGGATTGAAAATCCGCGTGTCGCTGGTTCGATTCCGGCCCTGGGCACCATTTCCCTCGCCTCTTGCATGTCCGGACAAATGCGCCATTCTGCGCGCCCATGTGATGTGCATTCGGAAGGGCGCAGGATGATCAGAAGATGGCTGGCGGGACTGGCGGCGGCGGTGGTTTGCGCGTGTGGCGGGCCGCAGGCGGAAGGGACGGGGCAGGCTGTTGCCGGCGCCGCTCCCGCCTTCATCGCTGAAACCGGCCGGGGCTGGCAGGAGGTGGTGGTGTCGGTGCGCGATCTGGCGCCCATCCGTGATTTCATGATCGAGGTGGCCGGCTATGAGGTGCGCGCTGAGGGCGTGCTGGCGCCGCAATGGCTGGAGGCCTGGGGGCTGGAGGGCGCGTCGGGCGCCTACGCGCTGATGGCTTCGCCGGGCAAGGATGTGGGCTGGGTGCGCCTGGTGCGCTTTGACGGGGTGGAGCAGGATCTGATCCGCCCCGGCGCCCAGGTCTGGGACCAGGGCGGGCTGTTCTCCCTGATGGTGCGTGCTGAAGAGGCCGATGAGGTCATGGACGCCGCCCATGCGCGCGGATGGAGCGTCTTCAACCGGCCCCAGGTGTTCGATTTTGGCGGGCTTCTGATCAAGAATGTGGTGGCGCGCCTGCCTGACGGGGTCAATCTGGCGGTCTATTCGCGCGTGCATCCGCCCATCGAGGGCTGGGATGATCTGGCCGGTTTCTCCTACCCGTTCAATACAATGGCCATGGTCCATGACCTGGCCGCCGAACGGGCTTTTTTCGTGGAAGGGCTGGGGTTCGAACCCTTCTGGGAGGGCGATTACATCGATCCCGAACCGGTTAGCACCAATCACGGCCTGCCCAACAATCTCTCCCACGTGATCCCTCGCCGGACCGCCATCCTGCAGCAGCGCCCGGGCGAGGACGGGCGCATTGAGCTGATGCATTTTGACGGGCTGGAGGGGGATGATTTCTCTGACCGCGCGCGCCCGCCGCATCTGGGCATTCTGGCGGTGCGCCTGCCGGTGGCCGATCTTGATGCGGCTCTGGCCCGGCTGGCGGGGCAGGGCGTTTCGCCCGATGCGGGTCCGGTCCCGTTCGCCCTTGATCCCTATGGCGAGGTGCGCTGGGCGGCCGTGTCGTCTCCCTCAGGGATCATTGTGGAGTTGCTCGAACAACCCTGATGCGCCGGTGCGCAAATGTCACATAAGTTATATCAATTCGTCCGGACAAATTGACGCGGCGTCCAGCTGCGCTAGTTTAGGGCTGATTACGCGCCGGACCACCGGCCAAATCTGCCGCCACAGGGGAGACTAACCATGGCCCGTCTATTTCGTACTGTCCTCATGGCCAGCGCCGCCGCGCCGGCCTTCGCTTTCGCTTCAGCCGCTTACGCTCAGGAAGACGAGGCCGCTGCGCCGCGCGGCGTGGACCGCGTGATCGTGACAGCCCAGCGCCGCGAGGCCGATTCCCAGGACGTGCCGATCGCGTTGACAGCGCTGGGCGCGGGCGATCTGGACCGGCAGGCGGTGGAGGAGATCACCGATCTTCGCTTTACCGCGCCGAACGTGAACATTCAGAAAAACACCGGCGTGGCCAATGCGGCCCAGGTCTATATCCGCGGCGTGGGTCAGGATGAATCCTCCCTGTTCGCCGAGGTGGGCGTGGGCATCTATCTCGATGGCGTTTATCTGGGCAAACAGAACGGCACCACGATCGACCTGGTCGATCTGGAGCGGGTGGAAGTGCTGCGTGGCCCTCAGGGCACCTATTACGGGCGCAACACCAATGGCGGCGCCATCCGCTTCATCTCCCGGCGCCCCGAGCTGACCGGCACGCGCGGCGTGCTGGATGTGGCCGCCGGCACCGGTTCGCGTTTTGACGTGCGCGCCTCCTGGTCGTCTCCGGTGGTGGAAGGCGAAAGCGGTTTCAAGATCGATATCTTCAGCCGCAACAAGGGCAGCGACTTCAATCTTCTGAACAATCCCGCCCCGACGGCCGGACCGTTCACCTACACGCCCCAGGACACGGTCAATAATGTGGAGCGCTATGGCGTGCGCGGCTCCTTCCTCTGGGAGCCTTCCGCACAGGACCTGTCGGTCTATCTGATCGCGGACTGGACCATCGACAATTCGGGGGCCTTCGTTCCGACCCCGATCCAGCGTCAGGCGGACGGATCGGTGACCGAGCCGTTCGGCCGGCGTGCTGGCGAGATGTCCATCGCGCCGTTCCATGAATTCCGCGGCGGCGGCCTTAGCGGCGAGGTGAAATTCGGCACCGCGCTGGGCGAGATCACCTCCATCACCGCCTAGCGCACCTTCTCCCAGGACCTGACCGCCGATCTGGACGGTCCGGGCATTGTCGATCTCTACCAGGAGCTCGACCAGTGGCAGTTCACCCAGGAAGTCCAGCTGGTGGGCGGCAATGAGCAGGCTGATTACGTGCTCGGGGCCTATTATTTCCGCGAGAACGTGCAGCAGCTCGCCAATAACCGCTTCAACCAGATTTTCGCGGGCATTATCGGTCAGCCCTTCGGTCTGAATGACGACGAGCAGGACACCACTTCATGGGCGGTGTTCGGCGAGACCACGTTCCACCTCAATGAGCAGTGGTCATTCACCATTGGCGGGCGCTACACCTCGGACGAGAAGACCGCCAACCGCCGGCTGCTCGATCCCAACACGCTGGCGCCGATCTGGGATGTGGATCCGTCCTTTGACGACACCAATTTCTCCTGGCGCGCCGTCGCCCAGTACCGGCCCAATGACAATGTGATGCTCTATGGCTCCTACTCCACCGGCTACAAGGCCGGCGGTCTGGCCGGCACGCGTCCCATCACGCCGAATGTCGCGTTCAACACCTATGAGCCCGAGGAGCTCTCCTCTTGGGAGGTGGGCCTGCGCTCGGATCTGTTCGACAATACGCTGCGCTTCAACGCGACCTATTTCTACGCGATCTATGACGCGCTGCAGCTGTCCGTGCTGGAGCCGGCCACCTTCCAGTTCGGCGTGATCAACGCCGACGCCATCGTTCACGGCCTCGAGCTTGAGGGCGTGTGGCGTCCCACAGATCAGTTCCAGCTGTCGGGCAATCTGGGCACCACCAATTTCCGCTATGATGAGGGATCGCGCATCGATCCGGCCGTTGGCGTGCCGTTCGACACGCTGGACGGCAAGCAATTCCCGGATCTGGCCGCCCGCTTGAATGCGGTGTTCTACCAGCCCACCGAGCTGGGCGAGTTCGCCTTTGGCGGCTCGGCCACCTATTCCAGCGCCTTCGCGCGCAATGTGGGCAATTCGCCGGCCATCTTCTCGGATGAAGTGACCACGCTGGACGTGTTCGCCCAGCTGACCTCGCCTGACGGGCGCTGGCGTCTGAAGCTGGAGGGCAAGAACATCACCGACGAGGACATCTTCCTGGCCGGCAACGCCCCCGGCGCCGCTCCGGGCTCTTGGGGCAGCCGTTATTACACTTACGGCGCCATCTGGAGCGCGAGCCTGCGGTTGGAATTCTAGACCAGGGTTTGAGCCTCAATGCGCAACGCCCCGGCCTGATGGCCGGGGCGTTTGCCATAGGCGGCAAGGGAAAGCCGGTATCAGCCTTCGCTGCCTGTCTCGTCAGCTTCAGGATCGAAGCTTTCTGCAAAATCGGCGGGCGCAGTGGCCACGGCCAGCCAGCCGATCAGATCTATGCGGTCGCTCTCATTGCGCAGGCCTGCAAAGCTCATCCTGTTGCCCGGCAGGAAGGTGCGCGGATTGGCCAGCCACTCGTCCAGCTCTGCAGGCGTCCAGACGAATCCGGCCTCTGCGAGCGCGCTGGAATAGCGGAAACCCTCCATGGTTCCGGCCTGCTGGCCGAACATGCCATAGAGATTGGGGCCCACCATATGGCGTCCGCCCTCGGTGACGGTGTGGCAGGACTGGCAGCGCCGCCACATCCGCTCGCCATTGGCCAGATCGGCGTTCACATAGGCCTCGCCGAGCGCCGCCAGCACCGCCTGTGTGTCAACATCATTGGCGGGAGCGTCCGTCTCAGGCGCGATGGCCGGGCCATCGCCAGGGGAGTCCGGCATATCGCCGGATCCGCTATCGCCACAGGCGGCCAGCCCGAGCAATCCGGCGCAGGAAACGGCGATCAGGGCGCGGTTAAGATGGCTGTGCGGCATGGCGCTCTCCTGTCTGGTGGATTGGACATGGGTACTGCGTCCGGCTGGGTCCATCAATGTGCAGCGGCGCCGCACTGGCGTTCAGGCCGGCTTGATCCCGGTGCAGAACACCAGAACCTGGTCATGATAATGCACGCCCGGGGTGCGCATGTAACGCGCGGTGACTTCGGACGCGCCGTGGGCGCCTGTGAGCCGGGCGATGATCTCCACATTATCCGCCTGAAACAGGGTCCAGTCCGAACCGCCCTCCACAACCCGCTCAAAGCGCTGCTCCTGAACGTGAGCAAGCCCGGCGTTCTGCATCAAGCCAGCCAGGCGCGCGCCGAAGCCGCTGTCCATCAGTCCGGTCTCATCCATGGCCCGGCGTGTAGCATCCAGGGCCTCGGCGAATTCAACCATGCCCGGCGCGTCCATATCCACTGGTTTTGAGGTCGAGCAGTCCAGATCGGCCAGCGCCAAGCGTCCGCCCGGCTTCAGCCACTCCATCAGCCGCGCTATGGCGGTCTTAGGGTCGCTGAGATGGCCCAGCACCATGCGCGCATAGACCAGATCAAACCCGCCGGGCTCGGCGGCGGGGGCCATCAGATCGGCTTGCATGAGACGCACGGGCGGCGATACGGGCCCGGCGCGCGACAGATCAATATCCACGCCCAGTACATCACCGTGCAGACCGGTCTGGCCGGCGAACCAGTCCAGCATGCGCCCTGAGCCGGGGCCGAATTCGGCTATAGCCATGCCGGGCGTGAGCCCGGCGCACTGCTGCAGCCAGGCGCGGGTGGGGGCGGCGTAGAAAGCGTCCAGCTTTTGCAGGCGTAACGCTTCGTCCTCAGGACTGCGGTGTGACGCGAAATAGACTGAACTGAGCTGAGTCATGTCCGGACAAATACCGGCATTCATCTGCTGCGGCAAGCAGGCGCAGGCGCGCACTCTTGGGCGGTGGCTGTTGCAAGGCTAGAGTTTGAATTGGACAGGAGGAGATGATGGCCAGCCTGGATGCTGAGCCGGATGGGGCTGCGCCTACCTATCAGGTGCGCGACCTGTCACGGGTGTATGGAGACGGTCCAGCCGCCGTGCATGCCTTGCGCGGCGTGGATATTGATGTGCCCGAAGGCGAGCTGATCGTGGTGCTGGGCGCGTCGGGTTCGGGAAAATCGACCTTTCTCAACATCATTGGCGGGCTGGACCGGGCCACGGCCGGCACGGTGCGGTTCCGCGGTCAGGATCTTCATGACGCCAGCGACGCCGCGCTGACCCGCTACCGGCGCGACCATGTCGGCTTCGTGTTCCAGTTCTACAATCTGATGCCCAGCCTGACCGCGCGCGAGAATGTAGCGCTGGTCACCGAAATCGCCCGCAATCCCATGGACCCGGCCGAGGCCCTGGAACTGGTGGGGCTGGGGCCGCGCATTGATCATTTCCCGGCCCAGCTCTCGGGCGGCGAGCAACAGCGCGTGGCCATCGCCCGGGCCATCGCCAAGCGTCCTGATGTGATGATGTGCGACGAGCCAACAGGCGCGCTGGATTCCAAAACCGGCGTGCGGGTGCTGGAGGCCTTGCAGAACGTCAACCGGGAGCTGGGCGCCACCACTTTCCTGATCACTCACAATGTCTCTGTAGGCTGGATGGCTGACCGGGTGATCGAGTTTGCCGACGGCGCAGTGCGCGAGAACCGGGTGAACGCCAATCCGGTTCCGGCTTCGGAGCTGAGCTGGTGAGCGCGCGCATCCTTGGCGTCCTGGACCGCAAGGTCCTGCGTGATCTCTGGCGCATGCGCGGACAGGTGATCGCCATCGCTCTGGTGGCGGCGGCCGGCGTGTCTTTGCAAGTTTCCATGGGCGGGTTGACCGTCTCTTTGTCCGAGACGCGCGCGGCCTATTACGAGCGCTACCGCTTCGCTGATCTGTGGGCGCCGGTAGTGCGCGCGCCCCTGCCGCTGGCGATGGAATTGCGCGCGATTGATGGCGTGGCCAGCGTGGAGACGCGCATCACCGCGCCGGTCCTGTTCGAGCTGGGCGGGGAGGGGCCGCCGCCCTCGGGATTTGTGCATTCCCTCCCGCAAGACGGGTCGCAGCCAGCGGTCAACGCCCTGCATCTGGCTGAAGGGCGCCTGCCTGCGCCGGGTTCGTCCGATGAGGTGGTGGTGCTCGACAGTTTCGCTAGCGCCCACGGCCTGCATCCGGGAGACAGTCTGACCCTGACACTGGCCGGGCGGCGCGAGAACGTCACCATTTCCGGCGTGGTGCTGAGCCCGGAATGGATTTACGCTATTGCGCCCGGCCAGCTGGCGCCGGATCCGGCCCTGTTCGGCGTGATCTGGATGAACGAGGCGGGCGTGGCCGCCGCCACCGGCATGTCCGGCGCGTTCAACGAGGCAGTGGTGCGCCTGATGCGCGGGGCCAGCGAGCCGGCGGTGCGCGCGGCGCTGGACCAGGCGCTGGCCCCCTATGGCGCGGCGGGGGCCTATGGCCGGCGCGAGCAGGTCTCTGACGCCTTTGTCAGCGCCGAAATCGATCAGATGCGCACCATGACCCGCATGATGCCGCCCATTTTCCTGATCGTGGCGGCGTTTCTGGTCAATATCGTGGTCTCGCGCATGGTCGCTGTGGAGCGCGAGCAGATCGGCCTCTTGCGCGCCTTCGGCTATACGCCGCTCCAGATCGCGGGCCATTACCTCAAATTCGCCAGCGTGATCGCTCTGCTGGGGCTGGCCGCCGGGGCGGCGCTGGGCGCCTGGCTCGGGGATGCGATGGCGGGCATGCTGGCCGATTACTACCACTTTCCCTTTCTGCTGTTCGGGCTCGATCCGGGCGGCTATGCGCTGGCGGGCGCTCTGGCGCTGGGGGCGGTGATGCTGGGTGCGGCCGGAGCGGTGCGCCGGGCCTCGCGCCTGACGCCTGCCGACGCCATGCGCCCGCCGGCGCCGGCGGATTACTCGCGCGGACTGGGCGCCCGGCTGATCGCCTTCAGGCAGATTGATCACCAGTCGCGCATGGTGCTGCGCCAGCTGTTGCGCTTTCCCTTGCGCGCGGGGCTGACCGGGGCTGGCCTGACAGCGTCTGCGGCGCTGCTGGTATGCGCCTTCTACTTCGCGGACGCCGTAGAGGTGATGGTCGAGGAATATTTCACCCTCGCCAACCGTCAGGATCTCAGCGTTCACCTGGCCGACCAGCGCGCCATGGGAGCCCTGGATGCGCTGACCGCCCGGCCCGGGGTGATGGAAATCGAGCCCTTCCGCGCCGAGCCAGTGCGGCTGCGCTTTGGCCATCACGAGATTCTGACCGCTCTGACCGGCGTGGTGGACGACCCGCGCCTTGCGCGCCTGACCGGCAAGCGCGGAGAGACGATCGCACCCGTCCCCGGCGGGCTGGTGCTGTCACGCGATCTGGCTGACCGGCTGGGGGCCGGGGCTGGCGACACCGTCCTGGCGGCGCTGACGCGCGGCGCGCGCCCGGAGCTGGAGCTGCAGGTGATCGCTACGCCTCAGACCTGGGTGGGATCGGGCGCCCAGATGCGCCTGGATGATCTCAACCGGGCGCTGGGAGAGGGCGATGTGATCAATGGCGCGGTGCTGCGCATGGACGCCCGTGAGGCGGGCGCGCTCTATGCGGAGCTCAAGGATGCGCCGGCCGTGGCCGGCATGCAGTTCAACGCCGAAGCGCGCGCCACCTTCCGCGAGATCATGGACGAGACCATGGGCACGGTGATCGGCGCCTTCATCCTGTTCGCCTGTGTGATCGCGCTGGGGGTCGCCTATAATGCGGTGCGCGTGTCCATGGCCGAGCGCGAGCGTGAGCTGGCCTCCTTGCGGGTGCTGGGATTCTCGCGCGGGGATGTAAGCTACATACTGCTGGCCGAGGCCGCCCTGATTACCCTGGCCGCACTGCCCGTTGGCCTCCTGGCGGGCGCCGGGCTCGCCTGGACGCTATCGCTGTCCATGGACTCTGACGTGTTCCGCCTGCCCTTCATGATCAGTCCGGCTTCCTATGGTTATGCCGGTCTGATCCTCATCATGTCTGTAGTTCTGAGCGGCGCGCTGGTGCGCCGGCGCATTGACCGGCTGGATATGGTCAAGGTTCTGAAAACACGCGAATAGGTTCTGTCATGTCCCTGAAAAACCTGAAATTCCGTCATGTGTTCTGGGCCGGAGCCGCGCTGGTGCTGGTGCTGGCTTTCGCGTTTGCGGTGGCGCCCAGACCGGTTCCGGCCGATTTCGGCGAGGCGCAGACGGCGCCGCTATCGGTGAGCGTATCGGCGGAAGGCCATGCCCAGGTGCGCGATGTGTTCACCGTGTCGGCGCCCATCGCCGGTCGCCTTATGAGGGTGGAGAAGCGCGCTGGCGATGCGGTGGAGGCGGGCGAGACGCTGGCCATGCTTTTGCCGGTGGACCCTGTGCTGCTGGACGCGCGCAGCCGCTCGGAAGCCCAGGCCGCTTTGCAATCGGCCGAGGCGCTGCTGGGCTTTGCGCGCGCCGAGCTGGGCCGCGCCGAGGCCGAGGCCGATTACGCCCGCACTGAGCTGGAGCGCTTCGAGACCCTGGCCCAGCGCGGCACGGTCAGCCAGGGCGCGCTGGACCGCGCCCGCCTCCAGTCCCGCTCCGCCCAGGCCGCCCTGCAGACGGCGCGTGCATCCGTGCGTGCCCGCGAGGCCGAGCGCGATGCGGCTGAGGCGCGTCTCGCTCCGCCCGCCAACGGCCAGGAGGAAGGTGTCGTGCGCCTGACCAGTCCGATCACCGGCCGGGTGCTGAGTGTGGAGCAGCAGAGCGAGACGGTTCTTGCGCCGGGCCAGCGTGTTCTGGAACTGGGTGACCCGGTGGATCTGCAGATCATCGCCGAGGTGCGCTCGGAGGATGCAGTGCGCATTCGCGAGAACGCGCCTGCGCGCATCACCGCCTGGGGCGGGGAGGGTGATCTGCGCGCCGAGGTGCGCCGGGTCGAGCCGTTCGGCGCGCGCCGGATCAGCGCACTCGGCGTGGAGGAGCGCCGGGTCAATGTGATCCTGGACATTCTCGAACCCTGGGAGGACTGGTCCGCGCTGGGTCATGGCTACCGCGTGCGCGCCGCGGTCGAAGTATGGCGCGGGGAGGATGTGCTGACCGCGCCGGTGGCCGCCTTGTTCCGCCACGAGGGCGGCTGGGCCGTATTTGCGGTGGAGAACGGGCGCGCGCGCCTGCGCCGTGTGGAGACCGGACCCAATGACGGGCGCACGGCCCATATCGTCTCCGGCCTTAATCCCGGCGAGCGCGTGGTGCTCTATCCGTCAGACCGCATCCATGACGGCGCGCGCGTGCGGGCGCGCTGAGGGCCCTATTCCAGGGCCAGCAGGGTGCGGGCGAAGGCGGTGATGGCCCGCGGCGTCGTGGATTCCTGGTTGGAATGATAGTTGAAGGTGGGGATCTGCAAGGTGGCGCCCGTGCAGCGGCCCGCCGACATGGCGGCGATGCGGCCAAGCTCGGTCAGGCCCATGGATTTGAGCGGCTGGCCGCGCCGGGCGCGGGCGTCATTCTCGCGCTCGATGAAGCTGTCCTTGAAAATGATGGGGGCGTCTGACGTGCTGGCGGCCTGCTCCAGTCGGCGCACCATGTCGGGATTGAACGAGGCGGTGGCGTCGCGCCGGCGCAGGATCACCGCGCCAGCCAGCGCCGCTGCGCTGTCGTCAAACGGGGTGGTGTCCAGCACCACGATATCGCGCCGGTCCTGGCCCGATGAGGCGAACCAGCTGAGCGCATGGGCCGCAGAGCGCCCGATCTCCTCCTCGGCGGTGAAGACGACCGTGCCCTTGAGCCCGAATTCGGCGGCGACGCGCAGCGCGGCGGCGGAGACCGGATTGTCCAGCTGACCGGAAACGAAGCCGGCTTCCACCGGCCCCAGCGAGCGGGCGAACGCGACCGGCGTGCCCGGCGTCAGCGCGATCATGCCCTCCAGCGTCAGGGCGAGGCGGCCCCTGGCGTCGAGCCCGGCGCCCGTTATGCGGCCATAGGCGATGCGCCCGCCGGTCTTGCGGTCATAGGCGAAGATGGTCTCACCCGCATACCGCTTGGAGACAGCTTCGGCGAAGCTGGCCGACACGGTCTGGGATTCAGCGTATTTCTCGTTCTTGACCGCATGGGCGGCATAGACCGGAATCCCGTCCCCGGCGGTGATGGCGCCGTGGCGGTCGATATGGGCCAAATAGACCGGACCGTCGCCCAGTTGGGCTACGCAAAGATTACGCGGACGCTCCACGCGCGCGCCCAGCGCTTCAAAATCGCGCGCCAGATGGTCGAGAAACGGGGTTTCGTGACCGACCACGGAAGGAAAATCGAGATATTCGTGGGTCTTCGCCAGCACGCGGGCGAAGAGCTCAGCATCGGTGGGCTGCCCGCTCACCTTACATCTTCTCGACAAACACCGATCCGGCCGAATAGCCTGCGCCGAAGGAGCAGATGACGCCCTTGTCGCCGGCGGCCAGGTCCTGGCTGTGCAGGTGGAAGGCGATGATGGATCCGGCCGAAGAGGTATTGGCGTAGGTGTCCAGAATGGTGGGTGCGTCCTCGCCCCCGGCCTCGCGGCCAAACACCTTGCGTGCGATCATCAGGTTCATGTTGATATTGGCTTGGTGCAGCCAGATGCGGCGCATTTCGTCCGGCTCAAGGCCCAGCGCCTCCATATGATCGCGGATCATTTCCGAGACCATGGGCACGACTTCCTTGAACACCTTGCGCCCTTCCTGGACGAACAGTTTGTCATCGTTGGGCGAGCCGTTCTGCAGCGCGGTGTTGTCGCCGTCGGCGCGCTCGGTGCGGTTCAGGAAGCCGAAATTATTGCGGATATTGTTGGAGAACTTGGTGCGCAGCCGCGTGCCCAGAATGCGCCAGCCGCCTTCGCCCAGATCCTCGCGCTCCAGCAGGATCGCGGTGGCCACATCACCAAAGATGAAATGGCTGTCGCGGTCGCGCCAGTTGAGATGGGCCGAGCAGATTTCAGGGTTCACCACCAGAATGGCGCGCGCATGGCCCTGTGCGATCATGTCGGCAGCGGCCTGCATGGCGAAAGTGGCTGAGGAGCAGGCCACGTTCATGTCGAAGCCGAACCCGTCCTCAATACCCAGCGCGTCCTGGATCTCGATGGCGACCGCCGGATAGGCGCGCTGGAGATTGGAGGCGCCCACGATCACCCCGTCCACATCGCCCGGCGTGCGCCCAGCGCGCTCCAGCGCGTCCTGACAGGCCTTGACGCCGATCTCGGCCAGAATGGCGATCTGGTCATTGGCGCGCGGCTGGATGCGCGGGACCATGCGCTTGATGTCCAGCACGCCCGCCTTGTCGATGACATAGCGCGACTTGATGCCCGACGCCTTCTCCACGAATTCGGCGGAAGAGGAACTGAGCGCCTCGACCTCCCCGCGTGCAATCTCGTCGGCGTGGGCGGAGTTGTAGGCTTCAACATAGGCGTTGAAGCTGGCCACAAGCTCTTCGTTTGAGATGGATTCCGCTGGCGTCCACAGGCCTGTGGATCGGATGACGGCGGCGGTCATGAGCGGCTCCGGCGTATCAGTGAATCTCTGTTAGCCCCGCAAACTAGCGGGCATCGCGCCGTGCGCCAACCAGGGCGTTCACTGCGTCAGCGCCGCAACCGCCTCATGGCGCGGACAGGAGACGAGATGATCATTGACCATGCCGGTCGCCTGCATGAAGGCGTAGACGATGACCGGACCGCAAAACTTGAAGCCGGACGTCTTGAGCGCCTTGGACATGGCCTGGCTCACCGGCGTTTCGGCGGGAACCTCGCGCATGGAGGAAAAGCGGTTCTGAACCGGGCGCCCGTCCATGAAGTCCCAAAGGAAGGCTGACAGACCCGGCCCCTTTTCCTCCAGCTCCAGATAAGCCTGCGCATTGGAAATCGCTGCGGCGACCTTGGCGCGTGAGCGTATAATGCCGGGATCGGCCAGCAGGCGCGCCGTGTCCGCCGCGTCATAGCGCGCGATGGTTTCGGGATCGAACCCGTCAAAGGCCGCGCGCATGGTCTCGCGCTTGCGCAATATGGTGATCCAGGCCAGGCCCGCCTGGAACCCGTCCAGCACCAGTTTTTCAAACAGGGCGCGGCTGTCATATTCAGGCACGCCCCATTCCTCGTCATGATAGGCGATATAGAGCGGATCCTGGCCCGGCCAGGGACAGCGTTCGGTCATGGGCGTCTCCTGCGCGCGATGGCGCGAGGCTAGCGGGGACGGTGACGGGCGGCCACCCGTTTCTTGCGCCTGCAGGCGCCTTGATTGACTTGCGCCCACGCCTGGCGCATAAGCCCCGCTCCCTCAGCGGCCGGGCGACCGGACCGCTCGTATCAACACGCACGGACGACGCGAGAACCGCCGTTTCCATCGTGCAGCGAAGAGGGCGCTGCGCCGGGCCGCGTCAAGAGATAGAGAGAACCATGTCGAAGCGTCATTCGCAGAAATACAAGATCGACCGCCGTATGGGCGAGAATATCTGGGGCCGCGCCAAATCGCCGGTGAACAACCGCGCCTACGGCCCGGGCCAGCACGGCCAGCGCCGCGCGGGCAAGCTGTCGGATTTCGGCCTGCAGCTGCGCGCCAAGCAGAAGCTGAAAGGCTATTACGGCAACATCACCGAGAAGCAGTTCAAGCGGGTCTATACCGAGGCGATGCGCCGCAAGGGCAACACCGCGGAAAACCTGATCGGCCTACTGGAAAGCCGCCTGGACGCCATTGTCTATCGCGCCAAGTTCGTGCCGACCGTGTTCGCCGCGCGCCAGTTCGTCAATCACGGCCACGTGAAGGTGAACGGCCAGCGCGTGAACATCGCGTCCTATCACTGCAAGCCGGGCGATGTGGTCGAAGTGCGCGAGAAGTCGCGCAACATGGCCTTGGTGCTTGAAGCCCTGGGCAGCCCCGAGCGCGACGTGCCCGAGTATATCGAGCTCGACCCCAAGGCCATGAAAGCGACCTATGCGCGCGTGCCCGAGTTTAACGAGGTGCCCTATCCGGTGAAGATGGAGCCCAACCTCGTGGTCGAATTCTATTCCTCGTAACGCACACGCGTTCGGGGACGGAGCCGATCAAGGCCCGCCGGTCAGACCGGCGGGCCTTTTTCTTGCCGCAAGCTGGCTGTTGCCTGCGGCAAGGCTCGGTTAAGCTGGGTGCGCCGTTGGCGAGGGGAGAGGCGTGATGATCCGGTTCAGTATGGCGCTAGCGGGCTTGCTAGCCTTGGCGCTGGGCGCCTGTCACACTCCTGCGGGACCTGATTATCAGCATGTATCCGAGCCGGTCTATGACTGGCGGTTGAACCGCGACGGCGAGCTGGTGGTGCGCGTGCCGTCCAATGGCTGCACAACGCGCGACAGCTTCTACACCGATGTGCGGGGCTCCGGCGCACAGGGCTGGAATTTCGACGTGACCCTGGTGCGCATCCATCCCGATTACTGCCGCGCCCTCCTGCCCCGGGGCGTGGAGCTTGTGTGGACACGTGACGATCTGGGCCTGCCGCCGGGCGCGGGCTTGCGCGTGACCAATCCGCGTTCGGCCCCGCGCGAGGGATAGCAGGGACTTAGACCATTCCTTAACGCCGCATGCTCCAGAGTGACGCCTGGTTTCACGAGACGTCACGGATCTGGCATGGCTGACGATATGCGATCTGTCCCGCAGGCGCCGCCGCCTCCGGCGCCGTCCGCCAAAGCGCGCGCCCTGCTGGCGCGGCGCCTGGCGGACATTGTCTGCCTGCCCGCCAGCCGCGTACCGCCCCAGGAGCGCTGGATGGTGGCCGACGTGCTCGACACCCTGCTTACCTCCGCTGATCCTGCGCTGCGCGCAAAAATCGCCGCGCGTCTGGCCGAACAAGCCGAGGCGCCGCCGGGCCTTTTGCGCCGTCTGGGCATGGATGCGTTCGAGATCGCCGAGCCGATCGTGGCGCGTGCGCGCGCCCTGACCGATTTCGACATGATGGAGATCGCCCGCAAGGCTGGCCATCCCCACCGCATGGCGCTGGCGCGCCGCGAAACCGTGTCCGAAGTGCTGGCCGCGGCGCTGTGTGCGGGCGGGGATGTCCAGGTGATCACCGCCGTCTTGCGCAATGCGGGCGCGCGCCTGGCCCAGGAGACCGTGGATTATCTGGTGCGAGAGGCGGCCGATCACGAAAGTCTCGCCCTCTTGCTGATCAAGCGCAACGAATTGCGCCCGGCCCAGGCGCTGAACCTGTTCTGGGCCTGCGGCCATGATCAGCGGCGCATGATCCTGGAGCGCTTCGCCGCCTCGCGGGCCATCCTTCAGGAGGCCGCCGGCGACGTGTTTCCGCTGGCGTCGCGCAGCGATGACCGTGATCGCGCGGTGGATGCGGCCCTGGCCTATATCGACCGGCGCCAGCGCGACCGCCAAGCGGCCGAGCTTTCGCCCTACGCTTCGCTGGAAGGTGTGGCCGAGCATATCGCCCGCGAAGGTTATACCGAAGCCATGCGCGCGGAGATGGCCAGTCTCTCCGCCATCACCCGTTCGCTATGCGACCGCATGATCGAGGACTTCGGCGGCGAGCCGCTGGCTGTGCTCGCCAAGGCCACAGGCCTGTCGCGTGAGCATATGGTGATGCTGGTGGAAGCGGGCGGACGCACCGATACGCCCATGCGCATATCCCAGGCGCTGCGTGTGTTCGACACCCTGACCGTGGACAAGGCCCAGACGGTCTTGCGCTACTGGAACTGGGTGATCGCGCGCTCTCCCTCAAGCTGATCCGCCAAATCCGCTTGCCGAGACACCGCAGCTCCGCTAGCGCTCTTGTTCATGAGCGATGCGATTGGCTTGGCCCTGATCAATCTCACCACCCCGGCGGTGCTGTTCTTCGCCTTGGGGATTTTTGCCGGCGTTGCGCGTTCCGACCTGTCCATTCCGCAAGCCGTCGCCAAGGGGCTGGCGCTCTATCTGATGCTGGCCATCGGTTTCAAGGGCGGTGCGGCGGTAGCCGAGGTGGGTCTGTCCTACACGCTCCTGCTGGCCGCCCTGGCGGGCGTGCTGCTGAGCTTCTCCCTGCCTGTGGTCGCGTTTGCGCTTCTGCGCGCGTTCACCAAGGTGGACCGGGCCACTGCAGCCGCGAGCGCAGCCCATTACGGCTCCATCTCGGTGGTGACGTTCGTGGCGGGCTCGGAATTTCTCACCCTGACGGGCCTGGTCTGGTCGGGTCATATGGTGGCGGTGCTGGCGATCATGGAGACGCCCGCCATCCTGACGGGTCTGTGGCTGGCGGGCCGGGCCTCGAAGGGGCCTGACCCGGAAGCGCGCCCGGAGCTGATCCGCGAGGTTCTGCTGAACGGATCGGTGGTGCTGCTCATTGGCGCCTTCCTGATCGGCTGGGCGTCCGGTCCTTCGGGCATGGCGCGCCTGGATCTGTTCGTGAACGGGCTGTTCCAGGGCTTTTTGTGCCTGTTCCTTCTGGATATGGGGCTGGTGGCGGCGCGCCGTCTCAATGGCGCGCGCAAGCTGGGCTGGTCCGGCGCGGCCTTCGGGATCGTGATGCCGCTGATCGGCGCGTTCGCGGCCCTGCCGCTGGCCTGGCTGATCGGCATGACGCCGGGCGACGCCGCCGCCCTTATGATCCTGTCAGGGTCCGCCAGCTATATCGCCGTGCCGGCGGCCATGCGCATAGCGCTGCCCGAGGCGGATCCGTCTGTCTATCTCACGCTCTCGCTGGCCATCACCTTCCCGTTCAACCTGACCATCGGCATTCCGCTCTACGCCGGGGTCGCCAGCGCCGTTCTGGGAGGCTGACATGCCCCGCCCGATCCGAAAGAAGATCATCGCCATCGTTGAAGCCGCCCATCTGCGCCGCCTTGTCGATCTGATGCAGGGCTGCGGCGCGGCGGGCCTGACCGTCATTGACGGGCGCGAGGGTTATGGCGTCACCGGCGACTGGACCCGCGAGGGCGTGTTCGAGGCGGTGGAAATGAAAATCGTCCACACCGTGGTGAACGCTCAAACAGCCGATGCGGTGTTTGAGAAGGCTGAGGTCTTCTTCAGGCGCTATCCCGGCATCATCTACGCTCACGACGTGGAAGTCGTACGCGGCGAGCGGTTCTGAGGGCGCTCCGGCTCCCGGCCATATGAAGAATTTGCCGCCAGACGCACCGGTTTTGCTGGAAATCGTGAACCGGCTTGCCTAGAACCGCGTTCCAATCCGTTCGCCGTCACCAGCTGTCACCTAATCCGGGAGGATCGGGCCTTGACCCGCAAATGGCTCTATGGCGTGACCCTGACCATCGTGCTCACGGCGATGTGGGCGCTGTTGTCCGGCTACGGACTAAAGCAGCCGCTTTTGTCGCTGGCGATTTTCTCCATTGTTGTGACGGTCTTCATGACCATCCGCATGGGGCTTCTGGACGGCGAGGCCATTCCCTACTGGCGCCTGCGCTATCTGGCCTATTGGGGCTGGCTGGGGCGAGAGATCGTGAAGTCCAATATCGCGGTCCTGAAAATCGTCCTGTCGCCGGTGATCGACATCAAACCGGTGGTGACCCGCACGCCGGTGTCGCTGAAGGATGATGTGGCGCGCGCCACGCTGGCCAATTCCTACACCCTGACCCCGGGCACAGTGACCATGGAGATCGAGGAGGGCGGGTTCATCCTGCACGGCCTCGACGAATCATTCTGCGGGCAGGAGGGCTTCCGCATCTTTGAGCGCAAGGTGAAGAGCGCGACCGGGGAGGGCTCCGAATGACTTTCGCCTCCGCCATCGATTTCACGGTCGGGCTGATGCTGGTTGGCGCCATGCTCCTGATGCTGGTGCGCCTGTTTATCGGTCCGACGCTCTATGACCGCGTGCTTGCGGTGAATGCGTTCGGCACCAAGATCGTGCTGTTCCTGGCCGTGTTCGCCCTGGCGGTGGGGCGGGCCGATAGCCTGGACATCGCGCTGCTCTACGCCCTGATCAATTTCGTGGCGACCATCGCGATCCTGAAATTCTTCAGCTACCGCTCGCTGGAAGTGGCGCTCGACGAGATGGCCCCGGCGCCGGCCCGTGACGATAAGGGGGAGGGCGCGTGATGGACTGGATGGGACTTGTGCAATTGGCCGTCATTCTGGTGTCCGCCGCCCTCATGCTGACGGGCGCGGGCATCATTCTGGCCGGCGCTGTCGGTGTGATCCGGCTGCCCGATTTCTACACCCGCATGCATGCGGCGGGGGTGACCGACACGCTGGGCGCCGAGATCATCATTCTGGGTCTGATCCTGCAGGCCGGTTTCACTCTGGTCAGCGTCAAGCTGGCGCTGCTGGGCCTGATCATCTTCCTGACCAGCCCGACCTCCACCCATGCGGTGGCCAATGCGGCTTACCGCTCCGGCCTGAAGCCGATCCTGCGCCGCTGGCGCTCTGACGAGAACCGGGGAGACGCGGCATGACCGGCGGCGATATCACCCAGTATTTCGACTATCTGTTCATGATCATGCTGCTGTTCATCGGCCTGACCATCATCCGGCTGCAGAACCTGTTCGCCGTGGTCATGCTGACCGGCGTGTATTCGCTGATCGCGGCGGCCTGGTTCGTGTCTCTGGGGGCTGCTGACGTGGCGATCACCGAGGCGGCGGTGGGCGCGGGGATATCCACCGTGCTCCTGCTGGCGGCCATGCTGCTGACCGCGCGCGAGGCCAAGCCGACCACCGCCTTCCGTCATTGGGCGGCGCTGGTGGTGATGGCGGCGGCGGGCGTGGCGGTGTTCTATGCGCTGGGCGATTTGCCGGTTTACGGCGCCGCCGATACCCCGGCCAATACCGGCCCGGGCATGGCCTATATCGAGCGCACCCCGTCGGAGATCAATATTCCCAACGTGGTCACCGCCGTGCTGGCCAGCTATCGCGGCTTTGACACCATGGGCGAGGTGTTCGTGGTGTTCGCCGCCGGGGTGGGCGTGGCGCTGCTCTTGAACCTGTCCGGCGCCGGCCGGCGTGAGGAGGATGGCGAATGAGCCCGTACGTCGTTCTCAGGGTCGTCTCCAAGCTCCTGATCCCGCTCATCTTCCTGTACGGTTTCTATGTGCACTTCCATGGCGAGTATTCGCCTGGCGGCGGTTTCGCGGCCGGTGTTGTGGTCGGCGTGGGGGTGATCCTCTACGCGCTGATCTTCGGCCTGCAGGCGGCGCGCAAGGCCGTGCCGCCCTACTGGGCGCGCATCGGTATGGCGCTGGGCGCGCTGATCTTTGCGGGCGTCGGCTTCATCTCCCTGTTCATGGGCGGCAATTATCTGGACTACACCGTGCTGGATCCCAACCGCACCTATCTGGGCCAGCATATCGGCATCGTGGCGGTGGAGTTCGGCGTGCTGGTCAGCGTGACCGCGGTGATCATCGCCATCTTCTATGCGTTCGCCGGGCGTGAGCGCCCCGCTGGCGAGGCGGAGGACTGATCCATGGTCGAGATTGTCGCCGAACGCTTCACCTACGCCGTGATCCTGGTGCTGATGATGGTTGGCCTCTACGCCGTGATCGCCACCGGCAATCTGGTCAAGCGCATGGTGGGCCTGTCCATTTTCCAGACCTCGGTGTTCCTGCTCTACATCGCCACCGCCAAGGTGTTCGGCGGCGGCCCGGCCATTTTCGACTATGACGATCTGACCTACGGAACGATCCCCGAGGACGCGATCTACGCCAACCCGCTGCCGCACGTGCTGATCCTGACCGCGATCGTGGTGGGCGTGGCGACGCTGGCCATGGGTCTGGCGCTGGTGGTGCGCATCCGCGAGGTCTACGGGACCATCGAGGATGACGAATTGTCCGAGATCGATCACGACGACGAATTGAAGAAGGGCGTGTAGGGCGATGGAGCCGCAAGTTCTCCCGGCCGCGCTCGCGGCCCATGCGCCAGCCTTGCTGGTGATGATCCCGCTGATCATGTCGGCGCCCGCCGCCATGATCAAAAACGGCCGCGTGGCCTGGGCGATCGCTGTCCTGAGCGTGCTCGCCTCACTGGTGCTGGCGGCGGAGATTTTCCTGGCCACCCGGGCCGATGGGGCCATCATTTCCTATGCCATGGGCGGCTGGGAGCCCCCCTTCGGCATCGAGTACCGCATCGACGCGCTCAATGCCGCGCTGCTGCTTCTTCTGGGCTCCACGGGCTTTCTGGCGCTGATGTTCGCAGGCCCCAGCGTGGCCGACGAGATTGCGCGCGGCAAACGCTCGCTGTTCTATTCGGCCTTCCTGATCTGCTTTGCAGGCCTCAGCGGCGTGGCCAGCACGGGCGACGCGTTCAACCTCTTCGTCTTCCTGGAAATCTCGTCCATCGCCACCTACGCCATCATCGCCATGGGCTGGCGCAATGACCGCCAGGCGCTGACCGCCTCGTTCAACTATCTGGTCATGGGCACGATCGGCGCGACCTTCTTCGTGATCGGGGTCGGCTTCATCTACATGACCACCGGCACGCTCAACATGGCCGATCAGGCCCAGGCCATTGCGGCCATGAACGGCAACCGGGCCGTTGAGGTGGGCTTCGCCTTCATCCTGGTGGGGATCGGGCTGAAAGCCGCCCTGTTCCCGCTGCACCAGTGGCTGCCCAATGCTTATGCGTATGCTCCGAACTTCGTGACCACCTTCCTGGCCACCACAGCTACGAAAGTCGCGTTCTACGTCATCATCCGCTACAGCTATGACGTGTTCTCGGTGCATACCGGGTTTGTGTCCAACGCCATGATCTGGGTGATCACCCCGCTGGCGATTGCGGGCATGCTGGTGGCGTCCACCCAGGCCCTGTTCCAGAACAATGTGCGCCGGCTGTTCGCCTACTCGTCCGTGGCCCAGGTGGGCTATATGATGCTGGGTCTGGGCATGGCGACCTCGCTGGGCCTGGCCGCGGGCATGCTCCACCTGATCAATCACGCCATGATGAAGGGCGCGTTGTTCATGGCGCTGGGCGCGTTCGCCCTGTCCTACGGCATCCGCCGGATCGAGGACTTCAAGGGGCTTGGCCAGGCCATGCCGGTCACCTCGGCGGCCTTCACCGTGGGGGCGCTTTCGCTGGTGGGCGTGCCGTTCACGGTGGGCTTCATTTCCAAATTCTACCTCATCCAGGCCGCGCTGGACGCGGGCTGGTGGTGGGCGGTGGCCGCCATCCTGATCTCCTCGGTGATCGCGGTGTTCTATGTCTACCGCATTCTGGTGGCTATCTGGGTGACGCCCCAGGGCGAGACGGACAAGGGCGCCCCCAGGCGCGTGCCGCTGGCCATCGCGGTTCCGCTGGGCGTGCTGGCGCTGGCCAATCTGGTGTTCGGGGTCTACGCCGACCCGATCGTCTCCATCGCCCGCGCGGCGGCTGATGCGGCTGTGTACGGAGGGGTGACGCCGTGAGCTGGACACCTGAACTCGCTCTGGCGCTGGCGCTGATCCTGCCGCTCGCGGGCGGCGCTGGCGTTGTGCTGCTGGGCCGCTGGCCGAACCTGCGCGAGGCTGTGACCCTGGTCACGGCCGTGGCTCTGGCGTTCGTGGTCGCCTATCTGGTCGAGGCGGCGGGCTCGCGTCCCGAGATCACGCTGGTGGAGATCGCCCCGGGCCTGTCGCTGAAATTCGCGCTGGAGCCCCTGGGCGCGGTGTTCGCCATGGTGGCCAGCGGGCTGTGGATCGTGAACTCGCTCTACTCCATCGCCTATATGCGCGGGAACAAGGAGAAGGACCAGACCCGGTTCTATTTCTGCTTCACCATCTCGATCGCTGCGGCCATGGGCATCGCCCTGTCGGGCAATCTCATCACCCTGTTCTTCTTCTACGAGGCGCTGAGCCTGGCGACCTACCCGCTGGTGGCCCACAAGGGCGACGCCAAGGCCAGGAAGGGCGCCTCGATCTATCTGGGCATTCTGCTGGCCACCTCTATCGGCCTGTTCCTGCCCGCGATCTTCGCCGTTTACGCCCTGACCGGCACCACCGACTTCACCGCCGGGGGCGTGATGTCGGGCGTGGGACCAGTCGTGGGCTCCATCATTCTGGTGCTGTTTGCGTTCGGGATCGGCAAGGCGGCGCTGATGCCGACCCACCCCTGGCTGCCCAACGCCATGGTGGCGCCCACCCCGGTCTCGGCGCTGCTGCATGCGGTGGCGGTGGTGAAGGCGGGCGTGTTCTCCATCCTGAAGGTGGCCGTCTATATTTTCGGCCCGCAATATATCGAGACCCTGCCCGCCGCGCCTGTTCTGGCCTGGATCGCAGGCGCGTCTATCGTGATCGCCTCGGTGATCGCCATGACCAAGGACAATCTCAAGGCCCGGCTCGCCTTCTCCACGGTTAGCCAGCTCTCCTACGTCACGCTGGGCGCCATGCTGGCCAGCCCGCTGGCGCTGATGGGCGCGGCCTTGCAGATCATCATGCACGCCTATGGCAAGATCACCCTCTTCATGGCTGCAGGCGGGATCTATACCGGCGCCAAGAAGACCGAGATCTCCCAGCTTGACGGCCTTGGACGCCTGATGCCGGTGACGTTTGGCGTGTTCACCATCGGCGCGCTCTCCATCATCGGCATGCCGCTGTTCGGCGGGATGTGGCCCAAGCTGTTCCTGATGGAGGGCGCAGCGGTGGCCGGCCAGCCCTGGCTGATTGCGGTGCTGATCGCCTCTACCTTGCTGAATATCGGCTATCTCCTGCCGATCGCGATCCGCGGCTTCATGCGCCCGGCGCCGGCGCCCAGCCCGATGAAGCCCGGCCAGCCGCCCGCGCTGGCCTGGATCGCTCCGCTGATCACCGCCATCGGCACGATAGCGCTATTCTTCGCCATCGGTCCGCTGATGGACTTCCTGACACCGGTCTTCATGACGGAGATGACGCCATGAGCGCCCCGAAGGACGTGACGGCGCCGGGCGCCGGCCTGCTGGCGCAACTGAGCACGCGCCGCGCCGGGCTGGCCATCGTGATCGCCCTGGGCGTGATCAATCTGGCCGGTTATGGGCTGGAGTTTTTCCTCACCGAGGACGGCTTCGCCAAATATCGCGATGTCACCGGACCGTTTGAGTTCGTGCTGATGCCGCTCACGGCGGCGGCCATTCTGGCGGCCTGGGGGCTGCGCTGGCTATTGGGCCGCCGGGGCGATTATTACGAGCGCGCGGCGGGCGATGTGACCGATTCCAAGGCCGGGGAGGGGCGTGATGACTGATTTCCTCAGCCTCCTGCACGCGGTCAATCCGGCCCTGATCCTGATCGCAGGCGGGGCCATCACGCTGGCCCTGCCCTGGGCCATGGCGCGCAAGGCGGTGATGCTGCTGGCGCCGCTGGCCGGCCTGGCGGCCTGGTTCGCCACGCGCGAGCCGGGCGTCTATGGCGTTATTGAGCTCGGTCCCCTGACACTGGAAACCTTCCGCTATGACGCGCTCTCGCGCATCTGGGCGCTGGTCTTCCTGATCGCCGCCTTCCTCAACGGCATTTACGCCCTGCATGAGCGCAGCCGCATCAGCGACGGTTCGGCGCTGATCTATGCCGGCGCGGCGGTGGGCGCGGTGTTCGCAGGCGATCTCATTACCCTGTTCGTGTTCTGGGAGCTGACCGCGCTGTTCTCCGCGCCGCTGATCTTTGCGGCCGGAACTGCGGCGGCCCAGCGCGCGGGCCTGCGCTATCTGGCGATTCAGGTGCTCTCGGGCGTGCTGCTGCTCGGCGGCGCCGCGGTGTGGGCGAGCCAGACCGGTTCATGGACCTTTGACGCCATCGGCCTTGATGATCCGGCGGGCCTTGTGATTTTCATCGCCTTCGCCATCAAGGCGGCCTTCCCGCTCCTGCACATGTGGCTGCAGGACGCCTATCCCAAGGCGACCGGCGTGGGCGCGGTGGTGCTGTCGGCCTTCACCACCAAGCTGGCGGTCTATGCGCTGGCGCGCGGTTTTGCCGGAACCGAAATCCTGATCACCATCGGGGTGATCATGGCGGTCTTCCCGATCCTGTTCATCATCGTGGAGAACGATCTGCGCCGCACTCTGGCCTATGCGCTCAACAACCAGCTGGGCTTCATGGTGGTGGGCGTGGGCGTGGGCACGCCGCTCGGTCTCAACGCGGCCGCCGCCAACGCCTTTGTGGGCGTGTTCTACATGGCGCTGATGTTCATGGTGATGGGCGCGGTGATGCACCGCACCGGCACGGCCAAGGCCAGCGAGCTGGGCGGGCTGTTCCGTTCCATGCCGCTGACCGGCTCACTGGCCATCATTGGCGCGCTGGCCATTGTCGGGGCGCCGCTCTTCTCGGGTTTTGTCGCCAAGACGCTGGTGCTGTCGGCGGTGTCCTATCACGGGGATGTTCTGGCCTTCGCCATCCTGGTTGTCGCGGCGGCGGGCGTGATGGAGCTCAGCGCGCTGAAAGTGCCCTATTTCGCTTTCTTCGGTGAGGACCGGGGCCACCGGGTCAAGGAAGCCCCGCTCAACATGTTGCTGGCCATGGGGCTGGCCGCCTTCCTGTGCATCTATCTCGGGTCGCACTGGCAGGTGCTCTACGGCCTTCTGCCCTTCGCCATCGATTACCAGCCCTATACCGCGGACAACGTGATCGGACAGATCCAGATCCTTCTGGCGGGCGCTTTCGTGTTCGCGGCGCTGGTCTGGCTCAGATTGTTCCCGCAGCGTGGTGATCGCACCGTTCTGGACGCCGACTGGCTCTACCGCCGTCTCGGCGACGGGGTGGTGCGCTGGGGCGGGCAGATGGGCCAGCTCATGGCCGGCGCCAGCGAGCGCGGTCTGGGCGTGGTGATCTCACGCTGGACCAACCGCTTGTTCAACCTGTTCAGCCCTGCAGGCTCCCTGTCTCGCATTTTCCCGTCAGGGCTGATGGCGATCTGGACCGGCGTGCTTCTGGCGGGTGTGCTTCTGGTCGCCTACTTCTCCCCGTTGTAGCCCTCTCGCGCAAAAGCAGAAATTGTAGCGTGTGCAGAGAGTCTGTGCGCGCCGATAGGAAAGTTATCCTCGCTTCGGCCCTCCGTTCTTATAGTGTTCCCATAGCGGAATGCTTCTGGACGGAGGACGCCCCATGCCTGCCCACACCCGAGCGCTGGATCTGGCGCGAGCCCGCCTGGCTCAGCAGGCGGTGTCATATGCATTCGACATTGCCGTCGATGAAATGACCAGCCCGACGCGCGGATCGGCGCGCGCGGCTCTGGCCCGGCAGATCGCGATTTATCTGACCCATGTGGCGTTTGAAATCAGCCTGGCGCGCACCGCCGAGGCGTTCGGACGGGACCGCTCCACCGCGGCCCATGCCTGCCACAAGGTGGAAGACCGGCGCGACGACCCGGCCTTTGACCATTGTCTGGACGAGCTGGAGGCGTGCCTGCGCAGCGTGCCCCCGCCCAGCCCGGCGCGGCTGGGGCAGGCGGCATGAGCGCCCCGTCCTGGATGAAGCGTCTGGACGCGCCCGGGCGCGTGCTGGCGCCGCTGCCTGCGGGGCGCAAGGGGTTTGGCGTGTTCCAGGGCCCTGACCGGCGCCGGCGTCCCATGGCCATTGCGCGCGAGGCCGAGGTGCGTGAGGCGGCCGCGTCTGGCGCGCTGGAGCATAGTGAGGCGGGCTGGCGCCTGACCAGTGCGGGGCGCGCCCGCCTAAAACGCGCGGATGCTGGCGGTGATTTCGGCGCTCAGCACCGCAAGACCGCCCCACGCATCGTCATGGATGATGACGGGCGTGAGCGCGTGACACAGGCTGATATCGCAGCGGGATCGCCGCTGGCGCGCTATGCCCGGCCCCAGGGCGGGCGTCCGGCGCTGATCGAGCCGGTTCACGCCGCCGCCGCCGCCATGCTGCGCCACGACTATGAACGCTCGGCCCTGATGTCGCGCGTCACCATGGACTGGAGCGGCCAGCCCGGCGCGCGCACGCGTAGCGCGCCGCGCGACCGCTCCGATGCGCCCTCAAGCCGTCTGGCCGCCCAGTCGCGCGTGCTCGATGCGTTAGAAGCGGCCGGGCCGGGGCTGGACCGCTTGCTGACGGCGCTGGTTCTGCGCGATACGCCCATGGGCGAGGCCGAGCGCGAGCTCGGCTGGCCTGCACGGGCGGGCGCGCCAGCCCTGCGGCTGGCGCTGGAGCGGCTGGCGGTGCACTACCGGCTCACCGCGCCTGCGCAGACCTTCAACCCTTTTTCGGCGGCTGGGGACGGGTGAACAACAGCCGGTCGGCGCTGGACCCGGCCTTGTCGAGCCGGTAGCCGTCCACGTTAAACTGGCCGATCTTGTCCGGGTCCTCGATACGGTTCTCGATGATCCAGCGCGCCATCATCCCGCGCGCCTTCTTGGCGTAGACCATCAGGGCGCGCAGCTGGCCGTCCTTCTCTTCCTTGAAGTCCACCGTGATGACGCGCGCGCCGAGCGATTTCAGCCGCGCCGCCCTGGCGTATTCCTGCGAGGCGAGATTGATCACGGCGGGCTGGCGCTGGCCCACCAGATCGTCTTTCAGGGCGCTGGCGATGTCATCGCCCCAGAAATCATAGAGGGTGGCGCCCGCGCGGGTTTTCAGCCGCGTGCCCATCTCCAGCCTGTAGGGTTGAATGGCGTCCAGAGGGCGCAACACGCCATACAGACCCGACAGTATGCGCAGCCGGTCTTGTGCCCAGTCGAGATCATCGCGGCTCAGCGAGCGCGCATCCAGCCCGCGATAGACCTCGCCGGCGAAGGCGAAAGCGGCGGGCTGGCCTTCGCTGGCGTCAGGGTCAAAGGCCTGGAATCGCTCGCGGTTGAGCTGGGCGAGATCATCGGACAGATGCATCAGGGATTTGAGATCGCTGGCGCTCAGGCGCCGGGCCGTTTTGGCCAGATCACGCGTACGCTCCAGCAGGCGCGGCGTGGTGAGCTGCGGCGCGGGGGCGGGCTCGAAATCCAGTTGCTTGGCGGGTGACAGCAGAATCAGCATCAGTCGTCCTCATCAGGCTTGAACCCTGAAATAAGGCGGCAGGGGCTTGCATCCAAGTCTTGAGCGTCAGCCCAGCAGCACGCGCGGGTTCATGATGGCGTGAGGATCAATAACGCCCTTGATGGCGCGCATGAGTTCGACTTCCAGCGGTTTGCGCTGGAGGAATTCGCTCTGCTTGATCGTGCCGATGCCGTGCTCGGCGGAGATCGAGCCGTTATGGCGGTCCACAAGATCATAAAGCCGGGCGGTCACCGGCGCGGCCTGGGCCAGGAAGTCGTCGCCCGCGCCGGGCGTGCGCCGGGCGATGTTGAAATGCACATTGCCGTCCCCGACATGACCGAAAGCGATGACCATCGCGTCTTCAAGCTCGGTCTCGGCCAGCCCGGCCGCTTCGGCCATGAAGGCGGCCATGCGCGAGACGGGCACCGAGACGTCATGCTTGGCGGCCTTGCCGTGAGCCTTCTCGCCCTCAGGTATGGATTCGCGCAGGCGCCAGAACTCGGCGGCCTGGGCCTCGGACTGGGCGATGACGGCGTCGCTGACAAGCCCGCGCTCAAACGCGTTTTCCAGGGCATGCTCCATCAACAGTCCCGCCCGGTCCGGTTCGCCGCTGGATACCTCGATCAGCACGCACCAGTCCGCTTCTCTACCCAGCGGATGGCGCGAACCGGGCACGTGAGCGACCACCAGGTCCAGCCCGATGCGCGGCATCAGCTCGAAAGCGCACACGCCCCCGGTCTGCTCTTTCATCAGGGAGAGCAGCTCCACGGCTGCGGCCGGGTCCGCCACCGCCGCCACCGCGACCGCCGTGGAGGCGGGGCGGGCGAACAATTTCAGCGTGGCGCCTGTGACCACGCCCAGCGTGCCCTCCGCCCCGATGAAGAGCTGTTTGAGGTCATAGCCGGTATTGTCCTTGCGCAAGCCCGCCAGATCGCTGACCACCCGCCCGCCCGGCAGCACCGCCTCCAACCCGAGCACCAGCTCGCGCATCATGCCGTAGCGCAGCACATGCACCCCGCCGGCATTGGTGGAGATGAGCCCGCCAATCATCGCCGATCCTTGCGCGCCCAGCGAGAGCGGGAACAGCCGCCCGGCCTCGCGTGCGGCGGTCTGGACGGTTTCCAGTATCGCGCCCGCCTCGCAGGTCAGGGAATCATTGGCCGGGTCCACGGCGCGGATAGCGTTCATCCGCTTGAGCGAAATCAGCACCTCGCCCTTCGGCGTGGAGCCGCCCACCAGCCCGGTATTGCCGCCCTGGGGCAGGACCGCGATGCGCCGGTCGTGGCAGATTCCAAGGATGCGCGAGACCTCCTGGGTGTTGCCCGGCTTGAGCAGAAGAGGGGTGTCGCCCTGCACCCGCCCGCGCCAGTCGCGCGCATGGGGCGCGATCTCGTCAGCATCGCGGCTCCAGGAGGCGGGCGGCAGAGCGGAGGTGAGGGCGGTCAGGGCGTCAGTGGTCATGATGGAACATATTGAGACAGAAAGCTCACAGGCTGAACAGGGCCTGTCATCAGGGCAGGGCATAAACTGAATCGAGCCCGGGCGGGCCTTCGCACGCCGCCTTGCCCTGTTCGATGAGATGGATCATGTGGGCCAGCACGGACATGGCCGCCGCCGGATGCAGGCGCGCATCCACCTGGGCGTACATCGCCGCAACAAGATCACGGATGCGCTGCGGCCCGTTGGCCAGATGCGCCAGGATCTGGCGTTCGCGTGCGCGCCGGTGGCCAATATAGGCTGACAGGAAGGAGCGCGGCTTGTCGATCGCCGGTCCATGCGTGGGCCGGATCAGGGCGAAGTTCTCCGCGCGCACGCGCTCCAGGCTGGCGATGTAGTCGCCCATGCGCCCGTCAGGCGGGACCACCACCGATGTGGACCAGCCCATGACATGATCGCCGGAGAACAGCGTGTTCTCCTCTGTCAGCCCATAGCAGACATGATTGGAGGTGTGTCCTGGCGTGTGCAGGGCCCGCAGCGTCCAGCCCGGGCCACTGACCTCATCGCCATCAGCGATCTCCACATCCGGGCGGAAGCCGGAATCGTCGCCTGCTTCCATTTGCACCGTGCTGACCATGTCGGGCAGGGCGCGCGGCGCCATGCCATACACCTTGCAGCCATGCTTGCGGGCGAGCGGACGGGCCAGCGGGGAATGGTCGGCATGGTGATGGGTGACCAGAACATGGGTGACGCGCTCGCCCTCCAGGGCGGCGTCCAGAGCCGCAGCGTGTTCGGGCAGGGCCGGGCCGGGATCAATCACCGCCACCTCACCTGCACCGATAATGAACACGCCTGTTCCGGTATAGGTGAAGGGGCCGGGATTGCGCGCCATAACCCGGCGCACCAGGGGCGAGAGGCGCTCGCATTCTTCATAGGCTGCGTCCAGCTGGTGGATGAACTCGATCACGCTGCACGCCTCCAGCCCAAAAGGCTTTCGCAATGACGGCGCAGCGCGGCGGCAATGCGCTCAATGGCCTCAAGCCGGTCGCCCAGCGCCATGGAGACCGGTGGCCCCATATCTGTCTTGTTGGCGTCCACGATCCAAATCTCGCCCGTGGCCCGGTCGCGCAGCACGTCGAGCCCGCCCCAGTCCAGATGCAGCGCATGGCAGAATTGCCTGAGCAGGCGGCGTTCCTCAGTGCTGAACCGCACACCGGGATCAGCCAGGAACACCTCGGCATTATGGTTCTCGAAACGGCGCGAAGCGGGGCGGCGCTTGACGAACAGGGCGGCGATCTCGCCTCCCGCCATCACGCAGCGCAAATCCTCCGCCATGCCGTCCGGTCCCGCTGTTTCGATCAGGCGCTGATAGCACCGGCCGGCAGCGGGCGGGCAGGGCTGGGTGCGCACCCTGCCGTCATGAGCGGCGTTAGCCTCCGACTTGTCCACGAACGCGCCGTCAAACTGTTCAGGATCAATCAATAGCTGGCGTCCTGATACCGTCTCAAACACGCCCGCCACCCGGGATTTGGAGATGTCGCTGCAGTCCAGGTTGAAACCCGGGCCGGTCCATCCCGGCGGGCGGGGGCTGTGGGTCGCATCGCAGAAATGAAACAGGATGTCGGCCTGGCGCAGGTCATCGCTGACTCGCAGGCCCGCCAGATGGACCGCCGCCCAGATCTGATACCAGGGCCGCGGAGCGTGAGGGGCGAAGGCGATGACCGGGCCATCCTGCGCAACGCCCGGCCGGCGCGACTCGACGGCCAGATAATAGGGCAGCCAGTGCAGCACATCGCTGATCACGGCGCGTGACAGGGGCACCAGAGCGCCGGTGGCGTGCACGCGCACGGCGCCGCCCTCCAGCGAAAAATCGCGCCACCAGGCCCGCGCATGCATGGCTGTCACTCCCTCTCAGCGCTGCGCACTCTATGCCCTTTCACGCTGACTTCAATCTGCGCCCGTTCTGGCCCGCGCCTTGCTTGACAGGGTGTGACGTCGATGAGGAGACGATCATGGGTGACAGGTTGGCCGCAGCAGCGGTCTGGATGAGCGCCCGGCTGCGCATTGCAGCGCTGGCCGTGCTGGCGGTGATCGCGATCCGCGCCGGCGCCGGACTGGCCAGCACGCCGGAACCGGCTGTGGCGCCCGCATCCGGGACGCCGGCTTCATCCCTCATTCAGGGTCGCCCTGATAGGGGCGGGCAAGATGCAAACCCTGAAATGGAGGACGGGCCTGCGTCTGCTAGACAAACCTAATTGACTGCGAGCCATCCTTGATCAGGCGGCGCGCAGCGCCCACAAAACCGCCTCGCGACATCACAACAGTCGAAATCGAACCCACGCTTCATGCTCGGATATATTACCCGCCGCCTGCTCGTCGCCGTGCCGACGATTCTGGTCATCATCACGGTGGCTTTCTTCATGATGCGTATTGCGCCGGGCGGGCCGTTCGACATGGAACAGCCCATGCCCGAGCAGATCCGCCAGAACATCCTGGCGCATTTCGGCATGGATCAGCCGCTCTGGAAGCAATATGTCGACTATCTGGCCGGTCTGGTGCGCGGCGATCTCGGGCCCTCGCTGAAATTTCGTGACAAGACCGTCGCCGACATCATTGCGGAAGGCTTTCCCATTTCGGCCACCATCGGCCTTTTGTCCATCTCGCTGGCCCTGATGATCGGCTCGGTGCTGGGCTCGCTGGCGGCCCTGCGCCAGAATACGGCGGCGGATTTCGGGGTGGTCGGTTTCGCCACTGTGGGCATCGTCATCCCGCCCTTCGTGGTCGGGCCGGTATTGTCTCTGGTGGTGGGCATCTATCTGGGCTGGCTGCCGTCAGGGGGGCTGGATCCGCGCCATGGCATGACCATAGAACGCCTGATCCTGCCGGTGGTGACGCTGGCGCTGCCGCAGATCGCCATCATTTCGCGCCTCATGCGCGCCTCGATGATTGAAGTGATCCGTTCGAATTATATCCGCACCGCGCGCGCCAAGGGCTTGTCCGCAGGAGCGGTCATCACGCGTCACGCCATGCGAAGCGCGATCCTGCCGCTGGTGAGTTATCTGGGACCGGCGGCGGCGGCGCTGCTGACCGGCTCCATCGTGATCGAGCAGGTCTTCTCCCTGCCCGGCATCGGGCGCCAGTTCGTCTTCGCCGCCCTGCAGCGCGACTACACTGTGGTTATGGGGGTGGTCATCCTGTACGCCAGCCTCATCATAGTGCTCAATCTGGTCGCAGACCTGCTCTATGCGGCGCTGAACCCGAAAGTGAAGTACGACTGATGGTTTTCACCTCCACCCCGTCGGAAAAGGCCGGGCTCATGGAAGCGAGCGCGGTGCAGGGGCGCTCCCTGTGGGATGACGCGCGCGCGCGGTTGATGCGCAACAAGGCGGCGGTGGCCAGCATGATCCTGCTGGCGGTGCTGGTCTTCCTGGCCTTCATCGGGCCGCTGATCTGGATCCATGACAGCACCGAGATCTATCGTGATCGCGTGCAGATCCCGCCCACCTGGGACAACTGGCATATTTTCGGCACCGACGCTCAGGGGCGCGATCTGTTCGCGCGCACCCTGGTGGGCCTGCGCATGTCGCTGCTGGTGGGCGTGGTGGCGACCGCCGTGTCGCTGGTGATCGGGGTGCTCTGGGGCGCTACCGCCGGCTTCCTGGGCGGGCGCACCGACCAGATCATGATGCGGATCGTGGATGTGCTCTACTCCATCCCCTTCATCTTCTTCGTGATCATCCTGATGGTGGTGTTCGGACGCAATATCATCCTGATCTTCGTGGCCATCGGCGCGGTGGAATGGCTGACCATGGCGCGCATCGTGCGCGGCCAGACCATTTCGTTGCGGGCCATGGAGTTCGTGGAGGCGGCCCAGGCCGCCGGGGTGAGCCAGGCTTCCATCATCCGGCGTCATGTGGTGCCCAACGTGCTGGGCCCGGTGGTGGTCTATGTCACGCTGACCATTCCGGCCGTGATCCTGGCCGAGAGCTTTCTGAGTTTCCTGGGGCTGGGCGTTCAGGAGCCGCTCACCTCGCTGGGCAATCTCATCGCCAACGGCGCGCGGGACATGGAGATCGCCAACTGGACGCTGTTCTTCCCGGCCGCGACCATGATGATCACGCTGTTCTGCTTCAATTTCATCGGAGACGGCCTGCGCGACGCCATCGATCCGAAGGATCGCTGACGGCGCGCATCATTTCAGATTCCGGGCGACGCCATCGATCCGAAGGATCGCTGACGGCGCGCATCATTTCAGATTCCGGGCGACGCCATCGATCCGAAGGATCGTCCGACGGCGCTATTGGCTGCGGCGGGCGCGGAAGCGTCGCGGATGGTGGCTGAGCGACATGAAGTGCGAGCCCAGGGCGCCGGGATTGGGATCCGCGCTCACGCCTTCCTCAAGCCTGCGGCTGCTGACCCGGCCGAACGCGGTGGAATCGGATCGCAGCCAGACTTGGCCATTGGCTGGCGTCCGAGAGCAGGGCGCAGGCCATGAGGGCTTCGCAAGCGCGGAAAAGGGGTGATGGGATCACCGGTTTTGCTTGCATTCAGATACAGTTCTCTAGGACATTAAACCCGCGTCAAGAGTTGAGCGTCCACACATCAGGCCGCCGCATCGCAGGGTCACGGCTCCGCAAGGTTACGGAGCGGTGCGCTTTGTTGCATGATGATGACAGTAACCTTTCCGGCTCTGAACCCCGGAAACCGTACAAACATCCCCGCCTTGATGCGGGCCCGGCGTTCCCTGCGCCGGCGCTGACTGAAGGAGACCGCCTAGATGACCCTGACCCGACGTCTCATGCTTATGGCCGCCGCCGGCGCCGCCGCCCTGACTCTGGCCGCGTGCGGAGACCGCAATGGTGATGACAGCGGCGCGGTCGTGCTCCATCGCGGCAATGGCGCCGAGCCCCTGTCCCTCGACCCGCACCGGGCGCAGGGCGTCTGGGAGAACAATATCATCGGGGACATGTTCATCGGGCTGTTCACCGAAGCGCCTGACGGGTCGCCCGTACCGGGTATGGCCGAAAGCTGGGAGATGTCCGAAGATGGTCTGAGCTGGACCTTCACCCTGATCGAGGCGAGCTGGAGCGATGGCGAGCCGGTGACGGCTGACGATTTCGTCTTCGCCTTCCGCCGCATCCTCAACCCGCTGACCCTGTCGGAATACTCCAAGGTCCTCTATCCCATCCGCAATGCGCGCCCGGTCAATCTGGACCCGGAGAACAATCCGCCCGAAACGCTGGGCGTGACCGCGATTGATGAGCGCACCCTGCGCATCGATCTGGAGTTTCCCGCGCCCTATCTGCCGGGCCTTTTAACCCACTACACCACCTTCCCGCTGCCCGCCCATGTGGTGGAGCGCCATGGCGATGCGTGGATCCAGCCCCAGAACATTGTCACCAACGGCCCTTACAAGCTGGTGCGCTGGCGCGCGAATGACTTCATCCATCTGCGCCGTAATGAGCTGTTCTGGGACAATGAGAATGTGTGCATCGACGAGGTGTTCTTCTATCCCACCGTCGACAACCCCGCCGCCGAACGCCGTGTGCGCAACGGCGAGCTGGACATCAACGCCGATTTCGCAGGCCAGAATCTGAGCTTCCTGCGCCAGCAGATCCCGGACTATGTGCGCCTGCACCCGTATATGGGCCTGACCTATTTCTCGTTTAATACCGAGCTCGCCCCGTTCGATGACGCCCGGGTGCGCAATGCCCTGTCCATGGCGATCAACCGGGAGTTCATCGTCAACGAGATCCGCCGTTCGGGCGAGGACCCGGCCTACAGCTTCGTGCCGCCCACCATTGACAATTATCCCGGCACGGCCCGCATCAGCTGGGCCGACCAATCCATGGATGAACGCCGCGAGCGCGCCCGGGAGCTCCTGGAGGAGGCCGGTTTCGGCCCGGACAATCCGCTGCGCTTCACCTTCGCGCACCGCACCTCGGGCGATAACCCGCGCGTGGCGCCGGTGGTCCAGCGCGACTGGGCCGAGATTGCGCCCTGGGTGCGTGTCGAGCTGCTCGGCGGCGAGGCCCAGATCCACTACGCCAATCTGCGCGCTGGCGACTTCCAGGTGGGTGATGGCGGCTGGATCGCGGACTATAACGATGTCTACAACTTCCTGTTCCTGGGCGAGAGCGCATCCATTCCGATGAACTATTCGCGCTTCCAGAACGAGGAGTTCGACCGGCTGGTTTCCGAGGCCAACCAGCAGCTGGACGGCGAGGAGCGCGGCCGCATTATGGCCGAGGCCGAGCAGGTCCTGCTGGATGAACAGCCCATCATGCCGATCCACTATCTGGTGAACCGCGCACTGGTCAGCCCGCGTGTGACCGGCTGGGTGGATAACGCCAACCATGTTCACCGCACGCGCTATTTGTGCTTTGCGGATCTGGAGCGCGCTGAATAATCTTGCGCACTCATGGCTGGGGCGGCTTTCAGAATGAGCGAACCTGATCTGGAAGCCGCCGCCCGCACCGCCGCCGAGCATGCAGTGGCCATCGCCGCCGCTGGCGCCGGGCGCAAGCCTCAAACCCGTCCGTCGCGGCCCTCCGCCCTGAGGCCTGACACGCCCGACGGCGTGTGCGCCAATTGCGGCGCGCAGCTGATGGGGCCGGTCTGCCACGCCTGCGGCCAGCATGCCGATCTTTATAAGCGCCCGGTCTGGCGCCTTATCGGCGATGGCATATCGGACATGTTCGCCCTGGATGGCCGGGTGGCGCGCACTCTGTGGGAGCTGATGGCGTTCCCCGGGCGGGTCACGCGCGCCTATCTCAAGGGCCAGCGCGGGCGTTATATCCCGCCCTTCCGGCTTTATCTGATCGCCTCGCTGGCGTTCTTCCTCATCTTGCCCCTGATCACGGCCCAGAACGCCCTGATCAATTTCCAGCCCGAGGGCGCTGATCAGGCGCGCCTGGCCCTGACCGAGGCGCTGGAAAGCGGGGAGATGTCCCAGGCCGATTTCGACCGCTCCATGAGAGCGATCGACACAGTGATGGCGTTCGAAACCCAGACGCCTGCTGCAGCGGGGGAGGAATCCGAAGGCGAAGCGTCCGAGGGTGAGTCCATTCTCACAGGACCGCAGATCAGCGACGGCCAGATCACCGCCATGCGCCGTGTCTTCGTGCCCGAGGAATTCGGCGAGGCGCCTGATGGCGTCACCGGCTCACGCGCGGCGCGCAGCTATATCGCTGACCGGATCGAGCGCCTGGCGCGCGCGCCGGACCGCTGGGCGGCGGAGAGTTTCGCCTGGGCGCCGCGCATCATGTTCGTCATGGTGCCCTTGTTCGGGGTGCTTCTCGGGCTGGTCTATGTATGGCGGCGGGGGTTTCTCTATTTCGATCACCTGATCACCGCGCTGCAGTTTCACGCCGCGATCTTCATCGCCATGCTGGCCGCCATCCTGATAAGCCTGGTCACGGGGCCAGGATGGGCGGTGCTGGCCTTTTTCATCTACGCCCACATCTATCTCTACAGGCTTTTGCGCGTGGTCTACTCGACCGGGCGAATCCAGGCGATCTTGCGCGTGGCGGCGCTGGATGCGGCCTATGGCTTCCTCATCCTCATGGGCCTGACGGTTGTGGTGCTGCTGGGCGCGGTCAGCGCATAGGCGGCCTTGACGGGGCGGGCGGGCGCTTGAATGCTCCGGGCCGTACAACTCGCCAGGGGCAGGGCTTTTCCATGCAGTCTCTCAAGGACGCCATCCGCACCATTGCGGATTATCCCAAGCCGGGCATCCAGTTTCGCGACGTGACGACCCTGCTGGGCGACGCGCGCGCCTTCCGCCAGGCTGTGGATGCCATGGTCCAGCCCCATGCCGGCGCCAAGATCGACAAGGTGGCCGGTATTGAGGCGCGTGGTTTTATCCTGGGCGGCGCCGTGGCTCACCAGCTGTCGGTCGGCTTCGTGCCGGTGCGCAAGAAGGGCAAACTGCCCCACACCACCCTGAGCCAGTCTTATGAGCTGGAATACGGCGTGGACGAGGTGGAAATCCACACCGACGCCGTGGCGCCCGGCGAGACGGTGCTGCTGGTCGATGACCTGATCGCCACGGGCGGCACGGCGGAGGCCGCGATCCGCCTGCTGCGCCAGGCCGGGGCGAATGTGATCGGGGCGAGCTTTGTGGTTGATTTGCCCGATCTGGGCGGCGCCCGGCGTGTCGAGGCGCTGGGGGTGCCTTGCGTTTCTCTTGTGGCTTATGAGGGCCACTGAAGCATTCAGCTTTCATGGGCGTCCTGGGGCGCATCCGGGTCAAAGCGCTCCAGCCCGGCGCTGGAGATGACGCTGGCGACCTGAGCGGCATAGGCTTCGCCGCTGGACGCATAGGGCGCTATATGGGCGGCCAGCGCCAGGCCCGTGATCGCTTCGCCTTCGGCACGCAGCCGGGCGCGCTCGGCTCTCAGCCCGGCAAAATCGCGGTGGGTGTTGATCAGATCCACATAATCGCCCGCTGACGCCAGCAGGCTGGAAAAGCGCTCCTGTCCAGACGGGAAACGCCCGAACAGGGCGTTGCGCGCCAACGCGCTTTCATTGCCGCCCCATCCTGTGGCGAGCGCGGCCTGGGCGGCGCCCAGTGATGGCGGGATGATATCCACCCGCTCGATCAGCATATCGAGGTCCTCGTATCGCACGCCATACCGCCGGGCCAGCGTGTCGCGGCGCGCCTGCTGGGGCAGCAGGAGCGGCTCGCCGGCCTCTATGCGCGCGCGCATGGCCAGCAAGGCTGCGCGGTCGTCGAGAATGCGCGCATTCTGCGCCGTGATCAGACCTGCGGCCACACGCGCGAATGTCTCGCGGCGCTCCTCGGGCGCCAGATCAGCCCAATCAGCGGGAAAGGATTCCAGCCTGACCGCTGAACTGGATGCCCGCAACGGCTCCAGCGCCGAACGCAACTCGGCCACTGAGGCCGTGGTGATCAGCCGCTCGGACGGCGCCTCGCGCGTCACCGCCCAGGACACCGCAAAGCTCACTGTGGAGAAACCGGCCACCACCGCCGCCACCATGCCCGCATTGGTCCATCGCCCGGCGCGCGGCAGGGGCGGGGCGACGCCGAAAAGGCGCGCCACCGGTCCGGCGGTCCAGCCCTGGATCACCAGCGAGGCGATCACCACCGCAAAGGCCGCAGAGAAATATAGATTGGCGTTCTCAACACCGGCGATCACCGGATAAGCGCCCAGAAAGATCGGCACCGCGCCGCGAAGCCCCATCCAGGCGATGAAGGCGCGCTCATTAAGGCGGAAGCGTTCCGGCGCCAGGCAGATCAGCACCGCCAGCGGGCGGGCCACAAGAATGAGGATCAGCGCCACGCCCAGCGCGGGCAGGGCCACTTCAGCGGCGTGGCTGGGTGTGATCAGCAGGCCCAGCATCAGGAACAGGCCGATCTGGGACAGCCAGGCGAGCCCGTCTGAAAACCGCTCGGTGGCGTCCGCCGCACGGCGCGGCGACGAGGCGAGCGCCACACCCGCCAGATAGGCGGCCAGGAAGCCCGAGGCGCCGATGACTTGCGCAAAGGCGAACAGGAACACCGCCGAGGCGGCCGCGAAGATGGGGTACAGCCCGATGGGCAGGCCAACCTTGCGCTCCAGCCAGCCAATGGCGCGTCCGCCAAACCAGCCGATCAGTCCGCCTGCGGCCAGCGCCCAGATGATGGAAAGACCTGCTCCAAACGGCTCCGGTGCGCCCCCCTGGGAAATCCAGGTCACGGCTGTGACTACCAGGATCACCGCCATGGGATCATTGAAGCCGGATTCGGCCTCCAGCGTGGTGGCGACGCGCGGGCGCGCCTTGAGATCACGCCCCGCGATCAGCATCAGCACGGCGGCGGCATCGGTGGAGGATACGATGGCGCCCAGAAGAAAGGCCTCGATCCAGTTGAGATCAAAAAGGTATTTGGCGCCGACAGCGGTTATGCCCGCGGTGATGATCACGCCCAGCGTGGCCAGGCTGACCGCCGGGCGCAGAACCCCCTTGAGCCGGCGCAGCTTGGTGCCAAGACCGCCGTCGAACAGGATCAGCGCCAGCGCCAGCGAGCCCAGCAGATAGGCCGTGTCGTGATCATGGAACTCGAACCCGCCCGGGCCTTCCTCGCCCGCCAGCATGCCCAGAGCCAGGAAGATCAGCAGCAGGGGCGCGCCTGCCCGGCGCGTGGCGGCCACGCCCGCAATCGCCAGCAGCACCAGCCCGGCGGCGGCCAGCAGGATGAGTTCGCTCGTCTGCATGATCCATCGGGATATAGGCGAGCATCCGGCCTGACGGAAGCGGTCAAATCCCGGCCCGGATAAATTCACCGCGCTTCAGGCTTCGGCCCGGCGCAGAATCCCGTCATGACTGGTGACCGCTCAGCGAGGAAAGGCGGCTCATGACGCCCGGCGAAGTGCTCGACATCGCGACCCAGGCGATCTGGACCCTTCTGGGCATGGCCGCGCCGATCATGCTGATCGGGCTGGCCGTAGGCCTGATGATCGCCCTGTTCCAGGCTCTGACCCAGGTGCAGGAGATGACGCTGGTCTTCGTGCCGAAGATCGTGGCCATCTTTCTGGCGCTGATCGTGTTCCTGCCGCTTATGGGGGCGCTCCTGGGCGGGTTCATGGAGATGATCACAGACCGCATCGTGGCGGGGTGAGGCGGTGATCGCCGGTTTCGATATCGGAATCAGCCTGTTCGCTGCGGTGCTGGTGTTCGCCCGCATGGGCGCCATTTTGATGATCCTTCCCGGCTTTGGCGAACCATCAATCCCGCCGCGCATCCGCCTGTCGTTTGCGCTTGCCTTTGCACTGGTGGCCGGACCGGTGATCGCGCCAGAATTGCCCGCGCCGCCTCAATCCCTGTCCGGACTGGCCGGACTTGTGGCGGTGGAAGTGGTGATCGGGCTGATGATCGGCGCCGGCGCCCGGCTGTTGATGGCCGCCGCCGCTGTCGCCGGTCAGGTGATCGCCTATCAGACAGGCCTGGCCATGGCGCAGGCTTTCGACCCGATGCAGGGCCAGTCCGGCGCGCTGCCGGCCCAGTTTTTCAATCTTCTGTTCCTGCTCCTGATCTTCACCACCAATATCCATCACCTGCTGCTGCAGGCGGCGGCGGGGTCCTATGCGCTGATGCCCGCCGGGCAGGCGCCGATCTGGGGCGATGCGGCCCAGTGGGCGCTGGGCCTGTTCATAGACAGCTTCATCATCGCGGTGCGCATCGCCTCGCCACTGATCGCCTTCGGGCTGATCTTCTATCTGGGGCTGGGCGTGCTGTCCCGGCTGATGCCCCAGGCGCAGATTTTCTTCATCGCCATGCCGCTCAATATCCTGTTGGGCTTTTCCATTCTGGCGATCTCGCTGGGCGCCATGTCCCTGATCTGGGTGGAGCGGCTGGAAGAATTCGCCGCCACGCTGGGCTAGAGGTGCGCCATGGCCGAAGGTGAAGACAAGTCTGAAAAGACCGAACAGCCCACCGAGCGCAAGCTGAAAAAAGCGCGCGATGAAGGCGATGTGCCCAAATCCCAGGAGATTTCAGGCTGGTTCACCCTGGCCGCCGGCCTGGCGGTGATCGCCTTCATGGCGCCGGGCTTCACCCGGGAACTGGCGCGCGCCATGAGCCCGTTTCTCGAGCGCCCTCACCAGATCGGCCTGGATGCGGGCGCCGCGCTGGGTCTGGTGATCCAGTCCCTGACCACGCTGGCGCTGATCATGGGGCTGGCCTATGCGCTGATGATGGCGGCGGCGGCGGCGGGCAATCTGGTCCAGCACGGCCTGTTATGGACGCCCAAGAAAATCGCGCCCAAGCTCAACAAGCTCAATCCGGTCGAAGGCGTCAAACGCATGTTCGGCCCACAGGGCTGGGTCAATTTCCTCAAGGGCATCGGCAAGATGGCGCTGGTGGGCGCCGCGATCTTCCTGGTGCTATGGCCGCGCCGGGATGATCTGGCCAGTTTTCCCATGCTCATGCCTGCGCGGGTGCTCTCGGAAGTGCATGGCGCAGCGGTGCTTTTGCTCATCGCGGCGCTGGTCGCCTATGCCGCCATCGCGGCGCTCGACTGGATGTTCCAGCGCCATCAGTTCATCCAGCGCAACAAGATGAGCCGCAAGGAGCTGCGCGACGAGTTCAAGGAGACCGAGGGGGATCCGCTGGTGCGCGCCAAGCTGCGCCAGATCCGTCAGGAGCGCGCCCAGAAACGCATGATGAGCCGGGTGCCCGAAGCCGCCGTGGTGATCACCAACCCGACCCATTACGCCATCGCCCTGGAATACGAGCAGGGCCGCACGCCTGCGCCCATCTGCATCGCCAAGGGCGTGGATGCGGTCGCCCTGCGCATCCGCGAACGCGCGCAGGAGCATGACATCCCCATCGTGGAAGACCCGCCCCTGGCGCGCGCGCTCTATGCGACCACCGATCTGGACGATCCCATTGATCCCGAGCACTACGCCGCCGTGGCCAAGGTGATCGGTTATGTGATGAGCCTGGCCGAGCGCAAAAGGCGCTAGGCGCCGCGCCCTGCGCTAATAGCTCGCCACTTCGTACTCCACCCCGTTGAGATCCTCGAAATAGAAGCGCCGCCCCGGTTCGTAATCGGCGTGGCCGTAAGGCTTCAGGCCGAATTGGCGCACCCGCGCCTCGCACGCGTCGAGATCGCTGACCACCACGCCGAAATGATTGAACGGGCCGCTTGGCTTGCCTTGCCGCGCCGGCGTGCCGGACCCTATCCCGTAGAGGGCGACATAGCTGGACGGGCCGCCGACATGAATGGCCACGCGCCCGCCATAGTCATTGTCCCGCCAGCGCTCGCGCCATCCGAACACCGCTTGCAGCATGGCATGGGTGTGTTCGGGATCGGCGATGGTGAGATTGACGTGCTCGATAACGGGTTCGGGATTGGCGATGACGGATGTGCGCCGGGTCATGATCAGCTCCTCGCTGTTGCAGGGTTCACGACGAACCAGCCCTGTGTCTAGAATCTCAAGCTAACTTGAGGTCAAGGGCCGTGGCGCTTTCCGTTCCAGCCCCTGTCCTGCCCATCGGCGAAATGGCCGCGCGTACTGGCGGGCCGCACGCCGGCGGCGCCTGAACGGCAAGGCAATATCGCCAATGCTGAAACATGATTAACCTTGTGGCTGGATGCTTGAGGGCCGAATCGCTTTTGTCCGCCACGGAGCCCGCCATGACTGACGCCACGCCTGCCGAGACCGGCCAGACCGCTGATGACGCGCCTGCGGCGGCCGCGCCCGCAGCGGCGCCCGCTCCAGCATCCGGTCCCGGATCGCTGACACGGCCTCTGGCGCGGATCATATTGTGGACGGCGAGCCTGGGCGCGCTCATCGCGGCGGGCGTGGCGGTGATCGCCGGCGCGGCGGCGGGCTGGCATGGCGTGGTGCTGCTTTGCGGGATCGCGGCGGCGGCGCTGCTGGTGCTCTACGCCCTGGCGGCCGGCGAGGCGGCGGGACGCGCCCTGCGCGGCAATGAACCCTCCCCCCCGAGCCTGGCCGAAGCCGCGCTGGAGGCTGCGCCAGACCCCATGCTGATCAGCGCGCGCACCGGGCGCACGCTGTGGGCCAATGCCGCTTACCGGGACCTGGCCAAGGCCAGCGGCCTGTCGGCGGGGTTCGGCGCGCCCGGACCCGAGCGCCTGTTCTCCGGCGAGAGCGCGGCGGGCGTGTACCGGCTGGCGCGCGCTGGCGCGCGCGGCGAGCCGGGCTGTGAAACCCTGACCGTTGTCCAGCCGGGCGTCGAGGGGGCGGCGTTCTATGCCTGTGATGTCAGCCCGATGAGCACGGGTGCGGTTCTGTGGCGGTTTTCGCGCGTGCAAGGCGACGATTCCCTTGATCCCCCGGCGCCGCCGGAATGGGCTGAGTATGCGCCTGTCGGGCTGTGCCTCGCCGATGGCGAGGGGCGGGTGCTGGCCGCCAACGCCACCTTGCGCGACTGGCTTGGCGTTGCGGCGGACAAGGCCTTGAGAATACGCGATATTCTGGCCCCTGACTCCGCCCGCGCGTTTCTGAAATCCCAAGGCGCCAAGACCGTCATCAGCATCGCTGCGCGGCTGAAGGGCCGCGGCGGCGTGGATGTTCCGGTCGGGCTGTCTGTTGAGTGGGCTGATGCGGCCCCGGCGTGCGCCCGCGTGGTCGTTCACGATTCGGCGTCCGTCCTGGTCGCGCATCATGGCGAGGGCCAGGTTCCGGCCCTGTCGCCCTCCAGCGCCGGGCGCACGCTTGACGATATGTTCGCCACCGCACCCTTCGGCGTGGCGCGTCTGGACGGCGAGGATCCCCAGGATGCGGTGATCGAGGACGCCAATCCGGCGCTGGTTCAGCTGTCGGGCGGCCAGGCTTTGCCCGGGCGCCGCTTCGCCGATCTGTTCCGCTTCACCGATGGCGAAACGCCTGCCATGGTGTTCGCCCGCGCCCTGGCCGGGCGAGGCGATCCCAGCGAGGCGCGTCTGGCCTGCGGAGAGGGGGAGAAAGCCGTTCAAGTCTTCCTGGCCCCCGCGCGCGAGGGCCAGCGATCAGCCTATGTGATGGACGTATCGGGCTGGAAGGAGCTGGAGCAGCAGATCGACCAGGCCGGCAAGATGCAGGCCATCGGCCAGCTGGCCAGCGGCGTGGCGCATGATTTCAACAATATGCTCACCGTGGTGAAGTTCCATCTGGGCGAGTTGCTGGCCCGCCACCCGGTGGGCGATCCCGATTATCAGGATCTGCAGCAGATCCGCTCGGTCAGCGCCCGCCAGGCCGGGCTGGTGCGCAAGCTGCTGGCGTTTTCTCGCAAGCAGACCTTCCGCATGACGGTGTTCGATCTGTCCGACGTCTTGTCGGACTGCAGCCACATGCTCAACCAGATCCTGGAAGAGAGCGTGCGCCTGGAGATACGCCACGGGCGCGATCTGCCGCTGGTGCGCGCCGACCGGGTGCAGATCGACAATATCCTGGTCAATCTGGCCACCAATGCCCGCGACGCCATGAAGGCCCAGGGCGGAGGGGTGCTGACCATCACCACCGAATCCGTGGACGCAGACGCCGTGCGCAAGGCTGGCGCGCCTGATCCGGCCGAAGGCCCCTGGGCCGCCATCCATGTCTCTGACACGGGCTGCGGCATGGACGAGGCGACCCGGGCCAAGATTTTCGAGCCCTTCTTCACCACCCGCGCCGCCGAGGGCGGATCGGGACTGGGCCTGTCGACCGTGTACGGCATCATCAAGCAGTCGGGCGGGTTCCTGTTTGTGGACTCCCGGCCTGGCAAGGGCGCCACCTTCCATATCTATCTGCCCGGCCATACGCCCAGCGAGGACGAGGTGGAGGAGATCGCCGCCGAGCGCGCCGCAGCCGAGATCAAGCCTGAACCCCGCGATCAGGCCGGCCATGGCCGCATCCTGTTTGTCGAGGACGAGGAGATGGTGCGCACCGTGGCCGCCAAGACTCTTCGCCGCAAAGGCTATGAGGTTATCGAGGCGTGCGACGGGGAGGAGGCGCTGGAGATTCTCGAGGCCGAACCCGAAAGCTTCGATCTGCTCCTGTCCGATGTGGTCATGCCCGGGCTGAGCGGACCGAAAATGCTTGAACAGGCCCGCCATCTTCTGGGCGAAGCGCGCATCGTGTTCATCTCCGGCTATGCCGAGGAGGAGTTTTCCGACACCCTCTCGTCCGATCTGGAGATTTCCTTCCTGCCCAAGCCGTTCGAAATCCAGGACCTGGCCGAGCGCGTGAAGCAGGAGCTGGCGCTGGGCCGCGCCCGGGCGGAGACCGGCGCGTCATAGCCGCACCGCGTCAGCCGGGTTTTGGGAAGGAGCATCAGGCGGATATTTGTTCCGCTTGCGTTCCCGGAACAGAGCGTGTACAGATTGCTCCATGAAGCCTGCATTGCCCGACTCGGGCGGGCGTGTCAGAAGGAGAGCGATCATGGCCAAGGCCGAGCTGCGCGTTGTAAAGGACGCCGATATGGACAAGCAGAAGGCGCTGGACGCCGCCCTTACCCAGATTGACCGCGCTTTCGGCAAGGGTTCGGTGATGAAGCTGGGCTCGCGCCCGGCCCAGAATATCGAGGCCATTTCCACCGGCTCGCTGGGCCTGGATATCGCTCTGGGCGTGGGCGGCCTGCCCAAGGGGCGCATTATCGAGATTTACGGCCCGGAAAGCTCGGGCAAGACCACGCTGGCGCTCCATACCGTGGCCGAATGCCAGAAAGCGGGCGGTACGGCGGCCTTCATCGACGCCGAACACGCCCTCGACCCGATCTATGCGCGCAAGCTGGGCGTGGATGTGGGCGAGCTTCTGGTGTCCCAGCCCGACGCGGGCGAGCAGGCGCTGGAGATCGCCGATACGCTGGTGCGCTCGGGCGCGGTGGACGTGCTGGTGATCGATTCGGTCGCGGCCCTGACCCCGCGCGCGGAACTGGAAGGCGAGATGGGCGATTCCCTACCCGGCCTGCAGGCGCGCCTGATGAGCCAGGCCCTGCGCAAGCTCACCGGCTCCATTTCCAAATCCAACTGCCTGGTGATCTTCATCAACCAGATCCGCATGAAGATCGGGGTCATGTTCGGCAGCCCGGAAACCACCACGGGCGGCAATGCGCTGAAATTCTACGCCACCGTCCGTCTCGACATCCGCCGCATCGGCGCGATCAAGGACCGCGACGAGGTGATCGGCAACCAGACCCGGGTCAAGGTGGTCAAGAACAAGGTCGCCCCGCCCTTCCGGGAGGTGGAGTTCGACATTCTCTATGGCGAGGGCATCTCCAAGACCGGCGAGCTGCTCGATCTGGGGGTGAAGGGCAATATCATCGAAAAATCGGGCTCCTGGTATTCCCACGACTCCGAGCGCATCGGCCAGGGCCGCGAGAACGCGCGCAAATTCCTGCTCGACAATCCCGATATATCCGCGCGTATCGAAGCCAAGGTGCGCGCCAATGCGGGCCTCATCGCCGAGGAATTGCTGGTCGGCCCCGAGGGCGATGAAGACGGGGACGGCCAGGAAGCCGCCGGCTGACGCTCCGCCGCCCTGGCATCACGGCGCGGCGGGACCGTCACATCTCCACAGAATTTGCAGCGGGCGCTTGGCGAAGCCGGGCGCCCGCCCGTATATGAGCGCTCGCTGCCCGGCGTGTTCTTGCGCCGGGGCGCCCGCAGCCTTTGGCGCACCTCTCGCGCCCGGAGTGACCGATGACCGCCTTGGCCGATATCCGCAGCCAGTTTCTGGGCTTTTTCCAGTCGCACGACCATGAGGTGGTGAGCTCCGCTCCGCTGGTGCCGCGCGATGATCCCAGCTTGCTGTTCGTCAATGCCGGCATGGTGCCGTTCAAGAACGCCTTCACCGGCGCCGAAACCCGCGCCCGGCCGCGCGCGGTGTCCTCGCAGAAATGCGTGCGCGCCGGCGGCAAGCACAATGATCTGGACAATGTGGGCTATACCGCGCGCCACCACACCTTCTTTGAAATGCTGGGGAATTTTTCCTTCGGCGACTATTTCAAGGATGAGGCCATTGATTTCGCCTGGAGTCTGGTGACCAGGGATTTCGGGCTCAATCCCGACCGGCTTCTGGTGACGGTCTATGCCGAGGACGAGGAAGCGGCGGCCATCTGGCGCAAGGTGGCGGGCCTGCCGGATTCGAAAATCCTGCGTATCGCCACCTCGGACAATTTCTGGTCCATGGGCGATACCGGCCCGTGCGGGCCGTGTTCGGAAATCTTCTATGATCACGGGCCGGACGTGCCTGGCGGCCCTCCGGGCAGCCCGGACGAGGATGGCGACCGGTTCATCGAGATCTGGAATCTGGTCTTCATGCAGTTCGAGCAGATGGCCGGCGGCGAGCGGCGCGATCTGCCCAAACCCTCCATCGATACGGGCATGGGACTGGAGCGTATCGCGGCGGTGCTGCAGGGCGTGCACAACAATTATGATGTTGACCTGTTCCGCACCCTGATCGCGGCGTCTGAAGAGGCGCTCAAAGCCAAAGCCGAAGGCGAGGCGCTGGCGAGCTTCCGGGTGATCGCCGACCATTTGCGCGCGGTCAGCTTCCTGATCGCGGACGGCGTCACCCCGTCCAATGAGGGCCGAGGCTATGTGCTGCGCCGGATCATGCGCCGCGCCATGCGCCACGCCCACATGCTGGGGGCTGAGGAGCCGGTGCTGTTCACCCTGGCGCGCACGCTGGCCGATGAAATGGGAGGCGCCTATCCCGATCTGGTGCGCGCCCTGCCCGCCATCGAGGAGACGCTGCGCGGCGAGGAGGAGCGCTTCCAGCGCACCCTCGGGCGCGGCCTGGGCCTGCTTGAAGAGGCTGTGGCGGCGCTCAAGCCCGGCGAGGCTTTGCCGGGCGAGACCGCGTTCAAGCTCTATGACACATACGGTTTCCCGCTGGACCTGACCCAGGACGCGCTGCGCGCGCGCGGGTTGGGCGTGGACGAGGCCGGGTTCGAGACCGCCATGGAGCGCCAGCGCGCCCAGGCCCGCGCCCACTGGGCCGGGTCCGGCGATGCGGCCGCCGACACGGTCTGGCTCGCCCTCAAGGAGCGCCTGGGCGAGACCGGCTTTACCGGCTATGCCGGATATGAGGGCGAGGGCGAGCTCATGGCCATTGTGGCCGGCGGCGGCGAGCTGGAGGCCCTCGAGGCCGGCCAGGAGGCCGAGCTGGTGTTCGACCAGACCCCCTTCTACGCCGAGGGCGGCGGCCAGATCGGCGATTCAGGCGAGATCGTGTTCGCCAATGGCGCGCGCTTTACCGTGCGCGACGTTCAAAAGCGCGCCGGCGCGCTCTACGCCCATATCGGCGTGCTGAGCGAGGGCGCGATCGCGCCGGGCCAGAGCGCGCGCCTGGCCGCTGATAATGCGCGCCGGCGCCAGACCCGCGCCAATCACTCGGCCACCCACCTGATGCATGCCGCCCTGCGCCGCGTGCTGGGGCCGCACGTCACCCAGAAGGGCTCCTATGTGGGCCCGGACCGGCTGCGCTTTGACTTCTCCCACGGGCGCGCGGTGAGCGCTGGCGAGATCGCGGCCATCGAGGCCGAGGTCAACGCCGTCATCCGCCAGAACGCGCCTGCACGCGAGGCGGAGATGAGCCCGCAGGAGGCCATCGATCAGGGCGCGCTGGCCCTGTTCGGCGAGAAATACGGCGAGCGCGTGCGCGTGCTGGCCATGGGCGAGGCGCTGGAGGCGGACGGCAAATCCTATTCGGTGGAGCTGTGCGGCGGCCTGCACGTGGCGCGCACCGGCGATATCGCCCTGTTCAAGATCGTCAGCGAGGGCGCGGTGAGCGCGGGCGTGCGCCGCATCGAGGCGCTGACCGGCGAGCCCGCGCGCCAGTGGCTGGAAACCGAGGCCGGCATCGCCCGCGCCGCGGCCGCCCAGCTGAAAATCCCCACCCAGGATCTGGCCGCGCGCATCGCGGCCCTGCAGGACGAGCGCAAGGCCCTGGACAAGCAGCTGGCCGAGGCCAAGAAGCAGCTTGCCATGGGCGGCGGCGCGGGCGGCGGCGCGCCTGCGCCGGAAACCCTTGGATCCATCCAGTTCCTGGGCCGCGTGCTCGAAGGCGTGGGCGGCAAGGATTTGCGCGACATGGTCCATGAGGCGCGCCAGTCGCTGAAAAGCGGCGTGGCCGCCTTTATCGGCGTGGCGGACGGCAAGGCGGCCGTGGCCGTGGGCGTCAGCCCGGATCTTACCGCCACGCTGGACGCCGTCGCGCTGGTGCGCGCCGGCGCCGGGCCGGTGGGCGGCAAGGGCGGGGGCGGCAAGCCTGATCTCGCCCAGGCCGGCGGCCCGGACGGGTCCGGCGCCGAGGCCGCGCTGGACGCCATTCGCGAGGCGGTGCGCGCAGCGGCGGGCTGACGGCCTGCCATGCGCGCATCATGCGCCGGAAAAGTGTAGACTGGCGCCAGGCCGGCGAGGGGAGGGTTTGATGACCATCATTTCCAGACCGCACGCAGTGCGTCTGATCACCATTGCGGCGCTCGGCCTCTTGGCCAGCGCCTGCGTGACTGCGCCCGAACTTCGCCCTTCCAGCCTGATCGATCATCCTGAGGCGGGGGACCGCGATCCTGCGCCCCGTCCGGCCAGGCCCGGCAGCGCCGGATACGAGATCGAGGGCGGCGATTTTCACGCCCGCATCGTGTTCCGCGAGATTCGCGGACGCGCCGTGGCCCAGTTTGACGGCGCGGGTTTCGCAGCGGGCGCGGTGGAGTCCGAATTTGATCTGGACCAGGCATGGATACGCGCAGGCGCGCGGGTCTATGACAGCGCTGAGCCGCCTCATCATGTCAGCGTGCGCCTGAGCGTTCAGCCCTGCGAAACAGCCCATGGCGTCTGGCCGCGCACAGCCCTGGTGACCGTGGGGCGGCGCGATTACCGCGGTTGTGCGCGCGAGACGGGGCCGCACCCCAGCTGGACCGAGAATCTGCCTGAACTCATGCCGGCCATCACCCAGTGCCTGGCCTCGGCGCGCAATTCATCCATGGCCTTTGTGCGCGGCAGCGGCAGCGCTCATGTCATTCACGCCGGGGCTGATGAAGAACAGACCCGTGTGCGCCTGCGCGTAGGCGAGACAGGCCGCTGGGATTGTGTGGTGCGCCAGGGCAGGGCTGACTTCACTGTGGTGTCCGAGCGCGCTGGCGAAGCGCCGGGCGAAGGCGATCCGTCCTTTATCCCCGGGCATATGCCGGCGGACGGTGAGGGCTGCTATCTCTACGAAGCCGTACGTGACGATAGCGGCGCACTGATTGGCGCGCTCGCCCATGATGTATGCGGTCCAGGCGCGATCGCACTGACCCGGCTCGACCGGCTTAACTGACCGCAAGTTGGCGCGTATCCGGATCGAGCTGGTCGAGCGCGAACAGGAGGGCGGCGGCGTGCACCGGCTGCCCAGTCCTGGACGCCAGCGCGCTGACCGCGTCGGCGGCCTTGTCCATCACCTGCTTCCATTGCGCTTTCAGGGCGCTCTCGTCCGGCGCGTCCGGCTCGCCGAACGCGCGCCACTCGAAATAGGACGCCGCGACTCCTCCGGCATTGGCCAGTATGTCAGGCACGCTTTCAATGCCGCGCGCGTCCAGCGCCTCGTACCCTTTGCGGGTGACCGGCGCGTTGGCGAGCTCGATCAGGCGTTCGGCCCTGAGCTTGCGCGCGGCCGCAGCATCAATCACATCGCCGGAGGCCGCCAGCACCAGGACGTCACAGTCTGTTTCCACAATCGCGCCCGGATCGCCGTCCTCGCCCACCTTGCCGGTCTCGCGCTTGCGCTCTGTCACGGCGTCAATGTCCAGACCGCCGCGATTGGCGGCCATGGAGCGTGAGTCCGACACCGCCACGATCACTGCGCCGGCCTGGTTTGCAGCGCGCGCAAACGCGGACCCGGCGCTGCCAAAACCCTGCACTGCAATGCGCGGATGCGCCTTGCAATGGCCGCTCTCGCACAGCCGCTGATAGACGCGCCAGCCGCCCAGCCCGGTGGCGCCCTCGCGCAAGGCGAGTCCTCCGGTCTCTGGCGGCAGGCCGGTGACAGGTGCGCGCGAGCGGCCCTTGTCTGCGTTCAGCGTGCGGCGGATCACATCCATCTCGAACGGACCCGTGGCGATATCGGGGGCGGGCACGTCCGTTTCCGGCCCGATCACGTCAGCGAAGGCATGCGCATAGGCGCGCGCGATCTCTTCGCGCTGGTCCTGATCGAGCTGGCGCGCCTCCACACGCACCGCGCCCTTGGCCCCGCCAAACGGCAGACCGGCCAGGGCGCATTTGAGGGTCATCAACAAGGACAGACGCTCGGCTTCCGCCAGGCTGGCGTCGGGGGCGAAGCGCACCCCGCCCTTGGTGGGGTTTCCGCCCTGCTCGAAGCGTACACGGAAGGCTGGCAGCTGGCCCAGGCCCTTGATCTCCAGCGTGCGTTCCAACTGCTGGGTCGGTCTGGCAAGCCTCTCTGAGGCCAGAATGCGCCCTCTTGCGCCATCAGCGCGCGCCAGGCGGGTCAGGCGCTTGCGCACCTCATCGGCAGGGGCGGGGGTTAACCAGTCAAACATCATCGCTCCGGGCGGCTTCGGTCTCACCTGGAAAGGTGGGACTGGACCGGGCGATGTCAAATCAGGCGCCGTCCGGGGCGGGCGCCAGATGGGTGACCCTGGTCTGAAACGCGTCATCGCCCCCCGCTTCCAGCAGCAGGGGCGTTGAGCGTGCAATCGCGTCTGTCAGGGCGTCAAACCAGTCCCGGTCAGCCTTGGGCACGTCGGACAGCACCCAGGCGGTCACCTGCGATTTGTCGCCAGGATGGCCGATGCCGATACGCCCGCGGCGGAAATCGCCCGGGATTTGGCTCATGATGGAGCGCAAGCCGTTATTGCCCGCATGTCCGCCGCCGCGTTTCAGGCGGAACTTGCCCGGCGCCAGATCGAGTTCGTCGTGAAACACGGTGAGATCGCCGGCTTCGAGGCGGAAGAAGCGCATGGCCTCGGCCACGGACCGCCCCGCTTCGTTGTAATAGGTCTGGGGCTTGAGCAGCAGCACCCGGGCCATGCCGCTGGCGGTCTCAACCGCGCCTTCGCACATCTCGCCCTGGAAACGCTTGCGCCACGGGCCCAGCGACCAGTGCGCCGCGATGGCGTCCAGCGCCATGAAGCCGGCATTGTGGCGGTTGGCGGCGTATTTCGCGCCGGGATTGCCCAGACCCGCAATGAGGTGCATGGCGCGCTCCGCACATGGAAAGGGCGGCGGCTGGAGCCTGGCTCCGGCGCGCCGCCCTCAAATTGGATCAGGTCCCGTTGAGGACCGTCAGGGCGAGGATCAGTCCTCGCTCTCGTTTTCGTCTTCGACCTCGGCCTCTTCACCGGTCTCGTCTTCGTCGCTCGCTTCGTCTTCAATGACAGCGCGCGAGCCCTGCATGGTGGCGATGGTGAAGTCGCGGTCGGTGATGGTCGGCGTGACGCCTTCGGGCAGGGTCACTTCCGAGATGTGCAGGGAGTCGCCGATATTCATGTGCGAGATATCGATCTCGATGGCCTCGGGAATGCTGCCTGCCGGGGAGTAGACCTCGATGGCGTGGCGCACCACGTTGAGCACGCCGCCGCGCTTGATGCCCGGGGCTTTCTCGTCATTGAGGAAGTGCACCGGCACTTCCACCGAGATCACCGAATCCTCGTTCACGCGCTGGAAATCCACGTGCAGCGGGAAATCGCGCACCGGATCAAATTGCACGTCACGGGTCAGCACGGTCTGGGTCTCGCCCTTGTGATCGATAGTGATCATCTGGGAGAGGAATTTGCCCGAGTTGATCGCCTTGACCAGCTCGTTGTTTTTCAGGGTGATGGCTACCGGATCACGGTCCCCGCCATACAGCACGCCCGGCACAAGGCCATTGCGGCGCACTTCGCGCGAGCCGCCCTTGCCGGTGCGCTCGCGCACCTCAACGGAGAGAACAATATCGCTCATCAGTCCGGTCCTCAGGGTTCAAATGCAAGCGCCGCCCTGCGGCGGCGCCGGCGTGGTGGGTCGCGCATGCTTTGCGCAACGCCGTATTTCGAGCGGCGGGCTATAGCCGATCCGCACAAGGCGCGCAAGGCGCACAGTGCGCCCGGGGCTGCAGCTTACAGGGCGCCCGCGCTCCAGATGAGCAGTCCCACGCCGCATGTTGCAAACAGCACGCCCGTGACCATGGCGGCGCCAGCCTCGAAGCCGCCGTTTATCTCAAGACGGGTTCGCGCCGCGCCGATCACGCCGCCGGCTGCGGGCATCAGGGGCGCCAGCAAGAAGACCAGGCCACATGCGGTCAAAAACACACCAATGGCCGCCGCCAGCTCGCTCATCTCGTCCTCCAGGGCGCTTTCAAACGGGAACTAATCCTATCAACAAGCCTTGCATTATGTCGATTCAGGATCGGCGACCACGCTGGCGCCGACCCCGCCGCCTTCAGCAGGGGGCTGAAGCACGGTGTGCATGATGTCCTCGATCAGCTCGAATTCGGCATACAGGCGGGCGATGCGCGAGCGGTCGTCCAGCGGGGCGAACATCGAGCCGGGCTCGAACTTGTTGCCGGTCTGCGCCGCGATCAGCAATTCACCCCGGCCTGATTCGGGAACCAGGTCCTCGTCAAACACACAGCGCACATTCTTGCCCTTGAGAATCTCCTCAAGGCGCAGGAGCCGCTCCATGAAGGAGGGGGTGAGCAGGTAGCGCGCCATCACCTGGTCGGTGCCATACACCTCGAACAGGCGGCTGAAGCGCAGATCCACCAGTCCGATCCGCTCCAGGCTGCGCCCTGAGAAATGGCGCCGGGAGAAGGCTTCCAGCCCGTTGAACAGACCCTTGTCACGCGTCACCAGGGTGACGCCCTCCACGGTACGCGGGAAGGTGATGCGGATCAGCACCCCGCGGAACACCGTGACGTAATAGGTGCGCTTGCGGCTGCGGCGGCGCTGCTGGAGATGGGCTTCATAGAGCTCGAAATCGGCGCCGTGGGCCTCGCCGGAGAAATGATCTTCGAACGCGCGCTTGTCGGAATGGGGGATCAGCCCGTGGGAACGGAAGGCGTCAAAGCGCGCCGGGCTGGCGGGTTTGGGCGCATAGCTCAGGCCGAAGGCTTCAGCCATGCGGGTGTTGAGACCCAGCTTCACATCCTTGTGCAGCTGGGTCATGGGATGGCCCGCCCAGGCCATGATCAGCAGGGCGGCCGCCACCGAGGCAATCCCCGCCACCGGCGCGGGCAGGCCGGACAGGCCCAGTATCGCGCCGAGCACCAGCGCTGCGCCCAGCGCGCCCGCCGTGCCCTTCATGAAGCGTGAAACGGCCGCCTTGCGCCGCGCCTCTTTCTCGCTGAGCCAGGGGCCCAGCTCCGCCATCGCGCTGTCGAGATCCTTCATCGCCGTCCCCATCGCCTCATGAGGGCAAACTGCCGCGCCGCGTGCTGCGCGTCCAGACGCGACCAGCCTTTTCCTTTGACGCCCTGCAAGGAGTCGCACAAAACACTATGCTCACAAGCATTCGTGAGCATCAGGGCGGCGGCAGCGCGCCAGAGCGGCGTTCAGCATACGGGCGGGCGATAATGAATGAGCTGATCTCCGAGTCGATCTTTTACGAGATCGCCATCCTGCTTAGCGTCGCGGCGGCCATCGGCCTGATCGGCCATATGCTGCGCCAGCCGCTGATTGTCAGCTTCATCGTGGTGGGCATTGTCGCAGGGCCGTCCGTGCTGGACCTGATCCGCTCGGATGAAAGCGTGGGCGTGCTCGCCCAGCTGGGCATTGCGCTCTTGCTGTTCCTGGTGGGCATCAAGCTGGACATCAAGCTGATCCAGTCGCTGGGACCGGTCTCGCTGCTCACCGGGCTGGGCCAGGTGATCTTCACCTCCTTCTTCGGCTTTTTCATCGCGCTGGGGCTGGGGTTCGACCCGATCACCAGCGTCTATATCGCCGTGGCGCTGACCTTCTCGTCCACGATCATCATCGTGAAACTGCTCAGCGACAAACGCGAGATCGACTCCCTTCACGGACGCATCGCGCTGGGCTTCCTGATCGTGCAGGACATCGTGGTGGTGTTCGCCATGATCGCGCTCAGCGCCCTGGGCGTGGGCGGGCAGGAGGATGCAGGCTGGCAAGAAGTGCTGATGGTGCTGGCCGCCGGCGTGGTGATGGTAGTGGTCGTCGTGCTTTTCATCCGCTTCGCCGCCACGCCGCTGACCGCCATGCTGGCGGGCTCGCCGGAGCTGTTGATCACCTTCTCCATCGCCATGGCCGCGGCCTTTGCGGCGGTGGGCGACATGTTCGGCGTGGGCAAGGAGCTGGGCGGCCTGCTGGCGGGGGTGGCGCTGGCCTCGACCCCCTATCGCGACGCGATTTCTGCGCGCCTGGCGCCGCTGCGCGACTTTCTGTTGCTGTTCTTCTTCGTGGCGCTGGGTTCGCAGCTCGACCTGTCCCTGATCGGGGAGAATATCCCGGCGGCGCTGGTGTTCTCCGCCTTCGTGCTGATCGGCAATCCGCTCATCGTGATGGTGATCATGGGCGTGATGGGCTACCGCAAGCGCACCGGCTTCCTGGCTGGCCTCACCGTGGCGCAGATTTCCGAGTTCTCGCTGATCTTCATGGCCATGGGCCTGACCATCGGCCATGTCAGCGATCAGGCGCTGGGCCTGGTCACCCTGGTGGGCCTGATCACGATCGGCGCCTCAACCTATATGATCACCTATTCCCACCGGCTCTATCCGCTGCTGGAGCCGGTCTTGGGCATATTTGAGCGCAAGCAGCTCCAGCCGGCCGAAAACGGCGAGGCGGACAATGCCAAGGGGCGCTATGACGTGGTGCTTCTGGGACTGGGCCGCTATGGCGGAGCGATCGCCCAGCGCCTTGTGAAGAATGACATTTCAGCGCTGGGCGCCGATTTCAACCCGTCCGCCGTGCGCACCTGGCGCGAGCGCGGGCTGGACGCGATCTATGGCGATCTGAGTGATCAGGAATTCCTCACCCATCTGCCCTTGCGCGGGGTGCGCTGGGTGATCTCCACCGCTACCGACCGCGAGACCGGCGTGGCGCTGGAAGACAGCCGCATCGCCATGATCAAGACGCTGCGCAAGTTCGGCTATAACGGCAAGATCGCGGTCACCAGCCAGCACGGCACACGCATGGACGAGCTGATCGAGGCGGGCGCCGATCTGGTGCTGCAGCCCTTCCAGGACGCCGCTGACCGCGCTGTGGACCTGATCAGCGGGCGCTCTGATCTCAATATCGAGCGCCTCGAACCGGTTGAGGACGCCGAGGAGCAAAAAGACATTCCGGAGTAAGCGCGCTCCGCCCGTCAGCCCCGGCTCAGTCGAACAGCTTGGAGACCGACTCGTCATTGGCGATGCGCCGGATCGCCTCGCCCAGCAACGGCGCCACGGACAGGGTGCGCACTTTTTTCGATCCGGCGGCCTTCTCGGTCACATCGATGGAGTCGGTAACCACCAACTCGCTGAGCACCGAGGCGTCAATGCGCTCGCACGCCTTGCCCGACAGCACGCCATGGGTGATGTAGGCGGACACCTGGGCCGCGCCCTGGTCCATGATGGCCTTGGCCGCATTGCACAGCGTGCCGCCTGAATCGATGATGTCGTCGAAGATGATGCAACGCCGGCCTTCCACATCGCCGATGATGTTCATCACCTCGCTCTGGCCCGCGCGCGGGCGGCGCTTGTCGACGATGGCGATGTCTGCGCCCAGCCGGCTGGCCAGCGCGCGCGCGCGCACCACCCCGCCCACGTCCGGCGACACGATCATCAAATCCTTGATGTCATAGGCTCTGCGGATATCGCGCTCGAAAACCGGCGTGGCGAAGAGATTATCGGTGGGGATGTCGAAAAACCCCTGGATCTGGCCGGCATGCAGGTCCAGCGTCAGCACCCGGTGCGCGCCCGAGCCGGCGATCAGATTGGCCACAAGCTTGGCGGTGATGGGCGTGCGCCCGCCGGTTTTGCGGTCCTGGCGGGCATAGCCGAAATAGGGGATGACCGCCGTGATCCGGTTCGCGCTCGCCCGGGTGAGCGCGTCCATGCAGATCAGCAATTCCATCAGATTGTCGTTGGCGGGCTTGGAGGTGGACTGGATCACGAACACGTCCTCGCCGCGCATGTTCTCGTCGATGCGCACGAACAGCTCGTCATCGGCGAAGCGCTCGATCTCGACGTTGGACAAAGGCGCGTCGAGATAGTCCGCGATGGCCTGGGCCAGCGGGCGGTTGGCGTTGCCGCTCATGAGCTTCATGGTGATCGTCCCTCGCAAGGTCGATGGCCTGATAGCAGAGCGAGCCCGAAGCGCAAAGGGCAGGACACGATATTGTCAGCGGACGGACGGGATGGGGGGGTCTCAGGCCGCCTCGACGAAGCTCGCCACCACCTTTTTTGTGCCCGCCTTGTCGAAGGCCACGGTGAGCTTGTCGCCGTCGGCCTCCATCACCTGGCCATAGCCGAATTTCTGGTGGAAGACGCGCTGGCCGCGGGCGAACTTGCCCGGCTTGCCGCTGGAGATGAGCGTGGCCTGGCCTTCGATCACGGGCGAGGCCTCGGCGCGCCGGCCTGCCGCCTGGCTCTCCTGGAAGCGCCGCCAGCCCGGGCTCTCATAAGAGGACCGGAAGGCGTCGGCGGGCGTGGCGGCTTCCTGGAAGCCCGGGCCAGCGTCGTAATAGCCGGTCTCGGACTTGGCCTCGCAGTGATCGGGGGGCATTTCATCAATGAAGCGCGAGGGCAGGACCGACTGCCAGCGCCCGAAAATCATGCGGTTGGCGGTAAAGCTGATCACTGCGCGTTCACGGGCGCGAGTGATGCCCACATAGGCCAGGCGCCGCTCCTCCTCGAGGGCCGCCGTGCCGCCTTCGTCCAGCGCGCGCTGGGACGGAAAGACGGTCTCTTCCCAGCCGGGCAGGAAGACCAGCGGAAACTCCAGCCCCTTGGCGGCGTGCAGGGTCATGAGAGAGACCTCGTCGCCATCCTCGGCCCGGTCGGCGTCCGAGACCAGGGCGATATGCTCCAGAAAGGCGTCCAGGCTGTCGAACTCGCCCATGGAGCGGACCAGTTCCTTCAGGTTATCGAGCCGGCCAGCGGCCTGCGGGCTCTTGTCCTCGCGCCACATGGCCGTATAGCCGCTCTCGTCGAGCACGATCTCGGCCAGCTCGTCATGGCGCATGGTCTCGGCCTGTCCCGCCCAGCGGTCGATATCGCGCAGGAAGACCTGCAGCGATGTGCGCGCCTTGCCGCGGATCTCGTCGGTCTGGACCATCAGCCGGGCGGCCTCGGCGATGGATGTGCGCGCCCCGCGCGCCGCGGCGGCCAGGCGCTGCACCGTGGTGTCGCCGATCCCGCGCTTGGGCGTGTTCACCACCCGCTCGAACGCCAGATCATCATCGATGGAGCGCACAAGACGCAGATAAGCCAGCGCGTCGCGGATCTCGGCGCGTTCAAAGAAGCGCGGGCCGCCCACCACTTTGTAGGGCAGGCCCAGCATGATGAAGCGGTCTTCAAACGCACGCATCTGCCAGGAGGCGCGCACCAGCACGGCGATATCGCTGTGCTTGCCCTGGCTGCGCACATGGGCTTCCACCGCGTCGGCGACGAAGCGCGCCTCGGCCTCGCCATCCCACAGCCCGCTGACCTGGACCTTGTCGCCGCCCGCGTCCTCGGTCCATAGCGTCTTGCCGAGCCGCGCCTTGTTGGCGGCGATCAGGCCGGACGCAGCGCCCAGGATATGACCCGTTGAGCGGTAATTGCGCTCCAGACGAATGACTTTTGCGCCGGGAAAATCGGTCTCGAAGCGCAGGATATTGTCGACCTCCGCTCCCCGCCAGCCATAGATGGACTGATCATCATCGCCCACGCAGCACAGATTGCCCGAGCCGCGCGCCAGCAGGCGCAGCCAGAGATACTGGGCGACGTTCGTGTCCTGATACTCGTCCACCAGAATGTAGCGGAAGCGCCGGTGGAACTCGGCCAGCACGTCCGGGTGTTTCTGGAAAATCGTGATGACGTGTAGCAGAAGATCGCCGAAATCACACGCGTTCAGCACCGAGAGCCGGTCCTGATAGAGCGCGTAGAGCGCGCCCGCCCGACCGTCGGCGAAGCTCCACTTGTCCTCTTCGGGAATACGGTCCGGGGTGAGGGCGCGGTTCTTCCAGCCGTCCACCAGGCTGGCGAAATAGCGCGGCGTCCAGCGCTTGATGTCGATGCCTTCGGCTTCCAGGATCTGCTTGATAAGGCGTAGCTGGTCGTCGGTGTCCAGGATGGTGAAGCTGGATTTCAGACCGGCCAGCTCGGCATGGCGGCGCAGGATCTGGGCGGCGGTGGAGTGGAACGTGCCCAGCCACGGCAGGCCCTCCACATGCTCGCCCATGATCGCCGCAACCCGGTGCTTCATCTCGCGCGCGGCCTTGTTGGTGAAGGTCACCGCCAGGATCTGGGAGGGCCAGGCCTTGCCCGTGGCGAGGATGTGGGCGAGCCTTGTGGTCAGCACCCGCGTCTTGCCCGTGCCTGCGCCCGCCAGCACCAGAACCGGGCCTTCGATGGCCTCAACGGCGGCGCGCTGTTCGGCGTTCAGCCCGTCGAGATAGGCCGCCTGACCCTGCGGCGCACGCGCCGCTGCGCGCTGCGACAAGGGCAGGGCGGCGTCAGATTGGGAAGGTGGGGCGGAGCCCATGGCGCATGTCCGGGATCGATTCGAAAAGCTGGAACGAAACTAGCACGCCCCCGCGCCAAGGGCAGGGGGCGACCTGCGGCGTGCATGGCTGCAGGCGCAGGGCGGCGTCAATGATCACAAGCTCTGCGACGTATGATCAATAGCCTTTTCGGAAATGAACTGGGGCCTTTCCTCTCAATATCCCGGCGGGATGAGTGGGCCCCCGGCCAGCATTTCAAACTGGGAGGCGGCGCGCAGGGCGAGGCCGTCGCGGCCCTGGGGCGCCATGAACTGGATGGCGCAGGGCAGCCCCGCCGGCGTCAGCCCCATGGGCGCGGCCGTGGCGGGAAGGCCCGCCATGGCGGCGAAGGCGGTCAGATCAGCCTGTCCGGCCGGAACCGGCGCGCCAAAAGCGAAGGCGGGCTCCAGCGCCACGGGCGAGACCACCAGATCACACTGCGCGAACCAGTCCTGCGCGTCGGTCTCACTGGCGCGCACCAGCTGATAGGCGGCCTCCACCTTGTCCGCGCTCTGGGCCGCGCCCCAGCCGAGCAGCTTGCGCAGGCCTTCGGAGAAGCCCTCGGGTGTCTCGGCCAGCTGGGCGGCGTGGGCGCGCGCGCCCTCGATCTCGCTGATCAGAAGCCCCGCCCGGCGCGAGCGGCCATAGGCGTAATGGGACGGCGTCACATCCACGATGCGCGCGCCGGCATTGTCCAGGCGGGCCAGCGCGATCTCGAACGCGGCCATGACGTCCGGGTCGCACGTCAGTTCGTCTTCAAAGCGCCAGCGCCCGATGGTCAGCCCCGTCAGGCCCTTCTGGGGGCGCTGGGGCTGGCCGGAGAGGGCCGCGAGGAAGGCGGACAGATCGCGCGCCGAGCGCGTCAGCGGACCCACATGATCGAGCGTGGTGGACAGGGCCATCACGCCGCCAGTCTCCACCAGGCCGCGGCCCGGCTTGTGGCCGGACACGCCGCAATAGGCCGCCGGTATGCGCACCGAGCCCATGGTGTCGGTGCCCAGCGCCATCACGCACAGCCCCGCGGCCACAGCCGCGCCGGATCCGCCCGACGAGCCGCCGGGCGTGAGGGCGTCGCCCGCCTTGCCCCAGGGATTGAGGGTGCGCCCGAACCAGGGATTGTCGGTGACCGCGCCAAGGGCGGCCTCCTCCATGTTCACCGTGCCCGCGATGATGGCGCCGGCGGCTTTCAGGCGCGCCACGCAGGCGGCGTCATCGCGGGCGATGCGGCGCTCATAGGCCTTGATCCCGGCATGCCAGGGCAGGCCCTCCACGGCGATATTGGCCTTGACCAGCACCACCGCTCCGTCGATTTCTGACAGGGGCGCGCCGCGAGCCCAGCGGTCTGCGCTGGCGCCGGCTTCCTCGCGCGCGGCGGTGAAGCGGGTGTCCAGAACCGCGTTGAGTGCAGGGTTGATCCGGGCGATGCGCTGGGCGTAGGCGTCGAACACGTCCAGCGGGCTCCAGCGCCCGAGCGCAAACGCCGCCGCCTGGGCCGCCCAGGTGCGCTGCGAGGCTTTGAGAGGCAGATCGTTTGTAGCAGGGCTCATCAGAACCGTTCGTCGATGAGGCGGATGGGTTTCTGGCGCACGTCGGTTTGAGTGAGGTCGGCCAGTTCGCCCGGTTTGGCAAGGGTCACGCCGACCTCGATGCCGAGCTTGCGCTTGAGCAGGTCTGCGAATTCGGCCTGGACGCGCTCGCCGGGCTCGCGCACCTCGGCCATGACGATGAACTCGTCGCGTCCCGAGGCGTCCCGCACCGCCTTGCAGATGAAGTCGCCCGCAAACGCGGCATGCTCTTCCAGCAGCGGCCCCATGGCTTGGGGGAAGATATTGATGCCGCGGATCTTCACCATATTGTCCGAACGCCCCAGGAAACCCTCAATGCGCTTGAAGGCCAGGCCCAGCGGGCTGGCGTCCGTGCGTTCGCGCGTCACGTCATGGGTGTTGAAGCGGATGATGGGATAGACATCGTCCTTGTAGAGGCAGGTGCAGATCATGTCGCCCTCGGCGCCTTCAGCAACCGGCTTGCCGGTGTCGATATCGGCGATTTCGAGATACTGGGCGTCCTCCATCACATAGAGTCCGGCGCGGTCCGGGCCTTCGCCCGCGATGACGCCGGTATCGCCCACGCCGTACCAGTCAAAGCATTCGGCCCCACCCCAGGCCTTGGACAGCGCTTCGCGGTCCTCGCGGCCCAGATGGCCGGAAATCATGCGGATATTGAGATCACGCACCGGGTCGATGCCCATCTCGTCGGCCACCCGGGCAAGTTTCTTGATGTAGTCGGCGAAGCCCACGATGACGCTGGCGCGAAAATCGCGCATCAGCTCCACCTGGCGCGCCGAGCGGGTCTCCACGCCGGTGCCCGCCGACATGAACACCGCGCTGGTCCAGTGGATGACCGCCTCGCGCACGTAATGGCCGCCATTGATCATGCCGTGGCCATAGACCGAATGGACCACGTCCTCAGGTCTCAGGCCCTGGAAGCGGTAGAGCCGCCCGAGCAGCAGGTTCTGCACTTCGCGCGACTTGGCCCCGAACAGCAGCACTTGCGGCGTGCCGGTGGTGCCCGAGGTGGTGTGCATCACCACATTGGGCCGGCCTTCCGGGTGGCTGTCCAGCGCATCAAAATCGCCGAACGGGGGCTGGCGCGCGATGGAGTCCATGATGTCGGACTTGTCGAAGCTGGGCAGGCTGGAAATCATCTCCAGCCCGGTGATGTCGCCGCGCTCCACCCCGGCCTCACCCCAGAGTTTGCGGTAGAAGGGCGTGGTCCAGGCGCGCGCCACCGATTTCAGGAACAGCGCGTTCTGGCGCGCGAACAGTTCGTCGCGGCTGATGGACGCAGCGAAGGCCGTGAAATCGGCGCCGATGGGGTGCTGGCGCTGCAGCGCGCTCCAGTCGGCGGCGTCGAAATAGCTGCGGTGTCCATCAGGGCGGGCGGCGCTCATGGCGGCTCCTCGTATCAGGTTAGAGACTGCGGGCGGGCGGCCATCAGGCCGGTGAGGGTGGCGGTGGAGGCCGCGCCGGGCAGGGCGGCGACGGCCTCGCTGAGGGCGGCGTCGAGATCGGGCCGGGCCACGCCAAGCCCGAAGGCGAGGCATTCGGCGCGCTTGGCGGCGATGTCCTGCGCGCGCATGGGATCGCGCGGCGAGCCGTAGAGGGCGTCGAGCGAGAGCGTTACGAGTCTCCCGTCCGTCAGGCGCGCTTCCAGCGTCTGGGGCGTGAAGGCGGCGGGATTGTCCGAGCCGTCGGCCTCGACCGAAATGCGCGCGGCCAACGCCAGGGTGTCAGAATCGCCAAGGGCTTCAGGCGTGAAGCCATGGAGCCGGACTTCACCGGTGCGCAGCGCCAGCGCGCCGCAATAGGCAAAGCACAGCCGGGCGTAATTGACCTGCATGTCCGTCTTGGCCGGACGCCCGACCAGGCGCGCGATGAGGGGCGGGGCGATGAGGCGGATGGCGGCGATCTCGCTGGCGCTGATGCCGCGTTCGCGCAGGCGCTGCATCAGCACGATCCCGCCCTGGGCGGCGCGCCCGGTGGGGAAGGGCTTGTAGGAGACTTCTGCGATGCGGAACACCCGGCCCAGCGTGGCGGTGACGGGGGCGAGATCGCTTTCAGTCTCGAACAGGGAGAGATAGCCGTACGGCCCTTCAAACACGTCATGGGGGCCGGGAATCCCGGCGGCGGCCAGATCATTGGCCACAAGGGCGGCGCGGGCGGCGGCGGCGATCTGCAGGGGCAGGGCGGGCTTGCCCTCCACGTGGGCCTGCATGGTGCCCGCCGCCTGGGCCAGGGCATAGCCCAGCGCGTCCAGCGCCTGATCCAGACTCGCCCCGCGCAGGCGCGCGACGCCCAGCGCAGCGCCGAACAGCCCGGCTGTGGCGGGGCGGAAGAAGCGGATCGGGCTGAGCGCGGCCACGCCAAGCCCGGCGGCCACGTCGACGGCGCCTGTGAGGGCGGCCAGGAAGTCCTTCCCAGAGACAGGCCGCGCGGCGGCTTCGGCGGTGAGGGCGGCGCCAATGACGGCCATGGGATGGACCACGGCGGGCTCGTGCACGCAGTCATATTCCTGGCAGTGGATCTGGAAGCCATTGACATAAGCGGCCGATGCGGCCGGCAATTCCGGCCCGGCGAACACGGGGGCGGAAGGAACGCCAGCGTCCGCCGCGCCCCAGCCTTGGGCCACGCGCAGCACCTCGTCAGCGAGCCAGGCGCGCCGTCCGGCGATCCCCACAGCCAGCGTGTCCAGAAGAAAGGCCCGGGCGGCTGATTGCGCCTCTGGCGGCAGGGCCGTCCAGTCGAGACCCAGCACATGGCGGGCAAAGGCTTCGGGCGCGCTCACGGTGTCTCTCCCGGCCTTGCCGGGCTGGCGATGAGCGCGGTGAAGGCGTTAAGCGATCCGCCATCAGCCAGCGCCAGCGCGGCCTCCACGAGACGGTCTGCTGTGCCCGCATCCAGCCCGCCATGGACGGCCAGGGCGCGGGCCTTGGCGGCGAGTTTATCCTCTGTAAGCGGGTTTTCCGGATCGCCCAGCGCGTCGGGCTGATCGTACTGGCGCTGCGCGCCATCGCTCAGGACCAGGCCCATGCCGGCGCCGTAGCGGGCCGGATACGCGCCGTCATAAGGCGATCCGGCGCTGACGCTGACTTTCGAGGCCAGCGCGCGCACGTCCGGCGCGGTGAACGCGTCGGGCTCGAAATCGGACAGCTGCGGCTCGCCGCGCAGGAGGGTGACGGCCACGGCGTGCTGGAGGGAGAATTTCGCCTCGATCACGCTTTCGGGCCGGGACCGGTCGCAAAAGGTCAGGGCGTCGCGATAGGTGATAAGCGCGATGCCCGCGATATCGCCGGCCTCCACCCCGTCCGCCCGGGCGGCGAGCGCTGCATCAATGGCGGCGTGCGCGTGGCGGCAGGCAGGCCAGGGCTTGAAGCTGACCTGTTCAATCAGCCAGGGCTCGCCGTGACCGGCCATGACGGTTTCAGAATCGGCGCCGGGACAAGTGGCGGCGAAAAACCCTTGCGGTCCTTCAAGTATGGCCAGCGGCCCGTCAAAGCCTTCGGACGCAAGACGCGCGGCGGCCAGGCCCGCATGGGCGGCGCGGGCGGTGTGCAGCTGCTTGGCCATGGAGCCGGGCTCGTGGCGGGTCTGCCAGAAGCCGGACGCCTGCGTGCCCGCCAGGCCCAGCGCATGGGCGGTGCGGTCTTCATTGAGGCCGAACACGCTGGCCGCCGCAGCGGCGGCCCCGAACGGTCCGCACGTGCCGGTATTGTGCCAGAAAGCGTAATGGCCCGGACCCACCGCCCGGCCCAGCGCGATCACGGCTTCATAGCCGCGCACCACCGCGTCGAGCAGGGCATGCGCATCTGCGCCTGCCGATTCGCACGCCGCCAGCGCAGCCGGGATGACGCCGGGGCCGGGATGGAGGATGGCGCGCTTGTCCACATCGTCCATCTCCAGAACATTGCCCAGCGCGCCATTATGCAGCGCGGCGGTCAGCGGCGAGCCGCCTCTTGCCGCGCCGATCAGCGTGCACGGACCGGGCCCTTCACCCGCCAGAGATCGCGCCATCGCCTGTCCTGCCGGGCTGTTCGCGCCCGCCAGCGCACACCCCGCCCAGTCCAGCACATGCAGGGCTGCGCGCGCACGCACGGCCGCGTCCACCGGGCGGGCCAGGCGGTCGGCAAGGCGTCGGGTGAGCGTGGAGCTTTGTCCGGACATAATCTGCTAGTAGCATGGCAGTGAGCGCGGCGTGAAGCCCGCGCGTCAAGCGTGGGGGACGCCGATGACAGCCGGGCCGGACCTGCTTTCGCCAGCTGCGCTGGCCACGTATTTCCGCGCGCGCCTGCCCGACGCGGCGCGGGTCTATGTCCCGGGCGTGGCGGGTGAACCCTATGTCATGGCGCAGGCCATGAAGATCGATCCGGAGACGGCGCGGGGGCTGACCTTCTTCGGTGTCTGGATCCCCGGCGTGAACCGTACAGACTGGAGCGCACTCCATGACACGGCCCGGTTCGAGACGATCTTTCTGGCGCCGGAACTGCGCGCCGGTTTTGAAGTGGGCAAGATGATCTTCCGCCCGCTCACTTATACCCAGGCCTGGCGCTGGCTGGCGTCGTGCCCGGTGGATGGCGCGATCCTTCAAGTGGCGCCGCCGGACCGGGAGGGCCGTTGCTCGCTCTCGCTGAGCTGCGACTTCACGCCGGCGGTGTGGGCGCGCGCAAAGGTGCGCGTAGCGCAGATCAATCCGGCCCTGCCGGTCATGCCCGGCGCGCCCTGGATACCCTTGAGCGCCTTTGATGCGGTGTGCGAGGTGGAGAGCGAGCCGCGCGGCTATGAGGCGGGCGATCTGCCCGAGGCGTTCGCCGCTATTGCGAGCCATATCGCCGGGCTGGTGGAGGACCGGGCGGCGGTGCAGTTCGGCCTGGGCAAGGTGCAGCTCGCCGTCCTGCCGGCCCTCAAAGATCACAAGGCCCTGACGATCCACTCGGGCATGGTGTCCGATCCGCTGATGGAGATTCTCGATGGAGAGGCCGTGGCCGCCATCCGCACCGGGGCGGTGCTGGGCTCGCGCGCGCTGGCGCAGCGGCTTGCCGGCGATCGCCGCCTGATGATGGCGCCGGTCAGCGCCACCCATGAGGCGGGCGTGCTGGCGGGGCTGGCGCGCTTTACCGCCATCAATTCGGTCATCGAGGTGGATCTGTTCGGCCAGGCCAATGCCGAGTTTGTCGGCGGGCGCCAGATTTCGGGTGGTGGCGGGCTGGCCGATTTCCTGCGCGGGGCGCAGGCCAGTCCCGGGGGCAAGGCCATCGTGGCGCTGGCCTCTACGGCCAAGGGCGGAACGCTGTCACGCATCGTGCCGCGTCTGTCTGCGCCGGCCGTGAGTCTAGGCCGCTCGGAGGTGGATTATGTCGTCACCGAGCAGGGCGCGGCGGATCTGAGCGGGCTCGATCTGGATGCGCGCGCGCAGGCGCTCATACAGATCGCTCACTTTGATCACCGCGCTATGCTAGAGAGCGCATGGACCGAGCTTCGGAGGACGCTATGACCGTCATGCTGGAAAACGCCTCTGGCGCACCGCGTTACATGGCGCTGGCCGAGGCTTTGAGGGCGCGAATCGCAGGCGGAGACCCGGCCATAGGCGAGCTTCTGCCCACCGAACACGCCCTGTGCGAGACCTATGGCGTGTCACGCCACACTGTGCGCGAGGCGCTGCGCTTGCTGGCCGAGGCCGGGCTGATCGCCCGACGGCGCGGGGCGGGCACGGTGGTGGTCGCCGCCGAGGCGCGCGCCCATTTCACCCAGCGCCTGGGCGGGGTGGACGATCTGATGCAGTACGCGCGCGACGCCAAGCTGCAGCCCCGCCATACCCGCAGCGGTCCTCTGGACGCGGCTGTGGCGCGCGCCTTCGGCGTTGCGACCGGCGGGGAGTTCTTCCATGTGGCCGGGGTGCGCGGGCGCCCGGGCGAGACCCCGATCGCGCTCACGGACGTGTATATCCGCGCCGATATCGCCCCGCCGGTGGAGACGATTGTGGAGATGGGCGGATCGGTCACTGAATGGATCGCCAGCGAGCGCGGCGTGCCAACAGCGCGCATCGAACAGTCCATCAGCGCGGGCGCCCTGACCGAGCGCGAGGCCGAGCCGCTGGACGCCGAACCGGGCGAAGCCGCCCTGCGAACCCGGCGGCGCTATTACGACAAGGGCGGGCGCATCATCGCCCTGTCCGACAGCGTCCATCCCGGCGAGCGCTTCACCTATGACATGGTGCTGATGCGCGAAGCCGAATAGGCCGTTTACCGCCCGCCGCTGGCGGTTTTGCTTGATCCTGCGCACGAAAAGAAATGATATACCATTTCGAGAGCCGGACGCACCGGCTCCGTGCGGAGGAGACACGCCATGAAAATTCTGATCGCCGCGCTGGGGGCGGGCGCTATGAGCGCCACAGCCCTGGCGCAGGAGCGCCTGAGCTTCGACAATCCTGACGATGTCATCACCATGAACCGCAAGGTCGCGTGTTCGACGGTGGATGGCGAGCCCATCACCTATTACTGGCACGGCTACGCCTTCTCGCGCCGCGCCGGGGAGCCGGACCGGCGCCTGTTCCGGGTGGAGGGCATGAATGTGCGCGCCTGCGCCACGGTGGAGCACCCCGAATACGGGGCAGGCTACCGGCTCGTCTCGCGCGAAATCCTGCTCTATCTGGATCCGGAGACCCGCGAAATCCTGTCCACCTGGGATAATCCGTGGACCGGGGAGACGGTGGACGTGCTGCATGTGGCCAATGATCCGGTCAATTTCCGCGGCGGGTTTCCCAACGGCCCTGACGACCCGGCGCGCTGGACCGGCTCGATCAAGGGCGATGATTTCTGGCAGACCACCACCGTGCCGCTTTTCTACCCCAACCCGCTGGCGGGCGCGTTCCAGAACGAGGTGGGCGGGGTCTATCACGCCACCGAGATGTTCAATTTCTTTGGCAATGTGTCCGACCTGACCGATCCGGCCGCCACCACCGCCGATGTGGAGGTGGGCTGGGTGCGCATGTCCGACTGGCTGCCATGGATGAAGATGCGCGGGCGTGACGGGCTGATCTATTTCCACACCGCCGGAACCAAGCTGGACAGCTGGGACGAGCTGCCGGACTTCTTCAAGGACGAGATCGCCCGCCATTATCCTGAATACACCGATCCGCCGCCGCTGGATGATGACCGGCCCAACGTCACCAGCTGGACCTATTACCGCGACATCGCGGCGGGCGAGATTAGCCCTCCGCAGCGCGATTGAGCGCGGTCACCGGGACCCGGGCGCTTCGGCGTCCGGGTTTGTCACTGAAATGCAACACCGGCGCGCATTTGTTCGGACAAGCGCAAGATCACAGGCGCGTGATCGGTGCAAATGATATATCAATTGGCTGACACGTGTGTGTCCGAAGGGTTCGGGCGGCGCGCGTGCAGCAGGCTCACAAGGCTGACAAGGCCGCGCAAGGGGAGAGCGAAGCGTGAAAAAGCAGATTCTTATGACCACGGCGACGGCAGTCATGGCCACGGGCCTGACGGCTATGCCAGCCGCCGCATCCGCCCAGGAAGAGGGCGCTCAGCAGGCGCGCGATGTCATCACGGTGACCGCGCGCCGGCGCGAGGAAACCATTCTGGACGCTCCGGTCGCTGTGACCGCGTTCGGCGAGGAGGACATCCTCAATCTCGGCCTGCAATCGGTTGACGACGTGGCCCGCTTCACGCCGGGCCTGTCCTTCTCAGCAGCCTTCGGGCGCACCTCGGAACGCCCGGTGATCCGCGGACAGGCCAATGTGCTGGCCGGCGTGCAGTTCGGCGTTGAATCAGGCACCGCCTATTTCATCGATGGGGTCTATTATCCCGGTTCTATCCAGAACCTGGACCCCAATGATCTGGCCCGCGTGGAGGTGATCCGCGGACCCCAGAGCGCGCTCTATGGCCGCAACACCTATGCCGGCGCCATCAATTTCGTGACCCGCGGCGCCTCGGACGTACTGGAAGGCAATGTCCGCGCCCGCGCCGGCAGCTATGGCGAATATGAGTTGTCGGGCGGTATTTCCGGTCCGCTGGGCGACCGCGCCGGTTTCCGCCTCTCGGTGCGTGACTATAATTATGACGGCGAGTGGACCAATACCGTGACCGGCCAGACGGTCGGTTCCCAGTCCACCACCTCGCTCTCCGGCGTTCTGGACTTCAACCCGGTGGACAATCTCGACTTCCGCGTCCGCGCCCAGTATTCGGATTCCCGCGACGGCACGCTGCCGCTCTTCCTGCAGTCGGCCGCCAGCAATAACTGCGCGCCGGGCCATCGCTCGCTGGCCTCCTGGTCCCGCTCGGGCAGCACGAATAACAATCAGTATTTCTGCGGCGTGATCAAACCGGCTCCGGTGGCGCTGAACACCGGGCCCGCCCTGCCGGGCCAGCCGGCCATCGTGCCGGGCGTACCGGCCGATGCGCTGAACCCGTTCCTGCCCTTCCAGCTTTATTCCACCGCGGACGGCACGGCGTTTGACGGCGTTTCCAACGAGACCTGGCTGTTCTCGGGCATCATGAACTGGGATGTGGGCGGCTCGGGCTATGTCTTCACCCTGTCAGGCGGTTACCGCGACGAGGAGCGCCGCTTCGGGTCTGACTCCGACCACAGCTCGATCAATTTCGTGCTGCAGCCGGTGGGCATGGCCGACACCGGGGCCTTCTTCGCCAACACCAACCGGAACGAGGTCCGCGACCATTCCATTGAAGCGCGGCTGGCCTCTCCGGTCGACGAACCGTTCCGCTGGATGATCGGCGCATACTATTACGATCAGACCAGCCGCCAGTTCTCGATCACCTTCTCCAATCCGTCGGGCAATCCGTCCAACCGCCTGACCACCACCAATCAGGCGATTTTCGGCCTGCTCGAGTACGACTTCACCGAAAATCTCACGGTGACATTCGAAGGCCGCTATGCAGAAGAAGAGAAGACGACCCTGGACGGGCTGAGCGACCCGACCCAGTTTTTCCGGGCCGACACGTTCACCAACTTCACCCCGCGCCTGACCGTGAACTGGTCTGTGGATCCCGAAACCACGATCTTCGGCGTCTATGCGCGCGGCGTGAAGCCGGGCGGCCAGAACGGTTCGCTGGGCGAGAGCGTCGGCAACCCGACCTATGATCAGGAGACCTCGGAGAATTTCGAGCTTGGCGTGAAGCGCTCCCTGTTCGGGGGTGCGGGGTATTTTGCCGCCTCGGCCTACTACATCGACGCCAAGGATGTGCAGCTGACCACCGCGGTCGCCAGCGCCACTGGCGCGCTCAACTCGGTCGCCACTAATCAGGGCGCGGCGGAAATCTGGGGTCTTGAGCTGGAATACCGTCAGCAGGTCAATGACATGCTGTCCATCGGCGCGAGCTATGCCTGGACCCGTCCCGAATTCACCTCGGGCTGCGATGATGCGCAGTGGGAGCTGACCTCGGGCGGCGGCGTGATCGCGGGCAACTCCACCGCCCCGGGCACCGGGACCGAGTTCTTTGGCCAGACCGGTAATTGCTCCATTGCCGGAAATCGCATCCCGCTGACCTCCGAGCACCAGCTCTCGCTCAATGGCGAGCTGCGCGCGCCGCTGGGCCAGAATGGACGCCTGGAGTGGTTCGCCCGCAGCGACTTCACCTATGAATCGTCCAAATATGTGCAGGTCCATAACCTGGCCGAGACCGGCTCGGCCTCTATCCTGGGCGCCCAGTTCGGCATCCAGAGCGAGAACTGGACCCTGATGGCCTATGGCCGCAACATCCTGGATGAAGACTCCATCGTGATGGCGACCCGCTGGCTGCAGACGCCGTATCTGAGCCCGACCTTCTCGCCCAACACCGCACCGGCAGGCGCGGCGACGGGCGCGCCGCGCGCCTTCTTCGGCACGCTGCGCCGGGGCGCCAGCTATGGCGTGGAGGCCCGCTACCGCTTCTAGGACACTCCTTTAAGGACCGTCCTTAGGGGCAAGGGAACTGGACGGCCGGGCCATCAGGTCCGGCCGTTCTTCTGTCTGGAGCAGGCCTCAGCCGCGATAGGCCTCCGCGCGCAGCTTGTGATCGGCCAGCACCAGGGCGGCCATGGCTTCGGCCACCGGTACGGCGCGAATGCCCACGCACGGGTCATGGCGGCCCTTGGTGGCGATGGCAGTCTCTTCCAGATCGCGGTTCAGCGTGCGCCGCTCGATGCGGATGGAGCTGGTGGGCTTGATCGCCACCCGGATCACCAGATCCTGGCCCGTGGAAATCCCACCCAGCACCCCGCCATTGAAGTTTGAGGTGAAGGCCGGGCGCCCGTCAGGACCCAGAACCATCTCATCGGCGGCGTCCTCGCCACGCAAGGCGGCCGCGGCCATGCCCGCGCCGATCTCCACGCCCTTGGCGGCGTTGATCGATATCATGGCGCTGGCCATGTCCTGGTCGAGCTTGCCATAGACCGGCGCGCCCCAGCCGGCGGGAACCCCTCTGACCACCACTTCCACCAGCGCGCCCACCGAGCTGCCGTCACGGCGCACCGCGTCCATGTCTTCGGCCCAGAGGGCGGCGGTCTGCGCGTCCGGGCAGAAGAAATCATTGCGCGCCACTTCGTCCCAGTCCCAGCGCGAGCGGTCGATGGCCCGCGGGCCGATCTGCACCAGCGCGCCGCGGATGGTCACGGCCTCGCCCAGCACCTTGCGTGCCACGGCGCCACCGGCCACGCGCGCAGCGGTCTCGCGCGCCGAGGAGCGCCCGCCGCCGCGATAATCGCGCACGCCATATTTGGCGTCATAGGTGTAGTCGGCATGGCCGGGCCGCCAGGAATCGCGGATATCGGAATAATCCTTTGAGCGCTGGTCCATATTCTCGATCATCAGCGAGATGGGCGCGCCGGTGGTCACCTGCTGCGGCAAGCGCTCGTCCTGGAACACGCCGGACAATATGCGCACCTGATCGGGCTCGCGGCGCTGGGTGACATGGCGCGACTGGCCGGGCGCACGCTTGTCCAGCCAGGGCTGGATGTCGGCTTCGGTCAGGGCGATGCCCGCCGGGCACCCGTCCACCACACAGCCCAGCGCCGGCCCGTGGCTTTCGCCCCAGGTGGTGATGCGGAACAGATGGCCGAACGTGTTGTGGGACATGGGATCAATCCAGATGGGCTTTGGGCACGCGGAATACGCCGAGAATGCAGGCTCGCTCACGGACCGCTATCTGAATATGGGTCTTCTGACGAAAAGCCGAGTCCGGATACAGTGGCGCACCCTCCTCGAACACGCCGCGCACCGTGTCGAAGGGCGGCTGGCCCGTTTCCTTGCGTTGAATGTGGAGCGCGTTGACGACTGCGCAGTCGAGGTTGCGGCGCAGAAGGTCAGGTGAATTGACCGGCATTTTGGCCATCGGGTTGGCCTGGAACATGGCCTCAAGCATCGCGTAGCTGTCAGCCAGCATGCTCAGGCCCTGCTCGGTCATCAGATCGAGGCAATGACCCAGATGGATGACCGCCCCCACCACCGCCGGGCTCTTGATGGTGGATTTGCGTGTGGGGTGATGGGCCAACTCGTGGGCGAAGCTCAGGCCGCGCTTGGGATTGTGCTGCCAGAAATAAATGCCGTGACCGAGCCAGTCATAATCATTTTCGCTAGACTTGAAGTCTGCGCCTGACAGCAAGCGTTCCGCCGTGCTCTGGTCGCATCCGTGATAGCCGAGAACCAGACCATGCGACAGATCCAGCATGATCTATCGCGCATAGACCCGTTTGAGATTGCCCTTGGGGGTCAATATGCCCAGCTTGATGAGATAGGCCTGAGCGGATTCCTGGGAGTGCGCATGCTCGCGTATCGCCGCCTGAGTGGAGGCGCGGAAGGCCTTCACGTCTTCATCGGTGAGGCCGGGCAGGCGGGATTTGCGAGTCATGGTGAAGAACATAGAGTGAAAATCATGGGCTGGCAACGCGCCAGCCTCATGCCGCGCCCTTGCGGGCCCAGCGGGCCAGACGCGCGGCCGGAGAGGCCTTGACGAATTTCTCGTAGAAACTCCTCAGCACCCCGGCGGTTTCCTCGGTTTCCTTGCGTGCGGCGGTTTCGGCGAAGGCGCGGGCGCGCGCCTCGCGGGCCTGTCGCTCGGTATCGCTGACCGAGAGCTCGGTTTCCACCATCACATCGCGCACATGAACATGCACGCGCCAGTGGGGGTCTCCGATGGGAATCAGAACAGTCCCGCTTTTCACAGCCACCGGCACGCGCACTAGCGCCTCGCGCTCCTCGATCTTGATGGTGCGGATGCCGCCTTTTCGCGCATCTTCCGGCGTGATCACCAGGTCATGGCGGCGCGGGGCGTGAATGCGCAGCACCTCATAGGCCTTGAGCAGGCGCTGCAGCTTGGCGATGGTCTGGGGCGTGGACGGGGTCACGTCCGGATGAACGGTCTTGACGAGCGCACGGAAGCGGGCGCGGACTTCACTGAAGTCCTCGTCTCCATTCAGGCCGAACGCACGATACGCGGCCAGTAAGGCATCAGGCTTGGCGCTCATGATGCACACGCTAGGCTGGGACAGGTTGTCAAACGGTTGACCGGCTGAGCAGGGGGGCTAAGTCAAAGTCACCAAATGAGAAAGAGTTTTCCCATGAGCGGCCGTGACGCGATCCCTCCCAGTCCTGGCGACGCCGATTACGCCCGCGAGGCGGAGGCGCCGCAGGATATCTTCACCCGTAATGACCCGTTCGCCCTGTTCGGCGAGTGGCTGGCCGAAGCGCGCAAGCGCGAGCCCAATGATCCCAACGCCATGGCGCTGGCCACCGCAGACGCCGGCGGCATGCCGGACGTACGCATGGTGCTTTTGAAGGACGTGGATGCGCGCGGGTTTGTGTTCTACACCAATACCGAGAGCGCCAAGGGCGAGCAGCTGGCCGGCAATGCCCGCGCCGCCCTGTGCTTCCACTGGAAATCCCTGCGCCGCCAGGTGCGCGTGCGCGGCGCGGTCAGCCCCGTCAGCGCCGAAGAGGCCGATGCCTATTTCGACAGCCGCGCGCGCGACAGCCGCATCGGCGCCTGGGCCAGCGCCCAGTCGCGCCCGCTGGAAAGCCGCTTCGCGCTGGAAAAGGCGGTGGCGGCCCATACGGCGAAATATCATATCGGCCCGATCCCGCGCCCGCCCCACTGGAGCGGCTACCGCATAGCGCCGGTCCGCATTGAATTCTGGCGCGACCGGGCCTTCCGCCTGCATGACCGGATGGTGTTCGAGCGTGACCGTGAGGACACGCCCTGGCGCGTGTTGCGGCTCTACCCGTGATCTTCATCCCCTTTGCCGCCCGCTGCGCGCTATAAGGGCGCCAAGGCTGGAAGGGGACCCAAGCGATGATGAATGCTTTGAGAGTATTGCGCCACCTGATCGTCGGGTTCGCGGCCTTCGCCGCCATAGCCACGCCGATCTGGTTCGTGATTGCGGCCTTTGGCGGCAAGTTCGGCTTCTGGACGCCGATCGACGGTTTTCGCCATGTAATGGGCCTGGCGGGTCTGAATGCGCTGGACTGGTTCGGCCTGCCCGGCGGATTCGGGGGCGGATTCATCCTGCCGTTGACGGCGGGGCTGGGCTTGGCTGCGCTGATCATCGCCATCGGTTTCAGGCTGATTTTCGGGCGCGCCAATGCGCCCGGTCCTGGCGGGTATGTGGCTGGCGTGGCTGCCCTGGCGGTGGGGCTGGCGCCGCTAGTGCTGGTGACCATCGGTGCTGAACAGCGCGCAGGCATACCACCCATCCACGACATCACGACAGATACGGTCAATCCGCCGCAATTCACCGCCGCCCTGATCGAGCGGCGCGGTGAAAACGCCAATCCGGTGGACTATCACGCCAAGACCGACCCGCGCTCGGGCCGCCCGCTGCCGGAGGTGCAGGCCGAAGCCTATCCTGACATCGCGCCCTTCTATACCGAGGCTGAACCGGTGCTGGCCTACCGCGCGGCTCTGGGCGCAGCGCGCGACAAGGGCTGGCGGGTCTCCACCGCATCCGAAGCTGCGCTGATGTTCGAGGCACAGGCGGTGACGTTCTGGTTCGGCTTCGTTGATGATGTGGTGGTGCGCGTGAGCGCCCATGAGGACGGGGCGCGGGTAGATGCGCGGTCGGTCTCGCGGGTGGGAGTGTCGGATCTGGGCGCCAATGCAGCGCGCTTGCGGGCCTTCTTCGCCACGCTGGAAGCGAGCCTGGGATACAGTGAAGAGGAACCTGATTTGCCGGTCCCGGCTGAAGAGGGCGACGGCGCGCCAGAGCCTGAGGTCGGGTCTGAATCCTGGCCTGAACCAGCTGACGATCACGAAGGTTGAGCCGCGCGACGCGCTTGCGCGCCTGCGCGAAACACGCTTGCCTTGAGCCGTCTAGGCTAGGGATCACAGGCGCATGCGTACGGGACGGTTCAGCGAGTATGACACGGTCCTGGTCTGGGGCTATGGCAAGGAGGGCCGGGCCGTGCTCGCGCTCGCCCGCGCTGAAGCCCCCGGAGTGAAGCTCACGGTCATTGACCGCGCCGCGCCGGAGGATATGCCTGATGGCGTCGCCCATATCGCCGAAGACGGGCTGGATGCTGCTGTGCGCGCGGGCGGGCGGGTGCTGCTGGTCAAGAGCCCGGGCGTGCCGCTCTATCACCCGCGCCTGGACGCGGCGCTGCGCGCAGGCGCGCATCTGACCAGCCAGACCAATCTGTGGTTCGCGCGCAAGCCCGCCGCCCAGCGCGTGCTGGCGATCACCGGCACCAAGGGCAAGTCCACCGCCAGCGCGCTTTTGCACCATATGCTGAACGCCATCGGCGAGGACGCCGCGCTGGCGGGCAATATCGGCGATCCGGTGATCGAGACGCCGCCGGATGCGCCCGCCGTGGTGCTGGAGCTGTCGAGCTATCAGTGCGCCGATCTGGTCCACGGGCCCGATTATGGCGTGGTGCTCAACCTGATGCGCGAACACATACCCTGGCATGGCTCGCTGGAGGCCTATCAGCGCGACAAGACGCGGCTCATCAGCCTGGACCCCAATACCCGCGCGGTCCTCAATGCCGGCGATTCCAATCTCGCCGCGCGCTTTTCGGCCCGGCCCAATACGCTCTGGTTCAATACGCCCGAGGGCTTCCACGCGCCGGGCGGCGTGATCCATTTTGGAGATGAGACCTGGGGGCCGGTCCCGTCCGTGCCCGGGCCGCACAATGCGCTCAACGCCTGTGCGGGGCTGACCATCATCGCCGATATGGGGCTGGATGCGCGCGCTGCGTTCGACAGCCTTTCGGGCTTTCACGGTCTGCCCCACCGGCTGCAGACGGTGGCGGTGAAGGGGGCGGTGCGCTTTGTCGACGATTCTCTGGCCACCACGCCGGAATCACTCCTCCTGGCGCTGGACGCCTTTCCCGGTGAGGACGTGGCGCTGATCCTGGGCGGGGAGGAGCGCGAGCAGGATTATGAGGGCCTGGCCGCCGCCCTGGAGCGCCATGAGCGCATCCGCGCCATCGTGACCATACCGGAGAACGGCCCGCGCATCGCCGCCGCGCTGGCGGGCGGGCGTCATGCGGGCGTGGTGACGTACGAAGAGGATTTCGAGGCGGCCGTCGCGCGCGCTGCCGCCTCGCTAACATCCGGCGTGGTCCTCTTGTCCCCCGCCGCTCCCCGCGGGCGCCAGTTCACGGTGTTCGGCGCGCGCGGGCGGGCGTTCGCCGCGGCGGCGCAGGCGCTGGCGGGTTAGCCCTCCAGCATCGCCCGCGTGACCGGCTTCGTCCGGTCGAGATCGCGCACCCGCTCGGGCAGGGGGTATTTGAGGCCCGAGCCGCAATTGAACACGACACAGCGCGCATCGGCCTCCACCAGCCCGCGCCGGCGGGCCTCAGCGATGGCGGCCATGGCGGCTGCGCCTTCAGGGCAGAGCAACAGCCCATCCACGATCCCGCACAAGGCGCGCACCCGTTCAATATCATCCTCGCTGACCGCCAGCGCCGCTCCGCCGCTGGCGCGCACGGCGCGCAGGATCAGGAAATCGCCGATGGCCTTGGGCACGCGGATCCCCGCCGCCAGCGTGGCGGCGTCCAGCCATTCGGGTGCATGCTCCTCGCCCGCCTCGAAGGCGCGCACGATAGGGGCGCAGCCCTCAGCCTGGACGGCGAACATTTTCGGCCTTTCAGAGCCGATCCAGCCCAGCGCCTCCATCTCGTCGAACGCCTTCCACATGCCGATCAGTCCGGTGCCGCCGCCGGTGGGGTAGAAGATCGCATCGGGCAGGGTCCAGCCCAGCTGGCAAGCCAGCTCGATCCCCATCGTCTTCTTGCCCTCGATCCGGTAGGGCTCCTTCAGGGTAGAGACGTCAAACCAGCCCATCTCCTCTTTCAGGGCGCCCACCAGCGCGCCGCACTGATGGATCAGGCCGTTGACCCGGAACACATGCCCGCCCTGGGCGGCGATCTCGTGCACATTCACCTCGGGGGTGTCTGCGGGGCAGAAGGACCAGGTCTGCATCCCCGCCCGCGCGCCATAGGCCGCCAGCGCCGCGCCCGCATTGCCATTGGTGGGCATGGCCATGGACGTGACGCCAAACCGGCGCGCCATGGACACCGCCAGCGCCAGCCCGCGCGCCTTGAAACTGCCCGTGGGCAACCGCCCCTCATCCTTGACCAGAAGCTGGCCTGCCAGCCCCAGCTGGTGCGCCGAATGGGGCGTTTCGATCAGCGGCGTATCCACTTCGCCCAGGCTGGTGACATGGTCGTCGTCCGCCACAGGCAGCAGCTCGCGCCATTTCCAGAAGCCGGGATGGGTGAGCCGATTGCGCGCAGCGATGGCGTCGCGGTCGGCGGTGCGCTTGAGGGCTTCGAGATCATAACGCGCCAGCAGCGGCCAGCCCTTAGGTGACAGATTATGGGCCCGGCCAGCGTCCACGCGCGCGCCGGTCATGGAGCATTCCAGGTGGGTAAAGGCGTTGAGGGCGGTCACGTCAGGGCGCGCTCCGGATGCAGGGCCAGGAAGCGTGGAGCCTATGGCGTGGAGGCGTTGAGGCAAGCCGGGCTGTCAGCGCCTTACTCGGTTTGCGTCAGCCCGTAGGCTTCAAAGGCGCGCTCCAGATAGCGCGGGCCGCAGCCAAAGCCGGCATGCAGGCCGCGCAAGTAAGACCTGCGCTTCAGCGCCAGTTCGCGCTCGGTGCGTGCGGCGCTTTCGATCTCGCTGGCCCGGCCCACAAAACGCACCACAGGACGGATCGGGTTCAGGCTGACGATCAAAGAGCGGTACTGGTCGCGCGCCAGATCAGGCGCATCGGCGGCCAGATCCCGGCTGCGCTCGGCCAGGGTGGGGTCGTCCTCGTCGGTTTCTTCTTCAACTTCGGACGGCGGCGCCTCGCGGTCGGGGCCCAGCACCACGGTCAGCCGGGCGATGTCGCGCGCCGTGGTCGAACAGGTGCGCCGCGCGCCCTTGCCGCCATAAGGGGTGGGTACGGTGTCGTCGCCCTCATCGACCCGGATGGCGCCGGGACGTTCGCGCGGCAGGCCGATGGCGTCGGCGCCCGCCTCGCGCGTATCGGTGACCATGACGTCCATCCCGTCCGTGGCCCGGTTGACACAGCCCCCGGCGGCCAGAAGGCCAGCGCAGGCAAGGGTCGAAATGAGGGTGTTGCGCGTGATCATGGACGTGATCTTACAGCGTTGAATCCGGCAAGAGAAAGGCGTGAAAAATCATGCTGCGGGTGCGGCGCCGGAACGCTTGACCAGGCGCAGGGGCGCCTATAGGTTCCGCGCCTCTCCCGAAGGGGTCAGAGCCGATAGCTCAGCTGGTAGAGCAACTGACTTTTAATCAGTAGGTCCAGGGTTCGAATCCCTGTCGGCTCACCAAGTTTTTCAATCATTTAAGTCCGATAGCCGAGGAACGGATCAGGTGCGGTTCGATACGCTGGGTATCGAATTCGACCCGCTATGTTTTCGGCTCCTTCTGATGGCGCCGCCTCTGCGATGCGCGCCGCCACATCTTCTGCTTGCGGACGCCGGAGCCGATCCCGAATTCGTTTCTCCACCTCATTCCCGAGTCCCCCGGGAAACGCCTTCGGCTTGTTTCGCAGGCGCGCAAAACGGCGCCCCTCAAGCAATCTCCAAATACGTAATCATTGTTTATTTAACGAGCGCCGTTTACTTTATAACATTTCCTTGAATTTTATTGCTTCTTCCGTCTAGTGTTAACCATCGGAGTCGGATTTGATCCGGTAAAAAACAAGAGAACTGGGGAGGAATTTCATGTCTATAGCCAAGATCGTCTGGGCCGTCAGCATACTCGCGGCGCTCGTGTTCGCCTTTGTCAGCTTCGAATATGCCGGCGCCATCCTGGCCGTGCTGGGTCTGGCGAGCGGCTATTTCGTATCCGCCGACCACCGCCGCGGCCTGCTTGTTGCGGCGATTTTCCTGCTGTTGGGCCATGAAGCGCTCGGCGCCATTCCGGTGCTCGGCGAGCATCTGAACGCCATTCTTGGCAGCTATTCCAACGTGCTGTCGGCGGCCTGCGTGACTGTGATCGTGGTGGTCACCGTCCAGCGCCTGATGCCCGCCAAGAGCGAATGACCCCTTAGCATTTGCTGGTGATCCGGCAGGCCCCGTTTGCAACACAGCAGGCGGGGCCTGTTGATTCACAAGGGCCGGCAAACCGGGGCTCAGGAGATCGTTTGAACCAAAACTCCGCCCCGGCCCGCTGCCTGTCTATTCGCCCTTGGCCGCGTTCAGCCTTGCGATCAGGCTGGAGGTGTCCCAGCGGCCGCCGCCCATGGACTGGATCTCGGCGTAGAACTGGTCGACCAGGGCCGTGACGGGCAGGTGCGCGCCATTGGCGCGGGCTTCCTCCAGCGCAATGCGCAGATCCTTGCGCATCCAGTCCACCGCAAAGCCGAAATTGAATTCGCCCTGCGCCATGGTCTGCCAGCGATTGTCCATCTGCCAGCTCTGGGCGGCGCCCTTGGAGACCGCGTTGATGACGGTTTCGGCGTCGAGCCCGGCGGCCTCGGCGAAGTGCAGGCCTTCGGCGAGGCCCTGAACCAGGCCGGCAATGCAGATCTGGTTGACCATCTTGACCAGCTGGCCTGCGCCCGCCGGTCCGGCATGGACCATGGACTTGGCGTAGGCCGCCATCACAGGCCCGGCGGCGGCGAAGGCGGCGTCAGACCCGCCGCACATGATGGAAAGCTGACCGTTTTCCGCGCCCGCCTGACCGCCCGAGACCGGCGCGTCCAGCCAGAGCAGGCCGCGCTGCGCGCACGCCGCATCCAGCTCGCGCGCCAGCGCCGCCGAGGCGGTGGTGTGATCGACGAGCGCCGCCCCCGGCTTCATGTGATCAAGCACCGTGACGGCTACGGCGCGCACATCAGGATCATCGCCCAGGCACATGAAGACGAAGTCGGCGCCGCCTACAGCATTTGCAGGCGTATCCGCCGCCGCACCGGGGTGCGCCTGCGTCCAGGCGTCCGACTTGGCGCGGGTGCGGTTCCAGACGCGGACCTGATGGCCTTTCGAGGCCAGATGGCCGGCCATGGGAAAGCCCATTACGCCGAGCCCGAGGAATGCTGCATGCGCCATCGTTCACCCTGCCTGCGAATAGCCTGACTGATGGAAGACCAGGGCCGGAGCCGCGCGCGGCGCATCGAAAGCCGTCACCTCGCCCAGGATGATCATGTGGTCGCCGCCAGGATGCACCGCGACGCGCGTGCATTCAAACCGCGCGATTGCGCCTTCCACCAGCGGCGCGCCATGAGCGCCGGGCGTCCAGCGCGCGCCTGCAGCGTCCATATCGTCATCCAGCGCGCACGCCGCCGACAGCCCGGCCTGGTCGCCCGCAAGCACGTTGATGGCGTAATGCTCTGCGGCCAGGAAAGCGCCATAGCGCAGGCTGTCGCGCGCCAGCGACCACAGCACCAGGCGCGGAGACAGCGACACGCTGGCGAAGGAGTTGATGGTCATGGCCCGCCCTTGTCCATCCTCGGTTCGGGTGACCAGCGCCACGCCGGTGGGAAAGCGCGCCAGCGCGTCACGATAGGCCCGTTCGGTACTCAAAATGCGGCTCCTTGGCCTTTGGGGAAACCCCGCCTTAACCCTGACGCGGCATGATGGGCGCAAACATAATACGCCTTGGGTGGGTGGAAATGGCGAACGACAGGCCGATCATCATCAAGAAGATCAAGAAGGCTGCGCACGGCCACCATGGTGGCGCGTGGAAGGTGGCGTATGCCGACTTCGTGACGGCCATGATGGCGTTCTTCCTCATGCTGTGGCTGATCAATAACACCGAACCCGAGCAGCGTCAGGGCATCGCTGACTATTTCGCCCCCGCCAGCGTCAGCCAGTCCATGTCCGGTTCGGGCGGGGTGCTGGGCGGCACCAGCTTCGGCCAGGAAGGCCCGCGATCGTCAGGCACGGCGGCGATCGTCGACCGTCTGGCGCCGCGCCCCGCCGAGGAGCAGCTGCGCGAACAGGAAACCTCGTCCAGCGGCTCGGTAGGCGATGAGCCCGAGGTGACCGTGGACGCCATGGCCGGCGCCATCGCCCGGCGCGAATCGGTGGAGTTCGCCAGCGCCGAACAGTCCCTGCGCCAGGCGCTGCAGGAGATGCCCGAGCTCGCCGAGCTGTCCAATCACGTGCTGATCGAGGACACGCCTGAGGGCCTGCGCATCCAGCTGATCGACCAGGAAGGCCGCCCGATGTTCAATCCGGGCTCGGTGGAGCCCAATGAGCGCGCGCGGGTGCTCTTGGCCGCTGTGGGCGAGATCGCGGCGCGCCTGCCCAACAGGATCACCATATCAGGCCACACCGACTCCAGCCCGGTCCCGCAGGGCGCGCCGACCAACTGGAAACTGTCCTCTGACCGGGCCAATTCCGCCCTGCGCGTGCTGGCCGGGACCGGCATTCCCGATCACCGCATCGCCGAGGTGCGCGGGCGTGCAGGCGCCGAACCGCTCTATCCCGACGATCCCTATCTGCCCGGCAACCGGCGCCTGTCCATCACGCTTCTGCGCGAAGCGCCGGTGGTGCCGCCCGAACACATGCGCTGAGCCTCATGATGGCGGGCGCGCCTCCAGTGCGCCCGCCAGCGTACTCACGCTGACGAGCCTCACGCCGCGCGCTGCGGCGCGTTCCTCCAGCCTTTCCAGCACGCTGAGCGTTTCGGGATAGGGATGGCCGATGGTCACGGCGTGGCCGCGCGCCAGCGCCATCTCCAGCGCCTCGTCCAGCCGCGCTGAGATCGCGGCATCGCTGCGCTCCACATCCAGGAACACATCCCGGCGCAGGGCGGCGAACCCCGCATCCGAACCCGCGCGCGCCGCCACCGAGCGCGGACCGGTGAGCGAATCCACAAACACCAGCTGGCCTTCCTGCCCGGCGAGGGCGGCGAACACCGCGTCCATGGCGGCGCGGTCGGCGGTAAAGCCGCTGCCCATGTGATTGTTGAAACCGGACGCGCCCGGCACGCGCGTAAACGCCCAGCGCACCCGCGCCGCGATGGCGCGCGCATCCTGGCTGCGGCTCAGCGCAAACGGGCCGGGATCATCCACGCCGCCCGGCTCCATGGGCAGATGTACGAACACCTCGCGCCCGGCGGAGTTCGCAGCCTGGGCCAGTTCCGGTGCGCCTGCGGCATAAGGCAGGATGGCCAGCGTCACCGGCATCTCCATAAGACGCTCCGCGGCCGCCCGGTCGAGCCCCACATCATCAATGATCACCGCCAGCATGGGGCCGGTTGGCGCTGCCGCGGGATCTGCGGCGTCCGGGGCGGGGAGGGGGGAAGGCGTGATCTGCGGAGCCGCAGTGACGTGGGGCGCCGTATGCGGACCAGGCAGGGCCGGGCCGTCAAGATGCTGCTCTGCCAGCACGATACCGGCCTGGGGCGCAGTTTTTTCAGCCAGCGGCGCGCGTTCTCCGGCGCTGAACGCCACCAACGCGCCCGCCATCAGCGCCGCGCCCAGAGCCGCGCCCAGATGAGGCGCATATGCCGCACACCGGATCATGATCAGAGCTTTACAGCGAGTCGCGGTTGGCGCACGGCGCGCGCTTGCCTAAATTCCCCTGCCACCCGGGCACGAGGACCGAGCGCCGCCATGCTGCTGATCATCGACAACTACGACAGCTTCACCTTCAACCTCGTGCACTATTTCGAGGAGCTGGGCGCGCCCACTCATGTCATCCGCAATGACGTGATGAGCGCGGCCGAGGCGCTGGCCCTGAACCCGCGCGCCGTGGTGCTGAGCCCCGGCCCGTGCGATCCGGACAAGGCGGGCATCTGCCTGGAGCTGATCGAAACCGCGCCGGAAACCCTGCCGGTCCTGGGCGTTTGCCTTGGCCATCAGGCCATCGGGCAGGTCTATGGCGGCAAGGTGGTGCAGGCGCGCGACATCATGCATGGCAAGACCAGCCCTATCAGCCATGACGGGACCGGGATTTTCGCCGGACTGCCCTCGCCCTTCACCGCCACGCGCTATCACTCGCTGGCAGTATCCCTGCCCGATGACAGCCCCTTGCGCGTCACGGCGCGCACGGCTGATGGCGAGATCATGGGCCTGGCCCATGAGAGCCGGCCTGTGCACGGGGTGCAGTTCCATCCTGAAAGCATTGCTTCGGAGCACGGTCACGACCTGCTGGCCAATTTCCTCGATATCGCCGGGTTTAAGAAGGCCGCCGCCTGATGAGCCGCATGCGTTCCGCCATCGCCGCCCTGGCCGCCGGGCGCGAGCCTGATGAGACCGCCCTGCGCGCCGCCTTTGACGCCCTGATGGACGGCGAGGCCGATCCGGTGGAAACCGGCGGCTTCCTGCTGGCGCTCGCCGCGGTGGGTGAAAGCCCGCAGACCCTGCGCATCGGGGCTGAGGCCATGCGTGCGCGCATGACGCCAGTGAACGCGCCCGCGGGCGCCATCGACACCTGCGGCACGGGCGGGGATGCGCGCGGCACCTGGAACATCTCCACTGCGGCCGCGATCGTGGCGGCGGGCGCGGGCGCTGTGGTGGCCAAGCATGGCAACAAGGCGGCATCGTCGAAATCGGGTTCGGCCGAAGTGCTGGCGGCGCTGGGCGTGGATCTGACCGCCGGCCCGGACCGGGTGGAGCGTGCGCTTCATGAGGCGGGCGCAGGATTCCTGTTCGCCCCGGCCCATCACGGCGCTGTGCGTCATGTGGGCCCGGCGCGCAAGACGCTGGGCGTGCGCACCGTGTTCAATCTCCTGGGCCCGCTCTCCAATCCGGCCGGTGCAAAGCGCCAGCTTCTGGGCGTGTTCGACCGGGCCTGGCTCACCCCCATGGCCGAAGCCTTGCGCGATCTGGGCGCTGAAGCGGCGCTGATCGTCCATGGCGCGGACGGGCTGGATGAAATCACCACCACCGGCGTGACTTACGCCGCCGAGCTCGGCCCCGGCGGCGCCATCCGCCAGTACGAGATCACGCCCGAAGACGCCGGACTGCCTCGTGCGCGCCTGGACGATCTCAAGGGCGGTGAGCCGGAGGAGAACGCAGCTGCTGTGCGCGCGCTGCTGGACGGCGCGCCCGGCCCCTATCGCGACATCGTCATCCTGAACGCCGCTGCTGCGCTGAAGCTCGCCGGGCTGGCGGGCGATCTCAAGGAGGGCGCGGCGCTGGCCGGCGCGGCCATTGATGACGGGCGCGCGCGCACAGTGCTGGAGCGTCTGGGCGCCATCAGCCGGGGCGAGCCATGAGCGACGCCCTCAAGCGCATCGAGGCCTACAAGCGCCAGGAGATCGCCGCGCGCAAGGCTGCCATCTCAGCGTCCGAGCTTGACGCCGCCGTGAAGGCTGCTCCGGCCCCGCGCGGCTTTCTGGACGCGCTGGAGCGCGAAAGCGCGCAGGCCGGGCTTGCCCTGATCGCCGAAGTCAAAAAGGCGAGCCCTTCCAAGGGCCTGATCCGCGCTGATTTTGATCCGCCCGCCCTGGCGCGCGCCTATCAGGACGGGGGCGCGGCGTGCCTGTCCGTGCTCACCGATGCGCCGAGTTTTCAGGGTCATGAGGATTATCTGGCAGCGGCGCGCGCAGCCGTAGACCTGCCGGTGCTGCGCAAGGACTTCCTCTACGATACTTGGCAACTGGCCGAATCGCGCGCGCTGGGCGCTGATTGCATTCTGGTGATTCTCGCCGCGGTGGACGATGCGCTGGCCCGTGATCTGATTGAGGGCGCGCAGGCGCTGGGCATGGATGCACTCGTGGAGGTGCACGACGCGCAGGAAATGACGCGTGCGCTGGCGCTGCCCTCACGCCTGATCGGGGTCAATAATCGCAATCTGCGCAGCTTCGAGACCCGGCTGGAGACCTTCGAATCGCTCGCGCCCATGGCCTGGCCGGAGATCTTGCTGGTGGCTGAAAGCGGCATTTTCACCCGTGCCGACGCGATGCGCATGCAGGGCGCCGGCGCGCGCGCCCTGCTGGTCGGCGAAAGCCTGATGCGGCAGGACGATGTGAGCGCCGCCACTCGCGCACTGATGGGCGCATAGCCGCCTTCACTTGACGTTAACCCGGAACAGGCGTAGAACATTATCAGGTTTTCCGGTTTTGTTCTGACCTGCCGAGGGCGCAATGCTAACCAAGAAACAGCACGAGCTTTTGCTCTTCATTCACAAGCGCCTGAGCGAGGACGGCGTGTCGCCCTCCTTTGACGAGATGAAGGATGCGCTGCAGCTGGCGTCCAAGTCCGGCGTGCACCGCCTGGTCAGCGCGCTGGAGGAGCGCGGCTTCATCCGCCGCCTGGCGCACCGCGCCCGCGCGTTGGAAGTGCTCAAAATGCCCGACAGCGCCGCGCCGAAGCCTGCCGGTAATGTGGTGGAGGCCGATTTCTCCCGCCGGGGCGGGGAGGGCGCTAGCATCGAGGTGCCCGTGCTCGGGCGCATTGCGGCGGGCGTGCCCATCGAGGCGATCCAGCACGAGGTGGACCGGCTCTCAGTGCCTGCGGCCATGATGTCGCGCGGGGAGCATTTCGCACTGGAAGTGCGCGGCGATTCCATGATCGAGGCGGGCATTCTCGAAGGCGATCTGGTGATCATCAAGCGCTCCGAGACCGCCGATACCGGCGATATCGTGGTGGCGCTGGTCCACGACGAGGAAGCCACGCTTAAAAAACTGCGCAAGAAGGGCGGGTCCATTGCGCTGGAGGCGGCCAACCCCGCCTATGAAACCCGCATTTTCGGCCCTGGCGAGGTGAAGGTGCAGGGCCGTCTGGTCGGCCTCATCCGCCGCTATCACTAGGCGCTGTGATTTTTGAGGGGGCTGGGGGTGCAGGCCCTCACCCCCTGTCCGTCCACACAATCCGGTAGAGATCAAAGCGCCGGTCGCGCAGGTTTCTGACCGTGCCGGAGCGGCGCGCTTCGGCCAGCGAATCCATGTGCAGATCGGCGACCGCGATGGTCTCCACATTCTCGCTGGCCTCGGCGGCCAGGCCGTCGCGGGCGAAGGGAAAATCGCACGGGGTGATGATGGCGGCCTGGGCGTAGTTCACGTCCATATTGGCCACACCCGGCAGATTGCCTACATTGCCGGCAGTTACCAGATAGAGCTGGTTCTCGATGGCGCGCGCCTGGGCGCAATAGCGCACCCGCAAATGGCCCGGACGGTCGTCGGTGGCATAGGGCACGAAGATGATTTTCGCGCCTTCGTCGGCCAGGCGCCGGGCGAGCTCGGGAAACTCGCTGTCATAACAGATCAGCACGCCAATCGGCCCGCAATCGGTGGGGATGGCGGCCACGGTGTCGCCGCCCTTGATATTCCACCAGAAGCGCTCATTGGGCGTGGGGTGTATCTTTTCCTGGGTGTGGATCGAGCCGTCGCGCAAGAACACATAGGCGACGTTCTGGATGGTCCCGTTCTCCAGTTTGGTGGGGTGGGAGCCGCCGATGATGTTGATATTGTAGCGCACCGCCAGCGCGCTCATGAACTCCACAAACCGCTTGGTGTGGCGGGTCAGCGCCGCAATGCTCTCCTCGGGCGTCAGCTTGCGCTTTTCCAGCGACAGCAAGGGCACGGTGAACATTTCCGGGAAGACGCAAAAATCGGCGTCGTATTCGGCGCAGGCGTCCACGAAGAACTCCACCGTGCGCTCGAACTCGGCCACGGTCTCCACCTCGCGGGTTTTCAGCTGCACCGCCGCCACGCGCACCGTGTTGGGCGAGGGCAGGCGGCCCGGCCCCTGGCCCTCGGCCCAGGCTGGATTGCGCCAGACCATCAGGGCGGCGTGACCGCCCGCCTCGCCATCCTCGGGGTAATAATTGCGCAACACGCCCGCGGGCTCATAGCCCATGCGCATCTGGAAATTCAGCACGCCGTCACGGATCTCGCGCGCCTCGATGGCGGCCAGATAGGCCTCGGGCGTTGGATAGATGCGCTTCTTGCGGCGGTAGCCCGACAGCCGGCCGCCGAACACCACGCCCTTCAGGCTCCAGTCCTCGCACAACGCCTGGCGCGCCACATAGAGCCGCTCGCCGATGCGCAGGCGCCGGCGGGCCGGGTCCACCGCCACTTCCATGCCATACACCCACTCCCCGTCCGGGTCGTGGCGCGCGGCGAAGCCGTTGCCGGTGATGCCCGCCCAGTCATGGGGCGCAAACGCGGCCGCCTCGTCGATGATGAAGCTGGCGCACCAGCCCACCACCTCGTCCTCGAACTCCACGATGAACTGGCCTTCGGGGAAGGCGGAGATCTGGCCGCGGATCATGGAGGGCGGGTCGGGCTGCATGGACGGATAGGCGCGCGCCTGCAGCGCCAGAATGGCGTCCACATCCTCCAGCGTGGCGTTGCGCAGCTTCAGCTTGGCGGTGCGTTGGGTGCGGGTCATGGGTCTCCAGTGGCAGCTTGTCTCACCTCAAATTATAGCCCGCGCAGAGGGTTCATCACCCCTTGCGCCTGAGATTGGACTTTTATCGCTTCGCCTTCGTCTGTGATCAGCGCGCGAATTTCTGGAACTTGACCCGCTTGGGCACCAGCGCGTCGGTGCCCAGACGGCGCTTCTTGTCCTCGAGATAGTCGGAGAACGCGCCCTCGAACCATTCCACATGGCTGTCGCCTTCAAAGGCGAGGATGTGGGTGGCGATGCGGTCCAGGAAGAAGCGGTCGTGAGAGATCACCACCGCGCAGCCCGGGAAGTCCTCCAGCGCCGCTTCCAGCGCCGAGAGCGTCTCTACGTCCAGATCGTTGGTCGGTTCGTCAAGCAGGAGCAGATTGCCGCCTTCTTTGAGCATCTTGGCCAGATGCACCCGGTTGCGCTCACCGCCCGACAGAACGCCGACCTTTTTCTGCTGGTCGCCGCCCTTGAAGTTGAAGGCGCCCACATAGGCGCGGCTGGGCACTTCGGCCTCGCCCAGCAGGATCATGTCATTGCCGCCGGAAATCTCCTCCCAGACGGTCTTGGAGGGATCGAGTGCGTCGCGGCTCTGGTTGACATAGCCGAGCTTCACCGTCTCGCCGAGGGTGACCGATCCGCTATCGGGTTTTTCCTCGCCGATGATCATCTTGAACAAGGTGGTCTTGCCCGCGCCGTTGGGGCCGATCACGCCCACCACGCCGCCCGGGGGCAGCTTGAATTCGAGATCCTTGATCAGCAGCCGGTCGTCAAAGCCCTTCGAGACATTTTCGAACGCCACCACATTGCCGCCCAGGCGCGGGCCCGGCGGGATGCGGATGACGGCGGTGGAGATTTTCTCCCGATCCGCCTTGTCGCGCATTTCCTCATAGGCCTTGATGCGCGCCTTGGACTTGGCCTGACGGGCTTTCGGGCTGGCGCGGATCCAGTCCAGCTCGCGGGCGAGTGCGCGCTGCTTGGCGCTTTCCTCACGGGATTCTTGCGCCAGGCGCTTGGTTTTCTGCTCCAGCCAGCTGGAATAGCCGCCCTTGTAGGGCACGCCCTGGCCGCGATCGAGCTCCAGCGTCCAGGTGGTGATGGCGTCCAGGAAATAGCGGTCGTGGGTGACGATCAGCACCGCGCCGGGATAATTCTCCAGATGGTGCTGCAGCCAGGCCACGCTCTCGGCGTCCAGATGGTTGGTCGGTTCGTCCAGCAGCAGCATGTCGGGCTTGGACAAAAGCAGCTGGCAGATCGCCACGCGGCGGCGCTCGCCGCCGGAGAGATTGGTGACCGACGCCTCGCCCGGCGGGCAGCGCAGGGCCTCCATAGCCATCTCGATCTTGGAATCGATGTCCCACGCATCGCGCGCATCCACCTGCTCCTGCAGGGCGGTCATCTCCTCCATCAGCTCGTCGGTATAATCCTCGGCGAGTTTGACCGCGATGGCGTTGTAGGCGTCATAGATGCGCTTGTCCTCAGAGCCCTCGATGACGTTGTCCCAGACCGTCTTGGACTCGTCGAGCTTGGGCTCCTGGGGCAGATAGCCCACGCGCACGCCCTTTTCCGGCCAGGCCTCGCCGGTAAAATCGGTGTCCAGGCCCGCCATGATGCGCAGAAGGGTCGATTTGCCCGCGCCGTTGACGCCCACCACGCCGATCTTGGCGTCAGGCAGGAAGTGCAGCGAAATGCCGGAGAAGACCTGCTTGCCGCCCGGATAGGTCTTGGCGAGCTTGTCCATATGGTAGACGTATTGATAGGCGGCCATGAGCGGGGGCGCTCCCTTGCGTGACGAGCCGGGACAGTGGATCGCGCCAGCCTATAGCGGATGAGCCCCGCGCGAGGCAATCGGGGCGGGCTGTCTTGTATCTGAAGGGAGAGCGCCCCGCCCTAGAAAATCCCCAGGAATTTCTTGCGTGTCTTGCGCGGTTCGCTGTCCGGGGCGATGTCGGCGGGGCCGGGTTCGGCGCTGGCGTCGGCGGAGGACAGGTCCGCAGCGCCGTCCGGGCCGGGGCCTTCGGCTTCCATGGCGTCAGACGGCCCGTCCGCCTGGGACGGCGAGGGCGGTGGCGGGGCGAGGTCCGCGCTGCGCGCGGGCGCAGGCTCGATGCGCACCGGCGCGCACATGTCCGCGTCGCACAGGGGCGCGCTCATGGCGTGGGCGGCGCGGCGTGAAGGCGAGCTGACCGGTCCGGCATAGCCGCCAAGGCCCAGCACATCGCGCACGGAGTCACGGAAAGCGCCGGCGCGCGCGTCGATCTTCAGCGCGCGCGCTTCAGCCTCCTGCAGGCGGGACAGATCGGCCGGGCGCGGGGCGCGCACGGCGGCGGGCGCGACGGCCTGGCGTGCGCGCGTCATGGCGGCGCGCGCTTCCTCGAGATCCAGCGGCTTGGGCGTATCGGTCATGTCAGCCTCCTTGGCGGGGCGCGTCATCAGGACTTGAGAGCATACCATTCCAGCCCGCCGGTGCGCGAGATCATGGCCACATCCACGTCTCCGCCCACCCCGGTCTGGGTCATGTGCAGGGCGCTTTTGAGAATATTGAGCTCGACCAGAGACTTGGCGGTTTCGGCCAGCTGCCGCTTGCCCGAGGCGGCCACCACCTGGACGAAGGGATTGATGAACTCCTCCTGGGAGATTTCCTGGACCGCCCGGGCGAATTCCGTCGTCAGGCTGGGCAGGGGGCCCTCGCGCAGGGCGTCCATGGCCGGTTCGGCCTGTTCATCGGGCACGCCGGCCTGTTTGAGCGCGGCCTCGGCGGCGGACTCATTGGTGATCCAGTTCAGCGACAGCATCACGTCGAACATCAGGGGATGGATGCCGCGCAGGAAGGCGTGGGTCATCTCCGCCTGCGCAAACGTGCGCAGATAGGCGTTGGGGCCGTCCTCCACGCCCACGCGCATGGTCTCGTCATGGGCGCGCTTCATCACTCCGTCCACCAGGATCGAGGCGTAGTAATGGGCGTAGACCGGAAACACGTCGCCCTCGCCAAAACCGGCGAAGACCAGGCCCGCATAAGGCTCCAGAAAGGCCGGGCGGGTGGCGATCATATAGGCGAAGTCAAACAGCTTGTCGCGCATCTCGGCCTGCATGCCGAACGCGCCCAGCGCCTCTTCGATCAGACCGTCGAGCATGGCCGCATAGCGCTCGTAGAAGCGCGTGCGGTCGAACTCGGCGAACACCTCAAGGGACTGGCGCTCGGCGCCCGCCTCGTCATGGATGAGATGCTCGCGATAGAGATCGAGCGCGGCCTCGAAGGCGGCGGCGTCATTATCGTAGCCGCCGGCGGGGTAGCGCCGCATGGCCTTGGCGTGGCTGAGCACGGTCAGGAAGGCTGCGCGCATCAGGTGCTCGAACTCCTCCATCTCCTCGTCTTCCGGGAACAGGCGCCGGTTATGGTCGATGAAGGAGAAGAAGGCGCGCGCGCAATCGTCCACCGAGGCGTATTCGGCGTTGTCATGCTGCTTCACGAAGGCGTGGGCGATATGCGACCAGGAGCGGCCCAGCACGTCGCCGCGCGAATAGACCATGACGGCCATGTTCGGCCCCAGGCGCAGGATTTTCTCCGCTTCCAGCGTCACCACCGGATCGGGGCCGCCGCCATAGGTGACCGCGCTGTCCGCCGCCAGCACGACCGCCTGGCGGTTCATGATCATCACTTCCGACGTCATTGCGCGTCCATCCCCCCTTGTGAAACCGCACTGGCGGACCGGCGCCCTTGCGCCCCCTCGGCGCGCGGACATCCCGCCACAAGTCTTGACGAAACGTTAGCGCGCGCATGCCCCGGTGTTAAGTCCGCGCGATTGTTTCACCTGTGCGGCGCGGCAGGAATGCCACGCTTGAGGGCGCCGGCAGGGCGGCTTGTCCCCGGGGCGGTGCAGGGGCGGCGATTGACTTTGCGCGCCGCCGACCCACAATGTTCCGCATATGTTCCAAGCGCCCGGACGCAAACCTCATGCGCAAGCCCGACGCCATTGAATGGCTCTATATCGACTTTGACGGCTTCTTCGCCGGGGTCGAGCAACAGGCCGACAGACGCCTGCGCGGGCGTCCGGTAGGCGTGGTCCCGTTCGAGGAGACCGAGCGCTCCATCTGCATCGCGGTGTCCAAGGAGGCCAAGGCCGCCGGGGTGAAGACCGGCACGCCGTGCACGCAGGCGCGCCAGTTGTGCCCGGACATCGCTTTCGTGCAGCAGAAGCCGGATCTCTATGTGCGCGCCCATCACGCCTTGCTGGAGGCCATCGAGCGCTGTGCGCCCATTGAAGGTGCATGCTCTATTGACGAGCTGGCCGCCCCGGTGGAGCCGTGCTGGCGCGGCGATCCGGCGGCGCTGGGCCGGGCGATCAAGCGCGAGATGGCCGCTGTGGCGCCGGTGATCACCGGCTCCATCGGGTTCGCGCCCAACGCCCATCTGGCCAAGATCATCTGCAAGTGGAACAAGCCTGACGGCATCACCATCCTGCACCCCGGGGACATGCCCGGGCGCCTGTTGCAGGAGCGGCTGGAGGATATTCCCGGCCTGGGCGCGCGCATGGTGGCGCGCCTGGAGCGCGCCGGGATCACCGACATGACCGCGCTGTGGAACAGCCAGCCCAAGCAGTTGCGCGCCATCTGGGGCTCGGTGGCCGGCGAGCGCTTCTGGTATGTGCTCCACGGCTATGACGTGCCTGGCCAGGCGTCCCGGCGCGCCATGTTCGGCCATGGCCGGGTGCTGCCGCCCAGCCACCGCACGCTGGCCCAGGCGCAGGACTATTCCACCTTCCTGCTGATCAAGGCGGCCCGGCGCATGCGCGCGGAAGGCTATGCGGCCGGACGGCTCGATATCTGGCTGTCGCTGAAGGACCGCTCCTGGGGCGATGGTCTGCCCCTGCGCCCGGCGGCCCATGACGACCGCACCTGCCTCAAACGGCTCGACCAGCTCTGGCGCCAGGCCCATGACGTCCTGCCTGCGCGCAGCCGGCCGGTGCGCGTGGGCGTGTTCCTGTCCGATCTGTGGAAGGGCGAGCGCCAGCTGGACCTGTTCGCCCGCGAAGAGCGCGACCAGGCGCGCTGGGAGACCATCGCCGAGGCCATCGACCGGCTGAACCAGAAATATCACCGCACGGTGGTGTCAGTCGGCCCGCTGCGCCCGCCGCCCGGCCAGTATGCGGGCGGGAAGATCGCCTATACCCGCATCCCCGACTTCAGGGACTTCACATGACCGGCGCCCATCCCCTGCAATTGCGCGATCTGGACGGCTACCGCTTCGTGGCCGCTTGCCGCTGCGGCTACAAGGCTGTGATCGACCCGGCTGCGGTGATCGCCGCCGATCCCGACGCGCGCTACTGGACGCAAGGCGAGCTGGCGGCGCGGCTGAGCTGCTCGCGCTGCCGCAAGCGCCTGATCGCGCCGGACGAGGAGGTGACCGGCGCGCTGGTGCGCCGGCGCCTGGCGCTGGAGCGTCCGGCGCGGGCCATGCTGGGTTTTCAGGGCGGCATGGTGCTGCCGTCCGCCCCGCCCCGGCGGCGCTGAAGGCTCAGATGGGCGGCGGGTTGAGAAGCATGGCGGACGCGGGCGCGCCGCGTGCGATCACCACGCGCCCGTCCACAAGGCGCGCCTGCCCGCTGGCCACCTGACGCAGGCATTCAGGATAGAGCTTGTGCTCCACCGTCAGGACGCGCGCGGCCAGCGCTGCAGCGTCATCGCCGGGCAGGACCGGAACCGCGCCCTGGCCGATGACCGGCCCGGCGTCCATCTCCGCGCTGACGAAATGCACGCTGGCGCCGGTGAGCTTCACGCCGGCGTCCAGCGCGCGCTGGTGGGTGTCCACGCCCTTGAACGAAGGCAGGAGGGAGGGGTGGATATTGATCATCCGCCCCTGCCAGCGCTGGACGAAACCGGGGGTCAGAAGCCGCATGAAGCCGGCCAGGCACACCAGCTCAGCGCCCTGATCGGTCAGCGCTGCGTGCAGGGCGTCCTCGAACGCCTCGCGCGCATTATAGGCCTTGTGATCAAGCGTCAGCGCCGCAACGCCAGCGGCTTCGGCGCGCGCCAGCCCGCCCGCGCCGGGGCGGTTGGAGATCACGCACACGATCTCGGCGGGGAAAGACGCATCGGCCGCCGCGTCCAGCAAGGCCTGCAGGTTGGAGCCGCGCCCGGAGATCAGCACGGCTGTGCGCACGCGCGCCATGGCCTAGCGCGCCTTCAGCGCGCCGATCACGCGCGCATCCTCGCCCGCCGCGTTGAGGGCGGCGCATATGGCTTCGGCCTCACCGGCCTCCACCGCGGCGATCATGCCGATCCCGCAATTGAAGGTGCGGCGCATCTCGGCCTCGGCCACGCCGCCGGCCTGCTGCAGCCAGTTGAACACCTCAGGCCGCGCAAAGGCGGCGTAATCCACCTCGAAATCGAGATGGTCAGGCAGCATGCGCGGGGTGTTCTCGGTGATGCCGCCGCCGGTGATGTGGGCCAGGCCCTTGATGCGGCCCTCAGCGATCAGCGGCAGGAGCGCTTTGACATAGATGCGCGTGGGCGCCAGCAGCGCCTCGCCCAGCGTCAATTCCGGCGCGAACGGGGCGCGATCGGTCCAGCCCAGCCCGGCGTGCGCGGCGATCTTGCGGATCAGGGAATAGCCGTTGGAGTGAGGGCCCGACGAGGCGAGCCCGATCAGCGCATCGCCGGGCTTCATGGCGTCAAGGCGCGGCAAGAGCGTCCCGCGCTCGGCGGCGCCGACGACAAAGCCCGCCAGATCGAAATCATCGCCCGTATAGAGCCCGGGCATTTCAGCCGTCTCGCCGCCGATGAGGGCGCAGCCCGCGCGCCGGCAGCCCTCGGCGACGCCTGATACGATGGCCGCGCCGCGCACGGGGTCGAGGCGGCCCGTGGCGAAATAGTCGAGAAAGAAGAGCGGCTCGGCGCCCTGGGCCAGCACGTCGTTGACGCACATCGCCACCAGATCAATGCCCACCGTGTCCAGACGGCCGGTATCGATGGCCAGCTTTAGCTTGGTGCCCACCCCGTCCGTGCCGGACACCAGCACCGGATCGTTGAAACCGGCGGCTTTGAGATCAAAGGCGCCGCCAAAACCGCCCAGCGCCACATCGGCGCCGGGACGGGCGGTGGTTTTCGCCAGCGGCTTGATCGCCTCGACCAGCGCGTCGCCCGCGTCGATATCAACACCGGCGCCGGCATAGGTCAGGCCCTCCTGGGGGGCGTCCGGACGGGACAAGGCCAGCCTCCTTCATTCAGCAGACATGAACGCGGTGCATACCGCTGAATGCGCGCCATGGCGAGGGCCGGGCGCCGCGCTCGCAGGCGCCGCCAGGGCTTCACCCGCGCGCCGCGCAGCGTATAGTCGGGCCAAGCAAGGTGCGGCAAGGGAGAGGCGGTGATGAGCTTGAAAATCGGGCAGGCGGTGCTGGCCGCCCTGGCAGCCGCTGCGCTGGCGCTGTTCAGCCCCGCCGAAGCGCGCTCACCCTTCACGGTCACGGGCGTGGAGATCGACGCCACCGCCGACACCGCGTTCGAGGCCCAGCGGCGGGCCATGTCCGACGGCCAGGTGCGCGGCGCGATGCGCCTGATCGAGCGCCTGACCCTGCCTGAAGACCGCGACGAAGCCGGGTTGCACACCGTGAGCGCGGAAGACGCAGCCGCCATGATCGGGGGCCTGCGCATCGCCAATGAGCAGCGCTCGGCCACGCGCTACCGGGGCGTTCTGACCTTGCAATTTGATCCGCGCGCCGTGCGCAGCTTCTTCGCCCAGCGCGGCGCAGCCTTCGTGGAAAGCCAGGCCTCGCCGGTGCTGGTGGTCCCGGTCATGGAAGGCGAGAGCGGCGATTCGCTCTGGCGTGGAGGCTGGCATGACGCCTGGCTCGAAGGCGGGCATCAGCACGCGCTGACCCCCTTCATCGCACTGGGCTCGCGTCAGAGCGAGGCAGGCGAGCCGCTGGGCCGCGGCCTGATCTCCAGCTCCGAGGCGCGCAATCTGGACGAGACGGCCCTGAGGGCGCTGGCGCGGGCCTATGAGGTGGATTCAGTCGCCGTGGTCCTGGCGCGCGCGGGTGGCGGTCAGGTGCGCACCGCCGGTGTGATCATGCATTTCGATGGAGCCGATACGCGCCGCGAGGATCTCGCCAGCATCGCCGGCGCGGGCGATTTTGGTGAAGCCGCCCGGCGCATGGTCCAGCGGCAGGAAGACGCCTTCAAGCGCCGCGCCATCGTGCGTGGCGGCGAGAGCGCCGAGCTGGAAGTCACGGTGCTGTTTTCAAACCTGAGTGAATGGCGCGCCCTGCAGGGCGCTGTGGCGGGCGCGGCCCTGATCGAGAATGCGCGCCTGGACGCCTTGTCGCGCACCGGAGCGGCCATGATGCTGACCCATCGCGGCGCGCGTGATCAGGTGGAAGCTGAACTGGCCGCCCGCGGCGCGCGGCTGGAGCGCGATTCCGAACTGGGCTGGACGGTGCGAAGCCGGCGATGAACCGCACCCAGCTCGCCCTTGATCTCGCCCTCGCGCCCGATTACCGGGCCGAGAGCTATGCGGTGAGCGAAGCCAATGCGTCCGCGTTGGCGCTGGTCAATCGCTGGCCGCGATGGCGGCATGGCCATTTGATGCTCATTGGACCTGCGGGCGCGGGCAAGACCCATCTGTCCACCATCTGGGCGGCGCGCGCCGATGCATTGCGCCTCGATCCGGCCACGCTGGCCGCCAGCCTGCCCCAGGTCGGGCGCGGCAGCGCGGTGCTGGTGGAGGACTGTCATCTGGGCGTGGAGGAGGCGGCGCTGTTTCATCTGATCAACCGGGCGGCGGGCGATGCCGGCGTGACGGTGCTGATGACCGCAGCGCGCGCGCCCGAGGACTGGCCGGTGCGCCTGGCCGATCTCGCCTCGCGCCTGAAGGCCGCCGAGACGGCGGTGCTGCACGAGCCCGATGACGCCCTGCTGCGCCAGGTGATGGAAAAGCTGATCCGCGACCGGCGCACGCCCATGACCCCAGGGGTTCTGGACTATCTGCTGACCCGCATGGAGCGCTCTGTGGAGTTCGCCCGGCGCCTGGTCGCCTGGCTGGATCGTGAAGCCCTGGCCCGCAAGGGGCCGGTGACGCGCACGCTGGCCAGGGAAGGGCTTGAGGCCCTGAGCTCGCCATGAGTGTTCAGCCCGTGCCTGAGAGTGTGGACGGCGCCAGCCTGATGAGTTCGCCGGGGCGGTTTCTGAACCGGGAGCTGTCCTGGCTTCAGTTCAACTGGCGTGTGCTGGACGAGGCCGGCAATGCGCGCCATCCGGCGCTGGAGCGTCTGCGCTTTCTGTCCATTTCGGCTAGCAATCTTGACGAGTTCTACATGGTGCGGGTGGCGGGTCTGCGCGCCCAGATCCGCAACGGGATGGACCGGCCGGGCCTGGACGGGCTGACGCCGTCAGAGCAGCTGGAGATGATCGATACGGCGGCGGGCGGGCTGATGAAGGCCCAGCTTGAGTGCTGGCGCGAGGTGCGCGCCGTGCTGCAGGGCGAGGGCATTGAGCTGGTCGAGCTCAATGCGCTGACCCGGACCGAACGCACCTGGCTGCGCGATGATTTTCTCGCCCACACCCTGCCGGTGATCACGCCGCTGGCGATTGATCCGGCCCATCCCTTTCCCTTCATCCCCAATCTGGGTTTCGCCGTGGTGCTCAAGCTCAAGCGCCAGAGCGACGGCAAGGTGATGAATGCGCTGGTCCCGCTGCCTGCGGGGGTCAAGCGCTTCATTGAAATCCCATGCGAGACCCGTGACGAGAAAGGCCGTCCCGCCAAGCGCTTCATCGCGCTGGAAACGGTGTTGATCCTGTTCGTGGACGCGCTCTTTCCCGGATATGACCTGTTGGGCAAGGGCGCTTTCCGGATTATCCGCGACAGCGATATCGAGATCGAGGAGGAAGCCGAGGACCTGGTGCGCGAGTTCGAGCAATTGCTCAAACAGCGCCGCCGGGGCGTGCTGGTCCGGCTGAAAATGGACGCCGGCATGCCCGAGGACCTGCGCCGCTTCATCATCCAGCACCTGCACGCCGAAAAGCAGGATGTTCACCTGGTCGACGGCCTTCTGGGCCTGTCCCAGCTCTCACAGCTCATCCCCGATGACCGCAGCGAGCTGAAATTCGAGCCCTATGAGCCGCGCTTCCCCGAGCGCATCCGCGATTTCGGCGGTGATTGCTTTGCGGCCATCCGGGCCAAGGACCTGATCGTCCATCACCCCTATGAAAGCTTTGACGTGGTGGTGCAGTTCCTGCGCCAGGCGGCGGGTGATCCTGACGTTGTCGCCATCAAGCAAACGCTCTACCGCACCTCCAAGGACTCCCCCATCGTCGCCGCCCTGATCGAGGCGGCCGAGAACGGCAAGAACGTCACCGCGCTGGTCGAGCTCAAGGCCCGTTTTGACGAGGAGGCCAATCTGAAATGGGCCCGTGATCTGGAGCGGGCGGGCGTGCAGGTGGTCTACGGCTTTATCGAGTACAAGACCCACGCCAAGATCTCGCTGGTGGTGCGCCGGGAGGGCAGGGAGCTGCGCACCTACGCCCATTTCGGCACCGGCAATTACCACCCGATCACGGCGCGCATCTATACCGATCTGTCCCTGTTCACCGCCGATCCGGCCTATGGCCGCGATGCGGGCCGTGTGTTCAACTATGTCACCGGTTATGCCCGTCCGACGGGCCTGGAGAAGCTGGTGATTTCGCCCATCTCCATGCTGGAATTCATCCTGGCCCGGATCGACCGCGAAATCGCCAACGCCCGCGACGGCAAGCCCGCTGCGGTGTGGGCCAAGATGAATTCGCTGGTCCATCCGGCCGTGATCGACAGGCTCTATGAGGCGAGCCAGGCGGGCGTGCGCTGCGAGCTGGTGATCCGGGGCATTTGCTGTTTGCGCCCAGGCGTGCCGGGCCTGTCGGAGAATATCCGGGTCAAATCCATCGTGGGCCGTTTCCTGGAGCACTCGCGCATCGCCTGTTTCGCCAATGGCGCGCCCATGCCCTCGCCGCAGGCGGAGATATACATCTCCTCGGCCGACTGGATGCCGCGCAATCTGGACCGGCGCATCGAGACGCTGTGCCCGGTCGAGAACCCCACCGTGCACCGCCAGGTCCTCGACCAGATCATGGTGGCCAATCTCAATGACGAGACCCAGAGCTGGTATATGCAGCCTGATGGCGCATACCAGCGGGTGGATATCGAGGGCGTGGCCGACCCGTTCAACGCCCATGCCTATTTCATGACCAATCCCAGCCTGTCGGGCCGGGGCCAGGCGCTCAAGACCGACCAGCCGCCTGCCTTTCCGTTTGTGGGGCCGCGCCGGTGATGCGCCGTTTCCGACCGCGCCCGCCGGCGCCCGCGCCGGAGGAGGTCTCACGCCGCGACGTGGCGGTGATCGATGTGGGCTCCAACTCGGTGCGTCTGGTGCAGTTCCGCCTGGAAGGGCGCGCGCTGTGGCCGGTGTTCAATGAAAAGGTGATGGCGGGCCTGGGCCGTGGCGCCCGCCAGAGCGGAGAGCTGAATCCTGAAGGGGTGGAGACGGCGCTGCGGGCGCTGCGCCGTTTCGCCCATCTGCTCGACGCAAAGGGCGTAGAGGACCGTCACGTCACCGCCACGGCGGCGGTGAGGGATTGCGCCGACGGACCCGGTTTCATCGCCCGGGTGCAGGCCGATACCGGGCTGGAGATCGAGGTGCTCTCGGGCGAGGAGGAGGGGCGGCGCTCGGCGCTGGGCGTGCTGGCGGGCATTGGCGAGGGTCATGGCCTGGCCGGCGATCTGGGCGGGTCGAGCCTGGAGCTGACCCCGGTCGAGGGCCGCCGGGCCGGCCCGGCGGTCACCCTGCCTCTGGGGCCGCTGGCCATGCTCAACGGCTCCATTTCGGAACCTTCCCTCAAAGAGGCGATCGATGCGGCGCTGGCCAGCGCCGCGCCCCAGCTGGAATTGTCGGGTCCGACATTCTACGCCGTGGGCGGGGCCTGGCGCGCCCTGGCCCATCTGGCCATGGCGCTTGATGATTACCCTCTGGTGCTGCTGCACCAGTATGCGCTCACCCCCGCCCAGGTGGCGCGCGCAGCCGATTTCGCCATCACCCAGAGCGAGGCCTCGCTGGCCGCCGTGCCGGGCGTGTCCTCCAAGCGCGCCGCGCTTCTGCCCTATGCTGCGCTGCTCATGCGCCGGATCCTCAAGAAAGGCCGGTTTGACAAGGTGGTGTTCTCAGCCTTCGGCCTGCGCGAAGGCGTGGTGTGCGCGCGCGATCTGCGCCTGATTACCGAGGGCGATCCGCTGCTGGCGGGCGCCGAGGCGCTGGCCAGCCAGGCTTCGCCCGAGCCCGATTTCGGCCCGGCCCTGGCCGAGTGGATCGAGCCGGCTTTCGCCGGCGAGCCGGTGCTGTTCGGGCCGGAGCGCGACCGGGTTCTGCGCGGCGCCTGTGCGCGCCTGGCCGATCTGGGCGGGCGCATGCATCCTGATCACCGCGCCGAACTGGCCAGCACCCAGACTCTCTACGCCCCGTTTGGCGGCGTGAACCATGCCGAGCGCGGCTTTCTGGCGCTGGCCATGCATCATCGCTATGCGGGACGCAAGCTGCGCGACGAGACCTGCCCGTCCCGGCGCCTGCTGGACGAGTCGCAAGAGACGGGCGCCATGAAGCTGGGCCTGGCCCTGCGCCTGGGCGCGGCCCTGTCCGGGCGATCGGCTCCGGTGCTGGAGGCGTTCCGCCTGGACCGGTCCGGTCAGGAGCTGGTGCTCAGGGTCGATCCGGGCTCTGAAGGCCTGGTGATCGAGCGCGCGCGCACGCGGTTTGACGCGCTGGCCGGCGCGCTGGGCCTTCAGCCGCAAGTGATCTGATTGCTCAAAGCGGGGCGAGGCGCAGCGTGGCCTCAAAGCGGATGGAGGGCGCCTTGTCAGCGCGGCCTTCAAACACGTATTCGGCGCCACGCTTGCGCCCGGTCAGGGAAAGTCTGAAATCGCGGTGATCGCCGAAAACGGACTGGCGGCTGTCGTCATGCTGGCGCACGCGCAAGGTGACGCGCACTTCCTCGCCCTCGCTGATGATTTCGCCGACATAATACATGCCGGTATCGCCGCCATAGACCCGGTTTCCGTCTATGTAGATGACCCCGCCCGCATCATCGAGCGGGGTTCTGAAACGGCTGACATAGAGGCCAGATTGCATGCCCATTCCTTCATAGTGCCACGCAGTGCAGCGTATTGCACGTTCAGCGTGTGTTGGTGCGATCTGCCGCCGCTCGCCGGAGCCGGTCATTGATCGCTTCGCCCAGACCTTCGTCCGGGATTGGCGCGACCGCGATGGCGCTAAAGCGTTCGTCCAGACGGCGCAAAGCAGAAAACAGTCTTTCGGCTGCTTCGGCTAGGTCTGATCGTTCAGAAAGGTTAATGACGTCAAAACCAACACCCTCAGGTGGTTTTCCAAACGCCAGAAAACCCTCTCCGGGATGGTGCCTGGTTGCGTTCAGGCGCACCGGTGCCTTTGGCGCGTAATGGCTGGACAGCTGGCCGGGGGCGCTGGGCCGGTCCGGGGCGGGGGATGCTGAGGCGAGGGGGCCGCACACCGTTTCCAGCGCGGCGCGCGTCACGCCTCCCGGACGCAGGAGGACAGGCTGCGCGCCGGTCACGTCCACAATCGTGCTTTCCAGTCCCACACGGCAGGGGCCGCCATCGAGAATGAGATCAATGCGCCCGCCCAGGCTTTCGAGCACATGGGCGGCCCGGGTCGGGCTGACCGCGCCGGAGCGGTTGGCGCTGGGCGCGGCCAGTGGGCGGTCCAGGCGCGCGACGAGGCCGGTCAGGGCCTCGGAATCCGGCCAGCGCACGGCCAGGGTTTCGAGACCGGCCGTGACCAGGTCCGCCACTCCGGCGTCTGCGCGCAGCGGCGCCACCAGGGTCAGCGGACCGGGCCAGAACGCGGCAGCGAGCCGGCGGCCCGTCTGGTTCAGTTCGATCAGCTGTTCTGCGCGTGCGAGGCTGTCCACATGGACAATCAGCGGGTTGAAGCGCGGCCGGCCCTTGGCCTCATAGATTCGCGCCACAGCCTCGCCCCGCATGGCGTCAGCGGCGAGGCCGTATACGGTCTCGGTCGGGACCGCGACCAGCCCCCCGCGCGACAAAATGCCGGCGGCGTCATCAAGCGCGGTGGTGTCATGGGCGGGCAGGGTGCGCGTCATGTCGCCGGTCTAGCGCGCCTGAAGCCCGCTGGAAACGCACTTGCGGCGGGAGGACTCAGCACCGATCATGCCTCCGTCACATTGCTCTGACATGTTGGCGTCATACCCATTACATCCAGACTGGAGCCCTGATCACATGCGCGACATGCTCGATCCCGATTATGAGCCGGAATGCAACGCCTCGGACAATAAACCCTTCGCCGAGATCATGGCGGCGCGGTTTGGCCGGCGCGGCTTCCTGAAGGGCTCGCTGGGCGCGGCGGTGGGCGGGCTGTTCGCCACCACCGGCGTGGCGCGCGCGCTCGAAGCAGGTGCGGGACCGGCGCTGAACTTCGAGCCGGTTCCCGTCGACACATCCGACGCCTTCATCGTGCCGGAAGGCTATGAGGCCAAGGTGATCTATCGCTGGGGTGATCCCGTCACCGGCGCCATGCCTGAATTCAGTCCGCACAATACCGGCGCTGAACAAGGCGAGCAGGCAGGCATGCATCATGACGGCATGCACTTCTTCCCCATCGAGGGCCAAGACCCCTGGCAGGGCAGCTCCACGGACGGCCTTCTGGTGGTCAATCACGAATATATCGAGCCGCGCTTCCTGCATGCGGGCAAGGTGGAAGGCCAGGCCATGACGGCCTGGTCGGTGCCGGACCATGCCGGTCCGCGCGATCCGGACATGGTGCTGAAAGAACTCAACGCCCATGGCGTATCGGTGGCGCGCATCCGCGAGGATGCGGACGGCGAATGGCGCATTGTTCCCGACCCGCGCAACCGGCGCATCACCGCCCTGACCGAGATGGAAATCGCCGGCCCGGTGCGCGGCAGCGATCTGGTAAAGACCAAATTCTCCCCCGAGGGCGAGCGCACGCGCGGCACCTTCGCCAATTGCGCCCACGGCGTGACGCCCTGGAACACCTATATGGCGGCTGAAGAGAACTGGTCGGGCGCGTTTGTGAACAATGACGCCGAATTGCCGCGCGAACATGCGCGCTATGGCGTGCGCCAGGGCATGTCGCGTCCCAACTGGCACCTTGCAGCGGACGGCGCGGACGGTTTCGTGCGCTTTGACGCTTCCACGAAGGCCGACAGCGCGGAAGGCGATTACCGCAACGAACCCAATGGCTTCGGCTGGATGGTGGAGATCGACCCGTTCGATCCTGACAGCACGCCGGTCAAGCGCACCACGCTGGGCCGCTGCGCCCATGAGGGCGTGGTGTTCGCGCCGGTGAACGATGGCGAGAAGGTCGTCTGCTATACCGGCGATGATGCGCGCAACGAATACATCTACAAATTCGTCTCGGCCGGGACATTCCGGCGCGGCGTGACGCGCGGCGAGATTCTCGACGAGGGCGTGCTCTATGTGGCGAAATTCCACGATGATGGCACGGGCGAGTGGCTGGCTCTGGTCCATGGCCAGAATGGTCTGGACGAAAGCAATGGCTTCGTCAGCCAGGCCGATGTGCTGGTCAATACGCGCCTGGCGGCCGATTTCGTCGGCGCCACGCCCATGGACCGGCCCGAATGGGGCACGGTCGATCCGGAAACCCGGGCGGTCTATTTCACCCTCACCAACAACTCCCAGCGCACGGCGGACGATATTGACGGCGCCAATCCGCGCGGGCCGAACCCGTTCGGCCATATCATCCGCTGGCATGAGGATGGCGGCCAGGAGGCGCAGACCTTCACCTGGGACCTGTTCGTCATAGCCGGCCCGCATGAAGACAGCGCCGACATGCATGGCGAGGCGCTCACCGACGACAATATCTTCTCCAGCCCGGACGGGCTGTGGATGGACGCCAACCGGCGCCTGTGGATCCAGACCGACATCTCCGAAAGCGTGATGTACCGGGGCAATCACACGGTGTTCGGCAATAACGCCATGCTGGCGGCCAATCCCGAGACCGGCGAGATCAAGCGCTTCCTGACCGGCCCTGTCGGCCAGGAGATCACCGGCGTGGTCACCACGCCCGATCACCGCACCATCTTCGTCAATGTCCAGCACCCCGGCGCCACCACCTCCGCCGAGGATTTCGCGTCCGCAAACTATGCCAGCCACTGGCCGGATGGCGGCAACGCCATTCCGCGCTCGGCCACGGTGATGATCCGGCGCACCGATCGCGGCGTGATCGGCGCCTAATTCAGCTTGATCAGGGCAGGGTGACGCGGGCGGATAGTCCGTCCGCCGTCACCGGCCCGCCGCCTGCCGCTTCCAGCCGGTCAATGCGAAGAATCGCGAGCGCCTGGCGCGCGCTCACAGACGTGATCGCGCCCAGCGGGGTCTCGCCTGTCATGACCTGCGTCCCGCGCGCAGGCGCATCGCCGTCAAAGTCCAGCCGCACCGTGCGTTTGCGCACGCCGCCCTTGCGGTGCATGCGGCTAGCCACTTCCTGACCGACAAAACAGCCCTTGCGGTAGTCGATGCCGTTGAGCAGATCATGATTGACGTCGGTGGAGAACACCTCGCTCGCGGCGTAATCCTCGCCAAACTCCGGGATGATCGCAGCGATGCGCGCGGCGTGATAGGGCGCGGCCTCCACCGGTCCGCCCGCCGGGACGATGGCGCGCAGGCCCATGCGGTCCGAGCGCGGATCAGGCGCACTGGCGAGCGCCACCGTTTTCAGCTCCGCCTCGCCCTCGCCAAGGGCTGCAGCGGCGGACAGGTCCTCGCGCAGGACGATGTCGGCTTTCGCGCGCAAGCGGTAGAGGGTGAAGCGCTTGACCAGGCTCTCCGCCTCGCTGGCCGGGACATCGAAAAGCAGTCCGTCCCCGCCATCATCAAACACGAGAAAATCGGCCAGCACCTTGCCCTGGGGCGTCAGCAGCGCGCTGAACATCGCGGAGTCCGGTGCAATACCTTCGGGTCCGCGCGTGATCACACGCTGCAGGAAGCTTCGCGCCTCCGGGCCGGTGAGGGCGATAACGGCGCGGGCGGGCAGGGCGGTGAGGAATGGCGTGCTCATGGGCGCATACTTGGCCTGTGCGCCGGGCTTGGACAAGGCGTCTGGCGCGCCCGCCACTGGCGCAGCGTGCGCGAAGCGGCTAAGCCGCTCATTCATGAAGCGCATCCTGTTCATCACCGCCACGCGCATTGGCGATGCGGTCCTGTTCTCCGGCCCGCTGGCCCATCTGGCCCGGCGCTGGCCGGATGCGCGCATCACCGTGGCCTGCGGCCCGCTGGCCGCGCCGCTGTTCCGCGCCGCGCCGGGGGTGAGCGAGGTCATCGTGATGGCCAAGCGCAAGGGCGGCGGTCACTGGCTGGATCTGTGGCGGCGCACAGCCGGGACGCGCTGGGATCTGGTGGTGGACATGCGCGCCTCGCTGACCGGCTGGTTCCTGAGAGCGCGCGAGCTCCGGGTCAACTGGCGCCGTCCGGGCGAGGGCCATCGTCACCGCGTGATCGAGGCCGCCGCCGTGCTGGGCCTCGACGCCGATCCACCCGCGCCGCAGCTGTGGGTGGATGCCCAGGCTGAGGCCGAGGCGGAACGCCGCCTGCCGGGCGATGCGCCGGTGCTGGCGCTGGCGCCCGCCGCCGCCGCGCCGTTCAAGGAATGGCCGGCAGAGCGCTTTGCTGCGCTGGCCAATGCCCTGACGGGTCCGGGCGGCGCGCTTCAGGGCGCGCGCGTGGCGATCTTTGGCGGGCCGGGCGACAAGGCGGTGTCTGATGCGGTGCGTTCGCAGATCACGCAGGCAGAGGTCACGGACCTGACCGGCGCGCTGGATCTGGTTGAGGCTGCGGCCTGCCTGAAGCGTGCGCGGCTGTTTGTGGGCAATGATTCCGGCCTGATGCACATGGCCGCGGCGGCGGGCGCGCCTGTGCTGGGCCTGTTCGGGCCGACCGATGAGCGTGTATATGGTCCCTGGGGCCCCAAAGCCCGCTGCGTGCGCGCAGGCGGGCCGGCCGATGAGGCTGACCGCGAGCGCCTGCGCCATGCGGACAGTTCGCTCATGGGCGGGCTGGACCTGGAGCGCGTGCTGGCGGCCGCCGCAGCCCTGATTGAGGAGAGCCAAGCGTGAGCGAGACCTTTGACCTGATCGTGAAGGGCGGCATCGTGGTCAGCCATGCCGGGCGGGCCGAGGCCGATATCGGCATACGCGACGGCAAGTTCGCGCAGATGGGCGATCTCTCGCGCGCCTCTGCGGGCGAGGTGATCGACGCCAAGGGGCTGCATGTCCTGCCCGGCGTCATCGACAGCCAGGTCCATTTCCGCGAACCGGGGCTGGAGTGGAAAGAGGACCTGGAATCGGGCAGCCGTGCCGCCATCATGGGCGGGGTGGTGTGCGTGTTCGAGATGCCCAACACCAATCCCTCCACCATCACCCCGGACCTGATGGCCGACAAGGTCGCGCGGGGCCGGGACCGCATGCATTGCGATTTTGCCTTCTATGCCGGCGCCACCAAGGAAAACCCGCATCTTCTGGCCGAGATGGAGCAGATGGAGGGGTGCTGCGGGGTCAAGGTGTTCATGGGCGCCTCCACCGGCGATCTGCTGGTGGATGATGATGAAGGCGTGGCCGCCGTGCTGGCCGCCATCAAGCGCCGGGCGGCGTTTCATTCCGAAGACGAGTTCCGCCTGGCCGACCGGCGCGGGCTGGCCCGGCGCGGCGACTGGACCAGTCATGAAGAGGTGCGCGACGCCACAGCCGCCATGATGAGCACCGAGCGCCTGGTGCGCCTGGCGCGCGCGGCGGGCAAGCGCATCCATGTGCTGCACATCTCGACGGCTGAAGAGATGGCGTTCCTGGCCGCCCACCGCGATGTGGCGAGCGTGGAGGTGACGCCCCAGCACCTGACCCTTGAAGCGCCGGACGCCTATGAGCGCCTGAAAGCCTATGCCCAGATGAACCCGCCCATTCGCAGCGCCGCGCACCGGGCCGGGCTGTGGCGCGGGGTGGAGCAGGGCGTCGCCGATGTCATCGGCTCCGACCACGCCCCCCACACGATTGAAGAAAAATCAAAGCCCTATCCCCAGAGCCCGTCGGGCATGCCGGGGGTGCAGACGCTGGTTCCGCTCATGCTCGACCACGTCAATGCCGGGCGGCTGACGCTGGAGCGCTTCGTGGACCTGACCAGCCACGGCGTGCAGCGCATTTTCGGCCTGGCGGGCAAGGGCCGCATCGCGGCGGGCTATGATGCGGACCTCACGCTGGTGGACATGAAGGCGGTGCGCACCATCGACGAAAGCTGGCTCGCCTCGCGCTGCGCCTGGTCGCCCTTCACCGGCCAGACGGTGAAAGGATGGCCGATGGCCACCATCGTGCGCGGGCGCGCTGTGATGCGTGAGGATGAGCTGCTGACGCCGTCCACCGGCGCCCCGGCGCGCTTCATGGAAACTCTGGCGCCGGCCTAATCCAGATAGGTCCGGCGCAGCTGTTCGGAGAAGGCGCGGCCGCGCTCGGCCAGTTGTTCGCGGGCCATCTCACTCTCCGCCCCGCAGCGCGGACGCAGGCGCTCCTGATGCTGGAAGCCCTCATTGAAGCGGTCGATAAGCCGGCTGCGGAACGGGCCGGCGGCGGGCGCCTCGTGATCGAGCAGCTCCACCATGGCGTTGCGCCAGACCTGGGTCTGGCGGCCGTCGCAGATGAAAGCGATGGCGTGCAGCTCGCCCATGATCCGCGCCAGGCTCTCCACCGGATAGGCGTCGCGTTCCTGCACCGCGCCCGCAGGCGCGCTCACCAGGAGGACCGAAAGACCGGTCAGGAAAAGGATCAGGCGCGCTCTCATCGCATAAGCCTCCATCAGTGCGGCCCTGTCTGTCGGCCAATCATGGCGTCCTGATGACGTCTAGCGCCGCCAGAAGCCGGGGGTGAGCATGACCAGCACCACCAGCACTTCCAGCCGTCCGATCAGCATGGTGACGGTCATGATCCATTTGGCGGCATCTGGCAGGGGGGCGAAATTGCCCGCCGGGCCGATGATGTCGCCCAGGCCCGGTCCGACATTGGCGATGGTGGTGGCCGCGCCCGAAATCGCCGTCACCGTGTCCAGCCCGGTGAAGGACAAGAGCACCGCTGACACGGCAAACGTGGCGAAGAACAGGAAGATGAACACGAACACCGAGCGCACGGTTTCCGGCGGCAGCACCGTGCCGCGATAGCGCACCGGCGCCACCATGTTCGGTCGCGTCATGCGCCGGATGTAGCTGGTCAGGGCCGAGAAAGCGATCTGGTAGCGGAAGATCTTCACCGAACAGGTGGTCGAGCCCGCGCAGCCGCCAATGAACATCAGCATGAAGAACACCGCCGCGCTGGCGCCCCCCCAGGCCCAGAAATCAGCCGAGGCGTAGCCCGTGCCGGTCAGGATGGAGATCACATTGACCAGAGCCAGGCGCCAGGCGGGTTTGGCGCTGTCGTGGGCGATCTCCGGCGACAGGGTGATGATCAGGGTGAGCAGCGCGGCGAAGGCGGCGATCACCATCAAAAATCCGCGCGCCTGCACATCGGTGAGCAAGAGGTCCGGCCGTCCTTGCGCGGCGCGCACATAAAGCACGAATGGCAGGCCCGCGAGCACCATGAAGAGCGCGGCCACCAGATCGGCGTTCGTGCCCGCAAATGCGCTGAGTGATGCGTCACGGGTGGAGAAGCCGCCGGTGGCGATGGTGGTCATGGCGTGATTGACTGCATCGAAAGCGCCCAGCCCCGCCCCCAGATAGGCCAGGAAACAGGCGAATGTCAGCGCCAGATAGATCAGCAGCACCGCCAGCGCGATCTGGCCCGCGCGCGGCAGCACCTTTTCGGACTTTTCTGAATTTTCCAGCCGGAAGAGCTGCATGCCGCCAATGCCCAGCATGGGCCAGATGGCCATGGCCGTGACAATGATCCCGATACCGCCAATCCATTGCAGGATGGAGCGCCACAAAAGCAGGCCGCGCGGCAGATCATCCAGCCCGGTCAGCACGGTGGCGCCGGTGGTGGTGAGGCCCGAGGTGGTTTCGAAAATGGCGTCGGTCCAGCTGATCTCCATGCCCGACAGTTTCAGGGGCAGGGCGGCGGCAAACGCCAGCACCGCCCAGGCGCCGGCGGTCAGCAGGATGGCGCTGCGCGCGGTCAGCCGGTGCTCGGGCGAACGGCCCAGCAGCACCATGATGCCGCCAGCGCCCAGCCCCAGCATGGCCGAGCCGAAAAAGGCATGCGCCGAGGCGCCGTCATGATCGAGATCGGCCAGCGCAGGCGCCAGCATGCCCAGCGACAGGGCGCTGAGCATCACGCCAAGGGCGAACAGAACCGTGCGGGCGCTCTGGGTCATGGTCCCGCAGTGCGCTCAACCACGCGAAAGGTCAATGCCGGGTGGTGGCGGCGAACGGGCAATCGAGCGCGAAGGCGGGTATGTCCGCGCTGAAGCGCCGGCCATCCTCGCTGCGGAAGATATAGGCGCCGCGCATGAAGCCCGACGGGGTGCGCAAGGGCGCGCCCGAGGTGTAGCGGAAGGCGTCTCCGGGACGGATGACAGGCTGTTCGCCGACAACGCCTTCGCCGCGCACCACTTCGGTGCGGTTGGCCGCATCGGTGATGCGCCATTCGCGCTCCATCAGCTGGACCGGCCCGCCGCCGGTGTTCTCGATCACCACGGTGTAGGACCAGACGAAGCGGCCGGACTGGGGATCGGATTCGGCCTCCAGAAAGGCCGGCTCGACCTTGATCACCACGCCGCCTGTCTCCTGCGTATACATGTCCGTCTCCCGACAGCGCCCCCGGATGATGAGTTCACACCCGCGCGGCCTGCGAATCAAGCGCTTCCCGCCGCGCTGCGAACTGGACAGGCCCCGCCGGGCTGCAGACAGTAAACGGCCCGCCCCCGGACCGATTCTGGCTGATCGAGACCTTGCCATGAGCGCCAAACCCAGCGGCGTCCTGCCCGACCAGGCCCTTGAGGCCGCCTTTGAGGCGGGCTGGATCCGTGCGGGCCGTGCGCTGGAGCCGGGCCAGATCCAGCCCGCCAGCCTGGATTTGCGCCTGGGCCGCAAGGTCTGGCGGCTGCGCGCCAGCTTCCTGCCCGGCCCGGGGCGCACCGTCGCGGACCGGCTGGGCGACAATATCGTCATGCATGCGCTCGATCTTGATGATGGTGCGGTGCTGGAAACGGGCTGCGTCTATCTGGCCGAGCTGGAGGAGAGCCTTGAGCTGCCCGCCGATCTGACCGCGGCGGCCAATCCCAAGAGCTCCACCGGGCGTCTGGACGTGTTCACCCGGGTGATCGGGGACGGTTCTACGGCGTTCGACCAGCTGCCGGCCGGCTATAAAGGCCCGCTCTATGTGGAGATTTCCCCGCGCACGTTTTCGGTGCTGGCCCGGCCCGGCGACCGGCTGACCCAGCTGCGCTTGCGCCGGGGCGAGCACGCCCCGCTTCGCTCGATCACGCTGTCGGTGGACGTGCTCAATGGCGGCGGCCCGGCGGGCTGGCGCGCCCGGCGCCACAGCCCGCTGGTGGACCTGTCAGGCGTAGGCGCCCATGAGGCCGCGCGCTTCTGGGAGCCGCTCTACGCCGAGGACGGCCGCATCGTGCTCGATCCGGGCGAATTCTACATCCTGGCCAGCCGCGAAGCGGTGAGCGTTCCGGTGGACGAGGCGGCCGAAATGGCGCCGGTGGCGCTGGAGATCGGCGAGTTTCGCGCCCACTACGCCGGCTTTTTTGATCCCGGTTTCGGCGTCGCCGAAGCCGGCGGGGCGGGATCGCGCGCGGTGCTGGAAGTGCGCGGGCGCGACGTGCCCTTCATCCTCGATCACGGCCAGGCCGTGGCGCGTCTGGTCTATGAGCCCATGGCCGGCGGCGTGCGTCAGCCCTATGGCGCGGCCGGCTCGAATTATCAGGCCCAGGGCCTGAAGCTTTCCAAGCATTTCAAAAGCTGAGGGCGCTCAATCCTCGGCAGGTTTCCCGCGCAGGGCCTTGGTGCGGCTGCGCGCCGCCTTGGCCGCTTTCTGGCGTTTGATGGAGGCGAGGCTGGGCCGGGTCGCCTTGCGCGGCTTGGGCTTGCGGCTGGCCTGCAGGATCAGGGTGCGCAGGCGCTCGCGCGCGGCCTCGCGATTGCGCGCCTGGGAGCGGTGCTCGCTGGCATGCAGCACCAGCACGCCCTCAGCCGTGATGCGCGACCCGGCCAGCCGGATAAGGCGCTGTTTGAGCGCTTGGGGCAGATCGCTGGCGGCCAGATCAAAGCGCAGCTGCACGGCGCTGGACGTGGTGTTCACATGCTGGCCGCCCGGACCGGAGGCGCGCACGAAGCGCTCCTCGATCAGGCGTTCGTCAATCATGATCTCGTCTGTGATGCGCATGAGGCTCAGCCTGACACAGGCTTGAGGCTCAGCGCCAGCGCGGCGGCGATCAGGCATATGATCCCCAGTCCGGCGATAGCCAGCGGACCAAAGGCGCCGAAGGCCGCGCCGGCCAGCGCGCCAAACACCAATAGCAAAACCCCGATCACCGTGTTGGAGACAGCTGTGTAGGCCGCGCGCGTTTCTTGCGTGGCCAGATCGACCACATAGGTGGCCCGCCCCAGCCGCACGCCCTGATGGGCGAAGGCCAGAAGGAAGAGGGCGACGGCGTGAAACCATATGCTGTCAGCCAGCGCGGCGTCCGCCAGCCCGGCGCCGGCCACCAGCGCGCAGGCGAGCGCCGCCGTCACCCCTGCGACCGCCAGCACCCAGCGCGCCGATGTGTCAGCCGACCGCCCCCAGGCCCAGCCGCTGGCGAAACCGGCGGCGCTGGACGCGATGAGGAAGGCGCCCAGCCCGGCCAGATCGGTTCCGGTCAGGGATTGCGCGTAAGCCACGAAGAAGGGCGGCAGGAGAGAGGTGGCCATGAAGAAGGCGCGCGCCAGCACGAAGCGGGCGAAAGCCGGATCGGTTCTCAGGAGGGCAAGCTGTGCGAAGGCTTCGGGGATGGCGTTGGCGCCGCCTTGCGTGGCGCCGGGCGCTTCGGCGAGCTGGAGATAGGCGAGCGCGGCGATGACCCACAGCACGCCGCCAGCGGCCAGGATCAGCGCGATTACGGACGGCTCGGTTTCCGGCGCGGCGATCAGCAATGCGCCAAAGCCCAGCGCGGCAAGGCCCGAGAGCGAAGAGGCATAGCCCGACACCGCCCCGCGCCGCGTCTTGGACACGGTCTTGCCCAGCACATCCTTGTGACTGACCGAGCAGAAGGCGCGCGCCAGCGCGAACAGAGCCAGCAAGCCGATCAGCGCCCAGCCCGCCGCCTCGCCCTCCAGCGCCAGCGCGGCCAGCGCCATGGCGAACAGGGCCAGGGCCTGTCCGATAGCGCCGCCCGCCCAGACGAATTTGCGCCGCTCGCGTTCGCGAATCCAGCGCGCGATGAACAGCTGGGGCAAGAGGGAGCCGGCCTCGCGCACCGGGGCGATGAGGCCGATGAGATAGCCCGGCGCGCCGAGACCTGAGATCAGCCAGGCCAGCGTCAGCTTGGGGTCCACCAGCCGGTCGCCGCTCTTGGTCAGCGCCAGGGCGATGGCGGAGAAGACGAAATTGCGCGGCTGATGCCGGCAGGCGTCCTCGGGAATGTCCTTGCATACCCGCGCCTCGGCGTCGTCATAGAGCGCTTCATAGATGCGCGCGGCCAGCTGGTCAGCCGGGGCGGGGCGGGCGGTCATGGGCGAATCCCTGAAATGCAACGCCCGCCATTCAAGCACACCGGGCGGGCCGCGCCACGGTGGACGCACCCGCGCGGCTTCTGTATCACCCGGCCAGCCCTCTTTTTTTCCGTCTGATCCCGAGTCGCTCCGCCATGCATGATATCCGCCTGATCCGTGACAATCCGGGCGCGTTCGACGCTGCCATGGCCCGCCGGGGCCTGACGCCGCAGGCTGAACGCCTGATCGATCTGGACGCGCGCCGCCGTGAGGCCACCACGCGCCTGCAGGAGCTGGAGACCCGGCGCAATGCAGCCTCCAAGGAAATCGGCATCGCCAAGGGACGCGGAGACAATGACCGCTTCGAGGCCCTGCGCGCCGAGGTGGAGGCGCTGAAAGGTGAGATGGAGCGCTGCACTGGCGAGGCGGCCAGCGCTGAAGAGGTGCTCAATCAGGCCCTCGCCGCCCTGCCCAATACGCCCGCCGACGACGTGCCCGACGGGGCGGACGAGCACGACAATGAGGAAGTGCGCGGCTGGGGCGAGCCCCGGACGATGGATTTCGAGCCTGCCGACCATGTCACGCTGGGCGAGCGCCTGGGCCTGGATTTCGAGCGCGCCGCGGCCATGTCGGGCGCGCGCTTTGCGGTGCTGCAGGGCCCGCTCGCCCGGCTGGAGCGCGCGCTGGGCCAGTTCATGCTGGACATGCACACGACAGAGTACGGCTATCGCGAGACCAGCGTGCCGTATCTGGTGCGCGATGACGCCCTGTTCGGAACCGGCCAGCTGCCGAAGTTCGCTGAAGACCAGTTCCGCACCACCAATGACTTCTGGCTCATCCCCACCGCCGAGGTGCCGCTGTCGAACCTGGTGCGCGAGGCCATCCATGCCGAGGGTGATTTCCCCATCCGCCTGACCGCGCTCACCCCCTGTTTCCGCTCCGAGGCTGGGTCGGCGGGGCGTGATACGCGCGGGCTGATCCGCATGCACCAGTTCCACAAGGTGGAGCTGGTCTCCATCACCACGCCCGAGCAGTCTGACGATGAGCTGGAGCGCATGACGGGATGCGCCGAAGCCGTACTGCGCGCGCTGGAGCTGCCCTACCGGGTGATGGCGTTGTGTTCGGGCGATATGGGGTTCGCCGCGCGCAAGACCTATGATCTGGAGGTCTGGTTGCCCAGCCAGAAGACCTATCGCGAGATCAGCTCGTGCTCGAACTGCGGCGACTTCCAGGCCCGGCGCATGAATGCGCGCTTCCGCCGCGAGGGCGAGAAGAAGCCGGACTTCCTGCACACCCTCAACGGCTCGGGCGTGGCCGTGGGCCGCGCGCTGGTGGCGATCCTGGAAAACCACCAGAACGCCGACGGCTCGGTCACCATCCCGGCGGCCCTGCGCCCCTATATGGGCGGGGTTGAGGCTATACGTCCGTGATGGGTGCTCGTATCGCTCCCGTCCTGCTTTCCCGGCCGAGCGGAGCGAGAGCCGGGACCCATCCTGCGGGCCTTCCCGCCGCTGCAGCGGCTGACAGTCATGGTGGATGGATCCCGGATAGCCGCTGCGCGGCTTCCGGGAAGGCAGACTTCGCCCGTCGCGCCAGACCCTTGAGAACCCATCATGATCCCTGACAATCCGCGCATTCTTCTGGTCAATGATGACGGCGTGCATGCGCCGGGGCTGACGGTGCTCGAAGAGATCGCGCGCACCCTGTCCGATGATGTGTGGATCGTCGCGCCCGAGGGCGAGCAATCGGGCATGAGCCGGGCGCTCACCCTGACCGCGCCCTTGCGCGTGCTGCAGCTGGGCGAGAAGCGCTTTGCGGTCTCGGGCACGCCCACCGACTGCGTGCACATGGCCGTGCAGACCATCATGGCGGGCAAAAAGCCCGACCTCCTTCTGTCCGGCGTCAATTCAGGCCAGAACATCGCCGAGGACGTGACATTCTCCGGCACGGTGGCCGGCGCCATGCAGGGCGTGCAGTTCGGCATCACCTCCATCGCCCTGTCCCAGGCCTATGGCTTTACAGGGCGGGACGCGATCCGCTGGGAGACCGCGCGCGCCCACGGGCCGGCCATCGTCCAGAATCTCCTCTCGGCCACGTGGAGCGAGAACGTTCTGATGAACGTCAACTTCCCCGACCGCGCGCCGGACGATGTGGCGGGGGTGGAGGTGACGGTTCAGGGCATGCGCGACCATAATGTGGTCCACGCCGAAAAGCGTATGGATCTGCGCGGGCGGGAATATTTCTGGATGGGGTTTTCGGGCAAGAAGTCCGACCCGGCGGTCGGCACCGATTTGCGCGCCATCTATGAGGGACGCATCTCCATCACCCCGCTGCATCTCGATCTGACCCATCACGACACCCGCGCGCGGCTGGAGCAGGCCCTGAAATGACCGGCGCGCCGGACACCCGCCTGATCCAGCTGGTGATGGCTCTGCGCTCTGCCGGGGTGTCGGACAAGCGCGTGCTGGCCGCCATCGAGCGCACGCCGCGCGCCCTGTTCGTGCCGGAAGGCTTTTCCGATCAGGCCTATGAGAACCGCGCCCTGCCCATTGATTGCGGCCAGACCATCTCCCAGCCCTTCGTGGTTGCGGCCATGACCGAGGCGCTGCAGGTCGATGACCGCTGCAAGGTGCTCGAGATCGGCACCGGCTCGGGCTATCAGGCCGCCGTGCTGGCCCGGCTGGCCCGGCGGGTCTACACCATCGAGCGCTACCGCACGCTGGCGCGCGAGGCGGAGGCGCGCTTCGCCGCGCTGCGCCTGACCAATATCGTCCAGCGCACAGGCGACGGCACCAAGGGCTGGCCCGAGCAGGCGCCGTTCGACCGGATCATGGTGACAGCCGGCGCGTCAGAGCGCCCGGATGGGCTGCTGGCGCAATTGAAGCCGGGTGGCGTGTGCGTGGCGCCGGTGCAGAACGGCCCGGTCCAGACCCTGATGCGCTATCGGCGCGGCGAGGACGGGCCGCTGCACGAAGAAGCCCTGTTCGATGTGCGCTTCGTGCCGCTGGTGCCCGGCGAGGCCAAGGCGCTTTAGGGCGGTCAGGCGTCAGCGAACACCCGCGCGAAAATCGTATCTACATGGCGAAGGTGCCAGGCGTCATCAAAGCATGCCGCGATGCCATCCGCGCCCAGTAGCGCCATCACGTCCGTATCGGCCTTGAGATGGTCGATCAGGCGCCCGCCTTCGTCCCAGGTCTTCATGCCGTTGCGCTGGACCAGCCGGTAGGACTCCTCGCGGCTGGCGCCGGCCTGGGTCAGGGCCAGCAGCACGCGCTGGGAATTGTGGATGCCGCCAAAGGCGTCCAGATTCTCTTTGCAGCGATCTGCATGCACGATCAGCCCTTCGATCATGGAGGCGGTCCGGTGCAGGGCGAAATCGAGATGCACGCACGCATCCGGCCCGATCCCGCGCTCCACGCTGGAATGGGAGATGTCGCGCTCGTGCCACAGGGCGACATTCTCCATGGCCGGCGTCACGGCTGAACGCACCAGGCGGGCGAGACCGGTCAGGTTTTCGGTCAGGATCGGATTGCGTTTGTGGGGCATCGCTGACGAGCCCTTCTGCCCGGGGGAGAAATACTCCTGCGCCTCACGCACTTCGGAGCGTTGAAGGTGACGCACCTCCACCGACAAATTCTCGATCGCCGAGGCGATCAGGCCCAGGCAAGCGAAGAAGGCCGCATGGCGGTCGCGCGGGATCACCTGGGTGGAAATGGGCTCCACGGTGAGACCGAGCTTCTTTGCAACGTGGGCCTCCACCGCCGGGTCCACATTGGCGAACGTGCCCACCGCGCCGGATATGGCGCAGGTGGCGATCTCGGCGCGTGCTGACACAAGACGCGCCCGGTTGCGGGCGAATTCAGCATGAAAACGCGCAAATTTGAGACCCATCGTGGTCGGTTCGGCATGAATGCCGTGGCTGCGCCCGATGCAGATGGTCGTCTTGTGCTCGAACGCGCGCGCTTTCAGCGCCGCCATGACACGGTCCATCCCCTCCAGCAGGAGGTCCGCGCTACGGGTCATCTGGACGGCCAGGCACGTGTCCAGCACGTCCGAGCTGGTCAGGCCCTGATGGACAAAGCGCGCCTCTTCGCCCACCAGCTCTGAAAGATGGGTGAGGAAGGCGATGACGTCATGCTTCACCTCGCGCTCGATCTCGTCGATGCGCGCGATGTCAAACTCCATGTCCCTGGCTTTCCACACGGCTTTGGCGGCCGAAGCCGGGACGACGCCCAGTTCGGCCAGCTTGTCGGTGGCGTGGGCCTCGATCTCGAACCAGATACGGTAACGGCTCTCGGGCGACCAGATGGCGGCCATTTCAGGACGGGTATAGCGGGGGATCATGACGCCTCGGCGCGCTGGCAGATGACAGGACAGGGCGCGGGCATACGCCGCGCGCAGGCGCGGGGCAAGCCCGGGGCGGCGCTCAAGGCGTGCGTGCGATCTCGCGGCGCAGGGTGAAGGCGGCGGCGGTGAACAGGCCTGCAGCCAGGATGAACATCACCACCCCCGCCATCAGGGCGTAGCGCAGGGCCTCGCCCTCGCTCATGAAGTTGCGCAGCCAATCCGATATCGCGCCGATGGCCAGAGGCCCCAGCCCGATGCCGATGAGATTGTTGAAAAAGGCGATGATCGCCGCCGTGGTGGCGCGGTGCTCGGCCTTTGACAGGGTCTGCACCGCCGCCAGTCCCGGCCCCAGCCACGCATAGGCCAGGCTGATGGGAATAGCGAGCAGGACCAACGAGACATAACCGCTATCGGCCATCAGCGCAGCCAGGAAGAAGGGCGTCATGATGGCGACTGCGATGCCGGGGATAAGGGCGTAAGCCGCCGGATGGGTGCGCCCGAACCGGTCGGCAAGCCAGCCGCCGCCAATGGCGCCCAGCACGCCCAGCAGGAAGAGCGGCGCCAGGAACTGGCCGATCTCGGCCATCATCAGGCCCTGGCTGCGGATCAGAAAGGAGGGCAGCCACTGATACATGCCGTAGCCGGCGAATGAAGTGCAGGCGGCCGCCAGCGTCAGCAGGATCAGCGTTGGTGATGCCAGCACGGCGCGCGCCGCATCCAGCGGCAGGGGCGGAGGGCCGGCCTTGACCGGGCCGTCAAGGCGCCCGCGCCGGGGCTCGCGCACCAGCATGACCAGCGCCAAAGCAGCGAATAGCCCGGGAATGCCCAGCAGAATGAAAGCCCAGCGCCAGCCCAGAGACGCCGCGATGAACGCGCCCAGCGCCGATCCGGCGGCAATGCCCAGGGGCGCGCCGATGGAGAACAGCCCGATGGCCAGACCCCGCCGCCCGGCAGGGAAATAATCCGAGATCACCGAATAGGACGGCGAGACGCCGCCAGCCTCGCCCGAGGCGACGCCGATGCGCGCCACAGCCATGGTCCAGAATCCCGCCGCCATGCCGGACAAGGCGGTGAACACGCTCCACACCGCACAGCAGGCCGCGATCAGGCGCACCCGGTTGGTGCGGTCAGCCAGCCAGGCCAGCGGCAGGCCCAGCGTGGCGTAGAAGACCGCGAACATGGTTCCGCCCAGCAGCGCAAGCTGGGTGTCGCTTAAGGCAAGATCGGCGCGGATGTCTTCTTGCAGCACCGCAAAGAGCTGGCGGTCCATGAAATTGATCAGATAGACCACGCCCAGCATGAAAAGGGCGGTCCACGCGCTGTTCGCAGGCGAATCCACCTGGGGCGCGGCGGTCGTCTCTGTCATGTCAGCGGCTCCGGGCCGTGGAAGGTGGGAAGTCAGGACACCGGACAAAACTTGACTGCGCCGCCCATCATGGCAAGGCGCGGTTCATGACGAAACATTAAGCATTCATCGCTGCGGCGACCCGGGCGGGCATGCGGTGCTCGCTGCGCGCATCCAGCGCCCCGGCGAACGCGGCTTCCAGCTCGCCAAGCTCCCAGCGCTTTGAAAGCGCGTCGCGCACGCCCGCCACGACAGCCGCGTCCGACCATGCCGAATCCGCAGACAGGTGCAGGAAGGCGGCGGCCACCTCGCGCGTTTCGCCCACGCACTCCCAGGGTTTGGCGCCTGTCAGCCCGGCGATATCCAACCCATGGGCGAGATTGGCCGGATCGTGCAGGGGGCTGCCTTGAAACACGGTTTCATGGCGGCCTGGCGCCAGCCAGCAGGCCATCAGGACGCTCGTGTAGACGCATTTGGAGCACGTCCCGCACCAGCGCTGGCCATCCGCGAGCGCGGCCTCTCCGGCGAAGACGAAATTGCGGTTGCAGCTGGCGAATACGTCCAGCGCATGCGGCGCGCGGCGGGCGAGATAATGGGCGGTCCACAATTCGCTCACCGGACGCAAGACGGAGAAATACTCCAGTCCCGCTCCCGCAGCCTGGAAGGCGGCGCGCAGCGCGTCCTCGAACGCCAGCGATTTGGAGAATTGATGGTTCACCTCATGGCCCTCAGGCGTCATCAGGGTGGGTTCGCTGGCCGCGCGCTCATTGGCGAACGCCACCCAGTCCTGGCCCGAAGCCGCGGCATGCAGAGCCAGCAGGCACGAATTGATCCCGGTGATGGGGATATGGCCGTTGAGCGCCTCGCCCGACCGCGACAGGGCGATGAGGCGCGGATCGATGGTGCGGGTCATCAGGGTCAGCAGCGCGCCGGCCATGGCCTGCAGGCGCGCGCCGACGCGATTCGACAGGATGACGCTGATCAGCTCGGTTTGCGCCCCGGCGGCTTCGAGCATGGCGCGGGCCACATGGCTGTCCTTGCCCCCGCCAAAGGCGCACACGGCGCGGGGATGCGCAGGTTCGCCGGAGGGCGCGGCGGGCGCATCGGCCAGATCCGGCCCCGTGATCTCCAGCGCCGGCGGGTAGGGCAGGGCGTTGCGCACATAAAACTCGCCAAGGCCCGGCCCGTAAGCCAGCCCCGCCAGATGGCGCGCGGCGCCGGTCAGGCCGGTCTCCACCTGCACCCGCCCGGCAGGCGCGGCCTTGTAATAGCTGGTGCCGATCAGGATCGCCGCCAGCGTCAGGAGCCGGTCACGCACATCCGCCTCCAGCCCCGCCAGCGGGGCGTGGGGCGCAAAGCGCACCGCCTCCTCGAACCGTCCGAAGCGCGGGCACTCAAAAGCAAAACGCACCGCATTGGCCTCAGGGTCCAGATGCGGCGCCAGGATGCGAAATTCACTCATTCAGCCAAGGCTCCGGCAGGCATGCCGCGCGAGTGTAGGGTGATGCGCACAAGCAAGCTATGGCGCGGGGCGGTTGGGAGAAAGATTGAATGCAACACCCCGAACCCTTGCAAGGGTTCGCACCCGGCTACACCGGAGCGAAGCCCCGGCTTCGCCGAGGCGAGAGCGCGAAGACCCGGACGGGTCTGAGCACAGGGAAACAACCGAACCCGCAAGGGTTCGAGAGCGCGACCGCGCGCCCGCAGCGTTAGCGAGGACGCGAAGACCCGGACGGGTCTGAGCACAGGGAAACAACCGAACCCGTAAGGGTTCGAGAGCGCGACCGCGCGCCCGCAGCGTTAGCGAGGACCGACCGAGCGGAGCGAGGAAGGACAGGAAAAATGGTGCGGGCGGCCGGAATCGAACCGGCACGGAGGTTGCCCTCCAACGGATTTTAAGTCCGGTGCGTCTACCAGTTCCGCCACGCCCGCGCGCCTCAATCGTTATACGCGCCCGGCGGTCAGGCCAAGGGGGAGATGCGCCCTGCAAGGCGCGCCGGTTTCGTCTGGCGGGCGAAGCTGCGGAGCGCTAGCATCGTGTGAGGCGAAATCCGGTCAGCGAGTGCGCGAACATGACGGGCGTATCCGACATCCCCCAGGAGCCGCATTATCACGGCCATCGTGACCGCTTGCGCGCGCGCTTTGCTGAGACCGGCGGGGAGGGGCTGGCCGATTATGAATTGCTGGAGCTGGCCCTGTTCCGCTCCATTCCGCGCCGGGATGTGAAACCGCTGGCCAAGGCCCTGCTGGCGCGCTTTGGCGATCTGGCCCGGGTGTGCGCAGCGTCACCAGACCAGCTCACCGAGGTGAGGGGCGTATCTGAAAAGACCGCGCTGGATCTCAAGCTCATCCAGGTGCTGGCCGTGCGCATGGCGCGCGAGCAGGTGACGGGCCGGCCTTTGATCTCGTCCTGGTCGGCGCTGCTGGATTATCTGCGCGCGGCGCTGGCGCACGCCACCACCGAGGAATTCCGGGTCCTGTTCCTGGACAAGAAGAACCGGCTAGTGGCCGACGAGTTCCAGGCGCGCGGCACGGTTGATCACGCCCCGGTCTATCCGCGCGAGATCGTCAAGCGGGCGCTGGCGCTGGATTCCAGCGCCATCATCCTGGTCCATAATCACCCCAGCGGCGATCCCACGCCGTCACGCGCCGATATCGACATGACCAAGCGCATCTGCGAGGCGGGCAAGCCGTTCGATATCGTGGTCCATGATCACATCGTGATCGGGCGCGAACGCACGGCGAGCTTCAAGGCGCTGGGTCTGCTGTAGCGGGCAGGGGCGCCGGGCGGGCGCCGGCATGGGCCTCGTGCACGTCGGCCAGCCAGCGGGCGATGGCGGCTTCCTCGACACCGGCGAAGCGCAGCACGGCCAGGGCGAAATCCACGCCCTCCGGCTGGCCTCGTGTGATCACGGCGATCATGCCCAGTTCTTCATGGGCGGCTTTTTCCTCGGGCGTGCGCACCGCCACGATGCGCTGAAGGTCGGGATAGGTGGCGTTGATATAGGGCGTGATTTCTTTCGATATTTCATAGCGCGACTGGCCCAGCGCGAGCGCCCGCGCGCGCGTCACCCCCACCGCCGTCATCAGGCGCACATCGCTGGGATCGCCGAACGTCATGTCATATCCGTCGGCGGTGGCGGACAGGAAGCGGTCAGCGTCAAACTCAATCGCCACAAATGGAATCTTGAAGCGGGTCAGCGCGTCCATGGCCAGGCGCCCGGCTGGCGTCGCGGCAAACACCAGGATGGGACGCTGGGCCTCGGGATCGGCGGCGGGCGTCGAGGGGGCGGCCTTGGCCTGGGCCAGCTTGCGCGCGAGCTTCATGCCCAGGGCTGTCCAGGCCGGGGTGAGGGCCAGCGACAGGGCGCTGGCGGCCACCAGAACGCCTGCAGCCTGCGGCCCCAGCGCGTTGGCGACGCCGGGCAGGGCGAGCAGGACGAGGCCAAACTCCGAGCCCTGCGCGGTGACGAAGGCCAGTTGCGTGGCGCCCGGACGGCTCCAGCCCGAAGCCAGCGCTGCGATGAAGGTCAGGATCGTCTTGCCCAGAATCAGCGCCGCGATGGCCAGTGCGATCCAGGGCGCCTGGGCGGCGATATCGCGCCAGTCCAGGCCCATGCCCACGGTGATGAAGAAAAAGCCCAGCAGCAGCGCGCCGAACGGGCGGGCCTCGGTTTTGACCACCGTGCGGTAGGGGGTTTCGGCCACGATCACGCCGGCCAGAAACGCGCCCAGCGTCAGCGACAGGCCCAGCGCTCCGGTCGCGGCGGCTGTGGCCAGCACCAGAAGCAAGGCGGCGGCGGTGAACACCTCGGCCATATTGGTGCGCGCCAGCAGGGCCAGGGCCGGACGCGCGGCGAAGCGTCCGATCAGAACCGCGGCGAGGGCGGCTGCGAACGCCTTGGCGGCGGCTTCGGCCAGGGCCAGGCCCAGCGGCCCCGATCCGTCCAGCGAGACAGCGAACACCAGAAGGAAAATGCCCGCCACATCCTGGAACACCAGAAGCGCGGTGGAGGAGCGGCCCAGCGGGCAGGTGGCGATGCCGCGTTCAGCCAGCGTCGCCGTCACCACGGCGGTGGCCGAGATGCCTGCGCCCAGTCCGATCACCAGCGCTACGGGCCAGTCCAGCCCGAAAAATCTGGCCGCCAGTGTGAACCCTGCGCCGCAGATCAGCATCTGCAAGGGGCCCAGAACCACCAGATCGCGCCCGCTTTCGCGGATAGTGCGCGAGGAGAAACCCAGCCCGATCTCGAACAGAAGGAAGGCCACCCCCAGCTGGGCCAGAAGGGCGGTCGTGGCGTTCAGCGGCGCCAGACCCAGCGCGTTGGGGCCGATCAGGACGCCCGCCGCAATGAAGGCCACGATGGGCGAAAGCCGCAAGGCGCGGGCGATCAGGATGCACGCCAGCCCCACCGCCAGAAGGGTGACAGCAGGCAGAATGGCGAGGGCTTCGTTCATGCTGAGATCAGCCAATCTGGCGCCAAAAACGGCCCGTATGGCGCCAAGATAAGCAGTTTTGATGTGAACGCCATTGCCGATGCGTGGTCCCGGCGTTACATGCGCGGCCATGACCGATGCGCGCTATGAGAAACTTGAACAGCTGGGCTCCGCCGGCGCGGCGCCGCAGCGTCCCGAGGACGCGGTTCTGGAGCGGGTGGAGAATCCGGCCCGGGACGGCGATTACCTGATCCGCTTCACCTGTCCGGAATTCACCTCGATCTGCCCGGTGACCGGCCAGCCCGATTTCGCCCATATCGTGATCGATTACGCGCCCGGCCCGTGGATCGTGGAATCCAAATCGCTCAAGCTCTTCCTGCAGAGCTTCCGCAATCATGGCGCGTTTCACGAGGCGTGCACCACCATGATCGGCCAGAGGCTGGTCGATGCGCTGGCGCCCAAATGGCTGCGCATTGGCGGCTACTGGTATCCGCGCGGAGGCATCCCCATCGACGTGTTCGCCCAGTGGGGCGAAGCCCCCAAGGGCCTGTGGATTCCCGACCAGGGTGTGGCCCCCTATCGCGGGCGGGGGTGAGCGCTCCTTCCGGCATGTGACAGGCCTGCCTGATTAAATGTCAGGTTTTCTTGACGGGTGCGCATATGTCAGGTATGCATGACATACAGTCAAGCTAACCTGATGGAGGTAATGATGGCGGACCGGACGAGACAGGTGACGGGGTTATGGTGGGGCGCGCAGGCGCTGGCGGCGGCTTTTGTGCGGGAGGCGCGCGCATGACACCCGCAGCCAAACGCTATTCGATGCGCTTTATTGCGCTGATGATGATCTACAGCCTGGCGGTGGTGGGCGTGACCTATTTCTTGCGCCAGCTTGATCCGTCAGGCCCGGTGCGGGTGATGCTGGCGCTGGCGCCGGTGCTGCCGGCCCTGCTGGCCTTGCGCGAATTCATCATCTTCTGGCGCGCCATGGACGAGGTGCAGGCGCGCATCCACGCCGAATCGCTCCTGATTGCGGCAGGGGTGGTGAGCTTCGCCAGCTTCAGCTGGGGGTTCCTGGAAAGCTGGGCCGATGCGCCGGCCATCTCCGTGATTTATGTCCTGCCGGCTATGGCGCTGGTGTGGGGCGTGGCGGTGATCTTCGTGTCGAGGCGCTTCAAATGAAGAACCGGATCCACGTCCTGCGCGCGGAGCAGCGCTGGAGCCAGGCCGAGCTGGGCGAGCGGGTCGGCGTGTCGCGTCAGGCGATCAACGCGGTGGAGACGGGCAAGCATGATCCCTCACTGGCGCTGGCCTTCAAGATCGCCGAGGCGTTCGGGTTGCGCATCGAGGATATCTTCGACCCTCACGGATAACCCCCTGAAACACCATCACTCTGCGTTCATCTGGCAAAACGCCGGGTGAACGCAGCGCTCTGCAGGCGTTCAGACGGCGCGATGCAGTCTCCTGATCACTGGCGGACGCCACAGCCGCCGGGATGAAACCAGAGGAGACTGACCATGCTGAACAAACTCATGATCGCCACGGGGCTGAGCCTGACCATGCTGGCGGGAACCGTGTCGGCGGCCGAAGCCCAGCAACGCAATCGCGTGAACATCAACCAGGCCGGCTACGCCAACGAATTGTCCGCGCGCCAGGTGGGCCCGCAGCACCGGCTCTATATCGAACAACGCGGCGCCTACAACTACGTCCAGACCATCCAGGACGGGGCGCGCAACGGCGTCACCGTGGGCCAGGCGGGCTACGCCAACAGCGCCTACGCTGACCAGCTGGGCCGCAACAACACCGCCGTGATCGGCCAGGAGGGCAATTATAACAATGCCGGCGCGATCCAGACCGGAACCAATAACACGGCGGGTGTCGCCCAGATCGGGTCCGGCCATAGCGCCGCCACCAACCAGACCGGCGCCAATAATTCGCTGGGCGTGATCCAGGTCGGCTCCGGCCAGCGCGCCAATGTGCGCCAGTCCGGTAATGGCAATGTGGCCCTGGTGATCCAGGGCAGCCACTAGGGGCTGGCCCCTCAAGGCGAGGGTCTGGTTCCCCGGCGACACGGGGGCGGGCGCCAAAGTCCGCCCGCCCCTGGCTCGCCCCTCAGTGATCGTGAAAGGAGATCGGTCATGACCGCATTTTTGAAGAAAACCGCTCTGATGCTGGCTGCTGGCGCAACGGCGCTCGCCGCTGCGGCGGGCGCGGCCTCCGCCAACCCGGCCCAGGCCTGCTGGCTTGAAGTGGGCAGTGGACGCTCGCATGGCGTCCTGCAGGCCTATGCCGCACCGCGCCTTGCAGGCTCGTTCGAGCTGCGCGTGCGTCAGGATGGCGGCAATGGCGAGCTTGTGGCCGAGCAGTCTGGCACGTTCTCGCCGTATAATTTCTGGCCCACCAATCTCTCGCGCGTGGTCGTGGGCGCCAACGCCCTGCGCCCCCACCAGCCGGATTTCTGGACCAATGCGTGGGCGGCCCGTCCGGGCACCACGATCATCGCCAGCTCAAACGACCGGCGCGCCGCGCCCGGCGCCCTGCCGGTCCAGGCTTACGGCTTCCGTGCGGACCTGCGGGTCTATGACACGTCAGGCCGCCTGATCTGCAGCCAGCGCGAATACTGGCGCTAGGGGCGATGAAACGCTCACGACGGCCTGTGCTCCCATCCTGAACGTTCAGGCTCAGGATGGGGCGCGGGCTCCGGCATTGGCGGCGGATGCTTCCGCCGTCATCGCCGTCAGGGTATTGAGCGCAGATTGCGGATCGTGATGAAAGCTCAGCCCTTCCAGCACCCCGGCGTCGGCGAATCCGGCCTCGCCCACATGGGCCAGCAGCGCCTCCAGCGGCGACCAGAAATCCGCGCCGACAAAAGCAGCGGGCTTGGCGTGCAGGCTGTGCTGGCGCTGCATGATCATGTCGAACACTTCCTCCAGCGTGCCCGCACCGCCAGGCAGGATCAGAAAAGCGTCCGCCTCCGACATCAGCATCGCCTTGCGTGAGGCCAGTGTGGCGGTGATGCGCAGCTCCACGCCCTCCTGGGCGCCTTCCAGCGGGATCAGGAATTCAGGGATGACGCCCAGCACCTGCCCGCCCTCGGCCAGCGCGGCGCGCGCGGCCTCACCCATCAGGCCGTTCTCGGCGCCGCCATAGACCAGGCGCAGGCCCGCGCGCGCGATCAGACGCCCCGTTTCGCGCGCCAGACCGGTGAAGGCGGGGTCGCGACCTGCGCCCGAACCGCAGAACAGGCAGATACTCCGCATTTTCGCCTCATCACGCTGCATCATGGCCTTGAGCGCGCTTTCTTTCGCGCGACGGCGCAGTTAAGCATTAGCAATGGGGGCGGACTGGCGCGAGCCTTGCTTGCCGCTCAGGTCATCCGCCCTGTCAGGAGACGGCACATGGCCGCCACGCGTACATTTGTGATCTGCATCATCCTGTTCATCGCCGCGATAGCGGCGGCGGCGGCGTTTATCGTCATGCGCCCGGCGCCCGCCCCCGCGCCAGCTGATCCTGACACGGTCACGACGCCCGTCGAGACGTCCGCGCCTGTCTCGTCGCTGACGGCGCCCACATTCGACATTGTGCGCGTCGACCCGCGCGGCACGGCGGTGCTGGCCGGACGCGGCGCGCCGGGATCGCGCGTGACGCTGATGTCGGGTGAGCGAGAGATCGCCACGGTGGAGATCGATGCGGCGGGCGAATGGGTGATGATCGTGGACCGCCCCCTGCCGGCGGGCTCCGTGGAGCTGTCCTTGATCATGGTGACGCCCGATGGCCAGGAAGTGCGCTCCGACCAGGTGGTGGTGGTCTCCGTGCCTGAAAGCCGCGACCGCACCCCGCTTGTGGTGCTGGGCCGGCCCGGCGAGGCCAGCCGCGTGCTGCAAAGCCCGTTCGACGGCGTGTCCATGGGCCCGCTGAGCCTTGAAACGGTGGATTATGACGAGAGCGGCTCGGTGATTTTCTCCGGCCGGGCCGAACCCGGGACTACGGTGCGTGTCATCGCCGACGGGCAGATGGTCGGTGAAACCCGCGCCGGCGCCAATGGCCGCTGGAGCGTGCAGGCGGGCCGGGATTTCGCGCCGGGCGTCTATGATTTGCAGATCGACCAGATCGATGAAGACGGGCGGGTGACCGCCGTGATCGCGCTGCCCTTCGAGCGCGCCAGCGCCGAGGACGCCCTGTCTGCGCGCGAGGCGGGCCGTGTGATCGTCCAGCCGGGCAACTCGCTGTGGCGCATCGCGCGCCGGCTGTATGGCGACGGCATCCAGTACACCGTGATCTATCAGGCCAATCGTGACCAGATCCGCGATCCGGACCTGATTTATCCCGGTCAGGTGTTTGCCACGCCATCCTCCAACGGCGCGGACGGCTGATCGCATCTGGCCGGATGGCCTGCGGCGCCCTAACTAGGTCGCATGTCTCCGCCTCCTTCTCACGATCCCCTGGATGGTCCGGCCCCTGAAGGACGCCTCTCCGAGGCGCTGGCCCGGCTGTGGGCGATCATGTCCGGACCGGACATGGCGCGTTGGCGTTTCCGGATGGCGGTGGCCTTCGCCATCACTTTGCTGGCCAAGGGTTTTTCCGTGGCGGCGCCAGTGGCGTTCGGAGAGGGGATCAACATCCTCAGCCGCGGGCTCAATCTCGAAGGCGGCCCGCCGGCCGGCGCGTTCTGGGCTGCGGGCGGGCTGATCATCGCTTATGGCCTGCTGCGCTTCGCCGCCACAGGCGTGCCGCAATTGCGCGACGCGCTGTTCTCGCCGGTCTCCAACGACGCCCAGCGCCTGACCGCCGTACAGGCCTACGCCCATGTGCAGTCGCTCTCGCTGACCTATCACCAGACCCGGCGCACGGGCGCAGTCAACAAGGTGATCGACCGCGGCGCCAACGCCGTGGACTATCTGTTGCGATTCCTGGTGTTCAACATCCTGCCCGCCCTGGCCGAGCTGCTGCTCGCCGCCGCCGTGGCTGCGGTGCTGTATGGCTGGGAGTTCTCGGTGATCATCGTCACGGCGGTGGTCTCCTACGCTTTCATCACCTTCCAGATGACCCAGTGGCGCGTGAAGATCCGGCGCCAGATGAACGAGGCCGACACCGAGGTGAATGCCCGCTCGGTGGATGCGCTGACCAATTTCGAGACGGTCAAGGCCTTCGCCGCCGAGGTGCGCGAGGCCGGGCGCTTTGACGAGGCCAAGACCCGCTACGCCAAGGCGGCGGTCAAGTCCGAGCAGAGCCTGGCCGCCCTTAACGCCGCCCAGGCCGCGATCATGAATGGCGGGCTTCTGGCCGTCGCGCTGCTGGGCGTGTGGATGGCGCTGCAGGGGCGTCTGGAGGTGGGCGATATCGCGGCGCTGACCCTGATGCTGATGCAGGTCTATCAGCCGCTGAACATCCTGGGCTGGGCCTATCGCGAGATCAAACAGGCCAGCGTCGATCTCGAGCGCCTGTTCCAGGTGCTGCGCCTGAAGCCCGAAGTGGCCGACAAGCCTGGCGCAGCGGCGCTGGACATCACTGGCGGGGCGGTGCGCTTCAGCGGTGTGAGCTTCGCCCATGACGGCCGTGATCGCTCGGTGGAGGCGATTGATCTCGACATCCCGGCGGGCGCGTTTATCGGCTTCGCCGGCCCCTCGGGGGCGGGCAAGTCCACCCTGCTGCGCCTTTTGTTCCGTTTCTACGATCCGTCCACCGGGCGCATCGAGATTGACGGGCAGAATATCGCCGATGTGACCCAGGCCTCGCTGCGCGGCCAGCTGGGCCTCGTCCCGCAGGACGTGGTGCTGTTCAACACCAGCTTGCGCGAGAACCTGCTCTATGGCCGCCCCGACGCGGACGAGGCGGCGTTGTGGGACGCCGTGACGCGCGCGCGGCTCAAGGCCTTCGTGGACTCGCTGCCGCTGGGGCTTGAGACCCGGGTGGGCGAGCGCGGGCTGAAGTTGTCGGGTGGGGAGAAGCAGCGCGTTGGCCTGGCCCGCGCCATCCTGAGAGACCCGCCCATCCTGATCCTCGACGAGGCGACCTCGGCGCTTGATTCGCGCACCGAAGCCGAGGTGCAGGCCGCCATCGCCGAAGCCGTGCGCGGGCGCACCACGCTCGCCGTGGCGCACCGTCTGTCCACCATCGCGCGCGCCGACCGGCTGGTGATTCTCGATGGCGGGCGCATCGCCGAGACCGGAACCCACGCCGAACTGCTCGCGCGCGGCGGGCTTTACGCGTCCATGTGGGCCGCCCAGATCGAGGCGGGCGAAGCGGCGCCGGCGGTCCTTGCGCCTGCGCCCTCGGTCTGACCGGGCGGCCAAGGGATTGGTCTGACAGCCTATCTGGCTTATGTCAGTGGGGATCAGACACGAAAGACACACCTCTTGATCCAGCCAGCACACATTCTGGTTTTGGCGCTGAGCGGGTTCGCGCTGATGGTTCTGGCCGCTTGCGGCGGCGCTGCGCCGGACAGCCAGGACGCGTCCGGGGCGGGGGAGAGCTTCCGTCATCCCGCCGCCGCCGCCGAGATCACCCGGCGCGATCTGTCGCGCCAGTTTTCAGCCTCCGCCCGGGTGGAGGCCTACGCCCATTCGCGCCTGGCGGCGCGCACGGCGGGCACGGTCGCAGAGGTGCTGGCCGAAGCCGGGGATCTGGTGGAGGCGGGCGCGGTGCTGGCCCGGCTCGACATGCGCGAGCAGCGCGCAGAGCTGGCGCGCACCGAGGCGCGCCGCGCCCAGGCCCAGTCAAATTATCAGCGCAGCGCCACCCTGCATGAGCGCGGGCTTCTGGCCGCCGAGGCCTATGAGCGCGCCCGCGCCGATCGCGACGTGCTGGCGCGCGAGGCCGATCTGTGGCGCACGCGCATCGCCTTTGGCGAGATCACCGCGCCCATGGACGCCATGATCACCGCCCGCCACATCGAGGTGGGCGAGGGGGTGCAGGCGCTCGACGGCCTGTTCGAGCTGACCCGGACCGATCTTCTGGTGGTGCGCCTGGGCGTGTCGGAGCTTGATGTGGCGTTCCTTGAGACCGGACAGGACATTCCGGTGCATCTCGATGCGCTGCCCGGCGCGCCTTTGCCCGCAACCGTGCGGCGCATATTCCCGCTGGCCGATCCGTCGAGCCGGCTGGTGACAGTGGAGCTGGCCTTGCCGGAAGACAGTTGGGCGCGCGGCGCGCGCCCCGGCTTTCTGGCGCGCGTGCGCCTGGCCATTGATCCGCGTCCCGATGTGCTCGCCGCACCGGCGGCGGGCATCGCGCAGGACAATGGCGCCGACTATGTCTTCGTTATCGCCGATAACCGTCTTGAACAGCGGGTGATCGAACGCGGGGTGACGCGCGGCGACTGGACCGAAATTATATCCGGCCTGGAAGAGGGCGAAGTGGTGCTGGCCACCAATCCGGCCGAGCTGGCCGAGGGTCAGTCGGTGCGCATTGTCGGATGGAGAGGCTGATGGCGGAAGGAGGCGCGCCGCGCACAGGCCTGGCCGGTCACGCCATACGCCGGCCCGTGGGCACGTTGGCCATCGCCTCGGTGGTGTTCGTGCTGGGCCTGTTCTTCCTGAACCGTTTGCCCATCGATCTGCTGCCGCGCATCGAATATCCGATGATCACCGTGACGGTGAATTATCCCGGCGCTGCGCCCGAGGTGATGGAGCAGCAGGTCACACGGGTGCTGGAGAGCACGCTGGCGGCGACGGAAAACCTGATCCGCATCGACAGCCGCGCCTCGGAAGGGCGCACCAATGTCAATCTGCACTTTGATTACGGGACCAATCTGGACATCGCGCTGCAGGACGCCTCGCGCTATCTGGAGCTGGCGCGCACGCGCCTGCCGCCCGATATCGATCCGCCGCGCATCTACAAGCGCGATCCCAGCCAGCGCCCGGTCTGGACAGCCGGTTTCAGCTCGCCGGTGCGCGCCCAGGTGGACGTCAATGACTGGGTGGAGCGCGCCCTCGCGCCGCAATTGCTGGCCGTCCAGGGTGTATCGGGCGTGGAGGCGGCGGGCGGGCAGCAGCGCGAAATCCAGGTTCTGGTCGATCAGGAGCGCCTGGCCTCCTACGGGCTGACGCTGGGCGATCTCAACCGCGTGCTGGCGGCGGAGAATGTGGATATCGCCGCCGGCTGGGTGACGTCGGACACGTTCGACGTGATGGCCAAGACCGACGGGCTGTTCACCTCGGCCGAAGATATCGCCAACGTGCTGGTCACCCTGCCAGGCGGCGATGGCGCACGCATTCGTCTGTCGGAGCTGGCCGAGGTGCGCGACACGTATCGCGAACAACGCCTGTTCGCCCGTATGAACGGCGCGCCGGCGGTGCAGGTGTCGATCTTCAAACTGCCCGGCGCCAATACGGTCGAGGTGATTGACGGGGTCAACACCGTGATCGCCAGCCTGGAGCGCTCGGGCTTCTTTCCCGACGACATCACCTATGAGGTGATCGGAGACCAGGCCTTCTTCATCCGCAGCTCTGTGACGGCCGTGGGCGCTGCGGCCATACTGGGCGGGGTGTTGTCCATGCTGTTCGTGCTGCTCTTCCTGGGCAGCCTGCGGCGCAGCTTTGTGATCGGGCTCTCCATCCCCATCGCGCTGATGGCCACCTTCGCCCTGATGGGCATGGGCGGACTGACGCTCAACATCGTCTCTCTGGGCGGGCTGGCGCTGGGGGTCGGGCTGTTGCTCGACAACGCCATCGTGATGCTGGAGAACATTCATCGCCACCGCAAGGAGCTGGGCAAGTCGGCTGAAGACGCCGCCCATGACGGTGCGGGCGAGGTCAGCGGCGCGATCATCGCGGGCACGCTGACCAATCTGGCCGCCGTGATTCCCTTCCTGCTGATCACCGGCCTGATGGCGCTGATCTTCCGTGAACTGATCATCACCATTTCTTTCGCCATCATCGCCACCCTGGCCGCGGCGCTCACGGTCACGCCCATGCTGGCCATGCTGGTCAGCCGCGTGGGGTTCGAGAGCCGGTTTGACCGCTCCTTCCTGATCCGCGGCGTGGATCGCGGCGTGATCAGGCTGCGGCGGGCCTACAAAAAGACCCTGGTGCGCCTGCTGCGCTGGCGCTTTGCGGTGGTTGCGGGCGCGCTGGCCGCTTTCGCCGGCGCGATCTGGCTGTCGGGGGAGCTGGGCAGCGAGTTCCTGCCCCAGGTCGATGACGGTCAGGTCTCGGTGGGGCTGAGCCTGCCGCCCGGCACGCCCCCGGAAGTGACCAATACCGCCGCCGGGCGCATGGAGGCGGTGCTGGCGGCTGACCCGCACGTGGTGTCCATGTTCACCCTGTCAGGCGGGCATCTGGGCGGCGGTATTGTCAATGAGCGCCCCGGCACGGCGCGGATGAGCGTCCAGCTGACCGATCTGCGCGACCGCCCGAATGTCAGCGCCGGACAGTGGGTGGCCGATATGCAGCGCCAGCTGGAAGCGCTGGATATTCCAGGCGGGCGCATATGGGTCTCGCCGCCGCGCATTGGCGGGCTGCAGTTCGGCGGATCGGGTGATGATTTGTCGATATCGGTCACGGGCGAGGATCTGGAGGCCTCGCGGCGCTTCGCCCGCGCGCTGGCGGCGCGCTTGCAGGGCATTCCCGGGCTCGAAGGCGTGGAGGTGGGGCGCGAGGATGAAAGCCCTCTGATGCGCATCCGCATCGATCCTGAACGCGCGGCGGCATTGGGCTTGCGCACCTCGGAGATTGGCGAGGCGGTGCGCTGGGCCGTGGACGGCGCCACCCCGACCCGCTTCATGAGCGGGGCCCTTGAATATGATGTGCGCGTGCGCCTGCCGCGCGCCGACACCCGCGACGCCGGGACGCTGGGCAATCTTCTGGTGTTCCGCCAGGAGGGCGGGCCGGTGGCGCTGCGTGAAGTGGCCGACATCACGCTGGGGGCCGGGCCGGCCCATATCGAGCGCGACAACCAGAACCGCGTGGTGCGCGTGAACGGTACGGCCAATACCGAGATCTCCGACCTTGGCGCCATCATGGCCGAGGTGGAGGCGCGCATTGCGCAGATGGACGTGCCTGACGGGATCGGTCTGGTGTTCGAGGGTCAGTGGCGCACTATAGAGGACACCAATCGCGAGCTGGTGACGGTGATCTTGCTGGCGCTGTTTCTCGTCTTCGTGGTGCTCGCAGTGCAGTATGAGCGCCTGTCCAATCCGCTGGTGATCCTGTCCACAGCACCCATGGCGCTGATCGGCGTTGTGCTGGCGCTGTATCTGACCGGCACGCCGGTTTCGGCGCCGGTGATGATCGGAGCCATCTTGCTGATCGGCATCGCTGTCAACAACGCCATCTTGCTGGTGGAATATATTGAAAAGGGCCGGCGCGGCGGACGGCTTGGGCCGGGGCGGGCGATTGTTTCAGCGGGCGGGGCGCGCTTGCGCCCGGTGATCATGACCACCGCGACCACGGTGCTGGGCATGACGCCCCTGGCCATTGGCGCCGGACCGGGCGGAGAGATCATGCAGCCCCTGGCGCTCGCCGTGGTCGGCGGACTGCTGGTTTCGATGGTGCTGACTCTGCTGGTGGCGCCGTGCCTCTACGCCATCGTCGACCGCGCTGCGCGCCGGATGGCGGGCTGGATCAGCGCCGGCGTGACGGGTCAGCCGCGCGGATAGACGCAGGCGGCGCATGACCGGACCAGCCTAATTGGCGATGTCTGAGAGAGAAGTGGCTCCCCGGGCCGGACTCGAACCAGCGACCGATCGATTAACAGTCGATTGCTCTACCAACTGAGCTACCGGGGAACGCGCCGCCGTGTGGCGGAGGCAGGTCTTTAGCAATGCCGCGGCCCCCGTGCAAGCCGCTCGCGGCGCCGCAAGTGCAGCCCGGATCACCGGCGCACAAAAAAAGTCGGGAGCCGAAGGGGCTCCCGAAAAGGCTTTGGGTGGATGGTGGGGTGTCTTCGAGGGAAGACCCGTAAAGGAATACAGAATCACCGGTTAACATCCCCCTAACGTTAACGCGTCGTGTTCACGCTAACGCCAGAGAGATTGCGCGAAGCCTGACGCTGTCACACAATGGCGCCGACGATGGCGGACCCGGCGTCAGACCGGAGCATGAAGGAGGAGACGATGGCCAGGAAGGCTGATACCTATGGCGAGTTCTGGCCTTATTATCTGCGCGAGCACGCGCTGGCGCCCACGCGCTATTTCCATTACGCGGGCACGGTGCTGGCCACGTCGGCGCTGATCTTTGCGCTGGCCACCCAGACCTGGTGGGCGCTGATCCTGTTTCCGCTGTTCGGCTATGGCTTCGCCTGGGTCAGCCACGCCTTCATCGAACGCAACAAGCCGGCCACGTTCGATCATCCGCTGTGGTCGCTGATCAGTGATTATCGCATGACCTTCCTGGCCTTCACCGGCCAGCTGCGCCGCCATCTGGTGGAAGCGGGCGTGATCGATCATCCCCAGGCGCGCCCGGCGCAATAGTCATCAGCCGAAAGGGAAGGGGCTCTGGAGGCGCCACCCGGAATCGAACCGGGGTACAAGGATTTGCAGTCCTCTGCGTCACCACTCCGCCATGGCGCCGCCCTGAGCGAAGCTTTCTCATAGCCAAGGCGCGCCCGGCCTGCAACGCGCTTGACTGCGCGTGGCTGCACCGATGCGCAGCCCCGCCTTGCCGCAGGCGAAAGGCGCGGGATATAAGCCGCCATTCGTATCCTCTTCCGGAACTGCCGGATCAGCCACAAGGTCGCGCCCGTGTTTGATTTCACCCAGGCCCGCCTCGCCATGGTCAACAGCCAGGTGCGCCCCAGCGATGTCACCGATACGCGCCTTCAGGACGCCATGGCCGTGGTGGCGCGCGAGCGCTTCGTGCCCAAGGCCCAGGCCGCGCGCGCCTATGCCGATGCCGAGATACGGCTCAATAATGGCCGCGCCCTGCTGCGCCCGCGTGATTTCTCCAAGCTGGTGCAGGCTGCAGGGGTGAAGCCGGGCGATGTGGTGCTCGATATCGCCTGCGGGCTGGGCTATTCCACCGCCGTTCTGGCGCGCATGGCCGAGACGGTGGTGGGCCTGGAAGATGACGCGGCGCTGGCGGCGAAGGCGGGCGACCGGCTGGCTGAAGCCGGCGCCGACAATGCGGTGGTGGTCGACGGCCCGCTGGACAAGGGCGTGCCCGGGCAGGGCCCGTTCAATGTGATCGTGGTCAATGGCGCGGTCTCCACAGTGCCGGAGGCCTGGCTGGACCAGCTGGCCGATGGCGGACGCCTCGCAGTGATCGTGCGCGAGGGCGAAGTGGGCCGGGCGCGAATTTACACCCGCGCCGGACAGGCCGTGGGCGAGCGGGCTGTGTTTGACGCCGCGCCGCCCTATCTGCCGGGCTTCGAACCCGCGCCGGGTTTTGTGTTCTAGGCGCGTATCATTTGCCGTGGCGTGTATCACACGCTCGCCAAAATTTAATGAAGTGAACACTGTTCACTCGCCCGCCGGGACTGTATCTGGTGTATGCCCGGGTACAAGTTATCGCTGCGGACAAGGACGTGAGGGCGCCATGAAGTACTGGATTACAGCGGCACTGGCTGCGGGGCTTATGGCGGGCGGGGCGCAGGTTCACGCCCAGTCGCTGGAGGAAACCCTGTCGGCGGCCTACCGCTCCAACCCCCAGCTCCAGGCCGAGCGCGCGCGCTTGCGTCAGAGTGCGGAGGGCGTGGTGCAGGCCCGCTCGGTCCAGCTGCCGCAGCTTTCGGCCAGCGGGACGTTGAGCGAATCGGAAACCTGGGGCGCCAGCCCTGTGGGCGGTAATGCGGGTTCGAGCAGTGTGGGCGCTTCGCTGAGCCAGCCCATCTATCGTGGCGGACGCACGCGCGGATCCATCAATGCGGCCCAGGCCCGCTTCGAGGCCGGGCGCGAGCGCCTGCGCGCGGTGGAGCAGGGCGTGCTGCTTGATGCGGTTTCGGCCCACGCCAATGTCACGCGCGACCAGCAGATCGTGGGCATCCGCTCCAATAATGTCGAGGTGCTGGCCGAGCAGCTGCGCGCGGCGCGCGACCGCTTCGAGGTGGGTGAGATCACCCGCACGGACGTGGCTCAGGCCGAAGCGCGCCTATCTGGCGCGCGCGCCCAGCTTTCAGCGGCCCAGGCGGCGCTGGCCGCTTCGCGCGCCGCATACGCGCGTGTGACGGGCATTGACCCGGTCGAGCCTGATTCGGTGAGCCCGGCGGATGCGGTGCCTGATGCGCTGGATGGGGCGCTGGGGACGGCGCTGGACAATAATCCCGACCTGCGGGCGGTTGAATTCAACGAGATCGCCGCGCGCGAAAATATCCGTGTGGCCCGCGGCGCCATGCTGCCGGAAGTCTCGTTAAGCGCCTCGGTCAATGAAGGCCGGGATTCGGCGTTTTCCGGCCAGGCCCGCGGTTCGGCCCAGGTGCAGGCGCGCGTGAGCGTGCCGATCTTCACCGGCGGTCTGAACCAGTCGCGCGTGCGCGAGGCGCAAGCCTCGGCCGACGAGGCGCGCCTGTCGGGCCTGACCGCGCGCCGGCAGGTGGTTGAGTCGGTGACCAATGCCTGGAACACCTATCTGGCCGCCCAGGCTGTGATCGAATCCAGCCGCGAGGCGGTGCGCGCCAACGAAATCGCGTTTGAAGGCGTGGAGCAGGAGGCCTTTGTGGGGCTTCGCACCACGCTGGACGTGCTCAACGCCGAGCAGGAATTGCTCAATTCGCGCCTGGAGCTGGTGCGCGCCGAGCGTGATCTGGCGGTGGCCAGCTACAGCCTGCTGCAGACCCTGGGCATGCTCAGCGCGCGCGATCTTCAGCTGGCGGTGGCGGCGGATGAGGATATCGGCGCCGACAGCCGGACGCGGTGGCCTAACTTCAGCTTAATTCCCTGGAACTAACACTGTGACGGCGTCCCCAAGCTGGACAGGGGCGTATGGTCGCGCGTAGGTTTGCGCCGACCGTTTCCCCTCGACGGAACAAGGATACCGCCATGGCTCAGGACACCGCCGAACAAGAACCGACAATGGAGGAGATTCTCGCCTCCATCCGCCGGATCATCAATGAGGACGAAGAGGAAAAGCCGGCTGCTGAAACGGCCGAGACCGCCTCCGAGCCCGAACCGGCGCCTGAGATGGAAGCTGAGCCTGAAGCGGCCATGGAAGCTGAGCCCGCTCCCGAGCCGGAGCCCGCGCCTGTGGTTGACCCTGCGCCGGAGCCCCAGCCGGATTTCGAGGACGATGTGCTCGAACTGACCGACCGGGTCGAGGATGATGCGGTTGCCGGCGGCACGGCGCCGCTGGCCGTGTCCGACGATCTCATGATCGTGGACCGCGAGGACGAGCCTGAACCCGAAGCCGAACCTGAGCCCGCGCCAGAGCCTGCGCCGGTGCAGGCGGCCGCCCCCGAGCCTGCGCCCGGGCCGGAAGACGACTCACTGCTGGATGAGGCGCCGGCCAGCGCGGCGTCGAGCATGTTCGCGGCGCTGTCTGAAAATCTGCGTGTGTCCTCCGAGCAGGGCCAGACGCTGGAGGGCATTGTGCGCGAACTGATGCGGCCCATGCTCAAGCAGTGGCTGGACGAGAACCTGCCGGCCATCGTGGAAGAAAAGGTCCAGGCGGAAGTGGACCGGATCGCACGCCGGCGCCGCTAGAGCCCTCCGGCCTCACATATTCAAAACCCCGGACCGCAGGGTCCGGGGTTTTTTTGTTGCGCGGGATATGGAGAAGCCGGTCAACCGGTCACCACCAGGCTCAGCCAGCGCGCGGCCAGGGCCGGCGCTGGCGCATTCTCGATCTCCACCTCGGCGTCGTGAGACAGCTGGATCTGACCCGGCTTGCGCTGCTCCACGGCCGCCAGTGTGAACTTGCCCCGGATGCGTGCGCCCACGGGCACAGGGCTGAGAAAGCGCACCTTGTCGAAGCCGTAATTGATGCCGATGGCCTTTTGCGGAAAGGCCGGCATGCATTGAGCGGCGAAATGGCTGAGCATGGACAGGGTCAGAAATCCATGGGCGATGGGGCCGCCGAACGGCGTCTCGGCCTTGGCCCGCTCGGGGTCCACATGGATGAACTGATGGTCCAGGGTGATGTCAGCGAACGCGTTGACCCGGCCCTGATCGATCAGGAGCCAGTCCGATGTGCGCGTTTCGCCGATGCGTGATTTGTATTCATCTATCAGGGTCATGCGCGCCAGTTGAGCCCTACCGGTGCGCGCCGTCAAGCCGGGCTTGTCCGTACAGGCTGGCCATGTCAGCGTTACAGCGCGCATCCCGTCGCGGGCGCGCCCGGTTCCGTCATGAGGCGAAGCGTGACCCATCCAGACCAAGCCTTGCCTGTGCTCGATCGCGCTCATCTGCGCCGCTATAGCGGCGGGGATGCGGCGCTGGAGGCAGAGCTGTTTGCGCTTTTGGAATCCCAGATGGGGGCTTGTCTTGCGGCGATGAAAGCTGCCGATGATGACGAGGCTTGGCGCCGGGCGGCCCATACGCTCAAGGGCGCATCCCGCGGCGTGGGCGCCATGGCGCTGGGCGAGGCGTGCGCCAGGGCGGAGGACCAGCCTCGTGATGGTCAGGCGCTGGCGCAGGTGGAAAAGGCGGCGGGCGCTGTGAGCCGTGAAATCGCGGCGCTCCGGGGCGGGTGAGGGCGCGTCAGCTGCGGGTGCGGTCGAACACGCTCATTTCATGGGCGATGGAGCGCTCCACCAGTTCGCGCCAGACCGGCTGGGTGAGGGCGGCGGGCGCACCCGCCGCTTCGGCGGCCTGGCGGACCTTTTCCAGCACGTCGGCGATACGCGCCTCGTCGCGCACCGCGTCCCGGTCCGGCTTGATGCGCGCGGCAGCTTCCATATAGCGCGTGCGTTCGGCGATCAGGGCGACCAGCGCCCGGTCCAGCCGGTCCACGCCGTCACGCACCTCATTCATGTCCTGACAGGCCTCGGGCGCGGTGCGCGCGGCCAGATCGTCCAGGTCCAGTCCAAGGGGCGGCAAGTGATGTGTCATGGCGCAGGGTTATAGGCTGGCGCGCGGCCCGGCCCAAGGGTTTGCGGCGCCGCAGGGGCGCCAAACCAGGCCGCGCTATCGCGCCAGCTCCTTCATGGCGCGGTCCACGCCCTGGGGGGTGAGGGGGAACATGCGCTGGGGGCCGATGATCTCGCGTATCAGCTGGACCGAATAGGTGTGCGGCCACCAGCTTTCCGGCGTGGGATTGAGCCAGACCATATGGGGATAGGTCTCCGCGATGCGGCGCAGCCAGACCCCGCCGGCCTCCTCGTTCCAGTGCTCCACCGAACCGCCCGGATGGGTGATCTCTGTGGGCGACATGGCCGCATCGCCCACGAACACCACCTTGTAATCGGCCGGATAGGTGCGGATCAGCTCGCTGACCGGCACGCCCTCCTGGCGCCGGCGCCGGTTGGACCGCCAGACCGCCTCATAGGGGCAGTTGTGGAAGTAGAAATATTCGAGATTCTTGAACACCGAACGCGCCGCGGAGAACAGGCGCTCGGTCAGGTCGATATAGGGATCCATGGACCCGCCCACATCGAAAAACACCAGCACCTTGATGGCGTTGCGCCGCTCGGGGCGCATCTTCACGTCCAGATGACCCTGGCGGGCGGTGGCGTCGATCGTGCCGGCGATGTCCAGCTCCTCCTCCGCGCCCTCGCGCGCAAACCGGCGCAGGCGCCGCAAGGCGACTTTCAGGTTGCGCGTGCCCAGCTCGCGCTCGCTATCAAGGTCCTTGAAGCGGCGGTTCTCCCAGACCTTCACCGCCTGCTTGTTGCGCGACTGGCCGCCAATGCGCACGCCCGCCGGGTTCCAGCCCGAATGGCCATAGGGGCTTGTTCCGCCTGTTCCGATCCATTTATTGCCGCCCTCATGGCGCTTGGACTGTTCCTTCAGGCGCTCGCGCAGGGTCTCCATCAGGGCGTCGAAATCCATCGCCTCGATGGCCGCCTTGTCCTCTTCGGACAGGTGGCGCATCAGCTCGGCGCGCAGCCAGTCCTCGGGCACGTCCTCGGCCTTGAACAGATCGCCCAGCGCCTCCACGCCCTCAAAGAAATGGGCGAACACCTTGTCGAACTTGTCGAAATGGCGCTCGTCCTTGACCAGGGCGGCGCGGCTGACGGCGTAGAAGCTGTCGATATCGGTATCGATGGCGCCCTTGGACAGGGCTTCAAGCAGGGTGAGGTATTCCCGGGTGGAGACCGGGATTTTCGCCATGCGAAGCTCGGTGAAGAAGCGGTGGAACATGGGCGCGGCCCTGACCGCTCACCCGCCGTCGCGCCGGGCCATGAAGGCCAGGCGCTCAAACAGCTGCACGTCCTGCTCGTTCTTCAGGAGCGCGCCGTGCATGGGCGGGATCAGCTTGCGCGGATCGCGCTCGCGCAGCACCGCCGGGTCCACATCCTCGGCCAGCAACAGCTTGAGCCAGTCCAGCAATTCCGAGGTGGAGGGCTTTTTCTTCAGGCCCGGCACGGTGCGCAGTTCAAAGAACGCGCCCAGCGCTTCGGACAGCAGCCGGCCCTTGAGGTCGGGGAAGTGGACCTTGACGATCTGCTCCATCGTCTCCTCGTCGGGAAACGCGATGAAGTGGAAGAAGCACCGGCGCAGGAAGGCGTCGGGCAGCTCCTTTTCGTTATTGGATGTGATGATGACAATGGGGCGCTGCTGCGCGCGGATGGTCTCGCCGGTCTCGTAGACATGGAACTCCATCCGGTCGAGTTCCTGCAGGAGATCGTTGGGGAACTCGATATCGGCCTTGTCGATCTCGTCGATCAGCAGCACCGGGCGCTCGGGCGCGGTGAAGGCCTCCCACAGCTTGCCCTTGCGGATATAGTTGCGCACGTCATGGACCTTGTCCGAGCCCAGCTGGGAATCGCGCAGGCGCGCCACCGCATCGTATTCATAGAGCCCCTGATGGGCCTTGGTGGTGGACTTGATATGCCACTCCAGCAAGGGCGCGCCGAGCGCTTCGGCCACCTGGCGGGCCAGCTCGGTCTTGCCGGTGCCCGGCTCGCCCTTCACCAGGAGCGGACGCTCCAGAATGATGGCGGCGTTGACCGCCGCAGCCAGTTCCTCGGTGGCCACATAGGCCTTGGTGCCTTCAAAACGCATTGTGAAATCAAGCCTGCCAACTGTGTTCACTCAGACCGGCCATAGTGAAGCGCGCCATGCCGGCATGCAACCGACAGGCGCGCCTGGAATGCACCCACACCGTGGAGGGGTGAGTTTTACTCCGGCTGGAAACCGGGCGTCATGATGAAGGCGTTCAGCTTGTTGCCGTCCAGATCGCGGAAATAGGCCGCATAGAAGCCCTCGCCCCGCGGTCCGGGCGGGCCCTCGCACGTCCCGCCCTGATCCAGGGCGATCTGGTAGAGCCGGTCCACCTGCGTCTCGTCGCGGGCGGCCAGAGCCACCATCACCCCATTGCCTACCGTGGCCGGCTGGCCGTCATAGGGCAGGGTCAGGCCGATGCCCGCCGCCTGTCCGTCCGCCCTGGCCCAGGCGATAAAGCTGTCGCTCTCCATCATGCGCGGCGTGTCGAGTTCTTTCGCCAGCGCGTCGTAGAACGGCGCCGCGCGTTGCAGGTCGCGCGTGCCGACAGTCACATACCCAATCATTGAAATATTCTCCCTTTGTTCCAGGATGATCACCATGGCGCCGGATGAGGGAGCTGGCAAGCGGGAATCACGTCGTCAGGGGCAGCTGTTTGCGAAGCGGGCGATATACGCCTCCATGGGCTGAAGTCCCATCTGCGCTCGGCGTTCATCAAGCCCGGCCTCGTCCTGAATCGGGCGGGCCGTCCACTGTCCGTCCACGCAAGAGCCTCGCGTGCCATAGATTTGCGGCTGGCCCATGTTGACCAGAACCCTGTCGAACAACAAGGCGAATTCGCTCTGACGAATGTCGCCTTCACGGGCCAGAGGCTCGATCAGGGTGAGCGCCTGGCGCTGAAACTCCGGGTCATGATCAGCGTGCTGGGCGATTACCCAGGCGGCTTGGGCTGCTGTGGACCCATGGTCAGTGATTGTGAACCAGCGGCCCGCGCGGACATGTGTGGCCAGCCATGGCGTGTTATCGCGATCCGTTGTGCAGACCAGGTGCATATTGGCGGTCATCAGCAGGGATCGGGCGCCAGGAGAGGCCTGCCCGTTTGTGAAAGCTCCGAACAGGCCGCGCGCATACTGGTCTCTGGCTGCGCGTATCAGAAGTTCACGCAAGACCGGGTCGTTTTCCTGTTCCGCCGCGTTGATAAAGTAGCCCCAGGCGGTGTCGGCCTCCCGCGGGGCATCCATAAGATTGGCGTGGGCCTCATGCCATTGCGTGATAAGGGGCATGGCCTCGGCGCGCGCCTCGGCGTGGTCAGCGGCGTTTTCGCCTTGTCCGCTGAACTGGCGCGCTGCTGATAGACGGATCAACTCCGCCGGCTGACACCCGATGATCTGATCGGTGTCTTCTGGCAGATTGCGATCAGCGCGCACCCGGGCCGCATAGGCTTGAGCTCGCGCAAGCGTCTCCGCCTCGAAGGCCTCGTAGAGCGCCTGCTGCTCCTCATCCCCAAAACGCCAGGCCTCCAGCCCGCTCTCCCAGAAGGCCAGCTCGCCCGAAGCGATGGCCTCAATGCGCGTCTCAACAGGCTCAGGCAGGGATGCAGCGGGGGTCAAGGCCAGAACAGCGATCACAAGGGCATGCATGACGGCCTCCGCATATGGCTGGGTGGGGAAAACCGTACTGCATTATGATTGAGTTGCAAGCGTGGGGGCAGGTGCGCCAGCCTGTGGACAGGCGGCGCCGGCGCGTGACGGCGGCGCGTCTTGGCGGCACACTGCCAGGCCAGCCACCAGCGAATCAGGCGGTTCCCATGGTCCTTGCCGAAACTCAGTCCAGCCTCGTTCCCCCGCACGGCGTTGAAGCGGCCTATCTTGATCTGCTGCGCGAGATCATGGAGCAGGGCGAGGATCAGAGCGACCGCACGGGTACCGGCGTGCGCGCCGTGTTCGGGCGCCAGATCCGCTGCGATCTGGCCGACGGCTTTCCCCTGCTGACCACCAAGAAAGTGCATTTCAAATCCATCGCGGTGGAGCTCCTCTGGTTCATCAAGGGGATGACCAATGTGCGCTGGCTGCAGGAGCGCGGGGTGAGCATCTGGGACGAGTGGGCCGATGAGCACGGCGAGCTGGGCCCCGTCTATGGCAAGCAGTGGCGGCGCTGGACCGGTCCGGACGGGCGCCAGATCGACCAGCTGGCCGATCTCGTCGCGGCGATCAGTTCAACGCCCGACAGCCGGCGCCTGGTGCTGTCGGCCTGGAACCCGGCGGACGTGCCGTCCATGGCGCTGCCGCCCTGCCACACCCTGTTCCAGTTCCGCGTGCTGGGCGGGCGCCTGCACCTGCAGCTCTACCAGCGCAGCGCAGACATGTTCCTGGGCGTGCCGTTCAATATCGCCAGCTATGCGCTGTTGCTGGCCATGACCGCGCAGGCCACCGGCTATGAGCCAGGCGAATATGTCCACACGTTTGGCGACGCGCACATCTACTCAAACCATACCGATCAGGTGCGCGAGCAGCTCTCGCGCGCGCCCCGGCCCCTGCCGCGGCTGAAGCTCGACCCGTCGGTCACCGACCTGTTCGCGTTTGAATACGAGCACATCGCGCTGGAGGGCTATGACCCCCATCCGCGCATCGCCGCGCCGGTGGCCGTATGACCCCCATCGCCCTCGTGGTCGCCGTGGCGCGCAATGGCGTCATCGGGCGGGACGGGGATTTGCCCTGGCGAATCCCGTCTGATCTGAAGCATTTCAAGGCGGTCACGCTGGGCAAGCCGGTGGTGATGGGGCGGCGCACCTGGGACAGCCTGCCGCGCAAGCCCCTGCCGGGGCGGGTCAATATCGTGGTCAGCCGCTCGCTTCCTGATGTGGAGGGCGCGCGCGTGGCGCGTGATCTGGACGCGGCGCTGGCGCTGGCTGATGAAGTGGCGCGGCGCGAGGGGGCTGAGGAAATCTGCGTCATTGGCGGCGCCCAGATCTACGCGGCCTGTCTTGCCAAAGCCGCCCGTCTCTATCTGACTGAGGTCGATCTGGAGCCTCAGGGCGATGCGCTGTTTCCCACGCTCGATCCCGCCCATTGGCGCGAGGCGTCAGCGCAGCGTTTCGATCCGGCGCCGGGCGATGAGGCTGGTTTCACCGCCCGGATTCTGGAGCGCCGCTGAGGCGCCAAACTGCGGCCCGTTGCCCGCCCGGCACCGGTTTCTCTTGAACCGGGCCGTGTGAACGTTCAGATACTCCCTCGACAGCGCAGCCCATCGGGCGCGCAGCGGTTTCACGCCAGGAGACGGGAAACAGGAATGCCCTGGAACAATAATACAGGCGGCGGCGGCGGTCCGTGGGGATCGGCCGGCGGCGGCGGAGGCAATAACAATCCCTGGGGCGGGCGCGGCCAGAACGGGCCCGGCCGCAGACCCGAGCCGGACATGGAAGATGCGGTTCGCAAATTCCAGGACTGGCTGGGCGGGCTGTTCGGCGGGCGCGGCGGCGGCAGCGGCGGGCTTGCGGGCCTTCTGATCGTCGCAGCCCTGTTTGTCTGGGTCGCGGTCCCGGGCAATTTCTACTACTTCGTCGGCGCCGAGCAGCGCGGCGTGGTGCTGCGCTTTGGCGAGTATAACCGCACCGAACTGCCGGGCCTGCGCCTGAAAATGCCCTTCCCGGTGGAGACGGTTGAGCTGCCTGCGGTGACTACGGTCAACGAGGTGGTGGTGGGCCGCACCCCGCAGGAAAGCCTGATGCTGACCCGCGACGAGAATATCGTGGACATCACCTTCACGGTGCAGTGGCGCGTTGATCTGGCTTATCCCGAAGGCGTGCGCGACTTCCTGTTCAATGTCCGCGATCCCGAAGGCATGGTGAAGGCCGTGGCCGAAAGCGCCATGCGCGAGGTTGTCGGCACCAATGACCTGCAGCCGATCATCACCCAGGCCCGCGCCGAGGTGGGCCGCCGGGCGCGCGATATTCTGCAAACCACGCTGAACAATTACACTGCAGGCATCCAGATCCTGGAAGTCCAGCTGCAGGACGCCACCCCCCCGGCCACCGTGATTGACGCCTTCCGCGACGTGGACGCGGCCCGTCAGGACCGCGCCAGGCTGGAGCTGGAAGCGCGCGCCTACGCCAACCGCATCATCCCCGAGGCGCGCGGTGAAGCGGCCCGCATTGACGAGCAGGCCCGCGGCTATCGCGAACGGGTGATCGCCGAGGCGGACGGCCAGGCCGACCGCTTCAACTCGATCTTCGCTGAGTACCAGCAGGCCCGCGACGTGACCCGCCGGCGTATGTTCCTGGAGACCATGGAGCAGGTGCTGGGCCGGTCCGAACTCATCATCCTCGAACAGGACGGCGGCGCAGTGCCTTATCTGCCGCTTGACCGTCTGGGACAGAACAGGGGCCGGGCGCCCCAGAGCAGCGCGGTTCAGTCGCGCGGCAATCAGGGAGGCCAGTAAGCCGCCATGCGCACTGTGATTTACGCCCTTATCGGCGTCGTCATCCTGGGCGTTATCGTCCTGATGAATTCCATCTATATCGTCTCGGAGCGTCAGCAGGCCCTGGTGCTGCGCTTTGGCGAGCCCATGGCCGTGGTCAACGCCATCGTGGACCCCGACGAGCCGCGGCCCAGCGAGGCGGGGCTGCATTTCCGCACGCCCTTCATCACCACCGTCACCTTCTTCGACAAGCGGAACCTGGAGTTTGACACCCCGCCGTCTGAAATCCTGGCCTCTGACCAGGAGCGGATCGTGGTGGACGCCTTCCTGCGCTACCGCGTGGTCAATCCGCTGCGGGTGTTCCAGACCGTGCGTGACGAGACGGGCCTGCGCCAGCGTCTGCGCTCGATCATGGATGACTCGGTGCGTGGCGTGATCGCCTCGCTGCCCTCGTCCGAGATCATCTCCGGCCAGCGGGCCGACCTCATGGAGCGCATCCGGGTCGCCGTGGAAACCCAGGCGCGCAATCAGGATCTCGGGATCGAGATCATCGATGCGCGCATCAAGCGGGCTGACCTGCCCCAGCAGATCGCCAACCAGGTATTCGAGCGCATGCGCGCCGAGCGTCAGCAGGAAGCCGCCCAGATCCGCGCCGAGGGCGAACAGCGCTCGCGCGAAATCCGGGCCGATGCAGACCGCCAGGTGGAGGTGATTCTGGCCAATGCCCGTGCCGAATCCGAGCGCATACGCGGTGAAGGCGATGGCGAGCGCAACCGCATCTTCGCCGCCGCCTTTAACCAGGATCCGGACTTCTTCGATTTCTATCGCAGCATGATCGCCTATGAGACCGCGCTGCGCGACGGCACGCCGATCATCGTGCCGGCGGACTCGGAGTTCTTCCGCTACTTCCGCAGCGAGAGAGGGTCACCGCGCTAGAGGCGCTCAGGCGGCCGCCGTTTAGAACCGCAAAGCCGGTTCCCCGTTTTGCGGCGAAAGGCGACAGGCGATGGAATGGCTGCTGATCGGGCTTGGCGTGGCGCTCGTCCTTGAGGGCGTGTGCTACGCCGCCGCCCCGGGCGCCATGCAGCGCATGGCGGCCCTGATCGGTGAAGCCAGACCCTCCCATTTGCGCACCGCGGGGCTGTTCGCCGTGGCCGTTGGCGTGTTCATTGTCGCGCTTGTGACCGGGCGCGCCTGAGAGCGCCCCTTGGCGCAACCGGGCCGGGCGCGTTAAGTCTTGCAGCGGTCCAGCCCGCCGGAGCCCGCCATGCGCCTGTTCGCCTTCGCCGCCATGTGTTTCGCGCTTGTCATGAGCGGGCAGGGCGGGGCGTGGGCCCAGCCCCGGGAGGGCTTTGCCGACCTCAATGACCGGCTGAGCCCGGCTGTGGTCAATATCGCCACAGCCCAGAGGGTCGGGCCGCGCGACGGCCTGCCGGTGTTCCCGCCGGGTTCGCCGCTGGAGCGGTTCAACGACATGCTGGGCGAAGGCCCGCGCATGGCGCGCTCTCTGGGGTCGGGTTTCATCATCGACCCTGAGGGGCTGGTGGTGACCAATAACCATGTCATCGAGGATGCGGACGCGGTTGAGGTGGTGCTCCAGGACGGCCGGGTGCTGGCCGCCGAGATCATCGGGCGCGACCCGGCCACCGATCTGGCCGTCCTGCGTGTGGAGGCGGGCGAGGGCTTGCCCTATGTGCCCTTCGGCGACAGCGATGGCGCACGCGTGGGCGACTGGGTGGTGGCCATCGGCAATCCGTTTGGCTTGGGCGGTTCGCTGACCGTGGGCGTGATCAGCGCGCGCGGGCGCGATATCGGCGGCCAGTACGACGATTATCTGCAGAGCGATGTGTCCATCAACCGGGGCAATTCGGGCGGCCCGCTGTTCAATCTGGATGGCGAGGTCATCGGGGTGAACACCGCCATTTTCTCGCCCACCGGGGCCAGCGTAGGCATCTCGTTTTCCGTGCCCAGCGCAGTGGCCCGGCCCGTGGTGGACCAGCTCATCAGCTTTGGCGAGACCCGCCGGGGCTGGCTGGGCGTGAATGTGCAGCCCGTCACCGCCGACATGGCCCGCGCCATGGGGCTGTCATCGGCGCGCGGCGCCGTTGTTACGCGTATCGACCCGGATGGTCCCGCCGCCGAGGCCGAGCTTCAGCCTGGTGACGTGATCCTGGCGATTGGCGGGCGCGCCGTGGCCGATGACCGGCGCCTGACCCGGATCGTGGCCGAGACCGAACCTGAGTCCCGCGTGGCGCTGGAGGTGTTCCGCAGAGGCGAGAGCCTGACCCTCAACGTGACCATCGCCCGCCTGCAGGAGCGCGCAGCGCCGGCGCGTCCGGGCGGGCAGGGCGCGCCCGAACGCGAGCCGCGCGCGCCGGCCAGCGCCAGCGTGTTCGGCCTGACGCTCGCCCCCATCACCGACGCCCTGCGCCGGCAATACCGCATCCATCCCGACGCCGATGGCCTGGTGGTGACCGAGGTGGACCCCGACAGCGACGCCTCGGGCAAGGTGCGCGTGGGCGACGTGCTCGAGGAGATCGCCTGGACGCGGGTGGAGGGGCTGGAGCAGGCGCGCGAGCTGGCCGAGACGGCGCGTGCGGGCGGGCCGGTCCTGGTCACTCTCAACCGTCAGGGCCAGTATCTCCTGCAGACCCTGCGCGGGTGAGCGCGCCGCGCGACATGCTCTTGCTCGGCGGCCCGACCGCCTCGGGCAAGACCGCGCTCGCCCTGCACGCCGCGCGACGGCTGAACGCCGAGATCATCAACGCTGATTCCATGCAGGTCTATGACGGGCTGGCTGTCCTGACCGCGCGGCCCTCGGCCGAGGAGCTGGCTGCAGCGCCCCATCACCTGTTCGGCGTGATCGACCCGTCAGAGCGGTGCTCCGCAGGGCGCTGGGCGCGTCTGGCGCTGGAGGTGATCGGCGATATTCGCAGCCGGGGCCGCCGGATCATTCTGGCCGGCGGCACGGGGCTGTATTTCAAGGCGCTTCTGGACGGGCTGGCGCCGGTTCCCGACATTCCCGCAGATATCGCCGCCGATGTGCAGGCGCTGGCCGATGAGGGCGGGCTTGAAGCCCTGCGCGCAGGGGCTGAAGCGCTTGATCCTGAGGGCGCAGCGCGGGTGAAGCCGGGCGACCGCCAGCGTCTGATGCGCCTGATCGCCGTGGCGCGCACGGCCGGGCGGCCCTTGTCCGAGTTGCAGGCGGACACCCGCCCGCTGATCGATCCGGCGCGCGTTCTGGGCGTGGCGATCCTGCCGGACCGCGCCGCGCTTTATGCGCGCATTGAAGCGCGCTTTGACGCCATGATGGCGGCGGGCGCTCTGGATGAAGCGCGGGCGCTGGCGGCACGGGGTCTGGCGGCGGATTTGCCGGCCATGAAGGCGGTGGGCCTGCCGCCGCTTCTGGACCATCTGGGCGGGCAGGTCTCGCTGGACGCGGCGATCGAGACCGCCAAGCGGGACTCACGGCGCTACGCCAAGCGCCAATACACCTGGTTTTCCAACCAGCACCCGGACTGGGCGCGCATCACCCGGCTTGACCTGGAAGGCGCGCGCGCCGAGCTTGACGCCCTTCTGGAGGCCGGCTTCGAAGGAGCACAGCCATGAGCGCGGTTCTGTACCAGGCCGATATCGATCTGGCGCCGGTGCGCACGCGCACGCTGGCCATTATCGGCTATGGCAATCATGGCCGCTCCCATGCGCTCAATCTGCGCGATATGGGCGTGGAGCGCGTCATCGTCGCCCTGCGCGAGGGCTCGCCCAATCGCGCGCGCGCTGAAGCCGACGGCTTCGAGGTCACGGGGCTTTCCGAGGCGGCTGTGCGGGCCGATGCGGTGTCATTGCTGGCCGCCGACGAGGCTCATGGCGAGATCTGGCGCACTCATATCGCGCCCAACCGCAAGCCGGGTCAGGCTTTGATCCTGTGCCACGGATTTTCCATCGAATATGGACTGATCAATCCGCCTGCAGACGCCGATGTGGTTCTGGCCGCGGCCAAGGGGCCGGGCGGGGCGGTGCGCGAGGCGTTTGAACGCGGCGGCGGGCTTCTGGGCTTCTGGGCGGTGCATCAGGACGCCAGCGGCGGGGCGCGCGATCTGGCTTTGGCCTATCTCGCCGCGCTGGGCTGCGGGCGGGCGGGCATACGCCAGACCAGTTTCCGCGAAGAGGCGCTGGCCGATATTCTCGGCGAGCAGGCCGTGCTGGTGGGCGGGGTCTGCGCGCTGGCCCGCGAGGGGTTTGAAACCTTGTTGCGCGCCGGCATCAGACCTGAGATGGCCTATATCGATACGGTCCATGAAATCAAATACATCGCCGATCTTATCCATACGCGTGGCATGGCCGGCATGTATGAGGCCATCTCCGACACCGCCGAGTTCGGCGCCCATGAGGTGGAAGGCGCGATCCGTGAGGCGGTGCGCCCGGTGTTCGAGGCGGTGGCCGCCGATGTGATCTCGGGCGACTTCGCCCGGCGCTGGGTCGCGGACTATGAAGCGGGCCGCAAATCCCTTATGGCCCGGCGGCGCGCGGCGGCGGATCATCCTGTGGAGGCGGCCGGGGCTGATATTCGCGCGGGCTCTGCGCGCCGCACGCCGTGACGGCGCCGGGCTTGCAGGCGCTGACCCAGGACGCCAGGACGTGACCGCATGCAGCTGGACCATGTGATCCGCTATTTTTCCAACATGGACGCCCGCGCGGTGCGCGCGGTGGTGATCTCCCTTGCCCTGTTCGTGATGGTCGCAGCCATGTTTCTCATCGGGCGCAGCGGGCTTGTGGACGCTGATATGCTCGACCAGTGGCTCGGCGCAGCCGCGCGTCACTGGTATTACGCCCTTCCGGTGGCTATCGCGGCCTTCACCGTGCTGGCCTATGTCGGCGCGCCCCAGTTTGCGCTGATCGCCGCGTGCGTGCTGGCTTTCGGACCCTGGACCGGATCGGCCTATGCCTGGATCGCGACCATGGTCTCGGCGCTCATCACGTTCTACACGGGCCGCTTCGCAGGCGCGGACGTGGTGCGCCGCTATGGCGGGCGGACCATCAACCGCATTTCCGAATTTGTCGGACGCAATGGATTCTGGGCCAGCCTGATCATCCGCAACGTGCCCAGCGGGCCGTTCATCATGGTCAATATGGCCGCAGGCGTGTCGCGCATGAGCGTGATCGCGTTTTCCGCCGGCACCGCCATCGGAATCATCCCGAAAATCGCCCTGGTGGCGTTCGCCGGGCGCGGCATGATTGAGCTGGCGGGCGGAGGCAGCTTGTGGCTCGCAGCCTCTGCGCTGCTGGCCGCGCTGGGGTGGCTGGGCGCGATGCTGTTTGCGCGGCGCTGGCTGTCTGGCCCTGCTGAGGCTGATGAGGGCGATGCGCTTGCAAATAAGGACGGAGCGTCGCACAAGGGACACAGTTGATTTTTGCCGCAGGTGTGCGCGCGCCCGGCGCGCGCGCCAGATCATACGGGTCAAAACATGTTCTCAAGCCTGTTCGGTCTGCTCTCCGCCGATATCGCCATTGATCTGGGGACCGCCAATACGCTGGTCTATGTCAAGGGCCGCGGCGTGGTGCTGAACGAGCCCTCCGTGGTCGCCTACAAGGTGGAAAAGGGCCGCAAGCAGGTCCAGGCCGTGGGCGCGGAAGCCAAGCTCATGCTGGGCAAGACGCCGGGCAATGTGGAGGCGATCCGCCCCATGCGCGACGGCGTCATCGCCGATTTCGAAGTCGCCCAGGAAATGATCAAGCACTTCATCCGCAAGGTTCACAACCGCCAGACCTTTGTGAGCCCGCAAGTGGTGATCTGCGTGCCCTCCGGCGCCACGGCTGTGGAGCGCCGCGCGATCCATGAAAGCGCCAATATGGCTGGCGCGCGCAAGGTCTATCTCATTGATGAACCCATGGCCGCCGCCGTCGGCGCCGGGCTGCCCATCGATGAACCCACCGGCTCCATGATCGTCGATATCGGCGGGGGCACCACGGAAGTGGCGGTGATGAGCCTGTCGGGCATCGTCTATGCGCGCTCGGTGCGCGTGGGCGGCGACAAGATGGACGAGGCGATCATCAATTATGTGCGCCGCTCGGCGAATCTTCTGATCGGCGAGACCAGCGCCGAGCGCATCAAGAAGGAAATCGGTTCGGCCACGCCGCCGCTCAAGGGCGAGGGGCTGACGCTGGATATCAAGGGCCGCGACCTGATGAACGGGGTGCCGCGCGAGATCGTGGTCACCGAAGCCATGATCGCCGACGCGCTCGCCGAGCCGGTCGAGCAGATCGTCGAGGCGGTCAAGCAGGCGCTGGAGGCGACGCCTCCCGAACTGGCCGCCGATATTGTGGACAAGGGCATTGTGCTCACCGGCGGCGGGGCGCTTCTGCGCAATCTCGACACCGAGGTGCGCGACCGTACCGGTCTGCCGGTCAGCCTGGCCGATGAGCCCTTGTCATGCGTGGTGCTGGGATGCGGCAAGGCGGTGGAGAATCTGCGCCTGTGGCGTCCGATTCTGGCTGAAGCGGTGTGATCCCCGTACGTGGCAGGCGAGGGTGAGGATTGGCGCAGCACAGGTCCGCTCGATGGCAGGGTGATGACGGGGTGCGCTTTGCGCCGGCCCTGACCGGCGCCTGTATCATCATCGCCATCGTCCTGACCTTTCTCGACCGTCCCGACGCCCGCCTGGAGCCGCTGGCGGCTATGCGCGCCGCGTTCAATGATCTGGCCGCCCCGGTGCTGGAACTGGCCGCCCGCCCGTTGCGCGGCGTGGCCAATACCGGCCCCTGGTGGCGCAATCAGCTGGAACTGGCCGAGGAAAACCGCGAGCTGCGCCTGCGGGCGTCCGAGCTGCGCGCCTGGCGCGATGTGGCCTTGTCGCTGCAGGAGCGCAATGCGCGCTATCGCGAAGCGCTCAATCTCCAGGCGCCAGCCGGCGCCGAGCGCATTACTGCGTGGACGGTGGCCGACCGCTCCAACGCTTTCGTGCAATCCCGGCTGGTGGGGGCGGGCGCCGATGCCGGCGTCCGGACCGGCTATCCCGCCGTCAATATCTACGGCCTGATCGGGCGCACCGTAGAGGTGGGCCGCACCTCTTCACGGGTGCTCCTGCTGACCGATCTCAACAGCCGGGTGGCGGTGATGGCTGACCGCTCCAATGCCCGCGCATTGCTGCTGGGGGACAATACGGACTATCCCCGGCTCGACTTTCTCAGCCATGACCCGGACCTTTTGGAGGGCGACCGCATCGTCACATCGGGCGATGACAATGTGCTGCCGCGCGGCCTGCCTGTGGGGCAGGCCTTCCTGGACCGTGAGGGCCGCTGGCGCGTTGCGCTCTACAGTGACGCGGCGCCGCTGGATCTGGTCTGGATCTGGCCGTTTGACGCGGTGGCTGACCCGGAAGCCGAACCTGTAGCCATCCCGGCCTTGCCCGAAACCTTGCCGGACAGTGTGACCGGGACGCCGGACCAACCGGCAGCGCCAGATACGGAGACGGGACAATGATGGGCGCGGCGCGCGACAGGGAGGCCTTGTGGCCGTCCGTGACAGCCTACGTGCTGACCCTGGGGTTTGCGCTGGTGCTCTACAGTGCGCCTTCCAGCGTGGGCGGCCTGCCGGATCTGACGCCCTCCTGGCCGCTGATCGTCCTGTTTATCTGGTCGGTGCGCCGTCCCTGGTTCGTCTCACCGCCGGTCATTCTGCTGGTCGGGCTCTTGCAGGATCTGATCAGCGGCGGGGTGCTGGGGGTGTGGGCGCTGGCCTATCTGGCCGCCTTCGCCCTGGCCCGGCCGCGCAGCGAGGAGGGAAGCGCCGATTTCGGCCCGCTGGTCGTCCGTTTCGCCATTTTGTGCGCGATCGCCTACGCTCTGAGCTGGGGCGCGGGATCGGCGGCCATTGGCGCCTGGGCTGGCGTGGCGCCATTGATAACCGAGGCGATCATGACCATCCTTGTGTTCCCGGTCCTTGGATGGCTGTTTGCCAGACGTAAAGACCGCTCGGCCATGTTCAATTCGGGGCGCGGCGGTTAGGCCGCGCTTCCAGGAACGTCCAGACCAAGAGGCCCGCCGGCGCATGCGGCGCGACAAACAGGAAACCCAGGCCCAGTTCAACCGGCGCGTCCTCCTCCTGGGCGGCGCGGGCGCACTGATGTTTGGCGGTCTGGGCGCACAGCTCTATTCGCTGCAGATCCTGGAGCAGGAGCGCTACCGCACCCTGTCGGACAGCAATCAGTTCAGCTTCCGCCTGCAGCCGCCCGTGCGCGGGCGCATTCTGGACCGCGCCGGCGAGGCGCTGGCGGAGAACCGCGACAACTACCGCCTTTTCATCGTGCCCGAGCAGGCCGGCGATCCGGCGCGCGCGCTGGCGCGGCTGGCGCGGCATTTGCCGATCACCGAGGCGCGCATGGAGCGCCTGCTGGCCCAGATTTCACGCACGCCCCGCTTCCAGCCGGTGACGGTGGCCGAGGATCTCGACTGGGAGACCTTCGCGCGCATCAATCTGCATCTGCCCGAACTGCCCGGCATCCTGCCCGATGTGGGCGAGGTGCGCACCTATCCCCACGCCCAGACCATGTCGCATGTCACCGGCTATGTGCAGGTGGCGCCGCCCGAGATGGCGCGCGGAGACCGGCTATTGCTGCATCCGGGCTTTCGCATCGGACGCACGGGCGCCGAGATCGCCAATGAGAACAAGCTGCGCGGGTCGGCCGGCCAGCTGAAGGTGGAGGTCAACGCCTTTGGCCGGGTGATCCGCGAACTGCCCGAGCAATCCATCCCCTCGCGTCCGGGTTCTGACGTGCATCTGAGCATTGATCTGCGCGCCCAGCGCGTGGCCATGCAGGCCCTGGGTCAGGAGGCGGCGGCGGCGGTGGCGCTGGACATGGTCAATGGCGAGATCCTGGTGCTGGCCTCAACGCCGGGCTTTGACCCCAATGCTTTCGTGCTGGGCATTGGCCAGTCCGAGTTCAACGCCCTGAACAACAACCCCTACCGGCCGCTGTTCAACAAGGCGACCACCGGGCTTTACGCCCCGGCCTCCACCATCAAGGGCCTGATCTCCATGGCGGCGCTGGAGCACGGGGTGATCAACCCGTCCGAGCGCATCCATTGTACAGGCCGGGTCCAGCTGGGTAACCGCACCTTCCATTGCTGGCGGCGGGAAGGGCACGGCCATGTGCACATGCATGACGCCATGAAGGTGTCTTGCGACACGTATTATTACGAGGTGGCGCGCCGTCTGGGCATTGAGCGCATCCGCGAGACAGCGCTGCGCTGCGGGCTGGGGCAATTGTTCGATATCGGCATGCCCATACCCGAGCGCGCCTCCGGCCTGGTGCCGAGCGCGGCCTGGAAGCGGGCCCGGCGCGGCCAGCCCTGGACCACGGGCGATACCTTCAATACCGGCATCGGGCAGGGCTATATGTTGAGTTCGCCGCTGCAACTGGCGGTCATGACCGCACGGCTGGCCACAGGCAAGGCGGTGACGCCCACCCTGCAATTGCGTCCTCCAGGCTTTGAATTTGAATCCCTGGGCTTCGCCGCGCACAATCTGGAAACCGTTCACCGCGCCATGAGCGGGGTGGTCAATGAGCCGGGCGGAACCGCCTACTGGACGCTGCGTCCGGGGCTGGGCGTCGAGGGCGCGCGCATGTGCGGCAAGACCGGCACGGCCCAGGTCTATTCCATCTCGCCTGAAGAGCGCGCGCGTGGCGTGCGCAATCAGGAAGACCTGCCCTGGCGGCTGCGCAATCACGGCCTGTTCATCGGCTACGCTCCGGAGGACAATCCGCGTTACGCCGTGGCCATCGTGGTCGAGCACGGCATGGGCGGCACCCGTACTGCGGCGCGCCCGGCGCGCGACATACTGCGTGATCTGGTGTCGCGTGATCCGGCTTCGCGGGAGACCGGCCCGCTGGCGGCGCTGACGGCGCTGTCCAGAGAGGGGGGCTGAGCCATGGGTGTCTTTGCCCAGAGCGTGCCGCGCACCCTTCGCGAGAAGCTCTACGAGATCAACTGGGCCTTCGTCTTGCTGATCATCCTGATCGGCCTCATCGGCGTGGGCATGCTGTATTCGGTGGAGGGCGGGGCCTGGGACCCGTACGCCTCACGCCATTCAGTGCGCTTCGCGGCCGGACTGGCGGTGATGCTGGGGGTGGCGCTGGCGCCGCCGCGATTCTGGATGGGCGTGGCCTATCCGGCTTATCTGGGCGCTCTGATCCTGCTGGTGGGGGTGGAGCTGTTCGGCGTCACGGCCATGGGCGCCAAGCGCTGGCTTGAGATCGGCCCGATCCGCATGCAGCCGTCTGAAATCATGAAGATCGCGCTCGTTCTGGCGCTGGCGCGTTATTATCACGACCTGCCCCAGGACCGGGTGTCGAGCCTGGCCGGCCTGATCCTTCCCCTGTTGATGATCGCTGCGCCGGTGCTTCTGGTCTCGCGCCAGCCCGATCTTGGCACCTCGGTGCTGATCGGGGCGACGGGGATGATCATGGTGTTTCTGGCGGGCTTGTCCTGGCGGATCATCGGCGTGGGCGCCGTGTTCGGCGCGGCGGGCGCCTGGGCCGTCCTGACCTATGCGCTCAAGGATTATCAGCGCGAGCGTATTTTCACCTTCCTGGATCCTGAATCCGACCCTCTGGGTTCGGGCTATCAGATCCTCCAGTCCAAGATCGCGCTGGGATCGGGCGGTCTGACGGGCAAGGGATATATGCAAGGCAGCCAGGCTCACCTCAATTATCTGCCCGAAAAACAGACCGATTTCATCTTCACCATGCTGGGTGAGGAGTTCGGCTTTTTCGGCTGCATGGTAGTGTTGGGGCTGTATGCGATATTGCTGGCCAATTGCGTCATGATCGCGGGCGCGTGCAGGTCCGCCTTCCACCGCCTTGTGGTGATGGGGGTGGCGTCCACCTTCGCCTTCTATGTGTTCATCAATGCGGGCATGGTGATGGGGCTGTTCCCGGTGGTGGGCGTGCCCTTGCCCATGATCTCCTATGGCGGATCGGTGATGCTGACCGTGCTGTTCGGTCTCGGCCTGATTCTGGGCGCCCACGTGCACCGCGGCGCCGAGCCGCCCAAGGGGGCCGGCCTGTTCGGCTGAAGCTTCCGGCGCCCTGGCCAGCTTGACCCCGCGCGCCTGATCGCCCACCTTTCCGCGCCAGAAAGCCCCGCAGCAGCGGGGGAATCAGACACACGGCGCGGCGCGTGACACACGCTGGACGCCAGCGCCAGAGGGGGAGACGGCGATGGCCGGCAGCGGCGGGACGATCACCTGGAATACGCGTTTCGGTTTTCTGATGGCGGCCATCGGCTCGTCCGTCGGCCTGGGCAATTTCTGGCGCTTTCCCTATATGGCGGGCGAAAACGGCGGGTCGGCCTTCGTGCTGATCTATCTGGCCTGCGTGGCGCTGATCGCCTTTCCCATCCTGATCGCCGAGCTGTCCGTGGGCCGTCACGCCCGGCGTTCGGCCGTGGGCTCCACGCGCAAGATGGCGTTCGATGCAGGCGCTTCGGAGATGTGGTCCATCGCCGGCTGGGTCGCCATGGCCGGCGGGGTGATGATCTTGTGCTTCTACTCGGTGGTGGCCGGGTGGGTGGCCGCCTACGTGTTCCAGATGGCGTCAGGCGCTTTCGTCAACGCCGAGCCCGAGGCGGTGGCCTCCGCTTTTGGGACGCTGGTGGGCGACACGTCCACCGTGATCGGCTGGCACACCCTGTTCATGGCCGTGACCATCACCATTGTGTGTTTTGGCGTCACCAAGGGTATTGAGCGCGCCGTCACCATTTTGATGCCGATCTTCTTCCTGATGCTGGTGGGCCTGGTGGTCTATGCAGGCGTGACCGGGGATATGGGCGCGGCGCTGACTTACCTGTTCACGCCCGATTTCAGCGAGGTGACAGGGCAGACCGTGATCGCGGCCCTGGGCCAGGCCTTCTTCTCCATCGGGGTGGGCTCGGCGATCATGATCACTTACGGCTCCTATCTCAGACGTGATGACAATCTGCCCCAGTCGGCGGGGATCATCACCGGCGCCGACGCCATGGTGGCGATCATTGCGGGTCTGGCTATCTTCCCCTTCGTGTTCGCTTTCGGCCTGGACCCGGCGGCGGGCGCGGGCCTGTTCTTTGAGACCCTGCCTTCGGTCTTCGCCCAGATGCCTGGCGGGCAGTGGCTGGGCACGGCCTTCTTCGCCCTGGCCTTCATCGCCGCCCTGACCAGCTCGATCTCGCTTTTGCAGGTGATCGTCTCGTTCGGTGAGGAACATACCGACTTTGGACGGGTCGGCTCGTCGCTGTTCTTCGGCGCCATCATCTTCATGTTCGGCGTGGGCGCGGCCTTCTCGGTGGACGGCTTCTTCGACGTGCTCGACAAGGTGTCGGGCAATATCCTGCTGCCGCTGGGCGGATTGCTGATTGCTGTGTTCACCGGTTGGGTGGTGTCCAAGCAGCTCATGCTGACCGAGCTCAACCAGGCCAGCGCGGCCTTCTTCGCCTACTGGCGCTTCACCATCCGCTGGCTGGCGCCGGTGGCGGTGGCCCTGATCATCCTTGTGGGGCTGGCCGACATGGCCGATATCAGCCTGCCTTACTTCGGAGAGCCGGAGGTGGCCACAGACTGACCGCGGGCTCACGCCAGCACAAAAAACCCCGGCGCAGGTCTGCGCCGGGGTTTTTATTGATTGCTTGTTTAAGGGCTCAGAGCTCGCGTTCGCTGAGCAGGCGGCGCTCTGACAGATTGGGCTCGCGGTAGAAAATATGGGCGCCGATGCGCCGGGTCTGGACCAGCGAGCTGTTCCAGTACGGGTCTACCGCAATCGTGTGGAAATGGGTCGCGGACCGGGTCACCGGACGGGCGAAGCCCATCAGGGCGTGATCGGCCACCAGCTCGGCCCGGCGCCAGGAGCGGCCATAGGGCGCGCGCTCCAGCGAGCCGTCGCAGGTGAAGGAGAACTGGCAGCCCGTGACGCGGTCAGCGCCTTCAAACACCACGCCGCAGATCGTGTCCGGCCAGGCGCGGTGACGCACCCGGTTGAGCACCACTTCGGCCACGGCCAGCTGGCCGGCGAAGCTTTCCCCGCGCGCCTCATAGAACACCGCCTCGGCCAGGCACTGGCGCTCGCGCGCGTTCATGCGGGCCGATTGCAGGTGTCCGGCGTCAAACGTGCGCAGGTCATCGAGCGAACGGGTCAGCACAAAGGCGCCCTGATCGGCGTCCGGATGGATGGTGAAGGCCGCGAACACCAGCGGCTGCGGCGCGTCCCAGTCATGGGTGTCGCCCGCTTCGAGATAGGCGGCGGCCAGGGCGCGCCAGACGGCAGCCTCGTCCTGCTCGCGCGCGCGCTCGGGCGCCAGGGCCACAGCCCCGGCCACCAGCGCGAAAGCGCATACAGCGCCCGCGCTTTGCAGCGCGATCCGCGAACGGCGCATCAGGTTTTTGGCGGCCAGCATGCAGCCTCCGTGAATGGCGCCCGGCGTGCGGGTTCGCGTGAATGCGAATCAGCGCCGGACGTCGCCTTGTCATCGAGAGTGTCAGTGACAACTCTTTGCAAGGAATGAACCATGAAACGAGCAGGTATGCCGCTCAAGGGCCGCGGTCAATAGTGGGAAGGTGGGGCGAAAATTGGGCAGCTCTTGTGCGCTGCGGCAATAACGCCCCAAGTCCCCAGCCAGTCAAAGCGATCACGACTTGGCGCGCAGGGCGGCCTGGGCGGCGGCAAGGCGCGCAATCGGGACGCGGTATGGCGAACAGGACACATAGTCGAGCCCGGCTGATTCGCAAAATCCGATGGAGGCCGGATCCCCGCCATGCTCTCCGCAAATGCCCAGTTTCAGGTCGTCCCGGGCGCTGCGGCCGCGCTCGACAGCGATGCGGATGAGATCGCCCACCCCGTCCTGGTCGATGGACACGAACGGGTCCTTTTCAAAAATCCCCGCTTCGAGATAGTCGCCCAGGAATTTGCCTGCATCGTCGCGCGACAGGCCGTACGTGGTCTGGGTCAGGTCATTGGTGCCGAAGGAGAAGAATTCGGCGTGAGCGGCGATGTCGGCGGCGCGCAGGGCCGCGCGCGGCAGTTCGATCATGGTGCCGATCAGATAGATGGGCGCCACGCCGGTCTCGGCCTCCACCTGGCGCGCCACGGCGGCCACGCGCACTTTGAGGATTTCCAGCTCGCGCGCGGCGGCCACCAGCGGGATCATCACCTCGGCCACGGGCTTCACGCCGGTCTCGCGCTCCACCAGCGCCTGCGCCTCGAAAATGGCGCGCGCCTGCATCTCGTAGATTTCGGGATAGGTGATGCCCAGCCGGCAGCCGCGATGGCCCAGCATGGGGTTGGATTCAGACAGGTCGCGCGCGCGTTCCATCAGCGCCTCGGGCGCAACGCCCGTGGCCTCGGCCACGGCGCGCACGTCATCGGCGTGATGGGGCAGGAATTCGTGCAAGGGCGGGTCCAGCAGGCGGATGGTGCAGGGCCGGTCTTCCATGATGCGGAAGATGTCGGCGAAATCGTCGCGCTGCATGGGCAGGATTTTCGCCAGCGCCTTGACGCGCCCGGCCTGGCTGTCGGCCAGGATCATCTCGCGCACCGCCGCGATGCGGTCGGCGTCAAAGAACATGTGCTCGGTGCGGCACAGCCCGATGCCCTCGGCGCCGAACTCGCGCGCGGTCTGCACGTCGGCGGGGGTTTCGGCATTGGTGCGCACCTTCATGCGCCGGGCCTTGTCGGCCCACACCATCAGGGCGGCGAAATCGCCGGTCAGCTCCGGCTTGATCATGGGCGCTGCGCCGAACAAAACCTCGCCGGTGGCGCCGTCCACGGTGATCACATCGCCCTGGCGGATGGTGCGCCCGCGCGCGGTGAACAGCTTTTCGCCCGCATTGATGCGGATCTCGCCCGCGCCGGACACGCAAGGCCGGCCCATGCCGCGCGCCACCACGGCGGCGTGAGACGTCATGCCCCCGCGCGCGGTGACGATGGCCTGGGCGGCGTGCATGCCGTGAATGTCTTCGGGGCTCGTTTCCACGCGCACCAGGATGACTTTCTCGCCCTGGCCGGCCATCGCCTCGGCCTCGTCGGAATCAAACACCGCCTTGCCGCTGGCCGCGCCCGGCGAGGCGGGCAGGCCCTTGGCCAGCACATCGCGCTGATAGGCGTCGTCAATGGTGGGATGGAGCAGCTGGTCAAGCTGGGAGGGGTCAACGCGCAGCACCGCCTCCTCCTCGCCGATCAGGCCCTCGGCCACCATGTCCACGGCGATTTTCAGCGCGGCGCGCGCGGTGCGCTTGCCCGAGCGGGTCTGCAGCATCCACAGCCGCCCGCGCTCCACGGTGAACTCGATATCCTGCATGTCGCGATAATGGCGCTCGAGCTGGTCGAAGACTTTGGTCAGCTCGGCGAACACCTCGGGCAGGGCCTCTTCCATGGAGGGCTGGGTGTCGCCCATGCGCTCGCGCATGGATTTGGTCAGGCACTGGGGCGTGCGGATGCCGGCCACCACGTCCTCGCCCTGCGCGTTGATCAGGAACTCGCCGTAATAGCCGCTATCGCCGGTGGAGGGGTCGCGGGTAAACGCCACGCCCGTGGCCGACGTCTCGCCCATATTGCCGAACACCATGGCCTGGACATTGACCGCCGTGCCCCAGCTGGCCGGGATGTCATACATGCGCCGGTAGGTCACCGCGCGGTCATTCATCCACGAGCCGAACACCGCCGAGATGGCGCCCCAGAGCTGGGTGCGCGGATCGGTGGGGAAGGGATGGCCCAGCGCGTCCTGGACCGCCTGCTTGTACTGGGCGATCACCTCTTCCCACTGTTCGGCGGTGATCTCGGTGTCCAGGGTGTAGTCGTGATCCTCCTTGAACATGTCGAGGATGTCCTCGAACGTCTCGTGAGGCACGCCCAGCACCACATCGGAATACATGGTGATGAAGCGCCGGTAGGAATCCAGCGCAAAGCGGCGGTCACCCGACAGCGCAGCCAGGCCCTCGGCGGTCTCGTCGTTGAGGCCCAGATTGAGCACGGTGTCCATCATGCCCGGCATGGACGCGCGCGCGCCCGAGCGCACCGACACAAGCAGCGGATTGGCCGGATCGCCAAAGCGCTTGTCCACCTGGGCTTCCAGCGCGGCCAGCGCTTCTTCCACCTGGGCGTCCAGCTCGGCGGGGTAGGCGCGCTCATTGGCGTAATAGGCGGTGCACACCGCGGTGCTCAGGGTGAAGCCCGGCGGAACCGGCAGGCCCAGGCGCGCCATTTCGGCCAGATTGGCGCCCTTGCCGCCCAGAAGGTTCTTGTCATTGCGGTCCCCGTCAGAGGAGCCCGCGCCGAACGCATACACCCACTTCGTCATCTCAAGGCCTCACCACGCAAGTCACAGCCGGTCCGGGCGTTTCAGCCCTCCAGCCGGGAGAAGTCCGCCACAGCGTCCGCCGCTGCGCGAATCCGGGACAAAAGCAATAATCTGTTGCGGCGCACAATAGGGTCTTTGTCGTTCACGACAACCGCCTCGAAGAAAGCGTCCACGGGTTCGCGCAAACGGGCGAGGGCGGCCATGGCCGATTCGAAGTCCTCGTCGCCCAGCGCTTTCGCAGCGACCGCTTCGGCCGCCTGGATTTCGCTGATCAGAGCGCGCTCTTCCGGCGCGGCGGCGGTTTTCGCGATGGCGATGAGCAGGGCGGCGGACGGGCTTTCGGAAAGGTCTCCCCCCTCCGTCTGGCGCTGCGCGCCAGCCACCTCCCCCGCAGGCGGGGGAGGAAAACCGTCCGAAGCGCCGGCATTCTTTCCTCCCCCGTTTACGGGGGAGGTGTCCCGGGCCCCGCCCGGGACGGAGGGGGGAAGCGCTTCAGCGATCGCTGCGCTCAGATCAAACCCCTTCTTCTCCTCCGCCGACAGGATATTGGCCGTGCGCCGGTAACCGGCCAGCAGCGCCGCGCCGTCGGGCGTGTCGAGGAAGGCCTGCAGCGCGCGCGACTTGTTGGTGACGCGCACCAGATCGTCATCGCCCAGTGCAAACACCGCGTCGATCACGTCATGGCGAATGCCTTCGTCCTTCAGGTGGACCTTCAGGCGGTCGGCGAAGAAGGCGAGAATTCCAGCATCGATCTGCTCAAATACATAGAATTTCTTTTGTTCTTCAGTGAGTAAAGTCGGCCTCGGCACCGCCCCCATTTGACGATTGGCTTCTTCACCATCGATCTCACCGCTTTGATACTTCCTGCTGATGCTATCGGAAATTCTGTCAAATCGTACAAGCTCGACACGACGCCTGAGCCACAGGACATGTTCGGGAAGGATATCCTTAAGTGAAACTGTAATGTTCGAAGCCAAAAGCACCCGAATAACTCCCAACGCTGCCCGCCGCAGCGCAAACGGGTCCTTCGATCCCGTCGGCTTTTCATCAATCGCCCAGAAGCCCACCAGCGTGTCGAGCTTGTCGGCGAGCGCCACGGCGGCGCTGACCGGCGCGGTGGGGACGGCGTCGGAAGGGCCTTGCGGCTTGTAGTGATCGCGGATGGCGTCGGCGATGTGCGGGTCCATCCCGGCGTCGAGCGCCAGATACCGGCCCATCACGCCTTGCAGCTCGGGAAACTCATAGACCATCTGGCTGACCAGATCGGCCTTGGCCAGGCGTGCGGCGGTTTCGGCCAGGTCCGGGTCGGCGCCCACGGCCGGCGCCAGCTCGCGCGCCAGCGCGGCGATGCGTTCTTTCTTGTCGGCCATCGTGCCAAGTTGATCGTGGAACGTCACCTTGGACAGCTCTTGCGCCATGGCGTCGAGGCCCTTGGCGCGGTCGAGGTCCCAGAAATGGCGGGCGTCGGACAGGCGCGCCGAGAGCACGCGCGCATTGCCCGCAGCGATGGCCGCGCCGCCATCGGGGGCGGTCTGGTTGGCGAGCGTCACGAATTTGGGCGCCAGCGCGCCGGATTTGGGATCGCGCACCGCGAAATATTTCTGGTGCGTCTTCATGGTCAGGGTGATGACCTCGGGCGGCAGGTCCAGGAAGGCCGGGTCCATATCGCCCAGCACGGCAAACGGATGCTCCACAAGCCCCGTCACCTCTTCGAGCAGGCCCTCATCCTCCATCAGTTCAAGGCCGGCGTTCGCGCAGATATCGCGCGCACCGGCCAGGATCGCCTCGCGCCGTTCGGCGCGGGTGGGGAGGACACCATTGGCTTTGAGCTTGGCGGCGTAATCGGCGAAGGAGGAGACTTCAAACGGGCCATTGCCATGGATGCGGTGGCCTTCGGTGATGTTGGCGGCGGTCAGGCCGAAGACTTCAGCCGGGATGATCTGTCCGTCCAGAAGGCAGATCAGCCGGTGCAGCGGGCGCACCCAGCGCTGGGCGCGTTCGCCCTCGCCGAACTTCATGGATTTGGGCCAGGGGAAATTGCGCGCGATGTCGGGCAGGGCGGCTTTGATGACATCGGCCGTCTCGCGCCCGGGCGTCTCGATCACGGCGATATAGAACGCGCCCTTCTTGTCCTCGCGCACCTCGCAGGCGTCGAGGCTCGCCAGCCCCGCCCCGCGCAGGAAGCCTTGCAGCGCCTGTTCGGGCGCATCGGTGCGCGGGCCCTTGCGCTCCTCGCGCACGGCGTCGGTCTTGAGCGGCAGGCCATTGATCACAAGGCCCAGGCGGCGCGGGCCGGAAAAGGTTTCAAGGGAGTCCCAGCCCAGCCCCGCGCCTTTGAGCGCATCGCCCATCAGGCGCGCCAGATCAGCCTCGGCCCGCGCCTGCATGCGCGCGGGGATTTCCTCGCAGAAAAATTCGATCAGAAGCTCAGCCACGCGTCCGGTCCGTCAGGTGTTGGCCGCCTGCATGCGCGCATAGGCGGGGCGCGCGTGCAGCCGGTCGATATAGCGGTCAATGGACGAGTTTTCGCCCATCAGCTTGAAATGCTTCAGCCAGCCCAGCGCCCCGCCGATCAATATGTCAGCGGCGCTGAAATTGTCGCCCAGGATATAGTCTCCGCTGGCCAGCTGGCGCTCGACCAGGGACAGCACCGTCTCCCAGTCGCCCCAGCCGACCATGCGCGGATCCAGCTCCAGGCCTTGCGATTTGGTGATGATGGCCGGCTCCAGAACGCCGGGGCGGAACACCGACCAGTAGAGATAATCACCGCGCAACGGGTCATCGATGGCGGGCGCCAGGCCTGCCTCGGGGAAGGCGTCGGCGAGATAGAGCGAGATGGCGGCCATCTCGGTCAGCGTCTTGTTCTTGTGGCGGATGGCCGGAACCTTGCCCGCCGGGTTCACGGCCAGAAAGTCAGGCTCGCGCGTGGCGCCGCCGAACACATCGACCTTGCGCAGCTCGTAAGGCGCGCCCAGCTCCTCCACCAGCCACACCGTGCCGGTGGAGCGGGTATTGGGGCCATGCCAGACGATAAGGTCGCTCATCACGCCGCCTCGCGCTTTTGCTGGTCCACCCAGGCGCTGGCGCAGCCCTTTGCCAGCTCGCGCACCCGCGCGATCCAGCTGGCGCGTTCGGCCACGGATATCGCGCCGCGGGCATCGACCAGATTGAACAGATGGGACGCCTTCAGGCACCAGTCATAGGCGGGCAGGGGCAGGGGCGTCTCCAGCGAGAGCAGGGCCATGCACTGTTTCTCGGCGCCCTTGAACCACTCGATCAGCATGTCCACATCGGCATGCTCGAAATTGAAGGCCGAGTGCTGGCGCTCGTTTTCCAGGAACACGTCGCCATAGCTGAGCCCGGCGCCGTTGAAGTCGAGATCGTAGACGTTCTCCACGCCCTGCACATACATGGCCAGGCGCTCCAGCCCGTAGGTCAGCTCGCCCGAGACCAGCTCCACATCGAGGCCGCCGACCTGCTGGAAGTAAGTGAACTGGCTCACCTCCATGCCGTCGCACCAGACCTCCCAGCCCAGCCCCCAGGCGCCCACGGTGGGGTTCTCCCAGTCATCCTCCACAAAGCGCACATCATGGAGCTTGCGGTCGATACCGATGGCGTCCAGCGAGCCCAGATAGAGGTCCTGAATATCGGCCGGGCAGGGCTTCAGAAGCACCTGATATTGGTAATAGTGCTGCAGCCGGTTGGGGTTCTCCCCGTAGCGCCCGTCGCCGGGACGGCGCGAGGGCTGCACATAGGCCGCCCGCCACGGCTTCGGCCCCAGCGAGCGCAACGTGGTGGCCGGATGCAGCGTGCCGGCGCCCACCTCCACGTCATAGGGCTGGAGAATGGCGCAGCCCTGGTCGGCCCAGTAACGGTGCAGGGTCAGGATCAGGTCCTGAAACGAGGGCGCTGTGCGGGCGGTCATGGCGTGTCCGGGGCGGGCTTGGAAGACAGGCAGGCGAGTGCGGCGCGACACTAGGCCCGCACCGGGGCTCAATCAAGAACGCGGGTCTGCGCCTTTTCCGCCCGTTTCATCGCGGTCTTGACCGTCCTGCTGCAGGCGGCGCTCCACCGCCTTGCGCGCGGCGTCCTCGGCCTTGCCCGTGAGGCGTTTGGCGCGCGGGCGCAAGAGCACGAACAGCACCCCGGCGGCGATGACGAGGATGAGGGTGAGCTCCAGCATCTATGCGTCCACGCCCACCGCGTCCGACAGCCGGGCGAAGCCGTCGCGTTTTAGGAGGGCGGCAAGGCCGTCGCGGATGCGCACGGCCAGGCCCGGCCCCTGATAGATGAGGGCGGTGTAGAGCTGGACCGCGCTGGCGCCGGCGCGGATCTTCTCATAGGCCGCCTCAGCGCTGTCGATCCCGCCCACGCCTATGATCGGCAAGGCGCCGCCTGAACGCTTGTGAAAAGCGCGCACGAGCGCAGTGGAGCGGCTTTTAAGCGGCGCGCCGGACAGCCCGCCGGTCTCGCCCCTGTGGCGGCTCTTGAGCGTGTCAGGGCGCGCCAGCGTGGTGTTGGAGACAATGAGGCCTGACAATCGGTGGCGCAGGGCCGCCTCGGTGATCATGGCGACATCATCGTCTTCCAGGTCCGGCGCCACTTTCAGAAACACCGGCTCGGCCCAGCGCGCGTCATTGATGCGCTGTAGCAGATCATCAAGCGCGTCAGCCCCCTGCAGATCGCGCAGGCCCGGCGTGTTGGGCGAGGAGATATTGAGGGTGAAGAAGTCCGCCAGCCCGGACAGGGACTTCAGAAGGATGGCGTAATCGCCTGCGCGGTCTTCAGAATCCTTGTTGGCGCCCAGATTGACGCCCACCACGCCCGCCCGGCCCTGACGGGCTTCCAGCCGGGCCTTCACCGCGTCGAGGCCCTCATTATTGAAGCCCATGCGGTTGATCACCGCCTTGTCGGCGCGCAGGCGGAACAGGCGCGGGGCGGGATTGCCAGCCTGGGGCCGGGGGGTCACCCCGCCCACCTCCACAAAGCCGAAACCGGCGGCCAGCAGCGCGTCGGGAACCTCGGCATTCTTGTCAAACCCGGCCGCCAGCCCCACCGGATGGGGCAGCTCCAGTCCCGCCAGCGCGCACGCCAGCGCCGGGTCCGGCGCGGTATTCACCTTGGGCCCGAGCCCTCTGGCCAGCGCGTCCAGCGCGGCGCGATGCGCGCGCTCGGACGGCAGCAGCGTCATCAGTCGGGCGGCGGCGCCGGTGATCATGGGCACAGCTCCTGGGGCAGGCGCCAGCCGTCCTGGCCGCGGGTGATCAGATGAACCGCGCGCACCGCGCTGAAGGGCAGGGGGCCGTAAATATGCTGGAACAACTCGCCGCCGCGCGAGGCTTCCCATTTCAGCGTCCCGCCCAGCGCCCCTGCGTCAATCACCGCAACGGCCAGGCGCTGGTGGTCCGCGTAATGGGCTTCCAGCGTGCCGGCCAGCTGGGCCAGGCTGGAAGCATGGATGAAGCCGTCTGCCCGGTCATGGGCCTCGCCCTCATAGGCGCCGGAGACGGAGGCTGCGGCCAGGGCGCCCGGTTCGGCGATGCGGTAGATCAGGGTCTCGCTCATGGACCATGGCGGTACGGCGCCAGAGCAGCGCAGGCAAGGGCCAAGCGCGCCGCGCCCCGCCTCCTGATCCGATTACGGTCCGTGATGTGCGCTTGGAAAAGGAAAATAGTCCTGCTATGCAGGGGTTCTGTTCTCCGCACGGGGGAAGGCATGCTCACCCATTCCCAGATCTGGCGCGGCGTTGACCGGCTGGCCGAGCGCACGGGCCTGAGCCCGTCCGGACTGGCGCGTCAGGCAGGCCTGGATCCCACCACCTTCAACCCGTCCAAGCGTATCAGCGCCGACGGGACCAAGCTGCGCTGGCCCTCCACCGAAAGCATCGCCAAGGCGCTGGCGGCGGCGCGTCTGGGATTTGAGGATTTCGCCGCTCTGGCCGCGGGGGCGGCGGGGGGGCGCTCGGTGCCCCTGATCGGTTTCGCCCAGGCGGGCAGTCACGGCTATTTCGACGATGCGGGTTTTCCCGTAGGCGCGGGCTGGGAAGAGGTGCGCTTTCCGGGCGTCGATGACGAGGACGCCTATGCGCTGGAGATTGCAGGCGACTCCATGGCGCCGGTCTATCGTGATGGCGACCGTATCGTGGTCGCCCCCCACGCCGCGCCCCGGCGCGGCGACCGGGTGGTGGTCAAGACCCGGTCGGGCGAGGTGATGGCCAAGGAGCTGGGCCGGGTGACCAATCAGAGCGTGGAGCTCGTCTCGCTCAACCCGGCCTATGACAACCGGGTGCTGGACACCGCCGACATCGTGTGGATGGCGCGCATCGTCTGGGCCAGCCAGTAGGCTTTAGTCCTCCACTCCCAGCCGGAACAGGGAATCGTCCCAGCTCTCGCCGGTGGTGAAGGCGGTCCAGTGGACCTCGTTGGCTTTCACGCCATTGTAATAGAGGCGCACGCGGCCGGGCTGGACAAAGCCGCCGGGCGTGTTGGCGTAGAAATCCGAATAGAGGCGCTCGTGCCAGCCGCGCGGCGTGTCGAAGCCCACCCGCACGATGGCGAAATCGTCCTGACGGATGGAGAAGATCGTGGCGCTGCCCGCCGGATCATTCAGGCGCACGGTGTAGGCGAGCTGGGCATCCACCAGATCATCGGGCAGGCGGTCAATCGTCCAGCCCGCGTCAAACGCGTGGCGGATGGCGCCGAAGCCGAAATTGGAGGCCCACTCGTCCGACCCGGCCTCGACCGGGCCGTCCTGATTGTAGGAGCGCTCGCCGTCCCAGGCGAGCTGGAACACGATCTCGCCCTCCCGGAACGCCTCGATGCGCACCCGCCCGCTGGCCTGGCGCGCATCGGGCTTGTCGCTCTCATACACCCGCCACATGCGGTAGGGCTCATAGCGCACGAAGTCCGCTCCCCCGCGCCAGAACAGGCCATAGCCTTCCATGTAGAGCGAGCCGGGATCGCGCCAGGCTTCGCCGCCCGCCGCCTCATGGGCGCGCGCCACGATCTCGGAACCGGTAAGCAAGTCAGGCGCCGCCATGGCGGGCGGGGAGGCGGCCAGAGCCAGGCTGGCGAGCAGGGGGATCAGCATGGATGTCTCTCCGGAGTGTTCTCGGCCTTCAGACAAAACGCAGGTCATGACTTGCGCACCGGCGCAGCGTAAATGGTATATCAATTAAACGGGCCGTGGCGAGCCCGGCTGGTGCTTGGTTCGGCGCGAAACCGCGCCGGTAGAGAAAGGTCTGATCATGAAGCTGTTGCGCGCCGCCACCTTGACCGTCGCCGATCTGGACGCCGCCGAGGCGCTCTATCGCGATTATCTGGACTATTCCACGGTGTCGCGCGGGACGCTGGGGGCCGATCTGGCCGCCAGTTTCGCAGCGCCCAAATCGGCGGATGCGCGCAGCCTGGTGATGGCGCCGGCCTCGGGCGCGGAGATCTATCTGCGCCTGGTCGAGCAGCCGCCCGTGCCGGGCTACAAGCCGCTGACCACCTATGGATGGAACTCCATCGAGATCTGCGTCCAGGACGTGCTGGCCGCCCATGAGCGCATCAAGCCCTCGCCGTTCGAGGTGATTGGTCCGCCGCGCGAGATCGAGGGCCTGCCTGCGATTTATCCCATGCAGATGAAGGGGCCGGATGGCGAGATCGTCTATCTCACCCAGATCCGCGATGACCTGCCGGCCTATGACCTGCCGCGCGCCACCGCGCCCATCGACCGGTTGTTCATCCTGGTGATCGGCTGTTCGGACATGCACGCCAGCCTGAAATGGTTCGATGACACGCTGGGCTTCGAGACGGGGCGGGTGATGGAGATCGAGTATCACATGCTGGCCGACGCCTTCGGCACGCCGCGCAACGAGCTGCACACCATCTCCACCGGCATTCATGGCCGCGACGTGTTCCTGGAGCTCGACCAGTATCCGCCCGCCGCCACCGTGCGCCCCCAGCATGAGGGCATGCTGGTCCCGGGCTGCTGCGTGGGCAGCTTCCTGCATCCCGATTTCGACTCGATCCAGGGCGAGTGGGTCACCGCCCCCAAAGTGCGCGACGGCGCGCCCTATAACGGCAAGCGCTCGGGAACCTTGCGCGGCCCGGACGGCCTGCTGGTGGAGATGATCGAGCTTTAGTACCGGCTGCGCCTTGCAGCTTTGGGCGGGCGTGGCCATAATTCAATCCTGAAAGGGAGTGAATTATGGCGCCAGCCTCAAATCTCACGCTGCGCGAAGCCGCCGTGCTGGCTGGCGTGCCGGGCGGTGATGTGGCCAAGGCCATCGAGCACAAGGTGATCAGGCCCGCACAAGGCGCAGCGCGCATGAAGGGTGGCCAGACGCGTTATGTATCGGCCCATGATGTGGCCTATTTTGCTGCGATCCGACGGGCGGGGCTCGCCGATCTGCCTGTGCGCCACAAGAAGCGGATCGCCAGCCGGCTGAGGGCGATGGGGCCGGTGCTGGCGCCGGTTGAAGTGGCCGAAGGCCTTATCCTTGATGTGGACCGGCTGGCGGCGGCCAGCTATGTGGCGGCGCTCAATTATGCGCGCCTGCGCGATGACTGGATCATCAGCGACCCTGACATTCTGGGCGGGCTGCCCGTGATCCGGGGCACGCGCCTGTCGGTTTATGCGCTCGCGGGGCGGCTGTCTGATGGTGAAACGCTGGACGAGCTGACGGGTGATTACCCGGATATCCCGCGCGAGGCCTTTGAAGCGGCGCAGATTTTCGCCCGCACCCACCCGCGCCGCGGTCCCCGCGCGCGCCGCGCGCCGGGCGCGCGCTGAGCCGGGCGCGGGGGCTTTGCGCCTGTTCATAGACGAGTGTCTGCCACCCAGGCTGGCGCGGGCGATCAACGCTGAGGGACTGGGTTACGCCATCCATCCGCTGGATCAGGGCGGGCGCGGGCAGCGCGATGACGAGGTGCTGGCGCGCGCTCTGGCCGAAGACCTGGTCATCGTGACAGAAAACGCCCGTGATTTCCGCAAGCTGGTTGGCCGGACGACGCTCCATCCCGGCCTGATCATCCTGCCCAATCTCGGCTATCAAGGCGCCAGGGATCTGCTGGATCAGGCGATGAGATTTCTGTCGGCGAATGGCGATCCCATGAGCGTCATGATCAATCACGTGTTGGAGATCAGCCGCGACGGGGAGATCGTTTTCTACCGTCTGCCTGCGCACTAACCCTGCGCGGGCCGGGGCACGAAGTTCAGGGCCAGGCCGTTATTGCACCAGCGCTGGCCGGTGGGGCGGGGGCCGTCCTCGAAGACATGACCCTGATGGCCGCCGCAGCGCGCGCAGTGATACTCGGTGCGCGGGGTCCATAGCCGCCAGTCGATCTTGGTGTTGAGCGCGCCCTCAATGGGCGCCCAGAAGCTCGGCCAGCCCGTGCCGCTCTCATATTTCGCGGCCGAGGAAAACAGCGGCAGGGCGCAGCCCGCGCACACATAAATCCCGTCGCGGGTTTCCCGGTTGAGCGGGCTGGAGCCCGGGCGCTCCGTGCCCTCGCGGCGCAGTATGCGGAACTGGTCCGGGGTCAGGCGCTCGCGCCATTGGGCCTCGGTGAGGGCGGCGTAATCGATGGTTTCGGCGCCCCAGGGCGTGATGTCCGGGTGTTCAAACAGGTCAGGGTCATCGCGCCGGGCCCAGGCGGGCGCGGCGGCGGTGATCAGGCCAAGGCCGGCAAACACGGATCGGCGGGTCAGCATGGCGGCGCGCTCCTCAAAGCCCCAAAGCCCCGTCCCATGATCTATTCCGCACGAGCGGCCCGGCCAGTGACAGCCCGGATCGGCGCCAGTTCATGGCATGCAGGCAGTCTCGGGCGTCACGCGTTCAAGCATCCATGACGCGATGCGCGCTTCAGCGGCATGTCCGGCAGGATGATCTGATCCGCGCCATTCATGGGGCAGGCCATCAAATATGAGGGCGGTGACCTCTGCCCCGTTGCGGGACAAAATCGCCCTCCAAGCCTGAAGGTCATCGGGCGACGTGACACGGTCGTGCGAGCCGGCCCGGATCAGGACCGGCATGCCCTCCAGCCGCCCTTGCAACGGTGGATCAAGCGCAAGATAGGCTGTCAGGGATTCATCTAACGTCCCGCCTCGCAAGGGAGGAGAGCCGGCATCAGCGCCTGCGATGCGGTCGGGTGCGTGTGCAGCGGCCGCCAATACCAGAGCGCCTCCAAAACTGCCGCCCGTGATCAAGGTTGAGGACGGCGCGGCCAAGCCCGCTTCATGGAAATGCCTGATTACGCCTAGCAAATCCTCAATCGTGCGCCAGCGGTCGGATTCTCCCAATGCCGCCCATTCAGCGCCGAAGGCGCCATCACCCCGCACATGGGCGATGGCCACGCGTCCGCCATTTTCGATCCACTGGCGTTCTGCGCCAAACAAGGGCCTTGGCTGGCTGGGCGCGCCGTACCCCCCGTAAACATGGACCAGAAGCGGGGCGCATGGGTCAGAGGCTGGCTCCAAGGGCTCGAACAAGGTGTAGGGAATGGCTTGTCCATCAGCGCTTTGGGCTCGTCCGGAGCTCGTCCGGACCTCAAACCAGCTGGGTTGCAGGGCGAGATCGTGAATGAACGTTTCGCCGTCACGGATTTCCAGATGAATCCAGCGCCGGTCTCCGGCGGGCGCCTGGGCGCTGAGACCAACACCGGAAAAGCCTGCAAGCACCTCGAATTGGAGGTGAACGCCCTGTGGGGCGCCGCCAACCTTTGAAAAGGCGCCGCCTGGTTCGGCAGGTGCGCTGTAGAGCACGGACGCGCCATCCTCCCAGCGGATCATGAACAGGCGCCCGTCGCCTCCAAGGCTCAGGGCCGGGGTCTGGCGGTCCGGGGTCAAGGGCGCAAAATGGATGATCTCGCTGTCCTCGCAGCCGTTGGTGATGCAGTGACCAGGCATAAGGCCAAATGTGGCGGCATCCCCGCCGGGATTGGCGTCGAACAGGACGCGGCCTTCATGGGAGGCGAAAACCGGACCAGCCGGCAAATCAACAGGCCGCGGACCGCTAAAGGGATCGAAAAGCGTCCAGTTGATCGAGTCCGCCTCGATCTCCTGAACCAGAACGTGGCCGGCGCCCCGCGACAGGGCGAACAGGCCGGTTTGTGTTGCAGCCGTCTCGTAAAGTCTCAGGCCTGTATGGGGCGCCCAGTTCGCGGGACCCGAGCGCATGACCATGCTGAGCGAGGCGGACAGGGACTGACACGCACGCGTTCCGCAGGGGCCAGGCCTGTCAAACAGCACCCGGCCGGGCGAGAGGAGCAGAGCAGTTGTGTCTGTCAGGGGTGCGATCCGGGTCTGTGGATAATACCCACGCCGGATCAGAAGGTGTGCGTGCATCCCCTGCCTGCGGTCGAAGCCGGCCAGGCGTCCGCGTGTGGTATCAAACACATGGCTGATGCCGGCGAATCCCCATGAGCAATCAGGCGCGCCACAGGTCACGCGGGCAAGACGCCAGTCTTCCGGCGCCCCTTCGGTGAGGGGCGTCAGATCGAGGCGCGCTGGTGTGTCGCCGCTCCAGACCAACTCGAGTCCTTGACGGGACAGCGCTGCCTCCCCGCCCGCGACGGGGATGAGGGGGGCATCGCTCAGCTCAAATACAAGAGCCGCAAAAACAAGTGCTGCTAGGGTCAAGGACGCGCGCCCGCTTTGCTGGCGGCCTGAGACGTCAGTCTCAGGTCCTGATTTGTATGATCAGGCAAACACACATCGTGCGCAATCCCCGGGCGCGCCGGTATCGCCCTAGCGGCGTTTCCTGGCGCCCGGTTCGGGGTCTTCGTCCTTGGGATCCATGCTGGCCAGCAGGTCGCGCCAGCGCCAGCCGGGATCGCGTCCGCCCGGGCTCTGGCTGCCCTCTCGTTCCGCCTCTGCGGCGTCATCGTCATCCTCATCCGCATCGCGATGGGCGTCCTCGCGGCCGTCCTTTGCGGCGCGTGCGGCGGATGGGCGGCGGTCTTCAGGGTCAGAGGCTGGCGCCCCGTCATCTGCGTCCTCATCGCCGCGCGGGCTGCGCGCTTTGGCGCGCGGTTCGCCGCTGCGCCGGGCGCTGAGCGGGTCGGGCAGTTCATTGACGGGCAGATCGATGGGTTTGCGTCCGCCCGCCACCGAGCCCATGCGCAGGATGAAATCGGACAGCAATTCGTAATTCTGGCGGATGCGGGCCTGGAACTGGGCGTCGATTTCGCGGGCGTTGTCGCTGGCCTCGGCGGCGGTCTGTGTCAGGCGCTCCAGCCCGTCCGACAGGGCGCGCTCGATGGCTTCGGCGCTGCCGCGCGCCGCATCGGGGGCCGATTCCAGACGCCGGCGCAGCTCGGCCAGCTGGCGCTCCACCCGCTCGGTCTCGGCGCGCGAGGCTTCCAGCGTGTCGGCGAGCCGTTTGCGCACGGCTTCAGAGGCGGTCTCGGCGGCGTGGGCAGCTTTTTCGGTGAGCACCTCGGCTTCCTTGAGCCGCGCCTGGAAGGCGTCGTCAGAGCGTCGTGCGGCTTCAAATCCGGCCTCGCTCACACGCTCCAGCGCGGCTTCGGCGGCGCCGGCCTGGGCGTCCAGGCTCGCCTTGGCCGCTTCGGCGGTTTCGCGCGCCGCTTCAGCCGCCTCGCGCAGGCGTTTCAGGGCGGAGTCCTGGGCGCGGGCGGCGGACTCGCTTTCCTTGCGCACCAGATCGGCCAGGGTCTCGGCGCGCTTCAGGGCGGCCTCTACAGCGCTTTCGAACACCTCGCCGGATTTTTCCGCCGCGGCCTTGAGCGTATCGGCGCCGCCGCGCGCGGTGCGGGTCATGGTTTCCAGCTCGGCCTTGTGGAAGTCCAGCGAGGCGGCGATCTTCTCCTGCTCCTTGCGCAGGACCTCGCTGGCCTCGCCCAGACGCTCGCGGTGCTTGAGATAGGCCGCCTCCAGCCCTTCGCTGCGGGCTTTCAGGGCGTCGGCCATGTCGCGCAGCTCGGTGGAGCGGGCGTCCAGCGAAAGGGTGACCCGGTTGCTCGCATCCTCCACGCTCTCGCCGGCGGACTTGAGGCGGTCTGCGCCCGCGCGGATGCGTTTTTCACCGTCAGCGGCGCGCGATTCGGCCAGTTCTGCGGCGGCGGCCACCATTTTCGACTGGTCCTGGATGGCCGCGGCGATGAGGGCGGCCTTGTCATCCAGGCTTTCAGAGACGTCAGACAGCTTCTGGCGCTCCGAGCGCAAGGAGTCCACCAGCGATTCGGCGCGCTCGCGCGCCTTGCCCGAGCTGTCCTCCAGGCTGTCAGCGTGATGGGTGATCACCTCTTCCATGGCCGCCAGGCGCGCCAGCGCGCTTTCCATGGCTGCGTTGACCCGGTCGATCTGCATGGAGATGGCGTCGGCCAGACGGGCCGTGTCGGCCTCGGCATGACCCGAAGGCGCGGCCAGGCGCGCGACCGCCAGATCCAGGCGCCGGGCCCGGGCGCCGGCGCGCGCCACTTCGCGGCCCAGAAGGCCGGCGAGAACGAACAAAAGGGCAGGCGCGACGGCGAACACGGACAGGCCCGCCAATTGCGCCGGGGTCAGCGCCGCCAGATCGGTATAGCCGGCCAGATACGCCCCGGCGCCGCCCAGCCAGAGCAGGCCGAAGGCCGTGCCCAGAAACGCCAGCCATCCTCCGCCGCGTGCGGGCGGGATGTCGGCGGGCGCAGGAGGCGCGCTGACATCGGTCGAGGCGGACGCCGCTGACAGGGCGCCGCCGCTGGCTTCGGCAATCTCAAGGGCGTGAGCATCCGGCGCAGTGTGTGCCGGTTTGTCTTTTGATTTCAGGTCTTTGGCGGCCATTGCGCCCCGCGGTTTCAAAGCTGTGCGCGCCATGCGCACGGTTCGCGTCCGGACGGAACCGGACGCTGTGCGACTCTGTTTTAGGCCTTGCGGGCTTGGAGTTAAAGCACAGGAAGCGTTGCGCTGATGCGCCGGGGCTCGCACTCGCGCGTGATGGCGCGCCAGCGGGCGTCCTGACCGGCCTGGTTCACGGCAGGCTCCATGGCGAACGGGGGGGCCTCAGTGCTGTAATGGGCGGCGGGTTCAAACCGCACGGGCGGACAGTCGCTGTCGTCGCGCTCATAGGTCAGGCCCAGCACGGCTAGAATGGCCGCAACCAGGATATGCAACAGATCGATGAGGAGAGACATGGGCGTCATCCTTTCGAGTCTGGCCCTTATGCGGGCGCGCATACGCGCTGACAAGGCGGAACCGTCTCACAAAGCGGTGAATTCTTGGTAATCTTCCGCCAAGGCTCCTATCAAAGCGTTGCATGAAGGCGCAGAACCCGACAGCGTGAGCGTCAGGTCAGGATGTTGAACAGGGGGCAGGGATGAGCATCACAGCAGCGCCGGTGGCGGCGAAAGACCGGTTTGAAAGCCTGGACGTGCTGCGCGGGATCGCGGTGCTGGGCATTTTGATGGTCAATGTCCAGGCGTTCGCCATGGTGTTCACCGCCTATCAGAACCCGCCCTCCCATATGGATTTCACCGGCGCCAACCAGACCGCCTGGTTCTTCCAGCACGTCTTTTTCGAGATGAAATTCATCACCTTGTTCTCCGCCATGTTCGGTGCGGGTATCGTATTGATGGTGGGTGACGGGCCGGACAGCTCCACCAAAGTCCACTATCGCCGCATGCTGTGGCTGCTCGCATTCGGGCTGGTGCACGCCTATGCGCTGTGGTTCGGCGACATCCTGTTCACTTATGCGCTGGCGGGCATGATCGTGGTGCTGTTCCGCAGGATGAGCGTGGGCAAGCTGGTGTTCTGGGGCCTGTTCTGGACCGCGCTGACAGGGCTTTTGATGCTGGCCATGTTCGGCAGTTTCGCCCTCCTGCCGGAAGGCATGGGCGCGGAAGATGTAAACATGGCCCTTGGCGCCGAGGCGCTGGCCAGCCAGGTGGCGGCCTATCAGGCCGGCTGGCTGGACAGCCGGGGCTATAACGCCCTTGGAGCCATCATAGGCCAGCTTGGCGCACTGGCGTTCGCCGGGCGCATAATCGGTGTGATGTTCATCGGCATGGCGCTGTTCAAGAGCGGCTTTCTGCTCGCGAAATGGTCTGCCGGGCGCTACTTCATCTACGCCCTGATCGGCCTGGGACTTGGCCTGCCGCTGGTCTGGTGGGGCGCGGAGCATGCGCTGGCCACCGGGTTCGCGCTGGGCGGGATGTGGGTGCACACCACCACCAATTATGTGGGTTCGCTGCTGATGGCGTTCGGCTACGCCGCCCTGGTGATGCTGGCCTGCAAGGCGCCCTGGATGGCGATCATACGCGCGCCGTTCCGGGCTGCGGGCCGCATGGCCTTCACCAATTATCTCACCCAGTCCATCGTCATGGTGTTCATCTTCGTAGGCCCGCCGGGCCTGGGCCTGTACGGCACGATGGAGCGCGTCGAACAGGTCCAGCTGGTGATCGCCGTATGGATCGCCCAGCTCATCGTCTCCGTGCTGTGGCTGCAGGTCTTCCGATACGGGCCGTTTGAATGGCTGTGGCGGGCGCTGACCTACGGCAAGCTGCATCCGATCCTGAAGGAGCGGGCGGCGGCGTGAACGGGGCGGGCGTTTCGGACGGCGATCTGATCGCGGTCTACGGCCTGCTTCGCGCCGGGCAGAGCGGGTTCGCCCGCTTTGGCCTGGCCGGCGCGTTCGAGGCGCGTGGCCCCTGCCTGATCCCCGGCCTTCTTTATGATCTGGGCGATTATCCCGGTCTCACCGGCGGGCCGGGCCAGGTGCGCGGCGAGCTGTTCGCGGTGCGTGATGCGCAGGTCATGCCCAGACTGGATGCGTTTGAGGACTATTGGCCCGGCGACAAGGCGCGCACGCGCTATGAGCGCCGCCGGCTTAGGCTTGTGGAGCCTGAAGGGCTGGAGGCCTGGGTCTATATCTGGGTGCGTCCGCTCACCGGCGCGCGCGCGATCGCTTCAGGCGACTGGCTGGCGCGCTGATGGGTCAAACCGCATCGGGCTGAAGCTCAGGCGCGGCGGCGGCCAGTTCGGGCAGGGCGCGCGCGGCTTCATCAGCGGCGACAAGGCGCGGGAACGCCGCCAGGTCCACGCCGAAGCGGCGCGCATTGAACATTTGCGGCAACAGATAAATCTCCGCCAGCGACGGGCCGTCGCCGAAGATGAACCCGCCTTGCCCGCCTGCGTCCGCGGCCAGGACTTCAAGCGCCGTGAAACCGGTTTCGATCCAGTGACGCGCCCAGGCCGTGGCGCCGTCCTGGTCGGCGCCGTGATCGGCGCGCAGCTTCTTCATCACCCGCAGGTTCTGGATGGGATGGATGTCGCAGCCAATGGCGGCGGCGAAGGCGCGCACCCGGGCGCGCTGATAGGGATCGGCGGGCAGGAGCGGGCGCTCTGGCCAGGTTTCCTCGATCCATTCGATGATCGCCGGGCTTTGCGTCAGGATGCGCCCGTCCGCTTCCAGCGCCGGAACCAGGCCTTGCGGATTGCGCGCCAGATAGCTGGCCGCGCGCTGGCCGCCATCGACCAGATTCACCACTGCGGTCTCGTAAGCCAGGCCCTTCCAGTTCAGCGCCAGGCGCACCCGGTAGCTGGTGCCGGAGCGGAAATAGCCGTGGAGAACAAGCTTCATGACGGGCGCTCCTGCGCGAACGGGGTGAAATTAGTTGCAAATGATACTATTCTGCCTGATGACGATGCACGCGGCGCCGGGCTGATTTCAAGCCCTTCAGGCGGCGCGCGCCACACCCATATGCAAAGGAGCTGCGCCATGGCTGACCTGTTCGAGAACCCGCTGGGCACGGACGGTTTCGAGTTCGTCGAGTTCACCAGCCCCGAGCCGGAAAAGCTCGAAGCGCTCTTCACCACGCTGGGCTTCACCCCTGTCAGCCGCCACAAGAGCCGCGACATCACCCGCTGGGCCCAGGGCGACATCACTTTCCTGGTCAATCGCGAGACCACCGGCCAGGCCGCCGAGTTCCGCGCCAAGCACGGCCCCAGCGCCAACGCCATGGCGTTCCGGGTGCGCGATGCGAAGAAAGCCTATGGCGAGGCCATCGCCCGCGGCGCCGAGCCGTTCGGCGAGGGCGTGTGGGCCGATGGCGATCAGGTTCCGGCCCTGCGCGGCATTGGCGGTTCGGTGCTCTATCTGGTCGACCAGTATGGCGATGCGAACATCTATGACGGCGTGTTCGAGCCCCTGCCGGGCGCTGCGGACACAAAAGGCGTCGGCCTGGAAGTGCTCGATCACCTGACCCACAACGTCCATAACGGCAATATGGACACCTGGGCGGGCTTTTATGAGCGCGTCTTCAATTTCCGCGAAATCCGCTATTTCGACATTAAGGGCCAGCATACCGGCCTGTTGTCGCGGGCCATGACCGGCCCGTGCGGCAAGCTGCGCATCCCGCTCAACGAGAGCTCGGACGACCAGTCCCAGATCGCCGAATACCTGCGCGAATACAATGGCGAGGGCATCCAGCACATCGCCCTGACCACGCCGGACATCTATGACACGGTGGAAAAGCTGCGCGCCGCCGGGCTGGAATTCCAGTCCACGCCCCAGACCTATTACGAGCTGGTGGACGAGCGCGTGCCCGGCCATGGCGAAGATCTCGAACGGCTGAAGAAGAACAATATCCTGGTCGATGGCGACCCGGAGAAGGGCGACGGCCTGCTGTTGCAGATCTTCACCACCACCAATATCGGCCCGATCTTCTTCGAGATCATCCAGCGCAAGGGCAATGAGGGCTTTGGCGAGGGCAATTTCAAAGCCCTGTTTGAATCCATCGAGCTCGACCAGATCCGGCGCGGCGTGATCAAGACCGCCAGCGCCTGAGGGGCGCGCGTGTGATGGCCCGCGACGGCGCCCGGCCCGGCTCCCGCCCCGCTGCTGCGGGGCGGTTGAGGCTGGCCGATTATCTGCCCTACCGCCTGTCGGTGGCGTCCAACCGGGCGTCGGGCCTGATTGCGCGCGCCTATCAGGCCCGCTTCGGGCTGTCGATCCAGGAATGGCGGGTGATCGCGGTGCTGGGCGAAGGCGCGCCGCGCACGGCCCAGGGCGTGTGCGAGGCCACCGCCATGGACAAGGTGACCGTCAGCCGGGCCATCCGGGCGCTGGACGCGCGCGAGCTGGTGCGGCGCAGCGCCAATGAACACGACCGGCGCGCCAGCGATGTGACGCTGACGCCCGAGGGCGAGGCGATCTATGCCGAGGTCGCCCCGCTGGCCCTGCGCTATGAGGCCGCTTTGCTGGAAGGCTTCAGCCCGGACGAGCGCGCCCGGCTCATGGCCCTGTTGTCCAAGCTGGAAGCGCGGCTGGACGCGGGCGGGTTCGGGTGAAGTCGAGCCAAGTCGCGCCGATCTGATCACGCAATACTCATCCTGCGGCATTTTTGACCCTGGTCTTGGCTTTTCACGCCGGGCGCCCACATCCATGAGCACAGACATTCTGGATGCAGGAGGCACGATCATGAACCCGCACGCTGACCTCGATCTGGGCGCCCGCCGGACGCCGGAGGGCGTGCGCGACCGGATCGCCCTGTCCATGGTGCGCTTCATGCGCTTTTTCGCCGACCTGTTCTTCCGCAAGCGCTATGGCCACCGGGCGGTGGTGCTGGAGACGGTGGCGGCGGTGCCGGGCATGGTGGGCGGGCTGCTCCAGCATCTCAAATGCCTGCGCCATATCCGCGACGACCAGGGCTGGATCCGCGAGCTTCTTGACGAGGCCGAGAACGAGCGCATGCACCTGATGACCTTTGTCAGGATCGCGCAGCCCAGCGTCGTCGAGCGCGGCATGATCATGATTGCGCAGGCGATTTTCTATAACGCCTATTTCTTCCTCTACCTGTTTGCGCCGCGCACGGCCCACCGCTTCGTGGCCTATCTCGAAGAGGAGGCGGTGATCAGCTACACCCAGTATCTCAACGCCATCGATGCGGGCGCGATCGAGAATGTGGCTGCGCCGGCCATTGCCCGTGATTACTGGAAGCTGGCCGAGGATGCGCGCCTGCGCGATGTGGTGATCGAGGTGCGCGCTGACGAGGCCCGCCACCGCGACGCCAATCACGGCTTCGCCGATCAGCTCACCCGATCACGCAATCCGGTCAGCGCCGGAGCGCAGGGGCGGGGATAAGGCGCCGGGCGCTGTAAAGCGGGGACAGCCGTAAGATAACCTGCGCGCGCCAGCGCCGTTCGGTCAGCCATGCGGCTCGCCGGCGGCGCGCGCGAACGCCGCCTCGATGCGGCGCGCTTCGGCCTCGGAGGTCAGGCGCTCCTCGGCGCGCGCATCCAGGGCGGAGCGGGTGCGGTCGGCGGCCAGTTCGGTCATGGCGCCGGCGAAGCTCGCCAGAGAGCGGCCGACGGCGCACAGCTCGCCATGGTCGGCGCACAGGCCGCTGGCGGCCATCTCTCCGGTCCCGGAAGCAGCCTCGGCCGCCTCGCGGGCCGGGGTGGAGAGGATGGCGCGGGCTTCGCGGGCGAAGGCGCCGTCTTCAGGCGCAGTGAAGCCGGCCGGCGCGAACGCGGCGACCACGGCGATCCAGAATGCGGCCCTGATGATGAAAAGCATGCTCGCCTCATCGCACTTGCCCAATCCAAGCAAGAACGAGGCTAACCCGGACAAGCGCCATATATCCAGCGCTTCCACGCCAATGGGTAAACGAGGCATTAAGCGTGAAAGGGCAATATGAATCAGGTGTTAACTGCGGGCCTGAACCTGTTTCAGACTGGCACGCAAAGGCCGGGCAGGGCTCAGTTCGAGACCGTGATATGGTCGAGATTGCGGCGCTGGCGCTGGGCGGTGCTCAGGCACTGGGCCACGTCATTGAGCGCATGGGCAGCGATGCAGAAGCTGTCCTCATAGCGGAAGCTGCCCGCCGCGATGCATTGCTGCAGCATCAGGCGCGACCACTCGATGCAGCGCTCCACCGCCGGTTCGGAGAGCAGCGTGTCCAGCGCGCTCATATCGCCGCTCTCGATGGATTGCAGGGCGGCCACGGCCAGGAAGCGGCCCACCCGGCGCTCGTCCGGGGTGATCTGGCGTTCGCCCACGCTCACCGACAACTCGGGCAGGTCAGGCAGATTGGCCGGGCGCTCGGCGAACATGGACACCGCTGAGCCCATCCGCCCGCTGCGGCGCAGGCGCGGTTCGCCCTCTGCCTCCTCGCCGGAGCGGCGGAAGCGGGCCTGCAGGCGGGTATGGGCGGTGTTGAGCGCCTCATTGCGCTCGCGCCGGTCGCGCTCGCGGCGCATGGCCCAGGCCTGGCGCTGGAGGCTGTAGGATTCCTGGCGGTAGCGCTCGCCCACCTGGCGCATATGCGCCACGTCTTCCTCAATGGCGCCCACCACGCTGTCCTGGGCCAGATCAGCGCCCATGAAGCCGGTGACGAAGATCGGATCATGCATCAGCGCCGCGCGCGCGGTCTCCATGCCGTAATAATCGGCCACGGCGCGCACCGCGTCGATAAACTCGGGATGCTGGGCGGCCACCAGGGCGGCGTAGGCGATCTGGGCGTCCACCAGCCGGTCGCCCTGGTAATAGGCGGCCAGCGAGTCCATCACCGCGTCGAGATCATGGCCCGAGCGCAGTTCGCGCAGGCCTGCCCGGTTCACATCCTGATGGAAGGCGGCATAGACCTCGGCTGTTTGCGTCAGCGGCGAGGACGGCGGCGCGTCAAGCGCCAGCACCGGGGCGCTGGCGGGCGCTTCAGCGGGCGGTTCCTCATCGTCGGCCAGGGCGTGAGCGGCGCCGAGAGCGGCGGCGAGGGCGGCGGCGATCCAGGCGTTGATCATGGCGGACCTTACGAACCTTGGCTGATCTTGAGAGCGGCGCATCTGGCGCATTGGAAGATGATGACCTCAAATCGGCCCCGCCGCCAAGAGCGCGTGTGCGGATTAACCGCGATTCAATAATTGTTAACGCCGGGCGCGCAGCGTGCGGACGTCCGTGGTGTCTCCTGCGAGTGCCTGATTCGATGTCCGCTCCCGTACCGCTCTCATCCTTGGCCCGCTGGCTGGACCGCGCCGCCGGTCCCGCCATTCATGGCGCCTGGCTGGCGGCGTGCGCCGCCGTGATCTGGATGCTGGCGCCGCTGGAGCTGGCCGGATGGGCGTTTGCTCTGGCCGCCCTGGCGCCGGGCCTGATCGGGCTGGTGCTGGGCGCGCGCCTTGATCGCGAGGGTGGGCGGGCTGTGATGGCGCTGGCCTGGTGTCTGCCGGGCCTGTCGGCCTCCATGGCGTTCGCCAGCGCGCTCTCGCCGGCCGCCCTGGTGTTTCTCGCCGGTCCCGCCGCTTTGGCCGCTTCGGGCAGTGAGCGTGCGGCGCGCCTGAGTGCGGTCTTGTCGGCCTGCGCCTTTGTCATGGCGGCCGGTTTCAGCCTAATGGGGCCGCCCGCCGGATCGCAATTGCCGCTGGGCGCCCTGAGCGGATTCGCCGTACTTGCCGCCTTCTTCGCCCTGACCGGCGTGACCGCCCGCGCGCGCCTGCTGGGCCGGCTCAAGGCGGCCCGCCGCGAGGCCGAGGCCTTGCGCCCGGCGGCGGACGGTTTCGCCCATGCGCCTGCGCCCTTGCTGATGCTGGACGAGGCGGGCGTGATCACCGCCGCCTCACGCGCTGTACGCCGCGCCGCGCCGGGCGCGCCGCGCGATCTGACCGGCCTGCCCGCAGAGGGGCTGGGCTTTGACGGCGATCAGGGCGTGCGCCTGAGCGCCGCGCTCCATGAGGCGCGCCAGGGCGGCGGGGCGGATGGCGGCCGGTTCAGCTTTACCGTGCGCGGCCCGCGCGGGCGTGAAAGCGTGCTCTCGGCCCGGGCCGTGGCGACGCCCGCCGGGTTTGTGGTCTCGCTGGACGAGCCGGCTGGCGCGGACGCCGAAACCACGGCGCGTCTGGCCGCCGAGCGCGACGCGGCCATCGCCGCCAGCCGCGCCAAGTCTGAATTCCTGGCCGCCGTCAGCCATGAGCTGCGCACGCCGCTGAACGCCATTATCGGCTTTTCCGACGTGATGAAGCAGCGCCTGTTCGGCCCGCTGCCCGCGCGCTACGCCGAGTATGGCGACCTCATTCACGAAAGCGGGCGTCATCTGCTGGAGCTGATCGGCGACGTGCTGGACATGTCCAAGATCGAGGCGGACCGCTATGAGCTGGTCACCGAGGTTTTCGATGTGCGCGATGTGGCCGATATCTGCGCCAAGATGATGCGCCTGCGCGCCAGCGAGAAGGGCGTGACGCTGCATCTCGATGCGGGCGATGCGCCCATCCATGTGCACGCCGACCGCAAGGCGCTGCGCCAGGTCCTGCTCAATCTTCTGTCCAATGCCGTGAAATTCACCCCCGATGGCGGCGCCGTGGCCCTGATGGCGCGCCGTGACGGCGGCGACTTGCTGCTGGCCGTGGGCGATAGCGGGGTGGGCATCAGCTCAGAAGAAATCGACCGGCTGGGCCAGCCCTACGCCCAGAGCCAGTCAGGCCGCGAGTCCGCCGAGCGCAGCTCCGGCCTGGGCCTGGTGCTGGTGCGCCAGCTGGCTGCGCTGCATGGCGGGGTGATGGAGATCGACAGCGAGCCGGGCGAGGGCACCACCGTCACCGTGCGCCTGCCTGTGCTGGTCAATGAGGCCGGCGAACCGGCCGGCGCGGTCGAGCCCCTGGAAGTCCACCAGCGCATCCGCGCCGCCCAGGCCGCCGGCGCCGAGCTCGCCCGCACCGGCGAGGGCGCGGCTTGAGGCCGCTTTCCCACTTCGCGAGATCACATGCCTTCCCGGAATGGGCGTAAGCCCATATCCGGGATCCATCCCCCATATTCTCCAGCCGCCTCAACAGTGGCCAGTGAGTGGTGGATGGGTCCCGGCCCTCGCTCCGCTCGGCCGGGAAAGCAGGGTGGGCGTGTAGAGAAAAAGGCTTCAAACGCTGGCCCCCTCACCCCTCACCTTACCTCTCCCCTCTGGGAGGGGAGAGGAGGCTTTGACGTTGAGATTATTCCGGAAATGCTTGACCCCTAGCTCAAAGGAGAGAGCGCAGCGCCAGAAGTCCCCTCTCCCCCATGACCATGGGGGAGAGGTAAGGTGAGGGGGTGCGGGCGATCACCTGAAAGCTACTTCACCCCTCTCGCGTTTCCCCGTCGGAAGACGGGGTCCAGATGCGCCGTCGCCCTGGGTCCCGGCCTGCGCCGGGAAAACGCTAGATTTGAATGACGAGAGAAGGCGTTTGCGCGCAGTGCGTTGCGTTGTGCCGCCACTAAATCTCCGGCTCACTCTCCAGCGGCAGAATATCGAAATGGAGCACGTCTTCGCGCTGGCCGAGCTTTGAGTAGAGCGCTACGGGCGCTTCATCCTGGTGATCGGCCTGGATCATCAGCACCCAGGCGTCCCATTCCGGCGCCCGTTTTCGCACGGTGTTGATGAGGGCGGTGGCCACGCCGCGCCGGCGCCAGTCTTCGGCCACGGCCAGGTCGTAGATATAGATCTCTGAGCGTTCGCGCTCGAACTTGCGCATGACATAGGCCGCCAGGCCGCCGATCACGCGCTCTCCGTCCAGGGCGGCGAGCGCAAGAAAATCGCCATTGGCCAGCAACCCATCGCGATAAGCCTCGGACGGCATAGCGCCGGTATAGGTGTCGGCCTCGTCAAACGCCGCCCCGAACAGGGAAAGCCAGGCGGCGTAGCGCGCGGCCTGCCCGGGGCGGAGCTGAACGATCTCCATGCTACTCCGCCGCCGCCCTCACCGCATCGGGGCGCGGGGCGCTGGCGCGGACCGCCTCGTCCACATGGGATTCGAATTTCTCGAAATTGGCGGTGAACATGTCAGCCAGCTTGAGCGCCTGGGCGTCATAGGCGGACGGGTCCGACCAGGTCTGGCGCGGGTCCAGCAGCCGGGCGTCCACGCCGGCCACTTCAGTGGGAACCTGGAAGCCGAACACCGGATCGGTGCGGAATTCGGCGTCGGCCAGCGAGCCGTCCAGCGCCGCGTTCAAAAGCGCGCGCGTCACCTTGATGGGCATGCGCTCGCCCACGCCGTAGGGCCCGCCCGTCCAGCCGGTATTGACCAGCCAGCATTGCGCGCCGTGCTCTGCGATCAGCGCTTTGAGGAGCGCGCCATACTCGGCCGGATGGCGCGGCATGAAGGGCGCGCCGAAACATGTGGAGAAGGTGGCGCTGGGCTCGGTCACGCCCTTTTCGGTGCCCGCCACTTTCGCGGTATAGCCCGACAGGAAGTGATACATGGCCGCCGACGGGGTCAGGCGCGCGATGGGCGGCATCACCCCGAACGCGTCACATGTCAGCATGACGATATTGCGCGGATGGCCGCACACATTCTTCGCGCACGCATTGGGGATATAGTGCAGCGGATAGGCGCCGCGCGAGTTCTCCGCCAGCGTGGCGTCGTCCAGGTCCAGCTCGCGGGTGGCCGGGTCCATCACCACATTTTCCAGCACCGTGCCCCACATGGAGGTGGTGGCGTAGATCTGCGGCTCGGCCTCGCGCGACAGGCGGATCATCTTGGCGTAGCAGCCGCCCTCGAAATTGAACAAGCCGTCCTTCGACCAGCCATGCTCGTCATCGCCGATGAGCCGGCGTTTGGGATCGGCCGACAGGGTGGTCTTGCCGGTGCCCGACAGGCCGAAAAAGATGGCTGCGTCCTCGTCCTCGCCCACATTGACCGAGCAATGCATGGGCATGATGCGCTGTTCGGGCAGCAGATAATTGAGGATGGTGAAGACCGATTTCTTGGTCTCGCCGGCATAGGACGTGCCGCCGATCAGCACCAGGCGTTCGGCGAAATTGACCGCGATGACGGTTTGCGAGCGCACGCCATGGCGCGCCGGGTCGGCCTTGAAGCTGGGCAGGTTGACGATGGTGAAGCCCGCCTCGAACCCGTCCAGCTCGCTGCGTTCGGGACGGCGCAGCAAATGGCGGATGAACAGCGAGTGCCAGGCCAGCTCGGTGACCACGCGCACGGGCAGGCGGCAGGCCGGGTCGGCGCCGCCGAACAGCTCCTGCACGAATAGTTCGCGCCCGCTCATATGCGCGCGCATATCGCTCCACAGCGTCTGGAAATGGTCCGGCGTCATGGACGCGTTGAAGTCCCACCACACGGTGTTTTCGGTCGACGCGTCGCGCACGGTGAACTTGTCGCGCGCCGAGCGGCCGGTGTGCGAGCCGGTGGTGACCGCCAGCGCGCCGCCCTTGGCCACGCGGCCCTCGCCGCGGCGCACGGCCTCTTCGTAAAGCGCTTCCTCGCTCCAGTTGTAATGAAGTACAGCGCCTGAAACGCCGAGATCGCTCAGATCCCGGCCTGCGAACAGACCATCAGCCATGTCTCTCCCCCCTTGCGGGTAAGTATAATTGGTCTCCGGCCACCCTCTGCCGGGGCGGTCCATGAGGAGTGTTCTAGACCCCGGCGCGGCAAAAATCACCCCCGCACGCCGCAGCACGGCAATCGATTTTGCACATTGCGCGCGCCGCGATACCGTCGCGGATTGATGGAGCACGGAAGGGTCCGATGATGCTGGCGGGAATGATCATGGCCGGGGCGATGGTGCTCGGCGCAGCGGAAAACTCAAGCGGGACAGGAGAAGCGGGCATGCTGGACGCGCGCGCGGCAGAGCGGTTTGCAGCCCTGGCGCTGGGCTGCGTTCATCGCGAATACCCCAACAAGATCGCCCATGTGATGATCTCGGACGAAGACGCCCTGCCGCCGCGCGAACTGACGCCGATTTTCTATGGCTGTTTTGACTGGCACTCGGCGGTGCATGGCCACTGGCTGCTGGCGCGCCTGACCCGCCTGTTTCCCGATGCGCCGTTCGCTGAACAGGCCCGCGCCGCGCTGGCCCAAAGCTTCACGCACGAGAATATGGCAGGCGAGCTGGCTTACTTTGAAGGCGAGGGCCGGGCCTCGTTCGAGCGCCCTTATGGCCTGGCCTGGTATCTCCAGCTCACCGCCGAGCTGCGCGCCTGGGATGATCCGCAGGCGCAAGAGTGGGCGCAGGTGCTGGCGCCGCTGGAAGACGTGATCGAGGATCGCTTCCTGACCTGGCTGCCCAATCTGGTCTATCCGGTGCGCTCGGGCACTCATAACCAGACCGCTTTCGGCTTCGCCCTGACGCTGGACTGGGCGCGCGCGGCGGGGCGAGAGGCGCTGGCCGACACGCTTGCCGCCAAATCGCGCGCCTTTCATCTGGAAGACCGGGCCTGCCCGATTCATTACGAGCCTTCGGGGACCGATTTCCTGTCGCCCTGCCTGATGGCGGCCGATCTGATGCGCCGGGTGATCCCGGCCGAAGACTATCCCGGCTGGCTCGCCGCCTTCCTGCCCGGCATTCCCGAAGACGGGTCTGCGGACTGGCTGGCGCCGGGCGTGGTGCTGGACCCGTCCGACGGCCATCTGGTCCATCTCGACGGGGTCAATCTGTCACGCGCCTGGAACCTGCAGGGCATCGCCGCCAGCCTGCCTGCAGACGATCCGCGCATCGACTCCTTGCGGGCGGCGGAAGCGGTGCATACGCAGGAGGGCTTGGCCGCTGTGTCGGACGAGCATTACGAGGGCAGCCACTGGCTGGCCAGCTTTGCGGTCTATCTGGTCAGCGGCAAGGCGCGCGAGGCGGCGGCGCCCTGAGACTTACAATCCAGTGCGCGCCTGGATCGCGGCGGTGACGCGCGCGTGCAGGGCGTGCGGGTCCAGCCCGGCGTCCAGCGCGGCCTGATCGGCTGCGCTGGCGATCACCTCATTTCGCACATCCCGCCACAGCTTCAGCAGGAAGCCGCCATGATCATCCGGCGCCCAGTCAGGGCGCGCTTGCGGCGCGGCGAGGCCCGCCAGCAAGGCGGCGTCAGACGGGTCAGGCCGGTCCGCGCGCGCGCCGGGATGGGCGCTGAAGTGGCCGGCGATGGAGGCCAGCGCGCCCGCCCGGTCATCGCCCCAGCGTTCCACTTTCACCCCCGGCGCCAGCTTTCCCAGGCGGTCCAGATGCGCGCTCAGCGGATCGCGGCCCATCGCCCCGATCAGGGTGGGAACGCTGACCCGGTCCGGCCCGTCCTCGCCCTTCGCCTTGAAGGCGGCGCGATAGGGCGCGGGATAGTGCGCATGGGCGGTCAGCCAGTCGCGCAGCCGGCGCAGGCGCGTCTCCATGGGCGTGGGCGGCAGGGCCATGCGCGCGTCCAGCCGGGCGTGATGCCAGGGAAAGAACACCAGCTGTTCCTCCAGCCGCGCCCAGATGCGCGCCAGATGCGAGCCGTCCCAGACCGGCGGGTAGGTGACGCAATAGTCCGCCAGCAGCGCCGCACGCTCGTCCGGCGTCCACACCGCCAGGCCATCCAGCGCCAGCGCGCTGACGCGCTGCGGCGCCGCCAAGGCCGCCGCCATGGCCGTGCCCGCGCCGGTGTGAAAGCCGTAAAGCCCGGCGCGGCTCACGCCCATCACGTCCATGAAGGCCAGAAGCTGGCGCGCATAATCCTCACGGTCCGAGTCGGCGTGATCGAGCGGCGCAGACAAACCGTTGCCGGGCGTGTCGGGCGCGATGACGCAGGCGGTTTGCAACAAAAGCGCTGCGATCTCATGGACCGCACTGGCGCTTTCGGGCGAGCCGTGCAGGAGGATCACCACCGGCGCGCCCGGCGGTCCGGCGCGCCGGTAATGCACCGCGCGATCCATCACGCGCACCGCGCCGCGCCGGCCCCAGGCGTGTGCGGGCGCTCCGGTCACGCGATCAGCCGCGCCAGGCGCGCAGCGCCACGAAGGCCAGCGGCAGAAGCGCGATCAGGTCCATGATGGCGATGGTGCGAAGGCTCCCTGCCGGCATGCCCGCGCGCCAGTAGGTGAACAGGAAGCCGATCACGCTGATCGCCACGATCACGCTCATGGCCCGGCGCAAGGAGGGATCCAAAAGGGCCATCAGGCAGGCGGCGATGACGGCGGCGAACAGCGCGCCGCGATGGACCAGCAGCACGCCGGCCTCGCCATCGGCGGGCACGCTGTAAAGCCGTTGGGTCAAAGAGGGCATGGCGAGCACCAGCGCCGGGGGCACATGCACCAGAGCCAGCAATCCCCAGCTCAGCTTGGTCAGCGCTTCCATGCCCGGTCTCCCGCCCCGTATCCGATGAGGTGATGCTACACCTGCGCTAGAGCTTCACAAGCGCCTTGCCAAGATTGCGCCCCGTCATCAGGCGCTCGAAGGCTTCGGGCGCGGCGGCGAGGCCGTCGGCTGCATCCTCGGCGATGACCAGCGCGCCGGTCTCTACCAGCGGGCGGCACTTGGCGAGGAAGGCGTCCCAACGGTCATAGAAATCATACACCACCAGCCCGTGCAGGCTGGCGCGCTTGCCGATGATCAGGCCGAAGGGCACGCCCGGCGCGGACTGGTCGTCGTGATAATGGGCGGCCAGGCCACACAGCACCGCCCGGCCATAGGGGTTCATATGGGTCAGGGCCAGGGTCAGGATCTCGCTGGACACATTCTCGAAATGCACGTCCAGCCCGCCGGAAAGCGCCCCGGCCAGTTCATCCTTCCACCCGTCCGTGCGGTAATCGATGCAGGCGTCAAAGCCGTATGTGTCGCGCACCAGCGCAGCCTTTTGCGGCCCGCCGGCAATGCCGATCACCCGTGCTGCTCCCTGCGCGCGGGCGATCTGGCCCGCCGCGCCGCCCACCGCGCCCGCTGCGGCGTCCACCAGCACGCAATCGCCCTTTCGCACCCGGGCCAGCTGCGTCATGCCCGCCCAGGCCGTCAGGCCCGGCATGCCCAGGCTGGAGAGAAACACCGACGGCGACAGCCCGCCCGGCTCGATCACCCTGACTTCAGCGTCCAGCGCCGGAGCCAACTCGCGCCAGCCCGCCTCCATCAGATGCACATAGGCGCCTTCGGCAATCGCACAGCGGCTTTCGATCACCACGCCCACGCCATGGCCCGGAATCGCTTGCGTCATCGGTTCAGGCGCCGCCTCGCCCATATGCCGCCCGCGCAGGCGCGCGCCCACATACGGGTCCATGGACACATGGCTGAGCCGGACTACCACGCCGCCCTCGGGGCATTGCGGCCGCGGCGCATCAATCAGGGCGAAGTCGCGCGCCTGCGGCACGCCCTGAACCGGCGCGCGCAACACGCCCTGCTGCATGGTGGATGTCATCCAGGCCCGCCTTTCACGATCACGCAAAGCTTTGTCCGGACCAATATCGGCCAAGCCCGCCCCCGCGCCAAGCCGGGTTTTCATGAGGAGGGATCGTCTGCCAGGGCAGGTGATATGACGCAGAGCTTCACCTGGCGTTTCCCCGTCGAAAGACGATGCCCAGCTGCAGCCGTGGCCCTGGATCCCGGCGTGCGCCGGGAAAACGCATGGGGGGATGAAGCGGGACACTCTGCCAGTGCTGGCGCGCTGCCTCTCCACCCCTCACCTTTATCCTCTCCCCTCAGGGAGGGGAGAGGGGGCTTTGGCGTTGAAACTCTTTCGGAAAAGCATGATCTCAAGCCCACAAGAAAGAGCACGGCGTAGATGCTCCTCTCCCCCATGACTATGGGGGAGAGGTAAGGTGAGGGGGCGAGCGAAGATCACTTGAACTCCAAGCCCCTCCACCTGGCGTTTCCCCGTCGAAAGACGGGGCCCAGCTGCAGCCGTGGCCCTGGGTCCCGGCGTGCGCCGGGAAAACGCATGGGGGGATGAAGCGGGACACTCTGCCGGTGCTGGCGCGCTGCCTCTCCACCCCTCACCTTTATCCTCTCCCCTCTGAAGAGGGGAGAGGGGGCTTTGACGTTGAAACTCTTTCGGAAAAGCATGATCTCAAGCCCACAAGAAAGAGCGCGGCGTGGATGCTCCTCTCCCCCATGACTATGGGGGAGAGGTAAGGTGAGGGGGAGAGCGAAGATCACTTGAACTCCAAGCCCCTCCACCGGGCGTTTCCCCGTCGGAAGACGGGGCTAGCTTGGCTGCGGCCCTGGGTCCCGGCCTGCGCCGGGAAAACGCAAGGTGAGCGGCAGGCGCAAATCCGCCCCGCCGGCCTTTAGAACTCCGTCCAGCGGTCGCGCACGCCCAGCTCGCGGAAGATCTCGCGCCAGTGGGCGCGGATGATGGCGCGTTCGCGGGCGTTCCAGCCGGGCTGGTCGACATAATAGACGTCCAGCTCCACGCCCCAGAGCACGTCGCCATACTGCTCACGGATGGCTTCGGCCACGTCAGAGGGCGGCGGCAGGCGGTTTTCCAGGTCCTGGCGGGTCCAGCCATAGACGGTGTAGAGCCGGGTGTTCTGGAACATGTCCGAGATCAGCACCACGCGCCGGCGCGGGGTGGTGCGGTCAAACTCCGGGCGGGTTCCCAGCTCGGCCAGCGATTCCAGCAGCGGGGTGATGGGGGAATCGATGAGATCGAACAGCCCCTCCAGCGCCTGGTCCAGCGGACGCTCGAACAGGGCGTCATAGCGCGCCTGCACGCGCTGGGGATTGCGGTAGAGCGGGTTGATCTGGTCGCCCCGGCCCGGATTGCACACCGAGAAGCGGTTGGTGTTGCGGATCTCGCCGCGATGATTGAGCTCGAACACCGACAGGCGCTCGCCGACCTCCAGCCCATTGCGCGCATCGATGATGGTCTGGCGGATCTGGCCGGCCTGGGCGGGGGTGTAGATCACCTCTGTGCGGTCGATCATGACCACCACATGGGGCGGTTGCTCGTCAGCCAGGCACAAGGTCTCGGAATCGTATTCGGCCGGCTGCAGCATCACCGCGGCGTAGCTGATGGCGCCCAGCACGCCGATCACCACCAGGATATTGAAAAAACCGATCAGGTCTTTTGATCGCATGGCGTGCTCCCCCGTGTGTGCGCTGCGCCAGGCCTCGCGGCGTCAGCATGCCGCGCCGGGGCGGCTTGCGCCACCCCGGACCGGGTCACTTTTTAGCTGCGCGCATAGGGCGGCGGCTCGGCGTCATACTCGGCTTCCTGCGCGGGGCCGGGCGAGGAGCGGCGCTGGGACATCTCGTCATAGCGCACCGCCGAGCGCTCGTAATCGCGCGCAAAAAACTCGTCCATGCGTTCTTTCAGGATTTCAGAACGCTCCAGCGTCAGCTCGTCGCGGTCATCCTTGCGGTACTGGCGCTTCATCAGCTCGGACAGATGGGCCGACGCGGCCACCACCCGGCGCTGCACCGCGCCATAACCGATCAGGGAGTCGTCAAACGTGGCGCCCTTGAACGCGGCGATGGCCGCAAACGTGATGCCCAGGATGAACAGGAGCAGCGCTTCAAGCGTCTCGAAGGGCTGGAAGGTCAGGGCGCGGGTCACCGGCGTCAGGATCTCGCCATTGGGGGCGAACTCCCCGTTGACGGTCATCATCGCCGCCTGCACCTCCAGCAGGTCGCGATAATGCGCCGCGGAGAAGTTCAGGAAGATGATGAAGGCCAGCGCCAGCGGCACGCCCACAACGGCGGCCCAGAAGGAGAAGGGCCGGCTGACCGGGTTCTGCAACAGCCTCAGGCCCAGAAAGCCCACCAGGAAGAAGGCCGCGATAACGTTGGTGAAGGCCACGGTGATGGCCTGGATCCAGCCGCCCAGCAGGCCCAGGTCCGAGCCTTTGGAGAAGAAATAGGCGTTGGCCAGACCCTCGAACAGGACCAGCGCGGCCAGGATCGAGAAGTGCATGATATGGCTGTCGGGATAGGAGGCCGCGCGCTGCACCTTGTGGCGCGCGCGGAAGTCGGTATAGGCCGAAAACGCGGCGGCGGCGTTCTTCCAGGCCGCATCCAGACGGTTGTCGACGCCGGGCTTCTGCTCGATGGCTTCGCCCTCTTCGCCCTGCGCGCCGGTCAGAGTGCGGCGCAGGCGGTAATCGCTCTTCATCGCCTGCCTGCTTTCAATCGCGTCACGCATGATCAGCCCCTTTCATAAAACTTGAGTCGACAGCCCTGACTATTAACCAAACAGCCGATTGGTCCGGAACAAGGGCGATTTGGAGGACATTTGGGCCAAGTTCGCCACAATTGATCTCCTGGCCTTCAACCCTTGACGCGCCGGGCGGCGCAGCCGTTCATGAACCTTAACGCGGGCGCGGCTGAACCTGATCTGAACGCGCCTTCAGCTTTGGGGAGACCGTCATGACCACATCGCCGGACCAGCCGCGCGCCACACGCCGCGGCGTGCTCGCCCTGATGGCCGGCGCAGGCGGCGCGCTGGCCGCCTGTTCGCCGCCTCAAGCCCGGCCCGAAGGGCTCACCGCTAACACGCTGTCCTGCGCCGAGACGCTGGCGGGCGTGCGCTACAGCCCGGCCCAGCGCCAGCAAATGCTGTCCGGGATTGAAGCCTGGCAGGCGCGGGCCGAGCGTCTGCGCGCCCTGGACAAGCCCAATGCGCTGCATCCGGGCCTGGTGTTCAACCCCGTTTTGCCCGGGCGCACGATGCGCGTGCAGGACAACGCCGTCACCGGCCTCTCCGCCGATCCCGGCCCGCTGCCGTCCGATCCGGTGGACATCGCCTATGCGCCGGCCTGGAAGCTGGGCGCGTGGATGGCGCGCGGCGCGCTTTCAAGCGCGGAGCTGACAGAGCTTTATCTCGCCCGCATCGAGGCCCATGGCGCTGCGCTGGAATGCTTCATCCATGTCAGCGCGGACCGCGCCCGCGCCGAAGCCGCCGCCCGGGACGCCGAGCGCGCAGCGGGACAGGTGCGCGGGCCGCTCCATGGCGTGCCCTATGCGCTGAAGGATATTATCGACGTTCAGGGCCTGCCCGCCACCTGGGGCGCGACCGTCTATTCGGAGCGCATGGGCGAGGAGACCGCCATTGTCGCGCGGCGCCTGGAAGAGGCGGGCGCGGTGTTGCTGGGCAAGGCCAGCACCGGCGCCATCGCTTACGGCGACATCTGGTTTGACGGGGTGACGCGCAATCCGTTCAACCCGGCCGAAGGCAGTTCGGGCTCGTCGGCCGGACCGGCGGCGGCGGTGGCGGCGGGGCTGTGCGGTTTCGCCATCGGCACCGAGACGCTGGGCTCCATCGTCTCGCCCTCCCACCGCTGCGGCAATACCGGGCTGCGGCCCACATTCGGGCGGGTGGCGCGCACCGGCGCCATGGCGCTGTGCTGGTCGCTGGACAAGATCGGCCCCATGGTGCGCTCAAGCCCCGACGCCGCCCTGGTGCTGGCCGCCATCAATGGCGCGGACGTCACTGACCCCGCCAGCCGCGATCACGGGTTCGAGGCTGATTTCGCCCGCGATCTGAGCGGGCTTCGCCTGGGCTATAATGCCGACTGGTTCGAAAACGGCGCCGATCCGGACCGCGCCGCGCTGGAGGCGGCGCGCAGCCTGGGCGTGGAGCTGGTTGCGTTCGAGGTGGATGAGCGGCCCTGGGACGCGCTGCTGATGCAGCTGGAAGCCGAGGCGGCCGCCGCGTTCGAGCATCTCACGCTGGAAGGTCTCGACGAGCGCCTGCGCTGGCAGGACGACGTAGCCTGGCCCAATACCTGGCGGCGCACGCGCTTCCTCTCGGCGGTGGATCTGGTCAATGCCGACCGGCTGCGCCGTCAGGCCATGGAGATGATGGACGCGCGCATGGAGGGGCTGGACGCGGTGATCGGGCCGAATTTCGCCGGCTCAATGCTGCTGATCACCAATTATACCGGCCATCCCCAGCTGGCTTTCCGCTCCGGTTTCATCGAAGCGCCCACCCGCACGATTTTCGGCGAGCCCGCCGATGAGAGCGGCGATGTACACCGCGTGCCCTACGCCACCAGCCTGTGGGCGCCGCTCTATGAGGAGGGCGTCATGCTGGCGCTGGGCGCGGCGATTGAAGCGCGCCTGGGTGTGGCCGATGAACGCCCGCCGGCGTTTTCCTGAACAGTGAGAGCTTTGCCATGATGACCTTCTATGACTGCGCCACCGCGCCTTCGCCGCGCCGCGCGCGCATGGTGATCGCCGAAAAGCGCGTGGACGTGGCCCGCGTGGAGATCGATCTGCGCAATGGCGAGCATTTCTCGCCGGAGTTTCAGGCCATCAATCCGCGCTGCACCGTGCCGGTGCTGGTGACTGAGGAAGGCGAGGCGCTGTGCGACAATGCGGCCATCGTGCGCTATCTCGAAGCGCTCTATCCCGACCCGCCCTTGCTGGGCCGCTCGCCGCTGGAACAGGCGCGCACGGCCGAATGGGTATGGCGGGTGGAGAGCGAGGGGCTGATGGCGATCATGGAGGTGCTGCGCAATTCCTCCAAAGCCCTGAAAGACCGCGCCCTGCCGGGTCCCGATCCCGTGCCCCAGATCCCCGAGCTGGCCGAGCGCGGCCGGGCGCGGGGCCAGCGCTTTTTCTCGGTGATGGATGAGCGCCTGCGCCAGACGCCCTGGCTGGCCGGCGACGCCTTCAGCTTCGCCGATATTTCAGCTTTGGTGTTCGTCGACTTCGCAGGCTGGGTGAAGATGGAGCCTGAACCCGGTCTCGACGCGCTCAAAGCCTGGCGCGAGGCCTGCCGGGCCAGGCCCAGCGGGCAGGTGTGAGGCGCTGAAGCGCTATTGCGCCGCGTCCAGAGCCTCTTGCACGGCCGCGGTCAGGGCGGGCGGGGCGTAGCCGGGGATGATGGTGCCGTCCTCGAACAGGAACATGGGCGTGCCGCGCAAGGACAGCTGGTTGGCCAGTTCGAAGGCGCGGTCGAGATGGCCGTCCACCGCCTCGCTCTCCATGCCCGCCAGCATGTCCGCCACATCCACGCCGGCCTCCTGCGCAATATCGCTGAGCTCTTCCGGGGTCATCTCGCCGCGATGGGCCATCAGCGCCTCATGGAAGCCCTGATAGCGCTCGCGCTGGCCTTCCCAGACCGACAGGGCGGCCATGGCGGTCATGTCCGAGCCCGAACCGCGCAAGGGCAGGGTCTTGTGCACAAAGCGCACCTGGCCGGGATGCAGGGCCAGCATCATGTCCTTCCATTCCTGCGCGCGCTTGCAGAAGCCGCAGGCATAGTCGGTGAACTCCACCACCGTCACCGGCGCGTCCGCCGCGCCCAGAAAGGGATCGCGCGCGTCACCGAACAGCGCATCGGTCAGGGACGGCAGGGCGGCCTCGCGCGCCTCGGTCTCGCGGGCCTCGGCGCGGCGCTGCAGGCTGACCAGCGCTTCCTCGATGATTTCAGGATTGGCCAGAATGTATTCGCGCACCACCGTTTCGATCTCGGCGCGCTCGGCCTCTGGATCAGCGGCTTCGCCACAGGCGGATACGGTCAGGGCGAGCGCGGCGGCTCCCAGAAAGCGGATCATGGATACTCCAGTGCTTGGGGCAGGGCGGTGTCAGGGGCGCTGTCCGCCCCGGCCGAAATTGGGACGTTGATGCTCGCGCCGGTTCCATTCACGGATCTCGCGCGCGCTCGGTTCGGTGGCGTAGAGCAGCTCGGCTGAGCGCACCCAGGCTTCGGTGCCGCGCTCCAGCCGGTCATGGGCGCGCCGGGCGAACAGGTGAGCGTGCATGGAATCGCCGACGGCGAAATAGCGCTCGGCGGTGGCCAGCTCGGCGTGGGCGATCTGGCCCAGCTCGGTATGGGCCAGCGATTTCTGGAACCAGCCGAAGGGATTGTTCGGCTCGGACACCAGCGCCTGGCTGAGCAGGCGCACCGCTTCATTGACCTCGTCCTGGCCGCCCTGGGCGATCAGCGCCGTGGCCAGGCCGATCTGCAGGAGCGGCTGGCCGGGCGCCAGCTCAAGCGAGCGGCGATAGGGCTCCAGCGAGCGCTCGATATGCCCGCTTTCAAACAGCATCTGGCCGTGCAGTTCGTGGAAATAGGGATTGTCCGGCTCGTCGGCGATCAGGGTCAGCACCACCTCCTCGGCGCGGCTCATCAGGCCCTGCTTGTAGAAGGCCACGGCGCGGGCATAGCGCGCCGGGATGGAGGTGTCGCTTTCGGGATAGCGCTCGAAGGTCTGGGCGGGCGGGACCATGAAGCCGATGATCTTGGCCTGGATGCGCTCGAGCGTCTCGATGTCTTCCGGGCTGTCCTCCACATCGGCGTAAGGCGAGGCCTCCACATTGCGCTGCAGGGCTCTGACGCGGTCGGACGAGAGCGGGTGGGAGCGCATGTATTGCCAGCGGCGCTGGAAGGAGAGGCGCTCCTGATAGGCCAGGCGCTCGAACGTGCTGACCAGGCCGCGCCCGGACTGGCCGGTGGCGGTCAGAAAGCGCACGGCGGCCTGGTCGGCGGCCGCTTCCTGGGCGCGGGTATAGGTCATGAAGTCCAGCGTGGCGAACTGGGGCGAAGAGGCGATGATGGCCGCGCCCGCATCGCCCGCGCCGGCCAGGGCGGCGATAATGCCCACCCCGATGGCGGCGGCCATGGTGGCCATGGCGCTGCGCTCGGCCTGTTGCATGCGCACCAGATGGGCGCCCTCGATATGGCCGATCTCGTGGGCGATCACGCCCTTGATCTCGTTTGGATTATGGGCCTGAACGATGAGGCCGGTATGCAGGAAGATCTTCTGGCCGCGCGTGACGAACGCGTTGAACTCCATGTCCCCGATCAGATACATGTCCACCGAGTTCACGTTCAGCCCGGCGGCCTCGATCATCGGATCGGACCAGGCGCGCATCACCTCTTCGATTTCCGCATCGCGCACCAGGCCTTGGGACAGGGCGGGCGCGCACGTCAGGCCCGCGCTGGCGGCCGCAGCGGCCAGCCACGCAGTGGTGCGGCGGATGAACGGCATAATGGGCAAGGCCAAATCTCCTTCCCCCGTCAGCTGACCCCTCAGCGTTCTTGCGTGCAATGTAGACGGATATGAGGCGGCGCGACTAGTCCCCGGCGCGCCGCCTCACAGGCGTTTTACTTCAGGCCCAGTATCTTGCTGGAGCGCTGCCACCAACCCGTCCGGCGCGGCTCGTCCGCCGCCGGCTCCGCTTTTTCAGGCGCAGGGCTGGCCGGTTCGGATGTTTCAGGTGCATCAGAGCTGGCCGTTTCGGCGGCGGGCTTGGCCTTGGGCCTGGCGCGGGTGCGGCGCGGCTTGCTGGCCGTTTCGTCCCCGGCCTCCGGCTTGGCCTCAGTACCGGCCTCCGGCTCTGGCTTGGCCTTGGCTTTCGCTTTCGCCCTGGGCTTGGCGGGGGTCTCGGCCTTGTCCGCCTTGTCCGCCGCGGCGCTCTTGGCCCGCGTGCGGCGCTTGGGCTTGGCGGGCGCCGCTTCGGCTTCTGCCGCGGGCGCATCCGCCCCGGCCTCAGGCGCGGCGTCAGCCTTTACATCGCTCTGAGCGCTTTCAGCGGCCTCAGCCGGCGCGGCCTTGCGGCGGCGGCGGCGGGTTTTCGGCGCCGGCGCCTCATCGGCAAGGCTCTCAATCTCAGCCTCGGCAGCGTCTGCAGGCGCAGCGGCGCTGTCAGCGGCGGCGCCGGTTTCCGGCGCATCGCCAGATCCTCTGCGCCGGCGCCGGGCCGGGCGTTCGCGCCGGGGCGGCGCTTCGCCGGAATCAAACGCATCACCGCCCGTGGGCTCGACGACGTTCAGCACGCCGCTGTCCTCACCGTCCTGGCCCGGAGCGTTGTCCGCATCCTGGGTCGCATCCGGGCCGTCCGCGCCGTCGCGCCGGCGGCGGTTGCGGCCGCCCCGGCGTCCGCGGCGGCGGCGCTTGCGCCCGCCTTCGTCATCGCCTTCAGCCTCGGCGCGCTCAGCAGGTTCGGCGCGCCGGGGCTTGGCGGCCGGCGCCTCTTCAACGTCCTGGTCCTGGCGGGACTCGGCGGCTTCATCGGCGGCGGCGGCGGCCTCTGCAGCGGCGTCCAGCGCGGCTTCGGCGGCTTCATCAATCTGGCTGGCGGCGGCGGGCCGGACGGCCGGGCGCGCGCCTTCACGGGCCGCTTCCAGACGCTCCAGCGTGCAGGCCGGGCGGTTGAGCCCATCGTCGGCCTTCACCGTCACGCGCAAGGCGTAGCGCTGCTCGATGGCGTTGAGATGATCGCGCTTTTCGTTGAGCAGGTAGAGCGCCACCTCGGTGGGGCAGTTGATGCGCACATGGGCCGAACGCCCGCGCACACCCTCTTCCTCCAGCGTGCGCAGGGCCACCAGCGCGCTCGATTCGATGGAGCGGATATAGCCCGTGCCCTCGCAATGCGGGCACACGCCGGTGGAGCCTTCCACCAGCGAGGTGCGCCGGCGCTGGCGCGACAGCTCCATCAGGCCGAACTGGGAGATGCGCCCGACCTGCAGCCGGGCCCGGTCGCGCTTGAGCGCGTCCTTCATCTTCTTCTCCACCGCACGGACATTCTTGCTTTCGTCCATGTCGATGAAGTCGATCACCACCAGGCCGGCCAGGTCGCGCAGGCGCATCTGGCGGGCGGCCTCCTCGGCGGCTTCCAGATTGGTGCGCGTGGCGGTCTGCTCGATGCCGCGCTCCTTGGTGGACTTGCCCGAGTTCACGTCGATGGCCACCAGCGCCTCGGTGGGGTTGATGACGATATAGCCGCCCGATTTGAGCTGGGCGGTGGGCGAGTGGATGGCCTCCAGCTGGCTTTCCACCTGGTGGCGCAGGAAGAGCGGGGCGTCGTCCTTGTAGTGCTGGACCTTCTTGGCGTGGCTGGGCATCAGCATGCGCATGAAGGCCTTGGCCTCCTTGTAGGCCTCCTCGCCCTCCACCAGCACCTCGTCGATATCCTTGTCATAGAGATCGCGGATGGTGCGCTTGACCAGATTGCCTTCCTCATAGATCAGCGAGGGCGCCATGGATTTCAGCGTGGTCTCGCGGATGTTTTCCCACAGCCGGATCAGATATTCGTAATCGCGCTTGATCTCGGTCTTGGTGCGCGAGGCGCCCGCGGTGCGGATGATCAGGCCCATGCCGCCGGGCACGGACAATTCCGACACCGCCGATTTCAGGCGCTTGCGGTCCGGCGCATTGGTGATCTTGCGCGAAATGCCGCCGCCGCGCGCGGTGTTGGGCATCAGCACGCAATAGCGTCCGGCCAGGCTCAGATAGGTGGTCAGCGCCGCGCCCTTGTTGCCGCGCTCTTCCTTGGCCACCTGGACCAGCAGCACCTGGCGGCGCTTGATGACTTCCTGGATCTTGTATTTGCGCATGAAATTGCGCCGGCGCCGGGACGCCTCGTCGATCAGGTCGTCTTCGTCCTGGACCGGATCGGCATCCTCATCGCCGCCGGCGTCCTCGCCCATGGAGGCGGTCAGCTCGGCTTCCTGGGCGCGCAGCGCCTCACGGTCGGCGTGGGGGATCTGGTAATAGTCCGGATGAATTTCGTTGAAGGCGAGGAAGCCGTGCTTGTTGCCGCCATATTCGACAAAGGCGGCCTGGAGCGAAGGCTCCACACGGGTCACCTTGGCGAGGTAGATATTGCCCCTGATGGGCTTTCTGGCGGCGGACTCGTAGTCGAATTCCTCAACGCGGTTGTTTTCCACGACCACGACCCGGGTTTCCTCCGGGTGGGCCGCATCGATCAGCATCTTGCGGGACATTCACAAAGTCTCCAGGCCGCGCGCAAGCGTTCGCGGCCCGGCGGGGACCGGGCGGCGTCGTGCGGCGGCGTTCGTTGGAGCGCGCGGCGGAGCGATGGTCTGATGATGTCAAGACGCTCGCGTACGCAGCGCGCATGGGGTTGGTCCTCCGGACGGCGCCGACTGCTCCCGTGCAGGGATGCGGGCGGGCGCGCCCGTATTCTGGTGTTTCCGGCGCCGGCGCGCCCGGCTCTCCGGGGTCGCGCGTCGTCCTGAACGTGTTTCACTGGCGCCCGCCTTCAAAGGGTGAAGGAGGCGTTTCGCCGGGGGTGGTGCGGGTCGCACGCGAGTCACCTGTCCCGGCGCTGCGCACATTGCACCATTCCCGGGGCGATGAAAAGCAAGCTTGTGCGTGCTAGGAAAGCGTCAACAGTCCGCTAACCGAATCGAAACGCTGGCGCGCTAGGGTGGGCTCAACTGACGTCCGCTTGACAAAGCGGCGCAAAACGAGGGACGGCGAGGGTGGATCAGGCCATGCGGACAATCGCAGCCATGTTCCTGGCGTTGACGGCGGCGCTGGCGGGGCTTGCCGGCGCGCAGGCGTCGGACATCACCGCCGTGCGCTTTGGCGAGCATGAGGGCCATACCCGCATCGTCATCGAGACCCGCACGCCCGTGCAGTCGCGCGCTCACACCCTGTCAGAGCCGGCCCCGCGGCTGGTGGTGTCGTTTGAGGACGCCTCATGGTCGGTGGACGGCCTGGACGGCGGCGCCGGCTTTGGCGCAGGCCTGGTGGGCGTGTTCCGGTTTGACGCCGCGGCCAGCCATCCGCGCCTGGTGTTCACCCTGACCGGCCCGGCCAGCATCCGCCAGCAGATGAGCCTGGACCCGGCGGGCGGCGGCTATCGCACCGTGATCGACGTGGAGCCGGTCAGCGCGGCGGCCTTCGCCAGCGTCTCCGGCTTTCCCCAGGCGCCGGCCACCCTGACCGAGCTGGTGGTGCGTGATGCGGGCATTGATTTCACCCCGGCGGGGTGCGAGCGCATCAGGGTGGTGATCGATCCCGGTCATGGCGGGCGCGACCCGGGCGCGCTGGCGCGCTTTGGCGGCATGCACGAGGCGGGCATCGCCCTGGCCGCGGGCCTGCAGCTGCGCGACATCCTCAATGAAACCGGGCGCTATGAGGTCATCATGACCCGCGACCGCGATGTCTATGTCTCGCTGGAGGACCGGGTGCGCATCGCCCGCCAGGCGCGCGCGGACCTGTTCATCTCGCTGCACGCAGATTCAGCGGGCGGCAATGCCGGCCCCAGCGGCGCGACCATCTATTCCATGAATGCGCGCGCCGAGAACCGGGCGCGCAGCCGCGCCATCAATGAGGGCAACTGGGTGGATGTGAACCGCACCGAGGAGGTCTCGCGCATCCTGGTGGAGATGGCGATCAGCAATAAGCGCAGCCAGTCCGAGCTGTTCGCCGAGGCGCTGCGCACCGAGGTGGGCCGCACGGCGAATTTGTGGCGCTCCACGCCCATGGAAGCCAATTACGCCGTGCTCACCGACGCCGAGATCCCCGCCGTGCTGTTCGAGATGGGCTTCATGACCAATCGCGAGGATTCGCGCCGTCTCAATGATGTGCGCGAGCGCCGGCGCCTGATGCAGGCGGCGGCGGCGGCGATTGACAGCCATTTCTCCGGCTGCCGCGCGCCCGGGCGCACCTATTGGGCTTCGGGCGGATCGCCCGCGTCCGGCGCCAGCGCCCGCTGACCGCGCGATAGAGTTGGCTTCTGCGCAGTGCGCGCCATAATGGCGCCCGCATCGAGGGGCAGAAGGCAGGCGCGGCATATTGAGCCGGGCGCATGAGGATCAGATGAAGCTGTTGAGCTGGAAGAACGCGCTGCGCACCGTCGTCTGGGGCGGCGCTCTGGCTGCGGTGCTGGCTGTGGCGGGCGCGATTGCGGCGGCGGTCTATGTGGTGCGCGTCACCGGGGATTTGCCCGATTATCAGCAGCTGGCGCAGTATGAACCGGCCATTATGAGCCGGGTGCATGCCGGCGACGGGCTTCTGATCGCCGAATATGCGCGCGAGCACCGCGTCTTCGTGCCCATCGAGAACATCCCCCCGGATGTGATCAACGCCTTCCTGGCCGCCGAGGACCGCAATTTCTACCAGCATGGCGGGCTGGATTTCACCGGCATTGCGCGCGCCGCGATCTCCAATATTTCCAATTATATGCGCGGGCGCCGGCTGGAAGGCGCCTCGACCATCACCCAGCAGGTGGCCAAGAACTTCCTTCTGTCCTCCGAGCAGGCGGTGGCGCGCAAGGTGCAGGAAATGGTGCTGGCCCGGCGCATGGAGCGCGCCTTCACCAAGGACCGCATACTGGAGCTCTATCTCAACGAGATTTATCTGGGCAACCGGGCCTATGGCGTGGCGGCGGCGGCGCTGAACTATTTCGACAAATCGCTCGACGAGCTGGAGCTGCACGAGATCGCCTATCTGGCCGCCCTGCCCAAGGGGCCGAACAATTACCATCCCGTGCGCCGCCCGGAAGCGGCGGTGGGCCGGCGCAACTGGGTGCTCTCGCGCATGGCCGCCAATGATTTCATCACCGAGGCGCGCGCCGCCGAGGCCGGCGTCCTGCCGCTGGAGGCCACCACGCGTCTGGCGGGCGAGACCTATCTGGCGGCGGAGTATTTCGTCGAGCAGGTGCGCCGCGAGGTGTTCAACCGCTATGGCGATCAAGAGCTGTATGAAGGCGGGCTGTCGATCCGCACCACGCTGGACACCCGGCTGCAGCTGGCCGCCCGCCGCGCGCTCAGGGACGGCCTGCACGCCTATGACCGGCGCCACGGCTATCGCGGCCCGCTGGAGCGGTTTGAGGATTTCGACGACTGGCCCGCCCGGCTGGCCGCCATCCGCCCGCCCGCCGATATCGATTCAGGCTGGCAAATCGCGCTGGTGCTGGAGGTGAGCGATTCAGAGGCGGTGATCGGCTTTTCCGACCGCACCCGCGGGCGCATCCCGCTCTACGCCCTGCGCTGGGCGCGCAGCCCGTCGCGTGACCGCGAGAGCAATATGCCGCGCCTGGGCCCGGCCATATCGCGCGCCGGCGCGGTGCTGGAACTGGGCGATGTGGTGCTGGTGGAGCAACTGACCGCCGAGGATGCGCCCAATGAGAGCGTGGCCGAGGACCATTTCGGCCTGCGCCAGATCCCCGAGGTCAATGGCGCCATCGTGGCCATGGACCCGTTCACAGGCCGGGTGCTGGCCATGGTGGGCGGGTATTCCTTCGCCCAGAGCCAGTTCAACCGCGCCGTCCAGGCGCGCCGCCAGCCCGGCTCGTCCTTCAAGCCCTTCGTCTACGCCGCGGCGCTGGACAATGGCTACACCCCGGTTTCCATCATTCTGGACGCGCCGTTCGTGGCGTCCGGGGACGCCGAGATCCGCTTCTACCGCCCGACCAATTATTCCAACGTGTACTACGGTCCCTCCACCTTGCGCCGGGGCCTGGAGCTGTCGCGCAACGTGATGACGGTGCGCCTGGCCCAGGACATGGGCATGCGCCCGGTCAGCGAGTACGGGCGCCGGTTCGGCCTCTACGACAATCTCCAGCCCACGCTGGCCATGTCGCTGGGGGCGGGCGAGACCACCTTGATGAATCTGACCGGCGCCTATGGCGCGCTGGTCAATGGCGGGCGGCGCGTGCCGCCCACCCTGATCGACCGGGTGCAGGACCGTCAGGGCCGCACCATCTGGCTGTCTGACCAGCGTGAGTGCGAGGGGTGCAATGCGCCTCAATGGGCGCCCGATATGGCCGAGCCGGACCTGGCCGCTATGGGCGAGGAAGCGGTGGATCCTGTCACCGCCTATCAGGTCGTGCACATGCTTGAAGGCGCGGTGGCGCGCGGCACGGGCTCGGCCCTGCGCGCGCTGGGCCGTCCGCTGGCGGGCAAGACCGGCACCACCAACGAATTCCGCGACGCCTGGTTCGTGGGCTTCAGCCCGGACCTGGTGGTGGGCGTCTATGTCGGCTTTGACACGCCCGCTCCGCTGGGTCAGGGCGAGGCGGGCGGCGTGCTGGCCGCGCCCATTGCACGCGATTTCCTGCGCCCGGCCCTGGAGGGCTATCCGGTGGCCGCTTTCCGCGTGCCCAATGAGGTGTCGCTGGCGCCGGTGGACCGCGAGACCGGCGCGCCGTCGGTTCTGGGCCGTCCCGGAGCCATTCTGGAAGCCTTCCGCCCCGGCACCGAGCCGCGCCGCGGCGCCACGGCGGCCGAAGAGACGCTGAGCTTCGGCTTCGGCGCCATCAGCCGCCCGCCGGGCGGGCTGCGCACGTCCAGCGAGGATGACGAGGACGAAGACGATGAGCTGGGCGGCTTGTATTGAGCCGGGCGTCCCGCTATCGAGCCTGACACGTTCTTGAAGCCCTTCAAATCCTGACACGGGGGATGATCCCATGCGCGCTGAAATCGCCGAGCTGAAGCTGGCTGTCGAGCAATCGGCCCTCCTGTTACGGAGGCGTCTTTGACTGGGATACCGCCCGTAAACGCCTGGACGAGCTGAACGCGCGCGCCGAGGATCCCGATCTCTGGAACAATCCCGATCAGGCCCAGTCGCTGATGCGCGAGCGCAACCGGCTGGATGCGGCCATCCGTGAGGTGTCCGAGATCGAAGCCGAGCTGGCCGACACCGTCGAGCTGGCCGAAATGGCCGAGGCCGAGGGTGATGACGCCCTCTATGACGAGGCGGCCGTGGCCCTGCGCGCGGTCAAGGCGCGCGCGGGCAAGGCCGAGCTGCAGGCGCTTTTGTCCGGCGAGGCCGACGCCAATGACAGCTATGTGGAAATCCATCCCGGCGCGGGCGGCACCGAGGCCCAGGACTGGGCCGAGATGCTGGCGCGCATGTATACGCGCTGGGCGGAGAAGGCCGGCTACAAGGTCGAGGTGGTCGAGGCCCAGGCCGGCGAGGAGGCGGGGCTGAAATCGGTGACCTTGCTGGTCAAGGGCGAGAACGCCTATGGCTGGCTGAAGACCGAGGCGGGCGTGCACCGCCTGGTGCGCATCTCGCCCTATGACAGCTCGGGCCGGCGCCATACCAGCTTCGCCAGCGTGTGGGCCTATCCGCTGGTGGACGACACCATCGAGATCGAGATCCAGGAAAAGGACGTGCGCACCGACACCTATCGCGCGTCCGGCGCGGGCGGGCAGCACGTCAACAAGACCGATTCAGCGGTGCGCCTGACTCATATCCCGTCCGGCATCGTGGTGGCCTGCCAGTCCGAACGCTCCCAGCACAAGAACCGGTCCCAGGCCTGGACCATGCTGCGCGCGCGCCTGTACGAGCAGGAGCTGCAAAGGCGCGAGGCCGAAGCCCAGGCCCAGGCCGATTCCAAGACCGATATCGGCTGGGGCCACCAGATCCGCTCCTACGTCCTGCAGCCCTATCAGATGGTCAAGGATCTGCGCACCCAGGTGGAGACCTCCGACACCCAGGGCGTGCTGGACGGTGATCTGGATGATTTCATGGCGGCTGCGCTGGCGGCGCGCGTGGGGCTGGAGGAGGGCGCGGCCTCGTAAGGCGCGGGCCTTGCGCGTGCGCATTTGCGTTGCGGCCAAACAAAACGGGCGCGCCCATGGCGCGCCCGTTGGTGTTTTCAGCGTCCGCCCGGACGGTGCTGCGGCGTCAGGCCTTGGCCGGCTGGGCCGAGCCGGAGGGCGGCGGCGCGGACGGCGTGGCCGACGGCGGCTTGGGCGCAGACGGCTGCGGGCTCTGGGACGTGGAGGATTGCTGCGCAGCGGATGGCGGCGAAGACGGCGCCGCCGCACGATTGCCCGAGCCCTTGTCGGTGAGCGGATCGGTGGAGCGCCGGCACAGCCCGTCGAAATAGGCGCCGCTTTCAATAGCGAGCGTGGCGTGGATCACATCGCCCTCGACGCGGGCGGTGGAGGCCAGCTGCACCTGGCGGGCGCGCACCGAACCATTGATTCGCCCGCGCACCACCACGGTCTCGGCGACAACCTCGCCCTTCACGGTGGCTTCCTCGCCAATGGTCAGCGAACCGGCCTTGACGTCGCCCTCGACAGCGCCGTCGAGCTGCACTTCGCCTTCAGAGACGATGGAACCCTGAACGGTGAGATCCGCGCTCAGGATGGACGGGGCTCGGCTTTTCATGGACGACCTCTTGGACGGCGCCGGCGCCGGGGCGGCGGCTTCGGGTGCAGGGGAGTCTTTCTTAGTGAACATAGCGTCCCGCTCTGATGAAATCTTCAGGGTCCACATGCGCGCCGCGGAACCAAATCTCGTAGTGCAAATGCGTCGCTGTGGACCGGCCGGTCGATCCCATCCCCCCCAGGCGCTGGCCGGTCGTCACATCATCGCCGCGGCGCACGTCGATGGAATGGAGATGGGCGAATCGGGTCCGGAAACCGAAGCCATGATCCACCTCCACCGTGCGACCATAACCCGCCCGCCAGCCCGCGTAAACGACCCGTCCGGGCGCGGGCGACACAATTGGCGCCCCCCGGTAGGCGGCGAAGTCGGCGCCGGCATGGAAGGCCGGGCGGCGGGTGAAGGGATCGATGCGCGAGCCGTAAGGCGACGTGCGCCGGTGCGGGCCTTCAATGGGCAGGGCCAGCGGCGTGGCGGTGAGCAATTGCTCGACCTGTTCGGCCTCCACCAGGCGCGCGGCTATGCGGGCGATGCGCGCATTGAACGGATCGTCCATGTCCAGCCCGCCCGAGAAGATCGGCGCCTGGTCGATGGGAATGAAGGGTCCACCCGTGCCGCCCTCGGCGTCCAGCGGGCCGGCGCGCGCCGCCTCGTCCACCCGCATGCCGGTCAGGCGCAGGACCGCGCGCAGCTTCTCCAGCCGGTTCTCGGCGCTCTCCTCCACCAGCGCCAGCGCCGATTCCTGATCGGCCAGCAGCGCGGCCACGCGCTGTTGAGCCGGATCGGCGTTGGGATCCATGGCCGTGCGCGCCGGCTCCACCAGCGCCTGACGCGGCGAGGGGTCGTTTGTGGTGGCCGCCATCAATATGCGGCCCTCGTCCAGGCTGGGGCTGGCGCGCTCGCGGGTGATGGACAGGTCGTCGGCGAAATCCAGAAGGCGGCGCAGCGTATTGGTGCGCATCTGCAGCTCGCCCGCCGTGCGGTCAAAGGCGCTGGTGCGTGATTCCACATAGGCGATGGCGGCGGCCTCGGCGGCGCGGGCCTCGTCGAGCTGTTGCTGGTGGCGCTCGGCGATAATGCGCATTTCCTGCTCGGCGCGCCCCTCGGCGCGCGCGCTCAGCACCATATTGACCGATGTGATGGCCAGCCACACCGCCATCAGGCACACGCCCGCCACTGCAGCGAGCTGCATCTCGGTGGTGACGGCGAAATACCGCACCTGACCTTCTGTCCGGTGATAGATCTGCCGGTCGGGGAAGCGTTCCTTAATATGCTCCCACGGACCAGCCAGAAGACGTTTCACCATCCGCTCGCGTCGCCCCGCTTTGTTACTGGCGTCCCCTCACAGGCGCGCCACATCAAGCACAATTCTGTGACCGTTTTCAACACACGCCCTGCAAGCTGCGGGCCGGACGTTAAGATATTGTCGACTTTAACGCCAGCGGGACCGCTGACTCTGTCATGCGGCGGCAAGGATGGGGCCGGAGAGCTCGGCGCTAGCGCGCTGCGCCAGCGCGGCAAGCCCTTGCGCCATAAGGGGGCGCAAGGGGCAAGGCCTGCGAGGCGCGCGGGAGCCAGTCCGGGCCGTTACGGGTGGTGCGGTGTATGGTCGAGCCCGGCAAGGGCTCCCGCGCTGCGGGACGATTTTACGGTGGGTGACGGTGTTTCGCTGCCGGCTTTGACCGTGCGCGCTTGTCACGCAGGCGGCCCGCTCGCTTTCCCACTTCACCGCCTGTTTGCGGATGCCGGGGCGTTAATCCGGCCCCGCTCGGGACATCCCGCTTCCCGCCCGGCCAGGACGCTCCGGACCGACCTCGCGTGCGGGAAGACGGGCAGAATAAGGTCGCCAAGGGGGGAGGGGGATAGGGGCGGGGATAGGGGGATTTGACTGTTTTATCCCGTCAGATTCGCATTAGACTGTTTTCAAACGCCACATGTTCCTGTAACGTTCTGGGTGAAAGGGAAGAAACTAGCGGTCGATCAACAGATCGTTCCTGTGGGATCGACGCCGCATTGCGCGCACGAAATGGTTCTGCCGAACGCCACACAGAGCGATGCCCTATGCCCCAAGACTTCCGACCTGAAGATTTGCCTGCGCGCGTCGAAGCGTGGAAGCAGGTTATTCAAACGCAGATGCATTTTAATGATCTGTCTGTGCGCTCGCGCCAGCTTGGCTTGACGTTTGTGGTGGCGACCTTGGGCCTATCGGTAGTTATCGTCCTTCAATTCCCAGACGCGGGGCTGAATTCGATGGGGCGCTTTTGGCATGTCTCCGGTTTTTTGACGGCAGCATGCATACTTGCGATCATGGCTGTCAGAACGCTCGATCTTGGCGTTTATCACCGCATGCTGCGAGGTAGCGTAGCATTTCAACAAGCCGCAGACGCGAAAGGATTGTCGCAGGATCTCTTTGGCATGCCTGATGGGATGACCAAATATATCAGCGCGTATAGCCGCTCTGAAGGGGCCAGCTTCGATGATGCGGGCAAGGTAAGTATGGGGTCTGTGAGAACGGCGGCTAACAAAGTGTCCTTATTTTATTGGTCAACAAAAGGCTTCTTGCTGGCGGTTACCTTATTGATTTTCTTCTTGGTTGAGCCATCAACTGGCGCATCAGGCTCTGGCGCCGAAAAATGAAAAAGCCAATAATTGCACTTGATGTAGACAATACCCTTTTCAACTGGGTTGATACTATTGTGCCCGCCATCCGTGAAATGATTTTCGAGGCGAGCAATATAACCGGATTAAATTTTGATCATATTGTAAATTCTTTGCAAAAGGAAAATAGGAAAAGGCACTCTGTTGAGCATCCCTACACGTTGGCTGAAACCGATATAATGAAGGCATATTATCAGGGAGCTTCGTTTAAGCATATTAAAGATAATTTGATGCCTGCTTTTGAGGCGTTCAACGTTGTCCGTCAAAGTGGTTTGCGCCCTTATCCAGGTGTTGTCGAATTTTTATCCAAGGCCTGTAGCGAGTTCAGTCTCGTCGCATATACCGAATCCCATGTTCTGGGCACGTCATACAGGCTGCAAAAGCTTGATTTGGAAAAATATTTTTCAAAGGTTTACTGTGGAGATATTCATGCAGATGACGAAGAGAAGGCCCGGTTTGGCAGGGTGCTTTCTGGCCTTGATGGCGGCAAATACTCTCTTCTGGATTCAACGCTAAGAAAGCCATCGCCTCATGTGCTGGGAAGAATATCAAAAGACTCTGAATCTAAAATAATTGTGTATGTAGGCGATAGTCTATATAAAGATGTGTCCATGGCAAATTATTCCCAGGTCCGGTCCGCGTGGGCCAAATACGGGACGCATCATAAGCAAGAAAACTCGGATTTTCTGATCAGGATTTCGCATTGGGGACCTGCCGAGATTGAAGAATTCAAGGCGCAATCGCGCAGGCCGCCCCCCATTCCCGACCTGATCCTTGAGCACTCCTTATGCGAGTTGGAAGAGCTATTGCTCGACTACGCGTAAGCCTCACCCCCCCAGCAAGCCGATAAGCTCCACCGCGCTCTGCGCGATCACCGTGCCCGGCGGGTACACCGCCGCCGCGCCCATGGATTTCAGCTCCGGCACGTCTTCGGGCGGGATGACGCCGCCGACCACGATCAGCATGTCGCCGCGCCCGTCGGCTTCCAGGGCGGCCTTGAGGGCCGGAACCAGGGTGAGGTGGCCGGCGGCCAGTGACGAGGCGGCGACCACGTGGACATCGTTCTCCACCGCCTGGCGGGCGGCTTCCTCGGGCGTCTGGAAGAGCGGGCCGATATCCACGTCCCAGCCCAGATCGGCAAATGCGCTGGCGACCACTTTCTGGCCGCGGTCATGGCCGTCCTGGCCCATTTTCGCGATGAGAATGCGCGGGCGCCGGCCCTCGGCCTGCGCGAATGTGTCGGCGGCTTCGCGCGCGCGGCGCACGGCCTCGTCATCGCCTGCAGCTTTCAAATACACCCCCTGGACCGAGCGGATCTCCGCGGTGTGGCGCCCGAACACCTTTTCCATGGCGTCTGACATTTCCCCCACCGTGGCGCGTGCGCGCGCCGCGTCAATACACGCTGCGAGCAGATTGCCGTCTGCGGCGGCGGCGCGCGAGAGCGCGTCCAGCGCGTTCTGACAGGCGGTTTCGTCGCGCTCGGCGCGCAGGCGCTTGAGCTTGGCGAGCTGCTGCTCGCGCACCTTGCGGTTATCGACTTTCAGGACCGGCACGTCCTCGGGCTCGGTCAGGCGGAACTTGTTGAGGCCGACAATGGTCTGGCGTCCCGAATCGATACGCGCCTGGGCGCGGGCGGCGGCTTCCTCGATGCGCAGCTTCGGCACGCCCTCTTCGATGGCCTTGGCCATGCCGCCCAGCGCGTCGATCTCGGCGATATGGTCCAGCGCGCGCGCAGCCAGATCATGGGTCAGGCGCTCGACAAAATAGGAGCCGCCCCAGGGGTCGATCGCCTCAGTCATCCCCGCTTCGGACTGCAGCACCAGCTGGGTGTTGCGGGCGATGCGCGCGGAGAAGTCGGTGGGCAGGGCCAGCGCCTCGTCCAGCGAGTTGGTGTGCAAAGACTGGGTGTGGCCGTCCACCGCGGCCATGGCCTCGATGGCGGTGCGGGCCACATTGTTGAACACGTCCTGGGCGGTCAGCGACCAGCCCGAGGTCTGGCAGTGGGCGCGCAGGGACAGCGATTTGTCGCTCTTGGGCGCAAAGCGCGCCTTCACCAGCCGCGCCCAGAGCAGGCGCGCCGCGCGCAGCTTGGCGATTTCCATGAAATAATTCATGGAAATGCCCCAGAAGAAGGACAGGCGCGGCGCGAAGGCGTCCACGTCCAGCCCCGCCTTCACGCCCGCAGCGATGTAATCGAGCCCGTCGGCCAGGGTGTAGGCCAGCTCCAGATCGGCCGGGGCGCCGGCCTCCTGCATGTGATAGCCGGAGATGGAGATGGAGTTGTAGCGCGGCATCTCTTTGGCGGTGAAGGCGAAGATGTCGGAGATGATCCGCATGGAGGGCGCAGGCGGGAAGATATAGGTGTTGCGCACCATGAATTCTTTGAGGATGTCGTTCTGGATCGTGCCCGAGAGCTGGGCGGGCTTCACGCCCTGTTCCTCGGCGGCCACGATATAGAGCGCCAGCACGGGAAGCACCGCGCCGTTCATGGTCATGGACACGCTCATTTCGTCCAGCGGTATGCCGTCGAAGAGCTGGCGCATGTCCAGAATGGAATCGATCGCGACGCCGGCCATGCCCACATCGCCGATGACGCGCGGATTATCGCTGTCATAGCCCCGGTGGGTGGCCAGATCGAAAGCCACCGACAGGCCCTTCTGCCCCGCCGCCAAATTGCGCCGGTAGAAGGCGTTGGACTCCGCCGCCGTGGAGAAGCCGGCATATTGGCGGATGGTCCAGGGCCGCTGGACATACATGGTGGGGTAGGGGCCCCGGTGGAACGGGGCCAGGCCCGGCAGGCCGGCGGTGAAGTCCAGCCCCTCGATGTGCTCCCGGTCATGGGCCGGCGCGATGGCGATGCCTTCGGCGGTCTCGAAAGCGGGCGCGTTCGATTGCGGCGCGGGCGCGGTGTCGGGCTGGCCCAGCTCCAGCGTGGTGAAATCGGGATGGCGGCTCATGACGCAACTCCCGTCACGGCGTGGGCGCGCGCGCCGTCGGCCAGCGCATCGCTTCGCATGTGAATGAAATGATCGATACCGCTTATGTCCAAGGGGCGCCCGGCCAGCCACACCTCGCGCGCGCCGGCGGATTTCAGTGCGGCGGCCAGCGCCGCGGCGTGCTCGCCATAGGCCGCATCGGTTCCGCAGATCACCGCCAGCGCCGCGCCCGAGGCTTTGAAGGCGTCAAGGCAGGCGTCCGGCGTGTCATGGGCTTCAGCCGGGATGGCAGCCACGCCCGCCACGGCGAGCCGGTTGGCGGCGAAGCTGGCGCGCGCGCTATAGGCTGCGGCCTCTCCGATGGTGGCGAGGAAGGCTTTCGGGCGCACGGGCTCGGCCGCCTCGCGCAGCGCCTCGAACGGGGCGGCGAAGCGCACCGGCTCCAGCGCCGGCCAGGGCCGGGGCGCGTCCGGCGCGGGTCCGAAGGACGCCGGCGCCGGGCCGGTCTCGACCTTGCGCGCGTCCAGCTCGGGATAGGCGGTGACGCCGATCAGGGCGTCAGAGCCCCTGGCGTAGCGGGCGGCGCGTTTGGCCGCCATCTCCGCCACGTCTCGCGCGAAGGCGCCCGAGGCGATGATGCGGGCCGCGCCGCCGTCCTTTTCGATGGCCTGGAAACGGGTCCAGGCGTTTTGCGCCAGGCGCTCGGCTAGGGTCTCGTGCAGATAGCCGCCGCCCGCCGGATCGGCGGTGCGGCCCACATGGCTCTCTTCCATCAGCAGGATGTGGAGATTGCGCGCCAGGCGCCGGGCAAAGCGCGTGGACGCTCCCATGGCGTGGGTGAAGGCGCGCACCTCCACGCTGTCCGCCCCGCCCGCCGCGGCGGCGAGCCCGGCGCAGGCATTGCGGATGAGATTGGTGTAGGGATCGCGCGCCGACAGCATGCGCGCGCCGGTGACCGCGTGGAGTTTCAGCGCGCGCGCGTCAGCGCTGACGCCGAAAGCTTCCAGAATGCGCGACCACAGCCGGCGCAGGGCGCGCAGTTTGGCGATGGTCAGGTGCACATCGGCGTCGGCGCCCAGCGTCACCTCTATGGCGCCCGCCGCCGCATCGGCGTCCAGCCCGGCATCGATCAGCGCGCGCATCCACGCCGCCCCGGCCGCACAGGCATAGGCCAGTTCCTGGCCCTCGCTGGCGCCGGCCTCATACACGTCATGGGCGCGGATGGTGACCGGGGTGAGGGCCGGAAAGGCGCCCAGCGCCAGCAGCGCGGCTTGCACATGGGCGCCATCGGGCAGGGTCAGGCCCAGCCCGCCGCGCACGCCATCACGCTGATAGCCCTGCTGTTTGAGCCAGGTGATGAAATGCGCGCCCGCGTCCGGCGCATCAAAGGCGGGCGCCAGCCAGACCGGGGCGAGATCGGCCATCACGCCGTCCAGGGTGCGGGCCAGATCGTCGTAGGAACGCACCGCCACGCCCGCGCGGCCCGTGGGATCAAGGCTCAGCGTGATCTCGCTGACCCCGCCGGCCAGATCATCGAGAATCGCGGCGTTGGCGTCCTGCGGATCAGCGAGATCGGCGCGCTGGCGGATGGCCCAGGGCAGGAAGGCGTCGCGCTCAGGTCTGGCGCCCCGGATGAAGGGCGCCGCGCCCGGCGCGCCGGGATCGCAGGCCTCATCGAGGTCAGCACGGGTAAAAAGCGGCCCGCGTGCCAGCCCGTCGAGCGTCTGGCGCACCAGGCTCTCATAGGGCGCGCCCTTGAGCGCGCCGTCCGCCAGCGCGCGCCAGTCCTCTAGGGAAGGGGCCGCAAATCCCTCGGCCAGGGGGCGTACAGAATGCGTCATGGCCACGGGGATTACACCGCGTGCGCCCCGCCGCCAAGCGGTGGGGGCGGCTTGAAGCGCGGGCAGGGCAGGCGGGGATAGGGCGCGCGTCTGTCCGCGTGCCGGTCCGGCGCAGCTAGGCTGCGGCCCATGACATATCCTCCCGCGAAGGACGCGCCATGAGCGACGCCACCCCCCGCCTGGGCCTGCCCTGGCTGATGCCGGCCCAGGCCCAGAAGCATGTGACGGTCAACGAGACCCTGTCGCGCCTGGATGCGCTGGTGCAGGCGCGCGCGCTCAGCGCCAGCGTGACGGCGCAACCGTCCGGCCCCCAGGACGGCGATTGCTACATCCTGCCCGACGGCGCCGGGGGCGAGGCCTGGGACGCATTCGCGCCCGGCGCGCTGGCCTGGTTCCAGGACGGCGTCTGGGAGGCGGTCGCGCCGCGCGCGGGGCTGGTGGCGTTTGTCGAAGACGATGGCGCGCTAAAGGTCCATGACGGGACCGCCTGGCGCGATGCGGGCGCGCTGATCGCCATCCTGTCCAATCTGCAGCGCCTGGGCGTCGGGACCGAACCCGATGACGTCAACCGCTTCGCCGCCAAGCTCAACACCGCGCTCTGGACCGCGCTCACCGAAGGCGAGGGCGGCACGGGCGATCTGCGCTACACGCTCAACAAGGAAGGGCCGGAACATGTGCTTTCGCTCCTGTTCCAGTCGGGCTGGAGCGGGCGGGCCGAGCTGGGCCTGACGGGGACCGATGACGTCTCCTTGCGCGTCTCGCCGGACGGGTCTGAGTGGTTCGAGGCGCTGCGCGTGGAGCGCGCCACCGGCGCAGCGCATATGGGCGCGCTCAGCCTTGAGGCGCTCAATGGCGGACAGCTGGCGGGCCTGCGCAATCAGGTGATCAATGGCCGCTTCGATGTGTGGCAGCGCGGGCCTTCGGCCTATCCCGATATGTGGCGCCAGCTCAGCAGCGGCGGGGGAAGCGTCAGCGCGTCGCGTGAGGATCATCCATCCGGCCAGAGCGATGTCCCGGGCGGCGGCGCGCATTTTCTGCGCTGGAGCGTGGCCGGCTCGCCCTCATCGGCGCCGGCCATCGCCACGCGCATCGAGGATGCGCGCACCCTGTCGGGCGGCCAGGCGGCGCTGAGTTTTTACGTGCGCAGCGATGCAGAGCGCACGCTGCAGGTCCGGCTGATCCAGAATTTCGGGTCGGGCGGTTCACCCGGCGTGCATCTGGCTGACCAGGTCGTGGCCTGTGATGGCGATTGGCGCCGTGTGGTGCTGGTGTTCAGCCTGCCTTCGGTCGCGGGCAAGACCATCGGGCCAGGCAGTTTTCTCGAGGTGCGCGTCACCGGGGCGGCCGAGGCCCTGAGCTGTGACTTTGATCTGATCCAGCTTGAAGCCGGCCCGCTGGCCAGCCTGTTCGAGCATCGCCCCATAGCGCTGGAGCGCCAGCTGTGCCTGCGCTATTTCGAGCGTCTCGAGGCCCTCCATGCCTATGGGTGTTTTGCGCTGGGGTATTCGGTCAACGCCAGTCAAAGCCGGACCTTGCTGACCCACCATCCCAAGCGCGCCACGCCTAGCTATAGCGCCTCGGGCGGGTTTGAGTTCCTGCCCTCCCTGCTCGGCGACATTGATTCTCTGTCTTTCTCCCGTCCGGCCACGGGCCGGGTGGAGCTGGTCGCCCATGTCACGGGCGGCAGCGCGTCTTCGGGCCTGTGCGCCATGCTGCGCGCGGCCAATGACGAAACGGTTCATATCGATATCTCTGCGGAGCTGTGAGCGATGAGCTATATCCGGGCCGAATGGAGCGATGACAGCCAGACCATGATCCGCGCCGAGCGCGCGGACGGGTCCATTGTGTTCATCCCGCCAGACCCGGCCAATGCCGATTACCGGGTCCTGACGGGCGAGGACGGGGCGCCGGCTGTGGAGATTGAACCCTATGAAGAGACCGGCCCGGACTGAGCGGGGCGCTGGAGGCCGGGCCAGGGCGCCCTTGCCGGGTTGGCGCGGCGTGAAAATATGCCAGTTTGCGCGTCTGACTGAAGCAGACGGGGCGCTGCCGGCATGACCCTCGATCAGGGGCTGATCCTTCTCATCCTCGCTTGCGCCATGGGCCTGTTCCTGTGGGGCAGGCTGCGCCATGACATCGTGGCGCTGTGCGCGCTGATGGCGTGCGTGCTGGCCGGGCTGGTTGAGCCTGCAACCGCGTTTGCCGGATTCGGCCATCCCGCCGTGATCACCGTGGCCTGCGTGCTGGTGCTCAGCAAGGGATTGCAGACCTCCGGCGCGGTGGACGTGATCGCCCGCCACGCCCTGCCGTCCGGGGCCGGGCTTCTGGTCTCCATGGGCTCGCTTGTGGCGCTGGGCGCAGTGCTGTCAGGCTTCATGAACAATGTGGGCGCCATGGCGCTGCTGATGCCGGTGGCGGTGCGCCTGGCGGGCCGCTTCGACATGGCGCCGGGCCAGGTGCTGATGCCGCTGGCCTTCGGGACCATACTGGGCGGCATGACCACGCTGATCGGCACGCCGCCCAATCTGATCGTGTCGGGCTTCCGCGCCGATCTGGCCGGCGAGGGCTTCGCCATGTTCGACTTCACGCCCGTGGGGCTGGCGGTGGCGGGCGCTGGCCTGGTGTTCGTGCTGCTGGCTGCGCGCTGGCTGGTGCCGGCCAATCGTTCGGGCGGCGAGGACGAGTTCACCACCGGCGCCTATATGACCGAGGCGCGCGTGGGCGCCAAAAGCCGGGCGGCGGGGCTGACCCTGCGCCAGGTGGAGGATCTGTTTGAGGATGCGGACGCCCAGGTGCTGGCCATTATCCGCAAGGATGTGCGCATCACCGCGCCCCACCGCCGGCGCAAGGTGCTGGCCGGCGATATTCTGGTGCTGGAAGCCGATGTGGAGGATCTGCCCGATGTGCTCTCGGCCCTGGGGGTGAAGCTGGAGGAGCGCGGCGCCTCCACACCGGCGCGCGCCGAGGCGCGCGACACCGCCTCCACCCGGTCAAAGGCCCGCGACAGCGAGGACGGGGAGGGCGCGCGCACGCGCGATGACGGGTCTGATGAAATCGTCCTGCGCGAGTTCGTGGTGCTGCCCGAAGCTCTGATGACGGGCCGCTCGGCGCGCGATCTTCACTTGCGCACCCGGTTCGGCATCAATCTGCTGGCGGTGTCGCGTGACGGCCAGCGCTCGCGCGCGCGCCTGCGCACCATGAAAATCCGCGCCGGTGATCTGCTCCTGCTGGAAGGCGCGCCCGAGGCGCTGGCCGATTTCGCCTCCGATATGGGCCTGGCCCCGCTGGCCGAGCGCGAACTGCGCGTGCCCGAACCGCGCAAGGCCATCATCGCCAGCGTGATCATGGCCGGCGCAGTGGGCGGGGCGGCGTTCGGGCTATTGCCCGCAGCCATCTCCTTCGCCATGGGGGTGGCGGCTTCGATGATCACCGCCACCGTGCCGCCGCGCACCGCCTATCAGGCGATTGACTGGCCGGTGGTGGTGCTGCTGGCCGCGCTGATCCCGGTGGCCGGCGCCATGGAGACCACGGGCGTGGCCGGCCTGATCGCCGACGGCCTCATCGGCACGGTGGCCATGGGCAACGCCATTCTGGCGCTGGCGGCGATCCTGATCGTGACCATGTTCCTGTCAGACCTGATGAACAACGCCGCCACCGCCGCGGTGATGTGCCCGGTGGCCATCGGCGCGGCGGCGGTGCTGGGAGTGAATGCGGACGCCTTCCTGATGGCGGTGGCCATCGGCGCCTCATGCGCCTTCCTCACCCCTATCGGCCATCAGAACAATACGCTGATCCTGGGGCCGGGGGGCTTCCGTTTCGGCGATTACTGGCGTCTGGGCCTGCCGCTGGAAGCCGTGGTGGTGGCGGTCAGCCTGCCCATGCTGTTGTGGATCTGGCCGCTGTGAGGCGCGTTCAGCGCGCCAGCGCGCCGGTCACGGCCCGGATCAGCGCCATGGCGCCCAGCACCAGCACGGTGGATGCGAGCATGAGCAACATGAACATCACCGGCGCGCCCGACAGATAAAGCGTCAGCCGGGCCGCATCCCCGGCGCCCAGCGGGGAGTTGAGGATCACGTTCGAGACCCAGTTGCCGGCCTTGAACAGGGCCTTGAGCACGCCCGGATTGTCGTTTTCGAGCCATAAAAACAGCACCAGCGTCGTGGCCGGGATGGCCATCAGCGTCAGCCCGGTGCGCACCGCCCATCCGGTGAAGGCCGCTGCTGGCCCTGCAGATGATGCAGGCGCAGGCGCATGGATTTCAGACATGTTCGGCATCGCACCCTCCCCGGTCCCGCCGCCAGCGGCGTCAGCCCTAACCTTCGCGGCGCACCGGCGCGGTACTGTGGCGCAATTGCGGCGATTTCCCGGCGAGGGACCGGCGAGGCGATCAGGCTTTGCCCTGAGTGCGATTGCGGTCTAGAACCGTTCTGAGGGGAACACGAACCGGCTGGACCATAATGAAACGCCTGAAAACGTCATTATCAGCGGGCGCGCTGGCGCAATCAGCATTTGCACGGCTCATCGCGCTGCGCGCCTCGCACAAGCGCACCCTGAAAGTCCTGTTCGACGCCGCCAGCCTGGCCGCCGCTTTCGTGCTGGCCATGGCGCTGTATTCGCAAAGCCTGGCCTTCGCCTCGGACTGGCAGGTGTGGGGCGTGCTGGCCCTGGTGATCGCAACGGCCCTGATCATGTTCATGCAAGGCGGGCTCTATGCGTCCCTGGGCGTGGACCGGGATGTGGATATCTTGCGGGTCTCGGGGCTGGGCGCGCTGGTCTCGGCCCTGCTGCTGCTATTGCTCAGCGCCACGGGGCCGGTGGACCTGCCGCTGGGCGCGGCGGTTATCTATCTGTCGCTGGCGGTGTGCCTGACCGGCGGGGTGCGCGTGGCTGTGCGCGCGCTGTTCTGCGACCATCAGGTGCGCGCCAAGGAGCGCGTGCTGATCTATGGCGCGGGCGATGCCGGGCGCCAGCTGCTGGCGGCCCTGCGCGAGCGGGGCGAGCATGCGCCGGTGGGGTTTCTCGATGACGACCCCCTTCTGCATGGCGCGCGCATAGGCGGGCTGGAAGTGTTTGATCCGGCCGATATCGGCCATGCGGCGGGCCTGGTGCGCGCCGATGCGGTGTTCCTGGCCCTGCCCAGCGCCAGCCGGGCGCGCCGCAAGGGCATTCTCGACCAGCTCGAGCGCTATGATCTGCGCATCCAGACCGTGCCGGACATTCATGACATCCTGTCGGGCCGCGCAGCGGTGTCCCAGATCAGCGAGGTGACCGCCGAGGACCTTCTGGGCCGCGATCCCATCGCGCCGGACCCGGAGCTGATGGGCGCCACCATTCGCGGGCTCACCGTGATGGTCACCGGGGCGGGCGGGTCTATCGGATCGGAGCTGTGCCGGCAGATCCTCAGCCAGGCGCCCGCGCGCATCGTCCTGCTCGATCAGTCTGAATACGGTCTCTACGAGATCGAGCGCGCCCTGAAGGCGCGCAAGGCCGAGTGCGAGATCATCGCCAAGCTGGGCTCGGTGGGCGATGATGCGCGCGTGGCCACGCTGCTGGAGCGCTACCGGGTCAACACCATTTTCCACTGCGCCGCCTACAAGCATGTGCCGCTGGTGGAGGACAATGTCATCGCCGCGGTGCGCAACAACACGCTGGGCACGCTGGCGCTGGCGCGTCAGGCGGTGGCGGCGGGCGTGTCGGCCTTCATCCTGGTGTCCACCGACAAGGCGGTGCGTCCGGCCAGCGTCATGGGCGCCACCAAGCGCCTGGCCGAGCTGATCTGCCACGCCCTGGCCGCATCCCAGACCACGACGCGCTTTACCGTGGTGCGCTTCGGCAATGTGCTTGATTCCTCCGGCTCGGTGATGCCGCTCTTCCGCCAGCAGGTCGGGCAGGGCGGGCCGGTGACCGTCACCCACCCGGACGTGACGCGCTATTTTATGACCATGTCCGAAGCCGCCCAGCTGGTGATCCAGGCCGGCGCCCTGTCCAATGGCAATGGCGTCTATGTGCTGGATATGGGCGAGCCGGTGCGGGTGGTGGATCTGGCCTTCCGCATGGTGCGTCTGGCCGGGCAGAGGCCCTTTCTCAAGGGCTCCATGGCGCCGGGCGATATCGAGATCCGCTTCACCGGCCTGCGCGCGGGCGAGAAGCTCCATGAGGAATTGCTGATCGGCGAGGCGGCCGAACCCACCCGTCATCCGCGCATTCTCAGCGAGACCGCCATCGCCCCCGAACTGTCCGATATGGAGGCGCTGATCAACCGCATCGCCGCCGCCTGCGAGGCCGGCGATGCGCCCGGCGTGGTCGCCCTGATGAGCGAGCCCGAGATCGGCTATGATCCCGACGCCCTGTCCGGCCCCGGCGTGGTCAAGCTCGACCCCCGCCCCGGCGCCCGCCCGGCCCCGGCCAGCGCAAGCCCCGCACAGGACAACCGCCCGGCGCAGTAGCGGGCGAGGGCGGTTGGCGATGCCGGTGAAAATCCCTGGTGCTGCCGGAGAGATTTGAACTCTCGACCTCTCCCTTACCAAGGGAGTGCTCTACCCCTGAGCTACGGCAGCAAATCGGGGCCGCCCTGTCGGCGGAGCAGGGGCTATAGCGCATCGTTTCACTCCCGCCAAGGCCGGGCTTGACCCCAGTTGCAGGCGGCGCCATTCCAGTCTCATGACACGCTCTGCACCCGATACAGCTCCGCCTGCGCCTGACAGCCGCGAGGTGCGCCTGGCCGAGGCCCTGCGCGCCAATCTGCGCCGGCGCAAGGCGCCGCGCCGCGATGAGGCCGAAGCCGGGGCTCAGGCCGGGCCGGGCCCGGCGCCGTCATCACAGGCTGAGTAAGCTGCGCCCCTTGCGCGCCGCGCCGGACGCGCGCACATGGGGTCTGATTTTTCATCCACGGTTTCAGCACAGGGCGGTTTTGGCTTCATGGACCAGATTGTCATTCGCGGCGGACGCCCGCTTCAGGGCGTCATTCCCATCTCCGGCGCGAAGAACTCCGCCTTGAAGCTGATGGCCGCCGCGCTGCTCACCGACGGCCCGCTGGTTCTGTCGCGCATGCCGCGCCTGGCCGATGTGCGCTTTCTGGGCCAGCTGCTGGCGCGTCTGGGCGTTGAGGTGGAGGAACAGGCCGGCGCGCGCCTGCGCCTGCATGCGCGCGATCTGAACGAGCCGTTCGCGCCCTATGATCTGGTGCGCAAGATGCGCGCGAGCTTCAACGTGCTCGGCCCCCTGATCGCGCGCCAGGGCCGCGCCCGGGTCTCGCTGCCCGGCGGCTGCGCCATCGGCGCGCGCCCGGTCAATCTGCACCTGATGGCGCTGGAGGCGCTGGGCGCTGAAATCGAGCTGTCGGAAGGCTATGTGAACGCCCGCGCGCCCAAGGGGCTGACCGGTGCGCACATCGTCTTTCCCATGGTCTCGGTGGGCGCCACCGAGCACGCCATGCTGGCCGCCGTGCTGGCGCGGGGCCAGAGCGTGCTGGAGCATTGCGCGCGCGAGCCCGAGATCGCCGATCTGGCCGGCTGCCTCAACGCCATGGGCGCGAAAATCACCGGCGCGGGAACCGACACCATCACCATCGAGGGCGTGGAGCGCCTGAACGGCGCGGACTGGACCGTCACGCCCGACCGGATCGAGACCGGCACCTACGCCATCGCCGCCGCCGCGGCGGGCGGGCGGGTGCGCCTGGAGGGCGTGGTTCCCGATCATAATCACGCATTATGGGACTTGCTGGGCCGCGCGGGCGTGGAGATCGCCCTGGGGGCTGACCATGTCGATATCGCCCGCTCGGGGCCTTTACGCGCCGTGGACATGCAGACCGAGCCTTTTCCGGGTTTTCCCACGGACGTGCAGGCCCAATATATGGCGCTGATGACCCAGGCTGACGGAGCCAGCGTGATTCGCGAGACCATTTTCGAGAACCGCTTCATGCATGCGCCCGAACTGGCGCGCCTGGGCGCGCGCATTGATGTGCGCGGCAATGAGGCGATCGTGCGCGGCCCGGTGAAGCTCAAGGGCGCCCAGGTCATGGCCACGGACCTGCGCGCCTCGGTCAGCCTTGTCATCGCCGCGCTGGCGGCGGAAGGTGAGACCGTGGTGAGCCGCATCTACCATCTCGACCGGGGGTTCGAGCGGCTTGAAGACAAATTGTCCGCCTGCGGGGCCGATATCGCGCGCCGCAGCGAGGAGACCGCCTGAATGTCATCCGAGCGTGCGCTGCGCCTGATCGCCCAGAACCCTGAAGATCTGCCGGTGCTGTCGGCGGCGCTGCAGGACGCCGCCGGGACGCTGGGCGATTTCCAGTATGAGCCAAAGGCGCGCCGCTTCACCCTGGCGCTCAACCGCTATCGCTGGGAAGGCCCGGCGCGCGGGCGGGGCGAGCGGGTGCGCGCCGCCTTGCAGATCGGCTCGGTGCTCTCGGTGCGCTCCCAGCGCCTGAAACAGGGCGCGCGCGATGCGGTGGTCAATCTCCTGGCGCTCAGCTTCGAGCCGGGCGAAGCGCCCGGCGGCGCGCTGATCCTCACCTTCTCCGGCGGCGGCGCCTTGCGCCTGGAGGTGGAATGCATCGACGCGGCGCTGGCCGATGTGTCGCGTCCCTGGCGCGCCATGGCCCGTCCCGGTCATCCTGACGCGTCCGGCGGCAAGGCGGCGCCCTCATGAGCGAGCATCGCCTGATCGCGGTGGAGCTGGACCAGATCTCCATCGGCAAGGCCGATGAGGCGGTCGAGCATGAGCGCCGGGTCGCCATCGCTGACCTGCTGGATTCCAACGTGTTCGAGCCGGCCGGCGCCGAGGGCGGCCCCTATGCGCTGCGCCTGGCCATCGAGGACCAGCGCCTGGTGTTCGACGTCAAGACGCAGGACGGACGTCCGGTGCGCATGTTCGTATTCTCGCTGGGGCCGCTGCGGCGCATCCTGAAAGACTATTTCCTGATGTGCGACAGCTATTACGCCGCGGTGCGCGATGCGCCGCTGGCCCAGATCGAAGCCATCGATATGGGCCGGCGCGGGGTCCACAATGAGGGCTCTTCGCTGTTGCGCGAGCGTCTGGCGGGCAAGATCGAGGTGGATTTCGACACCGCCCGGCGCCTGTTCACCTTGATCTGCGCCCTGCACCGGAGAGGCGCGTGAGCGCGGCTGACGTCCCGACCGTGGTGTTTGTATGCGCCCGCAATGCGGTGCGCTCGCCCATGGCCGAGCGCCTGTGGCGGCGCCGCTTCGGTCCGCGCGCCCTGGTCATGTCCTGCGGCGTGGAGCCTGCGCCCTGGCCGGACGGGTTCATGATTGCGGTGATGGACGAGCTGGGCGAGGACCTCAGCACATTCGAATGCCGCGACATGGAATCCACCGCCGACGCGCCGGTGGAGCTGGTGGTGTGCCTGGCGCCCGAGGCCGCCGAGGCCGCCAGTGCTTTCGCCGAGCGCCGCGGGGCGGCGTACGAGTTCTGGCCGGTGGCCGATCCGGCCCGGGTGGAGGGCGTGCGCCAGGCGCGCCTGGACGCTTATCGCGCCACCCGTGACCTGATCGCCGAGCGGGTTGCGCGCTGGCGCGATGCGCCCTGACGCTCTGGAGGCTCGACGCGGGCGGGGAGAGCGGACTATATAGCGCCGTCGCGCTGCTGGGCCGCATCAGACCGGCGCAAAAACAAGAGGAGCCGCATGGCGAAGGAAGAACTGCTCGAGTTTCCCGGCGAAGTCGTCGAACTCCTGCCCAACGCGACCTTCAAGGTCCGCCTTGAGAACGAACACGAGATCATCGCCCATACCGCCGGCAAGATGCGCAAGAACCGCATCCGCGTGCTGGCCGGTGACAAGGTGCTGGTCGAGATGACGCCCTATGACCTGACCAAGGGGCGCATCACCTATCGCTTCAAGTAATCCCGTGACCGCATCGCGCGCGCCCCTGGTGCTGGCGAGCGCGTCGCCGCGCCGCCAGGCGCTGCTGACGCGCATCGGCGCGCCGCCGGACCAGATTGCGCCCGCCGATATCGATGAAAGCCCGCTGGCCGGGGAAACGCCGCGCGAGCATGCCGGCCGGCTGGCGCGCGGCAAGCTGGACGCCAGAGATCATCCCGGATGCTATGTGCTGGCCAGCGATACCGTGGTGGCGGTGGGCCGGCGCATCTTGCCCAAGACGCTGGCGCGCGCTGAAGCCGAGCTTTGCCTGCGGCTGCTTTCAGGGCGCAATCACAAGGTTTTCACCGCTGTGGCCGTGCGCGCCCCGGACGGGCGCGCCGCCAGCAAGCTGAGCGAGACCCGGCTGAAGATGAAACCGCTGAGCGAGGCGGAGATCGCGTCCTATCTCGACAGCGGCGAGTGGCAGGGCAAGGCGGGCGGCTATGGCATTCAGGGCCGGGCCGGGGCGTTCATCGTCTCGCTGACCGGATCGTATACGGGCGTTGTCGGCCTGCCGGTCTATGAGACCCGCCAGCTGCTGACCGGACTGGGGTACAGGTTTTGAGAATCGTCGCCGCCGATCATGTGGGTGAGACCCGCGCCGCCGTCATCGATGGCGAGCGGGCCGTGGAGCTGCATCTCGAACGCTGGAGCGAGCGCGGCCAGCGCGCGCAGCGCGGCGAGGTCTATCGCGCGCGGGTGGTGAAGGTGGAAGCCGGGCTCAATGGCGCCTTCTGCGAGCTGGGCCGGGGGCCGGCGGGCTTCCTGCCGTTTGGCAAGGCGGGCCGCCCGGACGGGCTGCACGAAGGTGCAGCGATTGGCGTGCAGGTCCAGCGCGAGGCGTTTCAGGAAAAAGGCCCCACGCTCGCCCTGTTCGAGGTGGCGCCCGGCGAAGCGCCTGAAGCCGTGATCACCGCGCCGCCTCTGGCCGAGCGCCTGTCCATGGCGTTCGACGCGCCGGTGCGCAGCCCGAAAGAAGCCGGCATCGATCTGGACGCCCTGTTTGACGAGGCGCTGGAGCCGGTGGTTGCGCTGCCTGGCGGCGGGCGTCTGGTGATCGAGCCGGTCACCGCGCTCACCGCCATTGATGTGGATGCCGGCGCGCGCGCCAATCCGGGCGGGGCGGGGCGTCTGGCCATGGATCTCAACAAGCTGGCTGCGCGCGAGGCCGCCCGCCAGATCCGCCTGCGCGGCATTGGCGGGGTGGTGGCCATCGATTTCCTGCCGCTGAAAAAGCGCGCCGATCAGGCCGCCCTGGACCAGGCCCTGCGCGGGGCTTTCCGCAATGATCCGGCCAAGGTGGACATCGCCCCGGCCTCGCGCTTCGCCATCGTCGAGCTGGCCCGCCAGCGCCTGGGCCGGGCGCTGCACGAGATCAGCTGGGAGCGCTATGGCGTTGCAAGCGTGGAGACCGCAGCGCTGGCCGCCCTGCGCGGGCTGGAGCGCGAGGGCGCGGCCAATCGCGGCGCGCGCCTGACCCTGCAAGTCGGCGCGGATATTCACGCCTGGCTGGACGCCGACCCCATCGGCTGGCGCAAGGCCATGAAGTCGCGTCTGGGCGAGCGATTCACGCTGGAGCTGGCGGCCGCGCTCGGCCCCCGCGCCCATCAGGCCCATGCGTCATGAGCGCGCGCCGTCACAAGTCCGGCTGTCCGATCTGCGGCCAGCCCGTGGTGAAAGCCTACCGCCCGTTCTGCTCGCGCCGCTGCGCCGATGCGGATCTGGGGCGGTGGTTCTCGGGCGCCTACGCGGTGCCGGGCGAGCCGGTGGATCCGGCCGATCTGCCGCCGGCGCCCCAGGAGGGGACTGAGCGCGATTGAGCGCCTCCCCTTGCCCTTTGCGCCAGACCTGTTAAGTCGGCCCCGCAAGAGAGAAGGAGGCCTCCCCATGCAGATTCGCGAGGGGCTCACCTTTGACGACGTGCTCTTGCAGCCCGGCGCGTCCGAGGTTTTGCCCGCCCAGGCTGACGTGCGCACCCGCGTGACCGCGTCTATCCCCTTGAACATCCCGATCCTGTCGGCGGCCATGGATACGGTCACCGAGGCCAATCTGGCCATCGCCCTGGCCCAGGCCGGCGGCATGGGCGTGATCCACCGCAATCTCACCAATGTGGAGCAGGCCGAGGAGGTCCGCCGGGTCAAGCGCTTTGAGAGCGGCATGGTGGTCAATCCCATCACCATCACGCCTGAAGCCACGCTGGCCGATTTGCGCGCCCTGATGGAGCGCCACCGCATCTCCGGCATTCCGGTGGTGGAGGCGGGCGCGGGGCCCAATGGCAAGCTGGTGGGCATCATCACCAATCGTGATGTGCGCTTCGCCGATGACTTGAGCGCCTCTGTCGCCTCGCTGATGACGCGCGAGAATCTGGTCACGGTCATGCCCGGCGTCGATCAGGCCGAGGCGCGCCGCCTGCTGCACAAGCACCGCATTGAACGCCTGCTGGTCGTGGACGAGGGCGGGCGCTGCGTCGGTCTCATGACCGTCAAGGACATGGAAAAGGCCCAGGCCCATCCCAGCGCCGCCAAGGACGAGCACGGGCGCCTGCGCGTGGCGGCGGCCACCACGGTGGGCGATGCGGGCTTTGATCGCGCCGAGGCGCTGATGGATGCGGGCGTGGACGTGCTGGTGATCGACACCGCCCACGGCATGTCGGCCAGCGTCATTGAACAGGTGCGCCGCATCAAGAAAGCCTCCAACAAGACGCAAGTAGTGGCCGGCAATATCGCCACCTATGACGGCGCGCGCGCTTTGTTCGATGCGGGCGCGGACTGCGTGAAAGTGGGCATCGGGCCGGGCTCGATCTGCACCACCCGCGTGGTGGCGGGCGTGGGCGTGCCCCAGCTGACCGCCATCATGGACGCCGCGCGCGCCCGCCAGGGCTTTGACGGCGCGGTGATCGCCGATGGCGGGGTGAAGTATTCAGGCGATTTCGCCAAGGCCATCGCGGCGGGCGCCGATTGCGTGATGATGGGCTCCATGCTGGCCGGCACCGAGGAAGCGCCCGGCGAGGTGTTCCTGTTCAAGGGCCGCTCCTACAAGGCCTATCGCGGCATGGGCAGCGTCAGCGCCATGGCCCGCGGCTCGGCGGACCGGTATTTCCAGAAGGAAGTCACCGACGCCATGAAGCTGGTGCCCGAAGGCATTGAGGGCCAGGTGCCCTACAAGGGCCCGGTGGGGCCGATCCTGCACCAGATGGTCGGCGGGCTTCGCGCCGCCATGGGCTATACCGGCGCAGCCACCATCGCCGACTTCCAGGCCAGGGCCGAATTTGTGCGCATCACCAATGCGGGCCTGCGCGAAAGCCATGTCCACGACGTGACCATCACCCGCGAGGCGCCCAACTATCCCACGCCGGGTTGACCCAAAGCGAGCCCGTCAGGCGGCGAATGCCGCGCGCGACGCGCTGCTCAGCCCGTTCATCGCCGTGATAAATGGCGCAGGACCGAAGCTGATCCGGCGCACGCCAGCTTCGCGCAGGGGCCTAATGGCATCAGGAGCATTGACCATAATATTGAGTGGCGCTGCGATCGCCGACACGGCCTCGGCCACGAGGGTCAGGTCGGACAGGCCGGGCAGGAATATGCCGTCTGCGCCAGCGGCGAGATAGGCTTCGGCACGCCGCACCGATTCGGTCAGCCGGCTAGCCTGCGATGCGGCGTCATCCACGCCGCCGCTAAAAAACACATCGCAGCGCGCATTGATGAAGGCGTCCAGCCCGTGCGCAGTCAAGCTCTTGCGTATGGCCGCGATCCGCTCGGCTGCAGCTTCCACATGCACCAGTCCGTCGCCTGAGGGGTTGCGATCCTCCAGATTAATGCCCGCCACGCCCGCCTGGACGATGGTCACCACGCTGCGCGCCGCAGCCTCCGCGCTAGCGCCATAGCCGGTCTCCACGTCCATACTGACAGGCAGGCTGACTGTGGCGGCGATGCGACGCGCGCAGTCCACTAGGCGGTCGAACGGAAGGTGTTCACCGTCGGCATACCCTTGCGCCGCAGCCACAGCCCAGCTGCTGGTGGCGATGGCGCTGGCCCCGCTTTCGGCGATCGTCTTGGCGCTGCCCGCATCCCAGACATTGAACAGTACAAGGGGCGCGGCGGAGGCATGCAGGCTTCTAAATCGGGCGGCCAAGGTTGTCATGGTGCGGGTATCCCGGTTTGAGGTTGAGGCGTGTGTTCGAGGTCCAGCAGAGCGCGCTTGCGGTGCAGTCCGCCGCCATAGCCGGTAAGAGCGCCGTCCGCGCCTATGACCCGGTGGCAGGGGATGATAATCGCGATCTGATTGAGCCCGTTGGCCCGCGCGACAGCGCGGCTGGCGCCGGGACGGCCCATGGCGGAGGCTATCTGCCCATAGCTGCGAGTCTCGCCGCGCGGGATATCCTGAAGATGGCGCCATACCTCCCGCTCGAACGGGCCGCCATGCAGGGCCAAAGGCGTCTTGAAACTCACCGCTTCACCGGCAAAATAAGCATTCAGCTCCATCTCTATCAGGTCGTGGATCGGGCGCCGTGAGCATCCCAGCCCGTCCGGGCTGGAATTGGCGAGGCGTTGCAACTCGCCTGCAAGCGCCCTGCGGTCCATGAACTCCAGCAGGTGAAGCCGGTCCGTATCGCAAACCGCGATCATTGTCCCCAGAGGCGTTGGGATGGGTGTTGCCTGCAGGCTTGCGTCCGTTCGGAACGCGCCGGGCGCAAGGCCCAGGAAACGGGCCATAGCCGCGCGGAACCCGCTCGCGGATTCGTAGTTTGCGGTCAGCTGTGCGCCGATCACGCTATCGCCTCCGCCCAGGGCTGAGAGGCCTTCCTGCACCCGGCGAAGACGCGCCAACTCCAGAAAAGTTAAGCCAAGTTGGCGCCGGAAGGCCCGGCGGACGGTAGATGGATCATGGCCCAAGGCGATCAGATCGCTCTCCCGCCACCGGCGGCCCGGATCGGCCTCCAGCGCCTGAACCAGCGACGCCACGAGCGGTTCCATCCCGTGTTCTAGCGGCTTGCAGCGCCTGCATGGGCGAAAGCCAGCTTCTAAACAAGCTGCGGCGCTGTCGAGAAACCGGCAATTCTCGCGCTTGGGCTTACGAGCCGGACAAGTGAGACGGCAGAAAATCCCCGTACTTGTAACGCCCACGAAGGCGCGGCCATCCCAGCGCACTTCCCGTGCTATCAGGGCTTCATAAAGCTCGGCGTCAGACGGCAAAACGTTTTTCATGCAAGCTGGCCTAGCAGTGTTCCGATCCTGACATCGACGAAATTCGGGCGTTTATTCGAAGAATTAGTCGGTCACAGAGAGTGCAGGTCAATTCACGCCCGGCATTGGCTATGCTGGCGCAGTCGCGCACGCTCGGCTATGGCTGGCGGTGAAGCCGCAAGGGTCTGGCCATGAGCGTGGCGCTGGTGTTCTCCATCCTCGATTTTGCGGGGATTTTCTTCTTTGCGGCCACCGGCGGCATTTTGTCGGCGCGCAAGCAGCTGGACCCGTTCGGCGCCGCCGTGATCGGCGCGGTGACGGGCATGGGCGGGGGCACGGTGCGCGATATCGTGCTGGGCCGTTTGCCGGTCTACTGGGTTGAATCGCCTGAATATCTCGCCGTCGCGGTGGCCGGCGGGATCATCGGCTATTACGGCTCGGAGATCGTGCGCGGCGAGATCGGCGCGCGGCGTGCAGCGATGATCTGGGCCGACGCCATCGGCCTGTCGGTGTTCTGCGTGATCGGCGCGCAGGCCGGGCTGTCGGTGGGCGCGCACTGGTCCATCGCCATGCTCACCGGGGTGATGAGCGCGGCCTTTGGCGGGCTGTTGCGCGACGTGATCCTCAATGACGTGCCGCTGATCCTGCGCGCCGAGATCTACGCGCTGGCCGCCCTGTTCGGCGCCGGGCTCTACGTGCTGGCGGTGGCGCTGGGGCTGGGCGAGGGGACGGCGGCCATCGCCGGGGCGCTGGGCGCGTTTGTGATCCGGGGATGCGCCATCCGGTTCGGCTGGAGCATCCCCACGATCGGCAAGCTGGATTAGTTCAGCTCCGCCTCATCCTCATACAGCCCGCGGCTGCCATCCATCACCGATGAGAAGAAGATGGCGTTCATGAGCAGGCGCTCCGTGCCGGGATAGGTGGCGCGGAAGACCGGATTGTCAGCAAACAGGATCACCGAACCGCGGCCCTGGCGGCGCACGGTGACGGCGGGCGTGCCTGCAATCTCCTCAAGACGATGGCGCGAGGCGTAACCGCTCAGAAGCGGGTTCTGCGCGTATTGCACCGGCGTGGCGAAGGGATCGTCGGGCCGGGTCAGGGTGAAGGCGGTGTTGCGGTTGACCGGCAGCTTGCGCGCGCCATAGCCCCAGCCGATGGGGTGGGTGACATCCAGATCGGTCTCGAAAATCGCCCCGGCCAGAATGTGCTCGGCGTCACGCACCTGCATCTGGTTGAAGTCCAGGCGCAGCGGGCTGTCGTTTTCAGGCCGGGCGGGTTCGGGCGCCTCGATATCGAGCAGGCGGCGCTCGGCCCATTGGGCGCCCTGGCGGGCGCCGATCACGGTTCCGCCCGAGCGCACCCAGCGCGACAGGATGTCCTTTGTGGCGTCATCCATCGAGGGATTGCCGCCGGGCAGGATCAGATGGGTGTAGTTGGTCCAGTCCAGCCGGGCGAGCCGGCTGGCCGGAACCAGCAGCACGGCCATTTCATGCTGGTGGTCGAGCGTCCACCACATCTCCCCGGCGTCATTCCAGGAGATGCCGTCATCAAACGCGATGACCACCTTGGGCGCGGTCAGGGTGCGGAACACCGTCCAGGCGCCCAGATCACGGCCGATATTGCGGGTCAGGCCCGTGGCGGCGGCGGCCACCGGCACGCCGTCCTCGCGCGCGATGGTCTCCATCAGGGCGTGGATTTGCGACGGCGTCTGGTCCTGGCGGGCCAGCGGCACGAACACCGAGCCGCGCCCGAACTCGCGGTCGCCCTGGGTGGTGACCAGGGTGAAGGGCTCGCGCGCGGCGCGCGCCATCAGCCCGGCCTCCAGCACGCGGTTCAGCGCACGCGGCGCAAATGTGTGCGACCAGTCAAATACATAGCCATAGGGCGCGCGGTCGGGCGCGGGCGCGCTCTGGAACGCGCCCTCGGCCAGATCACCCAGAGGCAGGGGCGAGAACATGCCGCCGGGCAGGGCGTCATATTGAAGATTATAGGCCAGCGGCAGCGTCCAGCCCGACACATCGTAGAACACATTCTCCTCAAACTCGGTGAAGCGCTCGAAAATGCCGCGGATCAGCCGGTGCTGGAGCTGGCGGGCCGGGACGATGAAGCTCTCGCCAGCCCGGTAGGCGCCGCGGCTGGCGCGGATATCGCGCGCGGCGGCGTAGACCTCGATGTCATGGGTGCGCAATAGCCGCACGAAACGCCGCGCGCGCTCGGGATCGCCGGGCGCGGTGAACACCCAGGCCTGGGCGTTGGCGCGGGCGGCCTGGCGGGCGTTTTCGGCGAAGAAATCGCGCTGGAAGGCGATCAGATCGTCGCGGATGTCCAGCGCGCCCTGAACCGTGGTCAGGGCGGTGCGGAACTGGGTGCGCACATTGTCGGCATTGGTCACCAGGCCATGCTCGGACATGATCTGGCCGCCGCGCGCCGCGCCCGCCTCGAACAATATGCCCAGCGAGCCCGAGAGCTGGGGATAGGTCGAGCCCTTGCCGATATAGAAATTGTCGAACACTTCCTGGGTGGCGTAGAGGCGCGCCTCGGAATCCATGAAGGCGGCGTGGCGCCGGGCGATCTCATAGGTCAGCTCGCGGGCGCGCACATTGATCAGCGGATTGCGCCGGGTCTCCACGCCGGGATGGAAATAATAGGGCGAGTTGTGACCCATCTCGTGATAATCGCCGGTCACCATGGGCTTCCAGCTCTGCCAGGCGGTGGTGATGGCCACCGCTTCGGGCTGGGTCAGCAACAGCCATTGGCGGTTCAGGTCAAAGCCGTAATGATTGACCCGCGCCAGACCCCACAGATTATGGATCTCGTGGGCCGGGTCGGTGACCGGCACGCGGCTGGAGAAGCGCTCCACATGGTCGATGCGCCGGGCATGGCCGTCCGGGTTATGGGTGACGGTGGCCAGGATCACGGTATTGGCCAGCGTTTCCTCGATCTCCTCGCCGCGCGCGGCTGCGAAGTGATGCAGGAAGGGGATGGCCGCGTCCATGGACGAGGTTTCCGCGCCGTGGACGCCGTAATTGATCCACACCACGATGGGCGCGGCGTCCGCCGGGGCGTCGCCGCGCAGGCGGGCCAGGTGGGCGGCGCGGATCTCGTCCAGGCGGGCGTGGTTTTCGGGGCTGGTGATGGTGAATTTCAGGATCGGACGGCCCTGATGGGAGCGCCCGATCTCGTTGACGATGAGACGGTCCGAGGCTTGCGCCAGATAGCGCACATAGCCAAGCAGGTCCTCATAGCCCACCACGCGCTCGCCGATCTCGTAACCGGCGTGATCTTCAAACACCGTGACCGCCGGATCGTACTCCACGCCCTCCACCTGGAAGAAGCTGGCCGGTTCGGCCAGCGCCGCCGGCGTTGCAAAAGCGATAGCGGTCAGCGCCGTGAGGGCGGCGCGCCAGGTCTTGATCATGATGTCTCCCCGCGAGGCAGTCGTGGCGGCGCGCCAGGCGCGCGTCTTTTGTGAGCCCCGGACCTTAGCGGATGCGCATCGCCGCCGCCAATGCTGGCGCTGCGGCCCGGTCGCCTGTATGAAGCCCCGCAAAAGGCCTCCCGCCAGAAGGAACTCCCCATGACCGCTCCGGTCGAGCGCATTCGCAATATCGCCATCGTGGCCCACGTGGACCACGGCAAGACCACGCTGGTCGACAAGCTGCTCAAGCAGTCCGGCACGCTCGGAGATCGCGCAGGCGAGATCGAGCGGGTCATGGATTCCAATGATCTGGAGAAAGAGCGCGGCATCACCATCCTGGCCAAGAACACGGCGGTGACCTGGGGCGATTACGCGATCAATATCGTGGACACGCCCGGCCACGCCGATTTTGGCGGCGAGGTGGAGCGCGTGCTCTCCATGGTCGATTCGGTGCTGCTGCTGGTGGACGCTGTCGACGGGCCCATGCCCCAGACCACCTTCGTCACCCGCAAAGCGCTGGCCCTGGGCCTGAAACCCATCGTGGTGGTCAACAAGGTCGACCGCCCCGGCGCGCGGCCCGACTGGGTGGTGGACCAGACCTTCGATCTGTTCGACCGTCTGGGCGCCAATGACGAGCAGATGGATTTCCCGGTGGTCTACGCCTCGGCGCTGCAGGGCTGGGCGACGCTGGACGCCAGCAGCCCGCAGGACGATCTCACCGCCCTGTTCCAGACCATTGTGGACCGGGTGCCGGCGCCGGACGTGAAACCGGACGAACCGCTGCAGCTGCAGGTCTCGGCGCTGGACTATTCCTCCTATACCGGCGTGATCGGCATTGGCCGCATCCGCCGCGGCCGGCTGACCCGCAACCAGCTGGTCACGGTGGTGGGCGCCGACGGCAAGACCCGCCGGGCCAAGGTGCTGCAGGTGTTCGGCTTCCACGGTCTGGAGCGCGTCGAGCGCGAGGGCGCCAGCGCCGGCGACATCATCACCTTCAACGGGGTGGACCCGCTGCAGATCTCGGACACGCTGTGCGATCCCGAGCATGTGGAGGCGCTGCCGCCGCTGACCGTGGACGAGCCGACCATCTCCATGGTGTTCCAGGTCAATGATTCACCCTTCGCGGGCCGCGAGGGCAAGTTCGTCACCTCGCGCCAGATCAAGGAGCGGCTCGACCGCGAGCTGATCCACAATGTGGCCCTGCGCGTGCGCCAGCTGGACGATGCCGACAAGTTCTCCGTCTCCGGGCGCGGCGAGCTGCACCTGTCGGTGCTGATCGAAACCATGCGCCGCGAAGGCTTCGAGCTGGCCGTGGGCCGTCCCCAGGTCATCACCAAGGAGATTGACGGCGTCCTGTCCGAGCCGTGGGAGACCCTGACCATCGATGTGGAGGAAATCCACCAGGGCGCGGTGATGGAGCGTCTGGGCTCGCGCAAGGCGGAGCTGAAGAACATGGTGCCCGACGGCCAGGGCCGGGTGCGCCTGGACTATATGGCGCCCACGCGCGGCCTGATCGGCTTCCGCTCCGAATTCCTGACCCTGACCCAGGGTTCGGGCCTGATGTTCCACGCCTTCGACCACTACGCCCCGCGCGTGGCCGGCGAGGTGGGCCAGCGGCCCAAGGGCGCGATCATCTCCATGGAGACCGGCAAGGCGCTGGCCTATGCGCTGTGGAATATCCAGGAGCGCGGCAAGCTGTTCATCGGCCACGCCGTGGAGGTCTATGAGGGCATGGTGATCGGGGTGAACGCGCGCGAGGAGGACATGATCGTCAACCCGCTCAAGGGCAAGAAGCTCACCAATATCCGCGCTGCGGGCGCCGACGAGGCGGTGGTGCTGACCCCGCCCATCCGGCTGACGCTGGAATACGCGCTGGAATTCATCAATGACGACGAGCTGGTGGAAGTCACGCCCCAGTCCATCCGCGTGCGCAAGAAGCTCCTGCTCGAGCACGAACGCAAGAAGGCCAGCCGCGCCAGCGCGTGAGGGGCCTGATTGCATGGAGACGATGAGGAGGGCTGGCGCTTCGGGCGCCGGCCCTTTTCGTTTCAGCCCCGGCCATGCCGGCGCACGTCCAGCGCCACCCAGCTGAACAGGAAGCCCGCCGCCGCGCCCGCCAGGGGCAGGGTGAGGCGTTCGGCGCCGGTTCCGTCGATCAGCATGGCCAGGCCATAGCCCAGCGCCGCGCCTGCGGCCGCGCCCGCCAGCGCATCGCGGTGCAGGCGGCGCGCCCACGCATCGCCGACGAGATCGAACACGCCGGCCTTGCGCGCATGCCAGCCCTGGCCGAACAGCACGATCACGCTGACGATCCACAGCGCCATGCCGATGCCCGACAGGATGAAGCCTGCCCCTGCGCCCATATGCGCCGCCATCGCCTCGCCCACGCGCCAGCCCAGAATCGCCGCGCCATTGATCAGCGCAAACAGGCGTATCCGCCCGCGCAGTTGTAGGGCGAGGTCCGTCATTTCAGTCCGATCTCGCGCAGCCGCTCCAGAAGATAATCATGGGCCGTGATCGCTTGCGGATACCGGTCCGGGTTCGCCGCCGTCACGCAGCCGGGCAGGGTGCGGATCTCGAAATCGGGATTGAAGTGCAGGAAAAACGGCGTGGAGTAGCGCGGGAATTTCATCCGCTCCCGGCTGGGGTTCACCACCCGGTGGGTGGTCGAGGGCAGGACATGGTTGGTCAGGCGCTGGAGCATGTCGCCGATATTGACCACCAGCGCGCCTTCGGGCGGCTGGATGGGCAGCCAGTCGCCCGCGCGGGTCTTGACCTGCAGCCCGGCCTCTTCGGCGCCCAGCAGCAGCGTGATCACATTGATGTCCTCATGGGCGCCCGCGCGCACGCCCTTGGGGTCGCCGTCTATGGGCGGGTAGTGCAAAAGGCGCAGGACCGAATTGCCATTATCCACCGCCGGGGCGAACCAGTCGTCGGGCAGGCCCAGATCGCGTGCGATGGCCTCCAGCAGCACCCCGCCCATGGCGTCCAGCGCCTCGTAGAGGGCTTTGGTGCTGGCGTCGAAGCGGGCGATCTCGGCGACCGGCACATTGGGCGGCATCACCGCTTCATAGGGGTGGCCGGCGGGCAGGTCGCGGCCGCGGTGCCAGAATTCCTTGAGATCCTTTTGCGCCTCGCCCTTGGCGTTCTCCATGGCGAACGGGGTGTAGCCGCGCTGACCGCCGCCGCCGTCCTGGAAATAGGCGCGCTTGACCGCCTCGGGCAGGGCGAAGAAGGCGCGGGTGTCTTCCAGCGCGCGCTCGATCACGCCGGTATCGACCGGGTGATCGCTGACCACGGCGAAGCCGGTCTCGCGGAAGCTGCGCCCCAGGGCGGCGGCGAAGCCGTCCGGGTCGCGCCGGGCGCTGGCGAAGGACACAGGGCGGATGGTCTCGGTCAGGATGGCGTTTGTCATGAGCGTGTCTTTATCGCGGCCTGATGCGCGCGTGAAGCGGGTCGCGCTTGACCAGACTGTCGCAGGCGCCGACATGTGGGGGCATACTCATCAGAGCCGGAGACCGACATGACCGCCCCTATCGAGCTGCATTACTGGCCCACCCCCAATGGCTGGAAGATCACCATTGCGCTGGAGGAGATGGGCCTGCCCTATGCGCTCAAGGCGGTCAATATCGGCGCGGGCGAGCAGTTCCGGCCGGAGTTTCTGGCCATCAGCCCCAATAACCGCATGCCCGCCATCGTTGATCCCGATGGTCCCGGCGGCGAGCCGGTGAGCGTGTTTGAAAGCGGCGCCATCCTGCAATATCTCGCCCGCAAGAGCGGGCAGTTCTATGGCGAGACCGAACGCGAGCGCGTCGAGGTGGAGCAATGGCTGTTCTGGCAGATGGGCGGGCTCGGCCCCATGGCCGGCCAGGCGCACCATTTCCGCGGCTATGCGCCCAAGATCGAGCCGGACCTGACCAAGCTGGAATACGGCAAGACGCGCTACACCAATGAGGTCAACCGGCTTTATGGCGTGATGGAGCGCAGGCTGGCCGACCGCGACTTCCTCGCCGGGCCTTATTCTATCGCCGATATGGCGTCCTGGCCCTGGATCCTGCCTGAGGGGCAGGGGCAGACTTTGGACGATTTCCCCCATCTCAAGGCCTGGCATGCGCGCGTGGGCGAGCGCCCCGCCGTGCAGCGCGGGCGGGCGGCGGGCAAGGAGATGCGCGTCCAGCTCGCCGACGACACCGAAGAGATGAAAAAGGCCCGCGACATCCTGTTCGGCCAGCGCGCACGCCCCTGAGTGGCGTTTGCCCCGCCCCTTGGCTAGATTGCGGGCTGAGGGTCGGTTGAAGGCTTGAGGGGGCCATGGCCGGGCAGGCTTATCCATACAGTGTGCGCTATGGCGCGCGCGAGCCCTGGCTCGCGCCGTGGCCGCGTGCGGGCCTGTATCTGGTCTGGCGCGCCGTCATCGCGCTGATCCGCCCGGCGGTGTTCATCGCTTTGCTGGCGGGCGCCGCCTTGAGCGCGCGCGAAGGCTGGAGCGGGACGCCCATGGCGCCGCTGGCGCCGGACCACTCTGTAGAAACAAGGATCGAGGCGCAGCTGGCCGCTTCCGTCCCGGCCGGCGCCCGCCCGCTGGACTATTGGAACGCCGCCATGGGCCAGGCGCTGGCCAGCGCGCCCGGGCGTCCGCCCGACATCCCCCTGGCCGCCAGCCTGGCGCGTGCGCTGCCCGGACTGAAGGGCCGTGATGCGCTCGCCTTCCATGTGCTGACGCGGAATCGCAGCCCGGCCCATGTGAATGCGGACCTGCGCGCCCGCCCGGCCTGGGAAAGGGCCAGCCGCCTGGAGAGCGCTTTGACCCGGCGGCTGGGCCAGGGCGCCCATCTCGATCCGCCTGAACTGATCTTCGCCAGCCCCGCTCTTGTGCAGCGGCTGGAGCGTGCGCGCGCCCTGTATGGCCCGGCGCTGGACAGCGCCGAAGCCTGGTTCCTGGCGCCGCGCGGCGCCGCGCTCAATCTGTCCGCCCTGCCGGGCTGGGGCGGGGAGGGCGCGGCGATCGTGTTTGGCGATGGCCGTGATCTGGCCGTCCATGGCTGCGCGCTGCTTGCCGCGCAGGGCCGGCGGCCGGGCGCCTGCGCATCATTGCCGGCGGGCCGGGCGGATCCGGTGCTGGCCGGACTTCTGCTTCAGACGGTGAGCGCAGCGGGGGAGGCCGCCCCAGGCTGGCGGCTGATCGCCGGCGCCTATGTCTCGGGTCATCTCGATCCCGATCTCGCCCGCCAGCTGGCGCTGGGGCCGGATGCGCCGCTGGGCCGCGAGGCGCTGATGGCCTCGCTCATGCCCTTGCTGGTGGAGGCCGGCGGCGTGTGGTCCCAGCCCTGGCGCTATCAGGACGCGGTTGCGGACGCGGCGGATGAATACGCGCGCGCTGCGCGCCTGCCCGTTGAAGAGGCCCACGCCATCGCCCATGCCCTCAACGCGGTGCGGCGCTCGGACGGCGCCATCGCCGCCCTGCGCAGCACGCGCTGGCTGTCTTCGCCACGCGACGCAGAGCGGCTGGCGCGCATCGCCCGCGCCGCGCCGGGCCAAATGCTGGCGCTGGACGCGCTGGCCGGCCCGGACATTCTTCATGCCGTGCGCACGCCGGTCCTTGCGGGCGCGCGCGCTCCGGCGCCGCGTGACCAGGGCTTGCGGCTGGCCGCCTTCGCGCTGGCCGCGCTGGCCTTTCTGCTGGTGGCGGCGGCCCTGTCGGGAGCTGCGCTGGCGCGCCGCACGGGCCGCGCAGGCGTGCTGGCGCGGCTCGACGCGGCCATGAGCCGGTTAATTCTCGGCAGGAATTCCTAACGCATTTAAAGGGTTAATTCGCATTATTCCTGATTCGCTTTAACCCTGCGCTTACCGTCCGCGCGCATCATCCTGCTCGTACGACCGGCTCACGAAGAGGCTTGGCGTGCATGGTGGGATGACGGGCGGGACAAAGGGCGCAAGACCCTTTCCCGTCTGTCCAGCAAGCAGGGAAGACGGCAATGGCCTTCACCGACGTGGAAACCGCTCAGGTTCATGACGCGATCAAATCCGATCCGAACGGAGAGGATCTGTGCAAGCTCGGCCTTCTGTATTCGACCGGCCAGTGTGGCGTGGTCGATTATGTCGAGGCCCATAAATGGTTCAATCTGGCGGCCCTGATGGGGTCCGATGCGGCCAAGCATTACCGCGCCGAAGTGGCGCTGGAGATGGATACCGTCCAGATCGCCAACGCGCTCAGCGCGGCGCGCCAGTGGCTGGCCACCCGTCACTAGGCCTCGATATCAGTCGCTGAACGCCGCATTGGCCAGCGCGAACGCAAACGCGCTGTCGATGGGCAGGATATTGCGCACGTAAAGCTCGATGAAGTCGTTGACTTCGGCGATGCCCCGGCGCGGCGCGAAGACGATGTCGAAGCGCGACAGGGGCACGTTGTCGGCGGGGCCGCCCCGTTCGGCGCGGGTGATGTCGACGGTGCGCATCATCAGCCCGCCCGCCTCGTCGCGGCGCAGGACGGCGATCTGGCTGCGCCGGGCCCGGATGGACGGGCCGCCGGCCAGCATCAGCGCCTCCATCACCGCGATGCGGTGATGGGGCAGGTCGTAAAGACCCGGCGAGCTGACCTCGCCGCCCACCAGTATGCGCTGGGAGCCGAACCCGCTGGCGCGCGCCTCGACAATGGGGTCGCGCAAGGTGCGCGCATAGCGCTCTGCGATGGCGCGCGCAGCCTCCGGCGCGGTCTTCCCGGCCAGCATCACAGCGCCCGCCAGCGGCAGATTGGCGCGGCCGTCCGGCCCGATCTCATAGTCTCCGGACAATTCCTGGGCGGTATGAACGGTCACCGCCAGCGTGTCGCCGGGATAGACACGGTAGGGCGGGGCCTCATGGGTCCAGGGCGAAAACCGCGACGGATCAAACCCGGCCGGGTCGGCGGCGCGGGGTTGTGAGGCGCAGGCGCCCAGGCCCGCAAGGGCCAGCGCGCCCAGAACTGCGCCGCGGCGGGTCATCTCGCTCATGGTCTGTTACTCCGGCGTCAGACTGACTGGCGGTTAAAGTCCCGTGCTCCGGCTAAGGAAAAATTAAGCGCGTTCCGTCCACATGCGGTCATGACCAGCAGCGCAGATCATCACGGCGGGCGCGGCGGCGGGACAGGGGCGTCCCGGCGCGATCTCGACCTGTTCGATCTGATCGCCCTGTTATGGTCGCAAAAACTCTTCGCCCTGATCATCGCTGTGATCGTGTTTGCACCCATTGCGGTGCTCGCCATCACGCGCCTGACGCCCAGCTATGAGGCGGTGAGCCGGCTTCTGGTGATCCAGGACGAAAACGATCTGGCGCCCAGCGCAGCCGGGTCCGGCGGCGCCTTCACCCTGGATCAGGTGATGCAGTCGGAGGCCGAAATCCTCAATTCCGACGCCGTGCGCCGGCGCGCCATCGAGATGCGCAACGGATCGGCCGGTCCCATTGAAATCAGAACCTTGCGCACAGGCTTTAATGTCACGCGCTCGCCCAGCGCCAGCCTTCTGACCGCCACTTACCGCCATCGCGATCCGGTGGTGGCGGCCAATACGCTCAATGCCATCGTGGACGCCTATCTGGCCTACCGCATCGAGGTGCTGGTGGGCGGGCCCGAGGGCGGCATCGAGGAGCGCCTGGCGCGCGCCGAGATCGCCTCGGCCATGGCCGAGGTGGAGCTCAGCCGTTTCCTGCGCGAGAACGAGATCACCGATTTCGCCACCGAGCGCACCTCGGTGCTGGCGCGCCTGAGTGATCTGGAAGCCCGGCGCATGGCCGCCGAGGCCGAGACCGCCCAGGCCCGCGCCCTGGCGCGCACCCTGGCCCAGCGGCTCGAAGCCATCCCGCTGTCCATCGAGCTCTATGTGGAAAATTCGGTTACGGGCCAGCTGCTGGACCTGCAGGTGCGCCGGGTGGAGCTGCTGGAGCGCTATCAGGACGACGCCCCGCCGGTGCAGGCGGTAGAGCGCGAGATCGCGGCGCTGGAGCGCTTTATCGCCGCGGGCGGCGCGGAAGGGCGCGGCCAGCGGCGCACCGGGGTCAATCCCATCTGGCAGGATCTCGAAGCCGCGCGCCTGCAGCAGGAAGCCGCCGCCGCCGGTCAGGCCCAGCTGGTCCAGTCCCTGAGCCGCCAGATCGATTCGGCGCGCAGCGAAGCCGACCGCCTGCGCGCTCTGGCGCCCGAGCATGACCGGCTGGTGCGCGCGGCCCAGGCCCGCGCCGAAGCCGCCGGACGCCTGTCCGCCCAGGCCGCCGACGCCAGCGCGCGGCGCACCGCCCCGCCAGGCGCCGCTGATTCGGTGCGCATCGTGGAGCGGGCCGAACCGCCATCCGAGGCGCGCTCGCTGCGCAATGTGGTGCTGGCCGCCGGGCTGATGCTGGCCCTGGCCGTGGGCGCGTTTGCCGGGCTGTTGCGCGGCTATCTCCTTGAAGTCAGAGGCTATCAACCCGCTCCGCAATCGCCTGAGCCGCGCCGCGCGCCCGCTCAGGCCAGGCCTTCCGCGCCCGCAGCGCCTGAGCCGCAATACGCGCCTGCGCGGGCTTCGCGCCTGCCGGTGCTGGCGCGGGTGTCCGATTACGCGCCGTCAGCGCCTCGTTAACCTGTTGGCGACTAGGGTTAACGCCCCAGAGAGGGCGCGCGTATGAGTCTTGAAACTGAACTGGACGGGCTGGCCCGCACCCTGGTCCCGCGCGGCGCGCGCGGGATCGCGGTGATGGTTGCGCCGGTGACGCCGGGCGCGGGCGCGTCCTTCGTGGCGTGCGGGCTGGCGCGCCGGTCGGCGCGGCTGAATGAAAATGCCGTCTGGCTCTATGATCTTGATTTCGCAAAGAACCCGCTGTCGTCGGGTCTCGCTTTCAGCGAGGACGCCTATGACGGCGCGCTCAACGGATCGCAATTCTGGCGCTGTGAGCCGGCGGGGGCGGGGCGGCTGGCCTTGCGCCGTCCGGAAGGCGCGCGGGTCTGGCTGTCGCGCTTCGAGCGCGCGCCGGGCGCGGTGCAGCGCGTGGTGTTCCAGCCCTCGTCCGCCTATTGGGAGCAGGCCCGGCGCGCCTGCGCGCTGGCGATTCTCGATGCGCCTTCGGGCAGTCCGGCCATCACCGCGCTGGCGCGCGATATGGACGGGGTGATCCTGGTGGGCGATGCGCGCGCCACCCGCCGCTCGCAAGCCGACGCCATGGCGGCGCGCATCGAGGCGGCGGGCGGGCGCGTTCTGGGCGTGATCGTCAACCGCATCCAGATGCGCGCAGCGTCATGAGCGCGCTGGCCCGCGCCGCGCGCTGGCGCGATGCGGCGCCGCGCCTGACGGTCTGGCCCGCAGCCGAGGCCGGGCTGGCGCTCATCGGCCTATTGCTGTTCTCCAACGCGCTGATTGCGCCCTTGCTGGCCGATCCCGCCCGCCCGGACGACGCCGAGGCGCTGCGCCTGGTCTGGCCGCCGGTCTATGCGCTGACCCTGTTTTTGATGGCGCTGTCGCCGGGCGCGGTGTGGCGGGTGACGCTGCGGTCCTGGCCGCTGGTGCTGCTGGCCTTGCTCACCATGATCTCGGCGGCCTGGTCGATTGATCCCGAGGTGAGCGTGCGCAGAGGGCTCGCCGTGGTGATGACGCTGGCCTTCGGGCTGTGGCTGGCGGCGCGCTATTCATGGCGCGATCTGATCCGGCTGATCGCCCTGACCTTCGCCATCCTGGCCGTGGGCAGCCTGATCGCCGGGGCGGTGTTTCCCGGCTTTGGCGTGATGCAGGAGGTCCATCCCGGCGCCTGGCGCGGGCTGTGGTGGGAGAAGAACACGCTGGGCGCCATGATGGCCTGGGGCGCGCTGGCGTTTCTGGCGGCCGCGGCGTGCGCGCGCGGCGTCACCGAACAGCGCCTCTGGTTCGCCCTTGTGCCGCTGGCGCTGCTGCTGGTGCTGCTGGCCACCTCCAGAACCGCGTTTCTGGCCACCGCGATCGCCCTGGGCGGGCCGCTGGCGATTGCGCTGTCACGGCGCGATTTCAGCTTTGCGGCCCTGACCGGGTTTGGCGTCACCGTGGCGGCCATCGGCCTTCTGACCGTCCTGATGATCGGCCCGGCGGTGCTGCTGGAGATGCTGGGGCGGGACGCCACATTCACCGGGCGCACCGATATCTGGGAGGCGCTGGGCCGGGCCATCGCCGAGCGGCCCTGGACCGGTTACGGCTATGGCGCCTTCTGGGGCGATGAGCGCGGGCCGGTCTTCTGGGTGCTGCAGGTCACGCAATGGCCGGTGCCCACCGCCCATAACGCCTGGCTGGAAACGGCTTTGGCCATCGGCATACCCGGAACCGTGCTGGCGCTATGGGTGTATCTGGCCGGGCTGTGGCGCGCCGGGCGGGGCTTCAGGACCGGGCTCGAGACCTATTGGACGCTGCCCTTCCTGGCCGCCTGGGGCGTGATCAGCCTGTCGGAAAGCAATCTGTTGCAGCAGAACGGCTTTGTCTGGCTGTTACTGACCGCGACGCTGGCCAAGCTCGCCGCGGACAAGCGCTAGCGCGCCGCCGCCTCGCCATAAAAGCGCGGGGCGACAGCGTCCAGGCACATCACCTTGCCCGCGCCCTGCACCAGCCGGTCGAGGCAGGCCGCCGCCTTTTGAGGTCCGGCCAGCCAGGCGAAGGGCAAGGCGAGGCTGAACACGGCCGTCTGCGCAGCGCCCACCGCCATCCATCCCGCCAGCGCGCCATAGCGCCGCTCCAGACGCGCGGTCTGGCTGGGGCCCTGGCCATAGGCGAAGCTGCGCGCGGCGGCGTGGGCGAGGCTGGCGCGCGTCGACTCAACATGCTCGGTGACGCCCGCCTCCGGCGCCCAGCCAAAGCGCACGCCGCGGGCTTTCAGCGCGGCGAACAATATGTCGTCCTCGCCGCCGGTCTGGTTGGCGCTGGCGTCAAAGGGCGGATCGGGCAGGGCGCAGCGCGTGCGGTCGATCAGGCTGTTGCCGCAGCCATAGGGCTTGGCGATCAGGCCTTCATCATGGCCGGGATCGCGCGAATAGAGCCGGTTGAGCCAGGCGTTCGCCACCGGCCCGGCGCCGTCTGCGCGCGCCAGCACAGGCCCGAAGCTCACGCCCGCGCCCGAGGCTTCATGGGCTTTGATCAAGGCCGCCAGCCAGTGCGACGGCGCGCTTTCATCATCATCAAGCTGGGCGATGCGCTTGGCGTCCGTGGCGGCGAAGCCGGCATTGCGCGCATTGGACACGCCCGGGACCGGCGCGTGCACATAGACCAGCGGGCAGGGCGCGCGGCTTTTCAGCCCCTCCACCATGTCTCGCGCCGAAGCGGCGGGATCGTTGTCGGCGATGATGATCTCGTCAGGCGCACGGGTCTGCGCGAACACGCTTGTCAGCGCCCGCGCAAGACTGTCCGGGCGGCGGAAGGTGGGGATCATCACCGCGGTTTTCATCCGCTCAGCCCCTCGACCAGATCCAGCGCGCGGGCCACCGGGCGCACGTCCAGCCCCTCGCAGGCGCGGCAGACGGTTTCGAGAAAATTGGGCGAGCAGCCCCACTGGCTGGGGCCGGTGCGCACGTCATGGCCGTAGAAGATCAGCCAGCCCGGCTCGGCCTTCACATCGGCCACCGCCTGCAGCGCCTGGCCCAGCCCGGCCTCGCCGCCATCCAGCGGCACGGCTTTCAGGAGCCCGCGATCGGTGCGCCCGCGATTAATGCCCGGACGCACCCCGCGCAGGGCGCGATAGGGGCCCAGAAGCGCACGCTTGGCGCCCGGCGACGCCTCGCCATAGGGGAAGGCGAAGGTTTCAGGATGGCTTCCAAGCCCTTGGGAAGACAGATAATCCCGGTTCTTGCCGCACCCGGACAGCGCTTGCTGCGCGCTGACGCGCGACAGATCGTCATGAGCGTAGGTGTGGCAGGCGATCTCATGGCCGCGCGCAGCGATATCCTTCAGCGCCGGGCCGTCATGCATGGGCCCCAGATGGGTGGTGCGCCCGTCAAACCCGCCAGCGATGTAATAGGTGGCGCGCCAGCCAAAACCTTGCAGGATCGTCGCGCCATTGGTCAGGGACGACAGGGGCGCATCGTCAAAACTGAAGCTGATCAGCGGGCTTGTGAGCCGGACATTGAGCGGCGTTACGGCCAGCGTGCGCGCGGCCAGGCGGCGCAGCTTGCCGGCAAGTCCGCCAGCGGGAATGTAAGGCGCGTCGGCCAATGCGGTCATGGCAGGTCTCCTGCAGCGGCGCCGGCCCGGAAGAGTTTCAGGCCCAGCACGCGTAGGCGCGGCGGCAGGAGCGGCGTGCGCGCCGTCATGGCCCCCGCAAGACGCGCCGGAGCGGCCAGGCGCCAGCGCTTGAGCGTCCTTGCAAGCCTTGCGCCGGGCTGTCTGGCGTAATCAGGATGGCGCTCAAGCAGACGGGCGAAATTGGGTCCGGCGGCGGCGAATTTGGCGATCAGGCGCTCCACATCCTCCAGCCCGCCATGACGGGCCGGGTTGTCGGCATGGACCACGCGGCCCGCTTCGGCGGCGCGCAGCGCCCAGTCCACATCCTCCCAGCCCCAGCCCGCATAACCTTCGTCAAAGGGGATGCGGGCGAAGAAATCCCGGCGCACGGCGAGATTGGACGAGCACACGGCCACAGCGCCGATCTCATTGCGCTCCACCGCGCTGCGCACGTCGGAAGCCCGGGCGAGGGCGGCATGAACGGTTTGGCTGGCGTTGCGCGGTTCGCAGGGCTCATAGCCGCCAAACACCGCGTCCGCCTGACAGCTGGCCAGAATGTCGAGCCAGCGCGGCAGGAAGCCTTCGCCGGCGCGCATGTCGGCGTCCAGGAATAAAAGCCACGCGCCGCGCGCTGCGCCGCCCAGCCGGTTGCGCGCCGCCGACCGGCCGAGATTATCCTGCGCGGTGAGCACGCGCACAGGCACGGGGGCGTAGAGCGCAGCCGCGCGCAGCGCCTCGGACAGGGCCGGGTCCGGCGCGCCGTCCTCATAGATCACCACTTCCACCTCGTGGGAGCCGTCCCTGGCGAGCGCGGCGATCAGATCGCGCGGATCATCGCGATATGTGGGGATCAGCACGGACAGAACCGGCGCGCCCGCCTGACGGGCGGCGTTATTGCGCGTTTCGCGCACGCCGGTGAGGCCGGGGTCCAGGGCAAGCGTGTTCATGCCCGCGCTCCGGTCAGGCGCAAAAGGATGGGCGCGGCCAGCTGGCTGCGGCAACCGGCGGCGTCCAGCGCCAGGGCGGCGATGGCGTAGACGATAGCGCCCACGGCGATGCGCGCGAACAGGTCGGCGGGCGCGCTGCCCAGATCGGGCAAGGCGAGTATCGCCGCGCCCATCACCAGCGCCGCCGCGCCGGCGCGCAGCCAGTCGCCCGACGGGATAGGCAGGGGAAAGACGCTGCGGCCATGGATCACGCAGACGCTCAGCGCCGCGCCATAGGATATGACCGTGGCCAAAGCTGCGCCGGTGAGGCCCATGAGCGGGATAAGCACGAGATTGAGCGCCAGATTGAGCCCGGCGGCGGCGGTCATCACGGCGGCCATGGCGCGCGGGCGCCGGCCCAGCACATAGGCCTCGTGGAAATAGAAGGTCATGATCCCGTTCATCAGCCCTGACAGGGCGATGAAGGGGATGATGCCCGCCGCCTCGCCCGCGATCTCCGCCCCGATCAGCCAGTGCGCGGCGGGCTCGGCCACCAGGATCAGCCCCAAGGCGGCGGGAAAGCCCAGCAGGCCCATCAGCGCGCCGGTGCGCCGGGCCACGGCCCGGGCGGCCTCGCGGCCCTCATGCTCCAGCGCGGCCACCAGAAGCGGCCCCGTGGTCATGCCCAGCCACAAAAAGATGATGGACAGCGAGCGGTCGGCCAGGGCGTATCCCGCCGAATAGGCGCCCACCGCCGCCTCGCCCATGAAGGCGGCGATCAGGAAGCGGTCGCCCACCGACAGCAGGTGTTCAAAGATCAGCGAAAACGCCACCGGCCCGCCATAGGCGAAATAGGCGATGGCGCGCGGGGCGTCGGCCCGGTCGCGCCGGGCGCGGGACAGATGGATCGGCGCTTCGATGAGCAGCACGATGAGCCCGGCCAGCGCCATGCCGGCAAACGGACCCGCTGCGCCGAGCCCGGCATGGGCGAACACCACGCCAAGCCCGAACCCGGCGGCCAGGGTGAAGGTTTCCAGCGCGCTGAAGCGTCCGGCCTGGCGTGCGGCGCGCCGGGTCTCCATGGCCAGCGTCACGCCGGAGCGGATCACGGTATAGGCCAGCGCAAACGCGCAAGCGGTGCGCAGGGCCGGATCCATGGGGATGAGCGCGATCACCGCGCCGGCCAGAAGCACCGATACGAGCGCCAGCACGCCATAGATGCGCCAGGCGGTGAACAGGTGTCCGGGCATGCGCCCGCGCGCCTCGCAGCGGGCATGGTGGCGCGCCACGGCGGCGTCCAGCCAGGTGAAAACGGCGGTGCCGATCAGGGCTGCGCCGGCCAGCAGCAGCATGTAGCGGCCATATTCGTCGGGCGTGAGCAGGCGGGTGAACACGATCACCGAGCCGAACCCGACCACGGCCTGGGCGGCGTAGACCGGCAGATAGGCAAGCAGATGTCGGTTCAGCATGGCACGTCCGGTCGTGGTTTGCGCCCCATGTGTGCAAGGCCGGGGCCGGGCGCAGGACTGGAACAGAGCGTGCATGATCAGGCTGAAGACGGCCTTAACCTGATCTGTTTCATAACAGGGTCAGGCTGCAATGGATGAGCGCCATGCTGAGTGTGGACGAAAAACAGGCCGGCGATCTGACCGCCGCCGAGCGCGAGGCCTGGCGCGCCTTCACGGCGGGCGGCCGCGATCTGGCCAGCCCCTATTTCACCCTGGGTTTTCTCGACGCTGCGGCGTCGGCGCGGCGCGATGTGCGCGTGCTGGTGATCCGCCGCGGCGGCTCCGTGACCGGTTTCCTGCCGCTGCATGCCGGCTTTATGGGCCATGCCCGTCCGCTGGGCGGGCCGCTGGGCGATCATCACGGACTGATCGCCGAGCCCGGATCCGACATCGCCCTGAGCGATGTCCTGAAGGCGGGCGGAGTGGGATTGTTCAGCTTTTTCGGCGCCCTGGGCGGGCAGGGGGCGTTCGCGCCCCATGCCCTGGCCCGGGACGGCAGCTGGGTGATGGATTTATCTGAAGGGTTCGAGGCGTATGCCGATGCGCGCGCCGCTGTTGAGCCCAAGGCGTTCCGCAATCTGCGCGCCCGCCGCCGCAAGCTGGAATCGGCCGAGGGCGGATTTGAATTCCGCATAGATGACCGGCGCGAGGACGTGTTCGCTGCGGCGCTGGCGTGGAAATCGGCCCAGTACCGGCGCACCGGCGTGTTTGACGCCTTCTCGGTGCGCTGGACGCGCGATCTTCTGAAGGCCCTGCGCCATCAGGACGATTGCCGGCTTCTGGTCTCCAGCCTGGAGATTGGCGGCAAGCTGGCCGCGGCCCATGTGGGCATGCGCTCGGCGCAGGTGCTCCATTACTGGTTCCCGGTCTATGATCCGGAGTTCTCCGCGGTGGGGCCGGGGCTGAGCCTGCTTCTGGAGATCGCCAGCGCCATGCCGGGCGAGGGCGTGCGCGAGATCCATCTCGGGCCGGGCGATTTCATGTTCAAGCAGCATCTGGGCTCGTGGCAATTTGCGCTGCTGTCCGGCTTTGCCGGGCAGGGCGCGCCGCTGGCCGTGCAGCGCGCGGCGCGGGCGCTGGAATTGCGCGCCGAACGCCTGCCCCTGGGGCCGGTCTCGCGCCTGCCGGGCAAGGCGTTCCGCCGCATTGACGTGATGGCCGGGTTCCACGCGGCATGATCACGCGGCGCAGCCTTCTCACCGGCCTCAGCGCCAGCGCGGCTGTTACGGGCGCTGCGGGCGCGGCGCCGGGCGGATTACGCCTGACCTCGCCCAAGCGCGCGCTGTGGAACATGGTCTCCGGGCCGCATCTGCGCGGCGCGGTGATCGTCCAGCGCCGGGTCTATCCTTCCCTGGATGGCGATACTTTTCTGGGCGCCGGGCCCATTGGCGCGCCGGTCACCAATGCTGCGCTGGATGCGCTGGCCGAGGCCGGCGCCAATCTGATCAGCTGGTCCGGGCCGGGCCCGTTCGCCGAGACCGCGCCCCATGATCCCGACCCGGCCGTGGTGGATCATATCGCTGACTGGCTGGACCGCTGCCGCGCGCGCGGGCTTTACACCACGTTGTGCCTGCGCTCAGGCCCGGGGCGCAGCGCGTTTGCCTTCCACCCCGATGAAACATGGTTTCCGCCTGAATTATATGATGTCTCCATCTGGTCCGATGAGGACAAGCAGGCGGCCTGGGCGGCCATGACGGCCTGGACGCTGCGCACATTCGGCTCGCATCCGGCGCTGGCGGGCGTGGTGGCCATGGACGAGCCCAACGGCATTGATGAGGGCAGGCCCGGCGTCTGGGAGCCGCTCGCCGCGCGCATCGCCGGGGCGGTCGCAGCCGCTGACGCCGACCGGGATACGCCGCTTCTGCTGAGCCCGGACCGCTGGGCGCGCACCGCCCATGCGCGTGATCTGCGCGCGGCGGTGGGACCCGGCCCGATCCTGGCGCTGCATGATTACGAGCCGTGGGAATACACCCATCAGGCCTCCGGCGACCGTCTGGGATTCAGCGCCAGCCTGGAGCCGGTGACCTTGCCCGATAACGATCTGGGCGCCTGGTCCATGCTGGAGTTCGGCGCGGTGCGCTATGCGCCGGATCTGGGCGACTATCTCGAAGACCGCATCGCCGCGTTCGAGCGTTCCGGCGCCAACTGGGCGGCCTTTCGCTGGACCCATGGCTGGCAGGCCTATGAGGCGCGCGAGGATTCCATGAACATGGCCCATAGCGAGACGGCCATGACTGTCATGCGCCGCGCCTGGTCGGGCAATACGCGCCGTCCGTCCTGATATCACTTTAGGGGCGGATCAGCCTGCGGCGGCGCGCATGGCGGGCTGTGCGCTGAACGCGCTGGCCAGCACCGAGGGCACATCGCCGCCGGGTGCGGGCTCGAACACATGGCTGATCACGTCCAGACGGAAGGGCTGCAGCGGGTCGCGGCCCTCATAGGCGGTGCATTCGGCGATGGCCGCCACGCGCGCCGCTACCAGCTGGGCGTCTTCGGGGCGCGTATTGGGCAGGGCGAGCCAGAAACGTCCGGCGTCCGCGCGCACGGCGAGATCCTCGGCCCGCACGCAATGGCGCAGCATGGAGGCGAACTGGTCGAGCGCGGCGGAGACGTGCGATGCGCCGCAATGGGCAGGCGCTTCGGCGGTGAGCGCCACCAGGGACAGGGCCTGTCCGCGCGCCGCCATGCGCTCCAGCAGGGACGCCAGATGGCGCTCGCCAAAGGCCAGGGCGAACAGATCGGTGCTCTGATCGAGAAAGGCCGGGGCCCGGCAGGCTTCCAGCAGCGCCTTGGCGCGCCGGCGCCGGCGGCGCTCCAGCGCCAGGGCGGTGACCCGCTGGCGCATGTCGTCATCACCGGCGCGGGCGCTCAACAGATCGGACGCCCCGCGCGCAAACGCCTCATCCGCGCCGGCATAGGCTTCGCCGCGCGTCAGCAGGATGGCCGGGGTGTGATAGAGCCGGGTATTGCGGCGCATGGCCGAGCACACGGTATGGGCCAGTTCGGCGTCGGGTTCGGTATTGAGCACCACCGCGTCAAACGCGCGCTCATGGAGATAGTCAAAGGCGGTGAAGGTGGAGAACGCCGCGATGGTGTCCACATTGGCGCCGCGCAGGGCGTGCTCCAGGCGCAGAAAGGCCGGGCAGGGCGCGCCCACGAACAGCACGCCGCCGCTATCATGGCTCACCGGCGCTGCGGCCGGGTTCACGCCTGCCGCCCGCGCATCGGCGGCGCGCAGGTCCGCAGCATCCTCCAGAACGCTCAGGCGTATCAGGGCGCGCAGGCGCGCGGCGATCTGGATGGGATGGGCGCCGGTTTGCAGGCGCGCGCCCGCTCCCGGCGCGGCATGATCGCCGACAGCCAGATGGATGCGGTCAGCCACGACGCTTGACCGTACAGGGCTGAAAGAGACGACAGCTTCGAACGCGCCGCCCGGCGCAGCGTCCGGCGCAGCCATAGTGACAGCGAAGCCCAGCCCTTTCAGGCCGGCGGACGCCTCGATGGCGAGATCGCCTTGCGCCAGGACCAGGATCGAATACGCACGGCCCATGCTCCCCCCGCGGATTGACCCGGGCGTATTGTGTCTGTCTTGCTTCGGCGCCACAACCCGTTTTCCCGTCTCTCAGCCCCGGTAAATTGGAATGTCCAGACAGAACAAAGCACAAGGCCCTTTGCATGACGTTAAAGTGGTGGAATTTGTCGGGCTGGGCCCGGCGCCCTTCTGCGCCATGCTGCTCTCGGACCTGGGCGCGCAGGTGATCCGCATCGACCGGCCCGGCGCAGGCGGGGGCGGGGCCGCCGAGGTGCTGGCCCGGGGCCGCAAGAGCGCCGCTTTCAATCTGAAAAACAAAGATGCGGTAGCCGCTTGCGTCAAACTCATAAAGTCCGCTGACATCCTTTTGGAGGGCTATCGCCCCGGCGTGATGGAGCGTCTGGGCCTGGGGCCGGATGTGTGCCTGAAGGCCAATCCGGGGCTCGTCTATGGACGCATGACCGGCTGGGGCCAGCACGGGCCGCTGGCTCATACGGCGGGCCATGATCTCAATTATATCGCGCTGACCGGCGCGCTGGACGCCATCGGCCCGAAGGACAAGCCGGTCCCGCCGGTCAATGTGGTGGGCGATTTCGGCGGCGGGTCGATGTATCTGGCCGTCGGCGTGCTGGCCGCCCTGCATCATGCCCGCGCCAGCGGCGAGGGCCAGGTGGTGGATGCCGCCATTGTGGACGGGACCGCCCATCTGATGGCGGCGGTGCACCAGCTGGCCGCCATGGGGCTGTGGAATGCGCCGCGCGGGGAGAACCTGCTCGATGGCGGGGCGCCGTTTTACGACACCTACCCTTGCGCGGACGGCAAATTCGTGTCCGTCGCGCCGCTGGAGCCTGAATTCTACACGCTGCTCATGGACCGGCTGGGCCTGAAGGATCACCCGGCGGCTGCGGCGCAATATGACGGCGCCCAATGGCCGGCCCTGCGCCAGGCGCTGGCGGATGTATTCGCCTCCCGGCCCCGCGATCACTGGACGGCGCTGCTGGAGGGCGCCGATGCGTGTTTTGCGCCGGTGCTGGATATTCGCGAGGCGCCGCACCATCCTCACATGCAGGCGCGCGGCGTGTTCACCGAGGTGGACGGGGTGATGCAGGCCGCGCCTGCGCCGCGCTTCTCGCGCACGCCTGGCGCCATACAGGGTCCGGCGCCCCGCCCGGGAGAGCATACCCGGGAGGTGCTGGCCGACTGGGGCTTTGGCGCAGACGAGATCGCCGCGCTTGAGGCCGGGGGCGCGCTCGGCCCGCGCAGCTAGCTCCGGCCCGGCGCTTCAATCCGGGCGCTATTCGCCCTAGAACGGTGGCGCGCAACGCGGAAGGCCCTGCATCGTGCTGAAAGCACAGCTAGACCGGCTCAAGCCCCTGACCGGCGCCATCATGCGCATCGGCCCGGTGGCGATCCCCGTGCGCGCTTTTCAGCGCATCTTCCAGCGCGAGGTGATGCTGTTTGCGGGCGGCGCTTCCTTCTTTGCGCTGCTGGGCCTGTTTCCCGCCTTTGCCGTGCTGGCCTCGGTCTACGGGCTGATCCATGACGAGGCGGGCGCCTATGAGCAGGTGAGCGAGATGGCGCAATTGCTTCCCGACGATGTCGGCCGCTTCCTGATGAACCAGCTGTCGCTTCTGGCCACCACCTCCTCCACGGCGCTGACCCTGCAGGGCGCCATTGCGCTGGTGATTGCGCTGTTCGCCGCCTCCAGAGGCGCCAAGGCCGTGATAACGGGCCTCAACGCCATCGCCGGGCGCGAGGGGCTGCGATCGCTCGTGCGCTATAATCTCGTCGCCCTGATGGCCGTCCTGGTCGGGATCGGGCTGTTGATTGCGGCCAATCTGACGGTGATCTTCGTGCCGGCCCTGCTGCATCCCGCGCTGGACGCGCTGGGCCTGGATGGACGCGATGTGGACACGGTGATCAATCCGGTGACGCTGTCGCTGGGCGGCATGTTCCTGGTGCTGGCGCTATTGTACCGCTATGTCATGCAGCGCACGGGCGAGACCAGCTGGGCGGCCTGCCTGATCGGGGCGGGCACGTCCACGCTGCTGTGGCTGACGCTGTCAGCGGGCTTCACCAGCTATGTCACCGCCTTCGTGAACGCCTCGATCTATGGCTCGCTGGGCGCGGTGATCGTGTTCCTGATCTGGATCTACTGGGCGGCCTATGTGTTGTTCTTCGGCGGGGCCATCGCAGTGGAAACCGACAAGCATTACTTCCGCCAGAATGATCAATAGCCCTCATGGACCGCGCCAGCCAGATCGGTTATCCCCGCGCCAGCCCGCTCTGGAAGGTGCGGTTCGCCGCTTGGCTTCGCCCCGTCCGGGGCATTATACAACGAGCGTTGAAATTCTGATCTCAGGGAGGCCCTCGCGTGGCTGACAAGATTTATCCCGATGCGGCGTCCGCGCTTGATGGGCTGTTGTTTGACGGCATGACGCTGATGGCCGGCGGTTTTGGCCTGTGCGGCATCCCCGAGAACCTGATCACGGCCCTGCGCGACAGCGCCGTCACCGATCTGACCGTCATCTCCAACAATGCCGGGGTGGATGATTTCGGCCTGGGTCTGTTGCTGCACACCCGCCAGATCAAGAAGATGATCTCGTCCTATGTGGGGGAGAACAAGACCTTCGAGAAGCAATATCTCTCCGGCGAGCTGGAGCTGGAATTCAATCCCCAGGGCACGCTGGCCGAGCGCATCCGCGCCGGCGGAGCGGGCATTCCCGGCTTCTACACCAAGACCGGCGTGGGCACGCTGGTGGCCGAGGGCAAGGAGCACAAGGACTTCAATGGCGAGACCTATATCATGGAGACCGGCCTGATCGCCGATGTCTCCCTGGTCAAGGCCTGGAAGGCCGATGCGGCGGGCAATCTGGTCTTCCGCAAGACCGCGCGCAATTTCAATCCGATGATGGCCACGGCCGGCAAGGTGACGGTGGCCGAGGTCGAAGAGATCGTGCCGGTGGGCGCGCTGGACTCCGACGCCATCCACACGCCGGGCATTTTCGTGCAGCGCCTGATCCAGGGCCAGCACGAGAAGCGCATCGAACAGCGCACGGTGCGCAGCTGACGCGCACACCAAAGCGCCTGTGCAGGGAAACTGTCACAATTGGAATAAGGCGTCAGGGGAGTATCTCTGCTATCATGGCCAGGTCCCGCTCATCCTGCCGGAGGTCCAAATCCATGCGCTCGCTCACCGCACTGGCGGCCCTGTCCGCCGCCGCCGCTCTTCTCTTTGTCCCGTCCGCTCTTGCGGGCGAGACCGATTTCCTCAATGCCGAGCCGGCCGAATTCAAGGTCGCCGAGCGCTGCCTGAATGCGCCCAATGACTTCCGCCGCGAGGCCTGGCTGACCGACGATGTCTATGACCAGCGCTTCCACTGGGTGGAGGTGTCGGGTCAGGCGCGCAGCGTGCTGATCGAGTTCGAGCGCTCGTGCCGCATGCTGGACGTGGGCCGCCGGGTTCTGCCCGCCAGCGCCGCCCTGTGCGCGCCGCGCACCGTGTATTCGGGCACGCGCCAGTGCCGCACGCAAAATCTCTATGTGGTGCCCAATGAGGCCGCAGCCCGCGATCTCGCCCTGCGCATCCAGCTCGACCGGGCGCGCGCCGGGGGCGCCAGCCTGCCAGAGGATAACCGCCAGGCCGCCGACGCCTTGCGCGGCGCCTCGCGCTGACCCCCGGCGTCCCTTCGGGCGCAGGCAGGGTCTGACTTGAATAACGGTCCGTCCGGTTGAGTCCGGCCGGGCCGGCCGCGTTGAATGACACCGGGCCGCAACGCCGCGCCCGCATAAGGAGACTGACCATGGCCTGGACCCGCGACCAACTCGCCGAGCGCGCCGCCAAGGAGCTGCAGGACGGCTTTTACGTCAATCTGGGCATTGGCATTCCCACCCTGGTGGCCAATCACATCCCCGACGGGATGGACGTCACCTTGCAGTCGGAGAACGGCATGCTGGGCATGGGGCCGTTCCCGCGCGAGAACGAGGTCGATCCCGACCTGATCAATGCGGGCAAGCAGACCATCACCGAACTGCCCCACACCAGCTATTTCAGCTCGGCCGACAGCTTCGCCATGATCCGCGGCGGCCATATCGACCTGTCCATCCTGGGCGCCATGGAGGTCTCGGAGAAGGGCGACATCGCCAACTGGATGATCCCGGGCAAGATGGTCAAGGGCATGGGCGGCGCCATGGATCTGGTGGCCGGCGTGCAGCGCGTGGTGGTGATCATGGATCACGCCAACAAGGCCGGCGAGCCCAAGCTCCTGAAAGAATGCGCCCTGCCGCTCACCGGCAAGGCGTGTGTCGACCGCATCATCACCACGCTGGGCGTGTTCGACGTGGTCGAGGACGGGCTGGAGCTGGTCGAAATGGCGCCGGACGTGACGCTGGAGCTGATCGAAGCCCAGACCGAAGCGAAATTCCGGGTGAAGGAAGGCGTGGCGGCCTAGCTCACTCCGCCGCCTGCGCCGTCACGCCCAGCCATTCATCGCAAGCGGCCAGCGCCCGGGCGGTCATCAGGCGTTTTTTCGCCTGAGTCTTGGCCGCGCCGCGCAGGCGTTCGCCATCGGGGCCGCGGCTGGGCGCATCCATGGGCGGGAACAGGCCGAAATTGACGTTCATGGGCTGGAAGGCGCCCTTCCTGCCCGGCACGTGGCCGGTGGTGATATGCGCCAGTAGCGCCCCCAGCGCCGTGTCCGGCGGCGGCGCGCTGACCGGCTGGCCCAGGCGCTCGGCGGCGGCGAAGCGGCCCGCCAGCAGGCCCATGGCCGCGCTTTCCACATAACCCTCCACGCCCGTGATCTGTCCGGCGAAGCGCAAGGAGGGCCGCGCCTTGAGGCGCATGACCGGGTCCAGCAGGCGCGGCGAGTTCAGAAAGGTGTTGCGGTGAATGCCGCCCAGACGCGCGAAGCTGGCATTCTCCAGTCCCGGAATCAGTCTGAAAACATCGGTTTGCGCGCCATATTTCATCTTGGTCTGGAAGCCGACCATGTTGAACAGCGTGCCCAGCGCATTGTCCTGGCGCAGCTGCACCACGGCGTAGGGCTTTTCGTCCGGCTTGTGGGCGTTGGTCAGGCCGCGCGGCTTCATCGGCCCGTGGCGCAGCGTCTCGCGTCCGCGCTCGGCCATCACCTCGACCGGCAGGCAGCCGTCGAAATAGGGCGTGTACTTCTCCCAGTCCTTGAACTCGGTCTTGGGCGCGGCGATCAGCGCGTCGATGAAGCCCTCATACTGATCGCGGTCCATGGGGCAGTTGATATAGGCGGCCTTGTCCTCTTGCGTGTCGCCCTTGTCATAGCGCGACTGTTTCCACGCCACGTCCATATCGATGCTGTCGGCGTGGAGGATGGGCGCGATGGCGTCGAAGAAGGCCAGTTCCCCCTCGCCGGTGAGCCCGTGCACCGCCTCGGCCAGGGCCGGCGAGGTGAGGGGGCCGGTGGCGATGATCACGCTGTCCCAGTCCTCCGGCGGCAGGCCCGCCATCTCCTCACGCACGATCTCGATGCGCGGATGGGCTTCCAGCGCCGCCGTCACGGCTTGGCTGAACACCTCGCGGTCCACCGCCAGCGCGCCGCCGGCGGGCACGCGCGCGATCGCCGCCTTGGCCATGATGATCGACCCGGCCCGGCGCATCTCCTCATGGAGCAAGCCCACCGCATTGGTCTCGTGATCGTCCGAGCGGAAGGAGTTGGAGCACACCAGCTCGGCCAGGCCGTCGGTCTGGTGCGCCTCGGTCCCGCGCACAGGCCGCATCTCGTGCAGGACCACGCGCGCGCCGGCCTCGGCGGCCTGCCAGGCGGCCTCGGAACCGGCCATGCCGCCGCCAATGATGTGTATCGGGTCTGTCATGGGAGGCAGGTATACGCGCCGTGCGTCCCGATCAAAAGCATCACGATCAGGGCGTTTCAAGTTGACGGTGCAGGCCTGGGTGCGCTTCCCTTGCCGGGAGAGTGACCGGGAAGGGGATCCGCCATGAAACACATCGCTGCCTGTCTGGCCGCAGCCCTCGTGCTGGCGGCCACACTTGTGCCGGCGCCGGCCTTCGCCGACGAGGACGGAGATTATCTCTCCCAGGCGGTATCTGACGCCTGGGCGCGCCATCTCGCTGCGCGCGAGGCGGGCGATAGGCAAGCCGCTGGCGATGCGGCCATCGAGGCGCATCTGGCCGCTGAACGCGACGGCGCCGATGCGCTGACCCGCGCGATCCTGGCCGACACGGCGGGCCAGTATGTCTATTTGCGTCAGGATTTTCCCGGCGCGCGCGCCAAGCTGAGCCTGGCCGCCAGCCTCTATGAAGGCCTGGACGACAGCCATCTGAACAGCCGGGTGCGCGTGCTCGGCCTGATCGCGGACGCCTATCACAGCGAGGATAATTTCCGGCAGGCCCTGAACTATGTGAACCAGGTCCTGGAGGCTGCCGGGCCGGCGGGCGCCGATCCGGTGCGTGACCGCGCGATTGCAGACGCTCTGGTGGTGCGCTCCCGGACCCAGTGGCGGCAGAGTTCGATCAATGATGCCGGCCGCACGGCGCGTGAGGCGCTCGAGCTGATGGAGCCTGCGGGCTATGACCAATTTGTCCTGTCGGGACTGATGGCGTTCTATGCCGGGGTGGAGAGCGCGCTCCAGCGCCGCCACGCCGAGTCGGCCTGGTGGTTCGCCGCCGCCGATCACCAGTTCCGCCTGCGGGGCTCCAGCCCGCATCTGTCAACGGTGTCCGAGGCCTGGGCGCGCTATGCCCGCTCGCGCATGACCCAAGGCCAGCGCCGCGAACTGATCACGCGGCTTTATCAGGCCGGTTTCATCACGGACGATGAACATGATGACGCCCAAGAGGACGGCGCCGAAGACGACGCCGCCGAAGAGGCGGACGGCCGGGCCAGCGCTCAATCGGCGCCCTATGACCCGAATAACCGCCCGGCCCGGCCCATCTCCCGGGCCTCGCCCAGCTATCCCATGGCGGCCGCCCAGGCCTCGCTGGAAGGCGTGGCGCTGGTCTCGTTCACGGTCGGCGCAGATGGCCGCGTCAAGGACGCCGAGGTCGTGTTCTCGGCCCCGCATACCATCTTCGGCGAAGAGGCGCTGAGAGCCGTGCGCCGATGGCGCTACGAGCCGCGAATGGTGGATGGGCAGCCCGTCGATCATGAGGGCGTGCAGACCATGCTGGACTTCCGCCTGAGAGGATGAGCGCCATGCTGATCTTGCTGATCCTGGCGCTCGCAACGCCCGCGCAGCCGCAGCAAGCCGATGTGCGCGCCCTGGCCCGGGACGCCGCGCTTGCGTGGAATGAAGGACGCCTGGCCGAGGCGGGCGCTCACGCGGCCCAGGCCTATGATGGGCTGGCCGCAACGAACTGCCTGGGCACGCCCGATGGCGCGCGCCTGGCGTTCATGGCCGCCATCGCCGCCAAGGCCGGTCAGATCGAGGAACCTCACGGGTATTTTTTCTGGGCGGCCAGCCGGCTGGACCGTGTGGCCCGCGGCCTGGACGGGCAGCAGCGCCGGATCGCGCGCGATTATGCCATCGAACCGGGGCTGTCGCCCGGTCTGGACCCGCGTTTCGCGCGCTCGCCTTTCCTGCATACGCCCCGTCCGCGCCGCGCGCGCGGGTGTGAAGCGGTGCTTCCCGAGCTGAATGCGGCGTCAGCCTCTCACCAGGCCGGCATTCTCTTCGCCCGCACCCGCAATCCGTCGAACCGGTATGCCGTGGTGCGGCCCGTTTACGCCTATCCTGACAGCCTGCGCGATATGGCGGCGCAGATTGAGGGCACGTATGACATGCAAGGCGTCGCCAGGCACAACATGATCATTCACTTCAAATTCACCCCCTGCCTGTTCGTGCAGGATGACCGGGGCGTGCGCAGCGAGCTGTGTCCCGAGGGCGTGTCTGCGCCCTGATGGCGCACCGCCTTGGCGCAAGGGGCGTTTCACGCTAACTCCCGCGCCATGAAACTTCTGGATATGACCAGCGCCCGCACAGGGCTCGCCCTGACGGTGCGCCATGCCCGCCTCGCGCTGCTCGCAGGCGGCGTCTATGCGCTGGCCTACGCGCTGGAAGCGGTGACCGCTGCGCGCCTGTCGGCAGCAGAGGGTCCGCTCTGGCACTGGCTGCTGGCCATGCTGGCGGGCTTCGTTGCGGTGATCCCGGCCGCAGCCGCCTTTGTGCGCCTGGGTCTGGGGCAGGGCGCGCGGCTCTCGCTTGGCCAGGACGAGCGCCGGCTGCTGGGCGTGATGGCGCTGATCTGGGTGCTGTTGTTCACTGTGCTGGGCACGGCCGGGCTGGCGCTGATGTTCATGATCACGGCGCTGGCGGTCATCAATGTGGATGTCACCGCCCAGCCGCCCGCCGGACCGGTGGATATTTTCGCCCTGTTCGGAACCGGAGAGTGGATTGTGGCCATCGTGATCATGGCCGCTTTTGCCGGTTTCTCCCTGTGGTTCGCCGCGCGGCTGGCGTTCAGCCTGCCCTCGACGGTGGATTCGGCGCGCATCCGTGTTCTGTCGATCTGGCCGGCCTCGTCGGGACGCTGGGTGGAGATCGGCCTGACCCTGCTGGCCGCCGCCGCGCCGGGGCTTGTCATCCTCATCGCCTGGAACGCCGCTGCGGCGTCCCTGACAGGGATATGGCCGGGCCTGCCTTATCAGGGCGCTGAGGGCGAGGCGGCGCCGCTGGCGTTGATCGCGGGGCTGGGCGCGCTCCATGGCCTGTTGAAGATCGCGCTGGCCGCTGCGCCGGCCTGTGCGGCGCTGGGGGCGCTGTACGTGAAATATCAGTCAGATTCCCCTCTGGAGGCGTAATTTCCCGAGACGCAGGCGCAGGCGCGCGTTAATCTGCCCGCCTCTGGGGTCAAGACGAAGGGGGTGCGCCATGAGCCAGCCACGCTATGATTTCGCTGCGGGAACGTTCCAGTTTTTCATCGCGGTAGGGCGCCGCCCCATGGGCGCGCTCTGGATCGCCGCCTGGCAGCTTGTGCTGATCGGCGCGGCCACAGCGGCCATGATCGCCGTCTTCTGGCCGCTCTTCGAGCTGATGTCCCGGGCCGGAGAGATGGATGTCGAGGCCGAGATGGCCGCGGTGGTCATGCAGGTCATGGGCCTGATCATACTCATTACCCTTGCATTCCTGGTGTTCGCCCTGATGTTCCAGGGCGCCTGGCTCAGACTGCTGACCCGCGACGAGATCAAGCCGGGCATACCCTTCCGCCTCGGCGGCGACGAGATCCGCCTTCTGGGCGTGAATCTGATCTTCATCGCCTTCTGGACATTGGCCTATCTGCTGACCATCGCCCTGGTGGCCGTCATTGTGGCCGTTGCGGGCGGCGCTGACGGATTTGGGGGCACGGCGGCGGTGGCGCTGGCAGGCACGATCGCCGTGATCGCCGCTCTGGTCGCGATCATCATGATCTGCCTGCGCTTCGCTGCTGCGCCGGCCCTGAGCGTGCATCAGCGCCGCTTCCGCCTGTTCGAAGCGGTCAGCGCATCGAAAAATGTCGCCGGCATGATGTTCCTGTCCTATCTCACCCTGATCGTTGTCTGGATCGCCGGGGCGGTCGTGATCTCCATGATCCAGCAGGTGGCCATCCTGTTCGGCGCCGCCGATCTGATGGCCCAGCTCATGCGGCTGGATGAAGGCGGCGATCCGCAGGTCATGCTGGCCCTGTTGGGCGAGACCCTGACCTCGACCACCGGGATCGTGGTTCTCAGCGTCATTATCCTGAGCCAGTACCTGTTCCAGATCGCGTTCGAGGGCCTGTGGCATGGCGTGGGCGCCTATGTGGCCAAGCGCCATGGCGACGCGGACGCCGCCATTGGCGCTGAAGCCGCCGCGCCGGCGCCGGAGACGGCGGGATGAGCGCTGGCGGGACGGCGCCGGCGCGGTTTTCCGTACGCGCGGCGCTGGGGCTGTGGCTGACCGTGCTCAGCCGCCGGCCGGCGGCTTTCATGAGTGTGTCGCTGGTGACCGTGCTGACCCAGGCCGGCCTGTTCTGGCTGACCACGCAAGCTTATATCGACATAGCACTGGCGTTGGAGAACGCAGGTGAGCGCTGGGACGAAGTCAGCGGCCAGTTGCAGCGCGCCAACCTGATGTCATGGCTGTACATGATAGTGTTCCTTCCCTTCTGGCTCTGGCTCGAAACGATCTGGCTGCGCCTTTTCAACAATGAGGAACGGCCCTGGCGCTTCCACTGGGCGGAGCTGGGTCATCTGGCGCTGTCCCATCTGGTTCTGTTCGCCATCTATATGGCGGCGCTGATCGTATCGTTCATCCTGATGATGGTTCTCATGATGATCGCGGGCATCTTCATGGTGATTGGCGGCGATGTGGATGGATCGTTTTTTTCTGCTCCCATGATGGTCACTATCGTGCTCGTTCCGCTCATCGTCACAGGGGTCCTGCTGGCCAAATTCTCCGCCCTCCCGGCGCTGGCGGTGATGCGCCGCACGCTCGATCTGGGCGCAGCCTGGCGCGCCACCAAGGGCGCGCTCTGGCGCACGGTGGCGGCCTGGATCATCGCTTTAGGCCTCTATGGCGGGCTGATCGGGGGGTATGCCCTGATCGGGCAGAACTGGTCCCCGGTGCTGCGCGCCCATGTGGAGATGATGACGGCCAGCTTTGATCCGGCTCTGGACGCGGAGAGCTTCTTCCAGCCCTACATCGCTTTCGCCAGCCTGTCCGGAGCGCCGGATACGGCTGTGTGGCTGGTGGTGGACTCGCTGGTTGTGTCCGTTCTCTATCTGGTGACCTACGCCATCATGCGCGGGATCGGCGTGACGCTGGCATGGCGTGCGCCGGTGAGGGATCAGGCTCACCTGCAGGGCGCCGGGGCATGATCCGCACGGCGTTGTTTGCGCCCTGGCCCGAGCAGGCGCGCAGCTATCCCGGCGCAGTCTCCATCGCGGTGCTGGTGGGGTTTTACGCCCTGGCCAATCTGCCGGTGATCATCGCCACGGCGGCTCATGTGATCGCCACGGGCGAGGCCCTGCCGCCGCCCCTGATGATGTTCTCGCTCCTGCTGGCGCAATTTGTCATCTGGGGGGTGCTGACGGGCGTGTGGGCGGGCGTTATGGAGCGGCGCGGCCCGGCGAGCCTGGGTCTTGAAGGGCGCGGCGTTCCGGGCCGGCTCTTGCTGGGCGCGGGACTGGCGCTGGCGCTGATCGGCTTCACCGCCATGGCCGGGGCGGGGATATCGGCGATTACCGGAGACAGTCTCACCGCTGTGGGCGCGGCCGATGCGCCGGGCGCCGCTCAGGACGAGGGCGCGCAGGCTGCAGGCTTTCGCCCGCTGTCAGCGGGTTTCCTGGCCATGCTGGGCTTTATCGGCCTGGTCTTTTTGATCCAGGGCGCGGTGGAGGAGCTGGTGTTCCGCGGCTGGCTGATGAGCGCGCTGGCCGCGCGCTGGGGCGTGCGCGCCGGCGTCCTGGTCTCCAGCCTGATCTTCATGATCTTCCATGTCCATGTGTTCGCCTCCGGGCTGGCGTTCGGATCCCTGGCGCTGGCGACCATCGGGCTGATGGGGCTGGTGTTCGCGCTGGCCAGCTTGTTGCGCGGCTCGATATGGGAGGCGGCGGGCGCTCACGGGGTGTTCAACGCCCTGGCGGTGACGCTGCCTGCGCTGGCCCTTTATGTCACGCGCCCGGACCTGTCAGGCGACGAGGTGGTGCAATCAGTGTTCAGCGCCGCCACCGGCCTGGCGGGCGAGGCCGCCGGCATCCCGCCGCAGGTTTACGCCCAGCTGATCGTGATGGCCGCCGCCGCCGCCTGGCTTTACGCCATGCTGGCCGGGCGCCGTCTCAATGATCGTGGCGGCGATCCTCATGATCATGATGATGGCCATGATGGGCCGCAGCGCCAAAACGCACCCTGATCCCGCCATTGACCACGAACCCGTCCGTGGGCGCCCAGGCGTCCACGCTCCAGCGCCCGTCCGCCGCGCGTGAGGGGCGCACCAGCGGGTCATAGCGGCTCTGGCGGATGTCCAGGATGTTCTCGGCGTTGAGGAATACGCTGAAACGGCCCAGCACGATTTCGCCGAGTATGCCCATGTTCACGAAAGGCCGCGCGCGGGTGCGGTAGGGATTGTCGTCCACATCCTGCCCGCCGGTGTAATACGCCTCGAATCCCAGCCGCCCGCGGTCATGATCCTCCCACATCGCCACGAAGCCCGCCGAATGGCGCGGGGTCTGGGGCGTGGGGCCGCGCAAGCCCGTCACCGGATCGGTGCGGGTGGAGCGGGTGTGCATATAGCTGCCCGTCACCACGAAATGATCATAGCGGTAGCGCACCAGAAGCTCTGCGCCATAAGTCTCGTTGGCGCCGGGCGCATTGATCACGCGCATGATGTCCGTGCCGTCCGGCTGGACATTGCCGGTGGGGATCAGGGCGGCCTCATGGGTCACGCGCGAGCGGAAGGCCACGATATTGGTCTCCAGCGATCCGAAGCGCCGGCCCACATCAAACGACATCGTATCGGCTTCCTCGGCGCGCAGGCCCGAGAGCGGCTCCAGCCGCGACAGGCCGGTTTCCTCCACCGAACCGATGAAAGGCGATGGCGCGACATAGCCGCGGGCCGCCGAAGCGCGCAGCGACCAGGGCCCGGCGCGCCACAGCGCGGACAGGCGCGGGCTGAGAAATTCGCCATACTCGCTATGGGAATCGGCGCGCACGCTGGCCGAGACGGTCAGCGCCTCGCTGACATCCACATCATACTGGGCGAACACGCCGGGCACGGTGAAGCGGTAATCGAAGACGGCAAAATCGTCCGAGACATAATCATCCACCTGCACGGCCAGGCCCCCGACCAGCGTATGGCGTCCGTCCGTGCGGGTCAGGGAGGCTTCGGCAAAGCCGGTGCGATGGCGGTCGCGCTCGCGTTCGGGCCCGAAAATCAGCTTGTGGCGCGTCTGCATGGCCGAGGCGCGCACGCCGAAGGACAGGGCGTCACTGAGCGGAACATCCAGATTGAGCCCGGCATCCACCCGCTCGGTGTCCAGGCCCTGCATGAAGGGCGCACCGTCCGGCACTGTGGCGCCCGGGAGCGTTCCACCCCGGCGGGTCTCGCGCGTATGGCCCAGCGTGATCAGCGCCTCGCCGCCGCCGGCGCCGGTCCAGAACAGGCGCGGGCGCAGGGTGTAGCGCTCATAGGCGGGGATGTCCGCCCAGCCCGAGCCGTCCAGATCGCGGCGCTCCTGCCAGTGCCCGCCCGCGGTCAGCGAGGCGCTCCATGAATGAGAGAGCGGCGCGGCGGCGTAGGCGGTCAGGTCCTGCCCGCGCTCGCCGGTGATATTGGCCAGCACCTCGCCCTCGAAGTCATCGCCGGGCCGCCGGCTGATCAGATTGATCACGCCCCCCAGCGCCGCCCCGCCATAGAGCGAGGAGGACGCGCCCTTGATCACCTCCACCCGGCCCAGATCGGTGGGCGGGATCTGCAACAGGCCGATGGAGCCGGCCTGTCCGCCATAGAGCGGCAGGCCGTCAGCCAGCAGCAGGGTGTAGCGCTCGCTCATGCCCTGGACGCGCACGCCCGCCGAGCCCAGAGCGGCGGAATTGGCCTGCACCCACAATCCGCCCGTCTCGGCCAGCATGATGGCGATATTGCCCGGCGCCATGATGGCTTTTTCCTCGATCTCCTCGCGCGGCAGCACCTCCACCCGGATCGGTTCGTCCTGCACGCGCCGGCGGGTGCGGGTGGTGGTCACCACCACCTGATCGATCTCCTCGGCGCTGGGGCTGAGGGCGGCGTAAGCGGGCGCGGGCAGGCTGAGCCCTGTGACCAGCACCGCCAGAGCTGCCGGCGCGCAGAACAGCGCCAGTGCGCCCTTGCGTGGTGAAACGGCGTGCGGTGTCATCATTTACCCCGGTTTTTCAAGGCAAGCGGGCGCTTGCCGGAATCAGTGCCGGGGCTATGGTGCTTTCTATAGCTGCTATAGGTGCAAGACCTCACATGCACGACACGATGAGCATTGGCGAACTGGCCCGGCTGACGGGCTGCAAGGTCGTCACCATCCGCTATTACGAACAGACCGGGCTGATGCCGGCGCCGGCGCGCACGGGCGGGGGACGGCGCATCTATGCGCGCGCCCATCTTGAGCGGCTCAATTTCATCCGTCAGGGCCGCGCGCTCGGCTTTGCGCTGGAGACGCTGGCGGGCATGCTCGACCTGCTTGAGGATGACCAGGCGGGCTGCGCCGAGATCGACATCATGGCCTCGCGCCATCTCGACGAAGTGCGCGCCAAGATCGCCGATTTGCGCGCCATCGAGGCCCGGCTGGAAACCGCACTGGGCGCCTGCCGCCAGACAACGCGGGCCCAGTGCGCTGTTGCGGATGCGTTGATCTCGCAAGGCGCGTGAGGGGCGAATAGCGTCCCGGAGGCTGGGAAAAACGCCTAAAGGGCGCGCCGGAGGCAATCCAGGGCTTGATGCATGCCGCATCCGGGGCCATTATCCCCCTATAGGGGAGACATCGGCATGTCAGGCATTCATAAGGTTGAGCGTTTCACATTTGCGGGCGGCGCGACCCGGTTTTTCCGCTCCGTCGCGGCCCGGCCTGCGGATGCAGGGCGTTTGTTGGCCATGGATGGGCTGTTCATCCTGGCCATTCTCGCCAGCGTCCTGTGGGTGTGGCCCATGTTAAAGGGGCTCGGCCTTGAGAGCTGGCAAACCGGTCTGGTGCAGCCCACAGCCCTTTGCCTTTTCCTGCTGGCCCTTCTGGTGTGGGATACCGCCTGGCAGCGTTTCCTGAGCGGCAAGCCCACGCCCGCTCTTATCCCATGGCGTCTGGGCGCCGACGAGATGCTTCAGTTCCGCGCCTGGATCATGCTGGCAATGTTGATGTTCGCAATCGGCCTGATGGTTATGGCTGTGGTTTTCCCGATAGTTGTTCTGGGTCAGGCCTTACCCGCAATCCGGCCCGCGCTTCTGTTTTTGCTTGTACCTGTTTCGTTGGTTTTATTCGTTGTGGTGCAGCGCTTCTACTGCGGGATCAGCCTGACCATGGCGCAGGGGCGCATGTCCGTGTTTGACGGGTTTTCCGGGGTGAAGCGGCATCTATGGCCTTTTGTGGGCGCCCTGATCGCGCTGACCGTTCTGACGGCCGGGGCTCCCGCCCTGTTCGACATGACCCGCGGGACGGATTTCTCCTTTAATTTTGGGGGAATGAATATCGGCCGCGCGAACATGCCTGATGCCTGGCTTCCCGCTATAGCCTGGATGACGCTCCACGCTGCGGGCTATCACATCATGCGCGGCCTGTTCATGGAATCCGCCCTGGTCACCGCCCATCTGGGCCCGGTCTCGCCCTCGCCGCGCAAGGATGAGAACGCCGCCCCAGCGCCTGCCTGAGCGCTCAACACACCGGCACGTTGACGGCCAGGCCGCCAGTGGCGGTTTCCTTGTACTTGTCGGACATGTCCAGCGCGGTCTGGCGCATGGTCTCGATCACCTGGTCCAGGCTGACCTTGTAGGCGCCGTCGCCCATCAGGGCCAGGCGCGCGGCGTTGATCGCTTTGATGGCGCCGATGGCGTTGCGCTCGATGCAGGGGATCTGGACCAGCCCGCCTACCGGATCGCAGGTCAGGCCCAGATTATGCTCCATGGCGATCTCGGCGGCGTTCTCGATCTGGCGGTTGGAACCGCCCAGCGCCGCGGCGAGCCCGCCCGCGGCCATGGAGCAGGCTACGCCCACCTCGCCCTGACAGCCGGCCTCGGCGCCGGAGATGGAGGCGTTTTTCTTGTACAGCGCGCCGATGGCCGCAGACGTCAGGAAAAAGCGCACCAGCGCGTCCTCGTCCCCGCTGCGCCGGTGATGGCGGTCGAAATAGCGCGCCACGGCCGGGATGATGCCCGCCGCGCCATTGGTGGGCGCGGTCACCACCTTGCCGCCGGCGGCGTTCTCCTCATTGACCGCCATGGCCCACAGATTGACCCATTCCATGGAGGCCAGCGGATCGGTCTCGGCGCGCGCCGCAGCGGCCATCAGCTTGCGGCGCAGGCCCGGCGCGCGGCGCTGGACCCGCAAGCCGCCGGGCAGTTCGCCGTCGATGCGCGTGCCGCGCTCGATACACGCCTCCATGGCCCCGGCCACCGCCGCGATATGGCCGCGCACCTCGGCTTCGGGGCGGAAGGCGGTTTCATTGGCCATCATCACATCGGGGATGGTGAGGCCCTCGCGCTCGCAAATGGCCAGCAGCTCGTCACAGCTGTCGAACGGGTAGGGCTCGCCGGCATGGGCCTCGGCGGCGGAATTGCGTCCGGCCTCGGCCTCATCAATGACGAAACCGCCGCCGATGGAATACCAGATTTCCTCGCGCAGCACATCGCCATGTTCGTCGAACGCCATGAATTTCATGGCATTTGAGTGAAAGGGCAGGCGCTTTGAACCATCCAGGATCAGGTCGCGCTGGGGATCAAAGGCGATCTCGTGAGCGCCCAGCAGATTCATCCGCCCGGTCTCATGAATGCGCGCGATCATGCCGGGCAGGGCGTCGGCGTCGGCCTCTTCGGGGCGCACGCCTTCCAGCCCCCACAGCATGGCCTTGTCGGTGGCGTGACCCGAGCCGGTCAGCGCCAGCGAGCCATAGGCTTCGGCCTGCACGCGGGCGACAGCGCTCAGGCCGTTATCAGCCTCCACGCGCTCCAGAAACGCCCGTGCAGCCTTCATCGGCCCGACCGTGTGGGAGCTGGAGGGGCCCACGCCGATCTTGAACAGGTCGAACACGCCAAAATGCATCGGTCAGGGCCTTCTGTCTGGCTCGGTTCAGAGCGCGGTGCGCACGGTCCACAACTCAGGAAACAGGCGCAGATCCAGCGCCTTGACCAGGTAGGACACGCCCGAACTGCCCCCGGTGCCGCGCCGGAAGCCGATAATGCGCTCCACGGTCTTCATGTGATTGAACCGCCACTGGGCGAATTTCTGTTCGAGATCGACCAGCTTCTCGGCGAACTCGTAGAGCTCCCACCAGCGCGCGGTGTCCTCATAGACCGTGCGCCAGACCGCCTCGACCTCGGGCGAGGGCTCATAGGCCCTGGTCACGTCGCGCTCCAGCACGGCTTGAGGCACGTCCAGGCCCTTCCGGGCGGCCAGATACAGCGTCTCGTCATAGAGGCTGGGCGCGTCCAGCGCCGCCTTCACACGCGCCAGGGCGTCGGGTTCCTGGGCGAACACCCGGGCCATGGCCGGGTTCTTGTTGCCGAAGCGGTATTCCATGCAGCGGTATTGCCAGCTCTGAAAGCCCGAGGAATGGCCCAGCTTGTCGCGAAAGCGCATGTAATCGGACGGCGTCATGGTGGCCAGCACCGCCCAGGACTGGGCCAGCTGCTCCTGCACCCGGGCGATGCGGGCGAGCATTTTCAGCGCCGGGCGCACCTCGTCGCGCTGGACATGGGCGATGGCGCCGTCCAGCTCGTGCAGGCACAGCTTGATCCACAGCTCGCTGGCCTGGTGGATGATGATGAACATCATCTCGTCATGCTCGCCGGTCAGCGGCGTCTGGGCCGACAGCAGCGTGTCCATCTTCAGATAGCGGCCATAGGACAGCCCATCGCGCGGATCCCAGTGGATGTCCTCGCCGTCCAGATCAACCGCCGTGCGGATGCGCTCGCTCATCATGACCTCATTGGCTGGCGAGCGGGGTTTAGCGTGTTTTCAAGGTCCGGGGGAACCGGTTTCGCCCGTGCAAGATCAGGCGCTGGCGGGCCTGGCGGTCAGGCCGGGGGCGTGATGGTGCAGCTCAAGGGCGCCAGGTCAGCGGCCCGGGCCTCCAGCACATCGCCTGGCGACACGGCAGCCACGCCCGCTGGCGTGCCGGTGAAGATCAGATCGCCCGGTTCCAGCCGGAACAGGCGCGACAGATGGGCGATGATCTCCGGGCCGGACCAGATCATGTCGGCCAGATCACCGCTCTGGCGCAGCTGCCCATTGACGTTGAGGGTGATGGGGCCGGATGACGGCGCCGGGCCGGGCCGGATCACGCCCATGGGCGCCGAGGCGTCAAATCCCTTGGCGGTGTCCCAGGGGCGGCCGGCCTTCTTGGCCTGGGCCTGCAGATCGCGCCGGGTCAGGTCAATGCCCACCGCCGCGCCCCAGATGGCCGCCTGGGCGTCTTCCAGCGACAGATCCGCGCCGCCGCGCCCGAGCGCCAGCACCAGCTCCACCTCGTGATGAAGGTCGTTGGTGGCCGGCGGGTAGGGGGCGGCGTTTCCCGTCACCAGCGCATCGCGCGGCTTGGAGAAGAAGAACGGCGCCTCGCGTTGCGGATCAGCGCCCATCTCGCGCGCATGGTCGGCGTAATTGCGTCCCACGCAATAGATGCGGCGCACCGGAAAAAACTGTCCGCCGCTCACCGGCGCCAGAACGGGCGCGGGCGGATCAAACGCCAGGGGCTGGCTCATCAAGCAGACGCCTAGCGGCGGCGCGGCCCGCCGGCGCCGCCGGGCAGGTTCTGCTGGCCGTCAAACTGGTCGACGGAAGGGCGCCCCACATTGCCCAGCAACTGCTCCAGCACGGACAGCTCGCGCCCGCGGGTGGGCGTCTCGCGCCCCACCACGGCGACGATGCGGCCGTCCTCCAGGCCGTACTCCTCGACCCCCTTGACCACGCCGTCGGCGTCAAAGCGCACGGCGATCACCCGGCGCTCGCGGGTCTCGGGGCGCAGATAGGCCAGGTATTCGCGGGTGTCGGCGATGTAATACCAGACATCATCGTCAAACATGCCGCGCGTGGACGGGCTGCCCAGATTGGCCAGAATGCTGGCCTGGTTGTCCTCGCCCACATTGATCACCGGAACCTCCCCGTCGGGGAAGCGGAAGCCGTGGCTGCGCAGGGTCGGGTTGCAGGCCGACACAAGACCGGCGGCCAGCACAATGGCCGAGGCGATAAGGGCGCGGCGAAAAGCCATGGAAGTCTCCATAAGGCGCTGTCATAAGGGCGGCGCCTGCGGCGGCGCGCCTTGTTGACCTACATGGGTCCTAGCTTAGCTTCAACCCGCCGCAAATGGGAGACGCACGCGCATGTTCACCCGCCTGTTCCGCAAAAACCCCCTGAAAGCGCGCGCCCGCGTGCTCTATGACCAGCTGGTGGAGGCGGCCCGGCGGCCCTTTCTCTACGGGGCTCAGGGCGTGGATGACACGGTGGATGGCCGGTTCGACATGATCGTGCTGCACGCCATTTTGCTGATCCGGCGCCTGCGCCAGGGCGGTGAGGCCGGTCAGGATGCGGCCCAGCTGGTGTTCGACATCATGTTTGACGATTTCGGCGCCGCCCTGCGCGAGATGGGCACGGGCGATCTCTCGGTGGGCAAGCGGATCCGGGCCATGGGCGAAGCCTTCTATGGCCGCGCCAAGGCTTACGAATCGCCCTTGGCGGAAGGCGATGCGGACGCGCTGGCCGGGGCGATCTCGCGCAATATGTTCAATGATGATCGCGAGGCGGCGGCGGCTTCGCGGCGCCTGGCCGGATATGCGCTGGCGTCAGCGCAATTGCTGTCACGCCAGCCGCCTGAAGAGCTGATCGCCGGCGCAAGGCCGGCCTTCCCTGACGCCCTGCCGGTCTGACGCGGCGCGGTTTCCATCATCAATCTCACACGGTAAGGTGCCCGCGCCGCACGGATGTCCCCGTGTGAATGTTCATTTTGTCCGGATTTGAAATGACGACAGGTCTTGTACTTTCCCTGGACGCCATGGGGGGGGATCACGCGCCGCAAAGCGTGGTGGATGGCGCTGCCCTGTTCCTGAAGGGCCGCCGCCGTCATGTCCGCCTGCTGTTCCATGGCGATGAAGCCCTGCTGGCGCCCCTGGTGGCGCGCCATCCGGGTCTGTCCGCCGTCAGCGAGATTCGCCATACCGACAGCGAGGTCGACATGTCGGCCAAGCCGTCCGAGGCGGTGCGCCGGTCGCGCGGATCGTCCATGTGGAATGCGGTCCACGCCATCAAGGATGGCGAGGCCCAGGTGGCGGTGTCGGCGGGCAATACCGGCGCATTGATGGCCATATCCAAGGTGATCTTGCGCATGAAGCCGGGGGTGCACCGCCCGGCCATCGCCGCCAGCTGGCCTGCGCCGTCGGGCTATTCCACGGTGCTGGACGTGGGCGCCAATGTGGACTGCACGCCCGCCATGCTGGTGGAGTTCGCGGTGCTGGGCGAAGCCTTCCACCGCGCCCTGCGCGGCGTTGAGCGCCCTACGGTGGGGCTGTTGAATGTGGGTCAGGAAGAGCTCAAGGGCAGCCAGGTGATCCGCGATGCGGACGCGCTGGTGCGCGCCGCCGGGCTGGACATGGCTTATCGCGGCTTCATCGAGGGTGATGATATCTCGGCGGGCACCACCCATGTGGTGGTCACCGACGGGTTCACCGGCAATGTGGCGCTCAAGACCGCCGAGGGCACGGCGCGCCTGGTGGCCAACTGGATGCGCTCGGCCATGACCGGCTCGCTTCTGGCCAAGGCCGGCGCGGCGCTGTTATCCTTGGGCGCGCTCAAGGAGCTGCGCGCGCGCATGGACCCGCGCAATGTCAATGGCGGCGTGTTTCTGGGCCTCAATGGCGTGGTGGTCAAAAGCCATGGCGGCACGGATGCGCAGGGCTTCGCCACATCCTTGAGAATCGCCCTTGAAATGGCCGACAGCGCCTTCCTGAGCGAGATCGAAACCAATCTCGCCCGGCTGGCCGCGATCCAGGATAATCCGGACGCAGGCGCCGGCGAGCCGCAAAAGGAATCCGCGTGACCGAATATTTCTCCCGCATCGCCGGCATCGGCGCCTATCTGCCCGAAAAAGTGCTGACCAACGCCGCGATGGAAGCCATCGTGGAGACATCGGATGCGTGGATCCGCGAGCGCACAGGCATATCCCAGCGCCATATCGCGGCGGACGGCCAGTACACGTCCGATCTGGGCGTGGAGGCGTCGCGGCGCGCGCTGGATCACGCCGGGCTGGGCCCGGACGATATTGATCTCATCATCGTGGCCACCGCCACGCCGGACCTGACCTTTCCGGCCACCGCCACCATCGTCCAGCACAAGCTGGGCGTGAGGCATGGCTGCGCGTTCGATGTGCATGCGGTGTGTTCGGGCTTCATCTACGCCATGAGCGTGGCGGACAATTTCATCCGCTGCGGCCAGGCGCGTACGGCGCTGGTGATCGGGGCCGAGACCTTCTCGCGCATCCTGGACTGGACCGACCGCACCACCTGCGTGCTGTTCGGCGACGGGGCCGGCGCTGTGGTGCTGAGCGCTGAAGCCGGCGCGCCCGAAGACGGCAAGGGCCTGATGAAGACCCATCTGCGCTCGGACGGCAGTTTCTGCGATCTGCTCTATGTGGATGGCGGGCCCTCGCGCACCAAGACGGTGGGCCATCTGCGCATGCAGGGCAATCAGGTGTTCCGTCACGCCGTCACCAAGATCGCTGGCTCCATGACCGAGCTGGCCGACATGGCGGGCGTGGCCATCGCCGATATCGACTGGTTCGTGCCGCACCAGGCCAATCAGCGCATCCTCCTGGGCGTCTCCAGCCGGCTGGGCATTCCCGAAGAGCGGGTGATCTCCACCGTGTCCATGCACGGCAATACCTCGGCCGCCTCCATCCCGCTGGCGTTCGAGCAGGCGGTGCGCGACGGCCGCATCAAGCGCGGCGATCTGGTGCTGATGGAAGCGCTGGGCGGCGGCTTCACCTGGGGCGCGGCTTTAGCCCGGTATTAAGCCTGGGCTTATGGTTAACATTGACCTTGACGCGTCACTGGCCGTAACCTCGGGAACTCAGGCAGGTTTAGGGGCATTTTATGGGGTCAAAAACTCTCACGCGGGCTGATCTGGCCGACGCCGTCCATCGCGAAGTCGGTCTGTCACGTCAGGAAAGCGCGCAACTGGTTGAAGCCGTCCTTGATGAGATCAGCAATACGCTGGTTGCAGGCGAGTCGGTCAAGTTGTCGTCCTTCGGGTCTTTTGTCCTGCGCGACAAGAACGGCCGGGTCGGACGCAATCCCAAGACCGGCGAGGAAGTGCCCATCGAACCCCGGCGCGTGCTGGTGTTCAAACCCTCCCAGGTGCTCAAGGACCGGGTCGACGCGGCCCTGTCGCGATAGGAACGCCTTGCCATGAGCGGGAAGTCGCCGGACGCCTACCGCACCATCTCCGAGGCTGGCGAGGAAGCCGGCCTTCCCACCCATGTGCTGCGCTTCTGGGAGAGCAAGTTTGCTCAGCTCAAGCCCGTGAAGCGCGCCGGCGGACGGCGCATGTACCGCCCTCAGGATATCAGCCTGATCAAGGGCTTGAAGCGGCTTCTTTATGAAGAGGGTTACACCATCAAGGGCGCGCAGAAATTCCTGCGCGAGCAGGGCGTGACGTCAGTGGCCGCGCTGGGCGACAGCGCCGGGGCGATGGCGGCGCCTGTTGTGGATGACGCGCCCGATGAGACGCCCGGCCTCTTGTTCGAGACGCCGCGCGCAGCGCCCGCCCGGCGTGATGAGCCCGAGACGGAACCGGATACGGAGACGGCGGCTGGCGCCGGGCTGACGCCTGGTGCGCGCCAGCAGGCCGAGGCGGCGCTGAGCCATGTGCGCGCCGCGCGCGCACGCTTGAACCAGGCGCTGGAAACCCGCAGCTGAACCCGCCGGCGCCGGGCGCCGCAGCCGGTTGCCGCAGGCTTCGCGCGCGCCTATAAGACCGCTCCCGGCGCCGTGGGCCGGGGCCCGGCCGCAAGGCCGGTCATTGGTGGCGGAGCGTGGCGCAGCCCGGTTAGCGCACTGGTCTGGGGGACCAGGGGTCGCCGGTTCAAATCCGGCCGCTCCGACCATTTTCTTCTGACATCAGGCCTGTGACCGGCCCGGCGCCAGATCGCGCACGATCAGGCCTGAGGCCAGCATCAGGCATACCGCGCTGAGCGCGAAGAACCACAGTCCGGGCTGGCTGGCCACCGCGACCATGCCGCCGCCCGACCAGATCACGATCAGCAGGGCGACCACCAGCACGTCGGTGAGCGACCACTTGCCCAGCCGCTCCACCCAGCGCGCCAGCCATCCGCCCGGCGCGCCGGCGGGTCTGGCGTGCAGGGCGGCGACCATGATCATTTTCATCACCGGCGCGCCCAGGGAGAAGGCGGCGATCACCGCGCCCAGGCGCCATTCGCCCGCCTCCAGAAGCTTGGCCACGGCGGCGATGAGCGAATAGCTGTCCTTGAAGATCCAAAAGCGCGTGGTCTCCATCACCGGCAAGGTCACGCCCAGCGGGAAGAAGATCACGCCCAGCGCCAGCAGCGCCCGGGCCAGCGCGCCGCCTGCAGGCCGTTTGCGTGACAGGGGGGTGAGGGCGGCGTCGCTCATGGGCCGCACTGTGACAGAAAGAAATGGCCTGCGCTATTCCAGCTCGACCACTTCCACCTTGCCGTTTTCCAGCACCAGCGCCAGCTCGCCGCGCTTCAGGCGCAGCGCCTTGTCGCCGAACACCTTGCGCCGCCAGCCGGACATGGCCGGCACGTCAGCGTTATCGGACGCCGCGATCAGTTCGAGATCGGGCGAGGTGGCGATCAGGCGCGGCGCCACATCGGCGTCCTCGGCCACGGCCTTGAGCAGAACCTTGAGCAATTCCACCACGGGTCCGAGATTGGAGGGGATGGGCTCGGGTTTGTCCGGGCGCGGGGCGTAGGCCTTGGGGTCGGCCATGGCCTGCTGCATCAGCTCGATCAGGCGTTCGGCCGGGCGCGAGCGTTCAAAGCCGCGCGGCACGGCGCGCAGGGCGCCCAGCTCGTCCACGCTGGTGGGCGCGGCCTGGGCGAGCTCATAGAGCCCGTCATCCTTCATGATGCGGTTGCGCGGGATATCGCGGGTCTGGGCCTCGCGCTCGCGCCATTCAGCGGCGGCCTTCAGGGCGGCCAGCCATTTGGGCGTCATCTTGCGCAGCTTGAGCCGGCGCCAGGCCTCTTCAGGCTTCATCTCGTAGGTGGCGGGCCGGGTGAGGATTTTCATCTCCTCGGCCAGCCAGGCCTCGCGGCCGGTTTTGGCCAGGCGCGCCTGCAGGCCCGGGAACAGATCGCGCAGCAAGGTCACGTCGGCCAGCGCATAGGCCTTCTGGCTGTCGGACAGGGGCCGGCGCGACCAGTCGGTGAAGCGCGAGCCCTTGTCCACGCTCTGGCCCAGGCAGGCGCGCACCAGATTGTCATAGGAAATCGAATCGCCCAGCCCCACCGCCATGGCCGCGATCTGGGTGTCGAACAAGGGCGCGGGGATCAGGCCGCCGGCCATGTGAAAGAAGATTTCAAGGTCCTGACGGCAGGCGTGGAAGACCTTGAGCACGGACGGGTCGCGCAAGAGCGCGTAGAACGGGGCGAGATCGATGCCCTCGGCCAGCGGATCGATCAGCACTTCGCGCTGGCCGCCCGCCGCCTGGATCAGGCAGAGCTGGGGCCAGAACGTTGTTTCACGCATGAACTCGGTGTCCACCGCGACAAAGCCGGCCTGGCGCATGTCGGCGCAGGCCTCGTCGAGGTGAGCGGTGTCCGATATCCATTCCATCAATTGCCGACTTAGACCTGCCCGCGCCTTTTGGCGAGGGGGCTGATCACATGCGCGCGCTTCAGCCTTCGCCCGCTGGCGGATCCTCTCTGGGGCGCAGCACATCGGTGAGAACGATGATCGCCGAGCCGATGGCGATCAGGATGAAGATGGAGGGCAGGAGCGCGCCCAGCCTGGACAGGGCCAGCAGCATGAGCTGACCGATGGTGGCCGAGGCGCCGTTGAGGATGCCGCTGGCGGCCATCACGCGTCCGCGCCGTTCGGGCAGGGCCCGGCCCTGGATCATGGCCTGGCGCGGCACCAGGAACAGGCCGCCCGAGATGGCCGACAGGACAAGCCCGAAGAGGAAGCGGCGGTTTTCGGGGTCCTCGATAAAGGCCGCGGCCTCAACAAGTTCGGGACCCGGCGTGCGGCCCAGCGCCTGCAGGGCGAGGTCGAGCGGAAAGATCACCAGGCCTGCCGCGCCCGCAATGGACAGCCAGCGCGCTTCGCCGCCGCGCGAGAGCACCGCGCACAGGACCGCGCCGGCAGCGGCGCCCAGCGTGAACAGAAGCTGGAACAGCGCCACCACGGACGGCGCGCCGCCCAGCACGCTTTCGGTCAGCACCGGCAGGACGGTGATCACCGAAGCGGCCAGCAGCCAGAACCAGGCCACGCCCAGCAGCGGACCGATCACCAGCTTGTCCCTGAACCCGAAATTGAGCATGCGGACGGTCTGGCTGAAAATGTCCGGGCTGATCTTCATGTCCGGATTGCTGGCCGGGGCGGGCACGCCCTGACGCATGGCCAGCCAGCCCAGCACCGCGCAGCCAATGAGGATGGCCCCGATGGCGCCCGGCCCCCAGACTTCGCCCACCAGCAGCGTGCCGCCGATGGCGCCGGCCAGGATCATCACATTGATGGCGCCCGACAGCAGCGCATTGCCGCCCACCAGCTCGGTGCGGTCGAGCACGTTGGGCATGGCGGCGGTGCGCGCGGGCACGAAGAAGGCGGTCTGCACGCCCATCAGGAACAGGACGGTCAGCAATATCCAGGCTTCGCCCAGCAGAAATCCCGCGCCGGCCAGCGCCATCAGGAAAATCTCGCAGAACTTGGCGATGCGCATGATCTTGATGCGGTCGAACTTGTCGGCCACCTGACCGGCCACCGCCGAGAACAGGAAGAGGGGCAGGGTGAATGCGGTGGCCGCGATGGGCGCCATTTCTCCCGGCGGCAGGCCCAGAATGGTCAGGCCCTGATAGGCGGCCATGGTGACCAGGGCGTAGCGGAACAGATTGTCGTTGAAGGCGCCCAGCGTCTGGCCGGCCCAGATGGGCCAGTAGCGGCGCTGGCCCAGCAGGGCGAAAACGGCGATGGGGGTCATGCGCGGGCCTCGCGGATCAGGGCGTTGGTGCGCGCTTCGATGACGGTTTCCAGCTTGGCCATGAAGTCCTCCTTGGACAGGCCTGGCCCGATGGGATCGAGAAATTCCACAGTGACGCGTCCGGGACGTTTCTTAAAGCTCCTGCGGTCCCAGCTCAGGCCCAGATTGGTCGCCACAGGCACGCAAGGGCGCTTGAGCGTGTCATAGAGATGGAAGACGCCCTTGCGGTAGCGATGCGATTGCCCCGGCGCGGCCAGATGGCCTTCAGGATAGATCAGCAACGGACGGCGCGAGCGCTTGAGCCCTTGCAGCGCCTTGTCCATGCGCTCGCGTTCGGCCGCGCCGCCCTGATTGGACAGCACGATCGCGCCGATGCGGTGCAGGATCCAGCCCACCAGCGGAAATTTCAGCAAATGATCGCCCGCGATAAAGGCCAGGCCCGGGAACTGGTCCACCATGACGAAACCATCGCCCCAGCTCTGGTGTTTGGCCGCGATGATCAGGGGTTCGTCCGGCAGGCGCTGGCGCCCGCGCACCTCGACCCGAATCCCGGCGATCCAGTACAGGACCAGCACTTGCGCCTTGCCATAGAGATGCAGGCCAACAGCCAGCGGGGCGCGGGACGGCCACAGCGCCAGCAGCGCGCAGATGATGGCGGCGAAGATCGTGATCAGCCAGTAGACGGCGAAATGCAAAAGACTGCGGACCATGACGGGGCTCCGGCGATGAGGGTGGGGGTCAGGCGGCGCGCAGGGCGCTGAGCGCGGCGAGCGCCAGGGCCTGACTGTGATCGCTGAGCGCGATGGACAGGCGTCCGGCCATGCGGTGGGCGGCGGGCTGGAGCACCACGCCCAGGGCTGCCGCGGTCTTGAGTTCCGCATCGCCGCGCGGGCAGTCGCCCTCGGCCATGGCGCGCGCGATGCGCCGGGCGATCAGGCCGGTGGGATCAGGGCGCCCGGCGGCGTCTTCGCGCGCGAAGCGGAACATCTGGGTGATGTGGTATTCGAACAGGACCCGGTCGGCGTCAGCGGCGTGGCAATAGACCTCCACAACCCGGGTCACGGCGGTCTCGAAATCATCGCCTGCGCCGGTCAGGGCGTCCTCGATCAGGGCGAAAAGGCGCGAGTGGATAGCTTCGAACAGGGCGCGCGCCAGCGCTTCCTTGCTGGGGTAATGGCGGTAGATCGAGCCTTCGGCGACGCTGGCCAGGGCGGCGATCTCGCGGGTGGTCACCCCGTCAATGCCCTTGCGGGCGAACAAGGTGAGGGCGGCGCGCTCGATCCGCGCCATGGCCGTGCCGTCGGGCGCAGTGACCCCGCGCGCATCGGCGGAAACGTTTGCTGTGCGGGGCCGGGTGGCGGGTTGATCGGTCATGGGCGGGTCCGTGAATCCATCAAATGAGAGTGAACGCTCACTCTTGTACGGGAGCGCATTCCGGGCGTCAACAAAAAATGAGTGAGCGCTCACTTATAGCGGATCGGCCACGCGTCAGGACTGATGCAGGACGTTTAAGTCATTGCTGATAATCCGCTTTCAGGCGCGGGCTTGCGCTTCCTTCAGTTCGCGCGGGGGAGGTGATAGAGTGATGATCATCCCATCGGCCCGGCGAAACTCGCCTGACTGCGAGGCATGCGGGCCGCGCAGCAGCTCAAGGAGATGATCCTCATGATGACAGCGATGACGGCCGCAACTGTATTGGCCGCGGCCGGACTGAACGGTCAGGACGTGCAGCACTCCGAGATCGAGGTCTGCAATGACCGGACGGCGCCGGCTTTCGTGGCCGTGTCCGGCGCCATAGCGGGGGAGCGGTTCACCGAAGGCTGGCTTCAGGTGGCGCCGGACGGGTGCGTCTCGCTGGGCATTGTGGATGGGCCCGGAGTCCATGTCTTTGCTGTAGAGGACGCCCGGCTTGATGCGGGCCGGTTTGATGGCTGGACCTCGCCGTCCCCGGCCGCCGAGAGCGCCGATGCGCGCCTGTGCGTCACGCCGGGTGAGAATTTCGTTTATGAGGGCGCGCGCACGAATTGCCAGCGCGGAGAGGCGGCGGGGTATTTCCAGCGCCTGACCATCGACAGCAATCACACGGTCTGGCGCATCCGCTAGCGCGCGCGCAGGGCTTCGGCCTCCAGGGCGCGGGTGCGCGTCTCGATGCGCTCTTCCAGCTCGGCCATGAAGGTGCGCGCATGCGGGCCGGGCGTCATGGGGGCGAGGAATTCGATCACCGCCACGCCGGGCGTCAGCGTCCAGTCCTTGCGCGGCCAGAAACAGCCCAGATTGGTGGCCACCGGGATCACGTCGCGCTCCAGGGCGCGGGCCAGCTTGTGCGCGCCCTTGCGGTAGCGCAGGCTTGATCCGATGTCGGCGATGCCGCCTTCGGGGAAGATCAGCGCCGCGCGCCCCTCGCGGGTCAGGCGCGCCACCCCCGCCTCGAATGCGCCGGGCGCCCGGCGTCCGCCGCCCGTGGCGTCCACCACCACTGCGCCGGCCTTTTTCAGGTAGAAGCCCACCAGCGGGAAGGCCAGCATGTGATCGCCGATCACATAGGCCAGCTCCCGGTCGCGCGCGACCTGCAGCAAACCGTCGCCCCAGCTCTGATGCTTGGCGGCGAACACCGCGGCGGGTATGGCGCGCACATGGTGCAGGCCGCGATACTCCACCTTCACCCCGCACAGGCGCAGCCAGGCGCGGAACGCGCGCCCATGCCAGTGAATGACGAACGCCACGCCCGCCCGGCCTGGCAGCAGCAGGACAGGGGAAAACAGGATCGCCATCACCGCGGACAGACCCCAGAACCCGGCATTGAAGATGTGAGCGCGCATGGGCGCGCATGCTGGCGGGGTTCTGTGCGCTTCACAAGTCAGTGCAGGCTTCCTTGACAAGCGCGCTCAGGCGCCGCCAAAACCCGCGCTCCGCCCTGCCGGTTCATTCCTTAGTCCGATTGGATATCCCGCCATGCACGCCTATCGCACCCATACCTGCGGCGCCCTGCGCAAGGCCGATGTCGGCGCTCAGGTGCGCCTGTCCGGCTGGATCCATCGCAAGCGCGATCATGGCGGGCTGTTGTTTGTGGACTTGCGCGATCATTACGGCCTGACCCAGTGCGTGCTGGAGCCCGATAACGCCCATTTCGCCACGCTGGAGCGCCTGCGGGTCGAAAGCGTGGTGTGCGTCACCGGCCAGGTGGTCGCGCGCACGGACGACACGGTCAATACCGGCCTGCCCACCGGCGCGGTGGAGCTGCGCGTGTCTGACGTCCAGGTGCTGTCGGCCGCCGAGGAGCTGCCCCTGCCGGTGTTCGGCGAGCCGGACTGGTCTGAAGAGGTGCGCCTGAAGCACCGCTATGTCGATCTGCGCCGCGACAGCCTGCACAAGCGCATCGTCTTGCGCTCACAGATCATCGACTCGCTGCGCCGGCGCATGACCGATCAGGGCTTCCTGGAATACCAGACGCCGATCCTGACGGCGTCCTCGCCCGAAGGCGCGCGCGACTTCCTGGTGCCCTCGCGCCTGCATCCGGGCAAGTTCTACGCGCTGCCCCAGGCGCCCCAGCAGTTCAAGCAGCTGATCATGGTCTCCGGCTTTGACCGGTATTTCCAGATCGCGCCCTGCTTCCGTGACGAGGACGCGCGCGCCGACCGCGCGCCGGGCGAGTTCTACCAGCTCGACATGGAAATGAGCTTCGTCACCCAGGAAGACGTGTTCAACGCCATCGAGCCGGTGCTGCACGGCGTGTTCCAGGAATTCGCCGGCGAGCGCCATGTCCCGGACGAGGCGTTTGCGCGCATCCCTTACGCCGAGGCGATCCGCAGCTATGGCTCGGACAAGCCCGATTTGCGCAACCCGATTAAAATGCAGGCGGTCACCGAGCACTTCGCCGGATCCGGCTTCAAGGTGTTCGCCGGCATGATCGAGAAAAACCCGAAGGTGGAGGTGTGGGCGATCCCGGCGCCGACGGGTGGTTCACGCGCGTTCTGTGACCGGATGAATAGCTGGGCGCAGAAAGAGGGCCAGCCGGGTCTGGGCTATATCTTCTGGCGCGAGGAGGGCGGGGCCCTGGAAGGCGCCGGTCCCATCGCCAAGAATATCGGCCCTGAGCGCACCGAGGCCATCCGCACCCAGCTGGGCCTGGAGGCCGGCGATGCGGTGTTCTTCGCCGCGGGCGATCCCAAGGCGTTCTACAGCTTTGCGGGCAAGGCGCGCGACGTGGTGGGCCGCGAGCTGGGCCTGTTCGAGGCGAACGTGTTCCGCTTTTGCTGGATCATCGATTTTCCCATGTATGAGTGGGACGAGGAGAACAAGAAGGTGGAGTTCTCCCACAACCCGTTCTCCATGCCCCAGATGGACGCCGACGCCTTCATGGCGCTGTCCAAAGACGATCACGAGACGCTGCTGGGCCTGAACGCCTGGCAGTATGACATCGTGTGCAACGGGGTGGAGCTGTCGTCTGGCGCCATCCGGAACCACCGACCGGACGTGATGCTCAAGGCGTTCGAATTCGCAGGCTACGGCCCCGATGTGGTCGAGACCGCCTTTGGCGGCATGCTCAACGCCTTCCGCTGCGGCGCGCCGCCCCATGGCGGCATCGCGCCGGGCGTGGACCGTATCGTGATGCTGCTGGCGGGCGTGGAGAATCTGCGCGAGGTGGTGATGTTCCCCAAGGATCAGCAGGCGCGCGATCTGATGATGAACGCGCCCGCGCTGCCCGAACCCAGACAGCTGCGCGAGCTGCACCTGCGCACGGTTACGCCGGAGCCGAAAAAGGCCTGAGCCCGGCTCACCCGGTCAGTTGCGGTTGCGCTCCGGCGAGGGGCGCGCCTGGGAGGGGGGCTCCGGGCGCTCGTTTTGCGATTGAGGCCGCGGCAAGTCACGGCCGGGCGTGCGGACCGGCGCCATGGGCGCAAGGGCCGGGGCGCGGCGCTGTTGGGGCGGGGCGGCGCCGGACTGCTCGATGATCACGCGCAGCGGTTCGCCGATCTCCGAACGGCGCATCTCGAAGCGCCAGCTCATATGCTCAGAGCCATGCTCATGGTCGCTCATGGCCTCCGCGGCGGCGCGCAGGCTGTTATGAGCGGCCGCCAAGGCGTCTGACGGGGCGTGATGGCGCATCATGAAGGCCCGTTCGGACTGGGCGAGGGCCTGTTCCAGCGCCGCGCGCACATCTTCGGAACGGACGCGCGGCTCCACAGGGCGCCGGGCCGTGCGGTTGATATTCATGAAATCATTCAGCTGAACCGGCTCGCCGCAGGCCGGCAGGGTAAGGGCGTCAGGCAGGCGGGTGGCCTCGTCCCCGCAGGCCAGCCGGAAACTCTGCGCGCTCAGGCCTGATGCATTGCGAAAGTCCGCGCCCGACAGATTGACCGCAATGAAACGGGCGTCCTGAAGGCTGGCATTGCGCAGATCCGCGCCGCTCAGATCGGAGTTTTCAATGATCGCCCGGGTGAGGTCGGCGTTGCGCAGGTCTGCGCCCGACAGATGACCGGCGACAATGTGCACCCCGGACAATTGCCCGTTGCGCAAGTCCGCGCCTTCCAGCCCGGTCTGGCGCAGCACCGCGCCTGTCAGGCTGGCGCCGCGCATCCGGGCATGGGTGAGATCGTTCAGCAGCAGCACCGCGCCGTCCAGGAAGGCCCCCTCCAGCGCAGCGTGTTGCAGATCCACCCGGTGCAGGCGCGCCCGGTTCAGCTGCGCGCCGTTGAGCACCGCGCCCGCCAGCACGGTATCGGCCAGATGGGCTTCAATGAGAGAGGCGCCGGCCAGGTTCGAGCCGTCCATGCGCACGTCCAGTATGCGCGCGCCCAGCAGCTCGGCGCTGGACAGGTTCACACTGCTGAAATCGCCGCCGAGCATGTGGACGCCGGCGAGGTTCTTGCCGGAAAAATCACACTGCATGCAGTCGCCGCTAATCACCAGACGGCGGTAGGGCTCCTGGGCCGCTGCACTGACTGCAGCCACCATCAAGGCGCAAGCGGCGGAAAGACACACGCGCAGGATCATGGCGTGGAAGCTAGCGTGCAGTTCTTCCGTTTGCGACTTAATTGTCAGTAAGGGCGCTGTTGCGGCACGGCGCAATGACAAGACCGGGCGGCAGGGTTGTGCGCGCGTCTCCACATGCGGTGGAGAGCTGGGCCTGGGTCAGGCCCCGGGCGCTTTCAAGCTCGGCGCCGGACAGATTGGCGCCCGACAGATTGGCGCCGGTAAAGCGCGCGCCGCCGAAATGCGCGCCCACCAGCGTGGCCTGGCGCAAATCGGCCCCGTCGAAGCGCGCGCCCGTAAAGCGTCCCGCAAAGAGATTGGACACAGACAGGTCCGCGCCGTCAAAGCGCGCCTGGTTGAAGGTCGAAACGCTCAGATCGGCCTGACGCAGACGGGCGCGGGATAGATCGATCCGGTCAAGCGTGCGATAGGACAGGTCCGCCTGGAACAGATTGCATTGCGCACAGTCCGCGCCCGACTGGGCGCGGGCGATCTGGGACGGGTTCTGCGCCCAGGCGCCGGTCGCGGCCAGCGCGATCACGGCGCAGGCGCTGATGAACTGTCTCAACATGGCGCACCTCTTGCGGCGACTGAGAATTCATAAGGGGGCTGCTAGCAAAACCCGCGCCGCGCGTCATATGAACGGGCGATGAGCACGATTTAATGCTGCGGACAGCACGCGACCGGGCGAACCGGGTTCAATCGTGCTATCATGTTGACTGCAAAGCGCCTTGGCGCCGCTGGCCCAGGGGCGCTGAAAAGGCTCAAAGGAGGCTGTCATGATCAAGCATGTGATGTGTGCGGCATTGCTGGCGGCCGGCGCCGGCGCGGCCGGGCTGGCCCAATCGCCCCAGGAGCGCGCTGAAGCGCGGCTGGCGGAATTTGCGCCTACCGGGGAAACGCGCACCTGCATCGCCACCCACCGCATCCGGCATATCACGCCCATTGACGACCGGCGCTGGATGGTGGAGCTGCGCGGCGGCGAGACCTGGCTCAATGAAGTCAGCCGGGGCTGTTTCGGCGCGTCCAGCCCGTTCTCCTATCTGCAATACCGCGTGCCCGGCGGGCAGCTGTGCCGCGGCGAGATCATACAGGTGAAGGACCAGTCCACGCGCATGACCCGCGGCGCCTGCGGGCTGGGCGATTACCAGCAGCTCGAGCGCGCACAGACCGACGCCGCAGACACCGGCGCTTAGTCAACGCCCGGTTAACGCTCGCACGTCATGATCGCCTTCAAGGGTTTACCAGCGAGGGTATAGACCATGCGCGCGAGCGTCCGGCTCTGGCTGCTTGGATGCGTCTGTGTGTCGCTCAGCGCGTGCGGCACGCAGCCGCGGGCGCCTGCGCCCATTGATCACGGCGGGCGCGGAACGCCGCCCCAGGCCGTGTCCTGTCAGGCAAGCTATACCGTGCGCCGGGGCGATACGCTCAGCGCCATCGCCCAGCGCTGCGGCACGACCGTCCAGGCGCTGGCGGTGGAAAACAGTCTCTCCTCTCCCTATACGCTGCGCGAGGGCCAGACGCTGCGCATGCCCGGGCCGTCGGTTTATGTGGTGCGCCGGGGCGATAATCTGTACCGCATCGCGCTCAATCACGGCATGACCACGCGCGAACTGGCGCGTCTGAACGGCATTAGCGAAAGCGCCGTCATTCATCCCGGCCAGGAATTGCGCGTCTCCGGCGAACCGCGCCAGAGCGTGGCTTCAGCGCCGGACCGTCCGCCCCAGCAGCGCACGTCCGGCGCTGCTTCGCCGCCGCCGCCACCGCCGCCGCCGGCCGCTGAAACGGCGCCTGAGTTTGTCTGGCCCTTGCAGGGCGAGGTGGTGGGACAATTCGGCAGTTCATCAGGGCGCCGCATTGACGGCATTCGCATTGCGGCGCGTACAGGCGAACCGGTGCGCGCTGCGGCTGCCGGCGAAGTGGTTTACGCTGGCAATGAATTGCCGGGCTATGGCGAGCTGGTGCTGATCCGCCATGAGAACCGGTGGGTCACCGCCTATGGCTTGAACGCCGTCTTGCGGGTGGAGCAGGGCCAGCAAGTGCGCGCCGGCGATCATATCGCCGATGCGGGCGGGCCGGGGCCGGGCGACCGTCCGGTTTTGCACTTCGAGATACGGCGGGGGGTCACCCCGGTTGATCCGATGGAGCGCCTGCCGCGCCGCTGACGCAGCCGGTCCCAGCCGTCACCCCTTGTTGCAACACGGGCGCGCACCGATATAGTCGCGGCCCGTACGACACCCCCTTGACCACGGAGCGACCATGACCGCCGCGACCGATACCCTGATTATAGCCGCCGCTGCTGGCGGCGGAGGCCTGTTTCCGACCCTTCTGATGCTGGTGGCGTTCGTCGCCATTTTCTACTTCCTGATTCTGCGTCCCCAGCAGCAGCAGGTGAAGCGCCATCGCGAGATGGTGGCCAATCTGCGCCGCGGGGATGAAGTCGTCACCGGCGGCGGCCTGATCGGCAAGGTCACGCGCCTGACCGATGAAGAGGCCACGGTCGAGCTGGCCGATGGCGTGCGGGTGAAAGTGATCCGCTCGACCATCACCCAGGTGCGCACGCGCACCGAGCCGGCCAATGATTCCGATGATGACGAGCCCGAAGACAAGCCTGCGCGCAAGCCCGCCGCCAAACCGGCGGCCCGCAGCACGTCGCGCGCCGCCGCCAAGCCCGCCGCCGCGCGCAAGCCGCGCGCCCGCAAGGCGCCGGCCAAGTCCGGCGGCGACAAGCCCAGCGAATAATCGCGCCGCGTGCGCGCCGGGATTGATCCCGGCGCCGCGCCAGCCATAGCGGAACGCCTATGCTGTATTTCCCACCCTGGAAGACGGTTCTCATCCTGGCCGTCATCCTGATCGGCCTGTCGTTCACCCTGCCCAATTTCGTACCGGAGACGGTCCGGCACGGCGAGGACGGGCGGCCCCAGGGCGTCTGGTCGGTGCTGCCGAACCAGACCGTGAATCTGGGCCTGGATCTCCAGGGCGGGTCGCATCTGGTGTTCCAGGTGGACATGGATGGCGTGAAGCAGGACCGGCTGAGCAATCTGCAAGATGATGTGCGCTCGCTGTTCCGGCGCGCGCCTCCCATTCTGTCCGCGCCGCCGGCCGTGGTGGATGACCGTATTGTGGTGCGCCTGACCGATGCAGCGGACATGGACCGGGCGCTGGAGCGTCTTGAAGAGGTCAATGAGCGGGTGTCCGGCCCGGGTGGCCAGGCCGGGACTGCGCGCACGCTGCGCATCCAGGGTGATTCTGACGGCCGCACCATCACCATCCAGATCACCGAGGCGGAGCTGGATTCCATCCGCCGCCGCACGGTGCGCGAATCGATCTCGGTCATTCGCCGCCGGATTGACGGCATGGGCACCACCGAGCCGGTGATTGCGCGTCAGGGCGATGACCGGGTGCTGGTGCAGGTGCCCGGCGAGAGCGATCCCCAGCGCATTATCGATCTGGTGGGCACCACCGCGCGCATGACCTTCCACATGGTGGAATCAGGAGTTGAGACGGGGGCCGATTGCCGTGCGCGCACCCCTCCGGGCATCGTGATCTACCCCACCGATGATCCCAATGAGCCCTGCCTGGCGGTTCAGCGCCGTGCGCTGGTGACGGGCGATCAGCTCAATTCGGCCGGGCAGAGCTTTGACGAGAACGGCCAGCCCGTGGTGGCCTTCACCTTCAACCAGTCCGGCGCGCGGGCGTTTGGCGAGGCGACCTCGCGCAATGTGGGCCGGCGCTTTGCGGTGGTGCTGGACGACGAGATCATCACCGCGCCTGTGATCCGCTCGGCCATTCTGGGCGGATCGGGGATTATCCAGGGCAATTTCACCGTCCGCACGGCGACCGATCTGGCCACCATGATCGGCGCCGGCGCGCTGCCCGCCGGCCTGTCGCCCATTGAGGAGCGCACGGTCGGCGCCAGCCAGGGTCAGGATTCCATCGAGCGCGGACAGATCGCGATCCTGATCGGCTTTGGCCTGGTGATCGTGTTCATGTGGCTGGCCTATGGCTATTTCGGCCTGGTTTCGACAGCGGCCCTGGTCACCAATGTGTTCTTGCTGCTGGGCGCCTTGTCCGGCTTGCAGGCCACGCTCACCCTTCCTGGCATCGCCGGCATCGTGCTGACCATCGGCATGGCGGTGGACGCCAATGTGCTGATCTTTGAACGCATCCGCGAGGAATACCGCAACGGGCGAACGCTCGCGAGCGCCATCGAGAACGGCTATAATCACGCCCTGTCGGCCATTCTGGATGCCAACATCACCACTTTCGTGGCCGCCGCCGTGCTCTACATGATGGGCGCAGGTCCGGTGCGCGGCTTCGCCGTCACGCTGGGCATCGGCATTCTGACCTCGGTGTTCACGGCCTTTGTGTTCTCACGCCTGATCATCGCCACCTGGCTGCGCGTGATGCGGCCCAAATCGCTGCCGATGTAGGAGCCAGGTCATGAACTTCTTTCCATTCGTGCGCCTGCTGCCGGTCGAGACGCGCTATCAGTTCATCCGCATGCGGGTGGGCGCGTTCATCCTGTCCATGGCGATGATCCTGGGCTCGGTGGGGGCGTTTTTCACCTTCGGGCTGAATCTGGGGATCGACTTTCGCGGCGGCACGGTGATCGCGCTGAGCACCGCGCCGGAACCGGCCGATCTGGGCGAGATACGCACCGCCCTTGGCGCGCTCAATCTGGGCGATGTCCAGGTGCAGGAGTTCGGCGGGCCCTCTGACGTGCTGGTGCGCGTGGCCATGGTGGATGTGGACACGGCCGAGCGGGTCACCGGCGCGCCGGTCGAGGATTTCGAAGCCGCCCAGCAGGCCGCCCGGCGGGCGGTGCAGGGCGTGCTCAACGACACCCTGGCCAATGTGGAGTATCTCAGCATCGAGGTGGTCGGGCCGCAGGTCTCCGGGGAGCTGGTGGTGGCGGGCACCACGGCGGTGATCGTCGCCCTGGTGCTGATGCTGCTCTATATCTGGTTCCGCTTTGAGTGGCAGTTCTCGGTGGGCGCGGTGCTGGCGCTGATCCACGACGTGATCCTGACCATCGGCTTCTTCGCCGTCACCCAGCTGGAATTCAACCTGCCCACCATCGCGGCGATCCTGACCATTGTGGGCTATTCCATGAACGACACGGTGGTGGTGTATGACCGCATCCGTGAGATGTTCCGCAAATACAAGACCAAGCCCACCGCCGAGGTGCTGGACATCGCCATCAACGCCACCCTGTCGCGCACGATCCTGACCTCGGGCACCACGCTGGTGGCGATCCTGTCCATGGCGATCATTGGCGGCCCGGCGCTGGAGGGCTTCGCCCTGGCGCTGATCTGGGGCGTGGCGATCGGCACCTATTCCTCCATCTTCGTCGCCGCGCCGCTGCTGACCCTGACCGGCGTCAAGCGCGATAGCGGCGAGGAGGAGGGCGCGCGCGCCCATGGCGTCTGAACTCCGCGTCCCCGCCATTGACGCTTTCGGTGACGGAGGATTCCGCATCGGCGGCGTGCGCAAGGACGGCGCGACGCTGATCCTGGACGGCGCTGCGCGGGCCTGGACCGGTGCGCCCGACAGCCCGGCCGGTCTTGCGCCGGAGCATTTTGACGATCTGATCGGCGCCCGCCTGCGCCCGGATGTGGTGGTGCTGGGCGCGGGCGCCCGCCTGGTCCATCCGCCCGCAGACGTCCGGCGCGCCTTCCGCGAGGCCGGCATCGGGCTGGAAGTGATGGATACCGGCTCGGCCTGCCGGGCCTATAACCTCTTGGCGTCCGAAGCGCGCCGGGTCTATGCGGCCTTGCTGCCGGTTTAGACGGCGCCGCCGAAGCGCTGCGTCCATTCGGCCATCTGCGCGTCCTCGATTTTCGCAAACAGCACGTCCGGCGGCGTGATGGCGTGGCCGTGGGGCAGGGCGTCCAGCAAGGACTGATCCTGCCAGTCCGGCCAGCTGCGCCTGTCCTCGGGCACGCCCAGCGCATCCAGCACGGCTTTGGCGGCGCCGGGAATGACCGGCTGGGCGATGATGGCGAACAGCGCCGCCAGATTGAGCCCCGTGCGCACGCCCACAGCCGCCGCGTCCACATCGTTCTTGTACTTCACCCAGGGCTCGGCCCTTGTGAGATACTCATTGCCCGCCGCCCACAAAGCGCGGGTTTCGGCGCCCGCCTTGCGGAACTCCATGGCCTCATAATGGGCGGTCAGGGCCTTGAGCCGCCGGGACAATTCGTCCGCCATCCAGCTTTCCGCCTCGCCGGGCGCGCCGGCGGACGGAACCTGGCCATCGAATTTGGCGGCGCAGTATTTGGTGATCCGGTTGACGAAATTGCCCAGCACATTGGCCAGATCGGAATTGACCGCCGACTGGAAGCTTTCCCAGGTGAACTGGGCGTCGGCGCCTTCCGGGCCATAGGCGGTCAGATACCAGCGCCAGTAATCGGCCGGCAGCAGATCCAGCGCCTGATCCATGAACACGCCGCGTTTTTGGCTGGTGGAGAACTTGCCGCCATACCAGGTCAGCCAGTTGAAGGCCTTGAGCTTGTCCACCGTCTTCCAGGGTTCTTCAGAGCCCAGCAGGGTGGCCGGGAAGCTGACGGTGTGGAAGGCCACATTATCCTTGCCCATGAACTGCACATAGCTGACATCGCCAGCGCCCTTGTCGGTGCGCCACCAGCTTTCCCAGTCCCCGCCCGTGGCCTCGGCCCATTCGCGCGTGGCGGCGATATAGCCGATCGGCGCATCGAACCAGACATAGAACACCTTGCTTTCGAAGCCGGGCCTCGGTGCGCCGTCTTTCGTCACCGGCACGCCCCAGCTGAGATCGCGGGTGATGGTGCGGTCGCGCAGGCCTTCATCCAGCCATTTATAGGCGATGGATTTGGCCAGGGACGGCCAGCCCTGGGCTGCATCCACCCAGGCGCGCAGCCGGCCGGCCATCTCGCTCTGGCGCAGCTGGAGATGGCGCGTCTCGCGGACCTCCAGATTGCGCGAGCCGGAGATCACCGAATAGGGATCCTTGAGATCGACCGGGTCCAGCAGCGCGCCGCAATTATCGCATTGATCGCCGCGCGCTTTTTCATAGCCGCATTCGGGGCAGGTCCCTTCCACATAGCGGTCGGGCAGGAAGCGGGCGTCATCAATGGAATAGATCTGGCGCTCGGTGACCTCGGCGATCAGGCCCCGGGCCTCCAGCGTTTCGGCGAAATGCTGGGTCAGCGCCGCGTTCTGGGGGCGCGAGGTGCGCCCGAACCAGTCCCAGTCCAGCGCGAAGGCTTCGCCGATGCGTTTCTGGATCTCGTGCTGTTCGTCGCAATAGGCGCGCACGTCCTGGCCGGCCTCGGCGGCGGCCAGCTCGGCGGGGGTGCCGTGTTCATCGGTGGCGCAGATCGCCAGCACCTCATGGCCGCGCAGGCGCTGGAAGCGCGCATACACGTCCGCCGGCAGCATGGAGCCCGCCAGATTGCCCAGATGCTTGACGCCATTGATATAGGGCAGGGCGCTGGTGACGAGGATGCGGGCCATGGACGTGTCCGTGATCAGGTGAGGGCGCTGGATGGTTCAGGGCGCATGCATACTCCCGCAAGTCCTCAAGGGGAACCGGGGCGGGCGCCCGGCCGGTCTGTCACATTTCTGAAGCCAATGAACGCACTCAGGTCTATGATCGCGCCATGAAGCGGCGCAGCGCCGCTCACCAAGACAGGGGAGGCGGTCATGCCGCGCATATTCGGTCACGACCTGCTGGCGTTCATCGCCGCGGTCATCGCGTTCTACGCTGTCGGGTTTGTGATTTACGGCCTCGTGTTCAATGCGTTGTGGATGTCGCTGGCCGGCTACAGCCCGCAGGATTTCGCCGGCCATGAGTGGAAGATTGTCCTGGGGCCGGTCATGCCGATTCTCATCGTCACAGGCCTGGCCTTCATGCTGCAGGCCTCGCGCCGGTCAAACCTGACCGGGCATGTGAGCCTGGGCTTTGCGGCCTGGCTGTTCTTCATGCTTCCGAGCCTGATGTACGGCTATGCCTACGGGGTGAATTATCCGCTGGGCCTGCTTGTGATGGATGGCGGCCATCTGCTGGCGGCGGCCCTCATTGCGAGCGCCATACTGGTCTGGCGCAAAGTCCCCAAAGCCGCCTGACAGGGCGATCACGGCTCGACAAACCGGCCTGAACGCGCAAGGTTCGCGTGCTTGAGAAGCCTTTATGCGTGAGCCAGCCATGACGCAGCCTCAGGGCCAGCCGGGATCGGCCATAGACGATATCGTGCCCCTGAACGAACTTCAGGCGCGCCTGATCGCCGCCTATGACTGGTTCGAGCAGTCCGTGCTCAACTGGGATAACGGCGTCCAGCTGGCCTTGATCACGGCGGCGGTGATCCCGGCGCTGATCTTCGGCCCGCGCCTGCGCGCGCTGATCGTTCAGTCCACCTCGGGCTTCCTGAAAACCGGCTGGCCGCGCCGCCTGATCAATGCGGCGGCCATGCTGATGACGCCGCTGGCCCTGCTGGCGGCGCTGACCCTGTTCCAGGTGGTGCTGGCCGCGCTGGAGCGGCCCTATGCGCTGGTCAACGCCGCCACCAGCCTGATGACCGCCTGGATCGTGATCCGGGCCGTCAGCCTGGTGATCCAGTCGAAATTCTGGTCCAATATCGCCTTCTATATCGCCTGGCCGATCGCGGTGCTGGACGTGTTCGGCCTGCTGGTGCCGGTGATCGCCCAGATGCAGGCGCTGGCCATCCCGCTGGGCGTGGCTGATGACGGCTCTGCGATCCAGCTCTCCCTGTTCGATATCGTGCGCACGCTGGTCTATTTCGGCGTGCTGTTCTGGCTGGCCTCGCTGGCGGGCCGGGCGATCAACACCCAGCTGGACCGGTCCGAGGAATTGTCGCCGGCCTTCAAGGCGCTGATTTCGAAAGTGCTGGGCGTGGTGCTGCCGGTCACGGCGTTGCTGATCGCGCTGCAGATGACCGGGTTCAATCTGGCGACGCTGGCCATTTTCTCCGGCGCGGTGGGCATTGGCGTGGGCCTGGGCCTGCAGAAGACCGTGGCGAACTTCGCCGCCGGCTTCACCCTGCTGGCCGACAAATCCATCAAGCCCGGCGATGCGATCGAGGTGGACGGCACGTTCGGCTGGGTCTCGGAGATGCAGTCGCGCTATGTCTCCATCCGCACCCGCGACGGCACGGAAATGCTCATCCCCAATGAGCATTTCATCGCCAATGGCGTGATCAACTGGTCGCGCTCGGACCGCATCGTGCGCCTGCATGCGCCGTTCGGGGTGTCCTACAAGACCCGCGATCTGCGCAAGGTGCAGGAGATCGCCCTGAAGGCCGCCGCCAGCGTAGCCCGCGTCGTGCCTGACAAGGAACCGACCTGCAATCTGATGGAGTTCGGCGACAGCTCGGTCAATTTCGAACTGCGCTTCTGGATCGCCGATCCGGAAGCCGGGCTCTCCAATGTGCGCAGCGAGGTCTATTTCGCCCTGTGGGAGGCCCTGCACGAGGAAGGGATCGAGATCCCGTTCCCGCAGATCGACCTGCACGTCAAGGAAACGCCCGCCGTCAGCGCTCCGGCCTAATCGTCGAGGCCGGCGGTCAGGCCCGCCAGGAAATTGCGCACCACCTGAAGACTGTCCTGCGGCGCTTCCTCCATGGGCATGTGGCCCACATTCTCCAGCACCACCAGGCGCGCATCGGGCAGGGCGGCGGCGAAGCGCGGGCCGTGCTCGGCCGGCACCATCGCGTCGGCAGCGCCCCACAACAGCAGGGCCGGGGCCGTGACGCGCGCCAGGTCCGGTTCGGGGTCGGGCAGGGTGAACTGCTCGATGCGCGCCACCAGCGCTTCTGGCACGCCGGGCGTGCGCATCATGGCGCGGATGCGCGCCACCTGCTCATCCGTCACAAGGGAAGGATCGGCGTAAAGCGAACGCGTGGCTGCGCGCACGCCCACTTCCGGCGCGGTGGTCAGATAGATCCGCACCGGCAAGGGCAGGGGGGCGGGCTCATCGCTGACGCCGTGGATGGGATAGCCGCCCGGGCTGACCAGCACCAGCGCCTCCACCCGCTCGGGGTGGAGCGCCGCATAACGCCAGGACACAAGCCCGCCCAGCGAGGAGCCGCCCAGAATGAAGCGTTCCGGGGCGATTTGCGCGAGCAGGCCTGCGACCTGGTCCACCGTGTCGCTGACGGAATAGGCTTCATCCTCGCGCGGGCCGGTCAGGCCATGGCCGGGCAGATCAAAGCGGATCACGCGATAGTCCGCCGTCAGATCCTCAGCCCAGGCGTCCCAGGTTTCCAGCGAATGGCTGAAGCCGTGAATGAGGATCAGGGCCGGCGCATCCGCCGGGCCTTCCTCGCGCACCCGCCAGGTCTGGCCCGCCGCCTCCACCAGCCGGTCGGCGCTGGCGGGCAGGTCTGCGTCAACGGGCGCCGGCCCGGGGCTGCGCGTCAGAAACGCCACAAGCGCGATCACCAGGACCGCAATCAGGATCAGGGCTCCAAGCAGGCGCAAAAGCATGGCGGGCATCCTTGAAAAAACGAGGCCTTCAGTCGAGGCCGGCGAGGAAGGCGTCAATGGCCGAGGCCGCTTCAGGCTCGGTCAGCAGCGGGGCGTGGCCCACATCAGGCACTTCGCAATAGGCCATGCGCGGCGCGCGCCGGCGCATCTCATCCACGCAGCTCATGGCCAGCAGATCGGTGATCGCCCCGCGGATCAGCAGGATGGGCGAGGCCGTCAGCGCATCAAAGAAGGGCCACAGATCGGGCGGGGCCACATTGCCCGTGCGCGCCAGCTCGGAAATCGCCTTGTCATAATCAAACACCACGCCGCCTGTTTCCAGTTCCCGGCAGGTGCGCCGGGCGAAGGCGAGCCAGAAGTCCGGGCCGGTTTCCCTGGGGAAGGCGGTTCCGTTAATCGCGCGCACCGCTTCAGCGGCGGCGTTCCAGTCCTCAAACGGGCCGCCAGCGCCGCCCACATAGCCCTGGATGCGCGTCAGGCCGGCGGGGTCGAGCTCGGGACCGATATCATTGATGATCGCCGCCTCGATCAGGCCGGGGCGGCTGGCGGCCATCACCATGGACATCAGCCCGCCCATGGAGGTGCCCAGCGTGATCACCCTGTCCCAGCCTTCCTGGGCGAGAATGCCGAACATGTCCTGGGCGTAGACGCCCGGATTATAGTTTTCCGGACGGGGGTCGTAGTCCGAATGGCCGCGCCCGCGCACATCCACCGCGATCACCGAACGGCCGGCCTGCGTGAGCGAGGGGATCATGTCGGCGAAATCGCGGCTATTGCGCGTCAGGCCGTGCATGCACAGCACGGGCAGGCGGTCTGTTCCGGCGTCGTAGAAACGGTACCAGGTCTTGATCCCGTCAGGGGCTGTGAAGGTGCGGGCGGCGAAATCGGTCATGCGTCCTGTCCTGGTTCTGCTCTGGCGCGTTCGGCCCGGGCGGCGGCGTCCCGGGCGCACAGACGGCGGAAGCCCGCCGCGATAAACTCCGGCAGCCGGTCGGCCACCGCTTCGATGTCGGAGGATTTGCACAAGCCCCCCGAGAGCGAATCAATGCGTCCGGTCTCGGCGAAGGTGAGCACCAGCGCCCCGGACAGGAAGTGATAGCTCCAGAACAGCTCCTCATCGCGGCAATCGGGCAGCGCCTTGCGCAGCGATTGCAGGAAGCGGCGCACGATGGGGTCGAAATATTTCGACATCACCGCCCCGCCCCAATCGGGCGCGTTGGTGATCTGGCCGATCAGGGCGAAATAGCTCTTCCAGCCCGGATCGCCGTGGATGGAGCGGTCCAGCAGCGGATGGGTGAAGGCGGCGATGATTTCCTCCACCGTCGGGCCTTCCGGCCCGGCGGCCCGCTCGCACGCCTCCAGCTCCTGCAGGCGAATCTGGTTGAGCTGCTCGGCCCGGCGCAGCAGCACCTCGTCGAACAGTTCGCGCTTGCCGCCGAAATAATACGCCACCAGGGCCGGATCGCTGTCGGCCTCGCGGGCGATGGCGCGCACGGTGACGCCATGAAAGCCCTTCAGCGCGAACAGTTTTTCCGCTGAATCCAGCAGTTTCTCGCGGGTGATTTCACCGCGGCTCAGTTTGCGGGCGACTGCCATTAGGCCTCGCTTGGATTGTGAGCGGGCGCCGCCGCTCTGTGTCGGATATGTGTGGCGCATGCGCCTCACATGAATATTTCAGCACTTGTGGAAAGTCTAATTGGCATTGACTTTTCATTCAACGTTGAAATTATCCCCGCCATCAGCGCCCCGTCAGCCGGGCGCAAGACATAGCTTCTCAGGGAGGGGAGTCCGATGACCATCCGCCGTAAAGTGATCAGTTCTGCTGTGCTTCTGGCCAGCGTTTCCTGGCTGCCCGTCACGGCCGCCGCGGCTGCGCAGGAGGCCGGGGCAAGCGAAACCCGCGATGTGGTGACGGTGACTGCGCGCCGCCGCGAGGAGAGCCTGCAGGACGTGCCGGTTTCGGTGACCGCCTATTCGGGCGCCCAGCTGGAAGCCATCGGCGCCCAGGACATCACCCGCATCGCCCAGACCACGCCGAACGTGACGCTGGAAGTCTCGCGCGGCACCAACTCCACCCTGACCGCCTTCATCCGCGGCATCGGCCAGCAGGACCCGGTGGCCGGTTTCGAGGCGGGCGTGGGCATCTATATCGACGATGTCTATCTCAACCGTCCCCAGGCTGCGGTGCTGGACATTTTTGATGTGGAGCGCATCGAGGTTCTGCGCGGGCCCCAGGGCACGCTCTACGGCCGCAACACCGTGGGCGGCGCCGTCAAATACGTCACCCGCCGCCTGAGCGATGAGCCGAGCTTCTCGGCGCGCATGAATGTCGGCTCCTATGACCAGTTCGACGTGATCGTGTCCGGCTCTGCGCCGCTGTCCGATGCGTTCCGCGTCGGCGGGGCGGTGGCCAATCTCACCCGCAGCGGTTTCGGAACCAACCTGACCACGGGCCAGGACAATTATAACAAGCGCGTGCTGGCCGGCCGGATCTCGGCTGAGTTCGAGCCTGATGACCGCATCTTCATCCGCGCGGTCTATGACCGTATCGAAGACACCTCCAATCCGCGCGGCGGCCACCGCCTGATCCCCTCGCTGCTGACCGGCGCGCCGGTGCTGGACAATGTGTTCGACACCCGCGGCGGCCTGGATGTGGTGGACCAGAAGATCGAAGGGCAGGGCGTGTCGCTGTCGGGCGATATCCAGATCAATGATCAATGGACCTTCCGCTCCATCACCGCCTGGCGTGAAGACAGCTCCACCACGCCCATCGACTTCGACTCGCTGCCCGGCGCCGATCTGGATGTGCCCGCGCTTTATGATAACGAGCAGTTCAGCCAGGAATTCCAGCTGGTCTATTCCGGCGACCGGCTGAACGGCATTATCGGCGCCTATTATCTCGACGCTGAAGCCTCCACCGTGTTCGACGTGCTGCTGGCCACTACGGGCGACGTGCTCGGCCTGCCGGGCCTCAATGCCCAGACCTTCGGCAATGTGGAAACCGAGACCTGGTCGGTCTTCGCCGATTTCACCTATGACCTGACCCCGGAATGGTCGGTGTCCCTGGGCGCGCGCTATACCAGTGACAAGCGCGCCTCGCGCGTCCTGCGCCGGACCTATATCGGCGGCTTCTCGGAATTCTTCGGCGGCTCGCCGACCCTGGTGGCCGTCACCTCCGACTTTGACGGGTCGGACAGCTGGACCGATTTCAGCCCGCGCATCTCTGTCTCCTACCAGCCTGATGCGGCCAATAATTTCTACGCCAGCTTCTCCCAGGGCTTCAAAGGCGGCAGCTTCGACCCGCGCGGCCAGACCACGGCGGCGGCCGCGGCCGGCATCGACGAGTTCGAGTTCATGCGCTTCAACCCGGAGACGGTGAACGCCTATGAGGCCGGCTGGAAGTTCACGCAAGGCGGCTACCGCCACGCGCTGGCCTTCTTCTACAATGACTATACCGACGTGCAGGTGCCCGGCTCCATCGGCGTGGACACCACCGGGGACGGGGTGTTCGACACCTTCACCGGCGTGACCACCAATGCCGGCGCCGCCACGCTGTGGGGCATTGAGTATGAGGGCTTCCTGGGGCTGGCCGAAGACGCCTTCACCAGCGGCGACACGCTCGATCTCAACTGGGCCATTGGCTATCTCAACGGCGAGTATGACGAGTTCATCGACGCCTTCGGCGTGGACATTTCCGACCAGGCCGTGATCCAGAACACGCCTGAATGGATGGCGTCGGGCACGCTGAACTACACCGTGCCGCTGTCCAATGGCGCGCTCTCGGTCATCAATACGCTGGCCTATCGCGGCAGCTACAGCCAGTTCGAGATCCCCAACCCGACCCTGGACCAGGACGGCTACACGCTGTGGAACGCGTCGGTGGTGTGGAACTCCAATGACGGCCGCTGGCAGGCGGGCGTGCATGGCCGCAACCTGACCGACGAGCGTTACAAGGTGTCGGGCTATAACTTCATCAATGCCGACGGTACGCCCAACCTGGGTCTTGAGGGCACGCTGACCGCCTTCTACGGCGATCCGCGCACCGTCACCGCCACAATCGCCTTCCGCTACTAGAGGGCGGGCGACGGGGAGAGCGCCGCTGCGCCCGCAACCGGGCCAGCGGCGCTTTTTCTTTGCAGTTTCCGTCAGATCGGTTCCATCATGGCGCCGTGCGCCGTCCGGACGCACAGATCAGAACAGCATACGGGGAGCATCATGACCGCCGCCAGCCAGTCTTCGGGGGCTCACGAGCCCGCGCCGCCCAGCACGCGCTACCGCGTCTGGGTGCTGTTCATGCTGTTCATCGTTTATGCGTTCAACTTTCTGGACCGGCAGATCATTTCGATCCTGGCCATTCCCATCCGTGAAGAGCTGGGCCTGGACGACCGCCAGCTGGGCCTGTTGGGCGGCATTGCGTTCGCCGCGCTGTATTCAACCCTGGGCGTGCCCATCGCCTGGCTGGCCGACCGCACCAACCGCACCTGGATCATCACCGTCTCGCTGACCGTGTGGAGCGGTTTCACCGCCCTGTGCGGCATGGCGCAGAATTTCTGGCAGCTCTTCGCCGCCCGGGTGGGCGTCGGTGTGGGCGAGGCCGGCGGCGTGGCGCCGTCCTATTCGCTGATCGCGGACTATTTTCCGCCGGACGCTAGGGCCAGGGCGCTGGCCATCTATTCGCTGGGCATCCCCATCGGCAGCGCCTTCGGCGTGGTCGCAGGCGCCCAGATCGCGGGCGGCGCCATTGGCAAGGATCTCGACTGGCGCGCCGCCTTCATCATTGTGGGCCTGGCCGGTGTGGTCATCGCCCCGATCTTCAAGCTGACCATGCGCGAGCCCAAGCGCGGCGGCCTGGATCCGGTCAGCGAGCGTCAGAAAGCCGCCGCAGCCGCCGTGGCCAAGCATCCGCCCCAGCAGGGCGAAGGGCTGGCGGGTAAAGCCATCGAGGAAGCGGCTGAAAAGCCGGGCATTATCGATGTGCTGCGCATTCTCGCCACCAAGCCGTCCTTCTGGCTGCTGACGCTTGGGGCGTCGTGCTCGTCCATGATGGGCTATGGCGTGTTCTTCTGGATGCCGAGCTTCATCTCGCGCACCTATGAACTGGGCATTATCGACACCGGCTGGGTGTTCGGCAGCGTGCTGTTCGTGGGCGGCAGTCTGGGCATTCTGTTCGGCGGCATCCTGGCCGACCGGCTGGGCAAGGCGAAGAAAACCGCCTACGCCATTGTTCCGGCGCTGGCTTTCCTGGTGGCCTTCCCGATGTACGTGCTCGGCACGTTTGCGCCGACACCGTTCTATGCGGTTCTGCTCTTCCTGATTCCCACAGCGCTGGGGCTGAGCTGGCTGGGACCGGTGCTGTCGGCCTTCCAGCATCTGGCGCCGGCCAATATGCGCTCCATGGCCTCGGCCATCTTCCTGCTGATCAACAATCTTCTGGGGATCGGGGTCGGGGTGTATGTGCTGGGCGAGCTTTCGACCCTGCTCACCCCCACATTTGGCGAGCAATCGCTGCGCTATTCCATCGCCATCGGCGCCTCGCTCTATGCGGTCGCCGGCGTGCTCTTCCTGCTGGCCTCGCGCACCATCGAGCGGGACTGGGAGAAGTAGGGGGCTCCTGCAACCCCCTTACAATGCATATGAAAAGGGCCGCAGCACCAGGCTGCGGCCCTTCTTCATTCAGGTCGGTGCAGCCGCGGTTCAGGCCGCTTCCTCAACCATGTCCAGCGTCTTGATGAAGGTGGAGATGGCGTCCTCGCGGGCCTCTTCGCCTCCGGCCGCAAACAAATCGCCGCGCAGGGCCAGCGCAGCCTGACCGGCTTCGCCCGGCGTCTTGCCGGCGGCTTCGGCCAGTATGGGCGCGGCTTCGGCCATGGCCAGAACCGGTTTGCCGGCCTTGATGAACGCCTGGATCAGAAGGCGCGCGTCCTGGTCTTCGATCAGACGCGTCAGCCCATGGGCGCCGCCGGGGATCAACAGGCCTGAAAAGGCTTCCGGACCCCGGTCGCCGGGATGGGCGTCCACGACAAAATTCATTTCCTCATTGCTCGCAGACCGTCCGCTCACCAGCGATTTATTGGGGCTGACGATCACCGTGCGATAGCTGCTGCGCTCAGCCGCCGTAGCCACATCCGTCAGATCGGATGCGGCGAAGCCGTCAGTGATCAGCACGGCGATATCGCCGGCTTCTCCGATCTGGGCCAGATCAATACGCTTTTGACGGGTGTGCGGTTTATTAAAGGCCACAATTCCTCCTGGCGCCGCGCGCGGCGCTCCACAGATTTCAACAAAAGGGCGACAGCGATGAAGATAGGAATCCGCGCGCAAAGGTCAACATCGCCTAATGATATCTCAGGATAAATTACCCGTGAGGCCGCCGTGACAGCCTGCAAAACTTGATTTTTCAGCCGAAACCCACGACATAGGCGGCCAACCCGTCATGAAACTGTTTGCGCCATTATGCATATGCATACTGGGGCAAGTGCCTACCTGAAAGGATTGACTGTATGTGCGGCATAGCCGGTGAAATTCGCTTTGATGGCCAGGCGCCCGATCTGGCGGCTCTGGACCGGGCGGCTGACACGATGAACCGGCGCGGGCCTGATGCGTCAGGCCTGCATGCCCAAGGCCGGATCGCCCTTGCGCACCGGCGCCTGAAGATCATTGATCTGAGCGACGCCGCCCAGCAGCCCATGGTGGATTCCGAGCTGGGACTGAGCGTTGTCTTCAACGGATGCATTTATAATCACAAGGAATTGCGCGCCGAACTTGAGGCCAAGGGCTATCGCTTCTTCTCCACCGGCGACACCGAGGTGATCGCCAAGGCCTATCATGCCTGGGGCGAGGACTTCGTGCACCGCATGAACGGCATGTTCGCCTTCGCCATCGCCGAGCGCGATTCGGGCCGGGTCCTGATCGGGCGTGACCGGCTGGGTATCAAGCCGCTCTACTATGCTGAAACCGCTGGCGCTTTCCGGTTCGCCTCCACGCTTCAGGCGCTCACCGCTTTTGGGGATGTGGACACATCGCTCGATCCTGATGCGCTGAATTTCTATTTCAGCTTCCACGCCGTGGTGCCGGCCCCCTGGACCATGGTGCGCGGGGTGCGCAAATTGCCGCCCGCCACCTTGATGCGCATCGAGCCCGATGGCCGGCGCACCACACGCCAGTTCTGGGATGTGAGCTTCGGTCCGCGCGACGACGAGCGCGGCTATTCGGCCGCTGACTGGAAGGCGCTGGTGGCCGATACGCTGCGCACGGCGGTCAAGCGCCGCCTTGTGGCCGATGTGCCTGTGGGCGTTCTTTTGTCGGGCGGTCTCGACAGCTCGCTGATCGTGGGGCTTCTGGCCGAGGCCGGGCAGACGGGCCTGTCCACCTTCTCCATCGGGTTTGAGAGCGTGGGCGAGGAACAGGGCGACGAGTTCCAGTATTCCGACATTATCGCCAGACATTTCGCCACCGATCATCACCAGATCCGCATCGATACCGGCCGCGCCCTGCCGGCGCTGGAGGAAGCCATCGCGGCCATGAGCGAGCCCATGACCAGCCATGACTGCGTGGGATTCTTCCTGCTCAGCCAGGAGGTTTCGCGCCATGTGAAAGTGGTGCAGTCCGGGCAGGGGGCCGACGAGATTTTCGCCGGCTATCACTGGTATCCGCCCATGCTGGAAACCAATGATGCGCTGGAGACTTACGCCAAATCCTTCTTTGATCGCGGGCGTCAGGAAATGGGCGAGCTCTTGCAGGACCGCTGGCTCAATGGCGACCGGCCGCGCGACTTTGTCGCCGAGCATTTCGCCCGTCCGGGCGCGGACCGGCCCATCGACAAGGCGCTGCGGGTGGATACCCAGATCATGCTGGTGGACGATCCGGTCAAGCGGGTCGACAACATGACCATGGCCTGGGGGCTTGAGGCGCGCACGCCCTTCCTTGACTATGAGGTCGTGGAGGCGGCGGCGCGCGTGCCCGCCGAGCTCAAGACCGCCGAGGAGGGCAAGGGCATCCTCAAACAGGTGGGGCGTGATGTGATCCCTCATGAGGTGATCGACCGGCCGAAAGGCTATTTCCCCGTGCCGGCGCTGAAATATCTGCGCGGGCCGTATCTTGAGCGGGTGCGTGATGCTGTCACCTCAAAGCGCTTCGAGGAGATGGGAATCGTGCGGCGCGGCTATGTGGACCAGCTTCTGGCCGATCCCGAAGCCCATATCACCCCGCTAAGGGGCTCGAAGCTCTACCAGATCGGACTTCTGGCCATGTGGCTGGAAGCCCATGGCGCCGGTTAGGCCCAGGCAAGGAGGGCGCATGACCGCTCGCAGTTCCGAAGCGCCGCGCCGGGCCGTGACCCACCGGCTCAAACGCCTGCGCGAGCATGGCCTCAAGAAGCCTATTTCAGGTCAGGACAAGGACCAGCCGGACCGCGAGGCGGTTCTGGATGCGGGCTGGGGACGGCTGATCTTCGCCCAGACCTTTGACAGCGCTCAGACGCTGATCGACACCTTGCGCGACGAGCAGCGCGGCCAGCGCGATATCGCGGTCTATATCCGCGATCCCCACGTGGCCATGGCCGCTGCGCCCCAGGAGGTTTTCCTCGACCCGTCCCACACCTACCGCCTTGATCTGGCGACCTATCGGGCGTCCCGGCGTCAGCCCAAGGGTTTTTTCGTGCGCCGTTTGTGCTCGGAAGCCGACGCCCGGACCGTCAACGCCATCTATGCCGGGCGGGGCATGGTGCCGGTGGCGCCGGACTTTTTCTGGCGCCAGCGCGACAGCCGCACCCTGACCTTCCTGGTGGCCGAGGATTCCGAGAGCGGCGATATTCTCGGCGCGGTGACGGGCGTGGACCATAGCCGCGCCTTTCACGATCCCGAACGAGGCAGCTCCCTGTGGTGCCTGGCGGTGGACGCCCGCGCGCCGCACCCGGGCATAGGCGAGGCGCTTGTGCGGCGCCTGGCCGAACTCTTCCAGGCGCGCGGCTGCGCCTTCATGGACCTTTCAGTGCTGCACGATAATACCTCGGCTATAGCGCTGTATGAAAAGCTGAATTTCAGGCGCGCGCCATATTTCACCCTGAAGCGCAAAAACCCGATCAATGAAAAGCTCTTCATCGCCCCCGCGCCGGAAGAGGGGCTGAACCCGTATGCGCGCATCATCACCGACGAGGCGCGCCGCCGCGGGATATCGGTGGAAGTGCTTGATGATGAGGGCGGTTTTTTCCGCCTGACCCATGGCGGACGCGCCGTGACATGCCGGGAATCCCTCAGCGAGCTCACCCATGCCGTGGCCATGAGCCGCTGCGATGACAAGGCGGTCACGCGCCGGCTGATGATCAAGGCGGGCGTTCCGGTCCCCAAACAGCTCGGTCTGGCGCCCAAAGAGGCTGATCTGGCGGCAAGCCAGGGCATGCCTGACGCGGTGGCGGACTTCCTGGCCGCTCATGACTCGGTGGTGGTCAAGCCTGCGCGCGGCGAACAGGGCCGGGGCGTCTCGGTCGGAGTTGAGAGCCTGGAAGATCTCAAGAGCGCCATAGCCAGCGCCCGCGCCGAGGGCGGCGGCCGGGTGCTGATCGAGGAATGCGTGGCCGGCGATGATCTGCGCGTGGTGGTGATCAATCACGAGGTGGTGGCCGCCGCCTTGCGCAAGCCGCCGGAAATCCGCGGCGACGGGGTGAAGACGGTGCGCGCGCTGGTCGAGGCGCTCTCGCGCCGCCGGTCCGCGGCCACTGGCGGGGAATCGGTGGTGCCGCTGGATGGCGAAACCGAACGCACCCTGAAACGCGCCGGCTATGGCTGGGACGATGTCCCCGGTTCGGGCGAGATCATCCGTGTGCGGCGCACCGCCAATCTGCACACCGGCGGCGCGCTGCATGACGTGACCGATGAACTGCATCCCGACATCGCGCGCAGCGCCATCGCCGCCTCGCGCGCCATTGATATTCCGGTGGTGGGGGTGGATTTCATCGTCACCGCGCCCGATGCGCCCGATCATGTGTTCATCGAGGCCAATGAGCGCCCGGGCCTGGCCAATCACGAGCCCCAGCCCACCGCCGAGCGCTTCATTGATCTGCTGTTTCCTCTGTCCGGCCCGCGCTGACCTGTCCAGGAGCTGACCCTTGTCCACGCCTGTTATCGACGACGCCTATCTCAAGGACATCCTGGCGCGCCTGCTCGCCACGCCCAGCCCGTCGGGCTTTACCGATGCGGTCACCCGGCTGTGCTGCGAGGAGCTGACCCGGCTGGGCGTGCCGTTCGAAATCACGCGGCGCGGCGCCATCCGCGCGCGCATCCAGGGCGGACGGCGCAAGCCTGCGCGCGCCATTGTCGGCCATATCGACACGCTGGGCGCCCAGATCAAAGCGCTGAAGGACAATGGCCGCATGGAGGTGGTCCCCATCGGCCACTGGTCCTCGCGTTTCGCGGAAGGCGCGCGCTGCACGGTGTTCACGCCCGAGCATGGCGCGTTCCGGGGCTCCATCCTGCCGCTCAAGGCCTCGGGCCATACCTTCAATGAGGAAGTGGACACCCAGCCGGTGAACTGGCGCCAGGTGGAGCTGCGCCCGGACGTGGTGGCCGCCAGCCAGGCCGATCTGGAGGCGCTGGGCTTCAATATCGGCGATTTCGTCGCCATCGACCCGCAGCCGGAATTTCTCGACAACGGCTTCATCGTCTCGCGCCATCTCGACGACAAGGCGGGCGTGGCCTCCATGTTCGCCGCGCTCAAGGCCATTGTGGAGGGCGAGGAGCCGCTGGCGGTGGACACCTATTTCCTGTTCACCATCACCGAGGAGGTGGGCCACGGGGCCAGCTCGGTCCTGTCCCAGGACATCGCCTCCATGGTCACCATCGATAACGGCGCCGCTGCGCCCGGCCAGAACAGCCGCGAGTTCGGCGTCACCATCTCCATGGCCGACCAGACCGGCCCGTTCGATTATCACCTGACCCAGAAGCTGCTGCGCCTGTGCCGGGACGAGGGGATCGAGCATCAGCGCGACATCTTCCGCTATTACCGCTCCGACAGCGCCAGCGCGATCGAGGCGGGCGCCGATGTGCGCACGGCGCTGGTCACGTTTGGCGTGGACGCCTCGCATGGCTATGAGCGCATCCATATCCACGCCCTGCATTCGGTGGCGCGCCTGATCCGCAGCTATGCGCTGAGCCGGGTTGAGATAGGCCGCGACAGCCAGGAGCTGTCGGATCTGACCGGCTTTACCGATCTGCCCATGGACCCGGCCGAGGAAACCCCCTGGGATGGCCGCGACGAGGCGCCCGAAACCCCGTCCGGCGAGGGCAATCTGGGCGGTCAGAACTGACCGGCGAAATCTCTAGGCGGTGAGGGCGGCGGGCGGCGCGTCCGGCCAGCGGATATCGGGCAGGGCGGCCAGGGCCGGCCGGGCGAACAGGAAGCCCTGCATCAGATCAATGCCCAAGCCTTGCAGCGTCTGCATCTCATCAAGGGTCTCGATGCCCTCGGCGATGACGGTCAGGCCCAAAAGCCTGCTGGTGGAGAGAATGCCGCTGACAATGGCCTGGCGGCCGGGGTGATCATCAATCCCGCGGATCAGGCCCATGTCCAGCTTGATCACATCGGGCTGGAATTCGGCCAGCAGGCCCAGGCCGGAAAACCCGGCGCCGAAATCATCAATCGCCGTGATCAGTTTGCGGGCCTTGTATTCGCGGATGATGGACTTGACGTGATCGACATCGGTGATCTTCTCGCCCTCGGTAAACTCCAGCATGATCCGGTGAGCGGGAAAGCCTGTGCGGTCAGCCGCTTCCATCGTGGTGCGGATGCAGGCGGCGGGCGTGTAGACCGCATTGGGCAGGAAATTGATCGACAGGCGCGCGCCGTCCGCGTCACCGCCAAAAAGCCCGGCGGCCAGCTCGATGGCCTTGACCCGGCAGGACTGGTCAAAAGCGTATTTGTTCTCGTCATTGATCTGGTCGAGCACCCAGGGCGCGCCCTGACCGTCAGGCCCGCGCACCAGCGCCTCATAGGCCCAGACATTTCGCCGCGACAGGCTGACGATGGGCTGGAAGGCCATGGTGAAGTCAAACGGAGCTTTGACCCCGTCCCGGCATGCGGTGCATTTCATGGCTATCCCCATCTTGGCGCAAGGCAAGGTATTGCCGCCATGACTGAATTTACCCTTAACGCCGTGCGCTGCAGCCCGCCCATTGTTTTAACGCGATAACACGCTATAACGCCTTCCGATGATGCGAAGGAGGCGGCCATGGCGGTTGCGGACAATCCGGACAGGGCGGGCGGCGCGCAAGATATCGAGGCGCTGTGCGAAGCGCTTCTGACCTTGAAGACGCCTGACGAGATGCGCCGTTTCCTGCGTGATCTGACCACGCCGGGCGAGCTGCAGGCTTTGGCCGAGCGCTGGCGCGTGGCGCGCATGCTGGACGAGGGCGGCAAGTCCTATCGCGATATCAGCGCGCAGACGGGCGTGAGCACCACCACGGTGACGCGGGTGGCGCGGTTTCTGAGCCAGGAAGATCATCGCGGCTACCGGCTGGTGCTGGACCGCACGCGGGAGACCTCATCATGAGCGAGCGCCTGACACTGGCGGTGCAGAAAAAGGGCCGGCTGGCCGAAGGCGGGTTCGAGCTTTTGGCCAAGGCCGGCGTCAAGCTCGCCTGGGGCCGCGATGAATTGCTGCGCCGGGCGGAGAATGTGGCGCTGGACCTGATGCTGATCCGCGATGACGACATCCCCAGCTTCGTGGCCTCGGGCGCGTGCGATTACGGCATTGTGGGCGAGAACGTCCTCTATGAGGCCCAGGCGCGCCACGGCCGGCTTAAAGGTCTCGAAGTGGCGCTCAAGCTGGGCTTTGCGCGCTGCTCGCTGAAACTGGCCGCGCCCAAGGGCGGCGCGATCCGCACGCTGTCTGATCTGAACGGCAAGACCGTGGCCACCAGCTATCCCGGCCTGACCGCGCAATTCCTCAAGGCGCGCGGCGTCAGCGCCGAGATTGTGGAGATGGGCGGCAGCGTGGAAGTGGCGCCGCGCATGGGCGTGGCCGACGCCATCTGCGATCTGGTCTCGTCGGGCGCCACGCTGGAAGCCAATGGGCTGAAGGCCTTCGAGACGGTGCTGGAGAGCGAGGCGGTGCTGGTGCGCCGGCCCGAGCCGCGCTCGGCGGCGCTGCATGATCTGGCCAGCCTCTTGATCGAGCGCTTCAAGGGCGTGATCGCCTCGCGCCAGACCAAATACATCCTGCTGAACGCCCCGCGTGACCGGCTGGACGAGGTGCGCGCCGTGCTGCCCGGCGCCGATGCGCCCACCGTCGCCGCCGTTGTAGGCCGCGATGACGTGGTGGCGGTCCATGCGGTGTGCACCGAGGAGGTGTTCTGGACCACGCTGGAACGGCTCAAAGCCGCCGGCGCGCGCTCCATCCTGGTGATGCCGATTGAAAAGATGATGGCCTGACATGCTGGCGCGATATCAATGGAATGAGCTGGACGCCGCCGCCCGCGCCGCCGTGATGGCGCGCCCTTCCGATGCGTCCGACGCCATGGAGGTGGCGCGCGCCATCCTGGCCGATGTGCGCGAACGCGGCGAGGCGGCGGTGCGCGATTACGCCCTGCGCCTCGACCAGTGGGCCCCTGAGAACGGGTTTCGCGTTTCAAAAGATGAGCTTGAGGCGGCTTCTTCGCAGCTTGCCGCAGACGATCGCGGCGCCATTCTGGCCGCCGCCGACGCCGTGCGCGCCTTTCACGCAGAGCAGGGCTACCGCCCCGTCTCGGTGGAGACATGGCCGGGCGTGCGCGCCGAGCGTCGGGCCGGGCCGATTGATGTGGCCGGGCTCTATGTGCCGGCCGGCACCGCGCCGCTGGTCTCGACCCTGATCATGCTGGCGGTCCCGGCGCAGATCGCGGGCGTCAAACGCATCGCGGTGATCGCCCCGCCGCGAAAGGGTGAGGGCGTGGAGCCCGCCATTCTCGCCGCTGCGCACCTCTTGGGCCTGGATGAAGTCTACGCCCTTGGCGGCGCTCATGGCGTGGCGGCGCTGGGCTATGGCGCGGCGGGGCTTCCGAAAGCCGACCGGATCTATGGCCCCGGCAACGCCTATGTGGCCGCGGCCAAGGCGCTGCTGGCCCAGAGCCCGGGCGGGGCGGCGGCCGATCTGCCCGCCGGACCCAGCGAGGTGATGGTGGTGGCCGATGACAGCGCCGATCCGTCCCTGACCGCCATCGATCTGCTCAGCCAGGCCGAGCATGACGTGATGGCCCAGGTGGTGCTGGTGGCCTGGTCGGATGACTTCGTGACGCGGGTGGAAGCGGCCATCGCCGACTGGCTCGCCCGCTTGCCCCGGGCCGATGTGGCGCGCGCGGCGCTGAAGAACTCGCGCGCCCTGATCGTCGCCGATGAGGCCGAGGCGCTGGAGGCGGTCAACGCCTATGCCAGCGAGCACCTGATCGTGCAGACCGCCGATCCGCGCGGGTTTGCTGAGAAAGTCCGCCATGCCGGCTCCATCTTCCTCGGCCCCTGGACGCCGGAAGCGGCGGGCGATTACGCCGCCGGCCCCAATCACGCCCTGCCCACGGCGGGCGCGGCGCGGGCCTATGGCGGGGTGAGCGTGGAGATGTTCCAGAAAACCACCACCATCCTTGAGATGAACGCCCAAGGCGCCAAGGCTCTTGGCCCGGTGGTGGAGCGCCTGGCGGCGCTGGAGGGGCTGGACGCCCACCGCCTCGCCATGGCGGTCAGGCGGGAGAAGGCGTCATGAGCTATCAGATCGATTTTTCCAATGACGCCAGCGCTCAGGCGCAAAAAGCTCATGCAGCGCTTAAAAACCATCTCGCCGCCCTTCTGGGCGTTGAGGCCGCGTGCATCGTGCTGGCGAGCTGTCCCGAAGACGCCCGCCGCGCCGCGCCCGATCTGGCCGGTTTGCCCTTGAGCGATGTAACGGCCGAGCGCGTATCTGCGCCCGCCCTGATCCGCCTCGGCCCGCCGCGCGCGCCGGTGACGGCGCTGGTGCTGGAGACGCAAAAGGACGTCCAAGAGGCGGAAGCTGCGCTCGCCGCGCCGCCTCTGGTGCTGCTGGAAGCCGGGATCGATGCCCTGCGTCCGGCGGCGCTGGCCGCCGCACAGGCGGACCGTGACGCGCGCGCGCGGGTGCTGGACGAGGTCCTGCCGCTGCTGGGCGCAGGCGCGCAGATCACGGAGCACGGTGTCAGGATCAACCCTGCGCTAGCGCCGGGCCTCGGTCTGGTGACGGCGCAGGACGGAACGCTGTTCATCCCCGACGCGGCGGCGGCGCGGGCGCTGGCGAAACATCTGGGCGCGCGCGCCTCGGGGCGGCGCGCCAGCGTGCGGCGCACCACCAAGGAGACCGATATCGCCTTGAGCGTCGATCTCGACGGGGAGGGCGCGCGGGTCGATACCGGCGTGAAATTCTTCGACCACATGCTTGAGCAGATCGCGCGCCATGGCGGCATTGCGCTGGACGTCACTTGCGAAGGCGATGTGGAGGTGGACGCCCACCACACCATCGAGGATGTGTGCCTGGCGCTGGGCGAGGCGCTGGGCCAGGCGCTGGGCGACAAGCGCGGCATCGCCCGCTTCGGCTTTGAAACGCCCATGGATGAAACGCGCGCGGGCGTGTGGATCGATCTGTCGGGGCGGCCTTTCGCGCGCTTTGACGGGGTGATCCCGGGCGAACGGGTGGGCGATTTTCCCGTCGAGATGTGCCCCCACGCCTTCCGCTCGCTGGCTGAATCCATGAAGGCGGCGATCCATGTCAGCGTGGACGGCGAGAACGCCCACCACATGATCGAATCCTGTTTCAAGGCCTTCGGCCGGGCCTTGCGCATGGCCGCGCGCATCGAAGGCGAGGCGCTGCCATCGACCAAGGGCGTGCTCTAGATGACGCTGGCCATCATCGACACCTCCACGGCCAATATCGCCTCGGTGCGTTTTGCGCTGGAGCGGCTGGGCGCCGATCCCGTGATCGCAGCGACGCCCGATGAGGCCAGGGACGCAGACCGGCTGATCCTGCCCGGCGTCGGCGCGGCCGGCCCCGCCATGGCGCGGCTGGAAGCCTCGGGCTGGGCGGATGCGCTGCGCAGCGAGACCCGCCCGCTTCTGGGCCTGTGCCTGGGGATGCAGCTCTTGTTCGAGGGCTCGGACGAGAGCGATGTGGACTGTCTGGGGCTCATTCCGGGCCGGATCACCCGGCTTGATCCCGGCGCGGACGGGCCGTGGCCGCACATGGGCTGGAACCGGCTGGAAACGGTGCGCGACGAGCCGCTGATGGCGGGCGTGGACGAGGGCGCCCATGTCTATTTCGTGCACGGCTATCACGCCGCCGCCGGACCCCACGCCAGCGTCATCACAAACTATGGCGGGCCGGTGACGGCGATTGTGCGCCGGGGCCATGCGGCCGGCTGCCAGTTTCACCCTGAACGCTCCGGCGCGGTTGGCGCGCGGATTCTTCAAAACTTCTTGGAGGCGCGGACATGATCCTCTATCCGGCCATTGATGTGCTGGACGGGCGCGTGGTGCGTCTGGCCCGCGGCGATTTCAACGCCGTCACCGATTATGGCGGCGATCCGCTGGCCGCAGCCCAGGCCTGGCGCACGGCGGGGGCGCAGTGGCTGCATCTGGTGGACCTGTCCGGCGCACGCGACGCAACCCGGCGCCAGACGGGCCTCGTGGAGGCGGTGGCCGGCGCGGGGCTGAAGATCCAGACCGGGGGCGGGGTGCGCACGCGCGAGGACATCGCCGCCCTTTTGGACGCGGGCGCGGCGCGCGTGGTGGTGGGGAGTCTCGCTATTAGCGAACCGCGCACGGTGATCGGCTGGCTTAAAGCTTTCGGGCCTGAGCGCCTGGCCGCCGCGTTTGACGTCAAGCTGGAGGACGGTGTGGCGTGGCCCGTGGTGCGCGGCTGGACGCAGCGCTCGGACCAGACGCTGGACGCGCTCCTTGAAGCCTATCGCGAGGCCGGGCTGATCCATGCCCTGGTCACCGATGTGGCCCGCGACGGCATGCTGGAGGGGCCGAATAAAGCCCTCTATGACAACCTGATCGCGGCCCGGCCCGACATCGCCTGGCAGGCCTCGGGCGGGGTGGCGTCGCTCGATGATCTGCGCGCGCTGAAAGCCGCCGGGCTGTCGGGCGCCATCATGGGCCGGGCGCTGTTCGAGGGCCGGATTGATCTGGCCGAGGCGCTGGCATGCTAGCGCGGCGCATCATTCCCTGCCTGGACGTCAAGGATGGCCGCGTGGTCAAGGGCGTGCGCTTTCGCGACCATGAGGATGTGGGCGATATCACAGGGCTGGCCGCGCGCTACGCTGCAGAAGGCGCCGACGAGCTGGTCTTCTACGACATCGCCGCCAGCCCGCAGGCGCGCACGGTGGAGCCGCGCTGGGTCAGCGAGGTGGCGCGCCGCATCGACATCCCGTTCTGCGTCGCTGGCGGCATACGCAGCGTCGATGATGCGCGCGCGCGGCTGTTCGCCGGCGCCGACAAGATCTCGGTCAATTCGCCCGCGCTGGAAAACCCCGCCCTGATCGATGCGCTGGCGCGCGAGTTCGGCAGCCAGTGCGTGGTGGTGGGGGTGGACAGCCGGGTCATTGACGGCCAGTGGCGCGTCCACCGCAATACCGGCGATCCGGACAAGACCGTCACCGAAGCGCGCGCCACGCTGGACTGGATCGCCGAAGCCGCAGACCGGGGCGCGGGCGAGATCGTGCTCAACTGCATGGACCAGGACGGGGTGCGCGAGGGCTATGATCTCGACCAGCTCGCCGCCGCGCGCGCCGTCTGCCCGGTGCCGCTGATCGCGTCGGGCGGGGCGGGGGCCAAAGAGCATTTCGCCACCGTGTTCAAAACCGCCCAAGTGGACGGGGCGCTGGCCGCCAGCGTGTTCCACAAGGGCGTGATCGCGATTCCCGAACTGAAAGTCTGGCTATTGAGCCAGGGTGTGGAGGTGCGCCCGTGAGTGATGCTCTCGATAATGCGCTCGACGTGGACTGGGAGAAGGGCGCCGGGCTCGTCCCGGCGGTGATCCAGGACGCCGATACCGGCGCGGTTCTGATGCTGGGCTATATGAACGCCGCGGCGTTGGACCAGACCCGTGAAAGCGGCCTGGTCACCTTCTGGTCGCGTTCGAAAAACCGTCTGTGGACCAAGGGCGAGACCAGCGGCAATGTCTTGCGCCTGGTCTCTGTGAGCCTTGATTGCGACCGCGATACCCTGCTCATCCAGGCCCGGCCCGAAGGCCCGGTCTGTCATCTGGGCACGCCGACCTGCTGGGGTGAAGAGACGCAAGGCGCGCTGGGCTTCCTGGCCCGGCTGGAACGCATCATCGCCGATCGCCAGGGCGCAGACCCCGAAACCAGCTATACCGCCCGGCTGTTCAGCCAGGGCGTCGCCAAGATCGCCCAGAAGGTCGGCGAGGAGGGCGTTGAAACCGCGCTGGCCGCCGTGGGCGAGGGTGATGACGCGCTGACCGGCGAGGCCGCCGACCTCATCTTCCACCTGATGGTGCTGCTGCGCGCGCGGGGCTTAGGGCTTGGCGATGTGGCCAAGGTGCTGGCGCAGCGGCATGGCGGGTAGGGGGCAATCGCTTTTCAGCATGACGCTATTCGATTGCTCCGCAACCCTTCGCAAAGCACACGCCCCGCCCGGATTTGACCCTTTTCATGGGCCTGACTAGCCTTTGACGCGCGGCGGTTGCCGCCCCGATCAGCGTGAAAGGATATTTGCCATGACCATTGAAGCCATTCTCATCATCATCCTGATTGGCGGCGTGGCGGGCTGGCTCGCGGGGCTGATCGTGAAGGGGTATGGCTACGGGATCATCGGCAATATCGTGGTCGGGATCGTCGGCGCCTTCATCGCAGGCTTCCTGTTTCCGTTCCTGGGCGTGTCGCTGGGCGGCGGCATTATCGCATCCATCATTCACGCCACCATCGGCGCGGTGATCCTGCTTCTGCTCATTCGCCTGATCAAACGCGCGTGAGGGGTCATCCCCCGATGGTATTGAGCCCGGCGCGCAGCTGATTGCCGGTTCCCGGCGGCAGTTCCGCCTCCAGCGCTGCGTGGGCGTCACGCCAGACTTTCGCCGCCTCGATCATCAGGGCCACGCCGTCGGGTGTGATGCGCAGGCGACGTGAGCGGCGGTCGGCCGGGTCGGGCTCCACGATCACCAGCCCCCGGCGCGCCAGCGGTTTGACCGCGGCGGTGAGGGTGGACGGGTCCATGCCCAGAAATGGCGCCAGCCGGCCCATGGCGGGCGGTTCGGGCTGATTGAGCGCCACCATCAGCGAGAACTGGCCATTGGTCAGGCCGAACGGGCGCAGCACCGTATCGAAACGCCGCGCCAGACGGCGCGCTGCGCGCTGCGCCGCCAGGCACAGGCAGGTATCGCGGATTTCAACCACCGTTTCGCGCGGCAGGAGGGGAGGGGTTGTGTCCGGCATTTTGTTTTGATATCAAACTTTATCGCGTTATTCAATTCCAGCCCCAGGATCATCCGTGACGCAAGCGTCTGTCCCATCTGACATTCTCGACTGGAACGCCCGGCAGGACGCCATGGCCCGGCCGGTTTGCGATGCGCTGGCCGCCGCGATCAGCGCCGGCCTGCCCGGGGCGGAAGCCAAAATCTGGCACGCCCATCCGGTCTGGTTCCTCGATGGCAATCCGGTCGCGGGCTATAGCCGCCTGAAATCGTGCGTGCGCCTGTTGTTCTGGAGCGGGCAGTCCTTTGACGAGCCGGGCCTGTCGCCGGAGGGCAAGTTCAAGGCGGCCGAGGCGCGTTTCACCGCCGCCGATCAGATCCCCCATGGCGATCTGGCGCGCTGGCTCGCCAAGGCGCGCGACATCCAGTGGGATTACAAGAATATCGTGCGCCGCAAGGGCCGTCTGGAACGGCTGAAATAATCCGCCGCGCCGCGCTGGCGCGCTATTCAAGAAGGACCGGATTCATGAGCTGCATCACCGCTTTCATCGCCGCCGTGCCCACGGCCAATCGCGATGTTTTCATCACCCATGTGCATGACGCTGCGGACGTGTTTCAGGAATACGGGCTGAGCTCGGCGGCCGAATGCTGGGGCGATGACGTGCCCGAGGGCAAGCTGACCGATTTCCGCCGCGCGGTGCTGGCTGAGCCCGACGAGACGGTGATTTTCTCCTGGTATGGCTGGCCGTCCAAGGCTGCGCAGGAAGAGGTGATGGAGAAAGTCATGTCCGATCCGCGCGCCGGCCCGGAGCAAAACCCCATGCCGTTTGACGGCAAGCGGGTGGTCTATGGCCATTTCGAGCCGGTTCTGGAATTCGGCGCAGCGCAGCCGGGCGGCTATGTCGACGGCTATGTCGTGGCCGTGCCCAAGGATGCGCGCGCCGATTATGAGGCCTTCGCAAAGGTTTGCGACCCGGTGTTCATGGAGCATGGCGCGGTGTGGATCATGGAGGCCTGGGAGCTGGAGGTGCCGGACGGCAAGCTGACCGACTTTCGCCGCGCCGTCGCCGCCAAACCGGACGAGGCCATCGTCGTGTCCTGGGTGCAGTGGCCGAACCGGGCTGCGCGCGATGCAGGCAATGCGGCCATCATGGCCGATGAGCGCCTTGCCGCCCATGACTGCCCGTTTGACATGACCCGCCTGATCCATGGCGGGTTTGAACCTGTGCTGATGCGGTGAGGAACCCATGCCCTATGATCTGAGCTTCGTGCGCGTGCTGCGCGCGCCCCCGGCGCTGGTCTGGCGCGCCCTGACGGACCCGGCGGCGATCGCCAAGTGGAATCCGCCTGACGGGTTCGTGTGCGAGATCGCCCGGCTCGACTTCCAGCAAGGTGGCGGCTTCAAGATGGCCTTCCGCAATCTGGCGACCGGCGAGGCCCATCCGTTCACCGGCCGTTATCGCGAGATCGTGCCCGAAGCCCGCCTGGTGGCCGATGACAGCTTCGATGACCCGGACATGCCCGGCGCCTTCGTCACGGTGTTTGAGCTGCGCCAGGTCTCCATGGGAACCGAGCTGACCATCACCCAGTCCGGCATCCCCGACATGATCCCGCCGGAAGCCTGCCGCCTGGGCTGGCAGGGCTCGCTGGACCTTCTCGCCCGGCTGGTGGAGGCCAATGCCGGCTAGCGCCGTCTTGATATCAAGGGGCCAAGCCGTCATGCTGGCGCGCGCCACGACCGGACGGCCCGGCCCGAACGGTTAGACGCACAGCATGGTCCGGGACCGGACGGGCGCGCGCCCCTTCAAGGCGCGCAAACCCAGACGGAGGAGACCGGCATGCCCCATCCCCTGTTCCTGACAAGCGCCGCGGCAGCGGCGGCCCTGATCGCCGCGCCCGGCGCGCAGGCGCTGGATGATCATCACGTCCTGATCCAGAGCGGCGAATTTGAATACATGCCCGGTCCGGGCTCGCTGGAGGCGGGGGCCGAGTTCGCCATCCTCTACGGTCATCCGGGCGAAGACGGCGTGTTCGCCATGCGCCTGCGCCTGCCGGACGGCTTCCACATCGCGCCCCACACCCATGGCCAGCCCGAAATCGTCACGGTGATTTCCGGGACCTTCCATATCGGCATGGGCGAGGACGCCGATATCGAAACCGCCACGGCGCTGGAAGCCGGCGGTTTCTTCGCCTTCCCGCCCGGCATGGTCCATTTCGCCTATGCCGAGGGCGAAACCGTGGTGCAGCTCAACTCCACCGGACCGTGGACCATCACCTATATTCGAGACGAGGACGATCCGCGCCTGAGATAGGGATGGCGGCGGCAAGCGCAGGCCGCGCCATCAGCCTCGTTCGGGTCTAGTCACCGCCCGGGCGCCGGTTATCGTTCGGGGCATGACACATCACATCCCCCCTTTCTGGCGGGCGCCTTTGATGGCGTTGGCCATTGCACTTCCGGCTGCGCCTGCGATAGCGGCCCAGCCGGAGGACGATGTTTCCCTCACCCGCGAGGCCTTCCTTGAACTGTCCTGGGATCACACCGAGGGGTGGCGGTATGAAGTCTCGGTCGACGGATTGCCGGTCTCACGCGGGACAGAGCCCAGCTATCTGCACACCAGCGACACGCTGCCGGAGGGTCTGGTGGTGGAGGCGGTGCGGTTTGAAGGCTCCATTTCCGACCCGAACCGCCAGGAGTTTCGCGAGCCGGTCACGTTCGAGACCGGCACAACCGAGCGGCTGGTGATCCGCTGGAACCCGGACGTCTATGAGCGGCCCTATATCGGCTACCGCATCGCTGTCGAGGGCCAGGGTCCGCGCAGCGGCTGGCAGACGCATCTGATCCAGCGCCGGTCCTTCATCATTCGCGCCGATCCCGACACAGTCGACAGGGTGCTGTTCGGCGACGCCGTGCTGGTATCGGAAAATCGCATGGGCGCGCCGTTCGACATCACCATGGGCCGCATCGAGCGCCGTGGCGATTACCACGAGCTGGACGTGCCCTGACGCTGACGGCGCAGTCTCAAGCGCGCCCATGCCCGTCCCGGCCAGCTACCAGGCAATGGTTGACGGGCAGGGAGCAGGGGGCAGGGCGCTCAGGCGCCCACATAGCCCGAGGCTTTCAACCGCTCGGCGTCCTGGCGCGGGGAGGCGCTGAACACGCGCCGGTATTCACGGCTGAACTGGGAGGGGCTGTGATAGCCGACCGCGAAGGCGGCGTCAGCGGCGCTGGCATTGGTCGAGATCATCAGGGCGCGGGCCGATTCAAGCCGCAGGCGCTTCTGGAATTCCAGCGGCGTCAGCGTGGTGATCGCCTTGAAATGATCATGCAGGGAAGACGGGCTCACTGCCTTTGCCCGCAGGAATGCGCGATCGTCTGACGCGGCGTGTCCCGGCAGGGCATGGGCCAGTGTGGCGCGCAGCCCCGGACATCAATTAGACGCATAAGATATATTATGAGAAATAATGAATATAGCTTCATCAGGCAATATCATATTTATCTACAAGAGCGCTCTTGGCCTTTGGGAGTCATTCATGCCGACAGATGGACAGGCAAATCGCATGGCTGAGAGATTGGCCGAACTGGACAGGGCCATAGCACAAGGCATCAGGGATGATCTGAACGGGCGATCGAGCCCGGCAATGGATGTTTTGGAGCGCCTGCGCTCCAGATACGAGGCCCTTGAGCCAGATCGTAAACGGTCATCGAATTAGCCCCGCCCCTCACACCGCGCTCACCTGGCGTAACTTGCCGTCTTCGATCACGATCTCCAGACCGTCATAGGCCGGGCGCACGCCGTCCGGCAGGCGCGCCAGCAGCGCGGCGTAATCGAGATCGATGTGGAGATTGGTCAGCACGCCGAGCTGCGGTTTCACCTGCTCCAGCCAGTCCAGCGTGCGCGCCAGATGGGCGTGGCTGGGGTGCGGCTTGTCGCGCAGCGCGTCCACGATCCACGCTTGCGCGCCCTCCAGCGCCTGGAACGCCCGGTCATCCAGCCCGCTCACATCGGGCGTATAGGCCAGCGGCCCGGCGCGCACGCCGCTGCAGGCCGCCCCGCCATGCTCCACATCGAACAGGCTCAGAGCCATCGCGCCCCCCGGCCCCGTCACCTCGAAGGCCTCGCCCGGGCGGTGTGCATGCGCGGTCATGAGCGGCGGATAGGATGATCCTGCAGGGGTTTGGAAGATATAGTCAAAGCGATGGGTGATCTCGCGCGCGGTCTCAGGGCTCATATGCGCGGCCAAGCGTTCGCCGCGCCGGTAGACAATGGCGCGCACATCATCAATGCCATGGGCCTGGTCGGCATGGGCGTGGGTATAGACCACCGCATCGAGCGTTGTGACATGCGCGGCCAGCAATTGCGCGCGCAGATCCGGCGCGGTGTCTATAAGCGCGCGCGTGACTTTGCCTGAAACCAGATCGCTCATGGAGTCAGCGGCTTCCAGCAACAAGCTGCAGCGAAGCCTGCGGTTTTTCGGCTCCTCTGGATCGCACGCGCCCCAGTCGCCATCCACGCGCGGCACGCCGCCCGATGAGCCGCAGCCGAGGATGCGCGCGCGCAGCACCGCGCTCATGGGCGCACGCGGATGCGGTCAAACAGGGCGAGCGCGCTCTGGGTCGTGCGCCGGGCCGTCTCTTCCAGGCTCCAGCCTTTCAGCGCGCCCAAGGCTTCGGCCACGTGCGGCAGGAAGGCTGGCTCATTGCGCCGGCCCCGGTGCGGCACGGGCGCCAGATACGGACAGTCGGTCTCCACGATGATCCGGTCTTGCGGGATCACATCACGGAACACCGCGCGCACATCCTCGGCCTTCTTGAAGGTGATGATGCCTGAAGCCGAGAAATAGACGCCCAGCGCTGCGGCGCGCCGGGCCAGCTCCGCCCCGCCGGTATAGCAGTGCAAAAGCGCTCGGAAGGCCCCCTTCCCCATCTCCTCTTCAAGAAGATGAGCCATGGCCTCATCGGCCTCGCGGCAGTGCAGGATGATGGGCAGGCCGGTCAGGCGCGCGGCCTGGATATGGGCGCGCAGGCTCGCATACTGGGCGTCGGCGGGCGAATAATTGTAATGGAAGTCCAGCCCGGTCTCGCCAATGGCCACCACCTTGGGATGGCGCGCGATTTCAGCCAGCTCTTCGGCGGTGATGTCGGGGCGGTCCTTGGCGTGATGGGGATGGGCGCCGATGGTGCACCACACATCCTCATGGGCTTCGGCGATGGCCGATACGGCGTCAAAGTCGGAGAGCCGGCAGCAAATGGCGATCATGGGCGACACGCCGGCGTCCCGCGCGCGCTCCAGAACCGCGTCCAGGTCCCCGGCATAGTCCTCGCCGTGAATGTTCACATGGGTGTCGATGAGCATGGCAGGTCAGCTGGCGGCGGCGGTTCGCATCAGGCCGAGGGCGTAATGGATGGACTGGCGCGGGTCGAGATAGAGGTTTTCGGTATCGCTGGCCAGACGCGCCAGCTGGCCCGCCGCCTCGATCCAGGGCTCGGCGCCGCCGGGACCGGCCAGCGCCGCGTCGCGGGCGCGCTCGCGGGCATAGCTGATGAGAAAGCCCATCAGCACCTCGCGCAGGCCCTCGGCGTCCTTGCGCGCCACGCTGTCGGCGAGCCGGCGCGCGGCGCTGGCGTCCAGCTCCGGCAGGCGCGAGAGCGCCGCATCGATCACGTCTTTCAGCCCCGGCGCGTCCGTGGCCGCCAGCGCCAGCGCCCGGCCCGGCGCGCCATCGGCCAGCGCGCTCGCCCGCTGGGCCGCGCCTGCCTCCACGCCATGGGTTTGCGTCAGCCAGCGCGCGGTCTCGTCGGGTGACGGCGCGCGCAGGGCCAGCTGGCGGCAGCGCGAGCGTATGGTGGGCAGCACCCGGCCCGGCGCATTGACGATCAGCAGGAGAAGCCCGCGCCGGGGCGGCTCTTCCAGGGTTTTGAGCAGCGCATTGGCCGAGTTGGGATTGAGATCATCGGCGCTGTCCACGATGGCCACGCGCCAGCCCCCCTCGCCTGCGCTCTTGGAGAAGAATTCGGACACCCGGCGGGTCTCGTCCACCGGGATCTCGCCCTTGAGCTTGCCGGTCTTGTCATTGAAGGGCCGCCGGATCAAGAGCAGGTCAGCGCCCGACAGCGCCTCGATGCGCCGGCAGGCGGGATGGGCGGGATCGGCCGACAACGGCTCAGGCCCGGCCGCAGGAGCGCCCATCACCCGGCGCGCCAGGCGCCAGGCCAGCGTCGCCTTGCCCACGCCCTTGGGGCCGGTGATCATCCAGGCGTGATGCATGCGCCCGCGCGTGAACGCATCCTCCATGGCCGCTGCGGCGCGCGTATGGCCGAACAGCTCATACACGGTGCGCGGATGGGCCAGCTCGCCCTCACGGTCGGCTTCGGGCGTCTCGCTCATGGCAGGCCCAGCCGGGTTTCGATGGCGTCCAGCGCGGCGCGCGCCAGCGCATCGGGCGTCTGGCTGGCGTCCAGCACCACGCAGCGCTTGGGCTCGGCGGCGGCGATGTCCAGGAAGGCCTGGCGCAGGCGGGCGTGAAATTGGGGCGGATGGGCCTCGAAGCGGGTCACCGCCTCGCCTCGCGCACGGGTGCGCGCCATGCCGTCTTCCGGGTCCAGATCGGCGATCACGGTCAGGTCGGGCGCCATGGCGCCCAGCGCGGCCTGTTCGATGGCCGTGATGCGCGCCGCTTCCAGCCCTCCGGCTGCGCCCTGATAGGCGCGGGTGGAATCGGAAAACCGGTCACAGATCACCCAGGCGCCGCGCGCCAGCGCCGGTTCGATCAGCCGGCGCACATGATCCTCGCGCGCCGCAAAGAGCAGCAGGGTTTCGGCCACCGGCGACCAGCGGCCCGTCTCGCCCTCCAGCAGCAGCTCGCGCAGGGCCTCGGCATTGGGCGTGCCGCCGGGCTCGCGGGTCAGCACCACCTCCAGGCCGTGCGCCTGCAGAGCGTCACGCAGAGCGCGCGCCAGCGTCGTCTTGCCCGCCCCCTCCCCGCCTTCCAGCGTGATGAACCGTCCGCGCGCCACGATGGGCTCAGCCGCCCCGGATCAGGCGCACCAGGCCCGTCCCGGCCCGGCCCAGCAGGCCCTGGCGGTTCACGTCCTCGGCCGCCTCCACCGGCACGGAAAAGATCCGCCCGTCCGGCGTGGTCACTTCCAGGCGCCCGACGGAATCGCCCGCCTGCACCGGCGCGCGCAGCGGGCCGTCATAGACGATCTCGGCACGCACTCCGGCCCGGTCGCGCCGGTGCACGCCAAAGCTCAAACCCTCCACCGCCCGCAAGGCCACGGTTTCAGCCTGGCCCAGGAACACCTCCACCTGGCCCGCGCCCCCGCCCGCTTCGACCAGATTGACCAGCTCGAACTCGGTGAAGGCGGCGCGCATCAGGCGTTCGGCCTCGTCGGCGCGCGCGCGTTCGGTCTCCATGCCGTTGAACACCACGATGCGCCGCTGGCCGTCGCGCACCGCAGACGCGGTCAGGCCGAAGCCCGCCTCGCTGGTGCGCCCGGTTTTCAGACCGTCCGCGCCCTGCATCACGCCGATCAGGGGATTGCGGTTGAACTGGCGGATGCCGTTATAGGTGAACACCGGCTGGGCGTAGAAGCTGTAATACTGGGGGTAGTCGCGGATGATGATCTGCGCCAGGCGCGCCAGATCGGCCGCCGAAATGCGGTGTTCCGGGTCCGGCCAGCCGGTGGAGTTGGCGAAGGTCGCGCTTTCCAGGCCCAGCTCGCGCGCGCGCTCGGTCATCATGGCCGAGAAATTCTCTTCGGTGCCGCCCAGCGCCTCGGCGATGACGATGCAGGCGTCATTGCCCGACTGGACGATGATGCCCTGCAAGAGATCTTCCACCGTGGCGCGCGAATTGACCTCCAGGAACATGGTCGACGAGCCCGAGGCGGCCCCGCCCCGGCGCCAGGCGGTCTCGCTGACGGGCAGTTCGGCATCCAGCGTCAGCCGTCCGTCCTCCAGCGCCTCGAACGCCATCAGGGCGGTCATCAGCTTGGACATGGAGGCCGGCGGCATGGGCTCCTCGCCGTTCTTGGAGAACAGGATCGCGCCGGTCTCGTAATCCATGATCACCGCATGGCTGGCGCGGGTGTCGAACGCGCTCTGGCGCGCTTCAGCGCCGGGCGCAAGGCTGGCGGCGGCCCAGACGAGAACCATGATGGCGGCAAGGGGCTTCAGGGCGGGTAAGGACACGGGGGCCAGTCTCCGGACAAGCGTGGGATCACAGGCGCACAGAGTAACCGCCCCGGCGCCGGGCTGAAAGGCTGTCGGCCAGCAATGTCCACCGTTCAGCGCTGCGCGCTCACCCGCGCGCCCGGCCCGCGCACGATGCGAGAGACGGCGGCCCGGTCCTCGCGGTCGGCGGGTCCCAGCACCTCGATGCGCACTTCGGCCAGGCCCTCCTCGACAAAATCCAGCGCCTCAGCCGCCGCACGGCTGAGATCGATGATGCGCCCGTCAATATAGGGCCCGCGGTCATTGACCCGCACGATCACGCTGTCACCGGTGTCCAGGCGCGTGACGCGGGCAAGGCTGGGCAGGTCCAGGGTCAGATGGGCGGCGCTCAGCGCGTCCTGATCAAAAATCTCGCCATTGGCGGTGAGCCGGCCATGAAAACCCGGCCCGTACCAGGAGGCTGTGCCCTCCTCCACGCCGCGCACCGCCAGCCAGTCGCCCTCCACCTTCACCCGGTCCGCGCCAGGCGCGGGGGCGGGCGTGCGCGCGGGCGGCGGCCCTGCGCGGACCGTGTCCAGCGGCGCTTCCACCGGCGCGCCGGCGCAGGCGGTGAGCAGGCAGACCGGCAGGATGGACGCGCTCAGGAGCGCTGCGCTCAATCTCACGGGCAATCTCGCTCGGCTTCCAGAGCATCAAGCATACACGCCGGCCGGATAGCCGGAAATGACCTGACGCGCCCATGGGAACTCATCCTGTGCGTTATCAGTGAGCGCCAATAAGGCGGCGCAATGATGGACCATAACAACTTAATGTGGTATTTGCGCCGTCATGGCTGGCAATGCGCCGCCAGCCAGGTGAAGCAACTCATACCGGGGACCCATCATGAACACATTCCGCATCAGGATGTCCGCGCTGGCTGCTTGCATCAGCCTGTTTGCAGGCCCAGCCGCCGCACAAAACTGTGACTCGGTCTGTGTTGAAGGTGAAACCTGCATCGCCGCCGCGCTCTACCCTTATGTTCCCGACACAACGGCCTTCGCATCGGCGATCTGTTCGGCCTGGAGCCAGGCCGGATATACCGAGAAGCTTTATCTGATCGCTGATGAATCGGTATGGGACGGAGGGTATTCATCCGACCCCGTCTACACCAATGGCAGCGGGGCCCAGACCCCCATCGACGTGTTTGTCTATGACGCCATGTATCTCAATTACTGGGCGCAACAGACCGTTCCGGTGCCGGCGGACCAGATCAGCGATCCCGGTGATTTCGTTGAGTACGCCCGCACGGCGCTGGTCAGATCTGACGGCTCCATGACCGCCCTGCCCGTTTTGGGCTGCACGAACATCATGTTCTATCTTCAGGGCGATAGCGGCATGGAAGGCGTCAGCACGCTGGCGCAGTTTTTCGACGTCAATCCCGCTGGCGTCTATATCAGCCCGGTCCCCTTTGGCCGATCGGGCGCCATGCTGGACATGTCTGGCAGCACCACGATCGGCGTGGACTACATGGTCCGGGGATATCTGCAGAACGGCGCCTGGCCGGATATGGGTCCGCTGGACGGCGCTATCATCACCCCGCTGGCGCGCCTTTCTGAATCGGCGAGCTATTACAATGCGCTCACAGGCGCCATTCCCAGCCTGCCCGATGTCGAAGATCAGTATGTGCGCGCCGGCTATTTCAGCCAGGGCTATGGGCGCACCTCCATCGGGTTTTCCGAAAGCATGTCGCAGATGTCTGACGACACGCGCAGCCGCGTGAGGCTGAGCGCCTTCCCCTGGAGCGATCATGCTGACGCCAACAATTTGTTTTATGCTGATGTGGCGGGGGTGAACGCGCAATCTTCCTTCCTGGCCGATGGCGGCGATTTGCCGTTCAGGCTGGCCAATCTGATGACCCGGGAGGCGGTGTTGCAGGACTCCATCGCCCCGCCGGGCGGGCCGCTATCCTATCTCTTCCCCGCGCGGGTCAGCGTTCTGAATTCACTGGCGCAACAGGATCCGCTCTACGCCCAGATGGCCGGCGTTCTCAACAGCAAGCCCGCCGAGCTGGTCGCCATGCCCACATCAGACCGCGACGCCTTCCACGCCTTTGGCGGGACGGTGCGCAGTGCGGTCAAGCAGGCTTTCCAGGGGCATTGCGATCTGGAGAGCCCGCAATTCATCAACTCCAACACCCAGGCCCAGACCATCTGCCCGCAAGTTTGCGCCGATAGCGGAGGATGGATCGGTTCCTGGACCAATGTGGCGCCGCCCGCCTGGCCGCAATATTCGGCGTGCGGGTGTGCCGTGTGCACCGCTGACAGCCCGCTGCCGCCTGCGGCTGACGGGACCGGAATGCGCGCCTTCTCCCCGATGCGCGCGTCCATCGCGCCGACTGACGGCGTGCGGCGCTATCAGCGCAACTGAACACGCCCGTGTTCGCCGCCGCCAGCGGTCCTGCCCGCTTGCCTCGCCTGCATGCCTGGCGCTAAACCCTTGCGGGCCGGAGGAGTGGCAGAGCGGTCGAATGCGGCGGTCTTGAAAACCGTTGAAGGTTAACGCCTTCCGGGGGTTCGAATCCCTCCTCCTCCGCCATTAGCTCAAAACGCCCGACGCAGAATCGGACCTCGCCTTTGATGGGTAAGGCATTGATTGGCCCGGTCAGCACGGCCTTCGCTTGCGAGGATGTGCGCGCGTCAGGCGCCGCGTTGGCGATGCGCCGGGACGTATGAAGCCTTGCGTCTACGCACAAATCCCCGCATCGCTTGAATTCACAGCCGAACAGCGTACGCACCCTGTGCAGAGGCTCCCTTTTTTTGCGGCACATGGATGTCTGAGATGACGCACGCCACTGGCCATGCCCCGCCCGGTTCAGGCGCGCCGGATACGCACGGCGCCAAACGCCGCCGCGCGGTGACGCCCGTGGATGCGGCGCAGGCGCCGGCCATGGAGCGGCTTTTGTCGGTCATGGAGGCGCTGCGCGATCCGGACGGCGGTTGCGCCTGGGATCTGGAGCAGGATTTCGCCTCCATCGCGCCCTACACGCTGGAAGAGGCCTATGAGGTCTGTGACGCCATTGCGCGCGGCGATATGGGCGATCTGCGCGAGGAGCTGGGCGATCTCCTTTTGCAGGTGGTGTTTCACAGCCAGATGGCTGAAGAGGCGGGGCATTTCCGGTTCGAGGATGTGGCCGAAGCCATCACGGACAAGATGATCCGGCGCCATCCCCATGTCTTCGCTGGCGCCAGCGTGCGCGATGCGGCTGAACAGACCCGCGCCTGGGAGGTGCAGAAGGCCGAGGAGCGCGCCGGAAAAAGCAATGAAGACAATTCCTTGCTGGCCAATATTCCCCTCGCCCTGCCCGCCCTGGTGCGCGCTGAAAAACTGACCAAGCGCGCAGCCCGCGTCGGTTTTGACTGGCCCTCGGCCGAGCGCGTGTTTGACAAGCTCGATGAGGAGCTGGCCGAAGTGCGTGAGGCTTTGGCCGCGGGCGACCAGGACCATGTGGCCGAGGAGCTGGGCGATCTGTTATTCGTGATCGCCAATCTGGCGCGCAAGCTGGGCGCCGATCCGGAAGCCGCCCTGCGCGCGGCCAACGCCAAATTCGAGCGCCGCTTCAGACAGATAGAAGATGCGCTTGAAGGTCAGGGCAAGACATGTGCTGAAGCCAGCCTGGATGAGATGGAAGCGCTCTGGCTGGCGGCCAAGCGCACCGAGCGCAAGGGCTGAGGCGCGCCCTACCCGTCCGCCATCACCTTGGCCGACTGGCCCAGGCCCGGAAAGCGCACTTTGAAGCGTCCGGCGTCCGCCTGGCCCAGGCGCGCCACGGCATGGATCTGACCCGTCTCGGGATCGGTGCGCTCATCGAGGATTTCGCCGTTTTCATGCAGCCAGGCGATCGCCGCCCCGTCATCAGGTCCCGCCTTGATGCGTAGGATGAAGTCATCCGAGCCAAGGGCCTCATCTACCAGCGATAACAGCGCTTCCACGCCTTCGCCTGTGATGGCGGAAACCGGTATCGCGCGCGGCGCGTCGGGCCGGATCACGCGCGCGCGCCAGATCAGATCCTCGCGGGCCTCGTCGTCCAGCCGGTCGGCCTTGTTCCACGCCTCGATAAGGGTCTGCCCCGCTTCGGCGCCTGCGCCCAGGGCCTCCAGAACCGACAACACATCGGCCTTGCGCCCTTCATGGTCGGGATCGGCCATGTCGCGCACATGGATCAGCACATCGGCCTCCCTGACCTCTTCCAGCGTGGCGCGGAAGGCGGCGATGAGTTCGGTGGGCAGATCGGTGATGAAGCCTACCGTGTCGGAGATCAGCAGCTTGCGGCCCGTGCCGGTGCGGATGGCGCGCACGGTGGGGTCCAGCGTGGCGAAGGGCATGTCCTTGGCCAGCACCTGGGCTTCTGACAAACGGTTGAACAGGGTGGACTTGCCCGCATTGGTGTAGCCCACCAGCGCCACCGTGGGCCAGGGCGCGGCCTGGCGGCGCTTGCGGTGCAGGGTGCGGGTGCGCACCACCTCGTCCAGCTCGCGGCGCAGCTTGGCCATCTTGTTGGAGAGCAGGCGCCGGTCGGTCTCGATCTGGCTTTCGCCCGGACCGGCCAGGAAGCCGCGTCCGCCGCGCTGGCGTTCCAGGTGGGTCCAGGTGCGCACCAGGCGCGAGCGCTCATAGGACAGGCGCGCCAGCTCCACCTGCAACCGGCCCTCGCGGGTCTGGGCGCGGCGGCCGAAGATTTCCAGAATCAAACCGGTGCGGTCGACCACCTTGGCGTTCAGGCGCTTTTCCAGATTGCGCTGCTGCACCGGGCTCAGCGCGGCGTCGATGATCACCACGCCCGCTTCAAGCTCGTCCACGCGCTCCTTCAGGCTGTCCAGCTTGCCCTTGCCGAAAAAGGCGCCCGCATCCAGCTTGCGCACAGGCTCTATGCGCGCCTCGGCGGTGACCAGGTCCAGCGCCTCGGCCAGGCCGCAGGCTTCTTCCAGCCGGGCTTCGGCGCGTGAGGAATCCATGTCCGCAAATTGCGGCAGCAAGACCAGGGCGTGATCGGTTTTGGCCTGACGGTCGATCAATCGGCGCTCTCGTCCTCGCCCTCATCCTTGTCGAACAGCTGGACAGGCTGGCTGGGCATGATGGTGGAGATGGCGTGTTTGTAGACCAGCTGGATCTGGCCCTCGCGCTTGAGCAGAACGCAGAAATTGTCAAACCAGGTGACCACGCCCTGCAGCTTGACGCCATTGACCAGGAAAATCGTCAAGGCGGTCTTGTTCTTGCGCACCGTGTTCAGGAAGACGTCCTGAAGGTTCTGTTTCTTATCGTTAGACATCAGCCCTAATTGACCCAGCTTGTCCGGCCCGCGGCCAGCCCCACAGCCCAACAGGTAACCACGCTTGCGCGGCACTGCAACCCGTGTTGCGGCGCCGCATGCAGGCTCATCCGCGCCTTATCAGGGCTGCGAAAGCCGCAATGGCGGCCAGAATCTCCAGCCGTCCGAGCACCATCAGCCCGGCGCTGATCATCAGGCCAGCCGGTTCCATGGCGGAAAAAGCGGTCCCCGCCAGCGGGCCGGCATTGGCCAGCGCTGCGCCCGAGGCGCGCCAGGCGGCGTCAAACCCGCTGCCGGCCAGCGCGATCAGCACCGCACCGCCCGCCAGCGCCACAGGATAGGCCAGCGCATAGACCGCCACCCCCGCCAGCATGTCATCGGTGATCGTGCGCCCGCCAAAGCGCGAGCGCACGGCGGCCGAAGGGTGGGCCAGCAAGGCCACCTCCCCCCAGGCGCGGCGCACCAGGATCAGCACGCGCGACAGCTTCATGCCCCCGGCCGTGGACACCGCCGACCCGCCAATCAGCGCCAGCAGGATCAGGACGGGCACGGGCAGGATGACCGTTTCATTCGTCTGGAAACCGCTCGTGGTGATGGCGAACAGGGCGTCCAGGCCCGCCGGCGCCATGGCCGGCACGCCATAGGCCAGACCAGCGAGCGCGGCCATCAGGAGGCTCACGCCGGCCATGGCGCGCAGCTCTCCCGAGGCGGTGCGCGAACGCTGGCGCAGAAGGATCTCGTAGATCACGGCGAAATTCCACGCCCCCAGCACGCACAGCAGCGCCAGAATGAAGATCGCGCCGGGCGTCAGCCAGCCCGCCAGCGGCCCGCTATGGGGCGCCAGCCCCGCCGTGGCCATGCCCGACAGGGCCAGGCAGGCGGCTTCAAACGCCTGCGCCCCGCCGGCGGCCAGAAGCAGGAACCCGGTCAGAGTGACCAGCAGATACGCTCCGCCCAGACGGCGCACGGCAGGTCCGAAATTGGTGAACAGGTCGGCGCGCTCAATGGTCAGAAGACTGGTGCGGCGCAGGCCCGAAGCCGGGTCGTCCAGCGCCGCAAACACCGTCACCGCCAGCACCAGACCGCCCAGCCCGCCCAGCCAGGCCAGCAGGCAGCGCCATAAAACGGCGGCGCGTGAGATGTCTTCTGGCGGCGCGATCACCGCCCCGGTGGTGGTCAGCGCGCTATAGGCCTCGAACACGCCCTCTATCACGCCCCCTGCCCCGGCCGCCAAGGGCGGCGCGGCCAGCAGGGGCGTCAGCAGCCAGGCCAGCAGGGCCAGGCGCAACGAGGCGGAAGCGGCCGCCGGGCCGGATGCGTTCACCGTGCCCGCCAGGCTCACCCCGCCCATAAACAGGCCCGCCAGCGCGGTGAGAAAAAAGCCGCGCGCCTCATGCGGCGCGCCTTCGGCCCAGGCGAAAAAGATGAAGGGGATGGCGGCTGCGCCGATGAACAGCGCGCACCAGCCCAGGGCGCGAATCAGGCGCTGTAACTGGGCCATGGCGCCTCCCTGCCCCGGCTAGAAATATTGCAGGCTCACCCGGAAGAGCTGTTCGACCTTGGAAACAGCGCCTTTCAGGGCGAAGAAAATCAGCCGGTCGTTTTCCTCGATCACCACCCGCTCGCGGGCGAAATGGACATGATCGCCGCGCACCAGCGCGCACACGGCCACGTCTTCGGGCAGATCGAGCGCATTGAGCGCCTTGCCCACCAGCGGCGAGGTGGCCAGCGCCACGCCCTCCAGCGCCTCCGCGCCGCCGCCCGCCAGCGATTGCAGCCCGGTGATGCGTCCGCGCCGGATATGCTGGAGTATGGTGGACACGGTCACTTCGCGCGGGTCGATCATCACATTGATGCCCAGCGACTCGCGCACCGGCTTGAACGCCTCGTCATTGACCAGGCACACCGAGCGCTCCGCGCCCTCGCGCCGGGCCATGACGGCGCTCAGAAGATTGACCTTGTCGTCATTGGTCAGGCACAGGGCGAGCTCTGCATCCTCCACCCCCGCCTCGCTGAGAATCTCGCGGTCCAGCGCATCGCCGTGGAGCACCACGGTCTTGCGCAACACGTCCGCCGCGCGCTCGGCCTGGCCCTTGTCGCGCTCGATCACCCGCACGCGCACCCCGCTCACCCGCTCCAGCGCGCGCGCCACGTACAGGCCGATATTGCCCGCCCCCACAATCACCACGCGCCGGGCGCGGGGCGCAGAACGCCCGAACATGTCCAGCGCGCGTTTGACGTGGGCGGCTTGGACGCAGACATAGACATCATCCCCGCTCATCAGCGGATCGGTGTCTTCGGGGATGAACAGGGTCTTGTCGCGCTGTATGCCGACAATGTCGAACCCCATGTCGGGAAACAGATCGATCAACTGGCCGCGCGGGCTGCCGGCCACGGGGGAGTTCTCGTCCACCTGCAGGCCCAGAAGCTGGACGCGTGAATTGGCGAAGGGCGCGGTGGCGAATGCGCCGGGCGTTTCCAGGCGCTGAAGAATGGAGCGGCTCACCTCCAGCTCGGGAGAGATGGTCACGTCGATGGGCAGGCCGTCAGACGAAAACAGCTCGCTCCAGCGCCGGTCCAGATAGCTCTGGGCGCGCACGCGCGCGATGCGGGTGGGCGTGTCGAACAGGGTCTTGGCCACCTGGCACGCGACCATATTGGTCTCGTCCGAATAGGTCACCGCGACCAGAAGATCGGCATTGGCCAGGCCTGCGCGCTCCAGCACGTCGGGATGGGCGCCGTGACCCACAACGCCGCGCACATCCAGATCAGTGGTCACCCGGTCGATCAGCTCGCGCGACCAGTCCACCACCGTGACCGCATTGCCCTCGCCGGCCAGCTCGCGCGCAATGCCGTGCCCGACCCGTCCAGCGCCGCAAATGACCGCTTTCATGAGGCCTCTTCCGTATCCGCGTCCTCGTCCTCGCGCCGGCCGGGCCCGGCCACGCCCAGGGTCTTGAGCTTGCGGTGCAGCGCCGAGCGCTCCATGCCGATAAAGGAGGCGGTGCGCGAGATATTGCCGCCAAAGCGGTTGATCTGGGCGCGCAGATATTCGCGCTCGAAGCTCTCGCGCGCATCACGCAGCGGCAGCGCGATCATGCGCTCGGTATCAAAGCCGGAGCTGTGCCCGCCCGAGCGGCCCGCCACCTCGCCCGGCAGGTGATCAAGCGTCACCGGCTCGTCAGGATCGCCCGCCGCCAGGATCAGCAGGCGCTCCACATTATTGCGCAGCTGGCGCACATTGCCCGGCCAGTCGTGAGCCTGGAGGGCGGCCATGGCGTCCGCCCCGATGCGCCGGCGCGGCAGGCCGGACATGGTGGTCAGACGCTCGATGAAATGCTCCACCAGATGCGGAATGTCGTCGCGCCGTTCCGACAGGGCGGGCACGTCGATGGGGACCACGGCCAGGCGGTGATAGAGGTCCTCGCGAAAGCGCCCCTGCGCGATCAGGGCGCGCAAGTCGCGCGCGGTGGAGGACAGGACGCGCACATTCACCTCCACGTCCGCCGCGCCGCCCACCCGCTTGAAGCGCTGTTCGACCAGCATGCGCAACAGCTTGCCCTGGGTGGCCAGCGGCATATCGCCCACCTCGTCCAGGAACAGCGTGCCGCCATGGGCCTCTTCCAGCAGGCCGATGCGCTCGACCACCCCGTCACGCTCGGCGCCGAACAGCTCCAGCTCCACCCGGTCCGGGTCCATCAGCGCAGACGAGACCGGCACGAAGCCGCCGCGCGCGCGGTGGGAGGCGTTGTGGATCATGCGCGCAATGAGTTCCTTGCCCGTGCCCGGGTGACCTGCGATCAGCACCCGCGAATTGGTCGGCGCGACCCGGTCGATGGTCTGGCGCATGGCCAGCATCGCCGCCGACTGCCCCACCAGCTCATTGTGCATTTCCGAGCGCGCGCGCAATTCGGCGTTTTCCCGGCGCAGCTGACTGGCCTCCAGGGCGCGCTCCACCGTGATCAGCAGCTTGTCGGACTTGAAAGGCTTCTCGATGAAATCGTAGGCGCCCTTGCGGATGGCCGCCACCGCCGTCTCGATGGTGCCATGGCCGGAAATCACCAGTACCGGCAGGAGCGGATCGGCGCGCTTGATCTCGTCCAGCAGTTCGATGCCATCGAGCCGCGAGCCCTGCAGCCACACGTCCAGCACGGCCAGCGAGGGCTTGCGCTGGCGGATGGCGCCCAGCGCGCTGTCTGCATCGGCGGCGTAACGCGCCTCATAGCCTTCATCCTCGAGCAATCCGCCGATCAGCTCGCGGATATCGGCCTCGTCATCCACAATGAGTATGTCCCGGGACATATCGTTTACGCCTCCGCACGCGCCACCGAGCCGGACAGGCTCCCGCGGCTGTCAAGCAAGGGAAAGGCCAGTCTGACCACCGCTCCCGTCTCACCGGGTGCGGGATCGTCCAGATCCAGCCGTCCGCCATGGTCTTCCATCACACGCCGCACGATGGCCAGGCCCAGCCCCGTGCCCTTCTCGCGCGTGGTCATATAGGGCTCGGTCAGGCGCGCCTTGTCGGCCACCGGCCAGCCCAGCCCGTCATCGCGCGCCTCGATCACGCCGAACCCGTCCTGTTCATAAACCTGCACGGCGACAAGGCCGGGCGATTTGGCGTTGTCGCGCTCCATGCGCGCGCTGACGCTCTCGGCGGCGTTTTTCAGGATATTGGCCAGCGCCTGGCCGGCCAAGCGGCTGTCACACTCCACCAGCGGTCCGGGATCGGGGCCCTCGAAACTGACCTTCACGCCCGGCGAGGCGACACGTTGGGCGAACACGCTGGCGCGGGCGATCTCGCTGAGATCAGCCGCCTCCATCTTGGGCGCAGGCATGCGCGCGAAGGCGGAAAACTCGTCCACCATGCGCCCGATATCGCTGACCTGGCGCACAATGGTCTCCACGCAGCGATCAAACGTCTCCACGTCATGGTCCATCACCGTCTTGCGGTATTTGCGCCGCAGACGTTCGGCCGAAAGCTGGATCGGGGTGAGCGGGTTCTTGATCTCGTGGGCGATGCGCCGGGCCACATCGCGCCAGGCGGCGTTGCGCTGGGCGGCGACCAGGCGGGTTACATCGTCAAAGGTCAGAACCACCCCGTCCTGATCATCATGTCCGGCGCGCACATTGAGATTGACCACAGAGCCATCCTCGCCCGGCAGGTCGATCTGGCGCTCGGCGATGTCGGCGGGACGGCGCGAGACCTCCTCGACCACGTCCACAAACACCGGCGCGGCCTCGGCCAGTTCGCGCCCCACCAGATCGGACGGCTCAAAGCCCAGCATCATGGCGGCGGTGCGGTTGACCAGGGTGATGCGCCGCTCGTGGTCGAGGCCCATCACGCCGGCGCTGACGCCGGTCAGCACCGCCTCGATGAAGGCGCGCCGGCGCTCGTTCTCGGCATTGGTCTCCAATAACGCCTTGCGCTGGCTGGAGAGCTGGCGGGTCATGCGGTTGAAGGCCCGGCCCAAAGCCGCGATCTCGTCATCGTCCCGGGCCACGTTGACGCGCGCATCCAGATCGCCCCGGCGCACGCGCTCGGCGGCCGAGACCAGCCGGCTGACCGGCGCCGTCACCCGGTGCGAGGCGCTCAAGGCCAGCCATATGGCGCCCACCAGGATCAGCACCGCCGCCAGCGCATAGACGGTCAGGAAGCTGTTGCGCATCTGCTGTTCGAGATCCACACCCTCGCGGAAGGAGGCGATGGCCGCTTCGGGCGCAACGAGCATGGAGAAGTCTTCAAACCAGACCGCGTAAAGATAGGCGTCCTCATAGGCCGGCATGCGGATAAGCAGGCGCATATAGTCCGGACCATCCTGGCGCACCACCGGATCGGAGGCGCCGATATCGCCCTCGTCCGCAGCCTCGAACATGAAGCGGGTGGGCGCGGCGAATTCGGGCGTGCCGGGCGCCTCTTCGCTGCGCGCCAGCACGGTGGCGCGGCTGTCGATCACGTAGAGCGCGGGGAAGTTTCGCACCATGGCCTGCTGGGTCAGATAATTGCGGTACAGGATGCGGCTGTCCTGCAGGGCCTGCATGGCTTCAGGATCGGACAGATTGTCGGCGATGGACTGGAATTGCAGGACCACGAAGCTCAGCGCCACGCTGGGCCAGCCCCGCGCCATCTCGGTGGAGGCTTCCACCAGCACCGTCACCCGCTCGCCAAACCAGAACTCGATGCCGCGATTGAGCACCAGGGTGTGAAAGCTGGCCATCAAGAGCGCAGGCGCAATGGCGGCCACCGCAAACAGGGTGATGAAGCGCATCTGCAGGCGTGGCGCAGGTTCGGAACTCTTGCGCGCACGCAGCCGGCTGGCCGCGCGCAGCACCACCGCAATCGCCAGCCCGCCGACCATCAGCACGGTGAGCGCCAGCAGCGAGCGGAACAACAATCCCGAAGGCTGCCAGACCGTGCCCGTGCTGACCGACATCAGGGCCAGGGCGATGACGCTTGAGGCTGCGATCACGAAGACCACAGCAAACCAGGAAATGCGCCGGACCCCGTTCAGCCGGGACGTGACGTGCGTCAAATGGGAACTCCCACCTCTGGACGGCGCGGATCATGGCTGAGCTGTGACCGGAATTCAACACCTGTGACGCTCAGGACCCATTCCTCTCAATCGGCCCCGTCATCCAGCCCCAACGCGCCAAGCCGCCGGGCGAAGGTATTGCGGTTCATGCCCAGGCGGCGGGCGGCCTCCTGGCGCACCCCGCCCGACGCCTCCAGAGCGGCTTTCAGCGCGGCGCGTTCCGCAGCCTCCAGCAGCAAGCGGGCGGGCGCGTCATCGCCGGCCGCCCAGGATTCGGCGAGAAAGCCCAGGGCGGCGTCTTCAAGCGCCTCGCGCGCACCGGGCGGCACCGGACCGGTCATGGCCCTTGCGATCACATCGGGGCCGGCCTCGCCGCGCGGCCCTTGGGCCCGGATGCGCTGGGCCGTGCGCTCGATCTGCAACACCTCGCCCTCCCAGGGCTGGGCGTTGACGAAATCGGCGCCCGCCGGGCTCAGACTCCAGCCGCCCTCCCCGCCGCGCTCCAGAAAGAAGGCGAACAGGCGTGCGCGGTCATCGCCGCGCTGGCGCACCGGCGGCAGGGTGACGAAGCCGGCTGAGAGCCGCTCCACCAGTATGCCAGGCAGATGCGTGCGCACATCAGGCGCGGCGGTGACGATCAGGCGCGGGGCGTCAGCGGGCGGGATCTCCAGCGCTTCGAGCACCCAGGCGGCAGTGTCGGGCGTCCAGTGTTCGGCCCGGCGCATGAGCAGCGCGCCGCCCGCAGCGGCGTCCAGCAAGGCCGGGCCTTCCCGGCGCGCCCGGTCAGGCCCGGCCTCGACCAGCGGGCCAGAGCCCGCCTGCCGGTGCAGCCAGCGCCCGGACGCGGCGCGCCCGGATCCTTCAGGCCCGGTGATCAGCACCGGCGTGCGCCCGCGCGCCAGCCGGGCCAGCGCCTGAAACGCCTCCTGCATGGCCGGGGCGCGCCCGATCAGACCGTCCCCGGCGGCGCGGGCCGAGGGGCTGGCGCCGGACACTTTAAGCGCGCGCTCAAGAACTTCCACCAACTCATCGAGATTAAAGGGTTTTGGCAGATATTCGTAAGCGCCATGGCGGGCGGCCCCCAGGGCTGTCGCGGCAGTGGTCTGGGCGCTCATCACCACCACGGGCGCATCGGGGCGCAGGCGGGCCAGCTCCTCCAGCCGGTCGAGGAAATTCTCCCGGCCCAGCAGCACATCGGCCACCAGGGCGTCGGCTTCCTTGCGGATCATGCGCTCAACGGCCACGTCCGGCGAGGCGGTGGCGCGCACGTCAAACCCGGCGCGCGAGAGCGCCTTGGAGATCACAAAGCGCAAGGAATCGTCGTCTTCGAGCACCAGCACGCGTCGGGTCATGGCGCATGGCTCCCGGCTTCACGCACATAGAGCCGGAACACGGTCCGGCCCGGACGGCTGTCGAACGCCACGCCGCCGCCATGAAGCTCGGCGATCCGCGCGGTCAGGGCAAGGCCCAGCCCCTCCCCGGCCGGCTTGCCGGTCACGAAGGGATTGAACACCGCCTCGCGCAAGGCCTCCGGCACGCCAGGACCATTATCACTCACAGCGATCTCAAGGCGCGCTTCGGGCGCAGGCGCGCCGGGCCGGGGCTGGCGGTAGCGGGTGATCACCTCCACCTCGCCGCCGCCCGAAGGCTCCAGCGCTTCGGCGGCGTTGACCAATAGATTGAGCACGGCCTGCAGCACCAGGTCACGATCCGCCAGCGCGTCGGGCAGGGACGGATCAAACCGCTCCACCCACCGCACGGCGCCCCCTGCGCCCGCCGCCGCCGAGCGCACCGCCTCGCGCACCAGGGCGTGCAGATTGACCGGCTCGAAGGCCTGGGGCGCGATATCGCCAATGCTGCACCAGCGCTCGGCGATGCGCCGGGCGCGGTCGGTCTCGGTCATGATCAGGCCGGCCAGCTCGCGCGTCTCGTCATCGGCGCCGGCCGCGATCAGCTGGGCTGCGCCGCGCGCGCCCGCCAGCGGGTTTTTCAGCTCATGAGCCAGCATGCGCCCGAATCCGGCCGCGGCGCTGGCCGCCGCATCCCCGCGCGAGACCGATGTGGTGTCCGGCCAGGGACGCAACACGATACAGGCGCCCTCGCCCTCCGGCGCCGCGTCCACGGCCAGGCGCATGGCGCCCTCCTCGCCCTCGAGGGTCAGGTCATGGGCGAACACCTCGCGCTCCTCGGCCATGGCGCGCAGGGCCAGCGCCGCCGCCGCCGCGCCTGCAGGCCCGCATTCGGCCAGCAAGACGCCCGCAAGTTTGCGCCGGGACCGGCCGAACAGCATTTCGGCGCGGGCGTTGAGGTGCAGGATGCGGCAGCCCGCGTCCACCAGCACCAGCCCCACCGGGGCGGCTTCGGCGAGCCGGTCGGCGGCGCTTTCCGGCCCGCTCATGCGGCGTCCCGGTCCTGACGGGCGGATACGAAAGCCTTGAGGGCGGCGTGCACGTCTGCCGCGGAGCGCACCCGGCACAGCGCGCCGCGCCACTCGCGAGCCAGGTCGGGATCGCTGACGGCCCAGTCCACAAAACTCGCCAGATGCTTGCGCATCATGCGCACGCCCAGCTCCTCGCCATAAAGCGCGATGCTGTCCTCCAGGGCTTCGGCCAGCGATTGCGCGCCGGCATGCAAGGGCGGCTCGGTCAGGCGTTCACCGGTCATCAGCGCGCGCGCCACCGCGCCGGGCAGCCAGGGCCGCCCCTGCGCGGCGCGCCCGATCATCACCGCATCCGCGCCCGAGGCGTCGAGCGCGGCGCGCGCCGTGTCCGGACACCCGATATCGCCATTGACCACCAGCGGCAGGGTTATGGCCTCGCGCACCGCCCGGACCGCCGCCCAGTCGGCCTGCCCGGTATAGAATTGCTGGCGGGTGCGGCCATGGACGGTGATCATCGCCGCGCCCGCGCGCTGGGCCCGGGCGGCGAGGTCGGGCGCATTCATCGTCTCGTGATCCCAGCCCAGGCGCATCTTGACGGTGACCGGCACGCTCACGGCGCCGATGGTCGCCTCGATCAGCTCCTGGGCGTGGTCCAGGTCGCGCATCAGCGCCGAACCGGACAGGCCCTTTGTCACCTGACGGGCCGGGCAGCCCATATTGATGTCGATGATATCGGCGCCCGCCTCCTGCGCGATGCGCGCACCCACATCCATCCAGCGGGCTTCGCGCCCGGCGAGCTGGATCACATGGGGGCCGCAGCCCGCATCGCCCTTCATGCGCCGGATCACGTCCTCGCGGCCCTGGGCCAGGGTCTCGCAGGCCACCATTTCAGAGATCACCAGCCCCGCCCCGAAGGCCCAGGCCTGACGCCGGAACGGGTAGTCGGTGACGCCCGACATGGGCGCAAGCAGGACCGGCCGGTCCACCCGAACCGGTCCGATACTGAAGCCCTTCAAGCCTGTGACGCGCACTGTCATGAGGGTGCAGATAGCCTGTCTGGACGCGCGCGGCCAGACGGCTTAACGGATGAAGGCCCTTTAGATTGAAGGAGGCCGCCAGGCATGGATCGCCGTTTCGCCGCCTGCATCATGGCCGCCGGTCGCGGCGCGCGCGCGGGCGGGGGCATGCCCAAGCAATTCCGCCCCCTGGCAGGCCGGCCCGTGATCGCATGGAGCGTCGAGGCGTTCGCCCGTCACTCTGAGTGCTGCGACATCATCATCGTCCACGCTCCCGGCGCGGCCGCAGAGGCCCTTGAAGCGCTGGGCGAACTGGCTGACCGCTGCACGCTGGTGGAGGGCGGCGAGACCCGCCATGACTCGGTGCGCTGCGGGGTGGCGGCGGCGCGCGCGCCGCTGGTGCTGATCCATGACGCGGCCCGGCCCTTCCTGTCTCAAGCCCTCATTGACCGGCTGCTGGAGGCGCTGGAGGGCCATGAAGGCGCGATACCTGCCCTCCCCCTCGCCGATTCTGTCGCGCGGATGACCGGTACAGGTCCCGTCCCGGAAGACCGCGCGCCCCTGCGCCGGCTGCAGACCCCGCAAGGCTTCCGCACGGACCGCTTGCGCGCGGCCTTCGCAAGCCATGGCGATCCGCGCCATACGGACGAAACCGCGCTGGCCCATGCGGCGGGGCTGGACATCACCCTGATCGAAGGCGAGGAGATGGCGTTCAAGCTGACCTTCCCCGAAGACTTCGTCCGCGCCGAACAGATGGCGGGGGCTGCGAGCGTGACCGTGACCGGATCGGGCTATGACGTGCACCGCCTGGCGCCGGGCGACGGCGTGACGCTGTGCGGGGTGTTCATCGCGTGTGATCTGGCGCTGGTCGGCCATTCGGACGCGGATGCAGGCCTGCACGCCCTCACCGACGCCATTCTGGGCGCGGCGGGGCTGGGCGATATCGGCGATCATTTTCCGCCCAGTGACAATCGCTGGAAGGGCGCGGATTCGGCGATGTTCCTGACCCATGCGCTGGAGCTGGCGGCCCGTGAAGGGCTTGCCCCGGTCCATTGTGACGTCACCCTGATCTGCGAGCGCCCGAAGATCGGCCCCCACAAGGCGGCCATGAAGGCGCGCCTGGCTGCGCTCACGGGCCTGCCTGAAAACCGCGTCAATGTGAAAGCCACCACCACCGAGAAACTTGGTTTCACGGGCCGCGGCGAAGGCCTGGCGGCTGAAGCCGTGATGACCATGCGCACGCGCTCATGACCGGCGATCTGGCTGAATCCGTGCTCGACCGCGCCCGGCGCGCCGGGGTGATGATCACCGCGGCCGAAAGCTGCACGGGCGGGATGGTGAGCGCGGCCCTGACCGCAATTGCCGGCTCCTCGGACGTGGTGGAGCGCGGCTTTGTCACCTATTCCAATGAAGCCAAGCACGAGATGCTGGGCGTGCCCATGGCGCTGATCGAGACGGACGGCGCGGTCAGCGAGAGCGTGGCGAGGGCCATGGCCGAGGGCGCGCTGGCGCAGTCTCGCGCCCAGCTTGCCGTCTCCATCACAGGCATCGCCGGGCCGGGCGGCGGGTCAGACGGCAAGCCGGTGGGCCTGGTCTGGTTTGGTCTGGCGCAAGCCGGACGCGACACCCTCACCCGGCGCGAGGTGTTTGCAGGCGACCGCGCAGGCGTGCGCGCGGCCAGCGTAGAGATCGCCCTCACCCTTCTGAAAGACGCCTTGGCCGATTAAGCCGCCTCGCGCGCCTTGCGGGCGGCGTCGGCGATGGGCGCCAGCAGGCGCTGCACGCCCTTGAGCCGGCCCGCCACGTCGGGGAAGTCGCCACGCAGCACCATGGAATTGTCCGGGCGCAGCTTGTAGTCCATGGGCCGCCGGGTCATCAGATCGATGAGCGCGGCCGGGTTCTCGAAGGCGTGCTCGCGGAAGGTGGCCACCGCGCCCTTGGGCCCGGCGTCGAGCTTTGCGATGCCAGCGCGCTTGCACAGCGCCTTGATGGCCACAACCTGCATCAGGCTTTCCACCTCTTCGGGCAGCGGGCCGAAACGGTCGATCAGTTCGGCGGCGAAGCCCTCGCGGCCCGCCTTGTCCTCCAGCCCCGACAGGCGGCGGTAGAGCGCCATGCGCACGTCGAGATCGGGCACGTAATCGTCCGGGATCAGCACCGCCGCGCCGATATTGATGGCCGGCGACCAGTCGCGGCTCTCGCGCGCATCCTCGCCCTGCAGGCTGGCCACAGCCTCTTCCAGCATGGCCTGATAGAGCTCCACGCCCACATCCTTGATATGGCCCGACTGCTCCTCGCCCAGAAGATTGCCCCCGCCCCTGAGATCCAGGTCGTGGCTAGCCAAGGTGAAGCCCGCGCCCAGATTATCAAGCGATTGCAGGACTTTGAGGCGCTTGTCGGCGCCTTCGGTGATGGCGGCGCTGGCCGGCGTGGTGAGATAGGCGTAGGCGCGCGCCTTGGCCCGGCCCACCCGGCCGCGCAGCTGGTAGAGCTGCGCCAGGCCGAACCGGTCGGCCCGGTGCACGATCAGCGTGTTGGCGGTGGGAATGTCGATGCCCGATTCCACGATCGTGGTGGAGACCAGCACGTCATAGCGGCCCTCATAGAAGGCGGTCATGATGTCTTCGAGCTGGGTGGCGGCCATCTGGCCATGGGCCACCGTGAAGCTCACCTCGGGGACCTGTTCGCGCATGAACTTTGCGATTTCATCCAGATCGGTGATGCGCGGCGCCACGAAGAAGCTCTGCCCGCCGCGATAGCGCTCGCGCAGCAGCGCCTCGCGCACGGTGACCGGATCGAACGGCGTCACATAGGTGCGCACCGCCAGACGGTCGACGGGCGGGGTGGCGATGATGGACAGGTCGCGAATGCCCGACATGGCCAGCTGCAGCGTGCGCGGGATGGGCGTCGCGGTGAGGGTCAGCACATGCACGTCAGAGCGCAGCTCTTTGAGGCGTTCCTTGTGCTTGACCCCGAAATGCTGCTCCTCGTCGATCACCAGCAGGCCCAGCGATTTGAATTCCACGCTCTTGGCCAGCAGCGCATGGGTGCCCACCACGATATCGCACTGGCCCGAGGCGAGATCGGCGCGGGTCTGGGCGGCGTCCTTGGCGGGGACCAGGCGCGAGAGCTGGCGCACCACCACCGGCCAGCCGCGGAAGCGCTCGGCGAAGGTGGCGTAGTGCTGGCGGGCCAGCAGCGTTGTAGGCGCCACCACCGCCACCTGACGCCCGCTCATGGCGGCGATGAAGGCGGCGCGCAGGGCCACTTCGGTCTTGCCAAAACCCACATCGCCGCAGATCAGCCGGTCCATGGGCCGGCCTTTCTTGAGATCCTCGAACACGTCCTCGATGGCCGAGAGCTGGTCATCGGTCTCGGCATAGGGGAAGCGCGCAGCGAACTCGTCATAGACGCCGGACGGCGCCTCGATGATCTCGGCATCGCGGGCATTGCGTGCTGCAGCGATGGCGATGAGCTGGCCGGCCATGTCGCGCAGGCGTTTTTTCGCCTTGGCCTTGCGCGCCTGCCAGGCCGCCCCGCCCAGACGGTCCAGCTGGGCGGTCTCGCTGTCGGCGCCATAGCGCGAGAGCAGCTCGATATTCTCCACAGGCAGATAGAGCCTGGCCTGACCGGCATATTCCAGCTCCAGGCAATCATGGGGCGCGCCGGTGACAGACAGGGTCTTGAGACCCAGATAGCGGCCCAGGCCGTGATCAGCGTGGATCACCAGATCGCCGGGCGTCAGGCTGCCCGCCTCGGCGATGACATCGGCGGCCTTGCGCTTGCGCCGCGGACGCGCCAGCCGGTCGCCCAGCACGTCCTGCTCGGAGATGATGACGAAATCAGGCGTCTCGAACCCGCGCTCCAGCGGCAGGACGACGCGCGCGATTGATTTGGCCGGCAGGCGCGCCGCCTCGCTCCAGCTGGCTGCGGCCTGCACCGGCGCCAGCCCATGCTCGCCCAGAACCCCGCCCAGACGCTCGGACGCGCCCTCGCTCCAGCTGGCGTAGAGGACGCGCTTGCCCGCCTTGCGCAAGTCCGCGCCGTGGCGGGCGGCGGCGTCGAACACGTTCTGATCGCTCTGGCGCTCGGCGGCGAAGGTGCGGCCCTGCTTGCCGCCCATGTCAACGGCGGTCTCGTCGGCCTCCCGGAAAGGCGTGAAGCGGCGCACGGCGCGGCTGGAGAGGGCCTGATCCCACTCGGCTTCGCTGAGGAACATGGCTTCAGGCTCGATGGCGCGATAGGCCGGCGCGCCCATTGTACCGCCGGATGACTGGGCCTCCTGGCGGGCGGCGTAATAATCGCGCACCTGTTCCAGGCGTTCTTCCAGCGCCGGGCGCGCCAGGGCGTCAAGCCCGATCAGGGCCCCCTCGCCGGCATAGTCGAACACGGTGTCCAGGCGCTCGTGGAACAGGGCGAGCCAGTGCTCCACGCCCGCCGGGCGCGCGCCCGCGCTGACGCTGTCATAGACCACATCGCCCGACCCGGCCGCGCCGAAGCGCTTGAGGAAGCCGGAGCGGAAGCGGGAGATGGCGGCCGGGTCCAGCAAGACCTCGCTCACCGGCGTGAAGCGCACGGCCTTGAGCTGGCGGGTGGTGCGCTGGGTCTCGGGGTCAAAGGCGCGCACGCTTTCCAGCGTATCGCCGAAGAAATCCAGGCGCACGGGTTCTGCGGCGTCTGCGGGGAACACATCGATCACCCCGCCGCGCACCGCGTAATCGCCGCGTTCAGTGACGGTGGCTGCGCGCGAATAGCCGTTCATGACGAGGTGGGATTTCAGCGCCTCGCTGTCCATCACATCACCCGGACGCGCAGCGAGCCCGCCTGCGGCCATGGCTTCGCGGGGCGCGCAGCGCTGGACCGCGCCATTGATAGTGGCGATCACCAGAAGCGGCGCCTCGTCAGACTGGCGCAGGGCCAGGCGGTGCAGCGCCCCGGCCCGGCGCGCCGCGGTGCGCGGGCTGGGACTGATCCGGTCATAGGGCTGGCAGTCCCAGGCCGGCAGGCGCAGCCGGTCCAGATCGGGCGCGAAGAAGCGCAGGCAGGCGTCAAACGCGCTGGCGCGGGCTTCATCGGCGGCGATGAACAGGCCTGCCCCGCCCCGGTTGCGCAAGGCGTCGGCGAAGATCAGCGCGTCAAACCCGTCCGGGGCGCCGCATACGGTCAGGGCGCCTGGCGCTCCGGCGATATGTTTGAAATCTGACACGTCTTCAGCCCTTCCCGCACGCACCGGCGCCCGAGAGGCGGTTTCGCCCCCGGGTCCAAGCGGTGTGTTTCAACGCCGCCCGGCCCGCAAGGTCAAGACGGCGGTGGCGGTTATAGGCTGCGCGCCTCGCGCAGAAAGGCCGCGTGCTGATCGAGAATCGCGATCAGGCGGCAGTCCGCCCCATCGGCCACCAGCCGTTCGCGCACATGCTCGGCCACGCGCAGCTGGGCGTCGAGCCAGTCCTGCACGGCGATGGACAGGTCATAGGGCTTGGTCCTGACGCATGGAGTTGATGGAAAGGCGATGACATGGGCGCTGGCGGGGGGCATGAGAATCCTCTGTGTCGGGAGGCCATGCCTGCATGTTGCGACTCATTCTCATTTGCGTCAAGCGGAGGTTCAGGCTCCGTACGAAAAACCCCCGCACCGGACGTGCGGGGGTCTTGCATGCCGAGCCGTGTATCAGCGCTTAGAAGCGGCGCACATAACTCACGGTCCACACATTGATGTCATCGAACATGTTGTAGCGGGTATAGTCGAAACGCAGGCCATTGGGACCAGCGAACATCCACTCGGCCCCTGCGCCATAGCCGAAACCACTTTCATCTTCAGACATCGTCATGCCGCCGGCTGTCGCCTCGGCTTCCAGCCAGCCAAAGCCGGCGCGGGCATGCACCGAGAACCCGTCACCCAGCGGTGCGCGGGCGCGCACGAAACCGGCCACACCATAGTTCAGCTTGACCTTCACACCGCCCGCTGTGTCGTCGCCCACACCGATCAGGCCCTCGCCTTCAATAGCGAAAAACTCGTTCAGATCAGCGCCCAGGCGGACATTGAACGCATTGAGATTGACGTCATCAGCGTCGACCCGGCTGCCTCCAAGGCCCACATAGGCCTGGCTGATCTGTGCATAAGCACCACCGGAAAGAACAGCCATTGCTGCACTTGCACTCAAAAGCATTTTCAACATATCAAACCCCCTGTTTTTCCCTGCTCAAGACAAGGCGGGTAATATTAATGATATTGTCACATAATTTACAAGGAAATTCGTCCCGGCACGAAAAACCCCCGCGCCGGAACGCGGGGGTTTGCCGTGTCTGAAAGCCAGTAAAGGCTTGCCGTCATTCAGGACCTAGAAGCGGCGCACATAGCCGATGGTCCACACGTTCGCATCTTCAGAGAAATTGACGCGGGTGTAGTCGAAACGGATCGCATTGGGACCGGCGAAAGCCCATTCGGCGCCCACGCCATAGGCGAAGCCGTCGTCATCTTCCTTAATGCTCAGGCCGGCCGCGCTGGCATCGAATTCGGCCCAGGCGTAACCGCCGCGGGCGAACACGGAGAACTGCTCGGACACGGGGTATTGGGCTTTCAGGAAGCCGGCCACGCCATAGTTCAGGCCGACATCGGCGAACACGCCGCCGCCCAGATTGACGGTGTCGTCTTTCAGGCCCAGATGGCCTTCCAGCTCGGCGCCGAAGAATTGAGTGAAGTCATAACCGCCGCGCACATACGCGCCGGAAACGTTTGCGCCGTCCGCATCGATGTGCAGAGCGCCGCCGCCCAGATGAATGCGGCCGTCCTGAGCCGAAGCGCCCGAAACGACGAGCAGAGCAGCAGCGGTGGAGAGGAGGATCGTCTTCATTGTTTTATCCTTGTTGTAATCCCGGATCAGCTCCGGTGCGCGTCGAGAGGTGCGCCTGTCCAATGCGCTGCGCAAGCGGGTCTGAGCAGGGTGGCGCTGCACGGAGCCTGAGCCGTGGCGAACAAAAAACGGACCGGGGCCGAACTGAGGCTGAATCCGCTCAATCAAGGCAAAATCAGGGCAAAATATACGGTGTTATTTCAGTAATTTAATGAATTTTTATACATCCGGGCGCCCCGGCGAATCCCGTCCGCCGGCTGGCCGTCAGGGTCCTGCCGGTCTACACCTGCCGCCATGCAACTGACCTTCACCGATTCCCCCCTTGACCACGCTGGCCTGATGCGTGGCGATCCCGCCTGGATCCAGGCTCAGCACGATCATCCCGGTGCGCGCGCCGTCCTGTTCGCGGGCGGCTCGCTGGCGCTGGACGCCCAGGGCGGACCGCTGGTCCTGCCTGTGGGCGAGGCCGGGCGTCTGCCGCTGAAATGGCCGGGCCTCGTTTTTCTGGGGCTTGAGAACGGCGCGCCGTGGTTCGCCGCCTCGCTGGAGCCGGGCGTGGCCGAACGCGGGCCGGACTTCCGGATGTCGGCCATGCAGGCGCCGCCAGAGCTGGCCTGCATATTCGGGCGGGCGCGCGCCATTCTGTTATGGCTTGCCCGGCGCAAGGTCTGCTCCAATTGCGGCGGATCGAACGAGCCGGCCGATGGCGGCTTGCGCCTGGTCTGCCCGTCCTGCGGCATGGAGCACTATCCGCGCACCGACCCGTCCGTGATCTTGTTGCCCTATGCGGGCGATAAATGCGTGCTGGGCCGCCAGCCCTCCTGGCCGCCGGGCATGTACGCGACACTGGCCGGATTTGTGGAGCCGGGCGAAACGCTGGAGGCGGCGTGCGCGCGCGAAACCATGGAGGAAGTCCATCTCAAGGTCCTGAGTGCGGACTATGTCGCCAGCCAGCCCTGGCCCTTCCCGTCCTCGCTCATGCTGGGCTTCATGGCCGAGGTTGAACCTGGCGAGGTCAGGCCAGATGACGATCTGGAAGATGCGCGCTGGTTCACCCGCGATGAAGTCCGCGCCTTGCTGGATACCGAAATGGGCCGCTGGATACCGCCTCATTTCTCCATTTCGCGCCTGTTGATCGAGCGCTGGCTCAATGGCCCATGACGCGGCGGAATGCCGCGGCGCAACGAATTGTCCGTGACCTGCAGGCCAAAGACATGCAGACCGGTTGCCACCACGGGCGGAGCATGCCAAACACCGGCCCCATAACATCACTGGAATCCCAAAGAGGACGCTGATGGGCGATCTTTTCTTCAACAAGGTGGCGGGCGCGATCCTGGCGGTTGGCCTCTTCATCATGGCGCTCAATGAGCTGTCCGGCATCCTGTTCCCCACGCGCGGAACGGGCGAGCTGGCCTTCCCGATCGATCTGGCCGCGCTTGACGCGGCGGCGCCGGCGGCGGCCGCTGATGACAGCGGCCCGGTGGATTTCGGTCTGCTGCTGGCGGGCGCTGACCTGTCGGCGGGCGAGCGCGTGGCGCGCCGCTGCGTGGCCTGCCATACCTTTGACCAGGGCGGCGCCCACGGCACCGGGCCGAATATGTGGAATGTGATGGGCCGCACCGTGGCCAGCATTTCCGGCTTCAACTATTCCAGCGCCATGAGCGATTATGGCTCTGACGGCACGCAGTGGATGTTCCAGAACATGTATGAGTATCTGGAAAATCCGCGCCGCTATGTGCCGGGCACGTCCATGAGCTTCGCCGGCCTGCGCAGCCAGGACGACCGCATCAATATCATCGCCTATATGCGCAATCAGGCCGATGACCCCATCGATCTGCCCGAGCCCCTGCCCGAAGAGCCCGAAGCCGAAGCCGAAATGGCGGACGCTGAAGCTGAAGACGCCGCGGCGGACATGGCTGAGGCTGAGGCCGATGAGAACGGCGCTGGCGACTATGGCGATGATGAGGGCGAAGGCGACAACGGCGAGGACTAAACCGCCGCCCGTCTGAAAGCCTGGAAACACCGGGGCGCGGATGCATCATCCGCGCCCTTTGTGTTTTGGCCGGTGATGGCCTGTCAGGCCGAGAACACCAGAATGGTCCAGCCGTCCAGCGAGCGCGAGCCGGCGGGCTTGAGGCCCGCCTCGCGATAGGCGGCGCTGACCTTGCCGGCCTGTTCGTCGAGCAGGCCGGAGAGGATCACGCGCCCGTCCGCGTTCAGGCGCGAAGCGATGTCGCCGGCCAGCGTGATCAGCGGTCCGGCCAGGATATTGGCGAAGATCAGATCAAAACGGCGCCCCTCGAAGACAGGATGGCTGAACCCGTCCGCCTCGACAGCCTCGATGTGGTCAAGGACCGCGTTCTTGAGCGCATTGACGCGGGTCTCCTCCACTGATTCGGGATCGATATCGGTGGCCAGAATGTCCGCATGCGGCCACAACCTGGCCGCTGCGATGGCCAGCAGCCCCGATCCGGTCCCCAGATCGAGCGTTTGCTCAGGCGAAAACCCTTCGGTTTCCAGCTCGTCCGCCGCTTCCAGACAGCCGCGCGTGGTGGCGTGATGGCCGGTGCCAAAGGCCGGGCCGGCCTCGATCTCAAGCCCGATCGCGTCTTCGGGCGCATCCCCGGCGGCATGGGCGCCATAAACCGCAAAGCGCCCGGCCCGCACAAGCGGCAGGCCTTGAAGCGAGAGCGCCACCCAGTCTTCTTCGGGCAAGGGCGCGATGCGCACGGCCAGCGCCTCGTGCTGGAACAGGCCCTGGCCAGCCATCCGCTCGGCTTCACCCATGGTCTGGAACAAAAGGCTCAGCCGGCCCCGGTCTTGTGACCCGTCCTCGAACAGCGACCAGCTCAGGGCGGGCGGTTCGGGTTCATTGTCCAGCGCTGTCTGGATGGTTTTGAGGCGATCCATCGCACCGCGCGCATCCATTACCCACAACACGCTCATATCCCATTCTCCAGCTCGGGCCGGGCTGCACAGCCAGCCGCGGCATGCCGGAGGACGCATGACGCCCGGCGGCGCGGCTGACGCGCTTATGGCGCCCTGCCGCGGCCAAGGAAAGGCCAGTGTGCGTCTGGCCGTCATGATTGGGCAATGACTTACGCCGCGCGGGAGTCCGAGAGCATTTCGGAAAAGAATTCCGTCTCGTTGTCCACGGGCTTGGCGTAGTCCTCGCGGCCCGCGAGTTTGAGCGCGTCGCGATAGATCGAATAGACCAGCTGGTCCATCTGATCCGGACGCGAGGCAGGACGCTCCAGACCCTCGTGCACCCAGCGCCACAGCGCCAGTTTCAGCACCAGATCATCCCAGTCGGCGCTGGGCACGCTGGAAACGGCCGACAACAGATAGCGCGGCGTATCGGCGCCGTCTTTTTCCTTGATCTCACGCCACATGCGGAAAGCGAGCTCGATAAAGCGGCTGTCCTGTTCCATAGCTGACACTCCATGCCTCGCAGCGAAGCGTCGCGCGAGGCTTTGTTATTTCATCTGTCTGGCGTCGATGGCGGGCTTGGATGCAAGCGCCAGGTCAGCCCCCATGGCGCTTGACAGGTCAGGGGACACGATAGCCACAAGACACAGGGGCGCCTGTTCAGGGTGGTCTTATATTCATAAAAGAAGGCGCAAACGCGGCCATCTTGCGGCAGCGCACAAAAAACTTGCGCGGAGTGTGGGAATTGTCCGTTGAGCCTCTGCGCCCGGCTGGGGCGCTGGCTTGCATTGACCCGGGCCAAAGCCGATAATCAGGCTCAGGAAGGTCGGCGGCGGACGAGCCCCTCGCCAACCCGGTCAGGTCCGGAAGGAAGCAGCCGTAACGAGTTTCGGTTCGGGTCGCCGTCCGGCCTTCCGCCGCCTTCCGCCGGTTCTGAAGACCGCCCCTCGCGGGCCCGGTCCTGCGGGAGTGATGCGATCCCATGATCGACGACGCTGACACCTCAAATGAGGCCGCTGACGGCGTTGAGGATGCGTCTGCTCCGGACGGCCCGGCCCTGCCCGGCTTCGAGGCCCCGCCTGCGCCCGATCCGGGCTATCAGGTGCTGGCGCGCAAATACCGTCCCCAGACCTTTCCCGATCTGATCGGCCAGGAACCGATGGTGCGTACGCTCACCCATGCGTTCGCCGCCGGGCGCATCGCCCACGCCTACATGCTCACCGGGGTGCGCGGCGTGGGCAAGACCACCACGGCGCGCCTGATCGCGCGCGCGCTCAATTACGAGACCGACGAGGTCAAGGCGCCCTCCATCACGCTCGATCCGCCCGGACGGCACTGCCAGGCGATTGCGCGCTCGTCCCATGTGGATGTGATGGAGATGGACGCCGCTTCGCGCACCGGGGTTGGCGATATCCGCGAAATTCTCGATGGCGTGCGCTATGCGCCGGTGAGCGCGCGCTTCAAGGTCTATATCATTGACGAGGTGCACATGCTGTCCACCTCGGCCTTCAACGCGCTGCTCAAGACGCTGGAAGAGCCGCCGCCGCATGTGAAATTCATCTTCGCCACCACCGAAATCCGCAAGGTGCCGGTCACCGTGCTCAGCCGCTGCCAGCGCTTTGACCTGCGCCGGGTGGAGCGTGATGAGCTGGCGGGCCATCTCGCCGGCATCTGCCGGAAGGAAGGCGCTGAAGTGGAGGCCGAGGGTCTGGCCGCCATAGCGCGCGCCGCTGAGGGCTCGGTACGCGACGCCCTGTCCCTCTTGGACCAGGCCATCGTGCAGGCCGAAGGCGGCGGACCGGTGACGGCGGCCCAGGTGCGCGACATGCTGGGCCTGGCGGACCGTTCGCGCGTGCTCGATCTGCTCGCTGCAGCGCTGGAGCACCGCGCCGGCGACGCACTGGCCGAGCTGCGCCACCAGTATGACGCAGGCGCCGACCCGTTCGTGCTGATGCGCGACCTGCTCGATTATCTCCACGCCATGACGCGCCTGAAGGCGGCCGGCGCCAGTGCGGATCTGGGCGAGGCGCGCGAGACCACCGAGCGTCTTGAAGCGCTGAGCGCACCCCATTCCATCGCCGCGCTGGGGCGTCTGTGGAAGACCGCGCTGACCGGGCTGGATGATGTGCGCCAGGCGCCGGACCCGGCAGCGGCGGTGGAGATGGCGGTGATCCGCCTGATGAGCGCAGCCAGCCTGCCCTCGCCCGAGGACGCCGCCCGGCTGATCGCGGGCCTGGCGCCGTCCGCGAGTCCTGCTCCATCCCGGCCTGCGCCTGACAGAGAGGGTGAAGCTGCGCCAGCGGGAAGCGCACGCGCCAATGTGGTGCCCCTCACCCGTCCGCCTGAGCCAGAGCCGGATGTGACCGATGATGAGGACGGCGGGGAAGCGCCGCTCACGGGCGTAGAGAACGACAGCGAGTTCGAGACGCTGGAAGACCTCACCGGCATGCTGGAGCGCCAGCGCGATATCGGCCTGCAGCTGGATGTGGAGCGCTATGTGAGGCTGGTGTCCCTGCGCACCGGCGCGCTGGTCTTCGAACCGGCGCCGGGGGCGCCCTCGGATCTGGGCGCGCGCCTGTCGCGCAGCCTGCAGGACTATACCGGCCATCGCTGGCTGGTGGACGCCTCGGTGCGCAGCGGCGGGGCGCCGTCCATCCACGAGCGCCGCCAGCGCCGGGCCGAGGCCGAGCGCCAGTCGGTCCTGAGTGATGCGGGCGTGGCGCGCGCCCTGGAGATTTTCCCCGGCGCCGAGCTGATCGGGGTGGAAGGCGAGGCTGCGCCTGAGCGTGCGGCCTCCGACCGTCAGGAGACCAAGAGATGAAAGACCTCGCCGGACTGATGAAGCAGGCCCAGGAGATGCAATCGCGCATGCGCGAGGCGCAGGAACGCCTGGAGACGCTGGAGGTGACCGGTGAATCCGGCGCCGGGCTGATCCGGGTGACCCTCACCGCCAAGGGCGAGATGCGCGCCCTGGCCATCGACCCGTCCCTGATCGACCCGGCCGAACCTGAAGTGCTGGAGGATCTCATCAAGGCCGCCCATGCCGACGCCCGGCGCAAGGCCGAAACCGCCCAGCAGAAAGTGCTCTCCGAGGCCACCCAGGGCATCGGCCTGCCGCCCGGCTTCGACATGCCCTTCGGCATCAAGCCCGGCGGCTAGCGATACGGGCGCTTTTCTCCCGCCTTGTCCGGCCTATCTGAAAGCGCAAAGCTTTCTGACAGGACACCGGACCCATGGGCGCAGACTTCCCAATCAGCTGGATGATCGCCGCGCTGGCCGCCCTGATCGGGACGGGCATGGGGATTTTGAGCCTCGCCGTGCCGCGCTGGGGCGCCAGCGTGGTGCGCCTGGCGCCCGACCCGCGATGGAAAGGCGGCTATGCCGAGTTCCGCGCCAGCTATGGCGGCGCCATTGCGCTCGCCCATGGCGCGGTGCTGCTGACGCTGGCCATGAGCGCCCAGGCCGGATCGGGCGCGGTGATGGGCGCCAGCTTCGCCGTGGGTCTCTACTGGGGCGGCATGGCCATCGGGCGCGCCATGTCCATGGTGATGGACCGCCAGCACGAGACGGTCACCGGCTATAATGCCGGCGCCATCGTGTTCGAGGCGGCCATGGCGCTGGCCCTGGCCGCCCCGTTCATCGCCCATCTGGGCTGACGCCTCTTACTGTTCAGTGCGCAAAGCCGTGCTCGCCCTCGCGGCGCATCTGGGCGTAGCGGTCGCGCAGACGCGTCTGGCGCGTCTCCAGCGAGGTCACCCGCCCGTCGATTAGCACGGCTGTGGGCGCGCTCAGCACCTCCAGCGGATCGCCGTCCCACACCACCACATCCGCCGTCTTGCCGGTTTCCAGCGAGCCGAACCGGTCCGCCACGCCATAAATGCGCGCAGGCGCCAGGGTGATGGCGTTAAACGCATCTTCCCAGCTGGCGCCATGAGCGACAGCGATGCCGGCGTGCTGGCGCAGCAGGCGCGGGTTCCAGTAGAGGTCCGAGCCCAGCGTGGTGTAGGCCAGCTCCACCCCCGCTTCATGGAGTATCCCCGCCGCGCGGTTGCTGGCCGCCAGCGTGTCGAAGCTGGCGGGCAGATTACGCATGGGATCCAGGATGACCGGAATGCCGGCCTCGGCGATTTCATCAGCCAGCAGATGGGCTTCAGCGCCCCCGGCGATGATGAGGCGTATGGCGGGATAGCGCGCCTGGAAGGCGATGGCCCGGCGGATATCGCTGGCCCGGTCCATGCGCATGATCAGCGGGATGGTCCCGCGCACCACATCGACCATGGCCGCAGCGTCAAACCGGTTGATGGCGTCGCCTTCGTGATGGGACATGAAACGGCCCGGATAGAAGCGCGCATCCTCGATGGCCGCGCGCAAATAGGCCCAGGCCGCGCTGCGCGCGCCGCCGGCCGTGCGCGCGCCGGAGACGGACAGATCCACCAGCATGAACTGCCGGTCGGCGAACAGGCTGTCGGGGCGGCCAGACGCATCGGCCAGCGCGCCGCGCCCGGCGATGATGGCTGAGCCCACCGCCGGATGCACGGCGAAGCGCGTCACGCCCTTCACCCGCGCCGAAGGAATGTGATTGCCCGCCGGGTTGAAGCTGTCGGCCACGTCGATGGCGGCGGTGAAGGAAGAGCCCGACGCGGCGTTGTCGCGCGCCGCCGCCTCCAGCGCCACTTCCACCAGGCCCAGCTCGGTCTGGGGATGGAACAGCCCCGGCGTGATCCAGCCGCCTTCAGCGTCAATCACGCGCGCGCCCGACGGGATGCGCACATTTGCGCCCACCTCGGCGATGCGGCCATCGCGGATCAGCACCGTGCCGCTTTCGATCACCCCGGCCTCGGCATTGGTGATCACGCGGCCATTGGTGACCGCGATGGTCTGGGCCAGCGCCGTTGCAGCGCTCAAGAAGCAGGCCGTCAGGCCTGCCGCCGCCATACGAAGCATGTGAGCGGTCATCAGCGCACCTCCTGGCCGGGCTGGCCGAGCATGAAATCACGCACCGTGCGCTGATCGGGATCGGCGCGGTCGTAAAGCAGCGCGCCGTCGATATAGACATGGTCCGCCAGCGCGTAGCTGGACAAGGGATGGGCCGACCAGAGCACGATGTCCGCGCGCTTGCCGGTCTCGATGGAGCCCGTCTCATCGAAAATCCCCAGCCCCCGCGCCGGCGCGGAGGTGAACCAGGAGACCGCTTCGGCGTCTGTGATCTCCAGCCCCATGCGCCGGCCATCGCCCAGGGCCTTGGCCACCTCGTGATTGAGGCGCTGGATGCCCAGATCGGAATCGGAATGGATCATCCCGCACGCGCCTAGCGCATGGGTGATGGGCAGGTTCTCGATGATGGAATCGTAGGCTTCCATCTTGAACCCGCCCCAGTCGGCCCACACGGCCGCGCAGGTATTGGCTTCGGCGAGCAGATCGGGGATTTTGTAGGCCTCCACCGCGTGGTGGAACACCGCCACGTGATAGTCGAACTCCTGCGCCATATCGAGCACCAGCGCCATTTCATCGGCGCGGTAGCAGTGCATCTGGATCAGGATTTCGCCGTCCAGCACGCCCATCAGCGTATCGAGCTCGAAATTGCGGGTGGGCGGGGTGGCGGACGCATCATCCGCGTCCCAGTAACGCTTCCAGGCGGCGCGGTATTCCACCGCGCGCTGCCAGGCTTCGCGATAGCCGGCCATATTGCCCATGCGCGAGGCCGGGGCGCGGCCCTGAGTGCCATAGACCCGCTTGGGGTTTTCCCCGCAGGCCATTTTCAGCGTGTAGGGCGCATCGGGAAATTTCATCGCCTGAACGGTGCGCGCAGGCGTATTGCGCAACGTCACGCCCCGCCCGCCAAACAGATTGGCCGAGCCGGGCAGGATGTGCAGCGTGGTCACGCCCGCAGCCAGCGCCGTGTCAAAGCCGGGATCCTGCGGCCAGACGCCATGTTCGGCCCAGACCTCGGCCGTCACCGGATGACGGATCTCATTACCGTCGGCATGGGCGCTGACCGAGGGGCTGGCGTAGACGCCCAGATGGGAGTGGATATCCACCACGCCCGGCGTCACGAACCGGCCTTCGGCCTCCACCACGCTGGCGCCGTCAGGCGCGGCGAGCCCCTGCCCGACCGCCGCGATGCGCCCGTCCTCGATCAGGATGTCGGTGTCTTCCAGCAGCTGGTCGACGCCATCGAACACATTCGCGCCCCGGATCAGCGTCACGCCCGACGGCAAGGGCTGATAGGTGGACGGATAGGGATCAGGATCAAACCGCACCAGCTCGCCGCCATTGGCGGCCTCGCCGTTCGATTGTTCATTGCATCCGGCCAGCAGGGCCAGCATCGCCGCCCCCGCGCCGAACGCGCTCCATAGTCGCGCCATTTCAAACCCTCCCGTCCGGTACAGAATCCGCCAGAATCCGCGCGAGCCTCACGGAAACCACGCTGTGTGGGAAGGGGTTAATTTGTAACGCCTGCCTGCCGGGGCTGGACGCCCGCGCTCCATCGGGGGAAAACGCGGGCATCACAGAGGCGTGAGCGTTTGAGCTTGCGCTGCGTTTGAAGGACATTCCCATGCCCCTGCGCACTGGCGCCCAGCATCTCATTGACGCGCTCGCCGCCCAGGGCGTGGACCGGATTTTCGGCGTGCCGGGCGAGAGTTATCTGGCTGCGCTGGATGCGCTTCTGGACAGCGGCATCGCCTTCATCACCTGCCGCCACGAAGCGGGCGCCGCCAATATGGCCGAGGCCGACGGCAAGCTGACCGGGCGCCCGGGCGTGTGCTTTGTCACGCGCGGGCCCGGCGCGACCCAGGCCGCCGTGGGCGTGCACACCGCGTTTCAGGATTCCACGCCCATGCTGCTTCTGGTCGGCCAGGTGCGGCGCGAGGACGAGGGGCGCGAGGCGTTCCAGGAGCTCGATTACGCCCAGGCCTTCGCCGGCATCGCCAAGGCCGCCTTCGAGATTCGCGATCCGGCGCGCGTGGCTGAGCAGATCATGCGCGCCTTCGCCCTGGCCCTGCATGGCCGCCCCGGTCCGGTGGTGGTGGGCCTGCCCGAAGACATGCTGACTGAGGTGGCCGAAGCCCCCGCCCCTCGCGCCTTCACCCGCGCGCGCAGCGAGCCGGGCGCGGACACCGTGCGCGAGATCGTGGCGCGGCTGGACGCTGCCGAGCGCCCGGTGATCCTGGCCGGCGGGCCGGGCTGGAGCGCAGCGGCGCGCGCGGCCTTGCAGACAATCGCGGTGCGCGGCAACTATCCCGTCGCCACAAGTTTCCGCGCCAAGCACCTGTTCGATAACACCCATTCCCATTACGCCGGAGAGGCGGGCATTGGCGTCAATCCGGCCCTGCGCGATGCGCTGCGCGAGGCGGACCTGATCCTCGCCCTGGGGCCTCGCCTGGGCGAAATGACCACCCAGAGCTATGATCTGTTCGAGGTTCCTGGTGGCGCCGCCGACCGGCTGATCCATGTCCATCCCGGCGGCGAGGAGCTGGGCCGGGTCTATCACCCCGACATGGCCGTCACCGCCTCGCCCGGCGCGGCGGCGTTGGCGCTTGCGGAGGCGCTGAAGACTTCCAACGCCGCGTCGCGTGAGGCGTGGGTGAAAGCCCGCCGCGCGGCCTATGAGGCCTGGGTGCAGCCCGTGGCCGTCACCGGCGCGGTCAATCCGTCTGAAATCTGGCGCGCGGTCTCGGCGAAGCTGGGCGATCAGGCCATCATGACCAATGGCGCGGGCAATTTCGCCGCCTGGCTGCATCGCTTCTTCGATCACAGCGCCTTTCCCGGCCAGCTGGCGCCCACATCCGGCGCCATGGGCTACGGCCTGCCCGCCGCCATCGCCGCCAAGCTGCGCCATCCCGAACGCCCGGTGATTGCGGTGTGCGGGGATGGCGATTTTCTCATGGCCGCGCCGGAACTGGCCACCGCCGTCCAGCACGGCGCGAACATTGTGGCATGCGTGTTCGATAACGGCGTCTACGGCACCATCCGCATGCACCAGGACCGCGACTATCCCGGCCGTGTGTCGGGGACCGACCTGGTCAATCCCGACTTCAAGGCGCTGGCGCAGAGCTTTGGCATGGCGGCGTTCTATGTGGAGACGACAGACGCATTCGCCCCGGCGCTGGATGCCGCGCTGGCGGCCGGGCGCCCCGCCCTCATCCATGTGCGCCAGTCCCCCTATGATATCGCTCCGGGCAAGAGGCTGTCGGACTAGGGCGCTCCGGGTCAGCGCACTTTTTCCCTCCCCTCGATGGGGAGGGTGGGCCGGGGCGAAGCCACGGCTCGGGTGGGGTGGAGAGGCCGGGCGCCATCCACTGAGAGGACCGCGCCATCACCCCCTCCGTCCGCTGCGCGGACACCTCCCCCATCGAGGGGGAGGAAAGAAGGCGGCGCAGACGCCTGAAAACTGTCCCCATCCATCTCCCCCTCGCGTTTTCCCGGCGAAAGCCGGGATCCAGAAGAGCGGCTGCAACTGGGCCCCGGCTTTCGCCGGGGAAACGCAGATTGAGAGGGTTGAGTTGAGATATCTCCAGCGCAGCGTTCTTCTCCCTCCCCGTGATGGAGAGGCCGGGCGCGACATGATCTCCCGCGCCCCCTCACCTTTATCCTTCGCTCAGTCGATTGATCCACCGGATCAATCTTTGTGAGCTCAGCCCCCATGGTCATGGGGGAGAGGGGGCTTCCACGCCGCACTTGTTCCTTTGGGCTTGGGACCTGGCATTTCCGAAAATAGACTCAACGCTTATGCCCCCTCTCCCCTCCCTGAGGGGAGAGGATAAAGGTGAGGGGTGCGGCGCTCAGCTTTCCAAATGACAGCGCCTTCACCCCTTCCGCCCCTCGCTTCGCTCGGCGCACCTCCCCCATCAAGGGAGAGGAATGGGCTTCGCGCCCGCGTTTGAAGTGTTTTCACGCCATCCATTCCCCTCGCGTTTTCCCGGCGAACGCCGGGATCCAGATTCACCGGCGCCCCTGGGCCCCGGCTTGCGCCGGGGAAACGCATGGTTCGAAGCTTTAAGCAAAATCACCCTCCCCCGCTGCCGCCCGTGCGCGCGGGGGCCTTTGCGCAAGAGCCGGGCTGGGGTATCACGCGCGCCATCATCTCCAAGGGGGCCCAGACCATGAGCGCAATCATCGACATCAAGGCGCGCGAGATTCTCGACAGCCGCGGCAATCCCACCGTTGAGGTGGATGTGCTGCTCGATGACGGCTCCATGGGCCGCGCGGCGGTGCCCTCTGGCGCCTCCACCGGCGCCCATGAGGCGGTGGAACGGCGCGATGGCGGCCAGCGCTATGGCGGCAAGGGCGTGCGTGAGGCTGTCAGCGCCGTGGAGACCGAGATTTTCGAGGCGCTGGTGGGCATAGACGCGGCCGAACAACGCGTCATTGACGAAGCCATGATCGAGCTGGACGGCACGCCCAACAAGGCGCGCCTGGGCGCCAATGCGATCCTGGGCGTGTCGCTGGCCGCGGCCAAGGCGGCGGCCCAGGCGCGCGGCCTGCCGCTCTACCGCTATCTGGGCGGGGTGAATGCGCGCATCCTGCCCGCGCCGATGATGAACGTCATCAATGGCGGCGCCCATGCCGACAATCCCGTAGACTTCCAGGAATTCATGGTGATGCCCACCGGCCTACCCAGCTTTTCCGAAGCGCTGCGCTGCGGGGCGGAGATTTTCCACGCCCTCAAATCCACCCTGAAACAGGGCGGCTATTCCACCAATGTGGGCGATGAGGGCGGGTTCGCGCCGGACCTGAAAAGCGCCGAGCACTGCCTGGACGTGCTGATGGGCGCCATCGAGACCGCCGGCTACAAGCCGGGCGAGGATGTGGTGCTGGCGCTGGACGTGGCCTCCACCGAGTTTTTCCGCGACGGGCGCTATGTGATGGAAGGCGCGGGCCGCACCTGCTCTTCGGACGAGTTCGCGGCCTATCTCAAAGAACTGGTGGAGGCCTACCCCATCGTCTCCATCGAGGACGGCATGGCCGAGGATGACTGGGCGGGTTGGACCGCGCTCACCGAAGCGCTGGACGGCCAGTGCCAGCTGGTGGGCGATGATCTGTTCGTGACGAACCCTGAGCGCCTGTGGCGCGGGATCGAGGAAGGCGCGGCCAACGCCCTTCTGGTCAAGGTCAACCAGATCGGCACGCTGTCGGAAACCCTGGACGCGGTGGAGATGGCCCTGCGCGCAGGCTATGGCGCGGTGATGAGCCACCGTTCGGGCGAGACCGAGGATTCCACCATCGCCGATCTGGCCGTCGCCACCAATTGCGGGCAGATCAAAACCGGCTCGCTGGCGCGGTCGGACCGCACCGCCAAGTATAACCAGCTCCTGCGCATCGAGGCGGAGCTGGGCTCGGCGGCGGCCTATGCCGGGCGCACGGCGATCTCGGCGGGGTAAGGCTTACGCCCTCTCCGCAATGCTCCACGCATAATCGGCCATGGGCCCCACCAGGGCGCCGAGTTCCTTGGCGCGCTCGTTGGAGGCATTGCCCTGCAGGGCGCGGGCATAGACGCCCTGGGCGATGCCGGCCAGGCGGAAGATGTTGTAGGCTATATAGAAATCCAGCTTGGGGATGCCGTCCCGGCCGGTGCGCCGGCAATAGGCGGCCACGTATTCATCCTCGGTGGGGATGCCCAGCGCCTTGAGGTCGACGCCCAGGAAGCCCGAGCGGATGTCCTTGGGCGTGCGCCACTGCATCAGCTGATAGGTGAAATCGGCCAGCGGATCGCCCAGCGTGGAGAGCTCCCAGTCCAGCACCGCGATGACGCGCGGCTCGGTGGGATGGAAGATCATGTTGTCCAGGCGGAAATCGCCGTGGACGACGCTCACCCGGTCCTGCTCAGGCGCGTTGGCGGGCAGCCATTCGATCAGCTTGTCCATGGCCGGTATGGATTGGGTCTCGGCGGCCTTGTACTGCTTGGACCAGCGCCCGATCTGGCGCTCGAAATAATTGCCCGGCTTGCCGTAGTCCGACAGCCCCGCCGCCGCGATATCGATGGAATGCAGCTGGGCCAGCGCCGCGTTGGAGGCGTCATAGATCGCCGCGCGTTCCGCCGGCTGGAGGCCCGGCAGGTAGGGATCCCAGAAAATCCGGCCCTCGACGAAATCCATTACATAAAAGGCCGTGCCGATGACCGCCTCGTCCTCGCACAGCGCATGCATGAGCGGGGCGGGAAAGCCCTGCGCCTCCAGGGCTTTCATCACGGTGTATTCCCGATCCACCGCATGGGCGGACGGCAGGAGCTTGCCCGGCGGCTTGCGGCGTAAGACATAGGCGCGGCCCGGCGTGGTGAGCTTGTAGGTGGGATTGGACTGGCCGCCCTTGAACTGCTCGACGGTGAGCGGCCCGGCGAAGCCGTCCACATGGGCCGCCATCCAGGCCTCAAGGGCGCCCTCGTCGAATTTCAGCGCATCGGCGACCTGCTTGACGCCCGAAAAGGCCTCTTCCAGTTGCGACATGGGCGTACTCCAAAAAACGTTGACTTCAATTCAAACGGTTACCGATCAGGGGCTCAAGGCTGGCTGTCAGCGGCGCGCCAGGCCACCTGCCCGTCCAGCACGGTCATCACCGGTCGCGCATGGCGCAGATCGAGATCGGGCGCGGCCATCAGATCGGTGTCGAACACCGAGAAGTCGGCGATAAAGCCCGGCGCGATGCGGCCCAGGCGCGCTTCCTCGCGCACGGTGAAGGCCGGCCATTGCGTAAACAGGCGCAGCGCCGTGACCCGGTCCAGCGCCTGATCGAGATTCCAGCCCTCGCCGGCAAACCCGTCCAGATCGCGGCGCACCGCGGCGGCGTAGAACTCGATGCGCGCCTCGCCGCGCTCCACCGGCGCGTCGGACCCGCCCGCGATGACCGCCCCGCTCTCAACCAGCGAGCGCCAGGCATAGGCGCCTTCCAGGCGCTGAATGCCGATGCGCGCGGGCGCAAAATGCAGATCGCCGATGGCGTGGCTCGGCTGCATGGAGGCGATGACGCCCATCTGGCCAAAGCGCGGGATGTCGTCGGGGTGCAGCACCTGGGCGTGTTCGATGCGCCAGCGCGGGTCAGCAAAGGCGCGCGCCTCGGGCGGGGTCTCCTCGAACGCCGCCTCCATCCAGTCCAGCAGGCGGCGGTTGCCCGCATCGCCAATGGCGTGACCGGCCAGCTGCACGCCATCCTCCAGCGCCCGGCGCATCAGGCCGGACGTGTCCTCGTCGCGCGCGATGAATAGGCCCGTGGAGGCCGGGGCATCGTCATAGGGACGCAAGAGCGCCGCACCGCGCGAGCCCAGCGCGCCATCCATATAGAACTTGATGCCGCGCGCGGTGACGCGGCCCCCGCCCTCATTGAGCACCATGCGCGCAGCCACCGCGTCATAATCCTCCGGATTGGCGTAGGCGTGCACGCGCAGAGGCAGGCGGCCCTGATCGGCCAGCGCGATCAATATGTCCACATCGTCAAAGCGCATGGTCATGGTGTGGGCGCCGGTCCAGCCCGAGGCGGCCAGCACCTGCGCCCCGATCTCGTAGGCGCGCGCCCGCGCCTCGCCCTCGGGCTCGCGCAGGAAGCGGTAGAAAGGCGCCATGGCGGTGTCGATGATCATGCCGGTGGCCGCGCCGGTCTCGTCACGCAGGATCTCCCCGCCCTCGGGATCGGGCGTATCCGCGGTCACGCCCGCCTCGGCCAGAGCCGCCGAATTGGCTACCAGCGCGTGCCCGTCCGCGCGCACCAGCACCACGGGCGTGTCCGGCGCCACGGCGTCGAGATCAGCGGCGGTGGGAAAGCGCCCTTCGGGCCAGTGAGTCTCGATCCAGCCGCGCCCGGAAATCACGTCGGAGGTTTCGCGCGCCGCGTCAGCCACCGCAGCCTGCAGCTCGGCCACCGAGCGCACGTCTTCGAGATTGAGCGTCAGCTCGCGCATGCCCACGCCCAGGATATGTACATGCGCGTCGGTGAAGCCGGGAAACATCGCCGCCCCGGCCAGATCAATCCGCTCGGTCTGCGGGCCGATATGGACGCTGCATTCAGTCTCGGACCCGGCGCACAGGACCAGGCCCCGGGCTGTCGCCACCATCTCGATTTCAGCGCTGTCCGGCCCGCCGGTATGGATGACCCCGCCTGAAAACACGGTTTCAGCGAGCGTGTGAGAGGGTGTTTCATTACACGCGCCCAGCGCCAGAATCGCCAGACCTGTCAGCATGATGCGCATGGATCGCCCTCCCCGGCGCGGCCAATGAGGCGCGCACGCTAGCGCGCGCCGCCCGGCGCGGCCAGCCTCTAGCGCCCTTCCCGGCGCCAGGCGCCCGCCAGCAGGCCCAGCATGAGCACCGCCAGCAACAGGCCCGGCGCCAGCGGCGTGCGCTCGGCGCTCATCACCACATAGGCCTCATTGCGCTGCAGCCCGGCCCAGTCCGGTCCGGCCTGGCGCGCGCCCGCACGGGTGCGCCGCCAATCAGGCAGATTGACGCCGGGTCCCAGCGTGAACACCCCGCCGCCGCTGGCGTCAGTGAGCATGGAGAGCCCTTCCGGGTCCGGGCGCAGATCGGCGAACTCGCGCGGATTGAGCGGTCCGGAAGCCGTGACGGCGGTGAGATCGCCCGAGCGCAGGCGCACCAGGCCCTGTTCGCTGGCTTCGGTCGAAGCGGTGAAGCGCCCCGGCTCGGCCTCGCTCATCTCCAGCGTCTCGCTGGCGCCGGACGGCCATTCCACCTCCAGCGGCGGGGCGTCCTCGTCCAGCGTGGTGCGCGTGACCGAAAGCTGGCCGCCCGAGACGCTCGCTGTAAGACGCTCCTCGTCCAGTTCGGGCTCGCCCATCAGCCAGTGCGCCACGCGCCGGAACAGCTCGTCATGCGGGCCGCCGCCCTCATAGCCGCGCGCCCACAGCCAGGCCTGATCGGAGAGCAGCACGGCGGCGCGCCCCTCTCCGGCCCGCGCCAGCGTCAGCAAGGGTGCGCCGTCCGGGCTTTCCAGAACGGTCTCGCCAGAGACCGCCCGCCCGCCAATGCGCCGGTGCCAGGGGCCCCAGTCGGCTTCCCCGCCCGCCATGGGCGCGGTGACCGGATGGCGCGCGCCAGCCTCGGAGATGCGCGGCGTGAAGCGGCCGGGAATGACATTGCCGTCGGGTGAAGCGGGCAACACGCCCGCCAGCGCTGTGCGCGCCAGGCTGTCGGGTCCGGCGAAGGGCGGCCCGGTGGTGACCAGCAAGGCGCCGCCATCCTCCACATAGCGCGCGATGTTCTCGAAATAGAGCGGGCGCAGAATGCCCCGGCGCCGGTAGCGGTCGAAGATCACCAGATCAAATTCATTGAGGCGCAGCTGGAACAGCTCGAACACCGGAAAGGCGATCAGGGCGAGCTCGTCAGCGGGCACCGAGTCGTCCCGGTCCAGCGGGCGCAGAATGGTGAAATGGACCAGATCCACGCTCGGATCGGACTTTAACAGATTGCGCCAGGCCCTTGCGCCATTATGGGGTTCTCCGGTGATCAGCAGCACGCGCAGCCGGTCGCGCACGCCGGTGACGCTCACCGCGGCGCGATTATTAATGAGGGTCAGCTCCTCTTCGCCGGGCTCGACTTCCAGCTGGACCACATTGGGGCCGCGATTGCGGATTTCGGCCTGCACCTGCACTTCGCGCCCGATGGCCACCCGGGCCTGTATCGGTTCGCCGCCATCTACTGACAGCGTCACCACCGCCGTGCCGCCGGGATCAGCCTCGTCCTCCACGCGCAGGGTGAAGGTCACCTGCTCACCCACCAGACCATAGCGGGGCGCCTCCGAGACGATCAGGCGCCGGTCGCGCGCGTCCGGATCACCGGTCATCAGATGATGCAAGGGCGCATTAAGGCCCAACACATCGCCATCGGACGGCGCGTCATGGACCTGGCCGTCCGAAGCGATGACCACGCCCGCCAGCCGTTCGCGCGGAATACCGGCGAGACCGCGCTGGATCACGTCCATCAGGCGGGTGCCGTCCGGCGCGCGCCCGCCCCTGACCTCCACCATCTCCAGCGTGGCGTCGCGCTCGGAGAGATCGCGCACCGAATCCGCCACAGCCTCGGCGGCCCCGGCGCGCCCGTCCACATCCATGGAGGCGCTGTCATCGATCACCACCAGGGCGATATCGGTCAGCGGATCGCGCGCCTCGCGCACCAGGGCGGGGTTCAGAAGCGCAATCGCCAGACCCGCCGCCGCCAGCGCCCGCCACAGCCAGCCGCGCAAGCCCCGCGCCAGCGCCAGCGCGGCAGCCGCCACCGCAACAGCTGTCAGACCTGCGATGAGCGGGACCGGCAGGAGGGGCGAGAGGACGAGGCTGGCCGCGTCCATCAGCGCCGCCCCAGACGTTGCAGGATGGCGGGCACGTGCACCTGATCTTCCTTGTAATTGCCGGTCAGGGCGTACATGGCCAGATTGACCCCGAAGCGGTTGGCCATCTCCCTCTGGCGCTCGCCGCCTTCAACCGGCGCCAGCGGGCGGCCCGCCTCATCCACCGCCCAGGCCGAGGCCCAGTCGGCCGAGCCGATGATCAGGCCCGATACGCCATCGCGGGCCGAGCCGTCGGGATTGGCCTCCACCCACACCTCCGAGCCCGCAAAACGGCCGGGATAATCGCTCAGAAGATAGAAGGTCTTGCCCAGCACATGATCGCTGGGGATGCGCTGCAGGGGCGGCACGTTGAGGCGCTCCAGCGTGCGCAGGAGTCCCGGATGGGGCTGGCGGGAACTGGCCGCATCGCGCCCGTCGCGGGTGTCGAACACGATCATCCCGCCCGACTGGAGATAGGCGCTCACGCGCGCCGCCGCCGCTTCGGAAAGAGCCGGCGCGTCCGGCGTCAGCGGCCAGTAGACCAGCGGGAAGAACAGGATTTCATCGGTCTCGATATTCACGCCCGCCGGCGCGCCCGGCTCCACCGCGCTGCGCCGCCGGCTCTCTCGGGAAATCCCGGCAAGGCCCGCCCGGCTGATGGAATCAATGCGCGCATCGCCGGTCATGACATAGGCGAAGCGCACTTCCAGCGCGTGTTCCGCGTCATCCGCCAGCGCCTCGCCCTGCATCGCCAGCCCGGCGGCCAGAAGCATCGCCGCGCCCGTGCTGGCGCTGCGCAAAGGCACGCGCGGCAGACGTCCCGACAGCGCCAGCGCGATCAGCACGTCGGCGGCCAGAATGATCAGCGCCAGCGCCAGCAGCACGCCGGTCAGGCGCCGCTCGCGCGCCTCGCCGCGCGTCTCATAGCTCGCCCCGGGCAGATCGCGCGCCAGGGGCGCCAGTTCATCGCCCGGCCGCATCACATTGAGCGCGGCGCTGGCCGCGCCGAGCGTATAAATCCCCGGCGGGGTGCGCGCGCCCGCACGCGCTTCGGTGAAGGCGTCCGCCGGGATGGGATCAGCATCGCCGCGCGCATCGGTCAGGGCGCCCGCCCCGTCCAGCATGCGCTCCAGCCGCCAGGCGCCGCCCTCGATGGAGGGCGTCTGCGCCTGCGCCCCGCCTGCCAGCGCCAGCACCCGCTCCAGCATGGCCGGGTAGAGCCCTGACAAAGGCAGGCTCGACCAGTCCGGCCCTGCGGTGACGTGAAACAGCACCAGCCAGCCATTGCCGCGCCGGTCGGCGGTGACCAGCGGCGTGCCATCTTCCAGCCGCGCCCAGACGCGCGCATCCAGCGCCGGACCGGGCTCGGCCAGCACCTGGCGCGTCACGCGCACCTCTTCAGACACCGAAAGCCCGGCAAACGGCGTGTCGTCCGCGAAGGCGGCCACGGGCTGGGGCGCGTCCCAGGCCATGGCGCCGCCAAACAGCCGTCCGCCCTCGCGCAAGGGCGCCGGGATCAGATCGCCGCCGCGCACCGCCATGCGCGGTCCGGCAAAGCGCACCACCAGCCCGCCCGCCTCCAGAAACGCAGCGATGCGCGGGTCCTGCGCATTGGCGGCGTCCACGATGACCAGACCTGCCGGTTCGGCTTCCAGCACCCGGTCGAGATCGCCGGTCACCAGTTCGGATATGCCCGCCAGCGCCTGGCGCGCATAATGCAGATCAGAGAGCAGCGGCTGGCCGTCCTCGCCCCCGCCCTCGGCCTGCAGCAAGCCGATGCGCGGCCGGCGCCAGCGGTCGCCCATCACCTGCACGGCGCCCGCGGAGGCTTCGCCGTCAATCACCACCCGGGTGATGCGGTTGCGCATGTCCAGCGGCAGGCGCGCCTCGGCCCGCACTGCGCTGGCGCCCGCCGCGAAAACGGCCTGCGCGCGCGCCAGCGCCCGCCCGTCAGCGCCCAGCGCGGTGACGGACACTGGCAGCTCGCCGCGGCTGTCAGCGCGCCGGATCACGGCGGCGAAGCCGTCCGGCTCGGCCTCGATGGCGGCCAGGCCCAGCGCGCCGGTCCCCGGCTGGGGCGTCACCACGCGCACGGGCCCGTGCTGATAGGCGGCGCGGCTCAAAGCCCGGTCGCCCTCCCCGCCCGACACGCCGTCGGATATCCACAGGGTTTCAAGCCGGGCAGGCGCGCCCGATTGCTCCAGCGCCGCGCTGACGCGTTCGGCCGCTTCGGCCCGGTCCGGCGCCCAGGCGCGCGGCTGATGGGCGTCCAGACGGCTCAGCGCCTCGCGCGCATCGCCAAAGCGCGGCGCATCAACCGGGCGCGGCGACGGTGCGGTGAAGATCAGCGCCGCCGGGCGGCCATCGGCCCGCGCGCCCTCCAGCCTTGAGCGCGCCTCGGCCTGCACCGACGGCCAGGCCGCCGCCGAGGTCCAGCCGTCATCAATGATCACAAGCAGCGGCTCATCGCCGCCTGCGCCCGTATCGGGCTGCCAGACCGGGCGCGCCAGCGCCAGGATGATGATGGCGGCCAGAAACAGGCGCAGCGCCACCAGCCACCAGGGCGTGGTCTGCGGGCTTTCCGGCGTGCGCGCCAGACGCTGCAATAGGCGGATGGGCGCAAACACCACCGAACGCGGCGCAGGCGGCGTGGCGCGCAAGAGCATCCATAGCAGAGGCAGCGCGATCAGCGCGGACAGCGCCCAGGGCGCAGCAAAGGCGAGTGGTCCCAGAGAAATCATGATCGCTCCGGATCCAGAGCCTGATAGAGCGCCATCACCGCCGCGCCCGCAGGGCGGTCGGTGCGGTGGGTGATGAGGCGCCAGCCCGCGCGCCGGGCGAGATCGCGCAGCGCCTCGCCATGCTCAGCCCACAGCCGGGCATAGCCCTCGCGCGCCGATTCCGCCTTGCCGAACAAGAGTGTGTCGCCCCCGCCCGCGGTTTCAAACCGGGTGCGGCCCTGGAAGGGGAAGGCCTCTTCGGACGGATCGACCAGCCGCAGCAAGACCCCGCGCGCGCCCGATGCCGCCAGTGCGGAGAGCCGCTGCGCCCAGGTCTCGGGCGGATCGAGGAAATCGCTGGCCAGTACAAGCCGCGCATGGCGCGGCAGATCAGGCGCCTCAACGCTGGAGACCGAGCCCGGACCGTCAGCCAGGGCGCGCGCCGTGATTTCAAGCCCGGCCCGGCCGCCCCGCGCCCGGCCTGTCTCGCCCAGCGCCGCCACCCGTTCGCCGCCGCGCACCAGCAGGCTGGCCGCCGCCATCAGGCACACCGCACCGCGATCCTGTTTGGTGGGCAGGCCCGCACTGCCCGCCGACATGCCCGGCGAGCCGTCGCGCCAGAGATAGATGGCGTTGGCCGCCTCCCATTCGGTCTCGCGCACGAACAGATGGTCGCCCCGCGCCGAGCGGCGCCAGTCCACGGCTCTGGCGCCATCCTCGGCGCGGTGACGGCGGTATTCCCAGAAGGTTTCGCCCGATCCGGCCTGACGCCGGCCATGGGCGCCCAGCGCCACGCTGGACGCAATGCGTTCAGCCTCGGCCAGCAGTGCGGGAAAACGTGACGCGGCCCGCTCCGCTTCGCGGCGGAGCCTGTCGGGTCGCGAGGGGGCGCGGGTCGGGGCCATGGAGGCGATGGGCTATCCTTATGGCGTTCAGGCCGCTTCGGCGGCGAGCCGGTTGATCAGGGTCTCCACCGCCAGGCCATCGGCCCGCGCAGCGAACGTCAGCGCCATGCGGTGTTTCAGCACCGGCTCGGCCAGCGCGATCACGTCTTCGGTGGACGGCGCCAGACGGCCCTGCAAAAGCGCGCGCGCACGCACCGCCAGCATCAGGGCCTGGCCGGCGCGCGGCCCCGGCCCCCAGGCGACGCCCTCGCGCACATCGGCGTGCGAAGACCGGTCGGGACGCGCGCGCTCCATGAGGGAAAGGATGGCATTGAGCACCGTCTCGCCCACCGGCATGGCGCGCACCAGCTGCTGCAGCGCGGCGATCTCGTCCGGCGTCAGCACGGCGACGGCCTGATCCTCATCGGTCCCGGTGGTGGCCAGAAGGATGGCGCGCTCATCCTCGCGCGAGGGGTAAGGCACGTCGATCTGCATCAGGAAACGGTCGAGCTGGGCTTCGGGCAGCGGATAGGTGCCCTCCTGCTCGATCGGGTTCTGGGTGGCCAGGACATGGAAGGGCCTGGGCAGGTCATGGCGCTGGCCGGCCACGGTGACGAAGCCTTCCTGCATGGCCTGCAAGAGCGCAGCCTGGGTGCGCGGGCTCGCCCGGTTGATCTCGTCAGCCATCAGCAGCCGGCAGAAGACCGGGCCGGGAATGAAGCGGAAAGCCCGCTTGCCGTCCTTGCCCTCCTCCAGCACTTCAGAGCCGAGAATATCAGCCGGCATCAGGTCGGGGGTGAACTGCACGCGCTTGTCATCGAGCCCCGTGACCACGGCCACCGCATGGACCAGCCGGGTCTTGGCCAGACCCGGCGCGCCCACCAGCAGGCCATGGCCGCCCGACAGGATCACCGCCAGCGTGCGCTCGACCACTTCGTCCAGTCCGATAATGGAGCGGGCAAGGGATGCACGCGCCTCGGCCAGGCGCGCCGCAGCCGCATCTGCGCGCGCGGCGATGTCTGCGGAGTCTTTCATCGAGCTGGACATGACCCTAAATCCTTCAGAGCAAGACCTTGAGGCCAAACATGGCCGCAGCCTGCCGAGGTGTCCATGGCCACGCCTGACCATGACCAAGATGCAATGCAGTCGCTGATGAAGGCGGCCGAGGCCGCTGGCGGCGCGAAAGGCTATCCGCCCGTAGAGCGCTGGGAGCCGGAATATTGCGGCGAGATGGACATGGTGATCCGCCGCGATGGCAGCTGGTGGCATGAGGGCACGCGCATCGGGCGCGAGCGCCTGGTGCGCCTGTTCGCGCGCATATTGCGCAAGGATGAGGACGGCGAGACCTATCTGGTCACGCCCGTTGAGAAGATCCGCATCGAGGTGGAGGCCGCGCCCTTCATCGCCGTGCGCGTCGATCACGAGGGCGAAGGCCGCGATCAGAAACTCGCCTTTCTGACCAATATGGACGACGCCGTGCCCGCCGGCCCCGATCATCCCATCCGGGTCGAAACCGGCCCGGACGGGGAGCCCGAGCCCTTTGTGCGGGTACGCGGGCGGCTGGACGCGCTGATCACGCGCGCCGCCTTCTATGATCTGGCCGCCCTGGCCGTACCCGGCCAGGATGATCAGGGCCGCAAGGTGATGGGCGTGTGGAGCCGGGGCGTTTTCTTTCCGCTGGGGCCGGCCCCGTGAGCGCGAAGCCTGCGCCGGGCGCAGACGCCATACTCGCCCGGCTGACGCGCGTGCTCGATCCGGTGGATGCGCGGGTCAGTGCGCCGCACTATGGCGATGGCGATCTCAACGGCGCGCCCTCGCCCACGGGCCGCAAGCTGCGCCCGGCGGCCGTGCTGGCGCTGCTGGTGCGCGAGGAGGATGTTTTGCGCATCCTGTTCACCCGCCGCGCCGATCACCTTCAGGCCCATGCCGGACAGGTCAGCTTTCCCGGCGGGAGCCAGCTGGCGGGCATGGAAAGCCTGGCCGAATGCGCACTTCGTGAAACACATGAGGAAATCGGTTTAGCGCCATCGAATATTTCACTTATCGGTCGGTGGGAAAGCTATGAAACCGTGACCGGGTTTGAGGTGACGCCGTTTCTGGGCGTGGCCGAGGCCGGGTTCACCCTGACGCCTGATCCCGGCGAGGTGGCCGAGGTGTTCGAGACGCCCTTCGATTTCCTGATGAATCCGGCTAACCACCGGCTGGAAGAGCGTGAATTCCGGGGCATGCTGCGGCGCTATTACGCCATGCCCTGGCAGGGACGCTATATATGGGGCGCCACGGCGGGCATGCTGCGCGCCCTGTCGCGGCGCTATGCCGAGGGCCGCCCGGGCGGTCTGCAATTCGCGGGGAAGGCTGCACGATGATCCGCATGATCCTGATCACGGCCCTGGCCTTCATTGTGCCCTTTATCGTGTGGCAGATCGCGGCCCGTGCTCGCGGTTTCGAGGGCCGCGCGCCGCTGGGCTGGCTATCGGCGGCGGGCGCGGTGACGGCGCTGTTGACCCTGACCATACTGGCGATGACCACCGGCGGCAGCGCTGATCGCGGCGAGGGCCACGCGCCGCCGCGCATCGAGCGCTCCCCCACCCCGCCGGGCCATCTCGGCCCGCGCGTGCGCGAGCCAGAGCCCGAAGAGCCGTCTGAGCCTGAAGAGCCGTCTGATTCTGACGATCCCGGCGGCTAGGAGCGGGTCATGAGCAAGGCCCGTCTCGATCCCCGGACACATGACTGGCTCCAGACCGGCCCGGCCAGCGTGGTGATGGAGGCGATCAGTCCGGGCGCAAGCGACCGGGCGCGTTTCGTCGGCGGCTGCGTGCGCGACGCGCTGCGCGGCGAGCCGGTCGGCGATATCGACATCGCCACACAGCTCGCCCCGGACGCGGTCACGGCTGCGCTGGAGGCCGCCGGAATCAAGGCGGTCCCCACCGGGATCGAGCACGGCACGGTGACAGCGGTCGTCAATAGCCAGCCGGTGGAGATCACCAGCCTGCGCCGGGATGTGTCCACGGACGGGCGCCGGGCGGTGGTGGCGTTTACGCAAGACTGGGCCGAAGACGCATCCAGGCGCGATTTCACCCTGAACGCTGTCTACGCCCGGCGGGACGGCAGCCTCTTTGATCCCTTCGACGGCGCCGCCGCCGCCCAGGCGGGCCGCGTGGTGTTTATCGGCCAGGCGCAAGCGCGCATCGAAGAGGATTATCTGCGCATCCTGCGCTTTTACCGCTTCAGCGCCTGGATGGCTCAGGGCCTTGACCCGATAGGGCGCAAGGCGTGCGAGGCGCTGGCGCCCAAGCTGGCCTCCCTCTCGGCCGAACGGGTCTGGAAAGAGCTCAAACGCCTGCTCTCGGCGCCCGATCCGGGGGCTGTCATTGAAGCGATGCACAAAGGTCACGTTCTGGACGTGGTCTGGCCCGCCGCCCTCGACTTCAAGCTTTTCTTAAGCATAATTAACAGTGATCGAGGGAAGTCACGCCCGCCCGATGCGCTTGTGCGCCTTGCGGCGCTGGCGGGACAGGATGGGGACATAGTGGCGACTTTATGCGAGCGCATGAAGGCTTCACGGGCTGAACACGCCCGTCTGGCCGCCATGACCGGCCCGGCGCCCGAGAAGGCCGGTCCGGTGCGCGCGCGCATGAGTCAGTCCGATCTGGGCCGGGCGCTCTATCATCTGGGCGCGCAGGCCGTCAGCGACCGCCTGCGGCTGGATGAAGCGCGCACCGGCGATGACGCCAGCCCCGCCCTGGCGCAGGCCGCCCAGTGGCGCAAGCCGCGCTTTCCGGTCTCGGGCGAGGATCTGATCCGCGCCGGCCTCACCCCCGGCCCTGAGCTGGGCGCGCGGCTGGAGGCTCTGGAGGAGCGCTGGGTGGCCTCGGGCTTCACCCTCACCCGTGAGGATCTTCTTGGCCGGGAGGACCCGGCATGAGCGTGACCGAGCTGTTCAGCCAGCGCTATCAGGCCCGCATCGGATGCGGCGATCTGTTCCTGGAAGACCTGCACCTGCACGATTACCGCGCGGTGGAGCAGAGCGCTGACGAAACCAGCGAGACGCCTGCATCGCGCCTGAGAGAGCATGTCCAGCGCGAAAGCGACATGCGCGAGCAGGTCAAGCGCGCCATCGGCAACGTCAATGAGCAGCGCGCGGTCAAGGATTTGCCGCGCCGCGCCGCCAAGCGCATGGCCGACGCCTATCAGCAGCGCAGCGAACACGCGCTGTCCGAGGTCGCCATGGCGGGCCTGGACTGGCTGTTCGAATATTCCGGGCAGCCGCCGGCCATCGAACCGGTCAAGGATGATCCTTACGGCCTGCCGGCCAATCTGCTGGTCTTTGATTTCGTGGAGATGTTCTTCGACCTGTTGCCGGGCGAGGAGCAGCTGGATTTCAGCCGCGATCTCAACGCACGCCTGCAGCAGGGCCAGTCGCGCTGGTATTTCCAGCTCGGCCGCTGGCGGCGCAATGACTGGCCGCACGACCGCGACAGCCAGTTCGACCACATTCTCCTGTCGCTGAAGCTCCAGTCGGACGCAGCGCTACGCCGCAAGGCCAATCTGGAAAGCTCCGGCGAGAGCGTCGCGTTCGATCCCCAGGCCGCGGCTGCGGCGCTGAAGGAAGCCGCGCGCCGGCTGTGGGAGGCCGACCAGCTCCTTTCCTCCGACCTGTTGTCGGACAAGATCCGCCACGCCGCCGCCGTGCGCGCCGCGCGCCAGGCCTTCGACGCCTGCCTGAAAAGCTTTGGCGGGGTGGTGCGCGGGCCCTTCGTGCGCGCCAAGCCGCCGCGCGAGCCGCGCCGGCGCTTCGGGATCGCCGCCCGGCGCAGCGAAACGCCCGCGAAAGGCGTGATGAAAGGCCCCGAGGAGCCGCTGGCGGCCGCCTACCGCATCAAGCGGCTGGGCGAGGCGCTGGCCCAGGGCCACGGCATTGAACGCGCCGAACGGCTGAAACTGCTCGAACGGGCCAATCTGGCCGAATTCGTCATGCGACTGGTGCTGTTCGGCCTGCCCCCCGACAAGCCCGACGCCGATGACGCCGAATCCGATGAGGTGCGCCGCTATTCCAGGCTCACCCGCACCGAGACGCCGCCTGCCATCGGCGGGCGCAAGCTCGGCCATGGCGAGGGCAGCCTTCACCTGCAGCTTCAGGACAAGGCCACGGCGCGCCTGGCGGTCGACCTGATGGCGCGGCTGAGCCAGTTCGCCACCGGCGCGGCCACCAGCCATCCCGAGGGCGACATGGCCGGAGAGCTGCCCGCCGCCGCCTTCTCGCGCCATCCCCGCCAGGCCGATCTCGCCCGCCAGATTTTCTGGCGGCGCGTGGGCTATGGCGCGCTGCTCCTGATCTGCGCCGCCGGCCTTGTCGGCCTCGGCCTGATCGCCGGAACGCGGCTGTAAATTGCCAACCCTGTTCCGACATGGCCCGTATAGGGTATACTTCTACAGTCACGAACCTAATGAACCGCCGCACGTGCACGTGGATCGTGATGATTTGAGCGCAAAGTTCTGGCTAACGCCCGTGTCTCTAGCGCGGAACGCCGGTTTCGGCACAAGAGAACTGACACGGCTTCACCGCCTGATTTCGCAACATCAAGCCGACTGTCTGGAGCGATGGCATGACTTCTTTGGCCGCTAACGCCGATATCCGGATCGCCGGTGCGCGCATCGTGGAGGAGGCTCTGGTCGTCGATCTGATCGACGGGCGCTCGATTTCTGCGCCGCTGAGCTGGTTTCCACGGCTTGCGAAGGCGGAGCCGGAGGCTCGCCAGCGCTTCGAGATCGCCGGCGCCGGTTACGGGCTGCACTGGCCCGAGCTAGACGAGGACATCAGCGTTGAGGGTCTGCTGCGCGGCGCGCCCAGCCCGGAAAGCCGTTCACCCTGTCTTTGAGAAATCGGGCGCGCGGCGTTCGAGGAAGGCGTTGACCGCCTCGCTGAACTCGGCCGAGGACAGCTGGCGGGCGAACACCTCGCCCTCGGTGCGGATGACGGCCATCAGCGCGTCCTGACCGGCGGTCATGAGCGCCTTGGTCTGGCGCAGCGCCTCGGGCGCCTTGGCGGCCAGAATTTGCGCGCGCGCCATCACCTCGCGCTCCAGATCGTCCGGCGCATGAACCGCATTGACCAGGCCCTTGGCAGCGGCCCGCTGCGCATCCCAGCTTTCGCCCAGCATCAACAATTCGTTCGCCACAACCCGCCCCGCCAGGCCCGGCAGCAGTACCGACGAGCCGAATTCGGGCACCAGGGCGAGATCCACGAACGGCGTGCGGAACACCGAGCGGTCGCTGGCGTAAGCCAGATCGCAATGGAGCAGCAAGGTCACGCCGATCCCGATGGCCAGCCCGTCCACCGCCGCGATCACCGGCTTGCGGCAGGCCATCAGCGCGCGCATGAAGCGCTCCACCGGCGGGGCGTCGCCGCCGCCGATATGGGGCGGCGCCTCCATGAAATCGATCAGGTCATTGCCTGCGGTGAACACGCCGGGCGCGCCTGCGATCACCACCACGCGCACTGAATTGTCCGTATCCGCCCGCTCCAGCCCCTCGGCCAGCGCCGTATACATGGCGCGGGTGATGGCGTTTTTCTTGGTCGGGCGGTTGAAGCGCAGGGTCATGATCCCGGCGTCAAGCCCGGCTTGGATATCGTGCGTCATGGGGCCTTCCTGGATGGATGAATCAGCCGTCATAGGGGCAGAGCAGGACGTGAGCGTCAAACACCGCGCCCACCGCCAGGCGCCCGTCATGCACCGCACCCACGCTGGCCGAATTGATCAGCGAGCCATCATTCATGAACACGGTGCGCTGCTCGCCGGTCTGCGGGTCCAGGCGCATGACGATCGACGGCGCCAGCGCGCTTTCGTCCTCGGCATGAGCCAGAAACGCGAAGACCTGCACATTGCCGCCCACATAGAGCGCGCCGTCCGGGCCGATCTCGATATTGTCCGCGCCCAGCGGCATGCGGTGGCGGGCGGTGCGGGTCAGCTCACCGCTGGCGATATCGCGGTCAAACACCTGCACCTCGCGGCCCAGGAAGGCGGCGGCGTAGAGCTGGCGCCCGTCTGCGCTGACATTGATCCCGTTGGCGTAGATGAAGCCGCCCGCCGCCTTGCGCGCCGAGCGGCCGTCGAAATAGGCCACATTGCCCAGCGGCAGGCCGAGAAACGCCTCCAGATAACCCATGGGCGTATCGCCGAAATAGGTATCGTTGGTGATGTAGAACTGGCGCGGCCCCACCCCCACCACATCATTGGGGCTGCGGATCACCGGATCGGTGACGGTTTCCAGATGGGTGAGCGCGCCGCCCTCGCCGATATCATAGATCAGCACCTGGCTGCCCGAGGCGGGATGGCTGATCACGAACAGGCGCGCCATCGCCTCGCCGTCCGGCCCCTGCCCGCGCCACAGGCTGATGCCGTGGGGGCGGAAATCGGCGGGCGCATCATTGGACACCCGCCGCACCAGGTCCGGATTGGCCGGATCAAAGACGTAAATCCCGTTGGTCTGGGCCATGCTTCCTGCGCGCCGGTCCTGGGCGGAGACAAAGGCGAGCCCGGTGACCGGATCGATGGTCACATCCTCGGTCCCGGGCGCCACCGGCACGCGCACACAGCCCTCAGTCCCGATCTCGCTGACCGGCGTCAGCGCGCCGGACGCCGGAATGACCACATAGGCCATGCGCGCGCCGATCAGCGCCACGATCACGCCCAGCCCGATCCATACAAAACGCATGACGCCCTCCCTCGCCGCACAAGCGCTATCGGTAAACGGCGTTCACACTAGCCGGTCCAGGCCGCGGACAAAACCTGAAACTTGCCTCTGCATGCGCGCAGTTGACATTCATTCGCAAAACAGGCCTTATGTTCCTGCGAATGATTTGCGCCTGCAAGGCTCATCCGCCTTCAGGCCCTCACCGGACCCGACGCCCATGTATGTGTGCCTGTGCAACGCCCTGAAATGCCGCGACATCAAGTCCGCCGCCGAGAATGGCGCGCGCGATGCGGCCTCGGCGTTCAAGGCCTGCGGCGCCAAGCCGCGCTGCGGCCGGTGTCTGGAAGAAGCCACGCGCATGATCACGGCGATGGGCGCAGCGCCCGCCCATATGGTCCCGGCCGAGTAGTCCCGGTCAGATCTAGCGGGCGTAACGCACCACGGTCTGTTCGATCGCGCCGAAGATCGATTTTCCGGACCGGTCCAGCATTTCAATACGCACCTGATCGCCCGGGATCATGAAGCGCGTCTTGGGCGCGCCGTCATAAATGGTCTCGATCATGCGGATCTCGGCGATGCAGGAATAGCCCTTCCCGCCTTCGCTGACCGGCTTGCCCGGCCCGTCGCCCAGCTTGTTGGACACCGTGCCCGATCCCACGATGGTTCCGGCCGTCAGCGGGCGGGTTTTGGCCACATGGGCCACCAGCTGGGCGAAATCGAACGTCATGTCGACCTGGCAGTCGGGCTCGCCGAACACCGCGCCATTGAGCCAGGAGCGCAGGGGCAGATGCAGCTTGCGCCCGTCCCAGGCCTCGCCCAGCTCATCAGGCGTCACCGCCACGGGCGAAAACGCCGTGGGCGGCTTGGACTGGAAGAAACCGAACCCCTTGGCGAGCTCGCCCGGAATCAGGCCGCGCAAGCTCACATCATTGAGGATCATGATCAGACGGATGGCGCCGGCGGCCTCCTCCACCGAGCACCCTTGCGGCGCATCGCCGGTGACCACGGCCACTTCCGCCTCGAAATCGAGCCCCCAGCTATCATCAGCCAGCGGGATATCCTCGCGCGGCGCCAGGAAGGCGTCCGAGCCGCCCTGATACATCAGCGGATCGGTCCAGAAGCTCTCGGGCAGCTCCGCCCCGCGCGCCTTGCGCACCAGCTCCACATGATTGACGTAGGCCGAGCCGTCCGCCCACTGATAGGCGCGCGGCAGGGGCGAAAGCGCGTCGCGCTCATGGAAACGCTCGCGCGGGATGGTCTCGCGCTCCAGCTCGTCCGCCAGGGTGCGCAGGGCCGGCTCGGCTTGCGCCCAGTCATCCAGCGCCGCCTGCAGGGTCGGCGCGATATGGGACGCGTCCGCGCACCAGGCCAGATCACGCGAGACCACCACCAGGCGCCCGTCACGGCTGGCGGATTTCAGTGTGGCGAGTTTCATGAGTGTTCCTCCGCACCGGCATCATCGGCGTCTTCAATCTCTACCGGAACGAAGCGGCCCTCGCCATCCATCCACTCCAGCGCGCCGTCGGCAATGCCGAAGCGGGCGCCGTGCAGGGTCACCCGTCCCGTCTCGACCGCCTCGGCCACGAACGGAAAACCGGTGAGCCGGACAAGGGAATGGCGGATGGAGCGCAGCTCCAGATCATCGCACAACGTCTCTTCATCCACGTCTGCACCCAGCGCAGCGCGCGCCTCCGCACAGGCTGGCGCCAGCGGGTCGAGCCAGCGCTCGATGAACTGGGTGCCCTTCGCCGCGCCGGTGGCTGCAGCATGGACGCCGCCGCACTGGCGGTGGCCCAGCACCACGATGTGTTCGACTTTCAGCGACTTGACGGCGAATTCCAGCGCCGCCGACACGCCATGGTGCGCGCCGTCCGGCTCGTAGGGCGGAACCAGATTGGCCACATTGCGCACGATAAACAGCTCGCCCGGCCCGGCATTGAAAATGGCGGCGGGATCAACCCGGCTGTCGGCGCAGCCGATCACCAGCACGCGCGGCGACTGGCCCTTGGCCAGATTGCGCCAGATACGCTGCTTCTTCTCAAATCGTTCGGCGCGGAACTGCGCGTATCCGGTCTTCAGCTGATCGGGTATCAAAACGCCCCTACCCCTTCCACGAATTCACGTATTCGGGATTCTCCACCCCCGCCGCATCAGCGCCCACATTGAGCGGATCGCGGGTGTCGATCATCACCGCATATTCGTCCGTCGCCGGTTTGGACTGGGTGAGCATGTTTTTCAACGCCTTGGGGTGCGGTCCGTGGGTGAAGCCCGACGGGTGGAAGGTCATCATGCCCGCATCGATATTGTCGCGGCTGAAGAAATCGCCCGCGTGATAGAACAGCACCTCGTCATAATCGTCATTATTGTGGAAAAACGGCACTTTGAGCGCGCCCGGATCGGTCTCGAAAGGGCGCGGCGCGAATGTGCACACCACAAACCTGTCCGCCAGGAAGGTGGTGTGGGCGCTGGGCGGCACGTGATAGCGATGGCTCATCAACGGGCGGATATGGCGCACATTGATGCGCACCGGATGCAGCTCGCCATGCCAGCCCACCGCGTCCAGCGGGTTGTAGGGATAGGTGATGACGCTGACCTGGCCGCGCTTCTTCACCTCCACGCGCCATTCATGATCGGCGTCCGCCTGCTGGGCGCGGAAAGCCTCGTCCATGGCCGGCACATCGAACAGGGCCGGATCAAAGATCGCGTGCGGCCCCACCAGGCCCTTGTCGGGCAAGGTGTAATGGCTGTTGGTCGCCTCGATCATCAAAATGTCGGCGCGCCCTGACGGCGCCAGGCGCCACATGGTTCCGCGCGGCAGGACGATATAGTCGCCCGCCTCGAACTCCAGATGCCCGAAATCGCAGAACAGCGCGCCCTCGCCGCGATGGATGAACAGGATCTGGTCGCCGTCGCCGTTGCGCGCCAGCGCGGGCATGGCCCCGTCCAGGCGCCAGAAGCGCACATCGCACGCAGCATTGAACAGCACTTGCGAAGAGCCCCAGGGCGAAGCCTGGCCGCCCTGCAGCTTGTTGAGATCAAAGGCGTGGGGCTTGAGCGGGCCTTCAAAGTCCGACCAGCCGGTGGGCGGGCGCTTGTGGTGCAGGAAGGCGGCGGGGCCGAAAAACCCCTCCTTGCTCATTTCGCGCTCATACGTGCCTTCGGGCAGGTCGGCGTGCGCCTGGCGCGAGGCGATGCCTTCGGTGCGCGAGGCATAGATCCATTTGCGGGCCATGAGGGGTCTCCCGGTCGAAGCGGCTTTGCCGGTCAAATTAGTTACATTTGAAACCAAATGGAAGCGTCAGGCCGCGCCGGTCCGGGCCGGTGTCTTGCTCCTGGACCCGAGCGCGCCTATACCCCGCCCGATGCATGCGCGAGGGCCCATGAGCCGGACCGGTTTCAGCTACGATTTCCCCCACGCCAGCCTGGTGTCCATCGGCGATCTCAACCCGCTCGATGTGCGCATGATATTCGAGCGCAGCGCCGTGCATTTCGACAATAACCGCGCCGGAACCCGCGCCGAGCGCACGCTGGACGGCGCCACGCTGATCAATCTGTTCTTCGAGAACTCCACGCGCACCCTGGCCAGCTTCGAGATCGCGGCCAAGCGCCTGGGCGCCCATGTGATCAATTTCTCCGCCGGCAGCGCCTCCATCTCCAAGGGCGAAAGCCTTGAAGACACGGCCCTGACCCTGGCCGCCATGCGCCCGGACCTGCAGGTCGTCCGCCATAGCGCAGCCGGCGCCGCCCAGTATTTCGCCCGGGTCACCGGGGTCTCCACCGTCAATGCCGGGGACGGCGCCCACGAACACCCCACCCAGGCCCTGCTGGACGCCTTCACCCTCACCCGCCGCTGGGGCGAAGTGGGCGGACGGCGCATCCTGATCGTCGGCGACATTCTCCATTCGCGCGTGGCGCGCTCCAATGTGGCGCTGCTCAACATGCTGCATGCGGATGTGCGCCTGTGCGCGCCCGCGACGCTGCTGCCGGAAGACGCCGACCGCTGGGGCGTGCAGGTCTTCCATGATCTCGACGAGGCGCTTGAGGGCTGCGATGCGGTGATGGCGCTGCGCATCCAGCGCGAGCGCATGAGCGGCGGGCTGATTCCGTCCGACCGCGAATACCGCGCCCTTTACGGCCTGGACCATGCCCGGCTGGAGCGGGCGGCGCCGGGCTGTCTGGTCATGCATCCCGGTCCCATGAACCGCGGCGTGGAGATTGATGGCGCGCTGGCCGATGACCGCGAACGCGCGGTGATCCTGGAACAGGTGGAAGCGGGCGTGGCGGTGCGCATGGCGGTGCTGGAGCTGATCAGCTCGGCCTCGCCCAACCAGCGTTATGTGTCTGATTCCGGGGACGCATAATGAGCGCGCTCCTGTTCGCCAATGCGCGCCTGATCGATCCGGCCTCACGCCATGACGCGCCCGGCGATCTGCGCGTGCGCGGCGGGGTGATCGCCGAGATCGCGCCCCATATCGCGCCTGAAGCGGGCGAGCGCGTGATCGATCTGGACGGCATGGTCCTGGCCCCCGCCCTCATCGATGCGCGCTGCCGGGTCAATCCGGCCAGCACCGGCGCCGCCGGGATCGAGGCCGCGGCCCGCGCCGCCGCCGCAGGCGGGATCGGCACGCTGATCCTGGCGCCCGATAGCGGCGCAGGGCTGTCGCGGCCTGAACATTTCGCCCCGCTGGAAGCGGCCGCCCTGACCAGCCCGGTCCGGCTCTTGCCGGCGGGCCTTGCCATCGACAGCGCCGGCGAGATGGGCGAGATCGGCCTGATGCTGCGCGCAGGCGCGGTCTATGTGGGCGATGGCGGACGGCCCGAGCCCGACACCCGGCTGGTGCGCCGCACCCTCTCTTACGCCGGCGGATTTGACGCCTGGACGGCGCTCACCTGTGAGGATGCCGCGCTTGCACGCAATACCTGCGCCCATGAGAGCGATCTGTCCATGCGCATGGGCCTGCCCGCCCGCCCGGCCGCCGGGGAGCGCCTGGCGGCCGAACGCGCCGCGGTGCTGGCCGAGCTGACCGGCGCGCGCATTCTTCTTGACCGGATCACCACAAGCGCCGCGCTTAAAGCCCTCGACGCGGCCCGCGCGCGCGAACTGGACATGGCCGCCACCGTTCCGGTGACCCACCTGATGTTCAATGAGCTGGATGCAGGCGGGTTTGACGCCCGCTACCGGCTGGAGCCGCCCCTGCGCAGCGAGGCCGACCGCCTCGCCCTGATCGGCGCCCTGAAAGACGGCGCCATCAGCGCTATCGTGTCCGACCACCGCTTCTGCACCGGCGAAGCCAAGGCCCATCCCTTCCCTGAAGCCGAACCGGGTTCGGCCAATCTGGAAGCCCTCCTGCCCGCCCTCCTGACCCTGTGCGCCGAAGGCCGGCTTGATCTGCTGGACGCGCTCTGGCCCGTCACGGCCGGCCCCGCCGAGCTGTTCGGGCTGGATCAGGGCCGTCTGGCGCCCGGCGCGCCGGCCGATCTCATCGCCTTCGATCCGGACCATCCCGTGATCCATACCCCCGGCGCGCGCGTCTGCGCCGCGTCCAGCGCCTTCGATAATCGCCGCCTGACCGGAAAACTCTTGCTCACGGTCGTGGAAGGGGCGATCATTCATCAACCTGAGAGTTAAGCCATGCCCTTTGACTCATTCCTTCTGCTGGCTCTGGCCGGCGGGTATCTGTTCGGCTCCATCCCGTTCGGCCTTTTGCTGACGCGCCTGGCCGGGCTGGGCGATATCCGTTCAATCGGTTCGGGCAATATCGGGGCGACCAATGTGCTGCGCACCGGCCGCAAGGATCTTGCGCTGGCCACCCTCGTCCTGGACAGCGGCAAGGCAGGGCTGGCGTGCCTGGCCTTCACATTTCTCCACTCCACCGAAGCCGGGCTGATCGCCGGCGGCGCGGCGTTTTTCGGCCATTGCTTCCCGGTCTGGCTCAAATTCAAGGGCGGCAAGGGCGTGGCGACCTTTCTGGGCGTGCTGCTCGCCGCCGCCTGGCCGGTGGGCGTGCTGACCTGCCTCACCTGGCTGGGCATGGCGCTGCTGATGCGCATTTCCAGCCTGTCGGCGCTTGTGGCCGCCGCCGCCGCACCGGCGCTGGCGCTGGCCTTTGGGCGCCACGATGTGGCCTTGCTGGCGCTGCTGCTCACCCTGCCCCTCTACTGGCGCCACCGGGAGAATATCACCCGGCTCTTGAGCGGAACCGAACCGCGCATCGGCGCCGCCAAGACATGAATGCGGCGCGCCTGACCCGGGCCGGCCGGCTGGACTGGCTCAGGCTGGCGCGCACATCCGGGGTCGGGCCCGTCACTTTCCGAGAGCTCATCACCCGCTTTGGAACGCCGGAAGCCGCGCTGGCCGAACTGCCGCGCCTGGCCCGCCGGGGCGGACGCACCCGCCGGCTGGACATCGTCACGCGCGAGGCCGCCGAGGCCGAGCTGGAGCGCCATGACGAACTGGGCGCGCGTCTGGTCTGCACAGGCGAGCCGGATTTTCCCAAATTGCTCGCGGCGCTGGACATCCCGCCCCCGGTCCTGACGCTGCTGGGTCCCCTCAATCCGGACGCACAGCCCGCCTGCGCCCTGGTGGGCGCGCGCAACGCCTCCGCCGTGGGCTTGCGCTTCGCCGGCGACCTGGCGCGCGAGCTGGGCCAGCGCGGCGTCACCATCGTCTCGGGCCTGGCGCGCGGCATAGACGGCGCCGCCCACGCCGCCGCGCTTGACACCGGCACTATCGCGGTGGTGGGCGGCGGCGTGGCGCGCATCTATCCGCCCGAACATCATGAACTGCATCACGCCATCGCCCGCCAGGGTCTGATCATCAGCGAAACCCCGCCCGACCATGTCGCCCAGGCGCGTGATTTCCCGCGCCGCAACCGCCTGATTTCAGGCCTGTCGCTGGGGGTGCTGGTGGTCGAGGCGGCCGAACGCTCCGGCTCGCTGATCACGGCGCGCCTGGCCGGTGAACAGGGCCGCGAGGTGATGGCCGTGCCCGGCTCGCCGCTGGACCCCCGCGCGCGGGGAACCAACCGGCTCTTGCGCGAAGGCGCGGCCCTGATCGAAAGCGCCGAGGATGTGATCGCGGTGCTGCAGAACACCCGTCCGCCCGCCCTCAAGGAGCCCGGCGGCTGGGAGTATGAGGACGAGCCGGGCGATCGGCGTGCATCCGATGAGGCTGCCGACGCTGTACGCGAACGCATTGCAGAGCTGCTTTCCCCAGCACCGGTGTCCAAGGACGAGCTGGCCCGCCTTACCGGCGCGCCCGCCTCGGCTGTGCTGGCCGCCCTGGTGGAGCTGGAACTGGCCGGACGCTGCGAGGTTCAGCCGGGCGGCATGGTGCGGGCGGCCTATCCTGATGATTAACCGGACGCTTACCATGGCCCTTAACCCGGATTTGAGGCGTTAGGGGCAAGCTCCAATGGAAGGAGCACGCCATGGCCAAAGCTGTCTTTCACAAGCATCAGCGCGTTTTCGTGCGTCCCGTGGGCACCTGGGCGCTGATCGAGCGCGTCAAGCCGCAATGGGTGAAGGATGTCGAGGAGCCGGTGCGCATCTATTATGATTGCGGACTGGGACGTGACTTCACCACCGATGAGCTCAGCGCCGAAGCCGTCGAACAGGGCGATCCGGGCCAGTGGCGCCTGATGCGCGCGCGCAATAAATGGCAAACGCCGGAAGAATGCGCCCATCATCCCCAGCCGGGCACCTATCCGGTTGTGGTCACCGACCAGCAGAACTGGGGCGGCTGGCGGGTGCCGGGAGCGGAATATGACCGCGACCCCGCCCGGATCGAGCAGCAGGCCCGGCTGATCGTACAGGCCCCGCGCCTCATGGCGCTGGCCGAGGCCATCGCGCGCCTGGGCGCGGAAGATCCGGACGCCAGTCCGGACTGGATCAATCTGGCCCGGCGCGCGCGCGACACGGTCCGCGCCGTCAAGGCCCGGCCCGACGCAGACAGCGATGACAGTGCAAAACCCTTGCGCGCAGCAGTATAACGCCTTGTCACCCCTCTGATAAATCATACAATCTAACTAAGCAGTCAGTCAGGGTGATGACGGATGAAACCGGGCTTGCATCGCCTGTCAGTGCTGATTGTCGACGACAATTCGCACATGATCTCCATCGTGCGCACCATGCTTCTCGGGTTTGGCATCACCAAGACATGGGAATCGCGCGACGCGGCTGAAGCGCTGGAAATCGTGCGTCACGAGCCGGTTGATATCGTCATCACCGATTATCAGATGCCCTTGCTGGACGGACTTGAATTCACCCGTCTGGTGCGCACCGGCGATGATATCGCCAATCCCTTCATCCCGATCATCCTGCTCACCGCGCATACCGAACGCTCGCGCGTGATCGCCGCCCGGGACGCTGGTGTGACGGAAGTGTGCGCCAAGCCCATCAACGCCAAGGAAATATGGACCAAGATCGCCGCGGTTGTGAATCAGCCCCGCCCCTTTATCCGGGCGCGCCAGTATAGCGGTCCCGACCGGCGCCGGCGCACCGAGCCCTACAAGGGCGAGGATCGCCGGGCCCCGGCCGGGGCAAGCGCGCCTGACGAGGCTCAGGAGTAACACCGCCCGCTGGTCAGGGCCTGATCGCGTGCGCCACGCTGGACGCCGTACACGCACGCGCTTTACTTTCGGCTTCATGATTCTCAAACGCGACTCCAGGCGCGGCCGGACCGGGGCGCGAAAGACGGCCCAGAGCCTGCGCCGGGGTGCGTCTTCACGGCTGGCGCTGATGCTGGTCATGGGGTTTGTGCTGGCGTTTGGCGGGGTCATCTCCATCAAGCTTTATCAGGACTGGCGCGCCGCTGAATCCGCCGTGGAAGCCGCCCAGACCCGCAACGCCGCTTTCATCGCCGAGCGCCTGTCGGGGCGGATCGCCGAAGTGCGCAGCGCCCTGGCCATGACCGCCGCCCAGCTGGACGCCCTTTCCCCCGCCGGGGCGGCGCGCAACGCCAGCCAGGCTCTGGAGACGCTGACGCGCCCCGCCTGGGTTGAGGGCGCAGCGCTGCTCCTGCCCGACGGGCGGATCATCTCCAGTCTGGACTTGCCCGACACCGTCCTGCGCAATGCCGCAGATGACGCCCTGGCGGCCGGACAGGGCGTGGCGGCGCGCGCTGGCAGCCCCCACCCCATCGTCTCGGCGCATCCGGTGCGCCTGGCCGACGGCACGGTGGGCGCCGTGCTCGCCTTCATCAACCCGAACGCCCTTTTGCCGGGCCAGGCCGGTGAAGAGATCGCCTTCCTCACCGATGCATCCGGGCGGCTCCTGGCGCTCAAGCCCGCAGCCTCCTTTGACGGCGCGCCTCTGGCCGCTGAACGCGTAGGGCTCGATCCCGGCGCAGTCGCGCGCATGGCCGAGCGCGGCGGCGCCATGCGCGGCGCGCAGCTGGCGGGCGCAGACAGCGTCCTGGGCGCGGCCTCGGTGGCGGGCGCGCCGCTCCACGCCCTCACCCTGGGGCCTGGCGCGGTCAATAGCACCACATGGCGTCAGACGCTGTTGTTCAATCTCCTATTGTTCGCCGCCACGCTGGGGGCGTCGGTGGCGCTGTTCCTGGTGCTGCGAAAGCGCATCGGCGAGCTGGGGGTGGCTGAAGGCATGCTGCGCGAATCCCAGAACCGGCTGACCCTCGCCATGGAGGGCGCGCGGGTCGGGGTGTGGGACTGGGATCTGGAATCCGACAGCGTGCTGCTGACGGAGTCCTTCGCCCAGATTCTCGGACGCACCCGGGCCGAGGAAGTGTCCGGGCCGGAATTCCTGCTGCTGATCAGCGAGGAGGACCGCAACAAGGTGCGCGCCGCCTTGCGCAGCGCAGCCCAGACAGACGAGCTCGACGTCATGGTGCGCGCCGCCCAGCTGGCGGTCTGGTTCCAGATGCGCGGGCGCATCATGGACGGCACGCGCCGCCTGGTGGGCGTGGCCATCGACATCACCGAACGCAAGGGCGCCCAGGCGCGCGTCCAGGCCGCCGAAAGCCGGCTCCGCGCGGCGCTGGAATCCATGACCGAGAGCTTTGTGCTGTGGGATTCAAGGCGCCGGCTGATGCTCTGGAACCGCAAGTTTCGCGAGTTTTTCGGCCTCTCCGACACCGCGTTGCGCGGCAATATGCGCTATGAGGAAGTGGAGGCGATGGCCGCCAAGGCCATTGCCCGCGTGCATGGCGAACCAGGGGCGGATTCCTACGAGCTGGAGCTTAAGGACGGGCGCTGGCTGCATTACTCCGACCGCCGCACCAATGATGGCGGCATCGTCAGTGTGGGCGCGGACATCACCGCCCTGAAGACCCAGGAAACCGCCCTGCGCGACAATGAGCGCGCCCTGCGCCGCACGGTGGAGAATCTCAAGCTCAGCCAGGCGCGCGTGGAGGAGCTGGCCGAGGCCCACCAGCAGGAGCGGGTGCGCGCCGAGGAAGCCAATCGCTCCAAATCGGAATTCCTGGCCAATATGTCCCATGAGCTGCGCACGCCGCTCAACGCCATCAACGGCTTCTCCGAGATCATGGCGGGGGAAATGTTCGGCCCCCTCGGTGATGAGCGCTACAAGGGCTATGTCACCGATATTCTGGGGTCCGGCCAGCATTTATTGTCCCTGATCAACGACATCCTCGACATGTCGAAGATCGAGGCGGGCAAGATGCAGCTCCAGACCGAGCTGATCCTGCCCGGCGATGTGATCGAGCAGTGCGTGCGCATCATGCGTGCGCGCGCCGAGGAGAAATCCATCACGCTTGCCGTGGAAGCCGAAAGCCTTCCCGAGATCGAGGCCGATCCGCGCGCCCTCAAGCAAGTCCTGCTCAATCTCATGTCCAACGCGGTCAAGTTCACCCCCGAGGGCGGCGCGGTGAAAGTGCGCGGGTTCGACGCCGCCGACGGCGTGGTGCTGCAGGTGGCCGATACCGGCATCGGCATCCCCGCCGAGCATCTGCCCCGTCTGGGCAGGCCGTTTGAACAGATTGAAAGCCAGACCGCCAAAAGCCATCAGGGCTCCGGCCTGGGGCTGGCCCTGTCCAAATCACTGATCGAGCTGCATGGCGGCACGCTGCGCATCGACTCAGCGCCGGGCAAGGGCACCACCGTGTCCTTTTCGCTGCCCGCACGCCTGGAAGCCCCGGCCCCGGTTGAGAGCGATCCTGCGGGCTTGCAGCAAGCCGGTCAGGCTTGAGCGCGCTGACCCGGGCTCAGTTCACACCGCCAGGGCGGGCCTTGACGATATAGCGCTCGCCGTCAAATCCATCGAAGAATTCCGGCGCAGAAGGGTGGCCCACCGCGCCATTGTGAGCGTCGGGCAAAAGATTCTGCTCAGACACGTAGGCCATGTAAAAGCTTTCCGAGTTTTCCGCGAGCAGATGATAAAAGGGTTGGTCCTTGCGCGGCCGGATGGCCTCGGGGATGGAGAGCCACCACTCTTCGCTATTGGCGAATTGCGGATCCACGTCGAACACCACACCCCGGAAAGGAAACAGGCGGTGGCGCACCACGTCGCCAAGCGCGAATCTGGCGTGTCTGAGCGGCGCGTCCGGCTGGGTCATCACACTTGGCCTCCTTCAGGACGCTCAGATAAGCAATTTGCGCGCCGGTTCCAGCTAGCGGCTTCACAGACGGGCGCCGCGCATAGCTTACGTGATCTCAGAAGCGTGTTATCCTGACAGATAATTGAAGTCAGCGCTGGTTGTGCTGCGCTATGGCTGCGCCCCTGTTCCAGGCGGCGCGCTGCGTACGGGCTGGCGCTACAGGGACGCGCATGATGGCGAAGGACGCCGCAGGGCCCGATTCGCCGCGCCCGGACACCGCAAGGCCGTCCCGCAAGGGTCCGCCCGATACGGTCTACGGGGCGATTGATCTGGGCACGAATAATTGCCGCATGCTGCTGGCGCGCAAGTCGCCGGGCGGTTTTCGCGTGATCGACGCCTATTCGCGCATTGTCCGGCTGGGCGAAGGCCTGTTGTCATCCGGACGCCTCTCCGAACCGGCCATGACCCGCGCCATCGAGGCGCTGAGCGTATGCGCAGACCGGGTCAAGCGCCGCAATGTGACGCGCCTGCGCGCCATCGCCACAGAAGCCTGCCGGGCCGCCGACAATAGCGATGAATTTCTTGAGCGCGCGCGCGCGGCCACCGGGCTGGAGCTTGAGATCATCACCGCCGAGGAAGAGGCGCGCCTGGCTGTCCAGGGCAGCCTGGACCTGCTGGATCCCGAGATGGACGCCGCGCTGGTGCTGGATATTGGCGGCGGCTCAACCGAGTTGTGCTGGGTGGATCTGGCCGAATGGCGCACGCGCGGCGGGCTCAAATCCGGCGGCCGCCCGCCCTTGCGCGGCTGGTCCACCATGCCGCTGGGCGTGGTGACCTTGTCAGACCGCTTCCCCGAACCGTCGGACCCGGCCTTGCGTGAAACCTGGTATCAGGACATGAAAGCGTGCGCGGCCCAGCATCTGCGCCCGCCGCGCGGGGCCCGGCGCCTGCGCCCTGTGTTCAATGCCGGGCGCGCCCATCTGGTGGGCACGTCGGGCACGGTGACGTCTGTGGCGGGCGTGCATCTCAATCTCGAGCGCTATGTGCGCGACAAGGTCGACGGCATGTGGATGAGCACCGCCGAAGCGCGCGAGGCCTGCCTGCGCCTGGCGGTGCAGGACCGGGCCGGACGCGCGCGCCAGGGCTGTATCGGCGATGACCGCGCCGATCTGGTGCTGGCGGGCTGCGCCATCTATGAAGCGGTGATGGACGCCTGGCCCACCGAGCGCGTGCGGGTCGGCGACCGGGGCCTGCGCGAAGGCATACTTCTGGGCCTCATGCGCCCGCGCAAGCGGCGCGGATCGCGCGGCCGCACCCGCTCACGAAGAGGCAAGGCGAAATCATGAGCGGCGCAGGCGATGATGAAGACGAACCGCGCCGCCGGCGCCGGTCCGGTCCGGTCACCAAGGGCGGGGATGCGCGCGCGGCCAAGCAGCTGCGCACCCGGGTGAAGACCGCGCGCGGGCGCAAGCACTCCTCCCAGCGCTGGCTCGACCGCCAGCTCAACGACCCCTATGTGGCCCGCGCCCGGCAGGAAGGCTATCGCTCGCGCGCCGCCTACAAGCTGATCGAGCTGGACGACAAGTTCGGCCTGATCCGGCCCGGCATGCGGGTGGCTGATCTGGGCGCGGCGCCGGGCGGCTGGGCGCAAGTGGCGCTCAAGCGCGGCGCCGGCCATGTGGCGGGCGTGGATCTTCTGGAGATCGCCCCCATTCCCGGCGCCATCCTGTTGCATATGGACTTCACCGAGCCTGAAGCCGCCGAAGCGCTCAAAGAGGCGCTGGGCGGCCCGGCCGATCTGGTGCTGTCAGATCTCGCGCCCTGGACCACCGGTCACAAGGCCACCGATCATTTGCGCATCGTCGCCCTGGTGGAGACCGCAGCGCTGTTCGCCATGGACGTGCTCAAACCCGGCGGGACATTCGTCGCCAAGGTGTTCCAGGGGGGCGCGTCCCATGACGTGCTCGACGCGCTCAAGACCCGGTTTGACAAGGTGCGCCACTACAAGCCGCCCGCCAGCCGCACCGAGAGTGCGGAAACCTTCCTGATCGCCCAGGGTTTTAAGGGTTAAAGGCTTTTCAGCAAAAGTGGGAACCGGTTTTGCGGTTCGAAAAGCCGGCCTCTGATAATGCTCTAGGACTTTTTGGCGTACGGGTTGGCGCCCGCCTTTACGATCAGGCGGATCGGCACGCCGGGCAGATCAAAAGCTTCGCGCAAGCCATTGATCAGATAGCGCTTGTAGCTTTCTGGCAGATAGGCTGCGCGCGAGGCCATCAGCACGAAGGTGGGCGGGCGGGCCTTGGTCTGGGCCATGTAGCGCGGCTTGACCCGCTTGCCATCGACAGACGGCGGGGGATGGCGCTGTGTCATTTCGCCCAGCCAGTCATTGAGATCGCGGGTCTTGACCTTGGCGTTCCAGTTGCGGTGCAGCCCCTTCACCGCCGGCATGATGTGGTCGAGCCCGCGCCCGGTCACCGCCGATAGCGGGATCAGCGGCGCGCCTTTCACCTGCGGCAGCAGCCGCTCGAACGCCTCGCGCATTTCGGCCAGGCGCGCCTGTTTGTCAGCGACCAGATCCCATTTGGTCAGGATCACGATCAGGCCCCGGCCCTCGGCTTCCACCCTTGCGGCGATATTGAGGTCCTGCTTTTCGAACGGCCGCTCGGCGTCCACCAGCAGCAGCACGATCTCGGCGAACTTGATGGCGCGCAGCGTGTCGGCGGCGCTCATGCGCTCGATACGGTCATCCACCTTGCCGCGCTTGCGCAGGCCCGCGGTGTCGTGCAGGCGCACGCGCCGGCCTTCCCACTCCCACTCCACGGCAATGGCGTCGCGCGTCAGACCCGCTTCCGGGCCGGTGATCACGCGCTCCTGGCCGATCAGGGCGTTGACCAGGGTGGACTTGCCCACATTGGGCCGGCCCACCACGGCAATGCGCAGCGGCGCGCCCTCGTCCGGGGCGTCATCGGAATCAGGATCAAACCCGGGATCCTCGGCGTCGGTGGAGATTTCCGCCTCGTCTGGGTCCGTTTCGGGCCGGGTATCGAGATTGATGCCGTCAAGCTCAACGATCAGGCGCTGGAAGAGATCGCTCATCCCCTCCCCGTGTGCGGCGGAGATGGGCACCGGCTCGCCCAGGCCCACCGACCATGCGTCGCCCAGCCCGGCCTCGCCGCGCGCGCCCTCGCACTTGTTGACCGCCAGAATGACGGGCCGGCCGGCCTTGCGCAGAAGATCGGCGAAGCGCTGGTCCAGCGCGGTCACGCCCTCGCGCCCGTCGATCAGGAAAATGCACACATCGGCGTCCTGAAGCGCGCGCTCGGTCTGGGCGCGCATGCGCGCCTCGATTCCCGTAGCGGCGTCTTCATAGCCTGCGGTGTCGATCAGGCGCAGATCCAGATCGCCGAGCCGCCCGCGCGCCTCGCGCCGGTCGCGGGTGATTCCGGGACGGTCGTCCACAATCGCCAGCGGCTTGCCCGCCAGGCGGTTGAACAGGGTGGACTTGCCCACATTGGGGCGCCCGACAATGGCAAGGGCTGGCAGGCGTCGCACCGGTGGCTCCGTTGGATGATCCGTCCCCGCCTAGCGCAGGGCGATCAGGCGTCCGTTATTGGTGACGACCACGACGGTTTCGGCGGCGATGACAGGCGCGGCGAATACCGGATCGCCCAGATTGCGCGTGGCTGTGATCTCACCGTTGGACGCATCCACAATGGCCAGCTCGCCCTGGGACGACGCCAGCACCAGGCGGTCGCCCGCCAGCACCGGACCAGCCCAGGCGACACGGTTGCGGCGCCGGCGCTCGTTTTCGAACTGGCGCAGCTGGGTCAGCCAGACCACTTCGCCCTCATGGCGGTTAATGGCGACCAGCTGGGCCTCAGTGGTCACAAGGAAGATGTAATCGCCGGCCACAGCCGGGGTGTGCACCCCGCCCGCCGGCAGCGTCCAGCTCCGCTCGCCTGTGCGAAGATCGAGCGCCGCCATAACGCCGGAATGGCTCATGGCGTAAACCCGGTCGCCCAGAATCACCGGGCTGGCGGCGATATCATTGATGCTGGACATGGGCGTCAGCCCGCCCGCGCGGGTCAGCGCCTCGGTCCATAATTCGCGCCCGTTGGGCGCGCGCAGGGCCGCCACCTCGCCCGAGCTGTAAGGCGCGATCACGGTTTCGCCCAGCACGGCGGGGCTGGGCGTGGCCAAGACGCGCGCGGTCTCCGCGATGGAGCGGTGCGACCACATCACCTCGCCATTTGAGGCGTCCAGAGCCAGCAATTCATTGTCGTCGGTGGTCACCAGAACCCGGCCTTCAGAAATGGTCGGGGCGGAGTGATAGGGCGTCAGGGCGCGGCGGCGCCACAGCTCTTCGCCCGTGCTCGCGTCCAGCGCCACCAGGAAACGGCCGCCGGTATGGGCGAAAATGCGCCCGGAATCATAGCCGATGGAGCCGCCAAAAGTGGGCGGATGGCCCGATCCGCCGGTAAACGGCACCCAGGACCCGCCTGCAGAGGCGCTTCGGTCATCGCGCACATGCTTGCGCCAGCGCTCCGAACCGGTGTCGAGATCGCGCGCGGAAACACGCCCTTCGGCGTCCATGGCGTAGACAACGCCGTCAGTGATGACCGGCCGGGCGCGCACGCGCCGGTCCCGGCTTGAGCCCGACCCGATATCCACCCGCCACAGACGCTCCAGCGCGCCCGAGGCGCGCGTATGCTGCATGGCGTGGGTCGGGAAACCATCCGATTGCGGCCAGGCGCTGTTCACATAGGACCGCGGCAGATTGACCGTTCCGGCCGTTTCGGGCGCCACAAGGCGGTCATCCAGCTGCAATACCGGCACCCGCTGGTCGCGCGGAGGCGCGTTGGGGTCTTCGCGATCACCGCCGGAGAACGGATTGATGCTGCTCAGGCGCTCGCCCGCACCGCAGCCCGAGAGCGCCAGGCCGGCGCATAAAGCAAGCGCGAGCGGAAAAAATTTGCCTAGGCTCATCGCCCGTCCTCCTCATCATCAGACCCCTCGCCTGATGCATTCTGCTGTTGGATCCGGCGGATCATCTCCAGCGGATCCTCGCTTTCCTCGTCTGCAGTCTCACCGGCCACCCGGCGCAGTGTTTCGGGCAATTCAAGCGCCGCGCCGTCATCGGCCTCGCCAGGCAAGTCCAGAGGCGCCGCGTCCGTCTCCGGCGCGCTGTCCCCGATGATCTCCGGCTCGGCCTCGGCCGGCGGCGCGTTCTGGGCGATGAAGGCCAGCGCCTCCTGGGCCCGGCGCTGCACGCCCGGGGGCGCATCCAGGGCGAAGGTCAGCAATTCATAGCGCCGGCGGGCATCCTCCCAGCGCTCATCGCGCAGGGCGGCGGCGGCCATCAGCTCGCGCGCCAGCGGGCCGACATTGGATTCCGGACGGGTCAGGGGCTGAAGACGCAGATTGAGATCGTCCAGCGAGAGCTCGTCAAACAGGACCAGAACAGCGCGGTAGCGCGCCAGATCACGCGACAGGGACTCCGGCGAGCGCTCGGCGGCCTGTTCATACAGGCGCGCCGCTTCCGCCATGTCACCCATGGACTGGGCGATGGCGGCCCGGCGCATCAGGGCCAGGGCGGCGTAACCGCGCGGACCGCTTTCGGCCAGGGCGGCGAAAGCATTGTCAGCTTCATTGATCGCACCGGCCTCGTATAGCGAGGCGGCGGCCTGATAGGCGTCGGAAGCCGCATCGGACGCCTGGCGTGAAGCGTAGGACTGGTACTGATAGCCAGCAGCGCCCAGCACGATCGCCACGGCGGCGGCGGCCACCCACGGCCCCCATTTGCGCAACAGGGCCTGATAGCGCTCGCGGCGCAGTTCTTCTTCGACTTCGTCGAAAGCGTCAGCCAAGACAGGGCTCCGGGTTGGTCTTCAAAATATGGCGCGACCCTAGCCGCGCCGTCAGTTACGGGCAACAACCCCATGCCGCTGGCGCCCGGTCAGGGCCAGCGCTCAGCCCGATTTGGGCTTGTACACCTGATCGGGGCCGGGAAAGGCGCGCGCGCGCACGTCGGCGGCATATGCTTTCACACCGTCTTCAAACTGGCCCTTGAGATCGGCGTAGCGCTTCACAAAGCGCGGGGTCCAGTCGAACAGGCCCAGCATGTCGGGCGTGACCAGGATCTGGCCGTCGCAGGCCGCCGACGCGCCGATCCCGATGGTCGGGGCCTTCACCCTGGCTGTGATTTCGGCGGCCAGGTCCTCGGCCACACCCTCGATCACAATGGCGAAGGCGCCCGCCTCATCAGCAGCGACAGCTTCCTCGATCACCTTGGCCCGGCTGGCCGCGTCCCGGCCCTTGGCCTTGAAGCCGCCATCCGCCAGAGCCGCCTGGGGGCGCAGGCCCACATGACCGATCACCGGTATCGCGCGCTCGGCCATGAAGCGGATGGTCTCGGCGATATAGACGCCGCTTTCCACCTTCACCGCCTGGCAGCCGGTCTCACGCAGGATGCGTGCGGCGTTGTCAAACGCCTGCTCGCGCGAACGCTCATAGGTGGAGAACGGCATGTCCACCGCCACCAGCGCCCGGTGCGATCCGCGCATCACGGCCTGGCCGTGCAGGATCATCATGTCGAGCGTCACCGGCAGGGTGTTGGGCAGGCCATGGACCACCATGCCCACCGAGTCCCCCACCAAAAGCAGATCGCAATGGGGATCGAGCAGCGCCGCCGTCGGCGCGTCATAGGCGGTCAGGCAGACCAGCGGCTCCCCACCCTTGCGCGCGCGCACCTGGGGGGGCGTGATACGCTTCACATCCGGTTTGGCCTGGGCCGACATGGATCGCCTCGCGCGCCGGACAGTTCCGGCTCATGAACGCACTGAACGGCTTAGCGGCCCGGAATTTCCGGATCGTCTTGCGCGGGCTCGGGCTGAGATTCGTCAGGAATCTCCTCGCCCTCCTCCTCAATATCGTCGAAGCCGGAGAAATCGAACGGACGCTGGGTGGCGGGATCATCGCCCAGACGATCAATCACGGAACGCCCGCTGTCATCCACGCTCGCCAGCACGGCCAGCAAAATGGAATTGCCCACGAACAGCGCGCCGAGAATCATTGTGGTGCGGGTCAAGAGATTGGCCGAACCCCGCCCGGACATCATCCCGCCCGGACCGCCGCCAATGCCCAGCGCGCCCCCTTCGGAGCGCTGCATCAGAATGACGGCCACCATCGCTGCAATCAGCAAGAGATGGATAATCAGAAGCACTGCAATCATGTGGGCGCGATCCCGTGTTCAATAGCCGCGCCGGAAGTCCGGCGCGCTCAACTTGCCGCGCGTTTTAGCTCAGCCTCCTCGACAACGCCACTATCGGGCTGCGCCTTGCGTGCAGCAGCGCTGGCCATGCGCTGCTGCAGCAGCCCCACGGCGTTCTCGATCTCGGCGCGCGAGCGCTCCATGCCGTCATCGCCCGCATAAGCCACATAGGCCGCCATCGCCAGCTCACGCGCCAGGGAGAGATTGGCCAGGGTGAACCCGCCCGGCTCGCGCAGCTCCGCCGACACCTCGCACAGGGCCTGGGCGACGCGCTTGGCTTCCGCTGAGCGGGTGCGGGACAGGCGGGCGCGCACCTCGCGCGCGCCGCGCTCGAAATCATTGACATCCATGACCGGCTCGCGCCCGGCGCGCAGTTCACCGCTGGCGGCCTCTGCGCCGATAATGACGCGCATGCACAGCCGGCGCAGGCGTTCGCCATCCACCGTCCGGCGCGCCTCATCAATCCAGGCCCGGGCGCGCATCAGCGCGTCCTCGTCATTTTCCACCACCGCCTGGAGCACGTTGGGCGCGACAATGGACGGCGCTGCGCCCGGCCCGCGCGCGGAATCGCGCCGGCGGTCCGGACCGATATAGTCGCTGGTCACAATGAAGGGCTTGCGCGCTTTGACCAGTGTGCGGATGCGCTCTTCTGCAAACGAGGTCGAGAAGGGACGGATGATCACATCGTCCGCGCCCGACCCGATCGCCTCGCGCACCAGGCCGGTATCGCGCCGCCAGGTGGTCAGGAGGATGGCCGAGAACGGGTTATTGGTCACCTCGCCCGCGCGGATGGCGCGCACCAGGCGGAACACTTCGGCTTCGTGATCGGCGGTTTCGATCACCAGAAGATTCGGCGCCTCGTCCTGCAGACGGCGCTTGAGTTCAGCCATGACGTTAAGGGACACGATGTCCCGGAATCCGATCTCATGGAGCGCATACCGCGTGGTGCGCAAGTTCACATGAACAGGATCGAATAGCGCCACGCTCGCGCGGCGATAGTCCAGCTCGGCCATCCGCCCCTCCAACGCCCGCTCTGCGGGTCTCATGGGATGGAAAGGACTGTAAAGGACAAGTCTGAAGAACGCCTTACCCGGCGGAGCGAATAATCGAGGCGAAGCTTTCGGGGTCGAGACTCGCCCCGCCCACCAGCGCGCCGTCAATCTGCGCGCGCGATAACAGCTCAGCCGCATTGGCGGGATTGACGGAGCCGCCATACAGTATGCGCAGCTCGTCGCCCGAACCGCTGCGCAAGGCCTGGCGGATGGCCTTATGCATGGCCTCGGCGTCATCGGGGGACGCCGTCATGCCCGTGCCAATGGCCCAGACCGGCTCATAGGCGATGATCACATGGCCCGCCGCCGCCTCGGGCAGGCTGGCCTGGAGCTGCTGCAACACAATGTTTTGCGCTTCGCCCGAACGGCGCTGGTCAAGGGTTTCGCCCACGCATACGACCGGGGTGAGCCCGGCCTTGAGCGCCGCTTCGGTCTTGGCCCTGACCACCGCATCACTTTCGCCATGCAGCATGCGGCGTTCGCTATGACCGGTGATGACATATCGCGCGCCCAGATCGGACAGCATCAGAGGCGAGATATCGCCGGTGCGCGCGCCCTCGGCGGCGTCCGCGCAGTCCTGCCCGCCGATCGCCACATAACCGGGCAGCCGCACGGACAGGGGCGCCAGCAGCGTGGCGGGCGGAAACACCAGCACTTCGCTGCTTGGCGGAGCGTCGAACAGTGCCGACAGCCGCTCCGCCCAGCCCAGATCGGCGCTGCGGCCATGCATTTTCCAGTTGCCGGCAATGATTTTGCGCCGCGCCATGCGTGGTCCTCCCACCTGATCCGGGGGGCGAGCGATAGCAGCGCTCATCGGCAGCTGCAATGCAGGACGCGCCGCGCGCGCGGCTTGCCGCCCCGGATGCGCCCAGCTAGGTTCGCCCTCCCTGAAACGGCTCGGGACCGGTTGCAAGAGCATGCTCACCCTTATCCGACAAATGGCCAAGAACCCGCTGATCGGCGGGATCATCATCGCCCTTCTGGTGGCGGCGTTTGCGCTGTGGGGCGTCACGGACGTCATCCGCGGCGGCGGCACCTCTGCGATCACGGTCGGTCCCGAACGGGTCAGCGCGCAGGATTTGCAGCGCACCTTCAACCGTCAGCTGCGCCAGCTGCAGATGGACAATCCCCGCCTGACCCGGGAGGAAGCCGATGCTGCCGGATTCGGCGACCAGGTGGTCCAGCAGATGACCTTGCAGGCCGCCCTGGCCGCCAAGGCGGGCGAGCTGGGCCTGTCCATCTCCGACCAGGCGGTTTTTGACGCCATCCGCGAGATCCCGGCCTTCCAGAACCCGTTCACGGGCCGGTTTGAGCGCTCCACCTTCATGGATGTGCTGCAACAGTCAGGCTATACCGGCTCCGGAATTGACCGCCAGTTCGAGCGCGACATGGCCCGCGGCCTGCGCCAGGGCCAGTTTGTCGATGCCATCATTGGCGCGGTGGACGCGCCTTTGCTGTTCGTCCAGACACGCCAGGCTTGGCGCAATGAGCGCCGCGCCCTGCGCGCCCTGCTGATCCCGCCGCGGCTGGCCGGAGACGTGGGCGATCCTGACGACGCCATGCTCGAAGAGTTCATTCGCTCCAATGCCGGCGTGTTCGAGCGCCCCGAGCAGCGCCGATTCTCCCTGATCCGGTTCACCCCCGAGCAATTCGAGCGCAATGTGGAGGTGAGCGAGGAGGATATCGAGGACCTGTACGCCTTCCGGCTGAGCCAGGGCGATATCTCCGAACCGGCCGAGCGCTCCTATGAGCAATGGGCCGCCCCCGATCAGACCAGCGCTGAAGCCGCAGCGCGCATGCTCCTGGAAGGCCAATCGGCGTCCAGCGTTCGCGAGGCTCACGGCCTGGCCGAGCGGGTCAATTTCACCGAGCTGCAGCAATCCCAAGTGCCCGACCGCGCCATTGCCGACGCCGTGTTCGACATGGGCGAAGGCGAGGTTCGCGCCGTGGACAGCCGGCTGGGCTGGCGCGTCGTGCGCGTCACGCAGGCCATCGACCCGGCGCCGCCTTCTCTTGAAGACATGCGCGATGAACTGCGCTCCGAACTGGCGCGCGATCTGGCCGAAGAGGCCATGTTCACGGCGATGAACGAGTTCGAGAGTGCGCGGCGCAGCGGGCTGGATCTGTCAGCGTCCGCCCAGGCGGCGCGCGTGCCGCTGGAACGCTTCGACTATATGACCTCCAACGCCTTCACCCTGGACGGCGCGCCTGCCGCCAGCCTGCTGGAGGAAGGCGGCGAAGCCATCCTGGAACTGGTGTTCTCCCTGACCCCTGGTCTCGACAGCGAGCTGGAGCTGTTCGGCGAGAGCAATTATGTGGTCGCGCGCGTGGACTCCATTGAAGAAGCCCGGCTGCCGACAGTGGATGAGGTGCGTGAGGACGCCGAGGCCTTCTGGCGCCTGCGCACTGTGGACGAACGCCTGCAAGTGATCGTCGACGAAGCGCTCGAGCGCATCCAGGCGGGCGACAGCCTGGAATCGGCCGCCGCCGTCATCGGCGACGGCGCCAGTGTGGAGATCGCCACCCTGGGCCGGGAGGAATCCGCCGGCCCGTTCAACCGCAATCTGGTCAGCCAGGCTTTCAACGCCTCGCCCGGAACACCCTTTGCGGCGCGTGCAGGCGATCAACGCACCCGGGCCGTCGTCATCGTGGATGAAATCATCGCGCCGCGTCCGGCCACGCCCGGCCAGGAGCAGATTCAGAGCATGCAGGAGGAGCTGGAGAATGATCTGGCGATCATCCTGCAGAACGCGCTTCTGGACAGCTATGAGGTGCATCAAGACCAGCGCCTGATCGACATCGCCCTCGGGCGCGTTGATCCCAATCTGTAAGCCGCTATGGCGAACCCCGAGTTTGCGCCGGATCTGGCCGCTGCGCGCGCCGAGCTGGAAGCCGGGCGCCCGGTGCTTCTCACCGCGCGCCGGGTGGATGACCTCGAAACCCCGGTCTCGGCCTATCTCAAACTGGCCGCCGCCCATGTGAACACCTTCCTGCTCGAAAGCGTGGAAGGCGGCGCCTATCGCGGGCGCTATTCGGCCATCGGCCTGGATCCCGATCTGATCTGGCGCTGCCAGGGCGAGCGCTCTGAAATCGCGCGCGCGCCCGCCCCTGGCGTGGCGCCGGGCCGGTTCGAGCCCTGCCCCGAGCCCCCGCTGGCCTCGCTCAAGCGCCTGATCGCAGACAGCCGCATGGACCTGCCCTCGGGCGTGGCGCCGCTGGCAGCGGGCCTGTTCGGCTATCTGGGCTATGACATGATCCGTCTGGCCGAGCGCCTGCCCGATAACGCCCTGCCGGACCCGCTGGGCACGCCGGAAGGCTATCTGGTGCGCCCGCGCGTGATGGTGATTTTCGACGCCTTGCGTCAGGAAATCCTGGCCGCCGCCCCGGTCTGGCCGGCGCAGGACGGTGATCCGGCCCTGCTTGTGGATGCGGCGCGCCGGCGCATTGAAGCGGTCTTCAACCGGCTCGATTCCCCCGCCCCCCTGCCCTCCGGCGCCGCGCGCGCGCCCCTGCCCGAACCCCAGGCCAATATGAGCGAGGCCGAATTCAAGGCGAAGGTGGAGCGCGCCAAGGACTATATCCGGGCCGGAGACGTGTTCCAGGTGGTGGCCAGCCAGCGCTTCTCCACCCCCTTCACCGCACCGCCTTTCTCGCTGTACCGCTCGCTCAGGCGCACCAATCCGTCACCCTTCCTGTTCTTCTTCAACCTGCCCGGCTTCGCCATCGCCGGGTCGAGCCCGGAAATCCTGGTGCGCCTGCGCGGCGGCACGGTCACCGTGCGCCCCATCGCCGGCACGCGCCCGCGCGGCGCCACGCCGGACGCGGATGCGGCTTTCGAGGCCGATCTCAAGGCCGATCCCAAGGAGCGCTCGGAGCATCTCATGCTGCTCGATCTGGGGCGCAATGATGTGGGCCGGGTGGCAAAGCCGGGCAGCGTGCGCGTCACCGAGCGCGAAAATATCGAGCGCTACAGCCATGTCATGCACCTGGTCTCCAATGTGGAGGGCGAGCTGGCCGAGGGCGAGGATGCGGTCTCGGCCCTGATGGCGGGCTTTCCCGCCGGCACGGTGTCGGGCGCGCCCAAGGTGCGCGCCATGGAGATCATTGACGAGCTCGAGCCGCACCGGCGCGGCGTGTATGCCGGCGCAGTGGGCTATTTCGGCGCCCAGGGCGATATGGATGTGTGCATCGCGCTGCGCACCGCCGTGATCCGCGACGGGCGCATGCATGTGCAGGCCGGCGCCGGCGTGGTGCTGGATTCCGATCCCGAATCCGAGCGCCAGGAGACGGTCAACAAGGCCCGCGCCCTGTTCCGCGCCGCCGCCGAGGCCTGGCGTTTCGTGTGATGGCGCTGCAGGGCAAGAAAAGCGCTCGCGCCGGGACGCGGGTCTCGTTTAGCCTCTCAGGCTGACGCAACCTGATCGCCCAGGGACAACCATGCCGGACTGGTTCACCATCGAGACGCTTCAGATCGTGTTCGTGCTGGCGCTGGTCGGCGCGGTGTTCTTCGGCTTTGCGCGCGAGATTCTGCCGCCTGACGTGATCGCGCTGCTGGCCATGGGCCTGCTCCTGATCACCGGCATCCTCACCGCCGGCGAGACGCTGTCGGTGTTCTCCAACTCCGCGCCGATCACTGTGGCGGCCCTGTTCGTACTGTCCGCCGCGCTGGAGCGAACCGGGGTCATAGACGCGGCCGCCAAGCTGGTTTCGCGCCTGTCCAGGGGCTCGCACCCGGCCATGGCGCTGATCGCCCTGATGGCCGGCGTGATCGTGATGAGCGCCTTCATCAACAACACGCCCATCGTGGTGGTGGTGATCCCCATCGCCATAGGCCTCGCGCGCTCGCTGGGCGTGGCGCCGTCGCGCTTTCTCATTCCGGTGTCCTTCGCCGCCATTTTCGGCGGCACCACCACCCTGATCGGCACCTCCACCAATCTCCTGGTGGACGGCGTCGCCCAGACCGGCGGCATGGCCGCGTTCGGCATGTTCGAGATCACCATGGCCGGCCTGATCATGGCGGGCGTGGGCTGCGTCTATCTGGCGGTGGCGGGGCCTCTGCTTCTGCCCGACCGCGACACGCTGGCCGGCCTTTTGCCTGATCCCAAGGAGCGGCGCTTCCTGGCCCATCTCGCCGTGCCGGTGGATTCCGACATGGTAGGCAAGACCTTGCGCGAGGCCGGACTGACCACGCCCAAGGGCTTTTCCGTTGTGGACGTGATCCGCAAGCGCCACTCCCTGCGCCACGCCCTGTCGGACGTGGTGATCGAAGGCGGCGACCGCATCGTGGTCAAATCACGCATGTCGGAAATGCTGTCCTTGCGCGAACAGGGCGATGTGGCGCTGGGCGTCACCGGCGGCACACACGCCTTCGAGCCGATCGAGGCCAGCGAGACCGTCATGCGCGAGGGCGTGATCGGCCCCAATTCGGGCCTGATCGGGCGCCCGCTGGGCCGGCTGGGCCTGGCGCGGCTCTATGGCGTCTATGTGCTGGCCGTGCACCGGCGCGGGGAGAATGTCTCGCGCAAGGGCGAGGCCCTGCGTCTGGAAGTGGGCGACACGCTGCTGGTGGAAGGCGCGCCGGGCGATCTGCGCACCATGTTTGATGACGGCCTGCTCAACAATCTCGCCGAGCCCCAGGACCGGCCCTGGCGGCGCGAGAAGGCGCCCATCGCCATCGCCGCCATTATCGGCGTGATGGTGCTGGCCTCGTTCGAGGTGCTGCCCATCGTGGCGCTGGCCCTGATCGCGGCGGGCGTGGTGATCGCGGCGGGCTGCCTTGATCCCAAGGACGCCTATGATTCCATCCAGTGGAATATCCTGATCCTGATTTTCGGCATGCTGGCGGTAGGCCTGGCGCTGGAAAAGACGGGCGCAGCGGCGCTGATCATCGGCTTCCTGGCCCAGCACGCCGCAAACCTGGGCCCCATCGCCGTGCTGGCGCTGATCTATTTGGTCACATCGGCATTGACCGAAACCATCTCCAACAACGCCGCCGCCATCCTGCTGACCCCCATCGCCATGGGGCTGGGGGTGGAGCTGGGCGTGGATCCACGCGGATTTGTGGTCGCCGTGATGTTCGCCGCCAGCGCCAGCTTCGCCACGCCCATTGGCTATCAGACCAATACGCTGGTCTATAATGCGGGCGGATACAAATTCATGGACTTCGTGCGAATCGGATTGCCGCTTAACGTGCTTCTGGCGATTGTGGCCGTGATAGTGATTCCGATCTTCTGGCCGCTGTAGGCAAAGAGCGATGCACCCCGTTTCCGCGCCGCGCCGCGCGCGCTAGGATGGGCAGACAAGGACCTTGCAGGAACGACCGTGACCCGGCCATTCACCACACGCCAGCTGCCCTTCTTCCTGACGGCGCCCTCGCCCTGCCCGTACCTGCCCGGGCGTCAGGAGCGCAAGGTGTTCACGCGCGTGGACGTGCTGGACGGACCGGGCCTCAACGACACCCTGACCCATGCCGGTTTCCGGCGTTCCCAGTCCATTCTCTACCGCCCGGCCTGCGAGCGTTGCGCAGCGTGCAAGTCAGCGCGCATTCCCGCCGAGGCTTTCGAACCCAGCCGCAATCAGCGCCGCATCCTCAAGCGCAATAGCGATCTGTTGCGCCTGCCGCGCCAGCCCGAGGCCACGCCCGAACAATACGCCTTGCTGAGCCGCTATCTGGAAGCCCGTCACAGCGATGGCGACATGGCGGGCATGGATTTCTTCGACTTCTCCACCATGGTGGAGGAAGGCGCAGCACGCACCGAGCTGGTGGAATACCGCGACAGCGCCGGGGTGCTGGTGGCCTGCGCCCTCACCGACCGCCTGCAGGACGGCTATTCGCTGGTCTATTCCTTCTTCGAGCCGGGACGCGAGCGCGACAGCCTGGGCGCCTTCATCATTCTCGATCATGTGGCGCGCGCGAGAGAGGCGCGCCTGCCTTACGTGTATCTGGGATACTGGGTGCAGGGCAGCCGCAAGATGGATTACAAGGCGCGCTATCATCCGCTTGAGGTGCTTGAACCGTCCGGCTGGCGCATGCTGGCCGAAAGCGACCGGCTCGCCGCGCCCGAACCCATGAGCCGCGCCGGCTGATCACCGCGCGGCCCGCAAACAAAGATCACACACCTCGGGGGAGGACACATATGGACCGCCGTACATTCCTGTCGGGCGCCGCGATCGTCGCCGCGGGCGCCGCCAGCGCTTGCTCCCAGGATAATGGGACCCAGAACGGACCGGCCGCGCCCGCCGTGGCGCGCCGGCGCACCCGGCGCCTGCGCATGGTGACCACCTGGCCGGCGGGCTTTCCGGGCCTGGGCACGGCGGCCGAGCGCACCGCGGACTATATCCGCGAGATGTCGAGCGGCGAGCTGGACATCCGCGTCCATGGCGCAGGCGAGATTGTCGGCGCTTTCGAGGTGTTTGACGCGGTCTCGGGCGGCGTCGCGGACATGTATCACGCCGCCGAGTATTACTGGCAGGGCCGTTCGCCGGCCTATAATTTCTTCTGCTCGGTCCCCATGGGGCTGACCGCCACCGAGATCATGGGCTGGGTGGAATATGGCGGCGGCCAGCAATTGTGGGACGAGCTGGCCGGCCAGTTCAATCTGATCGCCTTCCAGGCGGGCAATACCGGCCACCAGATGGGCGGCTGGTTCAAGCGCGAAATCAATTCCATCTCCGATTTCCGCGGCCTTCGCATGCGCATTCCGGGCATTGCGGGCAATGTGATCCGCGAGCTGGGCGGCGCCGCCGTGGCGCTGTCGGGCGGCGAGATCTACCAGGCCCTCCAGTCCGGCGCCATCGACGCCACCGAATGGGTCGGCCCATGGAACGACATGGCCTTCGGTTTCTACCGCGAGGCGCCCTTCTATTACGGGCCGGGCTTCCATGAGCCCGGCGCGGCGCTGGCGGTGGGCATCAACCGGGGCGTCTGGGACTCCCTGTCATCGGATCACAAGGCCATCGTGCGCACCGCCTGCCGCGCGGCCAATAATCAGAGCGTGGCCGAATTCACCTATCAGAACGGCATCGCGCTTGAGACCCTGCGCACCCGCCACGGCGTGCAGCTGCGCGATTTCTCCGACGAGATCTGGCGCGAGATCGGGCGCGTGTCCGAACAGGTGGTGGCCGACAGCGCGCGCAATGACGAACTCACCCGGCGGGTCTATGACAGCTATATCGAGGCCCGCCGCGTGATGCGCGCCTGGGGCTCGGTCTCCGAAGCGCCCTATCTCCAACGCCGCGACATGATCCTGGGGGGCTGACCCTCATGCGCGCAGGCGACGCGCTGCTGCTCATCCTGCTCGCCCTGGTGCTCACCGGGCTGGCGGTGGATGCCCTGACCGGCGGCGCTATTGGCGCCTGGCTGCAGGCCCATCTGTCCGGGCTTGGCCGTCAGGCGGGCGCGGCGCTGGGCTGGATCGGCCTTATCCTCTCGCCCCTGCTGGCGGTCCCGCTGCTGGCTGCAGTCTGGGGCCGGTTCGCCGGCCTGCCCGGAGCGCTGGCCGAAGGCTTGCGCCGGTCTGCGCTCGCGATAGACGCGGTCAGCACCGCCATCGCCGACATGACCCGCTGGGCCGCGCTGGCGCTGGTGGTGGTGACCGCTGTGATCGTGATCCAGCGCTATGTGTTCGGCCTGTCCTTCACGCGCCTGCAGGAGAGCGTCATCTATCTCCATTCAGCGCTGTTCCTGCTGTCCAGCGCAGCCGCGCTCCTGAACGGGTCGCATGTGCGCGTGGACATTTTCTATTCGCGTCTCAGCATGCGTGCGCGGGCCTGGACCAATCTGGCCGGGACTTATCTCGCCCTGATGCCCATGTGCATTCTGATCCTGATCACCTCCAGCGGATATGTGGGCGCGGCCTGGCGGATATTGGAGCGCTCGCGCGAGGGCGACGGCCTGCCGCTGGTCTTCCTGCTCAAAACCCTGATCCCGGTCTTCGCCGTGATGATGATCCTTCAAGGCGCGTCCATGGCCGCGCGCGCCGCGCTGACGCTGGCCGGGCGCACCGCGCCGCCCTCGCCGGGCGAATACGCCGGACAGGAGCTCTAGCCCATGAACTGGCTGATCGATCTCCTGCCGTTTTTGATGTTCGCCGCCGCCTTCGCCGCGCTGCTGCGGGGTTATCCGGTGGCCTTCACCCTGGCGGGCGTGGCGCTGGCCTTCGCCCTGATCGGGCTGGCGCTGGACCTGTTTGATCCGCTGCACATGCGCGCCTTCCCCCAGCGCATCTACGGCAACATCATGGAGATGGACAAGGCGATCCTGGTCGCCGTGCCGCTGTTCGTCTTCATGGGCGTGATGCTGGAGAAATCACGCATCGCCGAGGAATTGCTCGAAGCCATGGGCGCGCTGTTCGGCGCGCTGCGCGGCGGGCTGGGCATCTCGGTGGTGATCGTGGGCGCGCTGCTGGCCGCCTCCACCGGGATTGTGGGCGCCACGGTGGTGACCATGGGGCTTCTGTCCCTGCCCACCATGCTCAAGCGCGGCTATGATCCGGCCCTGGCGTCCGGAACCATCGCGGCCTCGGGCACGCTGGGTCAGATCATCCCGCCCTCCATCGTGCTGGTGCTGCTGGGCGACCAGCTCTCTTCGGCCTATGCCGACGCCCAGCGGCGCCAGGGGATATTCTCGCCGGACATCATCTCGGTGGGCGATCTGTTCGCCGGGGCGCTGATCCCCGGCCTGATGCTGGTGGGCGCCTATATCCTCTATCAGGTGTTCGTCGCCGTGACCCGGCCCCACCACGCCCCGGCCGCGCCGCCCAGCGAGGCAAAAGCCGACTGGGGCAAGATCCTCTCCGCCCTGTTGCCGCCGCTGGTGCTGATCACGTCTGTGCTCGGCTCGATCCTGGGCGGGCTGGCCACCCCCACCGAAGCCGCTGGCGTGGGCGCGGTGGGCGCAACCTTGCTGGCCGGGTTCCGCAATGCCGGGACCAATGTCAATCCGCTTATGGGGCGCCTGGCCGTGGGCGCAGGCGCGCTGGCGCTCACCGCGCTCATCGCCTCGGTGCTGGTGATCAATCTGCGCTCGGGCGCGCCGGGGCCGGCCCTGACCCTGGCCTATATCCTCGCAGCTCTCGCCGCGGCGGGCGGCGCGGCGGCGCTGTGGCGCCTGCATAAATCGGGCGTTCTGGATGCGGTGATGCGCGCCACGGCGCAAATCTCGGCCATGGTGTTCGTGATCCTGATCGGGGCGAGCCTGTTTGCCATGGTGTTCCGCGAGCTGGGCGGCGACGAGACCGTGCGCGCGGCCCTGGAAGCGGTGCCCGGCGGGGTCTACGGCGCGCTGGCCGTGGTCATGATCATCATGTTCCTTCTGGGCTTTTTCCTCGATTTCATCGAGATCACCTTCGTGGTGGTGCCCATCGTGGCGCCCATCCTTTTGTTCATGGGCGTGGACCCGATCTGGCTGGGCGTTCTGATGGCGCTCAACCTGCAGACCAGCTTCCTGACGCCGCCGTTCGGCTTCGCCCTGTTCTATCTGCGCGGCGTCGCCCCGCCCCAGGTGACCACCGGCGCGCTGTATCGCGGAGCGCTGCCGTTTGTGGGCCTGCAACTGGCGGCCATTATCGCCGTGATCGCCCTGCCCTGGCTGGCGACCGGACTGCCGAGGATGCTCTATGGCTAGCGACGCGCGCCGCCTCCAGCTGCAACGGATCTTCATCGCCGCCCTGGCGCTGGCGCTCAGTGCGGTCTTCGTGTGGATGATCCGCGATTTTCTCGGCGCCTTGTTCCTGGCCGCCATACTGGCCATGTTCCTGATGCCGGTGCAGCGCTGGCTGTCTGTGCGCATGGCCCGCAAGGGCCAGCCGCGCACGAAAATCGCCGCCTCGCTGCTGCTGATCCTGTCGGTCTTCCTGATCCTGCTGCCGCTGATGGCGGTGCTGGCCGTGGTCGCCCAGCAGGCGGTCGAGGTGGGCCAGACCGCCCTGCCCTGGCTGCAGGAGCAGATCCGCAATTTCCGCGAGGAAGGCCTGGCCGGCCTGCCCGACTGGGTGCCGTTCAAGGACGCCATGGCGCCCTATCAGACCGAACTGGCCAGCCGTCTCAGCCAGCTGGCCTCGGGCCTGGGCGGGGCGCTGATCAACGGGCTCACCCGCGCCACGGGCGGCGCGCTGGGCTTTGCGCTGGGCGCCATCGTCTTCCTGTTCGCCCTGTTCTACCTGCTCACGGCGGGCGAAACTTCCCTGCGCGAGGCGCTCAAACTCCTGCCCATGCGCGCCAGCGACCGGCAATTGCTGGCCGAGCGCACCCTGTCGACCATCCGCGCCACGGTGAAAGGCACCTTCGTCATCGCCCTCATCCAGGGCACGCTCACCGGCGGGGCGCTGGCCATAGCCGGCGTGCCCGGCGCGGTGTTCTGGGGCGCGGTGGCCGGGCTGATCTCCATCATTCCCGCCATCGGCACGCCGCTGGTCTGGGGACCGGCGGCGGTCTGGCTGTTCATGTCCGGCTCGCCCATCGCCGCTGGCGCGGTGGCGCTGTTCGGCGCGGTGGTGATCATGAATGTGGACAATGTGCTGCGCCCCACCCTGGTGGGCAAGGACGCCAAGATGAGCGATCTGATGGTGCTCCTGTCCACGCTGGGCGGTCTGACCCTGTTCGGCTTTATCGGCCTGGTGATCGGCCCGGTGATCGCGGCCCTGTTCACCTCGGTCTGGTTCATCTACGCGCGCACCTATGAGGACCTTTTGCGCGAGGACGAACCGCCTCAGGCCGATCCGCCCGCATAGGCCTGCAGCGCTGCGATGCGCCTGGGGATGGGCGGGTGCGTGGTGAACAGACCCGCAAACGAGGCGGTGTCATTGTCCAGGAACATCTGGCGCACTTCCTCGGGCGCATCATCAATCGCCGAACGCCCTGAAATCTTGCGCAGGGCCGAGATCATGGCGTCGGGATTGCGCGTCAGTTCCACCGCCCCGGCGTCGGCCATGAATTCGCGTTTGCGCGACATGGCGAAGCGGATCACCAGCGCCAGCACGTAGGCCAGAGCCACGATCGCCAGCGCCACCAGGATCAGCGCGCCGGCATTGCCGCCCCCGCCCCGGCGCGCGCCGCCCGCGCGCATCAGCGAGCCGCGCAGCATGCCGCGCGCGAAGATCTGGCCCAGAAACGAGATGATCCCCACAAAGATCACCGAGATCACCAGAAGCCGCACATCGCGGTTGCGGATGTGCGTGAGCTCGTGGGCCAGCACCGCCTCCAGCTCTTCATCATTGAGGCTGTCCATCAGCCCGCGCGTCACCGTCACCGCCGCCTGCCTGTCCGACAGCCCGCTGGCATAGGCGTTGAGCGCCTGCGTCTCGATAATGCGCAAGGACGGCATGGTGATGCCGCGCGAGATGCACAGGTTTTCCAGCAAGTTATAGAGCCGCGGCTCGGCCGTGCGGGTGACCTCGCGCGCGCCGGTGGCCGCGTCGATCATCTTCTGATAGCCCAGCCACGCGATGACGAACCAGATCGCCGCCGCGCCGATGGCCCACGGGATCGCCGCCACGGTCCAGTCCCACGCCAGCAGGAACTCGGCCGATGAGGGCGCATCCACCGAATAGGCGATGATCAGGAGCGCCCCTGCATAGGTCAGCGCCAGCAGCAACACCGGAAACCCCGCCATCAGGGCGATGGATTTCAGGTTATTGTTCCAGATATGCGTGCGCAGACCCGCCGCAGCGATCATGGACGGCCTCTTGAACACTCAGGCGGCGCACCCTTTCAAGGGCCGCGCCGCCCGGAACGGGTCTTGGTCAGAACGAGACGCTCGGCACGGCGCGTTCGCCGCCGGCGATCTCGAAGAACTCCTTGGCGGTGAAGCCGAACATGCCCGCCAGCACGACCGCCGGGAATTGCTCGATCGCGGTGTTGTATTCGGCCACGGCGTTGTTGAAGAAGCGGCGCGCGGCGGCGATCTTGTTCTCGATATCGGCCAGCTCGTTCTGGAGCTTGAGGAAGTTCTGGTTCGCCTTCAGGTCCGGATAGGCTTCCGACAGGGCGAAGAGCTGGCGCAGCGCGCCGGTCAGGATGTTCTCGGCCTGGGCCAGATCCTTGACCGAGCCGGCGTCCACCGCCTGCTGGCGCGCCTTGACCACATTCTCCAGCGTCTCGCGCTCATGAGCGGCATAGCCCTTCACGGTCTCCACCAGATTGGGCACCAGATCGTGGCGCTGCTTGAGCTGGACATCGATATCGCCCCAGGCCTGGCGCGTGGTCTGACGCAGCGCCACCAGCCGGTTGTAGATGAGGATGACGACCAGGCCGACCACAACGATGATCGCCAGAAAGACCATGAATTCCATGCCGCACTCCTTATGCCTGGCGCGGATGCGCGCCTGTCCTGAACCAGTGTGTAACGCGCGCGCGCCCCAGCGCCAACTGACAAGACAGACAGGGTCAATGGCCGGTCAAGCCGATCGCGGCCTACCGCCCGTCAAAGCGCTTGGACGCAAAACCCTTGGGCGCCAGCTTGCCCGCCTGGGCGCGCTTGCCTTCAAAGAGCTTCCAGTCCTCAACCAGATGGCGCCGGCCCGCCGGATCGATGCGGATCAGGCCTTCGGCGCTGTCAAACACCGTGATGTCGGCCAGCCCCGACTGCTTGGAGCCGCCCATCAGGCGCACGCCCTTGCCGCGCACCATCTCGGGCATGTCGCCGAGCGGGAAGACCAGCAGCTTCTTGTTCTCGCCCAGCACCGCCACCCGGTCGCCCGTGACCGGCACGGCGGCCACCGCGCGCGCGCCCTCGCCCAATGTGAGCACCTGGCGCCCGGCCCGTTTGGAGGCGGGCAGCTCGCTTTCGGCCACGATGAAGGCGTGGCCCGAGCTTGACGCCAGCAGGAGCTTGCGCTGCGGATCGTGGCGGATCAGCGCCACCGGCGCAGCGTCGTCGGCCGCATCCACCATCAGACGCACCGGCTCGCCAAAGCCCCGCCCTCCGGGCAGTTTGGAAGCGTCCAGCGTGAACCAGCGCCCGTCCGTGGTGAACAGCAGGAGCTTGTCGGTGGTCTCGGCCTTGACCGCGAACAGCGTCTCGTCCCCGTCCTTGTGCTTGAGGGCGGAGAGATCGTCCACATGGCCCTTGAGAGCGCGGATCCAGCCCATGCGCGAGAGCACCACCGTCACAGGCTCGCGCGCGATCAGGGCCTCTTCCACGGCGTCGGCCAGATCGGCGGACGGCGCGTCGGCGAATTGGGTGCGGCGCTTGCCCAGCGCCGTGTCCGGCCCGAAGCGCTTTTTGACCTCGGCGATCTCGGCGTCCACGGCGCGCCATTGCACGGCCTCGTCGGCGATCAGGTCCTGCAGCGAGTCGCGCTCGTTTCTAAGCTCGCTCTCCTCGGTGCGCAGGGCCATCTCCTCCAGCTTGCGCAGCGAGCGCAGGCGCATATTGAGGATGGCTTCAGCCTGACGCTCGCTGAGGCCGAAAGCGGCCATCAGGGAAGGCTTGGGCTCGTCTTCCTCACGGATGATGCGGATCACCTCGTCGAGATTGAGGAAGGCGATGAGATAGCCCGCCAGCACCTCCAGCCGGTCTTCCACTTTCTCCAGCCGGGCGCGGGCGCGGCGCACCACCACCACGCGCCGGTGATCGAGCCAGATCTGCAGCGCCTCTCTCAGCCCCACCACGCGCGGCGCGCCGGTGGGGTCGAGCACGTTCATGTTCAGCGCAAAGCGCACTTCCAGATCGGTGACCCGGAACAGCGATTCCATCAGCAGCGCAGGATCGACGCTGCGGCTTTTGGGCTCGAACACCACGCGGATATCCTCCGCGCTCTCGTCCATCACATCGGCCAGCAGGGGCAGCTTCTTCTGCTCCATCAGCGCCGCGATGCGCTCGATCAGGCGCGATTTCTGGACCAGATAGGGAATTTCCGTGACCACCACGCGCCACTGGCCGCGGGTCAGCTCCTCCACCACCCAGCGCGCGCGCAGGCGGAAGCCCCCGCGCCCGGTCTCATAGGCCTCCAGCATGGAGGCGGCAGGCTCAACGCACACCCCGCCAGTGGGGAAGTCCGGACCCTTGACGTAGTTGAGCAGCGTCTCGGTGCGCGCGGCCGGCGTCTTGATCAGGTGGCGGGCCGCATCACACAGCTCGGCGGCGTTATGGGGCGGGATATTGGTGGCCATGCCCACCGCAATCCCCGCCGAGCCGTTGGCCAGCAGGTTCGGAAAGGCCGCAGGCAGCACCAGCGGCTCCTCGTCCTCGCCGTCATAGGTGGCCCGGAAATCCACCGTGCCCGCGTCATAATCCTGCAGGATCAGGCGCGCGGCCTCGGTCAGGCGCGCTTCGGTATAGCGCATGGCCGCCGCGCCATCGCCGTCCACATTGCCGAAATTGCCCTGGCCCTCCACCAGCGGATAGCGGCTGGCGAAATCCTGGGCCAGGCGCACCATGGCCTCATACACCGCCTGGTCGCCATGGGGGTGGAAACGGCCGATGACATCGCCCACCACCCGCGCGCATTTCTTGAACGCCGAGTCCGGGTCCAGCTTCAAAAGCCGCATGGCGTAGAGCAGGCGCCGGTGGACGGGTTTCAGCCCGTCGCGCGCATCAGGCAGCGCGCGCTGTGTGATGGTGGACAGCGCATAGGCGAGATAGCGCGAGGACAGCGCGTCCTCAAAGCTCTCCTCGAAAATCCGCCCGCCCTCGCCGGGAAACTGCTCGCCCATATGATCCTCGCGATTCGGTCAGGGGTGAGTATAAGCCAGCGCGGGGGATGGGATGGGGTGCGGGGTGCAGCGTTGTTCACACCTCCCACGGCCGCCCCCGCCGGGCATCATTAGCCGCGCGCAGGCGGATCAGGCGGCCGTCGCGGATCCACAGCTCGGCGCCGCCGAGCTCGGCGCGGGCGGGATCGTCCAGGAGGATGGCGGCGCAGCGGCGCTTGCGCCAGGCGCTGGCGCGGCCCTCAAAGAGGATGATGTCGGCGCGCGCGCAATCTTCCGCCAGCGCTTCGGGCGAGCCCGTCACCGCGATCAGCACGCCTTCTGACGTGCGCCCCGCACAGCCCAGCGCATCACAGGCAAGGCCCGCCCGCTCGGCCCGCGCCCCGCCCTCCCCGGCGCGCTGGAGGAAGACGGTGGCGGCGAAGCGCGCGCGGCGGGTGTTGGTGGCCTGATAGCCCGCCCCGTCCTCGAACCGCGCCAGCGCCACCCCGCCATCGGTGATCATCATGTCCGGCGGGCTCTGGGCGCTCCACAGCGCCAGCGCCATAAGCGTCACCGCCCCGCCCATCAGCCGCGCAGCGCCCAGGCCCAACGTCAGCAGCGCGAAGCCGAAAGCGTAGAGCGCCACTGCGCGGCCATCGGCGGCCGTGACCATCACGCCCGCGCCATCGAGGCCCGCCGTCCAGTGGGCGATGGCCAGCACCACGCGCAGGCCCTGATCCATGGCGTAGAGGAATACCCCTTCCAGCCCGAAGGGCGCGGCGGCCAGCGCCATCACGCCCGCAGGCATGACCCAGAAGGTGAAGACCGGCATGGCGGTGAGATTGGCGATCATGCCGTAGGCGGCCATGCGCTGGAAATGAAACGCGGCGAAGGCGCCCGTGGCCGCGCCTGCGACCAGGGAGGTCACGGTGAGCCCGGCGAAGGATCCCCAGGCCCGCCCGATCAGGCCGGGGCGGCCTTCAGGCGCGGGCCGCACGCGCATCCAGGCCTCATAGACCGCGATCAGGGCGGCCACGGCGGCGAAGCTCATCTGGAACCCGGCATGGATTACGCTCTCGGGCGAAATCAGCAGCACGGCCAGCGCCGCCAGCGCCAGCGAGCGCAGCGAGAAGGCGCGCCGGTCGATGAGCACGCCGATCAGCACCACGCAGGCCATGATCCAGGCCCGCTGGGTCGAGACGGCCGCCCCGGAGAGGATGAGATAGGCGGTGGCCGCCAGGATCGCGATCAGGGCGGCGGGCTTGCGCGGATCATGGGCGCGGGCATAGGGCTCGATACTGGCCAGGAGCAGCCGCACCGCAAAGAACACCCCGCCGGCAAACAGCGCCATGTGCAGGCCGGAAATCGCCAGGATATGGCCCAGGCCCGACAGGCGCAGCGCCTCGGCGTCGGCCTCCTCCACCCCGGCGCGTTCACCCGTCAGCAGCGCGGCGGCCACCGCGCCGGTGCGCTCTCCGGCGGCCTCGCCCACACGCTGGGAGAGCCGCCATCGAAGACCCGCCAGCCAGCGGGAGAAGCCGCCCGTCTCCACATCGGCGGGCGCCAGCGCGGTCACGGCATAGCCGGTGAGCGCCACCTGGTCATACCAGGCCGCGCGTCCGCCATCATATCCGCCCGGCGCGGCCGGGCCCGGCGGGCGGTTGAGGACGGCGCGCACGCGCACGCCGTCACCGGGCGCAAAATCCCCCAGCCCGGCGCGCACGCGGATGCGTCTGGGCGGGGTATCGGCCCCCTCCAGCCAGCTCACCCGGATCAGCAGGCGCGGGCGCGAGCCGCCGCGCTCCACCCGCTCGATCCAGCCTTCCGCGCTGACCGCCCGGCCCGTCACCTCCAGCGGCGGAGGGGCCGTGCGCTCGGTGCGCAGCTGGGCGTGGGCCAGCCCGATCAGGGCCATGGCGCCAAGGATCAGCACATAGAGCGCGATGGCGCGGCTGCGCAGCATCACCCCGCCCGCCAGAAGGACCAGCCCGGCTGCGAGAAGCGCGCGCGGAACCCAGCCCGGCGGCTCGCCGGGCAGGGCGAAATAGAGCGCCGCCCCCGCCGCCAGCGCGCACGGCAGCCACAGGATCAGGCGTGAGGGATCGGGCGCGCTGAGGCCCGGCCCGGCGCCCAGCACGGCCATGACGCGCTGCGCCCAGGGTCCCGGCGTGCGCCTGGAAGGGTCAAAGACAGCCTCCACGCGCGCCACTCTTGCCCCTCAGGCGGGCGCCCGCAAGCGATGATTCGCCTTACGGGAGAGCGATCAGGCTTTGGAAAAAAAGCCCTTCATGGCCCGGGCGGCCTGGCGGATGCGCTGTTCGTTCTCCACCAGCGCCAGGCGCACATGGGCATCACCGCGCTCGCCAAAGCCCAGCCCCGGCGCTACGGCCACATCGGTCTGTTCCAGCAGCAGCTTGGCGAAATCCACCGAACCCATATGGGCAAACCGCTCCGGGATCGGCGCCCAGGCGAACATGGTGGCCGGCGGGCTGGGGATGTCGAAGCCGATGCGCGCAAAGCTCTCCACCATCACATCGCGGCGCTTGCGGTAAGTCTCGCGCGCCGCCTCGACCGTGTCCTGCGGACCGTCGAGGGCGGCCACCGCAGCGATCTGGACCGGGGTGAAGGCGCCGTAATCGAGATAGGATTTCACCCGCTTGAGCGCATCGACCAGCCGGGCCGAACCGGTGGCGAAGCCGATGCGCCAGCCGGGCATGGAATAGGTCTTGGACATGGAGGTGAACTCCACGGCCAGATCGCGCGCGCCCTTCACCTCCAGGATGGAGGGCGGCGGCCCGCCGTCAAACCAGATATCGGCATAGGCCAGATCGGAGATGATCACGAGATTATTGGCGCGCGCCACCTTCACCGCCTCCTCGTAGAAATCGAGGCCGACAATGCGCGCGGTCGGGTTCGACGGGAAGTTCAGCACCATGGCGGACGGCGCGGGGATGGAGCGTTTGCACGCCAGCGTCACGTCGCGCAGGAATTGCTCGGGATCGTCAAACTTCACCGCCCGCACCGCCGCGCCCGCGATGATGAAGCCGAACATGTGGATGGGATAGGACGGATCAGGGGTCACTATCACATCGCCCGGCGCGGTGATCGCCTGGGCGAGATTGGCCAGCCCCTCCTTGGAGCCCAGCGTCACGCACACTTCGGTGTCGGGATTGAGCGCCACGTTGAAACGGCGCTCGTAATAGCGCGCCAGCGCCCGGCGCAGGGACGGCACGCCCTGGCTCGCCGAATAACGGTGGGCGCGCGGATCGGCGGCGACCTCCTTGAGCTTGTCCACGATATGCGGCGCGGGCGGCAGATCGGGATTGCCCATGCCGAAATCGATCACGTCGCGCCCGGCCTTGCGGCTGGCGGCCTTCATCCGGTTGACCTCGGCGAAGACATAAGGCGGCAGGCGCCGCTCGCGGTAATAGAGATCGCTGGGGGACGAGGTCATGACGGGTTCTTCTGGCCGGGCGAAATGAAGCGCCCAGCTTTCCGCCGCAATGGCCCCCGCGTCAACGCCAACGGGCTGCTGGAGGCGTCAGGCGGCGTTGAGCGGGCGGACGTGGCGCGCGATCTCTCCGCCCACGGACGCCTCGGCGGCGGCCAGATCATGGGCGCCCTGCAAATTCACCCAGAATTGTGCGCTGGTGCCGAAATAGCGCGCCAGCCGCAGCGCCGTCTCCGCCGTCACCGCGCGCCGTCCCGCTGCGATCGCGGACACGGCTGACAGGGGCAGGCCCGCCTCGCGCGAGAGCCGGTTGCGCGAAACGCCCAGCGGCTTCATGAACTCCTCGCGCAAGACCTCGCCAGGATGCGTGCGCAGCCGGACGGGTTCAGTGATAGTCGACAAGGTCCACCTCCTCGGCATGGCCGTCGCGCCAGGCGAATATGATCCGCCATTGCGCGTTCACACGAATTGAATAGCGTCCCGCCAGATCGCCTTTCAGGGCTTCCAGACGATTGCCCGGAGGCGCCCGCAGGTCATCCAGGCGGTCTGCGGCTTCAATCATATCAAGCTTGCGGGCCGCCACCGCGGCTGACGCCGCCCATCCTGCGCGCGCTGGAACCCGGCCCGAGCGGAAAAAGACTTCCAGAGACTTGTTCCGCCACGACTTGATCATAACGCGTGGAGTATAACGCGAAAAGGAATACCTTGCACGCTATATTTTGCGAAACACCCCGCTCACCGGGGCGTGGTGGTGGGCGATGCGCAGGACGGCGCGGGCGACGGGCTCGGCGACTGTGGCCATGTGAAAGGCGTTGGCGTGGATCAGCGTGTCCGGCGCGGTGAGAATGCCCACATGGCCGGGCCAGAACATCAGATCGCCGCGCTGCAGCCCCGAGAGGTCCTCGCCGGGCGCGACCGCCTGCCAGTGCTCGCGCGCCCAGGCTTCCTGCTGGCCGCTATCGCGCGGGATGAGGATGCCGCAGCGCTCCAGCGCAATCTGCACCAGGCCGGAACAATCCAACCCCAGGCTCTCCTTGCCGCCCCATTGATAGGGCGAGCCGACAAAGCGTTCGGCCACGCCCGCATGATCGTCCTCATGGGCGCCCAGAGCGGCGAGATGACCTTCAAAAACCCAGCCAAGCCGCTGGGCCTCCACAAATTTCCCGCTTCGCCGCCCGGCGGAAATCTTGGCGTTCATGGACAACAGGAAGCGCGGCGCGGATTTGAGATGGGCGTCTGAGAACACATAGGTGCGCAGCGCAGAGATCGTGTGGGTGGCGATCAGGACCGGGGCCGACAGCGCCTCCATGGCCACCCAGCCGCGATAGCCGTCATGGCGTGACACGCCCTCGCCCCAGCCGTCCTCTTCGCGCTCGACCTCGAACACCTCGCCGGCCAGCAACTGGCTGATCTGCTCGGCGTCATCAGCCGGCGCCTTGCGGATCGGGGCGACCCCGGCGGTGACCTGGAACGCGCTCATGATCAGACCTTGTAACGCTGTTTCAGATAGCCCCAGAGCGCTCGCCCACCCAAGAGCTCGCCCCCTGCGGGACGCCCCGGACGCGCGGACGGGTTCCAGGCGAAGATGTCGAAATGGGCCCAGGCGCGCGCCTCGCGCGCAAACCGGCGCAGGAACAGGGCCGCCGTCACCGAGCCGGCGAGCTTGCCGCCGGTGTTGGAGAGATCGGCCATGGGACTGTCGAGCTGGACGTCATAGCCATCCCACAAGGGCATGGGCCAGACCGGATCATCCGCCGCCTCGCCCGCGGCGATCACGCCGTCGCGGACAGACCGGTCATCGGTGTAGAGCGGGGCGAGTTCGGGGCCCAGCGCAATGCGCGCCGCGCCGGTGAGCGTGGCCATGTCCACCACCAGATCGGGATCGTCCTCGATGGCGCGGGTCAGCGCGTCGGCCAGCACCAAGCGTCCTTCGGCGTCGGTATTGCCGATCTCCACCGTCAGCCCTTTTCGCGAAGGCAGGATGTCGCCGGGGCGGAAGGCGTTGCCGGAAATGGCGTTCTCCACCGCCGGGATCAGCACGTGCAGGCGTACAGGCAGGCGCGCATCCATGATCATGGACGCCACGCCCAGCACGCTCGCCGCGCCGCCCATGTCCTTTTTCATCAGGAGCATGCCGTCGCCCGGCTTGATATTGAGTCCGCCGGAATCAAAGCACACGCCCTTGCCCACCAGCGCCAGGCGCGGATGGCTGGCTTCGCCCCAGTGCAGCTCAATCAGGCGCGGCGCATCCGCCGAGGCGCGGCCCACGGCATGGATAAGCGGATAGTTTTCTTTCAGGAGCGCATCGCCCTTGATGACGGTCACTTTCGCCTTGAACCGGGCGGCCAGGCCCCGCACGGCGGCTTCGAGATGGCTGGGCAGCATGTCGCCGGCGGGCGTATTGACCAGATCGCGGGTGAGCATGGCGCCGGACGCCACGCGCGCCGCTTCGGCGATATCCGCGCCGTCAGGCGGAACCAGACGCGCCGGGGCGCGGCGGGCCTGCTTGTAGCGGGTGAACTGATAGCCCCCCAGCGCAAACGCAGTGGCGAACACGGTCGGATCCCAGCCTTCGGGCAGGCCCTCAAAGCGCCAGGCGCCTTCCGGCAGCGCCATGGCGGCGCCTGCGGCCTCAAACGGGCTGCGCCCGCTCCCCCCGCCCGCCAGCGCGTCCACGCCCGCATCTTGGGGCAGAATCACCACCTGGCCCGGCGCGCCCTCAAACCCGCTATCGCGCACATGCTGGCGCACAGCTTCAGGCAGCGCGTCCAGGGCAGAGCCGAGGCCCTCCTGGAGCACGATCCGCGCGGTGCGCGCGGCTTCGGACGGGGCGGCGAAAAGATCGGGGGCGTCGGTCATCAGGGGCGTTCCAGTTCAGGCGGGCTTAAGCACTCTGGCCGGTTGCGGCGCGGCGCGGGCGATATGTTAACGCCTTCTTGACCAGCGCAGCGCACAAGAAGGCTGTAATGCCGTCTATGAGGTAGAGCATGCGCGCGGCCGTGTCTGCAATCGCCCTTGTAAGCCTGACCCTTTCCGGGTGCGGGGCCACGTCGGGGGGAACCCGCCTGACTGATCAGGAAGAGACCCTGTCGCGCCAGATGCAGGATCGCTCTCTCGCGCCGGCCACGCCGGACGAGCGCGCCGCCATCCGCAATCAGGATCTGCTGACCCAGGCTGCGTTCTGGGCCGAGGCCTATCAGATGAACCCGGCTGACCGCGAGGCGGCCATCGAGCTGTCGGGCGTGTTGCGTCAGGTAGGCAGCGCTGCGCGCGCGGCGGAAGTCGCACGCCAGTCGCTGGCGCTCTATCCCGACGACACCCAGTTACAGGCCCGCTATGCGCTGGCCCTGACCGCTTCGGGACAGGGCGCGCAGGCGGTGGAAAGCTTCAACCGCGCGCTCTCAGCGCGCCCCGATGACTGGCGCCTGCACAATGCCTATGGCGTGGCGCTGGAACAGGCCGGGCGCAGCGAACGCGCGCGCGCGCGCTTCCTCGAAGCGCTGGACCTCAGCCCCGGCGAACCGGCGATCCTGACCAATCTGGCCATGAGCCACATGCTGGCGGGCGATCCTGAAGAAGCCGAGCGCCTGTTGCGCCAGGCCGCCGACCATGACCGGGCCGGACCGGAGACCCGCCAGAATCTCGCGCTCGCGCTCGCCCTGCAGGGGCGTTTCGCAGAAGCTGAAGATATTGCGCGCGCGGATGTGCCCGCAGACAAGGCGGCGGCGAACATGGATTATGTGCGCGCGCTGATGAGCACCAATCGCAGCTGGGACCGGCTTCGCGAATCGGAGCTGTCCGGCCTGCGCTAGGATTTGTCCGCCGCCTGCCCGGCGGCGATTTCCTGACTGAGCGGATGATCATCCGGGATCGCCCCGGCCGGCAGCCGGTCGGGCTGCACGATGCCGAACGAGATGATCAGCTTGGCCGCTTCCTCGATGGTCAGATCCAGCTTCACCGTGCGTGAGCGCGGCACGAACAGGAGAAAGCCCGAGGTCGGGTTGGGCGTGGTGGGAATGAACACGCCGATCACCGGCTCGCCCTGGCCCACCACCTGACGGATCACGCCGCGCCCCTCCGACGCCACGAAGGCCACAGCAAAACTGCCCTCCAGGGGATATTCCACCAGAACCACTTCCTTGAAGGAGTGCTGCTGACCCTGAAACACCGTTTCAATGATCTGTTTCAACGCGCCGTAGACATTGCGGATGAACGGCAGGCCGTTGACGATGCGCTCGCCGATGGAGATCACCGTGCGGCCCAGAATATTGGCCGCCAGCGCGCCCAGAAGGGTAAGCGCCAGGATCGCGATCAGCAGCCCCATGCCCGGAATGGCGAAGGGCAGATAGGTCTCGGGATTATACTGGGACGGGATGAGCGGCTTGATCGTATTGTCGATGAAGCTCACCACTGTGACGATCAGCCAGACGGTGATCGCCAGGGGCGCAGCGACAGCGACGCCGGTGAGGAAACGGGTGCGAATCCAGCGCAGCACGGGGAAAGCCTCCGGAACGGAATGATCTTGCCACCATGATCTGCTTTGAGGCTTTGGCCAAATCATGGCCGCACTTGCCCGGGCGTGCGCGCCGCGCTTAGCTGTCGGCCATGAGCACAGCCCCCGCCCCTGCCCGCACCTGGTTCTGGCGCTTCGTCCTGGCCGGCGCCGCCGCCTTTCTGATCCTGCTGGCCGCCGCCGCATGGATCATGCGCGAGCAGATCTTGCAGACCTTTCTGGACCCGGGCATTCCGTTTCAGACCTATGAGCGCCCGCCCGCGCCCGATTATACGTCATCCGAGGCCTGGGCCGTGCGCCCTGATGCGCTTCCCGAAGACCCGGATATCCCAGCGGTCTTTTTCGTGCACCCGACCACGTATGAAGGCGGATCACACTGGAATGCGCCGTTTGACCGCCCGCAGGAGGCTGAGGTGCTGGCGCGCACCGTGCTGCCCAATTTCGCCGCGCCCTTCCTGGTCAGCGACGCCGTGCTGTTCGCGCCCCACTACCGCCAGGCGGCGCTCTACACCTTCATGAACAACCGCGAGGATTCGGTGCAGGCGCGCGAATTCGCCTATCAGGACGTGCGCGCAGCTTTCCTGGCCTTCCTCGACGAGATCGGTCCCGACCGGCCCTTCCTGATCGCGGGCGCAGGCCAGGGCGCCAGCCAGGCGCTGGGCGTGCTGATCGACGAGGTCGCGCCCCGCGCCGATGTGCGCGAGCGTCTGGCGGCGGCCTATCTGATGGAATCGCCTGTACCGCTGGATCTGTTCTCCGGCCCGCTCGCCGGTCTGCCGCCCTGCCACACCCCGGAAGATGTGCGCTGCGTGATCGCCTGGGCGTCAGCGCGCCAGGACGAGCGCGGCCGGATCGAGGCGATCACACAGCGCGCCCGCGCCTGGGATGCCGATGGCGCGCTGGCGCCGGTCACCGGACGGGAGCTGTTATGCGTCAATCCGGTGCTGTGGACCACGGCGGAGGATTTCGCGCCGGCCCGCCTGCACCGCGGCGGCGCGGCGGCTGAAGGGCTCGCCCTGACCGACAGCCCCTCGCCCATGGCCGGCCAGACCGGCGCCCAGTGCCAGGCCGGCGTCCTGATGATCGACCAGCCGCGCACGCGCGCCCTGCGCCGCCCGTCGCGCGTGGGCGAGGACCGGCGCACTCCGCCCTTCAACCTGTTCTATATGGATATCCGCACCGATGCGGCCCGGCGTCTGGACACGCTGGCGCGCGTTCTGGAAGAAGAGCGCCGCTGGGCGCCGCCTCTGGAGGACATGGAGGAGGTTGAGGTCGCCCCCATCGTGCCGATGAGGAATGGAGGCTAGAGCGCAATCAAAACAAGTGGGAACCGGTTTTTTGATACATTGCGCTCCAGGTCATGGCGTTAGAGCGTCCGGACTGAGGCCGTCTGGCCGGACCAGGCTCTAACGCCCCGCTGCTGGGATCTGGCCCAGGGCTTCGGTCAGGGCGTAATCGCTGGCGCCGACGGTTTCGTAGCGCGCCCTGGCTTCGGTCTGGAAGGCGTTGACCAGAAATCGGATCGCGCGCGAGCGATTGGTGTCCACCAGCATCTGCAAAAGCGGATTGCGGAAGTGATAGCGGATCCAGAAATCCACCAGGGTTGAACCGTCCTCCAGCGCATGGAAGCGCCACTGATTGGCCAGATCGTCGAACGGGCCGGACAGATAGGCCACATCAATGCGCCGGCCGGGGCGGTCCAGGGTGACGCGGGTGGTGAAGCGCTCGCGCACGAAGCGGAAGCGCACGCGCGCCTCGGCGTCCAGCTCCCCCACTCCGGCGCGCACGTCCTCGCGGGTGACGCGCATGGCGCTGATCAACGGGATGAAACGGGGATAGGCGCGCACATCGCTGACCAGATCAAACAGATCGTCCGGGCGGTGTCGCAACCGCAGGCGTTCGACGTGTTCGGCCGCCATCGCTAGACCGTGCGCCCCGAAGCGATGGCCGCCTCGCGCGCAGCGCGCAGGCGCTGGAAATCCTCGCCGGCATGATAGCTCGAGCGGGTCAGCGGCGAGGCCGACACCATCAAAAAGCCCTTGGCGCGCGCGATGGTCTCATAACCCTTGAACTCGTCGGGGGTCACATAGCGCTCCACGGCCGCGTGCTTGCGGGTGGGCTGCAGGTATTGGCCGATGGTCAGAAAATCCACGCCCGCCGAGCGCATGTCGTCCATCACCTGCATCACCTCTTCACGGGTTTCACCCAGGCCGACCATCAGGCCGGACTTGGTGAACTGGGAAGGATCGCGCTCCTTGACCCGCTCCAACAGGCGCAGCGAGTGGTAATAGCGCGCGCCGGGGCGGATGGAGAGATAGAGCCGCGGCACGGTTTCGAGATTGTGGTTGAACACGTCCGGGCGCGCATCGATCACCTGCTCGGCCGCGCCGGCCTTGCGCAGGAAATCAGGGGTCAGGATCTCGATCGTGGTCCCCGGCGAGGCGGCGCGGATGGCGCCGATCACATCGGCGAAGTGCTGCGCGCCGCCATCAGCCAGATCATCACGGTCCACCGAGGTGATGACCACATGCTCCAGCTCCATGGTGGCGGTCGCCTCGGCGACGCGGCGCGGCTCGTCGGCATCCAGCGCGTCCGGCATGCCGGTCTTCACATTGCAAAAGCTGCATGCGCGCGTGCAGGTGTCGCCCATGATCATGAAGGTGGCGTGCTTCTTGGACCAGCACTCGCCGATATTGGGGCAGCCGGCCTCTTCGCACACCGTGACGAGGTTCTTTTCCTTCACCAGCTTGCGGGTCTCGTCGAACACCTCGCCCGAGGGCGCGCGTACGCGAATCCACTCCGGCTTGCGCAGGACCGGCGTATCAGGCCGCTTCTGCTTTTCCGGATGGCGCTGGGCGCGGGCGTTGCGGGCGTCGATGAGCGTTGTCATGGCGCGGAAGATGGACCTCGCGGGCGCGCCGTTCAAGCGCGCGGTGCTTCATGAAACAGCAGACCTGGCGGTCAGGCTTCGCTGGCGGAGCTGGTTTCCAGACCCTTGAGCGATTCGCGCCCGAAGATCGCCAGCGTCCAGGCGCCCAGCCCGATGCACAGGACCAGCGGCAGAACGATGAAGCCCAGCACCGGCACCGCGCTGAGCGCAATGATGGCGATGATGGCCAGGAAGAAGGACACGGTGCGCAAGCCCAGCCCGGCCACCGTCCCGGTGCGGTTCATCACCGCGTCGCCCACCACCAGCCCGCCAAAGGCGAAGGCCAGGAACAGCACGATCGGGAAGGCCAGGAACAAAAGCATGGCCAGCGGGATGCCGATAATGGTGACCGCCAGCAGCACGAACAGGGTCAAGGTCAGCACCGGCAGCAGGGCCAGCACCACCAGGCCGAGGAAACCCGATACGAAGGGACGCCGGCGGAAAGAGGCCGCCACGGCGCCGACGCCGCGCGGCGCCACGATGGAGGCCAGAAGGCCCAACAGGAAGGCGCTGGCGCCCAATACGCCGCCCACCGCCCAGGGCGAAGGCAGGAAGCGCATGGAAATCTCCGGTCCGGTTCCCCGGCGCGCCCGGCGGCTGTCTTCAAACGGCGCTTCGATATAATTGAGGTCGGCCACATCCGCGCCCTCGGACAGCTCGGGCGGATTGGGCGAGCGCACGGTCACCGGGCCGGTGATGCTGGCGCTGCTGGTGAAGCGCACATGACGCCCGGCGATCTCCAGCGGGCCGTTCACAACGCCGGAAATGCGCACATCGCGCGCCGACAGCTTGCCCCCGCGCACCAGCGCGCCCTCGATGATGATCTCGCGTCCGGCCCAGTCCGCCGGGCCTGAAACCTCGCCGTCACGGCCCAGCGTGATCAGCGCGCCGCGCACATTCATTTCACCAGCGACCGTATTGAGCACGGTGATATTGGCGCCCGCGGCGGACACGTCCCCGCCCACCGGCGCATCAATGGTGATATTGGCGGCAAAGCCGGAAATATCGCCATGAACGGGTCCGGCGATGGTCACGTTGGCCGCCGCCAGATCCAGGTCTCCGCCGATATCAGCGCTGGAGAAAAAATCAGCCGAGGCGGCCGAGACCGAACCGCCGACCCGGCCGCTCAGCCGCACATTGGCCCCGGCGATGTTCACATCGCCGCGCTCGTCCAGATCAAGCTGCAGATTGCCGCCGACATATTGCGCCGAGGCGCCGCCAGCCAGCAGGGCGCCGGCGGTCATGGCGCCAGCCAGGCCGGAGAGGATTGCACGCAGCACCGTCTTCATGGGCGTTTCTCCTGAGCGAACCGCCGGACCGGCCGGCGCGGGCTTATGCCCTGTTGTCCGGTCCGGATCGGCGGCGGTCTCTTGTTATGGACCAACCATATCGAAACTCGATATCATATCGAAACTCGATAAGAAAGCGGAATGTGCCGGATGACAGCAATTTCATGAAGTCCAGGTCAGCCCGCCGTCACCCCTGCGTCAGATATGCAAGGCCCGCCCGTAGGCGTCCAGCACGCTCTCATGCATCATCTCGCTTAAGGTCGGATGGGGGAAGACGGTGTGCATCAGCTCGGCCTCGGTGGTTTCGAGCGCCATGCCCACGGCATAGCCCTGTATGAGCTCGGTCACCTCGGCGCCGATCATGTGGGCGCCCAGAAGCTCGCCGGTCCTGGCGTCGAATATGGTCTTGATCAGGCCCTGATCCTCGTCCAGCGCAATCGCCTTGCCATTGCCCACAAAAGGGAAGCGCCCGATCTTCAGCTCATGGCCGGCCTCTTTGGCCCTGGCCTCGGTCAGCCCCACAGAGGCGATCTGGGGGTGGCAATAGGTGCAGCCGGGAATGTTCGCCTTGTTCATGGGATGGGGCTTGAGCCCGGCGATGGCCTCCACGCAGATCACGCCTTCATGGGAAGCCTTGTGGGCCAGCCAGGGCGCGCCGGCCACGTCGCCGATAGCGTAGAGCCCCTTCACATTGGTGCGCCCGTAACCGTCGGTCTTCACATGGCCGCGGTCCAGCTCCACGCCGAGCGCCTCCAGGCCGATATTCTCCACATTGCCGGTGATCCCGATGGCGAGAATCACTTTCTCGGCTTCGATCGTCTTTTCCTTGCCGTCACCGGCCTTCACGGTCGCGCGCACGCCCTTGTCACGCTTGTCGAGCTTGTCCACCTGGGCGGATGTGAGAAGGGTCATGCCCTTCTTGCGGAAAGTCTTGAGCGCCATGGCGGAGATTTCCGCGTCCTCGGCCGGCAGGATGCGGTCCGCCATCTCCACCACGCTCACTTCGGCGCCCATGGCGTGATAGAAGCTGGCGAATTCCATGCCGATAGCGCCCGAACCGATCACCAGCACCGATTTGGGCATGGTTTCGGGGACCATGGCTTCCTTATAGGTCCAGATCGACTGGCCGTCCGGCTCCAGCCCGGCCTTGGGCAGGGTGCGCGCGCGCGCGCCGGTGGCCAGGATCACGTGTCTGGCCGCAAGCTTTTGCTCCTTGCCGTCCTTGCCGCGCACGGTCACGCCGGGCGCGCCCTGTCCCTTGGTCAGGCGCGCCTCGCCGTCCACCACCGTGATCTTGTGCTTCTTCATCAGGCCGGAGACGCCCGTGGACAGGCGCTTGGCGACCTGGCGCGAGCGCTTGACCACGGCGGATATGTCAAAGCTGACCTTCTCGGCCTTCAGCCCGAACTCTTCGGCGCGGTGGAACAGCTCATAGACGTCAGCGGTACGCAACAACGCCTTGGTGGGGATGCAGCCCCAGTTCAGGCAGATGCCGCCCATATGCTCGCGCTCGACCACAGCGGTCTTCAGCCCCAGCTGGGCGGCGCGGATGGCGGCCACATAGCCGCCCGGTCCGCCGCCAATCACGATCAGGTCAAATTGCGTTGCCGACATGGGATGCGCGCTCCGTTCTCCTGGCCTGTGCGGTCATCCCCCAGAGCAGGGGGAAAATCAACCGCCCGGGCGTTTCCCCTCCGAGGATTGATCGTCCGGCAAAATTCACCTTCGCCCCGCCCCCGACTCGCGTCAGGGTTTGAACGCCAACAAGGCAAGGGGAGGTTATCCATGACCATACAACGCATACTTGCCCTTACAGGCGCGGCGGCCTGTCTGGCTGTCCACGCGCCCGCCGCCCACGCGCAGACCGGCTTTGACCCCTATCTCGGACAGGTTGCATTCGTCGGCCAGGCGCAATGTCCTCAGGGATGGTATGAGGCCAATGGCCAAATCCTGCAGATCAACCAGAACGTCGCGCTGTTTTCGCTGCTTTCCACACAGTATGGCGGCAATGGCCAGACCACATTTGCGCTGCCCGACCTGCGCGGGCGCGCCCTTGTCGGAACCGGCTCGACGCCTGTCGGCCCCTATGTCACCGGTCAGTCAGGCGGTCAGGAAACTGCCGTGATGAACATATCCCAGATGCCCGCCCACACGCACAATCTGATGGCCGCTGACCGGCCCGGCACAACCAATTCGCCGGCGGGCGCCGACCTGGCCGAGCAAAGCGGCACCGGGGTCAATTCCTATGCCGGCGGAGCGCCGACTTCGCCCATGCCCATGGCGACCGGCATTATCGGCGTCACCGGCGACGCCCAGCCCTTCAACATCGTCCAGCCCTCGCTCGGCATGCGCTACTGCATCGCCTACACGGGCATATACCCGCCCCGTCCGTAAGCCGCACAATGGAGATCAAGATCATGAAATCGTTCAAAATCCTGCTGGCGGCCGCAGGCTCAGCCGCCGCCATGGCGGGGCTCGCCAGCCCGGCGCACAGCCAGGCCGATCCGTATCTTGGCCAGATCACCAGCTACGCCTTTGATTTCTGCCCTCAGGGATGGGCCCCTGCAGCCGGCCAGATACTGTCCGTCTCGCAGTATACGGCGCTGTTTTCGCTCTATGGCGCCACCTATGGCGGCGATGGCGTCACGACATTCGCCCTGCCGAACCTGTCCGGCCGCCATGCCGCCGGCGCCGGTCAGGGCCCCGGTCTTGACCCGGTGATGCGAGGCCAGAGCTTCGGCCAGACGTCCGTGTCTCTGACGATCGACCAGATGCCGGCGCATAATCACAGCTTCCACGCGTCCAGCCAGGCGCCTGACTCACCGGACCCGGAGGGCGGCAGCTATGCGACATATCCGCCGCAGTCCGTGGCCTATGCCGAAGCGGGCCTGTCTGACGTCGCCCTGAACCCGGCCGTGATTCCGCCCGCAGGCACTGGCGCGCCCATACCCTTGCGTCAGCCCTATCTGGCGATGAGCTGGTGCGTGGCCATGCAAGGCCTCTATCCCTCGCGGCCCGATTGAAAAGGACCAATTCCATGAAACGCATGATGATGATGGCTGCCGGCCTTGCCGCCGCCGCCCTGTGCCAGGGCGAGAGCCATGCCCAGGCCGATTACTACATCGCGGATGTGATCCTCGTGGGCTATGACTTCTGTCCTCAGGATACGGTTGAAGCCAATGGGCAAATCCTGAGCATCGCCCAGAACCAGGCCCTGTACTCCCTGATCGGGAGCACCTATGGCGGCAATGGCGTCACCACCTTCGCCGTCCCTGATCTGCGCGGCCGCATTCCGGTTGGCGCCGGAACCGGTCCTGGCCTCAGCCCCGTGACGAGGGGCCAGTCCTATGGCGCTGGGCAAGTGACGTTGACACAAAGCAATTTGGCGCCTCACACCCATACCGTGCTGGGGTCAAGCACGCTGGCCGATACAGTCAGCCCCGAGAACGCGTCACCGCCCACTTTCGCCCAGAACCGCTACAAGACCGGCGGCATTGATGTGACGATGGATGACGACACCATCTCCCATACCGGCGGCTCTCAGCCGGTGGACATCCACGCCCCCACACTGGGCCTGCGCTTCTGCATGGTCATAACCGGCGTTTATCCCACGCCGCCCGATTAACGCCTGTCACGCCTGAAGCAGACCCCCGGCCCTGGCGGCCGGGGGTTTTCGCACGCGCGCGCCTTACCCGAAATTCTTCAGGATGCGCTGCTTGTCGCGGTTCCAGTCGCGCTGCTTGATGGTCTCGCGCTTGTCGACGGTCTTCTTGCCCTTGGCCAGGCCGATCTGGAGCTTGGCGATGCCGCGCGCGTTGAAGAACAGGCGCAGGGGCACGATGGTCAGCCCGTCCTTCTGCACCGAACCGGCCAGCTTGTTGGCCTCGCGTTTGTGCAGGAGGAGTTTTCGCGCCCGGCGCGGCTCGTGATTGAAGCGATTGCCGTGGCCATAGGGCGGGATGTCGCAATTGATCAGCCAGATCTCGCCCTTTTCCGGGCTGACATAGGCCTCGGCGATATTGGCCTTGCCCATGCGCAGGCTTTTCACCTCGGTGCCGGTGAGCACCAGCCCGGCCTCGAAGGTTTCCAGGATCTCGTAATCAAACCGGGCGCGCCGGTTGACGGCGACCAGGCCCTTGTCAGGTCCTGAACTGCTCATATCAGGCCGCACCCTTCCATGGCCGCGCGCACGCGCGCCTTGACCGGCTCCGGGCACGGCGTCAGCGGCAGGCGCACCTCCTCGGAGCACAACCCCAGAAGCGACAGCGCGTATTTCGACGGCGCCGGGCTGGGCGCAGCGAACAGGGCCGCATTGAGCGGCGCCAGCCGGTCATTGAGCGCGCGCGCCGCGTCCCAGCGCCCCTCCAGCATGGCCGTCTGGAACTGTGCGCACAGCTCGGGCGCCACATTGGACGTGACCGATATGGCGCCCACGCCGCCATGGGCGTTGAAGCCCAGCGCCGTGGCGTCATCGCCGGACAGCTGAATGAAATCTGTCCCGATCATGAGACGATGATCGGTCACCCGCTCCATGCGCGCAGTGGCGTCCTTGCTGCCGATGATATTGGGATGGCGGGCCATGCGCGCCATGGTTTCAGGCAGGATGTCCACCACCGAGCGGCCGGGAATGTTGTAGACGAAGATGGGCAGGGCCACCGCCTCGGCCACCGCCTCGAAATGGGCCGCGATACCGTCCTGGGACGGTTTGTTATAGTACGGCGCGACCACCAGTCCGGCGTCTGCGCCCACCTTTTTGGCGTGCTGCTGCAGCTCGATAGTGGCGGCGGTTGAATTGGAGCCGGTGCCCGCAATCACCGGCACGCGCCCCGCAGCGGCCTCCACGCACAGCTCCACAACACGCAGGCGCTCGGCGCTTGTCAGGCAGGGCGTCTCGCCTGTCGTGCCGGCCGGCACCAGGCCATGGGTTCCCGCCGCGATCTGCCGCTCGATCAGGGCGGCGAAGGCCGCCTCGTCCACGGCGCCGTTCTTGAATGGCGTCACGAGTGCCGTCATGGAGCCGCGCAGCATGGAAAATCCTGTGAGAAGCCTTGGAAATTTCGGGGCGCGGACCATACGACTGCAGCCCGTCTGCGCCAAGGGCGCTCAAGCACGTGGACAGACGGCCCGTCCTGCATCAGCATTGCAACTGAGGGGCCCTTCCGGAGGCGTCAAGTCCGCCATGTTCATGCGTATCGCCATAATGCTGGCTGCTTGCTGCGCGATGAGCGCGGCCGCGCAGGCGCAAAACCCTGTCCCGCGCCTAGCGCCGCCCGTGCCCAATCACGTGGCATCGCTGTCAGACGCCGACTTCTCCCTGCTGCGCCAGGCCATGCGCGCGGCCAGTGAGGATGACTGGAGTTTCGTACGCGGCGCCATTTTCCAGATCGAGGACGAAGCCGCGCGCAATCTGGTGCTGTGGCGCATGGCGGTCAGCGATGCACGCGCCTCCTTCTCCGATCTGCACATGGCGCTCGACCGGCTGGAGGGCTGGCCCCGCCAGGCGGCGATCCAGCGCGAAGCGGAGTGGAAGATCGAGGAGTCCGGCTTCAGCCCGGCCATGATCGCGGCCTGGTTCGAAAATCGCGAGCCGCTCACCGGCGAGGGCCGGGTGGCGCTGGGCCGCGCCCTCATCGCGCTGGGCCGCGCAGACGAGGGCCGTGAGCAGATCCGCACCGCCTGGCGCAGCCAGTCCATGCGCCTGAGCTTCCAGACTGACACTTTGCGCGAGTTCCGCTCCATCCTGACCCGCGACGATCACGCCGAGCGGGTGGACTTCCTCTTGTGGGCCGGTCAGCGCACCGCCGCCAGCCGCCTGATCCCGGAACTGACCCAGAGCGAGCAGCGCCTGGCCCAGGCGCGCATCCGCCTGGCCGCGCGCCAGGCGGGCGTGGATGCGGCTGTGAACGCCGTACCCGGCGATCTCCAGGCCCATCCCGGCCTGCTCTATGAGCGCGCGCGCTGGCGCCGCCAGCGCCGCTCGGGCGATCCCCTGCCCCTGCTTCTGGAGCTGCCCGACCAGCACCAGAACACCGGCGCCCTGTCCTCCATGTGGACAGAACGCAAGCTGATGATCCTGGACCGGGTGCGCGAGCGTGACTGGGAGACCGCCTATGCGCTGGCCTCCGGCCACGGCATGAGCGCGGGCGTGGACTTCGCCGACGCCGAGTTCAACGCCGGCTGGATCGCCCTGACCGGCCTCAACCAGCCGCGCGTGGCGCTGGAGCATTTCCTGGCGCTGGAAGAGGGCGTGCGCACGCCGGTCTCGCTGTCGCGGGCGAAATACTGGCAGGGGCGGGCCGCTGAAGCGGCTGGCGAGCTGGAGCTGGCGCGCGAGCGCTTCCTGGCCGCCGCCGAATTCCCGACCGCCTATTACGGCCAGCTGGCCATTCTGGCGCTGGGTCCGGACGCAGCCGAAATCAATCTGCCGCCCGACCCTGACCCCGGCCCGGCCGTGCGCGCAGCCTTCGAGGCGCGCAGCGGCATCCGCGCCACGCGCCTGCTGGCCGAGATCGGGTCGGAGTATTTCTTCCGGGTCTTCGTCTTCCATTTCGCCAACACCGCCGAGACGCCTGAAGAGGTCGCCATGGTGGCCGATATCGCCATGGACCATATGCGCCTGCGTGAAGCGGTGCGCGCGGCCAAGGCCAGCCGCACCTCTGGCACGGCGCTGGCGGACCGGGCCTATCCGGTGATCGAACTGCCACGCAATGCGCCCATCTTCCCTGATGCGGCCCTGACCCTGTCAGTGATCCGCCAGGAGACCGAGTTTGACGCCCGCGCCATTTCCGGCGCCGGGGCGCGCGGCATCATGCAGATGATGCCCGCCACCGCCCGCCAGACCGCAGCGCAATTGCGCATGCCTTATAATCTCGACTGGCTGACCGATGATCCCCAGTACAACATGGTGCTGGGCATGGCCCATCTCGACCAGGTGGTGAACGCCTATGACGGTTCGCTGGTGATGGCTCTGGCGGCCTATAATGCGGGCGGGCACCGGGTGCGCACCTGGGTGGCCAATTACGGCGATCCGCGCACCGGCGAGATCGATCCCATCGACTGGGTGGAGAGCATCCCGTTCTCCGAAACGCGCAATTATGTCCAGCGCGTGATCGAGAATGTGCAGGTCTACCGCGCGCGCATGTCCTCAGACCGCTCCGCCCCGCTGACCTTGCAAAGCGACATGGTGGGCGGACAATTCCGGCGTGATCTGCCGGCCCTGCCGCCCGACTTCATCGCCGCCCTGCGCGAGGCTGAAGCCATGGCTGCCGAAGAGGCGGAGTTCGACGACGCCGACATTCAGACTGAGGAACCCAGCGGGCGCTGATCAGCCCGCCGCCCTCACATACGCGCTCGCCTGCTCGAACACCGCATGGAACATGGCTTCGGTGAGCCGGCCCGTATTGGTGTTGTAGCGCGAGCAGTGATAGCTGTCGAAAATCGCCAGCGGGCCGTTGGGCCCCGCCACATCATGGCGCGCGCCATGGGCGAAGCGATAGGCGCCATGCCTCAGCCCCAGGGCCTTGAAGGTGTTCTGGTGGGCGATGCCGCCCAGCGCCACCACGGCCTTGAGATTCGGCAGGGCGGCGATGCGCGCGGCCAGGAAGGGCCGGCAATTATTCATTTCCTGGCCCACCGGCTTGTTCTGCGGCGGGACGCAGCGCACGGCGTTGGTGATCATGGCGCCGGTCAGACGCAGATCATCCTCGCCATTGACGTCGAACGTCCCGGCGCTGAGGCCGTAACGCGCCAGGGTGGGATAGAGCAGATCGCCCGCCCAGTCGCCGGTGAAGGGCCGTCCGGTGCGGTTCGCCCCGGTGCGCCCCGGCGCCAGGCCCACGATCAGAAGCCGCGCATCCGGATCGCCGAAGCTTGGCACCGCGCCGTTGAACCAGCGCGGTTCGTCACGGGCGTTCTCGCGGCGGTATTCGACCAGGCGCGGGCACAGCGCGCAATCGCGCGCCGGCTCGGCCTCAGCCCTCATCGCCGTCATCACCCTCGTCAGCGCTGTCGTCATAATCACGATAGCGCCGCTCGCGGCCGACCAGCTTGCCCAGCTCGGCCAGTTCGATGAAGGAGTCGGCCTGGCGGCGCAGATCGTCCGAGGCCATGGGCGGTGAGGATTTCAGGGTGGAGACCACCGACACGCGCACGCCGCGGCGTTGCACGGCCTCGACCACCTTGCGGAAATCGCCATCGCCGGAGAACAGCACGATATGGTCGAGATAGGAGGCTGACTCCATCAGATCGACGGCCAGCTCCACATCCATGTCGCCCTTAACCCGGCGCCGTCCGGTATCGTCGGAATACTCCTTGGCGGCCTTGGTGACGATCTTGAAGCCGTTATAGTCCAGCCAGTCGATCAGCGGCCGGATCGGGGTGTATTCCTCGTTTTCCAGCAGCGCGGTGTAATAATTGGCCCGGATCAGCCGCCCGCGCTTGCGGAATTCCTCCAGAAGCTTCTTGTAGTCGATGTCGAAATCGAGCGAGCGCGCCGCCGAATAGAGGTTCGCGCCATCAATGAACAGGCCCAGCCGCTCGTTGGGATAGAAGGTCATGGGATGCCTTTCGGTCAATCGCTGATGGATAATGCCATGCACACCGGGATTTATATCGCTCTCGGCGCGAACCAAGCATACCGGGGCGCCAGCCCGCTTCAAACGCTCAATTCAGCGATCCGCGCGCTTCATACAGCGGGCGTGGAGACCCTGGCCGCCTCGCGTCCCTGGCGCACGCCAGCCTGGCCGGACCCGTCCGATCCGCCGTTTGTGAACGCCTGCATAAAGGTGCGCACTGCGCTGCAGCCGCCCGATCTGATGGCCGCGCTCCATACAATCGAAACGGCGCATGGCCGCCAGCGCGGCGCGCGTAATGCGCCGCGCACGCTGGATCTCGATCTGATTGATTATGACCGCCTGCATCAGGTCCTCCCCGGCGGGCTTGTCCTGCCGCATCCGCGCGCTGCGCAGCGCGCTTTCGTGCTGCTGCCGTTGCGCGAGATCGCCCCGCACTGGCGCGATCCGGCGAGCGGCGCGCGCATTGACGCCCTGATCGGCGCCCTGCCCCTGGCCGAGCGCCAGGCCTGCCGGCGCGCGGGCGGCGTGTTGTGCACTGCGGCGTGAGCCTTGAAGCCTGCAGCGCGCTGGGTTATCAGCACGGGTTCACATGATCGCTTGAATTTGGGAGCCCCGTGCATGGCCCGCGTCACCGTCGAAGACTGCATCGAGAAGGTGGAGAACCGCTTTGAGCTGGTTCTGCTGGCCGCGCACCGCGCGCGCACCATTTCCGCCGGCGCCCCGCTGGCGGTGGACCGCGATAATGACAAGAATCCGGTGGTGGCCCTGCGCGAGATCGCCGAAAGCAAGATTGATCTGGACGGCCTGACTGAAAATCTCATCACCGGCCTGCAGCGCGTGATCCCGTCTGATGACGAGGAAGAAGCCGAACGCGAGAGCCGCGCTGAAGAGCGCCCGGCCCTGCCGGCGCCGGAAATGGACGAGGCGGCCATGCTCAAGGCGCTGCAGTCCGACCGCGACGGCCCGGCGGACGGCCGGCTCTAGCTCCGGTGAGCGCGCTGGCGACCCCGTCTGCGCCCCCGCCCGCCGACGCCATCCCCAGCGCCGACGCACTCATCGCGCGCGTCCAGGCCTACCACCCCCAGGTAGACGCCGATCTGATCACGCGCGCCTACGCCTATTCCAAGCACCACCATCAGGGGCAATTTCGCAAGTCGGGCGAGCCCTATTACGGCCACACCGTGGCTGTGGCCATGCTGCTGGCCGATCTCAGGCTGGATGCGGCCACCATCTGCACCGGCCTGCTGCACGACACGGTGGAAGACACCGACGCGACCCTGGAAGAGGTCCAGGACCTGTTTGGCGAGGACATCGCCCAGCTGGTGGACGGTGTCACCAAGCTGGGCCAGATGGAGCTGGGCTCCAAGCGCACCAAACAGGCTGAAAACCTGCAGAAGCTGGTGGTGGCCATCACCCGCGACGTGAGGGTGCTGCTGGTCAAGCTGTGTGACCGGCTGCACAATATGCGCACCCTCCACTTCCACTCCCGCCAGGACAAGCGCGAGCGCATCGCGCGCGAGACCCTTGAGATTTATGCGCCCCTGGCCCGGCGCATCGGGGTGAACCGGGTCTGCGTGGAGCTGGAAGACCTCGCCTTCCGCAATCTCAACCCGGCCGCCTATGAATCCATACACCACCGCTTGGAAGCCATGCGCATCGTCCGGCATGACGCCGTGGCCGCGGTGTCTGCCGAGATTTCCCAGCTGCTGTCCGACAAGGGCATGGATTGCGTGGTGTTTGGCCGGGAGAAGCGCCCCTATTCCATCTGGCGCAAGCTGGAGCGCAAGGGCGTGTCGTTCGACGAGATCGCCGACATCTACGCGTTTCGCATCCTGACCGCGTCGCCGATTGAGTGCTATACCGCGCTCGGCCTGGTCCATCAGCGCTGGCGCAGCGTGCCCGAGCGCTTCCGCGACTATATCTCCACACCCAAGCCGAACAATTACCGCTCCTTGCACACCACCATTATCGGCCCGTCCAACACCCGCATCGAGCTGCAGATCCGCACCCATGACATGGAGCGCGTGGCCGAGACCGGCGTTGCGGCCCACTGGCGCTACAAGGCGGGCGGCTACGCCTATGACGCAGACGCGGCCGAAGCGGCGGGCGGCGATCCGCTCGAACGCCTGCGCCCGCTGATGGAAATCCTGGAGCAGGGCGGCGATCCCGATGACTTCCTCGAGCACGCCAAGCTCGAAATGTTCGCCAACGAGGTCTATTGCTTCACGCCCAAGGGCGAGCTGATCGCCCTGCCCGGCGGCGCAACGCCGCTGGACTTCGCCTATGCAGTCCACACCGAGCTGGGCCATTCGGCCATCGGCGCCAAGATCAATGGCCGTGAACGCCCGCTGCGCACCCGGCTCAATAACGGCGATGTGGTGGAGATCATCAAGGGCGGGGTGCGCCAGCCGCCGGCGGGCTGGGAGGATCTGGTGATCACCGGGCGCGCGCGTGCGGCCATCCGGCGCCTGATCCGTTCGTCGGAAGCCGAAGAATTCATCCGCATCGGCAAGGTGATCGCCGAGCACGCCTTCCTGCGCGAGGGCAAGGTGTTCCGCGAATCTGCCCTGGGCGAGGCCTTGCGCCGGCTGGAGCTGGAGGACGCCGAAGCGCTCTATCTGGCGCTGGGCAAGGGCCGGGTCACCTCGGTGGAATTGCTGGAAGCGGTCTATCCCGGCCATCGGGAAATGCGCGGCCGGCGCCCGCAGGACCGGGAACGCATCGCCGACGCCAAGGCCGGCCTCTATGTCCACGGACGCGGGCTCACCCCCGGCGTCAGCCTGCATTTCGCCCCCTGCTGTTCGCCCATGCCTGGCGACCGGATTGTGGGGGTGATGGACCCGGGCAAGGGGGTGGAGGTCCACGTCATTGACTGCGAGCGGCTGGCCACGCTGGAAGACGAGGACAATCTGGAGAACTGGATCGACCTCAAATGGACCGCTGAAGCCAGCGCCAATGCGGTCTCCATAGGCCGGATTCTGGCCACCGTGCGCAATCAGCCCGGCGTGCTCGCCGAGATCGCAGGCGCCGTGGGCGAAGCGGGCGGCAATATCACCGATGTCAAAACCCTGCAGCGCACGCGTGACTTTTTCGAGATGGCGTTCGATGTGGAAGTGTTTGATGCGCGTCACCTGTCCAATATTGTCGCAGCGCTGAAAACCAGCGACCGCGTGGTGACAGCCGAGCGCGCACGCACGCCGGGCGAGGCCCCGGACTATGACAGCGAGACCCAGCAGGAGCCGGCATGACCACCGACGATGTGCTTGAGGAATTCCGCCAGGCCGGCGCGCTTCTGGAGGGCCATTTCATCCTGTCCTCGGGCCTGCGCAGCCCCGTCTTCCTGCAAAAGGCGCTGGTGTTCCGCGACGCCGCGCGCACCGCGCGCCTGTGCCAGGCCCTGGCGGCGAAAATCACCGGCGAAGGCCACGGCCCCTTCACCGCCATCGTGTCGCCCGCGCTGGGCGGGATCATCCCCGGCTATGAGACGGCGCGGGTGATGGGCCTGCCTTTCCTGTTCGTGGAGCGCGACCAGGGTGAGTTCGCCCTGCGCCGCGGCTTCGAGCTGACCGCCGCAGACAAGGTGCTGGTGATCGAGGACATCGTCACCACCGGCCTGTCCTCGCGCGAATGCATCGCCTCCATCGAGGCCCATGGCGCCAAGGTCATGGCGGTGGGCTGCCTGGTGGACCGCTCGGGCGGCAAGGCGAGCGTGGGCGTGCCGCTGGTGTCGCTGGCGACGGTGAATTTCCCGGCCTATCCGGCTGACAAGCTGCCGCCCGAGCTTGAACGCATCCCCGCCATCAAGCCGGGCAGCCGGGGGCTAACGCCGTGAGCGCGCAAAAGGTCCGGCTCGGGGTCAATATCGACCATGTCGCGACCATCCGGAATGCGCGCGGCGGCGCCCTGCCCGATCCGGTGCGCGCGGCGCATCTGGCTGTCGAGGCGGGCGCGGACGGCATCACGGCCCATCTGCGCGAAGACCGCCGCCACATCTCCGACGCCGATATCGAGCGCCTGTCCAAGGAGCTGTCGGTGCCGCTCAATCTGGAGATGGCGGCGACCGAAGAGATGCTGGAGATCGCCCTGCGCCATACGCCGCATGCGGTCTGTCTGGTGCCCGAAAAGCGCGAGGAGCGCACCACCGAAGGCGGGCTGGACGTGGCCGCCCATCACGCCCATCTGCGCCCCTATATCGCCGCGCTGAACAAGGCCGGATGCCGGGTCTCGCTGTTCATCGAGCCTGACCCGGTGCAGATCGCGGTGGCCGAGGCGCTGGGCGCCGCCGTGGTGGAGCTGCATACCGGGACCTATTGCGAGCATTGCTTCGCCGGCCGGCGCAAGAAGGCCGCCGCCGAACTCAAGCGCCTTACTGTCGCGGCGAAAGAAGGCGCGCAGCGCGGGCTTGAGATACATGCCGGCCATGGCCTGACCTTCGACACCGTCCAGCCGGTGGCCGCCATCGCCCAGGTGCGCGAACTCAATATCGGCCATTTCCTGATCGGCGAGGCGATCTTCACCGGGCTTGCCGAAGCCGTCGGCCAGATGCGCGCCCTGATCGCCGCAGCCCGCGCGGAGAGCGCGGCATGATCATCGGGGTGGGAACCGACATCATCGATATCCGCCGCATCGAGCGCTCGCTGGAGCGCTTTGGCGACAAGTTCCGCACCCGCGTCTTCACCGAGATCGAGCAGGCCAAGGCCGCCAGCCGCCGCCGGTCTGCGGACACCTACGCCAAGCGGTTCGCGGCCAAGGAAGCCTGCGCCAAGGCGCTGGGCACCGGCATTTACCGCGGCGTGACCTGGCGCCAGATCGAAGTGATCAATCTCAAGGGCGGCAAGCCGACGCTCAAGCTCACCGGCGCCGCGGCCGAGCGCCTGGCCTTCCTGACGCCGGACGGGCTGGAAGCCCATATCCATGTCACCCTGACCGACGACCATCCCTGGGCGCAGGCCATTGTGATGATCGATGCGCGTCCGCCCGCCCCGCCGGAGGCGGCGTGACGGGAAAAGATCAGGACCGCGCGCGCCGCGCCCGGCGCATCAAGCGGGCCCTGCGCCGCATGCGCGCCAATTCAAGCCTTTTATGGACGCTGGTTCTGGCCGGCGTGATCGCGCTGACGGTGCGCACCCTGGTGTTCCAGCCCTTCACCATTCCCTCGGATTCCATGCGCCCGGCGCTGGAGCCCGGCGATTACGTGGCGGTGGCCAAATGGCCCTATGGCTGGTCGCGCCTGTCCCTGCCGCTGGCGCCGCCCTTGCCGCGCGGGCGGGTGTTCGAGCGCCTGCCGGAGCGCGGCGATATCGTGGTCTTCACCCCGCCCCACGCCCCGCGCACCGCCTATATCAAGCGCGTCATCGGCTTGCCGGGCGATATGGTGACGGTCTCTGGCGCGGTGGTGCATATCAATGGCGCGCCCGTGCCGCGCGGCCTTGTCGGTGAGGAGACCCGGCTCAGCTCCGATGGCGAAATGACGCGCTATCAGGTCTGGCAGGAAATCCTCGAAGGCGGTCGCGGCTATCTGGTCCACGACGCAGGCCCCGGCCCGCTGACCGAGTTCGGACCGGTTCTGGTGCCAGACGGCCATGTCTTCGTGCTGGGCGATAATCGCAGCGAATCGCGCGACAGCCGGGCCGCGGCGCCTGAAGGCCCGGGCATGGCGCCGGTGGATCATATCATCGGACGCGCCGACCGGGTTCTGCTATCGGTGCGTCCCGACTTCAGCCTGTGGAAGCCCTGGACCTGGACGCGCATCCGCACCGGGCGCACCTTCCTCTCCCTCGACCCGGAGCCGAGATGAGCGACCGCATCAAGGATTTCGAAGCCCGGCTGGGGCGCCGCTTCACCGATCCGGCCCTTCTGGAGCGCGCCCTCACCCACGCCTCCCACGGCGACGGGCGCTCGCGTAGCGATTCCAATGAACGCCTGGAATTCCTGGGCGACCGGGTGTTGGGCCTGATGGCCGCCGAAGCCCTGCATGAGCGCTTTCCCGGCCTTGACGAGGGCGGGCTCGCCTCCCGGCTCAATGCGCTGGTCAACAAGGAGGCCTGCGCGCGCGCGGCCCGCCAGGTGGATCTGGGCGAAGCCCTGCGCCTGTCGCCCGCCGAAGCGCGCCTGGGCGGACGGGAGAAAGCCTCGATCCTGGCCGACGCCTGCGAAGCGGTGATCGGCGCGCTGTATCTTGATGGCGGGCTGGAGGCGGCGCGCGGCTTCTTCCTCGCCCAGTGGGGCGAGGCGCTGGACAATCTCGCCAAGCGCCCGCGCGACGCCAAGTCGCGCCTGCAGGAATGGGCCGCCCGGACCGGGCGCCCGGCCCCCGTCTACAGCGTGATCGCCCGCTCCGGCCCCGATCACCGCCCCGTCTTCACCGTGGAGGTCAGTGTCGGCGCGCTGAATGCGCAGGCCGAGGGCGCCTCCAAACAGGCCGCCGAGCGTGCGGCAGCCGATCTCATCCTGACTGCGGAGACCCGTTTATGAGCGACACCCCCACCCGCGCCGGCTTCGCCGCCATTATCGGCGCGCCCAATGCCGGCAAATCCACGCTTGTGAACGCCCTGGTGGGGCGCAAGGTCTCCATCGTCACCCCCAAGGTCCAGACCACGCGCTTCCAGATCCGCGGCGTGATGCTGCGCGGAAGCGCCCAGGTAGTGCTGGTGGATACGCCCGGCGTGTTCCGCCCGCGCCGGCGGCTGGACCGCGCCATGGTCGCCGCCGCCTGGGACGGCGCATCGGAGGCCGATATCATCGTCCATGTGGTCGATGCGCCCGCCCAGCTGAAAGGGTCGGGCAAGTCGGTGGAGGATGTGGAGCGGGTGATTGAAGGTCTCAAGACCCATGATCTCAAGGCGATCCTGGCCATCAACAAGATCGATCTGGTCAAGCGCGAGGCCCTGCTGGAGCTGTCGCGCCAGCTCTATGAGACCGGCGTCTATACCGACGTGTTCATGATCAGCGCCTCCAATGGCGACCGCACGGATGATCTGGCCCAGGCGCTCGCCGACGCCATGCCCGAAAGCCCATGGCTCTATCCTGAAGACCAGATCGCGGACCTGCCCGAGCGCATGCTCGCCGCCGAGGTGACGCGCGAGAAGCTTTATCTGCGCGTCCATGAGGAGCTGCCCTACGCGCTCACCGTGGAGACCGAGAGCTGGAAGGAGCAGAAGGACGGCTCGGTGCGCATCGAGCAGACCGTCTATGTGGAGCGCGACGGCCACAAGCCGATCATTATCGGCAAGGGCGGCGCCACGCTGCGCTGGGTCGGCGAGCACGCCCGCCAGGAGCTGGAGGCCGATCTGGGCCGGCGGGTGCATCTGTTCCTGCATGTGAAGGTGCGCCCCGGCTGGAGCGAGGAGCGCGCGCGCTTTTCCGCCCTGGGCCTTGAGTTTGACGTGTAATGGAGTGGACGGCGTCAGGCCGCATCCTGGCGGTGCGCCCGCACGGGGAAACCAGCGCCGTGGTCGAGGTGCTCACCACCGAGCATGGCCGCCATGCGGGCCTGGTGCGCGGCGGACGCTCGCGCGCCCTGCGCCCCGTGCTGCAGCCGGGCAACAAGGTGCGCGCGGTCTGGCGCGCGCGGCTCGAAGAGCATCTGGGCGCGCTCACCATCGAGCCTGAAGAGCTGAGCGCCGGGGCGATCATGGAGGATGCGCTGGCGCTCTCCGGCCTGAACGCGCTGTGCGCCATGGCCTCGCTCTGCCTGCCCGAACGCGAGCCCCATCCCAATGTGGCCGGCGCGTTCGAGCTGGTGGCCGAACAGCTGTCTGAACCCGATGTCTGGCCCGCGCTTTACGTACGCTGGGAGCTCGGCGTGCTGGCGGATCTGGGATACGGCCTTGATCTCAGGCGCTGCGCGGCCACAGGCGCCACGGAGAACCTTGTCTATGTGAGCCCCAAATCGGGCCGCGCGGTCAGCGCCGAAGGCGGCGCGCCGTGGAAGGACAAGATGCTCGCCCTGCCGGGCTTCCTCACCGGATCGGGCGCGCTGGCGCCGGGCGATATCGCGGCGGGGCTGAGGCTGTCCGCCCATTTCCTCGACCGCCGCGTGCTCTGGCCCGCCGACAAGCGCCTGCCCGATGCGCGCGCCCGGATGATCGAACGGCTGGAAGCGGCGGGGCGGCTTTAGGCCGCCCGGCGCGCCATCACAACAACCCTGGCGCGCAAGGCGCGCCCTTACATCAACATCGTCACCGGGTCTTCGATGAAGCCCTTGAAGGCGGTGATCCAGCGTGCGCCGGTGGCGCCGTCCACCACGCGGTGATCGCAGGTCAGGGTCACGGTCATGACCGTGGCCTTGGCGATGGCGCCGTCGGTGATCACCGCGCGCTCCTCGCCCGCGCCAATGCTCAAAATCATGCCCTGGGGCGGATTGAGGATGGAGGCGAAGGACTTGATCCCGAACATGCCCAGATTGGACAGCGAGAACGTGCCCCCCTGGAACTCTTCAGGCTTGAGTTTGCGCTCGCGCGCACGGGCGGCGAGGTCTTTCATCTCGGACGAGATCTGGATAAGGCCCTTGGCGTCGGCGTCAAAGATGATCGGGGTGATCAGCCCGCCCTCGATGGCCACGGCCACCGACACGTCGGCGTGCTTGTGCAGGGCGATGCGGCCATCCTCGATCCAGCTGGCGTTGGCCTCGGGCACGCGTTTCAGCGCCAGCCCCGACGCCTTGATCAGGATGTCATTGACCGACACCTTCACGCCGTCGGGCGCCTTGTCATTGACCTGTTTGCGGAAGGCCAAGAGCGCATCCAGCCGGCAATCCACATTGAGCGGGAAGTGCGGCACGTCGCGGAAGGACTCGGTGAGGCGCTTGGCCGAGATCTTCGTGATCCCGTCCGCCTTGCGCAGCTCATAGCGGTCCGCCGCGATGCCATAGCGCGCCAACGGTTCGTCCTCGCTGATCTCCGCACGGGCGGGCTCGGGCGCCCTGGGCGCTTCATCGCGCGCGGCGGATTTGGGCTTGGGCGCGTCCTTGGAGGCCGCCTCCACATCGCGCTTGATGATCCGCCCGCCGGGGCCGGAGCCGTCGATATCGGCGAGTTTCAATCCCGCCTGTTCGGCCAGGCGCCGGGCCAGCGGGGAGGCTTTGATACGGTCTGAACCGCCTTTCCCCCCTCCGGCCGCTTCGCGGCTGCCTCCCTCGCGCGCGGAGGAGGATGAAGCGTCATCCTTGGAGGCCTGAGCGTCTTTTCCTCCCCCGCCTGCCGGGGAGGTGTCGGCGGAGCCGACGGAGGGGGGATCGGACTTTTCAGCCGTCTCAGACTTGGACGACTTCGATCCACCGGACCCCGCCCCCTCCAGCGCGCTCTTGTCCTCGCCCTCTTCAAGGAGCAGGGCGATGACGGCGTTGACCTTCACGCCCTCGGTTCCGGCCTCCACCAGGATCTTGCCCAGCACGCCTTCGTCCACGGCCTCGACTTCCATGGTCGCCTTGTCGGTCTCGATCTCGGCGATGACATCGCCGGACTTGACCTCGTCGCCTTCCTTGACGAGCCAGGAGGCCAGCGTGCCCTCCTCCATGGTGGGCGACAGGGCGGGCATGAGAACTTCGATGGGCATAACGGCTTACTCCGCGTAGCAGACGGCTTTGACCGCCTTCACGATATCCTCAACGCCCGGCAGCGACAGCTTTTCCAGATTGGCGGCATAGGGCAGCGGCACGTCTTTCTGGTGCACGCGCAATGGCGGCGCATCGAGATAATCGAAGGCTTCGGCCGTCACCACCGCAGCGATTTCCGCGCCCACGCCCATGCGGCCCCAGCCTTCCTCGGCGCACACGATGCGGTGGGTTTTCTTCACGCTCTCGATGACCGTATCGGTGTCCAGCGGGCGCAATGTGCGCAGATCGATCACCTCGGCCTCGATGCCCTCTTCAGCCAGCTGTTCGGCGGCTTTGAGCGCAAAGCCCACCATGCGCGAATGGGCGGTGATGGTCACGTCAGAGCCCTCGCGGCGCACCTTGGCCTTGCCGATGGGCAGGACCCAGTCGTCCAGGTCGGGGATCTCGAACGTCTCGCCATACATCAGCTCGTGTTCGAGGAAGACCACCGGGTTGGGATCGCGGATCGCGGCTTTCAGCAGGCCCTTGGCGTCGGCGGCGTCATAGGGCGCGATCACTTTGAGGCCCGGCACATGGGCGTACCAGCTTGAGAAATCCTGGCTGTGCTGGGCGCCCACGCGGCTGGCCGCGCCATTGGGCCCGCGAAACACCATGGGACAGCCCATCTGGCCGCCGGACATGTAGAGCGTCTTGGCCGCCGAGTTGATGAGATGGTCGATGGCCTGCATGGCGAAGTTGAAGGTCATGAACTCGACCACGGGCTTCAGCCCGCCGAACGCCGCGCCCACGCCCAGGCCGGCAAAGCCGTGCTCGGTGATGGGCGTGTCCACCACGCGCTCAGACCCGAACTCCTGCAACAGCTCGCGCGTGACCTTGTAGGCGCCCTGGTACTCGGCCACCTCCTCGCCCATCACGAACACGGTCTCGTCCCGGCGCATCTCCTCGGCCATGGCGTCGCGCAGGGCGTCGCGCACGGTGATCTCCTTCATGGAGGTCCCTTCGGGGATGTCTGGGTCGGAGAGGGTTTTCCCCCCTCCGGCCGCTTCGCGCCCACCTCCCCCGCGCGCGGGGGAGGAAAGGGTTTCGTCGTCGCCCGAGGATTCTTTTCCTCCCCCGCCTGCGGGGGAGGTGTCAGCGTCGTCGGACGCTGACGGAGGGGGGGATTCTGTCTTCGATGAAGCCCCGGCCCCCTCCAGCGCCCCTTCATCCTCGCCGTCTTCGAGCAGCAGCGCGATCACGGCGTTGACCTTCACGCCTTCGGCGCCTTCCTCCACCAGCAGCTTGCCGACCACGCCTTCCTCGACGGCTTCGACTTCCATGGTCGCCTTGTCGGTCTCGATCTCGGCGATGACATCGCCGGATTTGACCGTGTCGCCGGGCTTCACGGTCCATTTGGCCAGCGTGCCCTCCTCCATGGTGGGCGACAGGGCGGGCATGAGAACTTCGATGGGCATCGCCTCAGACCTCCACCAGCACGTCGGTATACAGCTCGCTCGGGTCCGGCTCGGGACTGGTCTTGGCGAACTCGGCGCTTTCGTTGACGACGCGCTTGACCTCCTTGTCCATCTCCTTGAGCGCCTCCTCGTCCGACCAGCCTGCGTCGATGATCTTTTTGCGGGCCAGATCGAGCGGGTCCTTGTGATCGCGGAACTCGTTGACCTCGTCGCGGGTCCGGTATTTGGCCGGGTCGGACATGGAGTGGCCGCGATAGCGGTAGGTCTTCATCTCCAGGATGAACGGCCCCTTGCCCCCGCGCGCATGGGCGGCGGCTTTCTTGGCGGCCTCATACACCGCGATCACGTCCATGCCGTCCACCGGCTCGCCGGGAATGCCGAAGCTGGCGCCGCGCTTGTAAAGTTCGGTCTCGGAGCTGGCGCGCTTGACGCTGGTGCCCATGGCGTACTGGTTGTTCTCGATGATGTAGACCACCGGCAGGTTCCAGAGCTTGGCCATGTTGAAGCTCTCATAGACCTGGCCCTGATTGGCCGCGCCGTCGCCGAAATAGGCTGCGCAGATATTGCCATTGCCCCGGTATTTGTTGGCGAAGGCGAGCCCGGTGCCGATGGGAACTTGCGCGCCCACAATGCCATGGCCGCCGAAGAACTGCTTCTCGCGCGAGAACATGTGCATGGACCCGCCCTTGCCACGCGAATAGCCGCCCTCGCGCCCCGTCAGCTCGGCCATAACGCCGTTGGCGGTCATGCCCGCAGCCAGCATGTGGCCGTGATCGCGATAGCCGGTGATCACCTGATCGCCCGCCTCCAGCGCGCCCTGCACGCCCACCACCACGGCCTCCTGGCCGATATAGAGATGGCAGAAGCCGGCGATGAGCCCCATGCCGTAGAGCTGGCCGGACTTCTCTTCAAACCGGCGGATCAGCAGCATGTCCTGATACCAGGCCAGCAATTGTTCTTTGGTGACCGGCAGTTTGGCAGGCTTCTTGGACGCGCCGCCGGAGCGGGACGCAGACGAGGAGGAGGATTTCGACGCCATGTATTTCACACGCGAATTAGTTGTCGCGCTCTCCCTGTTGAGCTTGCCTGCCCTGTAGCAGGCCCCGGGGCGCGGCGTAAAGGCTGAACGGTGTTGCTGCGCTTGCGAAGTAATGGGGTGGGGAGGCAGGCGCCAGCATCAGGCGGTTGCCTCCTCACATCTCAAATATGCGTTTTCCCGGCGCACGCCGGGACCCAGGACCACGGCTGCAGCTGGGCCCCGTCTTTCGACGGGGAAACGCAAGGGGTGGAGAAAGCGTGATGCGGCGTTCTTCTTCCCTCCCCTTGATGGGGAGGGTGGGCCGGAGCTTTGCTCCGGCTCGGGTGGGGTGGACGGTAGTGGCGTCCAGATGATCTCCCGCACCCCCTCACCTTTATCCTCTCCCCCATGGTCATGGGGGAGAGGGGGCTTCTGAGGCTGAGCGTTATCCTTTGAGCTAGTGATCAGGCATTTCCGAATAGAACTCAGCGTCAAAGCCTCCTCTCCCCTCCTTGAGGGGAGAGGTAAGGTGAGGGGTGCTGCGCCGGGCTCTGAAAGGTTCGCTTCCTCACCCCGAGCGCATCAGTCTCACGCCCTCATCGCGCTCGAACAAATAGAGCAGCGTGCGCAGCGCTTCCCCGCGCTCACCGGCAAACACGTCCTCGCGCGCGGTTTCATAGCGGGCGGCTTCATCGGCCAGGGTTAGCAGGCTGGCGTGGGCGGCGAGATCGGCCAGGCGATAGTCGGGCAGGCCCGACTGGCGCAGGCCCAGAGGATCGCCCGAACCGCGCAGGCGCCAGTCTTCTTCCGCGATCTCAAACCCGTCATCGGTGCGGCGCATGATGTCCAGGCGCGCGCGCGCCGTCTCGCCCGGCTGGCCGTGATAGAGCAGCAAACACGTGGACGCCTTGTCGCCGCGCCCCACCCGCCCGCGCAGCTGGTGCAGCTGGGCCAGGCCAAAGCGCTCGGCGTGCTCGATTACCATGATGGTGGCGTCGGGCGCGTCCACGCCCACCTCGATCACGGTGGTGGCCACGAGGACATCGATCAGCCCGGCGCGGAAATCCTCGGCCGCCTTCTGCTTGTCGCGCGCGGGCATGCGGCCATGGACCAGACCCACCCGGCGCCCGGGCAGCATCTCGCCCAGCATGTGATGGCGCGCCTCGGCGGCGGCCAGATCCGACACATCGCTCTCTTCGACCAGCGGACACACCCAGTAGGCCCGCTCGCCCTGGCTCAGCGCGCGTTTCAGCCCCTCCACCACCTCGGCCAGGCGTTTGGCGGAGACCACACGCGTATCCGGCGCTATGCGCCCGGCGGGCTTTTCATCCAGGCGCGACACGTCCAGATCGCCAAACGCCGCCAGCGTCAGCGTGCGCGGAATGGGCGTGGCGCTCATGGCCAGCACGTCGGGCGCGGCGCCCTTCAGGGTCAGGCGGCGCCGGTCGGAGACGCCGAAGCGGTGCTGCTCGTCAATGACGGCAAGCGCCAGATCATGGAACTCCACCGCGTCCTGAAAGAGCGCATGGGTGCCGCACACCACATGGGCCTCGCCGCTGGCCATCTGGGCCAGCAATTCCGCCCGGCGCGCGCCCTTGTCCCGGCCCGTCAGGGCGATGACGCGGATGCCGGCGGGCGCCAGCAGCGCTTCCAGCACGCCGGCATGCTGGCGCGCGACGATCTCGGTGGGCGCCATCAGGGCGGTCTGCCCGCCCGCCTCGGCAGCGTGAGCGGCGGCCAGCGCCGCGACAAACGTCTTGCCCGAACCCACATCGCCATGGATGAGGCGCATCATGCGCAAGGGCGCTTCCAGATCGGCGCGCACGGCCTCAAACGCGCGCAGCTGGGCGCCCGTGGGCGTGAAGGGCGCGTGATCGAGCACCGCCCTCACCTTCGCGCCATCACCGGTCAGCGCGCGGCCCTTGCGGGCGCGGCGTTCGCGCCGGGCGAGCTTCAGGGCCAGCTGGTGGGCGAACAACTCGTCAAACGCCAGGCGCGCGCGGGCGGGCGATTGCGGCTCCAGATCGTCAGCGCCTTGCGGCGCATGCAGCGCCAGCAGCGAGGCGCGCCAGCCCGCCCAGCCCTCGCGCGCGGCCAGCGCCGCATCGATCCATTCGGGCAGGTCCGGCGCGGTCTCCAGCGCGCCGGCCACCGCCTTGCGCATCACCGCGCCCGACAGCCCGGCGGTGAGCGGATAGACCGGCTGGAGCAAGTCCGCGTCGGCGATCTCGCCGGGGACGGCGATCAGGTCGGGATGGACCATCTGGATTTCAGAGCCGAAGCGCTCGGCCTTGCCCGACACCACCCGGCGCGCGCCCACAGGCAGAACCCGCATCAGGTAATCGGGCCGCGCGTTGAAGAACACCAGATGCAGAAAACCCGTCTCGTCGCGCAGGCGGACTATATAGGGCTGCTTCATGGTGGGGCGCGGCACATGGGCCTCCACCTCGCCTTCCAGCGTCACCACCCCGCCCGCATCGCCCGCATCCGAAATCAGCGCCCGGCGCGTGCGGTCCACCAGGCCGGTGGGCGGTGTGAACAGCACATCCTTCACCCGCGGCCCGCCCACAGCCCGCGCCATCAACTCGGCCAGCTTCGGCCCCACGCCCTTCAGCGTGGTGAGGTCAGCGAACAGAGGGAATAGGGATTGGGGGCGCATGGGAGGAGTTAAGCCGCGCCGGGGATGGAGGGGAAGGGGTGAGTGGCGGGGGAAATCGTTTCACCTCAAATTGAAGCGCTGCCGGGGCGCTGATATAGGTGAATTTGGTCTTGGGAGCGCTGGCGATGAAAGCTCATGAATTCGATGCGGAGTTTGATGATGGCTACAACGTTAGTGAAGCAATTGACTGGTCGAATGCGCGGCGTCCGAACGAAATGCTCCAACGGATTTCAGTGGATTTGCCTGAATGGATGATTGATGCGCTAGACCGGAAGGCGCGCAATCTGGGCATGACGCGGGAGGATCTGATAAGGCTGTGGATTGGAGCATGGTGCCTATGATTGAAGTTTTAGTTTCTGGGCTCGTTTTGGCGGCAGTTTCTGCACTAGCCTGGATCGCATATAAACATCCGAAGGGATATCAGCGAATTTATGGGAAAATTCTGCTCCTAGGAGGGACAATATATTTAGGCGTTACTATTTACTGGGTAGGGTTTATAGATGGCCAAAGCAGATTAAGAACAAAAGTAATTGATATTAGCCCAAATTACAACATTCCGATGAGCGAACTTTCGACCACTATTATATATGCGCCTGGGTGGGCCTTTTTAATTTATATTGCATTTGCCGCATATGTGATTTTTTTGAGCCTGCTACCTAACTTGCTCAAAGAGGATTAACTCCCTTCCCCCCTCCCGCCCCCTCCCCTATATCGCCCACCCATGAGCGATGATCCGTTTTCCGATCCGAACCGTCCCATCAACGCGGCTGACCGGCGCAAGCGGCTGTTGTTCCGCGCCTGGCGGCGGGGGTTCAAGGAGGCTGATCTGATCATGGGGCGGTTCGCCGAGGCGCGGCTGGAGACGCTCTCTTCTGACGAGCTGGACGCGTTCGAGCGCCTGCTCGATGCACCAGACACCGAGGTTTATGGCTGGATCACCGGCACGATTGAGACGCCGCGCAATTTCGACACGCCGGTGCTGGACGCGCTCAAAGCCTTCCGCTTCCACGCCGAGGCCGCCAGCGGCGACGGGCCGTCGGCTTAAGCCGACGGTTTTTTCGTGGCCGCGCAAATTATCCGAAAACCGGTCCCCACTTTTCGGTTTGCGCGGCGAGCCTGACGGCCGCCGGTTTTAAGCGGCGGCGCAATTTATCCAAAAACCGGTTCCCGCTTTTTGGATTGCGCCGGCGCCCACGCCTCACAACGAATCACCGGCGGACTCGATTCGCCTAACGCTTCCTTTACCCTGGCGCGCTAGCGTTCCGCCCGTACGATCCGCAAAAGGCGGACGGTGGATGGAGGCGGCTGTGACTGCGCTAAAGCGCTTCAGCCTGACGATTGGCCTGTTGGTGTTTATCGCCTATCTGGCCTACCACGCCCTGCACGGGGAGCAGGGCGTGATCAATCATGCGCGCATCAAGGCCGACATCGCCTCCGCCGAGGCGGTGCTGGCCGAGACGCGAGCGCAGCGCATGGCCATGGAAGACCGGGTCGCGCGCCTGGACGACCGCACCGGCGCGGTGGATGTGGACTATCTCGAAGAGCGCGCCCGCGCCGTGCTGCGTTTTGCCCACCCCAATGAAATCGTGGTGATGACCGACCCGCAGCGCGGGTTCTAGGCAGGTTCAAAGCGCTCCGAACACGTCGCGCGTGAGGCGCGGGTCGAAATGCTGCCCGCCATCGACACACACGATCTGGCCCGAGACCGAGGGCGTATTCAGGAAATAGCGCAGCGTGCGCACCAGATCGTCCGGCGTGGGCCCGCGTGTCAGCGGGTTGTCATGATGCAGGCGTTCGAACTGCTCCACCGAATGATAGGGGCTGGGCAAGGTGAGGCCCGGCGCGGCCGCGTTGACCCGCACGCGCGGCGCCAGCGCGCGCGCCAGCATCTGCGTCATGGTCATCAGCGCGGCCTTGGACAATGTGTAGGAGAAGAAATCGGCGTTGATATTGAACAGCTTGTAGTCCAGCAGGTTGAAGATCATCGATCCTTCAGGCGCCTGGGCCGCGAACGCCCGGCTCAGGAGCGCGGGCGCCAGCGTGTTGGCGTCCATATGCCGGCGGAAGCTGTCGGCGCTGATGGTGTCGAAACCGTCGTCCTCAAAGATCGAGGCGGAATTGACCAGCACGCTGACCGGCCCCAGCGCCGCGCGCGCTGCATCGATCAGACCCCCGGCGGCGTCAGGATCAGACAGGTCGGCTCCCAGCGCCTCAGCCCGCCCGCCCGCATCGCGAATGGCCTGCGCAAAGGCTTCAGCTTCCTCGCGCGAGGTGTTGTAGTGGACCGCCAGCGCATAGCCGTCCTCGGCCAGGGCTTCAGCCAGCGCCCGCCCGATGCGCCTGGCCGCGCCGGTGACCAGGGCGGCGCCTTCGGGTTTCTTGACGGCGGCACTCATGGGCGTGTCTCCTCGGGCGCCAAGCCAGGTGTTCATTATGCGCTCAAGCGGGCATATAGCGTGACGCAGCGAGAAAACAGAAGGCCCCATGAAACTTGAACCCGTCCGCCCCGGCGCCGCACCGGCCGCCCGCCCCGCCCATGCCGGCGAGCGCACCAGCGTGCGCGTGCGCGGGCTCAGGCTGGAGGCGGAGGTGGGCGTGTACGACTCAGAGCGCGGCCGGCGCCAGCCAGTGCGCATCGATCTCACCGCCGAAGTGGACGCCAGCGCCGCCAGCCCCTCCGGGCGCCTGGCTGAAGCGGTCAATTACGCCGCGCTCGCCGAAACCGTGCGCCAGATCGTGCTGTCACGCCATCACGACCTCTTGGAAGACCTCGCCCAGCTGATCGCCGACACCCTGTTCGCCGATCCGCGCATCACGCGCCTGAACCTCGAGATCGACAAGCTCACCGCCCTGGACGACGCCGACAGCGTCGGCGTGACGCTGGAGCGCTGGCGCTAGGACATTCATTGACAGATCGATCAGTCAAATGCATGCTCCCGTCATCCGTGAGGGAGCGCGCGCGCCATGATCGACGCCTTCATCGAGTTTGCATCCGGTCCGTGGGGGCTGTGGGCGCTGGGCGGAGTGTATTTCTCGCTGGTCATCGGCGAGCGGGTCTGGGCGGCCCTGCGCCAGCCGGGCGTCTATGACAATCGCGAGGCGCTGTGCTCGGTGGCCCTCAATCTGATGAACAGCCTGATCCATCTGGGTCTGGCCATCATCATCCCCATCGCGCTGTATCTCACCGTATTCGAGCATGCCCGCCTGTTCACCGTGGAGGCGCTCTGGCTGGCCATCGTGCTGGCCTTCGTGGTGCACGAGCTGGCGTATTATTTTGAGCACCGCATCTCCCACCGTGTGGGGCTGTTCTGGGCGTTTCACACGATCCACCACTCGGCCAACCAGTTCAATCACACCACGGCGGCGCGGGGATTCGTGCTCGACGGCCAGCTGCAAGGGCTGTTCGGCCTGGCCGCCGCCTGCCTGGGCGTGCCGCCTGTGGTCTATTTCGCGACCGCCTGGCTCAAGAGCGCCTACGGCATCTGGAACCACGCCAGCTATGTGGGCGATATGGGATGGATGGAGCGCTGGTTCGCCACGCCGCGCAATCACATGGTCCATCACGGCACAGAAGCCAAATATATCGACAAGAACTATTCCTAGGTGCTGATCGTCTGGGACCGGCTGCTGGGGACGTTCCAGCCCTATGAGGAGCGCCCGCGCGTGGGCCTGATCGAGCCGGTGACGGACAATAATCCCCTCACCGCGCAATTTACCGGCGTGCGGCAACTCGCGGCGAAGATCGCCTCGGCGGAGCGCTGGCAGGACAAGCTCGCCTATCTCTGGCGCCCGCCCGAATGGCGCCATGACGCGCCAAGGTCTGCAAGCCCGGCTGCCGTCCCGGCCGAATAGCTCACCCCGCCGGCTTGCGGATCCAGCCGCCCGGCGCGGAGAGCCAGGGGAATTTCTCGATCACCGGCGGCTTGCCGCCGAAATACTCCTCCACCGCGCGCGATTCACCTGGCCATTCGGTGATGCCGTACTCGTCCAGCAGCACGATCCCGCCCGGCACGATGTGGGGATAAAACGCCTTCAGCGCCGCCAGCGTCGGCTCATAGATATCGCAGTCGAGATGCAGCAGCGAGATGCGAAGGCCCGGATGGCGCTGCACATAGGCCGGCGCGGTCTCCACGATATCGCCCTCTTCCAGCACGATCCGGGGCTTTTTCGGCACGAAACTGTCGGCATTGAACAGATCGATGAGTTCCAGAAGCGTGTCCCGGAAGCCCGCAGACTCCCATCCGCCGTCGAAATTGCCCCGGTTGACCGCCCCGTCCTTCTCCGTCTCGTCGGCCTGCGACCGGCCGGTCAGGCCCTGGAAATGGTCAAATCCGATCACCTGCTTGGTGCGGTCGCCGGGGCAGAGGATTTCCAGGAAGCGCGCGAAATTGAACAGGGATTCGCCCTTGTAGACGCCGCACTCCACGACATGACCGGGCAGATTGGCGACCATCTTGAACACTTCCCAGTGGCCAAAGGCCTTGGACGCATACATGCGCCGCTGGAAGGCGTTGAGCTGGTGGATGATGTCCTCGTCGCCCGCATGGCGGCGCAGCACATCGCCATAGCGCGCATCCATCGGGCGCATGTCCGCAGCCACCGGATTGGCCTCGCGCCAGGACGCTGTCTTGCTCATGATGTCAGTCCTCAGACGCTCGACAGGCCGGACTGGCCGGCCTGGGTGTTGACGAAATTGCCCTTCATCACCGCCACCCCGCTGGCCGCGAGATCGCGCCGGGTCTGGTCAATGCTCAGGGGATAGGGGATGGACGCATTCAGCCGCGCCAGCGCGCAATCATGCGCGTCGGGGTCCATCTCGATGAGATAGCGCAGCGATATCCGGCGCCGGTCCCCGGCGGTGGGCTGGGTGCCGTGCAACAGGCAGGCGTGCCAGTAATGCACCGCGCCCGCCGGCCCGGTCAGGCGCACGGTGTTTTCCTCGATGGCATCCCCGTGGGCGGTATAACGCGAGCGCCCCTGCGCCTTGTCCAGAAGGGTGAGCTCATGGGGGAAGATATCGGCGCCCAGCCGGTGACTGCGCGGCAGGAGATAAAGCGGCGCATCGCCCGGCCCCACGTCCTCGAGATAGACATAGACGGTGATGAAATCAGCCTCGCGCGCCGACCAGTCGATCAGGTCCTGGTGCAGGTCTATGCCCCAGAAATAGGTCATGTCGCGGTATTCGGGCCGGATGTAAGCGCCCAGATTATTGACGTTATTGTTCTCGATGCGCGCGCGCAGCCAGACCGGGATCTCGCTGTGGGGCATGCCGACCACGAATTTGCGGTCCATCACCTTGTGCCCCGGCCCCAGAACGCGCCGCAGCGCGCCGGTCAGGGCGTCATCAGCCTCCAGCGGCGCGATCAGCGCGTCCAGCGCCTCGGCCAGATTACGCCCCGGGCGCGGATTTGTGCCCCGGTGCACCGGGTCCGCCTCATACTCGGCCTCGGTCAGGAACAGCGAGGCGTCAAACCGGCGCGTGCGCCCCACCGCCTCCAGCAGGGCTGACAGCTGCGCAGGCGCGAAACGGCAGTCGATGCGGTCATAGCCAAGGGCTTCAAAGCTCATGGGACAGGGCCCGAATGCAACGCGCCTGCAAGAGCCGGTGCAGGCAGGCCGGACGTGTGATCCCAGCGGAGCGCTGATTTGGTAAAGCCCGGCTTAAGGATTTGCGCTGGAGGGCCCCCTGCCCCTGACCGCTGACGCGGCGCACTGCGCGTCCTATCTTCTCCCCCATGGCCAAGGCTGCCCGACCTGATGCGCCGCCCCTGAATGGGGCAGGCGACGCCGCCCCGGACGGGGCGGGCGGTGAGGCGCGTTCCGGGCCGCAGATCATTGCCGACTATGTCAAACAGCTGCCCCTCAAGCCCGGCGTCTACCGCATGTATGGCGCGGACGGCGAGGTGCTCTATGTGGGCAAGGCCAAGAAGCTGAAAAACCGTGTGGCCAGCTACGCCAAGACCGGCGGCCACACCAACCGCATCGCCCTGATGATCGCGCTGACGCGCGCCATGGAGTTCGTGGTCACCAGCACCGAAACCGAGGCGCTGCTGCTGGAAGCCAATCTGATCAAGCGCCTCAAGCCGCGCTTCAACATCATCCTGCGCGACGACAAGTCGTTTCCCTATATCCTCATCCGCACCGACCACGCTGCGCCCCAGCTGATGAAGCATCGCGGCGCGCGCAAGGCCAAGGGCGCGTATTTCGGCCCGTTCGCCAGCGCCGGCGCGGTCAATGACACGCTCAACACGCTGCAGAAAGCGTTCCTTCTGCGCACCTGCACCGACAGCGTCTATGACAGCCGCACCCGGCCCTGCATGCTCTACCAGATCAAGCGCTGCGCGGCGCCGTGCGTGGGCTATGTGGACGAGGCGCAATACGCCGCTCTGGTGGCCGACGCCGACAGCTTCCTGCGCGGGCGCTCCAACCAGTTGCGTGAAGCGCTCCAGGCGCAGATGAGCGCCGCCTCCGACGCCCTGGACTTCGAACAGGCCGGGCGCCTGCGCGACCGCATCCGCGCGCTGGCCGCCGTCACCACCCGGCAGGACATCAATCTGGACGGGGTGGAGGAGGCCGACGTGGTCGCCGTCCACTCCGAGGGCGGGCGTTCCTGCGTGCAGGTCTTCTTCTTCCGGGCGGGCCAGAACTGGGGCAACCGGGCCTTCTATCCGCGCCATGAAGCCGATGCGGACGAGGCGGGCGTGATGACCGCCTTCCTCGCCCAGTTCTATGACGACAAGCCCGCCCCGCGCCTGATCCTGACCAGCCATGCGCCTGAGGATTCCGAGCTTCTGGCCGAGGCGCTGGCCCTGCGCGCCGGTCACCCGGTGGAGATCCGCGCGCCCCGGCGCGGCGCCAAGAAACAGCTGGTCGAGCAGGCGCTGCGCAATGCGCGCGAGGCGCTGGCCCGCCAGATGGCCGAAAGCGCCTCCCAGGCCCAGCTTCTCAAGGGCGTGGCCAAGGTGTTCGGCCTGGCCGCGCCGCCGTCGCGCATCGAGGTCTATGACAACTCCCATATCCAGGGCGCCAATGCGCTGGGCGCCATGATCGTCGCCGGGCCGGAGGGGTTCGAGAAAACCGCCTACCGGCGCTTCAACATGAAGGGCGAGGACGCGGCCACCGACGATGATTACGCCATGATGGCCGCCATGATGCGCCGGCGCTTCGCCCGGCTGGCGCGCGAGCGGGCCGAGGGCGCGCCCGCGCCCGGTCTGGTGCTGATTGATGGCGGCAAGGGCCAGCTCTCCACGGTGCAGGCGGTGATGGCCGAGCTGGACCTTTCAGACATTCCCCTCGCCGCCGTGGCCAAGGGCCCCGACCGCGATGCCGGGCGCGAGGTGTTCTACCTGCCCGGCAAGCCGCCCGTGCGCCTGCCGCCCAATGATCCTGTGCTGTATTACATCCAGCGCCTGCGCGACGAGGCGCACCGCTTCGCCATTACCGGCCACCGCGCGCGGCGCCAGCGCCAGATGCATGACAATCCGCTGGACGCCATTTCCGGCATCGGCGCCAAGCGCAAGAGCGCGCTGCTGAAGCATTTCGGCTCGGCGCGGGCGGTGGCGCGGGCCAATCTGGCCGATCTTGAAGCGGTTGAGGGCGTGTCCAGAACCATGGCAAGGACGATCTATGACCACTTCCACGAATAACGCCCTGCGCCATCTGCCCAATCTGGTCACCTTCGCGCGCATGGCCGCAGGGGTGTTCGGCGCGTACTGCCTCCTGGCCAGCGCGGGACAGCAGGCCGAAAGCGCAGCGCTGGCCTGGGGCGCAGCGGCGTTTGCGATCTTTATCCTGGCGGCGCTGAGCGACTGGCTGGATGGCTGGCTGGCGCGGGTTCTGGACGCGCGCAGCGCGCTGGGCGCGCTTCTCGATCCCATCGCCGACAAGGTGCTGGTGAGCGCCTATTTGCTGGCGTTCGCCGCGATCAGCGGCTGGATGATCTGGCTGGTCCTGCCCGTCGCCATCATCGTCGGGCGCGATGGGCTGGTCACGATCTTGCGCTTCACCCGCCCCGCCCCGGCCACGCTGACCGTGACGTCAGAGGCGCGCACCAAGACGGCGCTGGCCATGATCATGACCGCCGCGCCCTTCGTGCTGGTCACCATCGATCTGGCGACGCCGGCCCGCCTGCCGGTGGAGGCCTGGTTCTTCTACTGGGTCGGCGGCGTCTGGTTCATCGCCCTGCTCACCGCCTGGACGGCGTTTCCTTATGTGAGGGCGGCGCTGGGGCGGGGTTAGGGTTTCAGACTGTCCGGCGGCAGCGCAGGCCGGTCACGCGCGCCGGAAAGGAACACGCCTCAGGGGAGACCGGACAATATAAAAGTTGCCGCCGCTGTCTGGCGGGCATAGCCTGAGTGATGTCCAGATTACGCCTTGCTAGGGTTTCGCCATGATCCAGACCATACTCGCAATTGCGTGCCTCATGGCGCTTGCAGCCGCCGGTTTGCTTGTCGGTCAGGCGTACTGGGCCACCCACGATATCCGGAGCCAGGCGGCGCTAGCGCTGGATGAGTGCGGCGCCGGTAACGTGCTCAGTGTGGACCGCAACAGCTATCGCTGTCAGGCCCGCCCGGACGAGGAAACCCGCCGGGCAGGCGCTCACTGATCCCGGTCACGCCCGCCCCCTACCCCTCCGCCTCGCTCAGCACCACCAGGGCCGCGCCGTCGCTGACTTGCGCGCCGGTTTCGGCGTTGACGGCCTCCACCACCCCGTCGCGGGGGGCGGCCAGGGCGTGCTCCATTTTCATGGCTTCGAGCACCACCAGGGTCTGGCCCTTCTTGACTGCATCGCCCGGCTTCACGGCGACCGACAGCACCTTGCCGGGCATGGGGGCCAGGACCGCGCCGCCGCCTTCCAGGCCCTCAGCCTGGGCGGCGGCGTTATAGGGCGTGACAAGATGGGTTTCGCCCTGGGCGGAGACCAGCGCACCGCCGCCGGGCCACATCTCGAAGCGGGCGCTGACCGGCTGGCCGTCCAGGCGCGCGGTGAACAGGCCCGGCTCAAAGCGCGGGCCATCAAGGGTGAGGGTTTCGCCGCCGACCGCTGCCTCCAGACGGCCCTCAGCATAGCTCAGGCGCACGGCGAGGCGCGCGCCGGCATGGTCCAGCCCGGCCTCGATCACCGGCGCGCCATTGGCGCGGAAGCCGTCGCGCACATCCCAGGGATCGCGCGCCAGCGCCGCCAGAGGCCCGCCATCGGCAAGGGCCAGCGCGCCCGCAATCAAGCTCAGCGCCGGGGGCGACTGGGGCGCCAGCGCGTCCAGACGCTGATCGATGAAGCGGGTGTCCACGCGGCCTGCGCGGAAATCGGGATGGGTCAGCGCCCGGCGCAGGAAGCCGGCATTGGTGCGCACCGGCCAGACGCGCGTGCGCGCATCCAGTCCCGCCACCAGCACGTCAATCGCCTCCTCACGGGTGCCGCCGTGGGTGATCAGCTTGGCGATCATGGGGTCATAGTGCAGCGACACCTCGCCCCCCTCCTCCACGCCGGAATCGGCGCGAACGCCTTCGGGGTCGCCCGGCAGGGTCAGGCGGTCCAGCCGCCCGATGGAGGGCAGGAAGCCCGAGGCCGGGTCCTCGGCATAAAGGCGCGCCTCCATGGCCCAGCCCCTGATGGCGATGCGGTCCTGTTCGGGCGCCGGTCCGCCCGCCGCCACGCGCAGCTGCAGCTCTACCAGATCATAGCCGGTAATGGCCTCGGTGACCGGGTGCTCCACCTGCAGGCGGGTGTTCATCTCCATGAAATAGAAGCCGTCCTCGCGCAAAGGCCCGGACCCGTCCACGATGAACTCCACCGTGCCAGCGCCCACATAATTCACCGCCTCGGCCGCGCGCACGGCGGCTGAGCACATGGCCGCGCGCACATTGGGCGTCATGCCGGGCGCGGGGGCTTCCTCGATGACTTTCTGGTGGCGGCGCTGCAGCGAGCAGTCACGCTCGAAGAAATGCACCACGCGCCCGCGCCGGTCGCCGAACACCTGCACCTCAATATGGCGGGGGCTGGCGATGAATTTCTCGATCAGCACCCGGTCATCGCCGAAGCTGGATGCGGCCTCGCGCTGACAGCTGGCCAGCGCCTCGGCGAAATCGCCCGGCGCCTCCACCTTGCGCATGCCCTTGCCCCCGCCCCCGGCCACCGCCTTGATCAGGACCGGATAGCCGATCTTGCCGGCCTCCCTGGCCAGAAATTCCGGGTCCTGATCGGCTCCGTGATAGCCGGGCGTGACCGGCACGCCGGCCTTTTCCATCAGCGCCTTGGCGCGGTCTTTCAGGCCCATCGCCTCGATGGAGTCCGGATCGGGGCCGACAAACACGATCCCCGCCTTCTGGCAGGCCCGGGCGAAATCGGCGTTCTCCGACAAAAAGCCGTAGCCTGGATGGATGGCGTCCGCCCCGGTCTGTCTGGCCGCTTCCAGGATGAGGTCAGCCTTGAGATAGCTCTCGCGCGCCGGCGCCGGGCCCAGACGCACCGCCTGCCCGGCCAAGCGCACATGGGGCGCGTGCGCGTCCGCATCGGAATAGACCGCCACCGTGGCGATGCCCAAGCGGTGCGCGGTGCGCATGATGCGGCAGGCGATCTCGCCCCGGTTGGCGATGAGCAGCGTCTTGATCATGATCGGTCCCGGTCAGGAAAGGACAGGCGTTTAGGCTGGGCCGGTTCTGAGCCAAGCGGGCGCGCGGTGCAAGCGTGCGGTCAGTTCTTCACCCACCAGGGCTTGCGCTTGTCCAGGAAGGCGGCCAGGCCCTCGCGGCCCTCGTCGCTGACGCGGCGCTCGGCGATTTTGTGGGCGGTTTTGCGCATCAGACCGTCATCGATTTCCTCGCCGGTCACCATGTCCACCAGCGCCTTGGCGTCGCGCACCGCCCCGGGGGCGGCGTCAAAGGCATGGCGGGCAATGTGCTCCATGGCGTCGTCGAGATCCTCGGCGCTGTCGACCAGATGCTGGACCAGCCCGATCTGGTGGGCGAACGTCCCGTCAAACGCCTCGCCGGTCACGAACAGGGCGCGCGCCCAGCGCGGGCCGATGGCGCGCACCACGAAGGGCGAGATGGTGGCCGGCGTCAGGCCCAGGCGCACCTCGGAAAAGCGGATTTTGGCGTCCTTGACCGCCACGGCGATATCGCAGGCCGCCATCAGACCGGCGCCCCCGCCCATAGCCGCGCCCTGGACCAGCGCCACGGTGATCTGGGGCAGGTCGTAGAGGCGGTGGAGCATGCGCGCCAGGCCCAGCGCGTCTTCCTCATTGTCCTGGCGCGTCCAGTCGGCGGCGGCCTTCATCCAGTCCAGATCGGCTCCGGCGGAAAAGCTGCGTCCGGCGCCGCGCAGGAACACGATGCGCACTTCAGCATTTGAACGCAGGATGTCGAAAATATCCGACAGGCGCGCGATGATGTCGGCGTTGAAGGCGTTGTGCTTGTCTGGACGGTTCAGCGTGATGATGGCCGCGCCGCCGGGCGTGACCTGCAAAAGGACGTCTTCGTTCTGGCTCATGGCGCGCTCTCCCTGTTCAGGGACAGAGCTTTAACGCGCCCCCGGCGCCGCGCCAAGATACCGGTGATCCCATACAACAAGGCCGCTGGAGCGCCCCCCGCGCTCCAACGGCCTTGAAACGTGCAACCAGACGCCCCGTTAGCGAGGCAGAACGATCGACTTGATCATGGACAGCACCGTAATGGCGATCAGATAGCCCACAGCAGCAAAAGCCAGATATTGCAGATAGGCCATGTCGGTCACCGGCGGCATTTCAAAGCCAGCGCCCGCGCGCACCATGGGCAGCGCAATATCCACAGCCACGTGGACGATAACAGCGACCACGGTGAAGATCAGGATAGCGCCGAATTGCTGCATGAGCAGCGCCATGACCAGGGCGATCACGCCCATCTGCAGGCCCAGAAACATCCAGTTGATGTCTCCGCCCGCGGTATGCGGGCCATAAGCGGCTACACCTTCAAGCAACCAGTTCCAGACCGGCGCTATGTAACCCCAGATCATATCCACGATTTCCATAATAAACCCCTCGCTCCACGGCCTCCCTCGGACCGTTCACACGCCCGGAAGACTGCCCAAAGCTTAACAAATTGCAAGGAAAAATAAACCCGTTCACCCTTCGTTAGGACTCCGGGCGTGACCTCGAAAGCACGGATGATGTCGTTTCAGAGCGCACTTGCAGGGTTAACGGCGCAAGAGCACACGCTTGAGCAGGGCCAGAATCAGGATCACCACCAGATAGCCCGCCAGCAGGGTGGCCACATAGCGCCAGAAGGGCAGTTCCAGCACCTGGGGCAGGACCAGGGCCGAACGCCCTGTCAGAACCGGCAGCAGCGCATCCACCACCACATGCACCAGGGTCGCGGCCACCACGAACACGGGCAGGCGCGCCAGTTTGGGCAGCAGCACGGCGGCCACCAGAGCGATGATCAGGCCCTGCACCGCATTGACCTGGTTGAAGCCGGCGCGGAAAAAATCCAGCGCTTGTTGAAGCAGTTCCATATTCCCCTCCCCGAGCAATGGTTAACGCCAGCATCGCCGCTTTGGCCCTTGCGATCAAGTTCGCAGCTTCGGCGCTCAGCGCGCCTGTTCGCCCAGCCGGCGCGCATCGGCGAGCATTCGGGTGCGCCGCTCCGCACTGCCCTCCACCATGCCGAACACCGTGCTGCGCACCGGTTTGAAGCCGGACATGCCCAGCACGCCCGTCTCCAGCGCCTTTAGCGAATGGGAGCGGAAGAATATCCGGTAGGCGGCGGCGGGCATGCCCATGGTCACGATCACGCGCGCGGACTTGCCGCGCATTTTCTGCGCCGGCCAGCGCGAGGAATCGGCGCCGGTGTCGAGGAACATGTTCGCCCGCCCCAGATGCTCCAGCAGCGCCTTGGCGCGCGCCGGAAGCATGCCCAGCCAGAGCGGATAGATCAGCACGACATGGTCGGCCGCCTGCAGCGCCGCCTGCACCGGCTGGAGCGGCTCGGGCGCAGGCTCCGAGAATGCGGCCGCGCTGGTCAGGAAGCCATAGTCCAGCGCGCCGGCGTCAAACCGGCTCACCTCATGGCCCGCGCCTTCAGCGCCTTGCTGATAGGCGTCCGCCAGGGCATGGCAGAAGCGCTGGGGCGCAGGATCAGGGTGAGCGTTGATCAGGCAGATGCGGGACATGAGCGCCTCCGTGGACGAGGCGTCCAGTCTAACCCATCACCGCCCCTTGGGCACGCATGACGCAATGCTTCAGGCGTTCTCGAAGCTCATTTCCTGATCATCGGCCAGCGGCGCGAACCAGGGGGCCGCATTGCCTGCGCGCGCGGCCCAGCGCGGGGCGTTGTCCTTGTCCAGGATCACCGCGCGCACGCCCTCATAAAAGTCCGAACCGTCCTCGAGAAAGCGCATGGAGACGCGCAGATCCTGGGCCATCACCTCGCGAAAATTCATCGACGCGCCCCGGCGCAGCGCCGCCAGCGTCACGGTGCAAGCGGTGGGCGATTTGCTGCGCAGGACGTCCAGCTGGCGCAAGGACCAGGAATCGCCCGCCGCTTCCAGCCGCGCCTCCATGGCCGCCACATCATCCCCGGCAAACGCGCTGTCGATCAGTCCCCGCGTCAGCGCCAGATCGCTCTGTCCAGGGTCGCCGGAAAACTCATCAAGCAGCGCCTCGGCCGCCTCGCCATCGCTATCGAGCGTCCGGGTCTCGAAGGCCTCGATCAGGGCGGGGCGCTGCTCGCTGGGCACGTAATGGGTGGCGACGCCTGTCAGGATGCAGTCAGCGGCCTTCAGGCGCGCGCCGGTCAGGCCCATCCAGGTCCCCACCTCGCCGATGAGGCGCGGCAGGAAATAGGCCCCGCCCACATCGGGATGGAAGCCGATGCCCGTCTCGGGCATGGCGAAAGTGGTGCGGTCGCCGGCCACGCGGAAATCGCCATGCACCGAGACGCCGACCCCGCCGCCCATGGTGATGCCGTCGATGAGCGCGATATAGGGCTTGGGATATTCGGCGATCAGCGTGTTGAGCCGGTATTCGTCGCGCCAGAAGCGCCAGGCGCGCCCGTCTCCCGCCTTGCCGCTCTCGGCCAGCATGCGGATGTCGCCGCCCGCGCAAAAGCCCTTCTCCCCGGCGCCGTCCACCACCACGGCCTTGACGCTGTCATCCTCGCGCCAGTCCTTGAGGGCGGCGTACATGGCGTCCACCATGTCCTGATTGAGCGCATTGAGCGCCTTGGGGCGGTTGAGCGTAATGCGCCCGCAATCGCGCGCGCGGCGGATGATCACATCATCAGTCATGAAAGGACGGTCCTGTTTCAGCGCAGGTCGAGACACGGCGCCCCCGCCAGGGCGGCGGCGCGCAACAACCCCGCATCGCGCGTCGCCAGCGGCGCGTCAAGCTCTGCGGCAAGCGCCAGATAGGCCGCATCGAAGAGGGAGAGGGTGTGTTTCATCGCCAACGCCAGAACCGCGGATAGCTGTGATATGTCGAGCGCGCCCTGAATTTCGATCTCAAGCCTTTCGAGAGCCGCGACATCCCTGTCCAGGTCGCGCCGGGCATGGAGGCTGTGGCGAGCCAAAATGTTGAGGGTTTCCCACATGAATATATGCGGTGCAGTCAGGCTGGCGGCCTCAATGGTATCGAAGAAGGCGGTTGAGGCCTGCGTCATGTTCGATGGCAGGATGAAAGCGAGCGCGGCTGATGCGTCCAGCACGATCAGCTTTGATTGGGCGCTCACGAGCGGGCAAGCTCTTTAAGCTCTTCCCAGCTCATCGCGTCCAGAACGGGGTCGGTGGGCTGGGTTTCCCGTAATTGCCTGAACAGCTCAACCAGCTCCGGCCCGGACAGCTTGCGCGGGCACGGCTCGGGGCGTCTGGCGTTGGTGGATGCCGCTTTCAGGCTGGCGCGCAGCCGGTCGCGCAGTCCGGGATCGGCCTTCAGCATGGCTTCGGCCTCGGCGAACGGATCAGACGGCGCTTCGGCCTCGCCCTGGAAGGCGGCCTGGCCATCGCCATCGGCTACGCCCGCAGCTCTGACGGGTCCGGCGCCGGCGCCGGCGCCATAAATTGTCGCCACCGGCTTGCCATGACGGGTGATCACCAGCGGTTCGCCCGTCGCCTCGATCTCGTCGAGCAGGCGGGACAGATGGGTCTTGGCTTCCAGCACGCCGACAAATTTCATCGCCCAGGCCTTTGCGCTTTCTGGTCAGACATCTGATCAGATATCTGACCATAATGACTTAAAATCGAGCCAGATTCAATCAGAAGGCCATTGGCCTGCGCTAATCCTGCGGCCCAAACAGCCGCCGCATGGCCATTATTGAACGTCATCGGAGCGAGGCGGGATTGAAAAACGCCAGCATTGCCATCATAATGATAGCAATGCTATCAAGTTCTGGAGGGCGCCATCATGGCGGCTGTCACCATTCGCAATCTTTCCGATGACGTGCATCGCGCGCTGAAAATCCGCGCCGCGCAACACAATCGCAGCACGGAAGCGGAAATGCGCGCCATTCTGGAGGCCGCGGTTCGTCCCGAAGGGCGCAAGGGGCTGGGCACGGCGTTGGCGGAAACAAGCCGGAGATTGGGCCTGACCAACGCCGACATCGAGGCGCTGGAACTGGTCCGCGACAGGCGCCCGGCCGAGCCCATGAAGTTTGACTGACGGACGCCTCCAATGATCGTCCTCGACACCAATGTCGTTTCCGAGGCGATCAAGCCTGAACCCCACCCTCTGGTGCGTGCGTGGATGGACGCGCACGCGGGCGAGGCGTTGTTCCTGTCCAGCGTCACGGTGGCCGAACTTCTATTCGGTGTTGGCGTCCTGCCGGAGGGCAAACGGAAGGACCTGCTGGCGACCCGGGTTGATGCCCTGCTGGACGAATTCACCACCCGGATTCTGCCCTTCGACGTTCCTGCCGCGCAGAGTTACGCCGCCCTCGCGGTCCAGGCCCGGGCGGCCGGAAAAGGCTTCCCAATGCCCGACGGCTTTATCGCGGGGATCGCCGCCGCGCACGGGTTCGCCGTGGCGTCGCGCGATGCCAGCGCCTTCCGGGCCGCGGGCCTGACGGTGATCGATCCCTGGACTGAGCCGGCCTGATCCGTTCCGGAGCGTCAGCCTGCTCCGCTGGCCGGTCCCAGCCGCCTGACGCTATTTCAGCAATTCCTTTGCAATGATCACGCGCATGATCTCGTTCGTGCCTTCCAGGATCTGGTGGACGCGCAGATCACGCACGATGCGCTCGATGGGATAGTCCTTGAGATAGCCGTAGCCGCCATGGATCTGCAGCGCCTCATTGGCGATGCGGAAGCCCAGATCGGTGGCGAAGCGCTTGGCCATGGCGCAATAGGACGGCGCGGCCGGGTCCTTGCGGTCCAGCGCGTCTGCGGCGCGCAGCAGCATGAGCCGGCTGGCGTCCAGCTCGGTGGCCATGTCGGCCAGCTTGAACTGGGTCGCCTGGAAATCGGCCAGCGCCTTGCCGAACTGGCTGCGCTCTTTTGCATAGGCAATGGCCAGATCGGTGGCCTCGGCCGCGCCGCCCAGCGAGCAGGCGCCGATATTGATGCGCCCGCCATTGAGCCCGTTCATGGCGAACAGGAAGCCCTGGCCTTCATCCCCCAGCCGGTTCTCCACCGGCACCCGGCAGTCCTCGAACGAGACCACGGCGGTGGGCTGGGAGTTCCAGCCCATCTTCTTCTCATTGGCCCCGAAGGAGAGCCCTGGCGTCCCCTTCTCCACCACGATAGCCGACACGCCCTTGGCGCCCTCGCCGCCGGTACGGCACATGACGATATAGAGATCGCTGGTCCCGGCGCCGGAGATGAAAGTCTTGGAGCCGTTGAGCACATAGTGATCGCCATCGCGCACCGCTTTGGTGCGCAGGCTCGCCGCGTCCGAGCCGGCGCCCGGCTCGGTCAGGCAGTAGGAGCCGATCATGTCCATGGCGGTCAGGCGCGGCAGCCAGCGCTGGCGCTGCTCCTGGCTGCCCCAGCTGTCGATCATCCACGACACCATGTTGTGGATGGAGATGAAGGCGGCGGTGGATACGCACCCGCGCGAGAGCTCTTCAAAGATCAGCGCGGCGTCCACCCGGCTCATGCCCGATCCGCCCACATCCTCGCGCGTGTAGATGCCCGCAAAGCCCATGGCGGCGCTCTCTTTGAGCACATCGACGGGGAAGTGCTTGTCCTCGTCCCACTGCGCGGCGTGGGGCTTGAGGCGGTCCTCGGCGAATTTGCGCGCCGCCTCCCGGATCAGGCTCTGGTCCTCGGTGAGCTCGAAGCGCATGGCAAATCCTCCTAGACAAGGCGCGCGGGGGCGGGTGTTGTGCGCGCCACCGTTTTGTTATGCAGCGCGAGATACACCGAGATGGCCCAGTTTCCCACCACCCGTCTGCGCCGGATGCGCCAGCATGACTGGACGCGCCGCCTGATGCGCGAGACCACGCTGACGCCCTCGGACCTGATCTGGACGCTGGTGGTGTCCGACCGCGCGAACCCTCGCGAGCCGGTGGCCTCCATGCCCGGCGTGGACCGGCTCTCGCCCGCCGCCGCCGCGGACGCAGCCCGCCAGGCGCGCGCGCTGGGCATCCCGGCCATCGCGCTCTTTCCCCATATCGACCCGGCGCTGAAAAACGCTGCAGGCAGCGAGGCAGGCAATCCCGACGGCCTGGTGGCGCAGGCCATCAAGGCCATGAAGGACGCCGCGCCCGAAGTGGGGATTATCTGCGATGTCGCGCTCGATCCCTTCACCGATCACGGCCATGACGGGCTGATGGAAGACGGCGTCATCCTCAATGACGCCACGGTGGAGCGCCTGTGCGACCAGGCCCTGATGCAGGCGCGCGCGGGCTGCGACGTGATCGCCCCGTCCGACATGATGGACGGGCGTGTGGGCGAGATCCGCGCGGCGCTGGATTCGGAAGGCTTCGAGCATGTGCTGATCCTGTCCTACGCGGCCAAATACGCCTCGGCCTTCTACGGCCCCTATCGCGACGCCATCGGCAGCTCGGCGGCGCTCAAGGGCGACAAGAAGACCTATCAGATGGACCCGGCCAATACCGACGAGGCCCTGCGCGAGGTGGAGCTGGACATCGCCGAGGGCGCCGACATGGTGATGGTCAAACCCGGCCTGCCCTATCTCGACATCGTGGCGCGGGTGAAGACCGCCTTCGCCCTGCCCACCTATGTGTTCCAGGTCTCGGGCGAATACGCCATGATCGAAGCGGCCGCCGCAAACGGCTGGATCGACGGCGAGCGCGCCATGCTAGAGAGCCTGATGGCGTTCAGGCGCGCCGGAGCTGATGGCGTGCTGACGTATTTCGCGCCGCGGGCGGCGAAAATCCTGAATGGCTAGGCGCCCCGAAACCCTCGCCGCCCAGGCGCTGCACCGGATCGATGTCGAGACCGGCGCGGTCATCCCGCCGGTTCATCTGGCCACAACCTATGCCCGCGATGGCGCCAACGCCCTCATCGGCGCCCATGACTATATCCGCCCCGAAGGCCCGACCCAGGCTCACGCCGCCGCCCTGATCTGCGCGCTGGAAGGCGGCGCGGATGCGCGCCTGTTCAGCTCAGGCCTCGCCGCCGCCGCCGCCGTCTTCGCCACCCTGCCCGCCGGAGCCCATGTGGTGGCGCAGACCAAGATGTATTATGGCGCGAAGAAGCTTCTGCAATCGCTAGAAACCAAAGGCGCAATCGTCCTTGCGTTTTTCGATCCGGACGACCCCGATGCGCTGGCGCGGGCGGTTAAGCCAGGCGCCACGGCGCTCATATGGATCGAGACGCCGGCCAATCCGCTCTGGTCCGTGGTCGATATCGCGCGCGCTGCAGAGACCGCCCGCTCAGCCGGCGCCAGACTGGCCGTGGACAGCACCAGCGCGCCGCCCTGCACTACGCGCAGCCTCGATCTGGGCGCCGATTATGTGGTGCATTCGGCCACCAAATACCTCAACGGCCATAGCGATGTGCTGGCCGGCGCCGTGGTCACGCGCGCCAAGGACGAGGCCTGGCAGGCCCTGTGCGACCATCACAGCCTGACCGGCGCGGTCCCCGGCGCGTTCGAGGCCTGGCTGTTGATCCGGGGTTTGCGCACGCTGTTTGTGCGCTTTGAGCGCCAGAGCGCCAACGCCCTGCGCCTTGCGCAGTCCCTCGAAGGCCATCCGGGCATCGCTCAGGTGCTCTATCCCGGCCTGCCCGCCCATCCCGGCCACGCCATCGCCGCGCGCCAGATGACCGGCGGGTATGGCGGCCTCCTCTCCCTGCGCCTCAGGGGTGGCGCGAAGGCGGCGGCGCAACTGGCTGCTTCTACTGAGGTTTTCATCCAGGCCACGTCCATTGGCGGGGTGGAGAGCCTGATCGAACACCGCAAGCCCATTGAAGGCCCGCAAAGCCCCACCCCGGACGATCTGGTGCGCCTGTCCTGCGGCCTGGAAGCGGCCGATGACCTGATGGCCGACCTGATGACGGCGCTAGAGCGGGTGTGAATATTTTTCAGCAACACCCTGAATGATTTAATCTTCAGGCGGCTTGTTCCAGCCGGTCTGGCGGCGCACCAGGGCGATGTGCCAGCTGCGCGGCAGGGCGTAGATGGCTTTCAGCACCAGGGTGAAGCGCCGCGGGAAAGTGATCTCGAACCGGCGTGATTTCAGGCCCGAGGCGATGCGCCTGGCCGCCGTCTGCGCGCTCACCATGAAGGGCTTGGGAAATTCATTATCGTCCTGGGCCGGAGTTTCCACGAAGCCGGGCGTCACCACCTGGATGTGCACGCCATAGCGGTGCAGCTCGATGGCCAGGCATTCGGCCATATTGATCAGCGCCGCCTTGGTCGCCCCGTAGGCCGAGGCGGTGGGCATGCCGCCAAAGCCGGTGGCCGAGGAGACGATGGCGATCTGGCCCTTGCGCCGCTCGGCCATGCGCCCCGTCAGGGCGCTGACGCAGGCGGCCGTGCCGTTGAGATTGACCGCGAAGGTTCTGGCGTAGTCCTCATAGGACGGCGCCTCGGCCTTCACCGGGATATAGATGCCCGCATTAAGCACCGCGCAGGCGATGGGGCCGTGCTCGGCCTCCAGACGCTCCACGCAGGCCGCAACGGCGGACGCATCGGTGATGTCCAGCGGAGCGGGGATGATCTTGCCGGGATGCTCTTTGGCCAGGTCTTCCAGCGCCCCGGCCCCGCGCGCGGAGACCGCCACCGTCCAGCCCTTGCGCGCCAGGCGGCGGGCGAGCGCGGCGCCGATGCCCGAACTGGCGCCGGTGATCCAGACGATCCCGTCTGCAGGCTTCACAGGCCGTGTCATGCGCTCACCTTTTGCGTTTCAATGCCGATCCGGCGCAGGAAGCGCGCACTGTCCTCGCGCACCGCGCGGCGCTTGTCCTCGTCCATGCGCTCCAGCGTCTTGTAGATCATGGACAGGCGCTGATTGCCCTTCAGCCGGTCTTCGTTCTCCATCAGGAAATTCCAGTAGAGATAGTTGAACGGACACGCCTTCGGCCCGTTCCTGACGCTCACCTGATAGCGGCAGGACTTGCAGTAATCGCTCATCTTGTTGATGTAAGCACCTGACGCAGCATAGGGTTTGGTCGCCATGATCCCGCCGTCGGCGAACAGCGCCATACCGTGCGTATTCGGCGCTTCCACCCATTCATAGGCGTCGGCATAGACCGCCAAATACCATTCATTGACTGGCGCCGGATCGATCCCGGCCAGCAGCGCGAAATTGCCCGTGATCATCAGGCGCTGGATATGGTGGGCGTAGGCGTGGCGCTTTGTGGTCAGGACGCAGTCGCGCACGCACGCCATCTCCGTCTCGCCCGTCCAGTAGAAGTCCGGCAGCGGGCGGCGCGCCTCCAGCACATTGCGTTCGAGATATTCGGGCATGAAGCGCCAGTAGACGCCGCGCACATATTCGCGCCAGCCCAGGATCTGGCGGATGAAGCCCTCCACGGCGTTGAGCGGCGCGCGGCCCTGTATCCACGCCTCCTCCGCCCTGCGGCAAACGGTCAGCGGATCCAGCAGGCCGCAATTGATGTAAAGCGACAGGACCGAGTGAAACAGGAAGGCCTCGCCCGCCTTCATGGCGTCCTGGTAATCGCCAAAGTTTTCAAGCCCGCGATCGATGAACCAGTCCAGCTGGGCTTCAGCGTCCTCAGCCGTGACCGCGTACCAGAAATCCTCCAGATCGCCGAACCGGTCCGGGAACTGCGCTTCCACCAGCGCCAGCACCTCGCGCGTGACGGGGTCGGGCGCAATTTTAAGGCGCTCGGGGATGTCCAGGCCCTCGGGCAGGCGCTTGCGGTTCTCGCTGTCGAAATTCCACTGCCCGCCCGCGGGCTCATCGCCCTCCATCAGGAGGCCCGTTTCCCGGCGCATCTCGCGGTAGAAATACTCCATGGTCAGGCGCTTGCGCCCCTGCGCCCAGGCGTCAAATCGCTCATGGGTGCAGATGAAGCGGTCATCGCGCCGGATCTCCACCGGAGCGCCCAGCTGGTCTGTCCAGGTCTTCATCGCCGCCATCAGACGGTATTCGCCCGGCTCCACCACAATCAGACGGTCATGGCCGCCTTCAAGAAGCGCCCGGCGCGCCTCGCCTTCAAGCGATCCGGTATTGCCCGGCGCGTCCAGGTGGACATAGCGAACGTCTAACCCCTCGTCCTCCAGCCCTTTGGCGAAATGGCGCATGGCCGAGAAAATGAAGGCGATCTTCTTCCTGTGATGGGGCGCATAGCCGGCTTCCTCGGCCACTTCGGCCATCAGCACCGTATCGCCTGGCGCATAATCACGCAGCGAGGCCAGCGACCGCGTCAGCTGGTCGCCCAGGATCAGGCGCAAGGCGCTCATCAGGCGTCGGCGGGATTGGCGCGGCGCACATAGGTGACGCGCTGGCCGCGCGCCTCGAACTCGGTGCGCGCCCAGCGCCCGTTTTCGTCATACCACAGGTCCAGGGTCAGCGAGCTGGTCAGGCGGTAGCGGCGCGCAGGGATCTTGCCGCCATCGGCCTCGATCTCCTCCTCGCCCAGGAACTCCACCTCCACCTCCATCAGCGTGCCGTGCTCGGTGTTGAGCACGGACTCCGTGCCCGGCGGATAGCGCACCCAGTGGGAGGACGGCAGGATGTCAGAGGGGAATGTCTTGGACACATCGTCGCCGCCGGGATCGCGCCCGGTGACATCAAACCCCTCGCCATTGGCGCGCCCCTCCACGCGGAAAGTGTCGCCGTCTTTCAGCGTGCGGCCCTCGAACGCGACCAGGCGGCCATTATCCCAGCGCTCGGTTGAATCATGTTCGTAGCGGAACACCGTCACCGGCCCGATCCCGGCGCGCAAGCGGATGGACACTTCGGCGATCAGCTCGCCGTCATCATTCTCGCTGAAGCGCACCTCATGGGCGCCAAAGCTCGTATTGCGCCCGCGATAAACGTCGAACTTGATCGTCTCACCCGGTCGCGCGGACATATCCGCCGAGGCCAGCGCCAGCGGCGCAGGCGCGCACATCAGGAGGGCGGCGGCGGCAAGGCGTAACATGGAGACATCCTTTCGTCTGAGAGGCGTATTATCGGGGCGCATGATCAGAAACGGCGCGTCAGCCGGCTGATACGGTCTATGCCGGCATAGACCTTGTTGGTCAGGCGCACCTGCCCCAGCTCCACCACAAAACACACGCAGGTCTGCGCGCTGTCTACCCGCGGCTGGTGCACATCGCCGGGCTCGACGCGGCACACATCCCCGCGCGCGAAGGCGCCGCGGCCGTCATGGAAGGAACCGGTCAGCACCAGGGTCAGTTCCTCGCCGGAATGATCGTGCTCGGGCGCGCCCTTGCCAGGCGGGATGGAGATGAGGCGCGCGTCGACCCCGGGCGCACACAGGCTTTCCACGACAATCTCGCTGTATCCGCCAAGGCGCCGGCGCCAGCGCCGGTCGCCCTGGACCTCCAGCGCCCGGGCCAGCGGGGACGGCAATAATCCGGGGCGCGGATCATGCGCAACAGGCGCAACGGCGTCATCATCGAGCCGGTCGAGCGCGCGCGTGAGCGCGCCAGGCGCCAGCGCCACCCCCGGCTCGCGTTCCAGCATCGCGCCAAACGCAGCTTCAACTCCGGCCAGACGCTGGGCCGCGCGCGGCGCCATGGCCCCCTGGCAGGCCGCCAGCACGCGCACAGCGTCTGGCGCTGCGCCGGTGGCGCAATCAAGAATCCAGCCATCATCAAGCATCGTCATCAATCCGCTTGTCTTTGTTATTCTGAATTGTTTACGCACCCCGCTGTCAGGCGGATCACCATGGGCGCCGGACCGCAGCAGACAGGGGCTTATGCGGGCGCCCGGCATTGCAGGCCTGTCACGAAAAAATGGCGAAACGGATATAGGTTTCAGTTTCAGATTGTCAGGCCCATGCGGGCCTGCCAGAGTGCCCACACGCCCTCATGTGAAAGCTAACGTCATGAATCTTTTGCGTGCTCTGACCGCCGCCCTGACTGTCCTCGCCTTCTGCGCCAGCGCCCAAGCTTCTGTTCCCGTCACCCGTCTGGCGCAGATGTTCGGCGAGGACGCTGACCTCATGCTGCCCGCCCTGTCGCGCAGCGGCGACCGCCTGGCGTTCCTCACCCGCAGCCAGGGCCGCACCTTGCTGGCGGTGATGTCGCTGGAAGGCGATCCCGATACCCGCTCCATGGATGTGTCCGGCAACAAGATCCGCGATCTGTACTGGATCGACGACCGGTTCGTGATGGCCACGATCAGCACCTATTCGGGCAATGTCCAGGTGGCGGGCCAGGGGCGCAATCTGTTCGACCAATGGCTCTCCGATACCGAGTATTTCACCTTGTTTGCTGTGGACACCCGCACCATGCAATCGGTCCAGATGCTGGGCCGCGAACCCAGCCTCCTGCCGCAAAGCTCGCTTTCGCGTGTGTCGGGCGTTCGTGACGGGCGGGTGCTGATGCCCGCTTTCCGTCTGGGCGGCGGCGGCGGGCGGCCCATGCTGGAATCCACCCTGTTCAGCGTCGATCCGTCCAGCGGCACAGGCCGGGTGTTCGTGACCGAGCGCCAGCGATCGGCGGAAACGCCCATCATGAACTGGATCGCTGACGCCCAAGGCAATGCAATCGCCCGTCTGAGATTCGACAACGCCAATGACCGCTCCACGCTGGAGCTGAGCGAGGGCAATCGCTGGCGCGCCCATCCCCACTGGGACAATCAGTCTCCCGCGGGCAGCGTGGCGGGCGTGGATGGCGACGGCTCGGGCTTCTATTCCCTGCGCTGGTCGGGCGGTTTCCGGACGCTGGCGCGCTATCCCGCGAACGGCGGCGAGCCGCATACCGCGCTCAGCGCCCCTCCGGGCCGGGACCTGTCAGGGGTCATCATTGACCCTGTCACGCGTTCCCCGGTGGGTGGAACCTATGTGGACGGCGCTCCGCGCCAGGTCTTCATCGACCCGGACCTGGCCGCCATTCATGACCTGGTGGCCGCGCGCGCGCCGGGCCTGATCATTAATGTCAGCAGCTGGAACGCCGCGCGCACCCGCGCCCTGGTCCATATTGCGACGCCGGGAGAACCGGGCACGTATTTGCTGGTCGAGCGCACCTCCGGCGAGATCGCGCCGATTGGCGACGTGCGCCCGGCCGTCGCCGATGAAGAGCTTGTGGCCCCGCGCCGCCTGATCACCTACCAGACCCGCGACGGCGTCACGCTGGAAGCCGTCATCACAGATCCGCCCGGCGCACGGCCGGACGAGAGCCGGGCGCTGGTGGTGCTGCCCCATGGCGGACCGGCCGCCCAGGACGATGTGGGATTTGACTATATCGCCGGCTTCATCGCCGCGCTGGGCTATCGCGTGGTGCAGCCCAATTTCCGCGGCTCCACCGGCTATGGCCGGGCCTTCGAACGGGCGGGCTGGACCGAATGGGGCGGACGCATGCAGGACGATGTCACCGACGCCCTGACCCATCTTGTGGAGACCGGCGCGGCGGACCCGGCGCGCGTGTGCATCGCCGGAGCGAGCTATGGCGGCTATGCGGCGTTGGCCGGGGCGGCGTTCACGCCCGATCTCTATCGCTGCGCCGCGGCCATCGCGCCGGTGAGCGATTTGTGGGTGTTCGCCGGCGATATCGGCGCGCGCAGCAGCCGGCGCAGCCGCCAGCGCGATTACTGGCGCAATTCAATCGGCGATCCCAATCGCGAGCGGGCCATGCTGGAAGCGCGCTCACCGGCCCGCTTCGCCGCGCAGGTTCAGGCCCCGGTGCTGCTGATCCACCCGGTGGAGGACACGGTAGTGCCCGTCAGCCAGAGCGAGCTGATGCAACGCGCGCTCGCCGGCGCGGGCAAGGATGTGCGCCTGGTGCGCCTGGACGGCGAGGATCACTGGCTGAGCTTGCCCGAAACCCGCGTGGCCATGCTGGAAGAGCTGGGCGCCTTCCTCACCGCCCATCTGGGCGCGCCTTAAGGATTGAGGAGCCGTTCGCTGAGCGCCCACAGGCCTTCGGCGGCGTCCGGGTCCACTGCATAGGGGCGCACGCCCGACCAGCCGCGCTCTTGCGCGGGTTCGGCGATATTGCAGTCCTCGCAATAAGCGCCCCCGCGCCCGGTCAGCAAGGGCGAGAGCGCGGCCCATACCGTGGTGGCCGCCCCCTCCTCCACGCTCTTGAACACCGGGTGCAGAGAGCCGTCTTCGCGGATCCAGCCCATGGCGCGCATCTCCGCCTCGTCCATGTCGCGCTGCAGGGCGGTCATGATGCCGCCGGGATGCACCGAGAACGCCTCCACCCCGCGCGCGGCGTGGCGGGCGTTGAAGCCCAGCGCGAACAGCGCATTGGCGCTCTTGGAGCGGCCATAGGCCTGCCATTTGTCGTATGGCGTTTTGACGAAATCGGGATCATCAAGGTTCGCTGGCGCGATCATGTGCGCCACCGAGGACAGCGCCACCAGCCGCGCGCCGGGCCGGGTCATGAGATCACTCAAGGCGTTGGCCAGCGCGAAATGGCCCAGATGATTGGTGGCGAACTGCAGCTCGCGCCCCTGCGCCGTGCGCTGTTCGGGACAGGCCATGATGCCGGCATTGCAGATGAGGTAATCGATCACGTCGGTGCGCGCGCGCACCGCCTGCGCACACGCCGCTGCGCTGGCCGGATCGGACAGGTCCAGCGCCAGCGTCTCCACCTGGCCCAGCCCCGCCAGCGCCGCTTCGGCTTTCGCGCTGTCACGGGCGGGAACCAGCACTTTCGCCCCCGCCCCGGCCAGCGCGCGCACCGTCTCCAGCCCGATGCCCGAATACCCGCCTGTCACCAGCGCCACACGGCCCTTGAGATCATGGCTCGCGGCGATTTCACCGGCGGTGGAGCGCGCGCCATACGGGCTGTCGACACGGCGCTGGTTCTCGATGGACATGGGCTTCGGCTCCTGAAACGCGATTGGGCGCGCAGCCTGCGCCCTCGCGCCCGCCTTGCCAAGACGCCGCTTGCGCGCCCGCGCGCGCCGCGCTAGTGCTGCGCGCCTCACTTGGGGAGGACCCCGCCGATGAACCAGCCGCGCTGACCACTACGTCGCGCCGCCGCCCCTGACGGGCGGCGGGATTAGCGCCGGGCCTTCCCGGCGCGGTTCATCAGGACTGTCATCATGCCATCACTGGATAATCGCATCGCGCTGGTCACCGGCGCAGGCCGCGGCATTGGCGAAGCCATCGCCCGCGCCTTTCACCGCGAGGGCGCCCATGTCCTCGTCACCGATATCGATCAACAAAGCGCCGATACCCTCGCCGCCGAACTGGGCGAACGCGCTGAAAGCCTGGCGCTGGACGTGGGCGAGGAAGGCGACTGGCTTAAGGTGCAGGCTCACGTGACCACCCGCCATGGCGGGCTGGACATTCTGGTCAATAATGCCGGCATCACTGGGTTTCTGGAGACCGAAGGGCCCCATGATCCCGAGCATTTCAGGCTGGAGAGCTGGCGCGCCGTGCACCGGGTCAATCTGGACGGGCTGGCCCTGGGCTGCCGCGCCGCCATCGCCCTGATGAAGCACCGCAAGGGCGGATCGATCATCAACATGTCCTCGCGTTCGGGCGTAGTGGGCATTCCCGGCGCAGCGGCCTACGCCGCGTCCAAGGCGGCGGTGCGCAATCACACCCGCACGGTGGCGCTCTATTGCGCGCAGATGGGCTATCCCATCCGCTGCAATGCGCTGCTGCCCGCCGCCATCCTCACCCCCATGTGGGACGCCATGCTGGGCGATGGAGCGCAGCGCGATGCGATACTGGCCGGGATCGCTGCAGGCGTGCCCATGGGCCGGTTCGGCACGCCCCGGGAAGTGGCTGAAGCGGCGGTGTTTCTGGCGGGTGATGCGTCCAGCTATATGACCGGAACCGGTCTCGATCTCGACGGCGGGATACTGGCCGGCGCCGAAGCCGCGCCGGGGCAAGGGGAGTAAGAGATCAAGCCGGGCGGGTCGGGTCGGGCAGGTCCAGGATCGCGGCGATGCGCTGGAACAGCGCAAGGCGCGTGTCCGCGCAGACCTGCCCGGCCCGACGGGCGTGACGAGCTTCAGGATCAATCGTGCGGATCTGGTCACACAGGATATAACCCGCCACCGGATCCTCGGCGTCCAGCGCCAATTTGAACGGCCAGGGCCGCTCACTTGAAGTCACGGGACAGACCAAGACCAGGCTGGAGCCTGCATTATAACGATAGGTCGACACCACCACGGTGGGCCGGCGTCCGGCCTGTTCGCGCCCCCGCGCGGGGTCCAGTTCGAGCCAGATCACATCACCGGGCTCGTAAACGCCAGAACCGCTCACCAGGGCTCTGCGCCGACTGGCGCGCCCCACTCTTCGAGCTCCGGTGTCTCCTCAACGCGCATCGCGTCAAACAGCGCTTCACGGTCCAGCGCCTGACGGGCCGGTGTCATGACAAGGCGCCCGCCCTCATAGCTCAGCTCAACCGCATCGCCCGGCGCCAGGCCGGTGCGCTCCAGAAGGTCTTTGGGGATGCGCACGCCTGCGCTCTGGCCCCACTTGCCTATCTGCACCTTGGTCATCACATGGCTCCGCGCGGCATCTGATATCCGCAAGATATCAGATGCCGGAGCCCGCCGCCATCCCGGCGGCCTTCATGGGAACCGCAGGCATTGCGCCTTGCGCCAGGCGCGTCATCCATGAGTCTCAATATGAGGCGCGCGAGAAGCTGCGCGCGCTGGCCCCGCCCGCTAATCATTCGCGCGGGCTGCTGCGTCGATCTCGCCGGCGGTGAAGCGCCATTCGCGATTGCAGTATTCGCACGTCATGGCCACCGAGCCGTCGGCGCCGCTCATATGCTCGCGGTCATCGCTGGGAAAGCGCGCCAGCAGGCGGGCGAGCGAGGCGCGCTCGCAACTGCACCGGCGCGGCGCCGGGCGGCCCTCCTCCACGCGCACGCCGTCCTCATGGAACAGGCGGAACAGCACCTGGCCGGCGGTGAGGGCCGGATCGAGCAATTCATCATCGCCCAGCGTGTCGAACAGGACCTGGGCGTGTTCGAAGGAATCCTGCGTCTCGCCGCGCGCCTCATCCCCGGCGATGCGCTGGATCAGCGCGCCCCCGGCGCGCCAGACCATATGGCCGCCGTCCAGCATCTGGCGGCCCACCGCCAGGCGCAGGCGCGTGGGCGTCTGTTCGGACTGGGCGAAATAATGCGCTGCGCTGTCGGCCAGCGTGTCGCCGGTGATGGCTGTGACGCCCTGATAGCGCTCCTTGCCCGGGCCGGGATCCAGGGTCATGGCGAAATGGCCATCCCCCAACAGGTCGCGCGCGCCGGTGCGGCTGGCCGCCTCCAGCGCCGCCACCGCATCGCCATCATATTTGGCGTAGGCGCGCACGCCCTGGCCGGGCACGAAATCGGCCACCACGAAGGCCACCGCGCCCGTGCCCTCGATCTGGCGCCCGCCTGAATCCGGACCGCTGGCCTGGATGATCAGCTTGCCGTCGAATTTGAGCGAATCCCCGATCAGCACGGCCAGCAGCGCCGCCTCGCCCACCAGGCGGGCCACGCTGACGGGATAGTCATGGGCCGACAGAATTGCATCAGCCGCCGCGCCCAGCCGGACCAGGCGCCCGCGCACGGGCCGGCCTTCCAGCTGGAAACCGGTCACGCGGTCATCACCCGCGCCGGTCAGGCCTGGCGCGCCAGGCGCGCCGGCGGGCGTCATTGCGGCTCCAGCGCGCCCAGCGCGGCGTCCAGCGCCGCCACCGCTTCGCGCACATGGGTCTCGTCGATGATCAGGGGCGGCGCCAGGCGCGCCACATTATCGCCCGCCGCACCCATCAGCAGGTGTTGGGCGCGCGCATGGGCGGCCAGCGTCTTGTTGACATAGCCGTCCTTCAGCTTCAGCCCGATCAGGAGCCCGCGCCCGCGCAGCTCGGCGACCTTGTCCGCATGGGCGTCCACAAGTCCGGAGAGCTGCTGGCGCAGCGTGTTGGCGATATCGGTGACATGATCGAGGAAACCGGGCGCGGTGAGCGCGTCATACACCGCATGCCCCACCGCCATGGCCAGCGGATTGCCCCCGAAGGTCGAACCGTGAGTGCCGATTTTCATGTGCGCGCCGGCCGCTTCAGTGGTCAGGCACGCGCCCATGGGAAAGCCGCCGCCCACGCCCTTAGCCACGGCCATGATATCGGGCGCCGCGCCCGACCATTCATGGGCCCACAGCTTGCCGGTGCGCCCGGCGCCGCACTGCACCTCGTCATAGATCAGCAACAGCCCGTGCTCATCGCACAGCTCGCGCAGGCCGCGCAGGCAGACATCGGGGATCGCGCGCACCCCGCCCTCGCCCTGGACCGGCTCCACGATGATGGCCGCGGTTTCTTCGGTGATGGCGCTTTTGAGCGCCTCGTGATCGCCGAACGCGACCTGGTCAAAGCCTTCCATGCGCGGCCCGAAGCCTTCGAGATAGGCCGGATTGCCGCCTGCATTGATGGCCCCGAACGTGCGTCCGTGAAACGCCCCGGTGAAGGTGATGACGCGGTAACGGTCCGGGCGGCCCTGGGCGAAATGGTAATGGCGCGCGGTTTTCAGCGCGCACTCCACCGCCTCGGTTCCCGAATTGGTGAAGAACACCCGGTCGGCGAAACTGTCGCGGCAGTATTTCTCCGCCAGTTCGATCTGGCCGGGCGCGCGGAACATGTTGGAGGTATGCCACAGCTTGCCGGCCTGGTCCTGCAGCGCCTTGACCGCCGCAGGATGACAATGGCCCAGCCCGTTGACCGCGATCCCGGAAATGAAATCGAGATAGCGCGCGCCGCCGCGCGCATGCAGATACGCCCCCTCGCCGCGCTCGAAATCGATATCGGGCGGCGAATAGGTATCCATCAGCGGTCTGGCCATGCGTGCCCCCAAACGGTGTGCGTGAAACCCTGATCTAGGCCCCTTTGGATCAGCTCTTCAAGCGCCAGCCGGAGCGCAATAGCAGATAGCATGCGGTGATGAGCGCCAGATTGAGCGCGCCGATCACCGCAACGCCCAGCATGAGATGGCTGTCGCCCGCCCCGATAAAGCCGTAGCGGAAGCCGTCGATCAGGAAGAAGACCGGGTTGATGTGGCTGATGGTGTAGAAGGGCTCGGGCAGGATCTCCACCGAGTAGAACGTGCCCGAGAGGAACGCCAAGGGCATGATGACGAAATTGGTCACCACGGCCAGATGATCGAATTTCTCCGCCCACAGCCCGGCCATCACCCCGATCACGCCCAGCATGAGGGCCGCCGACAGGCCGAAATAGATCACCGCCCACCAGTGCGCCACGCTCACGTCCACGAAGGGCGCGATGCAGATCGCGGTGGCCAGCCCCACCAGCACCCCGCGCGTCACCGCCCCGCCGATAAAGGCCGCCGCCAGCTCGCCCGGCGACAGGGGCGGCATCAGGAAATCGACGGTGTTGTTCTGCATCTTCGCCCCGATCAGCGAGGACGAGGCGTTGGCGAAGGAATTGTTGAGCACGCCCAGCATCACCAGGCCGGGCGCCAGGAAACTGGCGTAGGCCACGCCCAGAATCTCCCCGCGCTGGGAGCCGATGGCGATGGAGAACACGATCATGAACAAAAGCGAGGTGACCACCGGCGCCAGCACGGTCTGGAAATGCACCTTGAGGAAGCGGCGCACCTCTTTCTTGTAGAGCGTCCACAGGCCCAGCCAGTTGACCGGCCCGAAGGCGCGCGGGGTGAGGCCGGCATGGGCGGCGGCGCCGGCTTCACCGCGCGCGCGCCCATCGCGCGAAGTGGTCACAGAGGCCTGCAGGTCATCCATCGTCACGGTCCTCGCCCGCCCTTGCTCGAGAGCGCTCCTGTCTAGCACGCGCAGGCGCGCCCCGGCGCCCCCAGGCTGCACACGCATGCCAGGCGGAGCCTCACGCCAGCTCCACCCCGGCCACGCCATCGAGACCCTTGAGCGCGGCGCGCGCAGCCGGATCAAGGGCGTGCTCGCCCGGCAGGCGCAGCTCGGCCCGGCGCCCGTCGGCCAGCGCCATCACCAGATGCACCTGCCCGCGCGGGCCGGGCCGGGCGGCGGCGTGCGCCAGCCGCGCAGCCACCCCCTCCAGCGGACCAGGGCCGTCGAGATGGATGCGCAGGCTGCGGCCCTCGGCCTCCAGGGCGGCGGTGTTGATGGTTTCGGCGCTCTCCATGATCAGGCGCAGCCCCTCTTCCTGTTCCTCGATCTTCATCACCGCCATCACCGCCGATCCCGGCTCCAGCCGGTCGCGCACGGCGAACAGGATTTTGGGCGGGACCAGCGCCTCGAACTCGCCGGACGGATCGGACAGGGTGAGGAAGGCGAATTTCTCGCCCGAGCGGCGCGAGACCTTTTCCTGGCGCGCACGCACGATGGCGGCCATGCGCGCGGCGCGCGCGCCCTCGGCGGCCCGGGCGGGCAGATCGGCGAACAGCACCACGCCGCGCCGGGCCAGCCCGTCGCGCAGATCATCAAGGGGGTGGCCGGACAGATAGAATCCCACCGCCGACAATTCCTCGTCCAGACGGCGCACCGGGTCCCAGAACTCCCCCTCGGGCAGGCGCGGGCGTTGCAGTCCCGGCCCGCCGCCGCCCCCGCCGAACAGGGAGACCTGCGCGCTTTCGCGCTCGGACAGGGCGTGCTGGGAGAAGGCCAGCAGGGTCTCGGCGGCGGCCAGGGCGCGCGCCCGGTCCGGCTCAAGCGCGTCGAACGCCCCGGCCCGGGCGAGATTTTCAAATGCGCGCTTGTTGACCTGACGCGGATCGACGCGCCCGGCGAAATCGAACAGATCGCGGAACGGCCCGCCCTCGCCGCGCACCCGCGCGACATGCTCCATGGCCGAAAAGCCCACATTGCGCACCGCGCCCAGGCCATAGCGCACCGCGCCGTCCTCCACCGAAAAATCGGCCTGGGACGCGTTCACATCAGGCGGCAGAACGGTGATGCCCATGCGCCGGGCTTCCTGGAAGAACACGGCGAGCTTGTCGGTATTGGCCCGGTCCAGGCTCATCAGCGCGGCCATGAAGGCCACGGGATGATTGGCCTTCAGCCAGGCGGTCTGGTAGGCGATGGCGGCGTAGGCGGCGGCGTGGGACTTGTTGAAGCCGTAGCCGGCGAACTCATTGACCAGGTCGAAGATGAAATTGGCGCGCGCGCGCGGCACGCCGCGCTGTTCGGCGCCGTCCAGAAAGCGCACGCGCTGCTGGTCCATCTCCTCTTTCTTCTTCTTGCCCATGGCCCGGCGCAACAGATCGGCCTCGCCCAGCGAATAGCCCGACAGGATCTGGGCGATCTGCATCACCTGTTCCTGGTAGATGATGACGCCGTAGGTCTCTTTCAGGACCGGTTCGAGATCGGGGTGGAGATAGTCCGGCTCGGCGCGCCCGGACTTGCGCTCCACATAGGTGTCGATGTTCTTCATCGGCCCGGGCCGGTAGAGCGAGATCAGCGCGATCACGTCCTCGATGGTGTCGGGCTTGACCTTGCGCAGGGTGTCGCGCATCCCCGTGCTTTCCAGCTGGAACACCCCGATGGACGCGCCCGAGGCCAGAAGCTCATAGCTGGCCGGGTCGTCAAAGGTCAGCGCATCAAGGTCCGGGCGCTCGGCGCCGGATGATTGAATATAGTCCAGCGCGCGCTGGATGACGGTCAGGGTTTTCAGGCCCAGGAAGTCGAACTTCACCAGTCCCGCAGGCTCGACCCATTTCATGTTGAACTGGGTGGCGGGCAGATCGGCGCGCGGGTCCTGATAGAGCGGTACCAGCTCGGTGAGCGGGCGGTCGCCGATCACCACGCCGGCGGCGTGGGTGGAGGCGTTGCGGTTGAGCCCCTCAAGCTGCAGCGCCACCTCGATCAGCCGCGCCACCATGGGGTCGCTGTCGCGCAAGTCCTGCAGCCGGCTTTCGCTTTCCAGCGCCTGGGCCAAAGTCACCGGCGCGGCCGGATTGGCGGGCACCAGCTTGGCGATGCGGTCCACCAGCCCGAAGGGCAGCTGCAGCACCCGGCCCACATCGCGCACCACGGCGCGCGCCTGCAGGGTGCCAAACGTGATGATCTGGGCCACCCGGTCCGCGCCGTAGCGCTGCTGGACATAGCGGATCACCTCCCCGCGCCGGTCCTGGCAGAAATCGATATCGAAGTCGGGCATGGACACCCGCTCGGGATTCAGAAACCGCTCGAACAGCAGGCCGAAGCGCAAGGGATCAAGATCGGTGATGGTGAGCGCCCAGGCCACCACCGAGCCCGCGCCTGAGCCCCGGCCCGGCCCGACGGGAATATTCTGGGCCTTGGACCACTGGATGAAGTCCGACACGATCAGGAAATAGCCCGGAAAGCCCATGGTCTCGATGACCGAGAGCTCGAAGTCGAGCCGGGATTCATACGTCTCGCGCGGCGCGGCCAGCTCGATGCGCGCCAGCCGCGCGTCGAGCCCCTCTCGCGCACGCGCGCGCAATTCCTCAGCCTCATCGCGCCCGCCCTCGGTGGGAAAGCGCGGCAGGATGGGCGCGGCGGTGTGCACGCGCACCGCGCAGCGCCGGGCGATCTCCAGCGTGGCGTCGAGGGCTTCGGGCAGGTCGGCGAAACGCGCCGCCATCTCCTCGCCGGACTTGAAATAATGCTCCGGCGTGACGGTGCGCCGGTCCGACTGGCTGACATAGCTGCCCTGGGCGATGCACAGGAGCGCATCATGGGCGCCATGCTGGTCAGGCCGGGCGAAAAACGGCTCATTGGTGGCCACAAGCGGCAGGCCGCGCGCATAGGCGCGGTCGATGAGATAGTCTTCAGCGGTCAGGTCATCGGGACGGCCATGGCGCTGGAGCTCGAGATAGAGCCGGTCGCCGAAGGCTGCGCCGAGCTGGTCCAGCAGCGCATCGGCCGGTCCCGTGCGCCCTGCGCAGACCAGCCGGTTGATCAATCCGTCATGCCCGCCGGTCAGGCAGATGAGGCCGTCCGCGCGCGCCAGCACCGCCTCCAGGCTCACATGGGCGGGCTCGGCCGGGTCGATATCAAGCCATGCCGCGGAGGACAGCGCCATCAGATTGGCGTATCCGGCCTGGTTCTGGGCCAGCAGCACCAGCGTGCCGTCCGGCCCGCCGCGCTCGCCGGCCCGCGCGTTTTCAAGCTCCACCGACAGGGTGCAGCCAATGATGGGCTGCACGCCCGCCCCGGCCAGATATTCGGAATATTCCAGCGCGCCGAACAGATTATTGGTGTCGGTCAGCGCTGCGGCGGGCATGTCATGGGTGCGGCACAGCTCGGCGATCTCGCCGATGCGCAGCGCACCCTCCAGCAGCGAATAGGGCGAGCGCACACGCAGATGGACAAAGGGGCGCTGGCTCATGGGGCGAGCTCCGCGAGAGGGGCGGGAATCGGGACGGCCCCTACCCTAGACGAGGCCGGGCGGGCCGGTCACCCGCGTGTGGCCGCTTCAGGCGGCCATGGCGGCTGAAACCGTCAGGGCCAGAGTGACGAAACCGGCGATGACGGCGGCCGAGGCGATATCTTCGATGAGGCTGCGCATGGCGGAACTCCCTAGGTCTGACGCCGCCCGACGCGGCTATTCCTGTTTTGTTCCCCACACCCTATTCGCCTTTTGTTCCGCCCGTCAAGCGAAAAACGAATCACCTGCCAGGCAGGTGATTTCCGCGACAATGAACACTGGGTCGCCGGCGCTCAGGCGTCCGGGGTCCAAGGGGTCAGACGCCCCTGCTCCACCGTCAGCACCCGGTCCATGCGTTCGGCCAGCGCCAGATTATGGGTGGCGATCAGGGCCGCCGCCCCCGCCTCGCGGCAGGCCGAGGCCAGCGCCTCGAACACCTGGTCGGAATGAGCCGGATCGAGATTGCCGGTGGGTTCGTCGGCCAGCACCACGCGCGGATTGTTCACCAGGGCGCGGGCGATGGCCACGCGCTGCTGCTCGCCGCCCGAGAGCTGGCCCGGGCGGTGGTCCAGACGCCCGCCCATGCCCAGCGCCTCCAGCTTCGCCTTCGCCGCCTCGCGCGCCGCGCCCGCGCCGCGCCCGGCGATACGCAGCGGCAGGGCGGCGTTCTCCAGCGCGCTGAGCTCGGGCAGAAGGTGGTGGAACTGGTAGACGAAACCGATCTCGCGCCGGCGCAGCGCCGTGCGCGCGCGCTCGCCCAGCGCCAGCCCGTCCTGACCGGCGATGATCACCTGGCCCGCAGTGGGCGTCTCCAGCAGGGCCGCAGCGTGCAGCAGCGAGGATTTGCCCGACCCGGACGGCCCCACCAGCCCGACCAGCTCGCCGGGATAGAGGTCAAGCTCGGCGCCGTCGAGCACTTCGAGCTCTTCGGCGCCGCTCTGATAGACGCGGCGCAGGGCGCGGATGGACAGAACCGGCTCACTCATTGCGCAGCGCCTCCACCGGATCGATGCGGCCCGCACGCCAGCTGGGCAGAAGCGTGGCCAGCAGCGCCATGGCGAAGCCCCAGGCGGACACGAACACCACCTCCGCCCAGTCCACCCGCGCGGGCAGGCGGTAGAGCTTGTAGACGGTGGGATCGAAGATATTGACGCCCGTCGTCAGCGCGATGGCGTCCTGGATCGGGCCGATAAAGGCCACGAATAACAGCCCCAGCACGATGCCGCAGGCGGTGCCGAACGAGCCGATGGCCGCGCCCGAGATCAGGAAGATGCGCATCACCGCCCCGCGCGTGGCGCCCATGGTGCGCAATACGGCGATGTCGCGGGTCTTGTTCTTCACCAGCATGACCACGCCCGAAATGATGTTCAGCGCAGCGATGGCCACGATGATGGACAGGATCAGGCGCATGGCGATGCGCTCCACCTGCAGGGCGTTCCAGAAGGCGGCGTTCTCCGCGCGCCAGTCGAACACCACCGTGCCCGGCGGCGCCATGGCGTTGATCCGGTTCATCACCGTCTCGGGCGCGTCGGGATGGGTCAGGCGCACATCGATATAATCGCCCGCCGAGGAGCGGTTGAAGAACAGGGCGGCCTGCTCGATGGGCATATAGACCAGGATCGCGTCGAGATCCTGCACCCCCACGGTCAGCACCCCGCCCACCAGATAGGTCTTGGAGCGCGGCGCCACGCCCAGCGCCGTCTGGGCGCCGCGCGGGGTGACCAGCGTCACCTCGTCGCCTGCCGTCACGCCCAGGCGCGCGGCCATGGCCGTGCCGATGACGATGATGTCGCCGCCATGGCGGCCCTCGCCGAAGCCTTCCGCCGAGCCGTAAATAATGCCCCCGCCCGCCTCGCGCACGCCGCCCTCGCCGGTGACGATGTCGAAATTGACGAAGTCCGAGGCGCGCACGCCATTGACCTGCGCAAACGCCGCCTGGCCGCGCGCAGACGTGACCAGCGCCTGGCCCAGCGTCACCGGACCGGCCTGGCGCACGCCCGGCAGGGCGGCGATGGCGTCGGCCAGATCGCTGGTCTGGGCGTTCATGTCATGAGGCAGCTGCACATAGACATGGGGCTGCGCGCCCAGAAGCCGGGTCAGCAGCTCGTGGCGGAAGCCGTTCATGATCGACATCACCGCGATCAGCGCCGTCACCGCCAGCATGATGCCGACAAAGGAGATCACGGCCACCAGGGTGACGCCGGCCTGCTGGCGCCGGGCGCGCAAGTAACGCAAGGCCAGCATGAACTCAAAGCCGCTGAACGGCCCGGCGCCGCCAGCCACGGCTTGCTTGGGCGGCGAAGCGCTCATGGCGTGCGCCCGGCGATGATGCGCGCCACCGCGTCGGCCAGGCTCAGCTCCTCGCGCTCAGCCGTCGCGCGGCGCTTGAGCTCCACCTTGCCCTCCTTGATCCCGCGCGGGCCGATCACCAGCTGCCAGGGCAGACCAATCAGGTCCATGGTGGCGAATTTCGCCCCCGGCCGCTCGGGCGTATCGTCCAGCAGCGGCTCCAGCCCGGCCAGCGACAGCGCCTCATAGGCCTGCGCACACGCCGCATCGGTGTCCGGATCGCCGGCTTTCAGATTGATGATCCCGGCCCCGAACGGCGCCACCGCCTCGGGCCAGATGATGCCGTTGTCATCATGATGGGCCTCGATAATGGCCCCCATCAGGCGCGACACGCCCACGCCATAGGAGCCCATATGCACCGGGCGGTCCTGACCGTCGGGATGGGTGACATGAGCCTTCATCGGGGCTGAGTACTTGGTCCCGAAATAGAAGATATGACCCACCTCGATGCCGCGCGCGCTCAGACGCCGGTCTGCAGGCGTCTCGGCCTCGAACCGGGCCGCATCGTGCATTTCCTCGGTGGCGGCGTAGAGCGCGGTGCGCTGGTCCACAAGCGGCTGCAGATCGCCGTCAAAGTCCACCTCCGGGCCCGGCGCGCCCATATCGATGAGCTGGCTGTCGCAGAACACCTCGCTCTCGCCGGTCTCGGCCAGGATGATGAATTCATGGCTGAGATCGCCGCCAATGGGGCCGGTGTCGGCGCGCATGGGCACCGCTTTCAGCCCCATGCGGGCGAAGGTGTTGAGATAGGCGATGAACATGCGGTTATAGGCCGCGCGCGCCGAAGCCTCGTCCAGATCGAAGGAATAGGCGTCCTTCATCAGGAATTCGCGCCCGCGCATGACCCCGAAGCGGGGCCGGATCTCGTCGCGGAACTTCCACTGGATGTGATAGAGGTTCTTGGGCAAATCCTTGTAGGACTTGCAGTAATTGCGGAAGATGGCGGTCACCATCTCCTCGTTCGTGGGGCCATAAAGCAGGTCGCGCTTGTGGCGGTCGGTGATGCGCAGCATCTCCTTGCCATAGGCGTCATAGCGCCCGCTCTCGCGCCACAGATCGGCCGGCTGGAGCGTCGGCATCAGGATCTCGATGGCGCCGGCGCGGTTCTGCTCCTCGCGCACGATCTGCTCGATCTTCCTGAGCACTTTGAGGCCCAGCGGCAGCCAGGCGTAAATGCCCGCCGCCTCCTGGCGGATCAGCCCGGCGCGCAGCATCAGCCGGTGCGAGACGATCTGCGCGTCAGCCGGGGTTTCTTTCAGGACGGGAAGCAGAAATCGGCTGAGACGCATGGGGTCGGCACTCGGGGCGCTGGAGGTGAGTTTGAGCCTTCGAGCATTAGACCGCCGCGCGCGTCAGGACAAGGCGGGCGGGGCTGTGCGGCGCCCCTCCCTCTCAGCGCTTGCGCGCATCTTCGGCCATGCGGTCGATGCTGGCCTTCAGGCGCCGGAACACGATCACATTCAGGATGCCCACCGCCCCGGCCACGATCAGCGTGATGCCCACTGCGGTCAGCCAGCCCGCCTCGCCAAACCGCCCCGACGCCATGAGCGCGCCCAGGATGGCGATGAGCCCGAAGACGGGGATGAGCAGGCGGACGAGAGTCATGGGGCTGAATCCTGCCGATCTGCGCGGACGGGCTTTTCGAGCGCTTGAGCGATGCGCGACAGATATTCGATCAGGACGGCGAGGATCAATAGCGGGGCGGCGAATGTTATCATGAGCGGCATGAAAAACATGAAGCCGGGCCTGCCTTCCATGACGGCCGCAAGCAGGTTGAGGGCGATCCAGACTGTTATGTAAAGCAAGACCGCGATCATCATGAGGCGCGCCACGCCATGGGTGAAGAACCCGAACAGGCCCGGCCTGCCCGTCACGCCTGCAGCCCGGGCGACGCGCACAGCCCATTCGATCAGAATGGCGCCGGACAGAACCAGCAGGCCTGGCGCCAGGGACCAAAGGACAGAGCCGCCGAGCATAGCCAGCGCCTGACGCAGCTGTTGGCCGCCTTCATCCAGCAGGGAGTCACGAAAAGAATTAGGATCAGAGGGCGGCGATACGATCATGACGACCGCCTGGGCGAACGTGATGACGAACAGGAAGGTCATCATCGCCACGCCGATGATCGCCGCAGCACGTGTAATCGGATGGGTGAAGAAGCGCCAGGACGACGCGGTCATGATCCGCCCTCCGGACGGGCCGGCGCGGCGCGCCTGTCCAGCGCGGCCGCGATGCGCGCCAGATATTCGATCACCAGGGAGAGCGCCAGGAAGATCACGGCCAGAGGCAGGATAAAGAAGCTGAACCCGATCGATACGGAATTCTCTTCCACAATCTTGTAGACCGCCTCGCCCACGGCGATCACCACGATCAGAAGGCCCAGAAAGGCCACGGCGCGGGCATGGACGCTGGTGAAGAAATTGGCTCTCACAGCTCTGCCTCCGCGCCGCCCGCCAACACCTGCAGCCGCGCCGCGATGCGCGCCAGATAGGCGATGATCACCCCCAGAACGATCAGCAATAGCCCCGTATCCAGCATGCCGACCTCACGCGAAACCTCGAACACCGGACCCCAGCCAATGATGAAGTCATCATTCTGGGGGAAGACGAAAAACAGTGCGCAATCAATTACAAAGGCCGCGACAATCACCAGCCCGGCCCCAATGATCACGCCTGAGGGCGCGGTCATGAGCTTCATCCTCCCGGTCAGATCCGAAGTCTGGCCCGGATGTCCGGCGCGCAGCGCAGCGGGCGCGCGCCTGGCTATGCGCATGCCCAGCTCCACCATCAGGGCGAAGGCCAGGATGATGAAGGCGTATGAGAGCGGACTGACAAGATTGAACAGGGAGAGCTGGCGGCTCAACTGGATCGGGCGGCCTGCGATTTCAGCCGTTTGGGGCGTCAGGAGCGTCAGCAACTCAACAAAGGCGGTGATTACGTAATAGGCGAAGACCAGAGCGGCGAAGACCGCCCCCGCCTTCGCGGCGGGGTGGGTGAAAAAGCGCCAGGCTGGCAGGATCATGTGGTGGCCTTCGGCTCGCCGCCGCCGTCCGCCGCGCCGGCGCCATCGCGGCGGCGCAGTTCCAGCTTCAGCCTGTGCAAGCGCCACGCATAGCCCGAGACCACCGCCACCGCGAAGCTCAGGAGGACCGCAAGCATGATCCATTCGACCAGATTGTTCATGACGAACCTCCTGCGTGCGCCCGGTTGCGTTCAATCATCGCACTGAGCCTGACCACGGCGTGCGCTCCAGCATGAAGCACCACGCCAAGCATAATATAGCCCACCGCAACCCAGTCGTCAGGTTGGCCAAACATGGCGAACCCGAAACACCCCAGCGACAGGGCGTGGAAGGCGTCGCGGAAGAGCTGGGCGTGGGGCGCCATCATGACGGGCGTCGCTGCCGGCGTGAGCGGCGCGCACGCGCCCGGCTCTGTTCGAAGCGCGAGCGCCAGGCCTGTGGAGGGCGGCGCATCAGCCCGCGCGTCACCAGAGCAAGGCCGAAGAGCCAGACGCCCGCAAACCCCATCACGAAGCGCAGGCCGAATTCATCCCACGCGTGCGGCAGCCAGACGGCGCCGGCGATCAGCAGCGCGCCCGTAATCGCACTCAAAACGGCAGGGATGAGGATGCGCCAGACCATAGACGCAAGCTAGACCGATACGCGCCTCAGGGGAAGCCGCCGCGCGTCTGGATGGGCGCTACAGCCCATCCCTACCACCACGTCTCCGCCTTCGCCCCAAACCCCGCCGCGCGCTCGATCGCGCCGGCCACGGCGAACATGGTCTCTTCCTCCAGCGCCGGGGCGATGACCTGCAGGCCCAGCGGCAGGCCGGACTTGTCGAGGCCGGCGGGCACGCTCATGGCCGGGATGCCGGCGATATTGGCGGTCACCGTGAAAATGTCGTTGAGATACATCTCGATCGGGTCGGCCTTGGCCTTGGAGCCGATCTCGAAGGCGGCGCTGGGCGTGGCGGGGGTGAGGATGGCGTCCACCTGGCCGAACGCGGCGGTGAAGTCCTCATAGATGCGCCGGCGCACTTTCAGAGCCTTGAGATAATACGCGTCATAATAGCCCGCCGAGAGCACATAGGTGCCAATCATGATGCGGCGCTGCACCTCCAGCCCGAACCCGGCTGCGCGCGTCTTCTCATAGGTGTCGATGAGGTCGGCGCCCTCCACCCGCGCGCCATAGCGAATGCCGTCATAGCGCGCCAGGTTCGAGGACGCCTCGGCGGGCGCGATGATGTAATAGGCCGGCAGGGCGTATTTCGTCATGGGCAGGGAGATGTCGACGATCTCGGCCCCCTGCTCTTCCAGCCATTTTGCGCCCTGGCGCCACAGCGTCTCGATCTCGCCGGGCATGCCGTCGACGCGGTATTCCTTGGGGATGCCGATGCGCAGGCCCTTGACCGAACGCCCGGCGGACGCGGCGAAGTCCGGCACCGCGCCGGGATAGGAGGTGGAATCCTTGGGGTCATGGCCCGCCATGACCTGGGTCAGCAGGGCCGCATCCTTCACCGTTTTGGCGAACGGGCCGGGGTGATCCAATGAGCTCGCAAACGCCACCACGCCCCAGCGCGAGCAGCGCCCATAGGTGGGCTTCACCCCCACCAGCCCGGTAAAGGCCGCCGGCTGGCGGATGGAGCCGCCGGTATCGGTGCCCGTGGCGCCATAGCTGATCCCGGCGGCCAGCGCAGCAGCCGAGCCGCCCGACGACCCGCCCGGCGTCAGCTTCGCCTCAGAGCCTTTCGCCCGCCACGGATTGACCACCGGGCCGGTGGCGGCGGTCTCGTTGGACGAGCCCATGGCGAACTCGTCCATGGAGGTCTTGGCGAAGAACACCGCGCCCGCATCCCAGAGATTCTGCGTGACGGTGGATTCGTATTCGGGTTTGAAGCCCTTGAGGATGTTGGACGAGGCCGTGGTCTCCACGCCCTTGACCGCGAACAGATCCTTGATGGCCACCGGCACGCCTTCCAGCGCCCCGCCCTCGCCTTTGGCCAGACGCGCATCGCTGGCGCGCGCCATCTCCACCGCCCGCTCGCCATCGATGGAGGTGAAGCAGTTGAGCGCGCCTTGCGCGGCCTCCGCCGCCGCCACGGTCGCCTCAGCCAGCTCCACAGCGGAAAACGATTTGGCGCGCAGGCCTTCAGCGGCCTCATGCAAGGTCAGGGAGGAGAAATCAGTCATCTCAGTCTTCTTTCGTACCGCTGTCTTTGGGCGGTCTTGAATTGACGAACCAGTAGGCGGCGGCGTGGCCGGTCAGAATCGCCCCGGCGGTCATCCAGCCATCAACCCGGTCCAGCTCGACCATCCGCCAATTTTCAGTGACCGGCGAAGTACCGTAAACTTGCAAGAAGAAGAGCACGCAAAAACTGGCCAGCGACACATACCAGGACAGCCAGTGACGGGTGGGAACGCCCCAGGTTTCGCGCATATGGCGTGCGGTTAAAGCCGCCACAACGCCGGCGAAGGCTGCAATCAGAAGGGCGATCACTGGAAAGAGCCACCCCACGGCCCCTACTCCACGCTTTTGGGCGCTACGAAGAAGCCCTCTTCGGACCGGGGCGCGTTTTTCAGCACGGCCTCGCGCATGGCGCCGTCGGTGACTGCATCCTCGCGCAGCGGCAAGGGCGTCTGCACCGCCGTGGTCATGGGCTCCACGCCGGCCACATCCACCTCGTTGAGCAGCTCAACCCATTTGAGAATGCCGTTGAGTTCGCCGGTCAGGGCGTCGAGGCGGTCGGCGGGCTCGGCGATGCGCGCCAGACGCGCGATGCGCTGCACATCCTCAGGGGTCACCGGCATGGGCAGGTCTCCGGAAAAAAGCGAAGTCGGACATCAGTGAACAGGCTTGCGCGTCGAGTAGCAATCACCGTGTTGCGGCGCAAGGCGAACGGGCGGCGGGCGATGAACCGCCCTGGCGCCCAAAAGTCCGTTTTCAACACGCAATCGGGACGATAGCGGCCCGCCTGACCGGGGGATAAGCCTGCGCCTGACGGGTAGGCTGCGCCGTGACGAGGCTCTAGTCTGGCGACCAACACAAAAACGACGGGGAGGCGCATGAGCTACACCACCATCACGCTGGAGCGCGACGGACCGCTGGCGGTCATCACGCTGAACCGGCCGGACGCGATGAACGCTTTCACCCTCGAGATGGGGGCTGAGCTGCGCGCCGCCTTTGACGAGACCGACGCTGACGGCAGCGTGCGCGCCGTCATCGTCACCGGCGCGGGCAAGGCGTTCTGCGCGGGCGCCGACCTGTCCACCGGGGCTGAAACCTTCAACGCCGTCGCCCAGGCCCAGGCCAGCGGAACGCTCGATGACCGCGACCCGCAATGGCGCGATTCCGGCGGGCGGCTGAACCTGCGAATCTTCAATTCCCACAAGCCTGTCGTGGCCGCCATCAACGGCGCCTCGGTGGGCATTGGCGCCACCATGATCCTGCCCATGGACGCGCGCATCGCCCTGAAAGGCGCCAAATTCGCCTACCCCTTCACCAAGCGCGGCATTGCCTGGGACGGCTGCGCCAGCTGGTTCCTGCCGCGCGTGGTGGGGGTGGAGACCGCCCTGGACTGGGGCCTGTCAGGCCGGACCTTCCTGGCCGAGGAAGCCCATGAGGCGGGCCTTGTCAGCGCCCTGGCCGACACGCCGGGCGCTGTTATGGAGCTGGCGCTTGAGCGCGCCCGGCGCCTGATTGACGGCGGCGCGCCGGTGTCCGTGGCCATGAACCGGCGCCTGTTATGGCGCATGCTGGGCGCATCCCATCCCATGGAGGCGCACCGTCTGGAAAGCCGGGCCATCCTGCACCGGGGCATGAGCCCGGACGCGGCCGAAGGCGTGATGAGCTTTCTGGAAAAGCGCCCCGCCGCCTTCCCCGGGACTGTGCCGGAAAGCTACCCGCCTGGCTGGCCTTGGGATGAAGACCCGGACTACTGAGCCGCGCCTTGACCCCCCTGCATCCATGCCATAAGGGGCGAAACCGCCACGCGTTTTGATCAACGCGTCCCGCCCCTCGCCGGAGATTTCGCGCCCTTGCGCCTGACCTCGCCCGACCCCAGACGGCCGTCCCTGACGACCGTTGAGCTGATCGCCATGGTGGGCGGGCTAATGGCGTTGAACGCCCTGTCCATCGACATCATGCTGCCGGCCCTGGGCGTGACGGGCGAGGCGCTGGGCGCCCCGGGCAATGAGCGCCAGCTGATCATCACCGCCTATCTGTTCGGCTTTGGCGCGGCCCAGCTCCTGTTCGGCCCGCTGGCCGATTCGCTGGGCCGGCGGCGCACGCTGCTGGGCGCGCTGATCGCCTATCTCGCCGCCACAGCGCTGTGCATCATGGCGCCGGACATGACGCTGATGGTGATCGCGCGCTTCCTGCAGGGCGTGGCCGCCGCCGCGACGCGTGTGGTGGCCATCGCCCTGGTGCGCGATCTGGTGTCGGGCCGGCGCATGGCCGAGATCATGTCGTTTGCCCTGACCGTGTTCATGATCGCGCCCATCCTGGCGCCGGGCCTGGGCCAGCTCATCCTGTTCGTCGCGCCCTGGCAGGCGATTTTCGGCGCGCTGTTCGTCATGAGCGCAGGGCTCACGGTGTGGATGGCGCTGCGCCTGCCCGAAACCCTGCGCCCGGAATACCGCATCAGCCTCAATCCGGCGTCGGCCTGGCGCAATTACGTGCTGGCCGCCAGCCACCGCATGACGCTGGGCTATATGACTGCGTCCTCGCTGATTTTCGGCGCCCTGTTCGCCTTCATCGCCAGCTCCGAACAGGTGATGGCCGAGCTTTATGGCCTGGGGGCCTGGTTCCCGGTGGCGTTCGGCGCGGTGGCGCTGGGACTGGCGGGGGCGAACATTGTCAATGCGCGCATCGTGCGCCGGCTGGGCATGCGGCGCATCTCCCATGCCGCGCTGGCCGGGTTCACGGCGGTCAATCTGATCCATCTGGCGATTGCGCTGATGATGCACCCGCCCTTCTGGCTCTATTACGCGCTTCTGACCCTGGCCCTGATGCTGTTCGCCATGGTGGGCGCCAATTTCTCGGCGCTGGCCATGGAGCCCGCCGGGGAGCGCGCCGGGACCACGGCCGCGCTCTATGGCGCGGTCACCTCCATGTCGGGCGCGGTGCTGGGGGCCCTCATCGGGCTGGCCTATGACGGCACGGTGGCGCCGCTGATCCTGGGCTTTGTGGTGATGGGCGTGCTGGCGATCGCGGTGGTGATCTGGACCGAGCGCGGCGTGATGTTCGGCGCCGGCGAGCCCTATGGCGATGAAGAGAGCTGATCGCGCCTGACGGCCCTAGAGAGTGTCGAGGTCCACGCTGGCTTCGGTCAGCGCGCCGTCCAGGCGCCAGCCTGCGCCTTCGCCCTGCTTGAGCACATCACACAGCCAGGGCAGCAGGGCGAGGAGATCGGCCTCCAGCGTATGGGGCGGATTGACCACCACCACGCCCGCGCCCGCCAGCTTGCCCTCGCTTTCCAGATCACGCACCCACAGATCGGCGCGCAGCACCTTCTCCGGATCAAAGCCCTCTTCGAACAACAGCCATTGCGCCAGCCCCTCATCGAAGCGGTCGCAGGCCCATAAATCCTTCAGGGGCCGCCAGAAGATGAAGGTTCCGGTGGGCCAGCGCTCCAGCCCGGCGCGGGCCGCGCGCGCCATGGCCGCCATCTCGTCACGCTGTTCGAACGGCGGATCGATCATCACCAGGCCGCGCCGCTCGCGCGGGGGCAAGAGCGCGGCCAGCGCCTTGTAGCCGTCGCGTTGCTCGGCCTTGATGCGGGCGTCGCGGGCATAGCGCTGGTCCAGCGTGCGGCAGTCGGCCTCGTGCAACTCGCACAGATGGATGCGGTCCTGCTCGCGCAGTATCGCCGCGGCGATATCGGGCGAGCCGGGATAGGCGCTCAAACCCCCGTCCGGATTGCACGCCCGCACCGTCTTCAGCCAGGGCGCCAGCGCCGCCTCCACCGCTTCAGGGCGGGACGCGTCCATGACGCGCGCCACGCCCGCCTGCCATTCGGGACTGCGCCGGGCGGCGTCGCTGGTCAGGTCATAGCGCCCGGTCCCGGCATGGGTGTCGATATAGCGCGCAGGCTTGTCCTTGCGGATCAGGTGATTGAGGCACAGCGCCAGCACGGCGTGCTTGAGCACGTCGGCGAAATTGCCGGCATGGAAGGCGTGGCGGTAATTCATGATGCGGGCTTTAGCGCCTTGGCGCGCGTTTGGGGAGCGCCTTGCACGGCGCGCAGGCTCACTTCGAACACCGCGCCCTGCGGACCAGAGCGCGCCAGCGTCACATCCCCGCCCATGGCCCGGGTCAGCTCGCGCGCGATGGACAGGCCCAGTCCCGCCCCGCCCGGCGCGCCGCTGCGCCCGAAAGGCTCGAACAAGGTTTCACGCACCTTGTCCGGCACGCCCGGACCGGTATCGGCCACCGCAATCACCACAAACCCGCCCTCGCGCCGGTCCAGCGCAGCGGTGAAGCGGCCCCCGCCCTCCATGGCCTGGATCGCATTGCGGAACAGGTTGAGGAATATCCGGTGCACATGGTCGGGATCGGCCTCCACCGCCACCGCCTCGTCAATCTTGTTGTCCCACCCCGCCCGGCCCGTGGCGGCCATGGCGTCGCTGGCGGCGTCATCGAGCGCCGCGCGCAGGATCAGCCGGCTCATCACCGGCGCGCGCTCCTCGGCGCGCCCGTATTGCAGCGTCTCCTGACACAGGCGCACGCCCCGGTCGACGGCGCGCACCAGGCGCGCGCCCATATTGGCCACGCGCGCATCCGGGCTCATGGCCAGACGGTCTGAGACCAGATGGGCGCTGGCCAGCACGTTTCTGAGATCATGATTGATCCGCGCCACCGCCCCGCCCAGCGCCGCCAGACGCTCGCGCTGGCGGAAGGCGGCGCGCACCTCGTCCTGCATGGCGGCCAGGGCGGTCTCCGCCTCGCCGATCTCGTCGCGCCGGCCTGAGGGGCGGAACGCGTTGGAGGCATTGCCCGGATCCTGCTGGAAGGCCGTGATCGCCTTGGCCAGCCGGCGCATGGGCCGCACGAAAACAAACAAGAGCAAGAGATAGAGCAGCCCCCCGGTCACCCCGGCAATGAACAGCGATATCCCGAAAATCCGCACCGAAAAGGCGATCAGGTCCTCGCGCAGGCCCGCTTCGGGCACGATCACGCTGATCTGTTCGTCAGGGCGGGTGCGCGGCGAGGCGATGATGCGGATATAACGCCCGTCCGGCCCGAACACCGTGCCCCACAGGGCGAACTGGCGCTGGATAACGGTTTCGCGGGTGAGATCGGCCACGATCATGTCCGCCGCGCTGATATCGCCGCCCAGCACCAGCTCGGTGACCCCGCCATAGACCCGCGCCACCGCCACCGCCTCAGCCCCGGCCAGCAGCTCGCGCACCCGCGCCTCGCTCAGACCCTCGGCTTCGGCGGTTTCAGCCGCCAGCGCAGCCAGATGGGCCGATTCCGCCCGGGTGGTGAGCCATTCGGTGCGAAAGCCGGCCGCGGACGGGATGAAGATCATCACCTGGGCGATGAGCACCACCAGCACGGTGAAGGCCAGCAGCTTGCCCGGCAGGGAGCGCGCCGCGCCCGCAATGCGGCCCGCCGCCGCCTGCATCCAGGCGGCGGGGCGCGAGGCCCTGCGCTGGCGGTCCCTGCTCAATCTGCGCCCCCTTCCGGCGTCAGTGAAACGCGTTCAACACCCCGGCCAGCGTTCTGGCGAACGGACCGAATACCGCTGATTCATAATACTTTCCGCCCGCCCTTTTGAAAATTTCCGCGCGGGTGGGATAGGCCGCGACCATATTGGTCAGATCGCGCACCGTGCCGCCGCGCGCCATAACGGCGCTGGCCAGGTGGATCAGATCATCGGCGCGCGCGCCGGCCGCATGGGCGCCCAGAAGCTTTGCGCCCTTGCCGCTGACCAGGATCACCCCGCCGCGCGTATCGCCCTCGGCGATGGCGCGGTCATTGTCCGCGAACGGCCAGCGGGTGACCTGCACCTTGGCGCCGTGAATCTCACGCGCCTGGCCTTGCGTCAGGCCTGCATTGGCCAGCGGCGGATCGCAATACACGGCCTGGGGAATGGGCTGACTGGACTGGCGCGTGGGCAGGCCGAAATAGAGATTGCGGATGATTACCGAGCCGTGCCAGCCGGCCAGATGGGTCAGCCCGCCCTTGCCTGCGATATCGCCCGCCGCCAGCACGCGCTTGTTGGTGGTGCGCAGCCGGTCATCCACGATCAGCCCGCCTGCGTCGGTCTGAACGCCCGCCGCGTCCAGACCCAGCCCGTCCAGCACGGGTTCGCGCCCCGCAGCGGCGAGGATATGCGTGCCGGTCACGCTGCGCCCGTCGGCCAGCGTGATCTCCACGGCGCCCGGCCCGCCCGAGGCGCGCATGGGCGCCTCGCCCGTGATCAGCGTCACGCCATCGGCCTTGAGCGTCTCCAGGACCAGCGCGGCGTGCTCCGGCTCGAAGCGCGCCAGCGGCTCGCCGGGCTCGATGATCGTGACTTGAGAGCCCAGCCGGGCGAAGGCCTGGCCCAGCTCCACCCCGATAGGACCGGCGCCCAGTATGATCAGGCTCTGCGGCAGGCTTTCCAGCGACCAGATTGATTCGTTGGTTAAAACCGGGAGCGCATCCAATCCTTCAATGGCCGGTATGCGCGCGCGCGTGCCGCTGGCGATGACGATGCGCCTGGCCGTCACCGAGACGCTGTCTGACGCCACCGTGCGCGGACCTGTGAAGCGGGCGCGCTCGCGCACCACCTTCACGCCCAGCCCCTCGAATCGCGCCTGGCTGTCATTGGGCTCGATGGCGGCGATGGCCGCGCTTATGGTCTTGCGCACCTGTGCGAAATCGATCGCCTTGAGTTCGGCCTGAACGCCCCAGCGCGCAGCCTGGCGCACCTCATGGGCCTTGTGGGCGGCGGTGAGCAGGGCCTTGGACGGCACGCAGCCGTAATTGAGGCAGTCCCCGCCCATCTCGCCGGCCTCGAACAGCACCACCTTGCGCCCCAGCATGGCCGCGCCCGCGCTGGTGACCAGACCGGCGGCGCCCGCGCCGATGACGGCGAGATCGGCGCGGATGGAGTCGCGGCTCATGACGCCTGCTCCGGCGAACGCCGCAAGCGCCTGAGCGCCATGGGCGCCAGGGCCAGGGCTGCAAAGGCGGCGATGGCCACGATCACCTCGATGGTCAGCAGCGACCAGAAGGACGGTATCCCCTCTTCGGCCACCCGGGACAAGGTTCCGCCCAGCGTGGCGAATACATAGGCCGCCGGAATCACCCCGATCAGGGTCGCCAGCACATAGGCGCGCAAGGGCACGTTCAGCAGCGCCGTGGCCAGATTGATGCCGAAAAACGGCAGCACCGGAATCAGGCGCAGGATCAGGACATAGGTGAAGGCGTCGCGCGAAAACCCGTCCTGCAGCTTGCTGATATATTGCGGGAAGCGCGCCCTCACCCAGTCGGCCAGCGCATAGCGGGCGGCCAGGAAAATGATGGTTGCGCCGATGGTGGAGCTGACCACCGCCACCCCGGTTCCCAGATAGGGCCCGAACAGAAACCCGGCCCCGATGGTGAACCACACCGCGCCGGGCACCGAGATGGACACCGCCAGCGCATAAAACGCCCCGTAGGCGAGGATTGCCAGCAGGAGATTGTCGCTCACCCACCCGTCCAGCGCCTCAAGAAGCGCCCGCGCGCGGTCGGGATCGAGATATTGTCCTCCCCCCGCCAGGAGAAAGACGCCCAGCGCCAGGGCCAGCACGCCCAGCGGCGCCAGCCGGCGCCAGAGCGGGGTCTGGCGCGGCGCGATGTTATCAGTGTCTGCCATGTCGGGCGGCTCCCTGGCCGAATGTGAGAAGCGGTGAAACTGGCATATAGCGCAGCCGCGCGATACGGCGCACTGGCGTTTGCGATACATGCCCGGACGCCGCATCGCTGCGCCCCTTCACATTCAACTGTAACAGCCGTATATTGAGGGAGTGGGGATCGGGCTCTCGCCCGACCCCCGTTTCTCTAGATCATGACGAAGACCCGGATCCGAACTCGCCAGCTCGTCCGGGTCTTTTTCATGTCCAGAGAGAAGCTAACAGGTAAAAACCACATCAGCTTCACTCCCTTCAGCAGCGAAGGCTCTTCGCCAGAGGCCGGGGCGCCCATCTCCACCGGCTGGCGCGGGCTGGCTCCGCGCTCCGCTTGTCGCAGCTGAACCGTCAAAGTCATATCAGGCGTCTTTGGTGCAATTTAAACGCTAATCCGTGAGGGGTACAGACGCTTGTGACGCCACTGACGCAGGCCCGCTTGACTTGGGCGGCGCACGCCCGTATCAACCGCGGCTCGCATTTGGACGCCGTCACAGAACAGGCGTCCCCGATACGGAGCAGGACCCGTGAAACGTACATTCCAGCCTTCCAAACTGGTGCGCGCGCGCCGTCACGGTTTCCGCGCCCGCATGGCCACCAAATCGGGCCGTCTGGTCATTGCGCGCCGCCGCGCCAAAGGGCGCAAGCGGCTGTCCGCCTGATCGCCCTGACCGGCGCACCAGCCTATCCAGATCGCGCCGCGCGGATCACCGTGCGGCGCGATTTTTTACGTGCGCGCGACGGGGTTCGCGCCGCGCGGCCCGGCGTCGTGATCCAGGCCCTGCCCCGCAGCGCCGATCCGCACGGCCCGGCGCGCGCCGGCTTCACCGCCACGCGCAAGATCGGACCGGCGGTGGTGCGCAACCGCGCCAAGCGCCGTCTGCGCGAGGCGGCCCGGCTGCTTCTGCCCCTCCACGGCGCGCCGGGAACCGACTATGTGTTCATCGCGCGCGCTGCTACGCCTGACCGGGCCTGGCCGTCATTGCTTGACGATGTCGAAAGCGCGTTGATAAGCCTCGCCCCGCGCGTGCGGGCCGGCCGGAACCCCGATCCGGCCTGAGGCGCATACTGGCCTGTAAAAGGATGTCCGCGCCCATGGGTGACCCGAACAATACGCGCAATCTGATCCTGTTCGTCGTCCTGGTCGTCGCCGTAATGGTGATTTACGACCTGTTCGTCCTGCAGCCCGGATCACGCGAACGCGCCGCGCGCGAGGCCGCTCAGGTCAGCGAACAGCAAACCCCCGCCCCCAGCGACGATGCGCCCCAGGCGCCGGACGGCGATTTCGCCACCGAACGCGCGCCGTCCGGTCCGGCCGTGGACCTGACCCGTGAAAGCGCCCTGGCGCGCTCGGAGCGCATCAATATCCGCACCCCGGCCCTGTCGGGCACGATGGCGCTGACCGGCGCCCGGCTCGATGACCTGCAACTGCTGCGCTATGACACCGAGGTCAATAGCGGCGTGCCGGTGACGCTTCTCAACCCCGAAGGCTCGCCCAACGGCCATTTCATGTTCACCGGCTGGATCGGCGGTTCCGACGCGCCCAGCGGCCTGCCTGCGCTCAACACGCGCTGGCGTCTGGTGGAGGGCAATGAGCTGACCCCGGATTCGCCCGTCGTGCTGGAATACCAGACGGGTGATCTGGTGTTCCGCCGCACCGTCTCGGTGGACGAAAACTATCTGTTCTCCTTCACCGACACCGTCACCAATACCGGCGCCGGCACGGTCTCGCTGCGCCGCTTCGGCGTGGTGCGCCAGGAAAACATCCCGCCCGGCCTTCTCAACTTCTTCATCCTGCATGAAGGCGCCGTGGGCGTGGTGGGCGACCGGCTGGTCGACCGCAAATTCAACAATCTCCAGAACGACCGGATGATCGAGCGCACCGGCCAGGGCGGCTGGATGGGCTTTACCTCCAAATACTGGCTGGCGGCGACCGCGCCGGAAGGCCTGCCGGACATTCGCGGCCAGTTCCGCGTGCTCGACCGGCCCGGCCCGCCGGTGTTCGAGGCCAATTATCTGGGCGAACCCGTGGCGCTGGCGCCGGGCCAGACCCTGACCGACACCAGCATGATGTTCGCCGGGGCCAAGTCCTCCTCGCTGCTGTCGCGCTATGAGCGCGAGGCGGGGATACCGCGCCTGTCCCAGGCCATCGACTGGGGCATGTTCTGGTTCCTGACCCGGCCCTTCTTTGCGGTCATCCATTATTTCTACGGCCTGATCGGCAATTACGGCCTGGCCCTGATGCTGTTCGTGCTGCTCATCAAGATCCCGCTCTTCCCGCTCAATAACCGCGCCTTCGCCTCCATGGCCAAGATGCGCGCGGTGGCGCCGCGCATGACCGAGATCCGCGAGCGTCACAAGGACAATCCGCAAGCCCAGCAGCAGGCCATGCTGGAGCTCTACAAGCGCGAGAAGATCAATCCGCTGGCCGGCTGCCTGCCGATCCTGCCGCAAATCCCGATCTTCTTTGCGGTCTACAAGACCGTGTTCATCTCGCTGGATGCGCGCCACGCACCCTTCTTCGGCTGGATCCAGGACATGTCGGCGCCCGATCCGACCACGATCTGGAACCTGTTCGGCCTGCTGCCCTACGATCCGTCTGGCGTGCCGATCATCTCCAACCCGTATCTGGCCATCGGCGTGTGGCCGATCATCATGGGCGTGACCATGTGGGCGCAGATGAGCCTGAACCCGCCTCCGCCCGACAAGATCCAGCGCCAGATCTTCGCCTTCCTGCCGGTGGTGTTCACCTTCGTGCTGGCGCCGTTCGCCGCCGCTCTGGTGATCTACTGGGCCTGGAACAACACGCTGACCATCGCCCAGCAATACATCATCATGCGCCGTCAGGGCGTCCAGACCGAGCTGGACAAGGCCATCGCCCGTCTGCGCGCGCGCATGAAAGGCGAGCCCGAGCCGGACTTCTCCGACACCGCCAAGGACGCCAAGCCGGGCGCAACGCTGGAGGAAAAGGCCGCCGCCGCGACCTCCGCCACGCTCAAGGCCGCCCGTCCCGCCGAGACGCAAGCGCCCGATGAGGACGATGCCGGGGAAGACGCCAAACCCGCCCCGGCCAAACCGGCCGGAACGCGCACCCGCTCCAACCCCGCCGCCAAGAAAAAGCGTTCCGGCGCTGCGCGGCGCAAGCCGGGGGGCAAGCGCTGACCGGTCCGCACGCCCCTGACGCCAGCCCTGAGGCGGATGAAGCTGCGCGCCTGGAGGCGGGGCGGCTTCTGTTCGCCGGACCGTGCGATTTCATGCTGGGCGTCACCGCGCTGGACGTGCTGCCCCCGCCAGACCGGCCCGAGATCGCCTTTGCAGGCCGCTCCAATGTGGGCAAGTCCTCGCTGATCAATGCGCTCACCGGCCGCAAATCCCTGGCGCGCGCCTCCAATGAGCCCGGGCGCACGCGCGAGCTCAATTTCTTCGATCTGGGCGGGCGCATGCGCATTGTTGACCTGCCCGGCTATGGTTTCGCCAAGGCGCCCAAGCCGGTGGTGGAGCGCTGGACCGCCCTGACCCAGGATTATCTGCGCGGACGGGTCAATCTCAAGCGCGTGCTCTTGCTCATCGACGCGCGTCACGGCATCAAGCCGGTGGATGAAGGCGTGATGAAAGCGCTCGATATGGCCGCCGTGATCTATCAGATCGTGCTGACCAAGGCTGACAAGCTCAAGCCCGCCGAGGCCGAGGCGCGCCAGGCCGAGACCCTGAAGCGCGTGGAGCGCCGCCCCGCCGCCCATCCCTTCGTGGCGATGACCTCCAGCGCCAAACAGGACGGCATAGCCGAACTGCGCGCCGAACTGGCCGCCCTGGCCCTGGAGACGCGGCCATGAGGCGCGCCCTGGCCGTCCTGGCGCTGGCGGGCGCCCTGGCCGCGCCGGCCGCGGCAGGCGAGGTGTGCAACGAGACCAGCTTCATGGTCGACGTCGCCAAGGCCTGGCGCACCGGCGCGGGCCTGTCGGTGGAAGGCTGGACGCGCATCGCGCCGGGCGCCTGTGCGTCCATCGGCCCGGGCGCGGAAAGCGACCAGTTTCTCTATGCGCGCTCCACCCCGGCCTATCCCGGCGGCGTGCGCGAATGGCGCGGCGGACTGGATGTGTGCGTCGACGAGACCGATTTCGCGTTTGAAGGCGTGGCCGATTGCGCGGCGCTGGGCCTGCAGAGCCGTCAGTTCCGCCGCCTCAACGAAGCCGAACGCAGCCGCGCTGTGCTGGTGGAGCTCGATGATTTCGGCGAGCGCGCCGAAGAGGCCGGCTTGCAGCGCCTGTTGCAGGCCAATGGCTATGACATACGCCTGATCGACGGCTTCGCCGGGCGGCGCACCCGGCGCCAGATCAGCGCGTTCGAAGCCGATGCCGGGCAGACTTTCGGCGACGACAAACCTGCGCTGATCGAGGCCCTTCACGCGCTCGCCCTGGAGCGCAATAACCGTACAGGCCTTCGCGTGTGCAATGACGAGAGCGCACCCATGGCCGCCGCCTTTGCGCGCCGTCAGGACGGCGCCGTGCAGGTGCGGGGCTGGTGGCGCATCGAACCGGGCGCCTGCGCACGCTTGATCTCCGAACGCCTGGACGCGGACGGGACCTATATCCATGTCCGGCTCCTGGATCCGCGCAGCGAGCGGCTTCTGAGCGGCGTTTCGCAACAGTTCTGCATAGCGCCGGGCCGCTTCAGCAATGACAATCCCGAGCGCTGTGACCGGCTGGGCTTTCAGCTGGCGGGCTTCCGCCCTGTTCCCGCCCCGGATCCGGAGACCGGCGGCGTCACCGTGCGGCTGTCCGGTCCCGATTTCGAGGAGGCTGACGCATGAGCGCGCCGCGCCAGCCCGCGCTCGGCCCCAAGGACGCCTGGGTGTTTGATCTGGACAACACGCTCTATCCCGCCGACACGGCGGTGATGAGCCAGGTCGACCAGCGCATGACCGAATTCGTCATGCGGCTTCTCGATGTGGACCGCGATACGGCCCGTTCGGTGCAGAAACGCTACTGGCGCGATTATGGCACCACGCTCAACGGCCTGATGAGCAATCACGATGTCGATCTGGCCGAGTTCCTGGACTTCGTGCATGACGTCGATCACTCGGTGATCACGCCCAATGCCGAACTGGCCGGCCATGTGGCCGCGCTCGAAGGCAAGCGCATCGTCTTCACCAATGGCTCGCGCAAGCACGCCGAGAAGGTGATCGACCGGCTAGGCCTCAACGGGCTGTTTGACGATCTCTACGATATCGAAGCCGGACGCTTCCTGCCCAAGCCGCATCTTGAAAGCTTCGAGCGCTTCACGCGCCATTTCTCCATCACGCCGCGCAGCGCGGTGATGTTCGAGGATTCGCCGGCCAATCTTGAAACCGCCGCGCAGATGGGCTTCACCACGGTGCTGATCCGCGCGCAAGCCGACGACCCGGACGGCCATACCGCCGGGCCCGGCGTCCATCCGCCCCATGTCCACTATGCAGCGGACTGCCTGACCGGATTTCTCGGCCAGCTCCGCCTCTCCAGCCTCAAGGCCTGACCCATGACCGACGCCGCCCTCAAAGACGCCATCGACGCCGCCTGGGACGATCGCGCCGCCCTCACCCCTGAGAGCCGGGGTCCGGTGCGCGAGGCGGTGGAAACCGCGCTGGCCCTGCTCGACAGCGGCGCGGCGCGCGTGGCGTCGCCTGACGGCCAGGGCGGCTGGACGGTGCATGAATGGCTCAAGAAAGCCGTGCTGCTGTCCTTCCGCCTCAACGCCAATACGCTCATCTCCGGCGGTCCCGGCGAAGGCCCCTGGTGGGACAAGGTCCCCTCCAAGTTCGAAGGCTGGGGCGAGGCGGAATTCGCCGCCGCGGGCTTTCGCGCCGTGCCGCCCGCCGCCGTGCGCCGGGGCGCCTATATCGCGCGCAACGCCGTGCTGATGCCCTCCTACGTCAATATCGGCGCCTATGTGGACGAAGGCGCGATGATCGACACCTGGGCCACGGTGGGCTCCTGCGCCCAGATCGGCAAGAATGTGCACCTGTCCGGCGGCGCCGGGATTGGCGGCGTGCTCGAACCGGTCCAGGCCGCGCCGGTGATCATCGAGGATAATTGCTTCATCGGCGCGCGCGCCGAAGTGGCCGAAGGCGTGATCGTGCGCGAAGGCGCGGTCCTGTCCATGGGCGTCTATATCGGCGCCTCCACCAAGATCGTGGACCGCGCCACCGGCGAGGTGTTCCGCGGCGAGGTGCCGCCCTACGCCGTGGTGGTGCCCGGCGCCCTGCCCGATCCCAAGGGCGGCCCGTCGCTCTATTGCGCCGTCATCGTCAAGCGCGTGGACGCCCAGACCCGGTCAAAGACGAGCATCAACGCCCTGCTGCGCGATTGAGGCGGGCCGCAAGCCCCCTTAACCCCTAGCGCCGGAAATACTCGAAATTGTCGCCCCTCAGGCCGACAAAGCATCTTTGCGAGAACCCGTAACGCTGGAGCACGGCCAGCGCCTGCCGGGCGCCGGATTCATTATCGCCAAAATCAATCCGGCGTGTGTTCTCGTTGATGCGCCTTGTGCTGCCGAATGGCGGGGTCGGGTTTCCCAGAACCAGTTGCCATCCGCCGCCAGATCGCCGGACTGCAGCGGTTTCAGCGCTGAAGGCCAGGCAGTACTCGCCTCTCAACTGCCCCTCCGGGGCTTCCTGGCCCACCAGATGATACGTCATGGGCGGATTGGGCCTGCCGATATAGCAGGCCTGCGTGAAACCATAGTGCTGAACAATGTCCAGCGTGCGGTTCGCCCGGGCCTGCCCCCTCGCACCCAGATCCCATAGCCACTGATCCCCATCCACAATCTTCCAGCGTCCATCGCGGCGCGCCACCTCCAACTGATCGGGGCGCACTGGCAGACAATCCTCACGCTGGAAGACGGGCCTCTCCAATGGCTGCAAGGCCGGGCGTTGAATCTGCGGCGCCGGGCGCATCGCCTGTTGCTGAACGCTCTGCAGCCCAATCGCTTGTCCGCCGCGCTCCTGATCACGGCCGGCGGATTCAGGATCGGCCCAAGCTGCTGCTGCAAACGACACGAAAACTGCGCTGGTTACGCACAATAACCTGTGAGCAAAAATGGCGCTTCTCCCTCTGCCTCAAGGCCCCCTTAAGGCCGCGCACGGCCCTTAAATAAACTTTATTATGCCGTTCGAGTGCGTGTCAATCGTAAAAGCATTTATTGTTATTTTGTGAAACCTATAGATAATTTTTATTTAACTGTACTTTATTTCAAAGAATGCGCCCCAGACTTCAGCACCGCCAAAAAACAATGCAAGCGTGAAGCGGGGTTTGCACGGCCCGGGTTCCTGGACAGGCCCAAGACTGCATTCCTGAACCTGCGCGCCCAGAACGCCGCAGGCCAGGCGCGCAAGCCCCATGGCGCCATGACGCGTTTCGCCCTAAATCTGCACCATGCCCGACACACCCGCCCTGCCCGATCCGATCCCGCTGGCCCGCCGCCTGATCCAGGCGCCGTCGGTGACGCCTGCCGACGCGGGCGCGCTGGACGTGCTGGAGGAGGCGCTCAGCGCGCTGGGATTCTCCTGCACGCGCTATCCGTTTGGCGAGGTGGACAATCTCTATGCCCGGCTGGGCGATGCCGCGCCCGTCTTCTGTTTCGCCGGCCATACCGATGTGGTGCCGCCCGGGGCCGAGACCGCCTGGACCCACCCGCCCTTCGGGGCCGAGATCGACCAGGACCTGCTCTGGGGCCGCGGCGCGGCCGATATGAAAGGCGCCATAGCGTCCATGGTCGCGGCGGTGGAGGCCTATCTCGCCCGCCACGGCCAGCCCAGGGGCTCCATCGCCTTCCTCATCACCGGCGACGAGGAAGGGCCGGCGGTCAACGGCACGAAGAAGCTGCTGGAAGCCATCCATGCGCGCGGCGAGCGGCTGGACCATTGTCTGGTGGGCGAGCCCACCAATCCGGCTTCTGTGGGCGACACCATCAAGGTGGGCCGGCGCGGCTCGCTCAACGGCGTCATCACGGTGACAGGCCGCCAGGGCCATGTGGCCTATCCCGAGCGCGCCGATAATCCCATCCCGCCCCTGCTGGCGCTGCTGGGCCGGCTGACCGCGCGCACGCTCGATGACGGCGCGCCCCATTTCCAGCCCTCCAATCTGGAAGTGACCAGCATTGATGTGGGCAATGCGCCCCACAATGTCATTCCGGAGCAGGCGGCAGCGAAATTCAATATCCGCTTCAACATCGCCCACCAGGGCGGTGATCTGAAGCAATGGATCGAGGATGAGGCCGCCGCCGTGCGCGCCGGGTTCAATGGCCGCATCGCGCTGGATCTCACCGTCACCGGCGAGGCCTTCCTCACCGACCAGCCCGCCTTCACCGATCTTCTCAGAACCGCCGTCATCGAGGTCACCGGCAAGGCGCCGGCCCTGACCACGGGCGGGGGCACCTCGGATGCCCGCTTCATCAAGGATTATTGTCCGGTGGCCGAGTTCGGCCTGGTCGGCGCCACCATGCACCAGATCGACGAGCGCGTGCCTGTAGGTGATATCCGCCAGCTGGCCGCCATCTATACCCGCATTCTGGAACGCTATTTCGTGGCCTTCGCCTGATGCGCGCCATGCTGGCCGACACCCGGCTGCGCGTGCGCGGCGTCTTCGCCATGCTGGCCTTCCGCCCCGGATGGCGGGGCTGTTTCGACATCACCCCTGTTGGCGTGGGCCGCTCGTTCAACGGCGTTCTGCTGGCCCTGCCGGCGTTTTACATGATCGTGGTGGGCGCCAATATGCTGGTGGCGGACAATCCCGCCCTTTACAGCCCTGACGCGCGCACCGGTTTTGGCGAGGCGGCGCTGGCCTGGCTGCGCATCTGGGCGCTGTTTCCGCTGGCCGCCTGGCTCACCGTCAGGGTGATGGGCCTCTCAGAGCGCCTGGGCGCCTGGGTGGCGGTGCACAACTGGGCGGTGTTCGTGCTGTTGCACATCCAGGCCCTGATCTGGACGCTGTATCTGGCCGGGCTGGCCAATGCTGCGGCCCTTCAGGCTTTGATGGGGCTGTATGGCCTGGCCCGGTATTACGTGCACTGGCGCGTGGCCCATGGCGCTCTCGGCCTGCCGCCCGTGATGGCGGGCGCGGCCGCCGCGATCCCGCTGGTGATCGAGGCCATCGTGCTGGCGGCGCTGGCTTACGGATAGCGCACGAAGGCCAGATAGAGACCGTCCGGCGGGGCCACCGGCCCGCAGCGCGTGCGGTCTGCGGCCTTCAACGCATCGGCGAAATCACCCGGCGTCCACTTGCCCGAGCCCACCTCCACCAGCGAGCCGGTGATGGAGCGCACCTGACGGTGCAGGAAGCTGATCGCCTCCACGGTGAGCCTGACCTCGCCCCCTACCTCGCGCACGGTAATGGCGTCGATGGATTTGACCGGCGAGTCCGCCTGGCACTGGGCGTCGCGAAACGTCGTGAAATCATGGGTTCCCACCAGCGCCTGGGCCGCAGCGTGCATGGCCGCAGCGTCCAGCGGGCGCGGCACGCGCCAGGCCAGCCCCGCATCCAGCGCCAGCGGCGCGCGCCGGGCGATCATGCGGTAGACATAGCCGCGTTTGACCGCCGAGAAGCGGGCGTGAAAGCCCTCATCCACCCGGCGCACCGAGAGCACCGCCACCGGGTCCGGGCGCAGATGGTGATTGAGCGCATCGCGCACGGTGTCTTCGGGCAGATTCTTGACCAGATCCACATGGGCCGACTGGGCCAGCGCATGCACGCCCGAATCCGTGCGCCCTGCGCCATAGACATCGCGCGGGGCCCCATCCAGCGCGGCGGCTGCGCGCTCCAGCGCCGCCTGCACCGACGGGCCATTATCCTGACGCTGCCAGCCCACGAAGGGCCGGCCGTCATACTCGATGGTGAGGTGATAGCGCGGCATGGCTCAGCCCAGCTGGAGGCCTGGGGGAACCGGCGTCCCGCGCAGGAATTCTTCCGCCTCCATCACGCCGCGGCCCTCGCGCTGCAGGCGGGTCAGGCGCACCGCGCCGCGCCCGCAGGCGATCAGCAGGCGCTCATCCAGCACCTCGCCCGGCGTCCCCTCGCCGCGTTCGGGCGCTGCGAAATGCACCTTCACCCGCACCGGGCCCCTGGGCGCTTGCAGTTCAAACCAGGCGCCGGGAAAGGGCGACAGCCCGCGAATGGCGTCCGCCACCTCGCCCGCCGGGCGCGTCCAGTCGATGCGCGCCTCCTCGCGGGTGATCTTGCGGGCATAGGTGACGCCCTCTTCGGCCTGGGGCCGGGCGCTCAGCGATCCGCGCTCCAGCGCCGCCAGCGTGCGCGGCCAGAGCTGGGCGCCGGTGACCATCAACCTGTCATGCAGCGATCCGGCGGTGTCCGTATCGTGGATGGGAACCGTCTCGCTCATCAGCACCGGGCCGGTGTCCAGCCCCGCCTCCATCTGCATGATCTGCACGCCGGTGATCTCGTCGCCGGCCATGATGGCGCGCTGGATGGGCGCGGCCCCGCGCCAGCGCGGCAGAAGCGAGGCGTGCAGGTTGAGACAGCCCAGGCGCGGCGCGTCCAGTGCGCGTTGCGGCAATATCTGGCCATAGGCCACCACGCAGGCCGCATCCAGCTCCAGCGCCTCGAACGCGGCCAGAACATCCTCATCCCTGAAACTTTCCGGCGTGAACACCGGCAGGCCGAGCTGGCCGGCGAGCTGATGCACCGGCGTTTTCACGCTCGCCTGGCCGCGCCCGCGCGGGCGTTCGGGCTGGGTGTAGACCGCGGCGATCTCGTGGCCCGCCCCGGCGATCTCGGCCAGCGAGGCGGCGGCGAACCCGGGCGTTCCCATGAAAGCAAGACGAAGGCTCATAAGGCGCGGACCTAGCGCAATCGCGCCCGCCGCGCCAGCGCTCTCATGCGCCTTGACGGATCATCGCCCCTGCTTTCTGCTGGCGGCGGTTTCGAGGGGAGCTCCAGTCATGATCCGTATCATATCGGCCGCCGCCGCCCTGCTGGCTGCAGGCGCGCTCGCATGGGCCGATCAGCCCGAAGATGAGGGCCTGATCGCCCAGCCGCTCAATGATGCAGGTCTGGACGCCGATGTGGAAGGCGAGCGCCCCGCGCCCACGCTCAATGATGGCGCCGATATCGGTCCCACCCCCATGGTCTGCCCGTTCAAGGGCGCCATCGACTACGAGCCCGGCGACATCAGCTGCGGCGTGATCACCGTGCCGGAAAACCGCGAGCGCGACGGCTCGCGCCTGATCCAGCTGCATTATGTGCGCATCGCCGCCACCGGGCAGGACGAGGACGAGGAGGCCTACCGCGAAGACCCGGTGATCTATCTCACCGGCGGACCGGGCGTGGGCGTGGACGGCTATGTGGCGCGCCTGAAAGATCATGACATCGCCAAGACCCGCGATCTCTACATCCTCGAACAGCGCGGCATCGGCGCCAGCACCTCTTTCTGCCCCCACTTCAACCGCCTGGACCCGGCTCTCAACAACGCACGCGATCTCGACAAGATGATGATCGCCAACGCCGAACGCACCGCGCTGTGCTTCCGCGAAGCGGCGGCGCAGGGCATTGATCTTTCCGGCTACAACACGGTGGAGAACGCGCGCGACGTGCGCGCCCTGCGCCAGGCGCTGGGCTATGAGCAATGGAATGTCTGGGGCATTTCCTACGGCTCCCATCTGGGCCAGATGCTGCTGCGCGAGGACCCGGACGGCGTGCGCGCCCTGGTGCTGGACGCCATCGTGCCCAATGACGTGGAAGGCCTGTTCGATTTCGCCCGGCTGTTCGACACGCTGGTGGCCAATTTCGACCAGGACTGCTCGGGCGCGCGCGCCTGCCGCGATCTGGAAGCGCGCATGTTTGCGGCCATGGAAAGCCTGAGGGACGATCCGATCTATCTGCCGGCCGCTGACAGCGAGCTGGTTCCGGGCGGCGAAGTGTGGCTGCCGCCGGCCCTTCTGGCCTATCTGCCCTTCTCCATGGCCTATGAGGAAGCCACCTATCCCTTTATTCCGGCGGTGATTTCCAATCTCGCCGACGCCCTTCAACGGCGCGATCAACGCGTGCTGGACGGGCTGGCGGTAGCGCTGTCGTCCGATATGGGACCGGGCGGGGGCTTCAGCATGTCGCCAGGCATGTCCGCGGCGGTCCAGTGCAATGACGGCTATGTCCATGGCGAGGCGGATACCGCCGAGGCCAATGCCGATAGCCGCTGGGCCGGGCTCGTGATCTCGCCGGCCGGCGCGCGGCGCGCGGCGCAGGTGTGCGAGGAGGCCGGCCTGTTCCCGCGTCCGCGCGATCAGTACGCGCTGGTCCAGAGCGAGGTCCCCACCCTGATCGTCAATGGCGCCTGGGATCCGATCACCCCGCCCTGGCTGGCGGTCTATATCCATGAGGCCATGCCCGGCTCGCGCTATGTGGAAACGCCCTATGCGGGCCACGGTCCCACCCGCTCCATGCCCGAATGCGGCGGCCAGGTGATGCGCGATTTCTTCGACACGCGTGATCTGGACGGCCTTGACGCCTCCTGCCTTGAGGAAGGTCCGGGCGCGCCGGAATACGAGGACCTGGTCTGGACCACCGCCCTGTTCAAAATGCTGGCGCTGACGCCGGATGCGCCCGCCTCCTTCACCCTGCCCCTGATCTGGGCGGGCCTGCCCTCGCTGATCCTGCTCCTGGGCTTCCTGATGATCCCCGCCGCGCTGCTGGCGCGGGTGATCGACAAGCGCCCGGCCGCAGACATCGCCGCCCTCACCGGCGGGGCGCGCCTGACCGCCTGGCTCGCCGCGCTCAGCGCGCTGACCGGCGCGGCGCTGATCGGCGCAGGCGTCAGCCGGCTGGTTGAGGATGCCGATACAGCCCTTATCGCCGGGCTCGCCCAGCCCGCCGGCGCAGGGCTTTGGCTGCTTGTGCTGACGGGTTTGCTGGGGCTTGCGAGCCTTGCTCTGCTGATCCGCACAAAGCTCTCGGGCGAGCGGGTGCGCATCGGCTCGCTGACCGGGCTGGGCCTGATGGGCCTCAGCGCCGTGGCGCTGACCGCTTTCGCCATCGCCTTCGACCTCACCGCGTTCTGACGCGGTGAGGCTCAGTCCGGCCGGTTGAGCGACCAGTCATAGGCGTGGCGCACGATGCGGGGCCTGGCCGAGATCGCCTCGGCCAGCTCCGGCTCGGCGTAACGAAGCAGGTGCGCGATGACGCCTGCGTCATCACCGCCGAAATCCTCTTCATACCATTTGTAGATCCGTGAAATGACCAGGCCGCGCTGCGTTACGCTGACCCCGCGCGGATGATTGACATAGGCGCGCGCCGCGGCGTCCAGATCCTGCGCCAGCGTGTCCGCCCGCCAGGCCCGGTTGCGGATATTGGGGCATCCGATAGAGGCGCAATTGACCGCGTAATGCACCAGCGCCGCCTCGAATTGCGGACGCATAATGCCGTGCTCGATATCATCGAGCGACAGCGCGCGGCCCTCCACCGTCACGCGTTCGGCCCGCCACGGGCCGATGGAGAACAGGGTGGGGCGAATCTGCAGGATGGAGCGCGACGGGCTCTCCTCTACGATCAGGCGCACGGTCACGGCGTTGTAGAGATTGGCCCACAGCGCAAATTGCTCATCGCGCGCGAGCGAACCAACCGGCTGGGCCTCCAGCGCGGCGATATAGGCCTCCAGCGCCGCCCTGCCGGCCTCATCGCCTCGCAGGGCGTCATAATCAAACCGGTCCACCCCGTCGGCGCCGGGCGTCACATAGGCGTCCAGAAGCCGGTCCCAGGGCGCGTGCAGATCATCCTCAGCCATGGCGGCGCCGGACAGGATAAGGGCCATCAAGACGGCGATCAGGCGCATGGGGGGCTCCTGTGTGTCTGTTCATGTGCACATAAACATAGGGCGCAGCCGCGCGCCGGCCTTGCCCTGAGCCGCAAACTCGCCAGTTTGTGATCTCCCGCACGCCAGAAAGCCCGCCAAACGCCATGACCGATCCCGTGCGCCAGACCATCGCCCTGACCCAGGGCGACATCGCGCTTCTGACCTGGCCAGCGCCCGGGCGCCCGCGCCTGCTGGCCGCCCACGGCAATGGCTTTAACGCCATGAGCCTGAAAGCCATGCTGACGCCGCTGGCCGGCCGGTTCGACATCGTGGCGGCGGATTTGCGCGGCCATGGCCGCACCACACTGCCCACAGACCCGGCCAGCCATCATGGCTGGACTATTTTCGCGCGCGACCTGACCGCGCTGATGGGCGCCCTCGACCGCAAGCCGGATCTGCTCGCCGGCCATTCCATGGGCGCTGCGAGCCTGCTTCTGGCCGCTGGCGCCATGGACAATCCCCCGCCGCTCGCCCTGATCGAGCCGGTCGTGCTTCCTCCAGCGGTGTATCTGGCCGCCTATTCGCCCCTCTGGCCGCTCTTCCGTCGCCGTGTGGGCCTGGGCGAACGCGCACGCCGGCGCAGCAATGGCTGGCCGGACCGGAAGGCGGTCATGGACCGCTACCGCGCCAAACCACCCTTCGAGAGCTGGGCGCCGGGCGTGCTGGAGGATTATCTCCAGGACGGGCTCGTCGACACGCCAGACGGCGTGCGCCTGGCCTGCGATCCGGCCTGGGAGGGCGCCAATTTCGAAGCCAACCGCCATAACCTGATGGCCGCCGCGCGCAAGGCCGGGCAGCGCCTTCACGTGCTGCAGGCGGCCAACGGCTCCACAGTCCTTAATCCGTCAGGGCTCAAACAGCGCGGCGCCCGGCTGGAGACGCTTGAGGGCGTCAGCCATCTGGCCCCCATGGAAAACCCGGCGGGCGCCAGCGCCTGGGTGGCGCAAATCGCAGCGCGCGAGGGAATCCTGGGGTGACGCCCGGATTTCACGATAAAAGGGGGATGCGGCAGCCAGGCCCGGCGCAAGGGTTTGAAACGAAGCTTGGGCTTCCGTGTGACGCTTCGCGTCCTCCACCTGTCCAGTAAACGGGGCCGGAAAGAGACAGCCCCTACTCTTCCATCAGGGCGTCGACGAAACCGTCCAGCCAGGGATGGCGGGTGCGGCGCAGGCGTTCGGCGTGGAGGATCTGGTTGAGCTTTTCCAGCGCCAGGGCGAAGTCGTCATTGACCACCACATAATCGTACTCGCCCCAGTGAGCGATTTCCGATTTGGCGCGCTCCATGCGGCCATTGATGATCTCGTCAGTGTCCTGGGCGCGCTTTTTCAGCCGGTCGCGCAAGAGCTTGAGCGAGGGCGGCAGGATGAACACGCGCACCACGTCGTCGGGCGCCTGCTCGGTGAGCTTGCGCGCGCCCTGCCAGTCAATGTCGAAGACCACGTCGCGGCCCTCGTCCAGGGCTTCTTCCACCGGCCCCTTGGGGGTGCCGTAATAATGGTCGAACACCTTGGCCCACTCATAGAACTGGCCGTCGAAGGCCTGTTCGAGAAAGCGCTCTTCTTGGGTGAAGAAGTAATCGCGCCCGTCCTGCTCGCCGGGGCGGGGCGTGCGGGTGGTGGCCGAGACTGACAGCACCAGATCGGGGTTCTGGGCGATCAGGCGCTGGGACAGCGTGGTCTTGCCCGCGCCCGAGGGGCTGGACAAGACCAGCATCAGCCCGCGCCGCTGGCCGCGGAAGGCCGGTCCGGACAGGTGATCGCCGCTCATGGCCTACTCCACATTCTGCACCTGCTCGCGCAGGCGGTCCACGGCGGCCTTGAGCGCCAGCCCGATGCGCGTCAGCGCCGGATCTGACGATTTAGAGCACAGCGTATTGGCTTCGCGGTTGAACTCCTGGGACAGGAAATCGAGCTTGCGCCCGCACGGGCTGCCCGCTTTGAGGAGCGTGCGCGCCTCGGTCACATGGGCGGCCAGCCGGTCCAGCTCCTCGCGGATATCGGCCTTCACCGCCATCATCGCCGCTTCCTGGGCCAGGCGCTCGGGCTCGAGGCCGGAGGGCAGAAGCTCGTTGAACTTGGCTTCCAGGCGCGCCTTGATCGCTTCAGGCGAGGCGGCGTCCAGCCCGGCGGCGTCCCGGGTGAGTGTCCCGATCTCGTCGAGATGGCCGCTCAGCACCGCGCCCATGGCGGCGCCCTCGGCTTCACGCGCGCCCTGCAGAGCGGCGAGCGCCGCGTCAGCGGCGGCCAGCGCCGCCGCATTGAGCGCTTCAAGCGTCTCGTCAGACACGGTCTCGGCGTCGTCAGACAGGATCACGCCCTTGAGCGCCATCAGCTCGCCGGCGCTGGCCTGAGCGGCCAGGCCCTGATCGCTCAGCACGCGGGCGGCGCGGGCATAGGCGTCAAGGCGCGCTTCATCGATGCGCACGGCGGCTTCAGCCGCCTCGCGGTTCCAGGTCAGGGTCAACGTCACCGAGCCGCGCTGGAAGCGCGCCCGGACCGCCTCGCGCAAGGGGATTTCCAGCGCATCCAGTCCCGCCGGCAGGCGCAGGCGGACATCCAGCCCCTTGCCATTGACCGAGCGCGCCTCGGCGATGACCGATCCGAAAACGCCTTCACTGGCGCCGCGGCCAAAGCCGGTCATGCCCGACAGGGGTTTCGCGCTCATCGCCGTCCGCCCTGGGCGCGCTCGCGCTCGATGCGCCGCCATACCGCCACATGGCGGTTGTGCTCGGCATAGGTGGCCGAGAAGGCGTGCCCGCCCGTGCCGTCAGCCACGAAGAACAGATAATTGGTGTCGGGCGGATTGAGCACGGCCAGGATGGACGCGCGGCCCGGATTGGCGATGGGCGTCGGGGTCAGCCCGTTGATCTGATAGGTGTTGTACGGGTTGTTGGCGTTATCGAGCTCGGACCGCCTGATGCCCCGGCCCAGCGGTTCGCCCTGGGTGATCCCGTAAATGATCGTGGGATCGCTCTGCAGGCGCATGCCCCGGCGCAGCCGGTTGACGAACACCGAGGCCACCAGCGGGCGCTCCTCGGCCACACCGGTCTCCTTCTCCACGATGGAGGCGATGATGATCGCTTCTTCCGGCGTGGAGAACGGCAGATCGTCCGCCCGGTTGGGCCAGGCCTGTTCCAGCAAGCTGCGCTGGGCGGCCTCCATCCGGTCGATGACCTCCTGACGCGGCGTGCCCCGGTCAACCATATAGGTCTCGGGCAGAAGCGCGCCTTCAGCCGGAATGCGGGTGATCTCGCCGGTGAGCACGTCAGAGGCCTCCACCACGCGCACGATCATGGCGGTGGTCAGCCCTTCAGCGGCGGTGACGGCGTGCATGAGCGTGCGGCCCGAGCGCAAGAGGGCGTAGATGTCCTGCATGGAGGCGGCCTGCGGGATGCGGTACTCGCCCGCCCGCAAGGACCGCTCGCCCTGGTCGATCTGCACCATGACGCGGAACAGGCGCGCATCCTCGATCACGCCCTCGCGTTCCAGCTGGCTGGCGATGGCGATCAGGCCCGAACCGCGCGGCAGCATCACCACCGTGTCCTCGGCGGCGGGTCCGGCGGCGGTGAATTGCTGATTGAGCCAGACCCAGCCGGCATAGCCCGCCCCCGCCGCGATCAGGGCGGCGGCCACAAGCCCGGCGGCGAGCCATAGCAGCAGGCGCGCCACAAGGCCGGACCGGGGCTTGTCTGAACGTGTGGGCGCCTTGCCCATGAGCCGGCCTCCAGGAGCCGTCAGGCCCGCTTGAACACGACCGAGGCGTTGGTGCCGCCAAACCCAAAGGAATTGGACAGCACGGCGTCGAGCGATTTGCTGACCGCCTTGTGGGGGGCGAGATTGATCACGCTGTCCACCGAAGGATTGTCGAGATTGAGCGTGGGCGGGCAAATCCCGTCACGCATGGCCAGGATGGAGAAGATCGCCTCCACCGCGCCCGCCGCGCCCAGCAGGTGCCCCACCGACGATTTGGTCGAGCTCATCACCAGATCACTGGCGGCCGGGCCGAACAGGCGCTCCACCGCGCCCAGCTCGATCTCGTCGCCCTTGGGCGTGGAGGTGCCGTGGGCGTTCACATAGCCGATATCACCCGGCGCCATGCCGGCGCTGGCCAGCGCCGCGCGCATGGCGCGGAAACCGCCATCGCCGTCCTCGGACGGGGCGGTGATGTGATAGGCGTCGCCCGACAGGCCATAGCCGGCCACTTCGGCGTAGATCGTCGCGCCGCGGGCCTTGGCCGCCTCGTATTCTTCCAGGACGACCACCCCGGCGCCTTCGCCCATGACGAAGCCGTCGCGGTCCTTGTCCCAGGGACGGGACGCTTTCTGGGGCGTGTCGTTGAAGCCGGTGGACAGGGCGCGCGCCGCGCCGAAACCGGCATAACCCAGGCGCGTGATCGCGCTTTCGGCGCCGCCGGCCACCATCATGTCCGCATCGCCATAGGCGATCAGCCGGGCCGCGTCGCCAATGGCGTGGGCGCCGGTGGAGCAGGCGGTGACCACGGCATGGTTGGGGCCTTTGAGGCCGTTGCGGATCGAGACATGGCCGGAGACCAGATTGATCAGCATGGCCGGGATCACGAACGGCGAGAGCTTGCGCGGCCCGCGCTCGTGCAGGGTGATGGAGGCCTCGTAAATGGTCTCCAGACCGCCAATTCCCGACCCGATCAGCACGCCAGCGCGTTCGCGCGCGGCGTCATCGGCGGGCTCCCAGCCGGAGGATTTGAGCGCTTCGTCCGCTGCGGCGATGCCGTAGAGGATGAAGTCGTCAATGCGCTTCTGTTCGCGGGCGGGCAGCACCGCATCGGGATCAAACACGCCGGCCATGTCCGGCGATCCGCCCGCACGGCCATCGGCGCGCGGCACGATCCCGGCCACCTGGCTGGACAGATCGGACACGTCAAAGTGCCCGATCCGGGCCAGGCCCGAATGCCCGGCTGTCAGCCGGGACCAGACATGCCCGACCCCGCAACCCAGAGGAGTTACGAGGCCGAGACCTGTGACGACAACGCGGCGCCTGGACATTCGCGAGAGCCGGTCCGGCCTATTTGCCGAGCTTTTCGGAGATGAACTTCACCGCGTCGCCCACCGTCTGGATGGTTTCGGCGGCGTCGTCGGGAATCTCCACGTCGAACTCTTCCTCGAACGCCATCACGAGCTCGACATTGTCGAGAGAGTCCGCGCCAAGATCATCGATGAAGGCCGCTTTCTCAACGACCTTGTCTTCTTCAACGTCGAGATGCTCGACCACGATTTTCTTAACGCGTTCAAAAACGTCAGACATGTCGGACCCTTTTTGTAATCCTGCGGGCGACCCGGCGGGTCCCGCACCAAGTGATGCCTTGCGCCGGACCGGACCCGGTGTCGGGACCGTCCGGCAGAGGCGTGGCCATAGCACGCCTCATCTGACCTACGCCAGAGGGGGGCGCGATGGCAAGCCGCCCGTGCGCCCCGCCAACAGGCGTCAGATCATCGCCATGCCGCCGTTCACATGCAGCGTCTGGCCTGTGACATAGGCCGCTTGGGCGCTGGCGAGATAGACGCACGCCGCCGCGATATCGGCGCCCTTGCCCAGCTGGCCGGCGGGAATGGTGGTCAGGATCGCCTCTTTCTGGGCGTCGGTGAGCGCATCGGTCATCGGCGATTCGATGAAGCCCGGCGCCACGCAATTGGCCGTCACGCCGCGCGAGGCGACTTCCATGGCCAGCGATTTGGTGAAGCCGATCATGCCCGCCTTGGAGGCGGCGTAATTGGTCTGGCCGGCATTGCCGGTCACGCCCACCACCGAGGTGATGCCGATAATGCGGCCCCAGCGCTGTTTCATCATGCCCCGCAGCGCCGCGCGGCACAGGCGGAAATGGGCCTCCAGATTGACCTTGATGACCGTATCCCAGTCCTCGTCCTTCATGCGCATCAGCAGCTGGTCGCGGGTCACCCCGGCGTTGGAGACCAGGATATCGAGCGAGCCCATGGCCTCGCCGGCCTGCTTGGGCAGGGCGTCCACCGCCTCGGCGTCGGAGAGATTGCACGCCTGCACATGCACGCGCTCACCCAGTTCGGCGGCCAGGTCCTGCAATTTCTCTTCGCGCGTGCCCGACAGGGTCACTACAGCGCCGGCGCCATGCAGGGCGCGGGCGATTTCAGAGCCCAGCCCGCCGGTGGCGCCGGTGACCAGCGCGTTCTTGCCTGTGAGATCAAACATCAGCCTATCCTTTCAGGGAGGCGGCGAAGGCCTCCAGCTCGGCCGGGCCGGTCAGGGCGGCGCCCTCGGCCTCGGCTATGTGACGGCGCAGCATGGTGACCAGCACCTTGGCGCCCGCTTCAGCAAAGCGCGTGACGCCCTGGCCATGCATGACATCCACGCTCTCGCGCCAGCGCACCCGCCCGGTGACCTGCTCGACCAGCTGGGCGCGGATGGTTTCAGGATCGCTGACCGGTCCGGCCGACACATTGGTCACCACCGGAACCGACGGCGCGGCGATGCGCGCGTCCTTCAGCGCCTCGGCCATAGCATCGGCCGCGGGCTGCATCAGGGGGCAGTGGAACGGCGCCGACACCGGCAGCAGCATCGCCTTGCGCACGCCCTCGGCCTTGGCCGCCTCAAGAGCGGCCTCCACCGCCGCCTTGGCGCCGGAGATCACGATCTGGCCGGGCGCGTTGTCATTGGCGATGGTCACCACGCCCGCCGCAGCGCCCGCCGCGACCGCAGCTTCGGCCTGGGCGTGTTCAGCGCCCAGGAGGGCGGCCATGGCCCCCTCGCCCACCGGCACGGCCTTCTGCATCGCCTGGCCGCGCAGTTTGAGCAGCCGCGCCGCGTCCTCCAGCGACAGGGCGCCCGCTGCGCACAGGGCGGAGTATTCGCCCAGGCTGTGACCGGCCACGAAGCGCGCCGCGCTGACATCCACGCCGAACTCCGCCTTCAGGGCGCGCATGGCCGCCACCGACACCGCCATGATCGCCGGCTGGGCGTTCTCGGTCAGGGTCAGCGTCTCCATCGGCCCTTCGGCCATCAGCCCGGACAGGTTCTGGCCCAGCGCCTCGTCCACCGCCTCGAACACGGCGCGGGCGGCCGGGAAGGCGTCCCTGAGCGCCTGGCCCATGCCCACAGCCTGGCTGCCCTGTCCTGGAAATATGAATGCAAGCGCCATCAGCGGCGTCCTCCCTTGCAGCATTATGGTTAGCCAGCGGCATAGACCGGGCGGCGTGACGCTGGCAAGGCGGGTCAGTGATGGGCGGGGGGCGCAGGGCGTGTTAGAATGGGCTTATGAGATAGGCCAGCCGGATATTGCGAGGATGTTCATGTCATCGAATGGCCCGTCCCAGAACCTTCCTGCTGGAGCTTACGATGCGCTCCTGCGCGACAAGATCAGACAGGCCGAAGAAGACGTCCGGCAAGGTAATGTGGTCGATGGGGAAGAGTTTTTCGCACGCCTGCGCGCCAAAATTGATCGCGGCATCGCCGACTTTGAAGCGGGGCGAACCTTTAGTCATGAAGAGGTGTTCGCCCAGATCCGTGAAAAAACCGGCAAGCCCTGAGCAGATCGGGCTGGCCTGAACACGCGGCGCTGACGCCTTTCCCGCTTGCTCCCCAACCCGCTTTCCCGTATACGCCCCGCTTCACCGGCTGCGGTCCCCTGACCATGGCCCGGCTTGCCCTTTGTGGCGAGGCGGGGTCAGCGGGAGCCGACGCGGGACGGTCCGGCCCTTCGGACCGCGCTCGCGCCGCAGCCCATCAGAAGGGACGAAAGTCTTATGCAGAAATACGAACACGTGTTCATCGCGCGTCCGGACGTGTCGCCGGCGCAGGTGGAATCCGCGATCGAGGAGCTCAAGGCCCTGGTCGAGGAAAAGGGCGGCAAGGTCAACAAGACCGAGTACTGGGGCCTGCGCACGCTGGCCTACCGCCTGAACAAGAACCGCAAGGGTCATTACGGCTATCTGGACATGGAAGCGGGCAATGAGGTGCTTGAAGCCCTCGATTACCGCCAGCGCTATGCCGACGACGTGATGCGCCACATGACCGTGAAGGTCGACGAGCTCAACGCCGAGCCCAGCGCCGTTCTGCGCAAGGGCGATGACCGCAAGCGCCGCGACCGTGACGGCGGCGGGCGCGGCGAGCGCAGTGACCGCGGCGACCGGCGCTAGGAGGACCAGACATGACCGACATGACCGTTTCCAACGTGCCTGCGCGCCGCGCCTTCCAGCGCCGCCGCAAGGTGTGCCCGTTCTCCGGCGAAGCGGCGCCGAAGATAGACTACAAGGACGTGAAGCTGCTTCAGCGCTACATGTCCGAGCGCGGCAAGATCGTGCCTGCGCGCATCACCGCCGTATCCGCCAAGAAGCAGCGTGAACTGGCCCGGGCGATCAAGCGCGCCCGCGTGCTGGCCCTGCTGCCCTACGCTGTCGATTAAGGGAGGGCGAGGATCATGCAAGTCGTTCTTCTCGAGCGTGTTGAAAAGCTGGGCGCCATCGGTGACGTGGTCGCCGTGAAGCCGGGCTTTGCGCGCAATTTCCTCCTGCCCCAGGGCAAGGCGCTGCGCGCCACCGCCGCCAATCTGGAGCGCTTCGAGCGTGAGCGCGAAGTGCTGGAGAAACTCAACGCCGAGCGCGCCGAAAAGGCCCGCGAAAGCGGCTCTCACCTGGACGGCGCCAGCTTTGTGCTGATCCGCCAGGCGTCCGAGAGCGGCCAGCTCTACGGCTCGGTCTCCACCCGCGACATCGCCGATGCGGTCTCGTCCGAGGCGCTGACCGTGACGCGCGGCATGGTGGACCTGAACACCCCGATCAAGACGCTGGGCCTGCACGATGTGCGTCTGGTCCTGCACGCCGAAGTCACCGTGAGCGTCACCATCAACGTGGCGCGCACCGAGGACGAGGCCGAGCGTCAGGCCAAGGGTGAGGACGTGATCGCCGCGGCCGCCGAAGAGGACCGCGCCCTGGCTGAAGCCCAGGCCGCCGCCCTTCTGGAATCGGGTGTGGAAGGTCAGGACGATGACCGGCCGGAGGCCGAACCGGCCAGCGAAGACGAGGACGCGGACAAGGCGTAAGCCCTGCCCGCCCTTCTGACCGGATCGCAGACAATGGCGGGCGGCTCCCATGGGGCCGCCCGCTGTTTGTGCCGGCCTGGCGGCGCCCGGTCTTGACCTTGCAGCCGCCGCATGGTCTTGCAGTGCAGCAATCCCATCCAGCTCCCGAAGGACTCCTTCATGACGTCCGTGCGCGTTGATCTGAGCGGCCAGGCCGCCGTCATCACCGGCTCGAGCTCGGGAATCGGCGCAGCGCTGGCTGAAGGCCTGGCGGCCAATGGCTGCGACATCGTGCTCAACGGGCTGGGTAAGCCAAGCGAGATCGAGGCGCTGCGCAAACGCCTTGAGAGCACTTACAATGTGCGCGCGCTCTACCACTCCGCCAACATGCTCAAGCCCGGCGAGATCGCCGATCTGATCGCCTTTGCGCACCGCGAGCTGGGCCGCCTCGACATCCTCGTGAACAATGCCGGCATCCAGCATGTGGCGAAAATCGAGGATTTCCCGGCGGAGAAATGGGACGCGATCCTGGCGATCAATCTTTCAAGCGTGTTCCACGCCTGCCGCCACGCCGTGCCGCTGATGAAGGCGCAGGGGCGCGGGCGCATCGTCAATATCGCCTCGGCCCACGGGCTGGCCGCCTCGCCGTATAAATCGGCCTATGTGGCCGCCAAGCACGGCGTGATCGGCCTGACCAAGACCATCGCGCTGGAAACCGCCGAGCACGGCGTGACCTGCAACGCCATCAATCCGGGCTATGTGCGCACCCCGCTGGTGGAAAGCCAGATCGCCGACACCGCCCGCGAGCGCGGCATGAGCGAGGAGGAGGTGGTGCGCGACGTCATGCTCCACGCCCAGCCCACCAAGAAATTCGTGGAATACAACCAGCTTCTGGGCGCGCTGCTCTATCTGGTCTCCGATGACGGCGCCAACGCCAATGGCACCTCCATCTCCGTCGAAGGCGGCTGGCTGGCGAAATAGCGCCATGACCTCACCCTCTCCCGCTCCCCGTCCGGTGTCGCTGGCCCTGCAGGGCGGCGGCGCCCATGGCGCCTTCACCTGGGGCGTTCTGGACCGGCTGCTGGAAGACGGGCGCATCGAGCCGCGCGCCATCACCGCCACCAGCGCCGGCGCCATGAATGCCTGCGCTTTGGCCATGGGCCGCACGCAAGGCGGCGCGGACGGCGCGCGCCAGGCGCTGGAGCGTTTCTGGGACGCGGTCAGCCGCGCCGGAGCGCCGTTCCGCGCGCCAGGCTGGGGCCGCTTCTTTCCCTGGATCGACGCCTTCACCCGGCTGACCAGCCCCTATGATCTCAACCCGTTCGGCTATGACCCGCTGGGCGATATCCTCAAACGCCAGATCGATTTCGAGGCGGTGCGCGCCTGCCCGGACCTGAAGCTCTATCTGTGCGCCACTTGCGTCATCACGGGCCGTGCGCGGGTGTTTTCAGGCGATGAGGTCACGCTGGACGCGGTGCGCGCCTCGGCCGCCCTGCCCTTCCTGCATCATGCAGTGGAGATTGACGGCGCGCCCTACTGGGATGGCGGCTTCACCGGCAATCCGGCCCTGTGGCCGCTGTTCTACCAGGATACGCCCGCCGATCTGCTGATCGTCCATATCAATCCGCTGGACCGGCCCGGCACACCGCGCTCGGCCGAAGAGATCATGGACCGGGTCAACGAGATCACCTTCAACACCAGCCTGCTGGCCGAGCTGCGCGCCATCGCCTTCGTGCAGGAGCTGCTGGGAACCGGGGCGGTGACCGGCGAGCAGCGCAAACGCCTGCGGGCCATCAATGTGCATTCCATCAAGGCTGACGAGGCGCTCAAGGCCTGGCCGGCCTCGACCAAATACGACACCAGCTGGTCCTTTCTCACCCGGCTGCGCGATCTGGGCCGGGAGACGGCCTCGCACTGGCTCAATCAGTGCTCTGATGCGGTGGGAAAGCGCTCCAGCGTCGATCTCAAGGCCGAGTATCTGCAAGGCTGAAGCCGAGCTCGCGCACGTCGCTCTCAATGAACCGGCCGCCCTCGGCCGCGTAGGCGCGCATTACGGCGCGGTCCTGATCGATATCGATGACGTTGAATCCCGCAGGCTCGCCGCGCACCCGGCGCGACAGGGCCGTGCCTGCGCCGATGAACCAGCTGACTCGGCCATCCTCACGCTCCAGCGGCAAGGCGAAAACCTGATGGAGATGGCCGGTGAGCACCAGATCCACCCCGCTTTCAGCCAGCAGATGCGCAGCGCGTGCGCCGCCTGTGGTGCGCGCGCGGCCCTTGGGGCCGCCGGGCGCAATCAGCGGATGGTGACAGGCCACCACGCGCACCCCGTCCACATCGGTGAGCCGGCGCGCCGCTTCACGCACATGGCTGGTGCGGGCCTTGCCCAGCGACCAGTCCAGCCGCGCCTGCAGCCCGCGCGCGGTGTGCAGCGCCTCCAGCCCCACGCCCTCATTGCGCCAGCCCGGCTGGACCGCGCCGCCCAGCGCCGCTTCAAAGCGCCGCCAGGGCCGCACGGCGCGCGCCACCACATCGAGATAGGGCGTGTCATGATTGCCCGGCGCGGCCACCACAGGGCCCGGCAGCGCGTCGAAAAACGCCGCTGCGGCGGCGAACTCGCGCCGGCGGCCGTATTGAGTGAAGTCACCGGCCGCGGCTGTGACGTCGGGCTTCAGGTGCGCGGCGATTTCCAGCAGCGCATCGGTCAGGGCCGGGTCTTCCGCCCCGAAATGCAAATCGCTGATATGCAGAATACGGGTCATGCGCCCCAGCCTTCCAGCCGGGCGCGTGCAACGCAACCGCTCAACTGCGCCAGCGCAGCGTGACTTCCTTGGTCAGCGGATGGCGGAATTGCCCACCCGCGCCCTGCTCGGCCCAGGCCTGTTTGAGGCGGAAATACCATTTGGCCTGGGTGTCGGAGTCATTGATCAGCATCAGGCGCGGATTGTGTTTGAGTCCCTCGCGCTGCAGCTCGACCATGTCGCGGTCCTGCTTGAGGAAGGCGCGCGCAAAGGGCATGAGGAACGGCTTGAGCACGCTCATCACCGGCAAGTCCCACCAGAAGATCTGGGTCACGCGCGTGGTGTTGGCGTCCATGGGGGTGACGGCGGTCAGGCCGCACACATGGCGCTCGCCGATGCGGATCAGCTCGGTGCGGATGCCCGGCAGGGTGAAGGTGATCTCGGTGGTGGGCTGGCCGCCCAGCAGGCGGTAGATGGACGAATTCTTCGAAGGCGCATGCTCCAGCATGGAGAAGCCGCGCTCCACCGGGCCGAAGCGCTTGGCCTTCTCGTGCATGGATTTGCGCGTGCGCCACCACCACGAGCCATGCACATACGGCCCGTGCGCCGGGTCCATCAGACCGATCACGGCGTGATCGACATGGCAGTCGAAATCCATGGAGAAAACCAGTCTGGGCCGGGCGTCCGGCGCGGCGGCCGGCGCCAGCGGCGCCTCGAACGCCGGGGTCTCGTCCGGGTTCAGCGCCGGGCCCTCGACAGGCGCATCCGACAGCCACAGCCAGATCAGGCCCTGCTGTTCGGCCACCGGATAGCGGCGCACGCGGATCTTGCCGGTATCGACTGTCTGGTCTTCGGTCAGGGAGGGAATGGCGGTGCACGCCCCGTCGGCGCCGAAGCGCCAGCCATGATAGGGGCACTCCACCTCGCGCCCGCCGCCTTCCAGGCGCCCGCATGACAGCGGCACGCCGCGATGCGGGCACAGATCGCGAATGGCGCAGGCCCGGCCTGTCTCGTCGCGCCAGAACACCACCGGATGGCCTGCAATCTGGCGCGTGACCATGGCGCCGCGCTTGAGCTCGCGGGCGGGCATGGCGAAATACCAAAGGCCGGTCAGAAAGGCGGCGTCAGCGTCCAAGGCGGTTCTCCTGCAGGCCGCGTGCGGCGCGGCCTTTCAGGACAAGCGGGTATCACCCCGGGCGCGCCGTGTCAGCCCTCAGGATTGAGCGCATAGCCTGCCGAGCGCACCGTGCGGATGGGATCGGTCCCGCCCACCTTGTTGAGCGCCTTGCGCAGCCGGCCGATATGCACGTCCACGGTGCGGGTCTCCACATACACGTCCGAACCCCAGACCGCGTCGAGCAATTGCTCGCGCGAGAACACCCGTCCGGGATGCTGCATGAAGTAATCGAGCAGGCGGAATTCGGTGGGGCCCAGATGGATCTCCTGACCGCCCCGCACCACCTTGTGGGCCACGCGGTCCATGACGATGTCGCCAGACTGCACGGTGTCCTCGGCCAGGCCCGGACGGATGCGGCGCAGCACCGCGCGCACCCGCGCAAACAGCTCCTTCATCAGGAAGGGCTTGACGATGTAATCATCCGCGCCGGTGTCGAGCCCCCGGATGCGGTCGGCTTCCTCGCCGCGCGCGGTGAGCATGATGATCGGCAGATTGCGGCTTTCCTGACGCCCGCGCAGGCGCCGGCACACCTCGATGCCGGAGATTTTCGGCAGCATCCAGTCCAGCAGCACCACGTCGGGCTGGCGTTCCTCCACCAGCATCAGCGCCTCCTCGCCATCGGCGGCGACCGAGACGCGGAAGCCTTCTTTTTTCAGATTGTACTGGAGAAGCTCGGACAGGGCGTCCTCATCCTCGACGATCAGAACATGCGGCTGCATATCAGGCCCCCTCAGGCTGACTGTTCGGGACGCGGCCCGCGCGGGCGCTCGGACGCCAGCTCCCGGCCTGTCACCAGATAGTGGATCACCTCGGCGATATTGGTGGCGTGATCGCCGATACGCTCCAGATTCTTGGCGATGAACAGCAAATGCGCGCCCGGACCGATCATGACGTGATCATCGCGCATGGCGCGCACCAGCTCGCGGAACAGCGCATTGTAATGCTCGTCCACATCGTCATCACGCTCCCATACCGCGACGGCGCGGGCCGTCTCGCCGGTGACATAGGCGTCGAGCACTTCATGCATATGGCTGAGCACCAGCTTGCCCATCCGGTCCACCGAGGCGGCGAAGGCGGTGGGTTCGCTGTCATTGAGGGCGGGCACGCGCCGGGCGATGGACTTGGCCAGATCGCCCACGCGTTCCAGATCGGTGACGATCTTCAGCGCCGCGATGCACACGCGCAGATCCTGGGCGATGGGATGGCGCAGGGCCAGAAGCCGGATGATCTTCTTTTCGATATCGCGCTGCATGGCGTCGACCTGGGCGTCGCGCGCCACCACCCCGGCGGCCAGATCGCCGTCCCGGGTGGCGGCCGCTTCCAGCGCGTCGCTGACCAGACTCTCGGCCAGACCGCCCATGGCGGCCACGTCCGCTGAGAGCTGCTCGAGCTCTTCGGAAAACGCTTTGACGATATGCGGCGCCTTGACCTGATTGGTCATGAGCGGTGCCTTTCAAACGGCCGGCGGTGACCGGTTAGCTGCGCTTCGAACGGCCTAGCCGAAGCGCCCGGTGATGTAATCCTGGGTGCGCTGGTCGCGCGGATTGGTGAATATCTCCTCGGTCGGCCCGTATTCCACGAGCGCGCCGAGATGGAAGAAGGCGGTCATCTGCGACACCCGCGCGGCCTGGGCCATGGAGTGGGTGACGATGATCAGGGCGTAGTTCTCGCGCAGCTCGTCGATCAGCTCCTCGATGCGCGCCGTGGCGATGGGGTCCAGCGCCGAGCACGGCTCGTCCATCAGGATGACTTCGGGATTGACCGCAATGGCGCGCGCGATGACCAGGCGCTGCTGCTGGCCGCCCGAGAGCGAGGTGCCCGGCTGGTGCAGCCGGTCGGCCACCTCTTTCCACAGCCCCGCCTTGGTCAGGCTGGTCTCCACAATGGCGTCCAGCTCGTCCTTGCTGGCGGCCAGGCCGTGGATGCGCGGACCGTAAGCCACGTTTTCATAGATGGATTTGGGGAACGGGTTGGGCTTCTGGAACACCATGCCCACCCGCGCGCGCAGCAGCACCGGATCGATGGAGCGGTCATTGACCTCCTCTCCGTCAATCCTGATGGAGCCGGACACGCGCGCCGTTTCGATGGTGTCGTTCATCCGGTTGATGCAGCGCAGGAAGGTGGACTTGCCGCAACCCGACGGGCCGATGCAGGCGGTCACCGACCGGTCGGGGATGTCCATCGCGACACGGTCCAGCGCCAGCGCGCCGCCATAGCGCACCGACAGATCGCTGGCGGCGACCTTGATATTCATGCCCGCAGGGGCGGGATGATACACCGTGGCCGGTGCGGGTTGGGCGTCATAGGCCATGGTCACCACCTGCGTTCAAACCGGCGGCGCAGATAGATCGCAGCCGCATTGAGGCTCACCATCAAGGTAAGCAGGACAAGGATCGCCGCCGCGGTGCGCGCCTCGAAGGCGCGTTCGGCCGCAGACGACCAGAGGAAGATCTGCACCGGCATCACGGTGGACGGCTCGGTAAAGCCGGCCAGGCCCAGCGACGGCGCATCGGCGATGAAGGCCACCATGCCGATCATCAAAAGCGGCGCGGTCTCGCCCAGCGCCTGGGCCAGGCCGATGATGGAGCCGGTCAGAATGCCCGGCGCGGCCAGCGGCAGGACATGATGGAACACCGCCTGGGTTTTTGAAGCGCCCACGCCCAGCGCCGCCTCGCGGATGGAGGGCGGCACGGCCTTCAGCGCGGCGCGCGACGAAATGATCACGGTGGGCAGGGTCATCAGCGCCAGCACGATGCCGCCCACCAGCGGCGCCGATCGCGGCAGGCCGAACGTGTTGATGAACACCGCCAGGCCCAGAAGGCCGAACACGATGGAGGGCACGGCGGCCAGATTATTGATATTGACCTCGATCAGCTGGGTGATGCGGTTTTTCGGCGCAAACTCTTCCAGATAGATCGCCGCCCCCACCCCGATGGGCACCGCCAGCAGCATGGTCACGAACATGGTCAGCACCGAGCCGATCAGCGCGCCCAGAACACCCGCCAGCTCCGGCTCGCGGCTGTCGGCATAGGTGAACAGCTCGGTATTGAAGCCGCTGCGGGTCATGCCGCGCTCGCGCAGCGCATCAACCCAGGCGATCTGGCGGTCGCTGATCAGGCGTCCGGCCTGGGGCGTCTCGATGGTCCACAACGTCCAGTCTGAATGGGCGGCTTCGCCCAGCGGCGCGCTGATCACCATTTCGCCCCGGGCGCTGCGCCGGTCGGCGCTGACATCGCTGACGCGGATCACCGCGCCATCGACCTGCACCAGCAGGCTGGGGATTTGCGGGCCGATCACCACCGGCGCGCCCTCGTCCAGCCGGTCGCGCAGGCGCTCGGCCTGGGCGCGCGCGCGCCGGGCCTCGGCCTCGTAAATGGCGCGGATATCGCGGTCGATGGCGTCGGCGAGCGCAGCCTCGGCCCGCTCGGCGCGTTGCTCCAGGATGCGGGCGCGCTCGCGCGCCGCCTCGCGCACATCATCGACGAAGGCGTCGAACACCCGCGCCTCAGCGCTCAAGGTGACCGCCCGCCCCTCGCCCGCCTGGATGCGCACCGGCGCCGGGCCGGGCGCGCGGCTTTCACGCACCGACACGCCCTTGAGATAAAGATCGGCGTCATCATCGATGGGGAAGGTGAAGCTCACGGTCCCGCCCACCAGGGACGGGTCCTGGACCACCCGGTTGAGCAGGCGCGCAGCATTGACCGAGGAATACAGACCGAACAGCTCGCGCAGCTCGGCGCGGTCCTCCACGTCCGGGAACTGGTCGCGCAGGGCCTGCTGGATGGCGGCATTGTACCCGCCCCGGCGCAGCGAGGCCTCGCTCATATCCCCGCGCGGATCGATGGCGGCGCGGTCCAGCTCCACCTGAAGCGTCATGCGCCAGGTGGTCATGGCCGGAACCGACTGGATCAGGATCGAGCCGATCAGAAGCGCCAGGAACGCCACCGCCAGGCAGATCGCAGCGGCGCCATAGAACTGGAAGCGGCGCTCGGCCCGGTGCCGGCGCGCCAGGCGCGCCTCCACGGCGGTGCGGATGGATGCCGGTCTATTCATAGCGTTCCCGGAACCGTTGCACCACGCGCAGCGCGATGATGTTGAGCATGAGGGTGAGGACGAACAGCACCAGACCCAGCGCGAAGGCGGCCAGCGTCTTGGAGCTGTCGAACTCCTGGTCGCCGGTGAGCAGGGTGACGATCTGCACGGTGATGGTGGTCACCGATTCCAGCGGGTTGGCGGTGAGATTGGCGCCCTGCCCGGCGGCCATCACCACGATCATGGTCTCGCCAATGGCGCGCGACACGCCCAGCAGCACCGCGCCGACAATCCCTGGCAGGGCGGCGGGCAGCACCACATGGCGGATGGTTTCGGACTTGGTGGCCCCCATGGCGTAGGCGCCGTCGCGCAGGGACTGGGGCACGGCGTTGATCACATCGTCCGACAAAGACGACACGAAGGGGATGATCATCACCCCCATCACCAGGCCCGCCGACAGGGCGCTCTGGGTGACCGCGTCCTCATAGCCCAGGAACAGGGCGAAATCGCGCAGGAACGGGCCCACTGTGAGCAGCGCGAAGAAGCCGTAGACCACGGTGGGCACGCCGGCGAGCACTTCCAGGATCGGCTTGGCCACCGCGCGCACGCGCTTGCTGGCGTATTCGGACATGTAGATGGCGGAAAACAGCCCCACCGGCACCGCCACCGACATGGCGATGACCGTGATCAGCGCCGTGCCGGCGAACAGCGGCGCCGCGCCGAACGCGCCCGACTGGCCGATCTGGTCGGCGCGGATGGCGATTTGCGGGCTCCACTGCAGGCCGAACAGGAAATCGCCCACCCGCCAGCCGATGGAGGCGAAGAAACGCAGCGATTCAAACAAAAGCGAGAACACGATGCCCAGCGTGGTCAGGATGGCGATGATCGAGGCGAACATCAAAAGCCCGCTGATCGCCGCCTCCACCCGGTTGCGGGCACGGAACGAGGCTTTCACCCGTGACCGCCCCCAGGCCAGCCCGCCCACGGCCATGGACAGCACCAGGGCGGCCACCGACCAGCGGAAAATATCCTCCACCGGGCGCATCGCCAGTGCGGCGGCGCGCAGTTCGGGCGTGTTGCGGCTGGCCAGCCCTTCCCCGAACGCAATGGCGCGCGCATCGGCCAGGAACAGCTCGCGGCGCTCGCGCGGACTGTTCCAGAACTCGAACCCTGAGCGCGCGCGGATGCCTGCATCACTGGACGGGGCGCGGGCGGCGACCGAGCGGGCGATCTCGCCGCGGCGCTGGTCCAGGCGCGCGCCGATCTCGGTCAGGCGGGTGGTGTGTCCGGCCAGCGCGCCCTGAAAGGCTTGCGGATCCAGCCCGGAATCGCGCGCGCGGGTGATCGCCTCGCGCGCCTCCATGGCGTCCGCATCCGCCTCGGCGGCTTCTTCGAGCAGCGCGATAATCTGCGCGTCCGCATCCAGCTGGCGCTCAAACTCGGCGATCAGGGGCGCGGCCTCGCGCTCCAGCTGGCTCATGGCCAGCGTGTTGACCAGGCCTGACCCGAACGCGCCATAGGCCGCCAGCAGCACCAGCGCCGGCCCGCCGGTCCACAGGGCGATGTAATACCCGTAATAATTGGGCAGCGAATGCAGGCGCGGCCCGCCCTGGGCGCGCACGGACAGGGCCCGGCGCCGCCCGGTCAGGAAACCGAAGGCGATCAGCACAAGAAGCGTCAGCGCCACAAGGACAGAAATCTGCATGATCTTTTCCGGCGCCGGGGCCGCCAGCCTGTCCCGGCCAGCCCGCCCGGCGCCCTTGCCGCCATTAGCGGCGGACCATGCGCGGTCTCGGTCACCCGATTATGACACTCGCACTACACTTTTGTGACAGCGCCAGCGGTTTGTTCCACAGGACCGGTCCCGGAAGGGGGCGCGGGCGGCGCCGTGGCCTGGGCCGGCGCCAGCATGAAGAAGGCGGAAAACACCGATCCCGCGCCCGGGGCGCTCTCCACCGTGAAGCCGCCGCGATGACGGCTGACGATATGCTTGACGATGGCCAGGCCCAGACCCGTGCCCGCGGTGGGGCCGCTCTTCTGGCCGTCCACCCGGAAAAACCGCTCGGCCAGGCGCGGCAGATAGCGCCGCTCTATGCCCGGCCCGTTATCACGCACCCGCACCACGGCGAAGCGCGCATCCGGGTCCAGCGGCGGGGCGCTCAGCGTCAGCCGCCCGGACTGGGGATCCATGCGCTCGGGCATGTGCTCGGCGCCGTCGCGCGTGCGCGGGGCCTCAACCCATATCCGCACCTGCGAGCCGTCGGGAGAATACTTGATGGCGTTCTCCACCAGATTCTCCACCACCTCGTAGATCTGATCGTGATCGCCGCGCACCTGCGCGGGCGTATCGGCCAGCGTCAGCTCCAGCGTGATCGCCCGGCGCTCGGCCACCAGGCGCAGCGCCTCGGTCACATCGCGCGCCAGATCATTGAGCTCCACCGATCCGGTGGGCGCCACATGCTCGTTCATCTCCACCCGGCTGAGCGACAACAGGTCGTCGATGAGGCGGCGCATGCGCTCGGTCTGCTCCTTCATGATCGCCAGGAAGCGGTCGCGCGCCTCCTCGTCGTCATGGGCCGGGCCCTGCAGCGTCTCGAGAAAGCCCGAGAGCGAGGCCAGCGGCGTGCGCAGCTCATGGCTGGCATTGGCCAGGAAGTCGGCCCGCATGCGCTCGGCGCGCTTGGACGAGGTGTCGTCGGCCAGCACCAGCATGGCCCGGAACGGCATGGGGCCGGGCACGTCCAGCCGGATCGGCTCCACAAAGGCGCGCACATGGCTCTCCAGCGGCGCCAGGGTGGAATATTCCACCGCCGCGCCGCGTTCGCCGCGCAGCGCCGCGCTCACCGCTTCGAGCACGCGCGGCTGGCGCAGGGCGGTGGACAACAGCCCCCGCTCCGCCCCCAGCCCCAGAAAGGCGCGCGCAGACGGATTGGCCCGCTCGATCCGCCCGCCCGGCCCGATCAGCAAAACCGGGATCGGTAAACGCTCCAGCATCGCCTCGCAGGCATCGATCTCCACAGGCCGCAATGAGGCGCCGGCCTCGGCCGGGCGCGCGCTGGGCTCGGCAGCGGTCAGGGCGGTGAGATAGTAGACTGCCGCCAGACCGGCCAGGGCCAGCGAGCCGGCCAGGAACACCCCGGCCTCCATCTCGCCCGACAGGGCCAGCACCGCCATGATGAAAACACCCAGCCCCGCAGTCAGCGCGATATCGCGCCGCCGCGGACGGTCGGGCGACTTCAAGGGTCTGCGATTCGTGCGCTCTTCAACCATGCCAATTGGTATCATGCCTGTGTGACGGGTGCGAAACACCGCCATGACCGATCATGGCGGATGGCGCGGGCCGCCAAAATGAACCCGGCCTGTCACCGGCATGAATTTTTCGTAATTCGAGTAATTTTGCTCGTTTTTCGATAAATTTTGATTGACTTTCATGAGGGGGCCGGTAGGAAGGCTCCATCGGTTTGAAATCCATTGATGTGAGCCTTGCACCTTGATCCGCTGCACCACCCCCCTTCTTGCCGCCCTGACCGTAACGGCTTGCGCCAGCCAGCCCATGGGCGCCGCTGCGCTGCCTGACGGCGCGCCCGGACGCTTCGCGGCCCTGCCCGAAACGGTGACGGCTGCGCCCCAGGACTGGATCGCCGCCTTCGAGGACCCGGTGCTGAGCGCGCTGGTGGACGAAGCCATGCAGGCCAATCCCTCGCTGTCGGCGGCCCGGGCCGGGGTGATCGCAGCCCGCGCCGCAGCGCGCGGCGCCGGCGGAGCGCGCCTGCCCTCGCTGGACGGCCGTATCGGGGTCACCGACCAGGATGCGCCGGCTCAGTCCGGCACGAGCTATTCCCTCGGCCTGGAGGCGAGCTGGACCGCAGATGTGTGGGGCCGGCTCAGCGATCAGGCCCGCGCCAGCGCCTTGACCGCTGAAGCCGTGCATGCCGACTGGCGCGGCGCGCGGCTCAGCGTGGCCGCGGGGGTCGCGCAAGCCTGGTATGGCCTGATCGAGGCGCGCGAGCAGCGCGACCTGGCCCTGGCGGATGTGGAAACGCGCACCCGCCAGACCGATATCGTCGAGCGCCGCTTCCAGCGCGGCGTGGCGCGCTCGTCCGATCTGCGCACGGCGCGCTCGGCCCTGGCCTCCAGCGAGGCGGTGTTGGCCCTGCGCGAGCGCGCGGTGGACACCGCCGCCCGGGCGCTGGAAATCCAGCTGGGCCGCTACCCGGCCAATGCGCTGGCGATTGACGGCGGATTGCCGGCGCTGGGCGCTGTGGGCGATCCCGGTTCGCCCGAAGCCCTGTTGCAGCGCCGGCCCGACATCGTCGCCGCCGAAGCGCGCATGCAGGCGGCCGGCTTCTCGGCGGACGCGGCGCGCAAGGCGCTCTATCCGGGTCTGACCCTGCGGGCGGAACTGCGCGATACCGGCGCCTCGCCGGGAGATATCTTCGATGCGCAGAACCTCACGCGCATCGTCTCGGCCAGCGTTCTCGCGCCGGTCTTCCGCGGCGGCCAGCTGCGCGCCGAGCGCGACCGCCAGGCCGCCCTGGCCGAACAGGCCTCCGCACGGCTTGTCGAAACCGTGCTGACGGCCCTGCGCGAAGTGGAAAACGCCCTCAGCGCCGATGGGCGCCTGGCGCGGCGCGTGGAAGCGCTGGCTGCGGCGTCCGCCGAGGCCGACGCCGCGCTGGAGCTGGTGGAGCGCCAGTATGCCTCTGGCGTGGCCACGATCTTTGAACTGATTGACGCCCAGACCCGGGCCACCCAGGCCCAGGGTCAGCTGATCACAGCCCGCCGCGAGCGGGTCGATAACCGCATCGCCCTGTATCTGGCCACAGCCGGCGGCTTCGCCGCACAGGGCGGCCAGGCGGGCGAACTGTAGATACGCAAGACAGGCCCGCGACAGAGGCCAGGGGGACGCTCGCGTCCAAACGAAAAAAACGAGGTTGGTCATGAGTAAGGTCGTTGGACGTTTCATACTGTTCGGGGTTCCGATCATTTTGCTGATCGTGATTTCCCTGTTCGTGTTCACCATGCTGATCATGCTTGCGCCGCGCGCGGAGCGCGCCGAACAGGACGTGCGCCCGGCTGCGGTGTTCGTCACCGAGGCCGAAGCCCGCGCGGTCAATCTGAATGTGCGCACGCAAGGCGAAGTGGCCGCGCTGATCGAGATCGACCTGACCGCCCAGGTGAGCGGGCGGGTGGAGTATGTGAACCCCAACTTCATCCAGGGCGGCTTCTTCGAGGCCGGCGAGGTGCTGGTGCGGCTCGAAGACCAGGATTACCGCCTGGCCGTCACCCGCGCCGAGGCCCAGGTGGCCCAGCGCCGCCAGGCCCTGATCCGCGAGCAGGCCGAATCCGAACTGGCCCGCCAGGAATGGGAGGCCATCGGCCGGGGCGAAGCCACGCCGCTGACCTTGCGCGAGCCGCAACTGGCCGATGCGCGCGCCCAGCTGGCCGCCGCCGAGGCGAGCCTGGCCGAAGCGCGCCTGAACCTGTCGCGCACGCGCATTTCCGCGCCCTTCGCCGGCCGGGTGCGCGAGAAAATGGTCGATCTGGGCCAGTTCGTGGGGCCGGGCGCGCGCCTGGGCCGGGTGTTCGCAACCGACGCCGTTCAGGTGCGCCTGCCCCTGAGCGACCGCGAGATCGCCCTGCTGAACATGCCCACCGCCTTCCAGGCCAGCGAGTCCAGCCCGGCGCCGGAGGTGACGCTCACCGCCCAGTCCGGCGGGGTGATGCGCGAATGGCGCGGCCAGGTGGTGCGCACCGATGCGGCGATCAATCCCCAGACCCGCACGCTGGGCGTCTTTGTCGAGGTGCGCGATCCTTACGGCGCCGCCGCTGAAGCCGCAGGCGCGCCGCTGGCGGTGGGCATGTTCGTGGACGCGATGATCCGCGGCCGCGAGATCGCTGATGCGATCGTGCTGCCGCGCAGCGCGCTGCGTGGAAACAATCAGATTTTCGTGGCCGAGCGTGACGGCACGCTGGATATCCGCACCGTCCAGGTCATCGATTCCACACCGGAACGCGTTGTGGTGGCCTCCGGCATCGAGTCTGGAGACCGGGTTATCACATCCACCGTGCGCGCCGCCTCCCAGGGCATGGCGGTGACCGCTCTGGACCCCGATGGCGAGCCCTTGCCCGCCGATGAGCCAGACGCCGCCCCGCCGGCGAATGAAGAGGCGTCCCCCGTGGCCGCCGCCGGCCAGTAACGCGCGAACGCGAAGGAGACAGATCATGGTGCAACGTCCCGGCGAGAGCGTTCATAAAGGCATACTGGCCTGGTGGGCGCGCAATTCGGTCGCCGCCAATCTTCTGATGATCATCGCCTTCGTGGGCGGGATTATCGGCTTCCTCCAGCTGCAGCGCGAGGTCTTCCCCTCCGGCGTGTTCAACGGCGCTTCGGTTTCCGTGGCCTGGCCCGGCGCCGCGCCCCAGGAGGTCGAGGAGCAGATCATCCTGCGCATCGAGGAGGCGGTGGCCAATCTGCCGGGCGTAAACCGCATCACCGCCACCGCTTTTGAAGGCCGCGGCGTCGTCAATATCGAGGGCCGGCGCAATCTCGACGCCAACGAGTTCGTCAACGAGATCAAGCTGCGCGTGGACTCCATCAACAACCTGCCCGCAGACGCGTTCAGGCCGGTGGTGCAGCGCTGGGAGAGCCAGCAGCAAATGTACATGGTCGCCCTGCACGGCGATGTGGACCGGCGCGAACTTCAGCGCCTGGCGCGCGAAATCCGCGACGAGATCGGCTCCCAGGTGGGCGAGGCCTCGATCGTCAACACCATGGCCTATCTGCCCGAGGAAGTGGCCATCGAGGTGTCTGAAGACGCCCTGCGCCGCTATGGCCTGACCTTCTCCGAGGTCGCCCAGGCGATCCGCGCCTCCTCGCTCAACGCCTCGGCCGGAGCGGTGCGCACGGCCCAGGGGCGCATCCAGCTCACCTCGCGCCAGCTGGCCGACACCGCCGAGCAGTTCGGCGATATCATCATCCGCCAGACGCCCGACGGCTCGACCATCCGGGTGCGCGACGTGGCGCGGGTGACGGACGGGCTGGTGGATGTGGATTTCTCCGGCACGTTCAACGGCCAGACCATGGTGCTGATCGATGTGCGCACCACCGGCGAGATCGATGTGGTGCGGCTGTCCGCCCAGATGGAGCGCTATGTCGAGCGCAAGCGCGGCGAACTGCCGTCCAGCGTGACCCTGTCGAACTGGTTCGACATGTCCGATGCCTACCACTCGCGCATGGACTCCATCTCCAACTCGGCGATGATCGGCCTGACCCTGGTGCTGATCGTGCTGGTGCTGTTCCTGCGCCCCATCGTGGCTTTCTGGGTCACGGTGGGCATCGCCACAGCCTTCGCCGGCGGGCTGCTCCTGCTGCCCATGCTGGGCGTGACGCTGAACATGCTCTCCCTGTTCGCCTTCCTGATCGTGATCGGGGTGGTGGTCGATGACGCGATTATCGTGGGGGAGAATATCCATACCCGGGTTGAACGCGGCGAGCGCGGCCTGACCGCGGCCGTGGTGGGCGTGCAGATGGTGGCCAAGCCCGTCCTGTTCGCGGTCATCACCACCATGATGGCGTTTGCGCCCTGGATGCTGCTGAGCGGTCCCGAAGTGCAGTTCACCCGCCAGATCTCGCTGGTGGTGATTGCGGCGCTGACCTTCTCCCTGATCGAGGCTCTGCTGATCCTGCCCTCTCACCTGTCACACCTGAAACCGCAGCGCCTGGACGGCGCTTTCGGCCCGCTGCTGCGCACGCAGCGCGCCATTTCGGAGGGACTGGTGACCTTTGCGCGCCGGGTCTACGCCCCGGTGCTGGCGCTGGCCATCCGGATGCGATACTTCACCGTGCTGGCCTTCGTCATGATGTTCACCCTGGCCATCATGCTGATGAATACCGGCTATGTGCCCTTCCGCTTCATGCCCGAAGTGGAGAACGAGCTGGTGCAGGTGAACATCACCCTGCCCGAAGGCGCGCCCTGGAGCCGGCTTGAGGACGTGCGCACCCAGCTGGAGCGCGCCGCCGTTCAGCTCAATGACCATTACGCCGAGCGTTTCCCGGGCTTTGACATGGTGCAGGGCGCCGCGGTGATCGCCAACCAGTCTTCGGTGCGCGCCTGGATCCAGATAACCAGTCCGGAGGACCGGCCCCAGCCCATCCCCATGTCCGAGATCGCCCAGACCCTGCGCGAAGCCATGGGGCCCGTGCCGGACGCCGAGGAAATCGATTTCGACTTCACGATTTCGGAAAACATCACCGGCGTCCAGTTCGCGGTCAATCATCCTGATCTGGACGTGCTGCGCGAGGCGGCGGCCGACCTGAAGGCGCATCTGCACACCTATTCGGCCACCTATGACATCGTGGACAATCTGCAGACCTCGGCCGAGGAAATGCGCTTCAGCCTGCGCCCCGACGCCCGGGCGCTGGGACTGACGCTGGCGGACGTGACCAGTCAGGTGCGCCAGGCCTTCTATGGCGTCGAGGTCCAGCGCCTGCCGCGCGGAGGCGAGGATGTGCGCGTCATGGTGCGCTATCCGCGCGAGCTGCGCGACAGCCTGGATGCGGTGCGCGATCTGCGCATCCGCACCCCCGATGGACGCGAAATCCCGCTGGCCTCGGTGGCCGAGGTGGAGTTCGCCCCCGGCATCAGCCGCATCAACCGGCGTGAACGCCAGCGCACCGTCACCGTCAGCGCCCAGCTGTCCGATCCGGACGCAGCAGGCGATATCCGCCGCGACCTGCGGGAGAATTTCTTCCCCGAATGGAAGGAGCGCCACCCTGGCGTCACCGAAGGCGCGCTGGGCGATGTGGAGGGCCAGGCCCAGTTCATGCAGGAAATCCTGATCCTGCAGATCCTGGTGATGGGCTCCATGTATGTGCTGCTGGCCATCGCCTTCCGCTCTTACGCCCAGCCCCTGCTGATCATGACGGCGATACCCTTCGCCTTCGCCGGGGCGGTGTTCGGACACCTGGCCTTCAACATGCCCATCGCCCTGTTCTCCTTCTTCGGGGTGGGCGCTGCGGCGGGCGTGGTGATCAACAATAATCTGGTCATGGTCGACTTCGTGAACCGGCTCAGGGAGCGCGGCGTGGGCGCCTTCCAGTCGCTGGTGGAAACCGGCGTGCAGCGCTTCCGCCCGATCCTTCTGACCACGCTGACCACCTTCCTGGGCATTCTGCCCATGATGGCCGAGCGCTCCACCCAGGCCCAGTTCCTCAAGCCCATGGTGGTGGCGATCGGGTTCGGCGTTGTCTTCGCCCTGTTCCTGACCCTGTTCTTCGTGCCCGCGCTCTACGCCATGGGCGTGGACATCAAGCGCGGCGTGCTGAGCCTTTGGCGCGGTGAGCGGGTGCCGGGCATCGGCTCGGACTGGGACGGTCTGGATGCACAGGGTATTGATGTGGCCGGCGGTCCCGGTGAGGCTGGCGCGCGCCAGCGTCCCGGCGGCGATACCGCGCCACAGCCCGCCGAATGACGCATCCGTGATCGCTGCAGCCGGTTCCGCCCGCGAGACCCGCGCTGTAGCGTCACGCTGTCAGACTTTGCAAGCGCCAGCCGGCGCGCGCTCGATGGGAGGACGATATGATCAAGTGGCTTATGGCCGGCGCCGCCGGTCTGGCGCTGGGCGCCAGCAGCGCGGCCTTCGCCGACGCGCCGCGATTTGGCGATTTCGGTTTTGACGAGACCGGCATGGACCGGTCGGTGCATCCGGGTGACGATTTCTACGCCTTCGCCAACGGCGCCTGGGACGAACGCACCGAAATCCCGTCCGACCGGGCGCGCTATGGCGTGTTCGACATGCTCTCGCTGGAAGTCGAGCAGCAGGTGCGCTCCATCATCCTGGACGCCGCCGAGCATGGCGGGCCGGAGGGCTCCAACGAGCAGATGATCGCCGATCTGTTCGCCAGCTGGATGGATGCCGAAGCGATCGAAGAGGCGGGCCTGGCCCCCGCCCTGCCCTATCTCAACGCGATTGCGGCGATCTCCAGCCATGAGGACGCCGCCGCCCTGATGGCCCAGCGGCCATACCATGCGCCCTACTCGGTCTTCATCAGCGCCGACCCGGAAGATCCCAGCCGTTATATCATGCGCTCGGGCCAGTCCGGGCTGGGCCTGCCCACCCGCGACTATTACCTGCTCGACACCGGCCGCTTCCCCGATTACCGCGAGGCCTATCTGGCCTATATCGGACAGATTTTCGAACTGGCCGGCCTGCCCGGCGGGCCGGACATGGCCCAGGCCATCCTGGCGCTGGAGACCGCACTGGCCGAGGCGCACTGGACCCGCGAGGATTCGCGCGACGTCTCGCTGACCAATAACCGCATGAGCACGGCGGAGTTCTTCGAACTGGCGCCGGGCCTCCATCTGGACCGGGCGCTGGAGGCGCGCGGCCTGCCGGCGGACGGCGAGATCATCGTCGCCCAGCCCAGCGCCATCACCGGCGCAGGCGAGGTGATCGCCAGCACCGATGTGGAAACGCTCAAAGCCTGGCTGAGCTTCCACTTCCTGTCAGACCGCGCCAGCTGGCTCCCCGCCGCATTCGACCAGGCCAATTTCGACTTCTTCTCGCGCACCCTGTCGGGCGTGGAAGAGCAGCGCGAGCGCGAGCTGCGCGGCGTGCAGCTGGTCAATGGCGCGCTCGGCCATCTGGTCGGCCAGGTCTATGTGGAGCGCTATTATCCGCCCGAAGCCAGCCGCCAGATGGACGAGCTCATCACCAATCTGACCGAGGGCTTCCGCGGCCGTCTCGAGCGTCTGGACTGGATGGATGACGAGACCCGCGAAGAAGCGCTGACCAAGCTGTCCGCCTTCGAGCCGCGCATCGGCTATCCCGAAGTCTGGAACGAATTTGACGGGCTGGAGCTGCGCGCGGGCGACTATTTCGGCAATCGCATGCGCATGAGCGATTTCGCCTGGGACGAACAGCTGCGCCGCTTCCCCGATCCGGTGGACCGGCGCCGCTGGGGATGGCCGCCGCAAATCGTCAACGCCAGCTATAGCCCGTTGATGAACCAGATCACCTTCCCCGCCGGCATCCTGCAGGCGCCCTTCTTCGACATGCATGCCGATGCGGCGATGAATTACGGCGCCATCGGCGCGGTGATCGGCCACGAGATCGGCCACGGCTTTGACGATAATGGCCGCCGCTTCGACGCCGAGGGGCGCATCCGCGACTGGTGGACGGCAGAGACCAATGAGCGCTTCGTGGAGCGCTCGGACCGCCTGGTGGAGCAGTATAATGAGTTCTGCCCGTTCGAGGACGCCTGCGTGAACGGCCGGGTGGCCCTGGGCGAGAATATCGGCGATCTGGGCGGCATGCAGATGGCCTATGAGGCCTATCGCAACTACGCCGCCGCCAATTATCCCGATGGCGAGCCGCCGGTGATCAACGGCTTTACCGGCGATCAGCGCTTCTTCCTGGCTTGGGCGCAGGTGTGGCGCACCCTGTTCCGCGAGGACGCCCTGCGCGCCCAGCTGGCCCGCGGGCCGCACTCGCCGGGCATGTACCGGGTCAATGGCGTGGTGCGCAATCTGGACGCCTGGTACGACGCGTTCGGCATCACCGAGGAGCACGAGCTCTACATCCCCAGCGACCAGCGCGTGCGCATCTGGTAGACCGATCGCCTGAACACGGTGAGAAGGCCCGGCCCCTGCGCCGGGCCTTTTTGCATTCGGGGCGGCGAACACGCTAGGCTGGACGCCTTGAAATCAAACCCTTGTCACCCAGCCATCCAGAGATCTTCATGACCCATTTGCGCCTGACCGCCCTCACCGCCAGCCTCTTGCTCATCGCCGCCTGCAACGAGACTGGAACCGAGCCGCCGGCCGAAACCGGCCCGAATGACTGGCTGCACAATCAGGCTGGCGACACCGAACGCTTCGCGCGCCTGCAGTCCCAGCTTGGCGGCTTCAGCCAGTCCATGTGGGAGGTGGGCGAGCGCTATGAGCGCATGCACGAGGCCATCAGCCGGGAGAATTTCGAGCTGGCGCTCTATCACTGGGACAAGATTGGCGACGCCACCGCGCGCGGGATCGAGCGCCGCCCCGGCCGCGCCGCCAACGCCCGGGCGATGTTCCTGGATTCAGAGCATGGCGAAGTGCGCGAGCTGCTTGAAGAGCGCACGCTGGCCAGCGCCTGGGCGGGTTTCGAACGCGCCCATTACAGCTGCCAGTCCTGCCACGAGGCTGAAGACGCCGCGTTCTTCAATGACCAGCCGGTGTTCGACCTGCGCGCGCCTGAGGACTATCGCGACTGAAGCGCCGCATTACGGATGAAACCGTCACCGCCTCGCGCTACTGTGCCAGGCGGGAATCATTCAACACGGAAAAGACACGCCATGACCTGCGCTTTACGCATCGCCGCCGCCACGCTGCTGGCCGGTTCGTTCCTGGCGCTGAGCGCCTGCAACACCATCCAGGGGATCGGCCGCGACGTCACCCGCACCGGCGAAGTCCTCGAAGACCTCACCACCGACGCCTCCGACGTGATCGAAACCGCGCCGGAAGTGCAGCCGGCGCCGTGACGGGCGAAGGCGGCGCCCGGACGGACCGCCCCCCTCACCTTACCTCTCCCCCATGAATGGGGGAGAGGAGGCTTCAGGCGCTGCACATTATCCGGTTGGGCCAGGCGCTTGCATTTTCGAAATAAACTCAACGCCCAAGCCCCCTCTCCCCTCCCTGAGGGGAGAGGATAGGGTGAGGGGTGAGAGCGCCAGCGTCTGAAGGTTTATCTCCATCATCCCCCCAGCGTTTTCCCGGCGCAAGTCGGGATCCAGACCCGCGGTTCTCCTAGACCCCGGCTTACGCCGGGGAAACGCAAGGAGTGGGGGTGAGTTCAGGGGATCGCCCGCGCCCCCTCACCTTAGAGCCAGGGGGCAAGCTTTTTCCGAATAGAACCCGGCGTCGAAGCCTCCTCTCCCCTCTTCAGAGGGGAGAGGTGAGGTGAGGGGTGTTTCTCCGCACAGGAGACAATGCCACACTGGCCTTATGGCCCGCCCCAAGCCCATCGCCAACGCCCGCCGCCTGCGGCGCGACATGACCCGGTTCGAGCGGCGCTTGTGGTCGCTCCTGCGCCAGCGGCCCGAGGGACTTAAATTTCGCCGCCAGCATCCCGCCTGCGGCTTCATCGCCGACTTCGCTTGTGTGGAGGCGCGCCTGATCATTGAGCTCGATGGCGGCCAGCACGCCGATCAGCAAGCCGCCGACGCCCGGCGCACCGCGGTTCTGGAAGCGAACGGCTGGCAGGTCATGCGCTTCTGGAACCTGACCCTGGACGAGGCGCCGCTGATGGCCGCCGACCAGATCATCGAGACCGCCCTGACGCGCATTCGGGCGTTTCAGTGGGAACAGGCGAGCCCGGACTGACCCGCGCCCCCTCACCTTTATCCTTCGCACAGTCGATTGATCCCCCGGATCAATCTTTGTGAGCTCAGCCCCCATGGTCATGGGGGAGAGGGGGCTTCTGGCGCCGCGCTTTATCCTTTGAGCCAGGGATCAAGCACTTTCCGAATAGAACTCGGCGTCCAAGCCTCCTCTCCCCTCCCTGAGGGGAGAGGGTAGGGTGAGGGGTGAGCGGCGTTTGAAGGTTTATCTGCATCATCTCCCCCTAGCGTTTCCCCGGCGCAAGGAGTGGGGGTGAGTTCAGGTGATCGCCCGCCCCCCTTATCCGCCCCTGCGATCCCAGCGCGTACACTGCCCCTCGCCATGGCTCATCGCGCATCCCGTCCCGCAAGCATCCGGCGGCCCGAAAGCGGCCCGGGCCGCGCCGGGAGGGGGATGGTGATAATGATGATAAGACTCGATGCCGGCCCGTTATCGAAAAACTCTCACTCGTCCCCTTCGCCCCCGGCCTCGATCAGCCCGGCATCATTGGCGCGCACCGCATTGACCCGCCGGCTCACCGGACGGGCGCTCAGGGCGCCCTCGTCCAGCGGGGCGAAGAAGGGTTCGGGGTCCGTGTCCGGATCCAGCCAGGTTTGGAACGCGTCGGGCGCCAGCATCACCGGAACCCGGTCATGCAGCCAGGCGGTGTCCGGCCCGGCCTGGCGGGTCAGGATGGCGAAGCTGTCGATGCGGTCCGCCCCCTCGCCCCAGCGTTCCCAGAGCCCGGCGAACACCAGGGGCGCGCCGTCGGTGCGGGTGATGTACCAGGGCTGCTTGCCGCCGGGCAGGCTGCGCCATTCGTAAAACCCGTCCGCCGGGATCAGCGCCCGGCGCCGTTTGAGCGCGGCGCGGAATGTGGGCTTGTCCGCTGCGGTCTCGCTGCGCGCATTGATCAGGGGCCTGGCGCCCGCCGGCCCGGTCCTGGACCAGTGCGGCACGAGCCCCCAGCGTATGCAGGTCAGGCGCGCCCGGCCGCCGGCGCCCCGGCGCACCACGGGCAGGTCCTGGGTCGGGGCGGCGTTCCAGCTGGGCTGCAGATTGGGCCGGTCTTGGCACTCGAACAAAGCGCGCAACTGGTCCACAGTCAGGGTGATGACATACCGCCCGCACATCGCGCTCTCCCTCGCCCCCGCACTGAAAGCCCGCCGCACATGAGCGTCAAGGCGCGCCCTGTGGTCAGCACCGGCGCCATTATCTGGCGCGGCGGCGAGGTGCTGCTGATCCGGCGCGGCAAGCCGCCCTTCCAGGGCGAGTGGTCCATACCCGGCGGCAAGGTGGAGTTCGGCGAACGGCTGGAGGAGGCCCTGATACGCGAGGTGCGCGAGGAGACCGGGGTGGAGATCGCCCTGACCGGGCTGATCGGCGTGTATGAATCCCTTGGGGCTGACTGGCACTATGTCATGGTCGACTACGCCGCGCGCTGGATCAGCGGCGCGCCGCGCGCGGGCGATGATGCGCTGGACGCGCGCTTCGTCCCGTACGAAGACGCCCTCGAACTCATCGCCTGGGACACCACGCGCACCGCGCTTCGCGATGCGCTGGCGCAGCGGGACCGGCGGCCCGGCCCCGCCTGAGCCGGCCTCAAGCCGCCGCGCGCGCGCCCACGGCGCCCGCGCTGTCCAGCACTTGCGCGCGCTCGGCTTCGGTGCGGAACATCCAGCGCGAGGCGTCGATCACGCGCACATCGTTAATGCCCATAAAGCCCAGCACATGACGCAAGTAAGGCGTGACAAAGTCCGCCTCCCCGTCCACAGGCACGCCGCCGCTGGCCACCACCAGCCAGGCCGTCTTGCCTTTCAACAGCCCCTCCGGCCCGGCCTCGCTATAGCGGAAGGTCTCTCTGGCGCGCGCCACCTGGTCGATCCAGGCTTTCAGCGGAGCGGGGATGGAGAAATTATACATGGGCGCGCCAATGACGATGTGATCGGCGTGCTTGAGCTCGGCCACCAGCACGTCGGAACCCGCCAGCAATGCGGCGTGGCTGTCGGTACGCGCTTCGGGCGCGGTGAAATTGGCCGCCACCCAGGCGCTGTCCACAACGCCGGCCGGATCCCGCGCCAGATCGCGCAGAACAATCTCGCCCTCAGCCCCCGCCAGCGCAGCGGCCAGGCGCCCGCCCAGCTCGCGGCTGACAGAATCTTCAAGGCGCGCGCTGGAGGCGACATGCAGAATTTTGACCATCTCTAAGCTCTCCCTGTCTGGCCCGGTCGGGGCCGGTCAGGGCGAGAGATGGGGGCGCTGCGCCCGCCAATAAGGAAGGCTTTGCGAACGACCGGATTTCCAAGTTGGAAACTATCGCGCCGGTTCGCCCTCTGCGGCGTCTTCCGCCTCCGTCTCCGGGCGGGCGCGGAAGTCCACATCGGTGTCGGCCAGGAACCAGGTGAACATCGCCCAGGCCGCCACGTTCTGGGCCAGCTCCTCGGGCACGATCTTGTCGAACGTGTCATTGGGCGTATGGTGGAACTCGAAATAGTCCGTCCCGTCCTGGTCCAGGCGCGCCATGGGCACGCCCATGGCGGCCAGCGGGATCATGTCCGGTCCGCCGCCCGAACTATTGCCGCCGCGCTCGATGCCAAGGAATTCCATCTCCTCCTGCATGGCGTCGAAAAAGCCCACGGCATGCTCGCCCACGCCCGAAGACAGCCGCCACACCTTGCGCGCGCCGAAATCGGATTCCGAGCCGATGATGTGCTGGTCCAGCGTGCCGTCTTCCTGACGCGCCGAGGCATAGGCGCGCGCGCCGACAAGGCCGACTTCCTCGGCCCCGAACAGCACCACGCGGATGGTGCGGCGCGGGCGCACGCCCGCCTCCATGATCAGGCGCGCCGCCGCCGTGACGATGCCCACGCCCGCCCCGTCGTCCAGCGCGCCGGTGCCGGTGTCCCAGCTGTCCAGGTGCGCCCCGATGATGACGATTTCCTCAGGCGCCCCGGCGCCGGTGATTTCGGCGATCACATTGCCGCTGGCCACCTCGCCGCGCCAGCCGGCATAGGTGCGCAGCGCCACGCGCATGGTCTCGCCCGACGCATGGATGCGCTCGATCTGGTCGGCGTCCGGGGCGGAGACCGCCAGCGCAGGAATGTCCGGCAGGCGCTGGGCGGGAAAGCTCATCATGCCGGTATGGGCGAAGCGGTGGGACGAGGTGCCCACAGACCGGATCAGCAGCCCGGCCGCGCCGCGGTTTTCCGCCTGCACCCAGCCTTGGGTGCGCTTGCGATTGGCCCAGCCATAACCCTCGCCGGTGCGCGTGGCGGTCATGCGGTCATTGACGAAGACCAGCTTGCCTTCCAGCGCGTCCTCCGCGCCGTCAAACTCCAGGAGGTCATCAAAGCTGTCGAAGAAGACGATCTCGGCCTCCAGCCCGCCTTCGGGCGTGGCCGCCGCGCCACCCAGCGAGGTGGCGTAGAGCTCCTGGGGATAGGGATGGGTGATGGCCACTTCCTCGAAAATGGAATGGCCGCGCGTCCACAAATCCATGGGGAAGTATTCCACGCGCACATTCTCAAAGCCGAGCTCGGTGAACATCTCCACCGCCCAGTCGCGTGCGCGCGCTTCCTGGGGCGTGCCCGCCAGGCGCGGGCCGATCTCGGTGGTCAGCGATTCGGTCAGCCGGTAGGCCAGATCGCTCTCCAGCGCCACATCGGCCAGAGAACGCGCATGGGCGCGCGCATCCTCGCTCAGCTCCTGCGCCTGAACCCCCGAACCCGCCAACACGGCCGCCGCCGCCGCTACCGCCAGACGCATCATGCTCACTCCCCTGATTGTGCTTACGCCATGCTAGGCGCTTGGCGCGGCCGTGCAAACCCAAGCCCGGTAGGCGGGCTGTGCGGCGCGGGTTATAACCGCGCCATGACCGACACGCCCCCTGACGCCCTGAATCCTGATGAAGGCGCGCCCCCCGCCCTGCCAGACCCTGCACCGCCCGGGCCGCGGGTCCGCCATGCGCGCCAGCGCCAGGCGCCGGTTCCCGGCGAGCGCGAGCCGGGCTATGGCCGTTTTGCGCCCGGCTGGGTGACGCGCACCGCACGCTCCGTTGCGCGCGCCCTGCCCCAGGGCGAGGCGGGTCTGCGCCTGGCGGGCGCGCTGGCGCCTGCAGCGCTGGCCGCTCACAAGGATCAGGCGGTGGATGTGCAGGCCTTCGGCCTCGCCCTGCGGCTCTATCCGCGCGCCAGCCTCAGCGAAAAGCGCGCCTTCCTGACCCCGCAATGCTTTGATCCCCATGAGCTGGATGCGCTGCGCGAGGTGATGGGTGCTGGCAAGACCTTCATCGATGCAGGCGCCGAAGCCGGGCTGTATGCCCTGGTGGCGGCCAGGGCGGGCGGGCCGGCCTGCCGGGTGATCGCGGTGGAGCCGCGCCGGGAACACCGCCAGCGCCTGGCCTTCAATGCCCTCCAGAACGCGTTGTCACGCATCGAGATCACGGGCCTTGCCCTGGCCGATTACGAGGGCGAGCGCGTCCAGCGCATTGTGACCGGCGCGCCCAGTACAGGCGGGGAAGCGGTGCGCGTCACCACCCTGCCCGGCCTGATGGACGCCATGCGCGTGGACAGGGTTCACGCCCTGCGGCTGGACTCAGGCGGCGCGGAAGCGGCCGTGCTCGGCGCGTTTTTCGCTGAAACCGGCGCGGCGCGCTGGCCTGAACTGCTGATCCTGAGACGCGCGCTTCGCCCTGATGCACAGGGTCCGGACGCTGTCGGCCTGGCGCGCGGGCGCGGCTACTCCATCGTCAAAACCACGCGCCGCCACCATATACTTCACCCCGCCTGACACCCTCGAAGGAAGCCAGCCATGTCCCAGATCGATCTCATCATTCCCGGCCGCAAGAAGGATCTGGGCGGGTTTGCCGTAGCCCGCATCCTGCCGGTGGCCAAGCGCCGCCGGGTGGGGCCGTTCGTGTTTTTCGACGAGATGGGGCCGGCGGACTTCGCGCCGGGCAAGGGCATTGACGTGCGCCCGCACCCCCATGTGTGCCTGGCCACGGTCACCTATCTGTTTGAGGGCGAAATGGACCACGCCGATTCCCTGGGCGTGCACCAGACCATCCGCCCGGGCGAGGTCAATCTGATGACCGCCGGGCGCGGCATCACCCATTCAGAGCGCACCGGCCCCGCCGCCCGCAAAGCCGGCCAGCACCTGCACGGCATCCAGATCTGGATCGCCCTGCCTGGCGACGCTGAAGAGATCGAGCCGGCCTTCCATCATCACGCAGCCGGCGAGCTGCCCGAATTTGAACGCGGCGGGGCGCGCCTGCGCCTGATCCTGGGCACGGCCTATGAGCACCGCTCGCCGGTCAAAGCCTATTCGCCCATCGTCTATATCCACGCCGAGGCGCCCGCGGGCGCGGCCATTGATCTGCCGCGCGGGCATGGCGAGCTGGCCGCCTATGTGGTTTCCGGCGCCATCGAGGCCGATGGCGAGCCGGTGAGCTCCGGCCATATGGCCGTGTTCGCCACCGGCGAGGCGCCCGTGCTGCGCGTGCGCGCCGACAGCCGCATCATGATCCTGGGCGGCGCCAATATCGGCGAGCGCTATCTGGACTGGAATTTCGTCGCCTCCAGCAAGGCCAGGCTGGAACAGGCCCGCGCCGACTGGCGCGCCAGCATCGCCGGCGGTTTCAGGGACACGCCCTTTGCCCTGCCGCCGGGCGAAAGCGAATGGATCCCCCTGCCCGGCGACGCCGACACTGGCGCCCCGCCCGAGCCGACCGAGGATTGTCCGACGAGCTGAGGCGGCGCTAGGACCCCCCGCCCATGCGCCGCACCCGCGCCAGCGGTTTGAAATCGCCCGGACGTTTTTCGCCGCGCGCGGTGATGGCCTCCATGATGTCATCGGGATTCCACAGGCTCGCCTGCAGCACCATGGCGTGGGCGAGCGCGTCCTCCACCCCATGGTCGCGGGCGTAGAGGAAGGAGCGCTTGGTGCCGCTGATGGTCAGCGGCGCCTTGGACGCGATCTCGGCCGCCACGGCGTCCACATGGGCGCGCAGGGCCTCGGGGCTGTCGAGCACGCCGTTATAGAGGCCCAGCCGCTCGGCGCGGTCCGCCTCCAGGCGCGCGCCGGTATAGGCCAGCTCGCGCGCCACGCCCTCCGGGATCAACCGGGGCAGGCGCTGGAGCGTGCCCACATCGGCGAACATGGCGATATTGGTCTCCTCGATGCGCAGCCAGGCCTCATGCGTTCCGTAGCGCAGATCGCAGGCGGTGATCATGTCCACCGCCCCGCCCACGCACGGCCCCTGCACCGCCGCGATCACCGGGAAGCGGGCACGCTCGAACGCGGTGAACGCCTCCTGCAGCGCGGTCGCGGCGGTCATGAAGGCTTCGCGCGCATCGGGCGACGCCGTGTTCAGCGCGCCCGGATCGGTGAACACCGAGATGTCCATGCCTGCGCTGAACACCGGGCCTTCGGCGTCCAAGATCAGCACGCGCGTGGCGCCCGCATCCGACAGCGCCATGACCGCCTGCGGCAATTCGCGCCAGAAGGCGGGCGTCATGGTGTTGCGCTTGTCCGGGCGGTTGAGGGTCAGGCGGGCGATGGGGCCGTCTTGCGTCACGGCGAAGCTGGTCCAGGTCATGGGCGGTCCTTGATGGAAGGGAATATCAGACCCAGCATCGGTGCTGACGGGGCTGCACGCAACGCCTGAACGGCGCCCGCGCCATTGGACCGGATGGCGATTATCCTCTAGGGATGAGGGCGCGCGCGGCAGGCGCGCGGATCAGGTGATGGAGGCGTCCCAATGAGTCCGCACTGGACCGGCATTCTGATCGTGGCGCTCTTGCTGCTCGTCCTGTTCGGAGGGCGCGGCAAGATTTCCGCCCTGATGGGCGATATGGCCAAGGGCATTACGGCCTTCCGCAAGGGCCTCAAGGATGACGGCAAGGACGAGGACGGCTCCGGCAAGGATTCCGGCGCGTCCGGCGCCATCGGGTCTGACGGCGCGGCGCCGTCCGAACCGCGCCGCGAGGACGAGCGCGCCGGGAGCTAGGCCATGAACCCGGGCATCGGCGCGCCTGAGCTGCTGATCCTTGTCATCATCGCCCTTGTGGTGGTGGGTCCCAAGGACCTGCCCCTGATGGTGCGCAAGGCCGGACGCTTCATGGGCAAAATGCGCGCCATGGCCCGCGACTTCCAGCGCAGCTTTGACGATCTGGGCCGCCAGGCGGAGCTGGACGAGCTGCGCCAGGAGATCAATGCGCTGAAAAAAGCCAATCCCGTCGATGAAGTGCGCGCCGAGCTGAAAAAGGCCGAGGCCGAAGCCATGGCTGAAGAGCCCGGCGAGGCCGAGCCGCGCCCGGCCGAAATCCGCGAGCATCCGCGCCTGGCCGGCCGCGCGCGCGGCGCTTCGGCCAGCACGCCTGAACCCCGGCAGACGGACTGACGCGATGGGCGGGCCGCGCAAAGAGGAAGACGAGGTCGAAGCCTCGCGCGCGCCGCTGATGGCGCATCTCGAGGAGCTGCGCTCGCGCCTGATCGTGACGCTGGGCGCGCTGGCGGCCGGTTTTGTGCTCTGCTTTCTCGCCGCCGAGGCGATCTATAATTTCCTGCTGGTCCCGTTCGAGACCGCCGCCCGCCAGGTGCGCGGCGAGGATTTGCAGCTGCAGCTGATCTTCACCGCGCCGCTGGAATTTTTCTTCGTCAAGCTGAAGCTGGCCCTGTTCGGGGCGGTGATTGTAACCTTCCCGATCCTGGCCTATCAGGTCTGGGCCTTCGTGCGCCCAGGCCTCTACAAGAATGAGCGCCTGGCATTTGCGCCTTTCCTGGTGGCCGCGCCGGTATTGTTCGTGGCCGGGATGGCGCTGGTCTATTATTTCATCCTGCCCTTCGTGATGAGCTTCGCCCTGGGTCAGGAACAGGCGCCCAGCGACGGGCGCGCCAGCATCCAGCTGCTCACCCGGGTGTCGGAATACCTCAATCTGGTCACAACGCTGACGCTGGCTTTCGGGATCAGCTTCCAGCTGCCGGTGCTGCTCTCGCTTCTGGGCAAGGCCGGGCTGATCACCAGCCAGACCCTGATCAAGTCGTGGAAATACGCGGTGGTGGGCATCGCCGCCTTCGCCGCCTTCGTCACCCCGCCCGACCCGATCAGCCAGATCTTCCTGGGCGCGGCCATGTTCGGGCTCTATGGCCTGTCCATCCTGGCGGTGAAGCTGGTCGAGCCCAAACCCGAAGCCGAAGAAGAAACCGCCTAACGCGCCTTGAGCCAGCCCATCATGGCGTACAGCGCTGCAGCGCCTGCGAGATACAGTCCGGTATAGGCGATGGACTGCCAGCCGACCTGGCTGAGCAGGACCAGCGAGCCGCCCACCGCCAGCAGCGGAATGGTCCAGCCCCAGGGCACGACAAAACCGCCCTCGGCCTGGGGCGCGATCCGGCGCAGGCGCGGCATGGCCGCGATGCAGGCCAGATACACCAGCACCCGCACAAACGCGCTGATCATGGCCAGCCAGACAAACGAGCCGAACACCGCCAGCACAAAGCCCAGACCTGCGAAGAACACGATGGAATGGGACGGCGTGTGGCGCTTTTCATCCACCTTGCCGAACCAGGCCGGCAGGGTCTGCTCGCGCGCCATGGCGTAGGTCAGGCGCGGCGCGGTCACCATGGTGCCGGCGATATTGCCGCCCACCGACACGATCACGCCTGCGGTCAGGAACAGCGCGCCAACCGGACCGAACAGCACGGCGGCCACATCCACCAGCGCGCGCTCCGATGTGGCCAGATCGGGCAGCACGCCCACCGCCACGGTCTGGATCACCACATAGAGGACCGCCACCACGCCCAGCGCCCAGAACAGGCCCAAAGGCATGGCGCGGGCGGGATTTTTGGTCTCGCCCGCCGGGATCAGGGCCGATTCCCAGCCCACAAACGCGTAGATCACCAGAAGGGCCGCCGCGCCCCAGGCGCTGAAGGCCGGCAGGGCGAACTGGTCGCCCGCCTGCGGGAACAGGCCCGGATCGATGAAGAATAGCCCCACGCCCGCCAGCGCCAGCAAAGGCAGGAATTTCAGCAAGGTCAGCGCGCCCATGGCCTGCATGGCCGGGCGGGCGCCGGAGATGTTCAGAAGCGCCAGCGCGCCGACCACCAGTGCGATCAGCACGATGCGCACCGGCCCCTCGGCGGCGTCCGCCCAGAAAAAACCGAACGTGGCGACCAGCAGGTTCACATTGGCGCCAAACGCGGTCACCCGGGTGGCGTAGACCGCCATGCCGGTCTGATAGCCGGCGAACCGGCCAAAGGCGGTGCTGACATAGAGCACCGGTCCGCCGGTCTCGCGAAAGCGGGTCGCGATCTCGGCGAAGCAGGCGATGATGACGCCCAGAAGCGCTGCGCAGACCAGATAGATCAGCGGGCTCCAGCCGCCCATGGCCGCCGCCGCGCCCGCCGGAACGGCGAAAATGCCCGCCCCGATCATGCCATTGACCGCCAGCACCCAGATGCCCCAGGGCGTGATCTGCCGGATCAGGCCTTCTTCACGCGCCATACGCCTTGCCCCCGCTCTTGTTTCACAGCGCCAGCGTGGACCAGCTTGGCCCTGGCGGGCAAGCCAAGGGGCGCCGGACATGTCATGGACACGAGACAAAACCCCGCTAGCCTGCAGGCATCAAACACGTTGTTTCGCAGACACGAAGGAGACCGGCGCCATGTCCCGGTATCGTATGCTCACCTTTATCGCCGCCCTGGCGCTGGCGCCGGCTCCGGCGCTGGCCGCCGAGGCGCCCCAGGCGCGCAATGTGATCCTGATGATCTCTGACGGGATCGGCTTTAATGGCTGGCTCGCCGCCGATTATTACGAAGGCCGCGCCGGCGCCCAGCCCTATCAGGTGACCCGCCCCGACGGCACGGCGCCCTATATCGGCGCCTCGGCCCATTATGCGCTGCGCCTGATCGATGGCGACGGCGCGGTGCTGGCCAATGACCAGATCGATGCTGCGCGCGGCGTGGAGGAGCAATATTACGATCCGCGCGACCGCTGGACCCGGCTGGAGGGCGCTTTCTACAATGATTTCGGCGATGTCTCGATCGCCTACACCTCCTACACCGACTCCGGCGCGGCCGGCACGGCGCTGCATTCAGGGCGCAAGACCTCGCCCGGGCGGCTGAACATGAACTGGGACGGCGCGCAGACGCTGGAAACCATCGCCCATATCGCCCATGAGCAGGGCCGCGCCACCGGCGCCATCGCCACGGTGCAGGTCTCCCACGCCACCCCCGCCTCCACCTGGGCGCAAGTTGAGCATCGCGGGATGTATGCCGAGATTTTCCGGCAAATGGCCGATGGCCGCCTGGATGTCATGATGGGCGCAGGCCATCCCTTCTTTGACGGCGGCGGGCGCCCCGTCGCCGAGCCTGAAGACCGCGATTTCCGCTTTGTGGGCGGGCGCCAGACCTGGGAGGCGCTCACTGGAGAGACTGGCCTGAACGGCTACGCCTATATCGAGGCGCGCGAGGAGTTCGAGGCGCTGGCCGAGGGCCGCGGCGAACTGCCCGGAAGCCTGGTCGGCATTGTGCGCTCCAACGCCGCCACCCAGGCGCTGCGCATGGACTATCCCGAAGACCCGTCCAATCCGTCAGGCATGGCCTTCAACCCCGATGTGCCGGATCTGGCCACCATGAGCCTGGCCTCGCTCAACGTGCTCAATCAGAACCCCGACGGCTTCTTCATCATGATCGAGGGCGGCGCCGTGGACTGGATGGGCCACGCCAACAACATGCCGCGCTTCATCGAAGAGCAGATGGATTTCAACGCCGCCGTGGCGGCGGTGATCGACTGGGTGGAAGCGCACTCCAGCTGGGATGAAACCCTGCTGATCGTGACTTCGGACCATGAAACCGGCGGCATCTGGGGCGAAGGCACGTTCGAGCCCGCTTCAGGCCTGCCCCAGCAGATCACGCTCGACCAGGACATCCTCAACCAGACCCGGTTTGATCCCGAACGCGACCGTTTCGTTGAATTTCGCGCGGTGCAGGACCGGGGCGCAGGCGAAATTCCGGGCCACCAGTTCGCCTCTGGCAATCACACCAATGATCTGGTTCCGCTCTGGGCGCTGGGGGCAGGCTCCCACCTGTTCACCCAGTTCGAGCGCCATGACGACTTCGCCGCCACGCTGTGGGGCGAGCCCTATGGCTGGGACGGCAATTATGTCGACAACACCGCCGTGTTCCACGTCATGAACGCGGTCTTCGCCAGCGAGCACCGCGCCCGCAAGGACGCTCAGCAACAGGCCGCCGAATAAGATGGCCTGCCCCGCCCTGGCGGATCACTCCGCCGGGGCGGCGGCGCCTTTGGCCAGGGCCTTGTCCTGTTCCTTGACGAGCTGGCGCGAGACCCAGTTGGGGGTTTTGGTGAAGCGCCCGACGCTGGCATAGACCGCGGGCACCACGAACAGGGTGAACAGGGTCGCCACCATCACGCCGGTGAAGATCACCACGCCGATGGTGACCCGGTTCTCCGAGCCCGGCCCGCTGGCCAGCACCAGCGGCAAGGCGCCGATGGCGGTGGAGATCCCCGTCATCAGGATCGGACGGAAGCGCGTGCCGGCAGCCTCGAGCGTGGCTTCGAGCACGTCCTTGCCCTCTTCGCGGACCTGATTGGCGAATTCCACGATCAGAATGCCGTTCTTGGCCGCCAGGCCAATGAGGATGATCAATCCGATCTGGGAGTAGATATTGAGCGAGGACCCGGCCATGTAAAGGCCGAATAATCCGCCCGCCACCGCCAGCGGCACGGTCAGCATGATCACGGTGGGCTGGATGAAGCTCTCGAACTGGGCGGCCAGCACCAGAAACACGATCAGCAGCGCCATGGCGAAGGCGAAATAGATCGCGGTGCTGGACTCCAGGAAGTCCCGCGCCGAGCCGGTATACTGCGTGCTCATGTCAGGGGGCAGATTGCGCGAGGCGTAGCTGTCGAGCCACTCCACCGCCTGGCCCAATGTGTACCCGTCCGCAAGCGTGGCCGAGATGGTGATGGCGCGCTGGCGGTTCAACCGGTTACGGGTGGAGGCTTCGCCGGTTTCACGCATGGAGACCAGGTTGGACAGCGGCACGAGATCGCCGCCGCGCGCGCGCACGAACAGGGTTTCCAGATCGCCCCCGCCCGCCCTTTGGGCGGCCCGGTTCTCCATGATTACATTATAGGTTTCGCCCCGGTCGATGAACTGACCGACCCGGCGCGCGCCCAGATGGGTCTGGAGCGTGCGGCCCACTTCGGCCACCGGCACGCCGAGCGCAGCCGCGCGCTCGCGGTCCACCTCCACCACCAGACGCGGGGCGTTGGGCTCGTAATTCTTGCGCGGACGCTGGAGATTGGGGTTCTCGGCCTGGATCGCCTCGATGAGGGCGTCGGCCTCCGCGTCGATCTGGTCAAATTCCGGGCCCAGGATGACAAAGGACACGTCGTCCCCGCCGCCCCCGCCGCCAAGACCGCCGCGCATGGTGACGAAGGCGCGCACGCCCGTCAGCTCGCCAAGACGGCCATTGATCTCGTTGACGATGTCCTGGCCCGGGCGGCGTTCGCCATGGGGAACCATGGTGCCCACCACCATGCCGCTGGCGAAATCGCCGCCCCCGCCGCCAAAGCCGGGCACCACCACCAGCAGGCGGCGAAGCTCGCCAGCGTCGACATAATCCATCAGCGTCTCTTCCGCCTTGAGAGCCTGCTCGGAGGTGAACTCGAAGCTGGCGCCCTCATGGGCGGAGAAACGGCCAAAGAAACTGCCCCGGTCCTCGTCCGGCGTCAGCTCATTGGGCAACCGGTCGAACATGAAGGCCGATCCGGCCACCGCCAGCACCACCAGCGGCGCGACGATCCAGGGCGCTTTCAACACCAGCTCCAGCGAGGCGAGATAGCTCTTGCGCGCCCTGGCTGTCGCCTGATCGACCCAGCGGGCGGGACCGCGGGCATTGACGCTCGGCTTGGCCAGCTTGGAGGCCATCATGGGCGACAGGGTCAGCGCCACGAAGCTCGACAGGATCACCGCGCCGGCGATCGCCACGGCAAGCTCTGTGAAAATGCGTCCGATCAGTCCGGGCAGGAAGATCAGCGGCACGAACACGGCCACCAGCGTTGCGGTGGTGGCGATCACGGCGAAAAAGACCTGGCGTCCGCCATTGAGCGCCGCGGTGATGCGCGGTTCTCCCAGATCCACCCGCCGCTGGATGTTCTCGATCACCACGATGGAATCGTCCACCACCAGGCCAATCGCCAGCACCAGCGCCAGAAGCGTGAGGATATTGAGCGAGAAGCCGAAGGCTGACAGCACCGCAAACGTGCCGATCAGACACACCGGCACCACTGCGGCCGGGACAATGGCCGAGCGGAAACTGCCCAGAAACAGATAGATGACCAGAACCACAAGCGTCGCCGCCACGCCCAGCGTCAGCCAGACCTCCCGGATGGATTCGCGGATGAACACCGTCTCGTCATTGGCCACGATCAGGTCCATGCCCTCGGGCAGCTGGGCGCGGATGCGGTCCATTTCGTCATGGATGGACTGGGCCACCTCGACCGCGTTGGACTGGCTCTGGCGGATGAAGCCGAGCCCGATCATGTTCTGCTGATTGCCCCGGAACAGGGCGCGCGGCTCCTCGGCGGAGAGCTCCACATCGGCCACTTCGGCCAGGCGGATCACCTGACCGTCCGATGTGACGCGCACCGGCAGGCGCGCAAAGCCTTCAGGATCAGAGAACAGACGCTCCACACGCACGGCGATCTGGGAACCGGATGTCTCCAGCGAGCCGCCGGGCACTTCCACATTCTCGGCGCGGATGGCGTTTTCGATGTCGGCGGCGGTGACCTGGCGGGCGGCCATGGCCTGCGGGTCGAGCCAGATGCGCATGGCATAGCGGCGATTGCCGCCAATGCGCACATTGGTGACGCCGTCAATAATGGTCAGGCGGTCCAGAAGGAAGCGGTTGGCGTAGTCGGTCAGCTCTTCCGCCGTCATCGACTCCGACATGAGATTATACCACATGAAGGGCCGCGCGTCGGAATCCTGCTTGTTGACCTGAACTTCCTCCACATCGGGCGGCAGGAAACGGCGCGCCTGGCTGACCGCATCGCGCACATCATTGGCCGCGGCCTCCAGATCACGCGCCAGCGTGAAGGTGACGGTAATGCGCGAACGCCCGTCCTGGGAGCGCGAGGTGATCTCCTCAATGCCGTCAATGCCCGACAGCTGGGCCTCGAGCGGTTCGGTCACGCGGTTCTCGACCACCTCGGCGTTGGCGCCGGGAAAATCCGCGCTGATGGAGACAATGGGCCGGTCCACGTCAGGCAATTCGCGCAAGGGCAGATCGCGCAGGCCCAGCACCCCGAACACAACGATCAGCGCGCTCGCCACGAAGGCGATCATGGGACGGCGTACGGCGATATCCGAAAGGGTCATGACGCAACGCTCCGTGCCGCCGCCGCCACGCGCGGACCGGCTGCTTCAGGTCCATTCTGGATACGCACCGGCATGCCGTCGCGCAGTCTGTGCACACCGTGAACCACCACCAGATCACCCGGCTCAAGGCCGTCCAGGATCTCAAAATATCCCGCCTGACGCTGGCCCAGCTGAACCGTGCGCTGAGCCACGCTGGCGCGCCCGTCCGCTTCCTGAACCACAAACAGGGTGACGCGATCGCCAGTGCGGGTGATGGCGGTTTCGGGCGCAGCCAGGCGCTCGCGCACATCGCGGCGCAGCTGCACCGTCATCAGCATGCCGGGCCGCAAACGATTGTCGGCATTATCGATGCTGGCGCGCACCGTCACGGTGCGCACCACCGGATCGACCCGGCTGCTGATATGTTCGATACGCCCGGCAAAGACCTCGCTGGAGAAGGCGGCGGTGCGCGCATGCACCTCCATGCCCGCTTCGATCACGGACAGGAAACGCTCGGGCAGGGTGAAATCCAGCTTGATGATGCTGACATCGTCCAGCTGGGCCACCACATCGCCCGGACGCACCAGCTGGCCCAGGCTGACATTGCGCAAGCCCACCACGCCGTCGAAGGGCGCGCGGATGATGCGCTCGGCCACGCGCGCTTCCAGAGCCGTGACGCGGGCGCGGGCGCGTTCGGTGGAGGAGGTCAGTTCGTCAAGCCGGGCGCGCGACGCGATGCCCCGCTCGGCCAGCTCCCGGGTGCGCTCCAGCTCGCGATTGGCTTCACGCAGGGCCGCGCGCGCTTCGGTCAGGTCCGCTGCCGCTTCAGCGTCAGCCAGTTCAACCAGAATGGAGCCCGCGCGCATCTGGTCGCCCGATTCAAACGCGATGCGGGAGATGCGGTCGGAAACCGTAGCGGTCACGACCACCGATTCATTCGCATTGGCGGTGCCCAGCGCCTCGACCACCTCGGCGAATTCACGCGGCTCGGCGGCCGTCACGGCGACCGGCATGGCCCGGCCCGGCGACATGGCTTCTGGTCCCGCGCTGCCTGTGAGCAGCCCACGGGTCAGAACAGCGCCTGCCATCAAGACGAAAACACAGGCGACAACAATCAGAAAGGCGGCGCGCTTCATGGCGGACTCCAAGCGGGATGCGAGGGGATATGCGCCGTATTGCGATAAAATCAAAGCGGCTGGCGGTCACAAATTGGTTAGCCGGGCTCAGAACCTGCGCCACAAGGACAAAAAAGCGCTGCGCTCCATGCCTGTATTCTGGCGGCTTACCGTGCCCAGAACGCCGATCTGCATGCGCGTGCGGCTGCTCAGCGGCCAGATGGCGGAGACTTGCATGCGGTGGCAGGCATAAGCTCTCTGATGCGCCGGCCCGCCCGTCGACCAGACCGAAAAACTCTGGCCCATCACCCGCAATCCCCGCCAGATATGGGTGCCCGCCGTCAGGTCGAAGCGCAGTTCGTCCGCCGTGCCGCCGGGCCGGCGCCGCCAGGCGGCCTGGGCGTCGATAAAAGTGCTGCGCCCGATGGAGCGCCCGCCCAGCACACGCAGTTCAAGATCGCCGCCCCCCTCGCCCAGCGCGGCGTTGAAGCGGTTCTCGCCCGGCGTGCGCACGCTGGCGGAGAATTGCGTTGAGGCCGCCCAGGGTCCCTGGCGGTAAAGCCGCAGGCGCACGCCGCCCTCAACCCCGCCAATGCCCTGCCAGGGCTCAAGATAGGAGCGGTCGATCGATTGCACGGCGGCCCGGCCCACAAGGGTTATATGATCGCGCCAGCCATATTCGGCATAGACCGCGCCCTCGGTCTTGGATTGCACGACGCCGCCCGGCCCGCCGTCCAGACGTTGCCAGGTCTGGGTGGATATCAGAAGCGTTTCGCCGCGCGCACGGGTCCAAGCGCTTGCCTCGGCTGGCGCGGCTGCGCCCGCTGAAGCCAGACCCGCCAGACCGGCCATGACGCCCGCCCATCGCGCCATGTGCGCGCCTCCGCGTTCCCGGAGCGCGCATTAAGGACTCGCCAGAGGAGAGAAGTCCAGACCGTTTTCGCCTCAGGCGCGATCAGACATCATAGCCGGGGCATTGCCGGTCGACGCGCGAGCGGATGGCGGCCCAGCCGATTTCCTTGAAGAATTCATTGGTGAAGGCCTGCTCGCCCTGGCCGTAGACCCGGTCCTGCATGGCCTTGTCCCATTCCACCAGCTCGGCGCCCTGGGCCATGACCTGCATCTTGCAGGCGCGCTCGAGCATGTACATGCGCACGTAGCAGGAGAAGGGATGATCCCCGCAGGTCAGGGTGCCGTGATTATTCAGGATCATCAGATTGTGCGCGCCGAGATCGGCGACCAGGCGCTCTTTCTCGTCCTCTTCCAGCGCGATGCCTTCATAGCCGTGATAGACCACATCCTTCATCACCGTCATGGCGCTCTGGGAGATGGGCAGCAGGCCGCGCTTCTGGGCCGAGACCGCCACACCCTGATCGGTGTGCAGGTGCATGATCACCTTCACATCGGGCCGGGCGTGATGAATGGCAGAGTGGATGGTGAAGCCGGCCGGATTGATGCCGTACTGGCTGGGCGGCAGCACATTGCCCTCGATATCCACCTTGACCAGGTTGGAGGCGGTCACATCCTCGAACAAAAGCCCGAACGGGTTGAGCAGGAAATGCTCGTCCGGCCCCGGCACGCGCATGGAGATGTGGGTGAAGAACAGATCATCCCAGCCATGCATGAAAATCAGCCGGTAGAGCGCGGCAAGGTCGCAGCGCGCCTTCCACTCTTCGGCCGAGACCTGATCCTTCACCGAAACACTGGCCTGATCGTCCATGATTGCCTCTCCCGTTTCGTACGGTGCCTTGGGGCACGCTATTGGCTGAGCGTTGTATCAAGGATCGCGCCCCGACGCCTCCGCGTCAAATCAACTCGGGATGTTATCGATCCAGCGCGCCCTTGCCCGCGAGGATTTTCGGACGGAATTTCTCGATGCGGGCAAAGCGGGTCGCAGACGCCTTCGCCGAGCCGATATTGATCACATAGCTCTTCTGGCGCCCCGGCGTGAGCTGGTGGAAGGCTTCGGCGAGCTCAGGGTCGTGGTCCAGCGCTTCGGCCAGCTCGTCTGGCAGTTCAAGCGCGTGGTCTTCCTTGGGCGGTTTGACCCCAGCCTCGGCATAGCCCATCGCTTCAGCCAGATAGGACCGGATGACCGGCTGCATCTGCTCAACCTGCGCGTTGTCACGAAAGCGGATCATGTCGTTATGACGGGTGTTCTGCCCTTGCTTCTCCAGCACGCCCTCGGGATCCTTCATCAGGGCCGCGTTGAAGAAGCTCAGCCGGAAATCACCCCGGAACGCCCCGATAATCGCGATATTGCGGCCCGCATGTATGTAGCAGGGATGGCCCCATTTTACCGTTTCGGTGAGACCTGCCTCGCGGCACACGCTGCGCAGCGCATCCAGCCCGCCCGCCCATCGCCGTGTCGAGCAATCTGGCGTCGCAAACCGCTCGCAACGCCCGCATCCTTTGGTGAAATAGTGCTCGATATCGGTGATCATGGCGAAGTGCCTAACTGTCCCTCGCCAGGCGCAAGCCGGTCATCTGCCACTGTGCGGCGGGCGGGAAGAAATTGCGGTAGCTGGCGCGCACATGCTCCGGCGGGGTCAAGGCCGAGCCGCCCTTGAGCACGAACTGCCCGCACATGAACTTGCCATTATACTCGCCGATAGCGCCCTGCGGCGCGCGGTAGCCGGGATAGGCGCCATAGGCTGAACGCGTCCATTGCCATACCTCGCCGAACATCCCGGCCTGGCCTTGAACGGCGGGGTGCAGCCAGCCATCGGGATCCATCCAGCGCGCATCGTCCCGGCCGTCATGGCGGGCGGCGTGCTCCCATTCGCGTTCTTCGGGAAGACGGGCGCCGGCCCAGGCGGCGTAAGCGGAAGCCTCGAAATAATCGATATGGCAAACCGGGGCCGATGGATCGAGAGCGCGCTCGCCATGCAGGGTGAATTCGCGCCAGCCCGCATCCGTCTTGCGCCAGTAGAGCGGCGCCGAGCGCTCTGCCTGTTGCACCAGGGCCCACCCGTCAGCCAGCCAAAGCCCTGGCTGGCGATAGCCGCCATCTTCGATGAATTCGAGATATTCGCCATTGGTGACCGCTCGTGAAGCGAGCGCAAATGGCGTCAGCACGGCCTCATGCGCCGGGCCTTCATTGTCAAAGGCGAAGTCCTGGCCGTCATGGCCGAAGGGAAAAACCCCGCCCTCGAACGCCATCCAGTCCAGCGCCGGCGGGCTGGCCGGGGCGGGCGCAGCGTGTGGAGAGGGATAGGCCGCTTCGGCGAAGGCGCTGCGCGAAAACAGATATTTCAAATCGGTCAGGAATAATTCCTGATGCTGCTCCTCATGGGCCAGCCCGGTCGCGATCACCCGGCCCAAAGCTTCCAGCTGACGCTCATCGGCCTGGTCAAACCAAGCGCTCACGGCCGCGTCCACATGGGCGCGATAGGCCAGCACCGCCTCCAGCCCCGGCCGGGTGATCAGCCCGCGCTCGGGACGCGCCTGCCGCGCGCCTACGGCCTCGTAATAGGAATTGAACAGGAAGTTGAAGCGGGCGTCATACGCTTGATAGCCGGGATGATGCGGTTTGAGCAGAAAGGTTTCCCAGAACCAGCTGGTATGGCCCAGATGCCATTTGCCCGGAGAGGCGTCCTCCATGGCCTGGACGCACAAATCCTCCGCTGACAGGGGCGCGGCCAGGGCCATGATGCGCGCGCGCACCGCTTCGTACCGGGCGCGCAATGTCTCGCCAGAGCTCTGGGCCATATCCTTCGCCACAGCCGATCTCCCCATTAAGCTAACGCATTCCTAACTTTAGCGCAGGCAGTCTGATCATCCAGAAACACCTGACGGATGCTCGCCATGGCGCCGACCCCGGGCCGGACATTGACTGCGCACTCGCCTGAAGCGGCGGGCCGCAAGGCTGTGCAGCTCACACAGCTGTGCACGATCCGCCCCCTGCCGCCAAGCGTGATCTGCGAGCTGGATCCGGTTTTGACCGAGCTGTTGCAGCGCGCCGAAGCGGGCGTGCGCGCCCAGGCGGCGGCCCGGCTGGCGCGATGCGACTGGGCGCCGCGCGAGGCGGTGCGCCTGCTGGCTTTCGAACCGCTGGACATCGCCCGGCCGGTGATCGAGCGCTCCATGGTGCTGGATGAAACCGATCTCATTGCGCTCGCCGATCTCAGCCACGCCCATCGCATGGCGCTGATTGCGCGCATTCATTTGAGCGCGCCCGTCACTCTGGCCATGGCCCGCCACCGTGAACGCGACTGCCTGATGGCGCTGGCGAACCATGAAGGCGCACTGATCAGCGAAGCCTCGGCCGGCGATTTCGCCGCCATCGCCCGCGCCCATGAGAGTTTGCAGGAAGCCCTGGCCGGGCGCGGCGATCTCAGCGAGGGCTTTGTGCGCGCGCTCCACGCCGTCGCCGCCTCGCATGTGCGCGCCAGGCTGGCCGGGCAATATCCCGATCTGGCCGATCTGGCCTTCCCGGCTGACAAGGGCGCCGGCTTTGAGATTGATCCTGACGTCGACCGCCATGCAGAGACCGTGGCCAGCCAGCTGCAGTCGGACCGGGCCCTGTCCACGTCCGATGTCCTGCGCGCCGCGCGCAATGGCCGCGCCGAGATTGCTGACCACGCCATTGCGCGCCTGACCGGGATAGAGGCGGCCGACTGGCGACAGGCCCTGCGCCGTTCGCCGCTCCGGGCTTGCCTTCTGGCCGCCAGGGCCATGGCCATGGCGCCAGGCCAGGCCGCCGATCTCTACAGCGCCATGGCCGCATCGGGACGCGCCCATGCGATGGAGCCCGATTCGCTGACACGCGCGTGCGCCGACATCTACGCCGCCTTCTCGCGCGATGATGCGCGCCGGGCCTTGCACCGGATGGGCGCGGGCGGTTCAATCCACTAGCTCTCGTCTGACATCGGACATTCCATGCGTTTTGCCTATCACGCCGCCAACCGCGCCGACGCCCAGGCCGCACGCCAGCGCCTGGCTGAACGCTATGGCGAGGTCGCGCTGGAAGAAGCTGACTGCCTGATCGCTCTGGGCGGGGACGGCGCCATGCTGGATGCGCTGCACGCGGTGATGGGCCGGTCCATCCCTGTCTACGGCATGAATTTCGGGTCGGTCGGCTTTTTGATGAACGAACCGCGCGAAGACGGCCTGCCCGAGCGCCTGGCCGCAGCCGAGCGCGCGCTGATCCATCCCTTGCGGGCCATTGGCCGCCAGGCCGATGGCGGCACGTTCGAGGCGCTCGCCATCAATGAGGTCTCGCTGCTGCGCGAAACCCGCCAGACCGCCAAGATCCGCATCAGCGTGGACGGGCGCGTGCGTCTCGATGAGCTGGCCGCCGATGGCGTATTGGTGGCCACCCCGGCCGGCTCGACCGCCTATAACCTCTCGGCCCATGGCCCCATCCTGCCGCTGGACGCCCAGCTGCTGGCGCTGACGCCCATCAGCGCCTTCCGGCCCCGGCGCTGGCGCGGCGCGCTGCTGCGCCATGGCAGCCAGGTGCGCTTTGACATTCTGGACCCCGAGAAGCGCCCGGTCTCGGTGGTGGCCGACAACAAGGAATTCCGCGACGCGCTCAGCGTCACCGTCAACGAGGCGCGCTCGCTGACGCTGACCTTGCTGTTCGACGAGGGCATGGCGTTGGGCGAGCGCATCCTGACCGAACAATTTGCATCCGACTGAGCCGCTTAGCGCGCCATTAAGCAAATCCGGCCCATGATGGGCGCGACTTGGTGTCGCGCGTTCAGGGGGCGCATGACATGACCGCTAGCCACCAGCCTGATTCAAGGCTCGCCAAGCTGCGCATCGCCGTGGTGGATGATAACGCCGCCATGCGCGGCATTGTGCGATCGGTGCTATCGGCATTCGGGATTGTGGCGGTTTATGAAGCCGCTGACGGGCCTTCCGCACTGGAGATTTTGCGTGCCGAACGTATCGATATGCTGATCTGCGATTGGAAAATGAAGCCTGTGGACGGGCTGACCCTGGTGCGCACCCTGCGCGATCCGGACAAAAGCCCCTGCCCCCTGATCCCCATCATCATGCTCACCGCCTATGCCGAACCCTCAAAGGTCAAGGAAGCGCGAGACGCGGGCGTCACCGAGTTTCTGGTCAAGCCCTTCGCCGCCGAAGACTTGTACAAACGCATGCAGACTATCGTGAATCGCCCGCGCCCCTTTGTGCGCACCAAAATGTTTTTCGGCCCTGATCGCCGCCGTCTGGCGACCGGTTATCAGGGGCCGGAGCGGCGTGACGACGCCGCGCCCCTGTCCTGACGCCCTGAACCTCTAGCGGAGACGCCACGCCATGGCCCAGCGCGAACGCCCGATCGAAATCATCAACCCGCCCAACATGCTCAAAGCGAAGCTGGGCGGTCCCCTGCCTGCGGCCGATGACGCGCTGATGAAACGCGCCGAAGCCGCGCTCGACGGGCTGCGCCAGAATTTCAATGACTGGCTGGGCGAGGAAGTCACCAAGCTGGAAGGCCTGATGCGTACGGTGAAGACCGAGGGGATGCAGGGCGAAGCGGGCGAGGCCCTGTTCACCTGCGCTCACGATTTGCGCGGCTTGGGCAGCACGTACGAGTTTCCGATCATCACCCGCCTGGCGGCCTCCCTGTCCAAACTGATCGAGACGCCTGAACAGCGCGCCAGCGCTCCGCTCGCGCTCATCGACGCCCATGTGGGCGCCATCAGGGCGGCGATCATCCAGAATGTGCGCGATGACAAGGACCCTGTCGGCAAGGCGCTGGCCGAGGAACTGGAGGCGCGCGTGGTCGCCCTGGTGGGCGAGCGCAGCTGATCGCGCCGCTTCACGGCGCGCGGCCTTGCATGGCCGACAGCACCTCCAGCGCCCTGTTGAGGGCGATGTCTTCGCCCTGCCCGTCCAGCGTTTCAGACGTGTCCAGCTGTATTGAGGGCGCATAGGCCTCGCGCGGCGCGCCATCAACATGGCTCAGGCGCTCGGCCGGCAGTTTCACGGCCCAGCCCGTATGCGGCAGGACGAAGTCGTACACAGCCCCCCTCAGACCCGCCATGCGCGACCCCATGACTGGCGCGCCCGCCGCATGGTCGAACCCGATCGCGATCCCCTCCCCCATGGACCCGGTCCAGCGGCCCACGAGCACCACAACCGGCACATGAGCGAGGGCCGGAGCGCGCGGAGCGGCCTCTTCCACCCAGAGGCGGACAATGCCGGTCTCGCGCGCCTCGCGAACCAGTTCATGGCGCTGATAGGGCCGCGTTTCTGACAGGAACCGGCCCAGCAAGGCGCGGGCGTTAAGACTATTGCCGCCCCCGGGCGTGTCGCGCAGGTCAAGGATCACGCCCGCCGCATCGGCGTGTTCAAGCGCGTCATCAATGTGTCCGGCAAGGCCATCCGCGCCCAGTGAGTCATTGAACCGGAGCACCAGCGCCCCCGTCCCGGCCCGCCATGCGTCTATCGGTTCGCGTCCTTGCGGCGCGCTGAAAGGCGCCAGCTCCACACTGGCCTGTACGCCGTGAGCATCCAGGATGACCAGCTGGCGCGGGCGGTCGCGCCGCCCGGCCGCCAGCACCCGGGCTGCAAAGCCTCTGTCCTGGGATGTGGCATACGGCCCGCCGCAAAGCCGCCCTATGGCGTCTTCTGCCGGCAGGCCTTCAATCTCCAGCAATTCGGAGCCCGGCTGCACGCCTGCTGCTGCTGCGGGCGAGCCGCGCCGGACATCGGTGATGACCAGGCGCCCGTCAATGTCCTCGACCCACAGATCTGCATGGCTGGGCGTCAGGCCATAGGACCGGGCCGCGTTCACGCCCATGATGGCGTGATGGTCCTTGAGCGCAAACAGGGCGCACTCTGCAAAATCCAGCAGCGAAGCGGCGTCTGTGACCTCATCCAGGTTGACGCCCTGCGCCGTCAGCGCCGGGTTGGCCCCCTCAAAGCGGTCCAGATAGGCGTAATTGTGCGAAATCAGGTCCAGAAGGGCCCGGGCGTCCGTCCGGTAAGGGTTCTCATCGGCGCCGTCAGCTAACGCCGGGGCGAAGGCAAGACAGAACAGCCCCCAAGCCACAAGCCATGAGACCCCCCTGCTCACTCCACCTGCGCCTCTTCAGGCTGCGGTTTCGCCGCGCGTTTGCGGGCGGGCTTGAGCCGGTCGCCGGGGATGATCTCGAAGTCCAGCCGCTCTTGGTCGGCCGGGTCCACATCCACCTTCACCACCCCGCCCTTGCGCAGCTGGCCGAACAGGATCTCGTCGGCGAGCGGTTTCTTGATGTGCTCCTGGATGACGCGGCCCAGCGGGCGGGCGCCGAAATTCTCGTCATAGCCCTTGCGCGCCAGCCAGAGCGTGGCCGCCTCGGTGAGCTCGAACGTGACGCCGCGCTCGGTGAGCTGGGCTTCCAGCTGGAGCACGAATTTCTCCACCACGCGCCCCACCACTTCGGGCTTCAGGCCGGAGAAGGCGATCACCGCGTCCAGACGGTTGCGGAATTCCGGCGTGAACAGGCGCTCGATGGCGGCCATGTCCTCGCCCTCGCGCTTGCCGCGTCCGAAGCCGATGGATTCCTTGGCCGCGTCCGAGGCGCCGGCATTGGTGGTCATGATCAGGATGACATTGCGGCAATCGATCTTCTTGCCGTTGGCGTCGGTGAGCTGGCCGTTATCCATCACCTGCAACAGGATGTTGAAGATGTCCGGATGGGCTTTCTCGATCTCGTCGAGCAGCAGCACCGAATGGGGATGCTGGTCGATGGCGTCGGTGAGCTGGCCGCCCTGGTCATAGCCCACATAGCCCGGAGGCGCGCCCAGAAGGCGGCTGACCGTGTGGCGCTCCATGTATTCGCTCATGTCAAAGCGCAGCAGCTCCACGCCCAGCGAGGCGGAGAGCTGGCGGGCCACCTCGGTCTTGCCCACGCCTGTGGGGCCGGAGAACAGATAGCAGCCGATGGGCTTGTTGGGCTCGCGCAGGCCGGCGCGCGCCAGCTTGATGGCGCTGGACAGCTTGGTGATGGCGTCGTCCTGGCCGAACACCACGCGCTTGAGCGTGCCTTCGAGATCCTTGAGCACGGTCTCGTCGGACTTGGACACCGATTTGGGCGGGATGCGCGCGATCTTGGCGACCACCGCCTCGACTTCCTTGACCCCGATGGTCTTCTTGCGGCGTGACTGGGGCAGCAGGCGCATGGAGGCGCCCGCCTCGTCGATCACGTCAATCGCCTTGTCGGGCAATTTGCGGTCGCCGATATAGCGGTCGGACAGCTCCACGGCTGATTTGAGCGCCTCATTGGTGAAGCGGATATCGTGGAAATCCTCGAAATAGGGCTTGAGCCCCTGCAGGATCTTGATGGAGTCCGGCACGGACGGCTCGACCACGTCGATCTTCTGGAAGCGGCGCGCCAGGGCGCGGTCCTTCTCGAAATGCTGGCGATATTCCTTGTAGGTGGTCGAGCCCATGCAGCGCAGCGATCCTGACTGCAGGGCGGGCTTCAAGAGGTTGGACGCATCCATCGCCCCGCCTGACGTGGCCCCGGCGCCGATCACGGTGTGAATCTCGTCGATGAACAAGATGGCGTGGGGGCGTTGTTCGAGCGCCTTGACCACCTGCTTGACCCGCTCCTCGAAATCGCCGCGATAGCGCGTGCCGGCCAGCAGCGCGCCCATGTCCAGCGAGAAGATCACCGCTTCATCGAGCACTTCGGGCACATCGCCCTCGACGATCTTGCGCGCCAGGCCTTCAGCGATGGCGGTCTTGCCCACACCCGGATCGCCCACCAGCAGCGGATTGTTCTTGCGCCGGCGGCACAGCACCTGGATGCAGCGCTCCACCTCGTGATCGCGCCCGATCAGCGGGTCCACATCGCCGGCGCGGGCCTTGGCGTTGAGATCGACGCAATAGGCGGCGAGCGCATCGTCCTTGTCCTTGTCCTCGCCGGAAGGGGGAGGCGTATCGTCGTCATCATCATCGTCGGCGCCGCGCGCCGGGCGGATTTCCGCCGCGCCGGGACGCTTGGCGATGCCGTGGGAGATGAAGTTGACCGCGTCATAGCGGGTCATGTCCCGCTCGGCGAGGAAATAGGCGGCATGGCTTTCGCGCTCGGCGAACAGGGCCACCAGCACATTGGCGCCGGTGACCTCGTCACGGCCGGAATTCTGCACATGGATGACGGCGCGCTGGATGACGCGCTGGAAGCCGGCGGTGGGCTTGGCGTCCTCTCCATTCTCCACCACGAGGCTGGCCAGCTCGCGCTCGACATAGTCCAGCAGCGCCTCGCGCAGCTCGTCCACATCCACGTCGCACGCGCGCATCACCGCGCTGGCGTCTTCGTCCTCGCACAGCGACAGGAGCAGGTGCTCCAGCGTCGCGTATTCGTGCTTGCGCTCATTGGCGGCGGCCAGGGCGCGGTGCAGGCTGTGCTCGAGGGCGGGCGAGAAAGAGGGCAAATGCCTAATCCTTTTCCATGGTGCACTGCAAAGGATGCTGCGAACGGCGTGCGGCGTCCATCACCTGGGCGACCTTGGTCTCGGCCACCTCATAGGTGAACACGCCGCACACACCCACTCCATGTTGGTGCACATGGAGCATGATGCGAGTCGCTTCCTCTGCGTTCTTGTGAAAAATCGTCATGAGCACGCCCACGACGAATTCCATCGGCGTATAATCGTCGTTGAGAAGCAACACCTTGTACATGGACGGGCGCTTGGTGCGCGTGCGCGTCTCCAGCGCCACGCCTGCGCCGCGTCCGGCGTCGTCATCATCCTTGCGCCGTTCGGTCATGCCGCGATGCCTGTTTTCAGCGCTGCGTGAGTCATCATGTCCTGATTAGATATGAATCCCGGGGCGGCTGGAAAGCCCCCCCTTCAGCCATCGCATCATAAGACAGCCCTGAAGTGTGGACAAAAAAAGTCCGGCGCTTGTGACGCCGGACCAGTCAGGGAGGATACGGAGGCGTGCGCGGTGTTGACGCGCACGCCAATTCCTTGAAGCGCTGTTAGCGCTGGGACTGCATCAGCTCGACAGCCGCGGAAGCGCGGTCGTTGAGCGGTTTGAAGCTGTCCTTGACCAGAGCCGACATCAGGTCGGCCTGCTTGTTCACTTCGGCCAGATAGGCGTCCATGGCCGATTTGGTGTAATCGGCCTGGGCTTCGATCAGCTCCTGGACCGACTTGGCGCTGGCAAACGTCTTGGCGGCGGAAACAGAGTCTTCCATCGACTTTTTCGCGTAAGCGACCGCGGCGGCGTTTATGTCTTCGAGCGACTTGGCCGTGGTGGTGGCCGAGGCGATCATGGCGTCCACGGTTTCCTTGTGGAACGCGGTGAAGTCGTTCATCGCGGCGACGGACTTCTCGAAGCCTTCCTTGAACGCCTCGTTGGAGGCCAGAGTCACGGTTTCAAAGGCTTCCTTGGCGGGGTCTTTTTTGGCGGCGGCCATCTTGGTCTCTCCAGTAAACTTGCGGGGCGGCGAAGGCTTGCGGGCGGTCTTGCCGGCCGGTTTGGCGCGCTTCGCCGGTTTGGCTGCGCTAGAGGCAGGAGATTGCCCGGCAGCCGCCGTCTCCGCGTCAGACGTCACGGACGGCGCCGGAGCGCTGTCAGCGGTCTGTTCGGGGGTGGCGGTTTCGCTGGCCATGACAATCCTCTTCAAACGTGTCGTTCTGCTTGTTCGCAGATGCAGCAAATATCGCCAAAGCCGCCCCTGGAGTCAAGAAAAATGTTGCGCCGCACAAAAACTTCGCAGGCCCATGCGGTTAACGGCCCGGCAATAGCTCGCTGGCAGCATGCGCGGCCATGGCGGCTTCACGCATTGCGATCCTTGTTCTGGCCCTCACCGCGCTGGCCTTCGCCAGCGGGACCGCCTTGGCGCAGGCCGAGCGCTACGCCGTCTTTGTGGCGGACATGGAGACCGGCGAGGTGCTCCATGCGCGCCGGGCCGACGCGCCGCGCTTTCCCGCCTCCCTGACCAAGATGATGACGCTTTATATGCTGTTCGAGGCTGAACGCGACGGGCGCATCACGCTGGACGACATGCTGCCGGTCTCCGCCGAGGCCGCCTCGCGCCCGGCCTCGCGCCTGGGCCTTGCTGAAGGCGCCGAGATCCGCGCCGAGGACGCGGTGCGCGCCCTGATCATCGCCAGCGCCAATGATGTGGCGGTGGTGGTGGCCGAGCATCTGGGCGGGACCGAAACCGCCTTTGCCGAAGCCATGACCGAGCGCGCCCGGCGCCTGGGCCTGACCGCCACCACCTTCCGCAACGCTTCGGGCCTGCCCGATCCGCTGCAACGCACAACGGCGCGCGACATGGCCCGGCTGGCCTATGCCCTGCAGCGCGATTTTCCCGAGCGCTACCATTATTTCGCCGAGACCCGCTTTGCCTGGAACGGACGCTCGATTCCCAGCCACAACACGCTGGTGGGCAATATGCGCGGGGTGGACGGGCTGAAGACCGGCTATATCCGCGCGTCCGGCTTCAATGTGGCGCTGACCGCCGGGCGCCATGAGCGCCGGCTGGTGGCCATTATCATGGGCGGCGCCTCGCCGGCCGTGCGTGACGCCCATGCGCGCGAGCTTCTGGAAGCGGCCTTCGCTACGCTGGATGCGCGCGATCAGGGCCGCCTGCTGGCCAGACTGGACGTGCCGCGCCTCAATCCGATCCGCGAACAGGAATTGCTCACCGCCGAGCTCGCCGGCCTGCCCGGGCGCACCGAACAGGGCTCGGCCCGCAGCGCGCCGCCGGTGCGCGTGGAGCTGGCGGACGCCGATTCACTGGCTGCACCCGCCGCGCCGGCGCCTGAAATCTCTGTTCTGAGCCTGCCGCGCGGCTGGTCGATCCAGGTGGGCGCCTATGGCTCGGAAGCCGCCGCGCGCGCACGGCTGGAAACCGTGTCCGCCATGGGGCTTGAGGATCTGATCTCCGGCGCCCGCTATGCGCCCGAGCCGCTGGAGCGCGGCGCCACGCGGCTGTGGCGGGCGCGCTTCGCCGGCCTGGACGTGGACGCCGCCCGCGCCGCCTGCGCCCGGCTGCAGGCGCGCGGCGAAGCCTGCTTCACTGTCGCCCCGGACGCTTAACGCCAGGACGGGCCGCGTCAGGCCTCGATCGCCGCGGCGATACGCGCCGCCAGCGCCTTGAGGGCGTCCGGGTCGGCCTGACCGGCCTGGCCATGGCCCGCGATATTACGGTCTGCCCAGCGCGGAATGATGTGAAAATGGATGTGAAACACGGTCTGGCCGGCGGGTGCGCCATTGAATTGCGCGACCATGACGCCATCGGGTTTCAGCACCGCCTCCACCGCACGCGTCAGAGTCTGGACACGCTCGATCGCCCGGGCCGCCGCGTCTGCGGGCAGGTCCAGGAGATTGCGCGCCCGCGCCTTGGGGATGACCAGCATATGGCCTTCGCTCTGAGGAAACAGGTCCATGATCGCAAGCACATGCTCGTCCTCATAAACCCTGGCCGCCTGCGCCTCCCCGCGCAGGATCTTGGCGAAGATATTCTCGTCATCATAGGACCCGTGCAGGCTCATGGCGGTCTCCGGTCAGCCAGTATCGCCCAAACCTAACGAGCCCCATCCAGTCACGCCAGATCAGACGCTGGCTTTGAACGGCCCTTCCCGGTCCAGCGCTTCGGCTTCGGCGGCGACGGCGGGGCGTTCGGCGCGCAGGAAGCGGGCGACGGCGGCGCGAAGGCCTTCATGTTCAATATGATGGGCGGAGTGGACGAGTCTTGGCCGGTAGCCGCGCGCCAGCTTGTGGGCGCCCTGGGCGCCGGCTTCCACCCGGGTCAGGCCATGGGCCAGGGCATAGTCGATGGCCTGATGGTAGCAGAGCTCGAAATGCAGGCTGTCGCGGCCTTCCAGCGCCCCCCAATAGCGCCCGTAGAGCGCCTCTTCGCCGATGAAATTCAGGGCGCTGGCGATATAGCGATCACCGGTGCGCGCCATCACCAGCAGCAATCTGTCGGCCATGCGTTCGCCGATCAGGGAGAAGAAGGTGCGGTTGAGATAGGGCGAGCCCCATTTGCGCGCGCCGGTGTCGAGATAGCAGGCATAGAATACGTCCCAATGGGCTTCGGTGATGTCTGATCCGGTCAAAAGCTCAATGGAGACGCCGGCTTGGGCGGTCTCGCGCTCTTTTTTCAGCGCCTTGCGCTTGCGTGAGGACAGGGCGTCGAGGAAATCGGCATAATCGCGATAACCCTCTGAGGTGAATATGAATTGTATGTCCTGGCGCGCCAGAAAGCCTTCCCCGTCCAGCGCGGCGCGGTCCGCCTCGTGGGGAAACAAGACGTGCAGGGACGAGACGCCCAGCTGGGCCGCGGCCGAACACGCCGCGCGCATCAGGCCGGTTTTCGTTTCAGGGCAATGGGTTAGCAGGCGCGGCCCGGTGACCGGGGTGAACGGGACGGCGCCGATCAGCTTGGGATAATAGCGCCCCCCGGCGCTTTCCAGCGCATGGGCCCAGGCATGGTCGAAGACATATTCGCCATAGGAATGGTCCTTGAGATACAGCGGCATGGCGCCCGCAAGCCGGCCCTCTTCGTCCTCGGCGATGAGGTGTCGCGGCGTCCAGCCCGTGCCGGGCCCGACACAGCCGGCGGCCTCCAGCGCCTGAAGAAATCCCCATGTCAGAAAGGGGTCCGCTCCCGCCTGCCCTCCCCCGCTCTGCGCTGCGGCCTCGCCCCCTTCCGGCGCTTCAGGACCAGGGGCGTGCGCAGCGCAAAGCCCGTCCCAGGCGTCCGGGGGGACGCTGGCCATGGCGTCGATCAAGGAGAAGCGCAAGGCGGTCATGACAAGGGTTTGCGTCCGGGCGGGGCCTGAAGCGGAGGATATAGCGCCGCGCGCGACAAGTGCGACCCGGCTCAGCTGACCTCGATCACGGCGTCCACCTCCACCGCCGCGCCCAGCGGCAGCACCGCGACGCCGACGGCCGAGCGGGCATGGCGTCCGGCCTCGCCGAACACGGCCACCATCAGGTCCGAGGCGCCGTTGATCACTTTGGGGATGTCAGTGAAACCCGGATCGGCGTTGACGAAACCGCCCAGCTTCACCACCCGGCGCAGGCGGGTGAGATCACCGGCGCAGGCCGCCTTGAACTGGGCGATGAGATTGATGGCGCACAGCCGGGCCGCCGCCTGTCCCGCCTCCAGATCCAGTCCCGCGCCCAGGCGCCCGGCCACCAGCCCGTCCGGGCCCAGCGAGATCTGGCCGGAGATATGAACCTGATCGCCCGAGCGCACGAAGGGCACGTAATTGGCCACGGGCGCGGCGGGTTCAGGCAGGGTCAGGCCCAGGGCGGTGAGGCGGGATTCCACGGCGTTCACGTCTTGCATCTCCTGATCACTGCTGGCGCCAGGCCAGTTAGGCCGGTTCCTGACAGTATTGCAATCATCGCACGGGTTGCAGCGCCCGCCCCTGCGCGGCATGGTCATGACGCAAGCGCCCGGAGCCGCCGGGCAGCGCCAGATGACGGGGCGCGCATGGCCCGCCTAGCCCTCACCGAACGCAAAACCGCGATCCGCACCCGCGACGGGCGCACGCTCGCAGGCCATGTCTTCACGTCCGCCCGCGCGCCCCATGCGGTGATGGTGATCAACCCGGCCATGGGCTACACGCAAGGCTTCTACCGCCCCTTCGCCCGGGCCGCCGCCGCGCGCGGCTGGGCGGCGCTGATCTATGATTATCGCGGCCAAGGCGGATCGGCGGACCGGCCGCCTGCGCGCGATCCGGCCCGCATGCTCGACTGGGCGCGCCATGACATTCCCGCCGCCGCAGCCCATATCTGCGCCCTGCATCCCGGCCTGCCCCTGGATGTGGCCGGCCACGGGGCGGGCGGGCAGTTCGCCGGACTGATCGCCCCCCGGGTCCGGGTGCGCGCCCTGGCCCTGATCTCCAGCGCCGGGCCCTATTGGGGCCTGCATGCGCCGTCCATGCGGGCGCTGACATGGGGCTTCTGGCGGTTTTACGGCCCGGCGGCCCTGACGGTGCGGGGCTATGTGCCGCGCGGCGCGATGTGGAAGGGCGCGCCCCTGCCGCCAGGCGTGTGGCGCGACTGGCGCCAGTGCGGGGTGAGCCGGGACGGGTTCCGCGACCTGTTCGCCGAGCACGGGCTGGACGCGCGCTGGCGCGCCTTCTCGGCCCCGGTGCGCGCCTGGACGCCTGATGACGACCCCATCGCCACGCCCGAGGGCGTGCGCTGGCTTCTGGAGCGCTATGAGCGCGCGCCCAGCGACATGAAAATCGTGCGCCGCGCCGATCTGGGCCGCGGCCGCATCGGCCATGACGGCCTGTTGCGTGAGCCCATGGCCAGCGTGTTCTGGCCCCAGATCTTCACCTGGCTCACCCGCCGCCACGCCCGCGCCGCAGCGTGAGGCGGGCGTATCGCCCCGCCAGCCTTCCCGCCCCGCGTTTCCCCGGCGAAAGCCGGGGCCCAGATGCGCCGCCGCCCTGGGTCCCGGCTTTCGCCGGGAAAACGCATGGGCAGATGGAGGGGGAATTTCAGACGAAGGCGCTCTCACCCCTCACCCTACCCTCTCCCCTCTGGGAGGGGAGAGGGGGCTTTGACGCTGCGTTCTGTTCGGAAATGCCAGGTCCCAAGCCCAAAGGATAAAGCGCTGCGCCAGAAGCCCCCTCTCCCCCATGGACATGGGGGAGAGGATAAAGGTGAGGGGGCGCGGACGATCACCTCGCCTGCACCTCGCAACCCGCGTTTCCCCGGCGAAAGCCGGGGCCCAGATGCAATCGTACGGTAGTATAGGTCCCTCTGGGCTATTCCTGCGGCGCTTCAATGACCAGATTGGGCGATGGCCAAAAACTGCTTCTCTGGGTGCGGGCGTCGGAAATCACCCAGCTGTTATCGCCCCACTCGGCCCGGCATATCAGCATCACCCCAGCGCCGCTGCCGCCGAAACCGACATAGAACGGTCCGTCGGGATTGCCTGTGTCCAGATATTGCCGGGCTATCATACGCTGCATGAACACTATTTTATAGGCGGCTCCATCTGGCTGGCGGCCTGACGAGCCAAGGGTGGCGGGCTGATCAGCGCCCCATTCCATCACATGAATGTCGTAGTCGCCGATATCGGCGATCTCGTCGTCCGCCATGCGGGTGATCAGGGTGTGACAGTCATTGATCAGGCTCACCAGGGTTCCCGGAACCGGGACTCTCCGCCCCTCGCTGGGTGTAAGAACAGGGTTGCGCTCCGGCCCGCACACCGGCCCGCATGGCTCATACCAAGAGGTCACGCCGGGCTGGAGCTCCAGATCACGTGCATCATCTTGTTCTGCAAAGGCCAAAGTCAGCGCGCTGGCAATAACAAGCACCGTCATGGCTACGGCTCCCGGCTGAGAGCGAAAACATCGCATGGAGACTGTGGAGGGCAGAGGTTGGTTCGATGCGTAGACGCCTGCGCCATGAGGGGCGCTTCATGTCCTTTCGCCAGCCTCTCCCCGCCGCGCCTTTGCGGCGCGCCGCCCCCTACCCCCGCTCGGCGCGGCGGGCGATGAGGTCGCGGGCGTGATCGGGGCTGTCGACCTCTTCAATCGTGTCGATCATGCAGCGCCAGCCGTCCTCGGGGATAATGTATTCCATGAAGGGGCGGCAGATGCGCTCATTGGCGCCAAAGCTGACGCCCACCCGCGAGCCGAAGCGCAGGCCGGAGCAGCGCTGGCGGGTGGTGACCAGGTAATGCCGGCTCGGCCCGCCCTGGATCAGCATGTGGCGGTCATCAATCACGGTATAGCCCGAGATGGTGCGGATGCGCACGCAGCGCGCCGGATCGAGATCGTCATCCTCATCCAGAACCTCTTGCGCGACGCCGGCTTGCGCGGGCGGCGGCTCGTCAGCCAGGGCTGCAGGCGCAAACGCCAGCAGCGCGCCCGCCAGGGCGCCGGTGAAGCCGGTGAGATAAAGCGATGCGGACATGGCGTGCCCTCCTTGCAAGGCCGCAGGAAGCCGTAGAGGCGCGTTGAGGCGCCCGTGATTCCTGACTACATGTCCAGTTTGGCCTGATTGAGGCGATTTGGCGAGATGACACCCCGCTCCCGCACACCCTCTGGCGCGAAAGCGCGCGCCGTGATCGCGGGCGCGGGCGCGGCGGGGCTGGCTTGCGCCCTGACGCTGGCGCGGGCGGGCTGGTCGGTGCGCGTCATGGAGGCCGGTGAGGCCGGGCGCGGCGCGGCCCGGGCCTCGGGCGGCATGCTGGCGCCAGGCTTTGAAACCCTGTTCGAAACCGATCCGGCCCACCCTCTGGCCGGCGCGTTCGCGGCCCTGGCCGCCCGCTCGGCCCGTTTGTGGGGGCTATGGGCGCCGGCCCTGTCGGCGCGCGCGATCGGCCATGCCCGCCCCGGCGTCATGGTCCCGCTGGTCAGTGAGCACGATCTCGACCGGGCTGAGGCCGTGCTGGCGCGCGCTGATGCGCTGGACATCGCCGTGACGCGGCTGGGCGCGGACGCGGCGCGCGCCGCCGAACCGGCGCTTGGCGATGTGAAGGGCGCGCTGGTGATCCCTGGCGACGGTCAGCTGGACAATCGCGCTTTGGGCCCGGTGCTGATCGCGGCGGCCCAGGCCGCAGGCGCGGTGCTGGAAACCGAAGCCCCGGTGGCGGCGCTGTCCTGTCATGGCGGACGGGCCATGGCGCTGGTGACCGAAGACGGGCGCCGGGTGGAGGCCGATCTGATCGTGCTGGCGGCAGGAACCGGCCGGATCGCAGGCGCGCCCGAGGCCGCGCACATGGTTCCGGTGAAAGGCCAGATGATCGCCTGGGGACCGCCTGCGCCCTGCGCCCTGCGCCATGTGGTGCGCCATCCCGACATCTATCTCGCCGCCAAGCCGGACGGGCGGATCATCGCCGGCGCCACCAGCGAGGCGGGCGTGAGCACGCTGGACACCGATGCAGACGCGCTGGCCGGCCTGGCCTCGCGGGCGGGCGCGCTGGTCCCGTCGCTCAGCGGGCGCAAGCCGGATGAAGCCTGGGCCGGGCTGAGGCCGCGCGCCAAAGACGCCATGCCGGTGATCGGCGAGGCCGCGCCGGGCCTGATCATACTGGGCGGCGGCTATCGCAATGGCGTGCTTCTGGCGCCGGCCATGGCCGAGGCGGCGGCCATTCTGGCCAATAGCGGCGCCCTGCCGGACTGGGCTGCGCCCTTCACCGCGCTGAGACCCGGCCTTCAGGGTTAACCAAGGCTTAGCGCGCGCAAATGGACACTGGCGGGCAAACGGGCGATTCGCCCCCTCGCCGCTGTTTTTCGCCGGAGCCGCCATGTCTGATCCGCTGAACCCGCTGAGTGATCTTCTCGCCTCGCCCCGGCGCCTGATCGCGGATGCTGCGCGCGAGACCGGGGCCGATTTCGATTTTCTGGTGCGCACCGCCCAGCGCGAAAGCAATTTCGACCCTGAGGCGCGCGCGCGCACGTCCAGCGCGGCGGGCCTGTTCCAGTTCATCGAGCAGACCTGGCTGTCCATGATGGCCCGCCATGGCGAGCGCCACGGCTATGGCGAACTGGCGCAGGCCGTCACCCGCGGCGCCAATGGCCGCTATCAGGTCGATGATCCCGCCCGGCGCGAGGCGGTCTTGAACCTGCGCTTTGATGCGCGCGCGGCCAGCGTGATGGCTGGCGAGCTGGCGGCGGAAAACGCCTCCATCCTGCGCGCCGCCACGGGCCGCGAGCCGACCAGCGGGGAGCTTTACGCCGCCCATTTCCTCGGCGCGGGCGGCGCGGCCCGGCTGATCGCGACAGCCGCCGACAATCCCGCCCAGCGCGCCGACCAGGTGTTTCCCGAGGCGGCCGCGGCCAACCGGCCGATCTTTTTCGACAAGGGCCGCCCGCGCAGCGTCAGCGAAGTGCTGTCGCGCCTGACCGGAGACAGCCGCGCCGAAGCGCCCGCCGCCTGGCGCACCGGCTCCACCGCGCCGCGCCCGGCCTCGGGCGAGAGCCCGGCGACGCGCGCAGCGTCCGCCCTGGGCGTGGGCGATGACCGCCCCCGCGGCGGGTTTGGCGGCCTGGCCGCCATGGGACGCGCGGGCGGCGTGCTGACCCCGGGCCTGGTGGAGCTTCTGGCCTCCATGGACGCGCCACGCGGGCGCAAACGTAAAGGGTAAGTTGCCTGTTTACCCCCTCTTTCAAGGACGCGTTAAGATTTGGCGCGCACGCTGGACCGGTCATCAGGAGGCCTGAGCCATGAGTGTTCATACCCTGCGCGCCCGCCTGACCCGCGAGGACATCGCCCGTCTCACCCATAGCGACGAGGAAGAACGCGCCCTTGCCGCCCGCAAGGTCTGCGCGCGCTATGCCGGGCCGGGCCTGACTGATGAAGAGCGCGAGCTGGGCGCCGAAATCGTGCGCGTGCTGGCCCAGGACGCCGCCGAGCTGGTGCGCCGGGCGCTTTCGGTCACCCTCCAGCGCTCGCCCTATCTGCCTGAGGATGTGGCCCGGCAGCTCATGGGCGATATTGATTCCATCGCCCTGCCCATTATTGCAGGCTCGCCTGTGCTCTCAGACGAAGACCTGATCGCCATCGTGCGCTCGGGCGGCCCACGCCGCCAGACCGCAGTGGCGGCGCGCGAAACCCTGTCCGAACCGCTCACCGCCGAGATCGCCGAGCATGGCGTGAGCGAGGCGGTGTCGGTGCTGGCGGCCAATTCCGGCGCGGCGTTCAATACCGCAGCCTATGCCAGCGTCTTCAACCGCTTCGCCCACAGCCCGCACATTCTGGAGCGCTTTATCGAGCGCCCCTCCCTGCCGCTGGAGGTGACCGAAAAGCTGGTGGCGCGCATCTCCGACGCCGCGCTGCAGCGCCTGGTGGCGCGCCACGCCCTGCCGCCCCAGCTGGCGGTGGAACTGGCCGAGGGCGCGCGCGAACGCGCCACGGTGGATCTGGTCGACCAGGCCGGCCTGTCTTCCGACCCGCGCCGCTTCGTCCAGCAATTGCAGCTCAATGCGCGCCTGACGCCCTCGCTCATGCTGCGCGCGCTGCTGCGCGGGCATATCACCTTCTTCGAGCATGCCGTGGCCGAACTGGCCGGCGTCGAACACGCCCGCGCCTGGGTCTTGATCCATGACGCCGGCCCGCTGGGGCTGGACGCGGTGTTCAAGAAGGCCGGGCTGCCCGAACGCATCCTGCCGGCCGTGCGCGCCGCCCTGTCGGCCTGGCACTCGCTGGAGGTCGGCCCGGACGGAACGCGAGACCTGATCCGCTTCCGCCAGCGCCTGATGGAGCGGGTGTTCACCCAGTTCCAGGGCGCGCCAGTGGCGGAGCTGGACTACTGCCTGGACCGGCTCGACGCCGATATCGCCGCCGAGACCGCCGCGCGCCTGACCGGATAGCGGCCAGCGCCTCTGTCCACCCCGGGGTCAGCGCTGGTCCGCCTTGCGATTTTTGCATGCGGCGCTACACCGCCCCCATGAAGCTCTCAGACTTCGATTTCCACCTGCCCGAGGACCGCATCGCCCTGCGTCCGGCGCGGCCGCGCGACAGCGCGCGGCTTTTGCATGTCCGGCCTGGCGGAGCGCTGGAGGACCGCGGCGTGCTGGACCTTCCAGATCTGCTGCAGCCAGGCGATCTGATGGTGTTCAACGACACCCGCGTCCTGCCCGCCGCGCTCACCGCCTCGCGCCCGGCGCGCGAGCATGGCGGCGGCGGGCCGGCGCGCATCGAGATCAATCTGCATCACCGCGAGGGAGACGATGTGTGGCGCGCCTTCGTGCGCCCGGCCAAGCGGCTGCGCACCGGCGACCGGCTCGATTTCGAAGGCGGGTTCAGCGCCGGGGTGACGCACAAGGGCGCAGGCGGCGAGGTGAGCCTGAAGTTTGACCGCTCCGGCGCAGCGCTGGACGCGGTCATCGAGGCCGCCGGCGCGCCGCCTTTGCCGCCCTATATCGCGTCGAAACGCGCCGCCGATGCGGCCGACCGCAGCGATTACCAGACGCTCTACGCCGCGCCGGACAAGACCGGATCGGTGGCCGCGCCCACGGCGGGGCTGCATTTCACCGAGCGCCTGTTCGCGGCGCTGGACACGCGCGGGGTGCGCCGGACCCATGTGACCCTGCATGTGGGCGCAGGCACTTTCCTGCCGGTGAAAACCGAAGACGTGGCCGAGCACCGCATGCATGGCGAATGGTTTGAGGTGAGCGAAGAGGCCGCCGCCGCCATCAACGCCGCGAAAACTGACGGCGCGCGCATCATCGCGGTGGGCACCACGGCCCTGCGCACGCTGGAAAGCGCGGCTGGTCCTGACGGCGCGGTGCAGGCCGGATCGCGCGAGACCGATATCTTCATCACGCCGGGCTATCGCTTCCGGGTGGTGGACGGGCTGATGACCAATTTCCATCTGCCCAAATCCACGCTGTTCATGCTGGTCAGCGCGCTGGCGGGTCTGGATGTGATGCAGATCGCTTACGCCCACGCCATCGCGCAGGGCTATCGCTTCTTCTCCTACGGGGATTCCAGCCTGATCTGGCGGGCCTAGTTGCGGCGGCGCTCGCGGTCGCGCTCTTTGCCTTCATCCTCGTCATCGCTATCGGGCGTGACCAGATTGACGGCGCCTTCGGCCACATCGCCTGCGACGCGCACCGTGCCCACGGCGGCCCCGGCGGCAAGATCAGCGGCGGCGATGGCGATGCATCCGGACGTCAGGCACGGCGCGGCGAGCACGGCGGCGAGCAGGATGATGCGCGGCATGGGTCTGTCTCTGACTGAATAAATGAACAGGGGCGGCGCACTGCATGCGCCGCCCCTGATCCTCGTCATACAGATGTGAAAGCCGTGTTAGCGGCTGTCCACCAGAACGATCTCGGCGTCTTCGAGCGCCTCGACCTCGATCTGCGCCACGTCCCTGATGGCCGCGCCGTCGCGCGGGTTCACGTCCACGCCATTGACCCGGATGCGGCCCTTGGCCGGCGCCAGATAGGCGTGACGGCCCGGCTCCAGATCATAACGCGCGCGCCCGCCCTGGCTCAGCGTGGCGCCCAGCACCCGCGCATCGGCGCGGATGGGCAGGGCGTCATCACCCTTGCGGCCTGACGCCAGCACGGCGAACTGGCCGTCGCGGGTGTCCTTGGGAAACTCGCGCGCATTCCAGTACGGCTCGCCGCCTTTCTCGTCCGGCAGGATCCATATCTGGAAGATGCGCGTGGGCTCGTTTTCCAGATTGAACTCCGAGTGACGGATGCCCGACCCGGCGCTCATAACCTGCACGTCGCCCGCCACGGTGCGGCCCTTATTGCCAAGGGAGTCCTCGTGGCTGATCGCGCCATCGCGCACATAGGTGATGATCTCCATGTCGGCATGGGGGTGGGGCGGGAAGCCCGAACGCGGCGCAATGGCGTCATCGTTCCAGACCCTCAAGGCCCCCCAGCCCATGCGGGCGGGGTCGTAATAGGACCCGAAGGAGAAATGGTGGCTGGCCTTCAGCCAGCCGTGGTCAGCCTTGCCCAGGCTGTCGAACGGTCTCACGTCAATCATGACGGCCTCCATCGTCGCTTGGCGGCGCGTGAAAATCACGCGCCTGTTGGAGGGACAGATAGTCATCCCCTGCCCGCGCATTGAGATGGCGAATGGATGCAGTCTTTTGCCAGGGCGGAAAAGACGGGGACGCGCCCCCTCACCCCACCCGCTCTTCCTTGATCAGGGTGCGCTGATAGAGCTCGTCTTCGCGGAACCAGTGCCAGGTGCGCCCGCGCTTGGAATTGCACGCGCTGATCTGGATCATCTCGTAGAGATACTCGCCGGGCATGTCCTTGCGGCTCCAGGTCAGGCACACCGTGCGTTGATCAATCTCCCAGGCGCAGCCTTCAATGCGCTCGGTGTCCCACCAGATGCGCCCCTCGGCATAGCGGGCCGGGAAGACATGGGTTTCCTCACGCCCGTCCGCCCAGCTGTAGCGATTGGTCTGGTGGTAATCCCACTCGCCTTCATCCGGGAACAGGCAGATCAGATGCGAGCGGTGTTCGTCGATCAGCTCGCCATCGGCGCTGACATGGGAATAGACGCCGCGCCACTCGCCTGCGTGACGGGCCAGGACCGGCATGCGCCAGCGGATCAGTTTCATGACGGGCTTACCTCCGGTGCGGATCATGATTGAATGCGCCGCCCGAGTTGACGGCATTGGTCCGGACAAATCATAAGGCGATATCAGCCTGCGCCCAGCCTTTCTGGAAGGATGAACTGCATGAGCCTTGATCCGGTCTATCTCGAGCGCCAGGGCGCGGCGGCCCATCTGGTGCTGAACCAGCCCGCCAAGCGCAATGCGCTCAATGGCGCCATGTGGGCGGCCATACCCGGCCTGCTGGCCGAGGCTGAAGCCGACGCGGGCGTGCGCCTGATCGTGGTGCGCGGCGCCGGCGGCGCCTTTGCGGCGGGCGCCGATATCTCCGAGTTCGAACAGGTCTACGCCACGCCCGACAGCGCGGCGGCCTATTCGCGCGCCATCGCACAGGCCCTCGATGCGCTGGCGGACAGCCCCAAGCCGACCCTGGCGCTGATTGACGGGGCGTGCGTGGGCGGGGGCTGCGGGCTGGCGCTGGCGTGCGATCTGCGCTTTGCCGCGGAAGGCTCCAAATTCGGCATCACGCCGGGCAAGCTGGGGCTGGCCTACACCCTCAACGACACGCGCCGCCTGATCAACGCAGTGGGGATGAGCGCAGCCAAGGACATCTTGTTTACCGGACGGATTCTGGAGGCGGACGAGGCCTTGCGCCTGGGGCTGATCGACCGGCTGGCAGCGCGCGAGGCGCTGGCCGGCGAAGGCGAGGCGTTCGCACAGGCGCTGTCACGCACCTCGGCCCAGTCGGCGCGCATCACCAAGCAAATCATCGCGCGCATCGAGGCCGGTCAGGACCGCGATGATGACGCCACCCGCCAGCTGTTTCTGGACGCCTTCCAGAGCGCGGACTTCCAGGAGGGCTACCGGGCCTTCCTCGAAAAGCGCGCGCCGCGCTTCACGCCGGAGACTTGAAACAGGATGCCTAATCGCCGGCGCGTTCGCGCAGGCGCTGGGCGGCGGCCATGGCGGCCAGCGCCTCGCCATCGGTGCGTGACCCGCGCGCCGCGGCCTCATACAGCTCGGCGGCGCGGGCATGCTCGCCGCGCGCCTCCTTGATCCGGGCCAGGCCCAGCGCCGCGCTGGCGTGATCAGGCTCGAAGGCCAGCACGCGCTCGAACAATTCCGCCCCGCCAGATCCGTCGCCGGCTTCGGCCAGACACGCGCCATGGGCGATCATCATATCCATGTCCCAGGGCGCATCCTCCAGCGCCTGCGCACTGGCCGCGCAGGCCGTCGCAGCCGCCAGCGCTGTGCGGGACGGCGGGACGGCTGGCGTTGACGCCGGGGGCTGGGCCGAGGGATCGGGCAGGGCCGGGTCTGTCCGGGCGGATGGATCGGGGATGGACGCATGCGCTTCCTCCCGCTCAGCTGGCGACGGGCCGGACGCCGGATCGGGCGCGCGGGCGGTCAGGTGCGGCGCGGGCGCGCTGTAGCCGGCTGGCGCATCCAGCTGCACCCACACCCCGCCCTGGCGCACTTCAGCGCGGATCCATCCCGCCCCGGACAGCTCCAGGCGCAGCCCGTCCGCGTCAGGCGTGACGGACAGGGCGCTGAACGGCGCCGGCCCGGCAGGCGTGATGGCGCGCGCGGCGTCGCTGACGCCTGTCACATGCAACGCGCCGCCCTCAAGCACGGCGCTGCGCGGCTGGGTCCCGAAAGCCAGCCAGAGATGGGCCGCGCCGTCGCGGTCCGCCGCCATGACGTCGCGCAATTGGGCTTCGGCAGGCGCAACAAGGCTGGCGGCCAGACCGGTCAGGGCAAGGGCGGACATGCGGATCATGATGTCTGTGTGCCCCGAGTCGCAGGGGCGGACCAGAAGGGCGGCGGCCGGGCATGAATTGACGTTGACGTGCACGTAAACTTGGTGGAGAGTGCCGCTCCATGACCATTCCGGCGAAAGATGATCTGTGCTCGATCCGCGAGCTGGCCGAACGCTTCGGCGTGACGGCGCGCACGCTGCGTTTCTATGAGCAGAAGGGGCTTCTCAAACCCGCCCGCCGGGGCGCGACGCGCCTGTACACCGCCGCCGACCGGGCCCGGCTGGAGCTGATCCTGCGCGGCCGCCGCGTCGGTTTTTCGCTGGAAGACATCCGTGAGATGCTGGAGATCGAACAGCTCGATCACGGCTCGCGCGCGCATATGGAGCTGGCGCTGGAGCGCATGCGCGAGCGCGTCAGCGTGCTGGAGCGCCAGCGAGACGATATCGATTCAGCCCTGTCGGAATTGCATGCCGGCTGCCGCTGGCTGGAGGAACGCCTGGCCGACCGCGAACCGCCTGAAGACATCAAACGCCGCGCACGCGCCTTCGAGGCGCTGGCCGCGGCGCGCCTGACCCAGTGGGCCGCCAGCCCGCCTGACTGACGCCTGATCTGACGGGGCGGCGCCGCCCCCTCGCCCTTCGCCGGAGCTTTCTGCCCGGCCAGCCCTTCGGAGACGATCCATGCCCCAGTACAAAGCCCCGCTCCGCGATCAGAAATTCGTTCTCAACGATCTTCTGAACGTCCAGCAATACAGCGATCTCGACGGTTTCAGCGACGCCAGCGCCGACATTGTCGACGCCATCCTGGAGGAAGGCGCCAAGCTGTGCGAGAACGTGCTGGCGCCGCTCAACAAGACCGGCGACGTGCAGGGCTGCACGCTGAAAAACGGCGAGGTGACCGCGCCCGAGGGCTTCAAGGACGCCTATGCCCAGATGACCGAGGGCGGCTGGACGGCGCTGTCGGCCGATCCGCAATATGGCGGCCAGGGCCTGCCCCATTATCTCAATCTCGCCTTCAACGAGATGGTGACCAGCGCCAATATGGCGTTCGGCATGTATCCCGGCCTCACCGGCGGGGCGGTGCATGCGCTGGTGGTGGGCGGTTCGGACGAGCAGAAACAGCTCTACCTGCCCAAGATGATTTCCGGCGAATGGTCGGGCACCATGAACCTGACCGAGCCCCATTGCGGCACCGATCTGGGCCTGTTGCGCACCAAGGCCGTGCCCAATGGCGATGGCAGCTACAAGATCACCGGCCAGAAGATCTGGATCTCGGCGGGCGAGCATGACCTGTCGAACAATATCGTCCACCTGGTGCTGGCCCGCATCGAGGGCGCGCCCGCGGGCGTCAAGGGCATCTCGCTCTTCGTGGTGCCCAAATTCATTCCCGATGAAAACGGCGCGCCCGGCCAGCGCAACACGCTGCAGTGCGGCGGGCTGGAAGAGAAGATGGGCATTCACGGCAACGCCACCTGCGTCATGAATTACGACGAGGCCACCGGCTGGCTCGTGGGCGAGGAGAACAAGGGCCTGCGCATCATGTTCGTCATGATGAACGAGGCGCGCCTGGGCGTGGGCCTGCAGGGGCTGGGCCTGGCCGAGACCGCCTATCAGTTCTCGCTGGCCTTCGCCAAGGACCGCCTCCAGGGCCGCGCCCTGACGGGTCCGAAAAACGCCGACGGCCCGGCTGACCCGATCATCGTGCATCCCGACGTGCGGCGCATGCTGATGGATCAGAAAGTGTTCGTGGAGGGTGCGCGCGCGCTCGCCTACTGGACCGCGCTGCAGGGCGATCTGGAGCACAAGGGCCAGGACGAGGAGACCCGCGAGCGCGCGGGCGACTACATGGCCCTGCTCACCCCGGTGATCAAAGCCTATCTCACCGACAAGGGCTATGACAGCGTGTCCAAGGGCCTGCAGATCCATGGCGGTTCGGGCTTCACCGAGGAGTGGGGCATGTCCCAGCTCCTGCGCGATGCGCGCATCACCCTGATCTATGAAGGCACCAACGGCATCCAGGCGCTGGACCTGGTGGGCCGCAAGCTGGCCATGAAGGGCATGGCGCCGATCAACAACTTCTTCGCCGAGCTGGACGCCTTCGTGGCCGACAACAAGGCCGACAAGACCATCGCGCCGTCCGTGGAAGGGCTGGAAGCGGTCACCGCCAAACTCAAGCGCGCCACCAACTGGCTGGTGGAGAAGGGGCTGGAGAATTTCGACAATGCCGGCGCGGCCTCGACCGATTATCTCCACCTGTTCGGCCTGACCTGTTTCGCCTGGAAATGGGCGCAGATGGCCAAAGTGGCCGCCGCCCGCATCGCCACGGGCGACAGCGATCCGATCTACAAGTCCAAGCTGGTCAGCGCGCAATACTTCGCCGAGCGCTGGCTGCCCGATGCGGACGCCCATCTGGCGCGCATCGAGAGCGGCGCAGACACGCTGATGGCCCTGTCCGCCGAGGCGTTCTGAGGCCCGGCCAATCAGGAGACACGATCATGACCGCGCAAATCCTCAACACCCCCCGTCCCGCCTGGCTCGACCAGGAAGACGTCAATCTGTTCGAAGCCTCGGTGCGCGCCTTCCTGGAGAAGGAATGCCTGCCCCATGGCGACCGGTGGGAAAAGGAAGGCCAGGTCGACCGCGAGGTCTGGACCAAGGCGGGCGAGGCCGGGCTGCTGGTTCCGTCCTGCCCGGAAGAGTATGGCGGGGCGGGCGGCGACTGGCGCCATGACTACGCCTTCCACATGGCGGTGGCCGAGCTGGGCGTGGATGGCTGGGGCTCGTCGCTGCACAACTCCATCGTGGCGCCCTATGTCTGGCACTATGGCAGCGAGGAGCAGAAAAAGCGCATCCTGCCCAAGATGATCTCCGGCGAATATGTCGGCGCCATCGCCATGACCGAACCGGGCGCGGGCTCGGACCTGCAAGGGGTCAAGACCACAGCGGTGCGCGACGGCAATGGCTACCGCATCAACGGCTCGAAGACCTTCATCACCAATGGCGGCACGGCCAATCTGATCGTGGTGGTGGCCAAGACCGACCCCAAGGCCGGCGCCAAGGGCACCTCGCTTTTCCTCATCGAGACCGACGGGCTGGAAGGCTTCCGGCGCGGTCGCAATCTCGACAAGGTGGGCCTGAAGGCCCAGGACACCGCCGAGCTGTTCTTCGAGGACATGTGGGTGCCCGCCGAGGCCTTGCTCGGTCAGGACGAGGGCAAGGGCTTCTTCCAGCTGATGGACCAGCTGCCCCAGGAGCGCCTGCAGATCGCGGTGCAGGGCGTGGGCATGATGAAGCGCGCGCTGGCCGAGACCATCACATACGTCAAGGAGCGCAAGGCCTTCGGCAAGGCGGTGATCGATTTCCAGAACACCCAGTTCAAGCTCGCCGAGCTGAAAACCAAGGCCACCATCGCCGAGGTGTTCTGCCAGCACTGCTCGGACCTATTGATCCAGGGCAAGCTGGATGCGGCCACGGCCTCCATGGCCAAATACTGGGTCACCGACATCCAGTGCGAGCTGATCGACGAATGCGTCCAGCTCCATGGCGGCTACGGCTTCATGAACGAATACCCTATCGCGCGCATGTGGCGCGACGCGCGCGTCCAGCGCATCTATGGCGGCACCAACGAGATCATGAAAGTGCTGATCGCGAGGACGCTTTGATGGTGGTGGATGCTGGCATCTCAACGCCCCTCTTTCCTCCCCCGCCTGCGGGGGAGGTGGCCGCGCAGCGGACGGAGGGGGGATGCACCCTATGATCGGAGGGCGCCATGCGTGAAGGAGAGGCCCGGTCGCGTCCGTTTGCGCGTCAATTGCGCCAACGCCTGACCAATGCCGAGACCATCCTCTGGTCGCGCCTCAAGTCAGGCCGCCTCAACGGATGGCGCTTCCGCCGCCAGCATCCGATTGGCCCCTATGTGGCGGATTTCGCCTGCGTGCCCGCCAGGCTCACCATCGAAGTCGATGGTGAAACCCACTGGCGCGCCGCCGAGATCGCCCATGACAGGCGGCGCTCGGCTTTCATTCGTGCCCGCGGCTTTCACGAACTGCGTGTCTGGAACAATGATGTTTACGACAATCTGGATGGAGTTCTGGATGCGATCACCGCCGCGCTTCCCCCCTCCGTCCCGGAGCAGGCTCCGGGACACCTCCCCCGTAAACGGGGGAGGAAAACTGACGCAGCATTGAAAAATTCCAACGGGAGACACCCCTCATGACCGACGCTTATATCTATGACGCCTGCCGCACGCCGCGCGGCAAGGGCAAGAAGAACGGCACGCTGCACGAGATCACGGCGCTGCAGCTGGCCACCCAGCAGCTTCAGGCGATCGCGCAGCGCAATAATCTCGACACCTCGCTGGTGGACGATGTGGTGCTGGGCTGCGTGTCGCCGGTGGGCGAGCAGGGCGCCAATATCGCGCGCGCAGCGGCCCTGAACGCGGGCTATGCCGAGACGGCGTCGGGCTTTCAGGTCAACCGCTTCTGCGCCTCGGGGCTGGAAGCGGTCAATCTGGCCGCCGCGAAAGTCATGTCCGGCGAGGCCGATCTGGCCATTGGCGGCGGCGTGGAAGCCATGAGCCGCGTGCCCATGGGTTCCGATGGCGGCGCCATGGTGGTCGATCCCGAAATGGCGTTCGACCATTATTTCGTGCCCCAGGGCGTATCGGCCGACCTGATCGCGTCCAAATACGGCTATTCGCGCGATGACGTGGACGCCTACGCGGTGGAGAGCCAGAAGCGCGCGGAAAAAGCCTGGAAAGAGGGCCGCTTCAAGAAGGGCGTGGTGCCGGTGAAGAACCAGCTGGGCCTGACCCAGCTTGACCATGACGAATACATGCGCCCGGGCACCGACATGCAGTCGCTGGCCAGCCTGAAACCCGCCTTCGCCGATCTGGCGGCCTTTGTGGGCCTGGACAAGGTGGCGATCCAGAAATACCCGGACGTGGAGAAGATCAATTTCGTCCACCATGCGGGCAATTCGTCGGGCATCGTGGACGGCGCCTCGGCCATCCTGGTAGGCACCAAGGAGATGGGCGAGCGCCTGGGCCTGAAACCCCGCGCGCGCATCCGCGCCATGGCCTCGGTCGGGTCTGAACCCACCATCATGCTCACCGGCCCGGCCCCGTCCGCGCGCAAGGCGCTGAAGAAGGCCGGCATGAGCCCCGAGGACATCGATCTCTACGAGATGAACGAGGCCTTCGCCGCGGTCGTTCTGCGCTTCATGGAAGATCTCGGCGTCCCCCACGACAAGGTCAATGTCAATGGCGGCGCCATTGCGCTGGGCCACCCGCTGGGCGCCACCGGGGCCATGATCCTGGGCACCCTGCTCGACGAGCTGGAGCGCACCGGCAAGGGCACGGCGCTGGCCACGCTCTGCGTTGGCGGCGGCATGGGCACAGCCACCATCATCGAGCGGATCTGATCACGCCATGAGCGAGACGCCGGAAACCAAGCGCAAGAACGATGAAGCCAAGGATGAAGGCGGCGGCTTTCTGTCCGGCCTGCCCATCGCCATGGCGCTGGGCGCCGGGATCGGCCTGGCGTTCGGGCCTGCCTTTGGCAATACCGGCGTGGGCATCGCGTTCGGCATCGCCATCGGGATCGCGCTCGCTCCGGCCTTCGGATCGGTCATGAAATCTGCTTCCAACAAGCACAAGGACGGCGCAGCCGGTGACGGCGCGCCTGACCAGGAGACGAAACAATGAGCTACACCCATTTCAAATTCGAGGTCGACGGCGACGGGATCGCCCTGATCACCTTCGACAGCCCCAATGTGTCGATGAACGTTCTGTCCGCCGGCGTGATGGCCGAGCTGGGCCAGATCATCGAGCGCCTCCAGGGCGAGGACGCCATCACCGGCGCAGTCATCACCTCGGGCAAGAAAGCCTTCTGCGCGGGCGCGGACCTGTCCGAGCTGGGCTCCGGCATGGCCGATCTCAAGGGCCTGCCCGAGGACGAGGCCAAGCAGAAACTGTTCGACATCGCCTACCGCCTCAACGCCTCGCTGCGCGCGCTGGAGACCTGCGGCAAGCCTGTGGCCGCCGCGATCAACGGCCTGGCGCTGGGCGGCGGGTTCGAGGTGACGCTGGCGTGCCATTACCGTGTCATGGCCAGCGATACCGGCGCCAAGCTGGGCCTGCCTGAAAGCCTGGTGGGCGTGCTGCCCGGCGGCGGCGGCACCCAGCGCCTGCCGCGCCTGATCGGCGTGATGAACGCCGCTCCGATCATGCTGCAGGGCAAGCAGTTCGACGCCGACACCGCCAAGGCGCAAGGCGTGGTGCACGAGATCGCGCCGGTGGCCGAGATCGTCGCCAAGGCCAAGGACCTGGTGAAGGCCAATCCGCTGGGCTCCAAACAGCCCTGGGACCAGGACAAGTTCAAAATCCCCGGCGGCGGCCCCTACCACCCCGCCGGCATGCAGATTTTCGGCGGCGCCTCGCCGATGCTGCTGAAAGAGACCTACGGCAATTATCCCGCCCAGCGCTATATCCTGTCATGCGTCTATGAAGGGCTTCAGCTGCCCATGGACGCGGCCCTGCGCATCGAGAGCCGGTATTTCACCAAGCTGCTGATGCGCCCCGAGAGCCGCAACATGATCCGCTCGCTCTTCCTGTCCAAGCAGGCGCTGGAAAAGGGCGGACGCCGTCCGGCGGGCCAGTCGAAATCCGACGTGCGCAAGATCGCGGTGATCGGCGCGGGCTTCATGGGCGCGGGCGTGGCCACCGTGTCGGCCCAGGCCGGTATTGAAGTGGTGCTGATCGACCGTGACCAGGAAGGCGCCGACAAGGGCAAGCAGCACGTGCTCGATCACTTCGCCAAGGGCGTCCAGCGCGGCAAGCTGAGCGAGGACAAGGCCAAGGCCATGGGCGATCTGGTCACCGCGACCACCGATTATTCGCTCCTGAAAGACGTGGACCTGGTGGTCGAGGCGGTGTTCGAGAACTCCGAGCTCAAGGCCGAAATCACCAAGAAGGCCGAAGAGCACCTGCCCAAGGACGCCATCTTCGGGTCGAACACCTCCACCATCCCGATCACCTCGCTGGCCAAGGCCTCGGCCCGGCCGGAAAACTTCATCGGCATCCACTTCTTCTCGCCGGTCGAGAAGATGATGCTGGTCGAACTGATCGTGGGCGAGAAGACCGGCGACGCGGCCGTGTCGCGCGCCATCGATTTTGTCGGCAAGATCAGGAAGACTCCCATCGTGGTCGCCGACACGCGCGGCTTCTACGCCAATCGCTGCGTGATGCGTTATATCGAGCAGGGCATGTACATGCTCACCGAGGGCGTGAAACCGGCCCTGATCGAGAACGGCGCGAAAATGGCCGGCATGCCGGTCGGCCCGCTCTCGCTGCAGGACGAGGTGGCCATTGATCTGGGCTACAAGGTGCTGCAACAGACCAAGAAGGATCTGGGCGACGCCTTCGAGGACACCCCCAACGCCGCTGTCATCGAAAAGATGTACGAGCTGGGCCGGTATGGCCGCAAGAACGCCAAGGGCTTCTATGTCTATGAGGGCAAGTCCAAGCGGCTGTGGGACGAGCTCGGCCAGTTCGCGCCCGGCGGCAAGCTCCTCGCCGATGATCAGCAGCCCTCAGTGGCCGAGATCAAGGACCGCATCCTCTACGCCCAGGCGCTGGAGGCGGCCCGCACCATGGAGGAAAACATCGTCTCCGACCCGCGCGAGGCCGATGTGGGCTCGATCCTGGGCTGGGGCTTCGCGCCCTATACCGGCGGCGTTTTGTCCTTCATCGACACGGTGGGCGCCGCCCGCTTCGTCAAGCGCGCCGATGAACTCAAAGCCAAATACGGCAAGCCGTTCGAGGTCCCGCAATTGCTGCGCGACATGGCGGCCAAGAACGAGAGCTTCTATGGCCGGTTCGCCCCCAAGCAGGCGGCGTAGGTCTTCGTTCTGAATGCTGAAACTGAAAGACCCCGGCGCGGCGACGCGCCGGGGTTTTTTCGCGGGGCCGGGCGGCCATCTGAACTCAGCCCCCTCCCCCAGGGTTTCCCCGTCAAAAGACGGGGCCCAGGAGGACCGCAAGGGCGAACGCCCGCCCGCAGCGTCAGCGAGCACTGCACGATCATAGCGCAGACCCCATCAGCACGGCAGGACGTAATCGTTCAGCGCCTGTCCGGCGCGCGCTGCGGGGAAGATGAAGCTCTGGTCCAGAAAGCTGACCGAGATGGTGTCGCGCGCACCGGCCAGGGCCTGGGCCAGAGCGGTGATCTGGGGGTCGGTGATCAGGGTCTGGGCCGCGAGGGTCCCGGTGCTGGCCAGGCGGTGGAAGCGCACAGTATGGACATGGCTGTTGGCGGATCCGTCGATCACCACACGCAAGGCGCCAGAAGCCGCGATCGTGTCATCCCACGCCCGCGCGGTCTCCACGCCAAGCCACAGGCTCCCGTCGCACGTAAGCTCCAGCGTCGCCGCGCCGGTCCTGTCATGGGTCCAGGCCCAGCCCGCATCGAAATCCGAATCTCCGGTCCAGTCGGCGAAGGCCGTCCCAGCAGCCAGCCCAAACGCCGCCGCCAGCGCAGCGCCCGCCATGGCGAGGCGCCGGCCAAACCGCCCCTGACGAAACGCGTTTGCAAGCAGCGTGTGCGGGCGGGTGGAAATGGTCATGCGCATCAGCTTACTCCCGGTCTCAAAAGACAATCTGGCCGCACGATAAGCCTGATCGCGATCGCGTTCACCCCCCTGTTCGGGTGGTGGGTTTGATCGTTCTCGCCCCCTCACCCCGCGTTTCCCCGGCGCAAGCCGGGGTCCAGTTGCACCGGTGTTTCTGGGTCCCGGCGTCCGCCGGGAAAACGCAAAGTGCTTGAAGCGCCTATCCGCTCCTGCCCTGTGAGAGCATAAACTTCAGGCGCCATGACGCATCATCAAGCCCTGACCTCAAGCGCCAACAGGACCCGCAAGAGCGGCAAGGCGCGGCGTGGAAGGGCTGTGGCAGGAGTGACTGTTGGCTCATTCTCACGGGAAATCTCACCCGGACTCTCACCGCCCCCCGCTGCATCGCGGGCCTATCGCCATCACGGCGCCATGGACTACATCCCATCCCATGAGCGTGACCGAAGACATCGAGGCGCTGGTCGAGGAATTCGACTTCCTGGGGGACTGGGAGGAGCGATACCGCTATCTCATCGAGCTGGGCCAGGCCCTGCCCGCGCTGGCGCCCCATGAGCGCAATGAGCAGACCAAGGTGAAGGGCTGCGTCAGCCAGGTCTGGCTGGTGCTGGAGCGCGGTGCAGACGGCCGGCTGCGCCTGCGCGGCGATTCAGACGCCCATATCGTCAAGGGCCTGGTGGCGCTGCTGACCCGGCTCTATGACGGACGCTCGCCTGAGGAAGCGCGCGCCATCGACCCCCGGGACGTGCTGGCGCGCATCGGCCTGTCCGAGCACCTCTCGCCCCAGCGCTCCAACGGCCTGGCCTCCATGGTCGCGCGCATCCAGTCCGACGCTCAGTCCTGACCGGCCTGGCGCATCCGCTCGATCCGCAGCTCCAGGCGCCTGATTTCCAGCACAAGCTGCGGCCGGCGACATGAAGGCGCTCACCGGGTTTCGGTCTTTTGCTCCATAGCGCGCGCCGCCGCAAATAGCAGGATGGCGATGACAAGCGCCAAACCCGCACGCACGGGAAAATACCAGGCCGCCGGATACTGCATGAAAGGGGCTGTGAATTCTTCGCCCGCAACGAGGATGATGGCCTGCCTTATCCACTCAAGCCCCGAGGACACATCCGCCAGATAGCCCGCGACGCTCAACTGCCGGCCTTCCATGAACAGGTGAACATGCAAGCTGACAAGCAGATCGCCTGCTGCGCCTATCGATGCAATCACGCCCAGAATGACAAGGAGAATGCGCATCAGGCGTCTCCTTTTTCCTGGCGCATCCGCTCGATCCGCAGCTCAAGCCTGCGGATCTCGATGAGCAGGCGGTTCTCGCTGATATAGGCCGTCATGCTCGTCTTGATGACGATCGCCATGACAAACAAGGTCACCGCAGGCAAACCATAGCGCAACGCCTCCAGCACATCCTCAGCGCGGAAAAACTCCCAGGCGAGCCACACGCCAACACAGAACATCACGCCCTGGCTGACCAGCATGACCCAGTTGGCCCAAGCCCTCGGGCCGATCAAGAGTGGCCAGAAGCCGCCAAGAACGCCCGGTTCCTTGCCCAGCGCCTCGCGAAGGACACGGTCTTCATCGTCCAGTGTTTCATTGATCAGACGGTCGATGTCAGACATCGTCTTCTCCTGTGAGCGTGACGCGCAGCGTGCGCCGCGCGTGCATGAGGCGGGTCTTGACCGTGCCCGCGGGAACGTCCAGCGCCACGGCGATCTCCGCAACGCTCAGATCTTCGATGTGAAACAGCCACATGGCCGCGCGCTGGGGCGGCGGCAGGGATTGCATCGCCTGGGCGATGCGCGCCGCGTCCGCGCCGCGGTCCGGGTCAGGTCCGGGCGCCGGGGCTGGCTCGGCCAGGGCTTTCGCCTGCAAGCGCCGCCGGGCCTGGCGGCCTGAAATCAGCCGCGCGCAGCGCCGCGTGGTGATGCGCCAGGCCCATAGCGCGAAGGCGCGGTCCTCACGCAGGCGGTAAAGCCCGGTGATGATCTCCACCCAGGCGTCCTGCACCGCCTCGCGCGCCAGATCGTGATCGCCCGTCAGCCGCCAGGCGTGGGCGATCAGGCGCGGTTGCCAGCGCCGGGCCAGCGCGTCACGGGCGCGCGGCTCGCCGGCGCGCGCGGCGGCGGCCAGATACGCGTCCAGTGTGCGGTCGGCCCGGGTGACGGCCATGAAATGCGCCTCTTCAGCAACGCGATTGTATGGGAAGGGTGCGCCTGCGCCGCCATCGGGTTCAATCCGGCGCGCCGTTTTTCCGCACAAGAGCGCCTCTGGAAGACCGCGAACTCTGCTGCTGGCTGTTTGGCATATGGGAAAGGGCAAAGCCGCGCCATAACCTTTCGTCCCCCGCGAGCGGGGGAGGAAAGAAAGGCCCGGCCCACCATCCCCATCAAGGGGGGGAAACAGCGCCGCCTGATGCGCTGACTTATCCACAGAAGCGGCTCAAGACCGTTGAAATCCGCAAACCGCCCATGACGCACGCGCTGCGCCCCGCTAGCATGCCCCCATGACAGCTGACGCCGCCGACGCCCCCGCATACGCCCTGCCTGCCGAGACCGACTCGAGCGGTCCGCCGCGCAATATCGAGGCCGAGCAGGCCTTTCTGGGCGCGGTGCTCTATGACAACGAGGTCTATAACCGGGTCAGCGACTGGCTGCGCGCGGAGCATTTCCATGATCCGCTTCACGCCGCCGTCTTCCGGCGCGCCGCCCAGATGATCAATGCCGGTTCGCTGGCCGATGCGGTCACGCTGCGCAGCCATTTCGAGGGTGATCCGGGCATGGCCTCGGTGGGCGGGGTGAGCTATCTCGCCCGGCTGATGAGCGAGGCGCCCGACGCCGCCTCGGCGCCGGAATACGCCCGCGTGATCTATGATCTGGCGATCCGGCGCGCCCTGATCGAGTTCGGCTCGACGGTGGCCTATGACGCCAGCCGGCCCAGCGAAAGCCTGTCAGCGACCTCGCTTCTGGAAACCGCCGAACAATCCCTGTTCCGCCTGGCCGAAAGCGGCGGCGCCTCGCGCACCCTGCAACCCTTCTCCGAGGCGCTGGCCCAGTCCATGGCCATGGCCCAGGCCGCCTATCAGCGCGGCGGCGGGCTGTCGGGGATTTCCTCCGGCCTGAAGACGCTGGACGCCAAGCTGGGCGGCATGCACCGCTCCGACCTGATCATCCTGGCGGGCCGGCCCTCCATGGGCAAATCCTCGCTGGCGCTCAATATCGCGTTTTCCATGTCGCGCGCCCACCGCACCGAGACCGGCAGCGATAATGTGCGCAAGACCACTGAAGGCGGGGTGGTGGCGTTCTTCTCGCTGGAGATGTCCAGCGAACAGCTCGCCACGCGTCTGCTGGCCGACTATACCGGCATATCCGGCTATCATATCCGTCAGGGCAAGATCGACGCGGCCCAGTTCGAGGATTTGCGCGACGCGGTGGCCGCCATCAATTCCATCCCGCTCTATATCGACGATACGGGCGGGCTCTCCATCGGCGCCCTGGCCGCCCGCGCGCGCCGCCTCAAGCGCAATCCCCAGATCGGGCTGGATTGCGTCATCGTCGACTATCTCCAGCTGGTGGCCGGCTCCAACAGCCGCGGCGACAACCGGGTGCAGGAGGTCTCCGAAGTGACCCAGGCGCTCAAGGCGCTGGCCAAGGAGCTCAACGTGCCGGTCATCGCCCTGTCCCAGCTGTCACGCCAGGTCGAGCAGCGTGACGACAAGAAGCCCCAGCTCTCGGACCTGCGCGAATCCGGCTCCATCGAGCAGGACGCCGACGTGGTCATGTTCGTCTATCGTGAATCCTATTATCTGGAGCGCATGGAGCCCAAGGAGGGCACCGAGCAGCATCTGGCCTGGGAAGACGAGATGCGCCAAGTGCGCAACGAGGCCGACGTCATCATCGCCAAGCAGCGCCACGGCCCGATCGGCTCGGTGAAGGTGCATTTCGATCCCGACCGCACTAAATTCTCCGATCTGGACACCACCGGCCGGCGTGATTTCGAGTAATTCTTCATGGACGAGACCCACCCCGATGCGCCCGCAGCGGCGCATGGCCTGAGCGCGCGCCTGATCATCGACCGCGACGCGCTGGCGCGTAATTTCCAGCGCCTGCAGGCCATGGCCCGCGGCGCCGAGACCGGCGCCTCCATCAAGGCTGACGCCTACGGGCTGGGCGCCGCCGCGCTGGCGCCGCGCCTGGCGCGCGAGGGCTGCCGGACATTCTTCACCGCCACGCCCGAGGAAGGCGCCGAGCTGCGCCGGTCGCTGGGCGGGGGCGAAGCCGATATCTGGGTGCTCAACGGCTATGACCGCGCCCAGCGCGCCGTCTATGTGGAACAAAGGCTGGGCGCGGTGCTCAATCAGGCATGCGAGCTGGCGGACTTCGCCGATGAACCTGCCGGCCCGTGCGCCCTGCATCTGGACACCGGGATGAACCGGCTGGGCTTTTCGCCTCAGGAGACTGAAGACCTCATCGCCGCACCGGGCGTGCTGGAAGATCTCGATCTGCGCGTGATCATGAGCCATTTGGCGTGCTCGGAAGAGCCGTCCAACCCCATGAACGCCGCCCAGCGTGAGCGCTTCACCGCCCTCGCCGGACGCCTGCCCAAGGCGCGCTTGAGCCTGGCCAATACCGGCGGGGTGATGCTGGGCGAGGCGTATCACTTCGATCTCGCGCGCCCCGGCATCGGGCTCTATGGCGCCAGCGCCTCGCTAGCCGAACCGCACCCGTTCGAGCCGGTGGCGCGGCTGGAGGCGCCGCTGGTGCAGCTGCGCCAGCTCCAGCCCGGCGATAGCGTGGGCTATGGCGCCAGCTTCACCGCCGGGCGTCCCATGACCGTGGCCACAGCCGCCGTGGGCTATGGCGACGGCCTGCCCCGCGCCCTGTCCGGCAAGGGCTTTGCGCGCATAGCAGACAGGCGCGCGCCCATTCTGGGGCGCGTCTCCATGGATCTGGTGGTGCTGGACGTGAGCGATTGCGAGGCCGAGGCCCGCGCGGGCGCGCCGGCGGTGTTCCTGGGCGAAGACCTCACCGAGACGGCTAAGCTGGCCGGCGCCCTGCCCTATGAGCTTCTCACCGGCCTCGGCCTGCGCCCGGCGCGGGTCTATGAAGGCGCGCCGTGACCCGGGTTAGACGTTGAACTTGAACAAGAGCACGTCGCCGTCCTGGACGACGTAGTCCTTGCCTTCCTGACGCAGCTTGCCCGCCTCGCGCGCGCCGCTCTCGCCGCCATGGGCGACATAATCGTCAAAGGCGATGGTCTCGGCCCGGATGAAGCCGCGCTCGAAATCGCCGTGGATGACGCCCGCCGCGCGCGGCGCGGTCCAGCCTGAGCGGATGGTCCAGGCGCGGGCCTCTTTCGGACCGGCGGTGAAATAGGTGCGCAGATCCAGAAGCTGATAGCCGGCATGGATCAGACGGTTCAGCCCCGGCTCCTCCAGCCCCAGCTCGGCGAGATATTCGCCGCGCTCGTCAGCGTCCAGCATCGCCAGTTCGGACTCGATGCGCGCCGAGATCACCACACAGGCCGCCCCCTCCTGCGCCGCGCGCGCTTCCACCGCGCGCGAGTGGGCGTTGCCGGCGGCGGCGCTGTCTTCATCCACATTGGCCACGAACAGCACCGGCTTGGAGGTCAAAAGCTGCAGCATGCGCCAGGGGCGCATCTGGTCGGCGGGCACCTCGGCCTTTCTTGCCGGGCGGCCCTCGCGCAGCTCAGCCAACGCCAGATCGATGAGGACGAGGCTTTCCTTGGCCTCCTTGTCGCCGGTCTTGGCCTTCTTCTCCAGATTGGCGCGGCGCTTTTCCAGGCTGTCGAGATCGGCGAGCATCAGCTCGGTCTCCACGGTCTCGAAATCGGCCATGGGATCGACCTTGCCGGCCACGTGGGTGACGTCGTCATCCTCAAAACAGCGCAGCACATACACCACCGCGTCCACCTCGCGGATATTGGCCAGGAACTGGTTGCCCAGCCCCTCGCCCTGGCTGGCGCCCTTCACCAGGCCCGCAATATCGACAAAGCTCATGCGCGCGGGGATGACATTGGCCGAACCGGCGATCTGCGCCAGCTTCACCAGGCGCGGCTCGGGCACCGCCACCTCGCCCACATTGGGCTCGATGGTGCAGAAGGGATAGTTGGCCGCCTGCGCCGCAGCGGTCTGGGTCAGGGCGTTGAACAGGGTGGATTTGCCCACATTCGGCAGGCCCACAATGCCGCACTTGAATCCCATCGCCCGTCTCCTTTTGCGCCGTCCGGCTCCGGGGCGCCGTATAGGCCGGGCGGGGCCGAAGGGAAAGGGCGCGCGGCGCCCGGTCTTGCCCATCGGCCCGCCGCCATGGCATGCCCCGCGACATGACAGCTCCCCTCACCGCCCCTGCCCTCAGCGTCCAGACCGCCGCGCTCGACGTGCTGATGAGCGCCGGACCTGACGAAAAGGCCGCCTGCGCCCGGCGCGTGGCGGCGGACTGGCGCGCGGGCGCCCTCGCCCTGCCTGAACGCGGCGCGCCGGGGATGGCGCCGGGCCGCCCGGCCCGGCCTGACCGCCCGGTGCTGGCGCCGCCCTCCGGCGTGCCCAAGCGCAAGCTCGGCTCGCGCGCCGGGCGCTTCGCCCTCCTGCATGCGGTGGCTCATATCGAGTTCAACGCCATTGATCTGGCCTTCGACATGGTCGCGCGCTTTGGCGGGGATGCGCGCATTTCTGATGAGGACCGTGCGGACTTCATCTCCGACTGGATCACCGTCGGCGATGACGAGGCGCGCCATTTCAGGCTTCTGGGCGAGCGCCTGGCCGCGCTGGGCGGCGCCTATGGCGATTTGCCCGCCCATGACGGGCTGTGGAGCGCAGCTGAAGCCACCAAAGACGATCTGCCTGCGCGCCTTGCCATCGCGCCCATGGTGCTCGAAGCGCGCGGTCTCGACGTCACCCCGGTGATGATCGAGCGCCTGCGCGCGGCCGGAGACGACGAGAGCGCAGACGCCCTTGAGATCATCTATACCGAGGAAGTCGCCCATGTGGCCGCCGGGCGGCGCTGGTTCGATGCGGTGGTCGCGGCCGAGGGCCATGATCCGCGCGACCGCTTCCAGACCCTGGTGCGCCAGTATTTTCGCGGCGCGCTCAAACCGCCCTTCAATATCCCCGCTCGTGACCGCGCCAACCTGCCCGAAGACTGGTACGCGCCGCTGGCGGGCCTGCTGGACTGAAGCGAAAACGGCTGCGCACAAGCACGCCCGCGCAGTATTCTGTCACAGCCTTGATTCGCACCGGGAGCCCGCCATGAAACCGCTCGCTACGGCCCTTCTTCTCGCCGCCGCGCTGGCCCTGCCGGCATGCAACACCATCCAGGGCGTCGGCCAGGACATCACCCGCACCGGCGAGGTGCTGGAGGACCTGTTCACCGAGGCTGATGTGCAGGGTGACGAAGCGGTGAGTCTCTATATCGGCTAGCCAGACAGCCTCTAAGCTGAAGACTTGAAAAAGCGGGCGGGCTCAACCCGCCGGTGCTTAACGCCTGGAGACAAGCGGGGAGACGGGTTGGGAATGGGCCTCATACAGGTCCTCGCGCGCCAAGGGCGCCCTTGGGCCTTGCACATCATACACCCACCCCAATCGCTCGAACCCGCAAATCACCGTCCAGGCCGGGTCCATTTGCCCGGGCTCCAGTCCGATCCGGGCCGATTCGGGGAATGCGTGATGGTTGCTGTGCCAGCATTCGCCATGGGTCAGAAATGCCATCCCCGGAAGGTCTGAAGCCTGCACCGCAGCGCCGCGAACATGCCAGCGCGCCGGGCCGGGATTGTGGCAGACATAGGTGATCGTCCAGTGACCGATGACGCTGATCGCCAGCCGCACGCCGATCCCCCAGACGACGCCCGGCCAACCTGCAGCGAGGAATAACAGCGCCGCGACCGGGATCTGATGCCAGCGCCATGTCCGGTCCAGGAAGCGATAGAACGGATCGTCTTGCAGCTCGGGCTCGATCACCAGTTTGGGAGGATGCTCGAATTCAAACCGGCAAAACAGCTGCCAGGCGATATCAATCAGATAGCCGCGGCGATGAGCGAAGAAGTCATGGCAGGCCGGCTGCCTTTGAGCCCAATCGCGCAGGTCATGCGTGGCGATAATCCGGCTCGGCCCGCCCATGCCCACGATCACCCCGAGATAGATCAGCACCCGGGCGAGCCACGGGCGCGCCCGGAAGGTGCGATGGATCATCATGCGGTGCATGCCGATGCTGTGGCCCAGCAGCATCGTCAGATAGGTCAGGACAACCGCCAGAATGAACGCCGTCCAGCTGAACGCAAACGGGGCGGCGGCGGCCAGCGCAATCGCCCCACCGTTCCAGAGCGCCTTGGAAAGGTCAAAACGCACTATCCCGCGCACCGGGTCTGCTTGCGCAGCCTCGATGCGTCGAACCGGAGCCATCATGTCGCCATCTCACGTCCACTGACGGGGTCGGACCGACCTTATCAGGGCCCGCCCGTCAGGGGAACTGACGCAACCCTACAGCACCTCGAACAAGCCCGCTGCGCCCATGCCGCCGCCGACGCACATGGTGCACACGACGTACTTCGCGCCGCGGCGCTTGCCCTCGATCAGGGCGTGGCCGGTCATGCGCGCGCCGCTCATGCCATAGGGGTGGCCGATGGAGATGGCGCCGCCATTCACATTGAGCAGCTCGTCGGGAATGCCCAGCTTGTCGCGGCAATAGAGCACCTGCACTGCGAACGCCTCATTGAGCTCCCACAGGCCGATATCATCCATTTTCAGGCCATTGGCCTTGAGCAGTTTCGGCACGGCGTGGACCGGCCCGATGCCCATCTCGTCGGGATCGAGGCCTGCGACCGCAATGCCCACATAGCGCCCCAGCGGGGTCAGGCCGCGGCGCTCGGCTTCCTTGCCTTCCATCAGCACCGCCGCAGAGGCGCCGTCCGACAGCTGGGAGGCGTTGCCCGCGGTGATGAACTTGCCTTCCTTGATCTTCTGGCCGCCTGCGAAGACCGGGTTGAGGCTCTGCAGATTCTCGATGGTGGTGCCCGGGCGGTTGCCCTCGTCTTTCGACAGGGTCACTTCCTGGCTGGAGATTTCGCCGGTGGCCTTGTCCTTGACCAGCATCTGCGTGGTCATGGGCACGATCTCGGCGTCAAAGCGCCCGGCGGCCTGGGCCTCGGCGGTGCGCGTCTGGGACTGGACGGCATAGGCGTCCTGCACGTCGCGGCTGACGCCATAGCGCTCGGCCACGATCTCGGCGGTCTCCAGCATGCTCATATAGAGGTCCGGGCGGTGCTCATTGATCCAGGGATCGAACGCCTTGTGGATGTTCATGTGCTCGTTCTGGACCAGCGAGATGGACTCAAGCCCGCCGCCCACGGTCACTTTCATGCCGTCGGAGATGATCTGCTTGGCGGCGATGGCGATGGCCATCATGCCGCTGGCGCACTGGCGGTCCACGCTCATGCCTGAGACGGACGTCGGGAGCCCGGCCCGGATCGCGGCCTGGCGGGCCACGTTCTGGAAGGTGGAACCCTGCTGCATGGCCGCGCCGATCACCACGTCCTCGATCTCGGCCGGATCGATTCCGGCGCGCTGCACCGCATGGCTGATGGCATGGGCGCCCAGCGCCTGGGCCTGGGTGTCGTTGAACGCGCCGCGATAGGCCTTGCCGATCGGGGTGCGTGCGGTGGAGACGATAAGAGCGTCACGCATGGGGGTATCTCCCTGAAATGATGCGCCGGACCGGCTGGCCGGGCAGCTGCCCCGTCTTAGACCGTGAGGCCGCGCGTTCAAAGCTTTTCCAAGAGAGGGGTTACATCTCAGGTCCGCTTTGCGTATGTTGCATGCGCTCAACAACCGTTCCGCCCCTCGCGCGATCTTCATCTTCGAAGAGGGGCACAGCCATGCCGAGGAGCCAGTCCATGACCGGCCCTGCTGAAACGTGCGTCCAAAGGGACGCAGGCCCTGCCAGCACCGCCCAAGACTACGGGGATGACCCGACCGCATTGCGCGAATCGGGACTATACCGCCAGGAATACGTCAAAAGCTTTGTGGAGAAGTGGGACGAGCTGATCGACTGGGACGCCCGCGCCGAGAGCGAGGGTCAGTTCTTCATCGACATGCTGCGCGCGCGCGGCAAGACCGATGTGCTCGACGTCGCCACCGGCACCGGCTTCCACTCCGTCCAGCTGCTCAAGGCCGGTTTTCAGGTCACCAGCGTGGACGGATCCGCCGAAATGCTGGGCAAGGCCTTCGAGAACGCCCGCCAGCGCGGGCTGGTCCTGCACACGGCGCTGGCCGACTGGCGCGCGCTGAACCGGGATATTCACGGGCGCTATGACGCCGTGATCTGCCTGGGCAATTCCTTCACCCATCTGCACGATGAAGCCGACCGGCGCCGGGCGCTGGCCGAATTCTACGCCGCGCTGAAACATGACGGCATTCTGATCATGGACCAGCGCAATTACGACGCCATTCTGGATGTGGGCTTCGACAGCCAGCACAAATATTATTATTGCGGCGACCAGGTCACGGCGGCGCCCGAATATGTCGACGAGACGCTGGCGCGCTTCCGCTATGAATTCCCGGACAACTCGGTCTACCACCTCAACATGTTCCCGCTGCGCAAGAACTATGTGCGCAATCTGATGACCCAGACCGGGTTTCAGAAAGTGCGCACCTATGGCGATTTCCAGGACACCTATAACGACCACGATCCCGACTTCTTCATCCATGTGGCGGAGAAGACCTATGGCGGGTGAAGCCCGGGCCGCCGCCAAAGCCGTTGAAACGGCCGAGGCTTATTATGACAGCCATGACGCCGACAGCTTCTACGCCATTATCTGGGGCGGCGAGGATATTCATGTCGGGCTGTACGAGCATCCCGATGAGCCGATCGCCACAGCCAGCCGCCGGACCGTGGCGCACATGGCCTCGCGCCTGTCCGGCCTCACGCCTGGCGCGCGGGTGCTCGATCTGGGCGCAGGCTATGGCGGGGCGGCGCGCTATCTGGCCCGCGAACACGGTGCGCAGGTGACCTGCCTGAACCTGTCGGAGGTGGAGAACGCCCGCAACCGCACGCTCACGCGCGAGCAGGGGCTTGAGGACCGCATCACCGTAGATCACGGCGCGTTCGAAGACCTCGCCTATCCGGACGCCAGCTTCGACATCGTCTGGTCCCAGGACGCCTTTTTGCATTCGGCTGACCGCAAGCGCGTGCTGGCGGGCGCAGCGCGGGTGGTCAGGCCCGGCGGAGAGCTCATCTTCACCGATCCCATGCAGGCCGACACGGTCGCCGATCCGGCGGCGCTGAAGCCCGTCTATGAGCGCATCCACCTGTCGAGCCTGGGCTCATTCGCCTTCTACCGCGCCCAGCTGCAAGCGCTGGGGCTGGAGGATGCAGGCAGCCAGGACATGACCGGCCAGTTGCGCAATCACTATGCGCGCGTGCGCGCCGAGCTTCTGGACCGCCGCGATGCGCTGAAGGGCGAGGTGTCGGACGCCTATGTGGCGCGCATGCTCGAAGGGCTGGCCCACTGGGTCAACGCCGCCGACCAGGGCCTGCTGGCCTGGGGCGTCATCCATTACCGCAAAACCCGCTAGCCTCAGGCGTCAGCCCATCTTGATTCCGAAATGCGCCGCGGCGTGGCCGAGGAATTTCAGGGTCTGGCGTCCGCCTTCCTCATATTCCTCCTGGCCGGCCGGATCGGTGATGCGCGCCAGCGCGGCGGCCACGTGCTCGCCGGTCTGCTGCTCGGGCGGCAGGTAGACGCCCGGCGTCTCGTAGATTTTCGCCGCGGCATACCCGCCCGCGCCGGCGGCCAGGATGGTGCGCTCGGGCGCGTCCTCGCCCACCAGCGCGATCAGCCCGGCCGTGACGCTTTCGGGCGTCATCAGCTGGCCGGCCTCGGGCGGGATCAGGCCTTCGGTCATGCGGGTATAGGCGGTGGGCGACAAGGTGTTGACGCGGATATTGTATTTGCGCCCTTCCAGGTGGAGCACGTTCATCAGCCCCACCAGCGCCATCTTGGCCGCGCCATAATTGGACTGGCCGAAATTGCCGTAAATCCCTGAGGACGAGCTGGTCATGACGATGCGGCCGTAACCGGCCTCCTTCATGCCCTCCCAGACCGCCTTGGTGCAGGTGACCGAGCCCATCAGATGGACCTCCACCACCGTGCGGAAATCCTCCAGCGACATCTTGGAGAAGCTCTTGTCGCGCAAGATGCCGGCATTATTGATCAGGATGTCGATCTTGCCCCAGCGCTGGCGCGCCGTCTCGACCATGTCGGCGACATCTTCAGGGCTGGTGACATTGGCGCCATGCGCCATCGCCTCGCCGCCGGCTGCGATGATCTCGTCGGCCACCGCCTGGGCCGCGCTGATCGATCCGCCCGTGCCATCCACCGCGCCGCCCAGATCATTGACCACGACTTTCGCGCCGCGCCGCGCCAGCTCCAGCGCATGGCTGCGGCCCAGCCCGGCGCCCGCGCCGGTCACAATGGCCACCTGGCCGTCAAAGCGGATTGGCTTCATGGGATCTTGCCTCCTGATCTGCATCAGGCGGCATGCGACCCGGTTTTGGGGTCAAAAGCAATGACCCGGAGCGGCTGGGCCAATCCCGGCCGGCATCCGAGCTCAGATCAGGAAAGCAGGCTGGGCCACCGTGTCGAACTGATGGCGCGCGACAAAGGCGCGCACCGACATCACAACCAGGCGGCTCAGCGCCTCGCGGTCGCTCAGCACGGAGGCGTTGCAGGCCAGGGTCTGGTCCGGGCACGGCGCCGCGCCCACATGGCTGCGCCAGTCCATTATGGCCTCATCCACATCCGCCCCGCCCGATATCAGAGCCGCAACGCACACGCTGGCCGGCAGGCCGGTGGCGGCGCGCAGATCCAGCGCGGCCTGAAGACGCAGCACATCAGCCAGCAGCCACAGCCGCATCCGTCCGCCCTGGGCGCGTACGCCATGAAGCGCGCGGATCAGTCCCTGACGTTGCAAATGGCGCAAAACGCTGGTGGTCACAGGATGGGAGACTGCGGTGCTCAGCACCTCATCATCGGTCAGCACGCCGCGCATGCGCCAATCATAGAGCAACAACGCCTCCAGAGCAGCAGGCTCCTTCAAGGCGAAGCGCGACCTGTCAGCGACCATCAGCATGACCAGCACCTATTGAACATGTTAAGTGAATTATTTCACTGCAGACGATCAATGGCTAGGCGCTGGGAGTTAACACCCGCCTAACGGGCGCAAATTGATTACCGCGCACGCAGGGCGCGACTGGTCAGTGGGCGGTGCAGGCGCGAAACGCCAAAAAAATGTCCTGTTGCGCCTCCAGCGTGTTCGAACAATCGAGCTGTATGGATTTCAACCTGCGCACAGTCTGAGCTGGAATATACACGCGCATTGCCCCGCAATCGCGGCCTTGTCATGACTTGATGTCAGAGATCAGGTTTGGCAGGCTCCCCTTCAGCAAGGGGAGAATGCCATGAAAATCCGTGTCTTCGCCGCAGGGGCCGCGTGCGCTGTTCTGGCAGCCGCCAGCGTTGGCGCCCAGGAGACAGAGCACGAAATCAGCCTGCGCTCTGGCTTCATGCCCGATCCGCTGGGGCTCACGGTGAGCGCGGGCGGATCCATGAGCGCGTCCGATCTGGTCAGCCGCACGCGCGGCGTGGGCGGGGCGCGCATGGGCGATGCGGGCGACGGCCATTGCCGGGGCAGCGTCAGCCAGGCGCCCACTGTGCGCATGGACTATACGACGCACGGAAGAATGCCCCTTATCATCACCCATCGCGCGGACTTCGACACCACGCTGGTGGTGCGCGGGCCGGACGGGACCTGGTATTGCGATGACGACAGCGGCGAAGGCCTGGACGCCCAGCTGGTGCTCGAAAGCCCGCGTACAGGCACGTATGAAATCTGGGCCGGCGTGTTCGGACGCAGCAATCGGGGGCGTGAATCGACGCTGTCCCTGAGCGAGCTGCGCGGCCAGATCGCCGGAAGCAACCGCCCGAGCCCGCCAAGCCGTGGCAATGGTGAGCCGGCGTCTGGCCCGGACCAGGCTGAAACGCAGATCGTCCAATTGACCGAAGGCTTTACGCCCGACCCTCATGTCATCGAAGCCGAGGCCGGCGGCTCGCGAACCGCCCGGCGCCTGACCGGCTCTGACGTGTTGGCGCGCACTGGCCAGGAGGCCCAGCGCTGCCTCACCGGACATGTGACGGACACACCCACCGTGCGGCTGGAATACGAGACCAGCGGCTTCTTCCCGCTCTTCCTGACCTTGAGCCCGGTGGGCAATCTCAACACCGCCCTGCTGGTGCGCGCGCCTGACGGGGCGTTGTTCTGCGCGCAAGGCACGTCAGATGAGCCCGGCGCCCAGCTCGTGTTTGACGATCCGCAGAGCGGCGCCTACGAGATCTGGTTCGGGCGTCGCGTGTTGTCGCAGAGCGGTCAGGCGGCCCTGGCCATCAGCGAGATCGGCGCCACGGCCGATGAAGACGACCTCGGTTCCGGCTGGCATGACCCCGACGCACAGGCGCCGGGCGATTCCTCCTCCTTCGGTGACATCATGCGCGCCCTGTCCGGCCTGTACGATGACGCGCAGGACGAATCCGCGCTGGACGCCAGCCTGCCGCCGCGCGGCGGCGCCCTGAGCGCCAGCTTCAATGATCTCGCCGCCCGGGCGCACACCATCAATACGCGCATCAACGCCACCCACGGGCTGGGTTCTGAGCTGGCCTCCGTCACTGTGGGCGAGGCCGGAGACCGGCGCTGCCGCGGCCATTCGGGCCAGGCGCCCGATCTCACTGCCGAGATCAGCGGGCGGGCGCAAGGCGATCTGGTGTTCACCGCCGAAGGCGATTTCGACACCACCCTGGCCGTGCTCGCCCCGGACGGAACCTGGTATTGCGATGATGACAGCGGCCGGGGCACCCAGGCCGTACTGGCGATCAGCGATCCCGAACCGGGAACCTACGCGGTCTGGCTGGGCGCCTTCCTGCGCAGCCGTGACGGGGCAGACGGCGCGGTGCAGGTGAGCGTGCGCTAGAAAAGCAGCTCTCCGCCCCGGACATGGAGCAATACAGGAAAGATCCGGCCCGCCCCCGCCAGGGGGCGGGCCTTTTCATGCTTTTGGGAGAGGCCGCTCCTGACTTGCCATCTCTATCAATCCAGATAACTATGAGGCCAGTGTTGATGCGCTCATCCATATGAAAGGGGAATTCATATGATCGCTCTAAAGTCATTGCTTGCCGCTACACTGGCCGCCATCCTGCTCCAGGAGCCCTATGGCCTTCGCATCAGCGGCGATCTGATCCTCAAAGGTTTAATCGGCAATGACGTCACGGCGCCCATCGCCGGCGCCCGCTTCGCCGAGGGCGAGTTCGGCGCGCCGCCCGCCTCTGCGCGCGCCGGCGTGGCGGTGCTCTACCTGGCTGAAGGCGCTGACCTGGCCGCGCTGCAACGCGCCCTGCAATCGCGCGACTTTTCCGGCGCCACGCTGAACTTGAGAACTCCTGACGGCGCCCGGCGCTATGAGCTGACCGGCGTCACCCTCGAAGGCCTCATCGATGGCGGCGGCCCGGCCCGCGACGCCACCGCCCGCCTCAACCTGCGCTACCAGCAAGTCCGGTCAGAGTAGGCGGAGGGGCGGGAGCGGCCTGGCTTTCAACCGCCCCGCCGGCCCCGAGGCTTGCGGCTTCATGATTCCCAGGGGACATCTCGGGGAAACGGGTTCGGCAAGCAACGCGTGTTGCCGGCACGCGCATCTTTACTGATACTCATAAATTGCACCAGCCTGACTGCGGCTTGACCGGTGCGGAAGCTTTTTGGGGTCGATCCTGGAACACGATTGCCGGGAACGGAATTACTATGAGCGAAGACATTCAAGCGCGCGGCGCTGCTGTGCCGAAATTGCGCATCCGTGAAGCATGTGAAGCAGATATGGCGGCGGTGCGTGAGATCTACGCGCATTATGTCGAGCACAGCCTCGCCACTTTCGAGGAAGTCGCGCCTTCCATCGACGAGATGAACACGCGCCTGCTGGCCGTACATGAGGCGGGCCTGCCCTATCTCGTCGGCCTGATCGACGGCGAAGTGCTCGGCTACGCCTATGCGACGCCATATCGCTCCCGTCCCGCATACCGTCACACTATCGAGAATTCCGTCTATGTCGCCGTTGATCGCCAAGGACATGGCTACGGTTCGGCGCTGCTCGAAGCGCTGATCGCGCAATGCGAGGCTGGGCCATGGCGGCAGATGCTCGCGGTCATCGGTGACAGCGGCAATACGGCCTCAATCGCCCTGCATGGCCGGTACGGTTTCGAGCCGGCCGGAACGCTCCGATCGGTAGGATTCAAGCTGGGCCGCTGGGTCGATACTGTATTGATGCAAAGGTCATTGGGGCCGGGGGATCAGGTCGCCCCCTGATCGATGCCCGGCCGCGCCCCTGCAGACCATCCCGGGGCCGCCCGTTTACGCCTGACGGGATGTCCTCAAGATACACTAGGACGCGCGCAGGCGAAACAGCCTGGCAACGCATAAGCCGCCCGCTGCAAACCGGTCCTGTCTGATTTCATTAAAGAAAATGGCGCGCCCGAAAGGATTCGAACCTCTGACCCCCAGATTCGTAGTCTGGTGCTCTATCCAGCTGAGCTACGGGCGCCTGTCCGCTGCGGGGCGGGGCCCCGTGCGAGAGGGCGGAAACTAGCGGCGGGCGCGGGGAATGGCAAGCGCCCGGCGCCGGGCTGTTGCAGCGCGCTCAGCCCTGCCCGGACGCAGCGTGCACGCCGCGGGCGATCGCGCGGGCCAGGCAGTCGGCGGCGATGGCGCCCAGGCGCGTGAGCGCAGCGGGCGCCGGCTCTGGCAGGGCGATGCGGCCGGTGGAGAGGGCAAACACCACATCGCCATCAAAGGGCGCATGGGCGGGACGGACGGCGCGCGCCAGCCCGTCCTGGGCCATCACGGCCATGCGCCGGGCCTGGTCCTTGGTGAGGCGGGCGTCGGTGGCCACCACGCACAGCGTGGTGTTGGCCAATGGGCGGCCATCCATCTTGGCCGCGCCCCAGTCTTCGGCGCTGATCGTCCTGGTCACATCCGGGCGCGCGCCGCCGAACTCGCCGGCGATCTCGAACGGCCAGGCCCAGTAGGCGTCGCAGCCGGGCATGCGCACCGAGCCGAAACTGTTCACGCAGGCGAGCGCGCCAAGCGTGAAACCGTCCTGGGTGACATAGCTGGCGCTGCCCGTGCCGCCCGGCAGAGCGCCTGCGCGCGCGCCATAACCCGCGCCGGCCCGGCCCAGACGCACGGGCGCGCGGGCTTCAGCGTCCTTCAAGGCGGCCAGGCCCAGCGCACGATAGGGCGGGGTCTCGCCCCAGGCCTTGTCGCCGCCATTGGCCAGATCATAAAGGATGGCGCCGGGCACGATCGGGCTCTTGGGCACGCCGGGCAGGTCCATAAGACCATAGCCGCGCCCGCGCGCGCCCAGCCCGGCGCACACGCCGTCGCCAGCCGCAAGCCCATAGACCGAGCCGCCTGACAGGGCGATGGCGTCCACATGCTCCACCAGCGCGCCCGGTCCCAGAAGATCGCTCTCGCGCGTGCCCGGACCGCCGCCGCGCACATCCACCGCGCCGATGGCGGGCGCTTCACACAGCACCACCGTCACGCCGGTTTGCACGCGCTGATCCTCGGCCTGACCGGCGCTTAATCCGGCCACGTCTGTGAGATCATTGCGCGGACCCGGCCCGGCCATCTAGAGCTCCGGCAGCACGGCGCCGTCAGGAACCACGAACGTCACCGGCGCGCCCGGCCCCACCGGAATGCCCAGCCACACCCAGAAGATGGTGAGCGTCAGCCCCCCGATCAGGAACGCGAAGGAATAGGGCAGCATGTTCGCCAGCAGCCCGCCCATGCCGAAATCGGGGTCCCAGCGGCGGCAGAAGGCCAGCACCATCGGGAAATACACCATCAGCGGCGTGATGATATTGGTCACGCTGTCGCCGACCCGGTAGGCGGCGGTGGCCATTTCCGGACTGATTCCCAGGATCATCAACATGGGCACCAGGAAGGGCGCCATGAAGGCCCATTTGGCGCTGGCCGAACCGACCACCAGATTGAGCCCGGCGGCCAGCAGCACCATCACCGCCAGGAGCAGCGGCGCAGGCAGGCCCGCCGTCTGGATCGCACCGGCGCCATGAATGGCGGCGATGGCGCCCAGACCGGTCCAGTTGAGCATGACCACGAAGTGCGCCGCGGTGAAGGCCAGCACGATATAGCCGGACATGTCCTTCATCGCCTCGGTGGACATGCGCACCACGTCCCGGTGGCTCTTGATGGTCTTGGTGGGAATGCCGAAACACACCCCGCAGATCAGGAACAGCAGGAAGAAATACGCGATCAGGCTGTCCAGCATCGGGTTGAGGCGCTCTTCCCAGGGCGCGCCGGGGATCTGCAGATAGGTCCCCGGCCCGAAGGTCAGCCAGAGCCACAGCCCCGTGACGGCGAGAAATCCGCCCAGCGCATACCACAGGCCCCGGCGCTCTTCTGGAGAAAGCTGGCTGTCGGACTTCTGGCTGGAGATCGGCGTTTCGCCTTTGGGCGTGTAGGTCCCAAGGCGCGGTTCGATAATGCGGTCGGTGACGAACCAGCCGATGGGGAAAAACACCGCCGCCATGCCCAGGATGAAGAACCAGTTGCCCGCCACATTCATGGACCAGGACGGATCCAGTATCTGGGCGGCCGGCTCGGTCACGCCCAGGATCAGCGCATCGATAGGGCCGGGCATGAAATTGGCCGAGAACCCGCCCGACACGCCGGCGAACGCGGCGGCGATGCCTGCGATCGGGTGGCGGCCCACCGAGGCGTAGATCACGCCCGAGAGCGGGATCAGCACCACATAGGCCGCATCCGAGGAGTGGGTGGCCACCAGGGCCAGCAGCATGACGATGGGCGTCATCGCCGCCTTGGGCGCATTGCGCAGGCCTGCGCGCAAGCCGGCGGAGAACAGGCCCGAACGCTCGGCCACGCCCGCGCCCAGCATGATCACCAGCGTCAGCCCCAGCGGGGCGAAGCCGGTGAGAGTCTGGGGCATGGAGGTCAGCAGGCGCTGGACATTGTCGCGCGAGAACAGCGACTGGGCCATCAGCGTTTCACCCGTGATCGGGTGAATGGCGGTGAACTCCAGGAAGGCCGCCAGCGCCGAGAACGCCATCAGGATGGCGATCAGCCAGACAAAGATGAATACCGGATCGGGCAGCCGGTCGCCGAAGCGCTCCACCGCCCCGAGGAATCCGCCGCCCTTGGCGGCCTTGCCGGTCTCAGCCATCTCTCGCCCTCCCCTAGCCCGCTTGCGGCAGGGTGAAGGCGACTTCAGCGCCGGGACCCAGCGGCAGGCCGAGATACACCCAGCCCACGGTCATGATGATGCCCGCGATCAGCAGCCAGATCGAATACGGGATCATGGCCGATGTGAGCGAGCCGATGCCGAACTCGGGAACCCAGCGGCGGGCAAACACCAGCACCAGCGGGAAATACACCATCAGCGGGGTGATGATATTGGTGGCGCTGTCGCCCACACGATAGGCCGCCGTGGCCATTTCCGGGCTCACATTCAGCAACATCAGCATGGGCACAAGCACCGGCGCCATCAGCGCCCATTTGGCGCTGGCCGAGCCGACGAACAGGTTCAGCAGGCCCGCAAACACCACGATCAGCCCCAGCACGATAGGCAGGGGCAAGCCGGAATCGCGGATGGCGTCCGCGCCATTGACCGCAGAGATCAGCCCCAGCTGGGACTGGTTGAACAGCTCCACGAAATAGGCTGCGAAGAACGCGAGCACCAGATAATAGCCCATGTCCTTCATGGCGCCGGCCATCATGTCGACGATGTCGCGATGGTCCTTGATGGTGCCCGCCGCGCGGCCATAGGCGATGCCAGCGAACACGAACAGGATCATGAACCCGGCCACCAGCGAGGAGAAGAAGGGCACCAGATTCTCGGTCACTTCATTGGCAGGGTCGCCCAGATAGAGCGGCGCATTGCCGCCATAAAGGGAGAACGCCCCCAGCGTGACGAGGGAGACCACATCCACAGTCAGGAACAGCCAGACAAGACAGACCAGCAGCACGGCGACGCCGGCATGGGCCAGGCCCTTTTTCTGGGCCGGCGTGGTCTCGCCCTCAGGATCGGTCTCGGGCGTTTCGCCCCCGCCCGCCACGGTGCCTCCGGACCACGGCCCCAGGCGCGGCTCCACGATGCGGTCGGTGACGAACCAGATGATGGGCAGATAGACGAAGGTCATCGCGGCGATGAAGAACCAGTTGCCCGCGATGTTCATCGTCCATGTGGGATCGAGCGCCACCACGGCGGCCTCGGTGATGCCGAACAGAAGCGCGTCGAGCTGGCCGGGCAGGAGATTGGCGGAGAAGCCCCCCGAGACGCCTGCGAATGCAGCCGTGATGCCCGCCACGGGATGGCGTCCGGCGGCGGCGTAGATCACCGCGGCCAGCGGGATCAGCACCACATACGCCGCGTCGGCGGCCAGATTGCCCATCATGGCCACCAGGGCCACCGCCGGGGTCAGGAACAGGCGCGGCACATCGCGGACCGCAGCGCGCATGGCCGTGCCGAACAGGCCCGCCCGCTCGGCCACGCCCGCGCCCAGCATCACCACCAGCACATAGCCCAGCGGGTGGAAGCCGGTGAAGATGCGCGGCATGTCCACAAGCAGATGACGAAGGGAATCGGGGTGGAACACGCTGACAGCGCTGACCACCAGCGGGTCGCCCGCCGCATCGCGCGCGGTGGGATGCTCCACCGACCAGTTGAAGAACCACGCGATGGTGGAGATCACCGCCATGGCGATGATCAGATAGAAGAAGATGAACACCGGGTCAGGCAGGCGGTTGCCCGCCCGTTCGATCATCCCGAGAATCCCGGACTGGCGTTCAGCGCCCGCATCGGGCCGCGCGTGCTCGCTCATGGCTTTTCCCCGCAAATGCCTGGCGCGCCTGTCGCAGACGCGTCTCTTTGCGACAAGGATTAGCGCGCGCAGGCCTTTGAGGGAACCCGGCTGGCGCCTCAGGCGGTCTGAGGCTTGCGCCGGCGGGGTTTGCCCGGGCGTCCCTGACGCGCGCCCTGGCCGGCCGGCTTGGCGCCTGCGCCCTGCTGAGCGCCTCTCTGTCCGCCTTGCTGCCCGCGATGACCCGGCCGGCCGCCGCTGCGCTTGGCCTGCTGGGGACGGGCCGGACGCCCGCTCTCCCCGCGCGCCAGCGGCGGGGCGTCATTGAGGCCCGCAATCGGCTTGCCGGTAAGCTTCTCGATATCCTTCAGGAGGCCGCGCTCGTCAGAGGCCACCAGCGACACCGCCCGTCCGCTCGCACCCGCGCGCGCCGTGCGCCCGATGCGGTGGACATAGCTTTCGGCGACATTGGGCAGCTCGTAATTGATCACCAGCTCCACGCCGTCCACATCGATGCCACGCGCGGCGATATCGGTGGCCACCAGCACCGGGGCGGCGCCGGAACGGAAGGCGGCCAGGGCGCGCTCGCGCTGACCCTGGGTCTTGTTGCCGTGAATGGCCGCGGCCTTGTGGCCGTACTCGGCCAGGCGCTTGGCCACCCGGTCCGCGCCACGCTTGGTGCGGGTGAAGATGATGGCCTTGCGGCCCGCTTCGGGCGCCATCAGATTGATCAGCGCGTCGGGCTTGGCGCCTGCATCCACGTAAAACACGTTCTGGGTGATGGTCTCGATCGGGCGAGAGGGCGGCGAAACCGCCACGCTGGCCGGATCATTGAGGAAGTCGGACGCCAGCTGGCGGATGGCCGGCGGCATGGTGGCCGAGAACATCACGGTCGTGCGCGGATGGCCCACAGCCGACAGGATGCGCCGGATCGCAGGCATGAAGCCCAGATCGAGCATCTGGTCAGCCTCGTCCAGCACAACCGTGCGGGTCAGGTCCAGGCGCAGCTTGCCCGACTGGTGATGGTCCAGGAGGCGGCCCGGCGTGGCGATCAGAATATCGACGCCGCGCGCCAGGGCGCGGATTTGCGGCCCCGGCTTGGCGCCGCCGAACACCACGGTGTGGGTGAGGCCGGTGAATTTGCCATAGGCGGCGACCGAGGCGCCGATCTGGGCGGCCAGCTCGCGCGTGGGCGCTAGCACCAGGGCGCGGCAGGACAGGCCCGGCGCCTGCTTCTTCTCCGCCATCAGGCGGGTCAGCAGCGGCAGCACGAAAGCGGCCGTCTTGCCGGTGCCGGTCTGGGCCAGGCCCACAAGATCGCGGCCGGCCAGAAACAGCGGTATGGCGCGCGCCTGGATCGGGGTGGGGACATTATAGCCCTCGGCCGTCACGGCGCGCAGAACGGGCTCAGCCAGGCCGAGTTGGGAGAAAGTGGTCAAAACAAACATTCCTTCTGACCGGGGCGCGCACGCCAGCCGGCCATTCATTCGGTTATGGGAAAGCGTCCGCGCAGATCAGCCGCCGTCGACGGGCCTTCGGCCCTCGCCCGGAACAATGCTTGGAGCCCTTGAAGGCTCCGGCCGATCCGATCAAAGCACGTGGGCGGGATGACCCCGCCTCTACGCCCGCGCTTCATGCGATGGGCGCTCTATGGCCGGGTTTGATGGCGAAAGCAAGGCGTTATGCCAAGCGCCCGGTCACCATGATGACGAAGACGGCGCTGATAGCTGATCTGAGCCGGACCTGACCCGGGCGCTTCATGGTCCGCCATGCCCGCCTGAGCTTGACCGTGTCCATCGCGCCTGCGACACTCGATGTTAGCGCTAACAACGCCAGGGCGGAAGGCAAATTGGCCTGCCCGCCACTGCAAAAAAAATCAAGAGCGCCAGCGTGTTGCCTGGATGAGCAGCGCCGGGCGCCGCCATCGGGGAGATATGACGCCATGACACGCTTGACCATGCTGGCCGGGACAGGCCTGGCCGCCCTCATGAGCGCGGCGGCCCTGGCTGACGCGCCAGCGCCCCTACGCCTGAGCCAGATCGGGTTTGAAGCCGGCGGGCACAAGCGCGCCATCCTGGTTAGCGACGCCGCCACGCCGCTCTCCTGGCAGATTGTGGATGCCTCCGGCGCGGTGCTGGCAGACGGCGAAACCATGCCCTTCGGCGCCGATGAGTCCTCCGGCCAGAGCGTCCACCAGATTGATTTTTCTGGCGCGCTGGAGGCGGGCGAGGGCTATCGCCTGATCGTCAACGCATATGAGAGCCGCTCCTTCGCGGTGACTGAGCGGCCCTGGCAGGATCTCGCCCGCGATGCGCTGAACCTGTTTCACCAAAACCGGGCGGGCATCGCCATTGAGGAACGCCATGTGGAGCGGCCGGATCTGGCCCGTCCCGCCGCCCACGAGAACGAGGTTTTGACCTGCTTTTCCGGCGAGGACACCGCCGGCAATCACTGGGCGGGCTGCGATCATTCGCTGGACGTGACCGGCGGCTGGTATGACGCAGGCGATCACGGCAAGTACGTGGTCAATAGCGGCATTACGGTCTGGACCCTGCTGGACGCCTACACCCGCTTTGGCGCGGCCTATGGCGACGGAACCCTGCCCATCGCGGAAGCGGGCAATGGCGTCAATGACCTTCTGGACGAGATCCGCTGGAATCTTGATTTCATGCTGGCCATGCAGATCCCTGAAGGGGTCACCATGGACCTGCCTGTGGGTCCGCTCACCTCGCGCGAAGACCTGGTCTTCACCCCCACCGACGTCTCCGGCATGGCCCACCACAAGGCCCATAACGAGGTGTGGACGCCCCTGCCCTACGCGCCGCACACCGATGATGTGCCGCGCTATCTCTATCCGCCGAGCACGGCCGCCACGCTCAATCTCGCCGCCTCGGCCGCCATCGGCGCGCGGGCCTGGGCCGATGTGGATGCGGACTATGCGAGCCGCGCCCTCAACGCCGCCATCCGCGCCTATGACGCGGCGCTGGCCAATCCGGACATCTACACCCCCGGCACGTTCGATGGCGGGGGCGGCTATGGCGACAATGATGTCAGCGACGAGTTCTACTGGGCCGCCGCAGAGCTCTACGCGGCGACGGGAGAGCAGCGCTATCTCGATGACTTGCGCGCCTCACCGCATTTCCTGGGCGCGCCCGGTGTTGAAGGCTCGCCTACAGGCAGCATCGCCTGGCCGAGCGTTGGCGCACTGGGGACCATCACGCTGGCGACCGTGGAAACCGGCCTGAGCGAGGCAGAGCGCGAGACGGCCCGCGCCAATCTCGTTACGGCGGCGGACGCCTATATCGCTGTGCGCGACAGCGAGGGCTACGCCATTCCCTTCGGTCCGGGCGATTATGTCTGGGGCTCCACCTCGAACCTCCTCAACCGCGCAGTCATCCTGTCGCTCGCCCACGAGATCACCGGCGAGGCGCGCTATCGCGAGGCGGTGGTCGATGCGATGGACTATATCCTGGGGCGCAACGCGCTCGACCAGTCCTATGTGTCGGGCTATGGCGCGCGGCCCATGCGCAATCCGCATCACCGCTTCTGGGCCCATGCCGCCGATCCGGCCTTTCCCAAGCCGCCCGCAGGCATTCTGTCGGGCGGGCCCAATAACCAGAACATGTCAGACCCGATTGCCCAGACTATGCGCGGGACCTGCGCGCCGCAGGCCTGCTGGGCCGACCATATCGACTCCTACGCCATGAACGAGGTGGCGATTAACTGGAACGCGCCGCTGTTCTGGGTCGCCGGCTGGCTGGACGCGGAGTGACATGGGAGGGCGCATGAGGCGGACAACTGCGCTGCTGGCTCTGGCTGCGGGGCTGTGCCTGCACACGGCGGGGGCGGCAAACGCGGATGAGCGCCCGCTCCTGCACCCACTGTTTTCCGGCCATGGCGTGATCCAGCGCGATGCGCCCATACATGTTCACGGCAGCGCCAGTCCGGGCAGCGAAATCCGCGTCGCGCTCGGCCCGTCACAGGCGAGCGCGATTGCAGGCGATGACGGGCGCTGGCGCGCGGAGCTGCCCGCCATGGAGGCGGGCGGGCCCTACACCCTGACGGTCGAGAGCGGCGGGCGGACAGAGACAGTCCGGGACGTGATGATCGGCGATGTGTGGCTGTGCTCGGGCCAGTCCAACATGGTGCTGGAGATCGCCCGCGCGCTTGATGCGCCCGCTGAAACCGGCGCGGCCAATGACCCGATGATCCGCGCCATGACCCTGCCCCTGCGCACGGCGTCCGGGCCTTCGCAAGACTTCCGGTCCGACGTGGAATGGCAGGTGATCACGCCGGACAATGCCGCCAGCGTGTCAGCGGCGTGTTACTTCATGGCCCGCGATCTGCGGCGCGTTCATGATGTTCCCATGGGGCTGATCATCTCGGCCTGGGGCGGATCGTCCATCACCGCCTGGATGAGCGAAGAGGCGCTCGGCCGTGCCGGCGCAGATCCTGACGCGCTCGCCACGCTGGCGCTTTATCGCGATAACCCGGCCGAAGCCATGGCCCGCTGGGGTGCACGCTGGGAGGACTGGTGGCTCAACCAGACCGGCGAGGCGCGCGAGGATGCGCCCTGGGCCGATGATCTGGACATCTCATCATGGCCGGTGGTTCCGGCCTTCATCTATTGGGAGGAATGGGGTGATCCGGCGCTGGCCGCCCATGACGGCATGGTCTGGTACCGCACAAGTTTCAACCTGACCGCAGAGCAGGCCGCTCAAGGCGCGGTCTTGCATATCGGGCGGGCCGACGAGGTGGATCAGACCTGGCTCAATGGCGCGCCGGTGGGCGGCATGGCCGATCCGTCTGTCATTCGCGCCTATGAGTTGGCGCCGGGCCGGCTGCGCGCAGGCGCCAACACGCTCACCATCAATGTGCTCGACACCTGGCGCTATGGCGGGTTGGTCGGCCCGGACGATCTGCGCGCCATCGAGCTAGCCGATGGCGAGATTGTCCCGCTGGACGGGCCATGGCGCTATTCCAAGGCGCCTGCGGGCTTCGCCCATCCGCCCGGCTCGCCCTGGTCGGCGACGGGCGGCTTCTCGCAGATCGCCAACGCGATGATCAGCCCGCTGGACGGCTACGCGCTCGCGGGCGCAGCCTGGTATCAGGGCGAGTCCGATACGTATGACGGGCGCGGCTATCACGCGCTTCTGGAAGGCCTGATCGCGGACTGGCGGGGGCGTTTTCGCGCTGATCTGCCCTTCGTGATCGTGCAACTGGCCGGGTTCGGGGCGCACCCGTCCGAACCGGCGGACAATGGCTGGGCCGATCTGCGCGAAAGCCAGCGTCAGGTGGCGCTCGCCGATCCGCGCGCAGTAATCGTGACGGCCCATGATCTGGGCGAGATTCACGACATCCACCCGCCAAACAAGCAGGAACTCGCCCGCCGGATGGCGCTGGCGGCCCGCCACCTTGTCCATGGCGAAAGCGACATCGCCCCGTCCGGCCCCGTGCCCGGCGATATCCGGCATGCGCGCGGAACATTGACCGTCCGGTTTGACGATGTGACGGGCGCTTTGATCACGCTCGGCTCGGACCGGGCCATCGGGTTCGAGCTCTGCTCCGGCGCCGCCTGCCGTTACGCCGATGCGCGCGTGAGCGGCCCGGACAGCGTGGCGATCGAGGGTGTGCGCGCCGCGGACACGCGCGTGCGCTTCTGCTGGGCGATGAACCCGCTATGCAATCTCACCGACGCCTCAGGGCGCCCGCCTGTCCCCTTTGAGCAGGCCATAAAGCGGTAATCCTGCCCCTCGTCGTTCCCGCCCCTAGCTGTGTGGGGATGACGAATGTGGTGGAGTGCGTTTCACCGGCGCAAGCTGGCGCCCAGCTTTTCTGAATCCCGGCTTGCGCCGGGAAAACGCTACAGGAAGAGTTTTTGCCTCCATCATTTCCCGGACGGTGCGAGCCGTCCGGGAAATGATGGCTGACAGAAGCCTGTCTACTCCGCCGGGCAGATGGCGTCGCCCTCGTTTGAGGCCAGGCGCGCGGTTTCAAAGCTGATCATGGCCGGGCCATCGGCGCGCAGGGAGAACGGCTCCTCCACGGCGGCGATGTTCGTGCCCAGATCGCGGAAGCAGGACAGGCGCACCTTGATCTCCTGCCAGCTGCCCGTTTCAGCCATGAAGGGCGTGAGGTCGATTTCCGCCTCGCCCACGCCCAGCCAGACCTGGCCTTCGGGCGCGCTGTCGGCGCGGTAGCGCAGAAGCAGCGCCATCTCGCCATTGGCCTGACGGGTCAGGTCCACCGCCGTGCCCCAGGCCAGCGCCCGGGCCGGACCGGTGAAGGTCAGCGCGCGCGCAGATTCCTGCGCCGAGCCGTCCACCGTGCGCATGGCCACGTTTCCGCGCGGGCTCTCGCCTGAAGGCGCAAGGCCCGGACGGCTGTCCCCGCCCTCATCGCGCAGCAGCAGCGACCAGGGCGCGACAAACCGGCCTTCCACGAAATACCGGTCGGGATTGGCTGCATCGCCGCTGACGCCGGACTCTTCGGACAGCGCATCCAGCGCGCCGTCGTCGTCATAGGTCAGCCCGAAGCCATAGGCGAACAGCGGATCGTAATCATCCATGTCCCGGTTCAGAGGGGTCTGGAGCGCATGACGCGGCCAGGAGAAGGAGAGCGTGCCGGTAAAATCATACCGCGCCTGGCCCGCTTCATCTGCGATCAGCACATCAGCCACGCCGCCGCCTTCACTGCCCGGCAGCCAGGCCGCGACAAAGGCGTTGGAGGCGTTGATCTCCGGATTGGTCCACATGGGACGGCCCGAGATGAACACCGAGACGGTCGGGATGCCCGCTTCCTGAAGATTGCGCAGCACGCGCAAGGGTTCGGGATCAGCAAAGGCCAGATGATCGAGATCGCCCTGGAACTCGGCATAGGGCGTCTCGCCGAACACCACGATGGCCACATCGGGGGCTTCATCATAGCTGCCGTCAGCGCTCAGCACGGCAGTGCCGCCCGCAGACGTCACGGCCTCCTCGATGCCGCCCCAGATGGAGGTGGCGCCGGGGAAGTCTGCATTGGTTGTGCCGGTGCCCTGCCAGCTCAGCGTCCAGCCGCCTGATTGCTGGCCGATATTGTCCGCCGCACTGCCCGCCACGAGCACACGCGCATCCGGACGGACCGGCAGGACGCCGTCATTTTTCAGCAGCACCAGGGACTGGCGCACCGCATCGCGCGCCACTGCGCGGTGCTCGGGCGCGCCGATCAGGTCATAGCGCCCTTCCAGCGGGCGTTCGGTCTCGAACAGCCCGGCGCGGATTTTCACGCGCAAGATGCGGCGCACCGCCTCATCCAGACGCTCCATGGTGATGGCGCCGGAGCGGACCTGTTCGAGCGTGTTGTAATAGAGCGGACGCCAGCTATCGGGCGCCATGAACATGTCGATGCCCGCATTGAAGGCTTCGGGACAGCTCTCATTTGTGCAGCCGGGGATCTGGCCGTGGGCGTTCCAGTCGGAGACCAGAAAGCCCTCAAAGCCCAGCGGCCCGCGCAGCACATCGTCGAGCAGCGTCTGGTTGCCGGTGATCTTCACCCCGTTCCAGCTGGAGAAGGACGCCATCACGGTCAGCACGCCCGCATCGATGGTCGGGGGATAGCCCGCATTATGCACGCGGATCAGCTCTTCTTCAGAGATCGGGGCGTCGCCCTGATCAACCCCGTCCACCGTGCCGCCATCGGCCAGGAAGTGCTTGGCAGACCCGGCGATGCGGCCCACGCCCAGCACCTCGCCGGCGCGCAGCTCACCCTGCAGGCCCAGCGTCACCGGACCGGCATAGCTCGCCACGATTTCCGGGTCCTCGCCATAGCCTTCATAAGTGCGCCCCCAGCGCAGATCGCGGGGTACGGCCACTGTCGGCCCGAACGTCCAGTCGGCGCCCGTGGCGGCCACTTCCAGCGCGGTCACTTCGGCGATACGGCCCACCAGATCCGGGTTCCGGGCCGCGCCAAGGCCGATATTGTGCGGAAAGATGGTGGCGCCGATGACATTGTTGTGCCCGTGCACGGCGTCGATGCCGAAGATGAGCGGGATGCGCGCGCCCTCGCGGGCCTCGACGGCGGCGCGGAAATCGCGCGCCAGCTGCACCCAGTCCTCTGCGCCCGCCCAGTTGCGCCCGCCCGGCGCCGAATTGCCGCCCGCCAGGATCGAGCCCAGCGGATAGGCGGCCATGTCGGCAGGCGTGATGGCGGAGATATCGGCCTGGATGGTCTGGCCAACCTTCTCCTCCAGCGTCATCTGCGCCAGAATCTCGTCGATCCGGGCTTCAGAGGCTTCATCGGTGATCGCTGCGGGCGTGGCCGAGCGCGGCCAGACATCCGGATTGGCGCGCGCCTCGGGCGGCAGGTCCAGAAGAACGCCGCGCTCAGCCGGCGGGACGGCGCCGTCATCGGTCTGATCGGCGTTCAGGGCCGGTTGGTCACAGGCGCTCAAAACCGTAACGCCGATCAGAGCCGCCAGCGCGGCATAGGTCTTGCAGAGCATGAGTGTCTTTCCCGTCATTGCAGCTATAGCGCGCCTTACGGCCTGGGCTCGGCGGCGATCAGCGCATCGGCGATCGCCTGGCGCAGCGGTTTGGGCTGGAAATTCTCGTCATAGGGCGTGGGCCGTTTGGCCACGCCATCCTCGCGCACCCAGTGCTCCTGATACCAGGAATACTGATCGGCCATGCCCCAGACCAGCAGGTCCTTGGTCTGGGGATAGGAGAACATCAGATCGAGATAGCGCCGGCCCAGCTCGGCCACCTTGCGGTCGCGGATCTCGATATCGGCGGGCAGATTCTTGTCGTGCACGTCGAACTCGGTGACCGACAGGCTCAGATCCAGCCCCACCACATCGTCCAGGAATTGCCGCCAGGTGTCCTCGCGCGCCGTGTCGAAGCCGGTGGAATAGTCGTAATTGCCCGAGCCGATATGACCTTGAACGCCCAGCCCGTCGATGGGCGCGCCCCGGGCCTTCAGCCGCTCCAGAAGGCGCAGCACGCCTTCCTGTTGGCGCTCATAGCCCGCCTCCCAGTTCATGTAGTCGTTATAGAGCAGCTCCGCGGCCGGATCGGCTTCACGCGCGATATGGAAGGCCAGATCAATCACCTCCTCGCCCAGATGGCGCGATAGCGGCGTCTGGCGGAAACGGCCGGCCTCGTCGATGGTCTCGTTGACCACGTCCCAGGAATAGATGCGGCCCTTATAGCGTTCGACCATGGTGCGCACGTGCTCGGTGAGCATGCGCTCGGCTTCCGTACCCGGCCGCGAGCCGAAATCGTGATTATTGATCCAGTCGGGGAACCAGTCGGTGTGATGCCAGAGCAGGGTGTGCCCGCGCATCTCCATGCCGTTCTCCTCGGCGAAGTCCATGATCATGTCGGCGCGTTCGAAATCGAACGTCTCGGCGTCCGGGCGGGCGACATACCATTTGAGCTCGTTTTCATGGACGAGCACGCCGCACTCATCGATCAGAAGCTGACGGTATTGCGGATCGTGGAAGGCCCCGGAAATCGTACCCGGCGGGCTCACACCCACGGCGCTGCCAAAGCGCATGCCCTTGGCCTGGGCCAGCGCGTGCAGGGACGGACCACGGTCCTCATCCCGGCCCAATGCGAAGCCCGGCGCGCCCAGGGCCGCCAGTCCGCCTGCGCCAAGGGCCAGGGTCTGTCTACGCGTCAGCATGATGTCACTCCGCTTGCTACTGCTTGATGCTGTTATGCGGGATCGTGTCAGGCGCGCCGTATGCCTTGCCGGATGACGCGGCGCCCTGCCCCGCTGGGCCCCTCAAAAAAGGAGCGGGCGGGCAGTCTGGGGATAGCCCTGAACTGCACGCCCGCCGGGAGGAAGACCCCTTAGAAACTGGCGCGCACCAGGAAGGTGAAGCGCCGGTCATTCATGAACCAGGAGCGGGGCGCGGTGAGCAGGTCATCATTGAGAACCTGGCTGGTGCGGGTCACCTCATTGGTGAGGTTCACCGCCTGCACCCCGATCCGGACATTGTCGTTCACGGTGTAGAACAGCGAGCCGTCAAGCTGGCCGGAATCCTCCTGGATGATCGGAGCGAAGGGCACGATCACGTCGCGCACCGTCACCACGAAGTCCGAGCGCCAGGAATAGGCCAGGCGGGCCGACCACCGATCACTCTCGTAGAAGGTTGCGAAATTGGCCGTGTGTTTTGACAGGCCCTGCAGCGGCAGGCGCGAAGTGTCGACATTGGCCACCAGGCCCGCAGACACGTCCGGATCCGTCGCCGAAAGCGTCGACTGGCTGACCCCGGAGGAGTCCACATAGGTGTAGTTGGCCTGGATGCCGAGCCCGTCAAACGGCGCCGGCAGCATGTCATAGACCTGCTGATAGGCGATCTCGAAGCCCTTGAGCGTGCCGGTGGTGTCGGCATTGACCGGGGTGGTCACCACGGCGTCGAAGGTCGCGCCGTTATTGGTGAACGCAATCCGCTCGGTCCCGTTCGTGTGCACGTCATGCAGACGCTTGTAGAACAGCGACAGGGTCAGCGAGCCGACCTCTGCGAAATACCATTCCGCCGACAGGTCGAAATTGTCCGAACGGATCGGGCGCAGCATCGGATTGCCGACCGAGAACCGTCCGGTGGGACGCCCGTCCACAATGTCTTCAGACGTCGTCGACAGGGAGATGTCGTAATAGTTCCGGGTCAGGCCGATATCGGGCCAGGTCAGGGCCTGGGACAGGCCCAGACGGAACTGCCATCCGTTTTCAAGCCGCAGCACAGCGTTGAAGCTCGGCAGCCAGAAGTCGTCGGTGTAGACAGCGTCATTGGGCTCCAGAGCGCCATTGGCGAAGGCGCGTGCATCGGCGCGCACCTGCGGATCAAGCTGGCAGAAGGTAGAGGTGGTCTGGTCGGGATCAGCCGCTTGCGCATCGCACTCGGCGTCTGACAGGAAGCCCTGCTGGTTGAAGGCCCGCCAGCCGCTCGCCTCACGGTCAAAGCTCACATACCGGACACCGAAATTACCGCTCAGCTGAGCACCGCCATCCAGATCGGTATTGTAGCGGACCATGGCGTAGAGCGCATCGGTCTGCTCACGCGATGGATTGATCTCCTGCAACAGGAACGGGCTGTCCGCATCCACGCCGCAGCGCAGGTGCAGCGGCTGCCAGTTGTCCGGCTGGCCGCAAGCCGTGTCCGGGCGCCAGGAGTCATTCACCCCGCGGGCATAATCGATCATGCCCTGATAGTCCTGGATGATATTGCTGCCCCAGAACAGGCGCGGCTGATCACCTGTAGGCACCGGCACCTTGCCGCGCATGAAGTTATCGAAGCCGAACGGCGCGTGATAACCGGCCAGATCGCCGAGACCTGGCACATTGCCGTCCAGCCAGACCGGACCGCCACTGCCCCACTGCTCGGAGATCACGCCCCAGTTATAGGTCGAGAAGCGGGTGGTCTGGTTGCGGATGGAGCGCCGGGCGCCGAAACGCACCGATTCCAGCCAGCCCATATTGCTGAAGCTGTAATCAGCATCAAAGCGGAAGGCGTCCAGCTTGCCTTCGCTCTGTTCGATATGATCCATGGCCGCGCGGGTGAAGGTCGCCGCCGGCGAGCTCAGATCGCTTTGCCCGGCATAGTTCGGGCAATGCTGGGCCGGCGGGGTGCACGGCGTGCCCGGAACGCCCTGAGCGGGGTCGTTCGGATCGGCGTCAGGCCCCCAGAAACTGCCCGGATTGCGGAAACGGACAATCGGGATGGAGCTGCCGCGCAGCTCGATCTCGGCGTCCTGATAGGTGGAGTTCCACAAAGTCAGGTCCGTGACGTCCACGGTGGATGTCACATGCTGGTAGTCGAAATTGAACGACCACGGGCCTTCCGGCGTCCAGCGCAGGTTGAAACCGTAATCGGTGGTCACATACCGCTGCTCCTGATCGCGGCGGATATTATTGCTTTGCAGGCCCCATACAGGCGTACGCTGGGCGCCGAACTGGTCATCACGCCAGCCTGTGGAATCGCTGGTGATCAGACCGGAGGTGAACACCCCGTCCGACCCGAACGAGAGCGTCGTGCCGGGAAAGGCGCGTGAGTCGCCATTGTCGGCGACATTGTCCGTCGCGATCTCGATGGCGTGCTCGGTCCAGGCCTGCTGGGAATCAGAGCGCAGGAACTGGGCGGTCGCTTCAAGCGTACGGTCCGGGCTGCGCCACTGGGCCGCGGCGCCGATGCCTTCACGCTCACGCTCGAAAGTCTGGGAACGGAAGGCTGCGCCGCGCGGGAACCAGACCGTGCCTACCGGCGTGGACGCGCCGTCATCGACCACATCGCCATTGGAGAACAGCGTGCGCTGGCCGAAATTGGAGATCTGCTGGCCGTCGCTGCGGGCGGTCAGCTGGGAATTCACATAATTGATCAGGAAGCCGAACTCGCCCGAACGCGCCGTTTCCCAGCGGTCAGAGAACAGGGCCGAAACCGTCGGCGACCATTCCTTGGCGAAGTCCCCGTAGCTGCCCTCGATGGAGGCTGCGGCCATGCGCCCGGCGGAATCGAACGGCACGCGGGTGCGCAGATTGATGCTGCCCGAAATGCCCCCCTCGATCATGTCGGCGGACTGGTTCTTGAACACGTCCACGCCGCCCAGCAATTCGGCCGGCACATCGGCGAAGCTCAGAATGCGACCGTTATTGGCGCTGAACGTATCGCGCCCGTTCAGTTCGGAGCGCACCCAGGTCAGGCCGCGCACGACAACGCCGCTGCCTTCGATGGAGAAGTGATCAGGGTCCACGCCGGCCTGGAACCGGTCGATGGAGATGCCCGGAATACGCTGCAGCGCTTCAGTCACCGACCGGTCCGGAAGCGCCCCGATATCCTCGGCAGTGATGGAATCAACGAAAACCTCGGAATCGCGCTTGATGTCCTGAGATGTGCGCAAGCTGGCCCGGAAGCCGGTGACGACCACAACGTCCTGGGCTTGTGTCGTCTCTTCTTCCGCTTCGGATTCACTCTGCGCCAGGGCCGGCGAGGTCATCAGGCAGGCGATAAGCGCCATGGCTGATACGCCGGACAACAGCTTTTCGTGACCGGGAGCTTTGCTCTGGTCACACGTCTCCTTCATCGTCACAAACATCGTATTCCCTCCCCGGTATGTTTGTTATGTTAGCGCTACCATTTTGGTTTAGCGCTTATGTCTGATTAATGAAGTCGTAGCGCAACATCGCGCAGCCCGCAACAATTTCAGCCCCGCATGCAGAAAAAAAGGGAAATCGCGTTGCAAATAAGCCCCTGCACGGCTGGAGGATGCGTTGACCGCGCGATAAAAGCGCCAATAGGATGCAGGCTTCGGCTGAAAATGTGCAGCCATGTCTGACAAATAGATAAGGGCCAAGCCCATGACGGCGCCAGGGAGGCGGATTGCCAGGGTAGTGATCGTCGGCGGCGGCACGGCCGGCTGGATGGCGGCCGCCGCCCTGTCCCATGGCCTCAAAGGGACCGCAATCGCCATCGAACTGGTGGAATCAGAGGCGATCGGAACGGTCGGGGTCGGCGAATCCACCCTGCCCCATATCCGCCATTTCAACCAGACGCTCGGGATCGATGAAGCCGGGTTCCTGAAAGACACCAACGCCACCATCAAGCTGGGGATCGAGTTCCGCAACTGGGCGCGCAAGGGCGATTCCTATATCCATCCCTTCGGCGATTACGGCCATCCCGACGACCCGGTGAATTTCCACCATCACTGGCTGAGGCTGGGCGGCGAGGCGGCCATGGGGCCGATCGACGATTATTCCCTGCCGATCCAGATGGCGCGCCGCGAGCGCTTCGCACGCCCGTCCATGGATATGAGCTCGCTTCTGTCCACCTTCTCCTACGCCTACCAGTTCGACGCCGCCCTCTATGCCCGCTTCCTGCGCAGCTTCTCCGAGGCGCGCGGGGTAAAACGCACCGAAGGCCGGGTGGTGGATGTGGCGCTGGACGGCGAGAGCGGGTTCGTCACCGCCATCACGCTGGAAAACGGAACGCGCATCGAAGGCGATCTGTTTGTGGATTGCTCGGGCTTTCGGGGCCTGATCATCGAACAGGCGTTGAAAGCGGGCTATGAGGACTGGTCCCACTGGCTGCCCTGTGACCGGGCGATTGCCCTGCCCAGCGCGTCGACCCGCGAACTGCCGCCCTATACCCGCGCCACCGCGCAGGAGGCCGGCTGGTGCTGGCGCATTCCGCTGCAGCACCGCGTCGGCAATGGCCATGTCTACGCCAGCGCCTTCATGGATGACGCGCGCGCCGAGGACATCCTGATGGACGCGCTGGAGAACACCGCGCTGGCCGAGCCCAACCGGCTGCGCTTCCTGGCCGGCAAGCGCCGCCAGCAATGGAGCAAAAACTGCGTGGCCATCGGGCTGGCCTCGGGCTTCCTGGAACCGCTGGAGTCCACCTCCATCCACCTGATCCAGGTGGCGCTGGGCTATCTGCTGGACTTCTTCCCCACCGGCGCCTGGGACCCGGCGGACGCCGACGAGTTCAACCACTCCATGAGCCTGGAATACGAGCGGGTGCGTGATTTCCTGATCCTGCACTATCACGCCACCGAGCGGGACGACACGCCCTTCTGGGACTATTGCCGGACCATGGATATTCCCGATTCGCTGACCTGGAAGATGGAACTGTTCCGCGAGCGCGGCGTGCCCACGTCCTATGAATACGGCGTATTCCTGCCGCCCAGCTGGATCGCGGTCTATATCGGCCAGCGTATCGCGCCAAGACGCTTCGACCCGTTGGCTCAGGCCATACCGGAAGACGCTGCGCGCGCGCGCTTTGCCCGCCTGAAGGCGGAGATTGCAGCGCTGGCCGACACCCTGCCCCATCACGGCGCAGCCATCGGCATGACCCGCCCGCCCGCCAGCGCGGCAGGCTGAGCCATGAGCGGCGCGCCCGGACATATCTTCATCGCTGGCGGCGGCGTCGCCGGCTGGATGTTCGCCCTGGCCGCCGCGCGCGCCCTGGCGCCGCTGGGCGTTCAGATCACCGTGGCCGATGATGGCCGGCCGGATGAAAGCCTGGGCGCGCAAACGCCCGCCCTGTCCACCCTGCCCGGCGCTCAGGATCACCATCATGGGCTTGGTCTGGATGATCTTGACGTCCTGCGCGCCGCGCGCGGGAGCTTCAAGCTGGGCGAGCGCCACACCGGCTGGGCGCCGGGCGCTGACACCGTTCTGCCCTATGGCGATACCGGCGCCGATATCGGCCCGGTGCGCTTCCATCAGCAATTGATGCGGCTGGGCGCGCGGGCCGGCGACATGGATCTGGCCGCCTATTCGCTGGCGGGGGAAGCGGCGCGCCTGGGCCGTTTTGCGCCGCCCTCGCCGGACCCGGCCTCCTTCCTGTCCACGCTGGATTTCGGCCTTCATCTGGAGACGGCGGGCTATGCGCGCTTGCTGCGCGCCGCCGCGCTGCAATCGGGAGCGAAAGCGCTGGAGGGCCGCGTCATGTCCGCCCGGCGCGGCGATGACGGCGCGCTGACCGCCGCGCTGCTGGAGGATGGACGCGCGATCGAGGCTGATGTCTTCATCGACGCCACCGGCGAGCGCGCCGCGCTCATCTCCGGCGTGCTGGGCGTGGGGTGGGAGAGCTGGGCCGCGCCGGGCTTCGACCGCATCGCCAGCACCCTGACCCAAGAGGGCGCAGCCCCCGCCCCGCTGACGCACAACCAGGCGGACGCCGCAGGATGGGTGCGCACCATCCCTCTCTACGGCGCGCGGTCTGACCAGCTGGTGTTCGCCTCATCGGCCATGGACGATGCGGCCGCCATCGGACAGCTGGGCGGCGCAGCCTCGGTCAGCGCCTTCAATCCGGGACGGCGCACAGCGCCCTGGAGCGCCAATTGCCTGGCGGTGGGCGCGGCGGCCTGCCGGCCCGATCCGCTCGCCAGCGCCGAGGCGCATCTGGCCGCCAGCGCCGCCTTGCGCTTTCTCAAGCTGGTCCCCCATGGCGATGGCGGCGCTGTGGAAGCGCGCGAATATAACCGCGTGTTCGAGGCGGAAACCGGCTCTGTGCGCGATTTCGCCGCCCACGCCTATCTCGCCCAGACCCGTAAGGAAGCCCCCTGGGCCAGGGCCCGCACGCTGCAGCCCTCGCCGGAGCTGGCGCGGCGCATGGCGCTGTATGCAGCCCGGGGGCGCATCATGCGCAGCGAGGACGCGGTCTATGACGAGGCGATGTGGGCGGCGGCTTTCATCGCCCGGCGCGTCCAGCCGCACGATCATGACCCGCTGGCCAACGGTCTGGATGAAGCCGCCCTGAAACACCGCTGTGAGCATATCCGCCAGCTGGCCGCCCAGACCGCCCGGCGCCTGCCCGCCCATGGCGACATGCTGGCCCAGTTGCACGGGAGAGCGCCATGAGCGCCCCGCCCCTGCGCCAGATCGTGATCGTCGGCGGCGGCACGGCCGGCTGGATGGCGGCGGGCGCCCTGTCGCGCCTCATCGCCAATGGCGTCACACGCATCACCCTGGTGGAATCCGAGGAGATCGGCATTGTCGGCGTCGGCGAAGCCACCATCCCGCCCATCCGCCAGTTCAACGAGGTGCTGGGGCTGGACGAGCGCGAGTTTCTGAAAGCCACCCAAGGCAGCTACAAGCTGGGCATCGAGTTCGTGGACTGGACCCGGCCCGGCCACCGCTACATCCACCCGTTCGGCCCGTTCGGGGCGGACATGAACGCGGTGAAATTCCACCAGTTCTGGCTCAAGCTGCGCGGCCTCGGCCGGGCCGCCGATTTCGCCGAATATAATCTGTGCGCCATGGCGGCTTACGAGAACCGGTTCGGCGGCATCGCCCCGCCATACCGCTCACCACTGACACAGCTGCACTGGGCCTATCATTTCGACGCCTCGCTCTATGCCCGCTTCCTGCGGCGCTATTCCGAAGCGCGGGGCGTGACCCGGGTGGAAGGCAAGATCACAAAGGTTCACCAGCGCGCAGAGGACGGCTTTATCGAGAGCGTGGAGCTGGAGAGCGGGCAGAAGATCGAAGGCGAGCTGTTCATCGACTGCTCGGGCTTCAGAGGCCTGCTGATCGAACAGACGCTTCAAACCGGTTACGAGGACTGGACCCGCTGGCTGCCCTGCGACCGGGCGATAGCCGTGCCGTGCGCGCACGGAGATGGCGAGTTCACGCCCTATACACGTTCAACGGCCAGAGAGGCCGGCTGGCAGTGGCGCATTCCGCTGCAGCACCGGATCGGCAATGGCTATGTCTATTCCAGCCAGTTCATCTCCGACGACGAAGCCGCTTCCACCCTCCTGGCCAATCTGGACGGCGAGGCGCTGGCCGATCCGCGCCCCCTGCGCTTTGTCACCGGGCGCAGAAAGAAAGCCTGGGTGAAAAACTGCGTTGCGCTGGGGCTCGCCTCAGGCTTCCTCGAGCCGCTGGAATCCACCTCCATCCACCTGATCCAGAGCGGGATATCGCGGCTGCTCGCCCTGCTGCCTGACAGCGGCTTCGCGCAAGCTGAGATCGACGAGTACAACCGGCTCACCGACCAGCAGATCGAGGCCATCCGCGATTTCATCATCCTGCATTACCACGCCAATGAGCGCGACGGCGCGCCGCTCTGGGACGCCTGCCGGCACATGGACATACCGGACACTCTGGCGCGCAAGCTCGCCCTGTTCCGCAGCAAGGGCCGGCTGTTCCGCTATGAGGACGAGCTGTTCGCCGAGGCCAGCTGGCACGCGGTTTTGCTGGGCCAGAACGTGATGCCGCAGGGCTATGACCCGCTGGTGGACGCCGCGCCGGTGGACGAGATCGCCGCCGCGCTGGAAGAGATCCGCACCCTGGTGCGCGGCGCCGCTGGCTCCATGCCGCTGCACGCCGACTTCATCAATCAGCACTGCCGCGCCAGCGCCGCCTGAAGGGGGACCAGATGGACGAGACCCGCATACGCAAGATCGTGATCGCCGGCGGCGGCACCGCCGGATGGATGACCGCGGCCGCCTTGGCCAAAATCCTCGGCCCCCGCTATGCCGACATCACCCTGGTGGAATCCGAGGAGATCGGCACGGTGGGCGTGGGCGAGGCCACCATCCCCCAGATCAATATCTTCAACCGGATGCTGGGCCTGGACGAGAACGACTTCGTGCGCGAGACCCAAGGCTCGTTCAAGCTGGGCATCGAGTTTGTCGGTTGGGGCAAAAAGGACCACCGCTATTTCCACCCGTTCGGCCCCTTCGGCGTGGACATGGAGGGCGTCTCCTTCCACGCCTATTGGCTGCGCATGCTTCATGGCGGCGATCCGCGCCTGGTGACCGAGTATTCGCTGACCTCGGTGGCGGCGAGCCAGAACCGCTTCATGCGGCCGGTCAAGGCGGGCAATTCCCCGCTCTCCAACATCGCCTACGCCTTCCATTTCGACGCCGGGCTCTATGCCCGCTTCCTGCGCCGCTTCGCCGAAGCGCGCGGGGTGACGCGCACCGAAGGCAAGATCGTCAAGGTCCATCAGCGCGCAGAGGACGGCTTTATCGAGAGCGTGGAGCTGGAGAGCGGGCAGAAGATCGAAGGCGAGCTGTTCATCGACTGCTCGGGCTTCAGAGGCCTGCTGATCGAACAGACGCTGAAGGCCGGATACGAGGACTGGACCCACTGGCTGCCCTGCGACCGGGCGATGGCCGTGCCCTGCGCACATGGAGATGGCGAGTTCACGCCCTATACCCGCTCGACCGCCCGCGAGGCCGGCTGGCAATGGCGCATTCCGCTGCAGCACCGCATCGGCAATGGCTATGTCTATTCCAGCCAGTTCATCTCCGACGATGAAGCGGCCTCGACGCTGATGGCCAATCTTGATGGCGAGGCGCTGGCTGACCCCCGCCAGCTGCGCTTTGTGACCGGGCGCAGAAAGAAAGCCTGGGTGAAAAACGTGGTCGCGCTAGGCCTGGCCTCGGGCTTCCTGGAACCGCTGGAGTCCACCTCCATCCATCTCATCCAGAGCGGGATTGCGCGCCTGCTCATGCTCTTCCCCAGCCGGGCGTTCGAGCCGGCCGATATCGCGCGCTATAATTTCATGATCGCGCGCGAGTTCGAGCAGGTGCGCGACTTCATCATCCTGCACTATCACCTCACCAAGCGCGATGATGCGCCGATGTGGAACTATTGCCGCCAGATGGACGTGCCCGAAACGCTGAAGGAAAAATACCGCATCTTCGAGAGCCACGGGCGCATCTTCCGCGACAATGACGAGCTGTTCAACGACACCAGCTGGTTCGCTGTAATGATCGGCCAGGGCCTGGTCCCGCGCAGCTATGACCCAGTGGTGGAAGCCATGGACGAGGCCACGCTGCGCGCGCGCATGGACGAGCTGCACGCCGTGATCGGCAATTGCGCCACCCAGATGCCCGGCCATGCCGACTTCATCGCCATGAACTGCGCCGCGAAAGCCGCTTGAGAAGCGCCGGTTTTCCTTGAAACCACCCGCCCGGCCTGAAATGATAGCGCTAACAAAACGGAGGCGAAACGCCCCGCCAAGGGATATGAGGGAGGATTATCATGAAACCGCACCGTCACTCAGTCGCGCTGTTGTCCGGCGCCAGCGCGCTGGCGCTCCTGCTGGGCGCCTGCGAAGCGCCTGAAGCGGTTGAGGATGCGCCGCCGCCCGCAGCCAATGGCGAAACCGAAGCCGCTATGAACGGCGAGGACGGCCCGCTGCTCGCCCGGTTCGACTGGTTTCATTATGAGGGCGGCGATCCGGCTCATGAGGCCTTCCCGGCGGGCGAGGGCGAGTTCCAGAACCCGGTCCTGGGCGGGTTTTATCCCGACCCGAACATACTCCAGGTGGGCGAGGATTATTACCTGACCACCTCCACCTTCGCCTACTTTCCCGGCCTGCCGGTGTTTCACAGCCGCGATCTGGTCAACTGGACCCAGATCGGCAATGCGCTGGACCGCACCGACATGGTCGATTTCGGCAATCTGGGGCTTTCGCGCGGCATTTTCGCGCCGGCCATGGCCCACCATGAGGGCGTGTTCTACATGCTCAACACGTGTGTGGATTGCGGGGACAATTTCCTGATCACCGCCGAGGATCCCGCCGGGCCGTGGTCAGCGCCGGTCTGGCTGCCCGATCTGGCGGGCGGGATCGACCCGTCCCTCTTCATCGACGAGGACGGGCGCGCCTATATCCTCAATAACGGCCCGCCTGACCGCGAGCCGGAATATGACGGCCACCGCGCGGTCTGGATCCAGCAATTCGACCTTGAAAGCCTCACCACGTTTGGCGAGCGCATCGTGCTGGTCGATGGCGGGGTGGACTTCTCCGAACAGCCGATCTGGATCGAGGGTCCGCATATCTACAAGGTGGACGGGCTCTACTATCTGATCTGCGCCGAGGGCGGCACGGCCGAAGGCCATTCCCAGGTCGTGCTGCGCAGCGAAAACCCCATGGGGCCGTATGAGGCCTGGGACGGCAATCCCATCCTCACCCAGCGCGATCTGCCGCGCGACCGGCCCTATCCCATCACATCCGCCGGCCACGCCAGCTTCGTCACCACGCCCTCGGGCGAATGGTGGAGCACCTTCCTGGCCGTGCGGCCCTATGGCGATGATCTCTACAATACCGGCCGGGAAACCTTCCTGATGCCGGTAAGCTGGGAGGAGGGCTGGCCGCGCATGACCGGGGACGGCGATCTCATCCCTTACGCCTATCGCCGTCCGGACCTGCCGCCGCAAGACCCCGCCGATCCGCCCATGGCCGGTGCGTTCGAGGTGCATGAGGATTTCTCAGGCCCCTTGCCGCCGCACTGGATGATGCTGCGCGTGCCGCAGGAGAGCTGGCATGATCTGGACAGCGAGCCGGGCAGCCTGGTGCTGACCGCGCGCCATGTGGCGCTGGGCGAGAACGCCAACCCGTCCTATCTCGGGCGCCGCCAGCAGCACATGTATGCCAGCGCCTCCATGCGCATGCGCTTTGAGCCGCAATCGGCGGGCGACAGGGCCGGGCTGGTTGCCCTGCAGAGCGATGAATACTGGTATTTCATCGGGCTGGCGCGCGATCAGGACGGTGATGTGATCCGGGTGGAGCGCCGCGCCGGTCCCGATCAGGACGTACACGGAGAGATTCTCGCCAGCACGCCGTTCGAGGGCGAGGCGGGCGCGCCCATCGATCTGCGCATCACCGCGCGGGCGGGCGAGATTGATTTCCACTACGCGCTCGAAGAGGACGCGTGGCGGCCGCTTCTGGAAGATGCGGACGGCTCGCTCCTGTCCACCCGCATCGCAGGCGGATTTGTCGGCGTGACCATGGGGCCGTACGCCTATTCAGGCGGGGAGTAGGAAGAGGCGCTGGAACCCCGGACGCGCCAGCGGTCCGGGGTCCCGGCCCCCGAGCCGGGACGAATAACTAACTACATACAAATATTTGCGTTTTCCCGGCGAAAGCCGGGACCCAGAAAAGACTGGGCGCCGGCTTTCGCCGGAGTGGAGCCCCGGCGCGCAGCGCCGCACCCTGCTACGCCGGAGCGGAGCCCCGGCTCCGCCGAGGCGAAAGCGCGACCGCGCGCCCGAGCCTATGCGAGGAGCGACGCACGGATGTGCGGAGCATCACTAAAAACTGGGTCCCGGCTTTCGCCGGGAAAACGCAAGAAGGAGGTACTGGACTCATCTCGCCAGTCCGGCCCCGTCAGGGGCCGCAAGGGCAAAGCCCGCCCGCGACTTTTCGCGGAACATCGCAGCCCGGATGGGCTGCGGAACCAACAACACCCCTACGCCGCCCGTCCTACACCCCCTACTCCGCCCGCCAGCTCTGCGGCGGGCCGAGATAGGTTTGCGGCAGGTCATCGCGCGCGATCACGATGCGCTGGAAGACCGGACCGGTATCGACCATCCAGAGGCGCAAGACTTGCGGGCCGGCCTCCACAGTGTGGCGGCTGGTATGGACGACCGAGTTGTCGCCCACATTGCGCTCCCATGTCGCTTCGGACTCATCGAGATGCATATTGATGATCTGCGGGGCCTCATCGCCGATGGAGATCGCGTAGCGCAAGCCGCCTTGCGCCTTGAAATCCAGCGTCGGTGAAAGCGTCACCTGCACCTCCACCTCGCCGGCTTCCAGCAGGTGGAGATCGTATTCCAGGCGCGGGGACTCTCCGCCCGGCGTCACGGCCTCAGCCGTGGGCGGAAAGAGCGTCACCGATGAGAGCGTGCGGCCGAGATCGGGCACGGTGCGCCAGGCCACGCCCTCGCCGTCCATCGCACGGGCGAAGTGTGCGGCCTCCATGGCAATGAAGCCGTCTGCCTCCACAAACGCGCCCTCAGACGGCGCGATATCCGGGTTCACGGCCGTGACGGCGATCTCGATCACGCTCCGGTCCGGACCGGTGACGGATATCACCGCGCTGGCCTCGCCCTCGGGCGCCGCGTCCCAGTCGATGGAGACCGCGACCCGGCCATCACCGCGCCCCTGCGTGTCGGACAAGCGCACCCAGGGCGCGCTGGCGGCGAGGGTGTAGCGGGCCGGACTGCCTCCACGGTCGAACAGATCGATATGGCGGGTCTGGCGGCCATGACGGTAGAAGACGGGCAAGGCCGGCGCGCCGTCTGCGCCCGGCCAGGCCCGCTCATCGCCCTCGACGGCCACGCCCAGCACCGCGCCGCGCACCGGATTCACAGTCTCCAGATCAGGCAGCACATCTTCTTCAGGCTGCTGCCAATAGGTATAGGAGATGCGGGTCTGGGCCATCATGTGGACCCATTTTCCGTCCGCCACATCCTCTTCATAGATGCGGTCCAGCTCATGGCTGCGCTCGAACGCGGCGCGCACCGCATCCGCGCTGGCATTGGCCGCTGCGCGCCCCTGCGCGGCGTAGAGCCGGTTGCGCGCGGTCTCGATATGCAGGCGATTGAGATTGCCCGCCGCGATCACCGGATACCAGACCAGCTGGACGAAAGCGTCGTCATAGGCCGGATCGAGGCGCTCGCGCACCGCATTGGCCAGCTCAGCCAGCGCATCCCATTCGGCCAGGATGCGGTCCGCCTCGCCGAAATTGACCAGGCTATACGTATCCGGCCCGACCATCTCCGGCTTGCGGCGTGAATTATAGTTCGTATAGCCGGTCAGCAGCGCGGCGATATCGTCTGCGTGCTGTTCGCCAAACTGCTGGGCGGCCCAGCCGCGCGTAAAGCCCTCCATCACGCCTTGCGTCATGGCGGCCGGGTTCCAGGCCTGGGTCAGGAAGTGGCTGATGGGCAGTTCCATGGGTTTGAGATCGCCGACATTGACCAGCCAGAGCTGATCGGCGCCGAACGCGGCGGCGATATTCATCTGCTCCCAGGTGCGCGCGATCTGGGTGGTGTTGATCCATTTATAGTTCCGCGGACCGCCCACATAGTCGAAATGATAGTACATCCCGAACCCGCCCTCGCGCGTCTCGCCCGGTTGCGGCACGCGGCGGATATTGCCCCAGTTGTCGTTGGCGAACAGGATCATCACGTCATCAGGCACGCTCATCCCGGCGTCGTAATAGTCCTGCACCTCCTTGTAGAGCGCCCACATTTGCGGCGTTTCGTGTGCCGGGCGGCCGGTCACCTCCTCGATGATGGCGCGCTGGTCGGCGACGATGCGCTCCAGCAGCTCCACCTCGGTCTCGTCGCTCATGGCTTCATCGCCATCGCCGCGCATGCCCAGCACCACCGGGGTCTGGTGGCGCGCCAGCCGGGTTAGCCCCTCACGCCAGAAGCGCTGGAGATTGTCCTGATTGGCGCGGTAATCCCATTCGCCCATCCCGTAGCGCTCCCACTCGATATGGGCGCGCAGCATGGGCTCGTGATGGGTGGTGCCGACCACCACGCCCATGGCCTCGGCGGTGACCGGGTTCATGGCGTCATCATCGTAGAACGCCTTGCCCCACATGGCTGACCACAGATAATTGCCGCGCAGGCGCAAGATCAGCTCGAACACATCGCCATAGAAGCGGTGATTGAAGCCGCCATAGGTCTCGTTGACCCAGCCCAGCAGGGCCGGGTTCTCGTTATTGAGGAAAATGCCCCGGTAGCGCACATGCGGGCGCTCGGCCCGGCGCCCTTCGGTGACATAGAGATCGCTGCGCCGCTCTATCGGCACATCGGCCCACCAGTGCCAGGGCGAGACGCCCATGCGCTCGGAGAGGTCGTAAATGCCGAAGATCGCCCCGCGCATGTCGGAGCCTGCGATCACCAGGGCGCGCTCTATGCCCGGCGCGGGATTGTCGACCACCTGCTGGACATAGGCTTCCCATTCGCCCGCGACGCCCGAGACATCCAGACGCCCCTCCGCCGCCAGCCGGTCGATATCGTGATTGCGGCCCAGCACCCCGGCCATGACCGCCATGCCCCGGCTGTCCACACGCCGCAAATGGGTGATTTCAGCTCCGGCCGTGACGCCCGCTATGCGGTCGAGATCATTGCGCAGATCCTGGGCGGCGCGCAGCAGGCCGGGATAATCGCCCGGATCGGTCAGCACCACGGTGGGGTCATCGGCGACGATCAGGGCAAAGGCCGAAACCGGCGGCGACCCAGCGCACACGCCCGCGGGGCCTTCGCATTCCCCGCGGACCGGATGCTGGGCCGCCGCCGGTCCCGACAGGCAGGCGAACGCCATGAGCGTCAGGAGCCGCAGGATCCAGGGGAATGGATTCAGATGGCTCGCGCTCATGGCGTTGCGTCCTTGCTGCCAGGTTCGGGATGCGGCCTCTACTCGACCACGGTCAGGGTGGTGGAGCGCAGCTCGGCGGAGTTCGGTCCGGCCGAGATGGTGAAGGTCCCCGGCTCCACCTCACGCTCCATCTGAAGGTTCCACAGAGACAGCGCCTCAGGCTCCAGCTCGAAGCGCACGGTGCGCCGCTCGCCAGGGCGCAGTGTGACGCGCTCAAAGCCCTTCAGCTCGAGAACAGGACGGGTGATCGTGGCCACATCGTCGCGCACATAGAGCTGGACCACCTCGTCGCCGAGCCGGTCGCCGGTATTGCGCACGTCGACCTCCACGACCGCCGTCTCGCCCACGCGGATGGAAGCGCGCTGCAGGCGCGGTTCGGAGATGTCGAATGTGGTGTAGGACAGGCCAAAGCCGAACGGGAAGAGCGGGCTGACATCGTCCAGCAGATAGCCGCGGCGCGCGGTCGGCTTGTGATTATAGAAGACCGGCAGATGGCCCGCCGAGCGTGCGAAGCTGACCGGCAGCTTGCCGCCCGGATTGACCGCGCCGAACACCACGTCGGCCACCGCATTGCCGGTCTCCTGACCCAGATACCAGCCCTCAATCACCGCATCGGCGTTCTCCAGAAGCTCCTGGATCGCCAGCGGGCGGCCATTGAGCAAAAGGACCACGGTGGGCTTGCCCAGCGCGAAGATTTCGCGGGCCAGATCCATCTGCTGGCCGAACAGCTCCAGCGTGGGGCGGTCGCCCAGATGGTATTCGGCCCAGGCCTCGCGGCTGAGCTGCTCGTTCTCGCCCAGCACCATGAGGATGACGTCCGCATCGCGCGCCGCTTCCACGGCCTCGGCGATCAGGCGTTCATTGACCTCGGCCGGCACCGGATCAACGTCATCGGCGGCCCATTCGCGGCTTTCGGTCAGGCGCACGCCTTCGGAATAGATGACATTGAAATTGCCATGCTGCTCAGCGGCGTTCTCCATGCCCTCCAGCACGCTGACCACATGGCGGGGAATGTCGCTATAGCCGCCCAGCGGGGTATCCACTGCATGGGTGCCCAGCACGGCCAGCGTGCCGGTGCGGGCCGGGTCGAGCGGCAGGGTTCCGTTATTGGACAGAAGCACCATGGCCCGCTGGGCCGCCTCGCGCGCCAGCGCAATGGCCTCCGGCGTGGCCGTCAGGCCTTCCGCGGCGTCTTCGTCCACATACGGATCATCAAAAAGGCCGGCCAGGAATTTCATGGTCAGCAGGCGGCGCACGGCGGCGTCGACCGCCTCTTCAGACACCCGGCCTTCGCGCACCAGGCGCACAAGATGGGGATAGCCGTCCGGGTCGGGCAGTTCGATATCCACCGTCGCGTCCATAGCCCGCACCACGGCGTCATCGATATCGTCGAGCATCTGGTGGCGGGTGATGATCTCTCGGATCGCGAAATAGTCACTGACGATCACGCCATCAAAGCCCCATTCCTCGCGCAAGACGTCATTGAGCAGCCAGCGATTGGCGTGGCTGGGCAGGCCGTCAATCTCGTTATAGGAGGCCATCACCGACATCACAGGCAGCTGGGTGATCGCCGCCTCGAAGGGCGGGAAGAACACCTCGCGCAGCGTGCGCTCGGAGATATTGGCCGGGCCGATATTGATGCCCGATTCCGGCTCGCCATGGCCGGTCATGTGCTTGAGCGTCACAAACACCCGCTCGGGCTCCAGCGGCAATGTCTCGCCCTGGAAACCGCGAATGGCGGCCAGACCGATCTCGGTGACCAGATAGGGGTCTTCCCCATAGGTCTCCTCGATGCGGCCCCAGCGCGGATCGCGCGCCACATCGACCACCGGAGACAGAACCAGGCGCGCGCCGCGTGCGCGCACCTCGCTGGCGGTCGTGGTGAACACGCGCTCCACCAGATCACGGTCCCAGGTGCTGGCCAGCGCAATCGATTGCGGGAAGCTGGTCGAACCGCGCGCCACATAGCCGTGCAGCGCTTCTTCATGGAACATGACCGGGATGCCAAGCCGCGTATTCTCGATGGCCCAGCGCTGGGCGGCGTTGATGTATTCGGCGGTCTGGCGCTCGGTGCGGTTGACCGCGCCTTCATTCGCGCCTGCGGCCACATTGTCCGGATCGGCGCCGCGGAAATCGGAGGGGCGGGAAATCTGGCCGATCCCGTGCGGATAATTCTGCGAGGCCAGTTCAGGATCGAAATCGCCATCGGGCGTCTCGATATCGCCCTTGGACAGCCAGATGCCGATCATCTGGGCGACCTTCTCCTCCAGCGTCATGTGTGAAAGCAGGTCTTCAACACGAACCTCGACCGGCTGGGAGGCGTCGCGATAGATCGCATCTTCGCCAGGCTCAACCGCCGCATGGGCGATCGCCCCGCCCGACATGGCCAGACCCGCTGCAGCAAGCGCGGCCAGCCAGCCCCGCATTGGTCTGCGTAATTCAACGACGCTCATTGTCAGTCCCTCCCCTGTGATCCGGCTCATTGAGCGGCCAGATATGATAGCGCTACCACACCCTAGTTCGGCGGCGGGAAGGCGGTCAATGAATTTGTCTGATTATTCGCGCCAAGTGGACACTCCCCGCGCTTCAGTTTATCTGGGTACTGAGTGTTGATATGTCTGATAAGCGCCGTCTGTCCTGCGGCGCCCCTTAACCGGAGCGAGACCGATGGCTGCCCGGCGCCGCGATGTCCTGGCTGCGATGGCCCCTGCAGAACGCCCCCTGACGCGCATTCATGGCACGATTGCGCATGATCTGGGTGTGGCCATCGTCTCGGGGCGCTACAAGCCGGGCGAGACTTTGCCCACCGAGATCGAATTCAGCGAACAGCTCAAGGTCTCGCGCAGCGCCTATCGCGAGGCGGTGCGCACCCTGGCCGCCAAGGGGCTGGTGGAAAGCCGTCCCAAGACCGGCACGCGCATCGCCGAACAATACCGCTGGAATCTGCTCGACCCGGATGTGCTGGCCTGGTTCTTTGAAGCCGAGCCCCTGCCCAAGCTGGTCGAGGGCCTGTTCGAGCTGCGCCTGATCGTGGAGCCCGCCGCCGCGGCGCTGGCCGCCGAACGGCGCGATTCCCGGCATCTCACACGCATGCGCGAGGCCCTGATGCGCATGGAGCGCCACACCGTAACCACGGCGGCCGGGCGTGATGCGGACCGGGAATTTCACGCCATCATTCTCGAGGCCACCGGCAATCCGCCCTTGCTGTGCCTGGCCAGCACCATCGGCGCAGGCGTCCACTGGACCACCGTCTACAAGGCCCGCAAGGACGAGCTGCCCGCCGATCCCATGCCCCAGCACTGGAAAGTCTTCGACGCCATCGCCGCTGGCGGCCCCGAAGAAGCACGCGCCGCCATGGAAGTGCTGGTGCGCGGCGCGCTCAGGGACACGTCCCGCGCGCTCAAGCGTGCGGCCCCCGCGCGGCAAGGCAAACGCCCCGGCGCCGCCTGACGCGATCGTGATGGACACGAAGCGGGCGAAGCGCCCAAAGAGCGCTTGCGGGGTCCGGGATTCAGCTTTATTTGTCGGACTAATGGCGCTTGATCGTCAAAGTCCAACTGTCGCGCTGCCCGGACCTGACCGGCCCTGCCCGCGCGAATAATATGACAAGGCATAAGATTATGACCCGACGTTTGCGGTCGCGCGCCTGGCTCGACAACCCTGACAATCCTGACCTGACCGCCCTGTCGCTGGAACGGTATCTCAATTACGGCCTGACCCTGGACGAGCTGCGCTCGGGCAAGCCGATTATCGGCATCGCCCAGACCGGCTCGGACCTGGCGCCATGCAACCGCCACCACATCACCCTGGCCCAGCGCGTGCGCGAAGGCATTCGCGAGGCGGGCGGGATCGCGATTGAATTTCCCGTCCACCCTATCCACGAGAACGGCAAGCGCCCCACCGCCGCACTGGACCGCAATCTGGCGTATATGGGTCTGGTCGAGCTGCTCTACGGCTATCCCATTGACGGCGTGGTGCTGACCATTGGCTGCGACAAGACCACGCCCGCCTGTCTGATGGCGGCCTCCACCGTGGACATTCCCGCCATCGCGCTGTCCGTCGGGCCCATGCTCAATGGCTGGCACAAGGGCCAGCGCGTGGGCTCGGGCTCCATCGTGTGGCAGGCGCGCCAGATGATGGCGGCCGGCGAGATCGACTATGAGGGCTTTATCGAGCTGGCGGCCACCAGCGCGCCTTCGGTGGGCTATTGCAACACCATGGGCACGGCCACCACCATGAACTCGCTGACCGAGGCGCTCGGCATGAGCCTGCCCGGCAGCGCCGCCATCCCTGCGCCCTACCGCGAGCGCCCGCAAATGGCCTACGCCACAGGCAAGCGCATCGTGGACATGGTCCATGAAGACCTCAAACCGTCGGACATTCTGACGCGCGACTCCTTCCTGAACGCCATCGCGGTCAGCTCGGCCATAGGCGGCTCGACCAATGCGGTGGTGCACCTGATGGCGCTGGCGCGCCACGCCCAGGTGGAGCTGGATCTGACCGACTGGCAGAGCCATGGCCACGACATCCCGCTGCTGGTCAATCTCCAGCCGGCGGGGACCTATCTGGGCGAGGATTTCCATCAGGCCGGAGGCGTGCCCGCCGTCATCGCCCAGCTCATGGGCCAGGGCCTGATCGCCGAGGACGCCCGCACCGTCAACGGGCGCACGATTGGCGAGAACTGCCGGAACGCCGAAATCATCCTGCCCGACGTCATCCGCACGTTTGACGCGCCGCTGGCGCACAAGGCCGGGTTTCTGGTGCTCACCAGCAATCTGTTCGACAGCGCGATCATGAAGACCAGCGTGATCTCGGCCGACTTCCGCCAGCGCTATCTGTCCGATCCGCAATCGCCCAACGCCTTCGAGGGCGTGGCGGTGGTGTTTGACGGGCCGGAGGATTATCACAAGCGCATTGACGACCCGGCCGAACCCATCACGGCGCAGTCCATTCTGGTGATGCGCGGCTCGGGCACGATCGGCCATCCCGGCTCGGCCGAAGTGGTCAATATGCGCCCCCCCGCCCGGCTCATAAAGGACGGGATCAAGGCCCTGCCCTGCCTGGGCGACGGGCGCCAGTCGGGCACATCCGGCTCGGCCTCCATCCTGCACATCAGCCCGGAAGCCGCCGCAGGCGGCAATATCGCGCTCCTGAAGACCGGCGACCGGCTGCGTGTGGATCTGGAGGCGGCGCGGGTGGACTGGCTGGTCAGCGATGACGAGATCGCCACGCGCCGCCAGGCGCTGGAGGCGGCCGGGGGCTATGCCTATCCGCCCTCCCAGACCCCCTGGCAGGAAGTCCAGCGCGGCCTGACCGGCCAGCTGGACACCGGCGCGGTGCTGGAACCGGCGGTGAAATACTACCGCATCATCGACCGCTTCGGCACGCCCCGCGACAATCACTGAAGCCGGCGCCAGAGCCGGCACGGGGGCGCCGGTGACGCGCCGCTTATCCCCCTGTCTTCCGCCTGCCTTATGATGGGCCTTGCCGGTCTGATGGAAGGGCATGTTCGCGGCGCGCTCATGTCAGACCGGCGCGGGGATCATTGTCCCCCCGCTCCTGGTGTCTGGCGGCCGGTCCTCACCGATGGCGCGCCCTTCACCGCCCCGTCCGGGGCTTAATGGGGTTACGGGAATACGGACATCACCCGCGCGTGCGGACGGCCCTTCAAGGCCAAGCCACACCACCACGCCAACGCCATCCGGCCCTCAGGGGCCGTCCGCACCCCTTCCATACGCCCGCAGGCAAGCCTGGCGGGGCGCGCAGCGCTTGCCTAAAGCGCGATCAGGTTCTGGGGCAGGCCCGGCGTCTCGACACGCAGTTTGAACAATCCGCCCGCCAGGGGCTGGGCCTTGCGCGCAGCGGCGTCCTGACCGAGCCAGGCCGTGGTGCAGTAGAGGGTCTTGAGATCATCATCGCCGAAGGCGGCCTTGGTGATCGCCGAGACCGGGAAGGCGATCTTGTCCAGTTCCCGCCCGTCCGGCGCAAAGCGCGCCACGCCCCAGCCGCCGAACAGGCCCACATGCAACACGCCTGCGCTGTCCACGCTGGGCCCGTCGGCATAGCCTTCATGGGTCACCGCAAACACGCGCTTGTTCGAGATGCGCCCCTCTGCGTGATCGAAAGCGTAGATGGTCTTGTCCAGCGTGTCGTGATGATAGAGCGTCGCCCCGTCCGGGCTCAGGGCCGGGCCATTGGTGACGCCATAGCCGTCATCCATCAGGCTCAGCTCGCCCCCGGCCCAGCGATAGAGCGCGCCGGTCTTTTGCTGCTCGCTGTCATCCATGGTGCCGAACCAGAGCGCGCCGTCGGGCGCGGCGAATCCGTCATTGATGCGGTTTTGCGGGCGGCCGGCCTCCACCTCGCACAAGCGTTCAAAATCGCCCTTATCCGGATCAAAGCGGTAGAGCCCGCCGCGCACCCCGCACACCAGCGCGCCATCGCTGGCCGGCAGGGCGAAGCCGGTCTGGTCGGGCGTGGTCCAGGACTGGCGGGAACCGTCATCCACGCCATAGCGGTGCAGGCGCCGGCCCTTGATGTCGACGAACCAGACGCAGCGCCGCGCCGCATCCCAGACCGGGCCTTCACCCAGCTCGCATTGGCAGTCCCACAACAGTTCCGGCGCGCTCATCTCATCTTCAGGACCAGCTATAGGCGGTCTTCACCTGGGTGAAGAACTCGGCTGCGGCGAAGCCCTGCTCCCTGGGGCCGTAGGAGGAGGATTTGATGCCTCCGAACGGCACATGATAGTCCACGCCCGCTGTGGGCAGATTGACCATCACCATGCCCGCTTTCGCCCGGCGCTGGAAGTCGCGGGCATGCTTGAGCGATGTGGTGGCGATGCCCGCCGACAGGCCGAACTCCACGCCATTGGCGGTGTGAAGCGCCTCTTCGTAATCCTTCACCCGGATCACCGAGGCGACGGGCCCGAACACCTCTTCATTATTGATGCGCATGGAGGCCCGGGTTTCGGTCACAAGCGTGGGCTGGACATACCAGCCCGGCTTTTCCAGCTGCGGGCGCTCGCCGCCGGCCGCAATCGAACCGCCTTCCTTGGCGGCGATCTCGATATAGCGATAGCTGGTCTCGCGCTGGTCTTCGCTGACCGCCGGTCCCACCTGCGTGTCCTTGTCCAGCGCATCGCCCACGCGCAGCGCCTTCACGCGCTCGGCCAGGGCGGCGACGAATGTGTCGTGAATGCCCTCCTCCACGATCAGCCGGGACGAGGCCGTGCAGCGCTGGCCGGTGGAGAAGAAGGCGCCATCGAGCGCAATCGTCACCGCCCGCTCCAGATCGGCGTCATTGAGCACCACCAGCGGGTTCTTGCCGCCCATCTCCAGCTGCACGCGCGCCTGACGCGCCACCGCGCCGGCCGCCACGCCCGCGCCCACTTTCTGCGAGCCGGTGAAGGAAATGCCGTCCACGTCCGGGTGGTCGACCATCGCCTGGCCGACCCGGCCGCGCCCGATCACCATGTTCAGGACGCCATCAGGCAGGCCCGCCTCGTGCAGGATCGCCACCAGCGCCTCGGCGGTGGCCGGGGTATGTCCGGCGGGTTTGAGCACCACCGTATTGCCGAACGCCAGCGCCGGCGCGGCCTTCCAGGCGGGAATCGCGATGGGGAAATTCCACGGCGTGATCAGGCCATACACCCCCACCGCCTGACGGTAGGTCTGCACCTCCACGCCGGGCCGGGTGGAGGCCAAATTCTGGCCGTGCAGGCGCAGCGCTTCGCCAGCGAAGTATTTCAGGATGCGCGCCGCGCGCATGGTCTCGCCAATGCCCTCGGGCAGGGTCTTGCCCTCCTCGCGAGAGAGCAATCGCCCCACCTCCTGGGCCCGCGCCATCAGTAGCGAACCGGCCTTGTCCAGCACGTCCGAACGCACTTCCGGCGAGGCTTCGGACCAGGCCGGGAAGGCGGCGCGGGCGGCGGAGACGGCGGCGTCCACATCCTCCGCCGTCCCGTCCGGCGTGCGGGCCACCACATCGCGCGTGTCCGACGGGTTCAGGCTTTCAGCCGGGCGGTCATCGCCCTGCCTGCGGCCCCCGATCCAGTGCGACAGTTCGAGTGTGGCGGCCATGGCGTGAGGTCCTTTCGTATCAGCCGGTCATCTGTTCGAGTTCCTTGCCGCGTGTCTCGCGCACGATCACCAGGACGAAGAAGAAGGAGATCAGGGCGCACGTGGCGTAGAAGCTGTAAGCGGCCATCAGCCCGAGCCCGGCCGCCATGATGGGGAAGCTCATCGTGATCGCAAAATTGGCGATCCACTGGGCGAAGCCGGAGACGGCGAGCCCTGAGCCGCGGATCTGGTTGGGGAACATCTCGCCGAGCATCACCCACATCACCGGGCCCCAGGAGAAGTTGAAGAACATCACATAGACATTGGCCGCCACCAGAGCCAGCAAGCCCATGGACGGGCGCAGGTCGAGCACGCTGGAGCTCAGCACCGCGCCTTCGGGATAGGCTGTGCCGCTGGCCAGCACCGTGCCCGGCTCCAGCACTGTGCCCGCCGCCAGGAATGTCCCGGTGGAGAAGGCATAGGCGACCAGGCCCAGCGTCACCGCCATGCCGAACGAGCCGATCAGCAGCATGGGCTTGCGGCCCACCTTGTCGATGACCATCAGGCCGGCGATCACCGCGGCGATGGACAGGGCGCCCGAGACCACATTGATCATCAGCGCATCGCCCTCGCTCAGGCCCACCGACTGCCAGAGCACCGCGCCGTAATAGAAGACCACATTGATGCCCACGAGCTGCTGGAACACCGCCAGCCCGATGCCCGCCCACACGATCAGGCGCACGCCGCCCTTCTCGCGGTCCAGAAGGTCGGAGAGTTTGGGCTTGTGATCGGACGCCAGAGAGGCGCGGATTTCCTCCACCTTCATCTTCGCCGCTTCAGCGCCGAACAGGCGGGTCAGCACCGCCTCGGCCTGATCGGTCTTGCCCTTGATGACCAGAAAGCGCGGGCTTTCAGGAATGCGGAACAGGGCGATGAAGAAAATGATGGCCGGGATCAGCTCGACCCAGAACATCCAGCGCCAGGTCTGGAAGCCCAGCCAGAACTCCGCCGTGGATCCGCCTGCGGCGTTGGCCAGCAGGTAATTGGCCAGGAAGGAGAAGAACAGGCCGGAAATGATGGCGATCTGCTGGATGGTGGTCAGACGCCCGCGCATGCGCGCCGGGGCGATCTCGGAGATATAGGCCGGCGCCATGACGCTGGCCGCGCCCACCGCCAGGCCGCCCAGAATGCGGAAGACGATGAACTCGCCCGAGCTGTTGGCGACGCCCGAGCCCCAGGCGCTGATCACGAAGAACACAGCCGCCACGATCATCATGGTGCGCCGGCCGAAAATATCGGCGGCCCGGCCCGCGAACGCCGCGCCGATGGCGCAGCCCAGCAGCATGGAGGCGACATTGAACCCGGTGCCGATATCCTCCGAGCCGAACGCGCCCCTCAGCCCGTCCACCGTGCCGTTGATCACCCCGCTGTCATACCCGAACAGGAAGCCCCCGATGGTGGCCACCAGAGCGGTGGTGATGATGAAGCCCATATTGGCCTGTTCAGCGTCCGCCGAACCGGCCGCTCCCGGAGCCGAGAGATTGGCCATGTCTTAGTCCTCCCCTGAAGGCCTCTTTGCGGGCCTGGTGTTCTTGCCGTCCAGGTTCTAGCCCCAGCCGGCGTCGACCATGAATTCATGTCCGGTGCACGCGCGCGCATCATCAGACGCCAGAAACAGCGCCACCGCGGCGATATCGCCCGGTTCGATACGGAATTTCAGCGCCTGCTGCTCGACGATGCGCGCCTCTTCACCGGCGGTGTACCACTGGGCCTGGCGCGGCGTCTTCACATTGCCCGGCACGATGCAGACCACGCGCACGCCATGCTCGCCCAGCTCGCGCGCCATGGCCCGGGTCATGCCCTCCACGCCCGCCTTGGCGGTCTCGTAGACCGACAGCTCCGGCAGGCCCAGGCGCCAGGATATGGAGCCCAGATTGACGATCACGCCCTGGCCGCGCGCGCGCATGCCTTCAGCGACAGCCTGGCTGGCGAAGAACTGGTGGCGCAGATTGATGGCGATGCGGTTGTCCCAGTATTCGGGCGTCACATCCTCGACCCGGTGGCGGTCGTCATTGGCCGCGTTATTGACCAGCACATCGACCGGCCCGGCCTCGCGGGCGATGCGCGCCAGCACGGCCTTGAGCGCGGCGGTGTCGGTGATGTCGCAATGATAATAGGCCGGCGCCGGGTCCAGTCCGGACAGGGACTGGTCCAGCGCCCGCGAAGCCTCTTCGGCCACGTCGATGAACGCCACGCGCGCGCCCTGGCGGGCGAAAGCCTCGGTCAGCGCCGCGCCAATGCCCGAACCGCCGCCGGTCACGACCACGACCCGTCCCTTCAGCGAGGGATAGACCGCCGCATTGCCGTTGACCTTCGCAATCATGTGGCCTCCAGAAGCCCGCGGGCGGCGAGATTGCGCATCAGCGCGGAAATGCCGAACGTCCAGGGGGGCGCATTGTCGCAATGCTCCACCAGATTTTCCAGAACGCCAAGACGCTCGGAGCTGACCCTGACACGATCGCCGCGCTTGTGGGTGAAGCCGCGTCCGGGCGCATCCCGGTCCTCGATCGGGGCGAACATGGTGCCCAGGAACAGCGCCATCCCGTCAGGATATTGATGGTGTTCGCCAAAGGTCTGGCCGATCAGGTCCAGCGGATCGCGGCTGATCAGGCGCATGGAGCTTTCGCCGGTGAGCACAAACCCGTCCTCGCCCTCCACCCGCAGCGCGACCGTGGCCGAGCGCACGTCATCCAGGGTGAAGCCGTCATCAAACAGACGGATGAACGGGCCCAGCGCGCACGACGCGTTATTATCCTTGGCCTTGCCCAGAAGCAGGGCCGAGCGGCCCTCGAAATCGCGCAGATTGACGTCATTGCCCAGCATGGCGCCCACGGCTTCGCCTTCGGGATTGCACACCATGACGATTTCCGGCTCGGGATTATTCCATTGGGAATCAGATCGCACGCCCACATGGCCGCCATGGCCCACGGAGGCCAGGACCGGGCATTTGGTGAAGACCTCCGCGTCCGGGCCGATAGCGACTTCGAGATACTGGGACCACAGCCCGTCGGCGATCAGCGCCGCCTTCAGCCGCGCCGCTTTCTCGGAGCCCGGCTTGACCGAGGCCAGATCGCCGCCCATGCGAGTCTGGAGCGTGTCACGGATATCGCGCGCCCGGGCCAGATCGCCGCCCGCGCGTTCCTCGATCACACGCTCGATGGTGGAGACCGCGAAGGTGACGCCAGCAGCCTTGACCGTCTGCAAGTCCACCGGCGCGAGCAATGTCAGGGCGCCGGGCGCATCCTCGCCCCAGACTGTCGCGATGTTCAGGGCTTCCGCCGCGCCCAGATCACGCCCGCCGGACACGCCGGTCCGGTCCAGCTGCGCCAGCAAGTCCGCAGAGGTGGGCGCTATGGCGGACATGTCATAGACCCGGCCATTGCGGATCATCACCGGCGCCGGGCCTTCAGGCAGCGCAATGCGCCCGGCCAGCGTCGCGGATCGCCAATCCGCCGGAAGGCAGTCGGTCAGTCGGGTCATTCCTCCCCCCGGCTCCTGTCGGCTTCAACCGCAAGCGCACTGTGTTTGTTAGCGCTAACATCGCTACTTAATCCTCCAAGTGTCAAGGCCGTAACCGGCCTGGAACTGGAATTTACGAGGCGTCCGGTCGGGGCGCCGGGCCGGTGGAGGCGCGAATGACGAGCTTGTAGGGAAGAAGCCGGTCCACGGGCTGGGCCGGGGCGCTGGGCGTCTTGCCGCGCGCGGCCTCTGACAGGATTCGCACCGCCGTCTCGGTCATCCCGGCCACGGGCTGATGAATCGTGGTCAGTTCCGGCCAGACCGCTGTGGCGATCGGGGTATCGTCAAATCCCGCCACAGAAAGGCTGCCAGGCACCACCCGCCCGCGATAATGGGCGGCGGCCATGACCCCGGCGGCCATATCGTCATTGCTGGCGAAAATGGCGGTTGGCGGCTGTTCGCTGGCGAGCAGCCTCATGGCCGCTTCCAGTCCCGAGCGATAGGTGAAATCGCCCTCCTCAACCAGGGCGGAGGCGGCGCGCCCGGCCTTGCGGATCTCGGTCTCGAAGCCCAGCAGGCGCTCGGCGGTGGCCGACTGGTTGGCCGCGCCCTTGATGAAACCGATCCGCTTGTGACCCAGATCCAGCAAGTGGCGCGTCATCTCGGCGGCGGCGGCGAAATCATCAATGCGCACCGTATTGGGTTGCTGGTTGAGCAGCCGGGCGCCGACCGCGACTCCGGTGATATTGTGCAAAGCCAGCTGTTCATGCGCCGTCACCGATTCGGCATGAGGCGACGGCAGGATCACGCCGGTCACGCCCCCGGCCACCAGGCGGTCGATTGCAGCGCGCTCGCTGTCCTCTGACGCGCCGCATTTTTCAATCATCAAAAGGGAGCCGCTGCGCTGGGCCCCATCAAGCGCGCCCACCAGGAACTCGCTGAGATAGCCCGCGCTGGGGTTGGAGTAGAGCAGCCCCACCCGCCGCCCGCCATGCCGGGCCAGCGAGCGCGCCGCAGGATTGGGCGAATAGCCCAGCTCGGCCACGGCGCGCAGGACATTCTCGCGCGTGGACTGGCGCACGCCGCTGAAATTATTGATGACCCGGGACACCGTCATGGGCGACACGCCGACATGCCGCGCCACATCCTCGATTGTCACGGCTCCGCGCCGGTCCTTGTCTCTCGCCACTCTGGTGTGTCTCTCGTCTTGACAATAGGCGCGGGCCAGACCCGCGGCGCCCTGCGTTAATGGAATCTCCCTTGCCGGTCCAGCGTCAACACGCACGCCGCGCGTTCGCCCCGGCGCCGGCCAGCGCGCAAGGATAGTGTTGGCGGCCATATCAAAGAGAGGGTTGGCGCGCGGCGCACAGCGCGAACAGGCCAGCCCCATCAATATCGGTTCGCCCCCCGGCCTGCGCCCGCCAAGGCGCCGCGCGCGTCATGGCTGAAGGTGAAATGGGCCGCCGTCAGATACGGGTTCAGACCGTTCACCGTGAAGTTCACGTCGATATTGGTATAGCCGGTGAAGGCGTAGATATCGTTGGCCAGGGTGCGCCCGCGCCGCCCGCAGCCCGAAGGGCGAGGACGCGCAGGAGATAAAGATCAGCCGATCTGGCCGGCGGCGTTATTTAAATGGTGTTAAATCTCTTTGACTATAGCGCCACCTCATCCAGATTATCGCAAACGCCTGGTATCAAACCGACGCGCGGATTGATTGGGATGGCATTCCATTCAATCAGCAAAGCCTGCGAAAAATCTGCTTCGAATGCGCGGGAAGCTTCGGGAATATTGCTTGCGAAAATGGCAATGCTCACTTCATGACCATACAGGCTTGCATTGTTCGCCATCATGAATGTCGTCGCGCCGGGCACTTGCGCGGCCAGCCTTATGTCCTCCCAATAGCCGGGGCGCGGTTCGCCCCTGGCGGAAGAGTGCAAGGGGACATCAACCAGTATTGGCATATCGTGATATAAAAAACCGTTTTCGATGACGTGTTTAGCGAAAAACAAACGGAGATCATCTGCCTGTTGGGGCTGCTGCAGGCATACAAGAAATCGCGAGGAAGGGTAGCTTGAAGCGAAAGGGTCGCATCCCGACAAGAAAAATGCGGCAACGCTGGTCAGAGCTGTGAGACTGTATTTATTCATCTTCCGGGCCCTCCTCGGGCAACTAATGTCAACGCCGTACACATACTCGCCGCTCCAGAAACAGCGCGCCCGAAGTATGCAGAACCAATAGCAATATTCTCTTTCCTGTGCGCACCTATACCAACACCCACAACACTTATAATTGAAGTTCCGAAAGCTCCCCGCCTCACATTGAATTCAAGAACCCTGGATAATAACGATGGCCGGGTTGGGTTATGTTAATCAATGTCCGATTATCTGGATCGACGATTTGAAAAATCGGATTATTGCCCCACAGCTTGCGTTCGTGTCCGCCCTCTTCAGCAAAAGCTGCACCTGGAGCAGGCATCAATGGCAATCTTATCATGTGAAAAGCCAAATCAGCAGAGCATAACCCAACCGCACTTTCTGCAAAAAAATGCGGCTCTCCAACAATACCATATATCGTTCTGAGCTGCATGATCGCTGTTGCAAAAGCTGCCTGAGAAGGTGACATCCCCATAGACGCAGAGAAGAATATCAAAGCATCTCCCGACGCGATCCATTGAAGCAAATGATCATCCCGGCAGTGCATCGAGAAAGGGCACTCTTTATCCTTGTATTCTTGGTGTGGCTCACGCTCTGGAATATCCGGCGACACCCCCCACGGATCCACAAAATTGATCGGATCGCCGCCCACATAGGCGTAGAGATTGAGCCCGCCGGCCAGGCCGATCGGGTCGGGCTGGATGAAGCGGCCAAGGCCGGGATTGCAGATGCGGTTCTTGCAGGAGCAGGCGCCGATCTCGCCCAGCCAGAGCTGGCCCGCAGCGCCCGCAACCCGAAGGGCGAGGACGCGCAGGGATGTCATGGCTTATAGCCGAACCGGCCCACATTGCCGGACGCTGGCAGGCCATAGTCGTCATAGCTGTTGATCTGCACCACCGCGCCCGACCCATTGGTCTCGGCGATGCTTCGAAGGATTAGACGCACGCTCCGATGCAGCCCCTAGAGCAGGACCTTAATTCCAATCCGTAAATGCATCCATTTCCATGTAATTACAATCATGATCACAAGACACTCCAAATGATCTAATTCGGTCATCTGTAGCGCACTTCCAACTTACAATGTCATGGTCGTCGGCATCCTCGAATTCAGAATCCAGTCTTTGCACACCTAGAAAAGAAAAATGCCGCTCGACAATTTCCATATCGCCATTAAATATGGTGGTCATGGAAATTCCGTAACATTCAAAATCCAACAGCTCCCGTCCAGACACATTGGCTTTTCTTTTAGCATATTTAAATACGTCGAATAAATACAAGATCTGAATCCCAGACGTCACGCTTTGGTCTATTGAATGCGTTTCATCGTAAGCACCCCAACGCTCTGTGGGATGTTGTTCTGGATTTTCACTCCCCGCCAGAATGAGCGCCCACACAATTGACAAGAACAACGATGATGTCATGATTTTTGCTCCGCACTTAAGAATCGCAAGAAATGTCTGGGGTCGCAAAAGCACGGCCTGGAGAGCTAGAGAATGGTGACCGTTGATGATAGTCGGCCCTACCTCTATGATCAAATCTCGGAGTATACGAGGTCACCCTCTGGTTTGTTATTAAGCCTAAAGGCCTCCGACTCCGAATTGCAAACCTTCCATCTGCCATAGAGAACTCGTGAAACGAGGGGTGGCCATGCAGGTCGCGACCGTGTGTGTGCCATGTTCCTACATGAGAATGACCGGGATTGCAGATGCGGTTCTTGCAGGAGCAGGCGCCGATCTCGCCCAGCCAGAGCTGGCCCGCAGCGCCCGCAGCCCGAAGGGCGAGGACGCGCATCAGTCAAAAGCCCCTGCACACAGCCGCAATATACGACGCTTAGCGGTCATGTTGAGGCGAACGCGCACAGGGCGCGCCGGCGCAAGGAGTGGCGCTTCAAAGCTTTATTTTCATTCGGGGAATTGGGTGCGGGGGTAGGATTTGAACCTACGACCTTCAGGTTATGAGCCTGACGAGCTACCGGGCTGCTCCACCCCGCGTCAATGCCGTTCACAGGGCTGGCCCGTGATCAGGGGGCGCTATGTATGACGCGCGCTTGACGGCGTCAACCGGTGCGCTGCGCGCCGTCATGCTTCCGTGCGATGCGCGAACCGGCCGGTTAACTATGGCCTTGCCCGTTCCCCGCGGTGCGCAGTAATCTGCGTTCAAGCCAGTGCGTCAGGGGCGGCGTCATGACCGCCTCATCGTCTGGCCGGGGGACAGGGACGAGGTGCTGGCATGCGCGCAGGCGGTGTCGAGGCAGTCTTGAACACGGATCGGGCGGCAGGGCGCAAGCGCCGTCATGCCCGCGCCTTGACTTTACGGCGCTCAGCCGAGCTGTCTCTGGCCGCCCTGGTCGCCGGAGGCGGATTATTCACCGCTTTCGTCACCGACGCCGCGCCCCAGAATCCGGCCCACGCCCCATCGGCCGATCCGGGCGCTTTGGCCCTTTCCGCGCCGTTTGTGGATCTGGACGCGTATTCGCTGCCCCAGGCTTCAGATGGCAGCCGCCAGGCGGTGGCGGCTGCCTTGTCGCGCTCGGGCGCAGCCCTGCGCCTGGCCGAGCCTTATCCTTATAGTCTGGCATCGTCTGACGAGACCGGTTTTGACCTTGGGCCGGACGTGCAGTTGCGCGCCCGCGCCCGCGCCGTAGACGGGTCGCGCTGGTCAGGTTCGGCGCTGGGCGTCCAGCTCACCGCAAGCACCCGCACGCTCAGCGATCTGCCGCCTGTTTTCCTGGTCGGCGGGGCGGGACGCGAGAGCTATGTGATCGCGCCAAGCGGCATGCTGGACTACACTTTCGCCCCTGCAGGCGCCTTCGCCAGCGTGGGCGACGCCCATTTCGGCGTCGGCCTGGAGGTCAATGACGATCTGTTCGTCACCGCGGGCTATGTGCGCGAACAGCGCCACTACCGCATGGGCGCGCGCGACTGGTCTGAAGAAGACCATTATGCCGGCCTCGCCCTGCGCGCGCGCTGGTAGGCGGGTTTTTCTAGATATCCAGGTGAAAGAAGCGGTTGAACGCGCCGGGCTGATACCCGCCAAAGGCCGCGCCTTCCTCAAATCCCCGTTTGCGGTAAAGCGCCAGCGCCGCCTCGAACGGCCCGCCAGAGCCCGTTTCCAGGCTGAGGCGGCGCCAACCGCGTGCGCGGGCTTCTGCGATGATGTGCTCGAGCAGGGCCGCGCCCACGCCCTGACGCATATGATCAGGATGGGTGCGCATGGATTTGATCTCGCCCGCCCCCTCGCCCAGGGCCTTGAGCGCGCCCATGCCCGCCAGCGCGCCTTCACGCCAAGCTGTCCACACGCTGACATCCGGTGATGTCAGCGCCGCCACGCCCAGCGCATGCACCGTTCCAGGCGGCGAGCTGGCGTGCATGCCGGCCAGATGCAGCGCCAGCAGGGCCTGGACCTCTTCCGAGCTGAGGTCATCGGGGCGGATCTCGATCATGGCCCTTCCAATACCTCCGCCCGGCCCAGGCGTCGATGGCGCCATCCAATCTCTACTGGCGACACGGTCGAAGAGAAGACGGGGTGGAGCACCTGAAGACCGGCCCCTTCCTCGCCGCCCGGGGCGCGTCAAGCGGCTGCGCGCGCCCATGCTAGCTGGCCCCGGGCTTGCATCGCTGGGCCCTCAGCGCTTTCGGGCGCGTCAGGGTGGAGCAGATTTGTGGTTCACAGCCTCGATCAGTCACTGGAAACGCACACAGGCGCGGGCGGACGGGTCTCCTCTGCGGGGCTCCAATCGATCAAGTCTGCAGCCCTTCTTTGGGCTGATCTGATCGCTTTTGTGCTGGCTGGCGCGCTGGCCTGGATGATCACCGGTTTGTGGCGCGCGGGCGTTGATTATCCCGCGCTCAGCGCCAATCCGGCCGGAATCAGCCTGCATCTGGGCATGGCGGGCGCGTTTTCGCTGGCGCTGCTGGCCTGGTTTCGTTCGCGCGGGCATTACCACCGGCGCGAGGCCCTGGCCGATCAGATGCCCGCCATCCTCATCGGCTGCGCCGCCGCGCTGATGGCGGCTGGCGCCATCCAGTTCGCGACCATCGAGGTGGGCTCGCGCCTTCTGACCATGCTGCACTGGGTTCTGCTGGCGCCGGTGCTGGTCATAACGCGCCTTGCGGCGCGCACCAGCCTGCGTTCGGCGGGGTTGTGGACCAGCCCGGCCATTGTGTTTTGCGAACCCGCCCGCGCCGCCAGCACGGGCGACGTCATCGCCCGCCATGACGCGCTGGGCGTGCATGTGGAAACCGCAGTGAGCACGCAAGGCCTCGCATCGCGCCGCCTGATCGACATGATGCGCCAGGCGGCGGCCTCGGGCCTGGTGGTGGTCTACGCGCCCTCGCCCGGCGAGCGCCATCAGCACGCCGTGATCCGCGCCCTGACGCTGGAGGGCGTGCCCTTCCTCCTGGCGCCCCAGCTGGGGCCCCTGCCCGCTCATGCCGAAATTCTCAACTACCCGCTCGAAGATGTCTCGTTTGTGGACGTGCGCGACCCGCTGGCGCGCCCGCTGGCGCGCGCCGCCAAGCGCGCCTTCGATATTGCAGCGAGCGCAGCGCTTCTGATCGTGCTGGCGCCGGTGATGGGCGCCGTGGCGCTGGCCGTGCGCGCCGATGGCGGCCCGGCCCTGTTCCGCCAGAAGCGCGCCGGAAGCGGGGGCGAGGTCTTCGACTGCCTGAAATTCCGCTCCATGCAAATGGACGCCGAAGCGCGCCTGGAAGCACTGATCGCCTCGGACCCGGCGGTGGCGGCGGAATGGAACGCGTTCCAGAAACTGCGCCGCGATCCGCGCATCACGGCGGTGGGACGGCTGATCCGCAAGACCAATATCGACGAGCTGCCCCAGCTCATCAATGTGCTGCGCGGGGAGATGAGCCTGGTCGGCCCGCGCCCCATGACCCTCGGCCAGATGGACGAGTACGGCGATTATCTCACCGCCTATCAGCGCGTGCGCCCCGGCCTGACCGGGCTGTGGCAGACCAATGGGCGCAATGCGACCACCTTTGCCGAACGCGCGCGCCTGGACGCCTGGTATGTGCGCAACTGGTCGCTATGGCGTGATTTCGTGATCCTGATCCGCACCGTGCGCGAGGTGGTGTTCGCCCGTGGCGGGTGACCAGGGCGCCACAAAGCAGGCATAACGCTTTTCTTCCATCCGTTTGCCGCTACAACGAAGCCCGTCCACACTGCGGCGCAAGGCGCACGGCAGGCTTTGAGGTTACGGGCATGACGAAAACCGCGCTGATTACCGGAGTCACCGGCCAGGACGGGGCGTATCTGGCGCGCCTGCTCCTGTCCAAGGGCTATGTGGTGCACGGGATGAAGCGGCGGGCCTCTTCGTTCAACAGCGCGCGCATTGATGACATCTATCAGGACCCGCACGAGGCGCCGACGAATTTCCATCTGCACTATGGCGACATGACCGATTCCACCAATCTCATCCGGCTGGTGCAGGAAACCCGCCCTGACGAGATCTATAATCTGGCCGCCCAGTCCCACGTCCAGGTCAGCTTCGAGACGCCCGAATACACCGCCAACGCCGATGCGCTGGGCGCGCTGCGCCTTCTGGAAGCGCTGCGCATTCTGAAGATGGAGCAGGACTGCCGCTATTATCAGGCCTCAACGTCCGAGCTGTACGGCCTGGTCCAGGCCGTGCCCCAGAACGAGACCACCCCCTTCTATCCGCGCAGCCCCTACGCGGCGGCCAAGCTCTACGCCTACTGGATCACGGTCAATTACCGCGAGGCCTATGGCATGCACGCCTCCAACGGGATTTTGTTCAATCACGAGAGCCCGATGCGCGGCGAGACCTTCGTCACCCGCAAGATCACGCGCGCCGTGGCGGCCATCGAACTGGGCTTCCAGAAGTCGCTGTGGCTAGGCAATCTGGACGCCCGGCGCGACTGGGGCCATGCGCGCGACTATGTGGAAGGGATGTGGCGCATCGTCCAGCACCAGGTCGGCGATGACTGGGTGCTGGCCACGGGCGAGACCCATACCGTGCGCGAGTTCGCCGAACGCGCCTTCGCCGAAACCGGCCGCACGCTTGAATGGACGGGCGCAGGCGTGGACGAGACCGGGCGGGACGCCAAGACGGGCGAGGTGCTGGTGCGCATTGATCCGCGCTATTACCGCCCCACCGAGGTGGACCTGCTGATCGGCGATCCCTCCAAGGCCGAGGAGAAACTGGGCTGGCGCCACACCACCGCCTTCCCCGAACTGGTGCGCGAAATGGTGGCCGAAGACCTCAAGGCCGTGGCCGCCGAGGCGGGTCGCAATAACCGTCATGGCTGAGCGCGTCTATTCCCTCAAGGGCAAGCGCGTCTATGTGGCCGGCCATCGCGGCATGGTGGGTTCTGCCCTGGTGCGCCGGCTAAAGCGCGAGGACTGCGAGATCCTCACCGCCACGCGCCAGGAAGCTGATCTGGTGCGCCAGGACCAGGCCGAGGCCCTGATGGCGCGCTTGAAGCCGGAGGCCGTGTTCATCCCCGCCGCCAAGGTGGGCGGGATTCTGGCCAATGACAGCTATCCGGCCGCCTTCCTCTACGACAACCTGATGATCGCGGCCAATCTGATCCACGCCGCCCATGAGACAGGCGTGGAGAAGCTCCTGTTCCTGGGCTCCTCGTGCATCTATCCCAAGCTCGCGCCCCAGCCGATACCCGAAGACGCGCTGCTGACCGGCCCGCTGGAGCCCACCAATGAGTGGTACGCCATCGCCAAGATCGCCGGCATCAAGCTGTGCCAGGCCTATCGCAAGCAGCACGGCCGCGACTTCATCTCGGCCATGCCCACCAATCTCTACGGACCGGGCGACAATTATAATCTCCAGACCTCCCACGTGATCCCGGCCCTGATCCGCAAGGCCCATGAGGCCAAGCTGGCCGGCGCGGCCTCCATGGAGATCTGGGGCACCGGCGCGCCCATGCGCGAGTTTCTCCACGCCGATGACTGCGCTGATGCGCTGGTCCATCTCATGCAGGTCTATTCCGCTCCTGAGCACGTCAATGTGGGCTCGGGCCAGGATCTCACCATCGAGGCGCTGGCGCGCCTCGTCATGGAGGTGGTGGGTTTTGAGGGCGAACTGACCAAAGATCTCTCCAAGCCCGACGGCACGCCGCGCAAGCTCATGAGCGCCGATACCATTCGCGCGCTGGGCTGGACGCCGAAGATCGCCCTGCGCGAGGGCTTGCAAGACGCCTATGACTGGTTTTTGAAGAACCAGACCTGACGTCAGCCCGACTGATATCCGTCTCAGGAGCCTTGCCCTTGCGTATCCTAGTCACCGGCGCGGCCGGCTTTATCGGCGCCCATGTCAGCCATGCGCTCCTGGATGAGGGCTGCGCCGTCACGGGGCTGGACAATCTCAACGCCTATTACGATCCGGCCCTGAAGCGCGCGCGGGTGGAATTCCTCAAGGCCCGAAAGGGCTTCGATTTCGCCGAGCGGGATCTGGCCGATGAAACGGCGCTGGACGGGCTGGGCGCGTTTGACGTCATCGTGCACCTGGCCGCCCAGGCGGGCGTGCGCTACTCGCTGGAAGCGCCGTTTGCGTATCTGGACTCCAATCTCAAAGGCCAGCTGACCGTTCTGGAGCATGTGCGCCACGCCAGCACCCGCCCCTTCCTGGTCTACGCTTCATCCAGCTCGGTCTATGGCGATACGACGCCCGCGCCCTTCGCCGAGGACGCGCGCGCCGACTCGCCGGTCTCGCTCTACGCGGCCACCAAGCGCGGCGCGGAGATGATCAGCCAGAGCTATGCCTCGCTCTACGGCATCGAGCAGGTGGGCTTGCGCTTCTTCACCGTCTACGGCGCCTGGGGCCGGCCGGACATGGCCTATTACGCGTTTGCCGAGGCCATGCTGGACAACAAGCCCATCCAGGTCTTCAACCATGGCGACCTGATGCGCGATTTCACCTGGATCGACGATATCGTCGCGGGCGTGACCGCCATCGCCCTGGGCGGGCCGAAAGGCGGCCAGGCGGCCGGCCGCACGCACCGGCTCTACAATATCGGCAATAACCGGCCCGAGCGTCTGATGGACTTCATCGCCACGCTGGAAAACGCCTTTGGCCTTGAGGCCGAGAAAATCATGACCGGAATGGCGCCGGGCGATGTGCATATGACCGCGGCCAATATTGACGCCATCCGCGCCGATTATGGCTTTGAGCCCACAACTTCCATCGCTGAAGGCCTGCCGCGCTTTGCGCGCTGGCTTAAGGACTGGCGCGCAGGCCAGGCGGCTGACTGGCGCTACTGACGCGCCCTCGCCACACGCGCCGCGATCTGGCATGGAGGGGCGTCAAATGAGGAAACCCGCCATGACCGCTTCGCCCGCCCGCTCTGTGATCGATCTGATCGGCGACACGCCTCTGGTCCGCCTGAACCGGGTATCGGACGCCACGGGCTGCGAGATTCTGGGCAAAGCGGAGTTTCTCAATCCCGGCGGTTCGGTGAAGGACCGCGCCGCGCTGGGCATTATCCGCGCCGCGGAGCGCTCCGGTGCGCTGAAACCCGGCGGCACCATCGTGGAGGGCACAGCGGGCAATACCGGCATTGGCCTGGCCATGGTTGGGCGGGCTCTGGGCTACCGTGTGGTGATCGTGTTTCCGCGCACCCAGTCGCGCGAGAAGGCCGCCGCCATCCGCCTGATGGGCGCTGAACTGATCGAGGTGGACGCCGTCCCTTACGCCAACCCCAATCATTATGCGCGCTATTCAGGACAGCTGGCGCAAGAGATGAACGCCAGCGAGCCCCATGGCGCGATCTGGGCCAATCAGTTCGACAATACCGCCAACCGCGCCATCCACGCCCAGACCACCGGCCCGGAAATCTGGGCGCAGACCGGCGGCCAGGTCGACGCCTTCGTGGCCGCGGTGGGCTCGGGGGGCACGATTGCGGGCGTGTCCGATTACCTCAAGAGCCAAAGCAAAACCGTGCGCATCGCGCTGGCCGACCCCGGCGGCGCGGCGCTCTACGGCTATTACGCCCATGGCGAGCTGAAGGCGGAAGGCAATTCCATCACCGAGGGCATCGGCCAGAGCCGCATCACCGCCAATCTGGACGGCGCGGCCATCGACGACGCCTTTCGCATCCCCGACGAGGAAGCGCTGGAGATCCTCTATGATCTGGTCATGCACGAAGGCCTGTGCCTGGGCGGATCAGCGGGCATCAATATCGCGGGCGCTGTGCGCATGGCGCGCAAGATGGGCCCCGGCCACACCATCGTGACCATTCTGTGCGATCACGGCTCGCGCTATCAGTCCAAGCTCTACAATCCCGATTTCCTGCGCGAGAAGGGCTTGCCCACGCCGCCCTGGCTGGAGGGGTAAAACCGCTATGCGGCTCTCAGGCCCAGGGCTTCAAGGCGTCTAGTCTTCGGTATCGGCCCGCTGGGGACGGAGCAATACATCAACAGCGCGCGGCGACACGGACACCTGGCCGACATGTATAATGCCGTCAAAATCAGCGTCATAAAGGGCGTCTGGATTGAAGATCGAGCTGCCCGGGGAAAGCCCAGCAGGCGCATTTGGCGGCGCGGTCCATTGGCCAAAGACAGGCTCGTCTCCAGTATAGCCCTCTGTAACGCCGCCGGAATGCACCAGCCGGAACGTACGCACAGGTCTGTCCCCGAGCAGGAGCGGCGTGGCGACGTAGGGCAATGTACGCACCATCCGTTCGCGGGGAAAATAGAACTGGTTCTCCGTCACTGAGCGACGCACATGCATGGCGCCTGACATCATCAATATCCGGTCATAGCCGCCCGTGTCCCAGGCTTTGGCAACGGTCACGGCCATATGCAGGTTACGGGCGCCATGGCGCAATGCGTCGGGCGCGACATCTGGCAACGGGCCAGGAAACCGCGCCAGAATCGCATCGACGGGCTCCGCCGCATCTCTGTCAGCAGCTGCGACGTCAATGGAGTGCCTCGCTTCACGCAGGGTGCGAGCGTACTCGAGCAGGCGAAACAGAGCGAGACTTGAGCGGCCATCGCGAACGACCGTCCAAAACCAACTGCCGTCAAACAACTCCGCGCGCGCCTCGAGAGAGCCGTCACTGGCCATGAAGCGTTGAAGGCGGTCGTCCTCGGTTCCGGGAATCTCCAGCGCCAGCAAGATGCGTTCGCCGCGCCCTGCCGCGACACACAGGAGCGCCCCCACCGCATGAGGCTGCTCGGCATTGCCATGGCTTTCGCCTAACAAAATGATGTTCGACCTTGGAGAGTCGAGGATCGCCTCGGCCCCCGCCCACGCTCCGCACGATTGCTCAAGCGGCGTTGGCGCGAGCGCCAAGGATGCGGACAAAGCCAACACAGCAGAGATCAATGCAGGCTCCTCAACGTCCAGCGGGGCGGCCGGCGCGCCCGTCTTCGGTTTCGTAAATGAACAATGGGGAAGCCACTCTGGCGCGCTCCGCCATATCATTTCGACCGCGTTCAAAGGCCCCATCCGAACGCGCGGCCGCCAGTGTAATTTCGGCCGGGCGCGGTTCAAAGTCAGCGCCAGCGAGCCGACACAAATAGTCAGTGAACGCCCATAAGACTGGTAAATCCGGCGCGACCTCTTCCATCCAGAGAAACTGACCCATCTCATTGGCCTCCAGAAATATAACATCGCCATCGGGGCAAACAATCAGATCAATTGACGCCGTGCGAAGGCCCAATTGACTAACAATACTGGTGCAGGCTTTTGAAATTGATTTTGGCAGATTAAGCCCCTACCTGAACGGCGGCGCGTAGATCAGGCCGCCATCGCTCCACTGGGCGTTCAGCCCGCGTTCGAGGCGCAGGGGCGAGGTCTCGCCCAGATGGCGGGCGAACATTTCGCCGTAATGGCCGCGCGCGGTGATGGCGTTCAGCGCAAAGTCCGCGTTCAGTCCAAGCCCCTCGCCCATGGCGCCTTCAGCGCCCAGCAGGCGTCGCACCACGGGGCTGCGGGCCTCGGCGCGCAGCGCGCGGGCATTGGCGGCGGTCACGCCGTATTCCTCCGCCGTCACAAGGGCATGGAGCACCCAGCGCGCAGCCTCGGCGAAGCGCGGATCGCGCGCGGCCACCACCACGGACAACGGCTCCTTGGAGATCACGTCGGGCAGGATCACATGGTCATCGGGCGCAGCCAGCCCCCGGCGCAGGGCGGCCAGGGCCGAGATATCGCTGGTGAGCACGTCGCAGCGCCCGGCCTCATAGGCCGCGCGCGCCTCGGCGGGCGTGTCCGAGAGCACCGGCGTCAGGGTGAGGCCATAGATATCGGCATAGTCGGTGAGATTGAGCACGCTGGTGGTGGCGTCCTGCACGCATGCGCGCGCGCCGGACAATTCGCGCGCGCTGGCCACGCCCAGATCGGCGGGCGCCAGAAAGCCCTGGCCGTCATAATAATATATCCCTGCGAAATTCACCTTCATCCGCGCTGCGCGCGAGAGCGTCCAGCTGGTATTGCGCAGCAGGATGTCCACCCGCCCCTCTTCCAGCGCCGGCAGGCGCTCGGCGGTGGTCAGGGGCACGAAGCGCACGCGCGTGGCGTCGCCCAGAAAGGCCGCCGCATAGGCGTGGCACAGATCAATCTCGAAGCCGCGCCAGGTCCCGTCGCTGTCCTGTTCGGCAAAGCCTGGAAGGCCGGTATCCACCCCGCAGGCCAGCACGCCCCGGTCGCGGATCGAGGCCAGCGCCGAGCCCATGGCCTCCATCTGGCTTTGCGATACCGAAAAGCCCACGGCAAACGCCGCCGCGGCCCTTGACCAGCGGCGCGGCGCAAACAGGTCGAACAAAGACGCTGGCGTCACTGCACCAACCACCCTAAACGCTTAAAGAACCGCCCCTTGGATGTACCCAAACAGGAGGCCCGCGTCGACATGAAACGCGATACCCGCCTCATTCATTCCGGCCGTTCGCAACGCGACCGCGAACTGGTGAACCCGCCGGTGCGCCGCGCCTCCACCGTGCTGGGCGACAGCGCGCAGGCGCTCTATGAGCCCACGCCGGGCGAACATCATTACGGGCGCGGCGGGCTGAGCCCCAATGACGAGCTGCGCGCGGCCATCGCCGATATGTATGAGGCTGATCATGTCGGCCTCGCCCCCTCAGGGCTGGCGAGCGTGGTGCTGGCCCTGCGCGCGGCGGTCACCGGGCCGGGCGAGGCGCTGATCACCGATTCGGCCTACAAGCCGGTGCGCCGCTTCTGCGACGAGGAGCTGCCGCGCTTAGGCGTCACGCCGCGCTATTACGATCCGCGCATCGGGGCGGACATTGCACAGCTGATCACGCCGCAGACCCGGATGATCCTCATCGAAAGCCCCGGCTCGCTGACCTTCGAGGTGCAGGACATCCCCGCCATCACCGCCGCAGCCCGGGCCGCGGGCGTCACCACCGTGATCGACGACACCTGGAGCGCGGGCTGGTTGATGAACCCGCTGGCGCTGGGCGTGGACTACGCCGCCCAGGCGCTGACCAAATACGCTGGCGGGCATTCGGATTTCCTGATGGGCGCAGTGGCTGCGCGCGGCGCCCACGCCAAACGCCTGAAATCCCAGGAGAGCGTCAACGGCCTCCACGTGTCGCCCGATGACGCCTTCCTGTGCCTGAGGGGGCTGCGCACCCTGCCCCTGCGGCTGGAGCGCTCGGGCGCGACGGGGCTGGAGCTCGCGCACCGCCTCGACGCCCATAAGCGCATCGCCCGCGTCCTGCATCCGGCTTTGCCTTCCAGTCCCGACCACGCCCTCTATGCGCGCCAGTTCAGCGGCCCGGCCGGCTGCTTCGCCTTCATCGTGAAGGATGCCAGCGCGGCGCAAGGCGAAGCCATCGCCGAATCCTGCCAGCTCTTCGCCATGGGCTTTTCCTGGGGCGGGTTCGAAAGCCTGATCCTGCCCTGCGACCGCCAGATCATCCGCACCGCCGTGCCCTGGAGCGCCGAGGGCGCGCTGCTGCGGCTGTCAGTGGGCCTGGAGGATGTGGAGGATTTGTGGGGGGATCTGGCGCGGGTGTTGGGGTAGGCCCTGGCGACCCCGGCAGGACTCGAACCTGCAACCATCGGATTAGAAGTCCGGCGCTCTATCCAGTTGAGCTACGGGGCCAGTGCGGGCGGGGGTGGAGGCTGATCGCGCCCGCGCGCAAGGCTTAACCGGCGCGCGGCGGGGCGGCAATCAAAAGCAGCGGCTTGGGGCAGTGGGGGCGGCGTGCGCCCTGCCCGGCACGGCGCACAGCCCGGCGCGCAAGCCCGGTCAGTGTGACCAGGGCTCCTTGCGGTCATGGGCGAAATTGCCGGCATAGGTCTTGATGCGGCGCGGGGTTTCGCGGGCCTCGAACACCTGGAAGGGAATTTCGTAGCGCTTGGCGTAGGCCACGGCGCTGTCGCGGCTGTCGAAGCTCAGGCGCACCTGGCGGCGGGTGTCGCCGGTGGAGGCCCAGCCCATGAGCGGGTCGGGGCGCTTGGCCATGGCCGGCTCGAACTCCAGCACCCAGCTTTGCGCCTTGGCGCGGCCGGACTGCATCGCGGTTTTCGCCGGACGGTAGATCTTGGCGAACATCAAGGCGTCTCCAGAACTCTCAAGCCCCCCGCCCACAGGCGGGAAAGATGGTCGGGGCGGCCGGATTCGAACCAGCGACCCTCTGGTCCCAAACCAGATGCGCTACCAGGCTGCGCTACGCCCCGAGCGCCGGAACGGGGTTTACGCGCCCTCAGGCCCGGGCGCAAGACGCGAGCGCTCAGCCCTCTGCGTCATCTGCGTTATCGTCTTCGCTATCGTCTTCAGCGCCTTCACCCTCAGCGCCGTTTTCGCCGTCCTCATCGGCGCCGCCATCGTCGTCCGCAGGCGCAGGCGCATCGGTCATTGCATTGCCGAACAGGGCGTGGCGCACCGTATCGCCCGGTTCGATTCCGCGCTCACCCGCCCGGCCGCCGGCGATCTCCAGCACGGCCAGCACCGGGAAGTCCGAAAGCAGCTGGCTGCGCGAGAGCGGCTCGGCGTTCTCGATGATCTTCACGATCCGCCCGTCGCGGCGGATATAGAGGATGTCCAGCGGGATCAGCGTGTTCTCCATCCAGATGGAGACGATCTGCTCGCGCTCGAAATCGAACAGCATGCCCGCGTCCGGGTCGAGCGATTCGCGGTGCATCAGCCCGCGCTGGCGCTGTTCGTCGGTGGCGGCGATCTCGGCCAGGAACTCCACCGGGCCATCGGCGGTCTCGATCACCACCCGGTCCGGGCCGCCAAAGGCGACCACGGCGTCGGGCGCAGTGGGATCGCTGACCGCGTGCGCGCAGGCGGCGGCGAAAAGAACAAGGGCGCTGAACGCGCCGGCGAGGCGGGGCCATGAAAGGATCGTTGTCATGAGCGAAAGCTAGCCTTGCCGCGCGCGCCGCGCAATCGGGTCGCGCTTTGATCCTTGCACGCCCCTCCGGCCCGGTCTGATGCTGTTGCAATGCACAAAAGCGCTTGCCTTGAACGCGCGGTGCGGGTTTGTGTGCGCGCGCACCGCCCGGACGGCAGAGTTCCAAGGGAGATCTGAATGCGCATTGAAGCCATCTCGATGGGCGAGAACCCGCCCGAAGACATCAACGTCATCATCGAGGTCCCCTATGGCGGCCAGCCGGTGAAATACGAGCTGGACAAGGCGTCGGGCACGCTGTTCGTGGACCGCTATCTGCACACGCCCATGCGCTATCCGTGCAATTACGGCTTCATCCCCCACACCCTGTCGGACGATGGCGATCCCATCGACGTGATGGTGATCGGCCAGACCGAGCTGGTGCCCGGCTGCGTGATGCGCGCGCGGCCCATCGGCGTGCTGGTGATGGAGGATGAAAGCGGGCAGGACGAGAAAATCCTCGCCGTGCCCCATGCCAAGCTCACCCCGCTCTATGACGAGATGAAGGATTACACCGACGTGCACCAGGCCCAGCTGGCGCGCATCACCCATTTCTTCGAGCACTACAAGGATCTTGAGCCGCGCAAATGGGTCAAGGTGCAAGGCTGGTACGGCGTCGAGCGCGCGCGCGAGATGATCGTGGAATCCATCGAGCGGGCCAAGGCGGGGGGCTGAACGCGCCTATCCCGCCTGCCCGCGCTGAACATCACACTCGCCTCGCTGGCGGGCTCATGGTCTGATCACAGCCCATGAGACAAGCGAGACAGAGACGTGAGCCAGAAAGACATTAAGCGCGTAATCGAAACACCCTCGGAGACCCTGCCCGGCGATCCGATGGAAGCCTACGCCAATCCCGAATTCATGAATTCGCCCACCGCGCGGCCCTTGCGCATCCTGGCTGAATACTTCCAGCCCAAGGAGCGCTTCGAAGAGCGCGAGATCAACGATACCATATTGTTCTTCGGCTCCGCGCGCATCGCGCCGCGTGACAAGGCCGAAGCGACCCTTGAGGCCGCCAGAGTGGCAGGCGAAGACACGGCCAAGGCCGAGCGCGCGCTGTTCATGTCGCAATATTATGAGGCGGCCCGCGAGCTGGCCCGGCGCCTGACCGAATGGTCGCTCAATCTGGAGCCCTGCGGCGGGCGGCGCTTCGTGGTGTGCACCGGGGCGGGCCCGGGCATTATGGAAGCCGCCAATCGCGGCGCGCATGAAGCCGGCGGCGAGACGGTGGGCCTGGGCATCACCCTGCCCATGGAGGAGAAGAACAATCCTTACGTCACGCCGGACCTCAATTTCGAGTTCCACTATTTCTTCACCCGCAAGTTCTGGTTCCTGTATCCGGCCAAGGCGCTGGTGCTGATGCCCGGCGGGTTCGGCACGCTGGACGAGCTGTTTGAAACCCTCACCCTGTTGCAGACGCGCAAGATGAAAAAGCCCCTGCCCGTGGTGCTGTTCGGGACCGAATACTGGGACAAGGTGCTCAATCTCGAGGCGCTGGTGGAGTTCGGCGCCATCAACGCCGCCGACCTCAACCTCATCCACCGCACCGACAGCGTGGACGAGGCCTTCACCTACATCACCGACGAGCTGTGCAAGCACGCCCTGCCCAATCCGGGCCCGGGCATGTAAGCCTTGTACATGACCTGTGCCGACACGCCCGGATCCGCTTCTGCGTTGAGCGGTTACAGAGGGCAGACTAGGCTGGCGCCATGACTGGCGTTCTGCCCGCCCATGACAGCGCGCTATGGCGCGACCGCGCCGCCGCCGCCGCCCAGCTCGAAGCCTTGGGCGCGCGCGGACGCCTGGACGATGCGGACCGCGATTTTCTCCTGTTCTGCCTGCGCGCATCGGATCCGGCCGTGTATCAGCCTGCGGCCCTGGCCGCCGGGCGCCTGGCGGGCGATGATCCGGACCTGCGCGCTGCGCTGGAAGATTACGCCCGCTCCGCCGGCGCCAGCCTCGGCAGCCCGATCAAGCTCAATGGCCGGCGCAGCGCGCGCCGGCTGAGCCTGGTGCTGGCGGGCGCAGGCGAAACCGGACAGAGCCCGCCCGGCTGGGCGCACACGCCCTTTGAGCAGCCCGCCCTGACGCCTGAATCCGCCGCGATCGCCCCGGCGGATCTGGCCAATATGATGCTGGCGCTGACCCGGCTGTGTGGGGCGGGACGCCATGATTTTCATAACCATGCGGACGCCCTTCTCACCTTTATGGCGCGCACGCCGGGCGCCTTGCGCGACGCTCCCGCCGCGCGCCGCTTCGCCCAGTTGCTGGCCGCGCGCGCCACAGGCGGCGCGGACATGAGCGGCGCACTGGCTGATGCTCTTGCACAGGCTCAATCCCTCGCAGGTGAGGACGCCATGTCCGCCCGGCTGGAAGCGCTGAGGCTGATGAGCGAGCTCGCCCGCGCCGTGATCGAGGCGCCCGGACTGGCGATTCCCGCGCTGGCGTCCGCACCGGAAGCCCTGCGGCTGGCGGGGCAGAGCTGGGCGCGGCGCGCCGGGCGCCCGGCGCCGGACTGGACCGCAATGGAAGCGGCCCGGGGCGGCGTTATGGAGGCCCTGCGCCAGCGCGAGGCGCTGGGCGATGAAAACGCCCGGCTGGCCTGTCTGGACGCGCTCACCGCCCCGCTCGCCGGCGAGGGCGAATGGCGCTGGCTGGCGCCGGATGCGCGCGCGCTGGTGATGCATGCGCTGATCGATCAGCTGCGCCATGACCCGCCCCCGCCCGAACGGGCGCAGGCGCTGGCCCTGCGCCGGGGCCTGCTGGCGGGTGGCGGCGATCTGATGTCGGCGGTGGTGCTGCGCCTGATCGCCCTGGAGGGCGAGGGCGCCGGACCGCTGGTGGATTATCCGCTGGTCCACGCCATCAGCGATCCGGCCCTGCTGGCTGCTCTGGCGCCTGCGCGCGCCCAGTCCGGCCGCGCCGAACTGATCGCCGACGCCGTCGAGAACCGTCTGCGCAATGGCCTCAGGAGCCAGCCCGGCTTTGATCCCGCGCCCTGGCTGTTGCTGATACTGGCGCGCAAGCCTGCGCCAGGCGTGCTGGCGCATCTGCGCCGGCTGTGCGAGGGGCGCCGGTATGAGAGCGCAGCGGGAGAGGATTATCCGCTGGACGCCCTGCTGGCCCGGCTGGCCATGCTCACCGGCGGCGCTGACGCGCCGCGCAGCGCCAGCGCGCTCCTTGAGGCCGCCTTCGCCCTCAGGGCGGAGCTCGTCCAAGAGACCGGTGACGCCCTGGCGCTGGACGATGCGGTCTCCGGCCTCGCCAGCCTGGTCGATGAAAGCGAAGCGGGCGGAAGCGCCAGCCTGATCCTGCTGATGCGCGCCATCCAGCCTGCGCGCGCACTGATGATCGCCGGCCCGGAGCCCGCCGTATTGACGCAGGACGCCGGGGCGTTCTGCGATGAGCTGGCGGCCCTGACCGCCCGGATGCGCGCCCGGGTGCGCTGGCTGGCGCCAGACGCCTGGCTCAAGCCGGATTCGGCGCGCGCCGGACTGGCCGAGCTGGCCGCGCTCTTGCGTGAACTCGCAGCGCGCTCTGCGCCCGTTCTGCCTGCGGGGCTCGACCGGTCTGTGACGCAAGCCTGCGAGACGCTGGCGCAGCGCGTGCAGGCGCGCGCCCAGGCCCTGACCCGGCTGGACGGCGCCTGGCAGGACGGGGAGCGCACGCTCACCGCCCTGCTCGCCGCTGCTGGCGAGGCGCTGGACGGTCCGGACGGCGCTCGGCTGGCCGGCGCCATACTCGACCGGCTCTCACCCGGCGTTCCGCTGGGCGCCGCGCATGCAGACGACGCGCCCGCCAGCGAGGACGCGCGCATTGACGCCCACTGGCGCCAGGGCCGCGCCCAGCTCGATGAAGCCTTGAAACTGGATATTGAAGGCCCGCACTGGACCGGGGCGGTGCAGCGCCTGTGGGAGGGGCTGATGCGCGCAGCCATGGCCGAGCAGCATGAAGGCCGGGTGCGCGCTTTGCTGCTGGAGCGGCCTTACCAGGCGATCCGGCGCAATCCCGCCTCCGCCGCGCTCATGCGCGCAGCGCGGCTATGGTGCCTCGACCGCTACCGCCCCTGGAGCGCCTATGGCGCCGCGCGCGATCTCGCCGCCGGAGCGGGCGAGCGCGCGCCCTCGCCCCTGTCAGCCCTGCCTGCGCTGGGCGCGCGCCTGGCGCCGCTTTGGATATGCCTGCTGATCGGGGCGATCCTGATGCTCGATTTCGGCGACGCCTGGCGGGCCATGGCCGAGGACGGAGACGTGCGCGGCGTCGCCATCACCTTCGCCATCGGCCTTGGCGGGGCGTGCGCCTATCTGTTCCATCACCTGGCCCAGCGCTGCACGCCCGAACCGGGACGCGCACGCGCGGGCGCGCGCCTGTCGGTCGCCGTGCGCGCGCTCGGCGTTGCGGGCGCGTGCTTCGTCTATGCGCTGGGCGTGACGGCGCTTCTGTGGCTTCTTTTGTCAGGCACGGACGAGGTGGTGCGCGGCCCCTACGCCAGCCTGCACATCATCGTCTGGGCCGGCTTTTCACTGTTCATCGGCGTGTTCTTCGGACTGGTCGCCAAGCGCAACTGACCCCCTTGTTCAGGGGGTGGGCCGAGCCGATTGTGCGGATAGGCTTGGGCGCGATGCTGATCCTTGCGGAGACCCCGGCCATGGCCCTGATCACCACCGCCCTTGCCGCCCTCAGTCTCGCCGGCGCCAGCGACCGGCCATGCGTGCCGCTGACGCCGCAAGGCGCCGCGCCGGACTTTTCCGGCGCCATCTGCGCCGAACTCGAGCCCACGCCTGTGGTCTGCTATCAGGTCTATAGCGATCTGGAGCGCCGGTCCCGGTGGGTGGCGACCAGCGATTCTGGATCCGGCCTGCCGGAAGAGACCCAACGCTTTCTCTCCCCGCCCTTCGAGCGCTACAGCAATTTCCGCTCCATTGGCGAGATCGAGTGGACGCGCCGCGCCGAGAGCGTGGTCCGGCGCCAGTTGGGCGCCTCGGGCATGATGTATTTCCAGCGCCAGGAGATGGACCGGCTGTGGGAGGCCGAGACTGGCCAGACCGCGCGCCCGCGCGGGCCCTATGAGCACGAAGGCATTGACCCCGATGGTGTGACCGCCCCGCCCTTTGCGCATCTGGTCAGCGCTTGCGATGCCGCCTTCGGCTTCACCCCCGCCTTCGTCTACCGCACAGGCGCGGGCTCAGACGCGCGCGAGGCGGCCTGGGGCTGCGCCGCCGATATCTATGATCTCGGCCAGCGCCGGCCGGATGTCCGCCCGCATCTGGGCGGGCTGATGCGCGAAGCCATGAACGCGGTCACCCGCGCTGAGCCCGATGCCCTGACGCCGCCTCAAATGATGGTGCGCGTACGCAGCTGGGCCGCCGAAGCGGCATCGGATTCAGATGATGCGGTCATCGCCCGCGTCCAGCACTGCGCCCGGGCATTGCCGCCCGGCCGCTGGCTGGAGGTGCTGGAGGACTTGTAGAGCTCCTAGCGCACCCGCGAGAGCAGGTCTGACAGCTCGCTCAGGCGCGACGCGTCGCGGCCTTCGGCCTCGGCTGCGTAATCGGCGAGCTGGCGGGCCAGGCGCGACAGGGTGCGGGTATTGGCCCGGCCCTGCTCCCAGCGGTCCACCTGCGCGCGCACCTGGCCGGCCAGGCCATTGTCCAGCGCCTCGGAGCGGGCGAGCTGGTCGAGATAGGCGCGCGCCACATCGGGGTGATCCTCCCACACGATGCGGGTCTGGGTCTGGGGATTGACCTGGTCCTCGCGCACGCGCTCGGCGGCGGCAATTTCAGAAGGGCTCAGATGCTCGCTGGGCAGAAGGCGCAGCACGTCCAGGCCGCGCGTGATCTCTGACGAATAGATGCGCCCGTTATACCAGTAGGTCGACCACGGCCCGCCCACGATGAGATGGTCCTCGTCCACCGGACCGCGGTCGAAATAGGCGATCTCGAATGCGTTGTCCGGATCGGTGAAGTCCATGATCGTGACCCCGCCCTGATACCAGGACTGGACCATCAGATCGCGCCCGGGCACCGGGATCAGGGAGCCGTTATGGGCGACGCAATTCTCGGTCGCGCCCTGAACGGTGGGCAGTTTGAAGAAGCTGCGCCCTTTAAGCTCGCCGTCTTCAATTGCCGCGATCAGATTGGCGCCCCAGCTGGTGGGGTCGTCAGCCTGGCAGCGCGCCGCCACGCCCCCGCCCCACTCGTCGGTGAACACCACCACATCGCCGGTATTGTTGAAAGTGGCCGAGTGCCAGTAGGCCATGTCCGGATCGAACATGTCGGAGATGCGCGCCGGGTTTTCCGGATCGGAAATGTCCAGAAGAATGCCATTGCCGCTGCACGCACCCGCCGCAATGCCCAGCTCGGGATAGACGGTGATGTCGTGGCAGTGATTGGTCTGGGCGGTGCGCTGGGTGGCCACGCCAAACCGGCCGCCGCGCCACAGCCCGGCGATGTCGCCGGACTCGCGGTCGGCGAAAATGCGCGGCCGGTTGATGATGGCGGCCTCTTCAGGCGCGCTCAGCGGCACCTTGATCACATCGATGGAATAGAGCGCGGTCTCCGGGTTTTCATCCGGCTGGCCGTCGGTGCAGATATCCAGCTCATCGCTCTCGCGCACGAAGGACGTGCCCGAATTATAGATATAGAGGATGTCCGGATCGGCCGGGTGCGGCAGCAGGGTGTGGGTGTGCGAGCCGCGGCAGGTCTGGACCGCCGCGATCTGGCGCGGGGCGCTGAAATCGGAAATGTCGAAAATACGCACGCCGCGGAAGCGCTCCTCGTTGACATCGCCCTCGGCGCCGGACGTGCCGCAATCGAGCCGGCCCCGGTTCTGCTCCACCGACATGAACAACAGATCGCCATGGACGGACACATCGCCCTGCCCGCCCGGACAGACCACCGAAAGCACCAGCTCGGGCTCGCCCTCCCCGTTCGCGTCATAGACATTGAAGCCGTTATAATTGCCTACGAAGACGCGCCCGCCGGCAAACGCCAGGTCGGTATTGGCCAGGGCCAGCGGAGTGAAGCGCGGACCGGCAGGGGCCTCTTCATCATCCTCGTCAGCCTCTTCGGCGGCGCGCGTCTCCTCCATGAAGCGGCGCGGGCTGAACAGCGCGTCGGGATCGAAAAAGCCCGGCGGCGGGGCGATGGCGTGCTCCAGCTCCAGATTCCACGCCGCCTGTTCGGCGTCATGCAGGCCTGCGCCCAGATGGGTGCGCACATCCGGTTCAAAGCTGCGCGGCTGCTGCGCGTGGGCGGCCCCGGCGAGCGCCAGGGCGATCACGGCGGCGGACGAGGCAAGGGCGGTGCGGATGCGCATGGCGGAAAACTCCAATGACAATCAGGCGGCGTCGAGTTCGGTGAGGAGAACCTGCATGCGCAAGATCTCGGCGGATTGGTCAGAGACCACGTGGGAGAGGAAATCGGACAGCTCGGGATCCTCGCCGCTGCCAGGCGCGGCGATCAGCTCGTAGACCATGTCGATGGCGCCCTGGTGGTGCTCGATCATGCCCTCCAGGAATAATATGTCGAAGGCCCGCCCTTCAGCCGCCGCCATGGCCCGCATCTGAGCCGGAGTCAGCATGCCGGGCATCAGCGCGATATGGTCGGGATCGGTTTCCTGCGCCGCGCCGTGACCGTGATGGCCATGATGTCCATGGTGGCCGTGGCCCTGATGACCATGGTGATGGCCGTGCTCCAGATGGGGGTCTTCCAGCGCCTGGCCGCGCGCCAGAAGCCAGGCGCGCATCTGCTCCATCTCGGCGGCCTGGCTGGCGGCGATGCGCTCGCCCAGGCGCTTGACCTGGGCATGTTCGGCGCGCGTGGCCATCAGCTCGACCATCTCCACGGCCTGGGCGTGGTGGACGATCATGTGCTGCATGAACACCACATCGGCCTCGATGAAGGTCCCGCGGCTCAGCGCCACTGCATCCTCTGCGGTGATGACGCGTGCAGGCGCGCCCGGCGCGCCGGGCTGGAAAATCGGCCCCCAGGCCCCGCCCGCCAGCACGGCGGCGGCGATGATCAGCCCGCGATGCAAGGTCACGGCCTTTCTCCCCTCGTCTTGTTTGTCCGCCAGCATGGGCGCCCGGGCTGGATAAGGCAAGCGTGCGAGGCGCTTGGCGCGAGACGGGCCGCAGGCTGCATCAAAGCGCCGCAGACGCGGCGACGCGCTGATTTATCATTGGAAAAGCGCCTGATTGCGCTACCCTGTCAGGGGTGTGACACAGGACCGGAGGCTGTTGCATGATCGCGTGGAAACAGGGTGTGCGAAGCGTCTCCTGGCTGTTGGCGGCGCTGGGCTTTGCGGCGCTCGCCGCCGGCGCCCTGACTCAGGAGCGCGCAGGTGAAGCGCGTGTGCTGACCGCAGAGCTGACCGGCGTGATCGGTCCGGCCAATGCTGGCTATATCCAGCGCGCCATCACCCGCGCCGAACGTGAAGGCGCGGCCATGCTGGTGATCGAGATGGATACGCCCGGCGGGCTCGACACCGCCATGCGCGACATCAACCGGTCAATCCTGGCCTCAGAGACGCCGGTGGCCGTATTCGTGCACCCGTCCGGCGCGCGCGCCACCAGCGCGGGCGCTTATATCCTCTATGCCAGCCATATTGCGGGTATGGCGCCAGGAACATCGGTGGGCGCGGCCACGCCCGTCCAGATGGGCGGGGGAGACGAGGCGCCCGCGCCGGCGCCCGCCCCGGCCCGCGACAGCGCGGACGAGGACGGGGATGGCGAAGACAGCAGCGCATCGCGCGAGCGCACGGCTCCGTCCAGCGCCCAGGCCATGCGCAACAAGGTGGTCAATGATTCCGTGGCCTATATCCGCTCGCTGGCCGAAATGCGCGGGCGCAACGCCGACTGGGCTGAAGAGGCCGTGCGCGAAGGCGTGAGCGCCTCCTATTCCGAAGCCCTGGAGCTGGGCGTGATCGAGATCGTCGCCGCCAGCCTGCCGGCCTTCCTGGAGGAAGCCGACGGGCGCACCGTGACCTTGTCAGGCGGGCGCGAGGTGGTGCTGGAGGTAGCCGGGGCCGGCATTGAGGCGGTGGAGAAGACCTTCGCCGAAGAAGCGCTGGCGGTGATCACCGATCCCAATATAGCCTTCCTCCTGCTCAATCTCGGTTTTATCGGCCTGTTGGTGTCCTTCTATAACGGGCTGGAGCCGGTGACCGCCATCGCCGGAGTGATCTTCATCATTATCGGCTTCTACGCCCTCAACACCCTGCCCGTGAATTATGCGGGCGCGGCGCTGATCATACTGGGGCTGGTGCTGCTGGTGGCCGAGGCTTTCTTCGCCTCTTCCGGCCTGCTGGCGCTGGGCGGGCTGGCCGCCTTCGCCATAGGCTCGCTGATGCTGATGGACACCGAGGTGGAAGGCCTGCGCATCGACTGGCGCCTGATCGCGGCCACCACCGTGGCGCTGGGGGCGGCGACCTTTTTCCTGGTCAGCTATGGACTGGCCGCCCAGGGGCGCAAGGTGACCACCGGGGACAAGGGCCTGATCGGCCTCACCGGCCGCGTTGTCTCATGGGACGGCGCGGGCGGCTATGTGATGGTGGATGGCGAGCGCTGGAAAGCGGTATCCGCCGATACCCTGGCCGAAGGCGATACGGTGAAGGTCACGGGCGTCGAGGGTCTGACCCTGCGCGTCAAGCTGGTGAAATGAACCCTGACTTCAGAAGCTATTAGCAAGGAGACACGCCTATGGCCGACATCGGTTTCAATCTCGGTTTATGGATCGCCATCATCGTTCTGGTGTTTGGCATCCTCTCGTCGGCGATCAAGGTCCTGCGCGAGTATGAGCGCGCCGTGATCTTCACGCTGGGCCGCTATACCGGCACGTCCGGCCCCGGCCTGATCATCCTCATCCCCTTCATCCAGCAAATGGTGCGCGTGGACATCCGCACCGTGGCCGAGGACGTGCCCAGCCAGGACGTGATCAGCCAGGACAATGTGTCGGTGAAGGTCAACGCGGTTCTGTATTACCGCATCGTCGACCCGTCCAAGGCGATCAACCAGGTGGAGGATTTCCGCATGGCCACCAGCCAGCTGGCCCAGACCACGCTGCGCTCGGTGCTGGGCAAGCATGATCTCGACGAGATGCTGGCCGAGCGCGACAAGCTCAATGACGACATCCAGAAAATCCTGGATGTCCAGACCGAGGCCTGGGGCATCAAGGTGGCCAATGTGGAGATCAAGCATGTGGATCTCGACCCGTCCATGATCCGCGCCATCGCCCGGCAGGCCGAGGCCGAGCGCGAGCGGCGCGCCAAGATCATCTCTGCGGAAGGCGAACAGCAGGCCGCCGCCAAGCTGGCCGAGGCCGCCCAGATCCTGGGCGAGCAGGACGGCGCGCTGCAATTGCGCTATCTGAGCACGCTGACCGAGATCGGCGGCGAGAACAATTCCACCATCATCTTCCCCATGCCCATCGATCTGCTGGCCCAGCTATCCGGCTTCATCAAGGACCGCGACCAGAACGGCTGACGGCGGCGCATCGGGACACAAAAAACCCCGGCCTGCGGCGCAGGCCGGGGTTCTTCTTGACCAGTGATCAAGCGCTCTAGAAGCGCACCGCCAGCACCGCCAGCATCAGCAGGGCGACGATATTGGTGATCTTGATCATCGGGTTCACAGCCGGACCGGCGGTGTCCTTGTAGGGATCGCCCACCGTATCGCCCGTCACCGCAGCCTTGTGGGCTTCAGAGCCCTTGCCGCCGTGATGGCCGTCCTCGATGTATTTCTTGGCGTTGTCCCAGGCGCCGCCGCCCGAAGTCATGGAAATGGCCACGAACAGGCCGGTCACGATGACCCCCAGCAGCATGGCGCCCACCGCGGCCAGCGCCTCGAACTTGCCGCCCACGAAATAGATCGCGGTGAACAGGACGATGGGCGAGAGCACCGGCAGCATGGACGGCACGATCATTTCGCGGATCGCTGCAGTGGTCAGCATGTCCACCGCCCGGCCGTAATCGGGCTTTTCCTCGCCCTTCATGATGCCCGGCTTTTCCTTGAACTGGCGGCGCACCTCGGTGACCACGGCCTGGGCCGCACGGCCCACGGCGGTCATCGACCAGCCCGCAAACAGGAAGGGCAGAAGACCGCCAAAGAACAGGCCCACCACCACATACGGGTTATGCAGGGCGAAGTTCAGATTGTCCGCGCCCGCAAAGAACGGGTAGGTCGTGGCGTTGGCGGCGAAATACTTTATGTCTTCGGTATAGGCCGCAAACAGCACCAGCGCGCCCAGGCCCGCCGAGCCGATGGCGTAGCCCTTGGTGACCGCCTTGGTGGTGTTGCCCACCGCGTCCAGCGCATCGGTGGTGTCGCGCACCTCGCCTTCCAGGCCCGCCATCTCGGCGATGCCGCCGGCATTGTCCGTGACCGGTCCGAAGGCGTCGAGCGCCACCACCATGCCCGCCAGGGCCAGCATCGTGGTCACCGCAATGGCGATGCCGAACAGCCCGGCCAGATTGAAGGTGGCCAGGATCGCAATGATGATCACCAGCGCCGGCAGGGCGGTGGATTCCATCGACACGGCCAGACCCTGGATGACATTGGTGCCGTGGCCGGACTCCGACGCCTTGGCCACCGAGCGCACCGGGCGGTAATTGGTGCCGGTATAGTATTCGGTGATCCAGATGATGAAGCCGGTCACCGCCAAGCCGATCACGCCGCACACGAACAGCGAAGCCCCGCTCATGGTCAGGCCCGTGCTGGCGGTGAAGGCGGTTTCAAACCCGATCAGGAAATGGGTCGCCAGCGCGATGCCGATCAGCGAGAACACCGCCGAGGCGATGAAGCCCTTGTAGAGCGCGCCCATCACATTGGTCGATCCCTTCGACAGGCGCACGAAGAACGCGCCCAGGATCGAGGCGATGATGCACACCGCGCCAATGGCCAGCGGATACACCATCATGGCGTCCAGCCCGACATCACCGCGGAAGAAGATGGAACCGAGCACCATGGTGGCCACCACGGTCACCGCGTAGGTCTCGAACAGGTCGGCGGCCATGCCTGCGCAGTCGCCGACATTGTCGCCCACATTGTCCGCAATGGTGGCCGGGTTGCGCGGATCATCCTCGGGGATGCCCGCCTCCACCTTGCCGACCATGTCGCCGCCCACATCGGCGCCCTTGGTGAAGATGCCGCCGCCCAGACGCGCGAAGATGGAAATCAGAGAGGCGCCAAAGCCCAGCGCGACAAGGCCGTCAATAATGGTGCGCTGGGAGTCCGATGCGGCAAAGCCGTTCCCGCCAGTGAGCACGAAATAATAGATCGTCACCGACAACAGGGCGAGGCCCGCCACAAGCATGCCGGTCACCGCGCCTGCGCGGAAAGCCAGGGACAGGCCCGCCTGCAGCGAGGACTTGGCCGCCTCGGTGGTGCGTACATTGGCGCGCACCGAGACCAGCATGCCGATGAAGCCCGCTGCGCCCGACAATATGGCGCCGATCAGGAAGCCGGCCGCCACCACCAGGCCCAGCAACAGCCAGACCAGAACGAAGATGACGACGCCCACAATGGCGATCGTGATGTATTGCCGGCGCAGATATGCGTTCGCGCCCTCCTGGATCGCGGCGGCGATCTCCTGCATGCGCTCAGTGCCGGCGCTGGCCGACAGAATGGAGCGCACCTGGATCACGCCATACGCAATCGCAATCAGGCCCGCCGCAACGGCAAGCCAGAGCCAAAGCTCATCCATAAGCATGTGATTTTCCCCTTGGTCGAGGCAATGATTGTTGTTTTGAGCGCCCACCGCACGGTCGGGAATGGAATCAGCCGTGCAGTTCAAGCCCTCCCCGATGAAGCGGACTATGCAACAGGTCGATTGCACCACGCAACACAAGGGGGCGAGGGTGTGATTTCAGGGGGAAGGCTGGGCGCTGGGCGCGCCTTTAGCGCCGGATCAGGCGCATGTCATCGCCAGCGAGATCAAACGCAATGACGTTGGCGCCAAACCGGCCGTTTACAGCGCGGGAAAAGGCGTTTTCGGCGTCAGAACGGTCGGTTTCAACACCGTCCTGGTGCAGGATGAACGGGTTCGCGTGAACCGCGCGCACCAGAGCGTCCATCAGGAAGTGCTCTTCCTCGCGCACATTCGACATGGAATATCCCCGCGCCAGGCACAGGCGCGGCGTGACGAAGGCATAGCCGGCCAGGCGCCCGTCCTGGCGCACCACCGGGGCCACCAGCTTGTTGATCGCGCGCGGATCGCCATGGGGGCAGGCGCGCTCCTCGCCCGCAGCGGCGGGCGTCAGGACCATGAGGGCGGTCATGAGGGCGAGCACGGTCTTCATATGGGACAGTCTGGCGCTAGACCCGTCAAAAATGGGTGAATCCGGGCCGGTCGACGCGCACTGGCGCGCCGCGCCAGCTCACGCTGACGCCCGCATCACCGGCCTCGAACCGTCCGATGACGGTGAGCGGCAGGGCGCCCGCCGCTTTGGTCAGGGCCGCCAGATTGTCAGGCGAAACCGCAATCGCGAGCTCGTAATCATCTCCGCCTCCAGCCAGCTGCTGGCGGGCGGCGGCCTCATCACTCTGGAGCGCCAGCCAGGCTTGTCCCGCATCAGAGAGCGGCAGGCGCTCCAGCTCTATCCCCGCATCAAGCCCGCTGGCGCGCGCGATATGACCGCAATCGGCGATCAGGCCGTCGCTGATATCGATGGCGGCATGGGCGTATTCAATCAAGGCGCCCGCAAGCTCAACACGCGGCTCGGGACGGTTGAAACGCTGGCGCAGCAAGCGCTCATGTCCTGCGTTGCCCAGGGCTGGGCGCGCGCCCATAACGCCCTGAAGGCCCAGCCAGGCATCGCCAATTGCACCTGTGACAACAAGGAGATCGCCAGGCTTGGCGCCGCTGCGCCGCACCGCCCGGCCTGCGGGAAGTTCGCCAAACGCGGTCACGGCGATGGTCCAGGGTCCGTGCGCCGATGTGGTGTCTCCGCCAACCAGATGAATTCCAAAGATTTTCTGGCTGTCTTCAAGTCCGTCGGCAAAGCCCTCGCGCAAAGCGTCAGGCGCGCCTTCCGGCCAGACGATGGAGAGCATATAGGCCAGGGGCCGCGCCCCCATGGCGGCCAGGTCCGAGAGATTGACTCTCAAGGCGCGGCAAGCGGTTAGCGCGGGATCTTCATCTTTCGGGAAATGCACGCCGGCCACCAGCGTATCGGCGGTGACGGCCAGCTCGCAGCCGTCAGAGGGCGTTATCACCGCTCCGTCATCGCTGAGATCCGCGGCGCCGGGAAAACCTGAACTGAGCGGCGCAAGGCGCCGTTTTATATAATCAAATTCCCCGCCGCCGCTCACGGCCCGTCCGTGCGCAGACGCCGGGCCAGAGCGTCCAGCGCGCCGTTGACCATGCCCGATTCCGGCGCATCGAAAAACGCGGACGCCACGTCCACATACTCGTTGATCACCACGGCGGGCGGCACATCTGTGCGCGCCAGCAGCTCATACCCGCCCGCTCTCAGGATCGCGCGCAGGGTGGCGTCCAGACGCGACAGGCGCCAGCCTTCCTTGAGCACCTGGGAGATATGGCCGTCCACCTCGTCCTGACGCTCCACTATGCCTTTCAGGAGGTCTTCAAAGAAGTCCTCATCGGCCTCGATATAGTCGCCCGGCTCGCCGTCATGGCCGAAATGATGGTCGCGGAACTGGCGCGTCACGGCAGCTGCGCCCTGCCCGCTCACCTCCATCTGGTAGAGCGCCTGCACAGCGCACAGCCGCGCTGCGCGGCGCAGCCGGGCCCGGGTCTCGGAACGGTTGGCGGTTTCGGTGGTCATCAGTCCGCACAGCTCGTCTTGAACGCCGCCATGGTCAGCGCCGCCTGGGCTGCGTCGCGGCCCTTGTTCTTGCGGTCCACATGGGCGCGCTCGCGCGCCTGGCGGATATTCTCAACGGTCAGAATACCATAGCCCAGGGCCACGCCCGACAGGCTGAGATCCATCAGACCGCGCGCGCTCTCCCCGCACACATAGTCGTAATGGCTGGTCTCGCCGCGGATCACGCAGCCCAGCGCCACATAGGCGTCATAGGGATCGGCGCCCAGCCAGGACATGGCGATAGCGCCGGGGATCTCGAACGCGCCGGGCACCATGACGGTGTCATGACGGGCGCCCGCCTCGTCCAGCGCAGCACGGGCGCCGGCCAGCAGCTGCTCGGTAATGTCCTCATAGAACGGAGCGGCCACAATGAGCACGCGGGGGGTGTCAGTCATGGCGGCTTCCTTCCAGATCGCGCTGTTCAACGACCTGAAGGCCGTATCCGTCAAGTCCGATTATGGTCTGCGGGGCGGTGGTCACCAGGATCATCTGGCGCACGCCCAGATCCAGCAGGATCTGCGCCCCCACCCCGTATTCGCGCAAGCGCCGGGCCTCGCGCGCATCGGGCGGATCGGCCGGGGCGGCGCCGAAACGCTCTGTAATGGCGGACGGATTGGTCTCGCGGATGAACACCATCACGCCCGGGCCGTCATGAGCCTGAAGCGCGCCAATGCCCTCCTCAATGAGCCCGCTGCGCCCGCCGCCAGCGCCCAGAAGATCGTCGGCGAAGCTCACCTTGTGCATGCGCACCAGCACCGGCGCGTCGGGGCGGATGTCCCCGCGCGCAATGGCCACATGCTCCACATCCTCCACCAGCGAACGAAAGACCGACAGGCGGAACGGCCCGCCCCAGCGCGTGGTCACCTCGGTGTCGAGCCGGCGCTCCACAAAGCGGTCATGCTGGCGGCGATAGGCGATGAGATCGGCGATGGCGCCGATCTTCAGCCCGTGCAGCTGGGCAAACGCCACCAGATCGGGAAGCCGGGCCATGGTCCCGTCTTCATTCATGATTTCGCAGATGACGCCGGACGGGTTGCAGCCCGCCAGCCGGGCGATATCCACCGCCGCCTCGGTATGGCCTGCGCGCACCAGCACCCCGCCATCGCGCGCCACAAGCGGAAACACATGGCCGGGCGAGACGATGTCTTCCGCCCCCTTGGCCGGGTTGATCGCCGCTGCGATGGTCAGGGCCCGGTCATGGGCCGATATCCCTGTGGATACGCCCTCACGCGCTTCGATGGAGACGGTGAAATTGGTGGTGTGGCGCGACTGGTTGCGCGAACTCATCAGGGGCAGGCGCAGCTGGTCGGCGCGCGCGCGCGTCAGGGACAGGCAGATCAGGCCGCGCCCGTGCTTGGCCATGAAATTGACCGCGTCGGGAGTGGCGAACTGGGCCGGAATGACCAGATCGCCCTCATTCTCCCGATCCTCGGCGTCAACCAGGATGAACATGCGCCCCTGGCGCGCGTCCTCGATGATCTCGGTGATGGAAGACAGCGGCGTATCGCCGTAGGGCTCGCTCACGATGGGGTTCCTGCCGGGCGAAAATCGATCAGGCGTGCGGCGTAGCGCGCCATGACATCGACCTCAAGGTTCACATGCGCTCCCGGCTGCAGACGGCCCAGCGTGGTGACCGCCGCAGTGTGGGGGATGATCATGAGATCAAACAGGTTTTCCTCCACCGCGTTGACCGTCAGCGAGACCCCGTCCACGGCGATGGAGCCCTTCTCAGCAATGAAAGCCGCCAGAGCGTCCGGCGCGGCGATGCGAAGGCGCATCCAGCCGTCCACGTCCTCGCGCGCGCGCACCTCGCCCACCCCGTCCACATGGCCCTGGACGATATGCCCGCCCAGCTCGTCGCCGACCTTCAGCGCGCGTTCGAGATTGACGTCTGTCCCCACAGCCCAGGCGCCCAGCGTGGTGCGCGCCAGCGTCTCGGGAGAAACCTCCACCACATGACGCGCGCCCTGCTCTTGCGGCTCGACCGAGACCAGGGTCAGGCAGGCGCCATCATGGCTAACCGAACAGCCCAGCGAAAAGCTGTGCGCGGCATAGGGGCTGTCCACGGTGATGCGGCGCACCGGCCCGTCCTCAATGGCGGCGATGCGCCCCAGCGCGGTGACGATACCGGTGAACATTGTTTCAGACCCGCTCCCAGCGTTCCAGGACATCCGCGCCGCATTCGATCACGCGGGTGCGCTGGAAGATGGGCGCGGCGTCCAGCGTCTCAAGGCCCAGGCCTGCAATCGCCGCCATGCCGTCCCCGCCCAGCAGGACCGGCGCGCGGAACCATTCGATACGATCCACACGACCGAGCGCAAGCGCGGAGGCCGCGACCTTTCCGCCCGCCTCGATCATCACGCTCCGGCAGCCTTCGCCCGCCAACCAGTCCAGCGCCGCTGCGATATCCACGCGCTCCTCATGAAGCGGCAGCGCCACGCATCGCGCGCCTGCGGCCAGGAGCGCGCCGGACGGCGGCGCGTGCGCGCCATGAAACAGCACCGCCGGTCCCTCTTTGAGCAGCGCGCATCCCGGCGGCGTGCGCAGGGACGTATCCAGCACGGCGCGCACAGGCTGTTGGGCTGGCGCCCCGGCGTCCAGCCGGGCGGTCAGGCGCGGATCATCGGCCAGCACCGTGCCGATGCCGGTCAGGATCGCATCATGGGCGGCGCGCATCTCATGGACCCGGGCGCGGGCTTCGGGACCTGTGATCCATTTCGACGCCCCGCTGGCCAGGGCGATGCGCGCATCCAGGCTGGTGGCGAGCTTCAAGGTGACGCGCGCGCGCGCGCTCATGCCTCGTCCCCGGACGCCTCGCCGGGGTCCTTTTTGTCCGCATCGATCAGGCGCTCGCCCTTGATGAAAGTGGCGAAATCCTCCACCTCGCGGAAATCCTTGTAGACCGAGGCGTAGCGCACATAGGCCACGGTATCGAGGGCGCGCAGCCCGTCCATGACCAGCCGGCCGATCTGCTTGGACTGGACGTCCGGATCGCCGCCGCTTTCCAGCCGCCGAACAATGCCCGACACCATCTGCTCGATGCGGTCGCGTTCTATGGAGCGCTTCTGGGTGGCCAGCAGCACCGACTTCATCAGCTTGTCGCGCTCGAACGCCTCGCGCTTGCCGTCGGACTTGATGACGTGGAGATCACGCAGCTGGACGCGCTCGAACGTGGTGAAGCGCGCGCCGCAGGACGGGCACTGGCGCCGGCGCCGGATGGCCCCCCCGTCCTCAGCAGGACGGGAGTCTTTGACCTGGGTGTCGTGATGACCGCAGAAGGGACAGCGCACGGCTCACCTCACCCGCTCAACCCAGCTCGGGATAGATGGGGAAGCGCGCGCACAGCGCCACGACTTCCTCACGCACCCGGGCCTCGACCGCCGCATCCCCCTCGCGATTGGCGGCCAGCGCATCGAGCACTTCGGCCATCATTTCGCCCACACGGCGGAACTCCGCCGCGCCGAAGCCGCGCGTGGTGCCCGCCGGCGCGCCAATGCGCAGGCCGGAGGTGACGGTGGGCTTTGCCGGATCGAACGGCACGCCGTTCTTGTTGCAGGTGATGTGGGCGCGCTCCAGCGCGGCCTCGGAGATATCGCCGGTCAGCGATTTGGGCCGCAGATCGACCAGCGCCAGATGGCTGTCCGTGCCGCCGGAGACCAGATCAAACCCGGCTTCGGACAGGGCGCCGGCCATGGCCTTGCAGTTCTCGATCACCTGGCGGGCATAGGCCTTGAATTCCGGGCGTAGAGCCTCGCCGAACGCCACCGCCTTGGCCGCGATCACATGCATGAGCGGACCGCCCTGCAGGCCGGGGAAGACGGCCGAATTGAACTTCTTGCCCAGATCCGGATCGTTGGAGACGATCATGCCCCCGCGCGGGCCGCGCAGCGTCTTGTGGGTGGTGGTGGTGCACACATGGGCGTGGGGGAGCGGGCTGGGATAGGCGCCGCCCGCCACCAGGCCGGCGAAATGGGCCATGTCCACCAGGAGATAGGCGCCCACCTCGTCAGCGATCTCGCGGAAGGCCTTGAAATCGATGACGCGCGGATAGGCCGACCCGCCCGCAATGATCATTTGCGGGCGCACCTGGCGGGCGGTCTCGCGCAGAGCGTCATAATCGATCAGCGCATCGCTCTCGCGCACGCCATAAGCATGAGCCTCGAACCACTTGCCCGACAGGTTGGGACGCGCGCCATGGGTCAGATGCCCGCCCGCCGACAGGTCCATGCCCAGGATCTTGTCGCCGGGCTTGAGCAAGGCCAGGAACACCGCCTGATTGGCCTGGCTGCCCGAATTGGGCTGGACGTTGGCGTAGGCGCAATCAAACAGCGCCCTGGCGCGCGAAATGGCTAGCTCCTCGGCGATATCGACGAACTCGCACCCGCCATAATAGCGCTTGCCAGGGTAGCCTTCTGCATACTTGTTGGTGAGCGGCGAGCCCTGGGCCTCCAGCACGGCGCGGCTGACGATATTCTCCGAAGCGATCAGTTCCACCTGGTCCTGCTGGCGGCGGATTTCACGCGCGATGGCGTCGGCCAGCTCCGGATCGGCCGCATTGAGCGGGGTGGTGAAGAACGGGTTCGCCGGTTCGCTTGCGTGTGCGTCTGCCATGGCCAGTTCCTTCGGGTCGCTATGTGCTTCGCCCAGTCATAGGCCCGCCACGCGCGCCGGACAACCATTCAGGTCCGTTTGCCGCATGACCCGCGTCTTAATGAAAGGCTGCATTCGTTACTCTGTACGCTAGAGCATGAAGTAAAATATCTGCAATGAAATGCCGCGCATTACTTGCGTCAGTGCCGTATCAGAATTATATCCCCAATGGACCGCGGTGATTCTCCCGGGTCTCACCCTGCTTGCAACAAGGAACATAGCTGTGACCGAAGACACCCTCCCCTCCGTCGACAATGAAGAACTCATGCGGATGACCACCGACATTGTCGCGTCATTCCTGACTCACAATTCGGTGCCGGCTGAAAGCGTGCCGGACATGATCAAATCGGTATTCGCCACCATGAAAGACATTTCCGGCGGCGAGCCCAAGCCCGAACCCAAGGCCAAGCCGGCGGTTGCCATCTCCAAATCTGTAACCGACGACTACATTGTTTGCCTGGAAGACGGCAAGAAGCTGAAAATGCTCAAGCGCTATCTGCGCTCGCAATACGACATGAGCCCGGACGACTACCGCCGCAAATGGGGTCTGCCGGCTGATTACCCGATGGTGGCGCCGAACTACTCCAAGCGCCGCTCCGAATTCGCCAAGGAAATCGGCCTGGGCCGCGGCGGGCGCAAGAAATAACGCACCCGCCTTGCATCAGACGATAACGCCCCGGCCTCCGCGCCGGGGCGTTTTGTTCTCAGGACCCAGGGTTTGCGCCAGACGTCGCGCCAGCTTGCGCGCGGCCACGCGCTCCAGATCGCTCTGGGCGGCGCCCGCGGGGCCCGAAATCACCACTTCCTCGCCGGTGGCCACATCCACAGCGGCAACGCGCACGCTCTGACCCAGGGTCATGAATTCGAAAATCACCTCACGGCCGTCCAGACGGCCGCGCGGCGCCATCAGGCCACCTTCATGCCGGCATGCTGGACATAGACCGCGCGCAAGGCCTCAACCAGCGCATCGATCATGGCGTCGTCATGCATGGGCGTGGGGGTGAAGCGCATGCGCTCGGTCCCGCGCGGCACGGTGGGATAGTTGATTGGCTGGACATAGATGCCATGATCGTCCAGCAGCGCATCGGTCATGCGCTTGCACAGGACCGGATCACCCACATGAACCGGCACGATATGGGTGACGCTGTCCATCACCGGCAGTCCCGCCTCTTTGAGCCGGGCTTTCAGGGTCGCGGCGCGCTCCTGATGAGCCTCGCGCAAATGATGGGCGCTCTTGAGAAATTCCACGCTGGCGCGCGCGCCCGCTGCGATGGCCGGGGCCAGCGAGGTGGTGAAGATGAAGCCCGGCGCCCAGGAGCGCACCGCGTCCACGATCACCGAATCCGCTGCGATATAGCCGCCCATCAGGCCATAGGCCTTGCCCAGCGTGCCCTCGATGATGTCGAACCGGTCCATCAGCCCGTCGCGCTCAGCGATGCCGCCGCCGCGCAGGCCGTAAAGACCGACCGCGTGCACCTCGTCGAGATAGGTCAGGGCGTTATACTTGTCGGCCAGATCGCACACCGCTTCGAGCGGGCCGATATCGCCGTCCATGGAATAGACCGATTCCAGCGCGATCAGCTTGGGCGCATCGACCGGCGCGGCGCGCAGCAGCTCTTCAAGATGAGCGATGTCGTTGTGGCGCCAGACATGTTTTTCGCAGCCCGACTGGCGCACGCCCTCGATCATGGAGGCGTGATTGAGCGCGTCGGAGAACATGATCAGGCCGGGCAGGATCTTGCCCAGCGTGGCCAGCGTCGCCTGGTTGGAGATATAGCCCGAGGTGAACAGAAGCGCGGCTTCCTTGCCGTGCAGGTCGGCGAGCGAGTGCTCCAGCTCGACATGATAGTTGGTGGTGCCCGAGATATTGCGCGTGCCCCCGGCGCCCGCGCCCACATCGTCTATGGCCTGTTTCATGGCGCCGGTGACGCACGGGCTCTGGCCCATGCCCAGATAGTCATTGGAGCACCAAACCACCACGTCGCGCACATCACCCTCATCGGTGCGCCAGCGCGCGCGAGGGAACTGGCCGCGCACCCTGCGCAGATTGGCGAAGACCCGGTAGCGCCCTTCAGCCCGGACCCGGGCGACGGACGCCTTGAAGGCGCTGCGATAATCCATCTGGTCTGCACAGCGGGCCAATCAGCCGCTGCGGCTCTCCCTGGTGTTGTCTTTATGGTGTCCGGACCATGACATAATCCAGATCACGCGTCTCCCCATGAAACAGAGGCGGAATGTCGCGCCTTCTATTTGAAAACGCTTCGCAAATTCACGATCCCTCTGATCCCGAATCTGATGCGATCATTTGAATCACGCCGGAGAAATCAAGCCCCTCCCCGCCGGAATCGACAAAGCGCTGATAGATGTCCGCGGCATGGGCGCCCAGGGGCGTGCTGGCGCCGGCGCTGCGCGCGGCTTCCATGGCGAGCTTGAGATCCTTGAGCATCAAAGGCGCGGCGAATCCCGGCTTGTAGCCCCGGTTGGACGGCGCCGCGGGCACGGGACCCGGAACCGGGCAATAGCTGGTCAAAGACCAGTTCTGGCCCGAGGCCTTGGAGGCGATGTCGTAGAAATTCTGGATATCCAGGCCCAGGCGCTCAGCCATGTTCAGCGCCTCGCACGTGCCGATCATATGGATGGCCAGCAGCATGTTGTTGCAGATCTTGGCCGCCTGGCCTGCGCCCGCCTCGCCGGCATGGATCACCGCCTTGCCCATCGCAGCGAGCACCGGCTCGGCTTTAACGAATGCGTCTTTCGGCCCGCCCACCATGAAAGTCAGCGTGCCCGCCTCGGCCGCCGCCACGCCGCCCGACACCGGCGCGTCGACAAAGGCGAAGCCCTTGTCCGCCGCCGCAGCGCCCATCTGGCGCGCGCTGTCCACGTCGATGGTGGAGCAATCCATCAGCACGGCGTGGGCGGGCGCATGGGCCAGCACGCCGTCCGCGCCCGCATAGACGCTGCGCACATGGGCGCTGGCGGGCAGCATGGTGACCACGCCATCGGCGCCGTTCACCGCTTCGGCCACTGAACCGGCCGCCTTTGCACCCTTGGCGGCGAGCATGGCGACCGCATCGGCATTGAGATCGAAGGCGCACACCTGGTGGCCGGCCTTGATCAGGTTCGCAGCCATGCCTGCGCCCATATTACCCAGTCCGATAAAGGCGATCTGCGCCATGACGGCCTCCCTTGTTCTGATTGCGGTCTTCTATCGCGATTTCGCCGTCAGCGGGACCCGCAAGGCGCACACCCGGCTCAATCGGTGAAGACGATCTCCGGCGCCGGCCGCCAGGCCGCCTCCACATGGGTCAGCATGGCTTCGGCGGCGCGCACGAACGCCTTGGCCACCGGCCCGTCGCCCGACGCCACCAGCCGGCCTTCGTCTGACGCCTCGCGCAGTTCGGGATGCAGCGGTATCTCCCCCAGGAAAGGCGCGCCGATCAGCTCGGCCTCGGCGCGCGCGCCGCCGCGCCCGAAAATCTCCGTGCCCTCCCCGCAATGGGGGCACAGGAAGAAGCTCATATTCTCGATCAGGCCCAGGATCGGGATTTCGGTGCGGTCAAACAGGGCGGCGGCCTTGCGCGCATCGTCCAGCGCCAGGGTCTGGGGCGTGGACACGATCACCACGCCTGAAATGGGCGCGCCCTGGGCCACGGCCAGCTGGGCGTCGCCCGTGCCCGGCGGCATGTCGATGATCAGGACATCAAGATCGCCCCAGTTCACCTCGGTGAGAAATTGACGGATGGCGCCGGTGACCATCGGCCCGCGCCAGACTACCGGATCGCGCTCGCCCACCAGAAAGCCCATGGAGACCAGCTTCACGCCATGGGCTTCCAGCGGCTCGATGCCGTCATCGCCCTTGCGCAGGCCTGGCGCATCAGACAGGCCGAAAATGCGCGGCGCGCTGGGGCCGTAAATGTCCGCGTCCATCAGCCCGGTCTTCAGTCCCAGCTTCACGCACGCACCCGCCAGATTGGCGGCCACGGTGGACTTGCCCACCCCGCCCTTGCCCGAAGCCACGGCGATGATGCGCCGGGCGGGCGCACGCACGGGTTTGGCCGGCTGGCCCTGCGCCTGGCGCGAACGCGCCGGGGCGGTCAGCGCCGCCTCCACGATTACCCGGGTGCGCGTCACCCCCGCCACGCCCTCCAGCGCCTGCGCCACCGCCGCACGCAGGGCGTCCAGATCCTCGCCTTCAGGTCCGGGCTTCAGGACGATGGTGGCGACCCCGTCGCGCAGATCACATCCGGCGATGCGCCCGCTTTCCCCCAGCGCGCGGCCGTCTGAAGGCAGTTTGAGCGGGGCGAGAGCGGACATCAGCAAATCGGTCATGGCCCTGAAATAGCGCCCCGCACGCCCCGGGAAAAGCGCTGCCCGCCGGCGGGCGCAGCCCCGTGGACGCCAGACACCGCTTAAATCTTGTTCATGAGACGGAAAGATAGACGTGCGGACCCAGCGCGCAGCGAGAATGATATATCCTTGCCGCGGCACGCGTATTCCCGGCCTTGTCGCAACCTGCGCACAGGTTAACGCGCCAGACGTCTGCGCCTGCCTGTCCTGCTTGTAATTGGCCATATGGATAAGTCAGAGCGATCTGTTCCGCCACCGGCGCGCACGCCTTTTCATCCGCGCACCGGCCTTGTCTGGGGAGTTATTCTGACATGATACGCATGTTTCTGGCCGCCGCTGTGAGCGGCCTCATGGCCGGCGCAGCCAGTGCGCAGCCCATCAGCGTGGACGACATCGCCCGCGTGCCCAATATCCAGTCCGTTTCGCTCAGCGCGGACGGGCGCACCCTGGCCGCCATCATCGCCGCGCCGGGCACCAACAATGAAGACACTGCGCTGGCCAGCTGGGATCTGGATTCGCCCGATCAGGGCGCCGTGATCACGCCCAGCGGCAATCGTATGAAATTCATCGCCGCCTTCGCCCTCAAGGCCGAGCGCCTGCTTGTGTTCGGGCGGCAGGAATTCACAGGCGCGCTTGATGGCTGCGGTGAAGGCCAGTCGGTCGGCACCACGCGCACTTTCATCTTCCGCCCCTATCTGACCGATGTGCGCCATGCGCGATTTGACCAGGCTTTTGCAGGCTCTTCGCGGCGCCTGGGGGTCAGCGAACAAGTCCGGCGCTGTCTTGAAATCGCTGGCTCGGCGAGCCTGGTCAGCACCTTGCCGCTGGACCCGGAGCATGTCCTGATCCAGCGAGTCAACAGCTTGACGCTGGCTGCAGATATCTACCGCTACAACTTGCGCACCGGGGCTACAGAACTGGCTTTGCGCACCGGAGGCAATACCTCGCCTGGCCTGTTCAATCCGCGCACTGGCGCGCCCATGACCCAGGTCCAGTTCACCTCCATAGGCGGGGGCGATTATGAGCAGCGCATTCTCATCGCCACCCCCCAGACCGGTGCGTTCGAGGTTCACGAACCGCTGACCACAAGAATTTCAGATCGCCACATCGTCAATGTGACCGGCTATGACGAGGCCAGCGGGCGCTTCTATGTGACCACGGACCTGTTCTCGGACCTGGCCGCGATCTACTGGTATGACCCGCAAACGCGGCGCTTCAGCGACGAGCCGATCCTGGCCCACCCCGACTACTCCGCCCTGGGCGTGGTGCTCGGCGAGCGCGCGGACAATTTCAACCAGCTCCTGGGCTTCGCCTATTCCGGCCCGCGCAACGAGATTTTCTGGATAGACCCGGACATGCGCGCCATCCAGGAAGGGCTGGATGACGCCTTCCCGGGCCAGCTGGTGACCATCATGGATTACAGCGAAGGCCTGTCGCGGGTGCTGTTCTCCACCGAGAGCGGCCAGCATGCGCCGGCCTATCATCTGCTCCATGAGCGCAGCCGGGTGCAGACCCTGGGCTCGGAGCGCCCGTGGATCGGCCCCGAACAGCTGGGCGAGCAGCGCTTTGTCAGCTATGCGGCGCGCGACGGGCTGACCATTCCGGCCATACTCGACCTGCCGCCGGGCTGGAGCGAGGGCGACGCCCCCCTGCCCGCCATCATCATGCCGCATGGCGGCCCGTGGGTGCGTGATTACACCGGCTGGGACTCATCGGGCTGGACCCAGTTCCTGACCTCGCGCGGCTATGCCGTTCTGCGCCCGAACTTTCGCGGCTCCACCGGCCATGGCCGCCAGCTCTGGCTGGCTGGCGACGCCCAGTGGGGCCTGACCATGCAGGACGACAAGGATGACGGCGTGGCCTGGCTGGTGGCTCAGGGCATCGCTGATCCCGAGCGCCTGGCCATTTTCGGCTATTCCTATGGCGGCTTCGCCGCGGCGGCTGCGGTGGTGCGCGATGACGCGCCCTATCGCTGCGCCATCGCGGGAGCGCCGGTGACCAATCTGGCCCGACTGGGCAATACCTGGAGCGAGAACCGCATCCAGCGCATGCGCCAGGGTCAAACGGTGCGCGGCCTCGATCCGGCCCGCCATACCGCCAACGCCCGCCTGCCGGTGCTGGTCTTCCATGGCGACCGGGATGTGCGCGTGCCGCTGTTCCACGGCACGGACTTCTACAACGCGGTGCGAAACCGGGTGGAGGCGCGCATGGTGATCATACCCGACATGCCTCACCAGATGCCGTGGTATCCCTCCCACTACCGCGCCATGATGCCCGAGATCGAGGCCTTCCTGAACGGCCCGTGCGGGATGTAATCCGCGCCTTGGACGCCCCCCGCACGCCGCCGCCCGGGCGGTGTGCGGGAGCGGCGTGCGCTCCGCTCCGCCCCGCCCGTAGCAGCCCGGTCAGCACACGCGGCTTGATCGCGCTTCCCAAAGGCGGCTAAACCGGTCAGTGGAGACGTGGCCGAGTGGTCGAAGGCGCTCCCCTGCTAAGGGAGTATACCTCAAAAGGGTATCGTGGGTTCGAATCCCATCGTCTCCGCCAGCCACTTGGGACGGCATGCCCGGCTCGGCTTCGGGCCGGTACTCCCCCGACATTACAGCCAGTTGCAAGCAAGTTCGGCAAGCCGAGACGCAAGACGCCGCGTTTTTTACGGCCGACATGGCGCCTGGTCTCAGATTGCCTGAGGCGCGGTTCGCTTTTGGCGTTTACAGGGAAAAGTAATGTTTTTCGGGCCGCAGCGTGATTTCGGGCGCTGGAACGGGCGTGATTTCAGAGGTGTCAGACGAACACGAACGGGTCTCGGTATGCGCGGCCACCGGTGGTCAGGCGGCAAGCAGACTCCTGCCGGCCTGGGGCTCGGCATGAATTCGGCGCTGCAGCCCGGTTTGAGGCCTGGCCGGCGTGCCGCCTCATGAATAAGGTCTGAGCCGTCTGTTCGCCAGCGGACCGGCTATGCCGAAACCCGATCACCTTCGCCTGACTCGCCCTTGAGATCGTCCTCCACCGCCCATAGACGGTCCTGGCCCCAATGGGCGGGCCGGTCATCGACGCGGAAGGCCGGCACGCCCCATATGCCGAGCGCCAGCATGGCCTCGCGATTGGCCTCGGCTTCAGCGCGCCAGCTTTCATCGGCCAGCGCGGCCTCCATATCCGCTTGTGACAGTCCGGCCCGCTCACAGAGCCTCAACAGGCCTTTGCGGCTTCCAGCATCAATGCCTTCGGCGAACACGCCTTTCAGAAACGAATGCGCAAAGGCTGCGCCCTTGCCAGTCTTCATCGCGTGGAACGTCACGGCAAGGCCGCGTTCCGTTGGACGCCCCACCGGATCGGCGATGAGCCCGAAGGGCAGGCCAAGACGTTCCGCCTCACGCTTTGTATCGCGCACGATATAGAGCCGTTTGGCGGTGGGTACGGGCAGGCCGCGCATCACCATGGGCAGGACCGGGCGCAGGCGCAGCTCGGCCTTGTGGGCCTCCGCCAGCGCGATCAGGCGCTCCATGGCGATATAGCTATAGGGGCTGCGCAGGGAGATGAAGGCGTCGAGCACCGGCCGGCGGCTGGACCCGGCGGGCTGAAGCGTGACCTCGCGCCGGGGGCTGAAATACGCCGCCTTCCGCCCCGCGATCGCGGCCAGCCGGTCTTCCAGATAGTGCAGCCGGTCCAGCCCCCAATACCATTCGCCCTCGAACTGGAAAGTGCCGCCGAGATAATGGCCGAGGCGCCTGCGCTCGCGCGCGCCCCTGGCCAGAGCCTGCTCCGGCTTCCCCGTCGCCTCCGGCACGGCCTCGCCGCTGCGCCAGGCGTGTTCGATGGCCGCGGCCGTGGCGGCGAAGATGCGCGCGTCCGTGATGCCGGCCAGAGCGGCTTCTGCCACCCGAACGCCGTCTGCATCCGGCGCGGTATCCGGCGGTAGCGTCAGACCGAGCCCCGCGGCGAGGGTCTGCGCATCACGCCGCGACCAGCCGGTAAGCCGCTCCCGGTCCGGCGCAGCGGCCTCGTCGGGTGGCGGCGCGAGGAAGGGCAAAACGCGCACGCCATAAGCCTCTTCAAGATGGGGTAGCGCGCGCGCAGCCAGCCAGGAATAGGGATCATCGGCCTGATGGAAATAGCGCACCGCCGGCCGGGAGAAGGTCGCGCGCCGTTTCAGCCCCGCGAGAGCGCGCTGGGCAGTCCGGATGGCCGGGCTGGTGATCAGGGCGGGGCCAAGGGTGCGCGGAGCAGGCATCAGGTCACCATGTCCCGCCCGGCATCGGCGAGCTTTTCAAGGTCCGGCAGGGGCGGAACGCCAAGCCCCGTCAGCACGGCGGCGCGCTGTTCCAGCCGGGATTTCCAGTCATTGAGATGGTCCAGCCCACCGAGATCCACACCGGCCCAGAAATGGGCGAACACCCACGGGAAACAGGCGATGTCGGCGATGGAATATTCTTCGCCCGCCAGATACGGCGCCTCACCCAGCCGGGTGTTCATCACCTCGTAGAGGCGGCGCGTCTCGCCCTGGTAACGGTCAATGGCCAGCGGAATTTTCTCCGGCAGATAGCGGAAGAAGACATTGGCCTGACCCTGCATGGGGCCTAGCCCGCCCATCTGCCAGAATAGCCATTGTATCGCCTGCCAGCGCCCGGCCGGGTCTGCCGGGATCAGCTTGCCGGTCTTTTCGGCGAGATAGAGCAGAATGGCGCCGGATTCGAACACCGCCTGCCCGCCCGCCTCGTGATCAACGATTGTCGGGATGCGCCCATTGGGATTGAGCTTCACATAGTCCGGAGCCTTCTGGTCGCCCTTCTGGAGCTGGAGCACTTTCACCTCATAGGGCAGGCTCAGCTCTTCCAGAGCGATGGAGATTTTCCAGCCATTGGGCGTCGGCGCGGTGTAGAGATCGATCATGGGCTTAGTCCTCGTAGAGGAAGAGCAGGCCGCGGCTGGCGAGCGCAGCTCTGGCGGCTTTGGCATCACCTGCGGGCATGGACGCGATTTCGGCCACGATGGCCTGACGGGCCTTTTCCGCATCGGGGCGGGTGAGAATGCGTAAAGACTGCCCCGCGAGTTTGAACTCCGTCCATTTCTCGCCCGCTTCCACCGCCCTGCGGTTCTCCGGCAGGAAGACGCCGAACCCGTCCAGCAATAGCGGGAAGAGCGGTTCGAGTGTTTCGGGGATCTCGTCCCCGGCGAGCCATGTCTCCCCTTCATCGACCCGTTCCCATGTGCGGTCGGTCCAGCCGATAAGGCCGGGCGCGTGTTCGGACACGAAGGCGCGGGCCACGCTGTCACTGATGAAATGGGCCTTCATCGCGCCAAGGATTTTCAGATCCGCCATGGACAGGCGCTCGCCAAACAGGCCCGGCATGACGGCGTAGTGCGCCTCCAGCAGTTTGAGAAAGGCCGCGAGCTCGGTGCGCAATTTTTCCTGATGGTCCGGCCCGGCGGCCATGACGCCCATCGCCTTGCGCCCCCAGGGCAGGATGAAATCGGCGACGGCCTGCACCATGGCCTGTTCGTCGGCATTGGGCTCACGGTCCCTTGGCGCGCCGCCCAGATCACGCGCGATGGCCGCCGCCCCTTCGCGGGCGCCCTCATCGGTCACCCAGCGGAAATGCAGCGCGGCGCGGGTGAACCACTCATCGATCCAGTCATCGATGACGCGGCACAAAATGCGCTGCGCCGGGCTGGGCGGGATCACGGCCCTGTCAGGAAAGCGCATGTCGAAGAGCTGTATGATGTAGGTGGAGTCATGGATGACCCAGCCCTCAGGCGTCTCCACCACGGGGATGAGATGCGTGCCGGCTCGCGCTTCCAGCCGTTCGCGCACGTCGGGTGATTTCGGCAGCGCCTTGTGGGGTATGCGCATATAGCGCGCAGCGGCCTCCACCATGCGGGTGAAATAGGACGGGTCGCAGCCGTAAATCAGATACTCGCCGGGCAGCATGGGGTATCTCCTTCCCTGGTTCAGCTCTGGCGCAATACGCCGTGTTTCAGGATGGCGATCAGGGCATCGGCATAGGCGTCCGCGGTGTCCGGATCGGTCAGCTCCATACCCGCCAGCGCGCGCGCATTGGCGGCCTGCGCGAACGGGCCGATGGCCGCATTGGTGGACAGCATGAACGCGAAATGAGGGTCGATGAACGCCGCCCGGCCTTCTGCGCGCAATTGATGGAAAGGCTCCAGCGAGAACTGGTAGGCCGGGCGCAGATAATGCTCGACCAGCCAGTCATAGCGGTCCCCGCCCGCAATGCCTGCCTGCATCACAAAGCCCGCCAGATGGGGGATGCGCGCAGAGGTGCGCACCGTGGCGCGCACCTGCGCTTCCATGCGGGCGACCGGGTCGCTGGCGTCCAGCCCGGCGATCGCGTTCACCATCGCCTCTTGCATCTGCCCGAAAAGATAGTCGGCCACCGCCTCCCACAGCGCATCCTTGGCGCCGAAATAATGCCGGATCAGGCCATGGGCGAGCCCGGCCTCGCTGGCGATGGCGCGCAGCGACGCGCCTTCAAACCCCGACTTCACGAAATGGGCCGCCGCCACGGTCAGCAATTGCTGGCGCTGCTGGTCCGGGTCCGCCTTTGCGGGCCGTCCGGGGCGGCGTGACGGGGCCTGAGGATCGGTGTGCGGGAGCGGCATGGAGTGTCTGTTCTCATTTTTGATGGACAGGCAGGCGATATTAATTATACGTGTGTATAATAATTTTCGCACACCCGGCAAGCCCTGATCGGACAGGCCGTGCAGAACTGCGGAAGACAAGGGAGGAGACGCCATGCGCATCGGGCCGTTCGGTACGCGCAGCCTTGCCGCGATAGGTGTCGTGCTGGCGCTGGGGATTGGCGGCTGGTTCGCGTTTGACCGCTATGTCATCTACCTGCCGGGTCTCATACAGGATATGCGCGATCCGATCAGCCCCAGCAGACCGGTGGAGTGGGCGCAGGGGCCGGACACGGCCGAGGCGCGCGGGGATCTGCCCAATATCGTCCTGATCGTCGCCGACGATCTGGGCTGGAATGATATCAGCCTGCATGGCGGGCTGTCGGGAGGCGCGCTGCCAACGCCGAATATCGACCGGCTGGCGCGCGAAGGCGTGCAACTGACGCAGACCTATGCGGCCAGCGCGACCTGCGCGCCCTCCCGCGCGGCGCTGATGACCGGACGCTATCCCACCCGCTTCGGCTTCGAGTTCACGCCCATGCCGCCTGCCATGGCGCGCATCATCTCGCGCGCGCAGAACCGCCAGCCCTCTGATCCGCCTTTCGTGTTTCATGCGCTGGACCAGCAGGCGGGCGAGTTTGCCGATATGGCCATGCCCGCCAGCGAGATCGCCCTGCCCGAACTGCTGGGCCGGGCCGGTTATCACTCCGTGCTGGTCGGCAAATGGCATCTGGGCGGCAGTCAGGGCTCCGATCCCGTCTCGCAGGGCTTTGATGAAAGCCTGGAACTGGCCGGCCTGCTCTACGCGCCTGCAGGCGATGCAAGCGTGGTGGAAGCCCGCCAGGATTTCGATCCGCTGGACGAAGTCTACTGGGCCGTCGGCCGGGCGGCGGTGCGCGAGGGCACAGGGCCGCGCTTTGCGCCGGACATCTATCTCACCGATTATTTCACGCGAGAGGCCACGCGCGTGATCGAGGCCAACCGCAACCGGTCCTTCTTCCTCTATCTCGCCCATTGGGCGCCGCATTCACCGCTACAGGCCAGGCGCGAGGACTATGAAGCTCTGGCCCATATCGAGGACCATCCCACGCGCGTTTACGGCGCCATGATCCGCGCGCTGGACAGAAGCGTGGGCGAAGTGCTCGACGCGCTGGAGGCCAATGGCCTTGCTGACAACACGATCGTGATCTTCACCTCCGACAATGGCGGGGCGCACTATATCGGCATTCCCGGCATCAATGATCCCTATCGGGGCTGGAAGGCGACCTTCTTTGACGGCGGTATCCGCGTGCCCACCTTCGTGCGCTGGCCCGGCGTGATCGAGCCGGGCAGCAGGATGGATGGCCTGGCGCAGCAGATTGATATCCTGCCGACGCTGGCTGGCATTGCGGGCGTGGACCTGCCGCAGGACCGGGTGATGGACGGGAGGGATCTGGCGCCCTTCCTCACTGGCGAGGCCGATGGCGCGCCCCACGAGACATTGTTCTGGCGCAGCGGGCATTACCGCGCCGTGATCCATCAGGGCTGGAAGCTGCAGGTCTCGGCGAGACCAGACCGGACATGGCTCTTTGACCTTGCAAACGACCCCTTCGAGCAGACCGATCTGTCGGACGTCGAACCAGCGCGCGTGGCGGCCCTTCTGGCGCTTCTGGACGCCCATGAGGCGGAACAGGCCGACCCGCTCTGGCCGTCCATCGTGGAGATGCCGGTCAATGTCGACCGGCCGCTCGGAAGACCGCATGAGGAAGGTGATGAACATGTCTACTGGCCCAACTAGGCGTTCAGGCGCGGCGCTTCTCGGCCTCCTGCTGGCGATGCTGGGCGGGCCAGCCGCCTGGGGTGAAGACCGGCCCAATTTCCTGATCGTCATTCTGGACGATATCGGCTTCACCGATCTTGGCGCCTATGGCAGCGAGATACGCACCCCGCACTTCGACGCCGAAGCGGCGCGCGGCACGATGTTCACCAATTTCCATGTCGGGCCGACCTGCGTGCCGAGCCGGGCCATGCTGATGACAGGCGTGGACAGCCATCTGACCGGCCTGCCGACGCTGGAGCATCTCATGCTGCCCGAACAGCTGGGCCAGCCCGGCCATGAGGGCGAACTCAACACCCGCGTCGCCACCATTGCCGAACATCTGTCGGCGGCGGGCTATACCAGCCTCATTACCGGCAAATGGCATCTGGGCCGCTCTGAAACCAGCCTGCCCGCAGCGCGCGGCTTTGAGCGCAGCTTCGTGCTGGACTCTTCTGGCGCGGACAACTGGGAGCATCGCACCTATCTGCCCCACTACACGCGCGCCGAGTGGTGGGAGGATTTCGAGTTCGTGGAGGAACTGTCGGAGGATTTCTACTCCTCCGCCTTCATTGTCGATCAGATGATCACTTATCTGGACGAAGCAGACCCGGACCGGCCCTTCCTGTCGGTGGTATCCTTCCAGGCCAACCACATTCCGCTGCAGGCCCCGCGCGAATATGTGGAGCGCTATGACGGGGTGTATGATGCAGGCTGGGAAGCGCTCGCCCGCGAGCGCCATGCCGCCGCAATCGCTTTGGGGCTGGCGCCCGAAGGCACGCCGATGCCGGCGTTTCCTGAAGGCCTACGCAACTGGTCTGATCTGTCACCGCGCGAGCAGGCGGCAAGCGCCATGAACCGGCAGGTGGCCGCCGGCATGCTGGAAGCGGCCGATCATCATTTTGGCCGTCTGGTGAGCTGGCTGCGCGAGACCGGGCGCTATGAGAACACGATCATCCTGATCGTTTCGGACAATGGTCCGGAGTTCAATGATCCCGGCCGCCGGCTCGCCTTTCAAGGCTGGCTGGCCATGCAGGGCTATTCGCGCGATCTGGACAGGCTGGGCGAGCGCGGGACCTATGCCTGGATCGGGCCGGAATGGGCGGCGGCCTCAGCCTCGCCGCTCTCCTTCTTCAAATTCCATGCGGGCGAAGGCGGCTTGCGCGTGCCGATGATCGCCGCCGGGCCAGGCGTGGAAGCGGGCCGGCAGGCGAGCGCCTTTTCCATTGTCACCGATATCGCGCCCGGACTGCTTGATCTGGCAGGCGCGCAAGCGCTGGAGGGGTTTGAGCCCTTCACCGGGCGTAGCCTCGCCCCGCTCCTGCGCGGGGAGGCCGAACGCATCTATGGCGAGGACGAGGCGGTGGGCCTTGAAATGTCCGGTCAGTCCGCCCTGTTCCGGGGTGATTACAAGCTCACGCGCAATATGCGCCCCTATGGCGACGGGCAGTGGCGTCTGTTCAACATCACGCTTGATCCGGGCGAGACACGCGACCTCACCGGCGAGCGTCCGGACCTCTTCGCCGAGCTGATGGCGGATTATGAAGCCTATGAGGCCCGGTTTGGCGTATTGCCCGTTCCGCCCGATTTCGACGGGGAGCGCCGCATCGAGATGCTGGGCTGGCGCGCCTTTGGCCAGCGATACGGGCCATGGCTCGCCCTGCCGCTTGTCTTGCTGGCCGGACTTGGCGGGCTCTTCTGGCTGCGCCGGAGGAAAGCCTGAATGCGCCTTCTGACCGGCCTTGCCTCCTGCCTTCTCCTCGCCGCCTGCAACGGACCGGAAGCGGCGCCGGACGCGTGCATGGAGATTGCCCTGCCGGATCCCGCCCGCCCGGAGACGGGCATGGTGTGGGCGCCCGGCGGAGAGGTGACCCTCGGTTCGCAGGATTTCTTCCCCGAGGAACGCCCCCTGCGCACCGAACAGGTGAAGGGCTTCTGGATCAGCCGCCACGCCGTCACCAATGGCGAATTCGCCCGGTTTGTCGAAGCCACGGGCTATGTGACGCTCGCTGAACGCAGCGGCCCCGAGGCTGGCGGCGGCGCGGTCTTCGGCCCCGGTATTCAGGCCCGCGACTGGTCCGATATCCGCACCTGGTGGCGCTTTGACCCGCAGGCGAGCTGGCGCAGCCCGCAGGGCGCCAGGAGCAGCATCGAAGGCCGCGATGCCCTGCCCGTTGTCCAGATCGCCTATGAGGATGCACTGGCCTATGCGCGCTGGCGCGGCCACGACCTGCCATCAGAAGCCGAGTGGGAACATGCCGCGCGCGGCGGGCTGGAGGGCGAACCCTATGTCTGGGGCGGCGAGGCGCGGCCCGGCGGCGCCTATATGGCCAATCACTGGCAGGGCGTGTTCCCGATCGAGGACAGCGGCGCGGACGGCCATGCCGGGCTCGCCCCTGTGGGCTGTTATCCGCCCAACGGTTACGGCCTGTACGACATGGCGGGTAATGTATGGGAATGGACCACGGCGATGTGGGACCGTCCGGGCTTCCGCGTCATCAAGGGCGGCTCGTTCCTGTGTTCTGACACCTATTGCCACCGCTACCGTCCCGCCGCGCGACAGCCCGGCGATGAAACCTTCTCTACCGAACATCTGGGCTTCCGGACGGTGTGGCGTGGACCGCGGCCACAGGAGGACGCAACGCCTTGAGGCGTTCGTTTCAGAGGTGAGGCCGCAGCGAAACCGCTTGAAAGGGATTGTCAGAGGGAACCGGCTTGAGCCGGGCGGAGCGGTTTCGTAGCGGTTTCGGATGAAAAGTCCCTTCTGCTATTTCAAGACATTGCCGAAGTTCATCCACCTCGCCGTGATAATGTATGTGCGCTTGCCTCTGTCGCTGCGGAACGTCGAGAATCTGCTCCATGAGCAAGGCAGCCCTGCGGGAGATTGGTAACGCAGCGCACCAGGAAACGGGCCGGCGTCTCAACAACCGGGCTGAAAACTCCCATCTACCTTAACGTAGACGCGATCGCGCGATGCTCCGGTTCCGGCATATGCGAAGTCTTCAAACCTTCGCCGCCGTCCACTCCTCAGTCCACAACCATTTCAATCTCGAACGCCACCTCAACAGCCGCGAAAATTTCAAGACCAACCGCGACACGGCCCTGGCCGGGTGGCGTCAGCTTGTCGCCTGATCAACGGTGGCCGCGCCATACCGAGACCCGTTCGCGTTCGTGTGACGCCACCGAGCCGGGATACCGGCGCCCGGGCGTGATCCCGCGCGCCGTTACTGCACCACCGCTTTCACGATCTTGCCGGGCTTGCGCGGGGGTTCGCCCTTGGGCAGGGCGTCGACGAAGTCCATGCCCTCGGTCACCTCGCCCCAGACGGTGTAGCTGTTGTCCAGATAGGGCACGGCGTCCAGGCAGATGAAGAACTGGCTGTCGGCGGAGTCAGGGTCATTGGTGCGCGCCATGGACATGGTCCCGCGCACATGGGGCTCGGCGCTGAACTCGGCGGGGATTTTCACCCCGGACCCGCCCGTGCCATTGCCGCGCGGGCAGCCGCCCTGGGCCACGAAGCCCTCGATCACCCGGTGAAAGGTGATGCCGTCATAAAAGCCGTCCTGCGCCAGCTCGATGATGCGCGCGACATGCTTGGGCGCCAGGTCGGGACGCAGGCGGATCTTGACGTCGCCCCCGGTGTCGAGGGTGAAGATGAGGGTGTCGGACAAGGGGCTTACTCCGTGATGCGAACGGGAACGGGGATGGTGCAGATATCGGGCTGGCGGCCGTTATTGGCCTCGGTCAGAGCCTCGATATAGCGCGCGAAGTCAGGCGTTGCGGTGTCGAAGACCTGCACGGTGGGGCGCTCGTCCTCGGGCAAATCGCTGGCGATATGGAAGCCCATGATGAAGTCCGGCGAGAAGCCGCGGGTCTCGCCCACCGTGCCCACCCGGATGGCGCGCACCGCGTCCATCCCGGCGCGCACAAAGCCCCAGACGGTGTAGTCGGCGTTCAGATGCTCGGCCTCGCCGCGCACGATATAGAACTGGGCGTTGCCCGAATTGGGGTCGGCGGTGCGGGCCATGGCCGCCGCGCCGTCACAATGCAGCAGCCAGCTTTCCACCTGGCCGTCCTCGCGGATGAAGGCCTGGGCGCCCGGCACGGTGCCGGCGGGGAAGCCGTTCCAGTGCCCGGCCTGGGCGCGGGTGCGGTTGGCGCGCGGATTGATGACCCGCTCCTGGATCTCGGTGATCTCCAGCGTATCCGGCGAGCGCTTGATGGTGAATTCGGCGGGCACAGGGGGCAGGCCGGAAGGGGCGTTGGGATTATCCGGCGCGCCGCCGCCCTGGGCCATGAAGCCGTCAATGACGCGGTGGAAGACCTTGAAATCGAAATAGTTCGAGCGCGCCAGCTCACGGATGCGCTCCACATGGGCGGGCGCAAATTCCGGCGCCATCTCCACCCAGACCATGCCGGTGCGGGTGCGGATGCGTAACAGGTTCTCAGGATCCACCGTGCGCCAGGCGGCCTCGGGCGCGGCGTCGATAATGGCCTGGGCCGCATCGGCTTGCGCGCCGGATTCAACCGCCTCGATCGCGTTTTCCGCCGTGGCTTCAGCGGTCTCAGCGGCGTTTTCCGCGCTCTCCGCGCAAGCGGCGGCGGCAAGCATCAGGGCGCAGGCGGCGGCGGAAGCGAGAAGACGAGTCATCGGGCGAATTTCTCCAGCAGGCGGTGCTTGACCAGGGGCGGCACGAAGGCGTCGATATCGCCGCCGAGCCGCGCGATCTCCTTGACCAGGCGCGAGGCGATGGCCTGGTGGCGCGGATCGGCCATCAGGAACACGGTTTCGATGTCCGCATTAAGGCGCTGGTTCATGGCGACCATCTGGAACTCGTATTCGAAATCGGACACCGCGCGCAGGCCGCGTATGATCGATCCGGCGCCCACTTCCATGGCGAAATGCATAAGCAGGCCCTGGAACGGGCGCACCTCGATGACTGTGTCGCCAGCCACCGACTCGGCCAGTTCACGGGCCATCTCCACGCGCTCGTCCAGGCCAAAGAGCGGACCCTTGTCCTGATTGCGCGCCACCCCGATGACCAGCTTGTCATAGAGCTTGACCGCCCGCCCGATGATATCGAGATGGCCGTTGGTCAGCGGATCGAACGTGCCGGGATAAAGCGCGACGCGCGGTTTCATCAGGCTTACCTCACTCAGCGCGGCGCAGGGCCAGCCAGCCCGCCGCAAACAGCATGAGCACGCCAGAGCCGCGCCGGGCAAGCGTCTGGATGTCAAAGCGCGACAGTGCGGTCTTCATCCATCCCGCCAGCACGGCGTACAGGCTGTCCAGCGTCAGCGCCACCAGGATATAGACCCCGCCCAGGATAAAAAGCTGGGGCCCGGCGGGATGGTCGGGGCTGACGAAAAGCGGCAGGAAGGCCGCGTGAAAGACCAGTGTCTTGGGATTGGCCAAGGCTGTGGCTGCGCCAGTGGCGAAAAGACGGCGGGCAGAGACAGGGCGCGCCTCGCCCGTGTGAGCTTTCGCCATCAGGGCGCTAACGCCCAGCCATGCCAGATAGGCGACGCCAGCCCATTTGATGACGGTCAGCGTCCAGCCAAAGGCAGCCAGAAAGGCCGCCAGGCCCGCCGCCACCAGAGCAATCTGCCCGGCCTGGGCCAGGGTTGCGCCCGCCACGACAGTCAGCGCTGCGCGCCGCCCGTGGGCCGCGCCGGTCGCCACGATCACAGCGACATTCGGGCCAGGCACGGCGATCAGCGCGGCTGACGCCAGCACAAATGCCAGCAGGGTCGCCGGTTCCATCATCATCGCGCCAGCTCAGCCTTCTCCGGGAGCGGGGCCGGCGCCCGGGCTTTCATCACCGGCTTCATCATCGCCCTCATCCTCGCCGCTTTCAGCCACGCGGACAACCGACACCAGCTTCTCGCCCTCGCCCAGACGGATCAGGCGCACGCCCTTGGTGGCGCGCGCGGCGATGCGCACCGAGTCCACCGGGAAGCGGATCAGCTGGCCGCCATCGGTGACGGCCATCACCGTGTCGCCTTCGGTGACCGGGAAACAGCCCGCCAGCGGTTCGGGGAAGCGCTTGTCCTTGGTCCACACGCCCTGCCCGCCACGCCCTTGCGTGAAGTATTCATACGCGATGACGCGCTTGCCCATGCCCGAGGCCGCCACGGTCAGCAGCATTTCCTCATTGGCGAAGAGCTCCATATAGCGCACGTCCGACAGGGTGATGTCCTCGCCCGCGTCTTCACCGCCCTCCTCGGCGGCGTCATCGGCCGTCTCTTCAACCTCCAGCGCCTCTTCACCCTCGCTGCGCATTTCAGCGCGGCGGCGCTTGATATAGGCGCGGGTCTCGGCGCGGCTGATCTCGATGCCGTTGAGGATCGCCATGGAGATCAGGCTGTCGCCCTTGCCCATGCGGATGCCGCGCACGCCGGTGGAATTGCGGCTGGCGAACACCCGCACATCGCCCACCGGGAAGCGGATCGCCTTGCCCGAGGCGGTGACCAGCAGCACGTCCTGGCCCTCGCGGCACAGGCGCACATCCAGGATGCGCGAGCCGGCTTCCTCCAGCTTCATGGCGATCTTGCCATTGCGGTTGACCTGCACGAAGTCGGACAGCTTGTTGCGCCGCACCGTGCCTTCGGTGGTGGCGAACATGACATCGTACTGGTCCCAGCTTTCCTCATCCTCGGGCAGGGCCATCACCGAGGTGATCCAGGCGCCCTCATTGAGCGAAGGCAGGAGATTGGTGAGATATTTGCCCCGGCTGTTGGGCGCGCCCAGCGGCAGGCGCCAGGTCTTGGTCTTGTAGACCATGCCGTCGGAGCTGAAGAACAGCAGCGGCGCATGGGTGGAGGCGACGAACAGCGTCGCCACGAAATCCTCGTCCTTCATGGCCATGCCGGCCCGCCCGCGCCCGCCGCGGTTCTGGGCGCGGTAGGTGGACAGCGCGGTGCGCTTCACATAGCCGCCATGGGTGAGGGTGACGACCATCTCTTCGCGCGGGATCAGGTCCTCGTCCTCGATCTCCAGATCGCCCTCGGCGAACTGGGTGCGGCGCGGCACGGCGAAGGCGTCGCGCGCAGCCGTCAGCTCGTCGCGGATGATCTCGCGGATGCGCACCGGGCTTTTGAGGATGTCCAGCAGGTCGGCGATCTGCACGGCCAGCTTTTCAGCCTCGTCGCTGATCTCGTCGCGGCCCAGCGCCGTCAGGCGGTTCAGGCGCAGGTCCAGAATGGCGCGCGCCTGCTCTTCGGTCAGGCGGATGGTGTTGTCATCCAGGATCACCGAGCGCGGATCGGCCACCAGCGCCACCAGCGAGGCCACGTCCGCGGCCGGCCAGGCGCGCTCGCGCAATTGCTCGCGCGCGCTCGCCGGATCGGGCGCGGCGCGGATCAGGCGGATGATCTCGTCAATATTGGCCACCGCCACCGCCAGGCCGATCAGGATATGGGCGCGCTCGCGCGCCTTCCTCAGATCGAACTTGGCCCGGCGGGCGGTCACGTCCTTGCGGAAATCAATGAAGGTTTCCAGGAAGGTGCGCAGGCCCGCCTGCTGCGGGCGCCCGCCGATCAGGGCCAGCATATTGACCCCGAAGCTCTGCTGCAGCGGGCTCCAGCGGAACATCTGGTTCAGGATCACCTCGGCATTGGCGTCCTTTTTCAGCTCCACCACCACGCGCATGCCCGAGCGGTCGGATTCGTCACGCAGATCGGAGATGCCCTCAATGCGCTTTTCGCGCACCAGCTCGGCGATCTTCTCGATCATGGTCGCCTTGTTCACCTGATAGGGAATCTCGTGAATGATGATGGCCTCGCGATCCTTACGGATCGTCTCTATCGAGGTCTTGCCGCGCACCAGAACCGAACCGCGCCCTTCCATCAGCGCCTTGCGCGCGCCTGACCGGCCCAGGATCTCGCCGCCGGTGGGGAAGTCGGGGCCGGGCACGATGTCCAGCAGATCAGCGTCCGGCAGGGCCGGATTGTCCAGCAGCGCCAGCGTGGCGTCCGCGATCTCGCCCAGATTATGGGGCGGGATATTGGTGGCCATGCCCACCGCGATGCCGCCCGCCCCGTTGACCAGGAGGTTGGGATAGCGCGCAGGCAGCACCACCGGCTCGTGCTCGCTGCCATCATAGTTGTCGCGGAAATCGACGGTTTCCTTGTCGATATCGGCCAGCAGCGCTTCCGCCGGCTTGTCCATGCGAATTTCGGTGTAACGCATGGCTGCGGGCGGATCGCCGTCCACCGAGCCGAAATTGCCCTGGCCGTCCAGCAGCACCAGGCCCATGGAGAAGTCCTGGGCCATGCGCGCCAGCGCGTCATAAACGGCTGAGTCCCCGTGCGGGTGATACTTACCGATCACGTCACCGACCACGCGGGCCGACTTGCGGTATTGCTTGTCGTGAGTGTAGCCCTGCTCGTGCATGGACCACAAAATGCGCCGGTGCACGGGCTTGAGCCCGTCGCGCGCATCGGGGATGGCGCGGCTGACGATCACGCTCATGGCGTAATCGAGATAGCTGCGCTTCATCTCGTCTTCGATGGCGATGGTGGGCCCGCCCGCAGGGCCGGACGGCCCTTGATGCATGGGCTCGTCCTTCATCGGGTCTTCCGGCGTGTCGCTCAAGGTCGGTCAGTCCTGGCTGGCGGCGCAGGCGGGGCGAGGCGCCCCGCGGCCTGCAAAACGGCGGGCGGCCCCGGACGCGGAATCACGCCGGAACCTTCATGTCTCTGTCTAGCAAGCCCCGGCGGGCGCAGCAAATGGGCGCAGCGGCGCCAGGCGGGCGCCCGCTTGGCCAGCGCGTGCAATCCTGATCGGTGAAGCGCCTGATGCTCAGGCCAGTGCGCGCGCCGCATCCTCTTCGCGACCCAGCGCATCCAGCACCGTGGCCGTGATATGGCGGGCGTTGAGACGCGCAGCGTCATACATGGCGTGAGGGCTGTCGTGGTCGATGAACACGTCGGGCAGGGTCATGGTGCGAATCTTCAGGCCGCGGTCGAGCACGCCCTTCTCGGCAAGGAGATGCAGCACAAACGCGCCGAATCCGCCTTGTGCGCCTTCCTCGATGGTCACCAGCACCTCGTGCTCACGCGCCAGGCGCAAGATCAGATCTTCATCCAGCGGCTTGGCGAAGCGGGCGTCGGCCACAGTGGCTGACAGGCCATGGGCGCTGAGCGTCTCGGCGGCTTTGAGCGTTTCAGTCAGCCGCGTGCCCAGCGACAGGATCGCCACCCCTGACCCCTCGCGCACGATGCGGCCCTTGCCGATCTCCAGCGGTTCCAGCACGGCGGGAATGTCCACGCCCGTACCTTCCCCGCGCGGATAGCGGAAGGCGCTCGGCCGATCGTCGATTTCAGCGGCGGTGGCCACCATGCGCGCCAGTTCGGCCTCGTCGGCGGCCGCCATCACGACCATGCCCGGAAGGCTTCCCATGAAACCGATATCGAACGAGCCCGCATGGGTCTGGCCGTCGGCGCCCACCAGGCCCGCCCGGTCAATGGCGAAGCGCACCGGCAGGGACTGGATGGCCACGTCATGGACCACCTGGTCATAGCCGCGCTGCAGGAAGGTGGAATAAAGCGCGGCGAAGGGCTTGAGCCCCTCGGCCGCCAGGCCCGCCGCAAAGGTCACGGCGTGCTGCTCGGCGATGCCCACGTCAAACGCCCGGTCCGGGAAGCGCGCGGCGAACTTGTCCACGCCTGTGCCCGCGGGCATGGCCGCGGTGATGGCGCATATGCGCTCGTCCTTTTCACCCATTTGGATGAGGGCCTTGGCGAACACCGAGGTGTAGCCCGGCGGCCCGGCCTTCGCCTTCTGCTGCTCGCCGGTGACCACATTGAAGCGCGAGACGCCATGATAGCGGTCGTCAGACAACTCGGCCGGGGCGTAGCCCTTGCCCTTCTGGGTGACGGCGTGGATCAGCACCGGCCCTTCGTCCGCATCGCGCACATTGCGCAAAACGGCGGTGAGCTGCTCGAGGTCATGGCCGTCGATCGGGCCGATATAGCGAAAGCCCAACTCCTCAAACAGCGTGCCGCCCATGGCCATGCCGCGCAGATATTCCTCGGCCTTGCGCGCCTGGGTCTCGACCCCGAGGGTCTTGGCGATGTGCTTGCCGAACTTGCGCAGGTCCCGATAGCCCTTGGAGGAGACCTGACGCGCGAAATAATGGCTCATCGCCCCTACCGGCGGCGCGATGGACATGTCGTTGTCATTGATGATGACAATCATGTTCTTCTTCAGCGCCCCGGCATTGTTCATGGCCTCATAAGCCATGCCCGCCGACATGGAGCCGTCGCCGATCACCGCAATGACCTTGCGCTCGTGCTCGCCCTTCAGGTCGCGCGCCACGGCGAAACCCAGCGCCGCCGAGATGGAGGTGGCGGCGTGCGCGGCCCCGAACGGATCGTACTGGCTCTCCGAACGCTTGGTGAAGCCCGACAGCCCCCCGCCCTGGCGCAGGGTGCGGATACGGTCGCGGCGGCCGGTGAGGATTTTGTGCGGATAGCACTGGTGGCCCACATCCCAGACCAGAATGTCATCGGGCGTGTCGAACACATGGTGCAGGGCGATGGTCAGCTCGACCACGCCGAGCCCGGCGCCCAGATGCCCGCCGGTGACCGAGACCGTGTCGATGGTTTCGGCGCGCAATTCCTCAGCCAGGGCGTTCAGGAAAGACAGGTCGCGATTCTTCAGATCGCCGGGAACACGGATCTGGTCGAGATGGGGGGTGTCGGGCATTCGGGCTCCTGGGGCCGGGCCGTCCGGCAAGGGGTCGTCAGGACTGGCGGTCCAGGACGTAGTCTACGGTTTGTATCAGCAATTTTGCATCTTCGCCATAATTGACGAGATGCTCCTTGGCCTGGGCGGCGAGATGACGCGCGCGATCACGCGCGCCGTCCACTCCCAGAATGGTTACAAAGGTGGCCTTGCCCTGTCCGGCGTCCTTGCGCGTGCGCTTTCCGGTCAGGGTCTCATCGCCCTCCACATCCAGCAGGTCATCGACGATCTGGTAGCACAGGCCCAGATCATGGGCGAACCCCTCCAGCGCGGTGCGCGTCTCCTTGTCCGCACGCGCCAGCACCGCGCCCGCCTCGGCGCAGAACGCGATGAGCGCGCCGGTCTTCATGCGCTGGCAGCGCGTGATCACGCCGATCTCGCGCTCCTCTCCTGCTTCGATGGCCATGTCGATCATCTGGCCGCCAGCCATGCCGCGCGCACCGGCCGCCTGAGCCAGCCGCGAGACCAGCTCGCAGCGCAAGGCCGCATCGGGATGCGTTTCGGGGTCGGCCAGGATGGCGAAGGCCTGGGTCTGCAGCGCATCCCCGGCCAGGATCGCGGTCGCCTCGTCATAGGCCTTGTGAACCGTGGGCCGCCCGCGGCGCAGATCATCATTGTCCATGGACGGCAGATCGTCATGAACCAGCGAGTAGGCGTGCACGCACTCCACCGCGCAGGCGGCGCGCAAAAGGGCGCGCTCGTCAGCGCCCACCAGGCGCCCGCACTCGATCAGCAGAAAGGGCCGCATGCGCTTGCCCGGCCCCAGCGCGGCGTAACGCATGGCCGATATCAGGCGCTTTTCCGGCCCGTCCGCACGCGGCAGCAGGGCGTCCAGAGCCACCGTGATCCGGTCGGCGGCCTCGCTCAGAGCCGTGGAGTATTCGGACAGCGCGCGCCCCTTCATGACAGACGCGCTCCTAATGGCGCAGGCCCGTCCACCCCGATCAGGCGTACATGGCCCTGCTCATCATGCACGCCCAGCACAAGCACCTGCGAGCGCACCGGCCCGATCTGGCGGGGCGGGAAGTTGACCACCGCCAGCACCCGGCGTCCGGGCAGATCCTCGCGCGCATAATGTTCTGTGATCTGGGCCGAGCTGGTCTTCACTCCGACGCCCGGACCGAAATCGATGGTCAGCTTCCAGGCGGGCTTGCGCGCTTCGGGAAAGGGATCGGCCGTAAGAATCTCACCCAGCCGGATATCAGCGCGGAAAAAATCGTCCGGCGTGATCTCGGGCAGAGCTGGGGCGTCAGGGTCCATGTCAGTCCAGTTCGGCGGGCTCGGCGGACGCCTTGCCGTCCGCGCCGATGACAATCTTGTCGACTTTCAGCTGGGCGTCTTTCAGGCGCGCCTCGCAATGGGCCTTGAGGGCCGCGCCACGCTGATAGAGCGCGATGGATTTCTCCAGCTCCACCTCGCCGCTTTCAAGCTTGTGGACAATATCCTCCAGCTCGGCCAGCGCGGCTTCAAAACTCAGCTTGGCGATATCGGCGGGCGCGCTCATCTGTCAGGGCTCCGTAGCGTCAGCGCATCCAGAGAAGACGGAACCGGGCGCGCAATCAACCTTTCATTCCTGCGGCTGCTCAGCCCGGCATCGCCTCAGCGACGCTCATAACGCCGCCAGGACCAGTAATCGTCGCGGCCGTCGATCACGCAGCGCCAGCCCTGGGCGCGCAAAGCCGGGCGCAGCATGCGGTTGAACCAGCCATGGGCGTACAGGGCCACCGGGCCGGCGTCAGCCGCCTGCACCAGCTTGGCCGCAGCCTGGCGGGCGCGCAGCTCGGCCTGGGGACGCGTCTCACGCCCGCGGGCCGCGCCCAGCCACCAGGTGCAGCGCGCAAACACGCCCCATGTGCGCGCCGGGAACCGGCCCGGCCAGCGCGGCGGCGGCAGCGGCGCTTCAACAAACACCGGGTCGATGATCAGTTCACGCCCGCCTACGCAGGCGCGCGCCGTCTCGATGGCGCGCGGCAGGGTGGAGGCGAACACCGTGCGCGCCTGACCGGCCTGCTCCACCAGGCCGGCGGGCGGAACCTGCCCTGGCTTAAGTCCCGCTTCGTCATAGGCCGCCCACCAGCGCTCATAGCCGCGCCAGTCCACCATCTCATAACGGTTCGCGTCCGGCTCGCCATGGCGCGCAATGATGATCTGGCCTGGCGTGGCGCTGGATGAGGTCATGACGGCTCGTTCACGCTGGATGATGGCGGAGGGCGGCGCGAGAATCACGCCGCCTGAAGGGCGCGCAGGAAGGCTCCGGCGGAGCGCTCCAGCGCGGGGCAGTCGTATCCGCCCTCAAGCACGCATACAAGCCGGGAATCGGCATGGCTGCGCGCCACACGTGCCAGCGCCGACGCCGCCCAGGCGAAATCATCCTGGTCCAGGTCCAGCCCGGCCAGCGGATCATCTCGATGCGCGTCAAACCCGGCGGATATGAACACAAATTCCGGCGCAAACGCCTCAAGGCGCGGCAGGATGGCGGTCTCCACCGCCTGCCGCCAGGCCGGACCGGACGCGCCCGCCGCCATGGGCGCATTGATGATATTGCCATGACGCCCGGTTTCATGCGCCGCCCCAGTGCCCGGATAGATCCAGCCCTGATGGATGGACGCGAACAGGCAGGCGGGTTGATTCTGGGCCCAGGCTTGCGTGCCATTGCCGTGATGGACGTCGACATCAACCACCGCCACACGGCTGACCCCATGGACGTCCAGCGCATGGGCGGCAGCGATGGCCACCGTGTTGAACAGACAAAAGCCCATGGCCCGGTCCGGCTCGGCATGGTGGCCGGGCGGGCGGGCGGCGACGAACACCGCTTCGGCTTCCCCGGCCATCACGGCGTCCACGCCGTCCAGGGCTGCGCCCGCCGCCTCAAGTGCGGCTTTCAGCGAGCCCGGGCTCATCCAGGTGTCCGCATCCAGCGCCGTCTCGCCCGCCTCCGGCGCAGTGGCGACAATCCGGTCAATCAGCTCAGGCGCATGCACACGCTCCAGCGCCGCACGGCTGGCGGGTTTGAAGTGCGTGCGCGGCGTCAGCCCCGCCTGCTCAATAGCGCGCAGCACGGCCTGCAGCCGCCCGGCATGTTCGGGATGCCCCTGCGGCGGATGATGATCCAGACTGGCGGCGGGAGAGTGGACGAGCGTTTTCATGCCCGTTGCCTAGCCCCGCCGCCCGCGTGTTGGCAACTATTCCGCGGCGAGCAGCCCCGCCCCGTTGGCCCGCTTATAGCTGCTGACCATGGAGGGCAGCATCACGAAGCCGGGCTCGAACTCGGCGTAATTGCAGGTGATCTCTTCTCCCGCGGCGATGTCCCGGATGGCGTAGCCATAAACCGCATCGGCGAAATTGGTGTTGGGATCGCTCGAGTGGTTCATGTGGCGGCCATTGTCCGCATCCAGCACCAGAAGCGCGGAATCAGACGGGTGGGGATAGGTATAGCGGTCGATGAAACGGCGGATGGACTCAGGCATGGCCGCCAGATCGGATGGCGAGATGAGCCGGTCAAAGCCCGGTTCAAAGCGATAGATCGGCTGACCGGCGCGCACGAATTCGGCGGCGAAAACGCCCACCCCTTCGATCGCGCTCGGGCCGACATAGGTGTCGATGAGCAACATGGTTCAGAACGCCTGAAGGCGCCCCGCGTCGACGGGGGCCGGCAGAGTGGCGGACGCGATTCGAACGCCGTCCGCAGAGTGCGACGCTCCGCCGCCTATGATGCGCGAAATACGAAAAAAGCAAGCGGCGTTTTTGGGGCAGGGCGGTCATGACTTGAAAAACCCGGCGCCGGTGCGGGCCTTGACCGCCGAAATCGGTCTGTGCTGATGCGTCCGCGACACGCGCCAAAGGCATTTCTCGTGTGTTGACACAACGCCCCGCCTGGCAATCCACTCAAGCTCAGCGCCGTTGAAGGCCGGGATGAAGGAGCGCGGGATGTGGAATGGAAACGCGTTCAGCGGAACCAAGATCGCGCTGATCTGCGGCTCGATGCTGGTCTGTTACCAGCGCGATCAGAAGCAGGGGATACCGTTCCCCGGCCTGTGGGATCTGCCAGGGGGAGGCCGCGAGGATCAGGAAAGCCCTGTCGAGTGCGTGATCCGGGAAGTGGAGGAAGAATTTGGACTGCAGATCGCAGCCGGCCGCATACAAACGCTGACACGCTATGAAAGTCTCACGCCTGCGGGACTGGACACCTATTTCTGCGCGGCCAGGGTCACCGAAGATGAAATCCGGAGCATCAGGTTCGGAAGCGAGGGGCAACGCTGGACCCTCATGACAATTGACGCATTTCTGGAGCGCCCGGACGCCGTTCCGCACCTTCAGGCCCGGCTTTCAGAGCTCATGTCCCGGCCATGAGAGTCACCGGGCCGCGCGGGCCGCGCCGGGGCTAATGCCCCAGCTGGATGTCCATGATCTCCACGCCCGGCGGGGCGGGCGGATCTTCGGGGACGAAGAAGTCCGGCAGGAGAGGCTGTCCGGGCTCCACCGCATACTGGTCGAGATCGGTGACGCCCTCGCTCACCAGGAAGCTGTCATCGATGAGGAAATGGCCGGTGAACTCGGCGGCCGGCTTCAGCAGCACGCGATAGGCGGTCTCGGCGAGGATCTCCGGCTTGCGGCAGTGCTTGAACGCGTCCTCGCCCGCCAGCACATTGGCGATCGCCGCCGTGGCCACCGCCGTGCGCGGCCAGATGGCGTTGGCGGCGATGCGGCCCTTGAACTCGCCCGCCCATCCCAGAATGCACAGGCTCATGCCGTATTTGGAGCTGGTATAGGCCACATGGGGCGCAAACCAGTGCGTGCGCATGTCCAGCGGCGGGGACAGGGCGAGGATGTGGGGATTGTCCGCCTTCTCCAGCCAGGGCAGGCATTTTTGGGTCACCAGATAGGTGCCGCGCGCATTGACCTGATGCATCAGGTCCCAGCGCTTGACCGGCGTGTCCTTCGTGGGCATCGGGAAAATGGCCGAGGCGTTGTTGATCACGATATCAATGCCGCCAAACGTCTTGGCGGTCAGGGCCACGGCGGCCTCCACGCTCGCCTCCTCGCGGATATCACACTGCACGGCCAGCGCCTGTCCGCCAGCGGCTTCAATCGCAGCGGCGGCGGTGTGGATCGTGCCTTCCAGCTTGGGGTGCGGCTCGGCGGTCTTGGCGGCGATGGCGATATTGGCCCCGTCGCGCGCACAGCGCTCGGCTATGGCCAGGCCAATGCCCCGGCTGGCGCCTGTGATGAAAATCGTCTTGCCCTTGAGCGACATGCCCGGCCCTCCCGCTTGCAACAGGCGGGCAGGTTAAGACGGGATCAGAGCCCGCGCCAGACCCGCCAGGGCGGGCAGTGCAAGTCTTCTTCCTCGCGGCAGGAGGCGAAAGTGAACAGGACGGTGAAGGCCCGGCCCACCACATGGTCGGTGTGCACATAGCCCAGCCCGCCCGGCTCACGGCTGTCAGCCGAGGCGTCACGGTTGTCGCCCATCAGGAAGAGGTGGTTCGTAGGCACCTGAAACGGGCCGATATTATCCATGGGATGGGAGTCGGAACGCTCATAGATGAGGTGCCCGCCAGCGCCAGGCAATTGCTCGGTATAGACCGAGGCCTGGACCAGCATGCCGGACCGGTCGCGATAGCGCACCTGGCCTTCAGGCTCGCGGTGCACCACTTCCCCGTTGAGAATCAGGCGCCCGCCGCGCAGCTCCACCGTATCGCCGGGCAGGCCGATGACCCGCTTGATGATATTGATCCGCTGCCCCGGATCGCGCACCACGATCACCTCGCCGCGTCCGGGCGTGCCGCCAAAAACCCGCCCGCTCCAGCTGTCCGGCAAGGCGTAGCCGATGCCCAGCGGCATGGAGTGGCGCGAATAGCCATAGGAAAATTTGGACACCAGCACCCGGTCGCCCACCTGCAGGGCGGGCTGCATGCTTTCAGACGGGATGTGAAAGGCGGCGAAACCGAATGTCACCAGCACCAGCCACACGCCCGCCACACCGGCCAGGAAGCGCGCCGTCTCGCCAAACTCGCTGACCGCCTTGCGCGCCAGGGTGAAGACCTGATCCATCATGACAGCCTCACCGCCGTGCCATAGGCGAGGATTTCGGCATTGCCCTCCATCACCGAAGAGGTGGAGAAGCGAAAGGTGACCACCGCGTCTGCGCCCATTTCTTCGGCATGGGCCACCAGCCGGCCTAACGCCTGCTCGCGCGCCTCGGCCAGAAGCTTGGTGTACTCGGTGACTTCCCCGCCCACCAGATTGCGCAGGCCGGCGATGAAATCGCGCCCGAAAAAGCGGGCGCGCACGACCGAACCCCGGGCGATGCCCAGCACCTCGGCCACATCGCGCCCGGGCACTATATCGGCCATGGTCACGATCACGGGCGCGCGCGCGCCAGGATGGCCTGCGGTATTGTTCATGCCTATAACCCCTGAAACGCGCCTGATTCAACGCAAGCGCATATTACCGTCTCGTTCTTACCAGTCTGGTCGGCAATTCCAAATGAAACACTGCTAAGGAAAGCCGCTCGCCAGATGATCAGCAGCTGCGGACCCGCGCTTGCGCACCAGCCCGGATGTGACCGACACTGGCCCAGACAAGACCCGAGGAGCCGCCCGCCATGACCGACACCACGCCAGCCGCCCGGCCCGACCCCACCGGAGATCGCTTGCTGGCGCTGGTCAATTACGTGCTGTTGCTGCTGGCCCTGTCCAACGGGATCACCGCGCTGATCGCCCTGGTGATCGCCTTCATCCGCCGCGACACGGCGCCGGACTGGCTGCGAAACCACTATGATTTCCAGATCCGCACCGTCATTTACGGCCTGATCATCGCCATTGTGGGCTTCGCCACGCTCTGGCTGCTCGGGCTTGGCGTCCTGATCTGGCTATTGGGCGCCATCTGGCTGGTGGTGCGTGCTGTAGTCGGGCTGATGCGCCTCGTGGACGGACGCACCCACCCTGATCCGGGCGCGTACTGGATCTAGTCTTCCAGACCGGCCGCCCAGGCGATTCCGCCGCGCACATGCTCCAGGAAGAGCGGCTCGGTGAAGCTTTCGCGGGTATGGCCCAGGGCGGTATAGAACACGCGCCCGCCCTCAAACTCATGCGCCCAGGCCATGGGGACGTCCCCGCCCTCCTCCCCGATGGACGCCGCGTCCAGCGTCATCAGGAGGCGCACGCTCCCGTCGAAATCAGAAAACCAGTACCATTCATCAGTCCGGGTGAAGGCCTCCGGCAACTCCCGCGTTGCCGGGTGATCTGAATCCACCACGCTCAGATCGCCATCGGGCGTGCCTGGCGGGTGCATCTCGAACGCCGCACCGATCATCTGGCGGTACCAAGGCCAGTGATAATGCGCATCCGCTGCGGCATGGATCGCAGCCACCCCGCCTCCGGCGCGCACAAAGGCCTGCAACGCCGTCCGGCCCTCATCGGTAAGCCATTCGCTCTCCGGCGTATCGCCCGTGGTGGAGCTGAGCAGCACCAGCACGTCGGTGCGATCGAGCGCCCCCTGGTCGAAGACCGCCGGGTCTTCGCTCGCCTCGAAGGACCAGCCCTGTTGCGACGCCATCAGCTCAAGCGCCTCCACGCCCGCCTCTATGGAGTCATGGCGCCAGCCCGTGGTGTGGGAGAAGACCAGCACGCGCGCGCCGGGCTCTTCCCTGACCGGCTCGGGCTGGGCGCAGGCTGATGTTAGCGCTATCAGCGCCAGCCCTGAAATGAACCTTGCTATCATTCTGAACATGGCGGACCTCCTGTCTGAACCTAGCAGAGCAGGCCCGGCGCGGGGCCGCAAGGCTCAGCGGATAAAATCGCTCAAGCACTCTCCAGCATGGTCAGGCCGGGTTCAAACAGCACCGCGGCGCCGGTCTGAATATCGCCCAGAAGGCCAGGCGCGCTGGACAACACCGTATCGGCGTAGACGCGGGTCATGGCGATCCGCGCGCGGGCATAGGACAGATCGCCCTCTTTTTCCTTCAGCTTGCGCTGGGCGGCCACGGCGCCGACGCATAACAGCCAGCCCCCCGTCACATCACCGGCCAGCTTCAGGAAGGGCGTGGCGCCCGCCAGCCGGTCGGCCTCGTCAGCCTCCAGCATCCATTTGGACGCCGCCTCCAGCGCGTCGCAGGCCGGGCCCAACTGGGCGGCGAGCGCGGGCAGTTCGGGATTGGAGCTGGTCTCGCAATCCTCCACCGTCTGGCGGATATCCTCGATCAGCTCGGCCATGGCCTTGCCGCCGTCGCGCACCAGCTTGCGGCCTACCAGATCGATGGCCTGGATGCCGTTGGTGCCTTCATAGATCGGGGTGATGCGCGCATCGCGGTAATGCTGGGCGGCGCCGGTTTCCTCGATAAAGCCCATGCCGCCATGGATCTGCACGCCCATGGACGTGATTTCCACGCCCACATCGGTGGACCAGGCCTTGGCGATGGGGATGAGAAGATCCTCACGCCGTTTCGACCAGGCCGCCTCTTCGGAATCATCATGATGCTCGGCGAAATCGGCCTCCACCGCTGCGTGGAAGCAGATGGCGCGCGCCGCCTCGATCTTGCCCTTCATCAGCGCCAGCGTGCGGCGCACATCGGGGTGGTCGATAATGGCGTGCGGCCCCTCGCCTTCGCCAAACAGGGCGCGGCCCTGACGGCGCTCCAGCGCAAAGGCATAGGCCTGCTGATAGGCGCGCTCGGCGATGCCCACGCCCTGGACGCCTACATTCAGGCGCGCCGAGTTCATCATGATGAACATGGCCGCCATGCCCTTGAATTCCTCGCCCACCAGCCAGCCCCTGGCCCCTGCGAACTCCATGGTGCAGGTGGGCGAGCCGTGAATGCCCATCTTGTGCTCAAGCCCGATGGCCTTGACGCTATTGCGTTCACCGGGCGCGCCGGCCTCATCGGGGATGAATTTCGGCACCAGGAACAGCGAGATTCCCCGAGTGCCCGGCGCGCCGTCGGGCGTGCGCGCCAGCACCAGGTGGATGATATTGTCCGTGCAGTCGTGCTCGCCCCAGGTGATGTAGATTTTCTGGCCGGTGATCGCCCAGGAGCCATCGCCATTGGGCTCGGCCTTGGTGCGCAACGCCCCCACATCCGACCCTGCTTGGGGCTCGGTCAGGTTCATGGTCGCAGACCACTCGCCGGAGATGATCTTCGGCAGGTAGAGCGAGCGCTGCTCCGGCGAGCCCACTGCGATCAGGGCCTCGATGGCGCCGAAGGACAGCATGGGGCCGAGGCCGAAGGCCATGTTGGCGCTTTGCAGCATCTCCATCAGCGCGCAGCCCAGCGCGCGCGGCAGGCCCATGCCGCCATGATCGGCGCTGAACTGAAGCCCCTGCCAGCCGCCCTCGACGAATTTGGCGTACGCCTCCCTGAACCCGTCCGGCGTGGTCACCTGGCCGTCTTTCAGCGTGCAGCCCTGCTGGTCGCCGGTCCAGTTGATGGGGGCGAGCACGTCATTGGCCAGGCGCGCGGCCTCATCCAGAATCGCGCCGGTCAGATCGCTCGACAGCTCGGGAAACGCGCCTGTGGGCTTGAGCCCGTCCAGGGCGGCGATTTCCTCAAGGCAGAAGCGGATGTCACGGACAGGAGCGCGATAGGTCATGGGCAGGCCTCGATCATCAGGATGTGAGCCGCAACATACCGCTTTCACACGCCAGCGCGAGAGGGTGCGTGAACTGGACGCGGGGGCGCAGCGCATTACCCTCAATACGGCCTGAACGGGAGTTTCATCATGCGCGCCCTCCTCGCCCTGGCCTGCCTCATGCTCACCGCCTGCGTCTCGGCGCCCGGCACGGATCCTGTGCGCCTGCCAGCGGGTGAATGGGAGCTGGACCGGGAACACGCCTCCGCCACCTGGCGCGTGCGCCATCTGGGCCTGTCCTGGTACACGGCGCGCTTTGACGAACTGGATGCGCGCCTGATCTTCGATCCGGCGAACCCGGAAGCCTCAGAGCTGACCGCAATAATCGAGGCCGCTTCGGTCTCCACCGGTGACACGGACTTTGACGAGACCCTGCGCGGCGGCGCCTGGCTGGATGCTGACCGCCATCCGCAAATCAGCTTCCGCTCCACCCGCATCGAGGTCACGGGCGAGACTACGGGGCGCATCCATGGCGAGCTCACCCTGAAAGGCGTGACACGCCCGGCCGCGCTGGAGACCGAATTCTATGGCGGGCTGTTCAGCCTGCTGGCGCGGCGCAGGGCCATCGGCTTCGGGGCCGATCTGGTGATCAATCGCAACGATTTTAATGTCGGGCGCCTGCCGCCGGGCTTTATCGGCGATGAAGTTCGGGTACGAATAGAAGCCGAGTTCCTGCGCACTGCACCGGAGTGAGCCCATGTCCGCCTCGCCCAAGACCTATACGACCGTCGCCGTCGCCTTTCACTGGCTCATCGCCATCTTGCTGGTGGGGATGGTGTTCTTCGGCTGGTGGATGGAGGATTTGCGCGCCAACATCTCTGGCCCGCAGGACTTCGCGGCGGTGCAGGCGGCTTATAACTGGCACAAGACCGTGGGCATCACGATCCTGCTGCTCTCTCTGGGCCGGCTCGCCTGGCGGTTCACCCATCCGGTCCCGCCCCTGCCCGCGCACATGAAGCCGTGGGAGAAGGGGCTGGCGCGTTTCACCCATGTGGCGTTCTACGCGGTGATGATCGGCGCGCCCATCGGCGGCTGGGTGACGGCGTCGGCGACCAATTTTCCCAGCCGGCTGTTCAATATCGAGGGCTTTGACCTGCCCCGCCTGCCCGTGCCCCAGACCGAAGAGTTCTATGAGCTGGCCGGCTCCATGCACAGCGCCGGCGCCTGGCTGATCCTGACACTGCTGGCGCTGCATGCCGGCGCGGCGCTCAAGCACCATCTGATCGACCGCGACGGCGTGCTCCAGCGCATGATCCCGGGCCTGAATGTTCCGCCCCAGGCGCCCAAAGAGTAAAGCCTATCTGAGCTCTCGCCAGGACAGGACCAGACACAGCGCCAGCGCGCCCGCGCTGACCAGGCCCATGGCTATGGCCTGCTCGCCCACCGCCCCGGCGGCCAGGGCGCCGGCTTCGTTCAGCAAGTCCGTCAACCCGCCCAGCAGCGGCGCTGCCTGAAGGCTGGCCACTGCCGCACCCGCCAGCGCCGCCCCCGTCACCAGCACGGCGCGCCAGCGCTCAACAGCAGGCAGGCGCGCCATCACCCGGGCATTGAAATCAGCATCATGGGCCGGCGGCGCGGCCTCCTCGAACAGGCCGTGCAGGACCGCGTCAAACTCGTCATCAGGCCGGGTCATGCCGCCTCCTTGCGTTCGAACCAGAGTTTCATCTTGGCCCGTCCCCGGTTGACATGGGATTTCACCGTGCCCACCGGAAGGCCTGTCACCTGCGCGGCCTCTGAATGGCTGAGGCCGGAAGCGTAGCACAACACCACACATGTGCGTTCATCCTCTCCCAGCTCGGCCAAGGCCCGGTCGAGATCGACCCGCTCGCCCGCAGGCTCCGGCGGCGCGCTGTCCTCACCTGGCTCAGCGGCCAGGCCCTCGCTCAGGCGCCGCGCCGCGCGGGCCTTGCGCGCCCCCATCAGGAATTCGGAATAGGCGATGGCGCACAGCCAGGCCTTGAAGCTGCCCTCGGCGCGGAACGAGCCGATGCGCGTCCAGGCCTTCAGGAAGGTCTCCTGGGCCAGATCATCGGCCAGCGCGCTCTGACGCGTCAGGCGCAGGAGCAGGGCGCGCACCGCCTGCTGGTGGCGCGCGACCAGCGCCCCGAAGGCGCGCCGGTCGCCGGCGGCCATGACGGCCGCCACCAGATCACCGTCCGGCGCGTTGGGGGGCACGGCCATGGCCGGCCCCTACCCTTCGCCGTCAATCTTGCCCTGACGGCGGGCGCGCACCACGCCGAACCCGGTCAGCACAAGCCCGATAAAGCCGGGGAAGGCCGCGATGCCGGTCATCATGATCAGCGGATCCGGCTCGCCGGCGGCCATGGTCGTGGTCGAGGCGATCATCCAGCCCATCACGATCAGGGCCAGCGCCACGGCAATCAGGATAAGGCCCCATTTGAGATCGCCATTGCCGGCTTTCTTCTGGGGCATGCCCAGCGCCTTGATGGTTTCGGGATCGAGCGTCTGACCATTGCGGATGGCCTCGCGCATGGTCTCGAGCACCTCGCGCCGGTTGCGCGAGGAGAAGAAGAACACCGTCAGCACAATAAGGACGGTCATGATGAACGGGGCAAGCGGGACGAGATCGTCCATGGTTCAGCTCCTGTCAGGGTGCGCCCGGTATGGGCGCTTTCAGACAGTCAGATGCCCGGAGCGCCCGGTTCGGATGCAAACTCGATCACCGCCACGCCAAATAGCTGCATATGGAAATAGGCGAACAGGCCCGCGGCCGTCAGGCCGATGGCGATGGCGGCCAGATCCGCGCTCCAGCGCCCGGGCCGCTCGAACGCGCCGCCGCGCGCATAGCCCTCGATCAGAAGGATCACCGACCAGGCGAAAAAGCTGCCGAACAGAACCAGCGAGGCCAGCTCGCCATTGGCGATAAGATGGGCGCCCGACCACAGGAACACGCCCAGCGTCATGGGATGGCGGGTGAAGGATCGGATATGGCTGGGCAGATAGGTCGCCGTCAGCAGAATGAGGCTCGCCGGCACCGCAAACAGCGCCGCCCAGCGCGTCCATTCCGGCGGCGTCCACACCGTGGGCGAGGGATGGGACAGGATATGGCCATAGATCACCAGCGCCAGGCCCACCGCGCTGATCACTGAATAGAAGATGGCGTAGAGCGGCGCGCTGAGCACCCGCACCAGCGGGCCGCGCAGGCCCAGGATCCGCACCATGTGCACGCCCAGAAGCAGCGCCAGGCCAATGATCAGAACGTCCATATCCCCTCCCCGGCGGCGCTTAGCCCCGCGATACGAATGTAAAATAACCCAAGTCCCGGGAGCGGGCGAGCCTGCCCACTCATGACGGCCTGTGATTCAGCCTGCATGAGCGACAGGCTGAACCATCACGTCTTGCCGCATACGGCGTGGTTCGCCCGGGGCGGCGGCTCGAACTGGCACGTCATGTGCGAGACCGGGCGCGACCCTTGCGGAGGCCGCGCCATGTTGCATTGTGAGACAATCAGGCATGATGCGCTCGGCGGTGAAGACCGTCTGGCCTGGATCAATCTGGCCCGGCTCAGCGGCCTGTCCTCGCCCCTGCTGCATCCCGATTTCGCCTGCGCGGTGGGACGGGTGCGCGAGGATGTGCGCTTTGCGCTCTACCGGGACGCGCGCGGGCTGGCCGGCGTATTCGCCCATCACCGCCGCCCGGGCGGGTTCGCCCGCCCCGTCGGCGCGGCGTTTTCAGACGTTCACGCCATCCTGACCCGCCCCGGACTGGATGTTCCGGCCAGCCGGCTGCTGCAGCTGGCGGGGCTGTCGCGCGCACGCTTTTCAGCCGTCCATACCGGTCACGACACGCCGCCTGACGGCATGATGTCAGCGGGCGCGGCGCAGGCCTGCGTCCTGGAGGGAGATCCCGAAGCCCTGGTGGAGCGCCTGCGGGCCGCCCATCCCAAGCGTTTCAAGGATCTGCGCCGGCGCCTGCGGCGGCTGGAGGAGGATCATGGCGAGATCCGCCTTGAGGCCGGCGCCGACCGCAGCGCCTTTGAACAGCTGATCACGTGGAAGCGCGCGCAATACCGCCAGACCGGCAAGCATGACGTGCTGGCGCCGCGCTGGGCGGCGCGCCTGATGACATCCCTGTTCGACAACCGCGGCGGCGAGGTGAAGGGGCGCCTGATCACCTTCACTGCAGGCGGGCGGCTCGTGGCGGCCGAGTTCGGACCCGAAGCGCAGGGCTGCTTCCATCCCTGGCTGGCCGCCTATGACCCGGACATGGCGGGCTATTCGCCCGGCCATCTGCTGGTGTTTCAGCTCGTCAGCCAGATGGGCGCGCTGGGCCTGACACGCTACGACATGGGCCCGGGTCACGAGGACTACAAGAAATACTTCGCCAATGATCTTACGCCCCTGCATGCGGGCATGGCGCGCGCGCCGGGCCTGGCCTCATCGGTGCGTGAGCGCGCCGCCGGCCTCGTCTCAAGCGCCGCCAGCCTGGGCGGGGAACGGGTGAGTGCGCTGGCCGGACGGCTGCACCGGCGCATGGACCAGATCGCTGCGGTGGAGACCTGCGCGCGCAGGCGCGTCATGGGCATCACCCGCGCCGCCACCCAGATCCTCGCCAGCCCGGGACGCTAGGCGCCTGGCGCCGCAAAGGCGCCAAAGCTGCGCACGCATCCTCAACGCGCCCGGATCAGTAATGGGGCGGCTTTTCCGGCGATGCGGCCGGAAACACCGCCTCCAGCTCGGCGATGCGGCTGTCGGAGCGCTGCAGAAGCGCCTTCAGTCGCTCGATATCTGTCTGCTGCACCGCCAGCGCCTCTGACAGGTCATCAATCAGCCGCTGCTGCTCGGCGATATGCATTTCAAGCGCGTCGAGGCGGGCATCGGACATGGGGGCAAATTCCTGCTTTTCAGAACACTTCAACGACGACAGCTGCGCCTCGAATCCCGCCGAACTTGGTGTCGCGCGTCCAGAGTGGCGCGTCCAGTGCTTCAGCGAGCGCAAAATACGCTGCGTCATAGGCTGTAAGATTGTTGCGTAGCCGCCATATCCGGTCGGTCAGCACGCCATGCGGAAATCGCTCGATATGCAGGTCGGACAGGGTCTCCAAGCCAGCTTCAGCGTCGCGCAGATCAAGCCGGCCCGAATTCACCATCCGCCTGAGAACCTGAAGCAGCTCCAAATCAAGAATTTCCGGCGCAACAAGCGCTCCGCCTGTCTGGCTGAGACGGCCAAGAGCGACTTCGCCCTCTTCGCGGGCGATCAGGACGTCAATCACCAACGATGCATCGACAACGATCAACGGCTGTCGCGCTCCTCGCGGATGATCCGTACGGCCTCATCGCCAAGATCCAGTGTTGTCATCCGCGCCCGGCGCGCCCTGATCGACGCCCAGTCCGGCCGCTTCAAGTCCTGCTCGATCAGACGCTTGAGATACTCGCTCATGCTCATCCCCTCCGCCGCCGCGCGCGCCTTGAGCGCCCTGTGCGTCGCCTCGGGAATTTCCCTGATCTGGATATGCTTGTTCATGTGCAAAACATGAAGGCGGGGGTCAGGGGTGTCAATGGGATATAAAGCCCCCTACTCCCACTCAATCGTCCCCGGCGGTTTGCTGGTCACGTCATAGACCACGCGGTTCACACCGCGCACTTCATTGATGATGCGTGTGGCGGTGCGGCCGAGAAAGTCGTGGTCGAAGGGGAAGTAGTCGGCGGTCATGCCGTCCACGCTGGTCACGGCGCGCAAGGCCAGCACGTGGTCATAGGTGCGCTCATCGCCCATCACGCCCACGGTGCGCACGGGCAGGAGCACGGCGAAGGCCTGCCAGATGGCGTCATAGAGGCCAGCCTTTTTGATTTCCTCGATATAGATGCGGTCGGCGGCGCGCAGGATGTCGGCCTTTTCCTTCGAAACCGCGCCGGGAATACGGATGGCCAGGCCCGGCCCGGGGAAGGGGTGGCGGCCGACGAAGGCCTCGGGCAGGCCCAGCTCGCGGCCCAGCGCCCGCACCTCGTCCTTGAACAGCTCGCGCAGGGGCTCCACCAGCTTCATGTTCATGCGCGCGGGCAGCCCGCCCACATTATGGTGGGACTTAATGGTGACGGACGGGCCGCCATCAAAGCTGACGCTTTCGATCACGTCCGGATAGAGCGTGCCCTGGGCCAGGAAATCAGCGCCGCCGGCCAGCTGAGCTTTCTCCTCGAACACGTCGATGAACAGCTTGCCGATGGTCTTGCGTTTCTTTTCCGGGTCATCAATGCCCGCCAGCGCGGAGAGGAAGCGCTCGCCCTCATCGGCGGCCACCAGCGGGATATTGTAGTGTTCGCGAAACAGGGTGACGACCTCTTCGGCCTCGCCATGGCGCATCAGGCCGGTGTCCACGAACACGCAGGTGAGCTGGTCGCCGATGGCCTGGTGGATCAGCACCGCGGCGACGGCTGAATCCACCCCGCCCGACAGGCCGCAAATCACCCGGCCCGATCCCACCTGTTCGCGGATGCGGGCCATGGCCTCGTCCTTGAAGGCGGCCATGGTCCAGTCGCCTTTCAGGCCGGCGATCTCATGGGTGAAATTCTTCAGGATCAGCGCGCCGCGCGGCGTGTGCACCACTTCGGGGTGGAATTGCACGCCATAGAAGCGCCGCGCCTCGTCAGCAATGGCGGCAAACGGCGCGCCCGAACTGGTGGCGATCACGTGAAAGCCCTCCGGGACCGCGATCACCCGGTCGCCATGGCTCATCCACACCCGCTCCTGCTCGCCCACGCCGCCCAGGCCCGCCAGCAGCGGGCTGTCGGCCACGATCTGAATATCGGCCCGGCCGAACTCGCGATGGTCGGAGCTTTCCACCCGCCCGCCCAGCTGGGCGCACATGGTCTGCTCGCCATAACAGATGCCCAGCACCGGCACGCCTGCCTCGAAAATGAAGGGGTCGGCGCGCGGGCTGTCTTCCCAGCTGGTGGAATGGGGCGAGCCCGACAGGATGATGGCCTTGGGCGCAAACCGCTTCACGAAGGCGCCATCGGCCCGGTTATAGGGATGGACCTCGCAATACACCCCGCTCTCGCGCAGGCGCCGGGCGATGAGTTGCGTCACCTGACTGCCGAAATCGACGATCAGGACGGAGTCGTGTTCAGGGGGCGTGCTCATGGGCGCGCTTTAGCGCGGATCAGGCCGGGCGGGAAGAGTTCGTTGCGCACTCAGGCCATCACTCACGACGTGAAGCGGGAACCCAGCACTTTCTGCAGATGATAAAATAACTCAGGCGCCCCGATATTCATCACGTCTATCCGGATCAGGCGCCCGCCAGTCGACCTGATCCAGATATAACTGGGAAACCGCACATAACCTGCGGCCCGAATATCCCTGAAGCACAGGGGTCCACGGCGGGACAAAGGGTGGGTGATTTCAAGCTGTTCGTCATTCCATCTGATTTTGACAAAGTAGATGGCGTAAAACTTAAGGGCTGATACCGCGCCAATCAGAATGATTACGATCCCGGCAAGGGCCATGTTCGGATCTGCCCGCAAGGGAGATTGCACAGCCTCAATCAAGGCATAGACCACCATGGCCACCCCGCCGGCAACACCAAGTGCTCCGAACAGGCCATACATCCACCCCAAATACTTATCCATGCGCGGGTGGCCAACGGCGCGCCAGCCCGCGTCGGCAGGCTCCACATCGATTAGCGCGTCCGGGTTACGCAGCAAGGTGGCCCAGATGATTACGCCGAGGGCAAGGACTGCAGTCACCAGGAATCCCAGTGAAAAGACGGTCTCCGACCACGTCAGTCCATTCTGGAGTTGCATAAAGCCAGCGATAATTCCAAGCGCTAAACAACAGCCTGCCGTGAGGAATTTCCAGCGCGCGCGAAGCCGCCGCAAGATCGAGTCGCTGTCACGGTCCATAGCGGCCTCGAGCCTTACGCGGCCGCAAACGCAATCGCCGCCCGGATGTCATCGCGCTCCAGATAGGGCAGGTCTGCCAGCACCTCGTCATAGCTGAGGCCCGCTTCCAGCAGATCGAGCACATCACGCACGCACACCCGCATCCCCCGTATGCAGGGCCGCCCGCCGCATTGGGCAGGGTTGGTGGTGATGCGGCTGAGCAGCGTGTCCATGGCCTGACACTACTCTCGCCGGGGCGGGCGCAGCAAGCCGCATCCCGGCCAGCGTCGGTCAGCCCCCGCCTGATTTGACTCCTATATAACCCATCACTTATATAAGCTCCATCGAAAACAGGGGAGCGCGTCATGGACATGCATATCGATATCGCCGCAGCCATCGGCGCCACGGCGCGCGAGGTGCGCGAGCTGACCCATGAGGGCCGGCCGGCGGCGGCGATTGTCGCCTCGCGCGACTATCCCACGGGGATTGAGGATTTGTGGGATGCGGTGACGTCGAAGGAACGTCTGGCGCGCTGGTTCTCGCCGGTGTCGGGCGATCTGCGTCAGGGCGGGCGGTTCCAGGTGGAGAATAACGCCGGAGGCGAGATCAGCGTGTGCGAGCCGCCGCGCCGGCTGGAGCTGACCTGGGAGTTTTCCGGCCAGGTCAGCTGGGTCAGCGTGACGCTGGAGGCCTCCGGCGAAAGCTCGGCCCGGCTGGAGCTGACCCATCTCTATGTCATCGATCCCGAATGGGAGGCGAAATACGGCCCCGGCGCGGGCGGCGTGGGCTGGGATCTGGCGCTGGCCGGTCTCGGCCTGCACGCCAGCGGCGCCCTGACCTCACCGGTGGAGGTGAGCGGGCCGTGGTTCGCCTCGCAAAATTACCGCGATCTGGTGGACGCCTCCAGCGCGGCCTGGGCCGCCGCCCATATCGCATCGGGCGCAGACGCGGCGGAGGCGCGCGCCGCCGCAGCGCGCACCGCCGCCTTCTTCAAGGGTGAGGAGCACTAACCTGCATGCACGCCTTTGACGTTCTGGGCGATCCCGTCCGCCGGCGCATTCTGGAGCTGCTGGCCGAGGGTGAGCTGCGCTCGGGCGAGATCACGGACGTGATCCGCGCCGAGTTCTCCATCACCCAGGCCGCCGTCTCCCAGCATCTCAAAGTGCTGCGCGATTCCGGCTTCGCCACTTCGCGCGTGGACGGCCCAAGGCGCATCTACCGGCTCGAGCCCGCCCCGCTGGAACAGGCCGACGCCTGGCTCTCACGCTTCCGCATCTTCTGGACCCACAAGCTGGAAGCGCTGGCGACGGAAGTGGCGCGGGGGAAGAAATCGCGGGGGGAGGATTAGGTTCAGGCGGCCCGCTCCATCACGCACACATAAAACCCGTCCGTGCCGGTGCGCGCTGGCGTGAGCTGCAGGGCGCCGTGTTCGCCCTCGCAGGCCGCCAGCAGCAGTGCGCCGTCTTCGGTGAGCTGGGCCGACGCGTTGAGCGCGTCCATCACCGGAACCGCGCGGAAGCCGGCATTGGCGGCGAGGAAGGCGCTGACCCGGTCGCCGTTTTCCTCGGGCAGAACCGAGCAGGTGACATAGACCATGCGCCCGCCCGGCTTGACGTATTTGGCGGCCTTGGCCAGCACCTCGTCCTGCTGGGTGATGCGGGTGGCGAGCGCCTTGTCCTTCAGGCGCCATTTGGTGTCCGGGCGACGGCGCCAGGTGCCTGATCCGGTGCAAGGCGCGTCGATGAAGACCACATCCATCTTGCCCGCCAGATCGCCCAGCGCCTCGGCCTCCTTGCCGGTGCGCACCTGCACATTGCGCACGCCCGCGCGCTCCAGGCGCGGCCAGATGGCGCGCAGGCGACGCCAGTCATAATCCCAGGCGTAGAGCTGGCCGGTATTGTTCATCAGCGCTGACAGGGCGAGCGTCTTGCCCCCCGCCCCGGCGCAAAAGTCCAGCACCTGCAGCCCTTGCGACGGAGCGGCGGCGAGCGCGGCGATCTGGCTGCCCAGATCCTGCACCTCCACCCAGCCCTTGCCATAGGCGGGGATGGCGTCGGCGGGCGGCGCCTTGGCGCGCGGATCGGCGGCGGCGATGCGGATGGCGGTGGTGACCAGGGCGGACGGGTCGGCGTTCAGCTTGGCGCGCACCGCAGCGAGCGCCTTTTCAGGATCGGATTTGAGCGTATTGATGCGCAAATCCACCGGCGCGCGCGAGGCCATGGCCGCGCCCTCGGCCGCCGCATCAGCGCCGAAACCGCGCTCGAAGCTCGCCGCCAGCCAGTCCGGGATTTCGGCGCGCGCATGCAAGGGCGCGTCCTCGGTAAGGGCGGAGGTCATACCGGCGCGCTCGGCGTCCGTGAGGGGTTCAGGCGCGTGTTCATCGCCCTCGAAGATCGCGGCCACGGCGTCAGGGCCCGTCTCCCACTCATGGGCCAGCGTGCCCAGCGCCAGTGCGCGCGGCGCGTCATCGCCCATGAGATGGCTCACCGAGGCCTTGCGGCGCAAGCTATCCAGCACCAGGCCGGAAATCCACGCCCGGTCGCCCGAGCCGGCATAGCGGTTGGCCTTGCCCCAGTCGCGCACCGCTTCCTTCACCGGCTGATGCCGGTTGAGGACCATGTCCAGCACCTCGATGGCCGCGGCGATACGTCCGGCGTCACGCATGGGAAGAGGCTCCGTTCTGGCGGGCAAGGGGCGCGCGAGCGGTGTCATACCGCCCCGCCCGCTCCCGCACCACGCCAGCGCGCACACTTTAGCCCAGCAGGGCTTCCAGCGTCTCCAGCCGGTCGGCCTCGGCGGCGGGCTTGTCCCAGCGTATGCGCTTGATGCGGGGAAAGCGCATGGCGACGCCAGACTTGTGGCGCGCAGAGCGGTTCAGCCCCTCGAACGCGATCTCCAGCACCAGGCCCTGACCGGGCCCCGCCCGCACCGCGCGCACCGGGCCGAAGCGCTCTGTGGCATTGGCGCGCACATAGGCGTCAAGCTGTTTGAGCTCGGCGTCGGTGAAGCCGAAATAGGCCTTTCCCACCGGGGTCAGCGCCTCGCCGCCGTCTTCCCGGCGCCAGACGCCGAAGGTGAAGTCTGAATAGAGCCCGGACCGCTTGCCATGGCCGCGCTGGGCATACATCAGCACCGCATCGATGGTGAAGGGCTCGCGCTTCCACTTGAACCATTCCCCGCGCGGGCGTCCGGGCAGATAGGGGCTCGCCAGGCGCTTGATCATCACCCCCTCGGCGTGGGCATGGGGCGGATCGGCGCGCAGCGCGTCCAGCGCCTCCCAGCTGTCAAACGCGATCACCTCGGAGAGGTCGAGGCGCTCAGGGTCCATCGGCGCGATGAACTCAGTCAGGCGCGCGCGCCGCTCGGCCAGGGACCGCGCGCGCAGATCGGCGTCGCCCGCCACCAGCAAATCATAGGCCCGGATGAAGGCGGGATGGCGCGTCATCTGGGCCTTGGAGACGGTCTTGCGGTTCAGCCTCTGCTGCAAATCGCTGAAGGGCGCAGGCGCGCCGCCGGCTGCGCGCACCAGCAGCTCGCCGTCCAGCGCGCCTTCAAAATCCAGCGCCGCGATCACGTCGGGGAAGGCGTGGGAGATATCATCGCCGGTGCGCGTATAGAGCCGGCGCACGCCCGCCTCGCTGACCGCCTGCACCCGAACCCCGTCCCATTTCCATTCGGCCTGCATGTCGGACGGCGCCAGCGCGTCGAGATCACGCGGCGCCACGCCATGGGAGAGCATGACCGGGCGGAAGGGAGCGCGCGCGGCGCTTACGGGCTTGTCCGCCCGCCCCTCCAGCCAGGCGAACAGGGCCTCATAGGGCGGGCTCAGCCCGTGCCACAGCGCCTCGATCTCATGGACATGCACGCCGCCAAATTCGGCCAGCGCAGTCTTGGCCAGGCGCGCCGAGACGCCCACGCGCAAGCCGCCCGTCACCAGCTTCAACAGCGCCCAGCGTCCCGCCGGGTCCAGCGCATCCAGCCAGGCCTCGATCAGGCCCGGCGCGCTGGCGCGGGTGGCGCTCTGCAGCCCCTCGATCACCTCGGCCAGGTCCGGCTCCCGGTTGGCGCCGGGCCGCACCGGCCAGATCAGCGCCGTGGTCTCGGCCAGATCGCCGACAAAATCATAGGACAGCGCAAACAGCACCGGGTCGCTGCGCTGCGACGCCAGCTCGCGGATCACCCCGGCCTTGACCGATTTGAACGACAGCGCTCCGGTCAGCGCCGCCAGCGCCAGCCCGCGTTCAGGGTCAGGCGTATCGGCAAAATGCGCGCGCAGCAGGGCCAGCTTGCCCGTGCGCTGCGGGGTGAAGGCCAGCCTGTCCAGTAATCGCGCAAACCGCTCCATGGAGAGGGATATAGCGCGGCGCGCAGCCGGTTTCCGCCCTGGATGCGCACGCAGCGGCGTCCGGCCTCATCGAAAATCGCTGATCTCTTCCAGCAGCTTCTTGCGGGCTGCATGAACGGGATAGGCCGCATCCGGCGCAGGATAGCCCGTAACGATCAGCATGACCGGCTTTTCGCTGGCGGGACGCTCGCAGATTTCGCTGAGAAAGCCCATCGGGTTGGGCGTGTGGGTCAGGGTTGCGAGCCCCGCCTGGTGCAGGCTGGCCAGCAACAGGCCGCAAGCGATGCCGACGCTTTCGGTGACGTAGTAATTCTTCCGGTCATCGCCCGGCTTCGGCCCGCCGCGCTTCTGGCCGAACACGGCGATGATCCAGGGCGCGGTTTCCAGAAACGGCTTGGAGGCATCCGTGCCCAGCGGCGCCAGCGCCTCCAGCCACTCCGCGCCCGCCTTGCCGGCATAGAAGGCGCGCTCCTCCGCCTCGGCGGCCTCGCGCAGGCGCGTGCGCAGCGGGCCGCGCCCCAGCACGGTGAAGTGCCAGGGCTGGTGATTGGCGCCATTGGGCGCGGTCCCGGCGGTCAGGATCGCCGTCTCGATAATGGCGCGCGGCACGGGCCGGTCAGAGAAGTCACGGATCGTGCGCCGGGTGCGCATGGCCTCATGAAAGGCTTGCGCACGCGCCTGCATCTCGGCTTCGGGCAAGACCTCAAATGCGAGCGGAACCATCTCCGGCGCGCTCATCTCACACGCCCCGCCAGTCCAGGATCACCTTGCCGGCCTTGCCTGACAGCATGGCGTCGAAGCCGGTCTGGAACTCTTTTGCGGGCAGGCGGTGGGTGATGAGTTTCGAAACGTCGAGGCCCGACTGCAGCATGGCCAGCATTTTGTGCCAGGTCTCGAACATCTCGCGCCCATAGACGCCCTTGAAGGTGATGGCGCGCATGATCAGCGAGCCCATGTCCAGCGTGAAGGGCTTGGCCGGCAGGCCCAGCATGGCGATCTTGCCGCCCATCACCATGTGCGCGACCATCTGGTGGAAGGCGGGCTCGGCGCCGCTCATCTCCAGGCCCACATCAAAGCCTTCGCTCATGTTCAGCCGCGCCATGACATCGCGCAGGTCTTCGCGTGCGGTGTTGACCGGCGTGGCTGTAGGGCAGACCTGCTCCAGCAGCGCCAGACGGTCGGGATTGATGTCGGTCACCACCACATGGCGCGCGCCGCAATGGCGCGCCACGGCCGCCGCCATGATGCCAATGGGCCCGGCGCCGGTGATCAGCACGTCCTCGCCCACCAGATCAAACGCCGTGGCGGTGTGCACCGCATTGCCCAGCGGATCCAGGAAGGCGGCCTGCTCCATGGAGACCTCGTCGGGCAGCGGCACCACATTGAAGGCCGGGATGCGCAGATACTCGGCGAACGCGCCGGGCATGTTCACCCCGATGCCCATGGTGTCGGGGTCCAGATGGAAGCGTCCGGCGCGCACCGCGCGCGATTTCTCGCCCACCACATGGCCCTCGCCCGACACGCGCATGCCCGGCTTCACCCGGGTCACGTCGCGGCCCACCGCCTCGATCACGCCGCCGAACTCATGGCCCACCACCATGGGCACGGGCACGTTCTTCTGCGCCCACTCATCGTATTTGTAGATATGCACGTCAGTGCCGCAAATGGCGGTCATATGCACCCGGATCAGCACGTCATCCGGGCCGATGTCAGGGCGCTCGACCTCCTGCATCCACAGGCCGGTCTCCGGCTTGGCCTTCACAAGGGCGGTCATGGTCGCGGACATGGGGGGAGCCTCCAGACAGGAATTGCACTCTCTGGCGCCGGTATCTAGCGCACTTGGCTCTCGCGCGCGACGGGGCGTGGCTGAATCCTGCGATGTAACAAAACTGTCGGCGAGCCGGTGTATGCCCTTACCCGTCCCGAACCCGTCGGCCGTTTGAGGAAATCCTGCCATGACGCGCTTTCTGCTCGCCGCTCTCGCCGTGCTGGGCCTGTCCCTGCCCGCCCTGGCGCAAGACAATCTCGCCCAGCTGCGCCCTGCGCCCACCCCTATCACCGACGCGCCGCGCGCGCCGGGCGCGCCCTTCCTGCCGGGCGGCGCGGCCGACCGCATCACGCTGGCGCCCGGCGCTGACGCCTCGCGCGCCATGGCGGTGAGCTTCCGCACCCATGCCGACCAGACCGAGACCCGAGCCGAGATCGGCCGCGTGCTCGACGGACCCACGAGCGCTGCGGACGTGCGCGCCCTGACCGGCGAGAGCCGCATTGTCGCCGACGCCGACGGCGCGGCGCGCTATCACCATGTGCGCTTTGATGATCTGGAGCCGGCCACACGCTATGTCTACCGCGTGCGCGGGCTGGAGGGCTGGAGCCCCTGGCTGCCCTTCGTGACCGCCTCGGATGCATTCGCGCCCACGCGCCTGATCTATCTGGGCGATGCGCAGAACCGCATCGGCGATGTGGCCACGCGCGTCATCGCCGAGGCGCTGACCCGCCCCCATGACATGGTCCTGCACGCCGGCGATCTGGTCGCCTCGCGCCTGGAGATCGCCCATGACGACGAATGGGCCCAGTGGCACGCCGCGGGCGGGCTCAATTACGCCATGCGTCCCCAGGTTCCGGCTGCGGGCAATCATGAATTCGTGAAGATCGATCTGGAAGACGGCTCGGAAACCCGCGTGCTGACGCCTCACTTCCCGGCCCTGTTCCCGGTCCCGGCCAATGGCGCGGACGGCCTGCCCGACACCACTTTCGTGACCGATTATCAGGGCGTGCGCATCATCACGCTGGACACCACCTCCGCCGTTGAACTGGGCGGGCTGGAGACCCAGACACGCTGGCTGGAAGAGGTGCTCACCGATAATCCGGCGCGCTGGACCATCGCCCTGTTCCATCATCCGGTGATCACGTGTGCGCGCCCGGAGAACACCGAGTTCCTGATGGAGCACTGGACGCCGCTGTTCGAGGCCCATGGCGTGGATCTGGTCCTGCAGGGCCATGACCATTGCTATGCCCGCTACAGCGAATGGCGCCTGCCCGCCGGGCCGGAGCGCGAGGCCGCCCAGCAGGCTCTGGCCGGTCCGGTCTATCTGGTCAGCGTGTCGGGCTACAAGATGTACGCCCTCAATGACCGCGCAGCGCACGAATCCGACCGATATGGCGCCGACACCCAGACCTTCCAGCTCATCGATATCAGCCATGACCGGCTGGTGTTCGAGACCTGGACGCCCACCGGCGGGCTCTATGACGCCTTCGCCCTGGAGCGCCGCGAGGACGGGCGCAACCGCCTCGTGGAAGACCCGCGCGAGCGCAGCCCCTTGCGCGTGTGCTACGGCGATACCGGTCCCGATGGCGGCCCCTGCCATGGCAGCGAGAAATAGCCGCTGTCCCGTCTGACCCGCTGCGGCTTGGCCATGCCTGGCCAGGCGCGCTATAGTTTCCCCGTATTGGAGGTCGGGGGGATTAGCATCATGACCGTCAAAGGTGCGTCATGAGCCGCGCGGGTTCAGCAGGAATCGTGGCCGGGGCGGCGCTGGCGCCGGCGTTCGGGGCGGCTGTGGCGGTGGGCGCCATGATGAGCCTGTCTGCGGTGCAGGGCGCAACGGCCGCACGCCTGCCGCTGCCCGAGCTGATACCGCTGGCCGGTGAAGTCTGGCTCTACGCTCTGGCCTTCGCCTACCCGGCGGGCGCAGCATTTCTGGTGCTCTGGCTGGTGACCCGCGGCCTGGGCGCCCTGGGCGCCGGGATTGCGGGCGCGCTGGCCGGCTTCGCCGCCATGGCGGTCTATCTCAGGCGCGTGCATGAGGGCGGCTGGATGTGGGCGCTGGCCGACGGGCGCGATGTCGCCACCCTCACACTGCCCGAAGCGCCGGGCGCCTTCGCCATGCCCCTGACCGGCATCATCGCCGGCATTGCCGGCGCAGCCCTGTTCTCCCTGCTGGCTGGACGCCGGTGAGTGCGGCTTTCTGACCGGCCTGCCGGTCGGCGCCTTTATCAGCCTGATCGTCTACCGCCGCGTCTGACAGGGGCGCCATTTGACCACAATTGGGTGTAGTCTGGCACGATCCGGACCGTCAGTACGAAACGGGCCGATTTCAGTACGAAACAGCCCTATTTGAGTGCGAAACGGGCCGGTTTCGTCCAGATTTTGCGGTTGGGAGCCAGAGCATGACCAAGCTTATCCGACTGATAGCCGCCGCTGCCATCGGGGGATTGCTGGCCGCCTGCGGGGCCACCACCCAGGCGCCCTATTACGGCCCGGCCTCCTCATCGCGCGACGGAACCGGCTTCTCCGAAATGCGCATTGAGGACCGGCGCTGGCGCATCAGCTATCGCGGCGCGCAAGGGGTGAGCCCGGGCGATGCCGAGCGCCTGGCGATCCGGCGCGCCGCCGACGTGGTGCTCAATAACGATCTGGAATGGTTCACGATCGCCGACAGCCGCGCCTCCCAGGAGGGTCAGGCCCGGCGCAGCGGCTCGCCCGTACGCGTCGGCGGATCGGTCGGTCGCGGCTGGGGCTCCGGCGGACGGCGCAGCTCCTCTGTCGGGCTGGGCGTGTCCATGGGCGTGGGCGGCTCCCAGTCGCGTGAACGCGCCGAGGCTGTCATTGAAATCATTGCCGGATCCGGCGAGCCGCGCCCCGAAGGCGCCTATGACGCCGCCATCATCGCGGCTGAACCCCTGCGCTGAACGCCTTGACCAGCGCCTTGGGCGCAATGGCGCGCCAGCTTTCGTCGATCCAGCCCTTGAGCAGCTCGACCGGCGCGTCCTCGCCCTCTTCAAAGCAGGCATACACCCAACCCGACTTACCCAGGCCGTAGCCGGCGGGGCTGGCGAATTCATGAACGGACAGAACCGCTTGGCCGCTTTCAGGCAGTTTGGCAGTGATCGCACAGCCGGTTCCGCTGCGCCCGCCTGACATGAAGACGAACGTCTTCTTGCCCCCCACCTTGATGGCGATATCGCCCCAGGGATGATGCTCGCTGGCTTCGGGCAAGGTGAGCGCATAGGCGATCAGTTCAGGCAGATCCTTGTGCATGGCGCGCCTCCTTGCCGGTCAGGCTCGCCGCAACTCTCCCAAGCGTCAAGCTTGCCAAGACCGGCGAACAGCCTAGACCATGGGCGTCATGGACGCGCTTGCAGACCGCCTGATCGCCGGAGACCGCGCCGCGCTGGCGCGGGCCATCACCCTTGTGGAATCAACACGCAGCGACCACCAAGCCCGCGCGCGCGCGCTCCTGACCGATGTCATGGACCACACCGGCGGCGCCTGGCGCATCGGGATGACGGGCGTGCCGGGCGTGGGCAAGTCCACCCTGATCGAGGCTTTGGGAACCCGCCTGACGGGCGAGGGCCGCAAGGTTGCGGTGCTCGCCGTCGATCCATCCTCCAGCCGCACGGGCGGCTCGATCCTGGGCGACAAGACCCGCATGGGCGCGCTGGCCGTGGACCCGAACGCCTTCATTCGCCCCTCCCCCAGCGCCGGCAATCTGGGCGGGGTCGCCCGCAAGACGCGCGAATCCCTGCTGCTGTGTGAGGCGGCCGGCTATGATGTTGTGATCATTGAGACCGTCGGCGTCGGCCAGTCCGAAACCCTGGTTGCGGATATGGTCGATGTGTTCGTCGCCCTGATGCTGCCCGGAGCAGGCGACGAGCTGCAGGGCATCAAGAAGGGCCTCCTGGAGCTGGCCGAAATCCTGTTTGTAAACAAGGCGGACGGGGATAACACCACCCGCGCCCGGCGCGCCGCGCGTGATCTGGAGGCGGCCCTGCACCTGCTCGCCCCCGCCTCGCCCCACTGGTCGCCCGTGGTGCTGACCGGCTCGGCGCTCTCTGGCGACGGCATGGACAGGCTCTGGGACGCGGTCAGCACCCACCGCCAAGCGCTGGAACAGGCCGGAGCGCTTGAGCAGCGGCGCGCGGACCAGCAGGTGCGCTGGCTCTGGTCCATGGTGGAGGCGCGCGTGCTCGACGCCTTCCGCGCCGACGAGGCCGTCAAAACCGCCGCCCGCGAGCTGGAACGCGCCGTCGCCTCAGGGCGCCTGCCCGCCAGCGAGGCGGCGGAAAGATTGCTGAAGGCGGGCACGATCAAGCTATAATATCAAAAGGCTCAGTCGAGCGGGCTATGGCGCGCAAAGAAGCGCTCCGCCGCCGCTGTGATGATTTCAGGCCGGTCTTCCTGCATCAGATGGCCGCTGCCCGGCACGGGCTCGAGCGTCTCCGCCGGTGTCAGAGACGCGAACCGCCGGCCGTGCTCGATCGGGATCCACGCATCGGCCTCGCCCCACAGAATGTGAAGCGGCGCGCGGATCTGGCCATAAAGCGGTTCGACCATGTCGGTATAAGCCTGATCCATCTGGGCGATCTGCCGGTAGAAACCCCGCTGCCCCGCCTCGCCGCGCCAGGGCGCAATATAGGCTTCATACGCGTCTGCACTCAGCGGGCTGGCCGCCGCCGTCTGGAGATAGGCGCGCAACAGCGCCTCATGCATGTATTCAGGCAGGGTGGCGAAGGCTGCTTCATGCTCACGCACATGCTGCACGAAGGGCGACCCCCAGGGCCGCACACACACCGGGTCGATCACCATCAGCGCGTTATAATCGACCTGATCAAGCAGATGGCTGCGCAAGGCTGTGGCCCCGCCAAAATCATGGGCGATCACATCCGGGCGCACGGCGCCGAGATCGGCCATCAGCGCCGTGAACACGGCGTTCTGGACACCCAAGGATACGTCCGCGTCGGGCTTGTCGCTCGCCCCGTATCCAAGCAGGTCATGGAACACAACGCGGCGCGTGCGCGCGAGCACTGGCGCGATGCGCCGCCAGACCTGTGAGTTGAAAGGCGTGCCATGCAAAAGCCAGAGCACGGGCGCATCTTCCGGCCCCATCACGCCATAGCGCACGTCATGGCCGTCGAACCTGAAGCGGCGATCCAGGATCAGGGCGGGACCGCCCGCCATCACACCACGCCCAGTTTTTGGCCCACTTTCGTAAACGCCTGTACCGCCCGGTCGATCATGTCCGGGGTGTGGGCCGCGCTCATCTGGGTGCGGATGCGGGCCTGGCCCTTGGGCACCACGGGGTAGAAGAAGCCGATCACATACACCCCCTCGCCCATCAGCGCGTCGGCCATGCGCTGGCTCAGCGCCGCATCGCCCAGCATCACCGGAATGATCGGGTGTTCGCCCGGCAGGAGGGTGAAGCCGGCTTCGGTCATCCCTGAGCGGAAGCGTCTGGCGTTGTCGAACAGGCGCGCGCGCAGATTATCGCCCTGTTCCACCAGATCCAGCGCCGTCAGGCTGGCGCCGGCGATGGACGGGGCCAGAGAGTTGGAAAACAGATAGGGGCGCGAGCGCTGGCGCAGCATGTCGATCACGCTCTGGCGCGCGCAGGTGAACCCGCCCATGGCGCCGCCCAGCGCCTTGCCCAGCGTGCCGGTGACGATGTCGATCCGGCCCAGAACCCCGCAATGCTCCGGCGTGCCGCGGCCCTTGGCGCCCATAAAGCCGTGGGCGTGGCAGTCATCGACCATGGTCAGGGCGCCATAGCGCTCGGCCAGATCGCAGATCTCGGCCAGCTTGGCGATATAGCCGTCCATGGAGAACACGCCGTCGGTGACGATCAGGATTGTGCGTGCGCCGTCGGTGCGGGCCTGTTTGAGCTTGGCCTCCAGATCATCCATGTCCGAATTGGCGTAGCGGTAGCGCTTGGCCTTGCACAGGCGTACGCCATCAATGATGGAGGCGTGATTGAGCGCATCGGAAATGATCGCGTCATTGTCGTCCAGCAAGGGCTCGAACACCCCGCCATTGGCGTCGAAGGCGGCGGCGTAGAGGATGGCGTCCTCATGGCCGGTGAAGGCCGCCAGACGCTGTTCCAGCTCGCGGTGCACCTCCTGCGCGCCGCAGATGAAGCGCACCGAGGCCACGCCATAGCCATAGCGGTCCAGCGCCGTCTTGGCGGCCGCGATCAGGCGCGGATCATTGGCCAGGCCCAGATAGTTATTGGCGCAGAAATTGAGCACGTCCGACGCCGCGCCATTGGTGCGCACGCTGATTTTCGAAAATTGCTGGGAGGTGATCACGCGTTCGCGCTTGAAGAGCCCGTCCGCCTCGATCTCCTTCAGGGTCTCGCTCATGCGCTGATAGAAGCTCTCGGTCATGGCAGGTCTCCCGAACGGCCGCGTTTGAGGCGCTCGACGAGCGCAGTTGTAGACAGGCCCGGCTCCAGCGGCGCCAGCACCACCTCTCCGCCACGCGATTTCACATGGGCCGCGCCGGGCAGCTCATCTGCGATATAGTCGGCGCCCTTGACCAGCACATGGGGGTTGAGGGCCCGGATCAGGGCTTCGGGCGTGTCCTCCTCGAACACCACCACCCGGTCCACCATGTCCAGAGAGGCCAGCATCAGCGCGCGCGAAGCGGCTGTATTGATGGGTCTTTCCGCGCCCTTGAGGCGGCTGACCGAAGCGTCGGCATTGAGCCCAACCACCAGCCGGTCACAGACCGAGGCGGCATGGCGCAAGACGGACAGATGGCCAGGATGGAGGATATCAAAACAGCCGTTTGTGAAGCCCACGCGCAGGCCTTCAGCGCGCCAGCGTGCAGTCAGGCCCGCCGCATCCGCCCGCGTCAGAATACGCCAGACCGGCGCTTCAGCGCCGCCCAGCGCATCCTCGATCAGCTCGTCAGGCGCCACCACCGCGGTGCCCGCCTTGCCCACCGCTACGCCGGCGGCGAGATCGGCCAGCGCCATGGCTTCGCTCAGCGGCACGCCTGCGGCCATGGCCAGGGACAGCGCGGCCAGCGCCGTGTCTCCCGCGCCCGATACGTCAAACACGCTGCGCGGGCGCGAGCGCTGATGGGTGACGGCGCCGGAGGCGTCCAGAAGCGTCATGCCCGCCCCGCCGCGCGTGACCAGCAGAGCGTCGGTTTGCTTGAGGCGGGTTTTCAGCGCGCGCAGCGCCGTCTCGGCCTCGGCGTCATCGCTGACCGGCAAACCGGTTTCGGCGGCCAGTTCATCGGCATTGGGCTTGATCACCGCCGCGCCGTCATAGCGCTCATAGCCCTTGCCGCGCGGATCGACGCTGACGGGAACACCCGCCTTGCGCGCCGCAGCGACCAGCCGGGCGATCAGGTCCGGCGTCAGCAGCCCCCGGCCATAATCAGACAGGATCAGCACGTCGGCGCGCGCCAGCCGCGCCTCGGCGGCTTTGAACACGGCGTCAACGGTCGCATCACTGACCGGCGTTCGCGGATCGCGGTCAACGCAGAACATTTGCTGGTTCTGGGCCACATAGCGGATCTTGGCCGGCGTGGCGCGTCCGGCTTCGGTGACCAGGTCGGCGTCCTCGCCGCAGGCTTCGCGCACCAGGGCGCCCGTTTCAGCGCCTTCTGCGTCCTCGCCGGCGGCCGAGACCAGCATGGCCTCACCGCCGAGACTGGCGATATTGCGCGCCAGATTGCCCGCCCCGCCCAGCATCACGCTGCGCCGGGTCTCCGACAGGATCGGCACGGGCGCCTCGCGCGAGATGCGCTCTGTGCGGCCATAGACGAAGCGGTCCAGGATCACATCGCCGACCACCAGGGCCCGGCGTCCGGCAATGGCGGACAACAGCCGCGCGGCGTGCTCGCGCTGCATCATGCGTCTCCCGGACTAAAGCGCCGTGACCGGATTGGCCTTGGCCATCGCGTCAAACGTCTTGAGATCGCGCATGATCGCCTCGAACTTGCCCAGCGGGATCATGTTCGGACCGTCAGACGGCGCATTGTCCGGATCGGGGTGGGTTTCCATGAACACCGCCGCCAGACCCAGCGACACCGCCGCGCGGGCGAGATAGGGCGCAAACTCGCGCTGGCCGCCGCTGGAGGCGCCCTGCCCGCCGGGCTGCTGCACCGAATGGGTGGCGTCAAACACCACCGGGCATCCGATGCGGCCCATGATCGGGATGGCGCGCATGTCGGTCACCAGCGTGTTATAGCCAAAGCTCACCCCGCGTTCGCAGGCGAGCACATTGGGATTGCCGGCGCCGGTGATCTTTTCGACCACGTTCTTCATGTCCCAGGGCGCCAGGAACTGGCCCTTTTTGACATTGATCGCCTTGCCGGTTTCAGCCGCAGCGATCAGCAGATCGGTCTGGCGGCACAGGAAGGCGGGAATCTGCAGCACATCCACGGCTTCAGCCGCGATGGCGCATTGCTCGGCGGTATGCACATCGGTCAGGACGGGCAGGCCCGTGGTTTCGCGGATTTCAGCGAAGATCGGCAATGACGCCTTCAGACCCAGCCCGCGCTGGCCCTTCACGCTGGTGCGGTTGGCCTTGTCGAAAGAGGTCTTGTAGATCAGGCCGATGCCAACCTTGTCGGCCATCTCCTTGAGCGCAGACGAGACTTCCAGCCCATGGGCCCGGCTTTCCAGCTGGCAGGGGCCGGCGATCAGCACCAGCGGCAAGCCATTGCCGATCTCGAGATCACTCGCGCCCGGACGCTTCAGACGCACGATTTTATTGGGTTCTACAGACACGTAAGGACAGCTCCTGCAGCGTGTTGGGCGGCGCCTGACAGCGCACGCGCAGCGGCGGACTGATCCGCCCGATCATGACCTGCGTATTACGCTACAAACGCATTTTCGTCACCCGCCGCGCGCTGCTGATCCCTGATGACCCGAGAGCCTGCCCCCGTCCTGATGTGGTTTCGTCAGGATCTGCGCCTGAGCGATAATCCCGCCCTCCTGGCCGCCGCGGCGAGCGGCGCGCCGGTGATCTGCGTCTATGTGCTTGATGATGTCTCGCCCGGTGTCTGGAAGCGCGGGGGCGCCAGCCGCTGGTGGCTGCATCATTCGCTGGCCTCGCTGGACAAGGACCTCAGGGCCTTCGGCGCTGGCCTGACCCTCCTCAGGGGCGATGCGCGAACCGTCATCCCCGATCTGGTCAAAGCCTCCGGCGCACACGCGGTCTACTGGAACCGGCGTTATGAGGCCTGGGCGCGCACACGTGACGAGGCCATAAAAACCTCGCTCAAACAGGCTGGCGTGGAGGCGCGCTCGTTCAACGGCTCGCTGATCGTGGAGCCCTGGGACATCGCCACCAAGAAAGGCGCGCCCTACCGGGTGTTCACCCCGTTCTGGAAAGCCCTGCAGGCCAGCCATGCGCCGCCGGAGCCCGCCGGGCGTCCTTCGAAGCTTCAGGTGATCGAAGGCCCGGGCGGCGAGGATCTCGCCTCATGGGGCCTTCTGCCGACAAAGCCGGACTGGGCCGGGGGACTGCGCGACGCCTGGACGCCGGGTGAAGCGAGCGCACAAGGACGGCTGGGCGAGTTCATCGCCAACCGGGTCAAGGCCTATGCCGGCACGCGCAATCTTCCGGCTGAACACGGCACCTCGCGCCTGTCGCCGCATCTGCATTTCGGGGAAATCTCCCCGCGTCAGGTCTGGCATGGCGTGGAACAGGCTGGCCTGACAGGCAGCGAGGGCGGGCGCACATACTTGAGTGAAATCGGCTGGCGCGAGTTCAGCTATAACCTCCTGTATCACTTTCCGGATCTACCCGACGCCAATTTCCAGCCCCGCTTTGACCGCTTCGACTGGACCGGCACGCCGGACCAGCTGGAAGCCTGGAAACGCGGCCAGACCGGCTACCCGATCGTGGACGCCGGCATGCGCGAGCTCTGGCATACCGGCTGGATGCACAACCGGGTGCGCATGATCACAGCAAGCTTCCTGATCAAGGACCTGTTCATCGACTGGCGCGAGGGCGAGGCCTGGTTCTGGGACACGCTGGTGGACGCCGATCTAGCCAGCAATGCCGCCAGCTGGCAGTGGACCGCCGGGTCCGGCGCGGACGCCGCGCCCTATTTCCGCATCTTCAACCCGGTCTCCCAGGGCGAAAAATTCGATCCGGACGGCGCCTATGTGCGTAAATGGATACCAGAGCTGGCCGGATTGGACGCAGATGTGATTCACGCGCCATGGACAGCCGGGGGGCTCGCGCTGGCGCGCGCAGGGGTGAAGCTGGGGACGGACTATCCTGAACCGATGGTGGACCACGCCGGGGCGCGCAAGGCGGCTCTGGCGGCGTTTGAGAAGATCAAGGACATTGCATGACGGCCATTGAACCGGTTCTGACCCGCCGCTCGCAAATCGCTGTCATCGGGGCGGGCGTGTCCGGCCTTGGCGCGGCCTGGGCGCTGCGCGGGTCACATGACGTCACCCTTTACGAGAAAGACGCACGGCTGGGCGGCCACGCCAACACCGTCACCATCGATTATGACGGCGCATCCATCGATGTGGACACCGGCTTCATCGTCTATAACGAGCTCAACTACCCCAATATGACCGCGCTGTTCGCCGAGCTGGGCGTGGAGACATTCCGCACCGATATGAGCTTCGGCTTCAGCCTGGACCGGACGCTGGAATGGTCCTCCAACGGGCTCAAGGGCCTGTTCGCAGACCCGGCCAATCTCGCCCGCCCGGGCTTTCTGGGCATGCTGCGCGACATAGTGCACTTCAACGCCAGCGCCCGGCGCGATCTGGTTTCCGGCTCGCTTCATGGCCTGACCCTGGGTCAGTATCTCGACCGCATCGGCGTGGGCGAGCGCTTCCGCGCATGTTATCTTCTGCCCATGGGTGCGGCGATCTGGTCATCTTCCGAAGCCGCCATGGCCGATTACCCGGCTGAGGCCTTCGTCAAATTCTTCAACAATCACCGCCTGATGCACGCCTCGCGCCCGCAATGGCAGACGGTCAAGGGCGGCAGCCGCACCTATGTGCGCCGCATCGCCGCCGATCTGGAAGCAGCCGGTGTGGCGCTGGCCGACGGCGCCCGGAGCGTGCGCCGAGACGGCGGTAGCGTCTGGGTTACCGGCGCGGACGGCGCCGAGCAGCGCTTTGACGAGGTGATCCTGGCCTGCCACGCCGACCAGGCCTTACGCCTGCTCAGCGACGCCGATGCGGACGAGCGTGAGCTTCTGGGGGCGATCCCTTACGCTCCGAACATGGCGGTGCTCCACCGCGACACGTCCTTCCTGCCCGCCCGCAAGGGCGCGCGCGCGGCCTGGTGCTATATGCGCGAGGCGGGCGAGGCCGGCGCGTGCGTGACCTATGACATGAACCGACTGCAGGGCATTGATCCGTCCCGCCCGCTCATGGTCACCCTCAATCCCGGCCGCCAGCCTGACCCGGCGCTGACCTTCGGGCGGTTCGAGTATGACCATCCCCAGTTCACCGCCCCGGGCCTGGCGGCCCAGCGCATTTTCAACCGCATCCAGGGCGTGAAGCACACCTGGTTCGCTGGCGCCTGGCTCGGTTACGGCTTCCATGAAGACGGCCTGCGCGCGGGCCTGCGCGCCGCCTTGCGGCTGGGCGGGTCCATTCCGTGGGTGTTCGCTGATGGCGATGTCAGCGGCGGCGCCTGGGGACCGCGCCCGCAGGTCTCAAGCCCGGCCCGGCGCGCCGGCGCGCTTCCGGCGGCCGAATGAGCGCCGCGTCCGCCCCCCTGCCCGCTCCGGTGGAGCTTTATCTGGGCCATACGGTCCATGAACGCCGTGCGCCCTTCACCCACCGCTTCCGCTACCGCATCGCCTCCATCCTCATCGATCTGGAGCGACTGGACGAGGCCGGGCGCATGAGCCGTCTGTTCTCGGTGGAGACATTCAATCTCTACAGCTTCCGCCAGCGCGATCACGGCCCCGGCGACGGCTCGTCCCTGACCGACTGGGCGCGCGCGCGCTTTGAGGAGGCCGGCATCGCCATTGGTGAAGCCCGGCTGCGCCTGATGTGCTTTCCGCGCGTGCTCGGCTATGTGTTCAACCCCCTCTCGATCTATTTCGCGGAAGGGGCGGATGGCGCCCTCAAGGGGGTGATCTATCAGGTGCATAACACGTTTGGTGACCGCCACGCCTATGTCGCCCCGTGCGCTGGCGAAACGCCCGAGCGCCAGGAGGCGGACAAGGCGTTTCACGTCTCTCCCTTCTTCGATCTGGGGGGACGTTATGAATTCACCCTGCGTGCGCCGGGCGAACAGTTCCAGCTGACCATCTTCAAGCAGCGCCAGCCCGGTCCGGACCTGATGGCCACCATGGCCCTGCGCCGCAAGCCCCTCACGGGGCGCGCGCTGGCGTCCCTGTTCGCCAGCCAGCCCTTTTCCACCCTGAAGACCATCTCCGCGATCCATTTCGAAGCGCTACGGCTCTGGATGAAGGGCGCGCGCTACCACCCCCGCCCGGTCCCGCCCGGGCAAGCCAGCCAGGCCCGCCTGTCCGCGCCTCACCCTCCGGCTTCTCTTGGCCGCGACCGCTGAAACCCGTACAATAGGCCTTGAGCCAAGACTCGACGGAGCCCCGATGACCAAGCCCGCCGACATGACCGCTCACCCTTCAGCCATGCGCGCTGACAGCGCAGCGATTGACAGCCTGAAGGGCGTGCCGCGCATGACCCGTTTTGCGCTGCGCATGCTGCTCAAGCTGCGCACCGGCTCGCTGACCGTGGTGCTGCCCGAAGGCACGGCGCTGCGCTTTGACGGCGCCGCCCCCGGCCCCCAGGCGCGCATGGAGGTGCTCGATTACGCCATCGTGCGCAAGGTCTTCGCCGGCGGTGATGTGGGCTTTGCCGAAAGCTTCATGGATGGCGACTGGACCACGCCGGACCTGCCGGCGGTAATGACCGTGTTCTCGGCCAATCTCGACCAGATGCCGTCCATCGCCACGGGCGGGCCGCTGACCCGGATGATCAACTGGATCCAGCACCGCCTGCGCGCCAACACAAAGCGCGGGGCGCGCAAGAATATCGAGGCCCATTACGATCTGGGCAACGCCTTCTACAGCCAGTGGCTGGACCCCTCCATGACCTATTCCTCGGCGCGCTTCACCGGCGCGGACCAGTCCCTGGAGGACGCCCAGCACGAGAAATACGCCGCGCTGGCGCGCATGATCGATCTGCAGCCGGGTCATAGCGTGCTGGAAATAGGCTGCGGCTGGGGCGGGTTCGCCGAGTTCGCCGCCCGCGATATAGGCGCGAACGTGACCTGCCTGACCCTGTCGCCCTCCCAGCGCGACTATGCGCTGGAGCGCATGCAGCGCCACCAGCTCTCCGAGCGTGTCGAGATCAAGCTGCAGGACTATCGCGACGAGAGCGGGCGCTATGACCGGGTCGCCTCCATCGAGATGTTCGAGGCGGTCGGCGAGGAATACTGGCCGGGCTTTTTCTCGAAAGTCGCCGACGTGCTCCATCCCGGCGGGCGCGCAGGCCTGCAGATCATCACCATCCGAGATGATCTGTTCGAGCGCTACGCCCGGCGCGCCGACTTCATCCAGCGCTATATCTTCCCGGGCGGCGTGCTGCCCAGCGTGGCGGGCCTGCGCAATCATTTCGACCGCGCGGGGCTGGCCATGGACGCCATGGAGCAGTTCGGCCAGGACTATGCGCGCACGCTCAATATCTGGCTGCACAATTTCCGTCAGGCCTGGCGGGATATCCAGCCGCTGGGCTTTGATGCGCGCTTCCAGCGCATGTGGGAGTTCTACTTCGCCTATTGCGAGGCGGGCTTCCGCACCGAACGCATCAATGTGGCGCAGTTTGCACTGAGCAAGGGCGCGGCTTGAGCATACTTTACGAGCGCGACGGCCCGGTGGCTGTCATCACCATCAACCGGCCGACCGTGCGCAATGCGCTGGACGGAGCGTCGGCTGCGGCGCTGGCGCAGGCCGTGCGCCGCTTCGAGGCCGATGAGGACGCCGCCGTGGCGGCGCTCACCGGCGCGGGCGGGCATTTCTGCGCCGGCGCTGATCTCAAATCCATTCCTGACGGAACCGGCCCGCGCGTGGAAGAGACCGGCGACGGCCCGCTGGGGCCAACCCGCATGGTCACATCCAAGCCTGTGATCGCCGCTGTGGAAGGCTATGCGGTGGCGGGCGGACTGGAGCTGGCTTTGTGGTGCGATCTCAGGGTGGCGTCGCAGACGGCCGTCTTCGGCGTGTTCTGCAGACGCTTCGGCGTGCCCCTGGTGGATGGCGGGACGGTGCGCCTGCCCCGCCTGATCGGCCAGTCGCGCGCCATGGACATGATCCTCACCGGACGGGCTGTGGAAGCCGAGGAAGCGCTCGCCTTCGGGCTGGCCAACCGCGTTGTCCCCGAGGGCGAAGCGCTGGCCCGGGCGTGCGAGCTGGCGCGCGAGATCGCCGCCTTCCCGCAAACCTGCCTGCAACAGGACCGGATGAGCGCGTTGGAGCAATGGGGGCTGGGTGAAGAGGCCGCACTGGCCAATGAGACGCGCCGCGGGCTCCATACCCTGTCCAGCGGCGAAACCCTGGACGGCGCACAGCGTTTCAGCGCCGGCGCCGGACGCCATGGCCGCTTTGATGCGGACCCGGGGTCTCAGGGTGAAACCTCATAGGCCCCGCCTATATAGCGCTTCGGAATTATCGATTTCTGCTAGAGGCGCGTGTCTGGCACTATAAATCAAGGAAGACGCTCTTCCGCGTCCCCAATGCCCTGACGGCTTCCTCACGGGCCCCTTGCCTGTGGACCTGACCTGACCGCCCCCGAAGCCTCCCCCCGGCTTTGGGGGCTTTCAGTTTTTGGCGATCAGCCGCAGCGCACCGCCACCACCACGCCATTGCGGTCGGTGATGATGTTCAACCGGTCAGGACGATGGTCCATGGTCACCGGATCGCCTTCGGCATAGATGCGCCGGGGTGAAGGCAGGCTGTCGGTATGAACCTCGGAAATGGGCTGGCCGATCAGGGTCTGATAGGTGGGCGCAGCGCAATCGCGCCCCTCTCCGGTGCGGTCAACCACCGGATAGCCCATATCCGCGCTGTCATCGTTTTCAGCCATGGTCTGGCAGGCTGTCATGGACAGGGCCGCCGCACAAATCACAAGCCAACGCATCATCCCGATTTCTCCCAGCGGCCCGATGAGGACTGTTTATAATAAGATACCGGCGTTTGCGACTTTTTCCGGGCGCTCCACAGCGCTCGCGCGGCGTTCAGCGCGCCAGGATCATCGGCCTCGAACATCACCAGCACCCGGTCCCAGCCGCCCCCGTCGCCCGGGTCGGCGCCGTCCAGGCAGAACAGCATGGTGGCGTTATTGATATTCTCCGGCTCACGGGCCAGCAGCACGGGCTGCTGATCGGCGCGGGGCCGGTCGGCCCGGCCATGGGGCAGGAAGCTGTCGTCAGTGAAGGTCCACAAATGCTGGTCCAGGCTCTCGATCCGGCTCTCGAGCGGGCTGATCACCAGCGCGCGCCCGCCGCGTTCGAGCACTTTCATAAGCAGCGCAGGCAGGGTCTGCTCAATGCGGGCGCTCTCATGGTGATAGAACCAGATTTCGCTCACCGCCCGCTCCCGCGCCTGACGGGACAGGCCCGCGCCGCATCCTTCACGGACGCAGCGCGGGCGCGCCCTTACGCCTCGTAATGATCACGCACCAGACGGTCGAGCAGGCGCACGCCATAGCCCGTGCCAAAGGTCGGCAGGCGCGGGTCTTTCGCACCCGAATACATGCCGGTGCCCGCGATATCGATATGACACCAGGGCACGTCATTGGTGTAGCGCTGGAGGAATTGGGCCGCGGCGATCGACCCGGCCAGGCGGCCCTGGCCGAGATTCTTCATGTCCGCGATATCGCTGTCGATCTGGCGGTCATATTCAGGCCCCAGCGGCAGGCGCCACACGCCCTCATCCGAGGCCTTGCCGGCCTTGAACAGCTGATCGGCGAGCTTGTCGTCATTGGAGAAAATACCCGCATGCTCATGGCCGAGCGCGATCAGGATTGCGCCGGTGAGCGTTGCCAGATCGATCATGAAGGCGGGTTTGAATTCCTTCTGGGTGTACCAGAGCGCATCGGCCAGCACGAGGCGGCCTTCGGCGTCGGTATTGAGGATTTCGATGGTCTGGCCGGACATGGAGGTGACGATGTCACCCGGACGCTGGGCCTTGCCGTCGGGCATGTTCTCCACCAGGCCGATCACGCCGATGGCGTTGACCTTGGCCTTGCGCCCGGCCAGCGCCGCCATCAGGCCGACCACGGCGGCCGAACCGCCCATATCGCCCTTCATCTCGTCCATTTTCTCGCCCGGTTTGAGCGAGATGCCGCCAGTGTCGAAAGTCACGCCTTTGCCCACGAAGGCCAGCGGGGCTTCACCCTCCTTGCCGCCATTCCATTTCATGATGACGAGCTGGGATTCCTGGGCCGAGCCCTGACCCACGCCCAGAAGCGCGCCCATGCCGAGCTTCTTCATCGCCGACTCGCCCAGAACCTCGATTTCAAGGCCGGTCTTGTCGAGCTTCTTGACCTTGCGCGCATACTCCTCGGGGCCGAGATAATTGGGCGCCTCGTTGACCAGATCGCGCGCCAGCACCACGCCTTCGGCCACAGGCTCCCAGTCCTTCCAGACCTTGCGCGCGGCTTTCTCGTCGCTGACCACGATCTCGACCGCAGACAGGGTCGGCTTTTTGTCGTCGGACAGCCGGGTGCGGTATTTGTCAAAGCGGTAACCGGCCAGCACAGCGCCCAGACCGGCGCGCGCCGCGCCTTCCAGATCCGCCGCTCCGTCCAGGCGCAGCGAGAGCGTCTTGGCGCCCGAGGTCAGCAGCGCCTTGACCAGGCCCGCCGCAGCCTGCTCCAGTACATTGCCATTGACCGCTTTCTTGTCGCCCAGACCGAACACCACGATACGTCCGGCCTCCACCCCGGCCGGCGCCGTCACAATGACCGACTGCCCCGCCGCGCCAGTGAAACGCGAAGCCTTGAGCGCACGCGTCAGCGCGCCGCCGGCCTGCGCGTCCAGCGCCTTGGCGGCGTCTGACAGGGCTCCCCCGGCATAGGCCGGGGCGGCGATGGCGTCTCCGGTGGCGGCGTTGTTGAATTTGATCTTCATGGGCTTCCTTTCCGCAATCGGCGGGGCGCGCAAGGGAAGGGACACCGCTCGCGCGCATGAATATGACAGGCGTGCGCCAGTGGTATCGCATCGCGCGCCGGGTTAGAAGACGGTCAGTTCATACTCGCCGCCAGCCGGTCCATCTCACCCGAGCCTGCCCATGACCTTGTTCCAGCGCTATGTATACCGGCAGGCGCTCTGGCCGTTTATTGGCGCGCTGGCGGCGTTGTTCGGCCTGGCCCTGCTGACCCAGTCCCTGACCAATCTCAACCTGCTCGCTGACCAGCGCGACACGGCGCTGCGCTTTGTATGGATCACCATGCTGGCCATGCCCCAGGTGATCGCCCTCCTGGTGCCCGTCGCGGTCTTCATCGCCTGCGCCATGGCGTTAAACCGGCTCAACAGCGATTCCGAGCTGATCATCGGCGCCGCCTCGGGCATGAGCCGGGCCCAGCGCCTGTCGCCCGTCTTGCGCCTGGCTGTCTATGCGCTCTTGCTCAATCTGGTCATCAATCTGTTTGTCCAGCCCATGAGCTTCCGCCAGATGCGCGAGCAGGTGTTCGAGATCCGCACGGACATCGCCGCCAGCCTGATGCGGCCAGGTGAATTCATCGCCATGGGCGAGCATGTCAGCTTCTATACGCGCGAGATCGGCGATGACCGGGTGCTGCGCGGGGTCTTTATCGAGGACGGGCGCGGGACCAGCGCCACAGCCTACGCCGCGCGCCGCGCCGTTATTGCGCGCAGCGACCGCGGGCCGGTCATGCTGCTGGAGGACGGCGTGCTCAGCCAGCTGGACGAGACCGGGACGCTGGCGAATCTGAGCTTCGACCGCTACGAATTTGATCTGGGCGCGTTTGTCGACACCTCGTCGGCTTTCTTCTTCAAGGAAAGCGACCGCTTCCTGCCCGAGCTCCTGCAGCCCAGCGCCGCCGACCGCGCGCGCGCGCGGCGCCCTGAGGACCTGGCAGCCGAAGGTCATTACCGGCTGTCATCTCCGCTCTATGTCATCGCTTTCGCCCTGATCGCTGCGGCCGCTTTCATGTCAGTCGAGCACCGGCGCACGGGCTATATGCGCTTCATAGTCATAGCCGGCGCGGGCGCTCTCCTATTGCGATTGGCCGGGTTCGCCGTACAGGCGGGAGCTTCGAACAATAGCGATCTCAACATCCTGCAGTATCTGGTGCCGCTGGCCGGGGCGGCGGCCGCGCTGTGGCTGATCGCCCGGCCCGACCGAAGTGCCCGCCAGCGGCGGCGCGCCGTGAGGGCGCCGGCATGATTTCCACGCGCCTGTCCCGCTATATATTCTGGCAAACGCTGATGGGCGTGGTGGGCGCGGCGTGCGTGATCATCGCGGTGATCATCCTGATCGATTTTGTGGAAACCTCCCGCGACATCTCCCGGCGCGCCGATGTGGGCGCGCTGCAGGCGCTGGAACTGACGCTTCTGAAAACCCCCAAGCTGGTTCAGGACACGCTCGCCTTCATCGTGCTGTTCGGGGTGCTGTTCACCTTCTTCCGGCTGAACCGGCGCAGCGAGCTGATCGTGATGCGCGCCTCGGGCTATTCGGCCTGGCGCATCCTGGCCCCGGCCGGGGCGCTGACCCTGGTGGCGGGCCTGCTGGGCGCGGCGCTGCTCAATCCGCTGAGCGCGGCCACGAATGCGCGCTTTGAAACCTTGCGCGCCCAGCATGTGCTGGCGCGCGGGGAAGCCCCGTCCACGCCGCGAATCTGGCTGCGCGAGACCACGCCTTACGGCTTCGTCTTCATCGGCGCCCAGAGCATTGATCCGGACGCCTCCTCCCTGAACGCACCGGTGTTCCGCTTTTTCATGGAGACGCCGCAAGGCGCCCCGCGCCTGGAACGGACAGTCTTCGCAGACCAGGCCGAGCTGCGCGGGGGCTTCTGGGCCCTGAGCGGGGCGAGCGAGGCCATGCCAGGCGATCCGCTGGAAGCGCTGGGCGAGGTGTCTTTGCCCACATCCATCGGCGCCCAGGCCCTTTTCGAGCGCGTGCGCTCGCCCGAGGGCGTCTCGTTCTGGCGCCTGCCCGGCGTGATCGATTCCGCCCGCGAGGCAGGACTATCAAGCCGGCCCTATGAACTGCGATGGCAAAGCCTGATGGCCCAGCCACTGCTCCTGTTCGCCGCCGCCCTGTTGGCCATCGGCGCGACCTTGCGCCTGCATCGCCTTGGCGGCGCCGCCGCCTTCGCCGCCGCAGGCGCCGGGGCCGGCTTCCTGTTGTTTTTCAGCCAGGCGCTCTTGCTGGGCCTGGGTGAAGCAGGCACGCTCGGCCCCATAACAGCGGCATGGACCACGCCCGCCCTGTTCACTCTGGCGGGGCTGTTTTTCATCGCAACGACGGAAGACGGCTGACCTGCAGCGTCCCGCGATTGCACCTGAGCGCGCAATGGGTATCTTGCCCCTCACACCAGTCACAATGGTTGAACGTATGCGATCCAGTCTTCTTTTGCGCCTCGCCGCCTGTCTTGCGGCGCTTGTGATGGCCGCCCCGGCCGCGCGGGCGCAGATGGTGGAGGGCATCGCCGCTGTTGTGAACGATGAGCCGATCACGACCCTGGACGTGCGCGACCGCATGCGCCTCATCCTGTTCTCTGCAGGGATAGAACCCAATGAGGACATCCTCGCCCAGGTGCTGGACCAGGCCCTTCGCGGCCTGATCGAGGAAGCCATCCAGCTGCAGACCGCAGATGAGTTCGATCTGGAAGTGGATGAAGAAGAGATAGACGACGCCCTGTCCAATCTCGCCCAGTCCAGCGGTGAATCCCTTCAGGCCCTGCGGCGCGATCTTGAAAACGCAGGCGTGCCCATCGAGACATTGCGCCGTCAGGTGCGCGCCGAGATCGCCTGGTCCATTCTCACCAATGGCCGTTTCCGTTCGCGCATCCGCGTCTCCGACCAGCAGATTGATGTCGCCATGGAGCGTCTGGTCGCCGCTGCCCAGCAGCAGCAATTTCGCATGCTGGAAATCCTGATCGAGGTTCCCTCGGGATCCGGCGGCGAGGAGCGCGCGCGCAATACCATCGAGACGGTCTATCAGCTGATCGACCAGGATGATGTGCCGTTTCAAGCCATCGCCCAGCAGTTCTCCGCCGCGCCCAGCGCCGCTGTAGGCGGCGATACCGGTTATGTCACGGCCGCTTCAATCCGCTCGCAAGTGCTGGAAACCGTGCAGCAAATGCCAACCGGCTCCATCTCAAACCCGATCCGGGTGCCCGGCGGGTTCATGATCGTCGCCCTGATCGACCGGCGCGAGGGCCGGGTGGTTGAGCAATTGAGCCTTTATCAGGCCACCATACCCAATTCGCGTGTCACCGACGCCTCACGCCCGGCCTTGACCCGCGCTGCTTCACGCCTGCGCGGATGCGATGACGTGTCTGGCGCCATGTCGGGCGTGGAAGGCCTGATTGTCTCCAATCTGGGCGCTGTGGCGGTCAACGCCCTGGTGCCCCAGATCCGTGACGCGGTGCGCGGGCTCGAGCCCGGTCAGGCCACCAGCGTGCTGGAAACCGGCGCGGGCCTGCAGGTCTTCGTCCTGTGTGAGCGCGAACTGACGGGGCCGGGCGTGCCGACCAGCCAGGAAATCGAACGCCAGCTCATCGACCAGCAACTGGGCCTTCTGGGCCGGCGCTGGCTGCGCGATCTGCGCCGTGAGGCGACGGTCGAAATCCGCGACATCCAGTGATCTGCGCCCCGCTCGCGCTGACCCTGGGCGATCCGGACGGGATCGGCCCGGAGATCACGCTGAAGGCCTGGCGGGACTTGCGTGACGAAGCGCATTGCTTTGCGCTGACTGGCGATCCGGACCAGGCTTACGCGGCCGCGCTCGCCCTTGATCTGCCCCGCCCCGAACCCGTCACGTCCTGGCGTGAGGCGCGTGATGTGTTCGCCGACGCCTTGCCCGTCATCGCCCTGCCCGCCGCGCAAGGCCCGCGCGCCGCGCTGGCCTCCATAGAGGCTGGCGTGCAGGCGGTGTTGTCCGGCGAGGCCTTCGGCCTCGTCACCAATCCTGTCTCCAAGGCGCGGCTCTATGAGGCGGGCTTTCAGTTTCCCGGCCATACCGAATATCTCGCCCATCTCACGGCTGAAGCGCCGGTTCAGGGCCCGCGCGGGCCGGTGATGATGCTGGCGGGCGGCGGGCTGCGCTGCGCGCTGGTGACCATTCACCAGCCCTTGCGTGAGGCCATCGCGGCGCTGACGCCGGAACGCATCATCGAGACGGCCAGGGTGACGGCCCATGCCCTGAAACTCGATTTCGCCATTGAACATCCGCGCCTGGCGCTGGCGGGACTGAACCCGCACGCCGGGGAAGGCGGCGCGCTGGGCCGTGAGGAGATCGATATCCTTGCTCCGGCCCTGGACGTCCTGCGCGCCGAAGGGCTGGCTATCGCTGGGCCCATGGCGCCGGACACCATGTTCCACGCCGAGGCGCGTGAACGGTATGACGCAGCGGTCTGCCTTTATCACGATCAGGGGCTGATCCCGGTCAAGACCCTCGATTTCCATGGCGGGGTGAATGTCACGCTGGGCCTGCCGATCGTGCGCGCCAGTCCCGATCACGGCACCGCGTTTGACATTGCGGGCAAGGGCGTAGCCCGTCCTGACAGCCTGATCGCGGCCATCCGGCTGGCGTCAGACATGGCCGCAAACCGCCTCCGGGCGCAGTCATGAATCTGGACGCCCTGCCCCCCTTGCGCGATGTGATCGCGCGCCATGGCCTCGGCGCCGACAAGCGCTTTGGCCAGCACTATCTGCTGGACCTCAATCTCACCGCAAAGATCGCGCGGCTGTGCGGAGATATGAGCGGGCACGCCGTGCTGGAGGTGGGTCCCGGCCCGGGCGGGCTCACCCGCGCCCTGCTGGGCGCCGGGGCGGAGCGCCTCATTGTCATTGAGAAAGACGCCCGCTTCCTGCCTGCCATGGGCGAGCTGGCGCTCGCCGCGCCGGGGCGTCTTGAGGTGGTTCAGGCCGATGCGCTGAAAGTGGATGAGGCCTCGCTGGTCAGGGGGCCGGCCCTGCTGGCTTCGAACCTGCCCTATAATGTGGGCACGGCGCTCTTGATCAAATGGCTGGAGGCTAGTCCCGTCTGGTGGTCCCGGCTGGTGTTGATGTTCCAGAAAGAGGTCGCCGAGCGCGTGGTGGCCGCCCCGGGCTGGGACGCCTATGGCCGGCTCGCCATCCTCACCGCCGCCGTATCGCGCGCGCGCTACGCCTTTACGGTTCCGGCCCGCGCTTTCACCCCGCCGCCCAAGGTCGATAGCGCTGTTGTTGTGATCGAGCCCTTGAGCCAGGCGGAGCGCTTTGATGATCTCGAAGCCCTGCGCATCGTCACTGAAAGCGCCTTCGGCCAGCGCCGCAAGACCCTGCGCCGTTCCCTCGCCCAGGCCGCTATCCGCACGCCGGTCTCCAGCGAAACTCTGCTGGAGGCGGCCGGGATTGATCCCTCCGTCAGGGCTGAAACCGTCGGCCCTGAAGGCTTCTTGCGCCTCGCCCGCGCCTGGCGCGCCGCGAAGGATGGCCAGTGAGGGGCGCCGGGCATCGGCGAATCGCCTCGGTCCGGTCTATAGTGCGCGCCGCTAGCGAGGGATAATGGCGCGTTCCGATACTGTTTTTGTCTGCCAGTCCTGCGGGGCGGTGCACGCCAAATGGGCCGGGCGCTGCGACGCCTGCGGGGCGTGGAACACGCTGGTGGAGGAAGCTGGCGCCAGCGCGCCCATGGGCTCCGGCGCCAAGGCCCAGCCGGTGCGCGCCAGCCGCCGCTCGCGTCTTGAGCTGGTGGATCTGGGAAGCGAACAGCCCGATCCTGAACGCCTGGTCACCGGCATAATCGAGCTCGACCGGGTCGCCGGCGGCGGCCTGGTGCCGGGCTCTGCGGTTCTGGTGGGCGGCGATCCGGGCATTGGCAAATCCACGCTTCTCCTGCAGGCCGCCGCACGGCTGGCCGCAAACGGCGCTACATCGGTCTATGTCTCGGGTGAAGAGGCCGCCGGTCAGGTGCGCCGCCGCGCCCGGCGGCTGGGTCTGGCCGATGCGCCCGTAAGGCTCGCCGCCGAGACCTCGCTGGAAGTGATTCTGGAGGGCCTGCGCAAGGAGAGCCCGGATTTCGCCGTCATCGATTCGGTGCAGACATTGTGGTCTGACCAGCTGGCCGCCGCGCCGGGCACGGTGGCCCAGGTGCGCGCCTGCGCCCAGGAGCTGGTGCGGTTTGCCAAAAAGCGCAACACGGCGGTGGTGCTGGTTGGCCATGTCACCAAGGACGGCCAGATCGCCGGCCCGCGCGTGGTCGAGCACATGGTCGACGCGGTGCTCTATTTCGAGGGCGAGCGCACCCACCAGTTCCGCATCCTGCGCGCGGTGAAGAACCGCTTCGGCCCGGCCGACGAGATCGGCGTGTTCGAAATGGCTGAAGCCGGCCTGCAGGAAGTCGCCAACCCATCGGCCCTGTTCCTGGACGGGCGCGGCAAGAACGCGTCGGGCGCAGCGGTGTTCGCGGGCATGGAGGGCACCCGCCCGGTGCTGACCGAAATCCAGGCTTTGGTGGCGCCGGCCGCCTTCGGCACGCCCCGGCGCGCGGTGGTGGGCTGGGATTCAGGACGCCTGGCCATGGTGCTGGCCGTGCTGGAGGCGCGATGCGGCCTTGGCTTTGGCGGCCGTGACGTATATCTCAACGTCGCGGGCGGACTGAAAATCGCTGAGCCTGCGGCGGATCTGGCGGTGGCGGCGGCCTTGATCTCTTCCTTCCTCGACACACCCTTGCCCGCAGATGGCGTCGTGTTCGGCGAGATCGCCCTGTCCGGCGATGTGCGCCCGGTAGGGCGCACCGAAGCGCGCCTGAAAGAAGCCGCCAAGCTGGGCTTCACCCGCGCCCTGACGCCCGATGGCGCAGACGGGGCGGGCCTTCGTATAGACAGCGTGGACACCGTGCAGGCGCTGGTGCGCCAGCTCGGCCAGGACACGGAATAAGGGGGGCGGCATGGAACAAGGCATTGCCGGTTTTGACCTCTTCGCCCTGGCGATCCTGTTCGTCTCCGGCGTTCTGGCGCTCCTGCGCGGTTTCGTGCGCGAGGCGCTGACCGTCACCGCCTTCGTCGCCGCCGCCCTGGCCGCCCTGTGGACAAGACCGGTCTTCGCCGGGCTGATGCAGGGGGTGATCGCCTCGGATCTGCTGGCCAATCTGATCGTTCTGGGCGTGGTGTTCCTCTTGGTCTATCTGGCGGTCAGCTTCGTCACCAGCTCGCTGCAGAAGGGCGTGAAGTCCGGCGAGGACGTGACCGTGATCGACCGCACGGCAGGCTTCGTCTTCGGACTGGCGCGCGGCCTGGTCCTCCTGGGCCTGCTGGTGCTGGTGTTCAAGAACACCCTGCCCGGCGCCGAGCCGTCCTGGCTGACGCGCGCCCAGGTCTATCCGGTGGCCAACGCCACGGCGAACCTGCTGCAATCGCTGGCGCCCGAAGGCAGCTGGGCGCGCGATGGCGCTGCAGACGGACAGCGCCGGGATGTTGACGACGACGAGCTGGGGCGCCTTATCGAGCGCACGATCGACGGGAGCCGGTAGCATGAGTTTTCCCTGCCTGGCCTATGACGCCGAAAGTGACAGGGCGCGCGAGGAATGCGGCGTGTTCGGGGTGCGCGGCGCAGCCGAAGCCGCAGTCCTGACCGCCTTTGGACTGCACGCCCTGCAGCATCGCGGCCAGGAAGCCTGCGGCATCACCAGCTATAACGCCGGACGCTTCCACTCCGAACGCCATCTGGGCCTGGTGGGCGAGCACTTCACCGATCCGGCCACGCTCAAGGCGCTGGCGGGCGACATGGCCATGGGCCATGTGCGCTACTCCACCTCCGGCGGAGCGGTGCTGCGCAATGTCCAGCCGCTCTACGCCGATGTGCGCGGCGGCGGCGTGGCGCTGGCCCATAACGGCAATCTGACCAATGCGCGCGCCTTGCGCGACGATCTGGTGGCTGGCGGCGCCATCTTCCAGTCCACCTCCGACACCGAGGTCATTCTCCAGCTGGCCGCGCGCTCGAAAAAGACCAAATCGGTGGACCGGCTGATCCAGGCCCTGACCCAGATCGAGGGCGCGTTCGCCCTTGTGGGCCTGACCAATGACAAGATGATCGGCGCACGCGACCCGCTGGGCATCCGCCCGCTGGTCATGGGCGAGCTGGACGGCGCGGTGATCTTCACCAGCGAGACCTGCGCGCTGGACATGATCGGCGCGCGCTTCCTGCGCGAGGTGGAGCCGGGCGAAGTGGTGATCGTGTCCGACGAAGGCATCGAGACGCGCCGCTACGCCCCGCGCACGCCGGCGCGCCCATGCGCATTTGAATACATCTATTTCGCCCGTCCCGACTCCATCATTAACGGGGTCTCGGTCTATGAGGCGAGGAAACGCATGGGCCGGCGCCTGGCCGAGGAAACCCCTGCCGATATTGACGTAGTGGTGCCGGTGCCGGACTCCGGCATGGCCGCGGCTTTGGGGTTTGCCGAAGCCATCGGCAAGCCGTTCGATCTGGGGATCATCCGCTCCCACTTTGTGGGACGCACCTTCATCCAGCCCACCCAGGCCAAGCGCGATCTGGGCGTGCGCCGCAAACACGCCGCCAACCCGGCCGTGCTGAAGGGCAAGCGGGTTCTGCTGATTGACGATTCCATCGTGCGCGGCACCACCTCGAAAAAGATCGTACGCATGGTGCGCGAAGCGGGCGCCACGGAAGTCCATTTCCGCTCCGCCTGCCCGCCCATCACCCATCCCGATTTCTATGGCATAGACATGCCCATGCGCGAGGAGCTGATGGCCGCCAGCCATAATCCCGAACGCATGCGCGCCATGCTTGAATGCGACACGCTCGGCTTCCTTTCGGTGGAGGGGCTGTACTGGGCGGTGCGCGGCGAAGCGCGCGATCCCGAACGGCCCCAGCTGGCCGACCATTACTTCACCGGGGAATACCCGACCCGGCTTGTGGACCGCGATCAGGCGCGCTCCAACAAGGATGAACAACTCTCGCTTCTGGTGGATGCATGACCCAATCTCGCCCGCTTGAGGGCCGCGTAGCGCTGGTGACCGGCGCCTCGCGCGGCATCGGCTATTCTGTCGCCCTGGCGCTGGCTGAGGCGGGTGCGCATGTGATCGCAACGGCGCGCACCCAGGGCGGGCTGGAGGAGCTGGACGACGCAATCAGGGCGGGCGGCGGATCGGCCACCCTGGTTCCCATGGACCTCGCATCCGCAGACGGCATCGAGAAACTGGCCGAGGCGGTGGGGCAGCGCTGGGGCAAGCTGGACATCCTCATCGCCAATGCCGGCGCGCTGGGCTCCCTGACCCCGGCGGCGCAAATCCCGTCCAAGGTCTGGAATGAGGTGCTGGCGGTCAATCTGATCGCGCCGGGCCGCCTGATCCGGGCGTTTGAGGCGCTGCTCAAGGCCTCTGACGCAGGCCGGGCGGTATTCACTACATCAGGCGTGGGTGCGCGCCGCGCGCCCGCCTACTGGGCCGCCTATGCGGCGTCCAAGGCCGGGCTGGAAGCGCTGGTGATGAGCTGGTCGCGCGAGCTGGCCGACACGCCGGTGCGCGTGAACCTTCTGAATCCGGGGCGGGTGCGCACACGCATGCGCGCCAAGGCGGTGCCGGGTGAAGACCCGCAAAGCCTGCCTCATCCCGATGAAATTGCTGGCGATTTCATCACGCTCTGCCTGCCTGGCGAGACCCGCCATGGCCAGGTGGTGCAAGCTGGAACGGCTGTGAGCGAAGGCTAGTTGCGCGACCGCCGTAAGCGAGCCCCCCGTTCGGGCGGCGCAAACGCCGCCTCCAGCACGGCCTCGCGGGCCTCAGGTTCCATGCGTTCGAGAATGTCCAGTATCACCGCTTCGGTGCGCGCATCCATGCGCGCGCGCGCGTCACGCGCCCCGGCCATGGCCGCTTGTGCGGCTTCGGCGTCAAAGGGCTGGGCGCGCAGAGTTTCCGACGCGGTGCGGCGCGCCTGCATCGCCTCACGTCCCAGCTCGCGCAAATGCGGACTGGCCGCTTCGAAGCGCTCTCGCGCCAGGGGCCGCTGGTCCTCAGGCAGGGCGCGCATGAAGGCGCGCAGGCTGAAATTACCGCGCATCATCACCGGCCCGGAAGACGGCCTTTCGGCGGCGGGCGACGGTTCCGGCGCGAACCAGTGACGCGCCCCGGCGCCGATCAGCACGCCATTGAGCAGCACCGAAACCAGCAAGAGCACAATCCAGATATTCACACGGTTCATCGCGCCGCCTCCTCAAGCCAGTCTGTTTCCTCTTCGGCCAGAACGGAAAACGCTGTGCTGTAAAGCGCTTCCTCGCCATTGACCGGCATCTGGCCCGCGCTCACCAGCCAGCCCCCGCTCACGCCCAGCACCAGCGCCGCTGCCGCCGCCATGGGCGCCCAGCGCGGCGCAGAAGCGCGCGCGGCCACGCCGCTGGCGATGACGGCGTCATAAAGGGCCGGATCGGGCGCAGGCGCGGGCGCCGCGTCCAGCAGCGCATCGAGTTCATGCTCTGCGTTCAGCGCGGCCTGGGCCAGCGCCGGTTCGGCGGCAAGATAGGCGCGCGCGGCGGCCTGTTCGGGTTCGGGCCAGGCCTGGATGTCAGGACCATACAGTCCCGCCAGGTCTTCAAACCGGTCTTGCGTCATCATGCTTCGCCTCCTCGCCCTTCACTGAGCGTGCGGATCATACCCTCCGCTTCGTCCAACAGCGCCGCCTTGAGCCCGCGCCGCGCCCGCGCCAGCAGGGATTCCAGCGCCTCTTCACTGATCTCCAGGCAGGCGGCGGCCTCGGCCTGGCTCATATCCTGAAAATGGCGCAATTCCAGCGCCATGCGCTGGCGTTCTGGCAAGGCCGCGATGGCCTGGCGCACCTGCTCAGCGCTTTGCCCCGCCGCCAGGGTCTGATCTGCGCCCGGCGCAGGATCCTCACGCTCGGGCATGACATCGCCCGCCAGGGGCCGCTCGCGGCGTTTGCGCAGGCGGTCATGGCAGGTATTGATGGCGATGCGCGCCACCCAGGTTTCCAGCTTCGCCCGGCCGGGATCATAGCTCCCGATCTTGCGCCAGACCTTCACGAAGACATCCTGGGCGGCGTCCTCGGCCTCGCTGGAATCGCCCAATAGTCTGAACGACAAGGCGTGAACCATGGGCAGGCAGCGCCGTGTCAGCGCCGCCACCGCCTCGCGCTCCCCGCGCGCCACGCCTTCGGCCAGCGCCCGGTCTGCAGCGGCCTGCATCCCGCCTGCCCCGGCCTGAGGGCCGGGGCGTCCTGAAATCAGGCGCAAGGCGGGACGCATCATGCCATGGCTCCTGATGGCCTAGCCGCCGTGATTGCGGCGCCAGCCGCGTCCGCGGCGCTCACCGCCGCCACGGCGTTCACGCATGCGCTCGCGGGCCTGTTCAGCGGCGGCGCGGCGCTCTTCGGCTGTGACGACGCCATCATCATTGGCGTCGACGCGGTCGAACTGGTCAAGACCGCGAGCGATGAAGTCCTCACGGGTAATCTCGCGCGGGCGGGCCTCGCCATTGCCCCGGCGCTCACGCCAGGCCTGGGCGCGCGGGCTGTCAGCGCGTTGACTTCTAAGGGCCTGCATCGCCGGAGAAGCGTCTTCGTGATTGAGGACGCCGTCATTATTGCGGTCGCGGAAGTCAAACTCCTCGCCCAGGAAGGCGGCGAAATCGGCGCGGGTCAGGTCCGCATCGCGGTCGCCCGCGGCGGCGGCCAGCATCATCATGCCGCCTGCGCCGCGCCGGGGACCGGCATGAGCGCGCTCGCCGTAAGAGGCGGAAGCGCCATGTTCATCGGACACATAGCCTGCAGCCTGCACACCTGCGGCGCCGCCAAGCGCCAGCGAGGCCGCTGCCAGGGAAGTCAGAAGCGTGGTTTTCATGTCGGTCACCTTGTCATTGCCAAAGGGCCCCAGCCCTGATGACCGTGTTACGCACCGGCATGGCCTAATCCGTCGCGTCAAATGTCAGACCCGCCCGATCAGATGCACAAACAGGCTGTGAACACGTTCCCCGTGGCTGTTGAGGCGCTCGGCCAGCCCATCAAGCGTGTCGCACCCCGCCGAACGCGCCAGACGCCGGGCGAAGGGCGCGCTGGCGCGCGACGGATCAAACCCGCCGCCATGGGCGGCGCGGATCAGCTGGGTCACGGCGGCGTAATCCTCATGGGCGGCGATCAGCGTCTCCACATCCGCGCGCTCAAGAGCCCCCGCCCCGGCCAGCTGGCGCAGCGCCGGGCCGGTGCCGGGGTCGAACCGGGCGCGCGCGATGAGCTGGGCGGTCTGGGCGATGAACTCGATCTCGATCATCCCGCCCTCGCGCAGCTTGAGATCCCAGGACGAGCGGGCGGGCTTGTCACGGGCCAGGCGCGCGCGCATGTCGGCGGCGTCGGCGCGAATACTTTCAGAGGCCGCAGGGCGGGCGATGGCCGCCGAGACCGCCGCTTCCAGCGCCTCGCCCAGCCCGGCTTCGGCCACAACGCGCGCGCGGGTCAGCGCCATGCGCTCCCAGGTCCAGGCTTCCTCGCTGGCGTAATAGCTCTCAAAGCGCGACAGGCGCACGGCCAGCGGCCCGTGACTGCCTGACGGGCGCAGGGCCATGTCCACCGGATAGAGATCACCTTCTTCCGTGGGCGCCGACAGCGCCGAAACCAGGCGCTGGGCGAAGCGCACGAACCAGGTCTCGGCCCCCAGCGGCTTGGCGCCGTCAGACCGCTCCGCATCGGCGTCATAGACCAGCATCAGATCGAGATCGGAATCAGCCGACAGCTCGCGTCCGCCCAGCTTGCCAAGGCCCAGCACCGCCCAGCGCCCGGGCGCTGGGCCATGGCGGCGGGCCATCTCGGCTTCGGCGGCCCTGGCCATGGCCGCCACGCTGGCGTCGGCGAGCGCGGCGAAGGCCTCGCCGGCTTCGCTCGCTGTGGCGCGTTCGATGAGCAGCTGGGCGCCGATGCGCAGGCGCTCCTCGCGCGCGATGCGCCGGGCGGTGTTGAGGCTGTCCTCGAACGCCAGCCCCTCCAGCGCCGCAAAGCGCTCCGCCACCAGCCCCGGCTCGTCGTCTTTCAGCGGGCGGGCGAAGGCCGGCTCCAGCATCACATCGATCAGGGCCGGGCGGCGGGCGAGCAATTCGGCCAGGCGCGGGGCGAGGCCCAGAATGGCGATCAGTTCGCGGGCGAGCTCGGGCTGGTTGACCAGAAGCGACAGCACCTGCACCCCGCTGGGCAGGCCCTCGAAAAACGCCGCGAAGCGCGCCAGCGCCGCATCCGGATCGCCAGTGGCCGCAATGGCCTCCACCAGGCGCGGGGCGAAGCGTGAAAACAGGCGCCGGGCGCGTTCAGTGCGGGCCGCGCGGGCCCGGCCCGCCGCCCATCCCGACAGGCGCGCCCACACCATGGCCGGGTCCTCGAAGCCGAGCTTGTCCAGCGTGGCCAGGGTATCGGGCGTGGGCTCCACGCCGGTGAGCACCAGGCTTCCGGCCTGCGTCGCCAGGCTCTCGCCGTCTTCGAACTGGGCCGAGAACAGGGCGTGGACGCCCTGAAGCGTCTTTCGGATGCGCGCATCGAAGGCGGCCAGATCCCCCTCGCCTGACAACGCCGCCACGGCGCGCCTCGCCTCATCGGCTTCGGGCAGGGTCTGGCTCTGGGCGTCCTCGATCATCTGCACGCGGTGTTCAGCGTCGCGCAGCACCGCGTAGGCATGCGCGAGCGCATCAACCTCGCCCGCTTCGATCAACCCCTCTGCCGAAAGCGCCTTGAGCGCATCCAGCGTACCCGCCGGACGCAGGGCCGGATTGCGGCCCCCGAAGGCGAGCTGCAGCACCTGGGCGAAGAACTCGATCTCGCGTATCCCGCCGCGCCCGAGCTTCAGATCATGACCTGCCGCGCGCACTTTGGAGCGCTCGCCCACCGCCTGGATCTGCTTGGCCAGCGCGCGGATATCCTCCACGGCGGCGAAATCGAGCGCCCGGCGCCAGATGAAGGGGGTGAGATCTTTCAGGAAGCCTTCCGCCATCTTGCGGTCGCCCGCGCACCAGCGCGCCTTGGCGTAGGCGGCCCGCTCCCAGTTCTGGCCCACCGCCTCGAAATAGCGCCGCGCCATGTCCGCGCTCACCGCCGGGGGCGTGGAGGACGGGTCGGGCCGCAGGCGCAGATCGACGCGGAACACATAGCCGTCCGCCGTCACCTCCTGCATCAGGAAGGCGAGCTTCTGGGCCAGGCGGTTGAAGCTCTTGTGGGCGTCCTTGCCCTGGGGCGCGCAAGCGGTCTCGGGCTCCCATAGGATGACCAGATCAATGTCGGACGAGAAATTCAGGCTGCGCTGGCCATGCTTGCCCAGCGTCAGCACGAAATAGCCCGGCACGGGATTGTCCGGATCGCTGACCTCGAACCCGGTCAGGCGCGCGGCGGCCGCCAGCGAGGCCTGCACGCTCACATCGGCGAAATCGGACAGGGCGCGGGTCACCGCCTCCAGCGGCCAGGCGCCGGCCAGATCGCTCAGCGCCACGGTGAGATGCAAATCGGCCTTGGCCTCGCGCAAGGCGCGCAGCACGTCAGCCTCGTCCTCCAGCGCACCCGCCGCGCGCGCCGCATCCAGCGCCCGGGCCAGTACGCTTTCAGGCGATTGCTCGCCCAGGGCCTGCAGCGTTTGAGGCCGTCGCGCCGCGATGCGCGCCAGATAGGGCGCCGCGGCGAATACCGCGTCCAGAAACGCCCCGCCCGCCTGCTCCCCCGGCTCCCTTGCCTCGCCCGCCGCCTCCCAGGGCGCATAGGCGCTTTCAGGAATGCGCTCGCGCCAGCGCGCCGCCCCGGCCGCATCAATCAGTGGCAAGGTGACAGACAAACGGTGCGGCAGGGCGGCGGTCATGGAGCGGAGCGTGGCGCGCGCCGGTCAGAAGGGCAAGGTGGTGACGCGCCCCCTAGTCCCGCCGCAGCGGCATGGTCAGGCAGTGGGGCCCGCCGTAATTGGCCCAGAGCTCGCGCGCGGGGAAGGTGGTGACAGCGACGCCGTCGCGTTCCAGCGCGGCCTCAGTCAAGGGCGAGCCGTCATAGGCCAGAACCTGGCCGGGCGCTGTGGCGACCACGTTGGAGGCCTGGCGGCGCATTTCGCCCAACGTGTCGCGCATGAAGGCGCTGAAGCCCTCCTGCCCGGCGTCCGGCGCGCGCCCGCCCACATGGGTGACGCGATAGCCGCGCGCGCGGACATAATCGACCAGCTTCATGTCCTCGAGTTCTTCCTTCGCGCCCGTGCCGGCGCGGTAGAGCGTGACCTTGCCGATCTCCTTGAGGAAATCGAGCGCGGTCGAGGCGTCGCTGTCGCTGATGGTCGTCTCGGTGCGCGCGCCGCGAATGTATTCGCTCAACGGGTCCTCGCCGGCATGGGCGTGTTCCAGGAACCAGGGCACGCACAGCACATGGCGGTCAGCCACATGGGTGAAGAAGGTGTCCAGATGCAGGAACAGCACGCGCAAGCCCGCCACCGCGCCCCCGCCCATGGAGGGCTGGTTGCGGGTGAGGTATTCGGTCTGGTGCACATGGATGGCGAGCACATCCATGTTGAGACGGCGCGCCAGCAGCGGCGCGGCGCGCGGGTCGGAGCGCTGGCCCACGCCCAGGAAGAGCGTGTTGCGGTCCACCATCTGGGCGTCCCCGCCCTCCAGAATCACGCCTTCGGCCACGGCGTCGAACGCGACCGGGTAATCGGCGAGCTGGGGCGCGTGCATGAGGGCGAAGCGCAGCGTCATGTTCTCGCGCAGGCGGCGGGGGCTGAGCGAATTGCACACCACCAGGCCATTAGGCGTCATGAAGCTGGCGTCGCGCGTCCACATGGTGGAGCTGGAATCGCTGACATCATGGCGGTAGCCGCCAATATCGCGCAGCCGGTACTGACGTGCCGGATCGCGGCCCAGAAGGGTGGCGGCGCTGACCGCGTCCGCATCGCCCGACAGGCGCGGATGCACGCCCGACAGCCAGGCCTCGAAGCGTCCCGAAGCGCGCGCCGCATCGATGGCTCCCTGCAGCGCGTCGGCAAGCTCCAGCACCTCGGCGCCCGTTTCGCGCAAGAGCCGGGTGAGGTGACCATGCTGGGCGACAAACTCAGGCCAATGAGAGTTGAGATTCGGGACCAGACCGCCGCTCTCGCGCTCGATCATGTAGTCGTCCATGACCGGCGAATGGACCAGCACATGGCGCAGCGCGCCGATATCATCGCGCACAAAGGCCGGGCCGTCCTGGGCTGCGCCATTGCCCTGCGCACAGGCGCGCGCCGCGACCATCGCGCTCACCGCCGCCCCGCCTGCAAGCGCCATCGCGCCGCGCCGGCTGATCTCGTTCATGGCCGCCCTCCCCGGATAATGCCGGAAGATGACGCTATCAGGCTTCGCACGGCGCGGCGCGCGGAAAATGACAGGCGCCCGCCTAGCCCTCTCCCGCCAGGAAGGTGAGGGCGATGCGCAGGCCCGGGCCCTGGCCGTCCACGGCGCCGGGGCCGTCATCCAGGGTCAGGCGCGCGCCATGAACCTCGGCGATGGCCTGGACCAGCGACAGGCCGAGGCCCACGCCGGGCAGGGAGCGCGATTTCTCCAGCCGCACAAACCGCTCCAGCACCCGCGCGCGGTAGGCCATGGGAATGCCCGGCCCGGTATCGGTGACCGATACTTCCGCCGCCCCCGCCGCCGTGCGCCGGCCGCGCAGCACCACCGCGCCGCCTTCAGGCGTGTATTTGACCGCATTGTCGAGGATATTGGCCACCGCCTGGGCGATCAGCTCGCGATCGCCCAGAAGGCGCAGGCCCGGCGGGCAGTCGAGCGCGAACTCCATGCCCTTTTCCTCGCACACCGGCTCGTAAAGCTCGGCCACATCGGCCATCAGGGCGGAGAGATCCAGCGGCTCGAAGGCGCGCCGGCGCTCTCCGGCCTGCAGTCGGGCCAGCGACATCACCGCGTTGAACGTGCGCAACAGCTCGTCCACATCGCCAATGGCGCGCTGCAGCGCCGCCTCGCGCTCCTCGGCGTCATCGGCTTCGATCAGCGCGCTTTCCAGCCGCCCGCGCAGGCGCGTCAGCGGCAGGCGCAGATCGTGGGCGATGGAATCGCCCGCCGTGCGCATGCGCTGCATGAGATGCTCCACCCGGTCGAGCATGGCGTTGAAGTTTTCCGACAGCTCGTCGAGCTCGTCGCCGGTGTGATTGCGCGGGGCGCGGCTTTCCAGGCGCCCGGCGCGGATGGCGCGCGCGGCCGCGTTGATGGCGTCCAGGCGCTTTGAAAAGCGCCGGCTGACCACTGCGCCCGACACCAGCCCCAGCCCCAGCGCCAGCGCCGAGGCCAGCAGGACGGCATTGAGCGTGTTGGAGATGAAGCGCGTCTCCTCCTCCACATCCATGCCCACAAACACGCGGTGCCCGCCGGAGAGATCCATGATCTGGCCGCGCGCATTACGACCCTCGCCGCCCGTGGCGCCGTCGGCGGGCGCACGCTCATAGAAGAATCGCACACGTCCCTGGGCGTCGGCGGGCGCGGCCGGCAGGCTGGAGATATTGCCCGAGATGCGCCGCCGCTCCGGATCCTGGAAAAGGTAGAGAAACTCGCCGCCGCCCACAGAGCGCTGGACGATATAGCGATTGGCGCCCTGGGCGCCCCCGGCAGCGTAGCGCGCCTCGATCTGGGCGATCTCCGCGGCGATGGCCGCGTCGGCCCGGTTCATGGAAGCGCCTACCGTGGCCGCGTAGACCAGCGCAAGGATGACGAAGCTGCACAGCGCAAACAGCCCCGCCGACAACAGCGTCAGACGGAAGGCGGTTGTCCGCAGGAAGGGCGGCAGGCGCCAGGCCGATGGTTCCGCCGTTTCGCTCACGCCGCCTCCGCGTTATCGCTCAGGGCTGCAGCCGGTAGCCCGCCCCGCGCACGGTATGCAGCATGGCGGTGTCGTACGGCTTGTCGATCTTGGCGCGCAGGCGCGAGATATGCACGTCGATCACATTGGTCTGGGGGTCGAAATGATAGTCCCAGACTTTTTCCAGCAGCATGGTGCGGGTCACCACCTGGCCGGCATTGCGCATCAGGAATTCCAGCAGGCGGAATTCGCGCGGCTGCAGGAGGATGGCCTCCCCGCCCCGCTTCACCGTGCGCGCCAGCAGATCCATCTCCAGATCGCCGACTTCCAGCCGGGTCTTGACCGCTTCGGGATTGCGCCGGCGCGCCAGCGCATCCACCCGCGCGATCAGTTCCGACGGCGCGTAGGGCTTGACCAGATAGTCATCCCCGCCCGCCTTCAGACCCTCCACCCGGTCATCCACCTCGCCCAGGGCCGACAGGATGAGCACCGGGGTCTTGTCGCCCTCCTCGCGCAGGGCGGCGATCATGGACAGACCGTCCCGGCGGGGCATCATCCGGTCCACGATCAGGACGTCGAACGCCCCGTCACGCGCCAGCTCCAGCCCGTCTTCGCCATCATGGGCGGTGTCGGCCACATGCCCGCACTCGCGCAGCATTTTGGCGATATTGCGGGCGACTTCACGGTCATCCTCGACGATCAAAACGCGCATGCCGGTGATCTTCCTTTTCTGCCAGCAAGGGCGCGCCTGACTGCCTCTGGCGCCCGTGCGGTCTATTCCATCTCGCTAAGTTCCAGCGCCGCATAGCGCCGCTGTCCGCCCTGCATGGCCACGAACACCAGCAGCGCCGCACGGCCGCGTGACTGGGCCTGCGCGGCGGCGGCGCGGAACTCATCCACCGAGCGCACATCGCGCCCGCCCGCCTCCAGAATGGCGTCGCCCGGGCGCAGTCCCTTGCGGGCGGCCTCGGAGTCCGGCTCCACATCGGCCACCAGCAAGCCGCGCTGGCCCAGCTCCAGGCGCTGGCGGTCCTGCTCGGACGGGGTTTCCAGCGTCATGCCGAACAGTCGCGTCACATCCGGCTCGGGCGGGGTGACCGGCTGGGCCGTGCCGCCCGCATCGGCGGGACGCTCGGCCAGGCGCACGCGGATATTGCGCTCGCGGCCATCGCGCAGCACGCGCACGGTGATCTGTTCGGTGGGCGCGAAGGCGCCCACGCGCTGGGTCAGGGCGCGCGCGCCGGACACCCGGTCGCCATTGATGGACAAGACGATGTCACCGTTTTGCAGACCGCCCTGGGCAGCCGGCGTGCCGGGCAGGACCTGATTGATCAGAACGCCCTCCACATCGGCGTCCAGGCCCATGGCGTCGCGCAGATCATCGGTGAGATCAGCCGGTGAAATGCCCAGATAGCCCCGGCGCACCATGCCGTCGGCGATCAGCTGGTCGATGATCGAGGCGGCGATGTCGGAAGGGATGGCGAAGCCGATGCCCACATTGCCCCCCGTCGGCGAGATGATGGCGGAGTTCACCCCCACCACCCGGCCATTGAGGTCAAAGGCCGGTCCGCCCGAATTGCCCCGGTTGATGGGCGCGTCGATCTGCAGGAAGTCGATATAGGCCTGGGCCGGGCTCATCTGGCGCCCGGTGGCCGAGACGATGCCCGCCGTGGCGGTGCCGCCCAGGCCGAACGGATTGCCCACGGCCACAACCCAGTCGCCCACGCGGATATCAAGATCGCGCGCCAGCTCCACATATTTGAACGGGCGCGAGCTGGGCTCCACGCGCAGCAGCGCCAGATCGGTCAGCTCGTCGCGCCCGACGATCTCGGCGGTCAGGGAGCGTCCATCGCTGAGCGCCACGCGAATGGTGTCGGCGCCTTCGATGACATGATTGTTTGTCACCAGAAGTCCGTCATCGCTGATGAAGAAGCCCGAACCCTGCGAGCGGCGCGGACGTTGGGGCTGCTGTCCCGGCGCGCCGCCAAAACGCTCCAGGAACTCCCGGAATTGCGGCGGCAGCTGGCTCATGTCTGGCCCATCCTCGGGGCGCACAACGCCTTCGGCCTCGATGGAGACCACAGCCGGGCTGACGCGGTCGATCAGATCGGCAAAGCTCATGGGCGCGCCATTGGGCGCGGCATAGGTCTGGGCGTAGGCGGGCGGCGCAAAACCGGTCAGGGCGGGCGCAGCGGCGGCGAGCGCCAGGCCGGCGGCGGCGGAGACGAGCAAACGCTGGGTCAAGGTCATGCGGCGGGAAATCCTGTCGCTGGGGGGACGCGCGCGGAACACACATCCCGTTTCGCCTCAAGCCTTGGCTGAGGCCGGTTCTCACTCATATTACGGCGATCTTACAGATGCGTAATCCTCTTCACTCGGGAGACTTTATCCCGGTGGTGATGGTGCTGGCGCGCTCCAACGTGCGGTGGACCGGGCATTTGCCGGCAATCTCCACCAGCTTGTCCTCCAGATCGCCTGCTCCGCCCTCCACCGACAGCGTGCGGCGGAACACATTACGGGTCTCGCCGCTCTCCTCATCGGTTTCACGCTCCAGGGTCACATCGGTGCGGATGCGCCCAAGTTCAAGATTTTTACGGTTGGCGTACATGCGCAGCGTCATGGTGGTGCACGCCGCCAGCGCCGCGCACAGCAATTGATTGGGATGGGGCCCGCCATCAAGCCCGCCCACATCCTCTGGTTCATCCACGATGAAGGCGTGCGGCCCCGCCGCCGCCCAGCTGTGAAATCCGCCCAGCCCGGTTTCCTCCACGCTCGCCGCCTTGCCCGAAGCCGGGCGCGGCGGATCGGGCCATTGGCCTGCCTCCACATAGCGCAGCGCCCAGGCCGCGATCACATCGGCGGCGTGATGGGCGTCGTCTTCGCGGGTGAGCAGGTGGTCGGCGTCATCCAGGCTGAGGAAGGATTTGGGATGTTTGGCGGCCACGAACAGGCGGGTGGCGTTGTCAATCGAGACCAGCTCGTCCAGCGGGGCGTGAACGATCATCAGCGCCGCCTTCAGGCGCGCGGCGATATCATCGAGCTTGCGCCCCTCTATATCATCCAGGAACTGCTTCTTGATGCGGAAGGGCCGCCCGGCCAGCGACACCTCCGCCTCCCCGTCGCGTTCGATATCGGCGATCTTGTCTGTGAAGTGATGGCGCACATGGTCCGCATCCGCAGGCGCGCCAATGGTGGCCACCGCCTTGACGAAGTCCATCTGGGCCGCCGCCGCGATCACCGCCGCCCCGCCCAGGGAGTGGCCGATCAGCAGGCCCGGCGCGGCATGTTCGGCCTGCAGCCAGCGCGCGGCGCGCACCAGATCCTCCACATTGGAGCTGAAATTGGTGTTGGCGAAATCGCCTTCGGACTGGCCGAGCCCGGTGAAGTCGAAGCGCAGCACCGCAAACCCGTGACGAGTCAGGCGCCGGGCGATGCGCTGGGCGGCGAAGATATCCTTTGAGCACGAGAAGCAATGGGCGAACAGCGCCCAGCCGCGCGGCGGCCCGTTCGGGCGCTCCAGCCGTGCGGACAGGGTCTCGCCCAGCGCGCCTTCAAAACTCACCTTGTCCGAGCGCATGGCGGCCTCCCTGAGTGATCTGCAGTACAAGGCTGGGAAGACGCGCGCGCCAGCGCAAGGGGGCCGGCGCTCACGCCTTCGTGCGCGGCTTGCGCATGGCCTGGACAAACAGCGCCCCGCCCAGCATGAGCAGGATCAAAGGTGCGATCCACAAGGGCGCATTGCGCGCATCAAAGCTGGGACGCATGAGCACTTCATGGCCGAAGCGCTCCACCAGCGCCTGGCGCACGTCCGGGTCGGCGGCGCCCGCGCCCACCTGCTCGCGGATATAGCGGCGCATGTCCTGGGCCATGGGCGCGTTGGAATCCATGACCGACTCGCCCGCGCACACCATGCAGCGCACCTCGCGCATCAGCGCCTGGGCGCGCGCCTCGTCCTCCGGAGCCAGCTGGGGCTGACCGGCCTGCAGGGCGAGAGCGAAGATGAGGGCCTGGATCATCATGCCTGCCCCGATCCGGCGCCGGCTGGCGTTTCAGGCGCTTCAGCGCTTTCGCGCTTCACCTTCACCTTCACCTTGGCGGGCACGCCGCCCGTCACGCGTGCACAAAGGGCCAGCCCGCCGCCCGTCACCACCAGGAAGGCGCCCAGCCCCAGCATCCATACCAGCGGATGAAAGGCCGCGCGCACCTCATAGGCCATCACGCCGTCCTCGCGGGTGCGCGCCTCGCCAATGGACAGATAGATGTCCCCGCGCACATCCGAGCCCAGGCCCACCTCGCGGGTGGTCTGGTTGGCGGCGGGGTAGAAACGCCGTTCCGGCCTGACCGTGGAGCGCCCGTCCACGCGGATCGTGGCGCGGTCAGCCATGAAGTTCGGCCCGTCCGCCCGGCGCACGTCCTCCAGCGTCAGGGTGCGCCCGGCGATGGTCATGCTCTCGCCCGGCGCCAGTGCGCGGTGAATGTCGGCCGGACGCGAAGCGTCCGCCGCCCCGCCCAGCGCGATGAAGCCGACCCCGGCATGGGCCAGGGCGCGGCCCGACAGGGCCAGGCGCGCCGTGCGCGATTTGGCCGTCTGCCAGTGGATTCGCGCATCCATGGCCGCGCCCGCCAGCGCCCAGGCGCCCACGCCGCCGGCCGCCACCGCCATGACCGGCGCGCCAAACCAGACGAACGCGATCACCACGCCCGCCACCGGCAAAAGCAGGAGCGCGGCGCGCATCTGCTTGAGGCCCGGCTTCGCCCCGCCATTGGCCCAGGGCAGGAAGGGCGCCAGCGGCATAAGCGCAGCAGCCAGGATCAGGAGCGGCGTCGCAGAGGCGTCAAAATACGGCGGTCCCACCGAGATCATCGGCCAACCCATAATGTCCACGAACAACGGATAGAGCGTGCCGATCAGCACCACGCCCGCCGTCACGGCCAGGAGCAGGTTATTGGCGCCGATAAAGGCCTCGCGGCTGGTGGGCTCGAACCCGTCGCCCTCGCCCAGCGAGCCTGCACGCAGGGCGAACAGGAAAAAGCCCGCCACCGCCGACACGCCCAGCATGCCCAGAATCCACACGCCCCGTTCGGGATCGAGGGCGAAGGCGTGCACCGAGGTGATGACGCCCGAGCGCACCAGGAAGGCGCCCAGAATGGACAGGATATAGGCGATCAGCGCCAGGAACACCGTCCAGCCGGGAAACGCCCCGCGCTTCTCGGTGGCGATAGCCGAATGGATCAGCGCCGCGCCCAGCAGCCAGGGCATGAAACTGGCGTTCTCCACCGGGTCCCAGAACCACCAGCCGCCCCAGCCCAGCTCGTAATAGGCCCACCAGGCGCCCAGCGCGATCCCGGCGGTCAGGCTGGCCCAGGCGCCCAGCGCCCAGGGCCGCAGCGCCGAGGCCAGCGCCCGCCCGCCTGATCGCTGCACCAGCCCGGCCGCGGCGATGGCGAAGGCCGCCGACAGGCCCACATAGCCCACATAGAGCATGGGCGGATGGATCGCCAGGAGCGGGTCCTGGAGGATCGGGTTAAGGTCTGCCCCCTGGATAGGCGCGGGCAGGATGCGCTCGAACGGGTTCGAGGCGAAGGCCAGGAAGGCAAAGAACAGCGTAGACAACAGCCCCTGGAAACTTACCGCGCGCGAGCGCAGGGCCAGGTCCTTCGGCCCGATGCGCGCCAGGCCCAGCCCGAACAGGGCCAGGATCCAGCACCATAAAAGCATCGAGCCCTCATGCCCGCCCCAGGCGCCGGAGATCTTGTAGATCAGCGGCTTGTCCACATGGGAATGGGACGCGACATAGGCGATGGAGAAGTCGGAGCGCAGGAAGCTGATGATCAAAAGCAGGAAGGCCAGGCCCGCTGCGATCACCGCGATCTCGGCGGCGGCTGCCCCTGCGCGCGCCGCGCCCGAACGCCCGCCCTGGTCCGCGCCGCGCCAGGCCAGAAGCGTCTGGGCGAGGCAGGCGATGAAGGCCAGCGCAATGAGAAAACGGCCAATCTCTGCGATCATCGGCTCGCTCCGGAGGCCGGTCCCACATACTGGCCTGCAGATGGCGGGCCATCATTCCAGTAGCCTGACTCCCGCAAGGCGCGCGCCACTTCGGGCGGCATATAGGTCTCGTCATGCTTGGCCAGAACGGTCTGGGCGGTGAAGCGCGCCTGTTCATCGAACGCGCCCTCGGCCACGATCCCCTGGCCCTCGCGGAACAGGTCGGGCAGCGAGCCGGCGAACTCGATACGGATATCGGCGCGCCCGTCGGTGACGGTGAAATGGGCGCCGCCCGCCGATGGCCGCTCCACCGAGCCGGTGACCACCAGCCCGCCCACGCGCACGCGCTGGCCGGGCAGAGGCGGGTTTTCGGCCACCATGGCGGGCGAATAGAAGAACACCATCGCATCGCGCATGGCGGTGAAGGCGAGCGCGGCGGCGGCGACCAGCACCGCCGCGCCGGCGGCGATGATCCAGAGGCGTTTGCGGGCCTGTCTCACGCGTCAGTCTCCTCAAGCTCGAAAGCATCGCCAAGGGCGCCCAGAAGCGCGCGCGCACCCGGGTCCTCGCTGAACACTGCCCGGCCCCGGGCCAGGGCGCGGGCCGCACTGGCGGGATCGTCCTGCATCATGCGCGCGCGCGCCAGGGTCAGCCAGCCCGACACATCGTGCGGGTCGTCGTCCAGGCGCTGTTCCAGCCCGTCAATCATGCCGGCGATCATGGCCTCGATATCGGGCCGCTCGGCGCCTTCGGTCAGGGCGGCGGGATCACCCCCGCCCATGGACGGGCGCGAGAGCAGGTCAGCGGCGCGCGAGGCGATCAGCATGCGGTTGGGGTCATCGGCCTCCAGCCGGGCCAGAATGCCGCCCCAATAGGCGGCCGCCGTGTTGCGGTCGCCATCCTCATAGGCCGCCGCGCCCAGGAAATAGGCCGCTTCCGGCCGGGCCGGGTCCTCGTCATGGGCGGCGCGGAAGGCGCGGCGGGCCTCAGGCGTCATGACGCCCTCATTGAGCTCCATGATGATCTGGCCCAGATCGGTGAGCAGGCGTGCATCCGTGCGCAGGCGCAGGGCCTGCTCGAGATGGGCGATGGCCTCCAGATGGCGGTCGGTGGACGCCAGATAGCGCGCCAGCAGGCGGCGCGAATCCAGATCGGCCGGCTCGCGGCGCACCACATCGCGCAGCCATTCCTCCTGTTCGGCGGGGCTGAGCGTGGCCGGGTCCACATCGCGCAGCGCGGCCATGCGCGGCTCATAGGGCGCGCCGGGCGCATCGGGCATGCCATTGACGGCGTAGGCCGCCAGCGCGCCAATCGCCAGCACCGCGCCAGCGCCCAGGCCCACCATGCGCGCAGGGCCGCCCTCGCCCAGGAGGGGGCGGGCGAGCCAGATCGCCGCCAGCGCGCCCAGCGCCACACAAATCAGGGTGAACACGATCATGAGGTTCTCCGGCCTGGCGCGCTCCGGCGGTAGCCGATGAGTCGGTTATTGGCAGGCATGTCCAGCCGCTCGGCCCGTTCAAAGCCGCAAGAGGCGGCCAGCGCGTCCACATCGGCCAGGGCGCGCACGCCCCAGCCGGGATGGCGCGCCTTCAAGCTGGCGTCGAAATCGAGATTGGACGGCGCGGTGGCGTCCCCTTCCAGAAACGGCCCGTAGAGATAGAGCCAGCCGCCGGGGGCCAGCAGCGCGCCGGCGCCCTCGAACAATCCTTCCGCCGCTTCCCAGGGCGCGATATGGATCATGTTGGCGCAAAATACCGCATCAGCGCTCAGGCCCTCAGCCCAGCCCTGACGCATCACATCAATATCCAGCGCATGACGGATCGCCCCGTGCGCCTCAACAGCCCAGGCGTCCGCGCTGGCGCGCGAGGCGGGATCGGGATCGCTGGGCGTCCACACCAGATCAGGGCGCGCGCTGACGCAGGCCAGCGCGTGCTCGCCCGTGCCGCAGGCGATTTCCAGAACGCGCGCGCCTTCAGCCAGGCGTTCGGCCAGCGCCGAAGCGATGGGAGCGCGATTGCGCGCCGCGCTGGGCGAGGCCAGGCGCGCGCCAACAACGGCGCGCCCTTCCAGGGCAAGGGGCGTCATGGAGCTCATGGCCCCCTAAATAGTCCGATGGCGGCTGTTTTTGAAGGCAATTACGCCGCGCAGGCTGCGGCGCCTCGGCGCAGGAGGACTGCGCCCGCCTCGCCCTGCCCCAGGGCGCGCAACAGGCCGGCCACCGCCTCCAGGCGCGCCTCGGCGATCTCGCGGGCCGGGCCTTCTGCGGCGCGCAGATCATCCAGCGCACCCTGCCCGGCGCGCTCAAGAAGGCCGGTCATGTCCTCCATCACCATGCTATGGGCGCCGGCCACCGCCGCGCGCCCGGCGTCATCACGGGTCAGCGCCAAGAACAGACATAGCGCACGCGCCGCTTCCAGATCGGACGGGTCAGGCGCGGACGGACGCCGGCGCACCGGGCCCGGTTCGGGCAGGGCCCTGCTAAGCGCCCGGCGGGCGGCGTCATGAATGGCGCTCATCTGCTCGCTGGCGCGCGCGCGCAGGGCCACGATGCGCCGTCCCCAGGGGCCATCCTTGCGGATGCCGATCTCGCGGGTCATGCCGATGGTGACCGCCGCAAACGCCGCCAGCTCGCCCGCAGCGGCGCGCGCCCCGGCTTCGCTGCGCGGCACGCGGCTGAAGCCCTGGAGATGATGTTCGGCGTCGCCCAGCAGCACATCGCCGATCACGGCCATGTCCGTGCTGCCCGCCAGCAAATCATCCTCGCGATGGGTGAGGCGCTCAAACACCCGCAAGACGCGCCAGGGCCGGACAAAGCGCGCCATCACCAGCAGCAACAGCCAAGGTCCGGCGTCCGGCTCGGCGGCGGCGGCGGTCTCATAACGGTCGCGGATCAGCGCGCACAACTCCGGATCCGGCTCTACGATCTGCGATGGAACGCCATTCAAAGCGGCGCGCAGCACTGGCGCCAGGCGCAGAAGCGCAGCCACATCGCGCACCGCGTCAAAATCCTCTACGCCCAGGCGCGCCTGCAGGCGCTGCTGCGCCTTGGGATCGTTTTTGACGGCGTTGAGCCGGGCGGTGATGGCTTCAGCTACAGACGTCCGGTCCGGATCAAGCTGGCCGGGATTGTCCGGCGCGTCGAAATCGCTCACCGCGTCGAGCGCATGGCGCACCGCGTCCGGCGCGATCTCATCGCCCATCCAGTCCCATACTGCTTCCAGCAGGCCCTGCGGCGCCACGCAGACAGCCGGCCGGGTCTCGCCCGGCGTGCCGGTGAGAGGAGCGACCGGGGCGAAAAAGCGCTCGCGCGCGGCCTTGGCCGGATCGCCCACACAGCTGGACAGCAGGCGCCCGAGCGCGGGATCGGCCTCTCCCGCCAGGGCGCACAGACGCGCCGCCATGTCGCCGGGCAGGCTGGCGAGCAGGGCGCGCAACTGGTCTTGTTTCTCCGGCGGAACCGGACCCATGCTGGACTCCACGCGCTCATGGTGACGAATCACCGTGTCACATACGGGTTAACGCTGTTTTGCTCAGGCAGGCGTACCGCCAGGCAGGTCCAGGCGCGCCCTGAGCCCGCCCAGCTCAGAGGCATCCAGCGTCAACTCACCGCCATAGGCGCGGGCCAGATCGGAGACGATGGCCAGGCCCAGCCCCGTGCCGGGCGCCTGTTCATCAAGCCTGACCCCGCGCGCCAGCGCCTGCTGTCGCTGCGCCTCGCTCAGGCCGGGCCCGTCATCCTCCACCGCGATCTCAAGACGCCCCGGCGCGCCGGGAGCGGCGGTGACGCGCACCTGACCCCTGGCCCATTTGCAGGCATTGTCCATGAGATTGCCGGCCAGGTCCTCGAGATCCTGGCGTTCGCCGCGGAATGTGAGGCCTGCAGGCGCCTCCCAGTCAATCTCCACCCCGCGCCGGGCATAGATGCGCCGCAGCGTGCGGCCCAGATCGGAGATGACGATGTCGGCGGACGTGCGCGCACCAATGGACCGCGCATTGGCGGCCGCGCGCGCGCGGCGCAGATGATGCTCGACCTGATCGGTCATGGCGCGGGTCTGACGCTCCACCAGCTCGGCCAGCGGGCCGGACTGGCTGCGCGCTTCATTGCCCAGCACGGTCAGCGGGGTTTTGAGCGCATGGGCCAGATTGCCCACATGGGTGCGCGCGCGGTCCACCACTTCGCGCGAATGGTCCAGCAGGGCGTTGAGCTCCTCGGCCAGCGGGCGGATCTCGCGGGGAAAAGCGCCGCTGACCCATTCGGCCTTGCCGTCGCGCACCTCGGCCACGGCGTCGCGGATGCGCAGCACCGGCGCCAGGCCCAGACGCACCAGCACCACCACGCCAAACGCCAGCGCGGCGGCGAAGGCGGCCAGCAGCGCGCTGGCGGCCAGGGCGAAGTCACGCACGCGCCGGTCAGACGGGCGCCGGTCCTCGGCGGCGGCCAGAACCACCGGCCCCTCGCCCTCGATCAGCACCGCGCGCACATGCACGCGCATGGGCTCCAGATTGGGTCCGCGGGTCTCGCCCACCACTTGCAGGCCGGGTTGATCAAGCGCAATGCGCACCATCGGCCCTGCCGTGTCCAGGCGTTCATTGGCCAGGGAATCCGAGCGCAGGATCGGCTCGCCCGGCTCGGCGCCGGCGTGGAAGACTTGCCAGTAGCGTCCCGACAGGGCCTGGAAATAGCCCGGGTCCACCGGGCGCTGATCGAGCTCCAGAAACCCGGACTCATCAAGCTCCACATGAGCGATCAGGGAGTCCACAACCCCGGTCAGCCGGTCATCGAGATCACGCAGCACGGTGGACTGGAACAGGAAGGTAAGCGCGGCTGCGCCCACCACGAGCAGCACCAGCGCCCAGACCAGGGCGGCCAGCACCAGCCGGCGCACCATGGAGCCCTGTTCGATAAGGTCCGGCCGTCCGGTCTGGTCGCGTGTCTCGTTCACCCGGTCCTGGCGTCCACTCGTCCCGCATCTGGATCGACCAGACGATAGCCCAGACCGCGCACGGTTTCGATCCGCTCATTGCCGATTTTCTTGCGCAGGCGCCCGACAAACACCTCGATGGTGTTGGAATCGCGGTCGAAATCCTGGTCGTAGATATGCTCCACCAACTCGGTGCGCGAGATCACGCGCTCCTTGTGGTGCATGAGATAGCTCAAGAGGCGGAATTCGTGGCTGGTCAGCTTGACCAGCTGATCGCCCAGAAACACCCGCGCCCCGCGCGTATCGAGCGTCAGAGATCCGCTTTCCAGCATGGCGCTGGCGTGACCGGCGGCCCGGCGCGTCAGGGCGCGCAGGCGGGCCAGCAATTCTTCCGGGTGGAAGGGCTTGGTGAGATAATCGTCCGCGCCCGCATCAAAGCCGGAGACCTTCTCGCTCCACCGGTCGCGCGCGGTGAGGATCAGGACGGGCGTGGCCACCCCCGCCTTGCGCCAGCGCTCCAGTACCGACACCCCGTCCAGCTTGGGCAGGCCCAGATCGAGCACGATGGCGTCATAGGGCTCGGTCTCGCCCAGATGCAGACCGTCCTCGCCGTCCGCAGCGGAATCCACCGCATAGCCTGCATGCTGCAGGGTGTCGGCCAGCTGGCGGTTCAGGTCGGCGTCGTCTTCCACGATGAGCGCGCGCATGGGCGTTGCTCCTTTCCTCTGGCCTATCCGATAACCCGGCCGGTGCGTGCATTGACGCGCACGTCCCGGCGGTGACCGTCACGGGTCACGATGCGGATGATGTAGACCGGCGGCGATCCGCCCATGAGGCGGCCATTGACGTATTGCGAGCCGGGATTGGCGCGCAGGGCCGCATCGATGGCCACCCGCATGGGCACCACATCGGCCTGCACCGACGCCTCGAACACCTGCTCGCCGGCATACGCCCCCTCGTCCGCAAACGCAGGCGCGCAAAAGCCCGCGCTGGCGGCGGCCAGCGCGGCGAGGGCAAGGAGAGAGGCGAGCATCGGTTTCATGCGTATCGTTCTGGCAAGGATCGGCTGAACGGCCTGTGAACATGCACGATGGCGGCCATTCATGAACAGCCCGGCGCGCAGGACACACGGGCCAAAACGCTCAGGAGCGCAGGCGCCGCCGCGGATCATAGCCTGACGGCGGGCTCCAGCCCTCGGCAAAATCCTCCAGCGCCGGATCGCCCGGGGGCAAATCCACCATCAGCCGTATGATCTGGTCGCCGCGCTTGCCGTCCGGTCCCGGCGCACCGCGCCCGCGCAGGCGCAAGAGCGCGCCAGAGCTGGTTCCCGCCGGCACGCGCACCTCCACCGGCCCGTCCACCGTGGGCGCACGCACCGCGCCGCCCAGCACCGCCTCTTTCAGCGAGACCGGCAGGTCCAGGCGCACGTCCAGCCCCTCGCGGCGGAACCAGGGATGAGCGCTGATGCGCACCGTGATCAGCGCATCGCCTGCACGCCCCCCCGGGGCGCCAGCCCCCTGCCCGCGCAGGCGCAGGACCTGGCCGTCCTCCACGCCTGCGGGCACGGAAATCTCGATGGGCCGGGCGCCCTGCAGGCTGACGCGCTTCTTGGCGCCGGTAAGCGCCTCTTCAAAGCTCACCGTAATTTCGCCGCGCAGGTCCGCGCCGCGCGCAGTGCGCCGCTGGGCGCCTGGCCCGCGCGCACGGTCGGCGAACAGGTCGGAGAAAATGTCGGAAATATCCTCGAACCGGCCCGCGGGCCCGCGCTGGCCCGGCGGCGCGTCGGGACGCGAGCGGTAGTGGAAGGGCGCGCGCTCGCGGCCCTGCGCATCAATCTCGCCCCGGTCGAATTTGGCGCGCGTCTCGGCGTTGGACAAAAGCTTGAAGGCCTGGGTGACCTGCTTGAAGCGCTCCTCGGCCTCGCGGTCGCCCGGGCGCGCGTCCGGGTGCAGCTCTTTGGCGAGCTTGCGGTAGGCGCGCCGGATCTCGTCGGCGCCCGCCGACTTGCCCACACCGAGAATCGCATACGGATCAGCCATCACCGACAGCCTCTAGCAGGCCAGCGCCGCGCGGGCGAGTGGCGCAGCTCAAGCGCCGCGCACCCGCGCCATCAGCCCAACAGCTTCTTTTGCAGGATCTCGTTGACCGCCTGGGGATTGGCCTTGCCGCCCATGGCCTTCATCACCTGGCCCACGAACCAGCCCATGGCCTTGGGCTTCTCGCGCACCTGGGCGGCCTGATCGGGATTGGCGGCGATGAGATCGTCGATGACCTTTTCAATGGCGCCGGTATCGGTGACCTGTTTGAGGCCGCGCGCCTCGACGATTCCAGCCGGATCGCCGCCCTCGTCCCACAGAATTTCAAACACGTCCTTGGCGATCTTGCCCGAAATCGTCCCGTCCTTGATCAGATCGACGAGGCCGCCCAGCTGGTCCGGGCTCACCGGGCTTTCGGTAATGCCAAGACCTTCCTTGTTGAGCCGGCCGAACAGCTCGTTATTGACCCAGTTGGCCGCCAGCTTGGCGTCGCGCCCCTCGATCACGGCCTCGAAATAGTCCGCCCGGTCCTTGTCGGCGGTGAGCACCGAGGCGTCATACTCCGACAGCCCCAGCGCCTCGACGAAGCGCTTGCGCTTTTGCGCCGGCAGCTCGGGCAGGTTCGCCCTGACCGTCTCCACAAACCCGTCCGCCAGCACCAGCGGGGTCAGGTCGGGATCGGGGAAATAGCGGTAGTCATGCGCCTCTTCCTTGGAGCGCATGGAGCGGGTGACCCCGGCATTGGCGTCGAACAGGCGGGTCTCCTGAAAGACCTTGCCGCCCTCCTCGAGGATGTCGATCTGGCGGCGCGCTTCATACTCCACCGCCTGCATGATGAAGCGCAGGGAATTGACGTTCTTGATCTCGCAGCGCGTGCCCAGATGCTTGAAATCGCCGGTCTCGGCGAATTTCTCGTACTGGCCGGGCTTGCACACGGACACGTTCACGTCCGCGCGCATCTGGCCCTTCTCCATGTCCCCGCCGCAGGTGTCGAGATAGCGCAGGATCGTGCGCAGCGTGCGCACATAGGCCGCCGCATCACCCGGCGAGCGCACATGGGGGCGCGAGACGATCTCCATCAGCGCCACGCCGGACCGGTTCAGATCCACATAGGTGGCGTTGGGATCAAGATCATGGATCGACTTGCCCGCGTCCTGTTCGAGATGCAGGCGCTCGATGCCCACGCTGAACACCGAGCCGTCATCGCGCTCGCACTCGATCTCGCCGGCGCCCACGATGGGATAGGCGAACTGGCTGATCTGATAGCCCTGGGGCAGGTCGGGATAGAAATAATTCTTCCGGTCAAAGCGCGAGAACGTGTTGATCTGCGCGTTCAGCCCCAGCCCGGTGCGCACCGCCTGCTCCACGCAGAATTTGTTGAGCACGGGCAGCATGCCGGGCATGCCCGCATCGATCAGGCTGACCTGGGTATTGGGCTCGGCGCCAAAGCCGGTGGCCGCGCCGGAGAACAGCTTGGAGCGGCTCTTGACCTGGGCGTGGACTTCAAGCCCCACCACAATCTCCCATTCGCCCGTAGCTCCGGGCAGGACATAGCGGTGATCGGCGGCGTCGAGCGGCATGGCGGCTTCCTGATGACGAATGAACCGGCCCCCTGTTTCACGCCCGCGCGCGCCTGCGTCAAGCACACCGCGCGTCAGGGGGGTGATGGATGTAGGAGATCACCTGAACTCCAGCGCCTCAACCCGCGTTTCCCCGGCGAAAGCCGGGGCCCAGGTGCGCCGGAGCGTCTGAATCCCGTCTTTCGCCGGGAAAACGCCGACTGGAATGACGCGGAAAATGTTCCAGCGCCCGCCTCACCCTGTCCGGATTTGCGGGCCGTAGCTGAACCATTCAAGGTCGATCAGCTCAAGGCCGATGACCGCCACGATGACCAGCCAGACGCCCGAGGTAATAACGGTGGTCAGCCACAGCTTGGGCTTGATGCCCGGATCGACCGGGGCGCCGGGCTCAGAGCCCGGGACCACCTCGCCGTCCTCGAACTGGCCGCGAATGCGCCGGGGCAGGACGGTGAACAGCACCATCCACCAGGCGCACAGATAGACCACCAGCCCAGAGACGAAGCCGATATTGGGCACGCGCACGAACAGCATGGAAAACCACACCAGCCCCGCTGCGATGACGATAGCCAGATAAAGCCGCTCGCGGGTCATGCATGGCCTCCCGCGCCGTCATACAGAGCCGGGTCCTGCATCAGCTCGATCAGCACGCCGCCGCTGTCCTTCGGGTGGACGAAAATCACCGGCACGCCATGGGCGCCGATATAGGGCTCGCCGCTGCCCAGCACCGTGGCGCCGCGCGCGCGCATGGCGTCGCGGGCGGCCAGGATGTCGGGCACTTCAAAACACATATGGTGCTGGCCGCCCTTGGGGTTCTTTTCCAGGAATTTGTGGATCGGGCTCGCCTCGCCCAGCGGCTCGATCAGCTCGATCTGCATATTGGGCAGGGTGACGAACACCACCCGCACGCCCAGCTGCGGAAAGTCCTTCGGCGCGGTGGCGTCCGCAGCGCCATAGAGCTCGGCATAGACGCGCGCGGCCTCTGCCACATCGGGTGTGGCCACGCCCACATGATTGAGCCGTCCCAGCTTCATAACCCTCTCCTTCAGCCCGGCAGCACGATGGCGGCCACCGCCGGCTTCTTGCCCCAGATGCGCGCGGCCTCGCGGCGCACGGCCCGGCGCAGCACTTCCTCCACCGCCGCCTCGTCGCGGCGCTCGCGCTTGCCCATGCGGTGGAAGGCGGTCTCGGCGGCCTCGGCCAGGTCATCCAGCAATTCATCAAGATCATAGTCGGGCTGGTCAGGCACGCCCATGGCCCGCAGATCGAGCCCGCTCTGCAGATCCCCGTCACGCAGCACGGCGGCGACCGTGATATGGCCCGCCGAGGCCAGCTTGCGCCGCTCACGCATGGCCTCATGGCCCTCGCTGATGATGAAATTGCCATCCACATAGAGCCGCCCGGCCGGCGCCTCGTCGACAATGCTGGCGCCCTCGCGTGAGATGCGGATCACCGCGCCGTTGAAGGGCTCGATGGCGTGGGGCACCTGCAGGGATTTGGCCAGCTTGGCGTGCTCCTTGAGGTGACGCAGCTCGCCATGGACCGGGATCGCCACATTGGGTTTGGCCCAGGCGTACATCTGGCGCAGCTCGTCGCGGCAGGGATGGCCGGAGACGTGGATATGGCGGTCGCGCTCGGTGATCAGGGTAACGCCGCGCCCGGCCAGCCGGTTCATCAGATCGAAAATGCCGCGCTCATTGCCCGGAATGATGCGCGAGGAAAAGATCACGCAATCGCCCTCGCCCAGCGTTACATGGCGGTGGGTCCCTTCGGCGATGCGCGACAGGGCCGCGCGCGGTTCTCCCTGGGATCCGGTGCACAGATAGAGGATTTTCTCCGGCGGGAAATAGCCCGCTTCCTCCTCCTCGATGAAATCCTGATACTGGCTGAGCAGGCCCACGGCTTTCGCCGCGCTGGTGATGCGGTGCATGGACCGGCCCACCAGGCACACCCGCCGGCCATTGGCCTCGGCGGCGTGAAGCGCGGTGTCCAGCCGGGCCACATTGGAGGCGAAGGCGGCGATAGCCACCTTGCCGGACTGCTCGCCCACCAGCCGGGTCAGGTTCTCGCGCACGCCGGCCTCGGAGCCGGATTCGCCTTCGGTGAAGACATTGGTGCTGTCGCACACCATGGCCATCACGCCCTCGCGCCCCGCCGCCTCGATGGCCTTGGCGTCGGTGGTGGCGCCGATCAGCGGATCGGGATCGATCTTCCAGTCGCCGGTATGCAGGATCAGCCCGGCGGGCGTGCGGATGATCAGCCCGTTGGGCTCGGGGATGGAGTGGGTGAGGGTGACCAGCTGCAGATCGAACGGGCCGATCTGGAAGCGCGAGCTCATGCCGATTTCGTGCAGCGGCGCTTCGCCCAGAAGGCCGTGCTCGGCCAGCCGGTCGCGCATCAGCCAGGCAGTGAAGGGCGTGGCGTAGATCGGGCAGCGCAGACGCCGCCACAGATGGGCCACCGCGCCCATATGGTCCTCGTGGGCGTGGGTGAGGATGATGGCCTTGAGCTGATGGCCCTGCTCCTCGATGAAGCGCGGGTCAGGCGTGATGATGTCCACGCCCGGGGTGGACAGATCGCCGAAGGTCACGCCGCAATCGACGATGATCCATTCGCGGTTCTCTTCCGGCCCGTAGCCGTAGAGATTGAGATTCATCCCGATCTCGCCCGAGCCGCCCAGCGGCACGAAATAGACGGCGTCATCGGTCTTCTTGGAGGTTTTGGTCACACGTCAGCTTTCTCAAACAGTTTCGTCAGGGCGCATTGCGCCGCCAGACTTCGAGCAGGCCGCGAATGGTCACGTCCGGGTCGAAGTGATCAATGGTTTCAGCCGCGCCTTCGAACAGGGAGGCGACGCCGCCGGTGGCGATCACGGTCATGGGCCGGGCGTACTCGGCCCTGATGCGGCGCACCAGCCCGTCGATCAGATCGATATAGCCCCAGAACACGCCTGACTGCATGGCCCCGACCGTATCCTTGCCCACCACGCGTTCGGGGCGTTCGATGGCGATGCGCGGCAGGCGCGCAGCAGCCTGGTGCAGCGCCTGCATGGACAGATTGATGCCCGGCGCGATCACCCCGCCCTCGAAATCACCCTCGGCCGATACCACGTCGAACGTGGTGGCGGTGCCTGAATCCACGATGATCAGCGCGCCGGGATAGATGATCTTGCAGCCCAGCGCATTGACCAGACGGTCTGCGCCCGCCTCCTGGGGACGGGTGAGCTTGACCCCCACGCCCAGATCCACGCCCGCATCACCCACCACAACCGGCTCGGCGCCGATATAGCGCCGGGCGAGATTGCGCAGATTGAACAGCGACTGGGGCACCACCGAGGAGATCACGCAGCCGGTGAGATCCTTCAGCGTCAGCTCCTGCAGCTGCAGGAGCTGGTTCAGCCAGACGGCGTATTCGTCCGCCGTACGGCCCGAATAGGTGGCGGTGCGCCACTGGGCGCGCCAGCCCTCGCCGTCATGGACGGCGAACAGGGTGTTGGTGTTGCCGCAATCAATGGCCAGCAGCATGGCGCCCTCCTTCACGACGCGCCCGCGCCGGGGAAGAACACGTCCCCTGCGGAGATAAGCCGTCTCGCGCCGTCCTTCAAATCCAGCCGCAGCGCGCCGTCCTCGGCAAGGTCGGCGAAGACGCCCTCGACGGTCTCGCCCTCCAGGCGCGCCGTGCAGCGCTCCCCCAGCCCGTGGGCGCGCGCCAGCCAGGCCTCACGCAAGGGCGCAAACCCGTCCGCCGCCCAGCGCGCGCGCCAGTGCTCGAAGCGCTGCGCCAGCGTGCGCAGCGCCGCGTCCGGGTCAAGGCGCTCGCCATGGAGCGACAGGTCAGTGGCCGGGCGTTCGGCATCATCCGGGTGGTGGGCCAGATTGATCCCGATCCCCACCGCCAACCACAGCCCGCCGGCCGGATGGGCGCCGCTTTCCAACAGGATGCCCGCCGCCTTGCGCCCTGCGATCAGCAGATCATTGGGCCATTTGAGGCGCACGAGGCTGGCGTCCACCGCGCCTGCGGCCACATCGCCCACGGCCAGGGCGGCGGCGAAAGAGAGCTGGGCGGCGCGCGCCGGGCCCGCCTCGAGCCGGTAAAGGCCGGTGCAATAGAGATTGCCCTCAGGGCTGGTCCAGGCCCGCCCGCGCCGTCCGCGCCCGGCGCTCTGGACGCGCGCACGGATCCAGAGCGGGCCGGCCTCGCCCGCCAGCGCGCGGCGGCGGGCTTCCTCATTGGTGGAGTCGAGTTCGCTGAAGACCTCGAAGCGCAAGGCGTCAGGCCGCGGCGTTGATGACCAGCGCCAGCATCACGCCGACCACCGGCACCAGGCCCACCGTGGCGAGCGCGGCGGCCCGGCTGATCAGCGCCACGCCGGCGGGCGCAGGCTCGAACCGGCCTTCGGGCTCGTCAAACCAGATCACCTTCACCACGCGCAGATAATAGGCGATGGACACCGCCGAGAAGACCAGGCCGATCACCATCAGCCACCACAGCCCGGCTTCGGCCGCGGCATAGAACACGAACAGCTTGCCAAAGAAGCCGACCAGGAAGGGCATGCCGCCGATGGAGAACATCAGGGCGGTCATGGACCAGCCAAGCGCCGGATGGGTCTTGGACAGGCCCTTGAGATCGTCAATGCGCTCCACCATGCCCTCAGCGCGGCGCATGGACAGGATCACCGCAAACGCGCCCAGCACGCCCACGATATAGAGCGTCATGTAGAACAGCACCGACCACAGGCCCAGCGCGGTGCCCGCCGCCAGGCCCACCAGCGCGTAGCCCATATTGCCAATGGAGGAATAGCCCATCAGGCGTTTGATATTGGACTGCATCAGCGCCCCGAACGCGCCCACGCCCATGGACAGAATCGCCAGCACCACAATGATCTGGCGCCATTCCTCGGTCATCGGCGCAAAGGGCTCGTAGACCACGCGCGCAATCAGCACCATGGCCGCCAGCTTGGGCGCGGTGGCGAAGAAGGCCGCCACCGGGGTCGGCGCGCCCTCGTACACGTCGGGCGTCCACATGTGGAAGGGCACAGCCGAAATCTTGAAGGCCAGGCCTGACAGCAGGAAGACCAGCCCGAACAGCAGCCCGATCTTGGCGCCGTCCTCGGAGGCCGCCGCCGCGATGGCGTCAAACCCGGTGGAGCCGGCAAAGCCGTAGATCAGCGAGGCGCCGTACAAAAGCAGGCCCGAGGACAGCGCGCCCAGCACGAAATATTTCAGACCCGCTTCCGAGGCGCGCAGCGAATCGCGGTTGAAGGCGGCCAGGATATAGAGCGCCAGCGATTGCAGCTCGATGCCCAGATAGAGCGTGATCAGGTCATTGGACGAGACCATGACCGACATGCCCGTCACCGCCAGCAGGGCCAGCACCGGGTATTCGAATTTCGCCAGCCGCTCGCTCTGGAGATAGTGGGACGCCAGCACCAGCGCGCCCGCCGCCGCCAGATAGATGGCGGTCTTGGCGTAGAGGCTGAAAGCATCCAGCTTGAACGCGCCATGGAAGGCCGTGCCGCCCTCGCCGCCCGCCATCCAGATCGTCACGCCCGCGCAGATCACCAGCAGCGCGGTGGACAGGCGCATGATCAGGCGCGCGGCGGCCTCTTCGCCCTTCCAGTAGACGCCCAGAAGCAGGAACGCCATCGCGCCCACGGCCAGGATCAGCTCCGGCGTGAGCAGGCGCAGATCGGTAAGCAGCGTCTCGACAGTCATGATCAGCCTTCGGACGGAGCCAGCTCCGGCGCTTCAATGGTGAGCGCGGACTGGTATTGCTGGATGAGCTGGCCGACCGACGCGCGTGTGACGTCAGTGACCGGCGTGGTGAAGAAGCCGAGCCAGATCACTCCGGCGCCCAGGACGCCCAGATTGATCCATTCGCGCAGATTGAGGTCCTGGGCGGATTCGAGCTTGGGATTGGTCAGCTCGCCGAACGTGACCTTCTTGTAGAGCGAGAGCATGTAGACCGCCGAGAAGATCACCCCCAGCGCCGCCCCGGCCGCCCAGATGGGCGCCACCAGGAAGGCCCCGGTCATGGTCATCAGCTCGCCCACAAAGCCTGACGTGCCCGGCAGGCCCACATTGGCCATGGCGAACAGGGCGAAGAAGGCGGCGAACACCGGCATCTTGTGCACCAGCCCGCCATAGAAGGCGATCTCGCGGGTATGGAAGCGGTCGTAGATCACGCCCACGATGAGGAAGAGCGCGCCCGAGATGAGGCCGTGGGAGATCATCTGGAAGATGGCGCCCTGCACCCCGACCTCGTTCATGGAGAAGATGCCCAGCGTCACAAAGCCCATATGGGCCACGGACGAATAGGCGATCAGCTTCTTGATATCGGTCTGCCGGAACGCCACCAGCGAGGTGTAGACGATGGCGATGATGGACAGCACGAACACCATGGGCGCGAAGAAGGCGCTGGCGTCCGGGAACATCGGGATGGAAAAGCGCAAGAATCCGTAGCCGCCGAGCTTCAGCAAGATGCCCGCCAGGATGACCGAGCCTGCGGTCGGCGCCTGCACGTGCGCATCCGGCAGCCAGGTATGCACCGGCCACATGGGCATTTTCACCGCGAAGCTGGCGAAGAAGGCCAGCCACAGCCAGGTCTGCAGATCGCGCGCAAACTCATGGGCCAGCAGGGTCTCGATATCGGTGGTCCCGGCCATGATGAACATCATGATCATCGCGCCGAGCATCAGCACCGAGCCCAGGAAGGTGTAGAGGAAGAATTTGAACGCCGCGTAGATGCGCTGGGCGCCGCCCCACACCCCGATGATCAGGAACATCGGGATCAGCGAGCCTTCGAAGAAGATGTAGAACAGCACCAGATCCAGCGCGCAGAACACCCCGGTGATCAGCGTCTGCAGGATCAGGAAGGCGGCCATGTAGTCGGCCACGCGCCGCTCGATCTTCCAGCTGGCCAGGATGCAGATCGGCATCAGGAAGGCGGTCAGCAGGACGAACAGCACGGACAATCCGTCCACGCCCATCTTGTAGTTGATGCCCATTTCCGCCAGCCACGGAATGGTCTCCACAAACTGGAAGCCGGGCTGGCTGGTGTCGAAATCGATCACCAGCAGGATAGACAGAACGAACACAAAGCTGGTGACGAACAGCGCCACACCGCGCGCATTGCGCTCAAGCAGGGCCTGGTCCTCGCCACGCATCAGGGCGCGCGCGATCAGGATCGCCACCGCGCCCAGGGCCGGCAGGAAGGTGATCGCAGAGAGAATGGGAAGCTGGTCAAGCATGGCCTTACACCCCCGCCCCGGCGATCAGCCACAGGCATAGCGCCAGCACCCCGATCAGCATCACGAAGGCGTAATGGTAGAGATATCCGCTCTGGGCGCGCGCGATGCGCCGGGCGCCGGCGAGCACGGTGGCGGCCACGCCATTGGGGCCGAGGCCGTCAATAATGCGCTGGTCGCCGCCTTTCCAGAACAGATCGCCCAGCCAGCGCGAGGAGCGCACGAACAGGACGTCGTAGATCTCGTCGAAATACCACTTGTTCAACAGGAAGGAGTGCAGCGGACCCCGGTTGGCGGCGATCTTGCCCGGCAGGTCGGGCTTCATCATGTAGAAATACACCGCCGTCAGGAAGCCGATCAGCGTGATGCCGACAGGCGCGATCATCACCCAGGCGGGCGGATGATGGCCCGTGGCGTCCGGCCCGTAATTGCCCTCGGCATAGGGTCCGGGCGGCAGCGAGCCGGCCCAGAACTCCAGCGCTTCGCGCTTGACGAATTCCGATGCGAACACGCCGCCAGCGAACACTGCGCCAATGGCCAGAAGGATGAGCGGAACCAGCATCACCCAGCCGCTCTCATGGGCGTGCTTGAGATGCTCGGGATCGCCCCGGTGCTGGCCGTGGAAGGTCATGAAGATCAGGCGCCAGGAATAGAAGGAGGTCAGGCCCGCGGCGAAAATCCCGATCCAGAAGGCCAGCAAGCCGAAGGGCACGCCCGCCATGCCGGCCATGAAGGCTTCCTCCAGGATCATGTCCTTGGAGAAGAAGCCGGCGAAGCCCAGCCCCACAAACGGAATGCCCACGCCGGTCAGCGCCAGCGTGCCGATGATCATCAGGATCCAGGTGGCCGGCATCAGCTTGTAGATGCCGCCCATCTTGCGCATGTCCTGCTCGTGATGGAGGCCGTGGATCACCGACCCGGCGCCCAGGAACAGCAGCGCCTTGAAGAAGGCGTGGGTGAACAGGTGGAACATGGCCGCCGAATAGAGCCCCAGGCCCGCGGCGAAGAACATGTAGCCCAGCTGCGAACAGGTCGAATAGGCGATCACCCGCTTGATGTCATTCTGCGCCAGGCCCACCGTGGCCGCGAAGATGGCGGTGGTCGCGCCGATCACCGTGATCAGGGCCGACGTGCCTTCGGCCAGCTCGTAGATCGGGAAGGCGCGGCAGACCAGGAACACGCCGGCGGTCACCATGGTGGCGGCGTGGATCAGGGCCGAGACCGGCGTCGGGCCTTCCATGGCGTCGGGCAGCCAGACATGCAGGAAGAACTGGGCCGACTTGCCCATGGCGCCGATGAACAACAGGAAGGCGATCAGCTCCAGCGCGGCGAACTGCATGCCGAAGATCGTCAGCACCGTGTCGGCGTGATCGCCGACCGCGCCGAACACCTCGTCGAATTTCAGCGTGCCGAACACCGCAAAGATCGCGGCCACGCCCAGCACCAGGCCGAAATCGCCCACCCGGTTGGTGACGAACGCCTTGATGGCCGCGTCATTGGCCGACTTCTTCTTGTACCAGAAGCCGATCAGCAGGTAGGAGGCCAGGCCCACGCCCTCCCAGCCGAAGAAGAGCTGGATGAAATTGTCCGCCGTCACCAGCGCCAGCATGGCGAAGGTGAATAGCGACAGATAGGCGAAGAAGCGCGCCCGGTGCGGGTCGTCGGACATGTAGCTCCACGAATAGACGTGGACCAGCGAGGACACCGAGGTGATCACCACCAGCATGACCGCCGAGAGCGTGTCGAGGCGGATCGCCCAGGAAATCTCGAAACTGCCGACCGCCATCCAGGTGGCCAGCTCATAGGTGCGCGCATTGCCGCCCAGGGCCACATCCACAAACAGCCAGGCCGAGCCCAGCGCGGCGGCGATGGCGCCCCCGGTGGTGACGGTCTGGGCGGCGCGGTCGCCGATCTGTTTCTGGAACAGGCCGGCGATGATGGCGGCGATCAGCGGGGCGAAGACGACGATATAGGCCATGGCGCGCGTCAGCCCTTCATCATGTTGGCGCCGTCAACCGCGATATCGCCGCGGTTACGGAAGAAGACCACGAGAATGGCCAGGCCCACCGCCGCTTCGGCGGCGGCGACGGTCAGGATCAGCATGGCGAAGACCTGGCCGGCCAGATCGCCCATATGGGAGGAGAAGGCCACCAGATTGACGTTGACCGCGAGCAGGATCAGCTCGATCGACATCAAAAGGATGATCACGTTCTTGCGGTTCGCGAAAATGCCGAACACCCCAATGGTGAACAGGATGGCGGCCAGCGCGAGATAATGACCCAGCGTAATCTCGAGCATCACCCGATCCCCTCGCCGCGTTTGACGTCGATGACTTCCACCGCCTCGCCGCGGCTGCGGTTGACCTGGCGGTGCATGTTCTGGCGCTTGACCCCGTCGCGGTGACGCAAGGTCAGGACGATAGCGCCGATCATGGCCACCAGAAGAATGAGGCCGGCCAGCTGGAAGAACAGCACATAGCGGTCATAGATCAGCGCGCCCAGGGCGGCGATATTGTGCGTGTCTTCGGGCATGGGCGCCTGGAGATGAACCGCCGCGCCATCGGCCCCGACCCAGGCGAAGCCCACCAGGGCGAGCTGGGCGGCGATGGCCAGCGCGATGAGCCCGCCCAGCGGCAGATAGCCCGCTGACCCGGCTTTCAGCGTGGCGAAATCGATGTCGAGCATCATCACCACGAACAGGAACAGCACCGCGACCGCGCCCACATAGACGATGACCAGGATCATCGCCAGGAACTCCGCGCCCAGAAGCACGAACAGCCCCGCCGCCGAGAAGAAGGTGAGGATCAGGAACAAGACGGCGCGCACGGGGTTGCGCGCGGCCACCACCATGAAGGCGGAGATCACGGCGCTGGCGGCCAGAATGTAGAACGCTGCGGCTTGCAGCATGGGTTCGCCCCCCTTGGCGGGCGGCAAGGCAGGACGCCTTGCCGGGTATGTCAGGCGGCGCCGGGCGGATTCGCCGGCCCCGGAATGGAGTTGCGCCGGGTAATAGCGCTAGCGGTAGCGTGCGTCGAGTTCGAGGTTCCGTGCGATCTCACGCTCCCACCGGTCACCGTTATCGAGAAGCTTGGCCTTGTCGTAATAGAGCTCCTCGCGGGTCTCGGTGGCGAATTCGAAGTTTGGTCCTTCCACGATGGCGTCCACCGGGCAGGCCTCGGCGCAGAATCCGCAATAGATGCATTTGACCATGTCGATGTCGTAGCGCGTGGTGCGCCGCGACCCGTCCTCGCGCGGTTCGGCCTCGATGGTGATGGCCTGGGCCGGACACACCGCCTCGCACAGCTTGCACGCGATGCAGCGCTCTTCCCCGTTGGGATAGCGGCGCAGGGCGTGCTGGCCGCGGAAGCGCGGGCTCAGGCGTCCCTTCTCGAAGGGATAGTTGATGGTCGGCTTCTTGCGGAAGAAGTAGCGCATGCCGAGCCCGAACGCGCCCCAGAAGTCCAGAAGGGCGGCGCCGCGCAGGGTTTGTGCAATCCGGCTCATGGGTTTCCTAGCCTGCGTTGGAGTAGACGACGAACCCGCCCATCACGGCCACGGCGGCGAGCGAGGTGGGCAGGAAGATCTTCCAGCCCAGCCGCATCAGCTGGTCGTAGCGGTAACGCGGGACGAGGGCCTTCACCATGGCGAACATGAAGAAGAAGAACACCACCTTGATCGCGAACCAGACGACCGGCGGGATCCAGGTGAAGGGCGCGATGTCGAACGGGGGATGCCAGCCGCCGAAGAACAACACCGTCATCAGCGCGCACATCAGCACGATGTTGAGATATTCCCCGATCATGAACAGCAGATACGGCGTGGAGGAGTATTCCACCTGATAGCCCGCCACCAGTTCCGATTCGGCCTCGGGCAGGTCGAAGGGCGGGCGGTTGGTCTCGGCCAGCGCCGAGATGAAGAAGATCACGAACATCGGAATGGTGATCAGGAAGGCCGGCCAGGGCAGCATGCCCGCCGAGAGCAGGTGCCAGTTCCAGAAGCCCCCGGCCTGGGCGTCCACCACGGCGGTGAGATTCATCGAGCCCACCATCAAGAGCACCGTGACCAGCACGAAACCGATGGAGACCTCGTAGGACACCATCTGTGCGGCCGAGCGCAGCGAGCCCAGGAACGGGTATTTCGAGTTCGACGCCCAGCCGCCGATGATGATGCCGTATACGCCCAGCGACGAGATCGCGAAGACGTAGAGAATGCCCACATTGATGTCGGATATGACCCAGCCCGGCGCCACCGGGATCACCGCCCAGGCGATGAAGGCGAAGATGAAGGTCAGGAGCGGCGCCAGCAAAAACAGCGGCCGGTCCGCGCCGGCCGGCACGATGATCTCTTTCAGCACGAATTTGATGAAGTCGGCGAAGGACTGCAGCAGGCCGAACGCGCCCACCGTGTTGGGGCCCTTGCGCATCTGCACCGCCGCCCAGACCTTGCGGTCCATCAGCAGCAGGAAGGCCAGCGACAAGAGCAGCACGATCACGAAAGCCAGGATCTGGCCGACCGCGGCGAGCGTGCCCCAGAGCGGGCCGTATTGCGTGACGAAATCGTACATCAGCCCCTACTCCGCCGCCTGCATCCGGGTGGCCGCTAGCGCCATGGCCGAGCACTCGGCCATGGTTTTCGATGCGCGCGCGACCGCATTGGTCATGTAGAAATTGGTCACCGGCGAGCGCAGCGGCGCGTCCGACACCTCGCCCGCCTCACCCAGCGTTGACGGATCAAAGTCCGCAACACCTTCAGCGCCCGGCGCATGGTCGATCTGGCCGAACACCGGGTTCTCTTCGATCAGGGCCGCGCGCAGCGCGTTGAGATCGTCATAGGGCAGCGTCTTGTTCAGGCGCGCCGACAGGGCGCGAAAGATTGCCCAGTCCTCTTTGGCCTCGCCCTTGGGGAAGACTGCGCGCAAGGCCAGCTGGGCGCGCCCTTCGGTGTTCACATACAGCCCGTTCTTCTCGGTATAGGCCGCAGACGGCAGGATCAGGTCTGCCCGCTGGGCGCCCGCATCGCCGTGATGGCCCACATAGATGACGAAGGCTTTGCCGAGGCGCTCCATGTCGATCTCGTCGGCGCCGAGCAGCACGACGGTGTCCACCTCGCCCTTGCCGGCGCCGTCCAGGATGGCGTGCGTATCGCGCCCGCCCTCGCCGGGGAGGAAACCAAGATCGAGCGCGCCGACGCGGCTGGCCGCCGTGTGCAGCACGTTGAAGCCGTTCCAGTTCGCGCTCACCGCGCCCACGACCTTGGCCAGCTCGCCAGCCGCGCGCAGCACCTGCGCCCCGTCAGGACGCGCCAGCGCGCCCATGCCCACAATGATCATCGGACGCTGGGCGTCTTTCAGGGTCTTGATGAAGCCCGAGCGCTTCTTGGGCAGACCGGCCAGCACGTCCGCGCCGGCGCCCAGATGCTCGTAAGGATAGGTCAGATCGCCCGCCTCGCCGATCACACCGATCTGGCAGTCGGAATTGAGCCAGCGCTGGCGGATGCGCGCATTGAGCACCGGCGCTTCCAGGCGCGGGTTGGCGCCCACGATCAGGATGGCGTCAGCCTGGTCGATCCCGGCGATGGTGGAGTTGAACAGGTATGACTGACGCGGCGAAGAGCCGTCGCGCGCGCCGATCCTGGCCCCGTCCTGACGGGCGTCGATGGAGGCCACGCCCAGCGCGTCGAACAGGTCTTTGGCCGCTTTCAGGCCCTCAACATCATTGAGGTCGCCCGCAATCGCACCGATGCGCGCGGCCTCGCCGGAGAGCTTCTTCGCGGCGATGTCCAGCGCCTCGTCCCAGCCGATGGGGGTCAGGCGGCCGTCCTTGCGCGCATAGGGGCGGTCCAGGCGCTGGCGGCCCAGCCCGTCCCACACAAAGCGGGTCTTGTCGGAGATCCACTCCTCGTTCACCTCGTCATGGATGCGCGGCATGATGCGCAGCACCGCGCCCGAACGGCTGTCGACGCGGATATTGGCGCCCTGGGCGTCCATCACGTCGATGGTCTCGGTCTTGTTCAGCTCCCAAGGCCGCGCATTGAAGGCGTAGGGCCGCGAGGTGAGCGCGCCCACCGGGCACAGATCGATGACATTGCCCGACAGTTCCGAGGTCATGGACTGTTCGAGATAAGTGGTGATCTCCATGTCCTCGCCGCGCCCGATAGCGCCCAGCTCGGGCACCCCGGCAACTTCAGTGGCGAAGCGCACACAGCGCGTGCACTGGATGCAGCGGGTCATGATCGTCTTGATCAGCGGGCCCATGTATTTTTCTTCGACCGCGCGCTTGTTCTCGGCATAGCGCGAGCCCGCGCGGCCATACATCAGCGACTGGTCCTGCAGGTCGCACTCGCCGCCCTGGTCGCAGATCGGACAGTCCAGCGGGTGATTGATGAGCAGGAACTCCATCACCCCCTCGCGCGCCTTCTTCACCAAGGGAGAGAGCGTGCGCATGGCCGGCGGCTCGCCATTGGGCCCGCCGCGCATGTCGCGCACCAGGAAGGCGCACGAGGCCACCGGCTTGGGCGCGCCCACCAGTTCGACCAGGCACATGCGGCAATTGCCCGCCACCGACAGGCGCTCGTGATAGCAGAAGCGCGGAATCTCGCGCCCCGCCGCCTCGGCGGCCTGCAGCAGGTTATAGTCCTGCGGAACGGTGACCTCGTCGCCGTCAATGATGATGGTGCGCGTATTCTCGGTCATGGCCCCTACTCCGCCGCCTGCGGATGAATGACGGACTCCGGCAGGCGCTGCGAGGCGTGCAGCACCTCGATGCCGACAATCCGGTTGTCTGCATCCAGATCGATCACGATGTCCGCGGCCACCTCGTCGCTTTCCACGACCTTGGCGTCCGTCAGGCGCAGATAGGCGGCGTCCGCCTCTTTGTCATAGCGCCAGTCCATCACTCGCTCCTGCCTCGGCGTGCTCCACGATCGAAGAACGCCGTCACGATTGCGTGCTCCCCGGATTCGCGCCGGGCGACCACTCTCAGGACCCGCCCGTCAGGGACGGGCATCGCCTTGTAATATCTTACCAGAACCGGGTCTTCCGGGTCTGGCGTCGTCCAGTCGGGATCAGTCAAGGCAGCCTTGATCTGGTCCGTTGATATGCCTCTCGCCCCGATCCTCTCAGCGGCATGCGCTGTCAACCGAAGCTTCACGCCCTACTCCGCCGCCACCGGAACAAACACCGGCTTGCCGGCGCGGTAATTGCTGATGCGGTCCTCGATCTCGTGGCGGAAGTGGCGGATCAGGCCCTGAACCGGCCAGGCCGCCGCATCGCCCAGCGCGCAGATGGTGTGGCCTTCCACCTGACCGGCCACGTCCAGCAGGTCATCGATCTCGCTGGTTTCCGCCTCGCCGCGCGCCATGCGCTCGAGCACGCGCCACATCCAGCCCGTGCCTTCGCGGCAGGGCGTGCACTGGCCGCAGCTCTCGTGCTTGTAGAAATAGCTGATGCGCGCGATGGCCTTCACGATGTCGGTGGAGTTGTCCATGACGATCACCGCCGCGGTCCCCAGGCCTGATTTCACATCGCGCAGGGCGTCGAAATCCATCAGCACGTCGTCGCAGATTTCCTTGGGGATCAGCGGCACGGACGAGCCGCCCGGGATCACGGCCTTGAGATTGTCCCAGCCCCCGCGCACGCCGCCGGCATATTGCTCCAAGAGGGTTTTCAGCGGGATGGACATGGCCTCCTCCACATTGCACGGCGCATTCACATGGCCGGAGATGGAGTAGACCTTGGTGCCGGTATTGCCCTCGCGGCCAAAGCCCGCAAACCAGTCCGCGCCCCGGCGCAGAATGGTGGGAACCACCGCGATGGATTCCACATTATTGACCGTGGTCGGGCAGCCATAGAGGCCGGCGCCCGCCGGGAAGGGAGGCTTCAGGCGCGGCTGGCCCTTCTTGCCCTCCAGGCTTTCGAGCAGCGCGGTCTCTTCGCCGCAGATATAGGCCCCCGCGCCGTGATGGACGTAGAGGTCGAAATCCCAGCCGTGGATATTGTCCTTGCCGATGAGTTTGGCCTTGTAGGCCTCGGCGATGGCGGCTTCCAGGCGCTCGCGCTCCAGCACGTATTCGCCGCGGATATAGATGTAGCAGGCATGGGCCTGCATCGCGAAGGACGCGATCAGACAGCCCTCGATGAGATGATGGGGGTCGTGGCGCATCATCTCGCGGTCCTTGCACGTGCCCGGCTCGGACTCGTCGGCATTGACCACCAGATAATGCGGGCGCACGCCCACTTCCTTGGGCATGAACGACCATTTCAGGCCCGTGGGGAAGCCCGCCCCGCCACGCCCGCGCAGGCCCGATTTCTTGACCTGGTCGATGATCCAGTCGCGGCCCTCTTCGAGCATCTCCTTCGTGCCGTTCCAGCAGCCGCGCTGACGCGCGCCCTCCAGGCGCCAGTCATGGCGGCCATAGAGATTGGTGAAGATGCGGTCCTTGTCCTGAAGAAGCATGATTTAGTCGTCCTTCTTCTTCACAGCGGGCTTCTTCGCAGCGGGCTTTTTGGCGGCCGGTGTCTTCGCCGCCGGCTTGGCCTTGGCGGCCGGCTTGGCGTCAGCAGCCTTCGGGCGCGCCTTGCTCGCCGGCTTGGCTTTGCTGGCGGGCCTGGCGCTGTGCGGCAGCGGAGCCGCCTTGGCCGCCGAGCCGTCAAACAGGGCCGCGTCCTCCAGCACCGGAACCTTCGCCTTCACCGGCTCGGAGGCGTGGCGCCGGGTCACCGGGCCATGCTCCACCGTTTTGCCCGCCGCCAGATCGTCGAGCATGGCCTCGAGCGCCTCGGGCGTCAGGTCTTCGTAGTAGAAATCGCCGTCCTGGTTGGAGATCTGCACCATGGGCGCGTTGGAGCACGCCCCCAGGCACTCCACCTCTTCCCAGGAGAACTTGCCGTCGGCGGAGATATTGCCCCGGCCCTTCTTGCCGATGCGCTTTTCACACACAGCCTTGAGGCCGTCCGCGCCGCGCAGCCAGCACGGGGTGGTGCCGCACACCTGGATCAGGTGCTCGCCCACCGGCTCCAGATTGAACATGGTGTAGAAGGTCGCGACCTCGTAGACGCGGATATAGGGCATGGCGCAGCGCGCCGCGATCTCGCGCATGGCGGGTTCGGACACCCAGCCGTCCTGCTTCTGGGCGATCCACAACAGCGGGATCACCGCCGAGGCTTTGCGCTCTTCGGGGTATTTGTTCATCCAGAACGCGACTTTGGCTTCGCTGTCCTTCGAAAAGGCGAAGCTGTCGGGCTGGGTTTTGGCCAGGCGGCGCACGCTCATCGGGGCGACCCTTCCTTGATGAAGTCCACGCGCGCGATCAGGCCATCGCGCACGGTGTAGATGACGACAAGATCAATCGGCGCGCATCGGCCCGGCCCGTCCAGCCAGACGCGCTCATGGTCTATGACGCGCTCGCCGACAACCGCGCGGTGCACGGCGATGGCGTGCAGGCCCTCACTCTTGAACCGCTCCACAAAGCGGGCGCGGAACGCCTCGCGGCCCGTCAGCGCCAGCACGCCGGGGAAGTCATAGACCTCCACATCCGGCGCAAAGCAGGCCGCAAACGCGTCCAGATCGCGCGCGTTGTAGGCGGCCAGCTGACGCTCGGCCAGCATGGCGGGGCTCTGCGCAGCCTCGGCGATGGCGTGGGCGGCAAGCATTAGCGGTCGATCTCCCCGAACACGATGTCCAGCGAGCCCAGAATGGCCGACACGTCGGCCAGCATATGGCCCTTGTTGAGGTGATCCATGGCGGCCAGGTGCGGGAAGCCGGGGGCGCGGATCTTGACGCGGTAGGGCTTGTTTGTGCCGTCGGCGATCAGATAGACGCCGAACTCGCCCTTGGGCGCCTCCACGGCTGCGTAGGCCTGGCCCGCAGGCACGTGCACACCCTCGGTATAGAGCTTGAAGTGGTGGATCAGCGCTTCCATGGAGCGCTTCATCTCGGCGCGCCGGGGCGGCGCGAACTTGGTGTCGGTGGGCAGCACCTCGCCCTGGTTCTCCGCGCGCGAGAGCCACTCGCAGCACTGGCGCATGATTTTCACCGACTCATACATCTCTTCCACGCGGCACAGATAGCGGTCGTAATTATCGCCGTTCTTGCCCACCGGAATTTTGAAGTCGAGCTCGTCATAGACCTCGTAGGGCTGGGCTCGGCGCAGGTCCCAGGCCATGCCGGACCCGCGCACCATCACGCCCGAAAAGCCCCAGGCCAGCGCGTCCTCGCGCGTGACCACGCCGATATCCACATTGCGCGCCTTGAAGATGCGGTTGTCGGTCAGCAGGGTCTCGATATCGGCCAGCGCCTGGGGAAAGGCCTCGCACCAGGTGAAGATGTCGTCGATCAGTTCCTGGGGCAGGTCCTGATGGACGCCGCCGGGGCGGAAATAATGGGCGTGCAGGCGCGCGCCGGACGCGCGCTCGTAAAAGCCCATCAGCTTTTCGCGCTCTTCAAAACCCCATAGCGGCGGGGTCAGCGCGCCCACGTCCAGCGCCTGTGTGGTGATGTTCAGCAGGTGATTGAGGATGCGCCCGATCTCGCAATACAGAACGCGTACATAGGAGCCGCGCTTGGGCACCGGAATGTCCGCCAGCCGCTCGGCGGCCAGACAGAAGGCATGCTCCTGGTTCATCGGGGCGACATAGTCGAGCCGGTCGAAATAGCCGATGCCCTGCAGATAGGTCTTGTGCTCCAGCAGCTTCTCGGTGCCCCGGTGCAACAGGCCGATATGCGGGTCGACGCGCTCGACCACCTCGCCGTCCAGCTCCAGCACCATGCGCAGCACGCCGTGGGCGGCCGGGTGCACGGGCCCGAAATTGATGGTGAAATTGCGGATATCGGTTTCGGCCATGATCCTTACGCCTTGCCTTCCGCCTTCTCGTCGCCGGGCAGCACGTATTTCGCGCCTTCCCAGGGAGAGAGGAAATCGAAATCGCGGTATTCCTGAACCAGCGAGACCGGTTCATAGACCACCCGCTTCTGCGCCTCGTCATAGACCATCTGGGTGAAGCCGGTGAGCGGGAAGTCCTTGCGCAGCGGGTGACCGTGGAAGCCGTAATCGGTCAGGATGCGGCGCAGATCGGGATGGTTGTCGAACAATATGCCGTACATGTCGAACGCCTCGCGCTCGAACCAGTTGGCGGCGGGGTAGAGTGAGACAATGGACTCCACCGGGGTGTCCTCGTCAGTGGCCAGGATCACCCGCACCCGGTGGTTATGGTGCATGGACAGAAGGTGATAGACCACGTCGAACCGGTCGGAGCGCTGGGGCCAGTCCACGCCGCAAATGTCCACCAGCGTGGTGAAGCGGCAGGCCGGATCATCGCGCAGGAAGCCCATCACCTTGACCACCCGGTCGCGGTGGATGGTCACGGTCAGCTCGCCATGGGCGATCTCCCAGCCGCGCACATGCTCGTCGAGCGCAGACTCGATGTGCCCGGCCAGTTCTTTCAGCGTGTCGGTCTTGCTCACCGGACCCTCGTCGAACCAGGGCCGCAGGGATGATCGCAGCGCCTAGCGCTCGATCGAGCCCTCGCGGCGGATTTTCTTCTGCAGCTGAAGGATGCCGTAGACCAGCGCTTCGGCGGTCGGCGGGCAACCGGGTACATAGATGTCCACCGGAACGATCCGGTCGCATCCGCGCACCACGGAATATGAATAATGGTAATACCCGCCGCCATTGGCGCACGAGCCCATGGAGATGACATAGCGCGGCTCGGGCATCTGGTCGTAGACCTTGCGCAGGGCCGGGGCCATCTTGTTGGTCAGGGTGCCCGCCACGATCATCACGTCGGACTGGCGCGGGCTCCCGCGCGGCGCCGCGCCCAGGCGCTCGATATCGTAGCGCGGCATGGACGCCTGCATCATCTCCACCGCGCAGCACGCCAGCCCGAACGTCATCCACATCAGCGAACCGGTGCGCGCCCAGGTGATGAGGTCATCGGCGGCGGCCACGATAAAGCCCTTGTCGGCCAGCTGGTCGCTGACGCCGTCAAAGAACGGGTCGTGCTTCTTGGGGTCATAGCCGGGAGTGGCGGCGCGCGCGCCGGCTCCGGCCGGGACGAGTTGGTCAGCCATCGCCCTTACTCCCAGTCCAGGGCGCCCTTGCGCCATTCATAGAGGAACCCGACCGTCAGAACGATCAGGAACACGATCATGGACCAGAAGGCGAAGATATTGCCCTCGAACACCGGGAAGATCCACGGGAACAGGAAGGCGACCTCCAAGTCGAAGATGATGAACAGGATCGCGACCAGATAGAATCGCACGTCAAACTTCATGCGCGCGTCATCGAACGCATTGAAGCCGCATTCGTATGTGGACACTTTCTCCGGGTCGGGATCGGACGGCGCCAGGACAAAGGCCGCCAGCACGAACGCCAGGCCCAGCCCGGCGGCGATGCCCAGAAAGATCACAATCGGCAGGTATTCCAAGAGCAGCGCGTCCATCCGCGTCGCATCCTTCGCAGCGAAATTTTGTCCCTGAGCCCGGCCCGGCGGCCCTGCGCCGAAGCGCATCCCCGGCCCGGTCTCGGTCGCGGCGGAAGCTAGTGTGCTGCGACAAGGGCCGCAAGACGAAAGCGCCGCGCCCAGGCCCTTCCAATGCGGCTGGAGGCGGGTTTATTTGCAAATGCCTCGCAACAGCAGGATTTTTCCTCACAGTCATTTCACTTCGGCGACGGAAATCACCATGTTATCGCGTCTAACGGGTACGGGGTCCGGTTGACGCCCGATCAGTTCTGGAGAGGGCGTGTGACACGCAAGATTCTGGCAGCCGTCATCATTGCGGCGCTGGCCACAGGCGCAGTGTGGTATTTTGTCTTCCGCGACGCAGGTCCTGGCGCTGACGGGCTGACGGTGGACACCGCCGCCCTGGAGCGCCGTGATCTGTCGCGCGTGGTCGCCTCGTCCGGGCGAATCGCGCCGCTGGTGACCGTGGAGGTCGGCTCCCAGCTGTCCGGCCAGATTCTCGATCTCGACGTGGATTTCAATGACCGCGTCAGCGCCGGCCAGCGCCTCGCCCGGCTGGACCCCCAGACCTTCGAGACCCGCGTGCGCGAAGCCGAGGCCAGCCTGGAAGTCGCCCGGGCCCAGGTCAGCGTGTCGGAAGCCAATGTCCAGCGCGCCCGTTCCGAGCTGAGCGCAGCCCAGCGCGCCTATGAGCGCGCGGTCTCCCTGCGCGAACGCGGCACGTTCTCCGAAGCCCAGTTCGACAGCGCCGAGACCGCCTTTGAAGGCGCGCGCGCGGGCCTGTCGGTTTCGCAGGCCAATCTGCGCAATGCGCGCGCCACCCTGGCCCAGCGCGAGGCGAGCCTGGAAAGCGCGCGGGTGGATCTGGAGCGCACCTTCATCCGCTCGCCCATTGAAGGGGTGGTGATCGACCGCCGCATTGATGTGGGCCAGACGGTGGCCGCCAGCCTCAACGCCCCCATCCTGTTTCTCATCGCCCAGGACCTGTCGCGGATTCAGATCGAGGCCCAGGTGGACGAGGCCGATATCGGCGACATCTCCACCGGCCAGACGGTGACGTTTGACGTGGACGCCTTTCCCGGCGTGAGCTTCGAAGGCGTGGTGACCCAGGTGCGCCTGGCCGCCATCACAGAGCAGAACGTGGTCACCTATACCGTGGTGATCCAGGCCGATAATCCGCGCCAGCGCCTGCTGCCAGGCATGACGGCGAACGTCACCGTAGTCACCGGCTCGGTGGACGGTGCGCTGTCGGCGCCCAATCTGGCCTTGCGTTTCACCCCGCGCGGCGCCGCCGAGGCGCTGGTGGCCGATACCGGCGCCCAGCCGTCCCAGCGCGGCGGCGGCCGCGGCGGGCGGGGTGCAGGCCCTGGCGGCGGACAGATGATGGACCAGCTGGCCGAAGACCTGGACCTGACCAGCGCCCAGCGCCGCGATGTGGAGCGCGCCATGCAGGAGGTGTTCTCGCGCCTGCGCGCCCAGGCCCAGGCCGGCGGGGGCGGGGGCGGCGGCGGTGGCGGTGGCGGACCGGCCGCCTTCCAGGCGCAGATGCGCTCGGCGCTGGCCCAGGTGCTCTCCAGCGAGCAGATGGCGCGCTATGACGCGCTGATGGCCGAACGCGCCAGCCAGCGCCAGGACGTGCGCCGCGGCACGATTTGGGTCCAGACCGCAGACGGCCGCATCGAGGCCCGCCAGGTCGGCCTCGGCCTGTCGGACGGTCAGTTCACCCAGATCCTGGGCCCCGGCCTCAATGAGGGCGAGCGGGTCGTTGTGCGCGTGCGTGAGGCGGGCTGATGGATGCGCCCCTGATCCGCGCGCGCGGCGTCAGCCGCGTCTACAGGCTGGGCGGCGGCGATGTGCACGCCCTGCGCGGGGTCGATCTCGATATCGGCCGGGGCGAGTATTGCGCCATCATGGGCGCGTCGGGATCGGGCAAATCCACCTTCATGAACCTTCTGGGCGCGCTGGACCGGCCCACCTCCGGCGAGCTGGTGATTGATGGCGAGGTCTTGCAGGGCAAGCGTCCGGACGAGCTGGCGCGCTTCCGCAACCGCTCGGTCGGGTTCGTGTTCCAGCAATTCAATCTTCTGCCGCGCACCACCGCGCTCGATAATGTCGCCCTGCCCCTGCTCTATCGCGGCTGGAGCCTGAAGAAGCGCCGCGAACGCGCCGAGGCGTGCCTGCGCATGGTCGGGCTGGGCGAGCGCATGGATCACCACCCTTCCCAGCTGTCCGGCGGTCAGCAGCAGCGCGTGGCGATCGCCCGCGCCCTGTCAGGCGAGCCGTCCATCCTGCTCGCCGACGAGCCCACCGGCGCGCTCGACAGCCAGACCTCTGAAGACGTGATGGATATTTTCGACCGGCTGAATTCGGACGGGATCACGCTGATCATCGTCACCCATGAGGCGGATGTGGGCGCGCGCGCGCGCCGGCGCATCACCTTCCGCGACGGGCTGATCGTGGAGGACGCGTCATGAACCTGATGGCCGCCATCGCCGTGGCGCTGACCGCGCTGCGGGTCAACGCCCTGCGCTCCTTCCTGGCCATTCTGGGCGTGATCTTTGGCGTCGCCGCCGTGATCACCACCGTGTCCCTGGCCCAGGGCGCGCGTGATGCCGTGGAATCGCGCATTGCTTCGCTGGGCGCCAGCACGCTCAACATCACCGCCGGATCTCGCGCGCGCGGCGGGCGCCAGGGCGGAGCGGGCAGCGGCACGCCCTTTTCGGACGCCGATGTGACGGCGCTTCGCACCGAGCTGGATTTCATCGCGGCGGCGTCAGGCCTGGTGCAGAGCAATGTGACGGCGGTTGTGGACGGCGCCAACTGGCCCACCCAGATCATCGGCTCCAACGCTGAATACATGGATGTGCGCGACTGGACCCTGGCCGACGGGCGCATGTTCACCGAGGCTGAAACCCAGCGCAGCGCGCGCGTGGCCGTCATCGGCCAGACCACCGCGCGCGAGCTGTTCCCCGGCGGCGGCGCGGTAGGCGCCAGCGTGCGCGTCAATTCCCAGCCCTTCGAGATCATCGGCGTGCTGGGCGATCTGGGCGCGGGCGCGTTCGGCCAGGACCAGAATGACGTCCTGCTCGCGCCTGTGACCACCGTGCGCTCGCGCGTCACCGGCTTCTCGCGCGCCGGCGTGCGCGACCCGGTCCAGCAGGTCTGGGTGAAGATCGCGCCCGGCTTCAATATGGAGCTGGCCACGATCGAGCTGGAGGATTATCTGCGCGTGCGCCGCAATGTGCCGCCGGGCGGGCAGGACAATTTCGCCATCCGCAATTTCGCCGACCTGATCCGCGCCTTCAACGAGACTCAGCGCGTGCTGGGTCTGCTGCTGGCCTCGGCGGGCCTGATCACGCTCCTGGTGGGCGGGATCGGGATCATGAACGTGATGCTGGTCTCGGTCACCGAGCGCACGCGCGAGATCGGCTTGCGCCTGGCCGTGGGCGCGCGCCGGCGCGATATCCGCAACCAGTTCCTGATCGAATCGGTGGTGCTGTGTTCAGCCGGCGGCGTGATCGGGCTGGGCGCTGGCGTGGCGGTTGCGCGCGGGATTGAAGCCTTCGGCCCGGCCATGGGCCTGACCGGGCTTGCGGTGTCGGTGGACCCGTCAGTGGCGCTGGTGGCTATTGGCGCGGCGGCGACAGTGGGCGTGCTGTTCGGCTTCTATCCGGCGATGCGCGCCAGCCGCCTCGACCCGATCGAGGCGCTGCGTCACGAATAGCCCGGCTGATCAGCGGCGCGAGGCCGCCGTGATGACCCGCACCACAATCCAGATCGGCACCACGATCACAGCGCCCAGCAGAAGATACTGCACCGCCCAGCGCAGCGTGCTGCCAATGGACTCGAAGAAGGCGCTCCAGGCCCGCGCCACGGCGCCGAAGAAGTCCACCCACAGCTCGGCCGGGTCGATCCGGAACGCCGCCAGCACCAGGCCGACCACCACGCACAGCACGACCAGCAGCACGATATCGCTGGGCTTGAAGGCCACCAGGCGCTGCAAAAAAGTGCGCCGGGCGGGCGGGGGAAGCGTGTCCGGGGTCTGGCTCATGATCGGCTCTCCTGTCCTTGAGCCCTATAAGCCATGAAACCCGAATGCGGCGCAATCGCGGCGCATCCGGGTTTCGCCTGGCGTCAGGATGTCGAGCGCGGCTTGCGCGGCCGGCGGGACGGCGCAGACGCCGGCTTGTCCGCAGCCTTTTTCGCGGCAGGCTTGCGCGCAGCCGGTTTCGCCGATGTCTTGGCGGCGGGCTTGGCCGCAGCCTTCGAGGCTGCGCCCGTCTTGGCCGCAGAGGCCGCGCGCGGCTTGCGCGTGGTCTTGCGCGCAGACGGCTCGGGGGCCGGCTCGGGCGCCGGCTCGGGCAGCGCCTCGGCGGGCGCCACATAGGTCAGCTTCGCTGCATGCTCGGCGGCGCTGGCGGCGGCTTTCATGATGGCGGGGCTGCGGGCGCCGGACGGCTTGCCTGGCGCGCCGCCATCCTTCTGGACCATGACGCGGTGCGGGAAGGGAATGGAGATGCCCGCCGCGTCAAACGCCAGCTTGATGCGCCGGTTCACGTCCCAGAACACCGGCCAGAAATCGGGCGCATTCACCCAGCCGCGCGCGAAGAAATCGATGGAGGAATCACCGAACTTGCCCACTTCGACGAACACCGCCGGATCCTTGTGTACCCGCTCGTCGGCTTCCAGCACATGGCGGATCACCTCGCGCGCCAGCTCCAGATCGGTGTCGTAATCCACCGAGAAGGTGAAATCGACGCGCCGGGTCTGATAGCCGGAAAAATTGGTGATCACATTGCCCCAGGCCCGGCCATTGGGAACGATGATCTGCTTGTTATCGGGCGTGTTGAGCTCGGTCAGGAACAGATTGATGTCCTTGACCGTGCCCATGGTGCCGGAAATGTCGACGAAATCGCCGATCTTGTAGGGGCGGAAGAACACGATCATCACGCCCGAGGCCACGTTGGACAGCGTGCCCTGAAGGGCCAGGCCCACCGCCAGCGTCATGGCGCCCAGTGCGGCCACAAGCGAAGTGGTCTCGACCCCGAAGCGCGTCAGAACGGCGATGATGACCACCGCGATGATGACGTATTTGACCACTGAGGCGAAGAACAGCGCCAGCGTGGTGTCGATGCGCGGATGCGCGATCGCCCAGGTGCGCACGCGCTTGGAAATGAAGCCCGCAACATAAAGGCCGGCGACGAGAATAAGAGCGGCCAGGGCCACGTTGGAAAGCACCGCAAGGCCAATACTGGCCATCATGTCGGTGAGCTGTTCGATATCGATATTCATGCCCGTGGCGTCCATGTGTGCGTCCTCTTCGCGGCAGGCTGCATTCAGGGCGCGGCTTGTAACAGGCAAGGCCGGTGATGCGAAGCGTGTTTTGACTTCCGGATGCACGCTGTCCGGACCCGGCCGCAAGCCGGGGCGCCCGGCGCGCCGTGCGCTCAATGCCAAACTCATACAGCACAAGGAAAATTAACCCGCTTGCGCTATCAAGCGCCAAAGCCCGGCAACAGGGCGCCTGGTGGGTGGATATCCATGCGCGTTTTTTCATGCCTCTTCACAGAGCATAATCTGTGGTTTGTGCTTCTGGCCGCCGTCATGTGCGTGCTGGGCGCCACGATCACCATCAGGCTTTACCGGCTGGTCAGCGGCGCCCGGGGCGCGGCCCGGCTGGGCTGGGCCTTCCTGGCCGCGGTGTGCGCAGGCGCAGCGGTATGGACCACCCATTTCATCGCCATGCTGGGCTATGAGCCCGGCGTGCCGGTGCAGCTCGACCCCGGGCTGACCATTGCCTCGGGCCTGATCGCCATCTTCGGCAGCGGCCTGGCCTTCCTGATCGCCGGCAGCTTCTCCGGCCGTGTCTTTCACGCACTGGGCGGTGCGGTGTTCGGCCTGACGGTGGCCGCCATGCATTTCACAGGCATGTTCGCCTACCGCGTGGACGGAATCGTCAGCTGGGACATGGCCTATATCGCCGCCGCCATCGCCCTGTCCGCCGGTTTTGGCGCCGCTGCGCTCTATGTGGCGCCCAACTGGAAGGGCGGCTGGCGCTGCATGATCCCGTCGCTGTTGATGGTGGCGGGCATTGTCTCGCTGCACTTCACCGGCATGGCCGCCTTCATTGTGACGCCGCTGGAGGGCGTCGAGACCGGGGCGGACAGCCCGGCTTTCACCGCCATGGCCATCGCCGTGGCGATCGCGGGCTTTCTCATTCTGGGCACGGGCGTGGCCACCTATTTCATCGAACAGCGCATGCGCGAGGCGTCCGAGGACAAGCTGCGCCACATGGCCCTGCACGATCCCCTGACCGGCCTGCCCAACCGCACCAGCTTCAATGCCCGCCTGGACGCCCGCCTGGACGGGCCGCTGGCCCATGAAACGGCGATCATCGCCATCGATCTCAACCGCTTCAAGGAAATCAATGACAGCTGGGGCCATGCGGCGGGCGACCAGGTGCTGACAGTTCTGGCCGAGCGCCTGCGCAAGTTCGACGGCGCGCGCCATTTCGCCGCCCGGCTGGGCGGGGACGAGTTCTGCATGATCCTCAAGACCGCCGACGTTCAAGAGCTCGAGACTCTGGTTCAGGCGCTGGAGAACGAGTTCAACCGGCCTGTCCAGTGCGGTGATCTGGAGGCGGCGGCGGGCGCCAGCATCGGCGTGGCCATCTTCCCGCGCGACGGCGACACCCGCGATGCGCTGGCGCGAAACGCCGATCTGGCCATGTACAAGGCCAAGGCCGATCCGCTGACCAATATCTGCTTCTACGATCCGGCGCTGGGCGAAGCCGTGCGCGAAAGCCGCGCGCTGGCCAGCGATCTGCGTCAGGCCATCGAGTCAGATCAGCTGACCTTGCACTACCAGGTGCAGACCTCCATCGGGTCCGGGGAGATACGCGGCTATGAGGCGCTGTTGCGCTGGACCCATCCTGAACGGGGCAATATCCCCCCCTCCCGGTTCATCCCGCTGGCCGAGGCCAATGGCCTGATCCTGCAACTGGGCGACTGGGTGCTGCGCCGCGCCTGTCTGGATGCGGCCGCCTGGCCGAGCCACCTGAAGGTCGCGGTCAATCTGTCAGCCATCCAGCTGACCCATATCGCCCTGCCCCAGCAGATCCATCAGGTGCTCATCGAGACCGGGCTGCCGCCTGCGCGCCTGGAGATCGAACTGACCGAGACCGCGCTGATCAAGGACAAGGCCCAGTCGCTCCATATCATGCGCCAGATCAAGGCGCTGGGCGTATCCATCGCGCTGGATGATTTCGGCACGGGCTATTCCTCGCTGGACACGCTGCGCACCTTCCCGTTCGACAAGATCAAGCTGGACAAGTCCTTCACCGACGAGCTGAAAACCGACCCGCGCTCGCTGGCGGTGGTGCGCGCCGTGCTGACGCTGGCCCGGAGCCTGGGCATTCCGGTGCTGGCCGAAGGCATCGAGACGGTTGAACAGCTCGAGCTGCTGCGCATCGAGCATTGCGATGAAGGCCAGGGCTATCTGCTGGGCCGGCCTGCGCCCAAAGACGTGGTCAGCCAGCTGGGACAGCGCATCGAGGTCGGAGGCGCGCCGCAGCCGGCTCAAGCGCCGGCGCCGGCGAAACGCGCCTAGCGGAAGGGCGGCTCGTCGAAGCTTCTCAGCTTGCGCGAATGCAGGGCGGCCGAGCCCTCGCGCTTGAGAATCTCAATCGCCTCGATGCCTGCGGCCAGGTGCTCTGACACCGAGCGCTGGTAGAAGCGGTTGGCCGCCCCGGGCAGTTTCAGCTCGCCATGCAGCGGCTTGTCGGAGACGCACAAAAGCGTGCCGTAGGGCACGCGCAGGCGAAAGCCGTTGGCCGCAATGGTGGCGCTTTCCATGTCCACCGCGATGGAGCGCGACTGGTTGATGCGCCGCGCTTCCTGATAATAGCGCAGCTCCCAGTTCCGGTCGGCATAGGTCACCACCGTGCCGGTGCGCAGGCGGCGCTTGAGCGCCTCGCCCTTGTCGCCGCTGACCGACTCCACCGCCTTGTGCAGCGCCATCTGGATCTCGGCGATGGGCGGGATGGGAATCTCCACCGGCAGATCGCGGTCCAGCACGCTGTCATAGCGCAAGTATGCGTGGGCCAGCACGTAATCGCCCAGGCGCTGGGAATGACGCAGCCCCCCGCAATGGCCGACCATGAGCCAGCATTCGGGCCGCAGCACCGCCAGGTGATCGGTGATGTTCTTGGCGTTCGACGGCCCCACCCCGATATTGACCAGGGTGATGCCCCGCCCGTTCGGCGCCATCAGGTGATAGGCCGGCATCTGGAAGCGCTGCCAGTGCGCGCCCATGACCTGGCCCAGCGCGTCGGGGGTATCGGCGTCCACGCGCACCAGGCCCGCCGCCGACAGGGCGGTGTAGTCATTATCCTCCTGGAGCTGGCGCACGGCCCATTCCACGAAGGCGTCCACATAGCGGTGATAGTTGGTGAACAAGATGAAGTCCTGCACGTCCTCGAACGGCGTGCCGGTATAGTGGCGCAGGCGCTGCAGCGAATAATCGGTGCGCGCCGCATCAAACAGCAGAAGCGGGCGCGGACGGCCCGGCTTCGAGGGGCGCTCGCCATTGGGCAGGGCGTCGTCGATATTGGCCAGATCGGCATAGGGGAAATGACGCACCAGCTCGGCCGGGCTCACCTCGTCCAGATCGAGATCACTGCCGTCCAGCACATAGGAGAACGGAATCTCCTGGGTGGACAGCCCGGTCTCGATCACCACCGGATACTCGTCGGCCAGAAGCTGGATCTGTTCGGTCAGATAGCGCCGGAACAGCGCAGGATGGGTGATGGTGTTGGCGTAGACGCCCGCTTCGGAGAACTTGCCGAAGGCCCGGCTGACCGGCGGGACCGGCCCTTCGGGCTGATAGGTGATGCGCAGTTCGGGATAGGCGAAGGCGCCCCCGGCCCGGGCCGCCGCCGCGGGCGGGGTTCCGTCCTTGAGATAGGAGCGGAGCGCATCGCGCAGATGGTTGACCGAGGCGTCATACAGCGCGCACAGGCGGTCAACGGCGCAAGCCGCGTCCGGCGCCGCTTCAAAACTCGCCAGAACCGCGTCCGGCGCGACCGCCTTGGCCAGCGACAAGGGCTCAGTCCTCACGCTTGACGAAGGTCACGGTGAACAGCGGTTCGCCGTCGAAGGCCGGGCGGGTCTTGCCGTCCTCGTCGATGATCTCGAACACGGTGGGCTCGATGCGCCCTTCCATGCGGTAGCCGCGCTCGGCCATGTGACCGCGGTGGAACTCCAGCGCCGCAGCCGAGAAGGTCTTGGCGAGATAGGTGATGCGGTGGGGTTCGGCCATGGCGGTCTCCTTGAGGCGAAGGGGCGTTTAAAGCCAGTCCTACCCGCTTCGCGGGCGCTTACCAAGCCCTGGCGTGCGGCGTTCAGATGCGGCTGCGCGCCCCGGCGGCCTCATCGATGCGCAGGGCGGTCTCCAGCGCCAGCCAGCCCGCTTCGCCGTCCGCCGCAGGCCCGCCTGCACCGCTCCCGCGCACCGCATCCAGAAAGGCGGCCACATTGGCGCCCAGGCTGTCGCGCGCTTCGGGCGCATCGGCGAAATCAGGGTTCAGGGCCAGCCCGCCCTGGCTGTCGAAGGTCTTGGCGATGAAGTCCACGCGCACATGGGCGCCGCCCTGATAGCCGATCTCCATCACCCGGTCGCGCGCCTCGGCGACCCGGCTGGATTCCAGCTCCGCCACAAGGCCGCCAGGGAAGCTGAGGCGGCAGCGGATATGATCGGCGAGCCCGGCGCGGCCCGCGTCCATCTGCGCGTCCACCCGGTCCGGCGCCGAACCGGCCAGCGCCAGCACCAGGTCGATATCGTGGATCATCAGATCCAGCGTCACCGACACATCCAGATTGCGCGCGCTGGGCACGCCCATGCGCCGGGCGGAAAGGGTTTGCGCATGCGGCAGATCGCCGAACAGACCCATGGCGTTGAAGACAAAGCGTTCCTGATGGCCGACCCGCAGCACCAGGCCGCGCGCGCGGGCCAGATCCGCCAGAGCGCGCGCCTCCTCCAGCGTCGCGGCCAGCGGTTTTTCCACCAGCACCGCCCGGTCCGCCAGCAGCGCCCGGCGCACCGCGTCATGATGGAAGATGGCCGGGCTGGCGACCGTGATCACGTCGCACGACTCGATCAGCCCTTGCAGGCTGTCAAAGGCTTTGCCGCCATGGGCCTCGCTGACAGCGCCCGCCCGGTCGGAGACCGGATCGAACACGCCCTGGAAGCTGACGCCCGGCGCAGAGGCGTATTTGCCGGCGTGATATCCGCCGAACACGCCCGCGCCCACGACCCCGGCGCGCAAGGGAGAAGATGTCTGGTTCATAGCCCAGCGCACCTAGCCCAGCCCGGCCCCGCCTGCAACAGGCTTGCAGGGCGTGTGCTGGCGTCTAGGATCGCGCGTGATTCACATTCGCCCCGATCCGCCAGGAGACTGACCCCATGAAATCTCGCGAAATCCGCCTCGTGCGCCATTTCACCGGCCCGGTGAAGCCGGACTATTTCGAACTGGCTGAAGTGGAGCTGCCCGAACCCGGCGCGGGCGAGGTGCGGGTGCGCAACGCTTTCCTGTCAGTCGATCCCTATATGCGCGGGCGCATGATCGGGGTGAAAACCTATGTCGATCCGTTCCAGCCGGGTCAGCCCATGGACGGCGGCGCTGTCGGGCAGGTGGTGGACTCCAAGGCTGACGGCTTTGCGCCCGGCGACTGGGTGATGAGCATGCATGGCTGGCGCGAGGGCTACACCGCCCCGGCCGCCGGGCTGATGAAAATCGACGCCTCGCTCCTGCCCGCCCAGGCCTATCTGGGGATCGCCGGCATGCCCGGCCTGACCGCCTATGCGGGCCTCAAGCGCATGATCGGTCTCAAAGAGGGCGAGACGCTGTGGATGAGCGCAGGCGCGGGCGCGGTCGGCACGGCGGGCATCCAGTTCGCCAAGGCCATGGGCGCCCATGTCATCGCCACCGCCGGCGGGCCGGACAAGACCGCCTTCTGCCGCTCCATCGGCGCTGACGCTGTCGTCGACTACAAGGCCGAGAGCGATCTGGCCGGGGCGCTGCGCGCCGCGGCCAAGCCTTTTGGCGGGATCGACGCCTATTATGAGAATGTGGGCGGCGACCATCTCCAGGCGGCGCTGGACGTGATCAAGCCCTTCGGGCGTATCGCGGCATGCGGGATGATTGCGCGCTATAATGACGATACCCCGGCGCCCGGCCCGTCCAACCTGACCCAGATCGTGGCCAAGAAGCTGACCATTCGCGGCTTCATCGTCACCGATCATTTTGACATGCAAGGCGAGTTCATCGCCGATCTGTCGCGCTGGATAGGCGCCGGCCAGGTGCGCCTGCATGACACGGTCTATGAAGGAATAGAGCGCACGCCCGACGCCTTCATGGGCCTGTTCACCGGCGCCAATACCGGCAAGATGCTGGTCAAGCTGTGAGCGGAGCCATCCCGGCTGCAGACCTGAACCAGGCCGGCAAGGGCAAGCTGCCCGAGCTGATCGGCCTGGATGTGACGCTGTCTGAATACGGCCGCGCCGCAGGACGGCTGGCCGTGCGCGAGGCCTTGCTGGCGCCCAACGGGTATCTCCATGCCGCCAGCGTCATCGCGCTGGCCGACACGCTGGCGGGCTATGGCGCCATGTCCAGCCTGCCCGAGGGCGCCTACGCCTTCACCACAGTGGAGCTGAAATCGAATTTCCTGGGCACGGCGCGCGAGGGCGTGGTGCTGGGCGAGGCGGTGCTGGTCCATGGCGGGCGCACCACCCAGCTCTGGGACGCGACAGTCTGGCGCCAGGGCCAGGAACAACGCCCCATCGCCCTGTTCCGCTGCACCCAGATGATCCTCTATCCGCGCTGAAGCGCGCCCGCGCGCAATAACCGGCCCAGTGCGAACCCGCCCACGCATGCGCCCACCAGCGCGGCGAGCAGCGCATTGTCGAACATATGGACGAAGCCGGCATAGGCCAGGCACGCCGCCGCGACCGCGAATCCCGCCGCCGCCACCCTGTTCAGCCATGAGACATGTGTGCGTTTCATGTTTCCCAACCAGCAAGGAGCGGGCCGATTGACCATGTTTTGTTTACCATACGGACCAATTGCTGCGCCTGCACGCTGCCAAAATCAGCGGAATCGCCTGTATTGCCTTGCATTGGCGCGCCAGAATCGCGCTTGATGCCTTGCGTTCAACACCGGCGCGCCGTTGCGATTCCCGCTTCGGCGGCCCCATAACCGAAGGGGGGATCCCTCAATGAACAAATCCGAACTCGCCAAAGCCGTCTCTGACAAGGCCGGGATCACCCGCGCCCAGGCCGGCGACGCCATCGACGCCTTCATCGACGCCGTCGTGGGCGCCGCCAAGAGCAAGGACACCGTCCAGCTGGCCGGCTTCGGCACTTTCCACGCCAAGCACCGGGAAGCCCGCGAAGTGCGCAACCCGCGCACCGGCGAAAAGATCAAGGCGAAAGCCAAGACCTCTCTGGCCTTCCGTCCGGCTTCGGCCCTGAAGGATATCTAAGGCCTGAAGGACATCTAAGGGACGTGTTCAGGGCCAGGCGCGTATCGCCCAGGCCTGCTGACGACCCTTAAGACACAAGCGCCGCCGGATCACTCCGGCGGCGTTTTTGTTGTGCGGCGCGGATTTATTAGCGCTCAGCTCTCTTCCATGATCGCGGTGACCTGAGGCATTACATCCGCCATCGCTCTTTCTCCAAGACGCTCCCCGATCATCTGCCCCTCCTCCATGAGGCGGCTCTGACTTTCGATGAAACGCTGTCCCACCGGCGAGCGCATGAAATCGGCCAGCTCCGCCAGATCGCTCTGAGTGAAAAGGCGCTTATAGACCACAGCCGTCTCGTCCACGAGTTCCGGGGCCAGACCGAGCATGGCGCTTTCAATGAGGGCCATGGCCCGATCCGCCGCCTCGGGGCTGGCCGCGGGCCAGGCTTGCCCCAGACTGGGACGGATCATCGGGATGGTCTGGCGGATGCTGCTTGTAAACAATTGCTCCACGCCCGCCAGGATGACTACTTCGCGGGCCTGTTCGAGATGCGCGTCCGGTTCATGACCGAAGCCCTCATGCGCCAGCGACCCCGGCGCCAGCATCACAGCGCACGCGCAGGCCATACTCATGAATTTCAGCATGGGAAGTCCCCTCATGAACCTGTTGAGGTTCAATCATAAGGGCGGCGAGGATCGACAGATAGCCGGATTCTTCCCTACTCCGCCGCGCGGCGCATTCCTTCGGTCGGCTTGAGCGCCTCGGCGATCTGGAAAGCCATTTCGAGGGCCTGGTCGGCGTTCAGGCGCGGATCACAATGGGTGTGATAGCGGCTGGAGAGATCGGCCTCGGACAGATGTCCTGCGCCGCCCACGCACTCGGTCACGTCCTGGCCGGTCATCTCGAAATGCACCCCGCCCGGCTCGGCGCCTTCGGCGCGCACGATCTCGATAAAGCTGCGCAGCTCGCCCAGCACACGCTCGAAGGGGCGGGTCTTGTAGCCATTGGCCGCCTTGATGGTGTTGCCGTGCATGGGATCGCAGGCCCACACCACATTGCGGCCCTCCTCGCGCACCTTGCGCACCAGCGGCGGCAGGCCTTCGCCTACCTTGTCCGAGCCCATGCGCACATAGAGCACCAGGCGGCCCGCCTCGTCACGCGGATTGAGGATATCGATCAGACGGATCAGCTCATCGGGGTCCAGCGTGGGGCCGCATTTGAGGCCCACCGGGTTCTCGATGCCGCGCATGTATTCCACATGGGCGCCGTCCGGCTGGCGGGTGCGGTCGCCGATCCACATGAGGTGGGCGGACGTCGCATACCAGCGCCCGGTGGTGTGCTCCATCCGGGTCAGCGCCTCCTCGAATGGCAGGTGCAGGCCTTCATGGCTGGTGAAGAAGTCCACGCCCTCCAGAGAGGGCGCCGCGTCCGGCGTCACGCCGCAGGCGCGCATGAAGGCCAGCGCCTCGGTGATGCGCGCGGCATAGGCCGCATAGCGCTCGCCCGCCGGGCTGCCGTCCAGGAAATCCAGCGTCCACTGGTGCACATTGTGCAAATCGGCATAACCGCCGGACGCCAGCGCCCGCAGCAGATTGAGCGTCGCCGCCGCCTGGTCATAGGCGCGCAAGAGCCGCTCCGGATTGGGCACGCGCGCTTCGGACGTGAAGGCCATGTCATTGATGGAATCGCCGCGATAGCTGGGCAGCTCCACGCCGTCGATGACTTCAGTGTCGGCCGAGCGCGGCTTGGCGAATTGTCCGGCGATGCGTCCGACTTTCACCACCGGCTTGGCGCTGGCGAAGGTCATCACCACCGCCATCTGCAGCAGGACGCGGAAGGTGTCGCGCACGGTCTCGGCGGAAAACTCCTTGAAGCTTTCCGCGCAATCGCCGCCCTGCAGCAGGAAGGCCTGACCGGTCGCCACATTGGCCAGCTGGCGCTTGAGGCGCTTGACCTCGCCGGCGAACACCAGGGGCGGACGCCGGGCGAGCTCGGTCTCCACCCGCTTGATCCCGAGCGCGTCGGGATAATTGGGCAATTGCTTGACGGGCTTGGCTCTCCAGCTGTCAGGCGTCCAGGCGGTCATGGTCTCAGGCTTTCGTTCTGTTGTCCGGTCAATACGCGGATTATTCACAATGGCGCTCATGTTGCGGCGCGGCAAGGGCGCGCGCCGCTACGCCGCAGCCGGACGCGCGCGCCTGTGGCGCCTCAGCCGCAATGGCCCGGGCGCTATCCCAGCTTCAGGGCGGTGCGCACGAACACCTGGCGCATGGCGATATTGGAGATCAGGCGCGCCACGCCGGGCAAGCCTGACAGGCGCTCGCGGTGAACGCGCTCATAATCGCGCGCATCGCGCACCATCAGGCGCAACAGATAATCCTCGGCCCCGGTGGTGAGATAGCACTCCATGACCTCGTCCACCCCGGCCACGGCGCGCTCGAAGCGCTCCAGCGTCTCGCGCTTCTGGTTCTCCAGCGTGACCAGCACGATCACCGTCAGTCCCCGGCCCACCGCCTCGGCGTCGAGCAGCGCGGCATAGCCGGTGATGATCCCGCCCGCCTCCAGCGCCCTGACCCGCCGGTGACAGGCCGAGGCCGACAGGCCGGCCCGTTCGGCCAGCTCGGCATTGGAGATACGCCCCTCGCGCTGCAGGGCGTCCAGGATCACCGCATCAATCGCATCCAGCCGCATGAAGTCACCCTTGCAATCTTCCGCCGCGCCGAGCGATCCGGACGCGTCAACTCTGGCGCAATCATCGCACTTTCGTACCATTGCGCAAGATTATTCGATGATCATGCTTTGACTTGCGGGAAACAGCGCGCCGGATGTATTTTCCGCGCAATTTCACACCAAGGCGCGCCATCAGGTGCGCGCACCCGGGAGGCTTCCACATGCGCATTGGCGTTCCGTCCGAGATCAAGGTTCACGAATACCGCGTCGGCCTCACGCCCAACGGGGCGCGCGAGCTGGCCGCTCACGGCCATGAGGTGTTCGTCCAATCCGGCGCAGGCCTGGGCGCGGGCTTCACGGATGCGGAATACCAGGCGGCCGGCGCGCAGATGCTGCCCGACGCCAAATCCGTGTTCGAGACCGCCGAGCTGATCGTCAAGGTCAAGGAGCCCCAGCCCTCCGAAACCGCCATGCTGACGAAAGACCATGTGCTGTTCACCTATCTGCACCTGGCGCCGGACCCGGTGCAGGCCGAAGGGCTTCGCAAATCGGGCTGCATCGCCATCGCCTACGAGACCGTGACCGACGCCCGGGGGCGCCTGCCCCTCTTGCAGCCCATGTCGGAAGTCGCCGGGCGCATGAGCGTGCAGGTGGGCGCGCTGGCGTTGCAGAAATCCAATGGCGGGCGCGGCGTGCTGCTGGGCGGCGTGCCGGGCGTCACCCCGGCCAAGGTGGTGATCCTGGGCGCGGGCGTGTCGGGCAGCCATGCCGCCGAGATGGCGCTGGGCCTGCGCGCCGACGTAACGATCCTCGACCGCTCCATCCCCAAGCTGGCCGAGACCGACCAGTTCTTCCGCGGCGCGGTGAAGACGCGCTTTTCCACGCAAGGCGCCGTGGCCGAGGAAATCGCCGGCGCCGATCTGGTGATCGGCGCGGTGCTGGTGCCCGGCGCCGCCGCGCCCAAGCTGGTCACCCGCGCCATGCTCAAGACCATGAAGGAAGGCGCGGTGCTGGTCGATATCGCCATTGACCAGGGCGGGTGTTTCGAGACCTCGCGCGCCACCACCCACCAGGACCCCACCTATATCGTGGACGGCATCGTGCATTATTGCGTCGCCAACATGCCTGGCGCCGTGGCGCGCACCTCCACCCTGGCCCTGACCAACGCCACCTTGCCCTTCACCCTGGCGCTGGCCGACAAGGGCGCGGTCAAGGCGCTCAATGACGACATCCACCTGGCCCGCGGCCTCAACGTCGCCGGCGGCGAAATCGCCTATGAGCCGGTGGCCAAGGATCTGGGCGCGCGTTTCGTGAAGCCGGACTGGCTGACAGTGATTTAGGGGGCTTCGTCAGTTTCCCCTCCCCTCGGTGGGGAGGGTCTAACGCTGCACTCCACCTGCTTTCCCGGAATTTGCGCAGCAAATGTCCGGGACCCATCCCCGGAAATCTCCAACTGCCTTAGCGGCTGCAGATGTTTGGTGGATGGGTCCCGGATCGGCTGCGCCGTCCGGGAAGGCAGGGTTGGAAGAAATCTCTCCCCCTCCATGAGAAGCCCCACAAATCCCGCTAGCCGCGCACGCCGGTCCTGATAGGCTATCCCTCAATACAAGAGGGGAATCGCGGATGATCGAGCCGGTGTCCATCAGTGCGGTGCAGGCGCTGGCCGAGACCGATCCGGTGTTTGTGGACGCCACCTGGTTCATGCCCGGCGCCGGGCGCACGGGCGCCGAGGCCTATGCCGCGCGGCGCCTGCCTGGGGCGATCTTCTTCGACATTGATCAGGTGTGCGATCCCACCAGCCCCCTGCCCCATATGGCGCCGGGTTCGGCGGTGTTTGCGCGCTGGCTGGCCGCTAACGGCCTCAATGGTGATGGCCGGTTCATCGTTTATGACCAGAACGGCTATGCGGCGTCGGCGCGCGTCTGGTGGACGCTGCGCCGGTTCGGATGCGATGTGCGCATCCTGGATGGCGGGCTGGAAGCCTGGCGTAAATCGGGCGGTTCGCTGGAGACCGGCCATGTCCCGCCGCGCGCGAAGGCGCTGGAGCGCATGCCGCGCCTGATCCGCGATGACGCGGTGAGCTGGGCGGACGTGCTCCATCATGTGAACGCCAGGGACGCCCTGATCGTGGACGCGCGCTCGCCGGGGCGGTTCGCCGGAACCGAGCCGGAACCGCGCGCGGGCCTGGCTTCCGGGCGCATTCCCGGATCGGTCAATCTGCCCTTCCAGAGCGTGATCGGCGCGGACGGCAAGCTCCTGAAGGAGGATGCGCTTAAACGCGTCCTGCCCGATGTGAGCCGCGAGCGGCGGATCATCACCAGCTGCGGCTCAGGCGTGACGGCCGCCACCCTCTACGCCGCCTTCATCACCGGGGGCTTTCGCGATGTGCGCCTGTATGACGGCAGCTGGGCCGACTGGGGCGCGCGCGCCGATCTGCCGGTGGAGAGGGGCTGAGGGCCGGAGTGCGTCCAAGGGCTTTCCCTGCTCTCAAACCGCGCTAGCTTGGCGGCAAACACTGTTCACTCATTTTCCGGGGAGGCCCTGCATGGCGGGACTGGACATTCTCAAAGGAAAGCTCAGCGTGCCGGTGATCGGCGCGCCGCTCTTCATCATCTCCAACCCCAAGCTGGTCATCGCCCAGTGCAAGGCGGGGGTGGTGGGATCTTTCCCCGCCCTCAACGCCCGCCCGCAAAGCCAGCTCGACGAGTGGCTGGACGAGATCACGTCCGAGCTCGACAGCTATAACAAGGCCAATCCCGACAAGCCTGCGGCGCCGTTCGCGGTGAACCAGATCGTGCACCGGTCCAATGACCGGCTGGAGGCCGATCTCGCAACCTGCGCCAAGTACAAGGTGCCGCTGGTGATCACCTCGCTGGGCGCGCGCGAGGAGCTCAATCAGGCCGTCCACAGCTGGGGCGGCAAGACGCTGCACGACATCATCAATATCAAATTCGCCCACAAGGCGCTGGAAAAGGGCGCGGACGGGCTGATCCCGGTGTGCACCGGCGCGGGCGGGCATGCGGGCGTGATGTCGCCCTTCGCCCTGGTGAGCGAGATCCGCGAGTTCTTTGACGGACCCGTCGCCCTGTCAGGCTCCATCGCCACAGGCGCCGGCGTGCTGGCGGCCCAGGCCATGGGCGCCGACTACGCCTATATCGGCTCGGCCTTCATCGCCACGGAAGAAGCGCGCTGCGGCGAGGACTACAAGCAGGGCATTGTGGACGGGACGGCCGACGACATCGTCTACACAAACCTCTTCACCGGCATTCACGGCAATTATCTGCGCCGCTCCATCGAACAGGCCGGACTGGACCCCGACAAGCTGCCCGAAAGCGATCCGTCGGCGATGAATTTCGGCTCGGGCGGCAATAGCGCGGCCAAGGCGTGGAAGGATATCTGGGGCTCGGGCCAGGGCATTGGCGCGGTCAAGGCGATCCAGAGCGCCGGCGGGTATGTGAGCCAGCTTCAGGCCGAATACGAGGCGGCCAAGGCCCGGCTGATGAGCCTCTAAGGCTGGCCGACACCTGACAAGACAAAGCCCCGGCGCATCAGCGCCGGGGCTTTTTCATGCGCGGCAGGCGTCCCTGCCTAGTCCCACAGCTCCGCGCGCCAGCGGCGGGGCGGGCGCTGGCTGCGCACTTCCACCACCAGCGTGTCGGTGAACACCAGGCCATTGCGGTCGGTGCTGGTCACCGCGATGCGGTGCACGCCTTCAGGCAGTTCAGGCAGGCGCGCGCGCCACAAATGCATGTTGCGCTCGGCCACGGCGCGCTGGGGCTGGGGCGCCGACGGGCCAAAGCGCGAGCCGCGGAACAGCTCGTGGCCTTGCGCGCGCTCATCGCCCGAGCGGCTCTCCAGCGCATAGCGGCCCACCGAAGCCTGGCGCTGCACGGCGAAGGGATCGGCCCATTCAGCGCCGATGCGAGCCGCTTCGCCTGCGCCTTCCTGGGTGCGCTCCAGAATCAGGGTCTCGCCGCCGGGTAGGCGCGCGCTGACGCGGGTTTCAGCCGATCCGGCCCAGACATTGGCGGTCAGCCACACCCCGCCGGCGAAATCGTCCGCCGTCAGGAGCCGCGTATCGGGCAGGTCATTGATCGAGGCCGGCGGGACGGAATCGCGCTCGCGCCAGTCCTCGCCCACCCATTCGGCGATCGTCTCGAACCAGTCGCGGAAGGCGGGCGTGTTGAGCCCCACCCACTGGCCGCGGCGCGGATCGATGCGCGCGCCGATATAACGCTCCACATAGTCCGCACCCTCGAAGTCGAGACGCAGATGGCCCATCGGAGCGCCCATGCGCTGCAGCGCCATGGGCACGCCATCGACGTTGAAATCGCCCTGATACCAGGCGCCCGAAGCCGCCCCGGCGATGATGTGGCGGAAGGGCAAGGGCCCGATTCCGGTCTGTTCGGCCCAGCCTTCGAAAATCTGGCCCGGCGCGTGGTTCTCGGTGGTGTGGGTGTGGCCCGAGATCGACAGCGCCTCGCGGCCTTCCAAGAGGGCGTGGATCTCCGCCGCATTGTCGGTCTGGTGGCGGTCGCTGGTCGCGTCCACGAAGGAGACGAACGGAATGTGGTGGGCGAGCACCACGAGCCGGTCCTCCGGCGTATGCTCCAGCAGACCGGAGAGCCAGCTCATCTGGGTCTCGGAGACGATGCCGTTATAGAAGGGGCGTTCTCCGCCGCACCAGTCGCGGCCCGCCTGGCAAGGATAATCGACATTGTCGAGCACCACGAAGAGCACCTGCCCCATCTCGAAGGCGTAATAGTTCGGGCCGACGATGCGGCGCCAGCTATCGGCCTTGTCGGCATTGGTGCGGGCGTCGAAATCGATGTCGTGATTGCCCACCACCAGCCATTGCGGCGCATTGGCCGTGGCGGTGACTTCCAGGAGGCGGTCAAGCAGGCCCAGATCATCGCCCACCACATCGCCCGCCAGGATCAGGCAATCGCTGGATGAAAAGCCCGCCTCGATCAGGTCCGCCGTCACACCGTCGCGCAGATAGCCGATCTCGTCATTGGAATAGGTCTGGGGGTCGGCCAGCACGGCGCAAGTGAAGGCCTGCCCCGCCGCGCCCTCGCGGATCAGCGGGAAATTGACCGCTTCAGGCGCCGGGCCGGTGTCTTCCAGCCCGCCAAAGCGCAGCTCATTGCCCGTGCCGCCGGGCTTGTGGGTGTAGAAGAACTGAGGGACCAGGCGGTGATCGGTTGGCACGCGCCAGCCCGAAGGCTGCACGATGGTCAGGTCCATGTCGTCACGCACGGCGATTTCATAGGCGCCGTTTTCATCGGTGCGCACCCAGTCGAGACCGTTGGAGACCAGAACCCCGGCCACCCCCGCCTCGCCCGCATCGCGCACGCCATTGCGGTTGGCGTCCTCGAACACAACCCCGCGAATAGTCTCGCCGCCCGCGCCCGGATTGATCACTTGCGGCGCCGCCTCCCAGCGGTCAGCCTGCGCAGCCCCCGTCAGGGCGGCCCCCAGGGCCAGAACCAGAACCAGACGCATCATCATCCTCCCGTATGAAACTGAAGTGTGGGCTAGCAGGGCAGATTGACATCTCCATGACAAGGACCGTCCCGGGACCACTACCCGCCCGCAAGCGGCCTTGGCGCGGGCGGGGGGAATGACCGATGATGGGGATCGTTCGCGAATCGGATCGCCCGCCTTGGTCAAGTTCAACCTCTCCCGCCTGCCCTTTCTGGACCGCGTCGAGGGCGCGGCGCTGAAGGCTGTGGAAGCCGAGGTGGAGTGGTTCTGCCTGCCGGCCGGCGCCACCTTGTTCCATGAGGGCGAGACGGCGGACGCCTTCTACATGGTGCGCTCGGGCGCGCTGGCCGCCTTTCGCACCAGCCCGGACGGGCGCGCCGAGCTGATCGGCCATATCCGCCAGGGCGAGCCCATTGGCGAGATGGCGCTGGTGGAGGACCGGCCCCATTCGGCCAGCGTCTACGCCCTGCGCGACAGCGAGCTGGTGCGCCTGCCCAAACGCGCCTTCGAGGCGCTCACCCGGCGCCACCCCTCGCTGATGCGCGAGCTGGCGCGCATGATGATGTTCCGCCTGCGCGGCGGATCGCTGCGTCAGGGCTCGGATCCGAAAATCTTCGCCCTCATCACCACCTCCCCGACCATTGATCTCGATTACCGCGCCCGCGAATTGCGCCGCGCGCTGGAATCCATGGGCGCGAAAGTGGAGGTGCTGGGCGAGGAGGCCGCAGGCCTGTCGCCCCAGCGCATTGACGTGATCGAAGCGCGCCATGACGTGGTGGTGCTGGCCGCGCGTCTGGGTGATATCGACTGGGCCCAGCGCGCCATGGCGCGGGCCGACCGGATCGTGATCCTGGCCCGGGCTGACGCGCGGCCCTCCACGCCGCTTCTGCCCGACAGCCCCTCCCCGGCGGCGCGGCTGAAACTGATTGATGTGGTGATGGTCCACCATGGCGGAGACAGGGCTGCAGCGCGTCCGGCTGAATGGGTGGAGGCCGCCGACGCGGCGCGCTGCTTCCACTGGCGTCAGGGGCGCAGCGAGGATGTCTACGCGCTGGCGCGCACGCTCTACGGGCGCTCGGTGGGACTGGTGCTGTCGGGCGGCGGCTCGCGCGCCTACGCCCATGTGGGCGCGGTGCGCGCCTTCCAGGACGCCAAGATAAGGTTTGATTTCTTCGGCGGCGCCTCCATGGGCGCCATCATCGCCGCCGGCGCCGCCCAGGGCTGGGAGAACGCCGAGCTGGAAGAGCGCATGCGCGCGGCCTTCGTCACCTCCAACCCGCTCAATGACTGGACCCTGCCCGTGGTCAGCCTGATCCGGGGCAAGCGGGTGGACAAGCGCCTGATGGAGCATTTCGGCGATGTGGACATCACCGACATGCCCCGGCCCTTCTTCTGCGTCTCGTCGGACCTCACCTCTGGAAGCGTGCGCGTGCACCGCCGGGGCAGGCTGCGCCACGCCCTGCGCGCGTCGCTGGCCATTCCCGGCCTGCTGCCGCCGGTGGTGGATGGGCAGTCCGTGCTGGTGGACGGGGCGGTGTTCAACAATTTCCCGGTCAAGGAGATGAAGGGCTTTCACCGCGGCGTGAATATCGGCTCGGACGTGACGCGCACCAACACCATCAGCGCCGCGGATTTCATCGACCCGCCGGGCTTTTTCGGCTGGGCGATGCGCCATGGCCTGTCCGACCCGCCGCCCATCGCCTCGCTGCTTCTGCGCGCGGCCACTGCAGGCACGCTGGACCGGCATGCCGCCACACGCGACGCGGCCGATCTTCTGGTCCTGCCCGAGCTGGACATGGATTTGCGCGAGTGGCGACGGTTCGATGACGCGGTGGATGCGGGCTATAACGCCGCCACCGCCCTGATCAAGGCGCTGGAGCCTGAAGATCTCGCCCGCTATCGCGCTGGTGTGGCCTGAGAGCGGCGCGGCCCTAGCCTGACGCCAAATCCCTCGAGGGCTCAGCATCCACCCCGCCCGGAGGCCGGAAATCGGCCTCGCAACGCCCGTCTTCGGCCGCCTGCCTGAGCCGTTCATAGAGAAAGGCGGCGGCGTCCAGAATGGGCTCGGGATGGCTCGTCAGGAAATGGTCCAGATCATATTCCAGGTATTCAAGCGCGTGACCGGGGTTCAGCCGGCCGGCGCGCGCCATGGCGGCCCGGGACATTTCAGCCGATGGCCACATATGGTCGCGGACCGCCCCCTGCAGCAGCACCGGCATGGCCGCCCGCTCCGCCGGGATTTCGGCGCGCGCCACCGCCGCCTCCTGGCTCAATAGCTGGTGAGACAGCGCCAGTACGGAAGGATAATCGCGCATCAGCGCGCCGGGTATGTGCGGCGACAGCCAGGGATAGCGCACAAACTCCAGCGGCTCGCCGCCCATGGACCAGCTGGACCGGATCAGCAGCGTGCGCGCTGGCGACTGATTGACCACATGGCTGGGGACCACAGCCACCGCCGCATCCATCAGCGGGCCGTCACCGCCTGACAGTTCTTCGCCATACCCCGCCAGCAAAAGCGTCAGCTCGCCGCCCTTGGATACGCCGATAAACCCGATGCAGCGGCGCTGCGCCCCGCGCGTGCCGCGCGCGTCGCGCACCACATGGGCGATGGCGTCCAGCGATCCTTCCATGAGCCGGGGCGGCAGGCTTCCCTCTCCGAACCAGTCCGGCAAGGGGCGCCCGCCGAAATGGGCGATGGAGCGGATGGAAAACCCGCTTCTCATCAGCATGGCGCCCAGATATTGCCGGCTGGGAAACCAGCCCGGACCGCCCAGCCAGAACCCGCCATTGGATCCTCCGGCCGCGATGATCAGCGGCGGCAGCGGCAGTTCATCGTCCTGCAGCTCGAAATCCACCACTGCGACCCCGTCGATGAAGCCGTGGTGCTGATGGCGCATGGTGAAGCGCCCGGCCGGATCGGGCAGCCGCCCGGCATAGTCCGGCCAGAGCTGCTCGAACGTCTCTGCGAAAGCGGCCCTGCGGGCCTCAGCCGCCTCCGGCCCCTGGGACATGGGCTGGCTCGCGCCCGCGGCCAGAATGAGCAGGACAACCAGCGCCAATGACAAAACGGCGCCCAGACCGATCATGCCCGTGATGCGCAGCATGGCTCCCCCTCACAAACGCCTCAGGCGTGAAGTTTGCACCAGTGCGGATTGGAAGCAAAGGCTGGCGTCAGCCGCCATGTTCAGTCCGGCGTCCAGCCGCTCACCTCTTGCAGCGCAGCCTCGGCCAGACGCGCGCGCAGGGCGAGCTGGGCCGGCGGGTCGGGCATGTCGATATTGAGCGCGAACAGCCAGGCCTCGCCTTCAAGCTCCAGCCATCCGGCGAACCAGCCTGTGTCCGGCTCGCCCCCAAAACGCCAGCCTGTCTTGCCGCGCAGGACCCAGCCCTCGCCGCGCCTCAACGCCATCAGATCGATAACCGTCTCCATGACGCCGGCCTCGAAGGGCAGCGCACGGGCGTGAAGACGCGACAGGAAACCGGCCTGCTCGCGCGCGCTTATCTCAAGCGGTCCGTCCAGCCAGAACCGGTCCGGCGCCCCGCCCGCATCGCCATTGCCGTAATCCAGCGCCTCAAGGGCCGCCTGCATCGCGCCGCGGTCCAGCTCAAGCGTCCAGGCCTGGTAGGCCCAGACCGTGGAGCGCTGAAAGGCTTGCGCGAAGGTCTGGTCCTGATTCCAGCTGGCGAAGGGGCGCTCGGTCCCGTCCCAGGCCAGCGCGGCGTCCGGGCCGCTGACCACGCCGGACTGCAACAGGATCAGGCTGTTGGGAATCTTGAATGTCGAGGCCGGAATGAACCGCGCGTCAACCCGCTCGCCGCCGCCCGTCCACGCCCGCCCGTCCGAGGCCCGGATGACCACAATGGCGCCCGTCACGCCCGCCTCGTCCAGCAAGCTGTCCAGCTCCTGGGCCTTTGCCGGCCACGCCAGCAGGACGGCCATCAGGACGCCGGTCAGAACGGCGGTGCGCAGACGTCTCATATCATCCTCCACACCCCGGTCCCGGACCCGCCGCCAGCTTCCGGCGGATATTTCCTAGAACGGAATGTCGTCATCCAGCGTGTCGGAGGAGAAGTCCTCGCGCGGGCGGTCGTTTGAGCGCTGGCCGCCGCCGCCGGAGGAGCGGTCATCGCCCTGGTCATAGCCGCCGCGGTCACCGCCGCCGCCCTTGCCGTCCAGCATGGTCAGCTCGCCGCGGTATCTTTGCAGCACCACTTCGGTGGTGTAGCGGTCATTACCGTCGCGGTCCTGCCATTTGCGGGTCTGGAGCTGGCCTTCCAGATACACCTTGGAGCCCTTGCGCAGATAGTTCTCGGCGATCTTGGCCAGGTTGTCGTTGAAGATCACCACATTGTGCCACTCGGTCTTCTCGCGGCGCTCGCCGGTGGACTTGTCGCGCCACTGCTCGGACGTGGCGATGCGCAGATTGACCACCGGATCGCCGGAATTGAGCCGTCGCACTTCCGGGTCCGCGCCCAGATTGCCCACCAGAATGACCTTGTTGACACTGCCCGCCATCACATCCGCTCCCGCTTGCCTTTTCAGGCATTTTGTTCACACTCTGTTCCGCACGTCAATCCCGGCGCGCGAGTCGCCCGACAGCGAACACGAGGCGCGTGCGGAAGTCTACCCGTCTGGGCCGCGTGCCGCGCAGCAGTGAGGCCAGATTGGGGGATATGGCTATGATCACAGCCCTGTCTTATATTGAGGGGCATGAGTGACACCCACGCGCCATACGAGCCCGCTGCGGCCTCTGATCAGGATGCGCGCATGGCGGGCATTCTGGACCGCCTGCTGGAGCTGGAAAAATCGCTGCACGAACAGCAGCGGCTCGACCCGCTCAAGCTCATGGCGCCCAATGCCGCCCTGCTCGCGGTGATCGTGATCGCCGTGGCGTGGAGCCTGTTGACTTCATCCCCGCTCCTGTCCGGGATGAATGCCCCCAGCCTGTTGCTGGGCGTGATGATCATTGCCGCCGCCTTCGGCTTTTACGGGGTCGCGACCGTGCAGGCCTCGCGCCGGCGCATTCTTCAGCTTGAGGCCCTGCGCTTGCAGCGCCGCGCCATGCTGGCGGCGCACGCCATGGAGCCTTCCGGGGAAAGCCGGGAGACGTGAGACGGTTCCAGAACTGGCCTGACGCGCGCATCCGGCAGGAGTTCCACCTTCTGTCCCTGCGGCTTTCTCAAATCAATGGCAGGCTTGAAGGCCTGAAAGATCATCGCACGCCGGGCCTCATCGCACTTCTTGGCGGCGCAGGCGTTGTTCTGGCGTCGGGTCCTGTATCATACCTCTTCGGCCTCATTGGCGTGCTGGGCGCTCTTGAGCAATTGCGCGTGTCTGCACGCACTTACAATGATGAGCGCGCCCTGCGCCGGGAGCTGGCGGAGATCGGCGCCGACATCATCGACCTGGAGATCGAAGCGCGCCATCGCGGCTATACGCTTCCCTGATCCGGCACACACAGTTGTTCAGTATTTGTTCTTGATGTTTGCGCCTATTGTCAGCTTATATCGGCACACTGCGATTCCACGAAAGCTCTCCCCATGACCGATCCCTTGAAAACCATCTCCGTGCGCGGCGCGCGCGAGCATAATCTCAAGGACGTGTCGGTGGACCTGCCGCGCGACCAGCTGATCGTGTTCACGGGGCTGTCGGGATCGGGCAAGTCCTCGCTGGCGTTCGACACCATCTATGCCGAGGGCCAGCGCCGCTATGTGGAGAGCCTGTCGGCCTATGCGCGCCAGTTCCTGGAGCTGATGAGCAAGCCGGACGTGGATTCCATCGAGGGGCTGTCGCCGGCCATCTCCATCGAGCAGAAGACCACCTCGAAAAACCCGCGCTCCACCGTGGGCACGGTGACGGAGATCTACGACTATATGCGCCTGCTCTGGGCGCGGGTGGGCGTGCCCTACTCGCCCGCCACCGGCGAGCCGATCTCGGCCATGACCGTGTCCCAGATGGTCGACCGGCTGATGACGCTGGAAGAGGGCGCGCGGCTCTACCTGCTGGCCCCCATCGTGCGCGGGCGAAAGGGCGAATACCGCAAGGAATTCGCCGAGCTGATGAAGCAGGGCTTCCAGCGGGTGAAGGTGGACGGCGCCTTCCATACGCTCGAGGACGTCCCCGAGCTCGACAAGAAATACAAGCACGACATCGATGTCGTGGTGGACCGCATCGTCATCAAGCCGGGCCTGGAACAGCGCCTGGCGGACTCGCTGGAAACCGCCCTGCGCCTGGCCGACGGCATCGCCATGGCGGAATTCGCAGGCGCGGCCTCAACGGGGGAGAAGACCTACGACACCGGCGAGCGGATGATCTTCTCGCAGAAATTCGCCTGCCCGGTCTCCGGCTTCACCATCCCCGAGATCGAGCCGCGACTGTTCTCGTTCAACAATCCGTTCGGCGCCTGCCCGGCCTGTGACGGTCTGGGCCAGAGCCTGAAATTCGACGAACACATGGTGGTCCCCGACCGGGACAAGTCGCTCTATGACGGCGCGGTGGCGCCCTGGAGCCGGGCCACCTCCAAGCTCTACCAGCAGACCCTGCAGGCGCTGGCCGACCATTATGGCGCGTCCATGTTCGCGCCCTGGCGCGACCTGCCCGAGGATTTCCGCCAGGTGGTGCTGCACGGCACGTCGGAAAAGGTGAAATTCACCTATGAGGACGGGCTGCGCCAGTTCTCCACCACCAAGTCCTTTGAAGGTGTGATCCCCAATCTGGAGCGGCGCTGGCGCGAGACCGATTCCAGTTGGGTGCGCGACGATCTTGCCCGCTTCCAGTCCGCCCAGCCCTGCGGAACCTGCGGCGGCAAGCGCCTGAAGCCGGAAGCCCTGGCCGTCCGTGTGGGCGGGCGCGACATTTCCGAAGCCGTGGATGTCTCCATCCGCCAGGCGCTGGACTGGTTCACCACGGTGGAATCCACCCTGTCCGCCAAGGATCAGGAGATCGCCCGGCGTATCCTCAAGGAGATCCGCGACCGGCTGCGCTTCCTGGTGGATGTGGGCCTCGATTACCTGTCCCTCAGCCGCGCCTCGGGCACGCTGTCGGGCGGAGAAAGCCAGCGCATCCGCCTGGCCTCCCAGATCGGCTCAGGGCTCACCGGCGTGCTCTATGTGCTCGACGAGCCGTCCATCGGCCTGCACCAGCGCGACAATTCCCGCCTGCTCGAAAGCCTGCGGGGCCTGCGCGATCTGGGCAATACCGTGATCGTGGTGGAGCATGACGAGGAAGCCATCGAGACGGCGGACTATGTGGTCGATCTGGGCCCCGCCGCCGGCGTGCATGGCGGGCGCATCGTAGCCGAGGGCAAGCCGGCCGAGATCGCGGCCAATCCGGCGAGCCTGACCGGGCAATACATGTCCGGCGCGCGCCTCGTCCCGGTGCCCGAGCGCCGCCGGAAGGCCGATCCCAAGCGCCAGATCATTGTGCGCGGGGCGCGGGGCAATAATCTCAAGGGCGTGGACGCGGTGTTCCCGCTGGGCGTGTTCACCTGCGTCACCGGGGTGTCGGGCGGCGGCAAATCAACGCTTACCATCGAGACGCTGTACAAGGCCGCCGCGCGCCGTCTCAACAACGCCTCGGACGTGCCTGCCGATCATGACAGCGTGGACGGGCTCGACCAGCTCGACAAGATCATCGATATCGACCAGTCCCCCATCGGGCGCACGCCGCGCTCCAACCCGGCCACCTATACCGGCGCCTTCACGCCGATCCGCGACTGGTTCGCCGGCCTGCCCGAATCCCAGGCGCGCGGCTACAAGCCGGGGCGCTTCTCGTTCAACGTGAAGGGCGGGCGCTGCGAGGCGTGCCAGGGCGACGGGGTGGTGAAGATCGAGATGCACTTCCTGCCCGACGTCTATGTCGAGTGCGATGTGTGCCACGGCAAGCGCTTCAACCGCGAGACGCTGGAGGTCACCTTCAAGGGCAAGTCCATCGCCGACGTGCTGGACATGACCGTCGACGAGGCCGCCGAGTTCTTCAAGGCGGTGCCCTCGGTGCGCGACAAGATGGAGACGCTCCAGCGCGTGGGGCTGGGCTATGTGAAGGTCGGCCAGCCCGCCACCACCCTGTCCGGCGGCGAGGCGCAGCGGGTGAAGCTCTCCAAGGAGCTGGCCAAACGCTCCACCGGCAAGACGCTCTATATCCTCGACGAACCCACCACCGGCCTGCATTTCGAGGACGTGCGCAAGCTGCTCGAAGTGCTCCATGAGCTGGTCGAGCAGGGCAATAGCGTGGTGGTGATCGAGCATAATCTCGATGTCATCAAGACCGCCGACTGGGTGATTGATCTGGGCCCCGAGGGCGGCGATGGCGGCGGCGAACTTGTCGCCGCCGGCACGCCCGAGGATGTGGCCGCCGTGGAGGCCAGCTGGACGGGGCGCTATCTCAAGCCGATCCTGGAACGCGACCGGGCGCGGCAGAAGAAGCTGGCGGGTTAATCCTTCGCCGCGCCCAGAATGGCGATGGCGTAATCGGCGATGGAATGGCCGGTAGAGGGTTGAACCTTGAGCACCTCTTCGGTGTTCCAGATCCAGCCGCCCGGGCTGCCCCAGCTCTTGATTCTCGCGGCCATTTGGCTGGGTGAAAGCTGTGGCGTGGAAGACCCTCCGGCGATCGCCATGCCCGGGCGCACGAACGCGGCCGGGTCGCTGACTCCCGTTTTGGCCGCACCAGCCTGCTCCAGCGCCGTCACCCAGTCCCTGGGATCATTGCTGTAGCCGCCCGAATAGCATTGCAGACGGAACGCCTCCACCGGCTGAACCCCCGCCTTGATCAGGGTCTGCTGCAGGCACTGGATCCAGACACTCTCCCCGTAATACGGGCAGTAGGTGATGCGCGCGCCCAGCTGTTTGTACAAATCCGCGCCCAGCGTCGAGATCGTGCTCACGGGATCGGCGATGCTTTCCTCATAATCGAAATCGAACCCGTCACCGCCCAGCGCGTAGAGCGCGGCGAAATTGGCGAACAGGTTCTTGTAAGCCGGCCCTGAGGGGTTGTTCAGAATGGTCTCGATCGCCTGGAAATCATGGACGCCGCCCGCGCCGATGGAGAACCAGACCGAGCTGGCCGCGTGATTGGCCTTCGCCTTGGCTATGAAATCGCCAATCGGACCGGCGATGGCGGCAACCGCCGAACCTCCGGCGCAAATCGCGTCATTATTGTAATAGAGATCGCCATTGTCGTGCACATGGATCGACCAGAATATATAGTCGGTCATGGCCGAGCTGATCATCGCCGCCTCGGCCGGCGCTCCGGTATAAGCGCCGTTTTTGAACAGCCCGGTGATATAAGCCCCTGCGGTTTTGCCCGTCATGATCACGCCTCCTTACGCTAGGCGCCGATTGCAGCAATAGCGCATTTTAGATGATTTAATCTCATATACCACCTATAATTGCCTTCATGGAGGGGGCTCCCGGCCGCCGCGCGGCGCAATGCGCAAGCCGGAAACGGAGCGCTATAGACCGGTGGTCCGGACATATTTTCAGTCCGCCCCGCCATGCGTGTATACAATATAGAATAATAAAAAGTGTGGATTACGCCTATGACAATCCGCTGATCGCAGGCATGATATTTTCAGGGACAATAACAAAGGGGGCGATTCTCATGCCCATAGCGAAACGTGCAACAGCAGAGTTTATCGGTACATTCTGGCTGGTCTTCGGCGGGTGCGGCAGCGCCATGTATGCGGCGGCGTTCGGTGATATCGGCATCGGGCTTCTGGGCGTCTCGCTGGCGTTCGGCCTGACGGTTCTGACCATGGCCTACGCCATCGGGCATATTTCGGGATGCCATCTCAACCCGGCGGTGACGCTGGGCTTGTGGGCGGGCGGGCGCTTCGAGGCGCGCGATATTCCCGCCTATATCATCGCCCAGCTGCTGGGCGCCCTGGCCGCCGCCGCCGCACTTTGGCTCATCGCTCAGGGCGGGCCGGGCGAGGTGACGGGTCTGGCCTCCAACGGGTTTGGCGAGCGCTCGCCGGGCGGGTATTCGCTGGTCTCCGGCTTCTCCATCGAGCTGATTTTGACCCTGGGATTCCTGCTGGTGATCATTGGCGCGACGGACAAGCGCGCGCCGGCGGGCTTTGCGCCCATCGCCATCGGGCTGTGCCTGACGCTCATCCACCTGATCAGCATTCCTGTCACCAACACCTCGGTGAACCCGGCGCGCAGCACCGGACCGGCGGTGCTGGAATGGCTGGCGCTAGGCGATGGCGGGGCTGCGGGCCAGCTCTGGCTGTTCTGGCTGGCGCCGCTGGCGGGCGCGGTGATCGCCGGCTTCGTCTACCGGGCCGTGTTCAAGGCGGACTGACCAGCCGGGTCTGGCTGACGGGCTATATCCTGCCCGTCAGCGAGGCCCAGCTCAGCGCCAGCTGGCGGGTCAGAAGCGCCGGTTCGGGACGCTCGCGGAACGGATCGGCGATGGCGCCCGCCGCGCGCAGATAGCCGCGCGCCAGCCGGGCATAGCCCACCGCAGCAAAGGCTTGCGCCGGCAGGGCGGCGCGGCTGGCCGCCAGCGCCTCTCCGGCTTCGTTTGCTTCGTTCATCAGGCCGGCGAGCGCAGCGCGCGCAGCATCGGGCTTGCGCCCGGACAGCCAGTCGCTCTCGGTCAGGCCCGCGCCCGCCGCCTCGTCCGCGGCCAGGGGCGGACGCCCGGCGGCGCATAGCGGCGCAAACGCGCGCACCAGCCCCGTCAGCCCCCAAAACCGCCCCGCCGCCTGAACGGCGTCCGCCGCCCGCCCCTCCAGCGTCATGTCCGGCGCGCACAGGCGAAAAGCTGCGCGCATCAGAAGACCGGCCGTGCGGTCCACATAGTCCAGGCGGTCCTGGCGGGTGGGAAAAGGCCCCTGCCCCAGATCGGCGGCGCGCGCCTCGACCATCTGGTCCAGAAGGGCGCTATCGGGCGCGCCGGGCGCGGCTTTCAGGTCCGCCAAGGCCTCATACACGTCATGGCGGCGCACTTTGGGGGGCGTGGCGTAGAGATCGCGCACCGCCTCGCGCGCCCAGTTCAGGCGCATCTCGCCAATCACCGGCTCGCTGACCGCGTCGGGCACGCGGGCGATCTCGTGATAGAAGGCGTAGAGCGTGACCAGCCGCGCGCGCACGTCAGCCGGCGCAAACTGCGCGGCCATCCACCGGTCCGGATCGTCACGCTTCAGCGCATCTGCAAAGCCGGCTTCAGTCAAATCACCTCTCCTGCGGTGGACCCGGGCGCGATCACGCCCATATGGCCCTTGAGAGCACAGCCCCAAGCAAGGAGCCCGAGAATGGCCATCACCCTCCCCGACCTGCCCTATGCCCGCGACGCGCTGGCGCCTCATATCAGCGCTGAGACGCTGGATTTCCACCATGGCAAGCACCACAGGACATATGTGGACAAGGCCAATGAGCTGGTCAAAGGCACGCCGCTGGACAGCGAGGCGCTGGAAACCATCATTCGCGCCGCCTGGACCGACAAGAACGCCGCCCTGTTCAACAACGCCGCCCAGATCTGGAACCACAGCTTCTACTGGCGCTCCATGAAACCCGGCGGCGGCGGACGCCCTACGGGCAAGCTGGCCGAGGCCATCGGCCGGGATTTCGGCTCGTTTGAAAAATTCGCCGACGCCTTCAAGGCGGCGGGCGCGGGCCAGTTCGGGTCGGGCTGGGCCTGGCTGGTGGTCAAAAACGGCAAGCTGGACGTGCGCAAGACCGGCAATGCCGAAACCCCGCTGACCGAGGACGGCGTCACCCCCCTCCTGACCATGGATGTGTGGGAGCACGCCTATTATCTCGACTTCCAGAACCGGCGCCCGGACTATATCACCGCCTTCCTGGAGCATCTGGTGAACTGGGACTTCGCGGCGGACAATTTCGCCAAAGCCTGATCCCTCGCGCCAATTGCTGATTGACGTGACCGGCAGCCGCAGCGAGGCTCGTTGCGGCTGCTTTCATTTCAAAAGGGGATAATATGTTCCGGTCTGACGCCGCGCCCTGGCGCGCCTTGCTTGCTGCTTTCGCTTCATCGGCCCTGCTTGTGCTGGCCGCCTGCGGCGAACGCGAGACGCCCGCGCCCGAGGCGCCACCCCCTGCGCCCGCGCCTGCCCCGGAACCGGCTGATGCGGCGCGCGGCCTGGACGCGGCCGGTGTGGCGGCTCTGGACGCAGCTTTGGCCGAGCTGGCCGCCAGCCAGGACCGGGCCGGCTTTGTGGCCGTCATCGCGCGTGACGGCGTGGTGCGCCATGTCAGCGCGGCCGGTTACGCCGATATCGAAGCGGGCCGGCCCATGACCGCCGACACGGTGGTGCGCATCGCCTCCATGACCAAGCCGGTGACGGCCGCCGCCATCATGATGCTGGCCGAGGACGGCGCTGTGTCGCTGGATGACCCGGTCGCGCGCTTCATCCCGTCTTTCGCCGGCGCGCGGGTGGCCAGCTCGCTCATGCATGACGAGCGCTATGACATCCCGACCGAAGCGCTGGCGCGGCCCATCACCATCGAGGATCTGCTCACCCACACCTCGGGCGTGGGCTATCTGTTTGATTACCGCACCCATCTGGGCGCGCTCTATATCGACCGCGACATCTACCGCGCCGATGGCCGAAGCCTGGCCGAGCGCATCGACGTGCTGGCCGGCCTGCCGCTCTATTTCCAGCCGGGCGAGCGCTGGTTCTATTCCTACTCCAATGACATTCTGGGCCAGGTGATCGCGGCCGCATCGGGCATGAGCGTGGAAGCCTTCATGCAGGCGCGCATCTTTGCGCCGCTGGGCATGGCCGACACCAGCTTCTTCCCCGATGAGGCCTTGAGCGAGCGCCTGGCGGCGCTCTACACCCATGACGAGGACGGCGCGCTCGTGCGCGTGGAGCGCACCCGCGATCTGGCCGTGCTGGCGCAGGTGGAGGCGGGCGGCGCGGGGCTGTTCTCCACGGCCAATGACTATATCCGCTTCGCCCAGATGCTGGCCAATGGCGGGGAGCTGGACGGCGTGCGCGTTCTGTCCGCCGACAGCGTGGCGGCCATGACCACGCCCCATGTGGGCCTGGACCGCATGGGCGAGGAGCAGCAGCGCATCGGCCTGGCCTTCGGCTATTCGCTGGGGGTCTATGTCAATGGCGATGGCGGGCGCCTGCCCGGCGATTACGGCTGGGGCGGTTATTTCGACACCATTTTCGCCGTCAGCCCGTCCACGGGCCTGGTCGCCGTGATGATGGCCCAGGAAGAGCCCGGACCCGGCACGCCGGACACCACCAGCGCCGGGGCCGCCTTCACCCGCCTGATCGGCGATCTGGTGACGCCCGAGAGCTGATCACGCCAGAGCGGCCAAGCAAAACGGCCCCCGGATCGCATCCGGGGGCCGTGTGCGTTTCAAGGGCTGAACCCGGTCAGCCCAGCGTCTGGAAGCTCGCCATCGCCACCAGCATGGGCAGGGAGAGCAGGGTATTGGTGCGCGAGAACAGCATGGCCGTGCGCGCCGCCTTGGGCTTGGCGTCGGCGTCCGCATCCACGATGCCCAGGGCGATTTTCTGGTTCGGCCAGATCACGAACCAGACATTGAACGCCATGATCAGGGCCAGCCACATGCCGATGCCCATGAAGATATGGCCCGGCGCAAACCCGCTCATGGCGCCCAGGCTCAATGTCTCCAGAAGATAATTCTTCTGCAGCGCCAGCAGCACGCCGGTGAGCACGGTGAAGGCCGCGCCCCAGCGGAACCAGAACAGGGCGGCGGGCGCGATATGCTTGCCCACCGCCGGCTTCAGCTCGTCGGGGATGGAGGGCATGGTGGGGATCTGGACGAAGTTGAAATACCACAACAGCCCGATCCACATGATGCCGGCCACCACATGGGTCCAGCGCAGAAGCGACTCCAGCACTTGCGGTTCGCCCAGCCCGATGCCCTGCCCGGCCAGGATGTAGATGAAGAAAAACGCCAGAGCCAGCACGGTGGAGACCAGCACGGTCAGGCGCAGATTGGTCAGGAGGTTCGCCATGGTAAGCCCCTGTCAGTTGTTGCGAATCATGGCGCCAGCATAGGGCAGAATGCCGCACCCGCGCCAGAGGGAGGCGAGTGACGGGGCGCGAACCGGCGGCCTCCGGCGCGACAGGACGCGGTCTTCCGCCGGCGCAAGACGGGCATGGCCCCTTCGCCATGTCACACTGGTGACAGACGCCCCCTACCCGATCACACCGCGCTTGATCAGCTGTTCGATCACCTCTTCGGCGGCGGCCTCGGCGGTGATGTCGGCGGTTTTCAGGTGCAGGTCGGGCGCTTCGGGCGCCTCATAGGGGCTGTCGAAGCCGGTGAAATTCTTGATCTCGCCGGCTTTCGCCTTGCGGTAGAGCCCCTTGGGGTCGCGCGCCATGCAGGCTTCCAGAGGCGCGTCCACGAACACCTCGATGAACTCGCCCGGCTCGGCCATCTCGCGCACCATCATGCGCTCGGCCCGGAAGGGCGAGATGAAGGAGCAGGTCACGATCAGGCCGGCATCCACGAACAGTTTGGCCACCTCGCCGATGCGCCGGATATTCTCCACCCGGTCCACATCGGTGAAGCCCAGATCCCGGTTCAGCCCGTGGCGCACATTGTCGCCGTCCAGCGAATAGGTGTGCCGGCCGATGGCCGCCAGCTTCTGCTCGACCAGATTGGCGATGGTGGACTTGCCTGCGCCCGACAGGCCGGTGAACCAGAGAATGGCCGGCTTCTGGCCCTTCAGCTCGGAGCGGCGCGCCTTGGTGACGTCCATGGCCTGGGCGTGGACATTGCTCGCCCTGCGCAGGGAGAAGGCGATCATGCCTGCGGCCACGGTCTGGTGGGTGAAGCGGTCGATCAGGATGAAGGCGCCGGTCTCGCGCAGCTCGGCATAGGGATCAAACGCGATGGCGCGCGCGGTGGACAAATTGCACACCCCGATCTCGTTGAGCTGCAGGCTCACGCCCGGCTCGCGCTCGAACGTGTTGACGTTGAGCTTGTGCTTGAGCGTGGTGACGGAGACCGGCGTCACCTGGCCGCCGGCTTTGAGAAGATAGGTCCGCCCGGGCAGCATCTCCTCCTCGGCCATCCACAGGATTTCGGCGGCGAACTGGCCGGAGACGGCGGGGCGCGCCTTGGCGTCAGCCAGCATGTCGCCGCGGGCGATATCGATCTCGCGGTCCAGCACCAGGGTGACCGCCTGGCCCGCGCCGGCGCTGTCGAGATCGCCGTCCGCCGTGACGATGCGCGCGATTTTCGCGGTCTTGCCGCTCTGGGCTGCGGCGATCTCGTCGCCCGGCGCGATGCGCCCTCCGGCGATGGAGCCGGAAAATCCGCGGAAATCGGCGTCGGGCCGGTTAACCCATTGCACCGGCATGCGGAAAGGATGATCGAGCGCCTCGGCGGCGTCGGTGTCGACGCTTTCCAGATGTTCCATCAGGGTCGGCCCGTCATGCCAGGCCATGTTGTCCGAGCGCTGGAAGATATTGTCGCCATAGCGCGCCGAAATCGGGATCGGCGTGATGGTGTCGAAACCCAGCGCCTCGGCCACGCGCAGATAATCTGACACGATCTCGTGGAAGCGCGCGCGCAAATGGCCGGCCAGATCCATCTTGTTGACCGCCAGCACAGCGTGGCGGATGCCCATCATGTCGGCGATCCAGGTGTGGCGCCGGGTCTGGGTCAGCACGCCCTTGCGCGCATCCACCAGGATGATGGCCAGATCGGCCGTCGAGGCGCCGGTGGCCATATTGCGCGTGTACTGCTCATGGCCGGGCGTGTCGGCGACGATGAATTTGCGCTTTTCGGTGCTGAAAAAGCGGTAGGCCACATCAATGGTGATGCCCTGCTCGCGCTCGGCCTCAAGCCCATCCAGCAGCAGCGCGAAATCGATCTCGTTCTCGCCCGCCGTGCCGTGCTTTTTCGAATCGCGCTCCAGCGTGGCGATCTGGTCCTCGAACAACAGCTTGGAATCATAGAGCAGGCGGCCGATCAGGGTCGACTTGCCGTCATCCACCGAGCCGCAGGTGATGAAGCGCAACACGCCGCGCCCGCCCGCCCGGGTCAGGCGGTCGAGCAGGGCGGCGCGTTCGGGGGTCATGATATTCATGATCAGAAATACCCCTCGCGCTTTTTCTTCTCCATGGACCCGGCCTCGTCATGATCGATCAGCCGGCCCGAGCGCTCCGAGGTGCGCGCGGTGAGCATTTCCATGACAATCGCCTCCACGCTGTCGGCATCGGACTCGATGGCGGCGGTCAGCGGATAGCAGCCCAAAGTGCGAAAGCGGATGCGGCGCATCTGCGGCGTCTCGCCCGGCTCAAACACGAAGCGATCATCATCGGCCATCAGGATCTGGCCATCACGCTCCACCACCGGGCGCTCGGCGGCCAGATAGAGCGGCACGATGGGGATGTCCTCTTCCAGGATGTATTGCCAGATATCCAGCTCGGTCCAGTTGGACAGCGGGAAGACCCGGATGGATTCGCCCTTGCGGATGCGGGTGTTGTAGGTGCGCCAGAGCTCCGGGCGCTGATTGCGCGGGTCCCAGCCGTGATGGGCGTCGCGGAAGGAGAAGATGCGCTCCTTGGCGCGGCTTTTCTCCTCGTCCCGGCGCGCCCCGCCAAAGGCCGCGTCATAGCCGTGCCGGGTCATGGCTGCGCGCAGCGCCTCGGTCTTCATCACCTGGGTGTGCAGGCTGGAGCCCGAGGCAAACGGGCCGATGCCCCGCTTCAAGCCCTCTTCATTGATCTCCACGCGCATTTCCAGGCCCAGCGCCTCGGCCAGCGCGTCGCGATAGGCGATCATGTCGCGGAATTTCCACGTCGTATCCACGTGCTGCAACGGGAAAGGCGGGCGCGAGGGGTAGAAAGCCTTCAGCGCCAGATGCAGCATCACCGCTGAATCCTTGCCGATGGAGTAGAGCATGACAGGGTTGGCAAACTCGGCTGCCACCTCGCGCATGATGTGGATGCTTTCGGCCTCCAGCGCGGCCAGATGCGGCGACAGCGCCCGGGCGCGCCCCGCCGGAGCGACGCCCGTGAAGCGCGCCGCATAGGCGCTGATCTGGCTGGCGATGTCGCTCATCCGCTTGCCCCTACGCGTGCCTTCGCTCGGGCGTTGTTATCCTTGCCCACCGTAAAATGAAAGCCATCGCAAAGGGTTTTTGCCCAGCCGGGCAGCGTGGGGGCGCGTGTCAAGGTGGCGTCCCGCCCTTGCGAAGCCGTTCGCCGGCATCCTCCTGCGCCTGGCGGCAGCTTCATCCGGCCAGCACACGGTTTTGACCCGCAAATCGACGCCAGGGCTTTGGCGCGCCATCACCACGCCAAGCCGGCGCCGAACGCGCCCAGCGCCATCTGGCCGATATCAGAGACTGCCCGAAAGCACCGGCGCACAATCAATAGACCGCCCCCGAAACCTTGAAACCATTCGGCCATCTGTGTGAGGGGCCGCAAGGGCTCAGCTCACGGGCTCTTGCGCGATGCCGGCCCATAAGCGCGAACAGCCGCGAACGCCCTGCGGGAACAGGGGCAACGCGATTTACCGAGTGATTGAGAAAATGGCGCGAGTGACGGGGCTCGAACCCGCGACCTCCGGCGTGACAGGCCGGCGCTCTAACCAACTGAGCTACACCCGCGTGGGTGGCCGGCGCGTGGCCGGGGAGCGCTTTCCTACTTTTGCTCCCGCCCCCGGTCAAGCGCGTTTGCGCGTGATCTGCAGACGGGACGCATCTTGAAGTCATGGCGGGCATGGTGGGCGGTGACGGGATCGAACCGCCGACCCTCTCGGTGTAAACGAGATGCTCTGCCAGCTGAGCTAACCGCCCTTGCCTTACTCCTTTAGCCTGCCCGGCTGGCTGGCTTCAACCGGTCTGATCCGTAAGAGCCCAGCCGGCGCACGGTGCTGGCGTGGCGGGCCAGGTGGTCGAGCGCGCGCGAGACGGCGGCGTCGCTCTCATGGCCTTCCAGATCGATGAAGAAAAGCTGCTCCCACGGCGCGCCGGGCACGGGCCGGCTTTCCAGCTTGGTCAGGCTCACCCCTTCGGTGCGGAAGCCCTCCAGCGCGCTGATCAGCGAGCCGGCCTCGTCGCTGGTGATCACCACCAGCGAGGTCTTGCACGGCAGGAGCGGCGAGGCCGGCGCCGGATCAAGCGCCAGAGAGACAAAGCGGGTCTCGTTGCCGGCGAAGTCGGAGATATTGGGCTCGATCACATTGAGCCCGAACAGGCGCGCAGCGTCCGGGCTGCCGACGGCGGCTGCCGACGGGCCCTCGTCCAGCGCCCGCTCCAGCGCGCGGGTGGTGGAGGAGACCGGAACCTTCTTGAGGTCATGGCGCGCGTTGAGCCAGCGCTGGGCCTGGCGCAGCGCCTGGGGGTGGCCATAGACCGTGCGCACCACGCCCACATCGCTGGATTTGCCCATCAGGGCGTGAACGATGCGCTGGTGATGCTCGCCGGCGATTTTCAGCCGGGTCTCGCGCAACAGGTCATAGACCTCCACGATGCCGCCCGTGGCGGTGTTCTCGATGGGCAGGAAGCCGTATTCGGCCTCGCCCGCCTCCACCGCCGCAAACACGGCCGCATAGTCGCGTTTGATCACCGGCGCCACGCCTGAATAGCGCCCGGAATAATGGCTGTAGACCCCGAAATGGGAATAGCTGCCCGGCCCGCCCAGATAGGCCACGCGCGCCTCGGTCAGCAGCCGGTCGCCCGCGCGCGCATCCAGCCCGGCGCGCTGGCGGCGCAGGGAATCATCAATGATCGCCTGGAACAGCGTCTCCACGAAGCTGGCGTCCAGACCCAGCTCGGTCCCCGCCGCCACGGCGCGCGTGATCACATCCTGCTCGCGCTCCACATCACGCACCGGGGTCTGCTCGCCCGCCTTGAGGGCGCCCAGCGCCTCGCCCAGACGCCGGCGCTCGGCGAGCAGCTTGATCAGCTCTCCATCAGCCCGGTCGATGGCCGCGCGCAGGGCGGCGCGTTCGTTTCGGGTCTCGGGCGGCGTCATGGGCGGTCTCCTTGAAAAGCAAAACCCCCGCCGGGCGGGCGGGGGCGGACTGGTCTTCATCTGTGCGCAGACGAGCTCAGCCAGTCCCCCCGGGACCGCCAAAATAGCTGAAAAGCCGATAGAAAGCCGTGCGCGTCATCATGCGCTGCAGCATGGCGCAGGCGCGATTGTCCGGTCAAGCGCCAATTCGGACCGGCGTTGACACGCGCGCACAGGCGCCCTCCGAATCCCTGGCGGGCGCTGACGCCCTGCCGGGAGACCTGCTCATGACCTTGCGCCTTCTCGCCCTGCCGCTGATCGCTGTGCTCGCCGCCTGCCAGAACCCTGCTGACGAAGGCGGCGCCGGCGTGACCGAAGAGACCCTGCCCAAAGCCGTGATCGAAACGGATATGGGCGAGATCCGCATCGTGCTGCACGCCGGCAAGGCGCCGGTGAGCGTGGCCAATTTCCTGGCCCATGTGGAGGCGGGCACGTTTGAAGGCGGGTCGTTCTACCGGGTGGTGCGCGATGACAATGACCGGCCCGATATCGAGAACCCGATGAATCTCATCCAGGGCGGCTGGGGGTTTGAGGGCCTGCCCGAAGCGCAAGGCATCGCCCATGAGAGCACGGACATGACCGGCCTGTCCCATGTGCGCGGCGCGGTTTCCATGGGGCGCTATGATGTGGGCACGGCGACCACCGAGTTCTTCATCATGCTCAATGACACGCCCGGGCTCGACGCCGGCCCGGACGGGCGCAATCCCGGCGACGAGGCGGGCTATGCCGTGTTCGGTCAGGTGGTGGAGGGGATCGAGATCGCCGAGGCGATCATGAATGGCGCCGCCGGCGGCCATGAGGGCGCGCCCGAAGGCTTCGCCCATCAATTCCTGACAGAGCCTGTGACCATCCGTTCGATCCGGCGCGTGCGCTAGCTCTGTGATCCGAGCGCCAGCCGTCCGGCCAGCATGTGCAGGACGGTGAGGATCGCGGTCCAGCCCCAGAACACAAGGAAGGGCGCGATGTCGGGCCCTTGCGCGGCGGCGAGCCCCGAGACCACGATCAGCACGCTCAGCCCGCCATAGGCCAGCGCAACGCGCCTGTGGCTCCAGCCTGCATCAATGAGGCGCTGATAGGCGTGCTCGCGATGGGCCATGAGCGAGAAGCGGCCATAACGCGCCCGGCGCAACAGGGTCAGAAGCACGTCGGCGAGAAACACCAGGATGAAGAGCGGCGCCAGCCACATCGATCCGGGCACGCCCTGCCCGGCCAGCGCCAGCGCGCCGCCCGCATACGCCGCCCCGGCGCCCAGCGCGCCCACATCGCCCGCAAACACTTTTGCCGGGGGCCAGTTGAACGCGGCGAAGCCTGCAAGACCTGCGGCCAGCGCGAAACCGATGATCACGCTGGCGTTGACGCCCGTGACCAGACCCGCCACCGCCAGCCCCAGGCTGGCCGGGATCATCACGGCGGGAAACATCCCGTCCGAGCCGTCCATGAAATTGACCGCATTGACCGCCACGAACACGAACAGGGCCGAGCCCGCCCATCCGAGCCAGAGCGGCAGGCCCAGGGCGATATCGCCGTCCAGCGGAATATGGGTCACCGGCCCGGCCATAGCGGCCACGGCGATGCACAGGAAGACGCTGGCGAGGAATTTGCCGGCCTCGCCCAGCGTGATCAGATCATCGGCGAACCCCATCACCGCAAACGCCGCCGCCAGGATGAGCAATCCCGCCAGCGGCCCGCCTGACAGCGCAAACGCGCTGGCCGCCAGCGCCCCGGCGCCCAGCCCGGCCATCACGCCCAGCCCGCCGGCGCGCGGCGTCGGCGCGCCATGACTGGAGCGCGCATTGGGCATGTCGAGCACGCCTGCGCGCCAGGCCAGCGCCGTCACGCCCGCACTGGCGATGAGGCTGGCGGCCAGGATTGAGAGGATCACCGCGATCACGCCGCGCCCCCGAAAGTCACCGGCGCCGCCGTCCAGTCCGGACGGGCGCGCTGGATCAGGCCGGCGCAGTGTTGCGCCGCATCCAGCGTCTCGAAAATGGCGAAACAGCTGGCGCCCGAGCCGGACATGCGCGCCAGGCGCGCGCCGGGCATCTCCCTCAGCAGCGCCAGCGCTTCTCCGATCACGGGGCGCAGCCTCAGCGCCGGCGCTTCCAGATCATTGCCCGAGGTCTCCAGCACGCGCAGCGCCCCCTCCAGCCCGCCTGCAGCGGGCAGGCCGCCCGGCGCCAGAGCGGCGGGGTTGTCCGCATCAAAGGCGGTGAACACGTCCCTGGTGGACAGCGCCGCGCCGGGATGCAGGATCAGGGCGGGCAGGGACGGCCAGGCGGCCAGCGGCGCGACCTGTTCGCCAATGCCGCTCATGCGCGATGCGCGGGCATGGACGCAGACCGGCACGTCCGCGCCCACCACCGAGCCGATTTCGGCCAGCTGACGCAGGGAGAAATCCAGCTCCCACAGCAAGGCCAGCGCCCTCAGGGCCGCCGCCGCGTCGGAGGATCCGCCCCCCAGCCCCGCCGCCACGGGCAGGCGTTTGACCAGGGTCAGCCTGGCGCCCAGCTCGCGCTGCCCCGCCGCAGCGCGCAGCGCCCAGGCGGCCTTGAGAACCAGGTTCTGGGTCTCGCCCGCCAGAGCGGACGCCCCTTCGCCCTCAATGGAAAGAGAGAGTCCCTCGCCCGGTTCGGCGATGACGGTGTCGCCCCAGTCAGCGAACACCACCAGCGAGTCCAGCGGGTGATAGCCGTCTGCGCGCGCTGCGCCGGCGCGCAGGGTCAGATTGACCTTGGCCGGCGCGAACGCTTCCACGCCCTCACGCATGGACAGGCTCATGACGCCTCCACCGGACCGGCCTCCAGGCCCAGCTCCAGGCGCCGGGCGAGCAAGGCGGCCAGATCGGCATCGGGGCCCAGCTCCAGGGCGCGCCGCCACTGGAAGCCCGCCTCCAGCACCCGGCCCGTCGCCGCATAGGCGTCGCCCAGATGCCAGTTGATCACCGGATTGTCCGGCGCGCGCTCGCTGGCGCGCTCCAGCCAGTCCACCGCCGCCTCGGGTTCGCCGGCGCGGAACAGGCCCCAGCCCATGGAATCGAGCAAGGCGGCGTTGTCCGGCTCCTGGGCCACGGCGCGCTCGACCATGGCCAGGCCTTCCTCGACCTGGCCCTCGACGATCAGGGAATAGCCCACATCATTGAGCACCGACGCCTCATCGGGCGCCAGTTCCAGCGCGCGCATCATCAAGGGCTCGGCCTCGCTCCAGCCCGCGCGCGACAGCCGGCAGCTGCCGGCCAGATAGAAATGGCGCCAGTCTGGCTCATCGCCCGCAGCTTCGGCCTCCTCGACCAGGGACAGATAGAGCGCTTCAGCCGCCTCGCACTCGCGCGAGGCCTGCAGAAGATTGGCCAGCAGTTCGCGCGCCGCAGGGGTGCGGGTGCGCCCGGCCATGGCGCGGGCGCGGTCGACAGCCTCCTGGCGCGCGCCGGTATCGAAATCGATCCAGGCCGCCGACGCGGCGGCGCGCTCGGCGAAAGGCCCCTCGCGCACCGAGGCGTAAGCCGTGCGCGCGGCGTCATCGATCCCCAGGGCCCGCAGCGCGTCAGCCACAGCCAGGGTATTGCGGTCAAAATCCGGATCGAGCCGCTGGGCCATGCGCATATAGAGGACGGGAACCTCCACCGGGGCATGAGACATCAACAGCTGGGCCGGGCCGTGCACCGCGCGCGCCGCCGCTTGCGGCGCAGCAGGAAAGCGCGGCGCCCGCCCGCCCGCCCGCACCCGCTCCAGCGCGGCGGCGACTTCAGGATCGCCATCCTGGCCTGACCGGGCGAGCTGGCGTTCATAGATCCGCCCGGCCTCGGACCGGCGCCCGCGCCGCTCCAGAAAGGCGCCCAGCAAAACGGTGGTGAAATTGCGCATGGACAGGGTCTGATCCGCCGCACGATAGGCCGCTTCAGCCCGGTCATACTCACCCGCGGCTTCCAGGATCAGGGCCTGATGGACCAGCAGATGGCCGGCCGCGCCCATCATCAGGTCATGGCTCCCGGCCGCGGCCGCCGCGGCGCTGGCGCGCCCGCGCGCGGCCAGGCGCCAGTCCTCCAGCATGGCCGCGATCATCTCGCCGAACGGGCCATAGCTTTCCTGGGGAAGGGCCGGGACGCGCGACCCGGCCAGCGCTGCAGACATCAGATAGAGACTGGCCACGCCCCCCGGCGCGCCATCGCGCACCGTACCGGGCGCCAGGCGGTCGGCGCGGGCGAAATCACCCGCCAGCAGGGCGCTGGAAAAGGCGCGGTCGGCGATCAGATCCAGGCCGGGCGCCTGGTCCAGCGCAGCGTCATAATAGGCCGCAGAGGCCTCGATATCGCGCATCTGCGCGGCATAGCGCGCCGACAGAAACGCGCCATAGGCCGATGGCGGAGCCTCATCATCATCAGGCGGCAGAAAGCGCGGCCCGCCCGCGCAAGCGGCGGCGGGCAGGGCCATGGCCAGGATCACGATCAGTGCGCGCATCGCGCCCGCGGAACGCTTGAACGCTCCACGCCTCACATATTGGGGTAATTGGGGCCGCCCGCGCCTTCAGGCGTGGTCCAGTTGATGTTCTGGTTCGGGTCCTTGATATCGCACGTCTTGCAGTGGACGCAGTTCTGGGCGTTGATCACGAAGCGCGGCTCGCCGCTCTTTTCATCGGCCACCCACTCATACACCGCCGCCGGGCAATAGCGCGCCGAGGGGCCGCCATACACATCCAGCTCGCTGGCTTTTTGCAGATCCGCATCGGCAAGCCGGAGGTGAATGGGCTGGTCCTCTTCATGATTGGTGTTGGAGATGAACACCGAGGACAGGCGGTCGAAGGTCAGCACGCCATCCGGTTTGGGATACTCGATCGGCTTGCAATCGGCGGCCGGTTTGGTGGCCGCATGGTCCGGCCCGCCATGCTTGAGCGTGCCAAAGAAGGAGAAGCCGCCAAACATGTGGGTGGTCCACATCTCAATCCCGCCCAGCGCCACGCCGATCACCGTGCCGAATTTCGACCAGAGCGGCTTGACGTTGCGCACCTTTTTCAGCTCGGCGCGCACCCAGCTCTTTTCATAGGCGCTTTCATAGGCCTCCAGCGTGTCGTGGGCGCGGCCTTCCTTGAGCGCCCCGGCCACAGCCTCAGCGGCCATCATGCCGGTCTTCATGGCGTTATGGCTGCCCTTGATTCGCGGCACGTTCACAAAGCCCGCCGAACAGCCGATCAGCGCGCCGCCAGGGAAGGCGAGCTTGGGCACGGACTGGAACCCGCCCTCGGTGATGGCGCGCGCGCCATAGGACAGGCGCTCGGCGCCCTCGAAGATGGGGGCGATGTCGGGATGGGTCTTGAAGCGCTGGAACTCGCCGAAGGGGAACAGGTGCGGGTTCTTGTAATTGAGGTGCACCACAAACCCGACCGCGACCAGATTGTCGCCGAAATGATAGAGGAAGGAACCGCCGCCGGTCTCGTTATCCAGCGGCCAGCCCATGGTGTGCTGGACACGGCCCTTGTGGTGGTTCTCCGGCTTGACGCGCCAGAGCTCCTTCATGCCCAGCCCGTATTTCTGCGGCTCGCTGTTGGCGTCCAGGCCGTAGAGCTTGATCAGCTCTTTGGACAGGCTGCCGCGCGCGCCCTCCCCGATCAGGGTGTAGCGGGCGCGCAGCTCCATGCCGGGCTGATAGGCGTCCTTGGGCTGGCCGTCGCGCCCCACGCCCATATCGCCGGTGATCACGCCTTTGACCACGCCGTCTTCCTCGATGAAAGACGCCGCCGGGAAGCCGGGATAGATCTCCACGCCCAGCGCTTCGGCCTTGTCGCCCAGCCAGCGGCACACATTGGCCAGCGAGCCCACATAGCAGCCGTGATTGTGCATGAAGGCCGGCATGGAAAAGCTTGGAATGGTGGCCGAACCGGCTTCGCCCAGCAGGATGAACTTGTCCTCGGTCACTTCCGTGTCGAAGGGCTGGGACGGATCGTCGCGCCAGTCGGGGATCAGCTCGTCGAGGGCCTTGGGATCGAACACCACGCCCGACAGGATATGGGCGCCGACCTCGGAGCCTTTTTCAATCACCGCCACCGAGACGTCCTGACCGCTCGCTTCAGCGGCCTGTTTCAGCCGGATCGCTGCGGCCAGGCCCGCCGGGCCGGCGCCCACGATGACGACGTCGTATTCCATGGATTCGCGCTCGATGGTCTGTTCGGCCACACTCGCCTCCCGCTGCTGTTCATGCCGGGGGCGCAGCGCAATCGCTGGCGCGCGCCCCTAACCCGTCTTAGCCTAGGGTTTCCCTGTGAGCTAGGGCGAACCCCGCCCTTGCGCCACTTCGCCTGCAGAGCCCGTCCCATGACCGCCGCGCTGAGCCCTGAAGACATCCGTGTGCTCAAGAGCCTCACACAATGGTGGGAGCAGGCGGGCGTGGACGTGCTGGGCCCGCCGCCCGGCACCCGCCCCGCCCGGCGACAGGAGCCCGCCAGCGAACCCGCCCCGCGCCGGGCGCGCGAAGAGCCCGCGCCGCGCGCCACGCCCGCCGCGGCGCGCGCAGCCGGATTCGGAGCCCCGCCGCCCGGCGAGGACGCGCGCAAGCTGGCGGCGGGCGCCGATAGCCTCGAGGCGCTCAGGGCCGCGCTGGAGGCCTATGAGGGCTGCCCGCTGAAAGCCACCGCCACCCGGCTGGTCTTCGCCCGCGGCAATCCGGGCGCGCGCCTGATGATCGTGGGCGAGGCGCCCGGGCGCGAGGAGGATATGGAGGGCCAGCCCTTTGTCGGGCGCTCGGGCCAGCTTCTGGACCGCATGCTGGGCGCCATCGGGCTGGGGCCGGAGGACTATTACATCTCCAACGCCGTGTTCTGGCGCCCGCCGGGCAATCGCAAGCCCACCGATGTGGAGATCGAGGCCTGCCGCCCCTTCGCCGAGCGCCATATCGCCCTGGCCGCGCCGGATGTGGTGGTGTTCGCCGGCGGCATCGCCGCCCAGACCTTCCTGCGCGCCAGCGCCGGCATCACCGCCCTGCGCGGGCGCTGGAGCGAATTTGCGCCCGAAGGCGGCGCGCCGGTCCCGGCCCTGCCCATCTACCACCCCGCCTTCCTCCTGCGCCGCCCGCAGGAAAAGGCGCGCGCCTGGGAAGACCTGCTGAGCCTCAAGGCGAAGCTGGACGGTTCTGACGCCTGAGATCGCCCGCCTCATCCACATCGGCCAGCGCGCGCAGGCGCGCAACGCTGAGGCCATGAGCCGCCAGGCGCGCTTCCAGATCGCTGAGCGTTTGCGCATGCGACCAGCGCACGCCCTCAAAAAGCCCGCGCGGCGCCGGGGCGTTGAGGGCGAGGAGCCAGTAGCCGCCATCCAGCGCCGGGCCGGTCACCGCGTCATGGCGTTTGAGCGCCTTGAAGGCGCTGGCGATATCGGCGCGCGTCACGTCCGGCGCATCTGACCCGATCACGCAGACCGGCCCGCGCCCTGAAAAAACACGCGCCTGCCGCGCGCCCAGATCGCCAGGCCCTTGGGCGCGGCGCTTCACGCCCGGCGGCCAGACACCCGGGAAACATCGTTTCAAGGCTGCGTCCGGCGCCACAGCCAGCACCGTGTCCCAGCGCCGGTCAGCCAGGCGGCGCATCAGGCGCGCGGTCATGGCGCGGTAGAGGCGCCAGGCGCTGACCTTGCCGATGCCGCGCGCCAGGCGCGTCTTGGCGCCGCCGATCACGGGCGCCTTGGCGAAGATCACCAGAACCGGCCGGGTCATCGGCGATAGGCAGCGGCGAGCCGGCCCGGATCCGCGCCCATGAAATAACGCGCCAGCAGCACCAGATTGCGCCGCGAGCGGCGGCCATAGCCTTCAGCGCGGAATTTCGCCGCACTGGTCACCGCCGCGCTGTGCAGCGGCTCAAGGCGTGCGCGCGTGATGCGCCGGACGAGGTCCACATCCTCAAACAGGGGCATGGGCTTGTAGCCACCCAGCCGGTCATAGAACCCGGCATTGATCACCAGCGCCTGATCGCCATAGGGCAGCGCGAACAGCTGGCAGCGCAGGCGCACCGCCGCTTCCAGACGGCGCGCGGCGGGGCTCATGTCATCGAGCGCAAAGCGGAAATAGCCCGCCCGGTCGCGCCCGGCATGGCGCGCCATGAAGGCCTTGGCCTCGCGCGCCCAGCCCGGCTGCATCACCGTGTCGGCATGCACGAACATGAGCCAGTCATCGGCTGTGATCTGCCCGCGCGCCGCTCCAGCCCCCGCCGCCAGCTGCGCGCCCCGGCCCTGCGCGCCCGTGACGATGGCGCAGCCGGCCTTGCGCGCGATATCCAGCGTTGCGTCGCTCGATCCGCCATCGGACACGATCACCGGCCCGAGATATCCCAGGCGCTGCGCCGGCGACAGGCTGGCCAGCGCCGCAGGCAGGCCCGCAGCGGCGTTCAGGGTGGGAATGACGACCGCCAGACGGGACATGACCGCCAGCTTGAACCGCGCCGGCGCCCCTCTGTCAACCCGATTTTGTTCTTGATCTGTTCCAGTGCGTGCGGCAGGCTTGAGCCCATGAACGCCCGCTTCACCCCCGCCCGCGCCTCTGCGCCCCTGCCCGAGCCCTTGCGACCACGCGGGCGCGGGGCGGCGTCCAACGATGCCGGACGCTATGAGCGCGAAACGCGCGCGCCGGTGGATGATGGCTGGACCGGCGCCGAAGCGGCCGCGCCGAAGCTGCGCACCACGCTGATCCGCGACAATGCGCGCTCCATCATCACCCGCAATGACAGCCCGGACATCAGCTTCGACCACTCGGTCAATCCCTATCGCGGCTGCGAGCATGGCTGCGTCTACTGCTTCGCCCGCCCCAGCCACGCCTATTGGGGCTATTCGGCGGGGATCGATTTCGAAAGCCGGATATTCTTCAAGCCCGGCGCGCCGGACCTGCTGGCCGCCGCCTTCCGCAAGCCCGGCTACCGGCCCGAACCCATCCTCATCGGCGCCAATACCGACGCCTACCAGCCCGTGGAGCGCCAGCTGCGCCTGACCCGGCGGCTGCTGGAAACCTGCCTTGAGTTCCGCCACCCGGTCAGCGTCATCACCAAATCGGCCGGGATCGTGCGCGATCTCGACATACTGGGCGACCTGGCCGCACAGGGCCTGGCCAAAGCGGCGGTCTCGCTGACCACGCTGGACGCGGAACTCGCCCGCACCCTGGAGCCGCGCGCCGCCACGCCCCGGCGCCGGCTGGACGCCATACGCGCGCTGACCGGCGCCGGCGTGCCGGTGACGGTGATGACCGCGCCCATCATTCCCGGGCTCAATGACCATGAGATCGAGGCGCTGATCGAGGCCGCCGCCGGGGCCGGGGCGCGCCAGGCCGGCTATGTGCTGCTGCGCCTGCCGCTGGAGGTGCGCGATCTGTTCAGGGACTGGCTCGACATCCACCGCCCCAATGCGGCCGCCAAGATCATGAGCCTCATCCGCCAGACCCGCGGCGGCAAGGATTACGATGCGCGCTGGCATGTGCGCGGCGTGGGCGAAGGCCCGGTCGCCGCCCTGATCGCCACGCGCTTCCGCGCCGCCATCCGCCGCCATGGCCTGGACACCCCGCGCCTCGCCCTTCGCACCGATCTGTTCCGCGTTCCACCCGAGGACAGCGCGCAGATGAGTTTGTTTTGAGGGCTCCGCCCCGCCCCTCAGGCGTGGACGGGCTGCCAGAGCTCGATCTTGACCCCGTCCGGGTCCATCACCCAGGCGAAGCGGCCATAGGGATAGTCTTCCGGCTCCCCGATGAGCGCCACGCCGTGGCTGGCGAGCCGGGCCATGACCGCGTCGAGATCATCGACCATGAGATTGATCATGACCGGGTGGGGTGAAGGGTCGAAATAGGTGGTGTCGGCATTGAAGCGGGCGAAGATGGTGCGCGCGCCGTCCCGCCAGGCCTCGGCGCTGGCGGTATGGCGGAAGTCGAACTCGCCATACTCGTTGCGCTCCAGCCCCAGCGCCTGGGCATACCAGCGGCGCGTCGCCTCGGGATCGGCCGATTTCACGAACACCCCGCCCACGCCCATCACCCGGCCCTGCCCCGCCATCATCGCCTCCCTGTGTTCACCCGTCCAGCCTGCCACATAAAACGCGTTCCGGCGATCATTGCCCTTGCAGCGGAGCGCGCCTCATTACGGGCGCAAACCCCGGCAAACTCACCGGTCAAATCACCGGGGAGCGATAGATGAAGATTCACCACGCGATTATTGGCGCCGTCATCCTCGCCGCCGGCGGCGTCTATCTCAACAACGCGTCCTGGCTGGCGCCTGCGCCTGACAGGCTGGAGTTAATGGCGCACCGGGGCGTCTATCAGCAGTTCAGCCGTGAAGGCCTGACCAACGAGACCTGCACCGCCGCCCAGTCCCTGCCTTCGGGCCACAGCTATCTCGAGAACACGCTGGCCTCGATGGCCGCCGCCTTTGAATACGGCGCCGATATCGTCGAGTTCGACATTCACGCGACCAGTGATGGCGATTTCATCGTCTTTCATGACTGGACGCTGGAGTGCCGCACCAATGGAAGCGGGCGCACGCGCGACCATAGCGTTGATAAGCTCAAACAGCTTGATATCGCTTACGGATACACGTTCGACGGCGGCGAAACCTTTCCGCTCAGAGGCTCAGGCTACGGGCTGATGCCAACACTGGGCGAGGTGCTGGAGACATTTCCCGAGCGCCGCTTCCTGGTCGACATCAAGAGCAATCAGGCCAGCGAGGCTGACCGCCTGCACGCCTGGCTCGAAGCGCATCCCGGCGCCAATCCGGACCGCCTGATGGTGATCGCCGGGCCGCGCGCCGCCGAGCGTCTCAATGCGCTGCGGCCGGACATGACCGCGTTCTCCAAACAACAGGTCATGACCTGCATGAGGCGCTATATGCTGCTGGGCTGGAGCGGGTATGTGCCGCGCGCCTGCCATGACGGCTTTGCGGGCGCGCCCGTCAATATGACGTGGATGCTCTGGGGATGGCCGAACCGTTTCATCGCCCGGATGGAGGCGGTCAACACCCCGGTCTTCATCGGCGGAGAAACAGACATCACCCGGCCTCAGAATGTCGGCCTTGACGATCCCGCAAGCCTCGGCGCCCTGCGGCGCAATTTTCGTGGCGGCATTATCACGGACAGGATCGAGCTGATCGGACCGGCTGTACGCGAACGATGGCCGGACAACCCGCCTGCAGACGCGCGCGCGGATTGATCTTTGCAGCCCCGCTCCGGCGGCGCTATCAAGCCCGCCATGACGTCTTCCCTCCCCCTCATCGCCGGCCCCCTCATCGCCGGCGTGGACGAGGCCGGGCGCGGGCCGCTGGCCGGGCCGGTGGCCGCCGCCGCCGTGATCCTGCCGGAGGGCTTCTCCGCACTGGATGCACTCGACGATTCCAAAAAGCTCACAGCAAAGCGGCGCGCGGCGCTGGCGGCGGTGATCCGGGCCGAAGCCATTGTGTCAGTCGCCCTGGCCGAGCCGGCCGAGATCGACCGGCTCAACGTGCTCCACGCCAGCCTCGCGGCCATGGCGCGCGCCGTGGCGGGCCTGTCGCAAAAGCCGGACATGATCCTCATTGACGGCAATCAGCTGCCGCCGGGCCTGGCCGCGCCCGCCCGCGCGATTGTCGGCGGCGACGCCAGCGAGCCGGCCATCGCTGCAGCCAGCATCATCGCCAAGACCACCCGCGACGCGCTGATGGCGGATGCGGACTTGCGGTTTCCCGGATACGGCTTCGCCGGCCACAAGGGCTATCCCAGCGCCGCGCACCGCGCCGCCCTTGAAGCGTTAGGCCCCTGCCCCATCCATCGGCTAAGCTATGGCCCTGTGCAGGGCGCGCTCCAGGCGCGCGGCTTTGCGCAGCATGCGATGAATCGCGCTTAACCAACGGGTAAGCCGGACTGATTCATCCCTGTGCGCGTGATGAATTTTTCAATGCGGGGCGAAACCGGTGTCAGGCGCAGACAAAAACAATCTCCCGGCTGACCAGGTTCTGGTCGGCGATTGCGTGGAGGTGATGGCGGACCTGCCTGACGAGAGCGTCGATCTCGTCTTCGCCGATCCGCCCTATAATCTCCAGCTGGGCGGCGATCTGCACCGGCCGGACAATTCGCGCGTCGACGCCGTCGATGACGACTGGGACCAGATCGGCGATTTCGACGATTACGACCTGTTCTCCTGCGCCTGGCTGGAACAGGCCCGCCGCGTGCTCAAGCCCGATGGCGCGCTGTGGACCATCGGCAGCTATCACAATATTTTCCGCGTCGGCGCGTTTCTTCAGGACATGGGCTTCTGGATCCATAATGACGTGATCTGGCGCAAGTCCAACCCGATGCCCAATTTCAAGGGCACGCGCTTCACCAACGCCCATGAGACGCTGATCTGGGCGGGCAAGACCAAGGCTTCGCGCGTCACCTTCAACTATGCCGCCATGAAGGCGCTCAATGACGGGGTGCAGATGCGCTCCGACTGGACGCTGGCGATCTGCGCCGGGGGCGAGCGGCTGAAAACCGGCGATGGCCGCAAGGCCCATCCCACCCAGAAGCCCGAGGCGCTGTTGCACCGCGTGCTGCTGGCCACCTCCAATCCCGGCGACATCATCCTGGACCCGTTCTTCGGCACGGGCACCACCGGCGCGGTGGCGCGCAAGCTTGGCCGGCGCTTTATCGGCATCGAGGCCGATGCGGGATACGCCGACATCGCCCGCCGGCGCATCGCGGCGATCAGCCCGGCGGCGGACGCGGACCTGAAAGTCACCCAGTCCAAGCGCGCCTTGCCGCGCATCCCGTTCGGGGCGGTGGTGGAGGCAGGGCTCCTGAAGCCCGGCGATACGCTCTATTGCGCCCAAGGCCGGCGCACGGCGCGGGTGCGTCCTGACGGCACGGTGGCCGCAGGCGGCGAGACCGGCTCGATCCACCAGATGGGCGCCCATGTCCAGGGCGCGCCGGCCTGCAATGGCTGGACCTTCTGGCATGTGCGCCAGTCGGGGCAACTCGCCCCCATCGACGTGCTGCGCGCGCGCATCCGCGCCGAGATGGAAGGCGTCTGAGCAGGCCTCACCCCAGCGCGGCGCGCACAGCTTTTTTCATCACACTGGGCAGACCGGACGCCGAGAGCGGCTCGGCGGGAACCCAGCGCCCGTGCGCGTCCGGCCCGCGCCAGCCTTTCGGGGCGCGCGCGGCATAAACCGTCAGCTCCAGCGCAAAATGGGTGAAGACGTGGGACACCCCGCTGGCCTTGCGCCAGTTCAGCGCTGCGGGCGCTGCGGCGTCCCGTGAGGGCAGCGCCCCCACATCCTCCAGCCACTCACTGCCCGGCGTTTCCAGCATGCCGCCCAGCAAACCCTTGTCAGGCCGGGGCCGCACATACACCTCACGACGGCCTGCGCCGCCGCGCAGGATGACGAAGGCCAGCCCATGGCGCACGGGCTTGGGTTTCCTGACCGGCTTGACCGGATAGCGCAAAGGATCGCCTTGCGCCCGCGCCGCGCAGGCCCGGGCCCAGGGACATGTCCCGCAGGACGGGTTCTTGGGCGTGCACACGGTCGCGCCCAGGTCCATGATGGCTTGCGCATAATCGCCCGGGCGGTCCGGATCGGCGAGCCGGGACGCTTCTTTTCGGATGGCCGGCTTGGCGGAGGACAGCGGCGCCTCCATGGCGAACAGGCGGGTGATCACCCGCTCCACATTGCCGTCCACCACGCTGGCGGGCAGGTCAAAGGCGGCGGCGCGGATCGCATTGGCGGTGTACTCGCCAATCCCGGGAAGGGCGCGCAAGCCGTCAAGATCGCTGGGGAAACGCCCGCCCAGCTGGGACGCCACCATCTGCGCGCAGGCGTGCAGATTGCGCGCCCGGGCGTAATAGCCCAGCCCCGCCCACTCCCGCATCACATCCTCGCGCGGGGCGTCAGCCAGGTCTTCGATGCGCGGCCAGAGCTGCAGGAAGCGCGCCCAGTAGGGCGCGGCATGAGGCACGGTGGTCTGTTGCAGCATGATTTCCGACAGCCAGACGGCGTACGGGTCGGGCGCCACGCCGCGCGCCCGGTCTTCAGGCCGCACCCGCCAGGGCAGGGTCCGGCCCTGGCGGTCATACCACTCGAGGAGCGCTGCGCGCAGGGCGGGCGCGTCACCGCGCAGGGCCGGGGTCATGACGGGTTCACGAGAGGCGGCCTCATTACAAATCTCCAGCGCGCGCAGGCGCACGCTTGCCAGCGCGCCGGACGGGAGCGATCCTGACCAACATGAAACGTCCGCCCCCTCCGTCAAGCGGCGCGCGCCGCCTGATCCGCCCCGGCGACGGGCAGGCGGAGGCCGAGGCGTGGGCCTGGGCCCAGCGCCATCGCGGGCGCCCGGCCATCGCCCCGCCGCCTGCAGTATCGCGCGCGCTGGCCAAAGTGCTCAAACCCCTGGCGGTCCATCACGGGCCGGGCGTGAGCGAGCTGGCCGAGCACTGGGCGGAGATTGTCGGCGCACCGCTGGCCGCCCATTCGCGCCCGGAGAAGATGCAGGCCGGCGCGGGCGGGCTGACCCTGGTGGTGCGCGCGCGCGGCCCCGCCGCGGCGCTGGTGGAGGCGCAATCGGCGCGCATTCTGGAGCGCGTGGCGCGCTATGCCGGGCGCGCGCCAAAGCGTTTGCGCATCGTGCAAGGGCCGCTGGCGGGGCTGGCGCCCGCCGCGCCCCGGCAGAGCCAACGCCCTGCGGCGCCGTCAGGTCTGGACACTGAGGCCCAAAGCCTTGATAGGATCATGGCTGAATTCCAGCGCGCGGTGGAGGAACGCGAGGGCGTCCGCATCGGACCCGCCCCGGCGCCGCGCCCGAAGGGAGATGAGTGATGGGTGTGATATCACGCATGTTCGCCACTGCGGCGCTCGCCGCCGGACTGGTGCTGACAGGCTGCGGAAACGGGTCGTCCGACGGCCGGTCCGCATTCGAGCGCGAGGGCGATTTCGCCAAGGGCCGTCCGGACGCGCCGCTCACCTTCATCGAATACGCCTCCACCGCCTGTCCGGCGTGCGCCTATTTCCACGCCGAGGGCAAGCCGGTCATCGACCGGTATGTGGCCGACGGCACAGTGCGCTACGTGTTCCGCGAATTCATCACCGGCCTGCCTGCGCTGGCCACGCCTGGCTTCATGCTGGCGCGCTGCGCGCCGGAAGAGCGCTATTTCGACGTGCTGGACCTGCTGTTTTCCCAGCAACAGACCCTGGTCGCCGCCATCCAGCAGGGCCGCGGCCAGCAGCAATTTCGCATCATCGCGCGCACGGCGGGGCTGTCTGACGCCGAGTTCCAGGCCTGCATGAATAATGACGAGATCTTCCAGGCCGTGACGGACGCCAATAACCGCGCCAGCCGCGAAGGCATTCGCGGCACGCCGACCTTCATCATCAATGGCGTGACGCTGGAAGCGATCGACTCGCCCGACGGACGCCTGACCTCCGCCCGTCACCCGGTTCAGGTGTTCGCCATCAATGGCCGGCCCATCAGCGATGATCAGGGCATTATTGATCAGGATTTCGACGCTGACACGACGCAGCGAATCATCGCCTACTTTCTGGCTCGCGAAGGTGTGGAGGCTCAAGCAGACACGCCTGAGCCTGCGGATGGGGACGCCGGTTAGACCCTTAAAGCCCGTCAAGGGCGGGCGGCGGCGTGATCGGAGGGTGTGGTGAAGTTCACCCAGTTGCGCCTGGCCGGCTTCAAGTCGTTCGTCGACGCGGCAGAGCTGCGCATTGATCCCGGCCTGACCGGGATCATCGGGCCCAATGGCTGCGGCAAATCCAACCTGCTGGAAGCCCTGCGCTGGGTGATGGGCGCCACCTCGGCCAAGTCGCTGCGCGGCGGCGGCATGGAAGACGTGATCTTCGCCGGGACCGACTCGCGCCCGGCCCGCGACCGGGCCGACGTCACCCTGACCGTGGACAATAGCGCGCGCACCGCGCCGGCCCGCTTCAATGACGCCGACATCCTGCAGGTCGTGCGCCGCATCACCCGCGGCAAGGGCTCGGACTATTCCATCAATGGCGAGGAGGTGCGCGCCAAGGACGTGCAGCTCCTGTTCGCCGATGCGGGCACGGGCGCCAACTCGCCCGCCCTGGTGCGCCAGGGCCAGATCAGCGAGCTGATCAGCGCCAAGCCGGAAAACCGCCGCCGGGTGCTGGAGGAAGCTGCGGGCGTGGCCGGCCTGCGCGCGCGCCGGCGCGAGGCGCAGCTGCGCCTGACCGCCGCCGAGGCCAATCTCGCCCGGCTGCAGGAGATCGTCGACGATCTCGCCGGGCGGCACGCCAGCCTGCAGCGTCAGGCCCGCCAGGCCGGACGCTATCGCGAGCTGTCGGTCACCATCCGCCAGTATGAGAGCCTGTTATGGCTGCGCCGCTGGAGCGAGGCGAGCGAGGCCGTCGCCGCTGCTGAAGCGGCTTTGGCCGAAGCAGCGGTGTCCGCCGACGCCGCCATCCGCACCGCATCGCAAGCCTCCGTCGCCGCTGAAACCGCTGCAGCGCGCGTCCAGCCCCTGCGTGAAAGCGAAACCGAAGCCGCCGCGGCCTTGCGTCTGGCCGAACGCACGCGCGACCAGCTGGACCGGGATGTGGAGGCGGCGCGCCAGGACATCACCCGCCTGACCGCCCGGCTTGACGAGCTGCGCGCCAGCGAGGCGCGCGAAGCCGAGCTGCATGAGGAAGCGCGCACCGCGCTGGGGCGGCTGAAAAGCCAGATGTCGGGCCTGCGCGAGCAGGCGGGCGCGGACGGCCCGGCCCAGGCGCGCGCCGAAGCCGCGCTGAGCGATGCCGACGCCACCCGCTCCAGGGCCGAAGCCGAGCTGGACAAGGCGTCAACCGCCTGCGCCGAGGCGCGCGCGCGCCGCCAGGGCGCCCGCCGGGACGCCGAACAGGCTCGCGAACGTGCGCTGAAGCTGGACCGCGAAGCCCAGTCCGCCCGCGCAGCGCTGGAGGCGGCGGGCGCCGATGGCGGACCGGATATCGAGGCGCTGGAAGCGTCCACGCGGGGCCTGTCCGAAACGCTCGACGCTGCGCGCACCGCGCTGGAGACGGCGGAGGCGGGCGTGGCGCAGCTGCGCGCCCAGGCCGGCGAAGCGCGCGACGCCGCAGGCGAGGCGCGCGCCGAGGCCGCCGCCCTGCAACGCGAACAGGCCAGCCTGGAGCGCCTGCTGGCGGGCGGCGACACGGCTGCGCGCGCCCTCGATCAGGTCAGCGCGGACGCGGGCTTTGAACAGGCGCTGGCCGCGGCGCTGGGCGAGGATCTCGATGCGGGACTGGAAGCCGGCGCGGCCCGGCGCTGGACCGGGGATGGCGTGAACGCCGCCGCCCTGCCCGAAGGCGCCAGGCCGCTGATCGATCATGTGCGCGCGCCGGACGCGCTGGCCCGGCGCCTGGCCGCGATTGGGGTGGTGGAGGAGGCCGATCTGGACCGGCTGGCCGCCGGGCTTCAGCCCGGCCAGCGGCTTGTCACCCAAACCGGCGCCCTGCGCCGCTGGGATGGCTATGCGGCCAATGCCGGGGCGCCCTCGCCTGCCGCGGTGCGTCTGGAAACCCTCAATCGTCTCGCCGCCCTTGGGCCCCAGGCCGAGGCGGCGCGCGCGCACGCCTCGGCGCTGGAAGCTGAGGCGGGCGCGGCGCGCGAAGCGGTCGCGGACGCCGAACGCGGCGCGGCGCGCGCGCGCGCTGGCGCCAGCGAGGCCGAAACCGCCCTGCGCCAGGCCGAACAGGCGCTGTCATCGGCGCGCACCGAAGCCGCGCGCGCCGAGGCGCGCCGGGCCGGACTGGCCGAAACCCTGGCCAGCGCCGAAGCGCGCCTGGAAGCGGCCCAGGCTGACGCTACCGCTGCGCAAGCCGCCGAAGCGGCCGCGCTGGACGAGGATGACGGACTGGAAGCGCTGGAGGCGGCGCGCGCGAAAGCCGAGCGCGCGCGCGGCGCCGCTGCGGACGCGCGCGCGGCGCTGGAAACCGTCAAGCGCGAGGCGCAAGGCCGGCGTCACCGCCTCGCCTCGCTGGAGCGTGAAACCGCTGACTGGGCGCGGCGCGAGGCCGATGCCGGCGCAAGGCGCGCAGCGCTCAACACCCAGATCGAAGAGACGCAAACCGCCCTGGAATCCGCCCGCACCCGCCCTGATGAGCTGGAGGCGCGGCGTCCCGCCCTTCTTGACGCCCTGTCTGAAGCCGAAACCGCCGCGCGGGCGGCGCGCGATCAGGTGGCGCAAGCCGAAGGCGCCCAGCGCGAAGCCGATTCGGCGCTGCGTCAGGCTGAAGCCGCCTCCGCCGCCGCGCGCGAGGCCCGCGCCGGGGCGGACGCCCGCCTGGCCGGCGCGCGCGAACGCCTGGACGACGCCGCGGCGCGGCTGGCCGACGCCACCGGCGCTGCGCCTGCAGATCTGGCCGCCCAGACCGCGGAGAGCGAGTTCAACGCCCTGTCCAGCCAGGAGCTGGAGCGGCGCCTGGATGAAGCGCGCCTGGCCCGCGAGCGGCTGGGCGCGGTCAATCTGCGCGCCGACGAGGAGGCGGGCGAGCTGGAAGCCGAGCGCGCGCGCCTGGCCGCCGAGCACGATGATCTGGTGGAAGCGGTGGCGCGCCTGCGCAAGGCGGTGGACGCCCTGTCGCGCGAAGGCCGCGCGCGCCTGCTGGAGGCCTTCGAAGTGGTCGACCGCCACTTCCAGACCCTGTTCGCCACCCTGTTCGGGGGCGGGCGCGCCGAGCTGGCGCTGACCGAAAACGACGATCCGCTGGAAGCGGGGCTGGAAATCTACGCCTGCCCGCCGGGCAAGAAGATGGAGACCATGAGCCTGATGAGCGGCGGCGAACAGGCGCTGACCGCCACGGCGCTGATCTTCGCGGTGTTCCTGGTCAATCCCGCCCCTGTGTGCGTGCTCGACGAGGTCGATGCGCCGCTGGACGACGCCAATGTGGACCGCTTCTGCACCATGCTCGAAGAAATGCGCTCCATGACCGACACCCGTTTCCTGGTGATCACCCACAATCCGGTGACCATGAGCCGGATGGACCGCCTGTTCGGGGTGACCATGGGCGAACGCGGCGTCTCGCAGCTGGTCTCGGTGAACCTGCGCACGGCCGAAGCGATGCTGGCGGCCGAGTAGGCCAAAAACTACTTGTTTTTCAATATGAAAGCAATGCGCTCGCCTTGCTTGACAGGGTATAGGCCCGCTTATAGGGTGCGCGCGCCTGACGGGGAGGTCTCCGGCGGGCCCATGGTCACTGATGTCCCGCCAAGACAATCCGATTCCGCACCACGCTGACCGCGACGATTTCGACCGACGGCTGAACGCCAAGATCGAGGAACGGCGCGCCAGAGACGTCAAGAAGGAAGCCTCCGGCTGGAGCCAGGGCTTGCGCTACGGATCGGAGTTTCTGGGCGGGGTGATCACCGGCGCAGCGCTCGGCTTTATCGTCGACTGGCTGGCGGGATGGTCGCCTTGGGGGCTTGTGACCGGAATGATGCTGGGTTTCGCGGCGGGCACTTTGAATATGGTGCGCGCCGTGCGTGAGATGAACCGGAAAGACGGCGCCTGAGGCGCCCGGCCGGTTTGCAAGTGAAGCAAGGGGCGCTGCGCGCGTCCGGGACGGAAAGGGCGGGGCGTGGCCGACGCGACTAACCCGATCAAGCAATTCGAAATCCATCCCATCGCCGAACTGACGGTGGGCGGACTGAATCTGTCCTTCACCAATTCCAGCTATTTCATGGTGGTCTCGGTGATCATGATCACCGGGCTGTTGTCGCTGGCCATGTCCAAGCGCGCCCTGGTGCCGGGCCGCGCGCAATCAGTGGCCGAGCTGCTCTATGAGTTCGTGGCCGGCATGATCCGCTCCACGGCGGGCGATGACGGGCTGAAATTCTTCCCCTTCGTGTTCACCCTGTTCGCCTTCATCCTGATGGGCAACATGCTGGGCATGATGCCCTTTTTCCCCGCGCCGGACTTCCACGGCTTCACCTTCACCAGCCATCTCATCGTCACGGTGGGTCTGGCCATGACGGTGATGACCATCGTGGTGGGCTACGGGATTTGGAAGAACGGGTTCAAATTCCTCAAGCTGTTCGTGCCTTCGGGCGTGCCTGCGCCGCTCTATCTGATCGTGACGCCGATCGAGATCATCTCCTTCCTGTCGCGTCCGGTCAGCCTGTCGGTGCGTCTGTTCGCCAATATGCTGGCGGGCCATATCCTGCTGAAAGTGTTCGCCGGCTTCATCGTCATGCTCGGCGCCGCGGGCGCGGGCTGGGCCGTGGTGGGCGTGCTGCCGCTGTTCATGGTGGTGGCGCTGACCGCGCTGGAACTGCTGGTGGCCTTCCTTCAGGCCTATGTGTTCGCCGTTCTCACTTGCATCTATCTCAGCGACGCGCTCCATCCGGGGCATCACTAGCGTCGCGATCTCATCCTCAACCGCATCGTAATCTTCAAGGAGCGTAAGACATGGAAGCGGAAGCCGCAAAATACATCGGCGCGGGCCTGGCCTGCCTGGGCATGCTCGGCGCGGCCGTTGGCGTGGGCAATATCTTCGGGTCCTATCTGCAGGCCGCCATTCGCAACCCGGGCGCAGCCCAGGGCCAGTTCGGCAACCTGATCTTCGGCTTCGCCGTGACCGAAGCCATGGGCATCTTCTCGCTGCTGATCGCCCTGCTGCTGCTGTTCGCGGTCTAGGCCGCGCACTGACTGAACGCTCCGGCCGGGAGGCGCATCGCGCCTTCCGGTCCGCCGCGTGACCCCTGTCGGTCAAGGGAGACGCCCCGTGCTGGCGCAAGACACCGCTATCGAAACGGACGCCTATGCAGGCGGCGATGCATTCCCGCCGCTGGACCCGACCTATTTCGCCTCCCAGCTGTTCTGGCTGGCGATCAGTTTCGCCGTCCTGTATTTCCTGCTCTCGCGTTTCATCCTGCCGCGCATTGGCGGGGCCATCGAGGAGCGCCGCGACCGCATCGCGGACGATCTGGACGCTGCATCCCAGATGCGCGACCAGGCCGACGAGACGGTGAAGGCCTATGAAAAGTCGCTGGCGGACGCGCGCGCGCGCGCCCAGTCCGTGGCGGCCTCGGCCAAGGCGGAAGCCGATGCGGACATCGCCGAAGCCGTGCGCGAGGCCGATGCGCGCCTGGACGCCCAGCAAGCCGAATCCGAGGCGCGCATCCGCGCGGCCCGCGACAAGGCCCTGAAAGAAGTGCGCAAGATCGCTGCGGGCGCCGCAGCGGACATCACCACCCGGCTGGCCGGGCTGGACGTGGCCCAGGCCGACGCCGAAAAGGCCGTCGACGCGGCCCGCAAGGGGTAAGCCATGAGCTATCTTCTCGGTGACACCAGTTTCTGGGCCCTTATCGGCCTGATCGGCTTCTTCGCCATCGTCTTCTACATGGGTGCCCACAAGGCGGTCGGAAAGGCGCTGGACGACCGGGCCGAGAAAATCCGCGGCGAGCTGGACGAGGCCCGCCGCCTGCGCGAGGAAGCCCAGGAAATGCTGGCCTCCTACGAGCGCAAGCATGCCGAGGCCGCCGAAGAGGCCGAGCAGATCATCAAGAAGGCCCGCTCCGAGGCCGAATATCTGCGCGAGCAGGCCCAGGCCGAGATCGCCGAGCGCATCGAGCGGCGCACCGCCCTGGCCGAGCAGCGCATCGCCCAGGCCCAGGCCCAGGCCGCCAAGGAAGTCAAAACCCTGGCCGCCGATCTGGCCGTGGACGCCGCGCGCGAGCTGTTGTCTGGCGGGCTGACCAAACCCCAGCGCACCAAGCTGCTCAAGGCCGGGATCGAGGACGCGAAAGAGCGCCTGAACTGATCACGCCCGAAGCCACGCAATCAAAGCCCGCCGCGCTGACGCCGGCGGGCTTTTTCGTGTCTGACGTCAGGGATCAGTTGCGGATCTGGTCGATCCAGTCGCCCGGCCCGTCGCCGGTGCGCAGATCCATCACGGTGGGCCACAGCCGCCAGGGCGCGCGCCCGTCGGAATTCCACAGCCCGATGAAGGCGAAGCCGGTCTCGGGCTCCATCACGATCTGGGCGCCATAGCCTGAAAGATAGCCCGCATGGGCGATCAGGCGCCGGTCGCCCCAGTGATAGATGCGCCAGCCCATGCCGTAATGGGTCTCGCTGATGCGCTCGGCCACGCCGCCCAGCCCGCGCGTCTCGCGCAAGGTGGGCGTGAAGGGCGTGAAGACCCGCGCCTTGACCGCCTCGGGCAGACCGCCCTCCTCCTCGGCACGCAGATGGGCCTGAACCCAGGCGATCAGGTGATTGAGGCTGACCGTCACCGAGGCGGCGCTGGGCACGGCGTCATAATTGGACCGGGGATTGCCGGGCGCATCGATGATGCGCGACCAGCCGCGATGAGGCGCCGCCCAGCTGGGCGCAGCGGTCAGGCCGGCCACCCCGACGCCCGCATCGGGCAGGCCATAGGGCTCGAAAATCATCTGCCGCAGGGCCGCCTCATAGCTCAGCCCCGTGGCCTCCTCGATCAGATGCTCCAGCGCGGAGAAGGCGACGTTCTGATAGGTGTAGCAAGAGCCCACAGCGCACACCAGATCCACATCGGCCAGCTGGGCGCGCGCATGCGCGCCGCTGCGTCCGTCCTGGATCAGCGTGTCATAGGCGTTGCGCGGCAGGCCGGTGCGGTGGGTGACGATCTCCAGCCAGGTGGGCTGGCGCGGCGATTTCAGACGCAGCAGGCGTGAGGGAACCGTGCGGTTGAGATCAGCCCGGCCCTCATGCTCCAGCAGGGCCAGCATCACGCCGGTAAAGCCCTTGCTCAGCGAGGCGGCGCGAAACTGGGTGTCCGCCGTGACCGGCTCGCCCGACCCGGCCGAGGTTTCGCCCGAGGTGTAGATCAGCACCGGCTCGCCGTTCTCGATCACGGCGATCGCCATGCCCACCGTGCGGGTGAAGCCCGCCGCCTGTTCCAGGCGCGTCATCAGCGGCTCGAAATAGTCCAGGGCCGGCAGGTCGATGTCCGGCGCGGCTGCGGCGCTGGCGGCGCTGGCGGCGCCGGCCAGCTCAGGCATGGCCGAGCCCGCATCGCCCTGCACGCCGGGATCATCAGCGCCCAGCATCAGCGCAGCGCCCAGGGCCATCGCCAGATATGCGCTCATGACACCGTTTCCCTCAGCCAGGGTTCGTTACAGGTGACGCAGTGAAAAGACCCTCCGCCCGTCAAGATAGCATTGGACGCGCTGGCGGCAATGGCGCGCTCGGGACAGGCGGCCTGAAGCGCGCGCACCGCGGCGGCGCCGTGCTCATTATAGACCGGGACCACCAGCTGGCGCGGCCCGGCGATCCAGTTCATGTGCGAAGCCGCCGCCGGCCCGCCCTCTATATGCTCGACAAAGCCCGGCGAGGGGATGCGCACGACTTTCAGCGGGCGCCCGCCCGCGTCGCGCGCGCTGTCCAGCTGGCGGGCGATGGCGTCGAGCACGTCTGTATTGGGATCATCGCCGCCTGTGGGCGCCTGGCACGCCACCACGCCGGGGCGCAGGAAGCGGGCGATATTGTCCACATGACCGTCGGTATGGTCCCCGGCCAGCCCTTCATCGATCCAGATCACATTGGTGACGCCGAACAGGCGGGCGAGCTCGGCCTCCACCTGGGCTTCGGTCCAGCCGGGATTGCGATTGGAATTGAGCACGCACTGGCGGGTGGTGATGACGCTGCCCGCCCCGTCAAACTCCAGCGCCCCGCCCTCGCAGACCAGGCGGCTCGTCACTTCGCGCGCGCCCGCCGTGCGGGCGATGTCCGCGCCGATGCTGGCGTCGCCGGGCAGGTCGTACTTGCCGCCCCAGCCATTGAACGTCATGCGCACGGCCTGGAGCCCGCCTGGGCCCGTCACGAAGACCGGCCCGGTATCGCGCGCCCACACATCGCCATAGGCGGCCTCGATGATGCGCGCAGACGGCATGCGCGCCCGGACGTCAGCGGCGGCGTCAGGCGTGGCGGCGTAGATGATGATGTCAGGCGCAGCGCCGTCCGCGCCGGGCGCAGCGGCCAATGTCAGAAACCGGGCGAACTCGGCGCGCGCAGGCTCGAGATCGTCCTCCCACAAATCTTCAGCCGCCGGCCACAGCGTGTGAATGGCGCGCTGGGGTTCGAACTCGTGCGGCACGCGCAAGGCCGTCATGGCGGTCTCCGGTAAGGCTGGCGAGAAGGATCCCATCACGCCTAGCACGCAAGGGTTAAAAGAAAAGGGGCGGCTCTTGCGAGCCGCCCCCGATAGTCAGTCGCCAATCGGCGGTTACAGGTTCGCTTAGAACTCGTAACGGATGCCGATGCGGGCGTACCAGGTCGAGCCCGGGTTGGACCGGAAGCCGGTCACAGCCGCGTTGTTGTCAAACCGGGTGAACCGGTAGAGGCAGTCCGAAGCGACCTGGCATTCGGTGCGAGGCAGATCGCCCGTCAGGGCCGGAGCGCCATCGACACCCATGTTCGTCACATCGGTCGCGCGAACCAGGTCCGCACGTGCAATCGGGCGCTGACCGTTATTCGGCGCATTCACCCGGGTGCCCCAGCTGTCATTGAGCAGGTTCAGCACGTTCTCGATATCGAGCACCAGCTTGACCCGGTTATCGCCCACCAGGCGATCCATGCCCGGAATGCCCGGCAGGTCCTGCTGGACCCGCAGGTCCCAGCGCTGTTGCCAAGGCGCACGCGCAGAGTTGACGTCGTGGATTTCACCGCGAGCCAAGCCCTGGCGATCAACGAAGCTGTTGAAGGCGTTCAGGTCAAAGCCCGAACCGTACACCACCCGCGTGTCATTGGTGGTGGGGATGTAGAGCGGGCTGTTGTTGAACGGCCGCTCACCGCCGCCCGGGCTGCCAAACAAGGCAAAGCCTTGGAAAGCACGGTCGTCGTTGGTGAAGGTGTAGGTGAAGGGCGAACCGGAGTTGATCTGACCGAACAGGTCAAAGCGCGTGGTCAGGTCCTGGAAGAAGTCACGCTCGAAGGAGAAGCCCAGCTTGAAGGCATGCTCCACCTGGTAGATCGAGGTGCGCGGGCTCAGATTGTTCATGTCCGGAGACACCTGACCACGGAAGGACGAGATGCCGCGCGAAGATGAGCCCTCGGACACCATCTGGATGTCCTGGTTGGCGTAGGAGGCGAAGAAGCCGAAGCCGTTTTCGAACTCGTTGGCCAGCGAGAATGTGATGGTCGTGCTTTCATCGCCGCCCTGGTTGGTCAGGATCGTGCGGTTGGGCACATTCAGGGCCTCGAGGTTGGCGTAGATCGGACGGCCATCCGGCGCAACGCCCGTCTGGGCGAAGGGCTGCTGGTTGGTCTGGGCCGCTTCACGCCACAGGAAGCCATCCTTGCTGCGCGAGTGCAGCACTTGGGCGGTTGCAATATAGTTGCTGCCCAGATTGATGCCGCCGAAGTTCAGGTCGAACTCCTGCTCGACGCGCAGCGAGTACTTCCAGTCCGACGGGATCGAGAAGTTCGGGTCAATGGCGTCGATCGCCGTCGGCGTTCCATTGGCGACCGCGTCCAGCAGAGTCTGCGGGACGGAATTGCCCGTCACGCCGGTGAAGGTGCCAAACGCGCGAACAGCCGGAACCTGGAAGGCATTGGACGTCCACACGCCCGGATCACCACCCGCAAACAGGCCGAAGCCGCCGGTCACGGTGGTGCGGTCCAGAGCATCCCAGCGGAAGCTGAAGCGCGGCATCAACAGGTCCAGACCGTCCGTGGTGGTCAGGTTGTCGAAGCCAACCGCCGGCTCAAAACTCGGATCGAAGGTCGGGGTGTCGTCAGTGGAAATACGCTCGTAGCGCAGGCCACCGGTCAGCTCCAGGTTCGGCAGGGCCTGCCAGCGGGCCTGACCGAACAGGCTGGTGCGTGAATAGCCCCACTCGGCCGCACCGTCGCGGGCGACGTTGGACGGCACGTTGCGATAATCAACCACCGCAATCTGGTCGATGATGTTCTGAGCGCCCGTGAAGTCGAAATTGCCCCGCGAGCGGTTCACGAACATGTTGTAGAGGTCGAGGGTTTCGTACTCGCCGCCCACGGTGAAGATGAAGTCGTTCCAAGTGTAGTCGGCCTTGCCGAAGATCTGGAGACGGGTGTCTTCATACTCGTTGGCGTGACGGAATTCGTCGCAACCACCGTTAATGGTGCGGGCGTTGGGGCCGATCAGGCCCTCGAGCGGCGTGCCCGCCACGCTGGCGGCGTTCAGGTTGAACCGCAGCAGACCCACGCCATCCGCCGCACGGCAGTTCTGGCCGCGGACATAATCGATATAGCTGACGCGGAATTCGGTGGAGAGCTCCGGCGTCCAGTCCGAGAACAGCTGGGCGGTGTAGTTCTTCAGCGTGGTCGGGGTGTCGTACCAGGCCGACTGGAAGTTAAGCGCGCCGATATTGCTGACGCCGCTGTCTTCGGTCTGCTGATAGTTCACCTGCAGGCGGTGGTCATCATTGATGTTCCAGTCCAGGCGCAGGAACCAGCGCTCGGTCTCTTCGGGCACAGCCGCTTGCTGGGGACGGCCCAGCATGTCGATGCCGTAGACATTCTGGACAAGCGTGTTCAGTTCCGTGAACAGGCGCGGATCAATGCCGTTCGACACGTCCGTAGCTGCGAAGTCCACCTGGCGGGCGGTTTCGAAGCGGTCATAGGAGAAGGAGAAGAACAGGCGGTCGCGGATGATCGGGCCGCGGACGGAGATGCCGTATTCTTTTTCCTCGAATTCACCCGGGCTGAAGCTGCCTTCACCGCCGAACGTGGTCGAGCCGACCCAGTCCTGGTCGCGATAGTAGTAGAACGCCGCGCCGTCGAACTCGTTGGTGCCGCCGCGGGTGGTCACGTTGACCAGGCCGCCGGTGAAGCCCGACGAGGTGACCGAGTAGTCAGAAGCCACCAGCGAGACCGACTCGATGATGTCGATATTGATCGGCGAACGGGCCGTGGCGAAGGTGTTGGAGCCCAGGCCGAAATTGTCCTGCTGGCGCGCACCGTCAATGGTCACGCCGTTGAAGCGCGGGTTGACGCCCGCGACCGACAGGTTGTTCGGGCCGCCGGAGATGGCCAGGGGATCGCGGTTCAGGGTGGAGATCACGTCGCGCGACAGGGAGGGCTGGTTGGCCACGTCGCGGGCGGTGAAGTTGGAGCCGACGCCCGCGTTCAGGTCGACGCGGCTGATGGCCTGGCCGGTCACGGTGATGACGTCAGCGGCGGCAGGGGCCAGCACGATGCGCACGGGAGCGCCCGCGCCCGGGGCCAGGTTCAGGCCCTCGATGGCGTCGCCTTCAAAGCCCGGCGCGCTGATCAGCACATTGTACGGGCCGCCGACGCGCAGGCCGGTCTGAAGGAACGCGCCCGAAGAGCCGGTGGTGGCGACGTTCGCCGAGCCGGTGGGCGTGTGGATGATGGTGACGCGCGCGCCGGCCACAGGCTGGCCGTTCACGTCCACGACAGCGCCGCGCAGCTCCGAAGAGGTCTGCTGGGCATGAACCGCCGCCATCGGCGCCATGGCCGCCAGCGCGACAGCCGAGGCTCCGAGAGTGAGCTTCTTCATAATCGCCATTTTGATTTGGTCCCCCTAATCGACCGGGTCCTGACGCCGACACTACGCCGACGCTTCACGGGGGGCTCTATAAGGTGGCGCTAACGGATCAACGACAAAATTGTGAAGCTTTTATAACAGCGCCCGGCGCCTGTTGATTGGCATACGGATGGATGTCCCGCCTTGCAGACGCCCTATCCCTTTTGGCCCACAGGGGAATCGGTTGTTGCGCCGCAGCATGACCGGTCAGGAAAGCCTGTGGGCATCGCGCGCGCCACCCCCTGGGCCTTGCATCACATGACCGGCCGGGCGTGTCTTTTTGACAACGCCTGTCCGCGCCCGGGCTGAGCTGTGCTTTGACAAGCGCGCCCGGCCCGCTCATGAAGCATCCATGCGCATGCCCGATCCGCTGTCCTGTCTGCCTGACCAGACCCGCCCAGCCCTCTTTCTGGCGGGGGGTGTCATGCTTGTGCTGCTGGCGGTGCGCATCAGCGTGCTGTTCTTCGATCCCGGCAGCCTCTACGCCGACGAGACGCAATACTGGCTGTGGTCGCGCGAGCTGGACTGGGGCTATTATTCCAAACCGCCCATGATCGCCTGGCTGATCGCGCTGAGCACGGCCGTATTCGGTGATTCGGACTGGGCGGTGCGCCTGCTGGCGCCGGTGCTCAATACGCTGACCGCAGGCTTTCTGGGGCTGACCGCGGCGCGTCTCTATGGGCCGCGCGCAGGCGTGGCGGCGGCGGTGATGTGGCTGGTGATGCCGGCCGTCTGGCTGTCGAGCGCGATCATGAGCACCGATGCGGCGCTGATGACCGGGATTTCCGCGTCTCTTTATACGCTGGTGCGTCTGCGCGAGGGGGGCGGATGGATCTGGGCGGCCGCGCTCGGCCTCGCCCTCGCCTTCGCCTTCCTGGCCAAATACGCCGCCATTTACGTGTTCGCTGGCGCAGGCCTGGCCGTGCTGGTGGACGCGCCCCTGCGCCGGGCGCTGGTCAGCGCGCGCGGGGGCCTGGCGCTGATCGTCTTCGCCTTGCCCGCCGGCGGCAATCTGGCCTGGAACGCGGTCAATGATTTCGCCACGCTGGGCCATACGGTAGACAACGCCAACTGGGGCGCAGACCTGTTCAATCCGGGCGAGGCCCTGAGCTTCGCCGCAGATCAGTTCGCCGTGTTCGGGCCGCTCATGATGGTGATGCTGATCATCGCCGCCATCGCCGCCCTGCGCAGCTGGACGCCGGACTGGAACGCGGCCAGCACCGCGCTCCTGCTCACCGCCTTCACCTTGCCGCCTCTTCTTGTGGTGACCGGCCAGGCCTTTATCAGCCGCGCCCACGCCAACTGGGCCGCGGCGGCCTATGCCGCCGGGCTGATTCTCACCGTGGCGTTCCTTTTGCGCGGGCCGGTCTGGCGGCGCTGGGTTCTGGCGGGATCGGCCATATTGCATGCCAGTGCAGGGGCGTTGTTCGTGACGCTGGCCACCGCCCCGCAGCTGGCCGACGCGCTGGGCGCAGAGAGCGCCTTCCACCGGGTGCGCGAATGGCCCGCCACCGCCGACGCCGTGGCGGCTGCCGCGCGCGAGCATGGCGCCCCCACCCTGGTGTTCGACAATCGCAATGATTTCCACCAGATGCAGCGCTATGGCGGGCATATCCCGGCGGAGCTGTTCATGTGGCGGCGTTTCGCCGGCCCGCATAATTACGCCGACACGCTCTGGCCGCTGGCGCCGGGCTTTGAGGGCGAGGTGCTGGTGGTGTCCCAGCGCCCCCACGAGGCGCCCCTCATCGAAGAGGATTTCGCCCGCTTCGAACCGGCCGGGGAGATCGTCATCGCCCTGGGCCCCACGCGCGAGCGCCGCTACCAGCTGTTTCTGGCGCAAGGCTATGATCCGGTCCCGCGCGACGCCGCCTTCGAGGCCCGCGCCCGGGCGCTGGCGGAACAGACGGCAGGGCCCTAGCCGTTGACAAAATAGAGCGCGATTTCCGGCACGAAGGCGATCACCATCAGCGCGCCCAGCATCAGGACGATAAAGGGCAGCACCGCCTTGGTCACCGTCCAGAAACTCTCCTTGAAGGCGGCCATGGCCACGATCAGGTTCAGCCCCAGCGGCGGGGTCAGATAGCCGATGCCCAGATTGACGATCATGATGATGCCGAAATGCACCGGGTCCACGCCCTGCGCCTCGGCCAGCGGCTGCAGCAGCGGCGCCAGCACCAGCGTGGCCGAGCCCACATCAATCACCATGCCGACGCCCAGCAGCAGGATATTGGCCAGCAACAGGAACTCGGTGCGCCCGGAGATCATCTCGTTGAGCTCGGCCACCAGCGCCTGGGGCACGCCCTCGGCGGTGAGGAAGACATTGAGCGAGAAGGCGAAGGCCAGCACCGGATAGAGCGAGCCCAGCAGCTTGCCCGATTCCACCGTCACGGCTTTCAGGTCCGCCAGCGACAGGTCGCGGTGCAGGACCACCTCCACCGCCACCGCCAGGATCACCGCCACGGCGGCGGCCTCGGTGACGGTGAAAATGCCGCCATAGATGCCGCCCAGGATCACCACAGGGATGGGAATGGCGAAGGCGGCGCGGCCAAGCGCGCGCACAAAGCCTGTGATGCGCCAGCCGCCCTCGCGCCGGCGCACGTTCAGCACAAAGGCGTAGACCGCAAACACCGCGATCATCACCAGCGCCGGGCCGATGCCGGCCAGGAACAGCTTGGCGATCGAGGTCTGGGTGATATAGCCGTAGAGGATGAGCGGGATGGAGGGCGGGATGATGATGCCCAGCACGCCGCCCGAACACAGCATGCCGATGGAGAAGCTTTTCGAATAGCCCGCCTCGGTCAGCGCCTTGTACATGATGCCGCCCACCGCCAGCAGCGTCACCGCCGCCGAGCCGGAAATGGCCGCAAAACCCGCGCACGACAGAACGGCGGCCAGCGCCAGCCCGCCGGGCACAGGCCGGGTCACCTCGCGCATCAGATCAATGATGCGTTCGGCGATACTGCCCTTGGACATCACCGCCCCGGCCAGCACGAACAGCGGAATGGCCAGCAGGACTTCCTGATTGACCGCGAACCAGATGTCATAGACGGCGTATTCGGGCCGCCCGTCATTGAATACCGAATAGACGAACAGCGCCGCGCAGCCCAGCAGCACCAGAACCGGCTGGCGCAGCACCATCAACAGGACGATCAGCCCGACAAGCAGCCACATTTCCATCAGCGCGGCTCCTGGTCAGGCAGATCGGCGGCGCCGGCGGCCGCCTCCTTGATCTCTTCAATATCTTCGGACGGTTTCAGGGACGGGTCGGCGGCATAGGCGGCGAAGCGGATGAAATTGCTGATGAAAGCCAGCGCGATCATCACCTGCAGAGCCCAGACCGGCAGGCGCAGGATTTCTGTCCTATCGCCCAGCAGGGCGCTCTCGCCCACCATCCACACGGCGAGTCCGGCGAACAGGGCGAAGAACACCGCCGTCACCGCGCTGACCAGCCGGTCCATGACAGCTTCGGCTGATTTGGGGATCAGGGCGTCAAACAGGCGCGGGCGCAGATGGGCGCCCGCATCGGTGGCCACGCCAATGCCGAACATGGCCACCGCCACCATGCCGATCACGGCGATCTCGGTGGCGCCGACAAGCCCGGTCATGAAAACCCGGCGCGCGATCACATCGGCCAGCAGGGCCAGCGCCATCAGCGCAAAAGCGCCAATCGTCGCCCAGCGCTCGGCCTGGCCGATGAAGGCGAGCAAGCCTCTCATGACGCCCCCGCATTATCGGCCTGAAGGCGCGCAAATTCGGCCTTGCCGTCCATGATCCGGTCGGCGAACTCGCGCGCGCGCCCGCCAATGGAGCGCACCAGCCGGTCCAGCACATTTCCGGTCACCGCGCGCCATGCGGCCCGCTCGCTATCGCTGAGATCATGGATCGTCACCGGCGCGCCGTCCGTGGTGCGGATTTCGCGCACCAGCTGGCCATCCGGTCCGCGCTGCTCGCCTGCGCGCATCCAGCCCACCACCAGATCGTCGAGCACCCGCACCCCGGCGCGCGCCGAAGCCGCGCTGCCCCAGGCGTTGTCGATGGTGTCGCGCTGGCTGGCGGACGCACGCTCATACCAGGGCTTGTTCAGGATGATGGCGCCGGTGTCGTAGGAATGGCGCGTGAGGGTGAAATGCTCGGCCAGATCCAGCGTGGAGAAGAAGTGGAACACCGCGCTGGACAGCCCGCCCTGGACCAGGCCGGTCTGCAGCGCCGGGATCACATCGGCGATGCCCAGCGGGATCGCATCCATGCCCGCCGCCTCGCAGAAGAAGCGCGCCGCCGCATTGGGGCTGGTGCGCATGCGCAGGCCCGCCGCCATGCCGGGATGGGTCAGGGGGCGGTTGGCGAAGATATGGGTCCAGCCCACCTCCACCCATTGCAGCAGGCGCAGATTCTGCGCCCGCGCCAGCTCGTCGGTGATGTCGAACAGGTATTCGTCATAGACGAAGTCCACCTCGGCCTGGCTGTCGAACAGATAGGGCGCCATGGCGATGGTCAGCTCGGGGATGGAGGAGGACAGGCCCTGCAGGCTCATCCCGCCGATATGGGCCCGCCCCCGGCGCAGATCGTGGAGCATGCGCTCCTCGCTGCCCAGCTCGGCCTTGGTGAAATACTCGAAATTGAGGGTGGGGTTAGCGGCGATATTGGCCTCGAAATTGGCCCATTGCGCATCCCAGGGCGTGCGCGGCGGCGCCTGGGCCACAGCCCGGCCATAGAGCTCGCCTGCCGGACGGCGGTCGCCGCAGGCCGCGATCCAGGGCGCGGTCCCGGCGGCCCCGGCCAGGGCGATAAAGTCTCTTCGGCGCATCGCCGCTCCTCCCCTCGGGTCCGGGCGCGCTTTTGACTTGCGCTTCAGCCCGGCTTCAAATGGTATAACATTTAAATTCGGGGCCGAAGGCAAGGCGCATACTGCGCGCCAGCCCGGTTTCAAGCGGGGAGCATAGCGATGAATCTCACACGGCGCAGCGCCCTTGGCGGCCTGATCGGCGCCGGCGCCTTCGCCATCGGGGGCTGCGGCCCGCAAGGCGATCGCGGGCGCAAGGACGCCGATGTGATCATCATTGGCGCAGGTCTCGCCGGCCTTCACGCCGCCCTGATGCTGGAGGAAGCCGGGCTGGAGGTGATGGTGCTGGAAGCCTCGCGCCGGATCGGCGGACGGCTGAAAACGCTCGATCACCTGCCCGGCGCGCCCGAGGCCGGCGGCCAGCAGGTCGGCGCCACCTATGCCCGCTTCCGCGCCCGCGCCGCAGAAGCGGGGCTCGAGTTCACCGGCTTCCCGCCCAGCCGCTTCGGCGAGGTGATGAGCGTCAACGGCGCGCTCATCGAGGCGCGCCAATGGGCGGGCTCGGTCCAGAACGCCCTGCCTGAAGCCTGGCGCGCCATCCCGCCCGGACGCCTGTTCATGCAGCTGGCCATGCGCGCCAATCCGCTGGAGGACGTCTATGCCTGGCGCGATCCGGGATCGGCCGCCCATGACATCGCCGCAGCGCAATGGCTGGTCAGCCAGGGCGCCAATGACGAGGCGCTGCGGCTGATGGACACCAGCCTGAATGGCCGCGATCTGGCCAGCTATTCCATGCTCAATATCTGGCGCTCGCTGGCGATCTATGAGCAGGAGCGCCCGCTGGGCGGCGCCCAGCAGGTGGCCGGCGGCGCCCAGCGCGTGCCCGAAACCATGGCCGCCAGGCTGGCGCGCGAGGTGCGCCTGGGCCATGGCGTGCGCGCGATCCAGGCCGATGACAGCGGCGCGGCGGTGCGGCTGGAGGACGGGCGCGAGCTGCGCGCCGATTTTATCATCTCCACCCTGCCCTTCGCGGTATTGCGCCATCTGTCGGTGGACGCCCCGCTCGATCCGGCGACCCGCGAGGCCATCGCAGACATGGCCTATACGCCCATCGTCCAGCTCCATCTCGAAGCCCAAACGCCCTGGTGGGAGGAAGACGGGCTGGCGCCGGAGATGTGGACCGACTCCCCCCTCAACCGGATTTTCGCCCAGCGCAGTCCCGACGGAGACCCCACCGGCATGCTGCTGGCCTGGCTGGACGGGCGCGGCGCGCTGGCGGCCGATGACATGGATGACGCTGCGCTGGAGACCCTGGCGCGCGAGACGCTGGCCGCCATCCGCCCGGCCAGCCAGGGCCGGGTGCGCCTGGCCCATGTGCAGCGCTGGACCGCCTCCAACCCGCTGGCCGGCGGCGCCTATATGCACTGGCGCCCGGGCGAGGCCCGCCGCTGGGCCGAGGCGCGCTTCACGCCCGCCGGACGCCTGCACCTGGCCGGCGAACACACCGGCGATCTCCACACCGGCATGGAAGCGGCCATGGAATCGGGCGAACGCGCCGCCATCGCGATTCTGGACGCGGCGGGGGCGTGACGGGTTAGCGGCGGAACAGGGATTTGGGCAGGCCGGACTGACGGATCATGGAATTGAGCGTGCCGGTCTTGATCTGGTCATTCAGATTATGGGGCGCCACGTCGACGAAATAGACCACGCCCTCATGCTCGCGCCTGTAGCGCCTGTGGCTGGTGCCATCGTGGCGATGGAGCACGAAGCCGTTGGCTTCAAGGATCGCAATGAATTGCCGGAACGTGCATTTCAGGCGGGGCAAGGCAATCTGTGGGCTTCAAAATGGCGCCCGCCCTGGCCTTGCTGATGAAACACGCTGGCCGCCATCAGCATGAAGGCGATGCGCAGCCGCGCCAACAGGGGCGCCTTGCGGTGCAGGAGCTTGTCCTGCACCTCCGGACGCTCCTTGCGGACATCCTCGATATAGGTCGCGATGGCGTGATCGAGCGCGCGCCTGACCTCTTCATAGCTCACGCCCTGGACCGCGATATCAAGGTCCAGGCAGATGGCCTCCCAGTCACCTTCGCGGCCATAGGCTGCGCAAAGCACAGAACGCGCCGTCATAACTCTCCCGAAATCTTCCTGCGGCCAATCCGGCTGACCGGCTCCCATAATATGAGACCGGGCGCACCAAAACGCCATGAATTTCCTGCGCGGGCTCAGCCGCCTGCCAGCTTTTCGGGCTTTCGGGGATGGGACTGTTGGCGCGCGGCCGATCCGGGCGCCGGAATCGCCCGGCCCATCTCCTGGCGCGCCTGAAGCCATTGGGCAATGGCGTCCATCGCGTTCGCGACCGCTTCCTGCGGGGTCTCCCCGTCAGACACGCACCCGTCGAGATCGGGGACCATGGCCATATACCCTCCCCCATCCTCCTGGGAGAGCGGCGTGACCCGAATTTCATAATGTGTATCAGCCATTAGAGGCCTCCCGCCGGTCCAGATGCGCCCGGAGCTCAACTCATAGGGGATTTATCGCGAAAGCACCACCCTCCCCCATTTGCCCCCGCGCACGCCTTCAGGCAGGCTGAGACGCTGTAGACAGGCGATACGGAGGGACGGGCCATGATCGCGGCGCTGGTGCTGGCGTTTTCAGGCGGACATGCAGGCGAGATCGAACGGGAGGGGCAGGTCATGGCGAGCCTGCTCGCCGGCGTCTGGTCCAATGCGGCCCAGTACGAGGCCGCGGACGAGAGCCTCAAGCGCCCGCCCGCGGCAGGCCACCCCTATGACTGGCTCGACCTGCAGCATGCGCGCTTTGTCTCAATCGACACGCCCCACATTCCCGGCGACGCGGTGTATCTGGAATGGCGCGAGGGCGGGCCGGACGGGCCGGTGAGCCGCCAGCGCCTGTGGGTGTTCCACAGCGAGATCCTGCCCGATGAAAGCCCGCTCACCGGCATGGATTTCTACACTTTCCGCGACCCGGCCGCGTTTGAGGGACGCACGGGATGGGAGGATTTCACAGACCTCACCCCAGACGATCTGATCGGCTATCCGCAAGCCTGCCAGCTCAGGCCCGTCTCGCGCGAAGGCGGCGAGACCGTGCTGGCGGTGGATGAGGCCGATTGCGTGATCACCGCACAGTCCGGGCGCACCATGGGGATCAGCGCGCGCGTCTCCATCAGCTTTGGCCGGATCGCGTATTCGGAATCCGGCCGGCTGGAGGACGGCGAATACGCCTTCAAGGTTCCCGGCGCGGGCGCCTACCATTTCGAGCGGGTCTGGAACTGACGCGTCAGGGCGCCAGAGCGATCTCCCCCGCCCGTCCGGGGCCATAAACGGCCGAGATCTGCGCCACGCGCAGGCGCGCGCCCTCTGTTCCGCCGGGCAGAACCGAAGCGATCACGCCCGCCTCCAGCGACAGCGCAGGAACAGCCGTCTCGCCCTGCCAAACGACTGTTTCATCGGCATTGAGAAGCGACACCGCATAGCGCTCGCTCTCCTCGCCCAGCGGGATGTCCGCGCCCCAGGCGTCGGCGTCCAAGCGCCCGCGCCGCACCCAGCGCGCCTCCAGCGCGCCGTTCCTGACGTGCGCGCGCACATGCACAGGGCTGAGCGGGCGGATGTCCGCGCCGTGATAGCCCGCCTCGATCACCCGCGCGGACGGATCATTGAGCGCTGCGCCCGGCGGGACGGCGGCGAGGATCAGCGCTTCGCCGCGCTCACCGGCGCTGACCGGAACCACCGCCCCCGCCCCGTCCAGCACCACCACGCGCGCGCCCTCGCCCGCCCCTGACAGGGGCGATCCGCCCATGCCACGCAGGAGCCCGGTGAGGCGCCAGTCCTGCGGCCCGGTCATCTCCGCCGTCTCGAAGCTCAAAACCTCCCAGCCCTCGCCCGTTTCCACCGCCAGCCGGTTGGCGCCGGACAGAAGCGCGGCGCGCGTGACGCTGGACAGCGCCCCGTTATCCAGGCGCAGTTCCATCACATTGCCCTTGTCGATCCGGCCCTCAAAGCCCGGCCCCAGCGGGGCGGTCAGAACGCCGGTGAAGGCCGGCGCGGTGATGCGCGCGCGTTCGCTGGCCGTCTCCAGGCTGGCGCCGGCATAGATCACCAGCTCGCCCGGCCAGGGATCAGCAGACGCCGCCGCCCATAATCCGCCGCGCGCGCCCTCGCCCGGCGCCAGCGGCAGGTCCAGCGCGCGCAGGAGGGGCCGGGAGGGCAGAGCCGCCGCCTCGCCCGCGCCCGGTTCGGGGCCGGTGATCAGGGCCGGGCCGGGGCTCGCCCCGGTCAGTTCCGCGCGCCGGGCGCTGAGCCCTTCGGTCACCGCGATGCGCCAGACCCGGCCCGCAGGCCCGGCATCAAGCGTCACCGCATCGCCCGGCTCCAGCGCGCTCAAAGACGGCGGCAGCACCAGGCGCGCCGTCTCGGCTTCGGCCCGCGCCCGGGTCAGCAGTGTCTGCGCCCAGCCCGCCGCCAGCGTGCGGTCAGCCAGCGCAGGGATACGCAGATCGATCAGCCCTTCGCGCACGCTATCCAGCCCGTGGGCGTAAACCGAGGCCGGGCGGTAATCGCCGTCATCGGCCAGGAAGGTCAGGCGCGCGCCTTCGGGCCGGGCCTCTTCCGGCGCTCTTGAAAAGCTCACCCGCTCGCCATCGCCGCGCACGGCCAGATTCAGCCCCTCCAGCGCCAGCGGCGCACCTTCCGGCGTCACGGGGATGCAGGCCGGCCCATCCGCCCGGTCGGCCAGCACAAAACCAAACGCTGCGCCCAGCTGGTCGATCAGATCGCGCGCGCGCACCGGGGGCTCGATGACGAAGCCGGCCAGCACGCCGGTCAGGCGCGACGCATCCAGCTCTGCAAGCCCTGCGCGCGCCGCAATATCGCTGACAAGCCGCGCCAGCGGCGACTGGCCCGCCCGCCCGGTCAGCCAGTGACCGGTGCGCCAGTTCGGCCCGTCCGCCCAGACATCGCTACGGGCGGGAAACTCAGGGAAGGGCCGCGCATCCCAGGTCCATACATGGCTCATGGCCATATCCAGCATGGGCCCGCCATAGACCGGCGAGAGCGGATTGACGCCCGGCGCGGTCCAATAGGCGTACAGCGCCTCGATATAGCGCCGCTGGATCAGATCATCGCGCGCGCCGGTGGAGAAATAGGGCGCAAAACTCTCCGAGCTTTTGGGGTCAATGAACACGTTGGGCTGGTTGGCGCCCTTGTCCACCGCCGGGCAGCCCAGTTCCACCAGACGCACCGGCTTCATGGCCGGGACCCAGTCCGTAGGCGACGCGTTGCGCACGCCATCCAGCCGCTCGTGATGGGCGTTGGCCCACCAGCGGCGCAAATCCTTGTAGCGCCACACCCAGGGCTCGTCATGGGCGCCGTCGGTGATGGGGGTGCGCGCCTGCGCCTCCCGGTCGGCTGGGCTGGCATAGAACCAGTCATACCCCTCCCCGCCCTCCACATTGGCGCTCAGATAGTCCCGGTCATAAATGGAGGCCGCGCCCGCCAGCGCGTCGAGATGGGCCGCACCCTCGCGCCAGTCGGCCAGCGGGGCGTACCAGTCAATGCCCACATAATCGATGTTCTCATCCGCCCACAGCGGATCGAGATGAAACAGCCGGTCGCCGCCGCCGGGCGCATGCCCGAAATATTCCGACCAGTCGGCGGCATAGGAGAGCTTCACCTGCGGCCCCAGCAGGGCGCGCGCCTCACCGGCCAGATGCTTGAGGTGGGACACGAAGGGATAATCAGCCGGGCCGGAGCGCACCTGGGTGAGAGAGCGCATTTCCGATCCGATGATCAGGCTCTCCACCCCGCCCGCCGCCTTGGCCAGCGACCCATGGTGCAGGATGAAGCGCGAGAAGGACCAGGCGTCCGGGCCGGAATAGGCGATGGTCTCGCCGCTGACGCTGAAATGACTGGCCAGCGCCCCGCCATGGAACGCGCTCACCTGATCGGCCGCCACGGCGCTCTGGTCGGGCGAGCCGGGCTGGCCCGGCGCCGGGTGGCAGGTGATGCGCCCGCGCCAGGGATAGGCGCCCTGCTCCGCCCCGCCCCAGGGATCGGGCAGGCCATTGCCCGGCGCCACGTCCATCAGGATGAAGGGATAGAGCGTGACCTGATAGCCGCGAGCTTTGAGCGCCTTGATGGCCATGATCACCGTCTCGTCGCCGGGGGCGCCGCCATAGGCCGGCCCCTCGCCCGAGCCGCTGACCAGATGGGCGGTGGCGCGCGTCTCGCCTGCGGCGCTCCAGATCAGGGGCCGGGTGACTTTCTCGCGCGTCTCCACGCCGGGGCGGATCTCGCACTCTGCGCAGCGCAGATCGGTCCCGAACCAGGCGGTGACCAGCGCCACGCTCTGACAATTGGGCAGCGCGCGGGCCAGATCGTCCAGCGCGGCTTCCAGATCGCTGCCCGCGCGCGCGGTATGGCGGTTTTCAGGGCGGTCCTGGCCCTCGCGGATCTCGCGCGCCACAGCCCGGTCGGCATAGGCGAACTCGCCAGACGCCGGGATCAGGCACATGCCGCGCACCGCCTCTTCCAGCCCGCCCGCTTCTCCCTCGGCCGCCGCGATGATCTCGAACGACAGATTGGGAATGCGCTCGCCATAGGGTGTGAGATCGAGATCTTCAAACACCGCATAGGCCAGGCCGCGATAGGCCGGCGCGGCGCCCTCGATGGCGGTGATCAGCGGATCGGGCGCCTGGTCTTCAGCGCCGGTATAGATGCGCACCAGCGCGCCGGCCCGCTCGAACGGCTCGCCATTGGCCCAGATGCGCCCGACCCCGCCAATCGGCCCTTCGGCCAGCCCCACCGCAAAGCTCAGCGAGTAGCGGTACTCGGTGGTCTTCGGCCCGCCCTTGCCGCCCCCGGACGAGCGGGTCTGGGCGCTCTCGCGAAAGCGCGCCGCCCAGATCACCTGTCCGGTCACGCGCATGCGGCCATAGACGATGGGAATCCCGGCGCCTTCCGTCGAGGTCTGCACCGACAGTTCGGAGAGGCGCGGTCCTTCACGGTCCCGCGCAAACAGGCCGGTAATCGCGCGCTGGGCTGCGCCGCCGATGAAGGCGGCTGCCAGACGCGCCGCGCCGGGCAGAATCACCTGACCCATGGGCGGGCCTCCTTCATGTCAGGATCAGTTTTCAGGAAAGGCGAAGGCGCCGCAGACGCGCCGGCGCCACCAGGGGACCAGCGCGCTCTCGCACACCGCGCGTCCCTGCATGGCGTGGATCATATGGCCGGGCGCGCTGAGGATGGCGCAATGGCTGGCCGGGGCGCCGGGCGCATAGCGAAAGACGATCACATCGCCCGGCCGGGCCGTCTCCACCGGGACCAGCCAGCGCCGCGCCGCATCATGCAGGGTGTCTTCCCCGCCCCGCCCGGCCCAGCCCGGGTCATAGGGCGGCACGCTTTGCGGTTCATCGCCATGGAGCGCGCGCCACACCCCGCGGATCAGGCCCAGGCAATCACACCCCGCCCCGCGCAGGCTCGCCTGATGGCGATAGGGCGTGCCGAGCCAGAGCCGCGCCTCGGCCAGCGCGCGCGCCCTCATCTCTTGCCCCCGTCGCGCACGGCTTCCGACCCCGCAGCGCGCAGGATCAGATCATTGCCCGGCATATGGGGACAGCCGCGGAAATTGACCGCGTTGGAAAACTGGCCCGCGCAGGTCTCGAAGCGCTTGTCGCAGCCGGCGGTGATCTCGAACCCGTCGCCCGCCTGCACCGGCGCGGCCGGAACCGGGTCCAGCTCCAGCGCCGCCCCGTCCGGCCCATGACGATGGGCCGTGACGCGCTGGCGCGCGCCGGTATTGGCGCCGCTGGTCCAGACGATCACCCCGCGCGCAAACCAGCCCGGCGCAAAGCTCTCCAGCCCGCCCGCCAGCAGCGCGCCGGGCGCCAGCGCCTGCGTGACCGTTCCAGCGCCGCGCCAGCCGGGCGCGTCGAGATCCACGCCGCAGCGTTCATCGCCCAGCTCGGCGTCGCAGGCGCGCGCAAACACCCGCCCGATCAGCCGGTCGAGCCGCGCCGACAGGCCCGACAATTCGGCCTCAAACCCCGAAGGCCCGCGCCGCACCGCGCCCAGCTCGCCGGTGAAGGTGCGCCAGTTCAGCGCCGGATCGCGCCAGTCCACGCGCCAGACTTCCACCCGCGCCTGGTCCCACAGCCCGTTATCGAGATCGGCCTGGCTGACCCCGTCCGCGCGCATCACGCCGAACACCGCCCCGCGCGCCGCGCCATCGCCGGCGCGCATCTCGCCGGCCTCGAACCCGCCGCCGGGCTGGCAGGCAACGCCCGCGACGGTGAGCGCCCGGTCATGATCGGTAAACCCGAACACCGCGCCATCGCGCCGCTGCGCAATCCAGCACCAGGCCAAAGTCGTCACCCCCGCCTCCAGCGTCAGCCGGAGCGGTTCAGGTATGGGGATCATGAGAGGGACTTTCTGTGTGGGGGGGGATCATCTCGCCCAAGCCTCCTCCCCTAGCGTTTCCCCGGCGAAAGCCGGGGCCCAGGATAACCGTTGATCTGGATCCCGGCTTTCGCCGGGAAAACGCATGGGGGGGATGGAGGGGAAAATCATCTGACGCAGGCGCGCCCACCCCTCACCCTACCCTCTCCCCTCAGGGAGGGGAGAGGAGGCTTTGACGCTGCGGTCTATTCGGAAAATGCCTGATCCCAAACTCAAAGGATCAAGCGCGGCGTGGATGCCCCCTCTCCCCCATGGACATGGGGGAGAGGTAAGGTGAGGGGGCGCGGGTGATCACCTCGCCTGAACCTCTCAACTCGCGTTTCCCCGTCGAAAGACGGGGCCCAGGAGAACCGTGGGTCTGGATCCCGGCTTGCGCCGGGAAAACGCGGAGTGGGAGATGGAGGGGAGAAAAGCCTAAAGATCCAGCGCCATCCCCTTTCCTCCCCCGCTTGCGGGGGAGGAAAGAGGCGCGCTCCCTACTCCCTCACCTCCACCAGCGGCACGCTGGGGGCGGCGGCGGCGAAGTGTTCGGCTGAGAGCTCCAGCCGGTCGGCGTCGAAGCGGGCGGGGCAGTCGAAGCGGAAACCTGCGGTGACCGGCACGCCGGAGGGCGGCGGTTCGGCGAACACGATCTGGCCGCCCGACACAGTCACCGGCGTGACCACGCCGTCCACCGCCGCCATGACGCTTTCGGCCACAGGCCTTGTGATAGGCCGCAGCCAGGCGCTGTCCCCCGTCCCGTAGCGCTTGACGAGATCGAAGGCGGTGCGCTCCCCGTCGCCCTCGCCCAGCGCCTGGTCCAGGGCCGAGGGCTGGGCCGAGGGCAGGCAGGAGGCGTGGTCCATGGGGTCGGTGAAGCGGAAGGCGTGCAGGCGCCCGCGCCGGGCTTCGAAGAAGGCGATCAGTTCGGCCAGGTCATCGCGCGAGCGCACGCCGGGCGCGGCGTCCCAGCGGCGGCGCGAATGGGCCCAGGGGCTGTTGCGCTCCTCGGCGCCGCTGGCCAGCGTGACGATCTCGGTGCGCCGCTCCGGCCCGCCGCGCGCATGAAGCCCGATGGAGAGCGGAAAGCGCACATCATGAAACACGCTCACAGCGCCCCCCGTCCCGCCAGCACGGCGCGCGCCACGCTGGCCGCGATCTGGCGCTCCGACCGGCGCACGGCGTCGGCGGCGTCCGCGCCCGGCGCGGCGTGGATGATGACCTGCACGGGCGGGGCGGCCATGGGCTCGATCCGGCCCGAGGCCGACGGCGTGAACACTTCCGGCCCCCGCTCGCCCACCAGATAGGGCGCGCTGCTTAAGACCGGCCCGCCTTCGGCGCGCTGGCCGATGACATGGTCAAACACCCGGCCCAGACCGGCGGCCAGGCCCTCGACTTGCGGCGCCACGATCTCGCGCACGGCCAGGCGCGCCAGATCGCGCAGGATCGCCTCGCTCATGCGCGCAAACGACACCTCGCCCGCGCGCGCCGCGGCTTCGAGGCTGGAGGATATGGAGCGCCCGGCGGTCTCGAAGGCCTCGCTGATGCGGTCCGCGGCGTCCTCGCCGGCGTCCGCGGCTTCATTGAGCGCAGCGGCGGTTTCGGCGGCCCCGGCGCGAGTCTCGGAATGGGATGTCATGGAGAGCTCCTTTTATCGGGATAGGCCGCGCGCAAAGCCTCCAGCCCGGCCCGGTCCAGCGCCTCGCCGGATGCCGGCGCCAGGGCGGCCAGAAGCGCGCGCCATTCGGCAAGGCTCAGCGCCCAGAACTCGGATGGAGAAAGGCCCAGGCGCAGCACCGCCGTCTGCAGCCAGGCCCGCCAGCGCGCGCTCATCAGCGGTCCTTCACGACAGATTGGCGAGGAAACACGCCGCCACACCTTGCGCCGCCGCGCGCGGATCGGCCTGGCCGGCCAGGGTGTCGGGATCATCCGCGCCGCCCGCCCTGAGCAAGGCCGCCAGCACGCCGGCCAGCTCGCGCGCGGTGAGCGTGCGCATCTTCGCCCCCAGCGCCTCCAGCCCGTCCGCGCCCAGCAGCGCCTCGATCTCGGCCAGGGCGGCCAGGGTGAATTTCAGGCGCACGCGCGCCCCGGCGATAACCATCAAGGTCTCGCCCGTCAGCGGGTTCGTCATGGGGGCTCCGTTGGGGGGGGGTGAACGTCATTCATGCCTTCCCGGAATGGGCGAAGCCCATATCCGGGATCCATCCCCCCTGGTTTCCTACCGCCTCAACAGTGGCCAGTGAGTGGTGGATGGGTCCCGGGTCTCCCTCCGGTCGCCCGGGAAGGCAGGGTTGGCGTAAAGCTGTGTTCCTTTCGGAAATGCCAGATGCCAGGTGCACAGGAATAAGTGCTGCGCCTGAAGCCCCCTCTCCCCCATGGACATGGGGGAGAGGTAAGGTGAGGGGGCGCAGGCGATCACCTCGCCCAAGCCTCTCAACCTGCGTTTCCCCGGCGCAAGCCGGGGTCCAGGATAACCGTTGGTCTGGATCCCGGCTTGCGCCGGGAAAACGCCAAGGGGGGATGTATGGAAAGACACTTTTAGAAGCCGGCGCCCTTGTCTCCCCCCCCACATCCAACCACCTCAGCCGCGCCGTCCCGTACTAGGGCTGGGCCGCCGCCCTGCCCGCCGCGACCACAATCCCGGCGACGCAGGACATGTAAGCCCCTCGCGTGGAGGCTGGCAGGGCGGGCAGATGGGTGAAGCGCCACACCGCGCGCGGCTCGGCGCCGGACGGATCAATCAGCGAGAAGTCGCCCGGCGTGTCAAAACCCGCCCTGATCAAGCCCATCTCCCGGTTCGACACGCGGATAAACGCCATGTCCTGCCCCGCCGCCTCATTCTTGACCATGCGGGCCGGGCGCTCGTCGCCATTGGGCAGGCCCAGCACCACGTCAGCGCCCGAGGCGAGCTCAGCCACGCCTGCGCCGAGCACCACGAGCGTGTTATCACGCTGGGCGCCGCGGCGGCTGACCATCAGGGTGAGCTGATTGCGTCCGCCCAAACGCGAATTCCACTGATAGGCGCAGGATTCGCCCTGTGTCTCTTCATAGGTCCAGCCTGGCGCCTGCGCCTGCGCCCCGCCGCTCAGGCCCGGCGCCGCCAGCGCCGCCGCCAGAGCGGCTGTCATGATCTGGAGCTTCATGGATGCATCCTCCTGTCCTGGATGGCGCCAGACTAGTCCCTTCGCACGTGCACGGCGCCCCCTGAACAGGGGATTAGTCCGGCGCAAAACTGATCTCTCCGGCCGAGGCCAGCGAGAGCGAATAGGCCGCCTCGCCATCATGGCGCCCGGAATATTCCAGCGCGGTGACCAGGAACGGCCCCTCCAGCGCGCCGAAGCCGGGGATGATCAGGCGCCAGTCGCGCCTGTCCTGGGCGAAGAACACCGCGCGCACCGTCTCGTCGGCGGCGCTGTCGACGAACACGCCCGCCCCGCTCACCGCCGCCGAGCGCACCCCGGCCCCGCCCAACAGCTCGCGCCAGCGCCCCGGGCTCTCGCCATGGGTGGCGTCAATGGCGCGCGCATTGAGCGAGATCGCCCGCGCCCGCAAGCCCGCCACGGCGGCGAAGCCTTGCGGCGCGCCGCCATCGCCGATTTTCAGCAATATGTCCCGTCCCGCTTGAGCGGCCATGAGGGTCTCTCCTGTGATGTGAAGCCAAGAAAAAAGCCGCCCGGCGAGGGGCGGCTTTTGGAGTGGGACTGGCCAACGACCTACTGACCAGATCTACTATGCATTCTGAATTTCGGCTTCTGTTTTTCACTAGCCCATTTATAAGCCAAATGCTCGAAGTCTTCAAATAAATTTTCTGCTTCAAGATTTGATCTGTAATCGTAAACCGTATGCTGAAAATCTAACCAATCTGCAATATACGATTGCGAACAATAATCTCGAATTATTTCTTCCGAAAGCCACTTTTTTCTTATTCCCAACGCCAGCGACTCATAAAAATTAAATAGCGCCTTGAGTGTTCTGGCTGCATTATGTGCCTCACTATCTTTTATGAATCTAAAAACTTCAATTTCTTTTACTGTCATGTCTTTTAATCCGCGCGCTTCAATCTCACCTCTCAATTCTCGGAACTGATCAATAATATCAGCCACATATTGATCAGAGCTCATCTTTGAAATCATAAGTATAGAGGTGTCAACAACGTGTCTACGTCGAGCATGAAAATATGCTGCCCAGCCAGCTATAGCTGTAAGCATTGAAAAAAGTGCAATGAATATGGGCGCGTAGCCAGCGGCTTGTGCCAAGTTCGTTTCTCCCCCTTAAAGTGCAAAATTATCCCACCTCAAAATGCACAAACGATCAATACCCCCTACCCCTCCAACAGCGCCCGCAGGCGCACGAGCCCCTGCACGATGCGGGCGTCACTGGTGGCGAAGCGGTCGGTATAGACGACCTGGCACAGGACGCAGCGATGGGGCGGGTCGAGCGCCAGGGGCGCATTGTGGAGCGCGGCGCGGATGGCGGCCAGGGCGCCGGCGAGGCGGTCTGCATCATCGCGCCGGGCGTAGATCTGCACGGTGAGGCGGTGATCGATCAGGTCCGCGCCCGCCCCGCCCGCCGGCGTGCTGGCGGCGCGGCCCAGCTGGGCGAAGGGATAGGCCGTCCCGCCCGGGGCGATGGCATGCACCCGCCCGCCCAGAACCGCGCTCACGCTTGAATCAGCCTTGAGGCGCGCCAGCACCGCTTCGGCAAAGGCGGTTTCCGCACTCATAGCCTGATGCTCCGATAGGGGCGGATGAGATGGGCCACGCCCTCGGGCAGGCCCGCCTCGCCGCGCCGGGCTTCGGGCGCGTGGCGCCCGCCATAACTCTCCGAAACCAGGCGCAGCACCGCCTCGCGCAAGGGGGCGGGCACATCGTCCGGCTCGGCGCCGTAACCGGCGGTGAAATCGATCTCGATCCCGCCTGCGCGCCGTCCCGGGCGCGGCAGGGCGTAAGGCGCCAGCGGGATGATGCGGCCCGGATCGGTCCCGGTCTCCACCCGGTATTCATCCGGGCTCCACGCTTTCGCGGCGCCCTGCGCGTCATAGATGCGCACCGCCTCCACGCTGATCAGCGGCCCGGCGGCCACACGCACCGCGCCCGACAGAAAGGACACGCGCGAGGCGGGCCAGGCGTCCAGCGTCTCGCGAAAGCTGCGCGCGATCAGCACCCGCCCGGTGAGATGCTCGACGCGCGCGCAGGCCGCGTCCAGCAGGGCGGCGATCAGTTCGTCCTCGTCCTCATGACCCACGCGCAGCCAGCTGCGCGCTTCAGCCACGCTGACCGGCCCGGCGCCCGCCGGCGCCAGCTCCACAAGCGCCATGGCGCATCCTTTCGTGAGGTTTTTTGGGGGGTGGTTTGGGCTGGGGGTGCGGGAGATGATCTGAACCCAAGCCCCCTCCCCCGCGTTTCCCCGGCGAAAGCCGGGGCCCAGATTAACCGTGGGTCTGGGTCCCGGCTTTCGCCGGGAAAACGCCAAGGGGGGAAGGACGGGGAAAAGAAGCTTCAGACGCAGGCACCGCACCCCTCACCCTACCCTCTCCCCTCAGGGAGGGGAGAGGAGGCTTTGACGCTGCGTATTTTCGGAAATGCCTGATCCCAAGCCCAAAGGATAAAGTACGGCTTGGATGCCCCCTCTCCCCCATGGACATGGGGGAGAGGATAAAGGTGAGGGGGTGCGGTGGATCACCTGAACGCCGCCCCTCCTCCGCGTTTCCCCGTCGAAAGACGGGGCCCAGTTGCGCCGGAGATTCTGGGTCCCGTCTTTCGCCGGGAAAACGCATGGGGGAGATGGAGTGAGAACTCTTCAAACGCTGGCCGCGACCTCTTTCCTCCCCCGCAAGCGGGGGAGGAAAGACAATGCTCGACGCCCCCTACTCCGCGGCGAACTTCAAGAGCTTGATGGCGTTGAAGTCCTGGACGCCGCCGCCGACACGGCGGGTGGTGTAGAACAGGACATAGGGCTTGGCCGAATAGGGATCGCGCAGGATCTGCACGCCCTGGCGGTCGACGATGAGATAGCCGCGCTCGAAATCGCCGAACGCAATCGCGCATTCGCCCGCTGCGATATCGGGCATGTCCTCGGCCTCGGTGACGCGGTAGCCCATCAGCGTGGCCGGCTGGCCGGCGGCAAGGCCCGGCTGCCAGATATAATTGCCCTCTGAGTCCTTGAACTTGCGCACCACGCTGACGCTCGCCTTGTTCATGACAAAGCGCGCATTGGCCCGGTAGGCGGCGGCGGGGGCGTAGATCAGGTCGATGAGCACATCCACCGGGTCTTCGGCCGGGAAGGCGCCCGCCGCGCCGGTGGCCACGAAGCCGATCTCGCCCCAGGCGTTCTGGCCCTCTTCTTCCCTGGGATAGGACAGGAAGCCGCGCGGCTTGTTGACGCCGTCGCCATTGACGAAGGCGGCCCCTTCGGCCGCGGCGAACACGTCGCGCACCTCGTCGGCCAGCCATTCGTCCAGATTGACCATGGCGTCATCGAGCAAGGTGGGCGTGGCCGCGGGCATGGCGTAGAGCTCGGCGGCGGGAAACTCGATCAGCGCCAGGGTGGAGGTGTCGGTCTCGGGCCGCGCGGCGGTTTCGGCGACCCAGCCTGCGCTGGCGCCGCCCAGGCTCACCGGCTTCTTGAACACGCCCGATGCGCTCTGGCGCACGCTGGCGATGGCGCGGATGGGGCTGGCCTCGCGCACCTTGGCGGTGATCATGGCCTCGATTTCCGGCGGGGCGACATGGCCGCCATCGGCGGGCGAGCCGCCGGACAGCGCCTTGGCTTCCACCAGGCGCGCGCCGTCTCCGCTGCGCAGGAAATGGGCAAACGCCGCCTTGGCCTCGCTGGGCGCCTCACCGCTTAAGGAAGGCCGCCCGGCCTCCAGCGCCAGCCGGTCCAGCCGGCCTTGCGCGCGGTGCAGGGCGGTGTCGATGCGGTTGATCTTCTCCTCCAGCAGCGGATCGGCGCTGCGCTTGGTCTCGATCTCCTTCAGACGCGCATCATTGGCCTGCTTGAAGCTTTCAAAGGCGGTGAGCAATTCATGCATCGCCGCGCGGGTCTTGCCGCCGGACGCGGCCATTTTGGTCTCCCGGGTCATGGGGATCCTTTCATGTGTGAAGTTTACAGGAAGAAGGTCAGGCGGCGGCGCGGGCGCGCACGGCGCCCGGCCCGGCCAGCACGCTCAGACGCGCGCCGGCCAGCATGGGGAAGGTGACGATGGACACCTCCCACAGATCAATCTCGAGCAGCTCGCGCCCGCCGCCGGGGCGCGGCCTGGAGTGACGCGTGCGAAACCCGATGGACAGCCCGTCCACCGCCCCGTTGCGCACCAGGGACAGCGCCGCGCGCCCGCGCGGGGCGTCGCCCATCAGCCGTCCGCGCACATACAGGCCGCGCCCATCCTCGGTGATGGCGTCCCACACGCCCACCGGCTCGCCGGCATCATGCTGGAACAGCATGCGCACCCCCGCCGCCCCGCGCCGGGCCAGGCTGGCCGCAAACGCGCCGCGGCGCACGATGTCGCCGCCATGGTCGGCCTCATCAAACAGGCTGGCATAGCCGGCCATCTCGAGCATGACGCCCGAGCCGTCCTGCGCTGGCATGCGCATCTCCTTTGTATGTGAAGTTTGGGGGGTGCTAACCCATCCTGCTTTCCCGGAATGGGCGCAGCCCATATCCGGGACCCATCCCCCAAGGTTTCGAGCCGCCTCAGCGGTTGCCGATGACCGGTGGATGGGTCCCGGATCGGCTTCGCCGTCCGGGAAGGCAGGTGTTGGTGGTTTTCCCTGCCACTCGATGGCGGGAGGGGCTGCCCCCTAGCCGCCCTCATCGAGCTTGCGTTCAATGCGGGTGATCGCCGCGCGGGTGTAGGCGCTGTGTTCTTCCAGGCGGGCGAGGCGTTCATTGACGCTGTCGGCGGCGGCGGCGCGGGTTTCCAGCTGGGCGAGGCGTTCGCGCACGCCGCCCGCCCACATCAGCGCGCTGGCGGTCTGCAGGGCGAGCGCCACGGCGACGCCCAGCGTCAGGGTGCGGTCCACGCGCCAGGGCTCGCGCGCAAAAGCAGGCGCTTTCATGGGCGGCGCTCCTCATCCAGGCCCAGCAGGGCGCGTTTCTCGTCATCGGACAGGAAACCCGCCGCGTTCACCCGCGCCCAGCGCGCGCTGCGCTCCTCGGACAGGGCCGGCAGGGCGTCCTCGTCAGGCTCGATCACGAACCCCTCGCCCAGCCAGGGCGCCAGCCAGGCGGTGAGCGCGCTGGCGGTCTTGCGCGCCAGCGGCAGCACGGTCTGGCGGTAGAAGGCCAGGTTCGCCTCACGATAGTTCGCATATGTATTATCGCCGGGCAGGCCGAGGATCATGGGCGGGGCGCCAAACGCCAGCGCGATCTCGCGCGCGGCCTCGCGCCTGGCCTCGATGAAGTCCATCTCGGCGGGCGAATGTCCCATGGGCTTCCAGTCCAGCCCGCCCTCCAGCAGCAGAGGCCGCCCGGCATTGGCCGGTCCGGAATACAGCCCTTCCAGCTCGTCCTTCAGGCGGGCGTATTGCGCCTCGCTCAGGCGGCCATCCCCGCCCTCGCGCCCCGTCACCACCAGCGCGCCCGAGGGCCGGGCGGCGTTGTCCAAGAGCGCCTTGGCCCATGTCCCGCCGGCATTGTGCACGTCCACGGCGCGCGCCGCCGCCTCCATGGGCGACTGGCCGTAATGATCGTCCAGCGGATTGAAGAGCTTCATGTGAAGCAGCGCGCTGCGCCCGCTGGCCCGGTCGCGGGCGAACACCCGCGCCTCACCGCCCAGCCGGTATTCCCACCCGTCCGCCCAGCCCTTGGGGCCGGTGAGGACGCGCATGCGGTCCGGGCGCAGGGCGTAGAGCGCATGCGGCCCCTCCGCCCCGCCCGCCAGCTCCAGATAGGCGTCGCCGGCCACTTGCAGATGGCCGTGAAACGTTTCGAACAGTTCGGCCCGGCACTGGTCCGGATTGGGCCGCGCCAACAGCGCGCGCACGGCCTGCGCCCCCGGCCCCTCGCCGCCCACCCGCAGGGGACAGGCCGCCGCGGCCTCGGCGATCAGGCGCACGCAGCGATGGGCGATGGCGTTGCGCCCATAGCCCTCGCGCGCGAACGCGCCATAGGTGCGCGCGCTCCAGGCCGCGCACGGCCCCAGCGACACCGTCCAGCGCCCCCCGGCCGCCTTGGCGTCCAGGCCCAGAAGTTTCTTCAGCATGAGAGGGTCCTTTTTGTGTTGGGGGGCGTTGAGTTTGCACAGAGCCCTCAACCTGCGTTTCCCCGGCGCAAGCCGGGGCCCAGGAGAGCCGTTGGTCTGGATCCCGGCTTGCGCCGGGAAAACGCATGGGGGGATGGGGATGCGGAGAAAAACTTCAGACGCGGGCGCCATCCCCTTTCCTCCCCCGTTTACGGGGGAGGTGTCAGCGCAGCTGACGGAGGGGGGGTGCGGCGGTTCAGGCAGGCGCAAAGGTTTGAAGCGCAGCTTCCCCCCTCCGTCTGACGCTCCGCGTCATCCACCTCCCCCGCAGGCGGGGGAGGAAAGAGGGCAGCCCCGCTTTGCTATCCCAAAACCCCTCACATCCCGCGCATTCTGGGTCCCGCCGCGTCCATCAGGGCGGCCAGCGCCCAGACCAGGGCGTCGGCGCGGTCGGGGCTGGCGTGTTCACCGGGCGCGCCGAAGGCGCACATCTGGTCCTCCAGCGCCGGGAAGCGTCCGGCATGGGCGACGCGGCCTGCCGCGTAGAGCGCGGCGGCCGGTTCGGCCCGGGCGCGCTTGCCGCGGCTGGCGCGCACCAGGCGCACCGGCAGGTCGCGCGCGGCGGCCTGCAGCACGGCGCGCACCATGTCGCCGCCCTGATTGGCCTCGGCCACCACACTGTCGGCGTCATGGGCCTCGAACGTTTCAGCCACCCGCGCCGCCCAGGCTTCGGGCCGGGCGTGGAGGGAGGCGTCGGCCAGGATCACGGCGCGCGAGGTGCGCCCGGTTCCGGCCGCGCCCGCCACGATGATCCCGCAGGCATCGCCCGATCCGTCGCCGGCGGGCGGGTCCACCGCCACCACGATGCGCTCGGGCTCGGGCGCTTCCAGGCGCAGGGCCTGTTCGATCAGGGCGCGGGTCCACACCGCGCCTTCAGGATCATCGACCAGCATGCCCTCCAGCTCCTGACGGAACAGGTGAGAGCCGGCGTATTGGGCCTCCATGGCCTCGATAAAGCCCGGCGCCAGATTGTGCCGGTTCTCCACGGTGGCGTAGCGGGTCAGGGCGACGCCGGGCGCCCCGATCAGGTTTTTCACCGCCGGTATGGCGCGCGGCGTGGTGGTGATCACCAGGCGCGGATCGGCGCCGAGCCGCAGGCCCAGGCGCAGCATGTCCAGCGTCTCCTGCGGGCGCGTCCAGGCAGCGAATTCATCGGCCCAGGCCGCATCAAATTGCGGCCCGCGAAGCCCGTCGGGGTCCTCGGCGCTGAAGGCGTAGCCCACTGCGCCGCCCGGCCAGACCACCCGCCGGCGCGAGACCTCATAGGCGGGGCGCTCATGGGGATAGCCCAGATTCATCAGGCCCGACGGCCCGCCCAGCATCACCTCGCGCACATCCTGAAAGGCCGGGCCCACCAGGGCGATGCGCCGGGCGCCGGCGGCGACCTGGGCGCGCACCCATTCGGCGCCCGCGCGCGTCTTGCCCGCGCCGCGCCCGCCCAGAAACATCCAGATGCGCCAGTCGCCGGGCGGCGCCGTCTGCTTACCATGCGCCCACTGGCGCCAGTCATAGAGCCATTCCTCAGGCGGTTTCTTCCCCGCCCTCACCTCCTGCACGATAGGGTCCCATGCCGATGGATCGAGACAGCGCATCAAGACGAGCTTCGAATTCGGCCACAAGCTGCTTGTGTTCTGCGCTTCCGGGCCGGGCATGGTGTTCGGGTGCGTCACGCGATGCGGTCCTTGTCTCCGCCGCCTTGCGGCTGTGCCTGGTCATGGTCTGTTTCTCCAGCTGGGCGAGACGCCCGGTCAGCGTGTTGACGAAGGCCAGGATGCGGCCCGCGCGCTTCCAGTCGCCGGCTTCGGCTGCATCCAGCGCCTGCTCGATCAGGCGCAAGGCCCGGGCCATAAGCCGCCCGGACTCGCTGGGGGGGAACACCTTGTCCAACCACCCGCAGCGCTGCTTTATGGTGGCCGGTTTCACGCCGTGGCGCCGGGCCAGCGCTTCAGGCGCCTCGCCGCTGAGCCAGGCGCGGTAAATCGCCTCCCAGTCCGGCGCCGCGGCCATCGCCCCAGCCCTCCATCTCGACCCTGCCCAAACCCTAACGCCCGCCCGCCCCGGCCGGATTTTTTGCGGGAGATCGCGGTCAAGGCTCTGGAAGTATTGGCGTGAGGGCGGGGATAGCGGGGGTGGTTATGCGCGGTTTGGGGGGCATGGCGCCGCACCCCTCACCTTACCTCTCCCCCCGCGTTTTCCCGGCGAAAGCCGGGATCCAGAAACACCAGCGCTGCTGGGCCCCGGCGTGCGCCGGGGAAACGCATGAGGGGGGCTTTGGGAGCACGACTTCAACCGCGGAAAGATGGATCGAACGCCGCCCTCTCCCCTTGCGTTTTCCCGGCGAAAGCCGGGATCCAGAAACACCGCCGCACTGGGCCCCGGCTTGCGCCGGGGAAACGCAGGTTGGGAAAGACAAAGAACTTTTAGCTCGCAAACGCGCGCAGCCCTGTTACATTCCCCTCATGCGCGAAGAGCCCTTTCAGCCTTGCGTGTATCTGATGGCCAGCCGGCGCAATGGCACGCTTTATTGCGGCTCCACCTCTTCGCCCGTCAGGCGCATCTGGCAGCATCGCGAGGGGATGGGCTCGGTATTCACCCGGAAATACCGGGTCAACCGGCTGGTCTGGTATGAATTTCACGGCCAGATGAGCGCCGCGCTCAAACGTGAGCTTCAGATCAAGGAGTGGCGCCGGCGCTGGAAGCTGGAGCTCATCGAAACCGCCAATCCGGACTGGCGCGATCTCTACGAAGACTGGTTCTGATCCGCCCCCTGCGTTTTCCCGGCGAAAGCCGGGATCCAGAAACACCGCCGCACTGGACCCCGGCTTGCGCCGGGGAAACGCAAGAGGGGGGCTTTGGGGGCAAGACTTCAGCCGCGGAAAGATGGATCGAACGCCGCCCACTACCCCGAGGGCTCGACCACGAAGCGGGTGAGTTCCTGGCGGGCGAGGGCGAAGCCGGGATTGGCGTCCAGGGCGGCCTGGAGATCGTCATAGGCGCCGGCCAGATCGCCGGCCTGTTCGCGCGACAGGGCGCGGTTGAAATAGGCGTGGGAGGGCCGGTCAAAGCCCAGATCCAGCGCGCGGGTGAAGTGCTCCGCCGCGCCGGTGAAATCCTCCAACCCCATCATCGCCACGCCGCGATTATGCCAGAAGGCGGGCTTGTCCGCATCCAGGCGCAGCGCCCGGTCGAACTGGACCAGCGCCTCGTCCGAGCGTCCGGCGCGGTGCAGCAGAATGCCCAGATTATTGTGGGTGGCGGCCCGGTCGCGCGGGGTCAGGCGCATATCCTCCAGCCCCGCCTCGCAGCGGCGCAGCGTGGCCGCGCGGCCCCGGTCGCCTGCTTCAACCGCGTGATAACAGGCCTCGGCCTGGCTGGAGCCCATGATCACCTGGGCCTGCGCGCCCGGTGCGGCGAGGGCCGCAGCCATCAGCGCCAGTGGAATCGCCGCGTGTTTCATGACCCTGAATATAGCACGACCCCGCAGGCGCGGCGAGCCGATGTGAAACAGCCCCGGAGACGGGCTCCGGGGCTGTGATCATTGGGCTGGATCCTGGGGATCAGGCCGATTTGGCCTCTTCGACCGGATCGCGCAGCACATAGCCGCGGCCCCACACGGTCTCGATATGATTGTCGCCGCTATTGGCCGCCGACAGCTTCTTGCGCAGCTTGCAGATGAACACGTCGATGATCTTCAGCTCCGGCTCGTCCATGCCGCCATAGAGATGGTTGAGGAACATCTCCTTGGTCAGCGTGGTGCCCTTGCGCAGGGAGAGCAGCTCGAGCATCTGGTATTCCTTGCCGGTCAGATGCACGCGCTGGCCGGCCACCTCGACGGTCTTGGCGTCGAGATTGACCGCGATCTCGCCGGTGCGGATGATCGACTGGGAATGGCCCTTGGAGCGGCGCACCACGGCGTGGATGCGCGCGATCAGCTCTTCCTTGTGGAAGGGCTTGGTCATGTAGTCGTCGGCGCCCGAGCCCAGGCCGCGCACCTTGTTATCGATATCGGCATTGCCCGACAGGATCAGGATGGGCGTGTCCACCTTGGCCACGCGCAGGGTCTTGAGCACGTCAAACCCCGGCATGTCCGGCAGATTGAGATCCAGAAGAATGATGTCGTAATCGTACAGCTTGCCGAGATCGACGCCCTCCTCGCCGAGGTCGGTGACATAGATGTTGAAGCCTTCCGACTTCAGCATCAGCTCGATCCCCTGCGCCGTGGCGCGATCGTCTTCAATCAGCAGAACCCGCATCGGTTCCCCCTCCCAAGGCATCCGCGGCGAATCATCCACCTCGCCGGACACTCAAAGCGTTAACCTTGTTCGCACTGTGAGGCGAGAAGTCCTTAAAGGAAGTTAACAGCGGTTTGACTCCTGTGGCCGAATCGAGTCCGGGGGCGGCTCTATCACAGCCGCCCCCGGAGTCTCAAAGGGTTAACAGGTGCGTTATTCCGCAGCGTTCAGCAGCATCGGGGCCAGCGCGCCCAGCAGGGCGCCCCATTTATCCCCATCTGAACGCACCCGGCCGTCATAGAGGATGCGGTCCTCATAGCCGGTGATCCACAAGGCGTCCGGATTGCGCCGCGCGATCACCAGATCGCCCTGGGCGTCGTTATGGGGCGTGCGGTGCAGGCGGAAAATGACCAGGCCGTCAGCCAGCGCCTCGCCCATCTCGCCGCCCAGCGCGGCCAGACGCTCATCGCCGTCGATCACGGCCACCATCTCCATCTTGCCGGCCTCGGTGGACAGGGCGAAGCGCGAGCGCTCAATCCCGGACAGATTGGCCTGGCTGTCTGCGTGCAGCTTCCAGGCCTTTTCCACCGGCACGGCGAAGGCGCGATGGCCCTCGATCTCGCGGCATTGGAAGAAATAGTGATTATTGATCCCCATGCGCTTGAGCTCCTGCTGGAGCAGGCGCAGCGTATCGGCGTCGTCATTCACGTCGTCGATGATCGGGGTCTGGTTCTCCATGGTGATCCAGGGCCGCGCGCCCAGGCCGTGGGCGGCCCGCTCCACCAGCGGATTGCGCAAGAGCCGTCCGGCCTCGTCGCGCACATACTCGCCCTCCTCGCCCAGCATCAGGAACTCGTCGGGGTGGGTGAAGTGGACCATGAAGGCGAGCAGCACTTGCGGGTGCAGCTCGTGGAACAGGTCGAGCATCTCCAGGAAATTATCGTCGAAGCGCTCGGGGAAGAAGGCCATCTCCTTGGTGCCGATCCGGATCACCTCAAGGCCGGCTTCGGCCAGCCCGTTGAGATAGTCGAACAGATTGCGGTTGGAGAGCACCATCGGATCGCCGCCCGACAGCAGCGCCTCGCGGATTTTCGGCTTACCGGTGATCTCGCCGCGTTCCACAGCCTCGTTATGGCCCTCGATATACTGGCGGATCTCGTGGATGGAGGCGGTGTCCTTGGAGGTCTTGCCGGTGAGGAAATCCGAGCGGTAGCAATAGCGGCACCAGCTCGAACACGCGCGCACCACATAAAGCAGCACCAGCTCGTATTTGTGCAAAAGGCCCGGCACGGGGCTGTATTTGAGCTGGTTGGACGGATCGGCCTCGCCGGACAGATCGTCCATCTCTTCGGGGCGCGCCTTGATCAGATTGCGCACCGCGCGCGAACGCACGGCCAGATCGAGATAATAGTCCGTGGCCCGCGGCGGCAGCCGGTCCGACACGCCAGAGGCTTCCAGCGCATCGAGCTCGCTTTCAGAATATACCGCTGCGCCGCCGCGCGCGACATAGTCGCGATAGCGCGCGATATCATGCACCACATAGCGGTTGAAGCGCGTCTCATCGATCTGCGCGTAGACATTGTCCTTGTGGCGGCGCGAGACCGCCTTGAGTTTCGGGCGCGACCCGGCGATGCGCTCAGGCTTGTGGTCAAACGGCATGGCTCCTCCTCGTCGTCGATGGCTCGGCGGCGGCGACAGCGCCAGCGATGTGAGTTCTTCTGCGGACGCGCCGCATGGGGGCGCTTTTCAACCCGGTACGGGCCGCGCGCCCGGCTGGCCCTTCGATCAGGGCGCAAGCCGCCAGCGCGAGGGGGAAAATAGTGATTTCTGGAGCGAATGGAACAGGCTGACGGTATTTTTGCGCCTGATGATAATTAATCCTGGCGGGCCGCTGCGTTTACGCCGTTGAAACCGCAATGAGGTTAAAACGGAAGTCCGATGGCGCAAAACGCGCTGGCAACAAGGCGGAACCGCCCCCGTGCAAAGCCTGATCGAGAGACTCTCCAGCGTTGAGACGCGCCGCTTCAGGGGCCGCGTGAGCGCTGTGAATGGCCTGCTGATCGAGGCCTCGGGGCCGCCCCAGGCGCTGCGCCTGGGCGCTCATGCGGTGCTGGATGCAGCGCCCGGAACCGAACCGGCCGCCTGCGAGGTGGTGGGCTTTCGCGGCGAGACCGCCCTGATGATGGCTTATGGCGACCTGGCGGGCGTGCGGCCCGGCGCAGGCGCGCGAATCGTTCCGGAAGGGGTGGCGATTCGCCCCAGCCGGGCCTGGCTCGGCCGGGTGATTGACAGCTTCGCCCGCCCGCGCGACGGGCTGGGCGCCCTGCCCGACGGTCCGGCGGACTATCCGCTGAAAGGCCGCCCGCCCTGCGCCCATGCGCGCCAGAGGCTGGGCGAACGCCTGGATCTGGGCGTGCGCGCGCTCAATCTGTTCGCCCCCATGCGCAAGGGCCAGCGCCTGGGCGTGTTCGCCGGGTCGGGCGTGGGCAAATCGGTGCTCATGGGCATGCTGGCGCGCGGATCGGGCGCCGATGTGATCGTCATCGGCCTGATCGGCGAGCGCGGGCGCGAGGCGCGCGAGTTTGTCGAGGACGTGCTGGGCGCGGACGGGCGCGCGCGCTCGGTGGTGATCACCGAGACCTCCGACGCCCCCGCCCTGGCGCGGCGGCGCGCGGCCTATGTGACTATGGCCACGGCCGAGTATTTCCGCGATCAGGGCCTGAACGTGTTGTGCCTGATGGATTCGGTGACGCGCTTTGCGCTGGCCCAGCGCGAGATCGGGCTGGCGGCGGGCGAACCGCCCACCACGCGCGGCTACACCCCGTCAGTGTTCGCCGAACTGCCCGCCCTGCTGGAGCGGGCCGGGCCGGGGCCGGAAGGCTCGGGCTCCATCACCGGCCTGTTCACCGTGCTGGTGGACGGCGATGATCACAACGAGCCCATCGCCGATGCGGTGCGCGGCATTCTGGACGGCCATATCGTCATGAGCCGGGCCATCGCCGAGCGCGGCCGCTTCCCGGCCATTGACGTGCTCAAATCGATTTCGCGCACTGCGCCGGAGGTTTACGCGCCCGAAGAGGCGCCCCTGGCGATCGAGGCGCGCAAGCTCCTGGCGGCCTATGCCGACATGGAGGAACTGATCCGTCTGGGCGCCTATGCCCACGGAACCAACCCGGAGGTGGACCGGGCCATTGCGGTCAACGCACCGCTCGAAGCCTTGCTGGCGCAAACAAGAGACGAGGCCTCCTCGATTGAGGAGAGCTTTGCGTTGCTGGCGGGCGTATTGGTGGAACAGGAAGGGTAGACGATGGCGGCGAGATCACACGCGCCCTTGATCCGGCTGGCGCGGTTCAAGGTCGAGGAATTGCAAAAACAGATGGCGGAGATCGAGCGCATCCGCGCCTCGATCCGCGAACAGATCACCCGGCTGGAAGAAAGCGTGCCCGAGGAACAGTCCGTGGCCAGCGAGTCCCGCGAGGGCTATCTGGCCTATGGCAGCTATGCCCGCTCGGTGATCCAGCGCAAGGACAAGCTGCGCGCCTCGATGGAGGAAGTCGACGCCCAGGCCGATGACATCCGCGCGCGCATGGAACAGGCCTTCGCCGAGCTGAAAAAGTACGAACTGCTCGAGGAGCGCCGGCTGATGCGCCTGCAGGACGCTGCGCGCATGGCCGAACAGGCCGAGATGGACGAGATCGCCGGCCAGCGCCTGCGCAGCGCGCACTAGGACTTTCCTGGCTTCACCGTTCACACAGCCCCGGCGCGCCATCGCGCCGGGGTTTTTACCCATGTCCGCCACGCCTTCGCCCTGAAACCGGCGCCGGAGCGCGAAACACTGGCCGCGTTCAAGTTTGGAGCTAGGCTGACGGGGGCGTCTTGTGTTAATCTCTTGTTCATCACTGAGGGGACGAAGCATGGCTCGGCTCTGCGCCCGGCAGATACGGCAGGTCTTCCGCGCATTCAGCGCAGGCGCCATGGCGTGCGCCCTGGCCGCCCCCGCCTTCGCCCAGCAGCGCCAGGAAGACCCCCGCCCGCCCCTGCGCGATCTGCCCGGCCAGCTGCACGAGCGTTTCGATATCGAGCGTTTCCGCCAGATGGAGGTGATCCGCCGCGGCGAGGAGCAGGCCGAACAGGCTGAACAGCCTGCCCCGGAGCGCGCGCGCGATCCTCGCATTGCCGATATCGACTGGACGGCGGCGCGCGCCGATCACCAGGCGCAGCTGGCCGCGTTCCGCGAACGCACCGCCGCCACCGCCACGCGTGTGGTCACCACCGAGAGCTATACCCCCTTCGTGGCCCGGGATCTGGCCGATCGGCTGGAGCCGGTGCACCTGCCGGTGCTGCTGCCCCAGATCAATGGGGTGATCCAGACCCGCTCGGGCGGCCAGCCCGGCCTGATGCTGCGCACCCGGGCCAATTTCTACGACGCCTCCTACGATCATGACGGCATGAGCGTGACCATTTCGGGCACGCGCCTCATCCGCCACCGCATGAACAGCCCGCAAATGCGCGAGCGCATGGATCGCGGCCGCGGCGCCGACGGCGTCATGGTGGAGCGCGACGAAAGCGGCGGGCTGACCGCCAGCTTCACGCGCTATGGCGCGGCTTATACAGTCACCGTGGAGTGCGGGACCTATGCTGACCCGCGCTGTGAGGATGAAACGGCTATCAGAGAACTCGTCGGACGGCTTGTCGTCGCCGGCGGAAATCCGGAGGAGTGAGCTTCCGGACCAGACCTGAGGGGGTTGTGAGACGATGCGTGATCAATTGCTTGCCGTAGTTGTGGCGGCCGCTGGCGGCGCGGCGCTGTATTTCATGCCGGTCAATGGCAATGGCGCCGAACCGCCCGCTGACGAGGCTGCAGACAATGCGGTGGAAGAGGCGCTGGACGCGGCCGGCGAGGCCGCTGACGAGCTGGGCGCCATGATCGAGGACCTGGTTGAGGGTGATGAGCCGGTCCCGCCCGGCGACCCCGAACCGGAGCCCGAGCCCGAGCCTGAACCTGAACCGGAACCGGACCCCGAGCCGGAACCTGAGCCCGAGCCCGAGCCCGATCCCAACGGGGATGACGGCGACGGCCCGGCCGAGGAGTAAGGGCCATGTCCGCCGCTCGCGACATCCTGCTGGCCGCAGTGGTCGCTGTCGCGGGCGGCGCGGCGCTCTATTACTTTCCGCTGGACGATGTTCCGGCGCCCCCCGGGCCGGTCGAGCCCGGGCCTGGGGAGCCTGATCCCGATCCGGGGCCGGAGCCTGATCCCGGCCCTGATCCGGAGCCAGAGCCAGAGACGGAGCCAGAGCCGGATCCTGATCCGGAGCCGGATCCCGATCCCTCGCCCGGTCCGCTGGACCCGGACGGCGCGGTGTTCGCCTGGGCGCCGCCCGGCGAGCTGCCCACCTTCGACTACCGCAATAATGTGGACGTGGCCAACCGCTCCGGCTTTGGCTGGGACGGTTCGGATGAGCTGTCGCGCAATTATGTGTTCGCCCCGGACCTGACCTGGCCGCTGGACGGGCCGGGCTACGCCAACACCCAGGTCTACCGCCCCGGCGGGCAATTTTCCGGCGTGGGCGGTCCGGGCGGATCGGGCGAATGCGACGCGCGCAATTTCGATTACCCGTGGGAAGACAATTTCTGCGAACGGCGCGGCACGTCCACCCGCAATCCCTTCTGCCCCAATAACGCCCACGGCCACCATGTGGGCCAGGATATCAGGCCGCAGCAATGCACCCGCAACTTCCCGCTGGAAGAGCGCCAGATGGCGGTGGCGGTGACCGACGGCTATATCTCTTCGGTCGCCTCCATGACCGTGCGCCTGCGCGGCGATGACGGGCGGACCTACTGGTATATGCATCTGGAGCACTGGGATAATTGCGACCTGTCGCAGCTGACCACCCCGGCCCAGTGCAGCGCCGCCAACCTGCCCAGCGTGTGCGAACGCTCCGCGCTGGAAGTGGAGGCCGGACAGGACGTGCGCGCAGGCGATCCCATCGGGCGGGTATCCAACTGGTTCGGCATTGGCTGGAGCAATGGCGCCTGCCGGCGGTCCCTGACCACCGACCATCTGCATTTCGAGATCCGCGACACCATCGATCCCGACGGCAGCTTCACCGCCAGCGCGGTGCCGGTGCCGCCCTATTCCTCGCTGGTGACGGCCTATCTGCGATTTATCGGCGCCGACGAAGCCGACTTCCCCGACTGGGAAGAAGCGGAGTTCTGACGAGGGCTGGGCGCAAGGCCTCAGGCCGGTTTGTGCGGATGGGCGTCCAGTTCCAGGCCCAGCGCCTTCATCACCGCCAGCGTGGTCTTCAGCGTGGGATTGCCCGCCTCGCTCAGGGACCGGTAGAGATGCTCGCGCGACAGTCCGGTCGCTTGTGCGATCTGCGTCATCCCCTTGGCGCGCGCCGCCACACCAAGGGCATGGGCGATATAGGCCGGGTCCTGGGTCTGGAAGGCTTCGGCCATGAACACCGCCACGGCCTCGCCCTCACTGAGGTCCTCTGCCGGATCATAGGGCGTCAACATGTCAGCCATCGTCTTTGCTCCATGCCCTGGCCAGCGGCCCGGATCACAGTGGCATTCCAAGGCAGGCAGGGCCAGTCATAAGCCCGGTGAACGCGTTACGCCCCCTTCAAAAACTCTCCGCGAACCAGCGCCAGACGGCCGCCGGACCGCGTTCGGCGGGGGCGGCGGCCTTGCGGCCGCGCGGGGCGGGGGTGAGGGCGCGGGGCAGTCCGGCCAGCGCTTCGGGCGGGCCGTTGACGGCGCGCAGGATCAGGCCGGCGCCCGCGCTGAAGGCCGGGCCGCTGACCGCGTCGCCCAGGCCGTTGAGGGTTTCGGGCCGGCCGATGCGCACCTGCTTGCTCATCACCCGTCCGGCCAGCTGGGTGATGCCCGGCGTCTGGGACGCGCCGCCCGTCAGCACCAGGCCGCGCCCGGCTGCGCCTGCCGCCCCGGCGGTTTTCACCCGGTCGCGGGCCAGCTCGAATATCTCTTCCAGGCGCGGGCGGATGATGGCGTTGAGCATGGCGCGCGGATGCTGGGTCATGGTGTGGGACGCGCCCCCCGCCAGCGGCGGCGCCTCGATCATCACCTGATCGTCCTCGGGGCTGTCCAGCGCGCTGCCGCTGAGCGCCTTGATGCGTTCGGCGGCGGCCAGCGGCGTGGACAGGCCGCGCGCGATATCGCTGGTCACATGGGCGCCGCCCACGGGCAGGGCGTCCACATGCTGCAACACGCCTTCGGCGAAGATGGACAGGGTGGTCAGCTGGGCGCCCATATCGATCACCATCACGCCGAGCTCCAGCTCGTCGGCGGTCAGGGCCGCCAGGCCCGAGGCGTAGGGCGTGGCGGTCACGCCGGCCACCGAATAGCCCGCCCGCTCCACGCAGGCGGCGAGATTATGCAAGGGGTCGGCCGCGCAGCTGACCAGATGCAGGTCCACGCCCAGCACCTCGCCCACCATGGCGCGCGGGTCCTTGACCCCGCGATGGCCGTCCACCCGCCAGGACAGGGCCAGCGCATGCACGATGGCCCGGCCCGGCTCGTCAAACGCGCTGGCGGCTTCATGGATGATGCGGCGCAGATCGCGCTCGCGCACCTCGCGCTGGTCCAGCTCCATGTCCACGGCGATGCGCGTGGAGGACGGCGCGCCGCAGGCGGCGGCGACATGCAGGGCGCTCACCGTCTGGCCGGCCATGCGCTCGGCATTGTCCACCGCAGCGCGGATGGCGCTGGCGGCGGCCTCCATGTCCACCACCGCGCCGGCGCGCACGCCGCGCGTGGGCACATGGCCGACGCCGATCACCCGCGGACGCAGGCCCGCCAGGGTCGGTTCGGTGCGCGCGATGAAGCACACGGTCTTGGACGCGCCCAGATCCAGCGCGGCATAGAGGGCGGGCTTGCGCGCGCCTGCGCTCTCCCCGCCTGCAGCGCCGAACATCCCCATCACCCCCATCACGCCCCCCGGCCGCCCGAGGCGGTGCGTTCGGGCCAGGGCCGCAGCACCATCTCGCCCTCGACCCTGAGATCAATGATCTGGGCGTCGTAATCGAGCACGCCGCGCTCGGCGTGCATCATCGACAGATGCGCCAGCGCGCCCGCCGGATCGGCCTCGGGCAGCAGCACCTCGCCGCCGCTCTCCAGCCGCAGCGACCAGCGCCGCGCGCCGACGCGCACACGATGGGTGGTGCGCGCCTCGATTTCGGGATGCAGCGCCATCAGCGCCATCAGACGGGCCGCCTCGCCCGGCGCGCCGTCGCCGATGACGATGGGCAGGTCTGCAAAATCGGCCGGATCGGCGGCCTCGATGACCACGCCGGAGCGGTCGATGACATGGTGGCGCTGATTGTGCTGCCACAGGGCGAAGGGTTCGCGCTCGGTGATGATGACGCCGATGCGGTCCGGCCACAGGCGCAGCACGCTGGCCGAGTCCACCCAGCTGAGCTCTTCCAGCGCGGCGCGCGCAGCATGGGGGTCGATGCCGATCATCCCGGTTCCCGGCTGCGCCCCGATCAGGGCGGCGATGTCAGCGGCCTCGACCCGGCTGGCGCCGGATACATCCACCCAGCCGGCCTGATAGCCCGCATCGCCCAGACGCGCCTCATACCAGTCCTGCAGGCCCGCCCCCACATCGCCCAGCCGGCCCAGAGCGGCCATCACGGCCAGCGCGCCCACCGCGATCACCGCGCCGGTCATGGCGGCCAGGCGCAGCGCATAGCTCGCCCGGCGCCGCGCGGCGCGCAGGCGGGCCGAAAGCCAGTGTGACAGCTTCATGCGCCCGGCCGGCGGCGTGCGGACCGGCGTGCGCCGGGGGCTGGCGCGCCGTTTCCTGCCTGCGCCGCTGGCCTTGGCGCGCTCTACCTTGGGCAAGACGCATCCTCCGCCATCCACTCCACGAGATCGTCAAAACCGATCCCGCAATGCGCCGCCTGTTCGGGCGCGAGTGATGTCGGAGTCATGCCCGGCTGGGTATTAATTTCGAGTAACCACAAACCGCCCGAGGCCGGGTCATAGCGGAAATCGGAGCGCGTCAGACCCCGGCAGCCCAGCGTCTGGTGCGCGGTCACCGCCGCGGCCATGGCCTCATCGGCCACCGCTTGCGGAATATCGGCGGGCAGCTGGTGGACCGAGCCGCCATCGGCGTATTTGGCCTCGTAATCATAAAAGGCGGTCTTCGGCACGATCTCGGTGACGGTCAGCGCCCGGTCGCCCATCACCGCCACGGTCAGCTCGCGCCCCGGGATGAAGCGCTCGATCAGCACTTCATCGCCATAGGGCCATTCGCCGCTGGCCAGCACCGCGGGCGGGCGATTGGCGCCGTCTGGCACGATCACCACCCCCACAGAGGAGCCTTGCGCATTGGGCTTTGCCACATAGGGCGGTTTCATCAGATGATCGCGCGCGGCCTCATACCGGTTGGCGATCAGCCCTTCAGGGCATTTGAGCCCGGCGGCGCGCAGCACCGCCTTGGCGCGTTGCTTGTCCATGGCCAGCGCCGAAGCCAGCACGCCCGAATGGGTGTAGGGCAGGCGCATATATTCCAGCACGCCCTGAATGCGCCCGTCCTCGCCCCACTCGCCATGCAGGGCGTTGAACACCAGATCCGGCGCGGCCTCTTTGAGCGCTTCGGGCCAGAAGGGCTCGGCCGGATCGATCTCGATCACCTCATGGCCGCGCCCGCGCAAGGCTTTGGCGATTTGCGCGCCGGAGACTTTCGACACCTCGCGCTCCGGGCTCAGCCCGCCGAGGAGGACGGCGATGCGCTTGGTCATGCGGGCTCTCCCACGCGGCGGACTTCCCAGTCCAGATCGACGCCGAACTGCGCCTTCACCTGCGCGCGCACGGTCTCGCCCAGGGTTTCGAGATCGCTGGCGCTCGCCGTGCCGTCATTGATCAGGAAATTGCAGTGCTGCTCGGAAAAGCGCGCCCCGCCCACCGGCTTGCCGCGCCAGCCCGCCGCATCGATCAGCTGCCAGGCCGAGCGCCCGCCCGACAGCGCCGGATCGGGGTTCTTGAAGGTGGAGCCGGAGGTTTTCTCCCGGATCGGCTGGGTGCTTTCGCGCCGCGCCGTGATCGCGTCCATGCGCTGCGTGATGGCGGCCGGATCATCGGCGCGGCCTTCAAACACCGCCTCGACGAAAATCCAGTCGGCTGGCGCGTCGCTGTGGCGATAGGCGTAGCCCATCTCGTCGAGCGGCACGATCAGCCGGCGCCCGCGCCGGTCCAGCGCCACGGCCTCCACCAGCACATCGCGCGTCTCGGCGTTATAGCAGCCCGCATTCATGCGCAGCGCCCCGCCGATCGTGCCGGGCACGCCGACGAAAAACTCAAGCCCCGCAATGCCCGCCTTCGCCGCGGCTTTGGCGACCGTCTTGTCCAGCGCCGCCGTCCCGGCGCGCAGGCGCAAGCCCTCGGCCTGAATGCGTCCGAAGGCCGGGGTGAGCTTCACCGTCACCCCCTTCAGCCCGCCATCACGCACCAGCGTATTGGACCCCGCGCCGAGCACATGGACGGGAATATCGCGCGGCGTCTCGGCCAGGAAGCGCGCCAGATCGGCCTCGTCGGCGGGCAGGAACAGCACTTGCGCCGGTCCGCCCACGCGCAGCCAGGTGATGCCGGAGAGCGGCGCGCCTTCAATCAGCTTGCCGCGCACGGGCGGGAGGCGGGTGAGGAGCGCGCTCACCCCGCCGCCTCCAGCCGCTCCGGCAGTTCCGCCGCCCAGGCGGTGATGTCGCCGGCGCCCAGGCAGACCACCAGATCGCCAGACGCGATGCGGGATTTGAGATCGGCGGCCAGCGTCTCGCGCGTGGTGGCCGACGCGTCGCGGTGGGAGTGGCGTTGCAGGCCGGCCACCAGCCCGTCCTGATCAGCGCCCTCGATGGGCGTTTCGCCGGCTGAATAGACCGGCGCCACCAGCACGCTGTCGGCGTCATTGAAGCAGGTGCAGAACTCTTCAAACAGGTCATGCAGGCGCGTGTAGCGGTGGGGCTGGACCACGGCGACCACCCGGCCCTCGCCGGCGCGCTGGCGCGCGGCTTTGAGCACCGCGGCGATCTCCACCGGGTGATGGCCGTAATCATCAATGACGGCGACGCCGCCCGCCTCGCCCACCAGGGTGAAGCGGCGCTTGACGCCCTTGAACCCGGCCAGGCCTTTTCGCGCCTCGGCCTCCTGCCCGCCCAGCGCCTGCACCACCGCCAGCGCCGCGGCGGCGTTGAGCACGTTGTGCTCGCCGGTCATGGGCAGGGCGAGGCCCGCCCAGGTGGCCGGTTCGGCGCCGCGCGCCTGGAAGCGCAGGTCAAAGCGCGCGCCCGTGGTGTCGCCGTCATGATTGACGATGCGCACATCGGCCTGGGGCGAGAAGCCATAGGTGATCACCCGGCGGTCCTCGATGCGCGCGGCCAGCGCCTGCACCTCGGGGTGATCCACGCACAGCACGGCGAAGCCGTAGAAGGGCAGGTTCTCGACGAATTGCCGGAAGGCTTCGCGCAGCGCGTCGAAATCGCCGTAATGCTCCATGTGTTCGGGATCGATATTGGTGATGATCCCCACCGTGCCGCGCAGTTTCAGGAAGGAGCCGTCGCTCTCGTCGGCCTCCACCACCATCCAGCCGCCCTCGCCCATCTTGGCGTTGGAGCCATAGGCCGAAATGATGCCGCCATTGATCACGGTGGGATCAAACCCGGCGGCATCCATCAGGGCGGCCACCAGCGAGGTGGTGGTGGTCTTGCCATGGGTGCCGGCCACCGCGACCGAATGCTTCAGGCGCATCAGCTCGGCCAGCATTTCGGCGCGGCGCACCACCGGGATGCGCCGGGTGCGCGCCGCTGCAAGCTCGGGATTGTCGCGGCGCACGGCGCTGGACACCACCAGCGCGCCGGCCCCGTCGATATTGTCCGCCGCATGGCCGATATGGACCACCGCGCCCTTGTCGCGCAGGCGCTGGACATTGGGGCTGTCCTTGATGTCCGAGCCGGTGACCTGATAGCCCAGATTGAGCATCACCTCGGCGATGCCGCTCATGCCGATCCCGCCAATCCCGACGAAATGCACAGGCGAAGCGGCGGCGGCGAGGTCTCTGGGCGGCATGAAGGCTACTCCGCGGCGCGTTCGATCAGATCAGCCAGCGCCTCATGCGCATCGGGGCGGCCGGCGGCGCGGGCCGCCGCCGCGCGCGCGGCGAGAGCTTCGCCGTCCGCCAGCAGCGTTTCAAGGCGCTGTGACAGGCTTTGTGCGGTGACATCGCGCTCGGCCATCACCTCCGCCCCGCCCGCATGGGCGAGGCCTTGGGCATTGGCGCTCTGGTGATCGTCCATGGCGATGGCCAGCGGCACAAGGATGGCCGGGCGCCCGATGGCCGCCAGCTCCGACACTGACGAGGCCCCCGCGCGCGAGATCACCAGATGGGCCTGCCCGTAGCGCGCGCCCATATCGTCAAAGAAGGGCGAGAGCTCGGCCTTGACGCCCGCCGCGTCATAAACGGCGCGGGCGCGCTCCAGGCTGTCCTGGCGGGTCTGCTGCACGACGCTGAGACGCTGGCGCAAGGCTTCGGGCAGCAGCGCGACCGCCTCGGGCACGGTTTCAGACAATATGCGCGCGCCCAGACTGCCGCCCAGCACCAGAAGCCGGATCTCGCCATCACGCGCCGGGGCGGCATAGGGGGCCGCACGTGCGCTGAGCACGTGGGCGCGCACCGGATTGCCGGTGACGGCGTGACGGGCGCGGGCGGGCAGGCGGTCGAGGCGGTCAAAGCCCGACGCGACGGAGTGGGCGGACCCGGCGAACAGGCGGTTGACCCGGCCCAGCACCGCATTCTGCTCATGGATCACAAACGGCAGGCCCGACAGGCGCGCCGCGGCCAGCAGCGGAAAGGCCGGATAGCCGCCAAACCCCGCCGCCACATCCGCACCGAAGGCCTTGAGCAGCTTGCGCGTCGCCATCATCCCGGAGGCCAGATCGGCCAGCGCGCCGGGCAGGCGCAGCGGATTGGACTGGAACGGGCTGGAGGCGCGGATGACGCTCACCCCCTCGCCGGGGAAATCGCCGGTGTGGCGCGCCCCGCGCGCATCGGTGATCAGGGCCACCTGCCAGCCGCGCGCGATCAGGGTTTCGGCGGCCGCGCGCGCCGGAAAGATATGCCCGCCCGTGCCGCCTGCGGCGATGATCAGCCTGCGCGCGCTCACGCCCCGGCTCCCGCCGCGCGCAGGCGGCGCGGCTGATAGGCGCCCGGCCTGTGCCGGGTCAGCGCCAGCAGGAGCCCGGCCGAAAACGCCAACGCCAGCATGGACGACCCGCCATAGGACAGGAAGGGCAGCGTCATGCCGGTGGACGGGGCCAGATCGAGATTGACCGCGATATTGACCAGCGCCTGAAGCGCGAACAGCAGGGCCAGGCCCGCCGTGGCCAGCCGCGCGAACGGATCATTGAGCCGCAGGGCCAGCATCCAGGCGCGCGCGAACAGCAGCGCATAGAGCGCGATGATCATCAGCATGGCCAGCGCGCCGAACTCCTCGCCCGCCACCGCGAAGATATAGTCGTTATGGGCTTCGGGCAGGATGTGCTTGATGCGCCCCTCGCCCGGCCCGGCGCCCCACAGCCCGCCATGGCCGATGGCTTCCAGTGCGATATCGGTCTGGCTGCGCGCGCCCGAACCGCCGGAGAGGAAGTCCTGCACCCGGCGCTGGATATAGGGCACCAGATGCATCGCCGCGGCCCCGCCCGCCGCAATGGCGGCGCCCAGCCCGGCGGTCCAGCGCCAGGACAGGCCGGCGATCCATAGCAGGGCTGCGAAGATGAGGGTGATCAGCGCGGTCTGGCCCAGATCGGGCTGGCGCGTCAGCAAGAGCACGGCCAGCGCGTAGATCACCAGCGCCATCAGCCGGCCCGGCGCGGGCGCGCCGCGGTCTTCCTCGGTGAACAGCCAGGCGGTGATGATGATGAAGGCCGGCTTGAAGAACTCGCTGGGCTGCAGGGAGAAACCGCCCAGATGCAGCCAGCGCGTGGAGCCGTTGACGTTCGCGCCGAAGACCAGAACCGCCGCCATCAGCACCAGCGATCCCAGCAGCATCAGTCCGGACATGCGCCGCACGCCGGTGAGCGAAAAGCTTGCGCTGATCATCAGGATGATCAGGCCCGCAGCCATGAACATGGCCTGGCGGCGCACATAGAAGAAGGGATCGGCGGCGCTGGACACGGCGGGGCTGGCGGCGAACGACAGCACAAGGCCCATGCCCAGGAGGAAGATGATCATCCCCAGCAAGGGCTTGTCCAGCTCGCGCAGGACCCGCGAATAGCGCCGGGCGGGGCTCATGCCGCATCTCCCTGTTTCAATCGGCCGGTCAGCCGGTCCAGCGCCGCGGCCAGGGCGGCGCTGTCCTCATGGACCTGCTCTGGACCGCGCCGGGTTGACGGAGCGTATAGAAGCTGCGCCCGCCCGCCGCTGAGCATGGCGCCGTGCAGCGCACGCGCCAGCGCCTCGTCCAGCCCCGCCGCCGTGCGGCAGGCCAGGCGCTTGCCCAGCTTGCGCACCAGGCGCGGGTCCGGGCCGGTGAGGATCAGCCGCTGCAAATGATCCGGCAGGGGGCTGGCGAACGCCGCCGCGTCGAGGCCGGGATCGGCGATCCACCAGACCGGAAGGTCCGGGGTTATGGCGTCAAGCGTTTCGCGCGGGTCTTGCGCGGCGCTGTGATCGATGATCTCCACCGCGCCCAGCTGGAAGACCGGCGCGCGCAGACCCTGAGCGCCGGGAAAGCTGGCGAGCGCCGCCTCCATCGCATCTGCGTCCGCGCCCAGCGCCAGAGCCAGCGCCGCCGCGCCGGCGATCAGTCCGGGCGCCAGCCCCTCAAGCCCCGCCCCGCTGACGCGCCAGTGGCGGCCCGCGCCATGAGTGCGCGCGTCATGCAGCCGTCCGCCGATCAGATAGACGCCCTCGCCCAGCGCCATGCGGCCGGAACAGGCGATCAGGCGCTCGCGGTCCATCCCGCCCTTGCGCAGCGCCGCCAGCCGCGCCCCGGCGCCGGGCGCATCCATGTCGATCAGGGCCGGGCCGCTGCAGCGCGCGGCGAGGCTTGCGAGCTCCTCGGCGCTGACATCTGCGTCCGGTCCCAGCCACAACGCATGCGGCGCCAGGTCCGGCGCGCGGGCGCGCTCGGCGGCGCTGGCGGTGATCAGGGAGAGGCTGCCCGCGCGCAAGGGCGGGGCGTCAAACAAGGCGCGGCCCCAGCCGCCGGGGCGCGCATCAAGCCCGCTGCATTGCATAATCCAGCCCGCCAGCGCCATCGCGCCATGGGCTTGCGGCCCGCCCGGGGCCAGCGCCAGGCGCGCGCCGGGCCGGGCGGCCAGGGCGTGTGCGAACAGGGCCAGCTCGGTGGTCACCGGCGCAGCGGCGGCGCTTGCCAGCGCCAGCAGGCCGTTATCATCGGGCCCATCCAGCCGGGCGGCGTCATCAATGGCCAGCACCGCCAGATCGCCCCAGTCGCGCGCGGTGGGATGTTCGATCACCACGCCTTCGCGCGCCGCTCTCTTGCGCCGGGCCTCATCCTCGTCCCAACCGGTGACCGGCGTTCCACCCGCGGCCAGCGCGCGGGCCATGGCGCGTCCGCGCGCGCCCAGGCCCAGGATGCAGGCCCGTCCTGCAGCGCTGGCGCGGACGGAGATCACGGGCCCTCACCCATCAGCGCAGCTTCAGCGTCGACAGCCCGATCAGGGCCAGGACGAAGGCGATGATCCAGAAGCGCACCACGATGGTGGATTCCGACCAGCCCAGCTTTTCGAAATGGTGGTGGATGGGCGCCATCAGGAAGACGCGCTTGCCGGTCAGCTTGTAGCTGGCCACCTGCACCATCACCGAGACCGCCTCGAGCACGAACAGCCCGCCAATGATGATCAGCACGATCTCGTGCTTGACCGCCACGGCGATGGCGCCGATGGCGCCGCCCAGCGACAGCGAGCCGGTATCGCCCATGAACACCATGGCCGGCGGCGCGTTGTACCAGAGAAAGCCCAGCCCGGCCCCGATCATCGCCCCGCAGATCACGGCCAGTTCGCCCGTGCCGGGGGTGAAGTTCAGGAACAGATAATTGGAATAGACCGCCGAGCCGACCATGTAGGCGATGATCCCGAAGGCGCCCGCCGCGATCATCACCGGCACGATGGCCAGGCCGTCCAGCCCGTCGGTCAGATTGACCGCATTGGACGCGCCCACGATCACCAGCACCCCGAAGATGAAGAAGGCGTAGCTCAAGGGGATCAGCACGTCCTTGAAAAAGGGCACGGCCACCGAGGTGGCGAAATTCTCCGGCGTGTTGGGCGCGCCATCGAGCAGCTGCACCATCCAGATCACCGCCGCCAGCGCCACCGCGCCCTGCAAGGCCAGCTTGGCCTTGCCCGACAGGCCGTGATGGGAGCGCTTGGTGACCTTGCGCCAGTCATCGATGAAGCCGATGCCGCCAAAGGCAGCGGTCACGAACATCACCACCCACAGATAGGGATTGGACAGATCGCCCCAGATCAGCGTGCCCGCCAGAATGCCGAACAGGATGATGAACCCGCCCATGGTCGGCGTGCCGGCCTTGGAGATGACATGGCTTTCCGGCCCGTCGGTGCGGATGGGCTGGGAGCCCTGTTTGCGCAGCCATCCGATGAAGGGCATGCCCGCCACCAGGGCGATCACGAACGCGGTCATGAGCGCGGCGCCGGTGCGGAAGGTGAGATAGTTCAACAGGTTGAACAGGGCGAAATCATCAGCGAAAGGAGTCAGGAGCAAATACAGCATGGCGCGATTCAGGCCTCGTTTGGCGCGGCGGCGCGGACAGATTTCACGGCGGCGGCGATCTTGTGAACGCCAGATGCGTTGGAGCCCTTGATCAGCACGATATCACCCTGGCGCGCCAGAGCCTGGAACTGTTCGAGCCCGGAATTCCAGTCCTTTGCGCTGACGCCTTCCATTCCGGCGGGCAAGGCCTTGATCAGGGCGCTCATGCCCGCCCCCACCCCGATCACCAGCTCAACGCCCGCTTCCGCCAGCGGCGCGGCCAGTGCGGCGTGCAGGGCCGGCGCGTCCGGTCCCAGCTCCAGCATCTCGCCCAGCACCGCCACCCGGCGCGCGCCCGCATCCGGGGTGCGCTGGGCCAGTGCGGACAGGGCCGCGCGCATGGAGGCGGGGTTGGCGTTATAGCTGTCATCAATGAGGGTGACGGCGCGCCCGCTGCTGAGCGTGACATCAAAGCGCGCCCCGCGCCCGGCCCCCGGCGTCAGGCCCGCCAGGGTCTCCAGCGCCAGCTCGGGATCCACCCCGGCGGCCAGCGAGGCGGCCACCGCGCCCGCCGCGTTCACCGCCTGATGGGCGCCGGGCAAGGCCAGGCGGAAGTGGCGCAGCCGGCCCATCACATCCATCTCGCCCGCCCCGCCCTCGCCATCGGGGGCGTAGCGCAGCACCCGCACAGCGGCGGCGCGCGCAAAGCCGAAATCGAACAGGAAGCCCGCCCGCGAGCGCATGGCGGCGTCGCGCAGGCGCGGGGCGTAGTCATCATCGGCGGGGATCACCGCCACGCCGTCCACTTCCAGCCCGGTGAAAATCTCCGCCTTGGCCTCTGCGATGGCCTCCATGGAGCCGAGATTTTCCAGATGGGCCGGGGCGATTCTGGTGATCAGCGCCACATGGGGGCGCACCTGGGCGGTCAGCGCAGCGATCTCGCCGGCATGGTTCATGCCCATTTCGAACACCGCGCCGCGCGTGTCGGCCGGCATGCGCGCCAGGGTCAGCGGCACGCCCCAGTGATTATTATAGCTGGCCACGCTCCAGTGAGCGGGACCGTTCGCGCGCAATATGGCCGCCAGGGCTTCCTTCACGCTGGTCTTGCCCACCGAGCCGGTGACGCCGATGCGGATGGCCGGGCTGCGCAGGCGCGCGCCCTGACCCAGAGCACGCAGCGCGTCGAGGGTGTCATCCACCACCAGGCGCGGGCCCTCGCAACAGGCCGGATCAGAGACCAGCACCGCAGCGGCGCCCTTGTCCAGCGCGGCGCGGGCGAAGTCATGGCCGTCGCGCGCGTCTTTGAGCGCCACGAACAGATCGCCCGGCTGCAGCGTGCGGGTGTCGATGGAGACGCCTGTAGCGCTCCAGCCGCCATCGGTCAGGCGCCCGCCAGCGGCCAGGGCGGCGTCAGCAGCGGTCCAAAGCGGCGCGGTCATGACCGGCCCTCCCTTTCCTTGAGCAGGCGCGCGACGATGGCCGGCTCGTCAAACGCGATCACCCGGCCGCCGACAATCTGGCCGGTCTCATGGCCCTTGCCCGCGATCAGCAGCGCATCACCGGGCGCCAGCATCTCAATGCCCGCCCGGATGGCGCTCTCGCGGTCGCCGATTTCAGTTGCGCCCGGACAGGCGGCCAGGATCGCCGCGCGGATGGAGGCCGGGTCCTCGCTGCGCGGATTATCGTCGGTGACAATGCACACATCAGCCAGGCGCGCCGCCACCGCGCCCATGGCCGGGCGCTTGGTGGGATCGCGGTCGCCCCCGGCGCCGAACACCAGGATGATGCGCCCGCGCGTATGGGGCCGCGCTGCGCGCAGGAGCTTGTCCAGACCGTCGGGCGTATGGGCGTAATCGAGCAGCACCGGCGCGCCGTCTTTCGTCATGCCCGCCGGCTGCATCCGCCCGGCCACGCCGGTCAGGCGCTCCAGCGCGGCGAACACGCTTTGCGCCTCCAGCCCCGACGCGATGGCCATGGCCGCCGCGCCCAGCGCATTGGCGGTCTGGAACTCGCCGATCAGAGGCAGCTCGATGAGCTGTTCGGCGCCGCGCCAGGCGAAGCGGATGATCTGGCTGGCCGGTTTCGGCGTGATCTCGCGCACGGCCAGATCCCGCCCGCGCCAGCCGATGGAGATCACCTCCAGCCCGGCGGCCCTGGCGGTCTGCTCCACGCGCGCCGACCAGTCGGAATCCATGTTCACCACCGCGCTCGTCCCGGACGGCGCCAGGGCGGTGAACAGGCGCATTTTGGAGGCGAAATAGTCCTCGAAATCAGGGTGATAATCCAGGTGATCCTGGGTCAGATTGGTGAAGGCGCTGACCGAGATGCGCGCCCCGTCCATGCGGTGCTGCTTGAGCCCGTGGGAAGAGGCCTCCATGGCCAGATGGGTCACGCCCTCGCCAGCCAGCGCGTCGAGCGCCTGGTGCAGGGCGATGGCGTCCGGCGTGGTGTAGCCCACCTCAGTGCGCCCGCTTGAACGCGTCACGCCCAGCGTGCCCAGCGCCGCCGCTTCCAGCCCCGCCCCCGCCCAGATCTGGCGCAGGAATTCCACGGTGGAGCTTTTGCCATTGGTGCCGGTCACCGCCGCGATATGGGCGGGCTGGCGCGGATAAAAGCGCGCAGCGATGGCGGCCAGCGCCGCAGCGGGTTCGCGCGCCTCGACCACCGGCACGGGCGCGTCCGTCCCCGGCGGGGCGAGCACGCAGGCCGCGCCGTTATCGACCGCCATGGCGATGAACTGGCGTCCGTCCGTGCGCACGCCCGGCAGGGCTGCGAACAGATCGCCGGGCTTCACCTTGCGGCTGTCCAGCGCCAGGCCCGACACGACAAGTTCGCCCGCGCCGGGCGGCACTGCGAGCTCAGGGCCCAGGATATCGGCCAGACGCCGGCTCATGGCTGGGGCCTTGCAGGCTGGAGCGGAACCGGTTCTTCAGCGGGGATGTCGGCGCGCGCGCGCGGCGTGAACAGGCTCGCCACATGCTCGGCGCGCGCGGACGGGTCGGCGTCGCGGCGGCGCAGGTCCAGCACCCCGGCCAGCGAGCGCAGGATATCGCCCGCCGCCGGCGCCGCATTCCAGCCCGCCGTGGCGAAGTTATGGGTCTCCCGGCTCGGGCGGGGCCGGTCAAAGCTGACGGTGAGCACATATTGGGGATCGTCAAACGGGAACACGGCCACAAACGTGGTCACGCGGTGATCGCGGTCATAGCCGCCAGGCCCCGCCTGCAGGGCGGTGCCGGTCTTGCCCGCCACGGCCAGCCCCTCCACGTCCGGACCGCCGCGCCGCGAACGCGCCACCGTCTCGCGCATCACCGCCAGCACCTGGGCGGAGGTGCGCGCGCTCATCACCGTCTCGCCGGCGATGATCTCGCCGGGCGCCACGGGGCGCAGGGTCGGCGGCACATAGACCCCGCCATTGGCCAGCGCCGCATAGGCCGAGGTCAGCGCCAGCGGCGACACCGCCAGGCCATGGCCATAGGACGCCGTCATGGTCTCGGCCGGACCCCAGCTGCGCGGCATGCGCGGGCGCCCGCTTTCGGTCAGCTCCACCGGCGCGCGCTCATGCAGGCGCAGCGCCTCGTAGAAACCGCGCAGCGTGTTCCCCGTGATCTGTTCGGCCATGCGGGCCGAGCCGATATTGGAGGAATGGATGATCACCTCGCGCGCGGTGAGCACCCGGCGCTGGCCGCGGAAATCGTCAATCGAATGCCCGCCCACGCGCAAGGGCTGGCGCACGTCAAACCGGTCCTCCAGCGTGACCTTCCCGCTCTCCAGCCCGGCGGCCAGCGCCAGCGGCTTGAACACCGAGCCCAGCTCGTACACGCCAAGGCTGGCCCGGTTGAAGCGCGGGTCCATGCCCTCTCCCCCCGCCGGGGCGCGCAGATGGGGGTATTCATTGAGATTGAAGCCCGGCAGCGAGGCCATGGCCAGGATCTCGCCCGTGCCCACCCGCATCAGGATCGCCGCCGCGCCCTGGGCCTTGTGGCGGGCCATATGCTCGCCGAGCACGCTCTCCACCCTGTGCTGGGCGGTCAGATCGATGGACAGGGCCACCGGGCGTCCGGACGGGTCATTGAGCTCGGCGTCAAAGGCCAGTTCCGCGCCCGACAGGCCGCGCATGTCGCGCCCGGCATAGCCGACCACATGGGCCGCCGCGGTCTGGCTGGTGTAGACCCGCGCCGGCTGGATGCGGAAATACACGCCCGGCAGGCCGAGATAATGGATGGTCTGGCGCGCGCGCGGGGTGAGATCGCTGGCGATGGGGATAAAGCGCTGGCGCGCGCGCATGGAACGGGCCACCCGCTCGGCGTCCAGCCCGGTCACCACGCTGGACAGGCGCTCCACCGTATCGTCGATCAGCTCGCGCGGAATATGCTGGCCGTCGGCATAGGCGGTGTAGAAATCAAGCGTATGGGCGATCAATTGGCCATGGCGGTCGGTCAACGCGGCCCGGCGCGGCGGCTCGCTGGCGGCCAGGCGCGTCTCGCGCGGCCCTTCGGGAGAAAACAGCGACACGTCCACCGCGCGCACCGCCACCAGCACGAAGCCGGCGGCCAGCACCGCCCCGGCGATTCCCAGGCGCCCGCGCGTGCGGTCATCGCGGTCCGGCTGGCCGGCTTTCAGGCGCACCTGACGGGTCATGCCCGCAGGCGCGCGCTCGTCCGGCGCGCCGCGGCGCGGCTGGGTGCGTACGGTGACCGCGCGTATTTTCCTGCCCCAGAACCCCATCTAGCGCCGGATCGCCTCCCTGTAGGAGGCCCGCACCGGCGCGCCCTCGCCCGCGGCCAGGCGCGGCAGGTCGCTGAACCCGATCTCCTGATCGTGGCGCACCGGCTCGAAGCCCAGATAGAGCCGCGCCAGGCGGCGCAGATTCTCGTGATCTTCCTGCAGGGCGATTTCTGCTTCCAGCGCGCTGATGCGCCCGCGCTCACGGGCCAGCTCGGCATGCAGGGCCGCCAGCGTCTGCTGGTCGCCGGCCGTGCCGGTCTTGGCCACGTAAAGCGCCGCCAGAAGCGCAAGCGCGACACAGGCCGCGACGATATTGACCAGGCGGATCATGATAAGGCCTCCGTGAGACGATCAAGAGTGGGCAGGCGTGAATGGGCCGCCGCGGCGCGCGGCCAGGCCGGCGCAGGCGTGCGGGCGGCGGCGCGCAGACGGGCCGAGCGCGCGCGGGGATTGCTGGCGGCTTCCGCTTCGCTGGCGGCCAGCGCCTTGCGGGTGAGCAGCGAGAAGCTCGGCTCATGGGCCGGGCGCTGTTCGGGCTGGTGGCGCGAGCCCGAGCCTTCCAGCCCGCAGCGCGCGCGCAGGAAGGTCTTGACCATGCGGTCTTCCAGCGAATGAAAGCTGACCGCCACCAGCCGCCCGGCCGGGCGCAAGGTCCGCTCGGCGGCTTCCAGCCCGCGGGCCAACTCGCCCAGCTCGTCATTGATGAAAATGCGCAGCGCCTGAAACACGCGGGTGGCCGGATGGATGCGCTGGGGCTTGCCCGGCATGACGCGCGACACCAGCCCGGCCAGCGCCAGCGTGCGGGTGAAGGGCGCCTCGGCGCGCGCGGCCACGATGGCGCGCGCGATGCGCCCGGCATGACGCTCCTCGCCATAAATGCGAAACACCGCCGCCAGCTCGTCAGCCTCCAGCGTGTTGACCGCATCGGCCGCGCTGGGGCCTGAGCGCGACATGCGCATGTCCAGCGGCCCGTCCTGCTGGAAGGAGAAGCCGCGTTCGGCCTCGTCCAGCTGCATGGAGGACACGCCCAGATCCATCACCACCCCGTCCGCGCCGGACGAGTTGGCTTCGGCGATGACCTCTTCCATCAGGGAGAAGGGCCCGAACGCAAAGGCGAAACGGCCCGGATAGGCGCTCTTGAGCGCGTCGGCGGCGGGGCGCACGGTGGGATCGCGGTCAATGCCCAGCACCCGGCAGTCGGCGGCGCCCAGAATGGCGCGGCTATAGCCGCCGGCGCCGAAGGTGGCGTCGATATAGAGCCCGCCATCGCGCGGCGCGAGCTGGCGCAGGACCTCGTCCAGCATGACCGGGATGTGCGGGGCGGCGGTCATCACGCGCCCTCCCGGCGGCGCGGACGGCGCAGGGCCGCCTTGTTGTCGCGCGCAAAGGCCAGATCCTTGCCCGCCTGCCCGGCATGGGCGGCCGGATCCCAGATCTCGAACCGCCGGCCCATGCCGATGAACACCGCCGAGGATGACAGCCCGGCATGCTCCATCAGCTCGCGCGGCAGGGTGACCCGGCCGGTGGATTCAAACGCCAGGGCGCGCGCGCCGCCGAAGATCACCCGTTCGAACGCGGTGCGCGCATCGTCATAGGGGTCCATCTCCTCGATGGCCTCGGCATAGTCCTCCAGAAGGCGCTTGCCGCCGCCTTCCAGGAAGGCGCCGTTGAACGAGCGCCAGACATAAACCCCGTTGAAACCCTCAGCGGCCACGCTCGCACGGAAATCGGCGGGAACGGAGACCCGTCCCTTCGCGTCAATCGCGTTCGTGGTCGTCGAGACGAACATGGCCGTTCTGGCTTCCCCGTTGAGCCACGCCCCCGGTTTGCGTGGTTAATTATGGGATAACATGGGATAGCATGGGACACAATCCATAAACCTGTCCTGGAGACGGGTAATGCTGTTGCCCACAAGTCAAACCAGACAGGCGAATCCGCCCGATTCAAGAACAGAGAAAGAACAGGTTAACGCCTCCGGCGGAGGCCGGCCGGGCGTGGGGGTGATTTGCGGCGGCCTGCGACATATGGCACTATGAATACGACATATGACGGAGACAGGCCTCATGGTCGCCGAATACGCCCTTCCCGAAGACGACATGGTGGCGCGCGCTGCGGCGCTGCTGGGCGGGCCGGATGTGCTGGACCGCGATGTGCGCACGCGCCTGGGCGCCCATGAGCTGTTGCGCGCCGGCCTGCCTGTGGCGGCGCTGGAGCGCGTCCTCAGCCTCACCGCGCGTGACGGCCCGGCCCGGCTGGACGAGGATGAGGTGCTGACCCGTGCGCTGGGCCTGTCCCGGCGCACATATCAGCGCTGGAAGCTGCGCGACGGCCCGGTCAGCGCCGATGCCGGCAACCGCATCTGGATGCTCGCCAGCCTGATCGCCCAGGCCGAGGATGCTTTGGGTTCGCGCGCCGCGGCGCTTGAGTGGTTCGCCCGCCCGGCGCTGGCGCTGGACGGGCGCACGCCGCTCTCGCTGCTGGAAACACCCGCCGGGCAGGAACTGGTCCGCCAGGCGCTGATCCGCATCGATCAGGGCGTCTATACGTGAAGCGGCTGGCGCCGCTGATTGTTCCGGGTCTGGGCCTTCATGTCTGGCGTCTGGACAAGGCGGTGCACGCCCCGACCTGGCATAGCGGCGCAGGCAGCGCGCTGGCGGGCGGACGCTGGAACAGCACGGGCCGCCGGGTGATCTATGCCAGCCTTGATCCGGCCACCGCCATTCTGGAAGTCGCCGCCCACAAGACCTTCCCGGTGCTGGGCGCCCTGCCCCATACGCTCACCCGCGCCCGGCTGAAACCCGGCCTGTCGATCCGGGTCGCTGACGAAGCGTCATGGCCGGACCCGGACTGGCTGAAACCGGGCATTCCCGTCCCCGCCCGGCAGGCCTTCGGCGACCGTGTGCTGGCGGACCATCACGTCCTGATCGCGCCCAGCGCCGTCTCGCGCCATAGCTGGAACGCCGTCATAAGGGCGGGCGATCCGCAAGAGCTGTTCGAAGACATCGCCCAGGAAGCGTTCAGCCCCGATCGGCGCCTGAGCGGTCAGACATAAGACAAGCGTGCCGGGCGGCCTGTAAGCCGGGTTCTGTGCCGCTGTTTCCGGGACGGAAACAGCGCGGCGGCCATTCCTCTGGGACGGCGCTTGCGCGACGCCTCATGCGACCCACCCGGACGGCAGCGCGGAGGCGCGCCTGCTGCAGCCGGAGCTGCAGCGTCCGTCCCTATTCGGTCTTGCTCCAGGCGGGGCTTGCCGTGCCCCCTTCCTTGCGGTCGGGGCGGTGGGCTCTTACCCCACCGTTTCACCCTTGCCGGACGCGGCGAGCCGGGTCTGGCGGTCTGATTTCTGCGGCGCTGTCCCTGAACCGGTCGCCCGGCCCGCCGGGATTTCCCCGGCGCCTTGCCTCCATGGAGCCCGGACTTTCCTCTCCTGCGGCCTTTCGGCGCTTGCAGGAGCGGCCGCCCGGCCGCCCGACACCGCTCTTAAGTCGGGGTTTGCGCCCGCCGCGTCAAGCGCTGAGCGCCTGCACCGCCGCGATGAGGCCCAGCGTCTCATCATCCAGGCGCCCGTCCACGCGCGCCGGCCGGAAGCGGCGCTGGAAGGCCGTGACCACATCTGCAAGCGCATTATCGGCTGCCGGATAGCCGATGGCGGCCAGCGCAGCGGGTGCGGCGTCCGCGCTGAGGCCCGCCACCGGCGCCTCCGGCCACAGCCCGATCCCGGCCTCAGCCAGCGTGCGCCAGGGAAATTTCTCGCCCGGATCGGCCTTGCGCGCCGGCGCCATGTCGCTATGGCCGATCACATCACGCGCAGCGATGGCGTGGCGGGCCAGGATGTCCCGGCACAGCGCGGTCACCGCCTTGATCTGGGCGTCAGCAAAGTCCGGCAGGTCGAAATCATGGCCGCCATTGACGATCTCGATCCCGATGGAGGCCGAGTTCACATCCCGGCAGCCGCGCCAGGCGCCCGCCCCGGCGTGCCAGGCGCGCTTGTCCTCACTCACCAGGGCGAAGACGCGCCCGTCCTCCTCCACCAGATAATGGCTGCTGACCTTGGCTTGCGGATCGCGCAGCCGCTCCAGCGCCGCCGCGCCCGTCTCCATGCCGGTATAGTGCAGCACCAGGATCGAGACCGGCGCGGGCCGGTCATTGAAATTGGGCGAGGGCGCATGAATGACCGAAGGGCTCATCGCGGCTTCCTCAACACGGTCTCCACCGGCGCCTGCCGGGAGCGGCGCGCGGCCACAATGCCCACGCCCGCCAGCGCCAGCATGCCGCCGGCAATCAGCTGCCAGGTGATCTCGTCGCCCAGCAGCGCCACCCCGCTGATCACCCCGATCAGGGGCGCCATCAGGGTCAGGGGCGCGATCAGCGAGGCGTCATAGCGGCGCAGAAGCCAGTAAAAAGCGCCATGGCCGAACACATTGACCAGCACCACGGTGAAGACCAGCGTGGCGAAGAACGGCCAGCCCCCGGCCAGGACGGCGCTGATCTGGTCACGCTCCATCACAAACGACAACAATGCCAGCGGCGGAAACGAGATCAGCCCGATCCAGGCCTGCAGCTTGAGGGCGGGCGCGGGCGTGCGCTTGATGAAAATGGCGCCCGCCGCCGCCGCCAGCGCCGCCCCCACCCCGGCCCACAGGCCAATGGTGAACGAGAACTCGGCCGGCTTGAACACCACCAGCGCCGCGCCGGCGAACGCGATCGCCATGCCGCTGGCGCGCACCCAGCCCACCCGCTCGGCCAGGAAGATCACCGACAATATGGTGGTGAAGGGCACCGAGAGCTGGACCACGATGGCGATGGCCGAAGGCGTGGCGTAGCGCAGGCCGATGAACAACAGCGCAAACTGGATGGCGCCCATGGTCAGGGCTGCGCCGATCACCGGTCCGAAGGGCCGTGGCACAGGCAAGAGCCAGGGCGCCAGGATCGCATAAAGCAGGGCGAAGCGCAGGAAGGCGAAGAACACCGGCGGGGCGCCCTCAAACCCCTCCACAATCACCGGCGTGCCCGAAACGGACCATTTCGCCACGACGAAATTCACGCCCCAGATCAGGCAGATGAGAAACAAAAGGGCGAAATGGCGCAGGCTCATGGATGCAAGGCTCTAACGAAGCCGCACCCGCGCTTCAAGCGCGCCGTCCGGCGCTCCCGCTATCGTGATGGCGCCCCGGCGCAGACCGGATGATCACTCGCGCGGCGCGGTGATGAAGGCGCGCCGCTCGGCCCGCCAGGCCTCGCGCAGGGTGATGTAGATGTCAGCCTGGTCTTCGCCGCCGGGCGCATCGTCCAGCCGGGCGAGCGTGTCTTCCAGCTCCAGCCGGATCTCGCCCACGCGCAAGGCCCGCTCGGTCCAGCGCACGCCATCACCAGGCCAGTCCTCGCTCCAGTTGAGCGGATAGGGATAGCGGTCGGCGAAGCGCCCGGCCGAATCGCGCACGCTGGACGGTCCGATAAAGGGCAGCACGATATACGGCCCCTCGCCTGCGCCCCACACCGCCAGGGTCTGGCCGAAATCGGCTTCATGGCGGGGCACGCCCTCACGGCCGGCCACATCGAACAGCCCGCCAACCCCCACCGTGGTGTTGGCCGCAAAGCGGAAGGCGGCGTCCGCCGCCGGTCCGGGCTGGCCCTGCAGGACCAGATTGGCGAACACCACCGGCTCCCTGAGATTGCGCAGCACATTGCCGATCCCGGTGCGGGCCAGCTGCGGGGTGTATTGCCCGTAAGCGCGCGCCGCCGGGCCCACCACGGCGCGGTCAGCGGCCAGATTGAAGCCCAGCGTGGCCCGGTTCACAGGCTCGAACGGATCATTGGCGCGATCGGGCGCGCTGGCGCACCCGGCCAGGGCCAGAGCGGCGGCGGATATCAGGACGGGCCAGCGCATGAGGTCTCCTTGGCGTGCTGCTGGAGCGGAAACTGGCGCGCCGGGGCGCTGCGTCAAGCCGCCGCAGGGCGCAGGCGCAGTCCGGCCTGCAGCGCATCCCGGCCATTGAATCCGGGCAGATAATCGCATAAAGATATCTTTATATCGTTGCGCTAATTTGAGCGCCGAAGGGGATTTGAAGGACAAGGCCATGTCAGCTCATGCAACGCTCCGGCCCGGCGCGCCGCATGTCTCGTTCGAATTCTTCCCGCCCAAGAACGAGGCGATGGAGGCGCGGTTGTGGGACTCCATCAACCGGCTCCAGCCGCTGGGTCCGGCCTTTGTCTCGGTGACCTATGGCGCAGGCGGCTCCACGCGCGAGCGCACCCACCGCACGGTCAAGCGCATCGTGGAGGAGACCGACCTGCTGCCGGCCGCCCACCTGACCTGCGTCAGCGCCACCCGGGCCGAGATTGATGATGTCATCCGCAGCTATTGGGATGCGGGCGTGCGCCATATCGTATCCCTGCGCGGCGACCCGCCCGAGGGCATTGGCGAGCGCTATATCCCGCATCCGGGCGGCTATGAGAATGCGGCGGACCTGAGCGCAGGGATCCGCGCCATCGCCGATTTCGAGATTTCGGTGGGCTGCTATCCCGAAAAACACCCTGAAAGCGCCAGCCTTCAGGCCGATATCGATCATCTCAAGCGCAAGATCGATAATGGCGCGACGCGTGCGATCAGCCAGTTCTTCTTCGATGCCGATGTGTTCCTGCGCTATCTGGAGACGGTGCGCGCGGCGGGGATCACCATTCCCATCGTGCCGGGCATCATGCTGCAGCCCAATTTCAAGGGCCTCAAGCGCATGGCCAAGCTGTGCGGCGCCTCCATCCCCGAACGCCTGGAAACGGTGTTCGACGGCATGGACGAAGACGAAAAGACCCGCGAGCTGATCACCGCCCATATCGCAGCTGATCTGTGCGATGCGCTGAAAGCGGGCGGTGTCGACCAGTTCCATTTCTACACGCTCAACCGCGCCGAGCTGGCGCTGGCGGCGTGCGCGCTGCTGGGCGTGAAACCCGAACCGGCGGAGGCGGCCTGAACCATGACCCGAACGGACCGCATCAAGGCGCTCGAAGCGCTGGGCCAGGAGCGTATTCTGGTGCTGGACGGCGCCATGGGCACCATGATCCAGCGCCTGAAACTCACCGAAGACGATTACCGGGGCGCGCGCTTCGCCGACTGGAAAAGCCCCGTCCAGGGCAATAACGATCTGCTCAATCTGAGCCAGCCCGGCGCCATCCGCGACATCCATGCGGCCTATTTCGCCGCCGGTTCGGACATGGTGGAGACCAATACGTTTTCGGCCACGCAGATCGCCCAGGCCGATTACCACATGGAGGACATCGCCGCCGAGATCGCCGCCGAGGGCGCGCGCCTGGCGCGTGAGGCCGCTGACGCCGCCGAGGCGGAGACGGGCCAGCCCAAGGCCGTGCTGGGCGCCATCGGACCGACCAACCGCACGCTCTCGCTGTCGCCTGATGTGGAGGATCCGGGGTTTCGCGCCGTGACCTTCGACCAGGTGCGCGACACCTATGCCGAGCAGGCCAGGGCCATGGCGCCGTTCGTGGACTTCTTCCTGATCGAGACGATTTTCGACACCCTCAACGCCAAGGCCGCGATCAAGGCGCTATTGGATCTGCGCGCCGAAGGCGGCGTGGACGCCGATATCCCGATCATGCTGTCGGGCACCATCACCGACGCGTCGGGCCGCACCCTGTCGGGCCAGACCACCGAAGCCTTCTATAACTCGGTGCGCCACGCCCGGCCCTGGGCGGTGGGGCTCAATTGCGCGCTGGGCGCCGAACAGCTGCGCCCCTATGTGGCCGAGATGAGCCGCATCGCCGAGACCCGCGTGATCGCCTATCCCAATGCCGGCCTGCCCAATGCCTTCGGCGAGTATGACGAGACGCCCGAAGAGACCGCCGGCTTCATCGGCGACTGGGCGCAATCGGGCCTGTTGAACATTGTCGGCGGCTGCTGCGGCACCACGCCGGACCATATCACCCGCATCGCCAAAGCCGCCTTCGCCGGGCGCCCCCGCGAGATCGCCAAACGCCCCCCGGCCATGCGCCTGTCGGGCCTTGAACCGTTTGAGCTGGCATGACGGGCTATAACCCCCCTATACCCCCCTTTACCCCTTATAGGGGCAGTGCTAGTTTGGCGTCATCCAGAAGGAGGACGTCATGAACATGCACAGCACACCCCATGCATCCGCCCAGGTCAAAGTGGCGGACTGGTCGCTATGGCTCAAGCACATCTCCGGAGACCCGGCCCTGACCAAACGGCTCGCAAGCCTCAAGGCAGGTGAAACCGTCACGCTCACCGTAGGGGGGCATAAGGGGGTATGGGAGAAGAAGGCGGACGGTAAGGACGGACGCCCCACCGGGGGCCTCAAACCCCTTGATGACGACACGCGCAAGGCCTGGTTCGGCCTCTACAAGACCCGCCGCGGCGCGCTGGTGGACATCGCCCTGGCGCCTTCCGAAGGCAGCCCGGCCCGCCGCAGCGCAAGGCCCCAGGCCCGCGCAGATGTCTTGGAAGCCGCCTCGCCCGCCGATAAGGAAGCCGCTTGGGCCGCTTTCACCGCCCTTCGTCAGGCAGGCTGGCGGTTTGACTCCCGGCCCTCCGGGCGCGACGCGCTGCACGAGCGGGGGCCGCGCGGATGATCACGCTGGACACCAATCTCTATCTCTACTCCGTGGACGAGGCCGAGCCGGTAAAGGGCGCCATCTGCGCCGAACTCGTCAACCGCGCCCAGAGCGCGGGCGCGCCCATCGCCCTGCAGGTGTGCGGCGAGTTCTATGTCAACGCCGTGCGCCATAGCGGGCGCACGCCCTGGGAAGCGGCCCAGGCTGCGCGCAACCTGCTCAGCTCTCATTCCAGCTTCCGCGCCAGCCGCACTGCGGTGGAGCGGGCGTTGGCCGAGGCCGCCGCTGGGCGGTTCGGCTATTGGGATGCGCTCCTGCTCGCCTCTGCCGGCGAAGCGGGATGCGAAGCCCTGCTCACTGAGGACATGGCCGATGGCGCCCGGCTGGGCGGGGTTGAGGTTATCCATGTGTTTGATGACGGAAAGCTCTCGTCCCGCGCCGAAGCCGCGCTCACCCAACTGGAGTCCCGCGCCTGATGACTGACGCCTCCCCCTCCCGCGCTGTGTTCGTCAATGTGGGCGAGCGCACCAACGTCACTGGCTCGGCGAAGTTCCGCAAGCTGATCCAGAATGGCGACTATCCGGCTGCGCTGGAGGTGGCGCGCCAGCAGGTGGAGAACGGCGCGCAGATCATCGATGTGAACATGGATGAGGGCCTGCTCGATTCAAAGCAGGCCATGGTCACCTTCCTCAATCTCATCGCCGCCGAGCCCGATATCGCGCGCGTGCCGATCATGATCGACAGCTCCAAATGGGAGGTGATCGAGGCGGGCCTGAAATGCGTGCAGGGCAAGGCCATCGTCAATTCCATCAGCCTGAAAGAGGGCGAGGACCAATTCCTGGAGCAGGCGCGCGCCTGCCTGGCCTATGGCGCGGCCGTGGTGGTGATGGCCTTTGACGAAAGCGGCCAGGCCGAGACCGCAGACCACAAATTCGACATCTGCAAGCGCGCCTATGACCTCCTGGTGGACACGGTCGGATTCGATCCCAATGATATTATTTTCGATCCGAACATTTTCGCCGTCGCCACCGGCATTGAGGAGCATAATGACTACGCCATCGCCTTCATCGACGCGGCGCGGCGCATAAGGCAAGAACTGCCCGGCGCCCATGTGTCGGGGGGCGTGTCCAATATCTCCTTCAGCTTCCGCGGCAATGAGCCGGTGCGCCGGGCCATGCACTCGGTCTTCCTCTATCACGCCATCAAGGCGGGGGTGGATATGGGCATCGTCAACGCCGGCCAGCTGGACATCTATGACGAGATCGACCCCGAGCTGCGCGAGCTGACCGAGGACGTGATCCTCAACCGCCGCGACGATTCCACCGAGCGCCTGCTGCAGGCCGCCGACCGGTTCAAGGGCGATGGTACGGTTGCGAAGAAAGAGGACGCCGAGTGGCGCACGCGCCCCGTGGCCGAGCGGCTGAAACATGCGCTCGTCAAGGGCATTGACGAGTTCGTGGTGGAGGACACCGAAGAAGCCCGCCAGGCGTTCGACCGCCCGCTGCACGTCATCGAAGGCCCGCTGATGGACGGGATGAACGTGGTCGGCGATCTGTTCGGCGAGGGCAAGATGTTCCTGCCCCAGGTGGTCAAGTCGGCGCGGGTGATGAAAAAAGCCGTGGCCCATCTCATCCCCTTCATGGAGGCCGAGCGCGAGGCCAGCGGCGCGGCCAAGGAGTCCGCCGGACGCGTGGTCATGGCCACGGTGAAGGGCGATGTCCACGATATCGGCAAGAATATCGTGGGCGTGGTGCTGCAGTGTAACGGCTATGACGTGATCGATCTGGGCGTGATGGTTCCGGCGGAGAAAATCCTGGAGACCGCGCGCAAGGAAAACGCCCATATTATCGGCCTGTCCGGCCTGATCACGCCCTCGCTCGACGAGATGGTGCATGTGGCCGCCGAGATGGAGCGCCAGGGTTTTGAGCTGCCCCTGCTGATCGGGGGCGCCACCACCAGCCCGGCCCACACCGCGGTGAAGATCGAGCCGGCCTTCAAGCGCGCGCCCGTGGTCCATGTCCATGACGCCAGCCGGGCTGTCGGCGTGGTCTCGCGCCTGCTCTCGGCTGACCAGCGCGGGCCCTATTGGGAGGAAATCCGCGCCGGCCACGAGAAGACCCGCATCACCCGCGCGCGCACCCAGGCCAGCCGCGACCGGGTCAGGCTGGCCGAAGCGCGCGCCAATGCATTTGATGTGGATGCGAAGGATTATGCGCCGCCCGCGCCGCGCAAGCCCGGGCTGACCACCATCGAGGATGTGCGCCTGGCCGATCTGGCCCCCTATATCGACTGGACGCCCTTCTTCATGGCCTGGGACATCAAGGGCGTGTATCCGAAAATCCTGGACGATCCGCGCCGGGGCGAGGCGGCCCGCGCCCTGTTCGACGACGCCCAGGCCATGCTCAAGCAGATGATCGCCGAGGACTGGCTGAAACCGCGCGGCGTGGCAGGCCTGTGGCCGGCCCGGCGCGAGGGCGATGACGTGATCGTCTTCGCCGATGAGGCGCGCAAGACCGAGGCCGGGCGCTTCTTCGGCCTGCGCCAGCAATTGCGCAAGGATTCAGGCAAGCCCCATTACGCCATCAGCGATTTCATCAGCGCCTCGCGGCCTGACTGGATCGGCGGGTTCGCGGTGACGGCTGGCGAGGCTGAAGCCGGGATCGCCGAGCGCTTCCGCAAGGCCAATGACGATTATTCGGAGATCCTGTTCAAGGCGCTGGCCGACCGTTTCGCCGAGGCGTTTGCCGAATATCTCCACGCGCGCGTGCGCCGGGAGATCTGGGGCTACGCCCCGGACGAGGCGCTGGACAATGCCGAGCTGATCGCCGAGGCCTATCAGGGCATCCGCCCGGCGCCGGGCTATCCCGCCCAGCCCGACCACACCGAAAAAGACCTGCTCTTCCGCCTGCTGGACGCGCCCGGGCGCACCGGCATCACCCTGACCGAAAGCCGGGCCATGAACCCGGCGTCTTCGGTTTCGGGGCTTTATCTGGCCCATCCCGACAGCGTCTATTTCGCCGTTGGACGCATCGCGCGCGACCAGGTGGAGGACTATGCCCGGCGTAAGGGCTGGAGCCTGGAGGAGGCCGAAACCGCCCTCTCCCCGATCCTGGGCTATGACCCGGACGCGCCCGCCGCCGCGGCGGCGGAATAGGCGCGCCCTTCCCCCCTCATCACCCATCACGTCACAGACTTGACGCCGGGCCTTTCCTGAAGCGCTCCGCGGCATAGTTGTTCTGATCACGGCGCGGCTTCGTTCCAGAGCCGTGGCGGAACAATAATGACAGGAGGAAGGCTCCGCCTGGCGGAGCGGCGTGGAATGGCAGACGACGAACTTACCTTCGATCCCGAGACCTATAAGAAAGCTGTTTCGCTCTATAAAACAAAGTCTGACCGGTTGGCCCACACGGCCATCCGGGCGCTGGTGGACGAGACATTATTGCGCCTGTCCGAACGGGCCCGGGACACCCGCCTGGCCCGGTCGTCTGATATTCGCCCCGAGCTCCTGGACCAGTTCTGCGTCCTGATCACGCAAGACGAGCCTGATGCGCTGCTCGCCTTCATCGGCGGCCAAAGACGGGCCGGCCTGACGCGTAGCGGCGTGTATCAGGGATATATCGCCGCGGCGGCGCAATGGCTGGGGCGGCAATGGCAGGAAGACACGCTCTCCAGCCTGCAGGTGGCCAAGGCCAGCGGTCATCTTTACGCCCTGATGCGCGCCCTGCGCGCTGAACGGCCTGTCCATCCCGTCAGCGCGCGCAGGTCCGCGTTCTTTGCAACCGTTCCCGGTGAAGACCACGCGGTGGGGGTGACCCTGGCGGCCGAGATTTTCCGCGAGGCGGGATGGAGCATTGATCTGCTCACCGGCGCCGGACACCAGGCGATCCTGGACCGCATCACCCGCACCCGGCCCTATCTGATCGGACTGTCGCTCAGCTCGGACAGGTCCTTGGCCGCGCTGGTCAGGCTTGTGGTGTCCATACGCCTTGTCTCGCCACAGGCGGTGATCGGGGCCGCCCCGCCCCTGACCCTTGAGGACCGCAGCCTTATGGAAATGGCCGATATTGATCTGGTGTTCCGCGACGCCCGCACGGCGCTGAGCGATCTCGAAGCCCTCGCCGCGCAGGGCTGAGCCCCGCCGGGGGCCGCCCTCAACCGGCCTCGCCCCAGCCGCCCCCGCCCGGGGTTTCGATCTCCAGAACATCGCCCGGCTGCACCTCCACGCGGAACAGGGCGGGCAGGTCCTCAACGCGGCCGTCTGAGCGGATCACGCGCTGGGCGCCGGGCTGGCCGTGCGCCCCGCCCTTGATCCCCGGCGGCGCCACGGTGCGCCGTCCCGACAGGAGCGAGGCTTCCATGGGTTCCAGGAAGGCGATGCGGCGCACCGTCCCGTCGCCGCCGCGCCAGCGCCCGGCCCCGCCCGAACCGGTGCGCAGGCGGTGGGCCAGGATGCGCACCGGATAGCGCAGTTCCAGCACTTCAGCGTCGGTCAGGCGCGAATTGGTCATGTGGGTGTGCACGCCGCAGGCGCCGTCAAACCCGCGCCCATCGGCCAGCACGCCGGCGCCCGCCCCGCCGCAGATGGTCTCGTAATACTGGCGGCGCGCATCGCCGAAGGTGAGATTGTTCATCGTGCCCTGGCTGGGCGCCAGCCGGCCCGTGGCCGCAAACAGCGCATCCACGATCAGCTGGCTGGTCTCCACATTGCCCGCCACCACCGCCGCGGGCGGGCGCGGCGCGATCAGGCTGGCCTCGGGGATGATTAGCCGGATGGGTTTCAGACAGCCTTCATTGAGCGGGATGGAATCCTCCACCAGGCAGCGCAGCACATAGAGCACCGCCGCACGCGCCACCGCGCCGGGGGCGTTGAAATTATCGCTGAGCTGCGCGCTGGTCCCGGTGAAATCAATTTCGGCTTCGCGCGCGGCGCGGTCCACCCGTATGGCGACGCGGATCACCCCGCCGCCATCCATGGCCATCTCAGCCTCGCCATCCTCCAGCGCGCCGATCACCCGGCGCACGGCGCGTTCGGCATTGTCCTGCACATGGCCCATATAGGCGCGCACGGTCGTAAGCCCCTCGCGCGCCGTCATCTCCATCAGCGCCCGTCCGCCCGCCGCGCAGGCCGCCAGCTGGGCCTTCAGGTCGGCGATATTCTGATCGGGATTGCGCGCCGGATACGGCCCGGCCTCCAGCGCCGCGCGGACGGCGCCGGCCTCGAAGCGGCCATCCTTCAATAGCCGCACCGCATCCAGCACCACGCCCTCTTCCTCGATGCGGGTGGAAAACGGCGGCATGGAGCCCGGCGCGATGCCGCCCACATCGGCGTGATGGCCGCGTGCGGCCACGAAGAACAATCGCTCGCCATCGGGCGCGCACACGGGCTGGATCACGGTGATGTCGGGCAGATGCGTGCCGCCATTCCACGGCGCGTTCAGCGCCACCGCATCGCGCGGACCCAGATCGGGATGGGCGTCCAGCGCCGCGCGCACGCTGGCCGACATGGAGCCCAGATGCACCGGCATGTGCGGGGCGTTGGCCACCAGCCCGCCGTCCGCGTCGAACACCGCGCAGGAAAAATCCAGCCGCTCCTTGATATTGACCGAATGGGCCGTGCGCTCGAGCACCGCGCCCATCTGCTCGGCCACGCCCATGAAGCGCCGGTTGAACAGCTCCAGCGTCACCGGATCGGGGGCTGAGTGATCTGACGCGTGCGCGGACGCCGCTGCGCTGGCGGCGCTGTCGCGGGTCAGGATCAGCATGCCGTCCGGGCTGCGACGGGCGCGCCAGCCGGGCTCCAGCACGATGGTCTGGTGATCATCGGCGATCAGGGCCGGGCCCTCGATGTCCGGCCCCGGGGCGATACCGGCCAGGCGATAGACCGGCGCATCGCGCCAGCCGCCCCCGGCGTAGATCTGCGCCTGCGCCGCCGCTTGAGGCGGGGCGTCGCCGGCGGGCAAGGGCGCAGGTTTCAGCCCCGCGCCCGGCGGATCGCCCTCTGCGCTGGCCGCAGCCGATTCCAGCACCAGGGCGGCGTCTGCATCCGGCGCAAAGCCGAACAGGCGCTCATGGGCGGCGGCGAATTCGGCGCGCATGGCCTCCAGCGCGCCATCGCCGACGCTGATGGCGGTGTCGGAGCCCGCCGCGCGCACGCGCCACTCCCTTCGGATGCGAATATTCTGAGCGCCCTGCCCGGCGGCGCTGCCGCGCGCCTCATCGGCCAGCTGCGTCAGAACAGGCCCGGCCTCGCGCAAGCCGTCCGCATCCAGCGCCCGCTCCAGCCCCGCCTCGCGCACCGCGCGCACGGGCGCCAGGCCAATGCCATAGGCCGACAACAGCCCCGCCTGGGGGTGGATCAGCACGGTGGTGATCCCCAGCGCCCCGGCCACGCGGCAGGCATGCTGGCCGCCCGCGCCCCCGAAGGCGTTGAGCGCATAGCCGCGTGGATCAACGCCCTCGGCCGTTGTAATCTGGCGTATCGCGCCGGCCATGGCCTCCACCGCCACCGCCAGAAAGCCCTCGGCGGCCGCTTCGGGTCCGGGCAGATCCATGGCTTGAGCCAGCTCTGACAGCGCCTTGCGCGCCGCCTCCACATCAAGCGGCTGGTCCTGACCGGCGCCGAAGACGCGCGGGAAGAAACCGGGCTGCAGCCGGCCCAGCACCACATTGGCGTCGGTCAGCGCCGCCGGTCCGCCCCGCCCGTAGGAGGCAGGCCCCGGATCAGCGCCTGCGCTATGGGGCCCGGCCAGCGCCCGTTCGCCGTCAAAGCTCAGGATCGAACCGCCGCCCGCCGCCACGGTATGGACCGCCAGCATGGGCGCGCGCAGTACGCGTCCATCCAGCCTGTGCATGTCGGCGCGGGCATAATCGCCGCCATCATGGCGCGACACGTCGGTGGAGGTGCCGCCCATGTCAAACCCGATCACCCGCTCGAACCCGGCGGCCCGCGCCGTCAGCGCCATGCCCACCACCCCGCCCGCCGGACCGGACAGGACGGCATTGCGGGCGGCAAATTGCTTTGCATCCGAAAGTCCGCCTCCGGACTGCATGAAATACAGCGGCGCGCCGTCCAGCCCACGCGCCACGCGGGCCACATAATCCTGCAAAACGGGCTGGAGATAGGCGTCGATCACGGCGGTGGAGGCGCGCGGCACGAAGCGGATTAGCGGGCTGGCCGCGCTGGACAGGGTCACATGCGCGAAACCGGCTTCGCGCGCCAGCGCCTCGATGCGCCGCTCCTGGGCATCATTCGCATACGAATTGATCAGCGCCGCCGCCACGGACTGGAAACCTTCCGCCCGCGCTGCAGCCAGCGCCGCGCGCACCGCATCCTCGTCCAGCGGATCGGCCACCGCGCCTTCCGGGGTCATGCGCCCGGCTACGCCCACGGTCCGCGCCGCCAGCGGGGCGGGGCGGTCAATGCGCAGGGCGAAAATATCGGGCCGGCTCTGATCGCCGATGATCAGCGCGTCCTCAAACCCTTGGGTGACCAGAAACAGCGTGCGCGCGCCCTTCAGCTCCAGCAGCGCATTGGTGGCCACGGTGGTGCCCATTTTCACCGCCGCCACGGCGCCGTCCGGGAGGGGCGCATCAGGGGCCAGGCCCAGCGCCCGGCGCACGCCGGCGCTGGCCGCATCGTCATAGGCCGGCGACTGGGACAGCAGCTTGAACGCTTCCAGCCGGCCGTCGCCATGGCGCGCCAGGATGTCGGTGAAGGTCCCGCCCCGGTCGATCCAGATTTCCAGCCCTTGGGTCATCGCGGCCGCCGGCGCTCCTGCCTGAATTGCAAAGGGTTATGCAGCACAGCCCGCCCGCCCCTGCAAGGCCGGGCGCCGGGGCGGGTTGACGCCCCGCGGCGCGCCGGTCAATCAGAACGCTCAGGCCGCGCCCGTCCGGCGCGCCTTGCGGAGCCCTGACCGGCGATGAATTTCTGGCGCAAGCTGGCCGCCCTTCTGACCGGATCGCCCGATCCGTTCGCGTGTGCGGAGGAGGACTGCCCGCCCGGACGGCGGGTGGACGACGCCGAATTCGCCATGGCGCTGATCGGGCTGGGCGCCAAGATGGCCAAGGCCGATGGCGAGGTGAGCGCCGAGGAGACCGCCGCCTTCGCCCAGGTCTTCCGCGCCCCGCCCGGCTTCGAGGCGCCGCTGGCGCGCGCCTATAATCTGGCCAAACAGACCACGCTGGGCTTTGAGGGCTATGCCCGGCGCCTGGCCCGGCGCATGCGCCATCACCCGGCGGTGCTGGAAGACGTGCTCGACGGCCTGTTCCATATCGCCAAGGCCGATGGCCGGGTGACCCCCGATGAAGAGGCGTATCTGGCCACAGTGGCGGAGATTTTCGGCTTCGGCGCCCAGGATTTCGAGCGCATCAAATACGCCCATATCGCCCCGCCCGAAAACGATCCTTACGTGATCCTGGGCGTCAGCCGCTCGGCCAGCGACGCCGAGATCAAATCGGCCTACCGCGCCATCGCCGCGCGCAATCATCCCGACCGCCTGATCGCGCGCGGCGCGCCCGCCGAGCTGCAACGCATCGCCGACGAGAAAATGGCCGTGATCAACGCCGCCTATGACGCCGTCATGCAGGCCCGCGGCCTGCGCCCCCGCCGCCTTGAATCCCAGCCGGCCTGAGCGGCGGTTCAGGCAGGCGCAAGGATTTGACGCGCAGCTTCCCCGCAAGCAGGGAAGGACAGAGGAGCCGCGCTTTCGATCAAGTCCCCTCCGCCCTCGCGTTTCCCCGGCGCAAGCCGGGGTCCAGGGGCGCCGGCGGTTCTGGATCCCGTCTTTCGACGGGAAAACGCCAAGGGGGGATTGCTGCAGAGAAAAACTTCAGACCCGCGCGCCCACCCCTCACCCTACCCTCTCCCCCATGGACATGGGGGAGAGGATAAAGGTGAGGGGGCGCGGCAGATCACCAGAACTCAAACTTCTCCCCCATGCGTTTCGCCGAAAACGCTTGAGGCAAGGATGGAGACACGCTCCCCCTGCAGCCTTTCTTGCGCCTTTGTAAGGCGCCAGCCATTGACGAAGGGGTCATAAAGCCCAACCTTGTGTGTGTTCGCACGCGCATCATGCGTCCTCTCAAGCGCAGGAGCCCGCCCATGACCCATACCGGCGCCTTGAACTCTCAGGGCCTCATGACCGCCCTGCGCGCCGTCGCGGCGGCGCTGCTGGCCGGCGCGGTGATCGCTCTGGCGGTGATTCTGGCCGCCTTCGTCACCATGGCCGCCCTGATCGTGGCGGCGGTGTCGCTGGCCGGCGCGGGCGCCTGGTGGCTCTACGCCAAGGTGCGCGGGCGCACCCGTCCGCGCAAGGACCCGCGCATCCTGGAAGCCCATCGCGGCCCCCATGGCTGGACCGTGGACGGCGACACCACCGACCGCCGCTAGGCGCCTTCCCAGGCCCCGTCTCTCAACTCTCCCAAACCTCTCCATCCGCGTTTCCCCGGCGCAAGCCGGGGCCCAGGAGAGCCGTATGTCTGGATCCCGTCTTTCGACGGGAAAACGCATGGGGGAAGATGGAGGGGAAAATCATCTGACGCAGGCGCCGCACCCCTCACCCTACCCTCTCCCCTCAAAGAGGGGAGAGGAGGCTTCGACGCCGAGTTCTATTCGGAAAATGCTAAGCGCCAAGCCCACAGGATGAAGCGCGGCGTCAAAGCCCCCTCTCCCCCATGACCATGGGGGAGAGGTAAGGTGAGGGGGCGCAGGCGATCACCTCGCCCAAGCCTCTCACCCTGCGTTTCCCCGGCGAAAGCCGGGGCCCAGGAGAACCGTTGGTCTGGATCCCGGCTTGCGCCGGGAAAACGCGGGGTGGGAGATGGAGCGGAAAATCGTCTTATGCTGGCGCGCCGCACCCCTCACCTTCCGTTCGGCCGATCGTCTGATCCCCCGGACCAGACTTGGCGGCCTCACCCCCTCAAAGAGGGGAGAGGATAAAGGTGAGGGGGCGCAGGCGATCACCAGAACGCCACCCCCACACCCTGCGTTTCCCCAACGCAAGCCGGGAAAACGCATGAGGGGATGCAGCAAAGCGCCGCCCATGCGCTATGTCTCATGCCATGAACGCCCTGCCCGCACGGTTTCAGGCCTGGTTCGAAGCGCGCGGCTGGGCGCCGCGGAGCCACCAGCTGGCCATGCTGGAGGCGGCGGAGGCGGGTGAGGACGCCCTGCTCATCGCGCCCACGGGCGCGGGCAAGACGCTGGGCGGGTTTCTGCCGAGCCTGACAGATCTGGCCCGGCGCACCGACGGCGCAGGCGCCGACCGGCCGCACCGGCTGCACACCCTTTATGTCTCGCCCCTGAAGGCGCTGTCCTATGATGTGGCGCGCAATCTCTCCACGCCGGTTTCGGAGATGGGGCTGGATCTGCGCATCGAGACGCGCACCGGCGACACGCCGCAATCGCGCCGCGCGCGCCAGCGGGCATCGCCGCCCGACATCCTTCTGACCACGCCCGAACAGCTCGCCCTGTTCTGCGCCCAGGATAATGGCGCGGCCTTCTTCGCCGATCTGCGGCGGATCATTATCGACGAGGTGCATGCGCTGGCCGCAGGCAAGCGCGGCGATCTGCTGGCGCTGGGCCTGGCGGCGCTGGCGCGCTACGCCCCGGCGGCCAGCCGCGCCGGGCTGTCGGCCACGGTGATGGACGAGGCCGGTCATGCGCGCTGGCTCGCCCGGCAGAGCCCGGGAGAAACCCGTCAGGCCCGCATCATCCACGGCGCGCCCGGCGCGGCGCCGGTGGTCGACATCCTCACCCCGGATGCCGCGCGCATTCCCTGGGCGGGCCATTCGGGCCGTCACGCCATCGCGGCGGTGTATGAGATGATCGCGCACGCGCGCCTCACCCTGGTGTTCGTCAACACCCGCTCCCAGGCCGAGTTCGTGTTCCAGATGCTGTGGGCGGCCAATGAGGACGGACTGCCCATCGCGCTTCATCACGGCTCGCTCTCGCCCGAACAGCGCCGCAAGGTGGAAAGCGCCATGGCCGCCGGGACCTTGCGCGCGGTGGTATGCACCTCCACCCTGGATCTGGGCATTGACTGGGGCGATGTGGATCTGGTGGTCCAGATGGGCGCGCCCAAGGGCGCCGCGCGCCTGATGCAGCGCCTGGGCCGGGCCAATCACCGGCTCGACGCGCCCTCGCGCGCCGTGCTGGTCCCGTCCAACCGGTTTGAGCATCTCGAATGCGCCTGCGCGCGCGAGGCGGTCCATGCCGGGGCGCTGGACGGCGAGCCCTTGCGCGAGGGCGCGCTGGACGTGCTCGCCCAGCACATCATGGGCCGGGCCTGCGGCGATCCCTTCTCGGCTGATGATCTCTATGGCGAAGTCACCGCCGCGGCGCCCTATGCGGACCTGCCGCGCGAAACCTTTGACCGGGTGCTGGAATTCGCCGCCACGGGCGGCTATGCGCTGGGCTCCTATGACCGCTTCCGGCGCATGGTGCAGGGGCGCGACGGGCTGTGGCGGGTGCGCAATCGCGACGCGGCCCAGCGCCACAGGCTCAATATCGGCGTGATCATCGAAAGCCCCATGCTGGACGTGCGCTTCGCGGCCCGGCGCAAGGGTCAGGCGGAGACGCCCCAGCCCCAGCCCGCCAGCCTCAGCACGCGCGCTGCGCCCGCCCGCCTCACCGCCCCGCCCTCCTATGCCGCCGGCGCGCCGCTGCCGTCCGCCCCGGGCGCCGCGCGCAAGCCCACGCTGCGCGGCGCGGGCGCGAGGCTGGGCCAGGTGGAGGAATGGTTCGCCGACCAGCTCACCCCCGGCGACACGTTTTTGTTCGCCGGTCAGATGCTGCGCTTTGAAGGGGTCAGCGGGACCGAATGCCTGGTCAGCCGGGCCGGCGGCGAGGACCCGAAAATCCCCAGCTGGCAGGGCGGCAAATTTCCCTACACCACCTTTCTGGCCGAGCGCGTGCGTGAACTGGTCCACACCCCATCGGCCTGGGACGGCCTGCCTGAACAGGTGCGCGACTGGCTCGCGCTTCAGAAAGAGCGCTCGCGCCTGCCCGAGCCGGACCGGCTGCTGGTGGAGACCTTCCCGCGCGGGGGCAAATTCTATCTGGTGTGCTATCCGTTCGAGGGGCGCCTGGCCCACCAGACCCTGGGCATGCTGCTGACCCGCCGGCTCGAACGCGCGCGCCTGCGCCCGCTGGGCTTTGTGGCCAATGAGTACGCGCTGGCGGTGTGGGGCCTCAAGGACATGGCTGACGCCGATATGGCGGCGCTGTTCAGCGAAGACATGCTGGGCGATGATCTCGACGCCTGGCTGGCCGAGAGCGCGCTGATGCAGCGCACGTTCCGCAATTGCGCCCTCATCTCCGGCCTGATCGAGCGGCGCTTTCCCGGCCAGGAGAAGACCGGGCGCCAGGTCACCTTCTCGTCCGACCTCATCTATAACGTGCTGCGCGAGCATGAGCCCGGCCATATCCTGCTCGAAGCCGCCTGGCGCGACGCGGCTTCCGGGCTCCTGGACATCCGGCGGCTGTCTGACCGGCTGGCGAAAGTCGCCGGGCGGATCGATCACGCCGCGCTCGCCAAAATCTCCCCCTTCGCCGTGCCGGTCATGCTCGAGGTCGGGCGCGAGGCGGTGTTCGGCGAAGCCAGCGAATCCATCCTGGAAGACGCCAGCGCCCAGCTGGCCGGCGAGGCGATGGGGTGAAAATCGCCATGAAGGGCGCGATGACGGGCAAAGGCGGCCTCAAACCAGGCGGTCGCGAAACCAGCTGGCCAGTTCGTCTTGCGTCACCTGCCCGCCCGCCAGCCCTTCCATGAGGCGAACCGCGTCAGCGGGCTCGAAGCGCAGGCGAAATCCGTTATCGGCCAGAAACAGGCGCGCCGCGATCCAGGCAATGCGCTTGTTGCCGTCCACAAATCCATGATTTTTGACCAGGCCATAGGCATAGGCAGCCGCCAGCGCCGCCGCGTCCGCGCTGGCGTATCCGGCCAGATTGACCGGCCGGGCCAGCGCGTTGTCGATCCCGCCCGCATCACGCACCCCTTGCGCGCCGCCATGTTCGGCCAGCTGCCGGTCATGAAGGGCGTAGATCACCGCCGCGCTGATCCAGCGCCAGTCCCTGCCCGGCGCCGGACCTGTCACTTGGCCAGCGCGCGCAGCACCTCGCGGTCATCATGCATGATGTCTTCCGCCAGCGATATTTGCCGCTCAAAATCGGGATCATAAGGCGTCAGGCGATAGCCGCCGTCCGCCGCCTCGGTCAGGTAAAGCGTATCGCCTTTGCGGACCTTGAGATGGGCCATGACCTCCTTGGTCAGGATCACGCCCGAAGAGGAGCCCACGCTGGTGATCTTGAGCTTTTGCATGCCGGTCTCCGCCTATATAACAATTGTTATATAGCAGACTCTGGCGGGCGTCACAATGCGTGAGGGGCGGTCAGTCCTTCGCCGTGATCTGGCGCATGGCCTGGTGGGCCGGGCGGGCGCGGATGCGCTCCAGCCAGTCTTTCACCGGCGAATCTTCAGAAATCGCGCCGGCCTGGTCGGCGGCTTCCAGCTGGAAGCCCATCAGGCAGTCGGCGGCGCTGAACGTCTCGCCCGCAAACCAGGCATGGGCGGCCAGATGCGCGTCCACATGGGCGAGAATCTTGGCGCGTTCAGCGGCCATATACTGGCCCAGCGGGCTGTCCATCAGACCGGACGGGCGCAGATAGGCGTTCATCAGGAAGGGCAGGAAGACCGCGCCCTCGCTGGCGTGCATCCATTCCAGATAGACCGGCCAGGCGGGACTTTGCGGGACCGGCCGAAGCCGGTTGGCGATGTCGAACCGGTCCAGAAGATACTGGGCGATGGCCCCGGTCTCGGCCAGCGCGCGGCCATCGTCCAGCACCAGCAGCGGCGCCTTGCCCAGCGGGTGGATGTCCGCCAGGGCGGCCGGCGCCAGACGGGTCGCGGCGTCGCGCTTGTGCACCACCAGCTCATAGGGCGCGCCCAGCTCTTCCAGCAGCCAGATAATGCGCTCCGAGCGCGACTGGCCGAGATGGTGAAGGGTAAGGGTCATGGGCGGCCTCTCGTCTGAAAGCAGATGGGCGGCCAGAGGCTTAGTCGCGCTGGCCGCGGTCGAAGAAATGCTTCACCCGCTCCCACACCGCCGGATGGCGGCGCAGCCAGCCCGTGATCGCCCGGTGGGCGGTCTTGGAGGTGGCCGCCAGCAGGATCAGCGCCAGAATGGCCAGCGGCAGACCCAGCGGAATGGGCAGGAAGAACAGGGGGATGGAAATCGCCAGCAGGAACAGGCCCAGCGCCACGCCAATGGCGCGCAACACCGCCTGGACGATGTGCGTCACGCCGTTACGGCCCCAGCCATTCATGCCTTCGTTCATCGCCACCGCGTTCTGGCTCCCGTGCGCCGGCCGGACCGGCAGGGCGTCGGCTTAATCTAATGCGCCGCACCCGGCCCGACAAAGTGCGCCGGACCGGTTTTAGCAGTCAGTGCATGCAGGCCGCGGCGATTGTGTGGCGGCGCGGCGCTTCAGGCTTCAGCTTATTCAGCCGCTTGGGGCTGATCCTGCGGCGGCGTCCAGCGCAGCACCGGACTGCGCGCGGCGCGGGTTTCGTCCAGCCGCTTGGCCGGCGCATGGCGCGGGGCGGCGGTGAAGCGCTCGGTTTCGCCGTTCTGCGCCGCCAGGGCGAGGCCTTCGAGGGTGTCGCAGAACCGGTCCAGCGACGCCTTGCTCTCGGTCTCGGTGGGTTCGATCAGCATGGCGCCATGGACCACCAGCGGGAAATACATGGTCATGGGGTGATAGCCCTCATCAATCATCGCCTTGGCGAAATCGAGGGTGGACACGCCCGTGCCCTTCAGGAAGCGGTCGTCAAACAGCGCCTCGTGCATGCAGGTCCCGTCAAAGGCCGCCGTCATCACATGGCGCAGGCGCGCCAGCACATAATTGGCGTTCAGCACCGCATCCTCGGCGGCCTGTTTCAGCCCGTCCGAGCCATGGCTCATCATGTAGGAGAGCGCGCGGGTGAACATGCCCATCTGGCCGTGGAAGGCGACCATGCGCCCGAAGGGTTCGCCTTCGGCCTCGTGCTCATGCTCGACCATGCGCCAGGTCTCGCCCTCGCGCACCACGTAAGGCACCGGCGCATAAGGCGCCAGGGCTTGCGAGAACACCGTCGGCCCCGAGCCCGGCCCGCCCCCGCCATGGGGGGTGGAGAAGGTCTTGTGCAGATTGATATGCATGGCGTCGATGCCCAGATCGCCCGGCCGCACCCGCCCGACAATGGCGTTGAAATTCGCCCCGTCGCAGTAGAAATACCCGCCCGCCTCATGGATCAGGTCGGCGATCTCCTTGATGTCACGCTCGAACAGGCCGCAGGTATTGGGGTTGGTCAGCATGATGCCGGCCACGTCCGGGCCCAGCTTGGCCTTGAAGGCCTCCATGTCCACCCGGCCCGTGGCGTCGGCGGGGATCTCGTCGCAATAGAAACCGCACTGCACCGCCGTGGCCGGATTGGTGCCGTGAGCGCTTTCGGGCACCAGCACCCGGCGGCGTCCGGTCTCGCCGCGCGCGTCCAGCGCGGCGCGGATCGCCATCATGCCGCACAGCTCGCCATGGGCGCCGGCCTTGGGGCTCATGGCCACGCACGGCGTATTGGTCAGCACCATCAGCCAGTGGGCCAGCTCGCCGATCAGCTTGAGCGCGCCCTGCACGGTGGACTGGGGCTGGAGCGGGTGCACGTCGGAAAAGCCGGGCAGGCGCGCCAGCTTCTCGTTGAGGCGCGGATTGTGTTTCATGGTGCAAGACCCCAGCGGGTAAAGCCCCAGATCGATGGCGTAATTCTTACGCGACAGGCGCACGTAATGGCGCATGGTCTCCGGCTCGGCCAGGCCCGGCAGGCCGATCTCGGCTTTGCGCTCCAGCCCGCCCACGCGCAAGGGCGCGCCGGAGGGCTCGGGCAGGTCCACACCGGTCACATCCACGCGCCCGCGCTCGAAGATCAGCGGCTCGGCCTGGTCCAGCCCGCGCGAGCCGGAAAACGTGTCGGTATAGGCCCCCGCATCATGGGCGTGGAGCGGGCGGGAGGGACGTCCCTGGGTGTTCATGGCCATGGTCAGACTTCCACTTCTTCAGCCGCAAAGCGGCAATCAGGAAAACGGTCGGACAGGAACGGCCACACGGCCGTTTCGTACATCCCGTTCTGGGCGAGCGTATTGTGGCCGGCATTATCGATCAGGATCCGGGTCACCGGCGCCCGGGCCAGAGCGGCCAGCCGTTCGGAATGGCGGGCGGGAATGATGGTGTCCGCCGCGCCATGGACGATCAGGATCGGCATGTCGACGTCCGCGATCATCTCGTCCGTGCGGTAGCGGTCGCGCAACAGCCATCCCACGGGCAGAAACGGCATGCTTTCGCGCGCCACCGCTTCGGCCGACAGGAAGGGCGCCTCCAGGATCAGGGCGTTGAAATCATGATCCGCCGCCAGCCTGACCGCCGGCGCCGAGCCCAGCGAAAACCCGTGCACCACAATTTCCCCGGCAGGCGTGCCGTCCTCGATCAGCGCCATGAAGCCCGCTTCGGCGTCGGCATACAGGCCCGCCTCGCTCGGCGTGCCGGTGGAGCCGGCATAACCCCGCCAGGACAAGGCCAGGACGCCCGCACCGGCGCGGTTCAGCTGCTCGTACAGCCAGCCGGACGAGGGCACATGCCCGGCATTGCCGTGCAGCAGCAAAAGGGTCGGGCATCCCGGACGCGCCGCGGCCCGCCAGGCCGCCAGCGTCTCTCCGTCTTCGGTGTCCACCTGCACCGCCGTGAAGGGCGAGCCCTGGGGCGGCTCGCCCGCCGCCGGGTTGGGGAAATAGATCAGATGCGCCTGAAACGCCCACGCCAGCGCCGCCACGGCGAGATAGCCCGCCGCGGCAATGCCGAGAATGAGCGCAGCCAGCCTCATCCCAGCACCTCTTTCAGGCGCGTCTCGAGCGCGTCGAGATCGGTTTCGGTATTGGTTTCGGTCGCCGCCAGGATCAGGAGATCATCGAGCCCGGCGCCCGGATAAAGCCGGCTGGCGGGCACGCCGGCCAGCACGCCGCGCGCGGCCATGGCTTCCACCACGTCTGCGGCGGGCTTGGGCAGGCGCACGGTGATCTCGTTGAAGAAGGCGCTGGTGATCACCTCCACCCCCGGCAGGGCGGCGAGGCGGTCGGCCATCTCACAGGCGCGCTCGTGATTGAGCCGGGCGAGCGTGCGCAGGCCCGCCTCGCCCAGAAGCGTCATGTGGATGGTGAAGGCCAGCGCCATCAGGCCGGAATTGGTGCAGATATTGGAGGTCGCCTTGTCGCGCCGGATATGCTGCTCACGCGTCGACAGCGTCAGCACATAGCCGCGCCGCCCGTCCGCATCCACGGTTTCGCCGGCCAGGCGGCCGGGCATGTTGCGGATGAAATTGCGGTCATTGCGGCAGGCGAACAGGCCCACATACGGCCCGCCGAACTGCAGGCCCACGCCCAGCGACTGGCCCTCGCCCACCACGATATCGGCGCCCATGGCGCCGGGGCTCTCGATGAGGCCCAGCGACACCACTTCGGTGAACACCGCGATCAGCAGCGCGCCTTTGGCGTGGGCGGCCTCGGCCAGCGGGCGCAAATCATGGACCTGGCCGAACACGTCCGGGTTCTGCACCACCACGCAGGCCACATCGCCGGTGATGGCGTCAGCCAGCGCGTCCAGACCGCCGGGAACCGGCGCGGCGGCGTGGATGTCGATATCCATGTATTTGGCCAGGGTGCGCGTGGCCTCGGCATAGTGCGGGTGCAGATTGCCGCTGAGCACCGCGCGCTGGCGCTTGGTGATGCGCGCGGCCATCAGCACCGCCTCGGCGCAGGCGGTCGAGCCGTCATACATCGACGCGTTGGCCACATCGGTTCCGGTGAGCAGCGCCACCTGGGTCTGGAACTCGAACAGGGTCTGGAGCGTGCCCTGGCTGATTTCAGGCTGGTAGGGGGTGTAGCTGGTCAGAAACTCCGAGCGCTGGATCAGATGGTCCACGCTGGCGGGCACATGGTGCTTATAGGCGCCTGCGCCCACGAAGAAGGGCGCTGAAGAGGCGGTCAGATTGCGCCCGGCCATGGCCGCGAAAGCGCGCTCCACCTCCAACTCGGTGGCCCGCCGGGGCAGGTCCACCGGGCCGTCCAGGCGGGCGGCGTCCGGCACGTCGGCGAACAATGCATCGACGCTGGACACGCCAATCGTCTCCAGCATCTCGCTGCGGTCTTCAGGGGTCAGCGGCAGATAGCGCATCAGCCTCGCTCCAGTTCTCTCATCAGCGCCGCCGTCTGGCGCGCGCCCGGGTCGGGTTCGGCGTCCAGGAACGCCGCCACCGCGTCAAAATCCTCGCCCGCCTTGTTCTGGCTGAGCTTCTTTACTGCGTGGACCTCGCGCACCGTCAGGCGCAGGCCCACAATCCCCTTCATCAGCGCCGAGACATAGTCCGCCGGCGCGTCCGCGACAGACCAGGGCTGCGCCCGGCCGGCCTCGAAGCGGTCCGTCAGCTTATCCATCAGCGCGCGCAAGCCCGCCTTGTCCTCGAATGCACTGACCACGCCATGGGCCTCGGCGGCCACATAATTCCAGGTCGGCACCGCGCGCCCGTGCCGGGCCTTGGACGGATAGGCCGAGGCGCTGACATAGGCGTGCGGCCCGGAAAACAGCGCCACCGCCCGCGCGCCCTCGCCCAGGCCCCGCCAGACCGGATTGGCCCGCGCCACATGCCCGCTCAGGGCCGTCAGGCGTCCGTCCAGCCCCTGCTCCATGACCACCGGCGTGCGCGCCGTGACGAACCCGTCTTGCCCCTCGACCACAAGCGTGGCGAACGCAAAGCTGGCGATCACGGCTTGCGCCTCGGCCGGGTCTTCAACAGCAAAGGGGCTGGCGCGATAGTGCATCTGCGGTGAGCCGCTCCCTATCAGGCGATGTGGGCCTTGTAGGCGGCCTCGTCCATCATCGCGTCCAGCTCGGCGGGCGCGGACAGTTTCATCTTCACAAACCAGCCCTCGCCCTCGGGCGCGTCATTGACCTTGGCGGGCTCGCCTTCCAGCGCGTCATTGACCGCCACGATCTCGCCCGTGGCCGGGGCGTAGACTTCCGAGGCGGCCTTGACGCTCTCCACCACCGCCATCTCGCCGCCCTGGGCGACGGATTTGCCGATCTCGGGCAGTTCGACGAACACCACATCGCCCAGCTGTTCGGCGGCGTAGGCGGTGATCCCCACGACGGCGACATCGCCCTCGATGCGGATCCATTCATGGTCCTTGGTGAAACGGGTGGTCATGGGGTGTCTCCTCCAGAGATGACAGGTCAGCCGCGATGGAAGCGATGCGGCGCAAACGGGGTTTTGGCGATCACGGCCGGGCGCGCCTTGCCGCGCACCATCAGCTCGACGCTCTGGCCGGGCTTGGCCAGATCAGCGCGCACATAGCCCATGGCCACCGGCGCGCCCACGGTGGGGCCGAACCCGCCGGACGTGACGACGCCCACGCTCTCGCCCTCAACAACAATCTCCGTGCCCTCGCGCGCCGGGGCGCGATCGCCGGGCAGGATGCCGACGCGCTTTTTCTCCGCCCCGTTTGCGATCTGGGCCAGGATGCGCGCAGCGCCGGGGAAATCGGCCCGCTCGCGGCGTGATTTGGCCAGCGCCCAGACAAGGCTCGCCTCCACCGGGGTGATGGTCTCGTCCATGTCATGGCCGTAAAGGCACAGCCCGGCTTCCAGACGCAACGAGTCGCGCGCGCCAAGGCCGATGGGTTTGACCCGCTCATCGGCCAGCAGCCGGCGCGCCAGGGCGTCGGCCTCACCGGCCAGCACCGAAATCTCGAACCCGTCCTCGCCGGTATAGCCCGAGCGCGAAATCAGCACGTCATGACCGGCCAGCGAAAACGCCCCCGCCTGCATGAAGACCAGCCGCGCCGCATCCGGGCACAGATCGGCCATCACCGCGCCCGCCTGCGGCCCCTGCAGGGCCAGCAGCGCACGGTCGGTCAGCTCGTGCAGCTGGGCGCGGTCACCAAAGCGCGAACGCATATGGGCGAAATCACTGGTCTTGCAGGCGGCGTTGACCACCATGAACAGCCCGGAATCATCGGGCCGCGAGACCATGAGATCATCCATGATCCCGCCTTCGTCATTGAGCAGCAGGGTGTATTTCTGCTCGCCCGCGCCCAGGGCGGCGAGATCGGCGGTGATCAGCGCTTCCAGCGCCGCCTCATCGCCGGTCACCCGCGCCTGACCCATATGGGAGACATCGAACAGGCCCGCCGCGGCGCGCGTGTGATTATGCTCGGCCATGACGCCGTCATACTGGACCGGCATGGCATAGCCCGCGAACGGCACCATTTTGGCGCCGAGCTCCACATGGAGATCGTAAAGCGGGGTCTTTTGAAGGTTCGCCTCGTCGGCCATCGCGTCAGGTCCTTGAAGATGCGGGTTTGCGCCTTCGGCCCCGGACAGGTCCGGAACCATGTGCGCCCCCGCTGTCCCGAGACCTGAGAGATTCCTGCGCGCGCCAAGCTGTCAGCCCGGCGCCGCATTGCTCCTTCGGTGGGGCGGCGAATATGAGGTTCGCGCCCGCTTTCCAGCGTCGGCCATCATCCTGCGGTCCTGTCGCCTGAGCGTTTCCGGGGCGGTTGCGCCTTCGGCGCCGGCGTCTTCGGCCGGTCTCTCCCGCAGGGGGCCTTCATGCATGCCCGGCTCCGCCCGCCTCCCGGCGCTCGCAACCGACGCGCCAACCTAGCCACACGCGGATTCGAGTCAATCGGGGGGAGCGGAGGAAGCACTAAGCTCCGCTCCCGTTACCCTTCCCATTGCCAGTCGTATAAATGTGCCGATACTTGATTGCACGCCCTTGAGCTCAGTTGTAAAAATTTATTGAGGCAAATCCATATGTGGAAAAAAATAAAGCGATTTCCAATTCATAGCGCAATACTGATGATTGCGGGATTAGCCTTTATATTAATATCTATAAAATACATATTAACATCCCCCTCAAATTCGAATTTTATGCACTACATAGGCCTCTCGGGATTAGGTGTTGGGTGCATAGCGCTATCTAATTTGGCGAAATTTAAAAAAATTAAATTCTCTGGGTTCGAAGCAGAAATGTGGGGGGACACGCAAAAAGAAGCTGAACGCATAACTCATAATTTAAAAAGGCTGTTAGATATATTGTCTACAAGGGTAATATTTAATGAGGTGGATTTAAAAACTCTTGAGAATAATAGAAACTGGGAAAGCGTTTGGGAGCTTTATTTTATAATACAGCATGAATACAAAGAATTAGACATAAGCGGAAAACTTTCTACAAATTTGACAAAGCTAAAATCAATTTTCATATATCATAGTCTTCAGTGTGAAATTGACTATATACATAAAAAATTTGCAAATGCGCGTTCAGAGATAGAGAATCGAATAAATGAGATGCACTCTAGATCTGAGATTGATGCAGATGAGCGCGCTCTAAAATTAAAAAAACTTGACCAGCTTCAATTCAACGCCGGTGATGTTTTCGAAAAGGCATCCAATCGCACTCTCGGTGTGCATTTGAATATCATGATTACAGAGGGAAAGAAAAAAATAGAGGAAGAGTGTGGGGTAGATATTGAAATAACAAAAGAGGTTATAGATAATATAAATTACGTACAAGATATGGAGAGAGATGGAAATTTTGCCGGAGACGAGAGAATTATTTCTCTTACAGAAAGGTCTATGAATTACTATTATCTGACGGGCGCCCTTTAGATCCCATTAATACAACAAGTCACATCCGCTCGGGCGCTTCCATGCCGATCAGGTCCAGCGCCAGCGTGAGCTGGGCGAGCGCAGCTTCGGCCAGGCGCAGGCGGCTGGCGCGGATGGCCTCGTCCTTCTCCGGCAGGATCGGGCACTGGGTGTAGAAGGCGGAAAACGCCTGGGCGAGCGAATAGGCGTGCTCGCACAACAGATGCGGCGCGCGGCCCGCCTCGGCGCGTTCCAACGCGGCGTTGAAACCGTCGAGCCGGCGCACCAGCGCGGCCTCGGCTGCATGGCCGGTGCGCACCGGGCCGGGCTCAAGGCCTTCGCCCTTCGCCTTGCGCAGCAGTGAGCCGATGCGCACCGCCTGATAGAGGAGATAGGGGCCGGTCTTGCCCTCAAAGCTCACAAAGCGGTCCAGATCGAAAATGTAATTGGTGGTGCGCACATTCTGCAGGTCGGAGAATTTGATCGCCGCATTGGCCACCTTGCGCGCCACGTCCTCGAAGGCTTCGGGCGGCAGCTCGGCGCCCAGCCCCGCCTCGGTCAGGCGCTGGCGGGCGCGCGCGCGGGCCTCTTCAATCAGGTCGGACAGGCGGAAACTGCCGCCCGCCCGGGTGCGCAGGCGCTTGCCGTCCGGACCGTTGACCGTGCCGAACTTGACGTGCTCCAGCCCGCCCTCCTGCGCCAGCCCCGCCTTCACCGCGGCGCGGAAGACCTGCTCGAAATGGTCCGACTGGCCCAGATCCACCACATAGAGGATGAGCTCAGGGTCCTGCTCGCGGCGGCGTTCCAGAATGGTGGCCAGATCGGTGGTGGCGTAGAGCGCCGAGCCTTGCGAGCTGACCAGGATCAGCGGCGCCAGCTCCTTGTTGTCGTCCTCGCGCGCCACCCGCACGATCCAGGCGCCGTCAGATTCCTCGGCCACGCCGCGCGCCTTGAAATCCTCCACCATGGCGGGGATCAGGTCATTGACGTCGCTCTCGCCCTTCCACAGGTCGAAATGCACGCCCAGCGCGCCGAAATCGTCTTTCAGCGCCGCCACCGACACCGCGATGAAATGGGCCAGCAGGGCGCGATAGCCCGGGCGGCCGGCCTGCAGCTCGGCGGTGGCCTTGCGCGAGCGCTCCTGACGAACTGGGTCTGCCTTGCCCTTGGCGCTGGCCTGGGGATAGAGCCGGGCGAGATCGTCAATGGTCACCGGCGCTTCATCCGGGTACGGCCCGGTGAAGCCGGCGTCGAAATAGGGCAGGTCCGGCTGCTCGTCCTCCAGCTCGGTGATCAGCTGGCCCATTTGCAGGCCCCAATCGCCCAGATGGATGTCGCTGATCACCCGATGGCCGCGAAAGCGCATCAGGCGCTGCAGGCAGTCGCCGATCACGCTGGAGCGCAGATGGCCCACATGCATCGGCTTGGCGACATTCGGCCCGCCAAAATCAATCATCACCTTCAAGGACTTGTCCGCCGTGCGCGCACCGGTGCGCGGATCGGCCGCCAGCGCGTCAGCGCGCTGGTCATAGAGCGCGTCCTGGGGGGTGATGTTGAGAAAGCCCGGCCCGGCGATCTCCACCGCCAGATCGGGACGCGCCGCCGTCAGCTGCGCCGCGACCGTTTCGGCCAGCGCGCGCGGATTGGCCTTGGCGGCCTTGGCCGCGGCCAGCGCGCCATTGCACTGATAGGGGGCCAGATCGGGCCGGCCGCTTTCGATCACCACGCCAAGATCGCGCGGCAATCCCGCCGCCGCGAACGCGTCCGAGACCGCGCCCGTGAGCTGCTCGAGAATGGACGTCATGGCTGCAGGCCTAGTCCTGGCCGGCGGTGACGCGGAAGCGTATGCCGGAGCGGTTGAACTCCAGCTGCTCATCGGTCAGGTCAAAACCCACCAGCACTTCGAAATTGGAGCCGGAGGTGGTCTCGTCCGCGCGCGGAATGCGGATGGAGGGAAACTCCTCGACCAACTCCACCCGGTCCCGGCCCGACGGGAAGCGCGCGGTGACCTGGAAGGTCTCGCGATGGATCACGCCGGTGACATTGCGCTGCGGATCCAGGCGCACCACGGTGATGAACATGTCATAGGTGTGGCTGTCGCCCGCCGCCGCCGGACCGCGCCCGAAGGCCAGGCGCATGGCCATTTCCATATCGATCGGGCTGGCCGAGCGGCCGCTATAGGTGCAATTGCTCACCACATTGAGGATTTCGCCGGTAAAGCCCACATTACGGTGGACAATCTCCTCGCCGGCGAAATTGACGACGCGGTAGGCGTCATACAGCGACAGGGCGTTGGGACACGGTCCCGGATTGGGCTGCGGCCCGCTCAGGGAGTCGCGCACACCCTGGCAGCCGGACAGTGTGAAGGCGGCGGCGAGAAGGCAGGCGGCGATACGCATGAGTGACAGTCCCGGACCTGGTGGCGCGGCGCCCGGTCGCGGACGCCGCCGATAACATCTCCCGCTTCGCCCTTGCAGGGCGGGGCGGGTCTGGTAGACGTCTCTACGACGCGCGCGCCGCGAGGGCAACGCCCGCCCGCGCCGCCTGACAGAGGAAGATCATGACCGCCAAGCCGCCTCTGACTGTCCTGCTGGCCGCTCCGCGCGGCTTCTGCGCAGGCGTGGACCGGGCGATCCAGATCGTGGAGAAGGCGCTCGAACGCTATGGCGCGCCGGTCTATGTGCGTCACGAGATCGTGCACAACAAGCATGTGGTCAACCGGCTCAAGGCCATGGGCGCGGTGTTCGTCAAGGAGCTGGACGAATGCCCCGACGACCGCCCGGTGGTGTTCTCCGCCCATGGCGTGCCCAAGCGCGTGCCCGCCGAAGCGGCGCGGCGCAACATGCTCTATGTGGACGCCACCTGCCCGCTGGTCTCCAAGGTGCATGTGGAGGCCCAGCGCCATCACAAGGCGGGCAAGGAGATCCTGCTGATCGGCCATGCCGGCCATCCTGAAGTGATCGGCACGCTGGGCCAGCTGCCCGAAGGCGCGGTGCACCTGATCGAGACCGTCGAGGACGCCGCCGCCTTCACCCCGCGCGATCCTGAAAACCTCGCCTTCGTCACCCAGACCACCTTGTCGGTGGACGACACCGCCGAGATCGTCGCAGCCCTGCAGGCGCGCTTCCCCGCCATGGCCGCGCCGCACAAGGAAGATATCTGCTACGCCACCACCAACCGCCAGGCGGCGGTGAAAGCCATTGGCCAGGACGCTGATCTGGTGCTGGTGGTGGGCGCGTCCAACTCCTCCAACTCGGTGCGGCTGGTGGAAGTGGCGCTCAGGGCCGGGGCGCGCGCGGCGCATCTGGTTGCCAGCGCCGAGGAGATTGACTGGGCCTGGTTCGAAGGCGTGTCCACGCTCGGCCTGTCGGCCGGCGCCAGCGCGCCGGAGGATCTGGTGGAGGATTTGCTGGCCGCCGTCGCCGGGCGCTACGCCGTCACCATCCGCGAAGCGGTGGTGGCGCGCGAGGACGTGGTGTTCAAACTGCCTCGTGAAGTGGCGTGAGCGGCACGGTCATCATCCACACCGACGGCGCGTGTTCAGGCAATCCGGGACCGGGCGGCTGGGGCGCGCTGCTGGAGTGGAACGGCTCGCAGAAGGAGCTGTCCGGCGCCGAAGGCGAAACCACCAATAACCGCATGGAGCTGATGGCCGCCATCATGGCGCTCGAAGCGCTCAAGCGGCCCTGCCGGGTGCGGCTGGTGACCGATTCCACCTATGTGCGCGACGGGGTGACGCGCTGGCTGCGCACGTGGAAATCCAATGGCTGGAAAACGTCTGCGAAAAAGCCGGTGAAGAATGAGGATTTGTGGCGCCGGCTGGACGCGGCGGCGGCGCGCCACGAGATCAGCTGGGAATGGGTCAAGGGCCATGCCGGCCACCCTGAAAACGAGCGCGCCGACGCGCTGGCGCGCGCGGCCATCGCCACGCTGGGCGGCGGGGATGCGGCTGAGGGCGTTTAGGCGGGCGGGCCGAACCGGCCCTTCAGGCCGGACCTGACCGCCTCGGCCGCATCGGCGGGCCTGAGCGCACGCGCAAAGCGGAAACCCTGGCCCAGATCACAGCCCAGATCGGCGCACAGCGCCGCATCGGCCTCGGTCTCCACCCCTTCGGCCACCACGCGCATGGCGTAACCGTGGGCGATGCGCACCACCGAGGTGATGATGGCGCGCGCCGAAGCGTCGGCGCTGGCTGCGCGGATGAAATAGCGGTCGATCTTGACGGTGTCGAAGGGGAAGCGGTCCAGCCGGGCCAGCGAGGAATAGCCGGTGCCGAAATCATCCAGCGCCAGCGCGATGCCCGCCGCCTTGAGCGCGCGCATGGCCTGTTCAGCTGCGTCAGGATCGCGCATCACCTCGGTCTCGGTGATCTCCAGCCGGAAGTCGCCCGGCGCCAGCCCCGCCCCGCGCGCCGTCTCGATCAGCGCTTCGGCGAAGGCGGGATCGCACAGCTCTCCGGCGGTGGCGTTGGCGGCCACATAAAGGGCGCTGGAGGACGCTGCGCGCCAGCCCGCCGCATCGCCCGCCGCGCAGGCGCGCACCGCCGCGCCCACAGCGCCGCCCAGGCCATGCTCCAGCGCCAGGGGCAGGAAATCGTCCGCGCGCATCACCGTGCCGTCGGCGCGCACCCAGCGCGCCAGCGCCTCGAACCCGGCCAGGCGCCGGTCTTTGAGCGAGACAATGGGCTGGTAATGGGCGATCACCGCGCCGGTTTCCAGCGCCTCGCGCAAGGCCGCTTCCAGATCCAGCTGCTCCAGCCCGTTCTCCGGCGCCGCGCCGGCCGGCAGGATCAGCCCGCGCCAGATCCCGTCCGCACCCGGGCGTCCGATCAGGCGGATCAGGCGCAGCCGCCCGTCCTCGCCCACCAGGCGCAGGCGAACATCCAGCGCGCGTTTGTCTTTGAGCGCCTCCAGCGCCGGGCGGTCGCCCGGCGCCAGGCGCGCGGCGAGCGCGTCCAGCGCGCCCTCTGCCGCCGTCCGGGCCAGTCCCAGCGCGCCCGCCGCGCCGTCCAGCGACAAGGCCTGGCCGTCAAAGGCCAGAGCCAGGGCGCCGGCGGCGTCTGCAGATGCGCGAAAATCGGCCCCGCTCATGAGACCGGATCGTCAAACAGGATGGCGAAGCGGTCATGGTCGCGCCATTCGCCATCAATTTTCAAAAACCGGCGCGCGCGCCCCTCATGGGTGAAGCCCAGCGACACAAGCAGGGCGCGCGAGGCGTCATTCTCCAGCCGGGTCGCGGCCTCCACCCGGTTCAGGCGCAAGACCTCGAACGCATAGGCCAGCACCCGGCGCACCGCCGCGCGCGCATGGCCCCGGCGCACATAGGGCGCGCCGATCCAGTAGCCCAGATCGGCCGTCTGCAGCACGCCCCGGCGCACATTATTGAGATTGCACGCGCCCACCAGCACGTCATCGGCCTGGCGGAAGACGAAGAAGGGATAGCCCGTCCCGTTGTCCAGATCGCTCTGATAGCGCCGCATCCGGCGCTTATAGGCCGAGCGGGTCAGCTCATCCTGGGCCCAGGCCGGCTCCCAGGGGCGGGTATGGGCGCGGCTGGCGTAACGCAGCTTGGCCCAGCTGTCATAATCCTCGGCCCGGGGCGCGCGCAGGCGCACCCCGTCGCCCCACAGCACCGTGTCCTGACTGTCTTCGCGCCACAAGGCCATGGGGCCGCTTCCCTGAGGTCCATTCCCCGCCCGTCCAATAGACGCTGACCCGCCCGGCAGGGCAAGGCCGGGGCGCGGCTCACAGCCCGGCCCGGCGGCGCACATCGTCCGGCGCCGCGCCCGCCTGGCGCATCGCCTGAAGGGTCTGCGACCGGTCGCGCTTGGCGAAGCGCTTGCCGTCCGCGCCGGTGAGCAGGCGGTGATGGCGCCAGACCGGGACCGGCCAGTCCATCAGCGCCTGCAAGAGCCGGTGCAGATGGGTGGCGAAGAACAGGTCCTGGCCGCGGATCACATGGGTCACGCCCTGCAGCGCGTCGTCATGGACGCAGGCCAGATGATAGCTGGTCCCGGCGTCCTTGCGCGCCAGGATCACATCGCCCAGCGTATCGGGCCGCGCGGTGATGACGCCATGCTCGCCGTCCGGCCCCTCGCCCGCCTCGACAAACTCAAGCGCGTCATAGCGCGCGCCCAGCGCCTCGCGGCAGGCCTTCAGCGACAGCCGCCAGGCGAAGGCCTCCCCGCGCGCCAGCCTTTCGGCCTCCTCCGCCTCGCTCATCGGCTCGGCGGGACCGGTATAGACCAGAGCGTCCGCCCCCTCGCCGGGATGGTGGGGCGCGCGGGCGCTTTCCTCGGCGATTTCCCTGCGCGTCTTGAAGCAGCGATAGACCAGACCCTGCCGCGCCAGCCGGGCCAGAGCGCGGGCATACTCATCCATGTGATCGCTCTGGCGGCGCACAGGCGCGGGCCAGGCAAGGCCCAGCCAGGCGAGATCTTCGTATATCCCCGCCTCGTATTCGGGCCGGCAGCGGGTCTGGTCGATATCCTCGATGCGCAACAGACATGTCCCGCCCGCAGCCCGCGCCGCCTCGAACGCGGTCAGCGCCGAGAAGGCGTGGCCCAGATGAAGGCGGCCCGTGGGCGAGGGCGCGAAGCGGGTGATGAAGCGCGTCATGGCCTTGCTTCTAGCCCAGCGCGGCGCCGGTGTCGCGCCGGGCGCCCGCGCAGGGTTCGCAAGCGCAGCAGGCGCGTTATGATCGCCGCCAGTCCCCACCTGACAAAGGCGCATACCCCCATGATCCTGATCGACGGACCGCGCATCCCGCCCCGCGGCGGCAAGGCGAAGAAGCTGGCCGTATTGTTTCACGGCTATGGCTCCAACGGCGCCGATCTGGCCGGCCTGGCCCAGGCCTGGGCGCCGGAGTTTCCCGATGTGGCCTGGGCCAGCCCCAATGCGCCCGAGCCGGTGCCGGGCTATCCCGGCGGGTATCAGTGGTTTCCCATCAGCCGGCTCGACCCGGCCGCCATGGACTCAGGCGTACGCAGCGCCCACGCCAGCGCCGAGCATTTCCTGAAAGCCGAACTCAAGCGCTGGGAGCTGGGTCCGTCCGATCTGGTCCTGATCGGTTTCAGCCAGGGCACGATGATGGCCCTGCACGCCGGACTGCGGCGCGAGGCCGCGCCGGCGGGCATTCTGGGCTTCTCCGGCGCGCTGGCCGGGCCTGAGCGCCTGGAGCAGGAAATGACCTGCAAGCCGCCCATCCTGCTCATTCATGGCGATCAGGATGAGGTGCTGCCCGTGGGCATGACGCTGATGGCCGCCCAGGGGCTGGCCGCCGCCGGCCATGGCGCGGAGTTCCATATCTCGCCGGGCATTCCCCACTCCATCGGACCGGACGGTCTGGCGCTGGGCGGGCGCTTTTTGAAGCTGGCCTTGGCCGGAAAGCTGGCCTGACGCGGGGCCTTTGCCTATATTGTCAAGAAGATGCCGGGCGTCTGTCATAGGCGTGTAACACGCCTTGGGTTAGAGTGCGCCCGACCCGAGACCGCGCCGGTGATTCGCTTGCGAAATCCGGCGCCTGCTATGAGGGAGGCGCGTCTTCAGGACGCCTTGGGCATACCGGGCCAATGGCCTGCGCTTTGAGGGGCATCGCCCGCACCGGTTCACGGGAGGGCGCGATGCGGGTGTTTAGAACCGCGCCTGAAGACCTGCGCTGCCTGGTCCTGAACGCGGACTACCAGCCCCTGTCCTATTATCCGCTGTCCACCTGGCCCTGGCAGGAAGCGATCAAGGCGGTGTTCCTGGAGCGCGTGGACATCGTGTCGGAATATGACACGCTGATCCGCTCGCCCAGCGTCTCGCTGCCCGCGCCCTCGGTGGTGGCCCTGCGCGACTATATCAATCAGGACCGCCCGCCGGCCTTCACGCGCTTCAACCTGTTCCTGCGCGACGGCTTCCGCTGTCAGTATTGCGGCACCAACAAGCTCGATCTTCTGACCTTTGACCACATCATCCCGCGCGCCTATGGCGGGCGCACCACGTGGGACAATATCGCCACCGCCTGCGCGCCGTGCAATCTCAAGAAGGGCGGGCGCACGCCGCGCGAGGCCAAAATGCCCCTGCACAGACCGGCCGAGCGCCCCAGCATGCACCAGCTGCAGGCGCAGGGGCGGCGCTTCCCGCCCAAATATCTGCACGAGAGCTGGCTCGACTATCTCTACTGGGATGTCGAACTGGAGAGCTGAAGCGCGCGCGGTCCAGGCCCGTCAGGCGCCCTTTTGCGGCGCCACCTGGGGCTGGGCTTTCTTGGAGTAGATATAGAGCGGGGTCGCCGCGCCGGTCACCACCTCGGCATTGACCACCACTTCCTCCACCCCTTCCAGGCCGGGCAGGTCGAACATGGTGTCGAGCAGGATGCCCTCCATGATCGAGCGCAGGCCGCGCGCGCCGGTCTTGCGGGCGATGGCCCGCGAGGCGATGGCGCCCAGCGCGTCCTCGGTGAAGGACAGGCCGACGCCCTCCATCTCGAACAGGCGCTGATACTGCTTGACCAGCGCGTTCTTGGGCTCGGTCAGGATCTGGATCAGGGCGTCCTCGTCGAGATCCTCCAGCGTGGCGATCACGGGCAGGCGCCCGACGAATTCGGGGATCAGGCCGAAGCGCTGCAGGTCATCGGGCTCCACCTCGCGCAGGACATCGCCCTGGCGGCGGCCGTCCGGATCGCGCACATCGGCGCCAAAGCCCACCGCCGAGCCCTTGCCGCGCTGGGAGATGATCTTCTCCAGCCCGGCAAAGGCGCCGCCCACGATGAACAGGATATTGGTGGTGTCCACCTGCAGAAATTCCTGCTGGGGATGCTTGCGCCCGCCCTGGGGCGGCACGGAGGCCACGGTGCCTTCCATGATCTTCAGCAAGGCCTGCTGCACGCCCTCGCCCGACACGTCGCGGGTGATGGAGGGGTTGTCCGATTTGCGGCTGATCTTGTCGATCTCGTCGATATAGACGATGCCGCGCTGGGCGCGCTCGACATTATAGTCGGCGGCCTGCAAAAGCTTGAGAACGATATTCTCCACGTCCTCGCCCACATAGCCCGCCTCGGTGAGCGTGGTGGCGTCGGCCATGGTGAAGGGCACGTCCAGGATGCGCGCCAGCGTCTGGGCCAGCAGCGTCTTGCCGCAGCCCGTCGGGCCGATCAGCAGGATATTGGATTTGGACAGCTCCACATCGCCGTTCTGGCCGGCGTGATTGAGGCGCTTGTAGTGGTTATGGACCGCCACCGACAGCACCCGCTTGGCGGTGGCCTGGCCGATCACATAGTCCTCGAGCACCTGGTAGATTTCCTGGGGCGAGGGCACGCCCTCCTTGGACTTGACCAGCGAGGACTTGTTCTCCTCGCGGATGATGTCCATGCACAGCTCGACGCATTCGTCGCAGATGAAGACCGTCGGCCCCGCAATCAGCTTGCGGACCTCGTGCTGGCTCTTGCCGCAGAACGAGCAGTACAGCGTGCTCTTTCCGTCGCCTGTTGTCGCCTTGGTCATGCCTGCTCCAGTTGGTCCACTGCGCCTGTTTACGCCGCAGGCCGGGCTGCGGCGGATGCCGGCGGCGCGCGCCAGGCCCGGTCCGGGACGCCTTGAGTCGCGCGACGCGTACCCAAGCAAGATCAGGGCCGGACCTTAGCGAAACGTTTCGAAATCCATTCGAACACACGCTTGCGGCTGCAATCAAGCGTGCAAATCGGCGCCGCGCGGAATTTGCGCAGCCCGGTCACGGGTGCAAACCGCGATGAGGCCGGGCTCAGGAGGCCGCGCCGGCCTCGCCGCCGCGCTTCTCGTAGACATGGTCTATGAGCCCGAATTTGCGGGCTTCCTCGGCGTCCATGAAGGTGTCGCGATCGAGCGTCTTCTCCACCACGGACAGATCCTGGCCGGTGTGTTTGACGTAGATATCGTTCATGCGCCGCTTGATCTTGAGGATGTCCTCGCCATGGCGCTCGATGTCGGCGGTGCTGCCGCGGAACCCGCCGGAGGGCTGGTGCATCATGATTCGCGCGTTCGGCGTGGCGAAGCGCATGCCCTTCTCGCCCGCGCCCAGCAGCAGCGAGCCCATGGAGGCGGCCATGCCCACGCAGGCCGTGGCCACCGGGCAGCGGATGTATTGCATGGTGTCATAGATCGCCAGGCCCGCGCTCACCGACCCGCCCGGCGAGTTGATATACATGGCGATCTCTTTTTTCGGGTTTTCCGATTCCAGGAACAACAGCTGGGCCACCATCAGGGAGGCCATATGGTCCTCCACCACGCCGGTGACGAAGACGATGCGCTCCTTGAGCAGGCGTGAATAGATGTCGTAGGCCCGCTCCCCGCGCGCGGTCTGTTCGACCACCATGGGCACCAGGTTCATCATCACGTCCTGGGGATCACGCATAACTCGGCTCCGTGGAATCGCATCAGCTGGCCGGACGGCCCGCCGCGGCACTCTAGGCGGCGCGCGGCGCAGCGCAAACCCGCGATGACAGCCCTCCAGAGCGCAATTCGAAAAGCGCCAACCGGTTTTCGAAAAAAAGGGCGCTCCGGATCAGGCGCCAGAGCGCCGGGCCTGACACGGTCAGGCCCGGTAACGCCCTAATCCTTCTTGGCCGCCGGCTTCTTGGCGGGCGGCTTTTTGGCGGCCGGCGTCTTGGCCGTCTCCGCCTTGGCGGCCGGCTTTTTGGCCGCAGCCTTCTTGGCCGGAGCTTTCTTCGCAGGCGCTGCGTCGCCGGACGCCTCGGCCTTGGCCTTGGCCGGGGCCTTTTTCTTGGCCGGCGCTTTTGTCTTGGCCGGGGCCGGGGCGGGCTCGTCCTCGGAGAACAGGGATTCGCGGCTGACCTCTTCCTCGCTCACCTCGGCGAGCTCCAGGATGTAGTCCACCACCTTTTCCTCATAGATCGGCGCGCGCAGGGACTGCAGGGCGCCGGGATTCTTCTGGTAGAACTCCACCACCTGGCGCTCCTGGCCGGGATAGCGGGCCGCTTCCTGGTTGACCGCGCGGGCGATCTCTTCCTGGGTCACGTCCACCCTGGCCTTGCGGCCGATCTCGGCCAGCACCAGGCCCAGGCGCACGCGGCGCTCGGCGATTTTGCGGTAATCGGCTTTCAGCTCGTCTTCGGACTTGTCCTTGTCCTCGTCATCGAGCTCGCCGGCCTCGATGGCCTGCTCCACCTCGCGCCAGATCGATTCGAACTCCTGCTCCACCATGCGGGCGGGCAGATCGACGCTGTCATGGGCCGCGTCCAGCTGGTCCAGCAGGGCGCGCTTGACCTTCATGCGCGAGGCCTGGGCGTGCTCGTTCTCGAAGCGCTTGACCAGCAGATCCTTGAGGGCCTGCAAATTCTCAAGGCCCAGGCGCTCGGCCAGCGAATCATCAATGGCGCTTTCCACCGGGCCCTGCACGTCCTTGACCGTGGTGGCGAACACCGCCGCCTTGCCGGCCAGATGAGCGGCCTGATAGTCCTCGGGGAAGTTCACCTTCACCTCGACCGCATCACCGGCCTTGGCGCCGACGAGCTGGTCTTCGAAGCCCGGGATGAACTGGCCCGACCCCAGCACCAGCTCGGCGTCCTCGGCCGCGCCGCCGTCGAACGGCTCGCCATCGATGGAGCCGACAAAGTCGATCACCAGCTTGTCGCCGTCCGCAGCCTTGGCGGTCTTGGCCTTGCTCTCATAGGCCTGGGCCTGGCGGGCCAGCTCGCCGAGCGCTTCTTCGACCTGGTCATCGCCCACCGGCGCCACCGGGCGCGTCACCGACAGGGTCTTGGGATCGGCGGGCTCGAATTCGGGCATCACCTCCACGGCGATGGAGAAGGAGAAGTCCGCGCCCTTCTTGAGCACGTCCTCGGCGTCGGACTTGACCTCGATATTGGGCTGGGACGCCGGGCGCAGATTGCGCTCGTCGAGGGTTTTCTGGGTCGCCTCGGGCACGATGTCCTGCAGGATGTCGCCCATGATCGAGGCGCCGAACATCTTCTTGATGTGGGCGGCGGGCACCTTGCCGGGGCGGAAGCCCTTGAGGCGCACTTCAGGGCGGATTTCCTCGATCTTGGCGGACAGTTTCGCCTCAAGCTCGGCTGCAGGCACGACAACCTCAAACGTGCGCGAGAGCCCTTCAGCGGATTTTTCTACAACATTCATCGTGGCGAGGCCTTGTCAGAATTGGCGGAGCGGGCCGCGCGCGCAGCGCGCCCGGCAATGAGCGCGCGTTATGTCACGCGCCTTGACACGACGCAACGCCATGCGGCGGTGAATGTCCGCACGCCCTGTCCTTGCCCAGTCCCGGGGCCTGTCCTTGCGCTTGTCCCCCGTCCCTGTCCCCGGCCCTGTCCCCTCCCTTGTCCCCGGCCTTGTCCCCGGCCCTTGTTTGGCATGCATACTCCGGCCTGCTTCGCCGGCGCGGAGGGGGCGGTCTGCAGCGTCCCGGACTGGCCGGCGGAGGATGGCGTCCCGGGCAGGAGGCGGGGTGACGGCCCGGCTTCTGCGAAAAGGCGGCGGACAATCCCGGTGTTCCGGCAGGGGCGATGCGCCCGGAGCGGCAGATCCTCCGCGCGCCGTCAGGCCCCGTCCTGACAGGCCCCGGCCGGCTGCATAGAAGTGCGTAAGAAAGCCGGGTCCGGCCCGAAAACCGCCATCAGGCGCGGGAGGCTTCCAGGGCCGCCCCGGTCTACACACACAATCACAAGGCCCCGGACTCGCTCCCGCGCCTCCCCCCTCCTCACACCCCGCCCGCCCCCGCGCGCGGGGGCGCCGGCGCGTGGGGGGATGGAGGGGAAAAATCGTCTTACGCCGGCGCGCCCACCCCTCACCCTGCCCTCTCCCCTCTGGGAGGGGAGGGGGTATAGATAAATCGGGCGTAAAATCAGGAAGGTGCTCGAGCTAACAGGGGGCTCTATTCCCCGCACGCTCGCCACTCCCCAAACCATGTACTAAGAAAGAACCAGATATTCGCAATTAATACGGTACAAAATATAGCGAGGTATAGTCTGTGGCTTATCCCAAATAACCGCAACTATATGATATTCAGAGGTGATACTCCCAAAAGTCCAAATCAGGAGCATCCATAGGGTGCTCCTCAGCCATATCTTCACGAAACCCCTTTGTTTCCGAACTTTCCATGAACCAATCAAAAGCTTCTAAAGCTCGCTTCAGTGCTTGCATTTTGTGAGGTTGCCAATTCACAGCGTGTGATTGTGGGTCGATCACGTTTCTGGACATAGCCTCTCGATAGTCGTCCGCATCAGTTCGGAAAAGATTTATACTAGGGGCTTTATCGTAGTGATCTAATATAATGTGCTGAAAAACAGCTTTGCTTAGAGAGGGGGGCCTAGCATCTTTTACAGCGCTTAAAAGTCTATGGAATTCCGCCTTTTGATCCTCGTCAGAGTGTCTAGCTAAAACCTCTGTGACTGCATCAGAATCCTTTGAAGCCTTTAGTGCCTCGATAAGGTCCGCCTGCTTGTTGACCTCATTTCTCAAGCGGTCATTCTCACTGTCTAGTGCTTCGATTTCCTTTTTCAATTCATCGTATTCGTCACGCGTGACCTTATCGCTTTTGGGAAGCTTTTTGAGTGTTCTCGCAAGTTTTTGTTGCCACTCAATACGCTTTTTGTCCCAATCTTGTTCTGTGCGCGCCTCGACAATAGTAGCCTCTCGGAGAGAGGCTCTGAGATCGTGAAGTTTTGCATGATCATCAATTGATTGCGCTTGCACCAAGCCCAGTGTCTTCGTGACGAAATCAAATCCTACAGGGGGGATAATTATTGGGAACACCTTGTGGGATTTTACCCATGCAGCGCCCAGCTCCATGAGACAAAACGCGCGCTCGACATATACTTGAGTGATTAGCATTATAACGAGCTTCGGCTCTCCTATTTGATCTTTTATATACTGATTGAAATCGCTCCCAGTGAGTATTCCATGCCCGTCGACAGAGGAACAAAATATTTCATTCGCAGGAACTCCGATTCCCTCTTTTAGAAACTCGGTGAAAATTTCCGCTAAGCGCTTATCAGCGGTCGCGTGACTAATGAAAATTGACTTCATTTCCCCATCCACCTTCCTGAAAAAGAATTCGGTGATAATAAATTAGCGCATGTAGCATAGTTATGTGTTCTTATCACGTCGCAATCAACCTCGCCAACTCCGGGCTCACCTTGACCGTACCCATTTGGCTCACGGTGAAGTCAGCCGCTGAGAAGCTTCCCTCGGCTATCATCTTGAGAACCCTGCGGTCAGCTTCCGGCCTGCCCGGCTCCATCTTGTCGAACACGAATGTATCGCGGTCTGTGCGCATGTCGCCATGAACGATACCGATAGTCGGGTCATAGCCGTCTGCGATGATCGCGATCCGGGTTCGGATTTCGAGCATGCCGTAGGCGTAGTTCAGCATGGCGTTGACCGGGTGTGTTGCGCGCCGATTGCTTGGGACTTTTTTCGCCCTGAGCGCAGAGCGCGATTGATAGGTCAGCCAATCTTGCGGCACGGCATTTAGATCGCGCGCTTTCCAGCGGATCGGCGTTGTGCGCCATGTCCGGAAATATGCCCGTGAGACTTTGCCCTCCAACCCGATCAACTCGGACACGGTTTGAGGCGGGCTGCTCTCAAGAATGGCGAGGGCCTCTTCAGCGCACGCCATGGCGCGCCCGCGCAGGTCTGAGACCGGGAAACAAGTCTCAAGATTTTCAAGCGTGCCTTCGATCTTCTGACGAATGAGGTTTGCGCCAAAGGCAGTGCGCGCGGCTTCGTTGGCGCGCGTCTGTCTTTGCCGCGCCACCTTTTCAGGATCGCTGGCGTATTGCGGTTTGCCGGTGACGGACTGTATGCGGCCATCCCATCGCAAGCGGATGAGCGGCGTATCTTGAGTTTCCAGCCAATCGAGCGCGTCGAGTGTGATTTCGCCAGAGCCATCTACGATCACAATACGCGGCGGGATATCGAGCCCGCCCTTGAAGAAGCGGTGCGCGCGCCGCTCTTGCGGAAAGTGCGTAAGCCCGTCGCGGATCATGAGCGCGCCGCGATCAACGCGGATCGATAATCCATGGCCGGTCAAAATGAGCGGGGCGGACTGGCGCTCGCGCCGTTTGCGCGTGGGCATGGCGGCGTCATGGGCGGCCTGCCAGTATTGGCAGCGCTCAAGCCATTCATCGCCATCGGCGCGGCTTTCTTGGAGTGTTTCACTATCAAGCATGCCTTGATCCCCGCCAGTTTGATCATTCAATCAGATTGTTCAGGATTGACCAGAAATTTTCCGACATTCGCGCGTGCAGCGTTCAGGCGCTTGCGGATTTCGGCGGCCTCGGCCGGGCGGCCTTGCCGGTGAAGCTGGCGGATCACGATATCCAGAACGTATTTGATGTTATCAAATTCCGGATCATCGCGAAAAAAGCTCTTTGAAAGCTCCGCTAAGCTCTCTCCCATTAGCTCGATTTCCGGCCATGCCGTTAGGCGGTGGTCCTGTGACGCATCTACAAGGCCTTTGCGGTGAGCGGCGCGCACAAGATCGCGGATCATGTCTTTCGAGGGCGGTTCGGGCGTGAGGTTGAGAGGCGCTCCCTTGATGATGCACGGCGCAGCGTTCTTGCTGGTCCAGAACAGGCCGCAATCATCGGGCACTTCATCGCCGCTGATCAGTCCGGCAGGGACCGCGAAATAGAAGCTGTTCGCAAACCGCATGGCGCGTGCGCGCTTTTCCGGGTCGGCCAGCTCGCGTTCAAAGTCTTTGCGCGAGACCTTGACCTCAATCGCGGTGAGCTCATCGGGTCGGCCCGTCTGAGTGCGCACCAGCAAGCCATCTATCCGGTGCTTGGAGTGGCCACGTTCGCCCGGTTGAAGCGGGAACTCGCGCAGCAAAATATACCTGTCAGACCGGCAATACGCATCTTCAATGACCTGTAGCACATCCGCCGCTGTAGCAGGCAGACTGTCCCGAAGTGACTCAGATGAGGCGCTTTTGCTGGTCATGATCCGGCCCATGCAAGAAATAGGGTATATATGCCCTAGACCGGATTGCCGCTCACCTAATCCCTGTTCGCATGGATTGGGCATTGCTGGTTGGCGGAAATATCAGGCGATTGAGGCGCGAGCGCTCCCTGACGCAAGAGCAACTGGCGCATCTGGCCGGTGTGGATATGCGCTATCTGGGCGGCGTTGAGCGCGGCGAGCATAACCCGACTGTGGAAGTCCTAGGCAAGCTGGCCGAAGCCATGGCTGCGCACCCGAAGGATTTCTTTGAAGCAGAACACCCAGAACAATAAATGCAAGAACACTATAAGATATTTTCACCGATATGAAAAATAAAGCCCTCAAGATATGGGAACAAAGCCGCCCGCTGAGCGGGTGGTTTGAAATTCAGTGCCTCATAGAGCCCGATCTGGAAAGCCGACTAAGCGAAACTGAACGCAGGGGCGGCGGAAGAGGGGAAAGCTACTATAGCCGCCTTTGGGGCCTGAAGCATACCTTCTTAGCCTATCTCGAAACAGGTGACGTGACTGCCACTGGCTTTATGATAAGTCCGGAGGCCACCCGAAGTCCCGTTGTCATCCCGAAGGAGCATTTTGACGCCCTTCGCGGTGATCATGAGAAAATTGAATGGGATCATGGCTTATTCAAATATTCTGGTCTTGAATACAGCGGAATAAGAATCATAAGGACTATTGATCTTGAGCAACCCAAAAAGCCGCGTGGTCGCCCAAGGAAGCGCGATGAGCTAGATAACGCGGTCCGCATCACCCTGAGAATTTGCCCGCAATTGTGTTCAATGCCCCGCAAAGAAGGGGCTGCACTGGTGCGCAAAACCCTCAAAGACGTGCTCAAAAATCCAGACACTGAGAAAATTGCAAAAGCCAATTCGACAATTTCCAAAGCGATTTTAAGGGTTTGTAATGAGGCCGGATTCTCAAAATCCTGAAGCGCATTTTTGAGTTTTTGAGTCTTCGACTCCACCGTCTTCCATCTCTCATTTGAAGGGCTCCTAGCCGCCAATGCGGCACATCGGGAGCCCGTGAATGGCCCGCGTCCGCGACTACAAAGCCGAGTACCGCCGCCGGATGGAGCGGGCTGATGAGCGCGGGCTGACGCGCTCACAGGCAAGAGGCCATCCCAAGCGCGGCGAGCCTCTGGCCAGTAATATCGGGCGGCTGCCCAAGGCAGATGACGCTCTGAACATGGCGATATCACGCATGCGCCGGGGCGAGGCCCTGAGCCGGGCGGCCAAAACTGCGAAAGTCTCTCCCAAACGGCTCCGCCGGTATCTGAACCTGCACAATATGGCCACGCGCCAAGGCCGCACATGGCGGATTTATGATGAGCGCATGCGCCAAGTGCCGATCCGCTCAAAAGGCGCGCTCAAGAAAATTACCGTCAAAGGGGCCAAGGCCGCCGCCAAGGCGGGCGGGGCTTGGGATGCGCAAGGGCGCATGCTGGCCACTCACGACACAGACCGGCTCGGCGCACTTCAGGGCGAAGGCCTGACCGATATTCACGGCCAGTTTCATCCCTTCGAAACCGATCCGAACACGCTCTACCAGCTCGCCGACATGGACGGCGATGCGTTCCGCGAACTCTATCAAATCTTTGGATAAGACAGGAAACCGCCATGCCCGGAATGATGACCCCTGCCGAAAAGCGGCTTGAACGCGCCTACAGGCGGCTTGGCACACGCAATCCCGTGTGTGTGATGTGCGGAGAAACCAACCCGCATGTGATCGAGCTTCATCACATCGCCGGGACTCTCCTGAACGACACCGTTCCCATATGCCGTAATTGCCATCGCAAGGTCAGCGATCCGCAAAAGGACCGGCACGGGCTTGAAACCTTCGATTCCGATCAGACCCGCATCGGGCACTATCTGTGCGGGCTGGCCGATGTTCTGGCCGCCGTCGCGGTTACGCTGAAGGCCTTCGGAGAAAGATTGCTGGGCTTGCGCCCTGACCGCGATGACGGGGAAGCGTCATGAGACCCTCTCCCGACACGATTGCCGTGCGCGCCTTCACTGAAAAGCCCAAGACAGGGGAGAAGGCCCGGCGGGGGCGCAAGAAATCCGGGCTTGATGAGCCTTCGGCTTACACGCTGGTTTTCGATACCGAAACCACGATTGACGCGGCTCAGGCTTTGCGCGTGGGCGCTTATCAGGTGCGCAAGGGCGAGGTTCTGGCGGAAGAAGGCCTGTTTTATCTGGCCGAAACATTAAGCCGGGGCGAACTGGATACGCTCAAGGCCTATTGCGTACGCCATGGGTTGAGGCTGCGCACCGTGCGCGATTTCAACGAAAATGTTTTGCTCGAAATCGGCTATCATGGCCAAGGCCTGATTGCGGGCTTCAATCTGCCCTTTGACTTGTCACGGATCGCCATCCGCCATGCGCCGGCGCGTTTCGCCATGCGCGGCGGTTTCTCGTTCATGATGGCCGCCGGCAAGCATCAACCCGAAGTGCGGGTAAAGCATCTCAGCCCGCGCGCGAGCCTGATCGATTTCAACAGGCCCGCCGGGCAGGACACGCCACGCGGCGCGCGCAAGCGCGGCCAGAAGACACCGGCCTTTCGCGGCTATTTCGTAGATCTCAAGACGCTGGCCGCCGCCCTGACTTCGCGAAGCTTCAAGCTGGAAACCCTGTGCGCCTTTTTGAAGACGCCTACCCGAAAGCACGCCAGCGAAGAGCACGGCGAGACCCTGTCAGATACATATCTCGATTACGCCAGAGTCGATGTGCAGGTCAGTTGGGAATGCCTGTGCGCCTTGAGGGCGCGCTACCGCGAACACGGGCTGAGAAAACCCATTCACCGGATTTTGAGCGAGGCGAGCATCGGTAAGGCCTATCTGACCTTGATGGGTATATCCCCACTAATGGAGTGCCAGACTGTGCCCCGGCGCGTCTTCGCCATGGCCATGGAAACCTATTATGGCGGGCGGGCCGAAATCCGCATGCGGCGTGTGCCGGTCGAAGTGATCTATACCGATTTCAAATCCATGTATCCCACCGTCAACGCCCTCATGGGGCTTTGGGAATTCATCATTGGCGACGGGCTCAACTGGCATGACGCCACCGCGCAAACGCGCGCCTTTCTGGGCAGCGTGACGCGGGAGGCTTTCCAGTCAAAGGAAACATGGCGCCATCTGCGCACACTTGTTCGCGTGAAGCCGGACGGCGATCTATTGCCCGTGCGGGCTGTATATGACGCTGCAAAGAAAACGCGCGTGAATGCAATCGGGCTCAATTTCCTGACCTATGACGGCGGGCTCTGGTACACGCTGGCCGATGTGGTGGCCGCCAAAATCCTGAGCGGCAAAACCCCAGACATTCTTGAAGCGGTGAGTTTTGTCCCCGGCGAACCGCAACTGGGCCTCAAGAGCGTCAATCTGTTCGGGAAGCCGGAATTTGCCATAGACCCGCTGCACGATGATGCATTCGTGCGCCTGATTGATCTTCGCGATGAGGCCAAGGCCCAAGGCGATGACGTGGAAAAGGCCATCAAGATCATCGCCAATTCCACCTCATACGGCATTTTTATCGAGATATTGCGCGATGAAGCGCCCAAGCCTGAAACGCTCAAGCTGTTTCATCCTGATGGCCGTGAAGACACCATCAAAACCAAGGCCCTTGAAGAGCCGGGAACCTTCTTCAATCCCGTCATCGGAACGCTGATCACTGGCGCAGCCCGGCTTATGCTGGCCTTGGCCGAAAGGACCGTTATCGCTGAAGGCCTGCAATGGGCGTTTTGCGATACCGACAGTCTCGCCATCGCCCGGCCTGAAGGCATGGGTCGTGATGAATTTCGCACCCGCGTTGGCCGGGTTGTGGACTGGTTTGACCCGCTCAACCCATACGCCAAGCCGGGCTCGATTCTTCAGATCGAGGCGGAGAATTACGCCTCTGATGGAAGCGGCGCACTTGAACCGCTTTACGCTTTCGCGATTTCAGCCAAGCGCTACGCCCTGTTCAATTTCGATAGCGAAAGTCGCCCCGTGATCCGTAAGGCGTCAGCCCACGGGCTGGGCCATCTTGTCGCCCCCTATGGCGATGATGAGCCCGCGCCGGACATTCCTGACCCGGTTTTGCCCCTCGGCAAGATCGGCGTCAGCCGCTGGCAGTATGATTTCTGGTACAAGATCATAGAGGCGGGCCTTGGTGATGCCCCGAAGACAGTCACGCTCGATTATCACCCGGCCTTGCAGAAACCCGCCGCCACCCGCTACGCGGCCACGTCGCCCGCCCTTCTAAAATGGATGGAGCGCTGGAACGCGCCGCGCCGCTGGCATGACAAGGTGCGCGCTCACGGCTTCATGCTCAAATTCACCCCGCGCAGCCATAACCAGATGGCGTTTGATGAAGACGATATCGTGATGAGCGCGCGCAAAGGCCGCCCGTCATGGCCGCCCGTCCCGAAACCGTCCGCCCCGTTTGACTGCGATCCGGCCAAAGCCGCCGAACATGCCTTCGACCGCGAAACCGGCGAGCCGGTTCCGGTTCATATGCTTGAAACCTATGTCGAAGCGCTGGCACTCTTTCACCTGAGCCCGGAAGCCAAGTTCGAGAATGGCGACTACGACGAAACCGGCGAAACACGGCGGCGGCATATCATCGCCAAGCGGGTGAAGCGGATCGGGAAAGAAGCGAACGCCGTAGCCGGTGATGGCGTGGACTACCCTGTGAGAAAGGGTGATGAGGCGGAGTTTGGATAGAAATGGGTTGCTGTGGAAGTACTCCCAGTTAGTCCAATATGACGTGCATGTAGAAGCGCGCGGTGTGTATTTCTGAGCCCATCCCCAGTCGGCTCTACCGAGACTGGTTGCACGCTTGCGAACAGAGTGATTTGATCGTTTTGGGTTTTACTGGAGGTAAGAAATTTGCGGTCCCCAGAGGTAACCGGCGGTGCAGGCTTCAGTTTCGAAGCCCAAGTTGGTGCGATTTATCTATCATCGCTATTGCAGGGATCTGCGGCACCGGGACTAAGTGATGGACAGGTTTGCCGAGTAGCATTTCAACAAGCCAGTCTTGGCGAGCCCCTCGACGACATTATCGTTGATGCAATTTTGCCTGACGACAGTCGGAGACGACTTAGCCTTCAGGCTAAAACAAGTTTAACAATTAGCGCCTCTAAAACTAACTCGGATTTTCGTGATATAATTAAAAATTGTTGGAAAACACTTAAGGGCGGCAGCTTTCGGATTGGCTATGATCGTTACGGCGCTGTGGTAGCTCATATTTCGGATTCTAAGCATCGGGCATTGACCACCATTTGCGAACAAGCAAGAAACTGTGCTTCATCAAAGGAGTTTTTACTTGCTCCCGGCGGCAAGAGCCGTTGGAGCGGCAAACAGGATGAGGTATTCAAATCCGTTCAGACGCTATTGTCTGAACTTCCAGACGTTTTGCCTACAGAGCATGAAATATATGAATTTTTTCAACACTTAGTGCTACTTAAGCTTGACGTATTAGCGGAGCCAGCGCCCCATCGAGCATCGGCGATAGCGCAGCTTCAGTTGTGCGTTCAGCAGAGGACGCATAATGATGCGTCTAATCTCTATTCAAAGCTCGTAGAAATTGCCGACGGTGCAAAAAACTTAGCGGGATCACTCGACCGTAAGACTTTGCTGACGAGACTAGGGGGCAGCTTCCGTCTAAAATTCAACACTTCTGCTTCGCTTGCCGTGTCGAAACTGGACGAATTTGCTCGGCGGTCAATCGAAGACATTCGAACGACAATCGATGGATTCCATGTTGACCGGTCGGCGTACATTGCGAACATCCAAAATACAATTGAAAGAAATAGATTTATTTACATTCGAGGCCTTCCGGGAAGCGGCAAGTCTGCTGTTCTTAGAGGGTTGGCTGAAATTGCGCGACAGAACGGGCCAATTCTGTTCTTTCATTCCAGTCGAGTGGTGGGCTCGAGTTGGGATGAATTTGCCAACGCTCTCTCCTTGGGAGGTGCAGCGCTTCATGAGATTTTAGCCGAATTGGAATGCTGCGGTTCGCGGACCCTCTTCATTGACGGCCTCGATCGGTTAGATGCATCCGGAAGAAACGTTATTCTCGATGTTCTGAACACCGCGCTAAATGATAGCGATTTCTCAGATTGGAAGCTGGTTGCCACCTCGCGGGATGAGGGAGTGGAGCCCCTGCGTAATTGGTTGCCAGACCGGTTGCTGCAAGATGGCGCTGCGATCTGCGAAGTCAGGCCGCTTGACGAAGATGAGGCGCGGCAACTCGTAGAGCACAACCCTGCGCTTTCGCCCTTCTTATTTGGTAATGACAGCTTTGTCGAAATAGGACGGCGCCCCTTTTTTGCTGCAGTCCTTAGCCAACAATTTTCAACTGGAGACGTTGCAAATCTTTCAGGTGAAGTTGATCTAGTGGACGCTTGGTGGGGCGGGGGTGGATATGCCGCTGCGCAAGCAGATCGGTTGAGCCGAAATCGGGCGCTTTTGGAAATTGCTCAACTGAGCGAAGGGAAAGTTGGTTTACCAGTTCGTATCCGCGAGTTGAGCAACGGCGCGACCGGCGTGCTCTACGATCTAATTGCGGATGGCATCCTGCAAGAAGTTCGAACAGGCCTTACTATCAGGTTCACCCACGACATATTTCACGAATGGACCATATTCAAAGTACTTGAGGATGTCGGCGATGATTGGCTGGAGCTTCTAAAAAAATATGGCGAGCCGCCCGCGCTCGGGCGTGTTGTCGGACTGCTTTCTCAGAGGTCTTTCTTTTCAGAGGGTGAGTGGGCTGGGCAGCTTCACTCCCTGTCTTGTGACGTTTCTGTTAGATCGCAGTGGCTGCGCGCTTGGTTGTTGGCTCCAATTAGCGCGCCCGCATTTATGCAAAAATTCGACGTCTATGCAAAAGTCGCTGAAGCCGAAGAATTTCGCTGGCTTAAAAAAATCCTGCTGTGGTTTCAAGCAGAGCGATCAGCTCCAAACAGAAACATTTTGGAGAATATTAAACCGGCCGATGGGATCGACGCTGGAAAAATTATACGACTTGCCGATTATTTCGCGTGGCCAAATGAGATGCGAACTTGGCGACGTGTCATGTCTTGGGTCGTCGCTCGCGCTAGCGAATGGCCGCCCGAAGTTGTGGCGGCAACTGTTGCGCTTATTCAGGTCTGGCAGAATGCTTTTGGCCAACTGCCCAACGACGTGTCTACCAAGCTCCTTCGGCTCTGCTTGACATGGCTTCACTCCGTTGAGGAAGATCGTCACCCACGCGATTTTCATAACAGAACAACAAATTGGGCTGTGCTAAGTTCAAGTCAACTAAAGAACCTCGAGAAGGAGCTCCGTCGCCTTGTAGTCGGCGCGCACGCAAGCGCGGAGGTAAGTGCACAATATATCAGCGAGTTGATGGAGTCCGAAAGACATGGTGCGGTTGCGGCTCAGGAGGTGATTGGGCAGTCCACTCATTTGGCGAAGCAATCTCCTAAGCTGCTAGTGGATTACATTCTGAAAATCACGCTAACCGACCTTCCTGAAGAACAACTTCGAAAATGGGAGGAACGTGAAGCACGTGAGCGCGAGGCCCGCGCGAAGGCGATGGAGCGCATCAAGAAAATTCCTCCAGAGGAGCGTTCATTTTCGGATCGAATGACTGCCGGTAGCCCGATTGGAATTGGCCCCGACTTCGGCATGTTCGAAGAACTAAGACTTTGCCTGCGAGACGACTTGCGATGTTTCTATCCACCGTCTCCGCTTCGCGAGCCATTCCACTCCTTGCTATCGGATTCGCCAGCAGAGGGATTACGCCTAGTTCAGTCGCTTTGCAATCACGCTATAGAATGCTGGAAGCAGCTGAAGCGGCTCAATTTTCGCTCTCGCTGCGCGCCAATACCAATCGAGCTAGACTTTCCATGGGGAAAACAGAAATTCTGGGGCGGACGTACCGAATACCTTTGGTTCCGTGGAATGCTGGGACCGCAAGTTTTGGAATGCGCTCTCCCTGCACTTGAGGAATGGGCGTTTGATCGTGTTGAAAATGGCGAATCTATTGATGATGTTATTCGGGCTGTCTTGGACGGCAACGAGTGTGTCGCGGTTCTAGGTATTGCCTGCTCGATTGCTGTCTCTTATCAACATGTGTCGCCAGTCACTTTGCCTTTGGTAGCGTCGCAGCGCCTTTGGCACTACGATCTCCATCGCCTCGTTCAAGAGTCGCCTGGCGTTTCGCCCCGATTGATGGGGTTCGCCCTCAATCGTCATGAAACATCTCACATCAAAGCGATCCGAGAAAGCGATGAGCGAGCTTCTCGTCGAGTGACGATCCGAGAAACACTTCTTCTTTTTATTTTGGGGAAAGATCGCGAACTCGCGGAAGTGGCCAGTAAAAGTGTGCAGAACTTTCCAAACAATCTGCCTTTTTGTTTTGAGGAAGAGAAAAACAACGAAGTTGTAGTGTCAGAACTTAGAGAAACCGCTGAAATTTGGGCTGAGCTGGCTAAGCGTGAAAACTACCGTATTAGTTCCCTGCCCGATGATTCGGAGAAATTCGCTATCGAGGTCGAAAATCCAAAAAATGAAACACCTGAAGCACAGGAGCGTATGGCTCAATTTGAGCGCAGTGCTGCGGGGCTGTCTCTCGATAACTGGGTCAGGAAAGCTTATGAAACCGGGCTCGAAGAGTTGGCACAAGATGAGCTTCGGCTCAAGTTGAGCGAGGCAAAAGCCGCATTCTCAAACGACCTATTCGGCGAACGAACCTACGACAAGGGTTTCAACCAGTCCGGCGTAGCCGGTGTGGCGGCAATTGCAATCGAACGCCAAGACTTGATTACAAAAGCCGACCTGAAATGGGCGCGCCATATCACGAAGTTCGCGGCGCGCATTCGAGAGCCTCGTCATGAACCGTTTATCGAGCAGGCGAAGCTTTTTTCGCATCCCGCACTGTACGCTGCGCGCGCTCTTGCCGCTGAGATAATCACTGATCCAAAGGATAAGCGCTCGCAGCGCGAGCTTTTGGCGCTAGTAGCTCATCCACTCAACGATTTAGCTAACGAGGCGTTGCGTTCAGCATTTAAATGCTTCTCATCCAACCCGCGATTTGCGTGGGCCGCACTCGATTTGGCATTACGGCTCACTGTACACGAGCGGGATATTGGTCAAGGTTACGACCGCCTCATTTTGCCGACACTTCAGGAGCGAAAGCGGCTTATAGTTTCAACGCTGAAGCTGGCATCCAAACAAATAGTCTGGCCGTTGCCCCGCCCGCCGGAAGCTTGGGCACGAACCGCTCAGCTTGATGATGATGGCAATCCAGTCTTGAGGGAATCCACCACACTTCTTCGCTGGGACCGCCTGACGAGGGTCGCCACTGCACTGCCTGTCGAAGCGTTCCTCTCAGACGAAGCATGTAGGTTCGAGATACTAAATCTGATGCGGTCTTGGTTCGATTGGATGCTGTCTAGAGAGGAGGGTGCCAAACGAAAAAGTCGACGCCGCGATCACGATAAACCAACCGCCGACCTGAGCGAATTTCGTGATGCATTAGCCGACTGTCTCCGTCGGGCCTATGATGTGCTCAGTATTGACGAAGCGCGTGCCCATACTCTCGATGACCTCTTGGGCTTGAACGACGAATTGTTCACTGACTTAGTCGCACCGATGGTAAGAAGCTGGGTTGCTGGTGGTGTCGCCGACGCCGACCACGTTGATAAGAAGACGATAGAATATCTAAGCCTATGCCTCGACCGCCTTCTCCAGCGCGCCGATCTAGATCAAGCGCGCTCATGGGCGCGTGGTGACGTAAGCGGTTTCGAAATGCCCTACCTAATTAAAGACTATCTTTTCGTTAGCGTACTTGACGCTCCGGCAGCGGCACGTTTCGCTAACGGGGACTGGCAAGATGTCGAGCTAATTACGCCGTTCGCCGAGAAGCTTATTAAGCGAGCTGGGTGGATGCCCTTTGTAGCAGCTCAATTCATACTAATGAGCGAGCGTGCACGTGATCATCTTTCGACAGGCTGGTTTGCGGATCGCGTGCTGGAAATTCTTTGCTTCGACAAGATCGACTTGCTGAGCTTTCAGGAACATATGATCCCGGCACGTATCGCTACGTTGGTTCAGTACTTTGCTGATCGGTCGCCAACGCTTCCGTTGAGTGAGGCCGGAAAGTTACTGCGTATTCTCGATACACTTGTAGACCTCGGTGATCGTCGCAGCGCCACCCTTCAGCTAAGTCCCGCATTCCGAAATATTACACTTAATTAACCAATAAATGAAATTTCGATCTTCGAATACATCAACTTCTGCGGCTACAGGATGCCGGGCCTGTGGCCTGAGTGGACGTGAATTTGGATAGGACTTAGCTATACCCCCCCCTCTGGGAGGGGAGAGGAGGCTTTGACGCCGAGTTCTATTCGGAAAATGCCAGGCGCCAAGCGCAAAGGATAAAGCGCGGCATGGATGGCCCCTCTCCCCCATGGACATGGGGGAGAGGATAAAGGTGAGGGGGCGCAGGCGATCACCTCGCCCAAGCCTCTCAACCCGCGCTTCCCCGGCGAAGGCCGGGGCCCAGGAGAACCGTTGGTCTGGATCCCGTCTTTCGACGGGAAAACGCTTGAGGCGGATGGAGGGGAAAATCGTCTTACGCTGGCGCGCCCACCCCTCACCCTACCCTCTCCCCTCTGGGAGGGGAGAGGAGGCTTGGACGCCGAGTTCTATTCGGAAAATGCCTGGCTCCAAGCCCACAGGACAAAGCGCGGCATGGATGCCCCCTCTCCCCCATGGACATGGGGGAGAGGTAAGGTGAGGGGGCGCAGGCGATCACCTCGCCCAAACCTCTCAACCCGCGTTTCCCCGGCGAAAGCCGGGGCCCAGCAAGAGCTCTGAGCACAAAAAAATTGGTGCGGGTGAGAGGACTCGAACCTCCACGGGTCGCCCCACTGGAACCTAAATCCAGCGCGTCTGCCAGTTCCGCCACACCCGCAGCGGGCGCTTGGTTTAGGATGCAGGCTGGCGCCTGACAAGGCCACACCCCCCGAACGGGGGGCTGAAGCCGCGCCCGCGCCGGTCATGATGGCCGGTGCAGGCCCTTGGGGGGACTGCATCTGAGGACCCGGACCGCCCGCCCGCCAGAGGCGCAAGCGGGCGGTCCGGGCGCCGCCGGAACATCAAGGAGGCCTGCCATGCCGCTCTTCACCGCCCTGATCGCCAGCCTGTCCCTGACCGGCGCGTCGACGGACGTCCACAGCGTTGACTGGGGCGCCAACGCGGCGCCCACGGGCCCGGAAGCCGGAAGCGTGTCCTATTGCATGCTGTGGGCCGGGCGCACGCGGCCCAACATGTTCAATATCAGCCTCTATGATCCCAGCGTGGAGAGGTTCGCCCATGGCCAGCCCGAATTGCTGATGGCCGCGCCCTGGCTGGACGGGCGGCGAAACGGATCGGTTATTGAAACCCGGATCGACATGCCCGGCGGTGTCGTGATGACACGCCTGGGCCAGTATTATGAGGCCGGTCCCCATATGACGATCACGCGCCTGTCCTCACTGGACGAGGTGCTCGCCGGGCTGTCGCAGCCCGGCGAGATCAGCATCACCATGGGCGGGCAAACGGTGCGCTACGCCGTGCCCGAACTGACAGCGGCCCTGGACCGGTTTCGCGCCTGCGTGGCCCAGCTGCCGCCCGCCGCTCAGTAGGCACGGGAGATTAGACATGTCTGACGCGCCTCGCCGGCTCGCCATCTTCCTGGCCAGCCTCGCCGCCATGGCCTTCATGGCCGCTGCGCCCGCCCTCGCCCAGGACGCCGATGCGCTGTTTGCGCAGGGGCAGAGATATCTGGCCAATGACAACCGGATCGACGCACGCGCCGCCCTGCGTCAGGCCTGCGAACTCGACCATGCCCAGGCGTGCAAGGCTTATGGCGACGAGCTGAATGTGGGCAGTTTCTTCGGCGATGCCCAATTGGTTGAGGCGCGCTACTGGGCCTATGGCCGCGCCTGTGATCTGGGCGACGGCGAAGGCTGCATGAAGCTCGGCAATGCGCGCACGCCGCTTGGCCTGTTCGGCGCGCCCCGCACGCCAGAGAACTGGGCGGGCAGCGCGGCGGCCTTCCGGCGCGCCTGTGACGCCCATCAGATCGCTGAAGGCTGCGCCAGAGCCGACGAGATACTCGGCCACGGCTCAAACCCTCATCGCGACGCCCAGGCGGGCCTGACCTATCGCGACCGCGCCTGTGAGCTGGGGTCACAGGCCGCGTGCCATGTTTCGGCCAATGAGCGCGCCGCAGCCAATGTGCGCGCCCGCGAGGCGGCTGCGATCGAAGAACACGAACGCCTCTATGGCCCCGCCAGCGGGCGGGTTGCCGTGGATCAGGCCTTTTATGACGTGCTGGAGCAAATCCTGCGCAGCGACGGGCGCACCACATGGAGCCAGGACAAGGTCACCGCCCTGCGCCGGCATGTTCTGGCCGACGGCGCGGTCGATGACCAGGAGCGCAGCCTGATTGTGGAGATGACTGTTCCGCGCGTGCGGGTCTTCACCATCTATCCCTCAAGCCAGCCCGACCCCTTCTCGGGGCAGAATCTGACCACCTCCACGGTCAGCGGCGAGGCGCTGCGGTCCGCTCTTCTGGCGCTGCTGGACCACACGCCGTCAGATCTTGACTGGGATGATGACGACCGCCAGGGCAGCTTGCGGCGTATCGCGGCGGCCAGCCTGGAGACGCCGGACCTGGCCGGCGGCATGAAAGACCGCATTGCTGATCAGGTGCGCCCCCTCGCCGGAGCCTCCACGGTGACGAACGGCTATGGACCCATGCGCGCGCTGATCGCCGACATGCTGTCTGCGGCCAATGCCATGCAGGCCGACGGAAGCGTTGACGAAGCCGGATACAATGCAGTGCGCCAGCTGTTCCACGACGCCATTGAAGACGGCGTCGAAGGCGCGCCCGAAGGCATTCCGCGCTTTCTGTACAACTGGCTGCGGCCGCCCCTGGGCGCGCCCATGCCCGCCGCAAACGGCGCCCGCCCGCCCCGGGAGGGTCAATGAACTGGCCGCTGCAACCGGCCCGGACTAGACTGAAAACATGCGGCTTCACCGCCGCCTGGAAAGGCCCAGGCCATGACGCGCGTACTGATCGTTGAAGACATCGCCGATGTGCGCGCCTGGCTGTGCGCCGTGGTCAGCGAGGCCTGCCCGGACGCCGCCATCACAACCGCCCCGGACATGCGCCAGGGCAAGGCGGCGGCGGAACGCGGGACATTCGATCTGGCGCTGGTCGATCTGGGCCTGCCTGACGGGTCGGGCGTGGATGTGTTGCGCGCCATCAAATCCCATGCGCCCGGCACGCTGTGCGTGGTGGCGACCATTCTGGGCGATGACGCCTCCATTGTGTCAGCCCTGGCGGCGGGCGCGGACGGCTATTTGTTGAAAGACCAGCCCGCCGAGGTGCTCACCCGCCAGATCCGCCAGACCCTGGCCGGCGCGCCGGCCCTGTCGCCCTCCATCGCGCGGCGCATCATGGATCATTTCCGCCTCACCGGCCCGTCCGCGCCCGATTGCGATCTGACCGTGCGGGAGAAGGACGTGCTGGCCCATATCGGGCGGGGCCTGCGCAATCACGAAACGGCGCGCGCCCTTGGCATATCGGAGCAAACCGTGGCCGGTCATATCAAGGCGGTCTACCGCAAGCTGGGCATATCCTCGCGCGCCGAAGCGGCCTGGCACGCCGCCCGGCTGGGCCTGTCGGCGGCGGACTGACGCTTCAGCCAAAGGCCTGAAAGCGGGCGGTGATCACGCTGCCGCCGGGCGCGCTGTCGACGCTGAACTGTCCGCCCAGCGCCGCCACCCGCGACGCCATATTGTCGAGCCCGCGCCCGCGGCGCGCGGCCTGCGGGTCGAAGCCCCGGCCGTCATCGGCCACGCCCAGATCCAGCCAGTCGCCGTCCAGCGTCAGCGAGACAGTGAGCGTGCCAGCGTGGGCATGGCGGATGGCGTTGCTGGCCGCCTCGCGCACCAGGGCGCGCAGGGTCTGCATGGCGGCGCGGCGCGGCGCATCGTCCCGCGCGCCCTCCACCCGCCAGTCCAGCACCATGCCCGCCGCTTCCAGCCGGTCGGCGGTCTCGGCGCGCAAGTCGGCCATCAGGCTGTCGAACGGCGCCGGCTCGCCCTCGGCATTGCGGATCACATCGCGCAGATCGCCAATGGTGGCGCGGATCAGCTCGTCCTTGCGGCCATCCTCGCGCACATGCAAAGCGGTCAGCAGCTGGGCGCCGATATGGTCGTGAATATCGCGGGCGATGCGGGTGCGCTCGGCGGACGCGCCCCGGTCATAGGCGCTGCGCGAGTCATCAAGATAGGCCGCCAGGGCGATCAGCTCGCGCACCGTCTCCACGTCCTCGGGCGTGAACAGGGCGCGCCCGCCATGCTTGTCCTGCAAGATCAGGCCGGGCAGGCCCGCCGGACCGGGCACGGCGAGCTGGCGGCCGTCATCAAGCGGTTCGGGCGCGGCCAGCGCCGGCGCCGGCGCGATATCGAGCGGGGCGAACAGCTCGCCCAGCAGCGATCGCCAGCGCGCCGCGCGCTGCTCGTGTCCGGGCTGCAGGGCCACATCGGCCACCGCGCGCATCAGCCCGGCCTGATCGAGCGGGCGGCGGCGCGACAGGCGCTGCCACAGCCAGGCGCGGGCGGGCAGATAGGCCAGCGCCACCACGAAGAGCGAGACGCCGATGGCGCGCGCCGGGTCCAGCGCCAGCACCACGATCAGCGCCGCATCCACCGCCAGCACGGCCAGCGCCGCGCCCAGGGTGAACAGCAGCTGATAGGCCCAGCGGCCCAGCCCGAACACCTTGTAGCGCAACAGCCCCACCGCCAGCCCGGCATAGATGACCAGGAAAAAGGAAAAGGCGTAATGCGCCGGAATCAGCGATCTCAGCCCGAAGGCGTTGGGCGCGGCCACCGTGGCGATAAAGGCGCCCGCCCCGATCACCACGCTGGCGCTGAGCCACACAGCGATGGCCCGGCGCACCGGATCGCCGCGCGCCGCCGCGATCTGGGCCAGGGTCAGGGCGATGATGACGATCATCTCCAGAAGCGTGATCTGGTGAACCGCGTAGCCCATGGGCGCAAAGCCGGCGGCGGTCAGCAGCGTCCAGCCGCCAAAAACAACCAGGCTGGCTGTGATGATCAGCCGCCAGCCGGGAAGCCGCGCGGGATAGAGGGCGAACAGGGCGATCATCACCATGCCGAACGCGCTGGCGCCCAGCGCATTGGCCATCACCATCACGACCGAAATATCGGCTGGCAGCACCGTGGGCGCCATGCGCCCCGCCGCGCCCATGCAGAAGGTGAAGGTGGCCGCCCCGCTGAGCGCGAACAGCCGCACCGCCGGATCGCGCGGCTTGAGCGCCCAGATCCAGGACGACATCAGCGCCGCCAGCATGCCGGTCGTCACCGACACCCAGAAGGGCGGGCCAAGCTCCAGCGGCGAGCGGATCGGGCGCCAGCCTTCAGCCCAGTCATCGGCGGCGTTCAGGCTGGCGAGCACCATGACAAGGGTCAGGCCCAGCACCAGGGCAGTGGTCAGCCAGAGCAGGACCACAGGCGGCAGGCGGCGCATGCCTGGGCCATGGGCGGCCGGTGCGGGCGCCTGATCCATCGCCGTCATTGCGCCTCCCCTGTCCTGCCCCGACGCGCCGCCAGTCTAGACGCCCGCACGTCAAATGCGGAAGTCCGATTGTGACGCGCTTGATTTACACACTGTGAGAACCGCGCCATGAACCGGACATGAGCCAGACGCCCGCATCAGACGGCCCGGACTGGGAGGCGCGCTTTCGCGACAGCGACGCGCCCTGGGAGCGGCCGGGCGTGCACCCGGCGCTGACGGACTGGGCGCAAGACGGCGCCTTTGATCGGCGCTGGCGCATGCTGGTTCCCGGCTGCGGACGCGGGACCGAGCCCGAAGCCTTCGCGCGGCTGGGTTTGTCTGTCACCGGCGTCGATATGGCGCCCACCGCCATCGCCTGGCAGCAAGCGCGTTTTGACGCGGCGGGGCTGACGGGCGCCTTGCTGGCGGCGGACGCCCTCGCCTACCGCCCTGACGCCCCGTTCGACGCGTTGTGGGAACAGACCTTTCTGTGCGCCATTCATCCCCGGCTGAGGCCGGACTGGGAGATGATGGCCCATGCCTGCCTGAAGCCGGGCGGCGTGCTGTTCGCCCTGTTCATGCAGAAGGACGAGCCCGGCGGGCCGCCCTATGGCTGCGGTCTTGATGCGATGCGCCAGCTCTTGCCCGGGCAGCGCTGGATCTGGCCGGAAGGAGAGCTCAAGGCTTATCCCCATCCGGGGCTGAATGCGAAGCCGGAGCTGGCGGCGCGCCTGATCCGGCGCTGAGCGGGGACGCGGGCGGGCTGGCGCGGCGGGCGCGGCCGTCCACCGCGGTCAGCGGACACAGGCGCAGCACCACCGCGGCGATCACCAGGCCGGAGATCATATTGGCGGCGAACAGCCCCCAGATCACCCCCGTGGCGCCGCCCCACAATGCACCCAGCCAGGCCAGCGGCGCCACCAGCGCCAGCCCGCGGAACAGGTTCACCGCCACGCCCAGAAGCGGACGCCCGAGCCCGTTAAACCCGGCCGAGGCCGCCATGGCCACGCCATAGCCGGCGACAGCAAAGGGCGCGATCAGCCAGTAGGCGCGCGCCATGGCCTGACCGTCCTCGCCCGGCAGGAAGGCCGGCGCCAGCAGCGGCGAGAGCAAGGCCATCACCACCGCCACGAACAATCCCCAGCCCAGGCAGAACAGGAAGGATTTGGCGAACGCCTCGCGCACCCGGTGCGTCAGTCCCGCCCCGCCATTCTGGCCGGTGATGGGCCCGATACTGCCTGACAGGGCGAAGAGCGGGATGATGGCCAGCGCCTCCACCCGCATGCCCACGCCCAGGCCCGCCACCGCCGGCTCGCCAAAGCCCGCCGCTGCGGCGAACACGGCGGTATTGGCCAGCGGGCCGATGGTGTTCGAGCCCGCCGCCGGAACCCCGATGCGCGCGATCTCGCGCCAGTTCCAGAGCAGCTCGCTCCAGCCGGGAAAGGAGAAATCGATCAGCTTTTCACGCCAGATGATAATGGCCATGGCCATCACGAAGACCGACAGATTGGCGATCAGCGTGGCCAACGCCGCACCCTGCACCTCCATGCGCGGTACCGGGCCCCAGCCGAAAATCAGGATCGGGTCCAGGATCATGTTGATCACCGCAGCGGCCACCATGATCAGGCTGGGGATCACCGCATCGCCCAGGGCGCGCAGGATATTGCCCGCCACCATGGGGCCGACCATGAACACGATCCCGGCGAACCAGATCACCATGTATTCGCGCACGAATGGCATCATCGCCTCGGTGGCGCCCAGCGCGCGGAACAGCGGATCTATCAGCGCCACGCCCAGAGCCGCTACAATGGCCACAACGATAAAGGAGAGCGTCACCGCATCGGTGGCCACCCGGCGCGTACGCCCGTGATCACCGCGCCCCGCCGCGCGCGCCACCACCGACACCGCCCCGGCGCCCAGGCCGATGGCCACGCTCATCACCAGCATGGAGACGGGAAAAACGAACTGCACCGCCGCCTGCTGCGCAGTGCCCAGACGGCCCACCCAGTAAGCGTCCACCACCCCCACAAGCATCATGGCGACGATACCAAGAGACATCGGCAGCACCATGCGCAGGATATGCCTGAACACAGGCCCCTGCGTCAGGTCACGCGCAGAGCGGGTGGCGGCCATGAAGGGAGCTTTCGGCTATGGGACTGGGACAGCCTATCTAGGAAGCCTGGAGCCGCGGCGCCATAGGTTGGGCGTCCGGCGCCAGGAATGCGCTGACCCTTTCGACCACGTCAGGATGGCGCAGCACGGCGCGATGGCCCATGGCGTCCATCAGCTCCAGCTGCGCGCCCGGCCAGGCCGCGGCAATGCGCATCCCCGCCTCGGGCGGCGAGATAACGTCTTCACGCCCGTGCACGATCAGGGCTTCAGCGCGAAGGCGCGGCGCCGAGTGAAGCACGCTCAGCCCGTCAGCCGGTTCGCCCAGACGCCAGCTGACCGCATCCAGCAGGCGCTTGATCGCGGTCTGGCTCATGCCCATGCGCCGGCCCTGGAAACTGACATTGGCGGTCAGCGCGTCCGGCCCGGCCAGCCCCGCCACCCGGCGCGGGGACAGTCCATGACGGTCCATGGCGATGACCGTGGCGGGAAAGCCCATGGAATGGGCCGCGACAGCATCGGGTTCGCCAAAGGCGCGGGCGGCGGCGGCGATCCCGGCGGCGAAGTCCAGAAGGGTCGCCTGGCGTCCCTCGCTCTGGCCATGGGCGGGGCCGTCAATGAGGCAGACCGAACATCCGCGCGCCATCACCGCTTCGGCCAGGGTGGCCAGATCGGCGCTGTCAGCCTCCCAGCCATGCTGGAACATCACCAGCGGGCCCTGGCCGCCGGTCCAGGCGCGCTGGCGGCCTCCGGGGCCGGCGAAGTCTTCGGCCTGCAAGGTGTTGAGAAACGCGCGGCCGGTATCGGACTGGCGGCGGGCGCGGGGCGTCACGAAGCGCCGCCCGGCTTCGGCGCGGAACCGCCCCGGCGCCAGCCAGGCGGCGAGATTGGCGGCGAGCATTTTCATGACGGGGGTCCGGACAGCAGCGTCCTGAACGCCTGGCGGGCGCGCATCAGATCGGCGCCGGGATCCTGGCCCTGCCCGGCGAAGGCGGCGCCAAGGCCGATGGCTTCAAACTCAAAGGCGAACTGGTCAGGATCGGTGATGTGCGCCAGCCGGCCCGCCGCGGCCGCCTGGCGGGCCAGCCGCGCCACGAAGGGCCGGAAGCGCGCGCGGATGGCGATGGCGTGGGCGCCCGCTCCACCGGCCAGCCCCGGCGCGCTGACCGCGCACTGGACCATGGGACAGGGCTTGCCAAGCCCCGGCGTGGAGAGCCAGTCAAGCCAGCGCCCGGCCAGGGTCTCGATGCGCTCGACCGGATCACGCCGGGTCAGAGCCGGCGCCGTCACCGCATCCTGGAAACGCTTCGCCGCTGCATCGACCACAGCGCAATGCAGCGCCTCCTGTCCGCCGAAATGGGCGAACAGCCCGCTCTTGGAGAGCCCCGTGCGTGCGGCGAGCCGGCCAATGGTCAGGGCCTCGAACCCGCCCTCAGCCAAGGACTGGAGGGCGGCGTCCAGAATGCGTTCCCGGGTGGCCATGGCGCTCATGACGCCACTCTTCGAACGTTCGTTCGAGATGTCAAGCCTTCACGGTCAGGCGTGGCCGGACGCGCCGGTGAGATATTCAGGCGTCACGCCCAGCGTGCGCAGGGCGTGCGCCCATTTCAGGTCATCGTCGAGATCAAACACCAGATGCTCGTCGGCCTCGCACACCAGCCAGGCATTGGCGGCGATCTCGTCCTCCAGCTGGCCGGCGTCCCAGCCGGCATAGCCCAGCAGCATCAGGGCGCGCTGCGGCGGCGCGCCGGAGGCCAGAGCATCCAGAATCTCACGCGTCGCCGTCAGGCCCATTCCCGGCCCCACCGGCAGGGTGGCCGGGCCGCAGGTGACGTCCAGCGTATGCAGGACAAAGCCCCGGTCACGGTCCACCGGCCCGCCGTCATGCACGGGATTGTCCGGCGCATTGGCGGCGTCGGCGACATCCAGCTGCTCCAGCAGATCGCGCAGGCCCAGCCCGGTCATGGGCCGGTTGATGATCAGCCCCATGGCGCTCTCCTCGCCATGGGCGCACATGAACACCACAGAGCGGTCAAAGCGCGGATCGCCGATCAGCGGGCTCGCGATCAGAAGACGCCCGCCCAGATAGCCTGCGGCGGTGTGAGGGGTGACGTCGCTCATGCCCCCAGCATCTCGCGAGCAGGCGGGGTCTGTCCAGTGGCGTGCTACGCTTCAGGCGGGACGGTCCCGGGCGGCTCCCGGCGGAAATCCGAATGCGCGCGTGAATGCTTCGCTGAATGCGCTGCGGCTCTGATAGCCCGCAGCAAAGGCGGCGTGTTCGATCGATGCGCCGCCGGCGATGTCCACCAGCGCTTCAGACAGGACGGTAAAGCGCCGCCATTGCGACGGCGCCAACCCGGTCTCCGCAAGGAACAGGCGTTCTGCTGTGCGGCGGCTCAGACCCGCGCGCAGACACAACGCGCCAAGAGGCGTGGAATTGAGCGTGCGATCAGCCAACATGTCCGCAAGGCGCGCCGCACGCCGGTCGCCCGGACGCGTCAGGCTCATTCGAGTGTCGTCCCGGCGCACCAGATCGTGGAGGATCAACGCCCCCAGATGACGGTCGATAGCGATGCGGTCATCCAGCCACCCGCGCGCGCAAACCTCGATGATGGCTTCATGCAGCAACCCGCTGACATTGACCACGTGCACTGGCTGAACGCTCGCCATGGAGGGCCGGATATAGAGCGTGCGAAGCTGGAGGTTTGACGACATCCGCAAGCGATGCAGAACGCCGGTCGGAATCCACAGCCCGCGCCGCGGCGGGATAGTCCAGTATTGCCCGTTGATATCGGCGCGCACGGCGCCGCTGCGGGCATACAGAAATTGCGGCCAAGGGTGGGTGTGACAGCCCTCGCTACCGCCTGCCGCATAGTCAATGGCAAGCGAGCGCATGAAGAAATGAGGTTCGTCTGCAGGCGAGGCGCTCTGTCGCATTCACCGACAAGACTGGCGCATTCCCGGAAGCGCGACAAGCGCGCATGCGTCATGCTCCCCGATAAGAGGAGACATGACATGCCCAACAAGCTCGCCCATTTTGCAATCGAAGCAGACGATGTGGACCGCGCGCGTCAATTCTATGAAAGCGTTTTCGGATGGCGCTTCTCGCCCTGGGGACCGCCGGGATTCTACCTGATTGAAGGGGCAGGCGTGAACGGGGCGCTCCAGCAGAGGCGCGAGCCGGCGCCGGACGGGCGCAAGGGATTTGAGTGCACGTTTGCCGTCGATGATCTCGATGCCGCCATCGCGCGGATCGAGGTGGCCGGCGGGCGCATTATCGGCGGGCGTCACGCGATCCCGACAATCGGCGAGCTGTGCCAATGGGCCGACACCGAGGGCAATGAGGCGCTGATCATGCAATATGCGCCAGACCGCTTGAAGCAAATGAACCTGAGATAGAGTCAGGGTCTGTCCAGTCATGAGCGCCAGCATCGCTTGCCCTGCGATGCGGCGGCGCTGTGTCGCGATCCTTCAAGACCATGGCCGGATGACGCGATACGTTCCCCTGACCATCAGCCGGAGGGACGTCATGATCTTCAGATACACGATACTCTATGTGGAGAATGTTGCCGCCTCGCTTGAGTTCTACGAACGCGCGTTCGGGCTGGAACGCCTGTTCCTTCATGAATCGGGCGATTATGGCGAGCTGGCCACGGGAGAGACCAAGCTGGCCTTTTCATCACGCACCCTGATGAGATCGCTGGGAAAGGAGCCGGGCCAGCCCGGGCTCAAGACGCCGGTCTTCGAAATCGCGTTCGAGACCAGCGATGTGGCGGCGGCGCTGGAGCGCGCAATCAAGGCAGGAGCCACGCTTGTCCAGAAGGCGCGCCAGGAGGCCTGGGGGCAGACGACATCCTATGTCGGCGATCGCGACGGCTATCTGGTCGAGATCTGCTCGCCGGTCCAGTTGCCAAGCGCGGGCTGACACAACAGGTCCAGCACCAGGGCGTGGCGCCGGGCGCGCGCCGGCGTCACGCCGAACCAGCGCACAAACTCGCGGGTCATGTGGGCCTGATCGCTAAAACCGCTCTCGAACGCGGCGTCTGACAAGGCCATGGTTTTCAGACATGAGGCGGCGTGGCGCGCCCGCGCCAACAGACGCCAGTAATCCGGCGGCGGCAAATGGAGGGCGCGCAGCCGTCTTTGCACGCTGCGCGCCGACACCCCCAATTCGCGCGCAACCGAGCCTGGCGTGGCGCCGGGCGCTGTCAGGGCATGAATGATCTCATCCAGCTCGCCGGGCGCCGGCGCCTCATTGTGCAATATCGCTTCAGCATCGCCCGGTGAGGCCGAAACCGCCTTCAGCACCCGCTCTGACAGCCCGGCGCCGGGACGCAGGCGATAGCCGGTCAGCCTTACGCCTGCAGGCAGCGCCACATGCCGGGGGCGAAGGTCCAGCCTGGTCAGTTCAACGCGGACGCGCTCACCGGGCTGGCGTATGATCAGCACATCCCGGCAGCCGTCAGGAAACACCGGCGCGGCTTCAGCCCGGCTGGCCTCATGGGTCCATGTGCGGAACACGGCGTTTGCGATCATGGGCGTGACGATAACGGCCTGCGCCAATCGCCGACACCCCGTTACCGCCTCCAGAACACCCGGGTGCGCACAGGGCGGGCGAATCCGCCTTGCCTGCGCCGGTGACAGGCGCTATGTGCCCGTGCAGGCGCCCGAGCGCCACAACCTAAAAGGAGCCCACCCATGACCATCAAGACCGGCGACGCCCTGCCTGACGTAACCTTCATGATCATGACCGCCGACGGACCTGCCCCGGCTACAACGTCAGATATTTTCAAGGGCAAGCGGGTGGCGCTGTTCGCCGTGCCCGGGGCCTTCACCCCGACCTGTTCGGCCAAGCACCTGCCGGGCTTCGTCACCCGGTCTGGCGAATTGAAAGCCAAGGGCATCGACACGATCGCCTGCACCTCGGTGAATGACGTGTTCGTCATGGCCGCCTGGGCCAAGGATCAGGGCGCGGGCGAGGATGTGACAATGCTCGCGGACGGCAATGGTGATTTCGCCAAGGCCGTCGGCCTGGAGCTTGACGGAAGCAAATGGGGCATCGGCCCGCGCTCCCAGCGCTACGCCATGGTGGTCAAGGATGGCGTGGTCGAACATCTTTTCGTCGAGGACACGGGCAGTTTTGACGTGTCCAGCGCCGAGCACATGCTCAGCCAGCTTTAGGTCCTGACATATCCGGGCCGCCCGCGCCAAACGGGCGGCCCGGCCTGGCTATTGCCGGATGCGCACGCGGCTGACCGCATTGGCCCGCGCCGCCTCTTCCTCAAAATACAGCTCGTCCCAGCCCTTGTCCGAGTACAGCCGCGTCTGGTCGCCATAATGGGGCGAGGCGCGATTGGTGGACTGGGAATAGGTGAGGATGCCGCGCGAGCGCGGGCCCTCATCGGTGAACTCCACCGCCATGATCCAGCTCGACCCGTGAATGATGCGCCGCGAACCTTCACCGGCGCGCGGGGGCTCGGGCACGATCATGTTGAACACGCCCGTGCCGCGATTGGCGCCGTGGATCTCGATGCGCTCCTCGCCGCGCATCTCCGCCTGCACATCGCCCAGGCGCGCATCCGGCGCGATCTCCAGGGCCTCAAGCCGCGCCGCCGCCGTGCGCAGCGCCTCCAGAACGGCCGGGTCGGTGACATCCAGCGTATGGGGCGTGCGCACCGGATCGGCCGGATCGAAAGCCTCGATCCATTTCAGCCCGCCCGCCTCGATGAAGAGGTTGAACAACAGCACCCCGCGGCTGTCGCGGTCCACGCGCAGATCCCAGCCCTCCAGCGCATCACACACAGGCTGCAGATCGTCTCCGCCTTCATTGCGGCACAGGGCGGCCAGATCATCGCGCACCAGCTCGCCGCCATGATGGCGGTTGGAATACATGGCCGCGGTCAGCGTTTCGAGATCAAAGCCCGGCTCGCCCAGACCATCGCTTCCGGCCAGGCGCTGTTCGATCATGTCGATGGCCAGGCGCGTGCGCAGGCTGCGCGCGCCGGTCTCGTCGCCATAGATCGGGCTGAAGCCGGTCATGGGCGCGGCCGGCTGGCTCAGCCAGTGACTGTCATTGCTCTGGGCCACCCAGTCCTGGCGGAAAATATGCGGCGCGCTGGAGGGCCCGAACACGCCCGGCCGTGTGGAATCGCCATCGCTGCCCCAGCGGCATTGCGGCCGCGAGGCGTCGAGCACCGCAATGCGCATGGACGCCCAGGCGCCGCGCGCCATCTGGCTCACGGCGCATTCGGCGATCAGGTCTTCGGTGACATGAGGGACCATGCCCATATCGCCATGGTAAGCGAGGCCGGCCGAGTCGGCGGCGATGGTGTTGAAGCCCGTGGCCTGATAGCGGCCCAGCGCCTCATGAAGCTCGCCCACATCACGCGCCGCCCAGATGGCGAAATACTGATCGATCACGCGCAGGCCCTCGCTGGGCGCCGCCCAGGCATAGGCGCGCTCATCGCTCCAGGGCATCTGGTCGCTCACCGCCAGCGGACCGAACTCGGTGGAATAAAGCGTGCGGGTGATCTGGCTGCTAACCCCGTCATCGCCCATGACATCCAGCGTCACGTCCTGACGGGTCATGTCGCGGTATTCGCCGTCCACCAGATAGCGGGTGGGGTCTTCGCGATCCAGGGTCAGCTCGAAATAGCCGAACCGGCGCGCGGTGGAGACGGTATGGCTCCAGGCGATGTGACCGGTATGGCCAATGCCCGGAAAAGGCGAGGTGATGAGGCCGGCGCCCGCCACATTGAGCTCGCCGGGAATGATCAGGTGGGAGCGGTAGAAGCGCAGCGCCCCGTTCCAGGGATAATGGGGATTGCCCAGCACCGCGCCGCGGCCCGAGCGCGTCGCCTCACGGCCCAGCCCATAGGCGTTGCTGCCCATGGTCACATCATTGAGGTCCGGGTCCAGGCGCGCCTCGGTCACGCTATCCGGTTCGCTGGGCGGGGCGGCGTTGGCGATGGCCGCGATCGGGTTGCCGAACGGCGCGATCAGGGCGCTGAGCCAGATATCGCTCTCGCTTAACGCACGCACCCAGTCCGCGCCGCGGCAGCGCGGGTCGCTGATCGCGTCTATGCCGGTATCGGCCAGATAGCGGTTAACGCCCGCCGCCATGCCCGCCACGAAGGCGCGCGCCTCAGCGCTGGGCGTGTCCACATCGCCTGCAGGCCCGTTGAGATAGGCTTCCACCACCGCCTCGCCGGCCGCGCCGCGATGGAACAGGTCCGAGGCGATATTGGCGTTCTGTGGTCCCGGGCCGAGATAGGCCGCGCGCTGGCCGCGCACAGTGATGGTGCGCTCGGCGATTTCGCAGATATTGTCCTGCGCCGCCGCAAAGCCGAGCCCGAAGCCCAGCCCGCCATGATCACTGGCGATGATATGGGGCACGCCATAGGCGCTGCGCAGGATTTCAGCCTCGTACTCTGTGGCGGGCTCGTCCCCGCAGGCCGCCACAGCCATCAGAGCGGCGCACGCCGCCAGTGCCTTCAAACGCATGGTCTTGTCTCCCCGGACTTATTTTGATCGGGAGCATACACGCCCGCCGCCGCCCCGCCAGCCGGAGCGCGATAAAAAAGCGGCGCCCCGGAAGTGTCCGGAGCGCCGCCTTTTCAGCTTGCTTCGCGTGAGGCTCAGGCCAGATCGAAGCGGTCGGCGTTCATGACCTTGGTCCAGGCCGCCACGAAGTCCTTGACGAACTTCTCCTTGGCGTCGTCCTGGGCGTAGACCTCGGCATAGGCGCGCAGGATGGAGTTCGAGCCGAACACCAGATCCACGCGGGTGGCCGTAAAGCGGGTCTTGCCGGACTTGCGCTCCACGATGTCGTAGAGATTGGCGCCCTTGGGAACCCAGCTATAGGCCATGTCGGTCAGGTTCACGAAGAAGTCGGTCGTCAGAGCGCCTTCCCTGTCGGTGAACACGCCGTGCTTGGTCCCGCCATGATTGGCGCCGATAACACGCATGCCGCCGATCAGGCAGGTCATCTCCGGCGCCGTCAGGCCCAGAAGCTGGGCCCGGTCGAGCAGCATTTCCTCGGGCTGGACCGCATAGTCCTTCTTCAGCCAGTTGCGGAAGCCGTCGGACACCGGCTCCAGCACGGAGAAGGAGTCCGCATCGGTCTGCTCGGCGCTGGCGTCGCCGCGGCCCGGGCTGAACGGCACGTCGACGGTGACGCCGGCGGCTTTGGCGGCCTGCTCCACGCCGACATTGCCGGCCAGCACGATCACGTCGGCCAGGCTCGCGCCGGTCTCCTTGGCGATCGGTTCGAGCACACCCAGCACCTTGGCCAGACGGGCCGGCTCATTACCTTCCCAGTCCTTTTGCGGGGCCAGGCGGATGCGCGCGCCATTGGCGCCGCCGCGCAGGTCCGAGCCGCGGAAGGTGCGTGCGCTGTCCCAGGCGGTGGCGACCATGTCGGAGACCGAAAGCCCGCTGGCGGCGATCTTCGCCTTGACGGCCTTCACATCGTATTTCGTTGAACCGGCAGGGATCGGATCCTGCCAGATCAGGTCTTCGGTGGGCGCTTCCGGGCCGATATAGCGCGTGCGCGGCCCCATATCGCGGTGGGTCAGCTTGAACCAGGCGCGCGCGAACGTGTCCGAGAAATAGTCCGGATCGGCCATGAACTTCTCGCAGATGGCCCGGTAGGCCGGATCCATCTTCATCGCCATGTCGGCGTCGGTCATGATCGGCATGCGGCGCACCGACGGATCGGTGGCGTCGACCGGCATGTCCTCTTCCTTGATGTCGACGGGCTGCCATTGCCAGGCGCCGGCCGGGCTCTTCTTCAGCTCCCACTCATAGCCGAACAGCAGCCTGAAATAGCCCATGTCCCACTTGGTGGGCTCGGTCGTCCACGCGCCTTCAAGGCCAGACGTGATGGCGTTGGCGGCCTTGCCTTTCAGATTGGGATTCACCCAGCCAAAGCCCTGGGTTTCCAGGTCGGCGCCTTCGGGCTCGGCGCCCAGCGTGGCGGCGTCGCCATTGCCGTGCGCCTTGCCGACAGTATGGCCGCCGCAGGTCAGGGCTGCGGTTTCCTCGTCATCCATCGCCATGCGCGCGAAGGTCTCGCGCACCTGGGCGGCGGTCTTGAGCGGATCGGGCTTGCCGTTCACGCCTTCGGGATTGACGTAGATGAGGCCCATCTGGACCGCAGCCAGCGGGTTTTCCATGGTCGAGGGGTCGTCGACGTTTTCGTACCGGCTCTCGCTGGGCGGGGTCCATTCGCGCTCCGCGCCCCAATAGGTGTCCTTCTCGGGGTGCCAGATATCCTGACGGCCATAGGAGAAGCCATAGGTCTTCAGGCCCATGGACTCATAGGCGGCGTTACCGGCCAGGATGATCAGATCGGCCCAGCTCAGCTTGTTGCCGTACTTCTTCTTCACCGGCCAGAGCAGGCGGCGCGCCTTGTCCAGATTGCCGTTGTCCGGCCAGGAGTTCAGCGGCGCAAAGCGGATATTGCCCGTGCCGCCGCCGCCACGGCCATCGGCCAGGCGATAGGTGCCGGCAGCGTGCCAGGCCAGGCGGATCATCAGGCCGCCATAATGGCCCCAGTCCGCCGGCCACCACTCCTGGCTGTCGGTCAGCAGGGCGATGACGTCTTTCTTCACCGCGTCGAAATCCAGCGACTGGACTTCCTTGCGGTAATCGAAATCCTCACCCAGCGGATTGGTCTTGGCGTCGTGCTGATGAAGGATGTCCAGATTGAGCGTTTTCGGCCACCAGTCCGTAACGCTCGTTCCTGAAGCGGTCAGGCCGCCGTGCATCACGGGGCACTTGCCTGGGCTATTGCCGTCCATTGTCCTCTCCTGAATGTCTGATCTCGTAAATTCGGGCCGCGCCGGCGAGGGGCGCCGGAACAGCCATCTCGCAGACGCTACCATAAAGAGGGTCTTGGCGTTTAGTCAGTTATATTGATGGAGGTTATAGGCAGCGCTTATGTTGCAGCGCACGCTCAACAGGGTCCCGCGATAGCGGCGGCGCTTGGACGCAGGGCGGAAATTCTCCTTGCAAACAGTATGGACATTCCTAAGCTTGGCCGGTCATCGCAAGGGAGGCGGGCATGGTGATCGTTGGAAAAGTGCGCCGTGACGCGCCCTGGTCATGGCTCAAGGACGGGCTGGCCGACCTGGCCGCAGAGCCTGGCATTTCGCTGGGCTATGGCGCGGTGTTCACCCTTGTGGGCGCCGCCATCACTCTGGGCCTTGTGGCCGCCGGGCTGGGCGGGCTGGCGCCGGTCTTCCTGGCCGGTTTCGCCCTGGTCGCGCCCGCCTTCGCCATCGGCGTCTACCGCATCAGCCAGGTGCGCGACGAGGGCGGAACCCCGCGCCTGTTTGACTTCTGGTCCATGCCCGTCGGGCGGGTGACCCAGCTGGCGCTGCTCAGCGTGCTCTTGCTGGTGTTCTTCCTGGCCTGGGCGCGGCTGGCGCAATTTCTGTTCGCCATGTTCGCCTATGGCAGTGATCTGACCCTGTCCAGCGTCCTGCCCTTCCTGTTCTCCATGCCGGGGCTGGGACTGATCATTGTGGGCACGCTGATTGGCGGGGCGCTGGCGCTGGCCGCCTTCACCGTGTCGGCGATCGCCTTTCCCATGCTGGTCGATCAGGATGTGGACGCCTTCACCGCCATCGCCGCCAGCATCAAGGCGGTCAAGAACCAGCCCGGCGTCATGCTCACCTGGGCCTGGCTGATCGCGCTGATCACGGCCTTGGGCATGGCCGCTTTCCTGATCGGCCTGGCCTTCGCCTTCCCGCTGATCGCCCACGCCAGCTGGCGCGCCTACAAGGATTTCGCGCCGCGCCCGGCCAGTTCCGCCGACGCGCTCGCCGCTGACCGCGCCTCTTCAGACGCGGTCTGAATCGGCCTCGTTCGCGTCCTCGTCCTCATCGGTGATCGGCTTGTCGTCATCGATGAGGATGCGTTCGGCGACGCCTTGCATATCGTCATACTGGCCCGAGCGCATGGTCCAGAAGAAGGCCGCCAGGCCCAGTGCGCCCAGAAACAGCGCGGCGGGTATGAGCCACATCAAGGAGGTCATCGGCGCATCAGCCTCATGGCGTTGACCGTGACCACCACCGAGGACGCCGACATGGCCACCGCCGCCACCAGCGGCGTGACAAAACCCAGCACCGCGATGGGCACGGCGATCACATTATAGAGGATGGTCAGGGCGAAATTCTCGTCCACCCGGCGCCGGGCCGCGCGCGCCACATCCAGCGCCAGCGGGATCGAGGTCAGCCGGTCACGCTGGATCACCAGATCAGCCGCCGAGCGTGAAATATCCGCCGCCGACCCCATGGAGATGGAAGCGTAGGCGCCCGCCAGGGCCGGCGCGTCATTGAGCCCGTCACCCACCATCAGCGTCTTCTCGCCGGCATCGGCCAGCTCTTTCAGGCGCGCGGTCTTGCCTGCCGGGGTGAGGCCTGAACGCCAGTGCGTCACGCCCAGCGCCCGGGCTATGGCGGCCACCGGCTCTTCCCGGTCGCCGGAGAGCAGCTCCGGCTCCAGCCCGCGCGCACGCAGCGCCGCGATCATCTCGGCGGCGTCAGCGCGCAGCTGGTCGGCGAAAACAAAGCGCACCGGCGGCGCATCTCCGTCCACCAGCCAGGCCTCCAGCTCGAACGCGCCTTCACCGGCCTCATCACCCGGGCGCTCCGGCGCGCCGGTCCAGCGCGCCGAACCAAAGCGCACGCGGCGTCCTTGAAATTCCGCCTCCACCCCGCAGCCTGGCGTTTCCACCGCGCCGTCCGCCGCCTCGCCCGGCCCGGCGGCGTCGGCCAGCGCCAGCGACAAGGGATGGCGCGACACCCGCGCCAGCCGGGCCGCCAGCGCCAGCGTCTCCGGCGCGATGTCATCGCCATTGATCAGGCGCGGGCGGCCTTGCGTCAGCGTGCCGGTCTTGTCCAGCACCACCCGGCTCACCTGCTCCAGCCGCTCCAGCGCATCACCCGAACGCACCAGCACGCCGTCGCGGTAGAGCCGGCCGCACGCCACCACCTGAACCGCCGGCACCGCCAGCGCCAGCGCGCACGGACAGGAAATGATCAGCACCGCGATGGCGTTGATGATGGCCGGGCGCGGCTCCTGGGCGATGATGAACCAGCCGATGAGGGTCGAGAACGCGATCAGATGGACCAGCGGGACGTAAAGCTTGGCCGCCTTGTCGGCGAGCCTGACATAGGCTGAGCGCCCCTGCTCTCCGGCCTCCACCAGGCGGGTGATCTCGGCCAGCAGGGAATCCTCGCGCGCCGCGGTGGCGCGCACGGTCAGCGCCGCGCCCAGATTGACCATGCCCGACCAGACCCGGTCGCCGGTCTTCAGCGTCACCGGGGCGGACTCGCCCGTGACCAGCGAGGCGTCCGCCTCCCCCTCGCCTGCGCTGATCTCGCCATCCACCGCGATGCGCTCGCCGGCCGAGACCAGCAGCTGGTCGCCGGGGCGGATCTCGCTGGCGGGCACGGCCTTGAGCGATCCGTCGGCCTCCACCCGGCGCGCCGCGCGCGCTTCCAGCGCCGCCAGGCGCCGGGCCGCGGCGCCCGCCCGCGCGCGCAGGCGCATGTCCAGATAGCGCCCGATCAGAAGAAAGAAGAGCAGCATCACCGCAGCGTCGAAATAGGCATCGCCATGGCCGATGGCCGTCTCATAGACCGACAGGGCGCACGCCAGCGTCACGCCCAGCGAGATGGGCACGTCCATATTCACGCGCCGGGCTTTCAGCGCGCGCAGGGCGCTCATGAAGAAGGGGCGGGCCGAATAGGCCACCGCCGGCAGGGCGATAGCGCCCGAAATCCAGTGCAGCAGGGTGCGGGTGGACTGGGCCATCTCGCCAGCGCCCGACCAGACCGCGATGGACAGGAGCATCACATTGGCCGTGGCGAAGCCGGCCACGGCCATGGCGCGCAACAGCGCTTTTTCTTCCTGCACCGCCGCGTCCGCCGCGGTTTCGGGCAGATAGGGCCGCGCGCCATAGCCCAGCGCCTCAATGGCCCTGACGATATGCTCGGCCAGCGCGTCCGGCCCGTCAAAACTGACCGTGAGCCGCCCTGACGACAGGTTCAGCCGCGCCCGGCGCACGCCGGGCAATTCGCCCACCCCGCCTTCGATCTTGGAAATGCACGCCCCGCACCAGGCGCCTTCCACGGCCAGATCCAGCGCACGCGCATCACCGCGCTCGCGGATGAAGGCGGCCGCTTCGCCGTCACTGAAATGAGAGGCGTCTAGCGCCGCCACAGATCACGCTCCAGCTTGAAGGGGATGGCCTCGTCGGCCGCGCGCACGCGCACCAGCCAGCGGCCGGGATCGGAGGCATCACCCTCAGCTTCATAGACCCCGTCGCGCACTTCGATAAACGCCAGCGCCTGATCGCGCTCAGGCTCGCCCGGACGGCGCAGCTCGCCTTCCAGATCAAGCCCGCTCACCGGCGCGCCGGCTTCGTCGGCGACGCGCACCAGCACGCTCTCGCCGGTCAGATTGACCGCCGCGCTCCAGCCCAGCCCGGCCTGGGCGCGACGCGCCTCGATCACCTCGTTATAGGCCAGGCCCCGCACATAGGCGCGGGTGGCCTCCTCGCCGGGAAACGTGCTCAGCGCCGAGGTGATGAAAATGCCGTTGACCGTGAACACCACGCCGAAAAAGCTGACCAGAACGGCCAGCACATGCCAGCCCCTGAGCCGGAACCCGCCCTCTTGCGCCCCGTTTTGTGAGCTTTCGGTCATGGCGCGGCTCCTGTGACAAAGACATCCTGGGTGAAGGCGGTCTCACCGGTTTGCGGATCGGTGATGGTGAACATCACCGGGATGGAATGGCGCAAGGCGGCCTCGCGCGGCAAGGTCAGAAACACTTGGAAGGTGCGGGTGCGGTCCGGGCCGATCTCCAGCACCAGCTCATCACGCGCGCCGAGCAACTGCACGCCCGGCTGCGGGTCGGCGCTGACCGCAAGGCTCAGATGGCGCGTCACCCGCGCCTTGTTCTGGACATTGAGCGTATAGGCGTTGCGCACCGAACCATCCGTGAGCACCACGAAATTGGGATTGCGGTCACGGTCGGCGTGCAGGCCCAGCTCCTCACGCGACACCAGGCCGGCCAGCATGATCGCGCACACTCCCGCAATCAGGACGGCGTAGAGCACCACGCGCGGGCGCACGAAGCGCCAGCGCGCAGGCTCGCCCGCCTTGCGCCGGGCGATATTGTCGTCGGTGTCATACGCGATCAGCCCGCGCGGACGGCCCACCTTGTCCATAATGTCGTCGCACGCATCGATGCACAGCGCGCAGCCGATACATTCCAGCTGCGGCCCCTGGCGGATATCGATGCCCATGGGGCAGGCCGCCACGCAGGCCTTGCAGTCAATGCAGTCGCCGCGCCCGTCCCAGCTCTCGCCCTTCTTGTGGCGCCCGCGCGGCTCGCCGCGGTCTGTGCGGTAGGTGACCGCCAGGGATTCCCGGTCGGTGAGCGCGCCCTGGATACGCGGCCAGGGGCACATATAGGTGCACACCTGCTCGCGCAAGGTCCCGGCCAGGGAGTAGGTGGTGAAGGTCAATAGCGCAAAGAAGATATAGGCGGTCAGCGCCGCCTGGCCGGTGAAGAAATCGCGCAACAGGTCAAACGCGTCGTGGAAATAGAGGATCCACGCCCCGCCAGTGGCCGCCGCGATCGCCAGCCAGACCACGTGCTTGCCGGTCTTTCGCCAGGCCTTGTTGAAACTCATCGGCGCGCGGTCGAGCAGGATGCGCTTGTTGCGGTCGCCTTCGAACAGGCGCTCCACCGCAATGAACAGATCGGTCCACACCGTCTGCGGGCAGGCGTAACCGCACCAGACCCGCCCGAACAGGGCCGTGACCAGGAACAGGGCGAGCGCGGCCAGGATCAGGAGTCCCGTGATGTAATAGACTTCCTGGGGCCAGAGCTCGATGAAGAAGAAATAGAAGCGCGCATTGGGAAAATCGACCAGCACGGCCTGGCTTGGCCCCTCCGGCCCCCGGTCCCAGCGCACGAAGGGCAACAGGTAATAGACGCCCAGCGCCAGCACCAGGAACACCCATTTGGCCAGGCGGAAGCGGCCATGGACGAGCTTGGGATAGATTTGCTGGCGCTTCTGGTAGAGCTCACGCTGGCCAACGGCGTTGACCGCGTCCACATCCAGGCGCGCGACTCCGTCCGCAGCGTCACCGCCGCTGGCGCCCGGCCTGTTGTGAATGAGGTTCATCACCCGTCTCCGATACGCCCGGAAGGGCGCGCGACACTAGCCTGCGCTGGCCGTTTCCGCCGCCATCTGCGGCGCCAGCCCGGCTTCACGCTGCTGCAGGGTCTCGCCGCCGCCCAGGAGGTAGACATAAGCGGCCAGCGCCGTGATCACCGGCTCGGGCAGGCGCTGCTCCCAGGCCGGCATGACGCCATAGGGGCCGCGATGGATGGCATGACGGATCTGCTCGCGCGAACCGCCATACAGCCAGATATTATTGGTCAGGTTGGGCGCCCCGATGCTCTGGTCGCCGCGCCCGTCATCCATGTGACAGCTGGCGCATTCGCGCTGATAGATCTCCGCGCCCAGCGCCAGATCGGCGTTCTCGGAAACCGTGAGCGATGACAGCGTCATCACATAATCGGTGACGGCGTTGATCTCCTCGCGGCTCAGAAGCTGGTCACGGCCAAAGGCCGGCATTTCCGAAAACCGGGTCTCGGGATGCTCCTCCCAGCGAATGCCCGCCACGATGGTGTGGCGGATATCGTCAAAGGACCCGCCCCAGATCCAGTCGTCATCGCGCAGATTGGGATAGCCGGTAAAACCCCCGCCGCCCACGCCGTGGCAGGTGGCGCAGTTATCGCCAAACGCCGAGCGGCCCGCCGCCAGGGTGAAATTGAGCAGATCGCCGTCATTGAGCACCGCCACGACGCCGCCCTCGTCCACGGTCTGCTGCAGCTGGGCGAACATGGGCCCGCGGCGCGCCTCAAGATCGGCGAGCGCCACCGCCACATTGGCGCGTTCGGAGTGATTGCGCAGCCCGCGCGTATGGCCGTCAAAGCCCGGCGGGGCCGGCAGGGCCGGCATGAAGATCATATAACCGATGGCCCACACGATGCTGGCGTAGAAACACCACAGCCACCAGCGCGGCAGCGGATTGTCCAACTCGGTGATCCCGTCCCATTCGTGACCGGTGGTCTCGACGCCGGAAATCTCGTCGACCGGGGGTTTGTCGTGCTCAGCCATCACGGCTTTCCTTTTTGTCGTCCGCCCCGGGCCGGCCGGCGTCGGGACGGTCATTGTCCTCCAGCACGGAGCGGGCGGCGGCGTTGAACTTGTCGCGGTTCTTCGGCCACAGGGCGTAAACCAGCACCCCGGCGAAGAAGATCATGAAGGCCACCAGCCCCCATGACTGCGCAAAATGGGCCAGGCTCTCATACATGGCGCTACCTCAGATTGGCGTCGGCATCGGCCTCATAGGTGGAGAAGTCCACCAATGTGCCGAGCACCTGGAGATAGGCGATCATGGCGTCGAGCTCGGAGATCATGGCCTCATTGCCATCGAAATTGCGCACCACCGCGCCGGGATAGCGCTCCAGGAACGCATCGTAATCGGCGGCGAACGGATCGAGCTGGGTGCGCACGTCATCGACCGCCAGGTCAATCATCTCGTCGGTATAGGGCACGCCCAGGCGCTGCAGGGCGCGCATGCGCCCGGCGATCACGTCCAGCTCCAGCGCGGTGGTCTCCATGAAGGCGTAGGCCGGCATGATGGAGCCGGGCACCACAGAGCGCGGATCGCGCATATGGTCGCGGTGCCATTCGTCGGAATACTTGCCGCCCACCCGCGCCAGATCGGGTCCGGTGCGTTTGGAGCCCCACTGGAAGGGCCGGTCATACATGCTCTCGGCGGCCAGCGAGAAATGGCCGTAGCGCTCCACCTCGTCGCGCAGCGGGCGGATCATCTGGGAGTGGCAGGCATAGCAGCCCTCGCGGATATAGATGTCCCGCCCCATCAGCTCCAGCGGCGTGTAGGGGCGCACGCCCTCCACTTCCTCGATGGTCTCGTCGAGATAGAAGAGCGGGGCGATCTCCACGATCCCGCCGATCGAGACCACGCCGATAATACCCACGGTCAGCACCAGCGAGTTCTGCTCCATCACCCGCTTGTGCCAGGCCCAGATCGAATTGGTTTTCTTGGCCATATCGCTTCCCCTATTGAGCAGGCTTGTGGATGGCTTGGGCGGGAGCGACATCCTCGGCGTCCGCCGCATCGCCCCGGACCGTCTTGTAGACATTCCACGCCATCAACAGTGCGCCGGCGAGGTAGAGCAGGCCGCCCAGCACCCGGATGATGTAGTAGGGATGCATCGCTTCAACGGTCTCGACGAAGGAGTATTCCAGGAAGCCCAGCTCGTTATAGGCCCGCCACATCAGGCCCTGCATGATCCCCGAAATCCACATCGCGGTGATGTAGAGCAGGATGCCCAGGGTCGCGAGCCAGAAATGCCACTCGATCAGCGCGCGCGAGAACATGGACTTGCGCTTCCACAGCCAGGGCACCAGGCAGTAGATCGCCCCGAAGGAGATGAAGCCCACCCAGCCCAGCGCGCCCGAATGCACGTGGCCGATGGTCCAGTCGGTATAGTGGGACAGCGAGTTGACCGCCCTGATGCTCATCACCGGGCCTTCAAACGTGGCCATGCCGTAAAAGGCCACCGAGACCACCAGCATGCGGATCACCGGGTCGGTGCGCAGCTTGTCCCAGGCGCCCGACAGGGTCATCAGCCCGTTGATCATGCCGCCCCAGCTAGGCATCAGCAGCATGATCGAGAAGGTCATGCCCAGCGTCTGGGTCCATTCGGGCAGCGCGGTGTAGTGCAGGTGGTGCGGGCCGGCCCAGATATAGATGAAGATCAGCGCCCAGAAGTGCACGATGGACAGCCGGTAGGAATAGACTGGCCGCTCGGCCCGCTTGGGGATGAAATAGTACATGATCCCCAGGAAGCCGGCGGTCAGGAAGAAGCCCACGGCGTTGTGGCCGTACCACCACTGGGTCATGGCGTCCTGCACGCCGGCGAAGGCCGAATAGCTGCGCGAACCCAGCCAGTCGGCGGGCATGGCCAGATTGTTCACCACATGCAGCAGCGCGATGGTGACGATGAAGGCCAGATAGAACCAGTTGGCCACATAGATGTGCGGCTCCTTGCGCCGCGCCAGCGTCACCAGGAAGACCAAGAGATACGCCACCCATACCAGCGTCAGCCAGATATCGGCGTACCACTCAGGCTCGGCGTATTCCTTCGACTGGGTGATGCCCAGCAGATAGCCGGTGGCCGCCACCACGATGAAGAACTGATAGCCCCAGAACACGAACCAGGGCCACACGCCCCCGGCCAGGCGCACCCGCGAGGTGCGCTGGACCACATAGAAACTGGTGGCGATGAGCACATTGCCGCCAAAGGCGAAGATCACCGCCGAGGTATGCACCGGGCGCAGCCGTCCGAAATTGAGCTCAGGCAGCGCGTCGAACTGGAACACGGTGGGCCAGGCCAGCTGGGCCGCGATCACCACCCCCACCAGCAGGCCGACAACAGCCCAGAACATGGACGCGATGACGCCATAGCGGATGACCGCCTCGTTGTATTCGCGCTTGTCGATGACGACCCCGCCATTGGAATAGGCGCCCACGATGATCAGAAGCCCGGTCAGGAAGCCCGCCAGAATCACCCAGGCATGGGTGCGCATGGCTGCGTCTGATCCCAAGGCGGCGGCCATCAGCGCCCAGATAGCGCCCAGGACGCAAATCGCCGTGACGATCAATCCGTTATGATCAAAGCCGGTTTTCGTCTGTCCGGTCATGTTTGCTGTGCCCGCGCCCATAAGCCCCTCCTCGACGGGGAAATTAAAATCACACCCCTTGTGCGGATAAAAGACCGCAAGGGAAGTATGGCATTATGTCTCATCTTGCCGCCTCATGCAGCCCGTTTAGGGTGACGCGGCCCGCGGCCCGCATCAAGGCGCGCTGCGGGCGTCCGCAAGGTGAAACAGGTTATATTCCAATGCATGAAGGCGCGCAGGCGTGACCCATCCCGGTCTGGACACCGGCCCGGCGCTGGCCGGACGGCTGGAGCTGGACATGCTGGCGGGCTTCATCGCCGGGCTGGGCGCCAGCGTGCATTGCCTGGCCATGTGCGGAGGGATTGCTGCGGCCATCGCCGTGCAGGGCGGCGCCGGTCACGCCATAAGGCGCCGGCTGTGGGTGCTGACCCAGGCCCAGCTGGCGCGCGTGTGCATCTATATCGCGCTGGGCGCGGCGGCGGGCGCGATCGGCTGGGGCTTTCATGAAAGCCAGCCACCCGATCTCGCCCGTGCGGCGGCGCGCTGGCTGGGCGCCCTGGCGCTGATGGCGGCGGCCTTCTCGGTGCTGGACATTCCCGTATTCGGCGGCGCGGGCGGGCGTCTGGCCGGGCGAATCACCTCGCCCCTCACCCGGCGCCTGCATCATCTGCACAGGCTGGGGCCTCTGGGCCTGGGCCTGGCCTGGGGGCTGATCCCGTGCGCCATGGTGTATCTGGCGACCTTCTACGCCGGGCTGACCGGAAGCCCCTTGCAGGGCGCGCTGGTTATGGCCGGCTTCGGCCTGGGCACGATTCCGGCCCTGACCGTGCTGGCCGCAGGCGCCGCCTCGGTGCAGGCGATGATGCGCCGGGCGGTCTGGCGCTGGCTGGCGGCGGGGCTGCTGGGGGCGCTGGCGGTGTTCACCGCACTGGGCGTCTGGGGGCCGCACGGACCGTGAGCGGCGCGTCAGCCCAAAAGCGTTCAGCTTGCATTCACCCTCGGCGGCGTTAGGTTTATGAACGTGACATTCCAAAGCGCGGCCTGAGGATTTCACGGGCCGCATGACGGAGGGGCTGATGTTCCGCATGATCGCCGCCGCCAGTTGCACCGCCGTTCTGACCGCCCTGGCGGCTGCAGAACCGGCCGAAGCCCAGCGCCTGTCCAACGGCGATTACGAGCTGTGTTCGGTCTACCGCCCGGACGGGACATTTGCAGGCTATGACAGCGCCTGTCTGGAAGCCCAGCGCGCCGCCGTGCGCCGGCTCAGCCAGCGCCATGAGCGCGGCTACCGGGACCGGTGGAGCCATAGCGCGCCATCCTATGGCGGCTACGCCCAGGCGGCGCCGCTCTGCCCGTCCTGGGCCAATAACGGCCACGGCTATTCCACCACCATGCGCACAGGCGTTCCGGGCGTGCAGTACGGCACGTTCAACGCCATGTTCAACGGCACGCCCTGCATTTCCAATCCGAACTTCTACATGCGCGGATTGCACTAGGGGCGAAGCCGGACGGGCTTACGCGCTCAGTTCGATGTCGTAGGTCTCGATCACAGGGTTGGCGAGCAGCTTGTCGCACATCTCGGCCACGCGCTTCTGGGCCAGTTCGGCGTCGGCGGTGTTGAGATCGATCTCGATCAGCTTGCCCTGGCGCGCTGCGCCCACCTCGTCAAAGCCGAGATGTTTCAGGGAATTCGCCACCGCCTGGCCCTGGGGGTCCAGGACGCCGGGCTTGAGATAGACATGCACGCGCGCTTTCATCAGATCGCCTCGTCGCCAGTTCCGTTGCCGGTTTCCTTCATGATTCCCAGACGCCGCGCCACCTCGGCATAGGCTTCGGTGACATTGCCCAGATCGCGCCGGAACCGGTCCTTGTCCATTTTCTCGCCGCTGGTCATGTCCCACAGACGGCAGCTGTCAGGGCTGATCTCGTCGGCCAGGATGATGCGGGTCATGTCGTTCTGGTCGTAAATGCGCCCGAACTCCAGCTTGAAGTCCACCAGGCGGATGCCCGCGCCGGTGAACAGGCCGGACAGGAAGTCATTCACCCGCAGCGCCAGCGCGATCATGTCGTCCACATCCTGGGGGCTGGCCCAGTTGAACGCGGCGATGTGCTCCTCGCTGACCAGCGGATCGCCCAGCGCATCATCCTTGTAATAGAATTCCACAATGGCGCGCGGCAGCGGCTCGCCCTCATTGAGCCCGAAGCGCTGGGCGATGGAGCCGGCGGCCACATTGCGCACCACCACCTCAAGCGGGATGATCTCCACCTCGCGCACCAGCTGCTCGCGCATGTTGAGGCGGCGGATGAAATGGGTGGGCACGCCGATCCGGTTGAGATTCTCCATGATGTGTTCGGAGATCCGGTTATTGAGGACGCCCTTGCCCTCCAGAACGGCTTGCTTCTTGTTGTTGAAGGCGGTGGCGTCATCCTTGAAATGCTGGACGAGCGTGCCCGGTTCGGGACCCTCATAGAGGATCTTGGCCTTGCCTTCGTAAAGTTTCTTGCGGCGGGACATGGGTGCTGGCGCAACTCCGCAGAGGGGCGGGAAACGAGAAACGGCCCGTCATGCACGGGCCGCGGAAGCCTCATGATACGCTCATTGGCCAGTGCGCTGCAACATGGGCGCGCCGCCGCCTCTTGCGATTGATTCCCTGCCGGGCGGGCGATTACCATGGCGAATGTGATTACGCCTCCTCCCATCCAGCAAGAGAGCAATTGATGGCCAGCTTTGAAGATCGCGAAAAAGCGTTTGAAAACAAATTCGCCCACGATCAGGCGCTGGAGTTCAAGGCTCAGGCGCGGCGCAACAAGCTGCTGGGCCTGTGGGCGGCCGGCGAGATGGGGCTGAGCGGCGAGGAGGCGGACGCCTACGCCGCCGCCGTGGTCAAGGCCGATCTCGAGGAGCCCGGCGACGCCGATGTCATGCGCAAGATCCGCAGCGATTTCGACGCCAAAGGCGTTTCCCACTCCGACCATGTGATCAAGCTGAAGATGGACCAGCTGCTCGATGATGCCCGCGCCCAGGTCCAGGCGGGCGAGCGCCCGGCCTGAAGCGCCCTGAGCCGCGGGGAGGCGCGCGCGGCTGCGGCTTGCTATGGTGCGGGCGTGATCGCGCGGGCGAATCACACGCCGCCATGACAAGGTCCAAGGTCTGCAAGGTATGGCCATGAGCACTGAGCGCCCCGGCGCTGGGCCCTACGCGCCCCCGCCGGATGACTATGAAATGTTTGACGCGCGTGATGCCGAGCAGGACCGGCGCGGCTGGCTGGTGCTGCTGGCGGCGGCGGTGGTGTTCGCCCTGTTCATGGCGGTGGTCTGGAATGCGTTCCAGCTGGGCGTGCGCGAGCGCTCCGACAGCCCGGTGATCCTGGCGGACGCCGAGCCCTTCCGCGTCGCCCCCGAAGATCCGGGCGGCTTCCAGACCCCCAATCAGGACCTGAGCGCCTATGAGCTGCGCAGGCGCAATGGAGAACGCGCCGGGCGCGATGAGGCCGATGGCGGGCCCGCGCCCGTCCGGCCGGGCGCCGAGGAGCCGGTGGCGCGCCCTGAGCGCCTGCCCCCGGTGCAGGTGGAAGCCGCTGACGCCGATGCGCTGGATGCCCCGCCCGAGGCGCTGCCGGAACCCGCCCCGGAATCAGCCCCGGAATCAGCCCAGGACAGGACACCTGCTGAGCCTGCCGCCCCGGCCCGCAGCGAAACCGCCCCCGCGCCGTCAGGCCGGGCGCAAGGCGCCTTTGTGGTGCAGATCGGCGCCTACCGGGCCCAGGAAGAAGCCGAGGCGGGCTGGCTCGCCTTCGTCTCGCGCCATTCCGACATGACCTCCGGGCGCGGGCCTGACATCCAGCGCGCCGATCTGGGCGATCGCGGCGTGTTTCACCGCCTGCGCGTGGCCGGGTTCGAGACCCGCGAGGAGGCCGCCGCCTATTGCGCCTCGCTGGACGCGCGCGGCCAGTCCTGCCTGGTGGCGCGGCGATGAGCGGGGCGGCGGCGGTTGCCTTCTCCGTTGAGGGCGAGACCCTGGGCAAGGAGGAAAAAGCCTTCTTTCGCGATTGCGATCCCTGGGGCTTCATCCTGTTTGCGCGCAATGTGGACCGTCCCCGTCAGGTGCGCGCCCTGACCGACTCCTTGCGCGACTGCGTGGGGCGCGACGCGCCGGTCTTCATCGACCAGGAGGGCGGCCGGGTGCAGCGCCTGCGCCCGCCTCACTGGCGCGCTGCGCCGCCCGCTGCGCGCTTTGCGGCGCTGTGGGACCGCGAACCGGAGCTGGCGCTGGAGGCGGTGCGGATCAATCACCGGCTCATCGCCCATGAGCTCTACGCGCTGGGGATCGACGCCGACTACGCCCCGTGCGCAGATATCCGTGTGGAGGGCGCCCATGACGTGATCGGCGACCGCGCCCTGCACAGCGATCCGCACGCCGTGGCGGCGATGGCCACAGCCGCGCTGGAGGGCCTTCTGCATCAGGGCGTGCTGGGCGTGATCAAGCATCTGCCCGGCCATGGCCGGGCCGGTGCGGACAGCCATTTCGAGCTGCCCGTGGTGGAAGCGGACGAGGAGACGCTGGCGCGCACGGACTTCGCCGCCTTCCGCGGAATCAAGGGCGCGCTGATGGCCATGACCGCCCACCTGGTCTACACCGCCATCGACCGCGATGACTGCGCCACCTTCTCGTCCGAAGTGATCACACGCGTGATCCGCGGCGATATCGGCTTTGACGGCCTTCTCATGAGCGATGATCTGGTGATGAAGGCGCTGTCCGGCCCGCTGCGCCAGCGCACCAGCCGCGCCTTCGCCGCAGGCTGCGATCTGGTCATCCATAACGGCGCCATGCCCGACATGATCGAGATCGCCCACGCCACGCCGCGCCTGGATCACGACGCCCTGCGCCGGGCCGATGCGGCGCTGGCCGCCCGGCGCGCGCCCGATCCGTTCGATCCCGACGCGGGCCAGGCCGCCCTGGCGCGCCTGTTCGAAGAGGCCGGACTGGACGCGCCATGAGCACGCTGTTCCCCGAGACCGAAGACGATTTCGAGGCGGCGCGCGAGGCCGGCGAGGACGAGGCGCTGATCCTGGATATCGGCGGCTGGGAAGGCCCGCTGCACATGCTGCTGGCGCTGGCGCGCAAGAACAAGGTGGATCTGACCGCCATCTCCATGGTGGAGCTGGCCGACCAGTATCTCGACTTCGTCCACGCCGCGCGCCAGAGGCGGCTCGATCTGGCGGCCGAATATCTGGTGATGGCGGCCTGGCTGGCCTATCTCAAATCGCGCCTCCTATTGCCCAAGCCCCGCCCCCAGGACGACGAGCCCGAACCCGAGCTGATGGCCGCCGCGCTGGCCTTCCGCCTGGCCCGGCTGGAAGCCATGCGCGCAGGCGCCAAAGCGCTCTATGCGCGCGCCCTGTTCAAGCGCGACGTCTTCCCGTGCGGCCAGCCTGAAGGCGTGCGCTCCATCCGCACGCCGCTCTATGAGGCCGAGCTCTATGATCTGCTCAAGGCCTACGCTGCGCGGCGCGAGCGCGGGGCGTTCGCCACCTATCAGCCCGCCGCGCCGCGCGTGTATTCCCTCGAACAGGCCCGCAAGCGCCTGACCGGCGTGCTCACCCGCCTGACCGGCTGGGAGGAGTTCGGCAAGCTCTTGCCCGAGGAGGCGGAGGCCGACGGACCGTCAGGCGCCAGCATCACCGCGTCCAGCCTGCTGGCGGCGCTGGAAATCACCAAGGACGGGGACGCCGACATGCGCCAGGACGGACCCTTCGCCCCGATCTGGATGCGCCCCGCCAGCCGGGAGAAACGCTCATGAGCGATGACACGCCCGGCGCCGAACGCGATCCGGTCACCGAGGCGATCCGCGCCCTGCGCGCCGAGGCCGGGCAGCGCCCCGGCGGCGATAGCGGCCCGCCGGGCGTGCGCCTGGCCGTGGACAATGACGCCGAGCTGATGCGCATGGCCGAGGCGCTGTTGTTCGCGGCGGTGGAGCCGCTGGACCTCGACACCCTCAAGGCGCGCCTGCCTTCGGGCGCGGACGTGCGCGCGGTGATCGCCGCCCTGCAGGCCAAATACCAGAGCGCCGGCATCCAGCTCATGGAAGTAGGCGGGCGCTGGCGCTTCCAGACCGCGCCCGATCTCGCCTTCCTTCTGCGCACCGAACGCGAGGAGCCGCGCAAGCTCTCCCAGGCCGCCCTCGAGACGCTGGCCATCATCGCCTATCACCAGCCGGTCACCCGCGCCGAGATCGAGGATATTCGCGGCGTGGCGGTGTCCAGAGGCACGCTGGACCAGCTGCTGGAGATGAAATGGATCCGCCTGCGCGGACGCCGGCGCAGCCCGGGCCGTCCGGTGACCTATGGCGTCACCGACGGCTTCCTGGATTATTTCGGCCTGGCCTCTCTTGGCGATCTGCCCGGCGTCAGTGATCTGAAAGCCGCAGGCTTGCTCTCCAGCCGCCTGCCGCCCGACTTCATGATCCCCGAACCCGGCCGCATCCTGCCCGGCGAGGAGGAAGACCTGTTCTCCGACGAGGAAGCGGCCGACTTCCACGTCGATTTCCTCGATGTGGAGGAAGAGGATTAAGGGGGCTCAGTCCTGCGCCTGAAGCTCCATCATCTGGCCCCATAGCCCGGTCAATTCTTCACGGGCCCAATCGCCGAGCCCGGCCTGGAAGTCCTCGCCCTCCAGCCCGGACTGGGGATAGGGCGTCATGAAACTGGCCAGCGTCACTTGCCCCTCATACGGCGCCTGCGCGTAGTCGACCGCCACCGCCTCCACATGCTGCATGAATTCGACATGCATGTAGGCCCCGCAGCCATAATCCGTCTGGCCATAGGTGCGAACGGTGATGGCTATCAGCGATGTCTCGTCGTCCTGCGCGCGCCGGAATTCGAGACCGTGCGCGCTAAAACTGTCCGTCATCCTTTCAAACAGGGGGGCGGGCTGAACCTCGCACATCCCGCTGGTGTGGGCGGTGATGGACAGCGCCACCCCGTCCTGCAGCAGATGCACAGGGTTGGCCTCCGGCGCTTGCCCGGCGCTGACCAGGCCCAGGGCGGCGGTTGCGGCAGACAATATTGTCATGATCTCCTCCGTCTTAGCCGATTGTCATGCCCCGCAAGGTCGCCAGCCTTCCAGATCATTGGCGCCCGATCAACACTCCCCCGTTTTGCGCTCCGTCCCTGCCTGCGTTCTCCCATCGAAAGACGGACCCAGATTCACCGGCGCCACTGGGCCCCGGCTTGCGCCGGGGAAACGCAAGGGGGCTTGGGCGACATGATCAACTGCGCGCCGCGCCATTGCGCCGTGTCCCTCGCGCGGGCTAATCAGACCGCACGCCCTGTCCGGCCAGACGCCCTGGAGCCGCCATGCCTGTTCTGCCCACCCAGCTTGATCCGAACGCCCCGGCCTTCAAGGCCAATGCAGACGCCATGGCCGCGCTGGTCGATGAATTGAAGGACAAGACCGGCGCCGCCGCCCTGGGCGGATCGGACGCCGCGCGCGAGAAGCACCTGAAACGCGGCAAGCTTCTGTCGCGCGACCGGGTGCAGCGCCTGCTCGATCCCGGCTCGCCCTTTCTGGAGCTGTCGCCGCTGGCGGCCAATGGCATGTATGAGGGCGATGTGCACGGGGCGGGCATGATCACCGGCATTGGCCGGGTGTCCGGCCGCGAAGTGATGATCGTGTGCAATGACGCCACGGTGAAGGGCGGCACCTATTACCCGATGACGGTCAAGAAGCATCTGCGCGCCCAGGAGATCGCGCGCGAGAACCGGCTGCCGTGCGTCTATCTTGTCGATTCCGGCGGCGCCAACCTGCCCCATCAGGCCGAAGTCTTCCCCGACCGCGACCATTTCGGGCGCATCTTCTATAATCAGGCGACGCTCTCCAGCGAAGGCATCCCCCAGATCGCCGTGGTGATGGGCTCGTGCACCGCGGGCGGCGCCTATGTGCCGGCCATGAGCGACGAGACCATCATCGTGCGCAAGCAGGGCACGATCTTCCTGGGCGGCCCGCCCCTGGTGAAGGCCGCCACCGGCGAGGTGATCTCGGCTGAAGATCTCGGCGGCGCCGACGTGCATGCGCGCCAGTCGGGCGTGGTGGACCATTACGCGGCCGACGATGATCACGCCCTGCAGATCGCCCGGCGCATCGTGGCCGGGCTCAACACCACCAAGCGTCCTGCGCTGGATATCGCTGATCCGCGCCCGCCCGTGCTCGATCCGGCGACGCTGGACGGCGTGATCCCGGCCGATGTACGCACGCCCTATGACGTGCGCGAGGTGATCGCGCGCATCGTGGACGGCTCGGAGTTTGACGAGTTCAAGAAGCTTTATGGCGAGACGCTGGTGACCGGGTTCGCCCGTCTGCACGGCATGCCGGTGGGCATTATCGCCAATAACGGCGTCTTGTTCAGCGAAAGCGCGCTCAAAGGCGCCCATTTCATCGAGCTGTGCTGCCAGCGCGGCATTCCCTTGCTGTTCCTGCAGAACATCACCGGCTTCATGGTCGGCTCCAAATACGAGGCCGGCGGCATCGCCAAGGACGGCGCCAAGCTGGTCACCGCCGTGTCCTGCGCGCGCGTGCCCAAGATCACCCTGGTGATCGGCGGCTCCTATGGCGCGGGCAATTACGGCATGTGCGGGCGCGCCTTCGGCCCGCGCTTCCTGTTCATGTGGCCCAATGCGCGCATCTCGGTGATGGGCGGAGAGCAGGCCGCCAGCGTGCTCGCCACGGTCAAGCGCGACGGCATGGAGCTGCGCGGCCAGAGCTGGAGTGCGGACGAGGAAGAAGCCTTCAAGGCGCCGATCCGCGAAACCTACGAGGCCGAAGGCTCGCCCTATTATTCCACCGCAAGGCTGTGGGATGACGGCGTCATCGCCCCCGCCGACACCCGCCGCGTCCTCTCGCTGGCGCTGTCTGCGGCGCTGAATGCGCCCATCGAGCCGACGCGGTTCGGGGTGTTCAGGATGTAACGTCCCGGCAAGCAGTGCTATCATGGCCTCATGAGCACGCTTGACCCTGAATTGCTGGACCGTCTGCGGGCGTTAAAGCCTGAATTGCGCGCCCGCTTTGGCGTCAGCGCAATAGCCGTGTTCGGCTCGCGGGCGCGCGGCGAACACGGGGCGGGGAGCGATCTCGATCTCCTGCTTGATTTCGAGCGCACGCCGAGTTTTTTCGCCCTCAATGATCTCGATGATTTCCTTGTGTCCGAGCTGGGCGTTCGCGTTGATCTGGTCCCGCGCACCTGCCTGCACCCGGGCATAAAGGATGTGGTGCTGGCTGAGGCGCGTGCGGTGTAATGCAGTCGCGACCATTTCTCGATGACATGCTTGCCTATGCACGTAAGGCGCTGACCCTTGTGGGCGAGCGAGACGGCGCCGCTCTGGCGAGTGACGAAGTGCGTTTCCTTGCAGTTCAACGATGCATTGAAATTATAGGGGAGGCCGCCAGCCGCACGCCGAGTCCCGTGGCCGACGCGCTCTCCCATATCGAGTTCAGAAACGCTGCGGCGACACGGCATCGCATAGTCCACGGCTATAGAACCATCGATCCGGATATCGTTGCACGCACTGTGAGCGACCATTTCCCCAAACTTGTGGCCGACCTTGAGGTGGCGCTGGCCGGGCAGTTGCCTGATGAATCTCAGGAATAGGCCAAGCACCGTCCCCTGATCTCCTCCGGCCCATTCCTTGCCCCGCCCCCTCAAAACCCGCCGCGCCTGTGCCGGACGGGGACGGATGCGGGAGGGTTGGGCATGGACTGGATCGAGCGCTGGACGCAGGAAGATCGCGGGCGGTTCCGCACCGGCATTGTGCGTGCGCGGCATCGTCTGGCCGATAGCGGCCTGTTCTGCGACCCCGCGCTGGAAGAGCTCATCGAGACCCATCCGCGCGAACTTCTGGACATTGCAGTGATGGACGAGGACGGTTCGTCACGCTCCTGGACCGATATGGCGCCGGGCGCGCGCGGCGGGGCGGAGCTGCTGGAGGGCGCGCGTCAGGGCCGGGTGTGGATGAATTTGCGCCAGGCGTTCAACATCCATCCCGAATACCGCGCCCTGCTGGGCGCTGTGTTCGCCGAGCTGCGCGCCCTGCATCCACGCTTCCGCCCCGATGTGATCAAGGGCGGTCTGCTGATCTCCGCGCCGGGCGCGCGCGTGCCGTTTCATATCGACCGCACCGACACCATGCTCTGGCACTTGCGCGGCAAGAAGCGCGTCTATGTCTATCCGCGCTCGGCGCCGGTGCTCAATGAGGCTGATGTGGAAGCGGTGCTGATGCACCCGTTCAGCGACGACCTGCCTTATCGCAGCGAGTTTGACCGGCGCGCGCGCGTGTTCGATCTGGAGCCCGGCGAAGTGCTGTGCTGGCCGGTGCACACGCCGCACCGCGTGGTCAATCTGGACGGGCTGAACGTCTCCATGGCCACCGAATATGCGTGTGCGGACGTGCGCGTGCGCAATCACGCCATGATGTTCAACGGCCTGATGCGCCGCCGCTTCGGCCTCACCCCGTCCATCGACGAGAGCCGCGGCCTGGGCCTGGCCGCCCGCGCCGGGCTGGGGCTTGCCGCACGCAAGCTGAAACTTCTGCCGAAGCCCGACGCCCCGGCGCCTGAAGCCGCGCCGGGCGGCGAGCCGCTCATTTCCGCCATGGGCGAAGCGGGGCATAGTGGGGCCTGATCGATTCATCACTCCGAAAGATCCGCCATGGCGCTTACGCCCGCCCCGCGCCCGCCCTCGCCCCTGATCTCTCTGGTCATCCCCTGCTTTAACGAGGCGGACTCCGTCGCGCCCTTCATGGACGCGGTCAGACCGGTGCTGGCCGGGCTCGATGATTGCCGGTTTGAATATGTGTTCGTGGTGGACGGCGCCACGGACGCCACGCTGGAGCAGCTTGTGGCGCTGGCCGAGGCTGACCCCGGCGTCACCATCGTCCAGCTGAGCCGCAATTTCGGCAAGGAAGCGGCCCTGACCGCCGGCCTGGATCACGCCGCGGGCGACGCCATCGTGCCTATCGATATCGATCTGCAGGACCCGCCCGAAGTGATCGCCGCCTTCATCGCCAAATGGCGCGAGGGCTATGACATGGTCTATGGCGTGCGCGCCAGCCGGGCTGCGGACAACTGGGCCAAGCGCGGCGCGGCGCGCGCCTTCTACGCGCTGTTCAACCGCTTCTCCGACGTGAAAATCCCCGCCGATGCGGGCGATTTCCGCCTGATGGACCGGCGCGTGGCCGAAGCGGTCAAGCGCCTGCCCGAGCGCAACCGCTTCATGAAGGGGCTGGTGGCCTGGGTGGGTTTCTCCTCCACGGCCGTGTTCTATGACCGCGCGCCACGGGCAGCGGGACGCACCCAGTTCAACCTGCCCAAGCTGTGGGCGTTCGCCCTGGACGGCATGGCCGGATTTTCCACCTTGCCGATCCGGATCTGGACCTATCTGGGCCTGGTCTTTGCGATGGGCGCCCTTGTCTACGCCGTCTATCTGACCGTGCGCACCCTGGCCTTCGGGGCAGACGTGCCCGGTTACGCCTCGCTGATGGTGGCGGTGCTCATCGCCGCAGCCATGCAGATGATCTCGGTGGGGGTGCTGGGCGAATATATCGGCCGGCTGTTCACCGAGGCGAAGGCCAGGCCGGTCTATCTCGTCGACCGCATTTACCGCCGCCCCGAGCCGCGCCCGGAACCCTCCGGCACGTCGCAGCCATGATCAGGACGGGCGTGTTCCAGCTCATGCGCTTCGGCGTGGTGGGCGTGGCCGCCACCCTGGTCTATGCAGGCCTGGTTGCGGTGTTCTTCGCCATGGAGATGGCGCCGTTCGCGGCCAATGCGCTGGGCTTCGCCATCGCCTTTCTGGTATCGGCGGCGGGCCATGTGATGTGGACCTTCGCTGTCAAATCAGGACGCATCGCGGCGACCGCGCGGTTTTTCGTGGTGGCGCTGGGCGGGTTCGCGGTGTCCAACGCGGTGCTGGGCGGCTGGCTTGCGGCCTCGGGACCGGGCGGGGCCGCAGCCGCGCTGGCGCTGGCCGTGATCGCGGTTCCGGCGGCGACGTTTCTGGCCTCGCGCTACTGGGCCTTCGCCGCATCTTCCTCGTAATAGAGATCCCCGCCCAGCACCGACCAGGCATGGGCCCGCCCGCCAGGACGCGCGCGCAGGAGGAAGGCTTCCGGCCACGGGAAGAAATTGAGGTGCAGGTCCAGCGCGTGGCGATAGGGCCGCTGCAGCGGGACGACAATGATCAGCTTCCCGCGCGTCACCCGGCGCAGCTCGGCAAGGCAGGCCTCGAAATCCAGCACGTGTTCGAGCACATGGGCGCAGACCACGCCGTCAAAGCTGTCATCGGCAAAGGGCAGCGCCTCGAACCGGCCCTGCACCCAGCCCACGCCATCATCCCTGCCTTCGGGCGTAACGATGTCGAGCGCCGTGACTGCGCAGCGCTCCGACAGGCGCGCAGCCAGCCAACCGCGCCCGGCGCCCACATCCAGCACGGCCCCGCCGGTCAGCGCCGCCTCGATCGCGTCAGCACAAGGGCGGTTGAGATCGGTCTCGCGGTCCATCACGCCTGCGGTTTCACGATAGGCGGCGGCGTATTCGTGCGCGCTCATGCCCGGCGCGCGGGCCTTGAAATCGAGATAGGCGCGGGTGCGCGAGCGGGCCACCGGCGCGATGAACAGGCGGGCGAACCAGCGCGCATCGCGCAAGGCGGGCGGCAGGAGATTGTCCAGCGCCCAGACCAGGCGGGCCGTGATGTCGCGGGGCAGTTTCATGAGGCTGGCATCATCGCACGAATAGGGGCCGCTCGCCGGTGATGAAGCTCTCCCCGCCGCGCGCGACCACGCGGATGGAGAGCGTGCGCCGGCCGGAAGGCACGCCATCGAGATCCAGGCGCACATCCCAGTACACTTGCGGATAGTCCGGATCAAAGTCCAGCACGGGCGGGAAGCGCCAGCCGGGCAGGTCATGGCGCTGCCAGGCGGTGACTTTCACTTCGCCATCGACCAGCACCTCCACCCGCTCCACGCCGGACGGATGGGCGGCCACGCCATAGACCGGGATCACGCCCGATACCCGCTCGGCCGGGCGCGGACGCTCCAGAATGGCGTGGGGCAGGAAGGCGCACGGCTCTGAGGTCTCCGCCGGTCCGCCCTCCCGCACGCGGGCAACAAAGAATGACGCCTCCACCCGCCCCGGGGGCAGACGGGCGGTTTCCACAAGGCGCACGTCTTCAAACATGGCGCACAGGCGCTCGCGGAACGCCACGGCGTCCAGATCACGGTAGAGATAGAAGGGCTCGCGCAGGGCCACCACAGCCGGTGAGCCGCCCTCGCGGGCGATGAGGTCAGCCTCGGACTCCCCGCGCGGGGCGTGGGCGGTCTGCACGCCGCGTGTGGCGTCATCGGGATGATCGAGCATGTAGGCCCGGGCCGTAACACCCCCCGTGACGCGCAGCTGCACGCCGGCCACCTGGTCGGCGGCGGCGAACACCGCGCCCTCCCCGGCCTGGGCAAAGGCGCGCTCTAGCGCAGGCGCAAAGCGTGACCAGTCCTCCAGATCGCCGCCCTGCAGGGTGTAAAACCGGTCCGGCTCAAGAAAGCGCTCGGGCGCCTGCCAGATCAGGAGACTGACCCCGAAACCGATAGCGCCCGCGGCCATCAGCACAGCGCCGATCACAGCCGCAACACGCGCCGTCCAGCGCCGCCATGCCTGGCCCAGAGCGTCGTGGAAACGCTGGGCGGCTTCCGGCGCCAGTACGATCAAAAGGGCATAGGTCATGAGCGGCCAGTGCAGGAGATAGCGGCTGTCAAACAGGGCCAGCGCTGCAAACGGGATAAACAGCGCACCGGCCATGCAGACCAGAAGCGCATGGCGCGCATCCCCGCCCCGCCAGCGCAGCACCGCCAGCACGGCGGCGCCGGCCAGCAAGGCGAACATCACCGGCGTCACAAGGCCGGCCTGCTCCACCGGGTAGAGCAGGCCGCGCGGCCAGAAACGCCAGTCCTGACGCTCCAGCGCCTGAAAGCGCAGCGGCCCGAAATCGGTGAGGACGTTATGGGCGATGCTGGGGATCACCCCCAGCACAGCGACCGCCCCGGCGGCCAGCGCCTTGGGATTGCGCCACTGGGCGCGCCCGGCCTGCGCGGCGAGAAGGAAGACCAGCACGCCCGCCGGGGCGAACCAGAAACGGTAATGATAGAGCAGGCCGATGGCGCATACCGCCCCGGCGGCGAGCCACCAGGCCAGCTTGTTTCCCGCCAGCGCACGGATCAGACAGCCGGCGAACACCACGGCGAGCAGCTGGAGCGGGCCTTCGGGATAGGCGTAGACGCCTGCGATCACAAAGGGCGGGACCAGAGCCGACAGCGCCGCCGCGATCAGCGCCCTGACCCGTCCCGTCAACGGCTCGGCGAGGAAAAACACGCCCAGCGGCAAAAGCGCCGACAGCGCCCAGGTCAGCAGCCGGGAGCCAAGCTTGCCGGACCCGAACAGCGCTTCAGACAAAGCCGCCAGCAAAGGCGTGCCCAGCGGCGTATCGGCATAGCCCAGCGCCGGGGATCGCCCGGCCAGGCGGAAATAGGCCTCTTCCCAGAGAAGATTGGCGTTGGCGGCGAGATACAGCGACCAGAGCGCGCCGGCCGCAACCGCCAGCCCCGCCGCCGCCCATAGCCAGGGGCTCACCCGTTCATGGTCCGGTGCGCGCAACGCCCCCTCCCCGCTTGAAGACGGGTCACCATAAACCGCCGCGCGTCCAGCGCGAGCGGCAATTGCGCCTGTCTGCGGCGGCGCGCCGCCCGTGACCTTGGCTCTGCGCGCCCTAGAACGTCTTCCATGCGTTGTGTTGGTGAGGGAGCCCGCCATGGACAAGCGTGACCGGCGCGGCGTGGCCGCACCTTCAGGGCGCCTGTCGCGCACGGCGCACATGGCCGGTCTGGGCGCGGAGCTGGCCGGCCGGTCGCTGCTGAAGGGGGCTGAAGCCCTGATCCGCGGCCAGAGCCTGAAGCCCGCCGGTCTGTTGCTGACGCCGGGCCATATGCGCCGGACCGCCGAGGAGCTGGCGCGCCTGCGCGGCGCGGCGATGAAGGCGGGCCAGCTGGTCTCCATGGATTACGGCGCGGTACTGGCGCCAGAGCTGGCCGAGCCCCTGACCCGGTTGCAGGAGAGCGCCGCGCCCATGCCGCCCCATCAGCTGCGCCGGGTGCTGGACCGGGCCTGGGGTCCGGGCTGGGCCGCCCGCTTCGAACGCTTCGAGACCCGCCCGGCGGCGGCGGCCTCCATCGGACAGGTGCACCGTGCGCGCCTGCGCGGCGGACGGGCGCTGGCGGTGAAGGTGCAGTTTCCAGGCGTGCGCGACAGCATTGATGTGGATCTCGACACGCTCTCCTTTCTGATCCGCCGCTCGGGGCTGTTGCCCAAGGGCGCCGATATCGGCCCCTTCCTGGAGGGCGTGCGCACGCGTCTGCACCGGGAGGCCGATTATCTCAGCGAGGCGCAGTATCTGGCCGCCTACGCCAAGGCGCTGGGCGATGACCGGGACTTCGTCACGCCCGGCCTGGAAACCGATTTGAGCGGGCCGGACATACTGGCCATGGACTGGCTGGACGGCGCCCCGCTCAAACACGCCGGGAGCGAAGACCAGGCTCGGCGCAACGCCATCGCCGAGCGATTGGTCAGGCTGACATTGCGGGAAATCTTCGAGTTCGGACTGATCCAGTCCGATCCCAATCCGGGCAATTTCCGCCTGTGCCCGGACGGGCGCATCGCGCTTCTGGATTTCGGCGCGGTGGAGACGGTGAGCCCCGCGCGCGCCCAAGGCCTGCGCACGCTGTTGCGGGCCGGGCTGGAGGGCGATGACGCCGCGCTGGAAACGGCGCTGGAAGACGCCGGGGCGATCAGCGCCGGTCTGGAACCGGATGTGCGGGCGCGGGCGGTCGCGCTCGCCCGCACGGGATTTGCGCCGCTGGCCTCGACAGCCGTGTTCGATTTCGCCGGGTCAGGCCTGGCCGAGCGCATGCGCGCCGAGGGCCAGGCGCTTCAGGCGGCCGGGTTCAATCACACCCCGCCGGTGGATTTCGCCTATATCCAGCGCAAGGTGGCCGGAATCTATCTGATCGCCGCGCGCCTGAAAGCCCGCATCGCCCTGAGACCGCTGGTGGCGGCGTGGCTATGAGCGCCTAATGGCGCTGGGAGGCTGTACGCGGCGCGTCGAAGGCGGTGCGCTGGCGGTTGAGTGACCCCAGAGCCGATTGCACCAGCTCGCCGATCGCAAGCGACGCATGAGCGTTGGCCTGCGCCTCGTTAAGCGCCTGCGCGCCGGCCCAGGCGGCCAGCGGGCCTGACGCCGCGCCGCCCAGATAGACCGGACGCCGGGGCGCGCGCGCCTGAACGGCCAGCGCAAAGCCATGGGCTCGGCGCGCCTCGCTGCCCGGGCCTGCGCGCGGACCGGCCACGATGACGGCGTCGAGACCCGGGCTGCAGGCCGCATCCAGCGCCGCCTCATCGGAGTCATCGAGCACCATGCGCACGGCCACGCCCTCGCTGCGCAACAGATCGGCCTTGACGATGGCGCCCAGGATTTCAGATGCGCCCGGCGGGACTGCAATAGCCACATGACGGCGCGCCTGCACAGGGTCGCGCGCACGGCCCGCCTGCTGCCACAGCCGGTTGAGGCGAAACAGGGCGATGGCGATCTGGTCCGGCGGCCAGATATCCTCCGCCCGGCCCTGGGCGAGAGCCATGCACACATGATCGGCCAGCTCGGCCCGCCGGTGAAGATCGCGCAGGGCCGCCTGCGGCAGGGCGGGCAGAGCTTCGTCTGACGCGCTGATCAGCGCGCGGGCGAAGGCGGCATGTTCAAGATGCACGCGCCCGTCCGGCGCCGCCTCACGAAGATGATCCTCCGCCACGCTGTCAAAAGCGCGCATGGCGCCGTCCGCGTCATAGGACGAGCGGGGCGAACGCGGCGCCAGACAGGGCATGGGCCGGTCACTGAGCTGCATGGGCCAGCGCGCATATCGCCGCTGCGCCATCCACCCCGAACCCAGCACGCTGACCTCATGATGGCGCGGATCGGCCTCGATGCGTTTCATGAGGGCGCACACCGTGTCTCGCGGCCCTTCAAGCCATTGCAGGAAGATATCATCTTGCGCGAAGAGCACGCCCGAGACCCGGTTGCGCCGGTTACTGGATGCGGCGTAATCGGCCAGTTCGGTCACGAACGGCGCGCCCATTCCCGAGAGCGAGCGGCTGGCGTAGGCGAGGCGGAAGACCCGGCGGGCCGCCGGATCGAGAACGGTGGTCAAGGCCATAAAAGTCCCCGTAAGCCATGAAGCGGGACAGTCTTGCCGGGGAGATCGCGCAGCCATGTGGGCCGCTCGTGTGATCGTGAAGCCCCGGAATGCGTATGCGCATGCCGGACGGCGCCGACGCCGTCCTGTCCACCATGAACGCCCGCCCATGAGTGTCAAGCAAAAGCGACAAGCAAGACTGTTGCATTGCCCTTGACGCCCGTCCCGCTTTTCGCGTCACTGGACGCGGACGGCGCTTTGCTTGAAGCGCGCGGTCCGCTCGAGATCCCGCACCCGCAAGGACGCGCCTTCCCATGCCCACTTTTGTGTCAGCCCCTGACCCGAACGGGCCTTCATGACAGCGCCGCGACCTGAATTTCCGGGCGTTGAGGCGCCAGCCCTGCGCGAAGCCGAGGCGCGCAATCTGTGCACCGATTGCGGCGTTTCGCGCCTGGAGGACCCCAAGGCATGCGGGCGGGCCTGCCAGTTCATCCAGCCCGATTATCCCGCCCTGGAAGCCAGGGTGCATGGCCGCGCGCGCGATCCTGCTCGTCCCGACGAGCTGCATTTCGGCCCCTTCCGGCGCATGGTGCGCGCGGCGCTGAAAGCCCCGCGCGAGGGCGCCCAGTGGACGGGAATCGCGACGCGTCTGGCCGAGCGGCTTCTGGAAACCGATGCGGTGGACGTGGTGCTGACCGTCGCGCCCGATCCTGACGACCGCTGGAAACCGGTTCCGGTGATGGTCACGCGCGCAGACGGCATGGCCCATGTGCGCGGCATGCGCATGGGCTATTCGCCCCTCATCGCCCTGATCGAGCCGGTGCGCGCCAAGGGTTACAAGCGGGTGGCGGTGATCGGCATTCCCTGTCAGGTCTATGCGCTGCGCGCGCTGGAGACCGAGCTTGATCTAGACGCGCTCTATGTGATCGGCACGCCGTGCTCGGACAACACCACCACAGAGCGCTTCCACCAGTTCCTGGCGCTCCTGTCGGACCAGCCCGGCGCCATCACCTATCTGGAATTTCGCGCCGACTACCAGGTGGAGCTGCGCTTCGAGGACGGGCGGCGCAAGACCATCCCCTTCCTGAAACTGCCGATTTCCAAACTGCCGCCGGACTTCTTCCCGCTGACCTGCCGGACCTGCGTGGACTACACCAATGTGCTGGCCGACATCACGGTGGGCTATATGGGCGGGGAGGGCGAGCAATGGCTCTTGGTGCGCAATGCGCGCGGCGAGGCGCTGCTGGATCTGATCGCCGATGAGGCCGCGCTGGCCGAACCCGGCTCCAAGGGCAAGCGCCAGACCGCGGTCACCGGCTTCATCGCCAATACCGAGCGTGCGGCGGGCGGGCTGCCCTTGCGCGCCATGCCGGACTGGGCGCGGCCCATAGCCGCCTGGCTGATGCCGAAAATCGGACCCCGCGGCCTGGAGTTCGCCCGGGCCCGGGTGGAGATGAAGGCGTCCGAAACCGTGCTGCACCTGCGCCGTCAGGAACCGCGGCGGATGAAAAACATGATCCCGGACCATGTCTGGCGCCTGGTCGCACCCTACGGGCTCAAGCCTGAAGCCGGCGAGCGGGGCGAACATGACCCGCCCGGTTCTTGAGCCAGCGCGCGTACTGATGGCGCAGCTTGCCGCCGGTCAATTCACCCAGTCACGGTCCAGCGTGCGCAGGGCGGTCAGGAACAATATCCCGGCCACCAGATAGAGGCTTGCACCGGTCATGATCGCATAACGCAGCGACTGCTCGCCAAACAGCGGGGCATAGAGGGTCGAGAGCTCACCCAGCACGTAAACGCCGACCCCGATGCCCAGGAGATTATTGAGCAGAAGGAAAACGGCCGATGCGACCGAGCGCATGGATGGCGGCACCAATTGCTGGAATACCGATAGCGTCGGTCCCGCCCAGGCAAGGCCGAGGCCGGTGGGGATGAGGAACAGGAAAAATGCGGCGATGGGTGACGGCGCCATGACCCCGATCAGATAAAACGGCATGGTCAGAAAGAACGCGATGGCGGGCACGCGCACATAGGCCTTCTTGCTGGCGCGCCCCAGCCGGTCACCCAGGATTCCGCCGAGGAAAATGCCCAGCCCGCCGCCGATCAGGACGATGGTGCCGAATATCCAGCCCGTGTCGACGATGCCAAGCCCGTAGGTCCGGGCAAAGAAGCTGGGCATCCAGAAAAAGACCCCATAGCCCATCATGGATGAACACGATGCGCCCAGCGCCAGCAGCCAGAAGGTGGGCTTGCGCGCCAAGAGGGCGATCGTGGCTGCGAAGCTGGGCCGGCTGACGTCGGATGTCATGCTGGCGGGCGCTTCCACAGCAGGCGCGGCCGGCGCCTTGATATCGAGACCGCCGCGCCTGGGTTCCCGCACGGCCAGACGGAAGAGCGGGGCCAGCACGACGCCCGCAACGCCCACGAAGATAAAGGCCGAGCGCCAGTCATAGTCCGCGCCCAGCGCCCCGCCCGCGATCAGCGCGCCGGCATAGACCCCGCAGGCGCTGCCCACCGGAATGCCCAGCGAATAGATCGCCAGCGCCCCCGCCCGGCTGCCTGGCGGAAAATAGTCCGCGATCAGTGAATAGGACGGCGCCACGCCGCCGGCCTCGCCCACGCCGACGCCCACCCGGGCGGCGAAGAGCTGCCAGAAATTCTGCGCCAGGCCGCACAGGGCGGTGAACCCGCTCCAGGCGGTCAGCGAGACGGTGATGATCCAGGTCCGGCTGGTGCGGTCGGCCAGCCAGGCGATGGGCACGCCCAGTACGGAATACAGCGCCGCAAAGGCGATGCCGCCCAGGAGCCCCATTTGCCGGTCATCCAGCCCCAGCTCAGCCTGGATGGGAATGGCCAGGATGGCGATGATCTGGCGGTCAAGAAAATTGAACGCATAGACCAGAAACAGCATCGCCAGCACGAAACCGCGATACCCGGCGCCCGGAGCGGCGGACGCTTTGTCTGACACGCTCATGAGCGTTCCACAATCATGGCTGAACCCGTGCCTGAACCGCCATGGGCGACAGCGAGCCCCAGCGCGCCGCCGCAACGTTCCAGTTCATGAACCAGCGTGGTCAGTAGAATTGCGCCGGTCGCCCCCATCGGATGGCCCATGGCCAGATGGCCGCCATTGACGTTCACCTTCGACGGGTCTGCGCCCCGGTCGCGGCGGAACTTGGCGGGCACGGCGGCGAACGCCTCCATGAATTCGATGCGGTCAAAATCATCCAGCGACAGCCCGGTCATGGACAAAAGGGCGTCCATGGCCGCAAAGCCGGCTGTGAGCTGATCGACCGGATCGCCGGACGCATCGATCCGGGCCAGGATCCGGGCTTTGGGTTTCAGCCCCGCCGCATCACCCGCCGCCCGTGACCCGATCAGGGTCAGCGCAGCGCCGTCGGCCATGGGCGGGCAGTGGGCGACCGAATGCAGATGGGAGACCGCCTCCAGCCCCGGATTGGCTTTCAGCATCATCGCGTCATAGCCCGCTGCGCCCATCTTCGCGAAGGCAGGGGGCAGGGCGTCGAGCGCGGCCTGGTCCATGCCTTCACGGATGCACTCGTCGCGCGCCAGCACGATCGCGCCATCAGGGCCGCGGACAGGCGCCACCGCCGCATCGTGGCGGCCTTGCGCCCAGGCCTGCGCGGCGCGCTCGTGGGAGGCGATCACCTCGGCGTCCAGCTCGGCGCGGCTTAGCCCTTCCTTGGTGGCCATCAGATCGGCCGACAGCGCCACGGGCGCGTAACGCAGGGCACGGGACAGATCGGGATCGGTGTAATAGCTGGCCTTGTCCCCCATGAAGGGGACCTGGCTGAGCATCTCCACCCCGCCCGCCAGCATCAGGGCTGGTTCTCCGGCGCTGGCCAGGGCTGCGGCCTGTCCTGTGGCGGTCAGCCCCGCCACACAGAAATTGTTCAGCGTCCAGGCGGCAGTCTCGTGAGGCAGGCCCGCATGCAGGCGGCTGACCAAAGCGATATTGCCGCCCTGGCTGCCGATCTGGCCGACGCTGCCCAGAATCAGGGCTGAAGCGGACTCCACCGCGTCCGGCGAAGTGCGGTCCTTGAGCGCCGCCACGAGCTGGGAGACCAGCTCGTGCGGGCCGATATGCGCCAGCGCGCCGCCTTCGCGGCCCTTGCCCCGGGGCGTGCGGACTGCGTCATAGAGGTATGCGTCAGACAGTTTCATGCGCCGATCACCAGTGAGACATTGGCGGTGGCCGAACCGCCCACATTGTAAGTGGCCACATTGCGTGCGCCTTCGACCTGGCAGTCACCTGCACGGCCCTGAACCTGACGGGCGGCGTCCAGCGCCATGCGAACGCCCGTGGCGCCAACCGGATGGCCGAGCCCGATCAACCCGCCAGACGGATTGACCGGCGAGCGCCCGCCCAGGGCGATGCGCCCGTCCTCCACCGCCTCGCCCGCCCGGCCCGGCGCGGTGATGCCGAAATGCTCGATGGCGGCCAGCTCGGTCACCGAGAAGCAGTCATGAGTCTCGAAAGCGTCGATGTCCCCGGCGCCGCTCAGCCCGGCGCGCGCGTAAGCGTCTGTCATCGCCTTGCGCATCCAGGGAAACATCCAGCCATCATTGCGCCCCCGGGAATCGGCCAGCTTCTTTTCCAGCAGCAATGGCGCGGTGGTGTGGCCCCAGCCCTTGATGCGCGGGATATCTTCCAGCCGGCGGCCGGTGCGTGCGGCGTGGGCGCGCGCCGCCTCGGCGCCGGCCAGCACGATCATCGCCGCGCCATCGGTGACCTGCCCGCAATCTGATTTGCGCATGCGGCCTTCGATGACCGGATTGGCCTCGTCATCCTCACTGAAACTCGCCTCGCTGAAGGACCATTTGCGGGTCTGTGCAGCGGGATTGCGCCGGGCGTTGTCGAAATTGATCCGGCTGATTTCCGCCAGGTGGGCGCGGTCGAGGCCGAAGCGGGCGTCGTATTCCTCGGCGATATCGGAGAACATGGCTGGCCACAGATAGGTTGCACCCTGCGCTTCCCGTCCCGCCCAGGCCGCCGCGCCCAGATATTCCGCCGCAGTCTGGCCGGGCACATTGCGCATCATTTCCACGCCCAGCACCGCCGCCACGCCGTAACGGCCCGCCTCGATATCGGCCATGGCGGCCAGAATCGCCATCGAACCCGAGGCGCACGCGGCCTCATGACGCATGGTGGGCAGGCCTTCCAGATCAGGATGGATATGCCCGGCGAACCCGCCCAGCAGGCCCTGTCCGCAGAACAGCTCGCCCGCGAAATTGCCGATATGCACGGTCTCGACATGTGCCGGGTCCAGGCCCGCATCGGCCAGTCCGGCCAGCGCCGCCTCAGCCATCATATCCTGAAGACCCAGCCCCTCACGGGCCCAGTTGCGGGCGAAGTCGGTCTGCGCGCCGCCCAGAATGAACACCTCAGCGGCCATGGCCCGCTCCTTCGCTCGATCTGGAAGCGAGGCTAAAGCTAACAGGTATGATTATGCAAGTAGCCACCTGAAGGGCCTTGCCAGCCGCCGCCGGATCGCCCACAATCGAGTTGGTATGGTTATGAAAGCTAACTTCGGAGCCGCCGCTTGACCTCCACCACAGCCGATGCGCTGAAGGCCCGCATGCGCCTGCCCGCAGTTGTCGCACCCATGTTCCTGGTATCGGGACCTGCGCTGGTGGATGCTGCGCGCCGGGCCGGGCTGATGGCAAGCTTTCCTTTTCCCAATGCGCGCACCATCGAGGTGCTGGAGGACTGGCTGGCCGGCGCGTGTGCGCCTGACGGTCCACGCGCGCCCTTTGCGGCGAACATGGTCACCCATTCATCCTATGGCCGGTTCGACGCCGAGCTTGATCTGGTCGGCCGTTACAAACCCGAGATCGTCATCACAGCGCTGGGCGGGCCGCGCCGGGTGGTGGATGCGGTCCATGAGTATGGCGGTCTGGTCTTCGCAGATGTCAATTCGGTGGGTTTCGCCAGGAAGGCCGTCGAGCAGGGCGCAGACGGGCTTGTGCTCGTCTCGGCAGGCGCGGGCGGACATACCGGCCCGATGGCCGGCTTCGCCTTCGTGTCCGCGGTGCGCCGCTTTTTCGACGGCCCGGTCATGCTGGGCGGCGGCATAGGCGACGGACGCGCAATCCGCGCCGCTGAGGTGCTGGGCGCGGACTTTGCCTATATGGGCACGCGCTTCATCGCTGCTGAAGAGAGTCTGGCGTCCGATGAATACCGCTCCATGCTCATAGCCGCCGAGTTCGAGGACCTTGTCCTGTCCAACAAGCTGACCGGGGCGGACGCCTATTACCTCAAGGCCAGCCTGGCCCGCATGGGCATCGGGGCGGACGGCCGCCGCGAGGACGGTCCCGATTTCGCCGACAGCGAAGGCCAGGTGAAAGCCTGGCGCGATGTCTGGTCCGCCGGGCATGGCGTGGGCGCGGTCACCGCCACGCAAAGCGCCGCCCTTATCGCCGACGCGCTGGCCAGCGAGTACGCCGCCGCCTGCGCCATCCCCGTTCACACAGCTGAAAACCCTGCGCGTCCGGCGCGGGCAGTCTGAAGGAGGCCTGCCATGACCATGATCGTCACCGATTTCGAGCGCGAAGAGCTCAGCACCCCGGTCAACAAGCTCAACCCGTATCTGAAGGGCATTTATGCGCCCGTGCGCAAGGAAGTCACCGCGCTGGAGCTGGAGGTTGAGGGTGAGATTCCCCGCGATCTTCACGGGGCTTATGTGCGCAATGGCCCGAACCCGCTGAACGCGCCTGAGGGCATGCATCACTGGTTCGACGGCGATGGCATGCTGCACGGGATTTATTTCGAGAACGGCAAGGCGGAATACCGCAACCGCTATGTCCGCTCGGCCGATCACGAGGCGGAGAAAGCCGGCATGCTTGATGCGGGCGGCATCCTCATGCCCGCCGACAAATCACGCCACCCCACCACCTACAAGGACACCGCCAATACCGATGTGGTCCTGCACAACGGCTCGCTGATGGCGCTGTGGTATATTTCCGGACAGCCGGTGCGCGTGGACGCGCGCACGCTCGAGACCGTGCGCACCGAGACCTTCTCGGGCAAGCTGCCCAAGAATGTTTCCGCCCACTCCAAGGTGGACCCCGGGACCGGGGAGTTCGTGTTCTTTGACTATGACCTCTACAACCCGGTCATGAGCGCCGGGGTGGTGTCCAAGGACAATGAATTGTCCTGGTTCCGCGAGATCGAGCTGCCCGGGCCGCGCCTGCCCCACGACATGGCGATCACCGAGAATTACATGGTGCTGATGGATCTGCCGGTGGTGTTCACCGAGTCCGGCATACGCAACGGCATGTGGCAGATTCACCAGCCCAAGGGCCAGGCCACCCGCTTTGGCGTGCTGCGCAAGGACGGGACCGGCGATGTGCGCTGGTTCGAGGCTGATCCGTGCTACATCTATCACGGGGTGAATGCGTGGGAGGAAGGCGACGAGATCGTCTTCTACGCCTGCAAGATGATCCCCAACGGCCTCACCCCCGATCCCGCTTACGGCCCTTACGCGCCGATGGTTGGCGTGCTGGCCCTGCAGGCGGTGCTGTATGAGTGGCGCTTCAATCTGAAGACCGGCCAGACCAAGGAGCGCCCCGTTGATGACCGGGTGACCGAGTTCCCGGTCATCAATCTCGACAAGACAGGCCGCGACAGCCGGTATTCCTATCACGTCTCCATTCCCAATACCCAGACCCAGGTCTTTGACGGGCTGGTGAAATATGATCTCAAGACCGGACGCGGCGAGGCCCATGAATTCGGCCCCGGCCGGTTCGGATCCGAGCCGGCCTATGCGGCCAGGACCGGGGCCAAGCACGAGGATGACGGCTATGTCATCTCCTTTGTGTTCAACGCCGAGACCGGCGCGTCGGAAGCGCTGATCCTGGATGCGCAGGACTTCTCCTCCAAGCCGCTGGCGCGGGTGAAGCTGCCCCAGCGCGTGCCTGCAGGCTTCCACGGCACCTGGGCGCCGGGTGACCAGATCCGCGCGGCCTGACAGGGGTTCATGACAGTGAAGGGCGGGGCTCCGGGAGACCGGAGCCCCGTTTTTTCATGCCCGTTTGGGCGGCATGGGCACAAAGCCTGATGTGCGCGCCATGTATTCGGCATAGCCCGGCTTCTCGCGCGCCAGCTTCTTGTCCAGCGTGCGCATGCCGGTCACATTGACCAGGAAATGGGTCATCATGATCGGGCCGATCACCGTCACGAGCGCGACGGGGTGCGCGCTGGCGGCGATGAAAATGCCCCACCACAAAAGCGCGTTGCCGAAATAGTTGGGATGGCGTGACCAGCCCCACAGGCCTTTATCCAGCACCTTGCCCTTGTTGGCGGGATCCTTGCGGAAGGCGGTCAGCTGCGCGTCGGCGGCGGCTTCGCACGCCACGCCCGCCAGCCATACCCCTGCGCCCACCCATAACAGCACCGGCCAGGCGGGCGGGCCGTCCATCGCCAGGGCCACGATGACAGGCAGCGCGACGATGACCATCACATGGCCCTGCAGCAGGAATACCCGGGTCAGGGAAAAGCGCGCGAAAGCCGCGTCTCCGCCCTGCACCCAGTCGCGCAGTTTCGCGTAGCGCGCATCTTCGCCATGGCCCCAATTGCGTTTCAGGATGAAAAGCGTGTAGCGGGCCGCCCACAGCGCCGGCATGGCCGCCAGCATGATCGCGTAAACGCTCTGGGGCCGGTTCAGCAGATACAGCGCCACCGCGATCACCGCGAATCCCGCCCCCCAGAACATGTCGATAATGCTGACATCGCGGATTTTCACGCTGATGGCCCACAGGGCCAGCACGCAGATCATCACCAGCGCATAGGCCACGGCCAGATTGAGAGCGATTGCAGAAACAAGGGTCATGACTGCGCCTCCTGCGCGCACTTGACGAAATCCATGAAGGCGGCGGGCGCGCCCGAGGCTTCGCGTGCGCCGTCCATGGCGCCGGCGCGGGCCAGATCCGCTTCAGCCACAGTGGCCGGCAAGGCTGATCCGCCGCCCTCCATCATCGCGGCCCGGCGGGCGAATCCTCCGCCTGTCACCCAAATCTCGCCACCGCGCTCGCACGCTGCGCTGGCCAGGAAGGCGCAGGCGGGCGCAGCGGCTTCAGGGGTGAAGCGCGCGGCCATCTCCCCGCTGATGGCGTCGCCCGTCATCCGGGTGGCCGCATAGGGCGCCAGCACGTTCACCCGCACAGGGCCGCGCCGCTCTTCCTGCGCCAGGGCCAGCGCAAATCCGTTCAGTGCGGCTTTCGAGGCGCTATAGGGAGCCCGCCCGTATATGCCGTACAGGCCCGCCGAGGATGACACGAACACCATCCGCCCCGCCGGGCTTTCGCGCAGATGGGGCAAGGCGGCGCGGGCCAGCGCGATCTGGGCGGTCAGATTGACCGCCATAACGGTCGCGAACTCATCTGCGGGCAGGTCCATGAACCGGCCCGCCGCGCCGTTCACCCCGGCATTGAAGATCACCGCATCAAGCCGCCCGAAGGCGGACAGGGCCGCCTGCACCATGGCTTCGCCCGCGCCAGGATCGGTGATGTCTGACAGTTCGGCGGCGGCGCGCCCTCCGGCAGCGCGAATTTCTGCAGCGGTCTGCTCAGCGCTGTCTTCAGCGCCTTCGCGCCGCCGGTTATTGACCACGACCGCGTCCCCGCGCGCCATGCAAGCCAGCGCGAAGGCCCGTCCCAACCCCTTGCCCGCCCCGGTGACCAGCGTCACCCGGCCGGGCTGTGATGGAGCGCCCATAGCGGTTCCTCCCCTTGAAAGCTGAGGAAAAACTAGTGGGTATGATAATGAAAGTCTAGGCCCCCTGCGCCCGGACTTCTTCCTGGCTGCGCCGCATGGGCCGGATGTGGAAGGCCACCTCGCCGGGCACGAGCGGCTGGTGGCAGCACGAGCAAGCCATCACCGGATCCAGCGGCAGTCCAGTGTGCCGGTGCTCGAGCACCAGGGGCGGCCCTTCTGGCGCCACATACCAGCGGTCGCCCCACACCATCAGCATGACCAGCACCGGATAATAGTCGATGCCGGTCTCGGTCAGGCGGTACTCATAGCGGGCGGGACTTTCGGAATAGAGCCGCTTGTGGATCAGCCCCATGCCCGTCAGCCATTGCAGGCGGTCGGCCAGGATGTTGGTGGCGATGGCCGCGTCCTTCTGGATCTCGTCATAGCGGCGGAAGCCGGTGAAGATCGAGCGCAGGATGAGCGAGGCCCAGCGGTCGCCCAGCACCTGCACGATCACGTCCAGAAGATTGCTCTCTGTGCTTTCAGCGTCTGTGCGCTGCTTGCGCCGCCGGCTGTGGCGCGGCGCGATCCAGCCCATGCCCGGCCCGTGTTCCCAGCTGACATCCCGGGCAGTGAAAGGCACGCCGGCCGAGCGGCTGAACGGCACCGCATCGATATTGCGCGCGCCACAAGCCAGGTGATCAAGCTGGACGGTGAACTTGGTCGCCGCCGCGCCCCAGCGCTTCTCCCAGCGCAACATGGCCAGCGCCACCCAGTACAGGTCGCGGCCCTTTTCGGTGGCCCAGTACTCATACCGCGCAGGCCGTTCGGAATACTGGCGCTTCTCCAGCAGCCCGGTCTCGGTCATGGTCTTGAGCCGCTGGCTGAGCAGCGCCTTGAGCAGGCCGGTGCGCTGCTGGAAGCCGTCGAACCGCCGTTCACCCAGCCAGAACGCCTCCAGAATCAGCATGGTGGGCACGTCGCCCACCACCTCCAGCGCACGCCAGATAGAACAGCTGCGGATCAGCTTCAGGTCAGCAGCGGGTTTCACGGTCGCAAGTTGCATAACAACTCGTATAGGCGATGCGGCGGGCTTTGTCACAGACGGTTTTCGCGCGTGCGGGTATGATTTTCACAGCTGGCGCAGCGATAGGACTTGGCGCCGGACGCTCCAGTTGGTTTGATTGTGCAAGTTATAAAACGGCGGATCACGCCGCACGTGAACAATGGGAGGAGACCGGCCATGGACCGGACAGCGCAGGCGCAGGCGCGCCATCAGGCCTATCGCGACAAGGGGTGGTGGGACGGCCGCACGCTGCATGGCGCTTTCGACGCCGCCGCCTCTGACGCGCCGGACCAGACCGCCATCGTCGATCCGCTCGATTGCGAAGCCCTGATCGGCCGCGCGCCCCTGCGCCTGAGCTGGGCGGAGGCGAAAAACGCGGCGGACAATCTGGCCGCGGTCATGAAACAGGCCGGGATCGGGCGCGGTGATGCGGTTCTGGTCCAGCTTCCCAACACCGCAGAACTGACGGTTCTTTACATCGCCCTGTCCCGGCTGGGCGCCATCATCAGCCCCATCGCCATGCAGTATGGCCGCCACGAAGTGGCCCACACCTCCGGCGAGCTGGGGGCGAAAGCCTTTATCGGGATCACGCGCTTCAAGGACGAGCCGTGTGCGCCGCGGATCGCGGACGCGCTGCCCGCCGGCGCCAAGCGATTTGCGTTCGGCGCCAGGACAGAAGGCTTCGAGCCGCTGGCGCTGGACTTCTCCGAGCCCGGGTCCCGCCCCGCATCCGAAGGCCAGGCGGAGGACATCGTCACGATCTGCTGGACTTCGGGTTCGACCGGCACGCCCAAGGGCGTGCCGCGCCATCACGGCCACTGGTTCACCCAGAGTCTGGCGGTGTTCGATGCGGTGCCGCTGCCCAAGGGCTCGGCCATGCTCAACCCGTTTCCGCTGATCAATATGGCCGCGTTGGCGGGCTTCTTCGTCTATTGGCTGGAGAACCGCGGCACGCTGGTCCTGCACCATCCTTTCGATCTGCCCGGCTTCCTGCGCCAGCTGGTGACGGAGAAGATCGCCTACACCATCGCGCCGCCCGCCGTGCTGAACATGTTCCTTCAGAACGAGGCCCTTCACGGGCAGGTCGATCTGTCGGCGGTGAAATACATCGCTTCAGGCTCCGCGCCGCTCGATCCCTGGATGACCAAGGGGTTCAAGGACAAGTTCGGGGTGGAGATCGTGAACTTCTTCGGCTCCAACGAGGGGATCGGCCTTGTGGGCGGCCCCGCCGAAGTGCCCGACCCCGAACAGCGTGCAGTGGTCTTCCCCCGTTTCGGCGCGCCAGGCCTGAGCTGGTCCAACGGCTTTGCAGCCTTTTTCGAGAGCAAGCTGGTCGACTGGCAAAATGATGACGCGCTGATCGATGCGCCGGGCCTGACAGGCGAGCTTCTGATCCGCGGGCCGAACGTGTTTGATGGCTATCTCGGCGACACAGGCGAGGATGTGTTCGACGCCGAGGGATATTTCCGCACCGGCGATCTGTTCGAAATCGCCGGAGAGGGGGAGATGGCCCGCTTCTACCGCTTCAAGGGCCGGCGCAAGGACGTCATCATCCGCGGCGGCGTGAACATTTCTCCCGAAGAGCTTGATGGCGTGCTCAACGCCCATCCCGCCATCGTGGAAGCCGCGGTATGCGGCTATGATGACCGCATGATGGGCGAGAAGGTGTGCCTGTTCGCCGTGGTCAAGGACGGCGAGAGCCTCGATCTGGAATCTGTCAAAACCTTCCTTGAAGACAAGGGCGTGGCCAAGTTCAAATGGCCCGAGCGGCTGGAGCTGATCGACCAGCTGCCGCGCAATCCTCTCAACAAGGTGGTGCGGCCCGATCTGAAGAAACGGCTGGAGACCAGCTCCGCATGACCGCGCTGTTCATCGCCGGAATCGCCATGACGGCGATGGGCAAGCGCCCTGAGGCCAGCGTCAAATCCCTGACCGCAGAGGCGGTCAGGGGCGCGCTGGCCGATGCAGGCATCGGTGCGGACCGGATTGAGGCCGCCTGGTTCTCCAATACCCGCCAGCCCATGCTGGAAGGCCAGAACACCATACGCGGGCAGGTCGCGCTGCGGGCCATGGGCATCGGCGCGATACCGGTGGTCAATGTCGAGAATGCCTGCGCCTCGGGCTCGACCGCCGTCATCCAGGCCGCCGCTTCAATCCGTGCAGGGCTCTGCTCGACCGCGCTGGTGGTTGGCGCCGAAAAGATGTTTTTTCCCGACCGGCCCGAGAAGATCGCCGCCGCCTTTCGCGGCGGCACGGATATAGAGAACATAGACCGCATTCATGCCGAGCTCTCCGCCCTGGCCGCGGACCTGATCCCTCAGGCGCTCAAGGGCCGCGAAGCGCAGGCGCGCAGCTTTTTCATGGACAGCTACGCCGCCTTCGCCCGGCTGCATATGAAGACTTTCGGCACCACAAGGCGCCAGCTGGCCGCTGTGGCGTCCAAGAACCACACCCACTCCGCGCTCAACCCGCTATCGCAATACCGCACGCCAATGAGCGTGGACGACGTGCTGGCCGACAAGCTGATTGTCTGGCCCTTCACCCGCTCCATGTGTGCGCCGATCAGCGATGGCGCTGCTGCGCTGGTTCTGATGGCCGGGGAGACCATGACGCCCGCCATGCGCCAAAGAGCGGTCAGGCTGCGCGGCTTCGCGCTGGGCAGTGGCGCGGACCGGGCGCCGGACGATTTCGCGGCCCATGTCGGGGCCCGCGTGGCGCGGGCCGCCTATGAGGCGGCAGGGGTTGGGCCCGAAGATGTCGATCTGGCCGAGGTCCATGACGCCACGGCCTATTCCGAAATCCAGCAGATCGAGAATCTGGGCCTGTGCCCCATCGGCCAGGGCGGTCCCTTCTCCGAGGCCGGGCAGACCACGCTGGGCGGACGGGTCCCGGTCAATCCGTCCGGGGGGCTGGTCTCGAAAGGCCACCCGGTGGGCGCCACCGGCATCGCCCAGCTCTATGAGCTCTGCTTGCACCTGCGCGATGAAGCAGGCGAACGCCAGATTCCCGGCGCGCGCATCGCGGTGGCGGAAAACGGCGGCGGCTTCCTGCAGACCGAGGAGGCCGCGACGGCCGTCACCCTTCTGGAGCGGCCCGCGTGATCCCGCCGGTCCTGCGTTTTATGGAAAGCGCCGCGCGCTGGCCGGACCGGCCCGCGCTGCAGGACGATCTGGGCGCCCGGCTGACCCATGGAGAGCTCGCCAGCCGGGCGGCGGCGCTGGCGGCCGGGCTGCAGAAGCGGTTGGGCGATAATCGCGAAGCCATTGTGGCGCTGGCGGCGAAGAACCATGCAGACCATGTGGTCGCAATGTTCGGTATTTTCCTCGCCGGTTATGCCTGGCTGCCTCTCAACCCGCGCAGCGCCCCGGCCCTCAATATCCAGATATGCGAAACGCTGCGGCCCTCACTGGTGCTGCTGGACGAGGCCTGCAAGGACTGCGTCAACTCCAGCAGCCTGCCAGCGGCGTTGTTCAGGGCTGGCGACCGGCAGGGTCTGGACGCGCTCAGCGCAGACGCCGGACAGTGGCGCGCGCCGGCCCTGGCGCCCGATCACGTGATGAGCGTGAAGCTGACGGGGGGCACGACCGGCAGGCCCAAGGCCGTCGCCCAGACGCAACGCGTGATCGCCACAGCCGCCAGTGACCTGGCCGCCGTGTTCGCGATCACGGGCGAGGACGTCAATCTCGCCGCCGCGCCCTTGTCGCACGGGGCTTTCCATCTGCTATTGCCCGTTCTGATCGCAGGCGGGCGTCACGTCATCGCCTCCGACCTGTCGCCTGAAGCGCTTCTGGACGCGATGGAGCGCGAAGGGGTGACCCTGGCCTTCATGCCGCCCACCCTGATCATCAAGCTGAGCGGGAGCGGGCTGGCGCGCCCTGAACGTTTCCCCGCGCTGCGCGAACTGATCTATTCGGCCGCCCCCATGCCCCCGGCCCAGATACGCCGCGCCTGGGAGGCTTTCGGGCCGAAAATCGCGGCCATGTACGGTCAGGTCGAAGCGCCCATGGCGCTGGCGGCGATGACGGCGGGAGAGATGGCCGGGACCGGCAAGCTGGAGAGCGCCGGGCGGGCCTGCCCGTCCACCCAGCTGCGCATTCTCGGTCCGGATCCGGACGGAACAGGTGAAATTGCGGCGCGCGGTCCGCTGGTCGCGCCGCGCTACCTCACCGGGGAGCCGCTGGATATCGAGGATGGCTGGCTGAAGACCGGCGATCTGGGGCGCATCGACCCGGACGGCCATGTGTTCATCCGGGGACGGTCGCGCGAAATGCTCATCACCGGCGGCTTCAATGTCTATCCGGCCGAGGTCGAGCGGGCGCTTCTGTCCGTGGACGGGGTCACGGAGGCCTGCGTGTTCGGCGTGGCCGATCCCTATTGGGGCGAGCGGGTGGAGGCCGCCATCGTGGCGCAGCCCGGCGTGGATGACGAGGCTTTGCGCGAGGCGGTGAAAGCCGCCATCGGCGCGGTGGCCGCGCCCAAGGCCATCCACAGAATCGAGGCCCTGCCGCGCAACCCGGTGGGCAAGGTGGTGCGCCGGGAAGTCGCCGCCCTGTTCAGCGCTTGTGACGGGGCGTGATCATCATCCCCGCCGTGCCGCGCGCGTGCACGCCTGCATCGGAGGACACGGTGCACTCGGCGACCGCCAGCGTGCGCCCGCGATGCACGATCCGCGCTTCGGCGATGAGCCTTGCAGTGGATATCGGCGCAGCGCGCACATAGCGCACCTGCAGGTCGGTTGTTGCAAAACGCTGGCTATCGTCCAGCAGGGTCAATAGCGCGCAGCCCGTCACCGCATCCATCAGCCCGGCCATCACCCCGCCATGCACGCCCGCCATGAGATTGGCGTGATCGGACCTGACCGGGCATTCGAGCTTGGCCGCGCCGTCAGAGAATTGTGCAACATCAAATCCCAGCAATGCCGCGAAACCGGGAATCCGTCCGGCCTCGCGCCAGGCGGTCAGGATATCCAGTCCCGAGCCTTCGAAGGCCAGGGCGCTCATTCGGCCGCCGCCGCAGGAACCGGCTCGCGGAACTGCACGATGCGGAAGCGGTCGGCCACAAAGGCCAGATCCGCCAGACAGGCATTGCCCGCCGGGTTCAGGCCGGTGACATGATAATCCGAATAGGCCGCCGCGAAATTGATCGGCATGCGGTTGTCCATATTTATCCAGAGTGACGCGCCCGCCTCGGCGAACCGGTCCTGGGCCGTCTCGATGAAGCCGCGATCGGCGGAATAGAGATAGGACGAGATCGCGCCGCGTTCGGATGCGATGCGGGCCGAGTTTTCCAGCGCCGCCTCTCTGGACGCCTCCCGGATCACGAAGCAGACCGGCGCAAACACCTCTTCGCCGTAGAGATCGATCTGGCTGGCGTCGACCGACACCACGAGCGGGGTTGCGGTGCGCGCGTTCGGAAAGTCGGGATGAGCGTAGGGACGCGAGTCCAGCAGCACCTGGCCGCCGGCCGCCAGCACCTTCTCGCGGACCTCGCTGATCAGCTCGAGCGATTGTTCGGCCTGGACCGCTGCGCACAGTCCCGCCGCGCGGGCCGGGTTTTCCGTGCGCCGGGTGATGGCGTCCACAATCCGCCGGGCCGCCTCGTCAAAGCTCAGCGTCTTGCCATCTGCGCGCACGCCGGTTTCGGGCAAGTGGACATTCTGCGGGCTGGTGCACATCTGGGCGGAGAAGCCGCACAGCCCATTGGCCAGGCCGCCAATGGCCGCATCCATGTCATCAAAACTGTCCAGCACCACCGCATTGCACCCTGCGGTCTCGGTATAGACCAAGCGGTCCGCGCAGTGCTCTTCGATCCAGGCGCCAAAGCGCTGGCTGCCGGTATAGTCGATGATCGCGCAGGCGGGATGCTTGAGCAGGTCGATCGTGATGGGCGCTTCGCGCTCGTCGGCGGCCAGCAGGACCATATTGGGGTCGAGCCCTGCGCCGGTGAGCACCTCACGCATGCGTTTGACGGCCATGGCGACGGGCAAAATGCCATTGGGATGGGGTTTGAGGATCGCCGCATTGCCCGTCATCAGATTGGCGAACACCGCCGGATAGGCGTTCCACATGGGAAATGTCGCGCAGCACACCACCACCGCCACGCCGCGCGGACGCAGCCGGTAGGTCTTCTTCAGGCGCACCACGCCTGTGCGTCCGAAATTCTTCTCCCACTCGGCCGCGCGCGGCACGTCCGCCATCGCCTTGTAGGCATAGGCCAGAGCCTCCACGCCCCGGTCCAGCGCGTTCGCGCCGCTGCCCGAGAACGCCATCAGATAGGCCTGTCCGGCAGTGTGCATGGTCGCGTGAGCGTTGGCGAAGGCCTGCTCTTCCAGCGCGAACGCCATCTCGAAACAGACCCCTGCCCGCTCCTCGGACGTCAGACAGTTCCAGCCGGTCATCGCCGCTCTGGCGGCGCTGAACAGCGCATCGGGGTCAGACTTGGGATAGGCGATGGCCAGCGGTTCGAGCGTGTAGGGCGAGACCTCATGGCCCACCGCGCCGATCGTCCCGGGCTGGTCCAGCTCGAAGGGCCGGCCCAGAAGGGCCTCGAAGCGCGCCTTGCCCTCCGCCGGGCGTTCCTCGCCGTGGATTTTCGAGCTGGGCGATTCCTTGAACGGGCTCCATTGCTCACGCGTGGCGCAGGCCTTCAGCGCAGCGTCCAGATGGTGCGCGTGGCGCGCGGCCAGATCAGCGGGTCGGGCAGTCATCCAATGCTCCTGCAATGTCTTGCGGCATATGGTGGCTCAATTGGGTATGGTTGTGCAAGCGACATGGGCGGTCTAGTTTCAGGCTCTGACATCACACAGAGGAGCCGCCCGTGAGTCTGTCAAAAACAATCAATTTCTATGGCCGATTCCTAATCCCGTTCTCGCGGCTCGGGTTCATGCTCAAGGGGCTGAACATTCCCGAGCAATATGACGGTCTGGAAGGGCGCACGGTCCTGATCACCGGCGCCACGGGCGGCATCGGCGCGGCCATGGCGCTGGGCGTGGCGAGAAGCGGCGGTATAGCGCTGGCGGCCGGGCGCAGTGACAGCAAGCTGGCGGATCTGGTGGCGCAAGCCAAAGGCCTGGCTGGACGGGTCGAACCGCTCAAGGCGGACCTGTCGCTCGCCTCCGACACTTTGGCGCTTGCCGATATGCTCGCAGCCCGGCCTGGCGGTGTTGATGCGCTTATCAATAATGTGGGCGTGCTCAATCATGCCCATGAGGCCACGGGCGAGGGTATCGACGCGATGTATGCGGTCAATATCCTCAACCCCTTCATCCTGACAGAGGCGCTGATGGCGTCCGGCGCGCTCAAGCCTGGAGGCTGCGTGGTCAATATGGCCTCGGGCGGCATGTATAATGCGCCCCAGAACCTCGTTTACATGGAGCAGAAGCCCGAAGGATATAACGGCTTCGCCGCCTACGCGACCCACAAGCGCGCCCAGCTGGTGCTGTCAGACGGCTGGGCCGCGCGCGGCTACGCCGCCTGGACCATGCATCCAGGATGGGTGGACACTGACGGCGTCAAGCGTTCGCTGCCGAAATTCCGCAAGGTCCTCAAATCGATCCTGCGCAATGAAGACCAGGGCGCAGATACCGCCCTGTGGCTGATCAGCGCGCGCCCTGCGCCCCAGGCCGGCGCGCTGTGGTTCGACCGCGCGCCCCGCCCGGCCCACGCCTTCAAGCGAACCCGTACGCCGCTGGCCAGCGACGCCGATATCCGCGCCAAGCTGGAAACCGGCGCCGCCGCCCTCAAGACACGCCTGCAAACCGGAGACGCCTCATGAGCCATCTTCAAAGTTTTCTCGACCTGGTCGCCGACTGGAAGCGCGGCGATCTCGACGCCGTGGCGGCGCGCCTGTCGCCGGATGTGGTCTGGCATTTTTCCGCCACCACCAAGCCGCCCGCCATCGGGCGTGAGGAATCCATCGCCTTTTTGAAAGCCTATGGTCAGGTCTCGTCCAATAGCCGTCTTCGCCTTTTCACCCATGCAGAGACCGAAGACCGGCTGTTTTACGAGGCTGCAGAAGATTTTGACGGTCCGGACGGCCAGCGCGTGCTCGTGCCTTATGCAGGCATTGTGGATTTCGCACCCGACGGCCTGATTACCGGCTGGCGCGATTATTTCGACCGCGCCCTGATTGATGGCCAGGTGGCCGGAACCGCCAAGCTGCCCGATTACGCAAGCGATCTGATCAACCGGCCGTCCATGGACTGACAAGGCAAGCCCCCGCTCCGGAAGGAGCGGGGGCCAATTCAGTCTTCCTGTTGGAAACTAGAAGCGCAGCGAGGCCTGCACGCCCACAACGCGCGGACGCAGGGGCACAGCGTACTGCGTGTTCGCGCCCACCGAGCTGGCGAACGGGACGTTCGCAGCGAAGGTCAGCACTTTTTCATCCAGAAGGTTGCGGGCCAGCAAGGCCACTTCCCAGCGCTCGGTTCCGAAACCGGCCCTGAGATCGACCATGGTGTAGCCGTCCACATTGCCCAGCGGGTCCAGATTGTCGTGGATGTTGTGGCTGCCCGTATAGGCCACGTTGAGCACACTGGAGAAGTCGATGGTGTCGGTGACAGGCCGGTCATAGGACAGCCTGGCGAAACCCGTCCATTCGGGGGTGAACCGGCCGCGGCGGCCTGTGTAGTCGCATAGCTGGACGCCATCGACGATGTCCCCGTCCGGCGTCTCCTGGAAGGCGCAATTGCCGCGGCGGAAGTCGGTGTATTCAAAGTCGAGATATGACACCCCTGCGGCCAGCGAGAGCTCGTTGGTCAGCGCGATCCGGCCGTCAATATCGAAGCCGGAGATCTCCGTCTTGCCCGCATTGCCCACATTGAAACCGATCGTGCCATCGAACTGGCTGATCTGCAGGTTGGAGTATTGTGAGAAATAGGCCGTGGCGTTGAACTGGGCGCGTCCCGCCATCAGGTCCGAACGCAAGCCCGCCTCATAGGTGCGCACGGTCTCGTCGGCGAACTCGAAAAAGGCCGTGCGGTTGCCGCGCACGTCGAAGCCGCCGCCTTTGAAGCCCTCCTTGTAAGAGGCGAAGATCATCACGTCGTCAGTGGCGTCGAATTCCACGGTCACGGACGGCGTCAAACGGCTTTCCGAGCGCGACTGGCTGAGATCATGGCCTGATCCGCCGCCCGGATTGTTCAGCTCGACGCCCAGGCCGGCCTGGATGGTCGCCAGAACCACCGGATCGGTGACCAGAGGCGCGTCAAAGCCCAGCGGGTTTGTCGTGGCCGCGATCTGACGGGTGGCGTCCTTGTCTTCGGTGGTCCAGCGCAGACCGCCAATCAGGCGCAGCCGGTCGGTCAGGTCGTAGGTCAGCTCGCCAAACAGCGCGAAGGCGGTCGAATCCGTCTTGTAGCGGCGCTCCAGTCCGACATTGGCCAGCGGCGCGAAGCCCAGATTGGTGATATCCGGGCCAAAGCCGGTGATGTCGTTATTGGTCAGTGTCGAGGACTGATAAAACCCGCCCGCGATCCAGCGCAGACGCTGGTCCTGCCGGGAGACCACCCGGACCTCCTGGGTGAACTGGTCATAGTCCTCTGACAATAGCCCCGTGAGGATGAAGTAGTTGGTGAAATCGAGATCAGCCAGCTCGTCGCGGCTATAGTCGAGATAGCCGGTCACCGAGGTGAGCGTGCCGAAGCCCAGATCGTAATTGGCCGTCAAAGTGGCGTTGAACAGCGTGTTGTCGGCGAACTCATCGGAATCTGCGTCGCGGGTGAAGTTGAACTCGCTATTGGTGATCGCACCAGGCAGCCCGGCCCCGGTCAGCGCATTGGCGAAGGTCAGCGGGACGCCATTGGGAAGGGTCTGGGTGTTCACGTCGCGCACCACTTCGATCTCGCGCCCGCGTGAATCGAACCGGTTATGCTCCAGCTTCAGCGTCGCGTCGAAACGGTCATTGGGCTCGAACAGGAGCGAGCCGCGGATGGCGAATTGCTCCCGGCTCGGCTCATCGCGGCCCTTGTTGGGATTGGAGACGAACCCGTCAGTCTCGTAATAGCGCACCGCCAGGCGCCCCATCAGCTGTTCTGACAACGGGCCGGAAACCGCCGCATCCACCTGCCGGTCGCCGAACTCGGGCATCCAGGTCGCGGTGACATAGCCTGTGGTCTCGCGGGTGGGCGCTGCAGTGATCAGGCTCAGCGCGCCCGCCACGGTGTTCTTTCCGAACAGCACGGACTGGGGCCCGCGCAGCACTTCAACCCGCTCCAGGTCGAAGAAGGGCGCGCGAATCAGCTGGGCGCGGCCATAGCTGACCCCGTCAATGAACTGGGCCACGGATTGCTCGAAAGCCGGATCATTGCCGGTGCCCACGCCGCGGATAAACATTTGCGTGCCGATACCGGTCTGGGTGACCTGGAAGTTCGGAACCGTCAGCTGAAGATCGTCCAGCGTGGCGATGCTCAACTCGTTAAGCGTCTGGCCCTCCAGCACGGTAATGGCGATCGGCACGTCCGTGACCGCCTGTTCTCGGCGCTGGGCGGTGACGGTGACCGTGTCCAGCTGCTGGGCCAGCGCCTCGGCGCCGTCAATGGCGACGATCAACGCCGCCAGCCCTGCTCCGATGAGATAGCGAGATACTTTCATGATGGTCTCCCCTGACTGAAAGTTCGGCGATCCAGGCCGCCGTTGAGCGGAGATTGTCATAGTTGGTATGATAATAAAAGTGATAATGGGAGCGCCACCCCCTTCCCGACCGCATCTGAGCAAAGCTTTCGCCAGATTCCATCGGCGGAGGGGTCACTTGCGTATGTGATAAATTCCCCCCGGTCTGAGCTTGCCCGGAGTGAATGTTGCCCTCCCGCGGCTTGCGTTCGGAAGGCTGCGTCATCTGCCGCAGACTCTCCTTGAAGACCTGCAAAACCGGGCCGGAGCCGGACCGGTGGAGCGCTTTCGCCAGGATACTGGGCGGCGCCAGACAAACGCGAACAGCTCCTGTTTCGCCCGCTCTGGCCGGTTTGGGCTGCCAGGTCCGGCCAGGCCAACCGGCTGCCAACACGTCCGGCCAGATCTTCAAGCCTGAAGCGCCCATTCGGCGCTCGCCTTGTCCAAAGCCCGCAAGGAACCTGCCCGCCCCGCCCTGGACCGAACCTGGATCGCGCCGCCCTTGGCGCTGATTTACACCCTCATGGCCATTTGTTTGTGAGTTGGGCCTTGATCTTGCGCGCAATACGGTGCTGGTAGAGGGTTCATTCCTGATCATTTCCGGTAATGCGAGGCCCGTGATGAGTAACGCTTCTACGTCCCCCAAGTCCGCCAAAGTCAGCCCCCTTGAAGGCAGCGAAGACCTTGCTTTCTTTATGGGCGAAAAGTGCGCCGTCGAGGGCGCTTCGCTTGAAGTCGACGGAGCTGCGCGCATTGACGGGCACTTCAGCGGCAAGCTGCGCGCCATTCACCTGATTGTTGGCGAGAAGGGCCATGTCTCCGGCGATATTACCAGCGAGACCGCTGACATCATGGGAAGCGTTCAGGACACGCTGGTCCTGTCCGGCAAGCTGACCATACGCGGCGGCGGGCGAATCGAGGGCCAGATCACGTACGGCTCGCTGGAAGCCCATGAGGGCGCTCAGCTGATCGGTCAGATCAACACCCAGGACCGCAGCAATCGCAGCGAAGGCGCATCCTCCCTCTCCAATCTTCGCTCCGCCATTTCAAAGACCTCGCGTGAGGCAGACACCACCTCAAAAAACGAGCATAATCCCGACACCCCGAATAATGGCGGCGAGAGCAATTCTCAGACCGGCTAGGGCAGATACAAGGCTAGGGGGTTGAACGCAGATGAGCTGCATCACCGTCCTGTTCGCCAATGCCAAGGGGGGCGTGGGGAAAAGCACCCTGGCCTTCCTCAGCGCAATTTACTTTGCGGCGAAATATGACCTGCGGGTCTGCGTTATCGATTTCGACCGGTTGCGCACGACCTATAACGCCGCGCGCCGGTTCGGCGCCTCGGGCGTCCAGCACGTCTATATGGGCGATCATGACTGGGAAGGCCCGAACGCCGATCTGGAGAGCGTGCGCGCCGCCATCGAAACGCTGCGCCGGAACAATGATGTTCTGTTCGTGGACACCCCTGCCGGATTTCCGTCCGTCACCCTGATGCCCGTTATCCAGCCGGATCTGATCTTCGTGCCCGTGGCCGTATCGGATGCGGATATCATGGCGACGCGCACCTATCTTCCCGAACTCAAAGAGGCGGCGAACCGCCTGGCTGACATCCGGGAGAACCGGGCGCGCATCACGCTCGTGCCCAATCAGGTGTTCAGCGACAATGAAGCGCTCGTGATCCGTGACAATTTTTACAATAACAATGTTCGCATAGCCCCGGCCCTGACGTTTTCCAGAGGCTTGCGCGGCGCATTCCATTTTGAGGCCGAGGACGCCAATATCGTATCAGTGTTTATCGAACATGGCGGCTTTTTCCGCTGGATCGCCGAAGACATCAAAGCCATGCGCAAATAGGCGCAAGGGCCCCTGCCCAAGCCTGCCTTCCCCCCTCCCGGGCTTTACCTGAAGGGCCATTGTGGAGGATTGTTTGAGGTCTGCGCGCTGTCCGGGCGCTTTGACCCGTCCATTTGGGATATTGAGCCCGCAGGGGCCGTCCGGGCCTGGGGGCGGCAAAGCCCGTCAAGAATGGCGCCGCCTTCAATCATCAGCGTCTGATAGTTCACATCGCCAACCAGACGGCTTCCCGGCATGAGCCTGAGTTCGCGCACATAGAGCGTGTCTTCGGCGCAGCCGTGAATGACGGCCGATCCGGCATGAACCGTCCCTTTGACACGGCCTTCCCGGCTGATCACCAGCGCCTCGGCGCGCAATTCACCCTCCACCCTGCCCTCTACCTGGACTTCACCCGTGGAGGTCACGGCGCCCACAATACGGGCGTCAGCGGCGATGATGGAAAGCGGCGTTTTTGTATTCACGGAACCATAAACTCCCGATCCTTCAGAAACCTTGTCCTGTTGACCGCATCACCGCCGGCTGAAGGCCGGAAAAAGGGTCCGGTTTGACTCAACAGGGTTCAGGCGGCGTCCAGCATGTCATCCGCCCCGCTCAGGCCGCCAGCGCTTCAGGGATCGGCTGACCGGAGTAAGCCTGACCGGAGGTTTTCCCGTCAAGAGGTGAATGAGACCGGGGTAAATGATTTCATGGCCGCGCCCCCCGGCGCGCTGTCAGGACCGGTCAAGCCAAGCGGCCGCGCCCCTTGCCGCCGCAGCGCCGGAAGCGAAGCTCGCCTGCAGGAGATAACCGCCAGTGGGCGCTTCCCAGTCGAGCATTTCTCCGGCAGCGAACACGCCAGGCAGGGCCTTCAGCATGAAGCGCCCATCCACGGACTCGCGCGCCACGCCCCCGGCGCTCGAGATTGCCCGGTCGAGGCCCTGCATGGCGTGCAGCGTAAGGGGCAAGGCCTTGATGCGCGCCGCCAGCTCTAGTGGCGTGCGCGGTGCTTCACCCGCTTCGCGCACCAGCGCAGCTGACAGCGGCGAGAGCCGGGCCTGTTTGCGCAGCGTGCTGGACAGGGACTGGCCCGGCCTGGCCGCCTTGAGCCGCGCCGCCAGGGCGGCCTCGGACATGTCAGGCGCCAGATCAAGCGTCAGCACCGCCGCGCCGTCCCGCCCGATAGCGTCGCGCAAGCCCGCGCTCAAGGCATAGATCGCGCCCCCTTCCAGGCCATAGGCCGCGATCATGGCTTCGCCGCGCACCGACCGGCCTTCATGGCTGAAGCGGGCGGCCTTGAGCGGCGCGCCGGCGAAGCGCTCACGCATCACGCACGACCAGCGCGCATCAAATCCGGCATTGGCTGGCGCGAAGGGTGTGATCGCGACGCCGCGCGCCGCCAGCCAGCCGGTCCATTCGCCCCTTGACCCCAGACGCGGCCAGCTCGCCCCGCCCAGCGCCAGGATCACCGCATCGGCCTCCAGCACGCGCTCCTGACCGTCCGGCCCGGCCATCAGGAACCGGCCCGCCTCATCAAAGCCACGCCAGGCGTGGCGCAAATGGATGCTGACGCCCAGCGCATCGAGCCTCGCCAGCCACGCGCGCAAGAGCGGCGAGGCCTTCATGCTTTTGGGAAACACCCGCCCGCTGGAGCCGGTGAACACCGCCTGCCCCAGGCCCTCGCACCAGGCGATGAGGTCAGACGGCGCAAAGGCGCGGATGGCCGGCCCCAGCCAGTCACGCTGCGCGCCATAGCGGTCCAGAAAGGGCTCCAGGGGTTCAGAGTGGGTCAGGTTCAGCCCGCCCCGCCCCGCCATCAGGAATTTGCGCGCCACGCTGGGCATGCGCTCATAAACATCAACGCCGAACCCCTGCTCCGCCAGACGCTCCGCCGCGATAAGGCCCGCAGGCCCGGCCCCGATAATGGCGATACGGCCGGTCATGGCTCAGAGTCCTGTGATGCGAACACGAAGGGCTTTCCGCATGCTCTGGGCACGCCCTGATATGGTGGCGGATAGCGCCATGGGACCGGCGCCACATGACATTTGACCTTGAAGATATCATGCCAGGCGGGGCGGATCGCCTGAAGGCCTGCACACGGATCAAACCGCTCACTGCGCGGCTGGGCCGTGGCGGTGAGGCTGGGATTTATGGAACATGCCGCGAAATATATAACATATTGAATTTATTATCTATTATGTGTCACGGAAAACGGAATCGGAACAGCTCATACGCACTGACCCATCCCTGTGATCCAGGCCGCCGTACATGAGTAGAGCGTGTTCGCCTTCCTTTCCGGGGGGATGAGCTTGGTCAAGGCTCTGCGCGTGAAGTCCCCGGCCACGCACGGCGCTCTGAAGCCTCGCATGCCGGTCAGCGCAATAGCCAAGCCAATCAGCTCAGTTACTGATTGCGCGTGGGGGGGCCGCAGCGTCCTTCGCGTGTCAGGCTGGGGAGAACTTCGTTCGCAAACCGGCCCCCCATGTTAAAGCCCGCTTCCACGCTGAGGAACGACACAAGGTCGAGAGCGCCTACATGGGTGACCTGATTAATGCTGCCTGCCGTATGGGCGGCGCCGGCGCGCAATCCGGCCTGGGCGCCCGCCCCTATGCCTGCAGACGCGCTATGATAGACGACGGTGTAGAGCAGGCAGCAGCCCAGCCCCTGGTCCGCATCATAGCCGTCCATGCAGGCCTTGGTGTCGCGGCTGAAGCTGAACAGGGCCCAGGCGCCGCTGGCGTAGGCCACGATGTATTCGGTGGTGGATTGGCCACCCAGCGCATTGCGTCCGAGCACCTCGCCGCCATCCGCGCGGACCCGCCACCATAGGGGGACGCCTTGCGCTGTCTCAGCCTGGAGCATGACCAGGGCGAAGCCTTCAGCCAGATCGGCTTCGGCGGCCAGGCGGGCGTCCTGGGGCCAGTGCGCCACATCGCTCGAGCGTCTGGCGATGGTCAGGTCGCGGCTGCGCTCCAGCGCGCCGAAATAGTCCGAACCCGGCTCGCCAAGGCCGAAATCCAGCTCGGCCTGCGTGTCCAGCACCCCGCGCGCCAGCGCTCCGGCCGGCCAGCTCACCAGACTGTCCCCGTCCAGCGCGGCGCCCGCCCATGGATTCATGAGGATGTCGATATAGGCCACGTTCTGATCATCCTGCTCATCCCAGGCACGGTGCAGGGAGAGCACAAGAGGCCCGTCGCGATAGACATGGCGTCCGGCCGGGTTGCGGATGTCCTGATCAATCACGGTTTGCAGGTTCATCAGGAAGGGCAGATGGGTTTCGCTGAAGGGCTGGGCCTCATTCATGCGCAGCTCGCCGGTCGCCGCGTCGGTCAGTTCGAGCAGGTGCGCGCCATAGCGCAGACGCGCCGTTTCCGCTTCAAGCGCGGCCGCCAGCCGGTGAGCCGAGTGGGCGCCGCCCGCGCTGATCAACAAATCGCGGCGGAAATTCATCCGGTGCGCCAGCCAGCGCAGGCTCTTGGACAGGTCCAGGCGCGGCGCCTCGCCGCTTGCATGCCGGTTGGCGAGCCGGTCGATCAGCCAGCGCTCCTCGGTGCGCGTCTCGCCGGATGGCTGTGTCCAGCTTACCGTCAGGATGATGCCGGTCAGTGCGCGCGTGGGCTGGTCTTCCGGGCCGCGGCTCGCCAGGTCGCTGCTGTCCTGCAAGAGATCGCCCAGCGTGCTGAACACGCCCGCCATGCCGCTTGAGTCCATTTGCAATATGCCGGCGTCAATGATCGCGCCGCGCAGGGTGACGGCGTGCGCGCCAGGGGGCGTGTCCCCGTTGAGGGTGGGCATAAAGAGCGTGCCGGCCTGGTTTTCGCTGAGCGCGCTGATATCCCCGAACATGGACAGGCTGACGGGGCGGTCAAACAGGGCCGCCACCGGCTGGCGCCAGGGCGTCATGAGAGAGTGCTGGCCCAGTCGGCCATTTTCGAGAATTTCCGCCGAAAGCGAAATCTCGACATAGTGAAGCCAGTCATCCGGCGCCGTTCCGGTGATCACCTCCTGCGGCTCAAGTCCCTCGGGCGCTTCGCCGGACAGTGCGGGGTGGGCCTCGGTCCAGGACATGCCCGGGCCCAGGCGGTAACGCACCCAGAAATAATCGCCTGAACTGATCCGGGCGCCAGGCTGGGTGATCAGATCACTCAGACGTTCAGCGGTCTGTGTGACGGCCTCGTCCAGCGCGCCAGCTTCGCCCGGACCCAGGGCATTGGCGGCCGAGCGCGCGGCCGCGCGGTCCGCCCGGCTGCCCATCACAGCGATCAGTGCGTCTTCCAGCCGCTGCGTATCGGCGATAGCACGAGCAGGGCCACGCTCGCGCGTTGCTTCGTGTGCCAGAAGCCTGCCCAGCTCGCCGCCCGTCTCGTCGGTGCGCAGGATCTGGGCGTCATAACCGGCCATGTCCAGCAAGGTTATGAGCAGGAGGCTCTGATCGATCGCATTGCCCGCCTTTGCCGACAGGGTCGCCTGGGCGCCGCGCAGAATGCCGTCATAGGGTTCATAACGCACCTGTGCGGTGACGAAGCTGGCGATCTCGTGGCCGTCGAAATCGAGCCGCTCCACAGCAGGCAGGATGTCGAAAGCATCATCCTCGACCGCCGGACGCAGGGAGGCCATGCGATCGGCCGCTGCGTGCGCCTGACCGATCACATCGCGCAGCGTCTCCTCGCGCCGCTCCCGATCATCGTGTGCAGCGGCCATGGCGGCGGGCGCCGCCAGAGCGAAGCTCAACGCCAGCACCTTGATAAAACACGCTCGCATTCAAACCTCCCACGCGCGGATAACCGGGTCATGATCGCCAAGCCCGAGGGCTGCGCACAGACCCGAACGGGTTTCAGCCTCTGTGAAGGCGCGCCTAGTCCTCGCGCGAGGGGGTCACGTCAAATTCGACCACCAGCGAGACCGTATTGGCGGGGTCGGGCTCGCGGAACATGGACGCCCGGTAGCCCAGAACGCCTTCATAGCGGCCGGTGATCCGGGGCTGGCCGCCATCAAGCTCGACGCGCTCCAGCACCAGGCCTTCGAGCGCGCTTTCATCGGTGAAGTGCGGCGTCATGCGCGCCTCTGGAAAATACATGGCGGTGGCGTCCAGCACTTCCTCGCCCATCAGGGAGAAGGTGATCGAAACGCTGCCCTCGACTTCATAGCGCGGATTGCGGTGGGCCTGGACGGTCACCGAGTAGAACCCGGGCGAATCCTGGCGGAAATTGACCGTCTTGCTGTCCTCGCCCTGCAGCACATGCCACTGGCGCGGCTCGCCATCCAGGGATCCGCTCACATCATCCGCAAGCGCCGGCGCAGCGGCCAGTGCAAGGCCCGGAAGGGCGGCCAGCAACAGGGTTTTGTGGCGGGGCAAGGCGGCCGGCATGGACATGGCGTTCTCCAGAGCAGGAATCTGAGGGGCTGATGTTTTTGAGCATTCCCACGATGGGGCCTGAATGCAACGCCCAGCTAGACCCGTCCGGGTCTGGCGCCTGTTGCGCAAGGCCGGTTTGCTGGGTTTGAGAGACTTCAACCGTTTGCATCTCTGCCCGGGAGACATCCGATTATGACCTGGCTGAACACAGTCCTCGCCACCGCCCTGGGGCTGGCCGCCCTTGTCCTGACGCCCGCCATGGCGGCGGCCCAGTCCGGGCCCTGGCAGCACGCCAGGGAGCCGCGGGACCGGAGCCTGAGCTGCGACGCCCTGGAGACCGAGATCGGCGAGATCGACCGGTGGCGTGCAAGCCATCGTGACGGCCCGGGCGGCGGCGGCGTGGACGCGCGCCAGGGCGCTGCGGCCGCCGAGGTGGCGGCGCGGCGCACCGGCAATCGCCAGGCGAGCGGCATGATGCGTGATGCGCAACGCATTTTCGGCGGCAACCCGCCGCGCAACCAGCGCGCCCGCAATCAAGGCCCGGACCCTGACCGTGTGGCCTTTGAGCGGCGTGATCATCTGATGGGGCTGTACCAGAACAGAGACTGCGCTGCGGCGCTGGACGAGATTGATCAGCCGGGCGCAGGACCTTGGCTGGCCCCGGTTCTGCCCCGGGATGCCGCACTGAGCTGCGACGCCCTGGAAGCCGAGATCGGCCATATTGACGTGTTCATCGAGCAGGAAACCGGGACCCGCCCGGCGGGCGCCGGTGTGGATGCCGACCAGGTGCTTGACGCTGGCCAGACAGCGGCCCGCCATACCCGCAATTACGAAACCAGCGGCGTTCTGGGCGATGCGCGCCGTGTGCTGGGCGCAGGCGGTTCTGCGCAACGCCAGCCGAGCGATGGCGGCGCCTGGCGCACAGATGTGGCCTATGACCGGCGTGACCATCTCATGGATTTGTTCGAACGCCGCGACTGCTGGTAGCCTGCCTCTGACTTTGCCGCCCTGCGGCCAACCCATCAAAACAAGGACGACGCCATGCTTATTTCCGCCCTGGCCCTGATGCTGACTGCGCCTGATGCGCCCGCTGGAACCGGCACGCTGTGGCTGGACGGCCAAGCGATTCCCATGACGGTGAGCGGATGCGGGGTGGATACCGAAACAGCCAGCGCTTCGGGTGAAACGCCGGACGGGCAGTCGGTTTCCATCATGCTGATGCGCTGGCCGGGCATGCACTCCTTGTCGGTGACATATGACAACAGCCAGTGGGTGCATCGCGGTCCCGAGGACAGCGACGCCGCCCCGGACATTCGCCGCTGGAGTGATGACGGCGTGCTCAGCGCGGCGGGCGCCGCCGCCGTGTTTCCGCCCATTCGCGAGGATCAGATGGAGGTCCGTTTTGAGGGCCGCTGCCCCTGAACGGCGCTGTGATCACACTCAGGGCCTGGCCTCTCCGGCGTCCGGCGGGGTCAGGTCCGTGTATGGCCCGAGACCGTTAAATCCGTCAGGCCCAGCGTCGAAGGGCGCGGTGTAGCGGCCCTCCTCACCGGCCAGTCCCTGGCCGAAGACCACCTGATAAATCCACGCGGGCCGCTGGGGCAGAATGAAAGGGCGCTGCTGAGCGGCGCGGATGCGTGTGCCGCGGTCTTGCGCTGGGCCGGCATAGGCGGCCCTCACGCCGACGAACGGACGGGTGTAGACCTGCGGATCCCAGTCAATCACATAGCGCTCGGTGGTTTCAGCCATGAAGTCTATCGGCTCGCGCACTTCGCGGAACGGCTCTGTATCGCCGTCGCCTTCAAACCGGATGGCATAAACGCTCAAATTCTCCGGCGGAACGTCGCTGAGATGCAGATAGCTCAGCCGGGAGGCCGACATAAGCCGCGATGAACCAGCCCGCACCTCATAGCGGGAGGCGTTCACATTCTCCCAGCTAATCTCGATGAAGGCTTGTGGCGTCAGGCTCACGCCGGGCGAGCGGGCCTGCGCTGTTCCGGCAACCAGGCAGGCTGCGATCAGGCTTGTTTGCAGGCTCATCTGTATGCATGGGCGGTTCATCAAGGTCTCCTGTGCGCGAACGCGCCGGCAAAGCGTCCGGCCCTGAAAAGGCCGGGCCCGGGGGTGAGCCATTGTGCTGGCGGTTACATATGCTCTTCGGTCGCCAGGGCCGAGAAATCGAGATTGATCTGGGGGCAGAAGGTTTCGCCCATCACCCGCGCCTGCGAGTTCACGCGGTTGCCGCGCTGGTCGATGTCGTAGACATAGAGGCACGCCTCGCCGGACACGCTGCCTGAAATCTCGATGCCGTCCCGGGTCCAGTTGAACGTGTCTATGGACACCGCCGGCTGGGAGAACAGGGTCTGGTATTGCAGCGCCGGCGAAGGCACGTGGCTCGGCCATGTTTCAATAAAGGTCACGGACGACGACACGATATTGTCCGCTGATATGGCGTCCCGGCCGTCCTGGGTGAACTCGAACACAAGGTCGAGCTGGACGGCATTGTCGCCATAATAGCCCGTCGGGCTGTTGCGGATCGTCTCATTCTGACCAATCGCCAGAATCTTGATCTGCAAGGCGAGATTAGCCCCTTGCATCGCGACCGTGTAATGCGCGCCATCGAACAGATCGGCATTGGGGGGATTGGGCATCGGGATGCTGCCCTCATAGGCCATGTCCCCGATCACGCCAGAGACCGAGCCGGCTCTGGTCACGCCCTGGGACTGGGCGCTGGCGGCGCCCGCGAACAGGCAAAGGCCGAGCGCCAGCGCACTGGCGGCATGGAGGGAGGTGTATCCTTGTATCATTGCAGATCTCCTGAGATGTCCTGTTAGAGCCGGGCGGCAGGCCAGGCCTGACAGGCCGCCACAGCCATGGCGGTGAGTGCGGAAGGATGGCGCAGACGCGCCTGTTCAAGGTGTGACGACTGTCAGGGTCTGGGGCTCGATGACGATCTCCCGGTCTTCCCGGCCGTCGATCTGGAGGATGTAGCGCCCGGCTTCGAGCTCAATCTCGTCCTCATCCACACGCCCCCGGGCGACCAGCGCCCCGGCAGCGTCGCGCACGGTGAATTCGGCGGCCAGCGCCCGGGCCAGCGCCTGTGACAGGCCATCGCCGTCGCGGGTGTCGAAATACACACCGCCGCCCATATCAGCCAGCCGCTCGAATTCATCGCGCAGATTGGCCTGGTCGATATGAAAGCCGACAATGTTCATCCGCACGTCCACGCCCGTTTCCAGCAGGCGTTCGAGTTCAGCCTCCACATCGCCCTCGCAGGTCTCTTCTCCGTCGGTGAACATCACCACCAGCTGACGCTCGCCCTGGAAGTTCTGGAGATCGCTGGAAACAGCAGCCAGCGACGCCGCCAGCGGCGTACGGGCCAGATTGATCGCCTGGATGCCCTCGACAGCGGCCAGCACATCGGCGTGATTGCCGGCGGCAGGAGCGACCAGCAGTTCGGTCTCGCAGCTGCCCGGCGCAGTATGGCCAAAGGCTCTGAGCGCCACCGGCACGTCAGCAGGAATGCGCTCGGCGATAACGTCGCGCGCCACCGTGCGCGCGACCTCGATGCGCCGCCCGCCGGTCATGCGCCGGAGCATGGAGCCTGATGCGTCGAAGATCATATGGACCACCGATCCCGCAACAGCCGGTTCATCGCCGCTGACCACCGCAAGCGACCCAGGTTCGGGCGGATCGGTCCAGCCGGTTTCGGCCGAGATCAGGAACTCGGTCGGCTGGCGGATCTCGTGCATGGCCGCTTCGAGATTGCGCAGCAGGGCGGCGGTGCTGGCGCTGTAGCTGTAGCGGCCGCCCGCAGCCATGGCCCAGTTCATGATCAGGTCGCGCTCATGCAAAAGCTTGGCGGTGTCGGAGCCATAGTCGCCAGGATTCATGCCGAGGGAGAATATTCGCGGACGTACGCGCTCCAGCATGGGCCAAAGATCGGTCCGGTGCGGAGTCAAAAGCTCGGCATCAGCGATCAGTATGATGGCGCGCTCTCCCTCACGCCCGTCGAGCCGCCGTGCAGCGACCATAAGACCGGTTTCGGCGTCCGAGGTGGCGTTATCACGCGAGAAGCGCGGGGAATTGATATCCACGGCGGCGAGCGCCTGACTGAGTTGCACGCCATGCTCGGCCCAGCCATCGATCAGGGGCGGAAAGCCGATCGGGACGATATTGGCGACTTCCTGCTCCGGGATCAGGCCGTCGGCGAACTCGGCGAAGGCCCGGAAAATGGCGGGCCGGTGATCAATCAGGCTGCCCGACCCATCCCAGACGATGAATATGGAGCGCACCGGCTCTTCCAGCTCGATCCGGTATTCGCCGGGCGCAAGGCCGATGGCCGCGCCGCGGCGGTGGTCCGCCTCGTGTTCCCATACGATCTCAATCTCGCCCTCCGGCCCGGTCAGACGGACCGCAGCACGATCACTCACACTCTCGTTCAGCGCGATCTCAAGCGTGTTCTCGCCATCGGGCACGGTGACGGTGTAAGCGCGCACATCGCCCACAGCCTCCAGCCGGCCCCGGCGGCCATCGCCCAGCGGCAGGGGCGATGACGCAGACGAGGCGGTGTCCACCTCGCCTTCGAAGGGCTGCGGCTCGGGTTCTTCGGGACCGTCATGGGTGTACCAGCCCCAATGGCCGAGAATGGAGCGGCGCGACTCAAGACCCTCCGCCTCATAGGCGGCGACATGCTCAGGCACGGTGAAGCGCCGGTCTGCGGCCTCAAATTCAAAGCGGACATAGCGCGTCATCACAGGCTCATCGAACACCAGACGGCCTTCGCCGCCGGACAGCTCGATCACACCTTTCTGGGTCCAGGGCCCAAGCGGGCTTGTGCTGGACACGCTCACCGGCACGCTTTGCGGGCCGTTGGCCGACTGGCTCTGACCGGTGCGCCACTCCAGGGTCTCCAGCCGCGCCAGCCGCTGTTGATGGAAACCGGCGACAATATCACGCCCCCGGCCCTGCCGTTGCTGCTCCCTCTGATGGTGCAGCGGCGATCCCGAGGCGCGTTGCAGGGCGCCATGCAGGAGGGAGCGCCCAACGCGCTGGGCGCCGTCGGTCCAGACCACATGCCCGCCCAGTTCCGGCTGCAGCAGATTGGGGGTGTGACCTTCGCCCGGCATGCCCAGCGCCATGATAACGCCCGTGCCGGACCGTCTGCTGGCGCTTTCTCCGGCCCTGACGGTCTGCCCCCAGTCACTCAGCGGCGTCACGCGCAGGTGGGTGGCGGTGACGGGCGTATCCAGCCTGAACACCTGCTGGCCGTCGCCGACATCCAGCTCCGTCGTCATCAGAGGCTGAAAATCCCGGCCATCGGCGGAAGCCTCCACGCGGACCCGCCGCCAGCGCTGCTCGCCAGAGAGCGATGAGGTCTGGTCGAAAACCAGCGCGTGAATGTCCCCGCCACCGCCTGCCAGCTCGATCACCGGCAAGGCCTCACCCATCGGGCCATACCAGCGCAGGCCCGTGTCCCCGCCGACCGTGTTGTTGATCAGGTGGAAGGCGCGCTCTCTCGGCGCCGTATCTGCGGTGAACCGCGCGCCCAGCGCATCCCAAGCCAGGTTGACCAGTCCGGCGAGATCCTCGTCGATGCGGGTGTAATGGCCGCCGACCGGCTCGGCGTCGGGATCGGCCGTCAGGCGCAGTTCGGCGCTTGCGGCGCCCGCACGCGCCCACAGGGCGATGGGTTCTCCTGCAGGAAGCCAGGCGGGCATGTCCACATCCACAGCGATCACGACGCTCCCGCCCGCCTCCAGCGGAGTTTCAGGCAGGTCGTAGGCAAGGCGCGCATCAGCCCGGCTGGCGGCGATCGCGAGATCGGGCAGGGCCGGTTCATCGCCGGTATTGACGATTTCCAGCTCCGCCGTCACGCGCTGGCGCTCGGGCCGCCACGCAGCGAGCGTGTGGGCGCCGGACAGCGATGCCCGCCAGCTGTCATCCGGTTCACTCAGGGCCGGGTCGTCCACAATGATGACGGGCTCTCTGCTCATGCCTGTGGCATGGATCAGCCAGGCTTCGCCTGCGGGCACGGTTGCGCTCACCGGCGCCTGCTCCCTGCCGCCACCTTCCGATTGAAGCTCAAGATTTGCGTTGAGCATCGCGAAAGCGGTTACAGATCCTCCGTCAATGCGGGCGGAGACCTCCCGGTCCTCATCCGCGACCGGAAGGGCGACCCAGTGCGAGGCACGGCGCCGGGCCAGCGTATCGGTGTGCAGCGCCACCCGCCCGTCATGGGGCAGGGGCTGGGCGAGCGGTGCGCGGTCCGCGACGACCGCCCCGTCCGGCGCTGACCATGGCGCGCCGATATCCACCGTCAGCGCGTATTCCAGCTCGCTTGGCGTGCGCCCGCGCAGCGCGACATGATAATCACCCGCCGGCAAAAGGCTGCTCATTTTGATGGACTCGCCGGAGATGAATTCGCTCTGGCCGATTTCCCGCCCCTGGTGGAGGAGACGCACCTGCACCGCGGCGTCGGCGGGCGGGTCCAGCTGGAGGCTGACCTGGCTCCACCCGTGGGTGGAGAAAGTGAACATGTCGACATCGCCGCTGTGGAAATTGCCCTGCATGCGCTCGCCAAGGGTCAGCACATTGGCCGTCAGGGCGTCGTCATTGGGTTCCACCTCCCAACCCGGTTCAGGCTGGCCCATCGGGATGGCGCGCAACATGAAGTCGGCGTCCGACCTCACCTCGATCAGATAACGGCCAGGCAGGAGAGTAAGGCGGTCAAGGCGCATGCCGCCGGACGAGGGGCGTGCGGTGCTGTTGGAGGCGACGGTGCGGCCAAACTCCGCCTCGCGCACATGGAGGCCGCTCAACGCGTCACCATTGGCCTGGAAGCGCCAGAGCTGCGGCAGGCCGCTGACATGAAGCTCGAACCAGAAGGCCCGGCGGATATCGGTCTGCGCCCGCACCGGGCGGCGCGGCTCCATGGGCGCGGCCCAGTCGGCAAGATCATTAGGCTGGCGCGCGAAGGTGGCGCCCGGGGCGGGGCCGGTCTCAAGCGATACGGCGTACGTGACACTGCGCGCCTGCGCCCGCGGCGCGCGCAAGTTCATGGCGTAGTCGCCCGCCTCCAGCTGCAGCGGACCAAACTCAAAGCGTTCCGAGGTGCTGCGCCGGCAGATGGGCTGGCGCTCGAAGTCCTGAAGGCAGGCGAGTATTTCCTCCCCTGCCGGGTTCTCGATCACCAGTGTCTGGCTGCCTTCAGCGTGCCTGTCATCCAGCGCGAAGGCGAAGTAGTCATCATCACGCGAACCGTCGAGAACGCCGGCGAAACCGTCCTCGGCAAGATTGGTCCAGTTGGCCTGCTCAAGCGTGTCATTGGGCTCGCGCTCCTCGCCCGGCGCGGCCACGCCCAGGGCGGTGAGCGAAACCGCCATCAGCCCGGCCCGCTCCTCTCTTCCCTGCGCCTGGATCTCCAGCTGGGCGCCAGGTTCCAGCGCCAGATTGCGCCAGTGCTGGCGCAGCGGGCTGGCGGTCACCCAAGCAGCCAGCCGGGCGCCTTGCGCATCGCTCAACCCGCCCGTCAGGCGCGTCCCCAGACCCCCAATGACAGAGACCTGCCACAGCTGGCCTTCGGCCTGGTCTTCGGGGATATCCAGCGCAAACACGCCAGCGGTGTCTTCGATCATCACGACTTGCTCGGCGCCGGGTGTGATGATGATGGCCTCGTCTGCATCATGCGCCAGTGCGTCAGCCGGGGTCAGCGCCGCGCGCCGTCCGCGCCGGAGGTGAACCTCATAAGCGCCGCCATCGCCGGCGGCTGACATCCCGATCAGATAATCGCCGGGAGGCAGGAGCAGCTCGCCTTCGCGCACGACAGGCTGTCCACGGCGGGTTTGCAGTGTGAGATGGGTCTGGGAGCCGGAGATCAGCCGGTCGGCGCCTGAGTCCCCTGAAGGCAGGGCGCTAACCAGCCCGCCTTCCACCGCCGAGGCGACGGCATCGGGGTCGTGATAGGACAGCTCGATAATGTCCAAGCGGACCAGGCCGGTTGTCTCGGCCGCCAGCTCGATGGACCAGAGGTGATCGGCGTCTTCATCCTCCACCGTCCACATCCAGGCGTCCTGATCGCGTCCGGAGACCTCGCCGATGAGCACGGCGTGGCCTGAAAAGCGGCGGGCCTGATCAGGGGTGTTGTTGGGCTCCTGCTCGAACAGGCGCGGGGGCGCTGCGCTGGATGCGTCATATTCCTCGCCCGCTGCAGGCGCAGACGCCCACAAGCTCAAAGCCATGGCCGGAAAGAAGACCGCTGCAAGTAAAAACCGATGACGTGCGAGCATGATGATCAGCCCCGTGGAGCGCCGGATTGCGGGAGGCGTCCAGTATCGCTTGAGGGAAAACCAAGGTTAGCCCCGAACGGGTCTGCAAGCGCCCGGCGGAGAGTGGAATGTGTGTAAGGGCTGGCTGCGCCCTGTCTGGAGGAAGTCCTGGCGTCTTCCGCTCCACCGGCAGCCGCGCCTCATGCCCGCAGCCAAACCTTCAAGGGAGCTGGAACCATGCCTGTCATCCAACGTGATTTTACCCGCCTGGCGCACCGGACCGTATTCGCCATGATCAGCCTGATGGCCCTGGCGCTGGCGGCCGTGATGAGCGCGCCCCAGGCGGTGGCGCAAAGAACCGTGGATCTGACGCTTGAGATATCCGAGCGCGATTATCAGCACTTTGCCCGCGCCCATGCCGAGCGCGGCGCCACAGCGGCGCAGACCGGTGAGTGGTTCGCCCGCCACGCCCGCTTCGGGGGGGCGCAAGCCGGGACCGTGCTGGCCTATATCGTCGATGGTTCTGGACAGATCGTGGGCCGCGCCGCTCAGGATATCCGCATTGGCCGCGATGGAGGTTATGCCCAGAGTTTTCCGGGCGACCACTTCTTCCCGGGCGACCATTTTTTCCCGGGTTCACACTTCTTCCCCGGCGATCACTTCTTCCCCGGCGATCACTTCCTGGGACGCAGCGATACGATTTCAGGCGTGTCTGAAGCCCAGCGCGCAGCGCGTGCGGCAAGCCGTCATGCCGGGCGTGACGGTCATGCGCTGGTCGTCTTCTTTGTTCCTGCCGGGGAGCGTTTTGATGCGCCCGTCAATCCGGGCGCGATCGTCCTCCCGGGACGCTTCCGCTAGGGCCGGTTCGCGCCAGCGCAGCCGTATCTGCGCTGGCGCTTGCCCGTCCGGCTAGCGGGGGAAGGCGCCCATCGCGCCCATGGACATGCGCTGATAGCCCTGCGGCACCACAAACCAGCGGTCCTCCTGCTCAGCCCGCTCGAACTCGCGGGCCTCAAACACGGCGCCCTCATCGGGCACAGACACGCGCAGCACGATGTAATCATCGGTCAGGCAGCCCAGGGCTTCGCCGCCAGACGCGTCTTCGGTCTCAAAGCGGTAGAGCGTGCAAGGCTCACCGGCCACAATGTCTGTACCCACCGGCTCACCCAGCCGGTCATCGGCTACGGGAATGTCAAACCCGCTGTCATCGGCAGCCACGTCCATGGCCAGGCGCATTCCGCTCATACTCATCAGGATGGTGACCGTGGTGGATGCAGGATCGATGAGAACCACCGCATCCTGGCCCTGAAACTGAGTTTCCATACGGAAACGGCCATTGGAATGGCGCAGCTCGGCCTCCATCGTCATGCCGCTGCTTTGGTCCTGGATCTGGGTGATCATGCGGAAATCGGCCTGGGGCGTCAGCGGTTCCGCCCCCCAGCCAACGGCGTTTGCGCCCGTGGCGATGATGGCCGCTATCAAGCTTGTCTGGATCATGGCTCTCTCCTGTCTTGCCAGCCTGTCAGGAAGGTCAGTCAACGCCCCTTCAGACCAGAGCCTAGACCTGAACGGGCTCAAACGGCAGGGCGGACTGTCAAGGCGTAATTTACAGGCTTGGCGCGCTGCGCTGCGCGCCGCTAAGATCGGAAGTATCCGCCTGAAAACCTTCAAGAGCGCGCTTTATGGATCAACGAGTTGATTGGCCCAGAATCGAGGCCCTGTTTGATGCTGCACTGGAGCTTGAGGAAGGCGAACGCGCTGGTTTTGTACAGTCTCAAACCGATGATCCGGCCATTCTTGAAGAGGTTCTCTCGCTTCTGGCCTCAGCCGGACACGCGCAGGATTTCCTGGAAACCGAGGATGCGCCGGCCGAGCCGCTGCTGACGCAGGGGCAGAAGCTGGGCGCCTGGCGCATCGCCTCTCTGGTAGGCCGGGGCGGGATGGGCGATGTCTACAAGGTCGACCGGGCGGATGGGCTTTATGAACAGACCGCCGCCCTGAAGGTCATGCGCCCCGGCCCGTCTGAAGATACAGCGCTGTTCGAGAGCGAACGGCGCTATCTGGCCCGGCTTGAGCATCCCAATATCGCCCGGCTGCTGGATGGCGGGGTGACCGCACAGGGCCGGCCCTGGATGGTGATGGAGCTGGCCGAAGGCGCTTCGGCCGATGCTTGGGCCTCCCGGTCCAAGGCCCCGGCGCGCCTGATCGTTGAGAAGATGCTGCAGGCGGGCGAGGCCCTGGCCTACGCCCATGACAAGCTGATCGTTCACCGCGATGTCAAACCGTCCAACATCATGATTGATGCGGGCGGGCGCGCCCGGGTGATCGATTTTGGCGTGGCGCGCCTGGCCAGTGCGGACAAGGGCCAGTCCGCGCCGCTGTCCCTGGACTATGCCGCCCCTGAATTGCTGGAGGGACAGCCCGCCACCACGGCCAGTGATGTCTATGGCCTGGCCGCGACCCTGTATGCGCTGCTGGCTGGTCATCCGCCGCTGCGTCTGAGTGATGACCCCTTGCCGGTGGCGTTGCGCCGCGCGATGGAGGAACCGCCTGCGCGCCTGCCCGCCCAGCGTTTCACCAGACGGGACAAGTCGCTCTTGCGCGATCTCGACCATGTGCTTGCGCGTGCGCTCGCCAAACAACCCGCCGGACGCTACCCCACGGTCAACAGTTTCTGCGAGGATCTGCGCGCGGCCCTGAAGGGGCGTCCCGTGGCCGCCCGCGCCTCCGAGCGGGGATATGTGCTGGGCCGGTATATCAAGCGCCACCGCTGGCAAGCGGCGGCCGCCGCTGCGCTCGTCATCTCCCTGGTGGGCGGGCTCAGCGCTTCGCTCTGGCAGGCCCGCGAGGCCCGGATCGAGCGGGACTGGGCGCAAAGCGAACAGGCCCGGCTGGAGGCCGTGCAGCATTATCTCTTCTTCATGCTGCGCGATGGCGCGGATGTCTCAGGCGGCACCAGCGCCAGCGCCCGGGAAATCCTGGAGGCCGCCGCCGCACAAGTGGGCGATCTGTTTGCGGCTGATCCCGAGCGGGGCGGGCAGGTCATGCACGCCCTGGCCGAACTCTATTTCTATCTCAATGATTATGAGGCCGCCGGGCCGTTATTGCGGCAATTGGTGGAGGCCGATTATCTCGACCCGGCCCTGCTCGCGTCGGCGCGCTATGACCTCGCTCAGGTCCTTTTGCGCACAGTCGGTCCCGATGAGGCCGAGCCCTTGCTGGCCCAGGCGCAGGCTTTCTGGCAGAGCGATTCACGCCAGTGGCGCCGCAGGCTGGTGGACAGCCGGCTGGTCGAAGCGCGCATCTTGCGTGACCGCGGGCGTTTGCCGGAGGCTGTCGCCTTGCTCGAGCGCACCGTGCCGGACCGGATCGCCCTGAGCGGGGAGACCGACCGGATGACCGGCGTCGTCCATAATGATCTGGGCGTCATGCTGTTTTCCGCCGGGCGCATGGAAGACGCAGCCGCCTCACTGCGCGAAGCGCTGGCGGTCTGGCGCGCCACCGGGCTGGCCGACGGGCCGGACGCCCTGAATACCTTGAACAATCTGGCTGCCGTCCAGGTTCTGTCCGGCGATCATGCCGCCGCAGAGCCGTTATTCCGCGAGATCGTGGAGATCCGCCGGGCGGCCTATGGCCCCTCGGCCACCACGGCCGCGGTGCTCAATAATTACGGCAAGACCCTGATCAATCTCGACCGGGCTGATGAGGCGCTGCCGCACTTGCGTGAAGCGGTGAGCATGGCGCGCGAACATGCCGGACTGACGAGCTTTGCCTATGCTGCGGCTGTGGCCGGTCACAGCGAAGCCAAGGCGGCGACCGGTGACCCGGAGCAGGCCCTTCTGATCGCCGGCCAGGCCTATGACGCGATTCTGGAAGCCACCGGCGCGCCCGGGCCCGCCAGCTCCATCGTCGCCATCGCACTGGCGCGCACGCTGGCGGACGAGGGTCATATCGCCCGGGCGGAGACTCTTCTGGCCGAGGCCGAAGAGGCGCTGGGCGCTCTGGGACCGGCCGCGGGCATGCAAATGCAGGCCATCGCGACGATCAGGACCCGCCACGGGCTTGAAGGTTAAGCGTTTTCCCCGGCGGTCATTTCGCGGTGGAGCCAGGCTTTGGCCTTGACCCAGTCACGGCGCACCGTTCTTTCGGCGACCTCAAGAAGGTGGCCGATCTGGGCTTCGGTATAGCCACCGAAAAAGCGCAGTTCGACGACCTCGGCCAGGCGCGGATTGAGGGCCGCCAGCCGGGTCAGCGCCTCATCCAGCTCGATCAGGCGCTCATCACTTTCCCAATACGGTTCGATATCTTCGGTCAGGGCTTCGATGCGGCCCTGGCCGCGCTTGGCGGCCAGCCGCTGGCGCGCGTGATCAATGAGGGCGCAGCGCATGGCCATGGCCGAAGCGCGCAGGAAATGGCTGTCATCGACAAAATGCTCGCGCCGGCGCAGCTTCAGCCAGGCCTCGCTGACCAGGGCTGTTGTCTGAAGGGTGTGCCCGGCCCTCACGCGGCGGCGTTCCCGCTTGGCCACTGACCTCAATTCATTCCAGAGCACCGGCATCAGCCTGTCCGCTGCAGCCGTCACCTCGCGCGGCCGCTCGACACCAAAGTCCAGCATTATTCAGAGCCTTGTTCCTGACGCGCCCCCGCACCGCCAGCTCATTTGTACGCGGGCCGCATCGGAGAACTCAAGAAAAAAGCGAGCCGAATGTCCGCTTTGCGTGCGCGGCGCCGTTCTTATTGATGAAGGCGGCGCTTACGCGGACCAAAACCGCCACCACACACAAGGGGACATGTGCACCATGAATATGATGGCGTCAGGCTTTTCACCCATCACCCTGCCCAACGGCGTCGCCTGCTCGGGGATGGACATGCTGGGGCTTGGGTTCGCGGTGCTGGGGCCACGGCGCACAGTGCTTTTGTCCAACGAAACCTGGGGGGCGATCCTGTCGGACGCCAATCGCGGCCTGATATGGGCGTCGGGATCGCTGAACGCGCGCCGCGGCGCCGACATGCAGGCGCTGGGCGCGGCGCTGGACGCGGCGCTGACCGGAGAACGCAGCCTTCTCAGGATTGAGGATGTGGCCGGCGGCGGCGCCCTGGAAATGCTGGCCGAGGGCATTGGTCCGCAAGACAGCGGTCAGCCGCGAGCGGCGGTGATCATCCGTCAACCCGAAACGGTCTGGCCAGACGCTGAAAGCCTGGCCAGCCTGTATTGCCTGACCCCGGCGGAAGCGGGACTAGCCGAAAGCCTGGTGCGCGGTATGGGGCTGGCGGCCGCATGCCGGGAGCGGGGAATCTCGCAGAATACCGGCAAGGGCTATCTCAAACGGATCTTCGAAAAGACCGGCGCGCGCCGGCAGAGCGAGCTGGTGGCGATGGTGATGCAGGGCGTATCGCCCTTCGCTGTGCGCCACGACGCCTTTCAGGCGCGCGAGAGCGCGTGACGCGGCCTGGCGGCTGTACGCCCCCGAACGGGTGTGGCGCACGCCGCCATCAGCGCCGATGATGACTGTTCACAACAGCAATTCAGGATGTCTCACATGATCCAGTCCCGTTTCGCGGTGGCGGCCGCTGCCCTGTCCGGTCTTGCCCTGGCGGGCTGTTCTGGCGAGCAGGGTTCCCAGAGCGCTTCGTCCGGCAGCGCCTCCTCCAACGGTTCGGCCTCCGCCAGCTGGGAAGGCGAGACGCTGAGCTTTGATAATGCCCGGTGCCGGGCGATTCCCGGTGGCGAGGAGTGGAGCCTCACCGCCTCTTCTGACCTCAATACGGTCCAGGTGCGCTACTGGCGCAATGATGACGGCTCCTATGACACCAGCAGCGCCGACGTAACGCTGGAATTGATGGATGATAACTGGCGGGTGCTGGAGCGGTACTCCGCACACAGCGCCGAGCTGGACGTCTCGACCCAGGAACGTGCGTCCGGGGAGCTTCGCCTCACGCCTCATCATAGCCCCGGCGTTGGCCAGGTGCGCGCCGGGGGCGGGGTGCTGCGCTTTGAAATAAACTGCTAACCGCGATTGCCGCCGCGCGGGTAGCGTTAAAGGGAAAACAGTTTGAAGCGGTCCGCACCCGGGTCCGAGCGTCCGGGATGCGCCCCGGCTCAGTCGGGAAAGCGCAGCGTCGACGGCTCCTATGACACCAGCAGCGCCGACGTAACGCTGGAATTGATGGATGATAACTGGCGGGTGCTGGAGCGGTACTCCGCACACAGCGCCGAGCTGGACGTCTCGACCCAGGAACGTGCGTCCGGGGAGCTTCGCCTCACGCCTCATCATAGCCCCGGCGTTGGCCAGGTGCGCGCCGGGGGCGGGGTGCTGCGCTTTGAAATAAACTGCTAACCGCGATTGCCGCCGCGCGGGTAGCGTTAAAGGGAAAACAGTTTGAAGCGGTCCGCACCCGGGTCCGAGCGTCCGGGATGCGCCCCGGCTCAGTCGGGAAAGCGCAGCGTCGACAGCGGCTTCACCTCGTCCAGCGGCAAGGTGACGTCGAAGCTGACATCGTGAATCTCTCCCCAGACCCGCACGTGATAGCGCCCGGGCTCCGTCAGCATGACGTCAAAGGTATAGCGCCCGGGATGCGGGTACTGGGGGCGAATGGCGAAGGCTCTTCGCGTCTCGCCATCCGGGGCGATCAGCTCGGCGTTCAGCCCGTCCTCCAGGCCGGGGATGGCGTCGCGTTCGCCAGCGGGCCGGATAATCAGGTCCAGGCCGTTGCGCTCGCCGGTGAAGATCGGCTCCTGGACAAAGCCAACGATCACCAGATAACGGCCATCGCCGACAATCTCCACCTCATGGGCGTGCCCGGCGCTCGTCATGAGGCCGAAAAGCGTGGCGGCCAGGAGCCGGGCTCCGAAGGAAACAAACGTCATCGTATTCTCCTTGCTGTCATTGAAGGCGGGTCAGTCTGCTGGAGCCCTGTGCGGCCGACATCCGTACCGGACGAAGTGAACATGGTCTCCGGCGCGTATAGCCCGGTAATGCAAAACCGCTGGAGCAGGCATCATGGACGCTGCGGAGATAACCGTTCGCACATTGCAATACGCCGCCGGGCTGACCGGCGCCGGTGGTCTCGCCGCCCTGCTCTGGGCTGGTGAAACACCCGGCCGCGCCAGCCGGGCGTTCCTTGCGGTCTGTTGCGGCCTGCTGGCAGCCGGAGCGCTTGCCAACGGCCTGGTCTTCTCCCACGCCGTGCTGGGTTCGTGGGATGAGGTGTTCTCGGCGGACGGAGCGGATTTCGTACTGACGACCTTCGATCCGGCCCTGGGTTTCCTTGCGCGCGCCGTCCTCGCCGGTCTCGCTCTCGCCGCTCTTCTGACCTTGCGTGGAAAGCCCGCGGCCTGGATCGCCCTGGCGCTCCTTGCCGGGGCCCTCGCCAGCTTTGCCTGGACCGGCCATGCCGCGTCCGGTGAGGGGTGGGAAGGCGGGCTGCACAAGGCCGCCACGATTTCGCACATTATCGCAGCGGCGGTGTGGCTGGGCGCGCTTGGCCTGTTCTTGTCGCGGCTGTTCGCTGCGCAAGCGGGAAACCGTGAATACCGCCAGCGCACAGCCCGGCTCCTGTCGCGCTTTTCCGGCATCGGGAGCGCCGCCGTCGCCGCGCTGGTCATCACTGGCGGCGCCAACACCGTACTGGTTGCCGGGCCGGACCGTGTCATGGCGATGCTGGAAACACCCTATGGCGGTTGGCTGGCTGTCAAGCTCGCCCTGTTCGCCGGGATGCTGGGCCTGGCGGCGCTGAACCGCTTCATGCTCGCCCCCGCGCTCGCACAGCAGCTGACCGGTCAGGCTGCCGGGCGGATACGGCTGGCGGTGCTGGCCGAGACCTGTCTGGGCGCGGGCGTGGTGGCGTGCGTCGCCGTACTGGGCATAACCTCGCCCCATGCCGGCTGATCGCACGCACACCTGCTTAATGCTCCAGCGCCTTTACTGAACGGTAAACCGGATGAGCCCGCTCATTTCATGGTCGCCGCCATCAGCGCGCCAGCTCAGCTCATACTCGCCGGGATCGAGCGGCTCCATGTGCGCCTCGACAGACATGACAGGCTCGTCCGAGGCTTCAAACTCGACCCGGATGCGCTCCATGGCCAGGGTGGACAGCTGAATCGACCGCACCGTCATGGGATGGTCGAAACGCAGCTCAATCCGCTCAAGGCCGCTGTCGACAATGGCGCCGTCCGCGGGTGTGGACTCGATCAGCCCCACCAAATCCTCATGGGCGCCGTGGCCATGATCATCATGGCCGGGCGTGGCGCCCTCATCACCGTGATCATGGTGATGGTGGTGGTGGCCGTGCTCACCGGCGCTTTCCGGCTCATGCTCGTGCCCGGCGGGCGCATCCTCGTCGATATGGAAGCTGATGGCGCCTCTCATGACGTGGCCATCTTGCGCTACAGCGCGCCAGTTCAGCACGTAGTGGCCATCCTCAAGTGACGGAAGCGCAACCGAAAACTCCGCCTGCATCCCGCGCTCGCGCTGGAAGCCGATATCAATCGCGTCTCCGTCAACTTCAGCCAGTTCAAGTCCGGCCAGTGCAACAGGATCGGCGAATCCGAAATCGAAGGATGACGGCGCTTGCGCCAGCACATCCCCGTCACGGATATTGGAGTGGGTCATGACCGTGTGCGCGAATGCGGCGCCCGCCATCACCATGGCGATGGCGGCAGCGGCGGCCAGTCTGATCAAGGGCATCGCTTTTCTCCTTGCTAATGCGCTTCCAGGACCAATACGCATCAGCACGCGCCATCCCTTGTCACATCCTGCTCGTTGAAGCTGACATACAGTTCGCAGGCCATGAGGGATCGCTGCAGCAGGCGCGTAACAGCTTGTATGAGGTGGAGACTGCCATGAACCAGCCCGATGATCTCTTGAAACGGCTCTCACAAGAGCCTCCGGACCGCGACCTGACCGGTCTTGAAGCGCGTGTCTGGTCCCGGATCGAGTCCATGCTTGAGAACAGGCGGACCGCGTGGCTGCGCGCACTGCCGGTCACGGCCACCGCCTCGGCCCTGATGCTGGGTTTCGCTACGGCGCTCCTCAGCGCCCCGCCAGTGCATGAGGAGCAGGCCATGGCCATCTTCTCCGCCAACAGCCCGCTGGCGCCGTCCACCCTGTTGGCGAGGTCGACCTTATGACCCAACTTCGCCTCTATCTGGTCATCAGCCTCATGCTGGCTGTGTTGGCCGGGGTGTTCGCAGCCTGGTGCGCCACGCATTTTTTCTCATCGGCCGCCCCCGAGCCATCGCTTCACCGCATCATCCAGAATGAACTTGGACTGACCGCGGACCAGAGAGCGCAGGTCAGTGAAATCGAGGCCCGCTACACGGCTCAACGTCAGACCCGGGAGCGCGAAATGCGCGCCGCGAACGCCCGGCTCGCCGCCGCCATCGAGGCCGACCACCAGCTCGACGACAATGTGCGCGCAGCCATCCAGGACTTCCACCACGCCATGGGGGAGCTGCAGCTGGAAACCATCCGCTATGTTCTGGATGTGCGCGAGATCCTCAATGAGGACCAGCGCGTCCACTTTGACGCCACCGTCACCGCCTCTCTGACAGATCAGGACTGGTGACCGGCGGCGCCCAGGATAGTGATGCAGACCTCGTTCACCGGGCGCTGGACGGTGACGAGCGCGCGTATTCCCTGCTGATGAAGCGCCACAAGGACGGGCTGTACCGTTTCGCAAGACGCTATAGCGGTAATGGCGATGACGCCCTCGAGATCGTCCAGCTCACCTTCATTTCGGCATGGCAGGCGCTCAGGCGCTTCGAAACCGGCCGGGCGTTCGACGTCTGGCTTCGCGCCATTGCGCTGAACAAATGCCGCGACATGGGGCGCAGGCGCAAAGTGCGCCACTTCATCACGGCTCTCGGCCAATTGCCCGACAATCTTGCTGACCCGCCCACAATGCAGGCGGGACCCGAAGCGGTGCTGCTGGACCGCGAAGCGTTACGACAGGCGGACGCCGCCATAGCCGCACTGCCGCACGGCCTCAAAGCGCCCCTTCTGCTCACGGCCCTGGAGGGCCTGACCATGGCCGAGGCCGGAGCGGTGCTCGGCATGAGCGCCAAGGCCGTCGAGAACCGCCTCTACCGCGCGCGCAAGGCGCTGGCGGCGGCCACCACCCGGCATACCGGCGATTGAACCGGCAATGCGCCCGGCTCAGGTCCGGATGCCGTCGCGCGCCAGCTCTTGCGAGGTGGCGGCGCGCGCCGTGGTGCCGTCCGGCGCCCTGTACCAGCCCGGATCGTCATAACTGGTGATGCCGGGGCGTACTTTCAGGATCGTGACCATCCCGCCCATTCCGATGTGATCAAAGGGCCCTTGCGCCCCCACCATGGGAATGGAGTTTTCCGGAATGCGCATATGGCCCATTTCCACGTGCTCGCCGTGGGCGGCCATGTCGTCGCCGTCCATGGCCATATAGCCAGGCACCAGATCGGACACCAGGCCCGTGAACGAGGACTGGTCCACCCCGACCATATTCTCGATATCGTGCCCCATCTGGTTCATGACATGGTGGGTCATGTGGCAATGGACGGCCCAGTCCCCGGGATTGTCGGCCACGAACTCGATGGTCCGGGCGGAGCCCACCGGCACCAGCACCGTGGCTTCCGGCCAGCGGCCCGCCTCGGGAATTTCACCGCCGTCCGTGCCCACCACCTGGAAGGTATGGCCGTGCACATGGAAGGGGTGGTGATCCATGGCGGACAGGTTCGCCACGCGCATCCTGACCCTCTGATCCTGCCGCACCACCAGCGGATCGGTGCCGGGGAAGGCCTTGGCGTTGAATGTCAGGACATTGAAATCCGTCATCTCGTTGGGATCGGGACGGCGCGCACCCGGACGAATTTTCCAGGTCGACAGCATCAGGGCGAAGTCACGGTCAACCCTGTAGGCCGGTCTGCGCGGGTGGATAACGAACATGCCCATCAGGCCCATCGCCATCTGGGTCATCTCGTCATGGTGAGCGTGATACATCTGGGTTCCGTGCTGCACGAGCGGGAATTCGTACCGGAACGTCTCGCCCGGACGGATCAGCCGCTGTGTCAGGCCGCCAACGCCATCCATTCCCGATGGCAGGATCAGGCCATGCCAGTGCACGGCTGTGGCGGCGCGAAGCCGGTTGGTGACATAGATCCTGACCCGGTCGCCCTCCACCGCCTCGATTGTGGGGCCATGGACCTGGCCATTGAAGCCCCAGCAAGTCGCCCTCAGGCCCGGCGCGAACTCATGTTCGAGCTCCTCTGCGATCAGGTGGAACACCTTCACGCCGCCGACCACCCTGAAGGGAAGCGTTGAGCCATTGGGCGTGATCACCGGCGTGTAGTGAACCCCGGGCTCGCCAGGTGGATAGTCTCCGGGCTCCACGCTGCGCGCATGATGGGGACCGGGAGCGGACGAAGACGCATTGGCGCGCCCCCCTGCCAGACTGGCTCCGGCTGCGGCCAGACCTGCAGCGGCGAGGGCCCCGCGACGGCTGAGAATGAACTGGCTCATCAGTGATCATGTCCTTCATGCCGGTGTGTGTGATCATGCTCTTCGGACGCGGCGGCGCCTGCGCGAGAGGGCTGGCGGTCTGGAGGCGGCCTGGACTGTCCTAAATCCGCGACCCTGACATGGCGCTCCAGCTCTGCGCGTGCGCGCCAGTATTCTTCAACCGCCTGAACATAGTCGCGCCCTGCATCCACCCGGTCGCGCCGGGCCATCAGCAGCTCGAACATACCGATCTGCATCGCGTTGAAATCGCGCACGACGCCGTCGAACACATCGGCGGAAATCCTCAGCGACACGTCGCGGTGAAACAGGGCCAGTTCACGGGCCGCCTCGGCGCGCATGGCCGCAGACCGGCTCTGCGTCAGGCTGTCGAGGCGCGCCTGCTGGAGCTGTCGCCAGGCTTGCCGGAACTGCGCGCTCGTCCGCAACCGTCCGGCCGCGCCAAAATCAAGCGGCAGGGAAAAGCCAAGCCCATAGGCTTCAGACCAGCCTCCGCGGCGCTCGAACTCGCCAATCAGCTCCACATCACCCAGCAGCGCCTCGACATTGCGCACGCCCCGGCGCGCCGCCACTTCCCGCAGCCGGGCTTCAGCGGCGGCCACAGAGAAGCTGTCCCGCACGGCGGTGTCTGCAACGTGCTGTGCATCAATCACCTCGCCAGGCGGGGCGGGCAAGCGAGACAGGGTCTGCAAGGCCCCGGCCTGGCGCTCATCCAGACCGAGCACCGCAATCAGCCGCTCACGCGCCGGACCAATACGGCCCTGCGCGCGCATGCGTTCGGCTGTCATCCGCGCAGCGAAATGGCGCTGCCGGTCAAGGTCCACACGCGCGATATTGCCCGCGTCATAGATGGCCTGAGCGGCCAGACGCGCCGCCTCGCCTGCGCTTTCGGCCTGTTCATAGAGATCCAGCGCCTGACGGGCGGCGACATACTCAACATAGGCGATGCGCACATGCGAGGCGGCATCGGCCAGACGGCTGGCCGCCTGTGCGCTGGCGGCCGCCATGCCCGCTTCGCCCGCGCGTGCGCGCTGAGGCCAGAACAACAGCTCCAGCAAGGACACGCTGACATCCACTTCCAGCTCGTTGCCGCGCGCCGCACGGACCACTTCGATGACCGGATTGGGAGGCAGAACGGCCGACAGGAAGGCGGCTCTGGCTATCCCGAGCTCTTCAAGATCGGACTGGATGGCCGGGCTGTTGAGGAAGGCGATGGCCACAGCCTCATCCATACCCACCCGCGCTTCAAGGAGGCGGTCGACCGAGGCGTCCAGCTCGGCCCTGTCCTCATCGGTCCGAGCCCAGCCCGGCGCGGCGCCCGTGCGCGCTTCCACCTGCGCCGAGAGTTCTGCAAAGCTGGTATCAGGCGCGAAGCTGGCGCATCCCGAAACCGCCAGCGCAATCACCCCGGACGCCAGGGCGCCTCTGATCTTCAGGAATGTCATCCGTCAAACACCTGCGATGTGTCTTTGCTCGTGAACCAATACGCGATGGGCGGCGCTTTCCCTCACGATCGCAGCGAAGCTGCTCAGCGGACCGTTTTGGCCTTCCCCCTGCGCTTGACCCTCCCATGGTGGTAAGGTTCACGGTGCGCCCCAGCCACACCTGAACGCCCATGGAAAGGACGCCTTTGATGACCGGCAAGACAGCCACGCTCTACCGCATGGAAACGCCCGAGCATAAATGCCCCTACGGGCTGAAGAGCCGCCATCTCCTGCGCAGCAAGGGCTACACGGTCGAGGACAATCTGCTGACCAGCCGCGAGGCGGTGGACGCGTTCAAGGCCGAGCATGGCGTGAAGACCACGCCGCAGACCTTCATTGATGGGAAGCGCATTGGCGGGTACGAGGCGCTGGAAACCCATCTGGGCGTCGCGAAGGCGAAGAAGGAAACGACCTACACGCCGGTGATCGCCCTGTTCTCGGTATCGGCCCTGCTCGCCTTCGCCGTCGCCTGGCAATCGGATACGCCCATCGTGAGCTTGCACACGGTGGAGTATTTCATCGCCATCGCCATGGTGCTGCTGGGCCTGCAGAAGCTGACCAATATCGAAGCCTTCGCCACCATGTTCCTCAATTACGACCTGCTGGCGCGGCGCTGGGTTCCCTATGGACGCATCTATCCGTTTGCGGAAGCTGGCGCGGGTCTGCTCATGCTGGCGGGCAGCCTGATCTGGCTCGCCTCCCCGGTCGCGCTATTCATCGGCACGATTGGCGCGGTATCGGTGTTCAGGGCCGTCTATATCGAGCGGCGCAAGCTCAAATGCGCCTGCATGGGCGGAGAGAGCCGTGTGCCGCTGGGCTTCATCTCGCTGACCGAGAACCTGATCATGATCGCCATGGCGATCTGGATGCCGCTGCGCATGTACGGCGTGATTTGAGGCGGGCGCGATGAATATCGGCGAAGCGGCGAAAGCCTCGGGCATCTCGCGCAAGATGATCCGCTATTACGAGGAGATCGCCCTGCTCGAGCCGGGGCGCACGGCCAACGGCTATCGAGTCTACGCGCCCCAGGACATCCACACGCTGCGCTTTATCAGCGCGGCGCGGCGGCTGGGTTTTTCCGTGCCTGACGTGAAGGCCCTGCTCGCCCTGTGGCAGGACCGCTCGCGCTCCAGCGCCGATGTCAAACGCCTTACGGACGGCCATCTCAGGCATTTGCGCGCCCGCGTGGCCGAACTCAACGCGATGATCGCCACGCTGGAAACTCTGGCCGGGGCCTGTGACGGCGATGAGCGCCCGGACTGCCCGATTATCAATCGCATCGCCTCGACCGCTGAGCCGGACCCGGCCTGATCAAAGATCCAGCTCCGCCCGTACGCCCGCCGCAACCAGCAAGGATCACCACCATGGCCGGCCCTGCTCCACACACCTTCACCCCGGCGCTCGGCCAGGCATGGCTGATCCCTGCCTGCGACGCGGCCATCGCGCTCGCTTCAGCAAGACTTTGGGGCAGAGCTGATAAGTCCAAGACCTGGCCCGCGCCGAGAGACGCTACTCGCGTTACACAAGAGCCCACACGCGGCGTCACACAGCGCTCGCCAAAGGCGGTATAAGCAATTTATATATAGGCCAGCTGCAACTGGCGGTGAGGGTGGGATTCGAACCCACGAGACGGTTTCCCGCCTACACGCGTTCCAGGCGTGCGCCTTCGACCACTCGGCCACCTCACCGTCGAGGGCGCGGAACCTAGCCGATCTGGCGGGCCGGTCAAGCGCGCCCGCCATGCGCTTTCGCCCGCCCTGCGGCCCTTTCGCAGCGCCATGCGGCGCGGCGCCCGTGACGCAGGCTGCGCGCGCCCCTATCTTAAGCCTCGCGCGCAGGCGAGGACCCGTGCGCGCCAGCATTCCGGAGAGCCCTGATGCGCCTGCGCAGCGATAGCGAGTTCAAGACCGTCCTGGTCCCCGCCGACAAGGCCCTGCCGGGCCGGTTCCAGTCGATTCCCACCGCCCAGACCCATTTCACCCTGGGCGGCGCGCTGAAGGCTGAAGTTCCCGCCGGGGCGCAGGAGATCATCCTGGCCATGGGCTGTTTCTGGGGCGTGGAGCGGGTGTTCTGGCGCCTGCCCGGCGTGATCAGCACGGCGGCGGGCTATGCCGGCGGCATCACGCCCAACCCCACCTATGAGGAAGTGTGCTCGGGGCGCACCGGCCATACCGAGGTGGTGCGCGTGGTCTTCGATCCGCGCCAGCTGCCGCTGGAGGCGCTCCTGAAAACTTTCTGGGAAAGCCACGACCCCACCCAGGGCATGCGCCAGGGAAATGATATCGGCACCCAGTACCGCTCGGCGATCTACTGGACCAATGAAGACCAGCGCGCCGCCGCCGAAGCAAGCGCGGCCGCTTATAACGAGGCGCTGGCCGCCGCCGGGCGCGGCGCGGTCACCACCGAGATCCGCGAGGCCGGGCCGTTCTATTACGCCGAGGAGCATCACCAGCAATATCTGGCCAAGAACCCGGACGGGTATTGCGGCATTGGCGGCACCGGCGTGACCTGTCCCATCGGGACCGGGATCGCAGCGCACTGACGCCCGATGAGCCGCCTGATCGTCTTTGACGTGGATTCCACCCTGTTGCAGGTGGAGAGCCTGGACTTCGCCGTCGCGCGCGCCCTCAAGGCAGCGCCGGACGGGTCGCAGCGCGCGCAGCGCCTGTCGGCCATCACTGACAAGGGCATGGCCGGGGCGCTCGATTTCCGCGCTTCGCTGGAACAGCGCATCGCGATCGCGGGGCTGACACGCCATGACATCATGCCGGCCTCCGTGGCGCTCGCAGACCTGATCACGCCGGGCATGGACGCGCTGACCGAAGCCTTGCGCGCGAAAGGGCATGGCGTGTTCGCGGTGTCGGGCGGATTTCTGGAGCTTCTAGGCCCGGCGCTCGCCACGCTCGGCTTCATGCCGGACGATGTGCGCGCCAATCGCTTCACGTTTGACGATACGGGCGCGGTCACCGGGTTCGACCGGGACAATCCGCTCTCGCGCTCGGGGGGCAAGGCGGAGGTGGTGCGGGCGCTGAAATCCCGGACCGGGGCGGGATCAGCGGTGATGGTCGGGGACGGCATGACCGATTACGAGGCCTTCGCAGATGGTGCAGCGGACGCCTTTATCGGCTTTGGCGGCGTGGTGGCGCGCGAGCCGGTGCGCGCCAGAGCCCCGGCCTGGGCGGGCGATGTGGATGCGCTGGCCAAACTTCTGGGCGCCTGAGCCCTGACAAATCTCTCTTGCGCAAGGCCTGCTAATGGGCGCAATGGCGCGATCATGCACCAGAGCCTCGCCACACCCCGGCCCCTGTTCGGAGACAATCTGACCGCCAGCCTGATCGCGGGGCTGGAGGCGCACGGCTGGGCCCATGCGCCCGGTGCGCTGGATGATGAACTGACAGCCGCGCTGCGCGCCGAGGCGCTGGTCCTAGATGAGACGGGCGAGACCCATGCCGGGGCGGTGGGGCGCGGGCGCCACGAGCAGCATGACCGCTCCATAAGGCGCACCCGCATCGCCTGGCTGGATGGCGCCAGCCCCGCCCAGACCCGCTTCCTGGAAGGCGCCGAAGCCCTGCGCCGCAGCCTCAACCGGGCGCTCTATCTGGGTCTGTTCGAGTTCGAGGCCCATTACGCCGTCTATCCGCCCGGCGGCTTCTATGCGCGCCATCTCGACGCCTTCACCCTGCCCGCCGCCGGGGCGGGCGCAGGCGCAGGCCTGGGCCGGCGCGCCGAGCGCTCGCGGGTAGTGTCTCTGGTGGCCTACCTCAATGACCACTGGGAAGAAGGCCATGGCGGGCGCCTGGCCCTGTGGGAGCGTGCGCCCATGGGCGCGGACGCGCGCCCGGACATGGCGGCGCTGGACGATGTCACACCCGCCGCCGAGATCGCCCCGGCGCCGGGCGGGCTGGTGCTGATGCTGTCAGAATCCATCCCCCATGAAGTGCGCCCGGCGTTTGCGCCGCGCATCGCCATTGCGGGCTGGTTCCGGGTCAACGCCTCGGTCGGCGGCGCTCTCGACCCGGCGCGATAGGCGCGCGATAAGACGCCATGGCTTTCAATCAGCGGAGCGGTTCCATGATGCAGCGGCGCGCCTTCCTGACCCTGGCCGCCGGCGCGGCGGCGGGCGCTGTCCTGCCCTTCAGCGCGCGCGCCTCAGGCCCGGCGCCCTCCCTGCCCGCGCTGGACGTGCATCCCGGACGGATCATCCGCACGGTGGCGGGTCTGCGCCCGTTCCGGGCCGAGGGCTATGTGGTGCGTGCTGAGCGCTTCAGCCGGCGCCAGACCCTGGTCCATCATTACGGCCATGGCGGCGCCGGTGTGACCATGAGCTGGGGCACGGCGGCCGAAACCGTGCGGGTGCTGGAATCGGCCACGTCCGAACGCAGCTGCGCCGTGATCGGGTCCGGGGTGATCGGGCTGACCACCGCGCTCATGCTCTTGCGGCGCGGCCATCAGGTGACGCTCTACGCTGACGCCCTGCCCCCGCACACCACATCCAATATCGCTGGCGCCTATTGGGGCATCGCCAGCCTCTACCGGCGCGATGCGGCGAGCCCGGACTTCATGGCGCGCATGCGTGCGGCGGCGCGCTACGCCCACCGCGCTTTCCAGCATCTGGCCGGTGATCCGCGCTATGGGGTCTACTGGGTGCGCGCGTTTGATCTCTATGACCGCCTGCCCGCCAATCCCGCCTCACGTCCGGACATGCCCGAGCTCTTTCCCGGCTTTTCGCGCGCCCTGGGGCCGGACGCCTATTGGGGGCACTCGGCGGTGGACAGCTTTCACCAGCTGATGATCGATCCCGACATCTATCTGCGCGCCCTGATGGCCGATGTGGAAAATGCGGGCGGGCGCTTTGCCGCCGCCCGGTTCGAGGATGCGCGCGATGTCTCGCGCCTGCGCGAGCGGGTGATCGTCAACTGCACAGGGATGGGCGCGCGCGCCCTGTTCGGCGATGAGCAGCTGGAGCCCAACCGGGGCCAGCTGACCCTGCTCCTGCCCCAGCCGGAGATCGATTACGCCTACACCACACGGTTTGAAGGCGCCTCGCTCTACATGTTCCCGCGCCGCGGGGCGTTGGTGCTGGGCGGCTCGCACGGGCGCGGGGACTGGTCGCTGGAGATTGATCCGGCCGAGCAGGACCGGGTGCTGCGCGGCCATGGCGAGATGGCGAGGGCGATCGCGGCGGGCTAGCCTGCTATCCGCCGGGCGCGGCGGGCGGCCTGTGACCAGCGCCGGGCCCAGACGATGAAGCCGCCCGCCGTGGCGAACATCAACAGTCCATAGACCGCCGCCGGAACCGCGTAAGCGAGATCGCCCAGGAGCGCGACCGACACCACGATGGCCAGGGTCGCGTTCTGCAGCCCGCATTCCAGCGTCAGGGCGATGCGCTGGCGCATGCGCAGGGCCATCAGGCTGGACACCGCAAACGCAATTGTCATGGCCGCCAGATTGAGCGCCAGCGCCACCAGCCCGGCTTCGGCGAAGCGCTGGATTGTAACCGCAATCCCCTCCGACAGCACCGTAGCGGCCACCACCGCCACGAACACCAGTCCCGACATCAGGCGCGAGCGCCGCTCGATCAGGGCCGCCACGCCCGGTGCGATGCGCCGCAGTCCCATGCCGATGGCCACCGGGATCACGGTCAGGGCGAAAATGGTCAGGCCGGTGGTCACAAGGCCCACATCCGGCGCATCCGGCCCCATGAACAGGGCCAGCGCAATGATCAGCACCAGCGGCACGGTGATCACCGAGAGCAGGCTGGTCAGCGCCGTCAGCGAGATGGACAACGCCACATCTCCGCGCGCCATGTGAGTGAGCAGGTTAGAGGTGGTCCCGCCCGGACAGGCGGCCAGCAGCACGATCCCCACCTTCAGAACCGGCGGCGCCGGGATCAGCGCCACAATGGCGATGGCCAGCAGCGGCAGGGAGATGAATTGCAACGCCGCGCCCGTAAGGAAAGCCTTGGGCTGGCTGAAAATGCGCCGGAAATCCTGCGGCGTCAGACCAACGCCGAGGGCGAGCATGATGAAGGCCAGCGCCAGCGGCAGCAGCACCTGGGCGAAGATCGTATCCATGGGACGCGATCAGGTCAGGGATTCGAAACAGGCCGCAACCGTATCGGGATCCGTCATGAAGCCGTTGCGCGCCACGTCGAGCGCGATGAAATTCCAGCCTGGCCCCCGGCCAGGCCCGATCATGGCCTCGGAGCTGGGCGCATAGACCTGCCCTGCCGCATGAATGCAGGTGCGCGCCAACGGCTGCCAGCCGCCATTGTCCAGCGTCAGCTCATCAAGCCAGGTTTTCATGGGATGCCATGTCAGGCGGCGCTCCAGCCAGGCGATATTGGCCGCATCGTCTTCCGGCACCAGCATTTTGGCTGGGTAATGATCCCAGAACACCATCTTGTAGCCGTCGCGGAAGTCCGCCGTGCGCGCCAGCCACCAGTCCGGATACTCGCCCGTTTCAGGGTCGCGCATCACCCCGGCGCGGCGCGTTTCGGTGGGGATCAGGGCGTCGAAGAAAGCGATATGGGCGATGCGCCCGGGCAAGCGGTCCGCGGCGCCGGTGATGGCGATGCCGGTAAAGGAATGGCCGATCAGGATCACGTCCTGAAGCTCTTCGGCCTCGATGGCGCTGACGATGTCGGTGATATGGGTGTCGAGGCCGGTCTCGGGGCTGATGAGATGAGCGCGCTCGCCGCACCCGGTCAGGGTGGGCGTGATTACCCGGTGGCCCGCCGCGCGCAAGCGCGAGGCCACATGCGCCCAGCACCAGCCGCCATGCCAGGTGCCATGCACCAGGCAGAAATCCTTGCGTGCGCCCTGACGTGACAAGGCAGGGGCGGAAACCGCGCCCGCCGCCAAAGCAGCGGCGCCAGCGGCCAGAGCGCGGCGCGTCAGTCCGGTCATGATCGCCTCCTTGCATGCGATGAGCAGGACTCAAGATAGCCTGTCCGGACAAATCGGCCAGCCCTCGCGCGGCCAATGCCTGCACACGCCTTGACCGGATGGCGCCGGGGCGCTACCGCCGCATGTTGCGCGCGCACATGCGCGCGTCCCCTCTCTTCGCCCTGCCGCTTAGCCGCGTCCGGCGCGAGGACACGCCCGAACGAGGACGACCATGGCCGAGACCAGCCCCAAGCCGGCGGACCGCCGGTTTCCCGAAGCCGCCAGCCCGGCTGGCCTGCCGGCGGTGGACCGGGAGATTCTGGCGTTCTGGAAGGCCGACGCCACGTTCCAGGCCTCGATTGACGAGCGCCCGGAAGACAATCAGTTCGTCTTCTTTGACGGCCCGCCCTTCGCCAACGGCCTGCCTCATTACGGACATTTGCTGACCGGCTTCGCCAAGGACGTGATCCCGCGCTACCAGACCATGAAGGGCCGCCGGGTGGAGCGCCGTTTCGGCTGGGACACCCATGGCCTGCCCGCCGAACTCGCCGCCGAGAAGGCGCTGGGCATTTCCGGGCGCAAGGCGGTGCTCGACATGGGCATCGACAAGTTCAACGACGCGGCGCGCTCGGAAGTGATGAAATACGCCGGCGAGTGGGAGGAATACGTCACCCGCCAGGCGCGCTGGGTCGATTTCGAGAACGATTACAAGACGCTCGACACCGGCTTCATGGAAAGCTGCCTGTGGGCGTTCAAACAGCTCTGGGACAAGGGTCTGGTCTATCGCGACTACCGGGTCGTGCCCTATTCCTGGGCGGTGGAAAGCCCGCTGTCAAATTTCGAGACGCGGCTGGACAATGCATACCGCAACCGGACCGACCCGGCCGTCACCGTGGGCTTGCGCATCCGTGAGAGCCAGGGCGCGCTGTCCGGCGCCCAGCTGCTGATCTGGACCACCACGCCCTGGACCCTGCCGTCCAACCTGGCCGCCGCGGCGGGCGCGGACATCAGCTATGCGGTGATGGAGAAGGAGGGCGAGCGCTATATCCTCTCGGCCAACGCGCTGGAAAAATACAAGAAACAACTTGAAGGCGCCGTGCAGACCGCGACCGTGAAGGGCGCGGAGCTGGCCGGGCTGACCTATCATCCCCCGTTCAATTATTTCGAAGGCCACGAGAACGCCTTCCGTGTACTGATCGAGGAGTTCGTCACTGACGAGGACGGCACAGGTGTGGTGCATATGGCGCCGGGCTTTGGCGAGGACGACCTCAATGCCTGCCGCCGCGCCGGCATCGCCGTTGTGGTGCCGGTGGACCAGGCCGGGCGCTATACCCGCGAGGTGAGCGATTACGAGGGCATGCTGGTGTTCGACGCCAACAAGCCCATCATCCAGCGCCTCAAGGAAGAGGGCAAACTCTTCCGCCACGACACATACGACCATAATTATCCTCATTGCTGGCGCACGGACGAACCGCTGATCTACAAGGCGGTGGACAGCTGGTATCTGCGCGTGTCGGACTTCCGCGAGCGCATGGTGGAGCTCAACAAGCAGATCAACTGGACGCCCGCCCACGTGAAGGACGGAATTTTCGGCAACTGGCTGGCCGGCGCCCAGGACTGGAACATCTCGCGCTCGCGCTTCTGGGGCACGCCGATCCCGGTCTGGGTCAGCGATGATCCGAATTATCCGCGCACGGAAGTCTACGGCTCCATCGCCGAGCTGGAGGCCGCTTTCGGCGTCAAGGTCACCGATCTGCACCGCCCCTATATCGACGCCCTTACCCGGCCCAACCCGGACGATCCCACGGGTAAATCGAAAATGGTCCGGGTGGAGGATGTGTTCGATGTCTGGTTTGATTCCGGCTCCATGCCGTTCGCCAGCGTGCACTACCCGTTTGAGAACAAGGACTGGTTCGAGGCCAATTTCCCGGCCGATTTCATCGTGGAATACGTCGCCCAGACGCGCGGCTGGTTCTACACGCTGATGGTGCTGGGCACGATGCTGTTCGACCAGCCGCCCTTCCGCAACGCCATCTGCCACGGTGTGGTGCTGGACGAGAACCGCCAGAAGCTGTCCAAGCGTCTGCGCAATTATCCCGATCCGCTGGAATTCTTCGACAAGGCCGGTTCGGACGTGATGCGCTGGTTCCTGATCTCCTCGCCCGTGCTGGGTGGCGGCGATCTGCTGGTGCCCAAGGAAGCGCGCGACATCGCCGCGGTGCAACGCGAGGCCATCGCGCCGCTGATGAACGCCTACGCCTTCTTCTCGCTCTACGCCAATCTGGAGACGCGCGCGCCGCAGATCATCCGCGAGGCGTCTGATCCGCTGGACCGCTATATCCTGACCAAGACCGGCGAGCTGGCCGCAGGGGTTCAGAGCGCGCTCGACGCCTTCGACATTCCGCGCGCCTGCAAGGCGGCGACGGCGTATTTCGATGCGCTGACCAACTGGTATATCCGCCGCTCGCGCGCACGCTTCTGGGGCTCGGCGGACGAGGCCTCGCGCCATGCCGCCTTCGATACGCTCTATACCGTGCTGACCCAGGTCTGCCGCATCCTGGCGCCGCTCCTTCCCATCGTGACGGAGAAGATCTGGAAATCGCTCACGGGCGGGCGCTCGGTGCATCTCACGCTGTGGCCGTCAGCGGACGAGTTTGCTCACGACCATGATCTCGCCCGGGCGATGGACCTGGTGCGCGAGGCGTGCTCAGCAGCGCTGTCGGTGCGCGAGCGCCATCGCCTGCGCGTGCGCCTGCCGCTGAAAGTACTGACCCTGGTCCATGCCGACGCCGAGGCCATGGCGCCCTATACCGGGCTCATCGCCGAGGAGCTCAATGTGCGCCAGGTGGCCCTGTCCACCGATCTGGACGCCTACGGCTCGGTGGAGCTGAAGATCAATCCGCAGATCGGCAAACGTCTGGGCGCGAAGATGAAAGAGGTGATGGGAGCCGCGCGCACAGGCGCCTTCACGCTGCATCCCGACGGCACGGCTGAGGTCGCGGGCGAAACCCTCTCTGCCGACGAATTCACCTTGCGCATGATCGCCGCCGAGGGCAGCGCCGCCGAGCCCTTCGCGGGCACCGGCGCGGTGATCCTGGACATCTCCGTGGACGCCGACCAGGAGCGCGAGGGCCTGGCGCGTGATCTGGTGCGCGCGGTGCAGGCCGCCCGCAAGGACGCCGGGCTGGAGGTCTCCGACCGCATCCATCTGGGCGTGTCGGGCGGGCCGGACGTGGCCGAAGCCATCGCCGCCCATGGTGAATTCATCCAGGCTGAAACCCTCGCCCTGAGCCTCTCGCTCAGCGCGGAAGGCGGTCATATCAGCGAACAGGACGTATACGGCGGACAGGTGCGCCTGTCGGTGCGCAAGACGGACGGCCACAGCGCCTGACCCGAAAAGACAAGACGGCGCAAGCGCGCCGCGTGAGGACGATGATGAGCGAAGCGGTCTATGATTTTTCCGCCCTGGAAGCCAAGTGGCGCGAGGCCTGGGACCGGCTGGGCGTCAACCGCACGCCGCATCCCAAGCCCGGCGACAAGACCTTCTACGTGCTGGACATGTTCCCCTACCCGTCCGGCGCCGGGCTGCATGTGGGGCATCCGGTAGGCTATCTCGCGACAGATATCGTGGCGCGTTACAAGAAGATGCAGGGCTTTACCGTGCTGCATCCCATGGGCTGGGACAGTTTTGGTCTGCCCGCCGAGCAGTACGCGGTGCGCACCGGCGTGCACCCGGCCGTGTCCACGGCGGAGAATATCGCCAACTACAAGCGCCAGATGGCGCTGCTGGGCCTGGGCTATGACTGGGACCGCGAGATCGCGACGTCTGAGCCCGGCTATTACAAATGGACCCAGTACATCTTCACCCGGCTCTATAACGCCTGGTATGACGAAGCTGCGGACCGGGCCCGGCCCATCGAGGAGCTGCCCGTTCCTGAAGACGTGACCGCTGAAGGCAAGCTGGCGGTGCAGGCCTATCAGGACGCGCGCCGGCTGGTCTATTTCGACACCGCGCCGGTCAACTGGTGCCCGGAGCTGGGCACGATCCTGGCCAATGAAGAGGTGTTCGACGGCAAGTCCGAGCAGGGCTATGAGGTCGTGCGCATCCCGCTGCGTCAGGTGAAAATGCGCATTACGGCGTATGCGGAGCGCCTGCTGGCCGATCTCGACGGGCTGGACTGGCCCGAGGGCATCAAGGACTCCCAGCGCAACTGGATCGGGCGATCCCAGGGCGTCTCCCTGCGCTTCGCCGTGGAGGGCCATGACCAGCAGGTCGAGACCTTCACCACGCGCGTGGACACGCTGGGCGGCGTGACCTTCCTGGCCCTGGCGCCCGAACATCCTCTCGTGGATGAGATCACCACGCCCGACATGCGCGCTGCGGTGAGTTCCTATGTGGAGGCCGCCGCGCGCAAATCCGATCTGGACCGCACCGTAGACGCGGAAAAGACCGGCGTGCTCACTGGCGCCGAAGCGGTCAATCCGGTGACGGGCCGCAAAGTGCCCATCTTCGTGGCCGATTATGTGCTGCCCGACTATGGCACGGGCGCCGTGATGGGCGTGCCCGCCCATGACGAGCGCGACTTCGCCTTTGCGAAATCCTATGGCCTGGACATCGTGCCGGTGATTGATCCGGGTGCGGATCATCCTGCGCGTGCGGACGTGCTGGCGGGCGAGGCCTGCTGGACCGAGGACGGGGTGATGCTGGCCGCGCCCGATGATAGCGGGCTTTATCAGGCTGGGGTGCGCTGGCGCGAGGCGCGCGAACAGGTCGCCGACATGCTCGAAGGGCGCGGCCTGGGCCAGCGCGTGACCACCTATAACCTTCGCGACTGGACATTCGCCCGCCAGCGCTATTGGGGCGAGCCCATCCCCATCGTCCACTGGGAGGACGGCACGCGCACCACGCTGGATGTCAGCGAGCTGCCGCTGACCCTGCCTCATATCGAGAGCTACAAGCCGACAGGACAGGCCGAGAGCCCGCTGGCGCGCGCCGGGGACTGGCTGGAAGTCACCGACCCCAAGACCGGCCTCAAGGGCCGGCGCGAGACCTCCACCATGCCGCAATGGGCCGGCTCGTGCTGGTATTATCTGCGCTTCAAGGACCCGAAGAATGACGCGGCTCTCGCCGATCCCGACATCGAGCGGGCCTGGGGCATGGTGGACCTGTATGTGGGCGGCGCCGAGCACGCCACCTTGCACCTGCTCTATGCGCGCTTCTGGCACAAGGTGCTGTTCGATCTGGGCCTGATCTCCACCAAGGAGCCGTTCCAGAAACTGATCAATCAGGGCCTTCTGACCAGCCACGCCTTCAAGGATTCGCGCGGCGTGGTGCTGCCCGTGGATGAGGTGGAGGCCCGCGAGGACGGGACTTATCTCCACATATCCACCGGCGCCAAGGTCGAGCGGGTCGGCGCCAAGATGTCGAAATCGCTGCGCAATGTGGTCACGCCCGACCATGTGGTGGAGCGCTTCGGCGCCGACGCCTTCCGCGTGCACATGATGTTCATGGGCCCCGTGGAAGCCATGCGCCAGTGGGACACGGACGCCGTGGCCGCCGCGCTGAAATTCCTGCGCCGCATGTGGCGCCATGTCACCGGCGCGCTGGCCGCGCCCGCATCAGAAGAGCCCAAAGCCGTGACCCTGGCGGCGGCCAAGCTGGTGATTGCGGTCAGCGAGGATCTGGAGAATCTGCGCCTGAACACCGCCATCGCCGAGCTGATGAAATATCTCAACGCCGCCGAAGGCGAGCCGGTCACGCTTGAGACCCTGCGCACCGTGATCCGCGTGCTGGCGCCGTTCGCGCCCTTCATGGCCGAGGAGCTGTGGGAGAAGGCCGGCGGTGAGCCCAGCGTGTTCAAGGCTGAGTGGCCCAAGGCCGACGCCAGCATGATCAGCGCGGCCATCGAAACCGTGGAGCTGGTGGTGCAGGAAGGCGGCAAGCGCCGCGCCTCCATCCCGGTGGCGCCCGATGCGGACGACGCCAGGCTGCGCGAGAGCGCGTTCGCGCGCCTGCGCGAGATGGGCAAGGTCACCGAAGGCGTTGATCTGTCCAGGGTGATCATCGTGCGCGACAAGAAGACCGGCCATCCGCGCCTGATCAACATCCCCAAGCTGGACGGATGAGGACGCCGGCGAAAAAGACCCGCGCTCCGCGCAAGCCCCGCGGCCTCAATCGCGAGCAGGCCGAGGAAATCTATGCGCGCCTGGCCGAGATCCGGCCCGAGCCGCGCACCGAGCTGGAATACGTCAATGCGTATACGCTGGTGGTCGCCGTGGCGCTGTCAGCCCAGGCCACCGATGTGGGGGTGAACAAGGCGACGCGCCGCCTGTTCGCCGCCGCCGACACCCCTGAGGCCATGCTGGCGCTGGGCGAGGATGCGGTGCGCGAGCACATCAAGACCATCGGCCTGTTCCGCAACAAGGCCAAAAACGTGATCGCCCTGTCACGCCTGATCGTTGACGAATTTGGCGGCGAGGTGCCGCGCACCCGCGAAGCGCTGATGCGCCTTCCTGGTGTGGGGCGCAAGACCGCCAATGTGGTCATGAACGAGGCGTTCGGCGAGCCCACCATCGCGGTGGACACCCATATCTTCCGCGTCGCCAACCGTACCGGGCTGGGACCGGGCAAGACGCCTGACGAGGTGGAAGCGCGCCTGGAAGCGATCACGCCGCCCGCCTATCTGAAAGGCGCCCATCACTGGCTGATCCTGCACGGGCGCTATGTGTGCAAGGCGCGCAAACCCGAATGCTGGCGCTGCGCCATCGCCGATCTGTGCCGCTTCAAGGACAAGACGCCTGCGCCGTGATCTTACGGCGCAGGCGTCCTGAGATACGCGCTGCCTGAACTTATTCCGCAGGCAGTTCGTTGGCCGCGCCACGCTCGCTCAGGGTCTTGTCGAACAGGCCCCACACCCCGTCCTCGCCGTGCCAGGCGCCCTTGGTGGCGCCCTTGGAGTATTCGGTGGCGCGCGCCTCGAAGAAATTGGCGTGCTCGACCCCGTTGAGGATCTCGCTCAGCCACGGGATCGGGTGTTCCTTGACGCCATAGATGGGCTTGAGCTTGAGCTGGCCCATGCGCCAGTCGGCGATATAGCGGATGTATTGTTTGATGTCCTCGGGCGTCATGCCCTCCACCTCGCCGGCCTCGAAGGCCAGCTCGATGAACTTGTCCTCCAGCGACACCACCGTCTTGCAGCAATCGGCGATATCGTCCTTGACCGACTGGGTGAGGGCGCCGGTCTCGGCGGCGAAGGTGTGGAACAGCTTCATCATGCCCTCGCAGTGCAGCGATTCATCGCGCACCGACCAGGACACGATCTGGCCCATCCCCTTCATCTTGTTGAAGCGCGGGAAGTTCATCAGCATGGCGAAGCTGGCGAACAGCTGCAGGCCTTCGGTGAAGCCGCCGAACACCGCCATGGAGGTGAGGATGTCCTTGTCGGTCTCCACTCCGAACTTGCCCAGATAGTCGTGCTTGGCCGCCATCTCCTGGTACTCCATGAAGGCGGAGAACTCGGAATCGGGCATGCCGATGGTCTCAAGCAGCAGCGCATAGGCCGCGATATGGACCGTCTCCATATTGGAGAAGGAGGCCAGCATCATGCGCACTTCAACCGGCTTGAAGAGCGGCATGTAGTTTTCCATGTAATTGGCGCCGACCTCCACATCCGACTGGGTGAAGAAGCGGAAAATCTGGGTCAGCAGATTGCGCTCGCGATCATCAAGACGCGTCGCCCAATCCTTGCAGTCCTCGCCCAGCGGCACTTCCTCGGGCAGCCAGTGGACCTGCTGCTGGATCTTCCAGAAATCATAGGCCCACGGATAGCGGAAGGGCTTGTAGGAATGGCTCGGCGTGAGCAGGCCCGGGCGGTCGCTGGCGGCGGTGTGCAGGGTCATGGCGTCTCAGGCGTCCTTCATCATCAGCTGGCGAGTCGCGCACGATGGCGCGCTCACAAGACCAATATATTGTGGTGAAGGTCTGCTTAACGTCCACCCCTTGTGTGCGCACCGCGGCATTTTCCCACAGCCCGTCCACAGGAAATAGCGCTGAAGGCCACCGGCCCGTCCACCCGATTAAGCTACCCCCCGGGCGCAGGGTTTGTTAACACATGCCCAACGGCGTCGGGGGGAACGAGTCGCATGCATCTGACCAAGGCGGTGAACACCTTTATGGCGGCGCTGGCCTGCGCCGCCATCCTGGCAGGCGCTGCGCATGTCCAGACCCGGGGCGAACCCTGGCGGGACGCCGAGATCGCAGAGCTCGCCGGCGCCTTGTCGGAGGCCTGGACCCACGGGCTGGACCCGTCGCGCTATGCCGACGCCGACGCCCTCACCGCCCTGCCGCGCGGACCGGAACGCGACCGGATGGCGCGCGAGGCCTGGTTTGCGCTGGCCTCTGATCTGGCCTTCGGACAGGTCGATCCGCGCCGTCTGGACGCCGACTGGACCGCCCCGCGCCGGGAGATCGACCTTCTCACCCATTACGCCGAGGCGCGCGAAGGCAAAGGCATTTACGCCAGCCTGGAGGCGCTGGCCCCGGCCCATCCCGATTATGAAGCCCTGCGCCGCGAACTGATCCGGCGCACCATTTCGCCCACCGCGCCCGTCACCGTGCCGCGCGGAGCCCGCCTGCGCCGGGGCGAGGAAGGTCCGCGCGTCGACGCCCTGCGCGCGCGCCTGCACCAGCTGGGCCTTATTGATACGCCCGGCGCGCCCGGCGAGGCGTTCGACGCCCGGCTGGAAACCGCGCTGATGCGCTTTCAGGCCCGCCACAATCTCTCCGCCGACGGCGTTCTGGGCGACGACACCCTCACCGAGCTCAATGCCGGCAATGGCCGCCGGGTGGATCAGCTGCGCGCCAATCTGGAGCGCTGGCGCTGGCTGCCTGCCGATCTGGGCGAGCGCCATATCCGCGTGAATATCGCCGATTACCGGCTGGAGGCATGGGCCAATGGGCGTGCGGAGCGCGTCCACCAGGCCCAGATCGGTGCGCGCTGGACCTCCACGCCGGTGTTCTCCGAAGAGATGCGCCTGGTTGAGATTAATCCTTGGTGGTACACGCCCATGAGCCTGGGCGAGCCCTGGCTGCGGCGTTTTCGCACCAATCCGGCGTCAGCCTACGCCAATGGCTATCACCTGGTGGATCTCCATACCGGCCAGCGCGTGGACGCCCATTCAGCCGACTGGGCGAACCGGCGTTACCGGGTGATCCAGCAGCCCGGTCCCAACAACGCCATGGGCCAGGTCAAATTCCTGTTTCCCAACATCCATAATGTCTACATCCACGACACGCCCCATCAGAGCCGCTTTCTGAACACCCAGCGCGATGATTCAGCCGGGTGCGTGCGGGTGCGCGAGCCGGTGGAGCTGGCCATCTGGGTGCTGGCCGCCGAGGGCTGGAGCCCGGCCGAAGTGCGCGCCGCCTTCGACGCCCGTCAGACCCGTCGGGTGCGGCTGACCCACCGCATCCCGGTGCACATCCTCTACTTCACCGCCGTGGCCGACGGGTTCGGCCAGGTGCGCTATGTCCATGATGTCTACCGGCGCGATAATGCGCTGATCCGGGCCCTGGACGGCGATCTGCCGCCCCTGCCCGCCGCGCCGCGCGCGCCTGCAGAGATCGACGAGAACGCCCAGGTGAACTGAAGGAGCTTTGCCGTTGAGACATTAAACCCCCCGCCCGGATCGCCGGGCGGGGGGTTTAATGTCAGGGCGCGTAGCGCGACCCCCTAGTCCTGGAACATGTCACCGAAGCGGCGCCGCGGCCGGGTTTTCCAGGCGCCGCGGTGGAACACGTCCGAGACGATGACCGGCGCCACGGTGGTGGCTTCGGCATAAACCATCTGCTCAAGCGTCACGTCCACCTTGCCCCAGGAGCAGGCCTCCTTGAGCGTCGAGGACGAGCAAGCGCCGTCGCGCACATCGGCCACCGTGATCTGCACGGCGTATTCGTGCATGGGCACGTCGTGGCCGAGGATTTCGGCGCACACCACTGTGTCCTGGGCGAAGTTTTTCGGCACGCCCCCGCCGACCATGAACAAGCCGGTCTTGCCCGCCTTGATCTTGATGTCGGTCAGCTCGCGGAAATCGGCCACCGCGTCGATGGCCAGATAGGGCTTGCCCGCCTTCATCCGGTCAACCTGATGGCGCACCAGGCCGAATCCCGCCGAGCAATCGGCGAAGGCCGGCACGAAGATCGGCACGCCGTGGGTGTAGCATTCCTCGATGAGGGAGCCTTCCTTCTTGGCGTTGCCGTCCGCCAGCCACTTGCCCATCGCCTTGATGAAGGCCCGAGAGGAAATCGGCTTGGGATCAAGGCTGTCCGCGATGTCGCCGATCGTGTGATCGGTGGTCTGCAGCTCTTCCTCGTCGATATAGGTGTCGTAAATGCGGTCGATATAGAGCTCGCGCAGCACGCGGTCGTCCGGGATCTCGCGGGCCTGATAGTGCTTGAAGCCAAGGGCCTCGAAGAAATCCATGTCCACGATGGAGGCGCCGGTGGCCACGATGGCGTCCACCATGTTGTTGCGCACCATGTCGCGCCACACATGCATGCACCCGCCCGCTGAGGTCGATCCGGCGAGCGTCAGGATCACCGAGCAGTCCTGGTCGGCCACAGCCGCCTGGAGGATGCGCGCCGCCCGCGCCGCATCGCGCGAGGAGAAGCTCATCTTCTCCCACGCATCAATGATCACGCGCCCATCGAATGAGGCGATATCGATATGCTCGACCGGGCTCGACAGGAGCTCGGCCTTACGCTGGGAAGTCTCGGTCATCAACGCCTCTTCATCATGCGATTTTTCATCAGACGGTGCCGGCGCCGGCGCAAGCCGCGCGCGAAGGGCACCACGCGTCCGCCATCCTCGCCACCGGCCGCAACGGCCTCGGACGCATCGGCGGGATCATACATGGAGGCCCAGGGGAAATCGGCGACCGTGACGGTCTCCACATCCCCGAACCCGTTAAACCGGGTGGCCATGGCCGTACCATAGGCGCCCAGCATGCCGAACTCCAGCACATCGCCTTCCATCAGGTCCGACGGCAGGGAATAGGGCCCCGGCATGGAATCAATGGAATCGCAGGTCGGCCCGTACAGCTTGTACAGCGCGGTTTCTTCGGACGGCGCGCCATGACGGCGGTGCACGCGCATCGGGAACGGCCATTTGGCGTGCACGATATCGAACAGGCACCCGTAGGAGCCGTCATTCATGTACACCGCATCGCCCTTGACCAGCTCCACGCGAGTCAGGACCGAGACCGCCTCGGCGATCAGCGCCCGGCCCGGCTCGCACCACAGATCGGCGTTGGACAGGACCATCATGTCCTCGAACGCGCTGCGGATGGCGGCCACATATTCGCTCATGGGCGGCGGGATCATGCCGGGATAGATGGCCGGGAAGCCCCCGCCCACATCCACGATGTCCACCGTCACGCCCGCCTTGGCGATCAGGCGCGAGGCTTCCATCATGGCCGAGCGGTAGGCGCTCGGTGCCATGCACTGGCTGCCCACGTGGAAGCTCACGCCCAGCTCTGCGGCGTGGGCGCGGGTCTTGCGGATCAGGTCCGGCGCCTCGTCCTCGCCCGCGCCGAACTTGCCCGCCAGCGGCAGGGTCGCGCCGTCATTGGAGACGGCCAGGCGCACCACCAGGGTGAGATCGGGCGCATGCCCGGTCTCGGCCAGAATCTTTTCCAGCTCCGCCTCGCAATCGAGCACGAAGATCTTCACGCCATGGTCGAAATACGCCGTGCGGATCGCATGGCGGCTCTTGACCGGATGCATGAAGGCCATCGTCGCGCCCGGGCAGCGCGAAGCAACGAGTTCGACTTCCGGCAGGGAGGCGACGTCAAACCAGCGAATGCCGGCCGCATACAGGGCATCGATCACCCAGTGCGACGGGTTGGCTTTGACGGCGTAGAGAACCTCGCCGGGAAAATTGGTCTGGAACCAGGAGGCTGCGGCTGTCAGCCGGTCCGGACGCGCGCAGGCGACCGGGCCTTCGACAGGCCGAGAGCGGACCAGGTCCAGGGGCGTATCGTACTGTGACAACTCACGTGACCCCCTGCTTGCAGTTAACCCAATCCGGCATCGTCACCTCCGCCGGGAAGCGCGAAATAGGCGCATTGCTCCCGCCTGTAAAGACGAAATGGTCTGCGCGCCGGCGAAATCTTTCACATGCCGCCCCCGTCGTAAAGCACCGGGGCGGGTGCAAGGCCTCCATCGTCGCAAAAACTTCACGCCGCCAGGGCCCGCTTCGCCTTGCGGGCAAGGGGGCGGGCGGGCATACGGGGCGTGGCGCGCCGGCCCGGCTCCGGGAACGGGCCCATACGATCTGATAGATCTGAAATCGAATGCGAGGGATGAGATGACCGGTTTTGTGCATCTGACGGCGGGCGTGGCCGCGCTGGCTTTGCTGGCCGCCTGCGGCGAGCCGCGCGAGGCGATCTCGCTGAGCGACGAACCCGATGAAACCACACAGGACGCAGACACGGCCCAGGCGGGCGCCCCTGCCCCCACACGCCGTGGCTCAGGCCGTCAGGGCCTGCGCATTGTAGGTTCGTCTACCGTATTTCCCTTCACCACCTCGGTGGCGGAGAATTTCGGCGCCAAGACCGAATTTCCCACACCCGTCGTGGAATCGGTCGGCACGGGCGGGGGCATGAATCTGTTCTGCGCCGGGGTCGGGCTGGACTTCCCCGACATGACCGGCGCCTCGCGCCGCATGCTGGCCAGCGAGTACCAGCTTTGCCGCGATAATGGCGTGACCTCCATCACCGAAATCCGCATCGGCTATGACGGCATCGTATTCGCCAACTCCATCGAGGCCGAGCCGGTGGAGTTCCGTCTGCGCGACCTGTATCTGGCGCTGGCCGCCGAAATTCCCGCGCCGCTCAACACGGACGGCGAGCCCTTGCTGACCGCTGCGGGGGGCTTGCGCGAGGGCTTCAGCTTCTCCGACGCCGCCGATTATGATTGCGCGACCTTCATCGCCAATCCGTTCCGGCGCTGGTCGGAGGTGAATTCAGACCTGCCCGCCGAGCGTATCGAGGTGTTCGGCCCGCCGCCCACCTCGGGCACGCGCGACGCGCTGGTGGAACTGGGCATTCAGGGCGGAGCCCGCGCCATATCCTGCATGGCCGAGCTGCGCGCTAGCGACCGGGTGCGCTTCAATGCCCTGGCCAGCCGGCTGCGCGAGGACGGGCCGTGGATTGATGGCGGCGAGGACGACAATGTGATCGTGCGCACCGTCCACAACACGCCGGGCATGTTCGGCGTGTTCGGCTATTCCTATCTCGAACAGAACGCCGACCGGGTGCAGGGCGCGTCCATTGACGGGGTCGAGCCCACCTATGAGACCATTTCCGAAGGCGATTATCCGGTCTCGCGTTCCATGTTCGTCTATGTGAAGAACCAGCATGACGGGGTGGCGCCGGGCCTGCGCGATTTCATCATCGAGCTGACCGATGACGAGGCCTGGGGGCCGTTCGGCTATCTGGCCGACCGCGGGCTGATCGCCCTGCCCGAAGCGCGCCGCATCCAGCAGGCCCGCGACGCCCGCGCCCTCACCCCCATGAGCGCGCCCGAATAGGCCGGATCATCAAAGCGGATATGACAAGCCCCGGCGCGCTGCGCCGGGGCTTTTTCATTCAACACTGAAGATCGAGGCTTACCGCCTGGGCTGCTCGCACAGGCGCATGAAGCGCTCGCGCAGCTCGGCATTGGCCTTGAACTCGCCGGTGAAAGTGGTGGTGATCGTCGATACGTGCGGGTGGTGCACCCCGCGCGTGGTCATGCACTGGTGCTTGGCGTCCACGAACACCGCCACGCCGCGCGGGGCCATCGCGTCATTGATGGCGTCAGCGATCTGGGCGGTCATGGTCTCCTGGGTCTGAAGGCGCTTGGAGAAGGCCTCGACCACCTTGGCGATCTTGGAGATGCCCACCACGGCGCGGTCCGGCAGATAGGCCACGCAGGCCGTGCCAAGGATCGGCGCGATGTGGTGCTCGCAATGCGATTCCACGTCGATATGGGTCAGCATGACCATGTCGTCATAGCCCTGCACATCCTCGAAGCGCTTGCCGAGGATTTGCACGGGGTCTTCGTGATAGCCGCGGAACCATTCCTCATAGGCTTTCACCACCCGCTTGGGGGTTTCGATCAGGCCTTCGCGGCGCGGATCATCACCGGCCCAGCGGATCAGGGTGCGCACGGCCTCTTCGGCCTGTTCGCGCGTCGGACGGGGGGTGTCGGCCGGCGCAGCGGCCAGCGTGGTCTTGTCAGTCATGGCGTCCATGGAACGCGGATCCTTTCGTTGACGGGCGGACAGGCCGGAGCCTGCCCGAAGTACCGGTTTCCGGATCCAGCGAAAGCGGCGCGATCGGGCCGCGGGGCTTGCGCCGGGTCGGCGGCGTATCTCCGGAACGCGCAGGTCATACCTGCACGCCCGGCGGTAAGTTAGGCGCCCGCCGGAAGAATCCAATGCGGCGCGCCCTCTTTTTTATACACCGCTTGCAGTGTAGACCCCTTTAGAGCGCTGCGCCAGCCAAGCGCCCGCGCGGCATCAAGTCTCAGGACCCAGGCACGCCCATGACCGTCATTCGCCTTCACGACACTGCGGCGCGCGAAAAACGCGGCTTCACTCCCGCTGACCCGAAGCGCGTGACCATGTATGTGTGCGGCCCCACCGTGTACGGCCCGGCCCATATCGGCAATTTCCGTCCGGCGGTGGTGTTTGACGTGCTGTTCCGGCTGTTGCGCCATGTCTACGGGCCGCAGCACGTGATTTATGCCCGCAATTTCACCGATGTGGACGACAAGATAAACGCCGCCGCCGCCGAGGCCGGGGTGGATATTTCTGTCATCACGGAGAAATACACCGCCATCTATCACGCCGACAGCGACGCGTTGGGCATCATGCGCCCCACGCTGGAGCCCACCGCCACCGGGCACATGGCCGAGATCATCGAGACCATTGATGCGCTGATAAAGGCCGGTCATGCCTACGCAGCGGAAGGCCATGTGCTGTTCTCGGTGGAGAAGTGCGATGAATATGGCGCGCTCTCCCGGCGCAGCCAGGACGACATGATCGCCGGCGCGCGTGTGGAAGTGGCCCCCTACAAGAAGAACCCGGCTGATTTCGTGCTGTGGAAGCCCTCCAAGGATGGCGAGCCGGTATGGGAGAGCCCGTTCGGGCCGGGCCGTCCGGGCTGGCATACCGAGTGCGTGGCCATGATCAACGCTGCGCTGGGGCCGTCCATCGACATTCATGGCGGGGGCATGGACCTGGTCTTCCCCCATCACGAGAACGAGGTGGCGCAATCGAAATGCCTCCATCACGACGCCCCGCTGGCGCGCTACTGGGTGCATAACGGCTTTGTCTCGATGGACTCCGAGAAGATGTCCAAATCGCTGGGCAATATCATCCGGCCAAGCGAGCTATTGGCGCGTGGGGTGAAGGGCGAGGTGATCCGCTATGGCTTGCTCTCGGGCCATTACCGCGCCCCGCTGGACTGGAATGACAAGCTGATCGAGCAGAGCCGCAAATCGCTGGACCGGCTGTATGGCGTGCTGCGCCGCATGAAGAGCCTGGAACCTGCTGACGCGCCCGCCCCGGCCGGCGTGATCGAGGCGTTGAGCGATGATCTCAATACGCCCAGGGCGCTCGCCGCCCTGTTCGAGATCGCCGGGCGCGCCAACAAGGCGGAGACGGAGGCCGAACGGGCTGAGGCCAAGGCCGAGCTCCTGGCCTCTGGCGCGCTGTTGGGCCTGTTGCAAGCCGATCCGGACGCCTGGTTCGGGATTGACGGCTTGAACGCGGACCAGCGCGCGCGCATTGATGCGCTGATTGACGAGCGCGTCAGCGCCCGCGCGCAGAAGGATTTCGCCCGCGCCGATGCGTTGAGGGGCGAGCTCGATGCGCTGGGCGTGATGGTGGATGACGGGCCGGAGGGCGCGGTCTGGCGCATGCGCGCATGACCTCAGACCCCTATAGTCCCGACCTGATCGCTCTGGCCGCCGACATTCCCCATATCGGGCGCCTGACCGCCCCGCACGCCAGCGTGCGTAAAGTATCGCGCATTTGCGGGTCTGAGCTGGATCTCGATATCTGCCTTGAGAACGGCGCGATCAGCGCGCTGGGCCTGGAGGTGCGCGCCTGTGCGCTGGGTCAGGCCAGCGCCTCGGTCTTCGCCCGCAACGCCATTGGCGCCACGCTGGACGATGTGCGCGCCGCCCGCGACGGGCTGAAAGCCATGCTGCAGGAGGGCGCGAACCCGCCTCAGGGCCGGTTCGCCGCGCTCAGCGCTGTGGAAGGCGCGCGCGCCTACCGCCAGCGCCACGGCTCGATCCTGCTGGCGTTCGATGCAGGCGTGGACGCTATGGAGGCGGGCTGTGTGCGCGCATCATGAGCCAGACAAGCATCACCGGACTGCCATTTCTGATGGACCAACCAGTTCGCCTGAAGCGATATGTCATGCATCCAGAAGGGGATGGCGTGATGTGTCGCGTTGGCCATCACATGCCGGATTATTGATGATTGGCGCGTACAAGCTCATACTGTCACCGGTGTTTTACATGCTCGGTGCAAGGTGCCGCCATGAACCGAGCTGTTCGGCCTACGCCGCCGACGCCATAAGGGCTCAGGGGCTTTGGCGGGGATTCTGGCTGGCGTCGGGCCGGATCATGCGGTGCCGTCCAGGCGGCACCTGGGGCGTCGATCCGGCGCCGGGGGACAAGGCAGACGCGCCCTGGTGGCGCATCTGGGCGTTTCGCGGCGCCGCTGAGGGGGAATGAACAGGCGTGCTAAGCAGACCAGACCCATCGCTTCCAGCCCGACCCGCGGGCATGCCCGAAGCTGACGGCGCGCCTGAGGGCGCTGCGCATAAACCCGGCGAGTTGCACGCCCTGACCCGGCAATTGTCGGTAATCATGGTCAGCTACCGCACCGGACCGGCCCTGTTCGCCGCCATTGAGGCTGCGCTCTCAGCGCGCGAGACCGCCGAGCTGGTGCTGGTCAATCACGATAATCCGCGCAAGACCGTGCTGCGTCTGGAAGCCCTGGCGCGCGCCAATCCGAAACTGCGCCTGATCCATTCAGGCGGCAATCTGGGCTTTGCCCGGGGCTGCAATCTGGGTGTGGAGCACGCATCGGGCGATGTGTTCCTGTTCCTCAATCCTGACGCCATCCTGCCGCCGGACGCCGCCGCGCGCATGATGAAGACGCTCGATGGCCTCACCGAGCCGGCCATTGTCGGCGCGCGCCTGACCGATCCGTCCGGCGTGGAGCAGCGCGGCGGACGCCGGGGCGAGTTGACTTTGGGCTCAGCCTTTGCCGGCTATCTCGGCCTGTCGCGCTTTGTGCCCTTCGTGCGCGATGTGCACCGCGAACATGAGCCCCTGCCCGAAACCGCCGAGCCGTCTCCTGTGGTGTCCGGGGCCGCCATGATGTTCACCCGCGCCGGGTTCGAGCAGCTGGGCGGGTTTGACGAAGGATATTTCCTCCATGTGGAGGATATCGATATCTGCCGGCGCGCGCGCGATGCGGGCGGTCAGGTGATGTTCGAGCCCCGCGTCTCGGTCCTGCATTACGGCTCCACCTCGAAGGCCAGCCTGTTCCTGGTGGAAAGCTGGAAGGCGCGCGGCCTGATACGCTATTTCCAGACCCATTCAGGCGCGCCGGGCCAGGTGCTGGCGGTGGTTCTGGGGCCCTTCATGTGGCTCGCCCTGATGGCGCGCGCGGTGATGGTGCGCCTGCGCCAGCATGTGTGCGGCCGATTGCGCCGGCTGGCAGCGCTCAAACGGCTCATGAAACGCCGGCGCAACGGGCGCTGAGCTTGCCTCTAGGACGCGCGCGGCGGAAAACCGCCGGCCTTTGACAGCATGGACGCCACCGGGTGGCGCAGCGCCACAGTCTCCAGCCAGCGCGCCGTCTCGATCATCCTGTCCAGATCAATCCCGGTCTCCACCCCGCCACGCGAGAGCATGTAGACCACGTCTTCCGTAGCCACATTGCCCGTGGCGCGCGGCGCAAAGGGGCAGCCGCCAATCCCGCCCGCCGAGGCGTCGATGATCGTCACCCCCGCCTCCAGAGCGGCGTAGATATTGGCCAGCGCGGTATTGCGCGTGTTGTGGAAATGCAGGCGCAGACGCGGATCCGGCGCCGCAGCGCGCACCGCCTCTACGGCCCGGCGCACATCCCAGGGGCTCGCCGCCCCGATCGTGTCGCCCAGCGCGATCTCGCTCACTCCCGCCGCCGCAGCCCGGCGCGCCAGCTCAGCGACCCGGTTTACATCCACCTCGCCGTCAAACGGATCGCCAAACGCCACCGAGATGGTGGCTGACAGTGGCACGCGCGCGTCATGGGCGAGGATCGCCACCCGGTCCAGCAGGTCTGCGGTGTCTTCCGGCGTGGCGTTCTGATTGGCCCGGCCGAAGCCTTCGGAGGCGACCATCACGAAATTGATCTCGTCACAGCCCGCATCAATCGCCCGGCGCAGGCCGCGTTCATTGAGCGCCAGGCCGATATAGGTGACGCCCCGGTCCCGGGGCACGCCCGCCATCACCGCATCGCCATCGGCCATGGCCGGAACCAGCTTGGGATTGACGAAGCTCGCCGCCTCCATGCGCTTCACCCCAGCCTCGATCAGGCGGTGGATGAATTCCAGCTTCACCCCGGTATCGATCAGTGTGGGATCGTTTTGCAGCCCGTCGCGCGGGCCGACCTCGACGATCTCGACTCTTTCTGGTGCGCTGGCCTGGCCGGTCTGGGTCATGAACGTCACCTCATTCACACGGGCCGGTGCGATGCAGCGTCAGGCGCACATCGCGGCCGCGAGAATAATTATACCCCGACACCTCGCCCGTTCGGCAGGCGGCGGCTTCCAATAGCGCGATCAGGGTGAGGGCCGCGTCCAGCGCCTCGCCCTCGCGGGGCAGGCGGCTGTGATCGATCACCACGAGGGCCGGACCTTGCGTCAGGAAGGCCGGCGACAGGGTCTGGCCCGCATCGCCCTGCGGCGCCAGCCAGTCTTCGGTGAGCGGGCCGATATCGGTCAGGCGCACCTCGCCGCCCAGGCTGAACACCAGCGAGGGCTCGGTATAGGTGGAGATCACCGGCGCGCCTGCGGGGCGCAGATCGGCCGTTTTGGCGAGCTGGGCGGCGAAATAGGCCGGCGAGAGATTGGTGGAGGGCAGGATCACGCCGCGCCCCGCGCTGTGCCAGACCAGTCCCAGCGCCAGAGCCGCCATCAGCGCCGCCGCGCCCGAACCGCGCAGGCCCGCAATCAGCTTGAGCGCCAGAAGGGCGAAGATCGCCGCAAGCCCGCCGGCGAGCAGCACAACCGATCCTTCATGGGTGACGGTCACATAGCCCAGCGCCGCCGCCCAGATGGATGCGCCCAGAAGGCTCAAGGCCGCGCCTGTCCAGCGCCAAACCGCGCGCGTGCGCGCCCATTCGACAACGCCCCATGCGCACAGGCCCGCCATGGCCGGAAACGCCACCAGGACATAATGGGGCAGCTTGGTGGGCAGAAGCTCGAACACGATCCAGACCGGAAGAGAGAAGGCGATCAGCGCGCGCGCCGCCAGCGCAGACTCGCCGCCCGCCTTCAGCGCGCGCATGGCCGCAGCAATACCGGCGGGCAGGAAGAAGGCGGCGGGAAACAGGGTCAGCGCCAGCGCCAGCAGGTGATAGCCCGGCGGCCCCCAATGGCCTTCATCGCCGCTGATCATTTTCGGCCCCAGATCATCGCCCAGCGCCTCGCGCAGGAAGGCGCCGTCTGTGGCGATCTGGACAGAGATCAGCCAGGGCAGCACGATCAGCGCCGCCAGCACCGGCCCCGGCCAGACCGCCAGAGGGCGCAGCCAGAGGGCGCAGCGCTTCAGGGCCGGCCAGTATCCCCCGTCGCTGCGTCCGGCGCGCGCCTCCCACAGCGTCAGCGCCAGCGCGCCCAGGCCCACCGCCATGGGCGTCACCGGTCCTTTGATCAGAATGCCAAGCCCTGTGAAGGCCCACACGATCACCGCCCAGCGACGCCGCTCAGCCAGGGCGTCGCCCGGCGCCTGGCGCAGGCGCGTCAGGGCGTAGAGCGCAAACGCGGTGGCGCCCGCCAGCATGGCGTCGGTCTTGGCGATGCCCGCCTCGGTTCCCAGCAGCACCGTGACGCCAAACAGCGATCCGGCATACAGTCCGGCGCGCGCGCCCAGGAGGCGCCCGGCCATCAGCGCCGCCGCGATGGCGGCCAGGACCGCGCCCAAGAGCGAAGGCAGGCGATAGGCCCAGATCTCGCGCGCCGCCTCGCCAGTCGTCAGCGCAACGGCCGCGCTCTGCATCCAGTGAATGCCCACCGGTTTCTTGTTGCGGTCTTCGTCGAGAAAGGTGATGCGCACAAAATCGCCCGTCTGCAGCATCTGGGCGGTGGCCTGGGCGTAGCGGGCCTCGTCGCGGTCCAGCACCGGCAGGGTGAAAACACCCGCAAGGCCCGCCAGCGCGGCCAGCAAGCCGGCTGCGGCCCAGGCGCGCCAGCCCTTTGAAAGCTCTTCAATCAGCGGCATCATGGCGTCATTCCGGAACGGCAACGGCAATTTCCTCGGGCGCCGCGGCCCGGAACCCGGTATGTAACGGCCCGCCTGAAACCGCAAGCCGCGCCCTGCGCGCACCGGAAAAGCTGATGACCGCCAATTCCGCCGACCTCACGCCCGATCTCAGCGTCATTGCGCCCATGCATAATGAGGCGGGCAATGCTGGCGCGCTGGTGCGCGAGATTCACGACGCGCTCAATGGCCGCCGCTTTGAAATCATTTGCGTCAATGACGCCAGCACGGACGCCACGCTGGAGGAGCTGACCGCGCTCAAGGCGGAGATCCCCGAGCTGCGCATCCTCACCCACCGGCGCAATGCCGGACAGTCGCGCGCCGTGCGCACCGGCGTGCTGGCCGCGCGCGCGCCAGTGGTGTGCACGCTGGACGGAGACGGCCAGAACCCGCCCGCCGATATTCCCACCCTGGTGGATGCGCTCACCCGGGCCGATGCGCCCGCTGCGCTGGCCCTGGTAGGCGGACGCCGCGCCAAACGCCAGGACAGCGGCTGGAAAAAACTGGCCTCGCGCATCGGCAATGGCGTCCGCAAGCGGCTCCTCAATGACGAGGCCGATGACACCGGCTGCGGCCTGAAAGCCTTCCGCCGGGACGCCTATCTGCTGCTGCCGTTTTTCGATCACCAGCACCGTTTCCTGCCCGCCCTGATGAAGCGCGAGGGCTTCGCCATGGAGTTCCTGGACGTGGGCCACAGGCCGCGCGCGGCGGGAAAATCCAAATATACCAATCTTGGCCGCCTTTTCGCCTCGTTGAGTGATATGGTAGGGATGATGTGGCTCAACAGCCGGGCGCGGCAGTCCGGGGGTTGGGACGAGGCCTGAGCGCGGCAGTCGAGGGGGCGGCCGGGCGATCCGGGCCTATCTTGAGGAGCAGGTCATGGCAGACACCATGGGCGCAGGACTGGCCAAGGGCGTCGCCAGCGGGCGGGGCCAAGGCGGAGGGGGTGACAGATTGTCTCTTTTCACAATATTTCCGAAGCTGCTGCTGGCAGTAATCATTTACGCCCTCGTGGCGATGGGCGTGGCGTTCACATCCAGCAATGGCGTGGACAGTTTCGTGGGCACGCTGGACAAGTTCCAGGCGGGACAGTGCGAGGGCATGGCCAACGCGCCGGCTGACGCGGCGCCATGCTATGTCGGCGTGCTCAACTCCAAGCTTTTCTCCATGGACCTGCCTTCGGGCTCCTGGAACCTGACGACCGGCGATCTGATCCTGATCTTCGCGCTGGTCATGCTGTTCATGGAGATGATCAAGTCGGCCGGATCGGGCACCAGCTCGCTGATCAATCACGGCCTGTCGATGCTGACCTTCCTGATCTCCATGGTGCTGTTCCTGATGGTGCCCTTGTTCGCCACCACCACATTCTTCCTGCTCACCATGATGAGCCTGGTCAATGTGCTGGGCGGGTTCACGATCACCGCCATTGCAGCCCGGCGCGACATGCGGGTCTGACCGCAAGACGCCCGCCTCAACGGCGCACGCAGACAGCGGCTCCGGACCAGCGTCCGGGGCCGTTTTGCGTTTTGACGTGCTCAGACCATCACAAACAGCAGCGCCAGCAGCCAGGCGCCATCGGCGGGCGTCATGCGGCGCAGGCTGTCAGCGCGCGCGCTCATGCGGCGCGCTCCACGCTCGGGCGGGGGGCCGACGCCAGGCTCATGGCCGCCCCATAGGCCGCGCGGTAGCGATTGCGTTCGCATGCATCAGCACGCAGGCCCCGGCGGACCGGGGCGGACTGCAGGCTGATGGCGCCAGACGCGCTCAGCGGCTCGCACGGGCGGTGATTGGCGCGAGGGGGCGGGGCCGCACGGCGCGGCTCCTCCCCCACATCGCGTACGGGACAAGCAGGCTCGACGCGCGCCGTCCGGCGGGCCGGGACAGAAGCGCCCGAAGGGCGCGCAGGGATGGGAACGAGACCGCTCATGGCCCCTGCCCCGCAAGTCCCGGGCCAGTTTTAACGCTCCGTTAACCCGGGTTTATGACCCGTTAACGGCCAGCCCGCCAAAACCGGCGCGCCAAAACGGGACGGTTCACCCCTCCCCGCTGAGCCGGTCGAGGCGCTTGCGCATGGCGTCCAGCTCGGCGCGCAGGGCCTCCACATCGGCGCGTGACAGGCCCGAGGGCGCATCATCGCGTTCAGGCGCGGCGCCGGTCATGCCGGGCGTGAACATCTTCATCGCCTGTTCGAACATGGCCATATTGCGCCGGGTCTGCTCCTCGATGAGCGCCATGGAGGCTGCCGGCGAGCCTATGGCGCTGGCCATCTTGTCGCGCATCTCGGACTGCTGGCGGGCGAAATTATCCATGCTCAGGCGCAGATAGCCCGGCACCATGGTCTGCATGGAATCGCCGTAGAATGAGATCAGCTGACGCAGGAACTCCACTGGCAGCAGGGTCTCGCCCTTGGATTCCTCCTCGAAGATGATCTGGGCCAGAACCCCGCGGGTGAGATCTTCCCCGCTCTTGGCGTCCACCACCTTGAACTCGCGTCCCTGTTTGACCAGGTCACGCAGGTGATCAAGCGTCACATAGCGGCTGGCCGAGGTGTCGTAGAGACGCCGGTTTGCGTACTTCTTGATGGTCACGATGTCTGTGTGGTCAGATTGAGTCACGTCGGTCTCCTCCCTGTCCGCCCGAAAAAGGCGGCGCGCAGGCCGGAGACATGCTTTCTTTCCGGCCGGCTCGCGGTTAACGTTCTGATCCAACGATGCGCTGTCGCCAGCGCCTTCCATGCGTCCGACTGCAGTCTTTTTGCTGCACTCGCGGCGAAGGATTGCTGCGCAGCATAAGCACACTTCGCAGTCAGGGACAGGGAGTATTTTCATGGCGAGAACGGCGCTTGTGACCGGTGGGACGCGCGGTATCGGCAAGGCCATATCGGTTGCGCTCAAGGCTGCAGGATATGACGTGGCGGCCAATTACGCCGGCAATGACAGCGCTGCGCAGGCCTTCACCCGGGAGACCGGTATAAAGGCCTATAAATGGTCGGTGGCCGATTATGACGCCTGCCGCGAGGGCATTGCTGCGGTGGAGGCCGCCCATGGCCCGGTGGACATCCTGATCAATAACGCCGGCATCACCCGCGATGCGCCCTTCCACAAGATGACCCCGCAGCAATGGCGCGAGGTGATCGACACCAATCTGACCGGCGTCTTCAACATGACCCACAGCGTCTGGAACGGCATGCGTGATCGCGGCTTCGGGCGGATCGTGACCATATCCTCCATCAACGGCCAGAAGGGCCAGTTCGCCCAGGCCAATTATTCCGCCGCCAAGGCCGGGGATCTGGGCTTCACCAAGGCGCTCGCCCAGGAAGGCGCGCGGCGCAATATCACCGTCAACGCCGTCTGCCCGGGCTATATCGCAACCGAGATGGTGATGGCCGTGCCCGAAGCGGTGCGCGAGCAGATCATCGCCACCATTCCGGTGGGCCGGCTGGGCGAGGCCGAGGAGATCGCACGCTGCGTGGCTTTCCTGGTCAGCGACGAGGCCGGTTTCATCACCGGCGCGACCCTGACAGCTAATGGCGGGCAGTACATGGCGGGCTGACACGCCCGATCCGCGCCTGTCTCTTGCCCACAAATCGCCCTTATGGGCGGCCAGCATGACAGCCATGTTCAGGGGAATGATTCTCCTGTTCGCCATGGGCGCCGGGGCTTGGGCGCTGACCATGGCGGACGGGGCCGCTCAGTCCAACCCGTTCGACCGCCTGGTCTCGTCACAGACCGGGCGGGCCGAGCCGTCTGTGTGGTATGACCGCGCCGACGGGCGCGGGCGTTTTGTCTTCGACCGCTCGGCCGAGCCGGCCCTGTTGTGGCCTGACGGCGCCCAGGAAGTGGTGGCGCTCTACCGCGCCAGCGCGGCTGGCGGCGGGGATATCTGGGTGAACGATACCGAGAAGGTGGTGCTTCGCGTCTCGCGCATTGGCGGCTGGACCTTTTTCCCCGACGACCGGCCCGATGGCGTGGCGGTGGAGCCCATGGGGCGCGCCCACACCCTGGTGGCCGCACCGGCCAACAACGCCCAGGTCCAGACGGCGGCGCGCGAGATGGCGGACCGGCTCGCCCGGCTGTCTCGCCAGAATGTGCGCGCGGAACTGGCTGCGCCGGCCCCCGACCAGAACGCCTATATCATCGACACCATGGCCATGGTGACACTGGCCGCCGAGCAGGCCTCGCGCCGGTCTCTGCGCAATCTGGAAACCGTGCGCATCGGCGTGGGCGAAACCCCGCGCGCCAGCTTTGACGGGCGCACGCTGGATATTTCTGTGGACACCGCACGCGGCTATGGCGGCCGGCCCAGCGCGGCCTATATCCGCCGCGCTCTGGAACAGGGCGGGGGGTAGAGCCCGGCGGGCAATCGGCGTCCGCCTTTACAGGGACGTCCTGTGAGGGTTAGCGTTTTCAAGTATACGTTCAAAACTGTCGGGGGACGCCATGAAAATCGAATATTTCTTGAAAGCTCTTTGCTTGGCTGCAGTGCTCTGGCTCTTCGCCAGCCCTGCCGAGGCAAGGCATGCCAATCCCATGTGTTCGCTCAGCGCCATCAGCGACGATGCTCAAATGTGCCGCCTGTCTCCGGCGGTCAGCGCCGAGTCCTGCCATGAGATGGGGATAGGCACGCTGCAATTGCCGGACTCATGTCTGGCGCCGGGCGTGCGCACGCTGGGCGCACTGAATTTGTTCGAGGCCGCCTGTGACCGCGGCTATGGGCCGAGTTGCGTGTATGGCGCCGTCCTGATTGTACAACGCTACGCCGGTATAGATCAGGACTTCACACGCGCACACGGTTTGGCCAGCACGGGATGCGAGGCCGACGATGCCGACAGCTGCAGCATGCTGGCCTTCTTCTACGTCAACGCAGCCGGAGTGGAGCGCAATATCCCGGCCGCGCGCACCGCGTTGGAGAAGGCCTGCGCCCTGGGTTCGCAGGAGGGCTGCACTATGATCGACAATCTGCCGGCAAACTGAGGCTCAACCTCCATCCGGCGCGCCGTCCGGGCCGGGCCGCCAGTGCGGCGGGGCCATGCGGAAGCCATCAAACGCAAACGCCGGCGCCACCGCGCAGCTCACCAGCGTCCACGCGCCCAGCGATTCGGCCGTCTGCCAGGCCTGGGCCGGCACGATGGCCTGGGCCCGCTCCCCGGCGCGCAGATCCGGGCCCAAGCGCACCGAACGCGCGCTCACGCCGTCATCACTCAGTGTCAGCACCAGCGGCGCGCCTGCGTGCCAGAACCAGGCCTCGTCAGCATCCACCTGATGCCAGGCCGAGACCTGATCGGCTTCCAGCAGGAACCAGATCACGCTCATCGCCGCGCGTTCACCGGGCGCAGCCCGGGACCGGAAGGTCTCGCCATACCAGCCGCCTTCGGGATGGGGCTTGAGACCCAGCATGCGCACGATCTCGCCCGCTCCCAGATCTCCGCTAACGGCCATGGCTGTGCTCCCCGGTTAACCCCGCGCTCATAAGGCGGAGTTATTACGTATCATCATATCCGTTTGTAATGGCGCTCACCCCATGTCGAAAGACGTCTTCGGCAAGCTCAATCTGCTCAAGCGCGGCGGCTCCACCAGCCGCGTGATCGACCTGGTCTCGATCCGCGAGCGCCACGGCCAGGAGGCCGACTGGGCGCGTCACCCCATGTTCCGCAATGCGCGCCTGAACCGGTCCTTCATCGTCAAACACACCCTGCGCGCCTGGGAGCGTGAGGAGCTGGGCGGATCGCGCACCTCGGCCACCAAGGTGATCATACCGATCAGCGATACCGAGCTGGCCATGGGCGGGCATTCCATCTTCGTCGAGCACCCGCGCTTTGAAAGCCAGCTGGCCCAGCACCTGGGGGTCTCGGTCGGCGAAAGCGCCTTCGCCAGCGATGTGGACCGGCTGCGCTCTCTGGCGCTTCTGCCCTCGTTCGACCCGTATCTGCTGCACGAATATTTCCGCCGCCGCGGGGACAAAGTAGCGCCGTGCTATTTCGTCATCTCCGATGACGAGCTGCGCCAGATCACCGAGTTCGTGGCCAGCCAGATCGATCTTCTGGTGCGCAAGGCCATGGGCAAGGCTTCACTGGATTCTCTCGACAAGTCCCGGCGCCTGGCCAAGGTGTTGTTCGAGGACGAGGATTCTCCCCAGCTCGCCGTGCTGCGCGACGCATTGCGCATGACCGCGCAGGAATACCGCGACGGCGTGTTCGGCTGGAAGGGCACGCTTTATTACAGTTGGCGCGCGGGCGAGTGCTATGCCGACCTCGCCGCCTTCATCAAGGATTTAAAGGGCCTGCGCATTCCCGGGCTGAGCGCGGCGGACCGCGCCGAGATCGAGGGCGTGACCCGTTCCATCGGCCAGCTCTCAGCCCGGCGCTGGGCGCGGCTGAAATCGCGCCTGAACGAATATAATGAGGAGTTCACCCGCTTCGTGGAGCGTGGCGATCCGGCGGCGCTGAAAGCCTTCATGAGCCGCGCGCCCCAGCTGTTTGTGGAGATGGGCGAGGATATCGGCCGGCTCCAGCACGTCTCGTCCTACTGGCGCTTCTGGACCCGCGGCCGGCGCGCCAACGCCATGACGCCGGTGGAAGCCTTCGACCTGCTGCCCGATTTCGAAGCCGCCCTGATGGTCACCGATCTCGACAAGGCGGCGTGAGGGGGCTCTGCGCCTAATTCTCCTGAAATTCCCGCGCCGCGTCTTCCGAGCTGACCTCGTCAGGGCGGGTCACCGCCTCGTTTTCCTGCTGCACGATGCGCAGGATGCGGGCGATGAATTCCTGGGTCCAGGCGCCGCGGGCCTCGGCCTCGGCCTTGGACGGGGCGTAGGCTTCGATATCGCCCTGACTGATCACGCCGCGCGCTTCGAGCAGGCGCTCCACCGTGTCGAGCCGCTGGCGCGTCACCGCCACTTCCTGGGCCAGCGCCATGACGATATTCAGGACGCGCTCTGAATCCTTGTCTTCCAGGAACCAGGGCCGCTTGCCGCGCGCCTTGGCGCCCGCCTGCGCAAGAGGATCAAACGCCATCACGCGGCCTCCTTCTTCGCGCCGATGACATGCCAGGCGGCCTTGCGCCCGTAGTCCTCGACCTTGTCATCGCCTGCTGACGGGAACAGGGCGGCGTCCACCACCGCGGCCACGCCGCCATGCATGACGCCGTCCGACTTGAAGCCCGCCCGGATCATCAGGTCATCGAGATCGATCTCGTGCATGGTCGTCCAGAAGGGCTCGTTATTATAGAAGGCGTCCCAGTCGCGAATGGCCTGCTCATAGAACGGCATGTCGTCGGTATATTGCGGCTGCTCCACATGCAGCACGACGCCGCCGGGCTTTAAGAGCCGGCGGGTCTCGGCGAAGATGCGGCCCATGGCGCTCTGGCTGGTCTCGTGCAGGAACATGGTGGTCTGCACCCAGTCAAAGCTCTCGTCCTCAAACCGGCTGAGATCTTCGGCGTCGGCCTGGATGAAGCGCACATTGTTCACGCCCATCGCCTTGGCGCGCGCCAAACCGTAGCGCAGCATGGGCGCGCCGGAATCCACCCCGATCACCTCGGCGTCCGGGAAAGCCTGCGCCAGCGGCAGCACATTGTGGCCCAGCCCGCAGCCCAGATCGAGAATGCGCTTGGGCTTGAAGTCCGGCAGGTTCTTTTTCACCCAGGCCGCCACCGCCTGGCCGCCGCCATCATTGAACCGGCCCAGCGCGCCGCCTGTGGTGGCGAACAGGCCGCAATCATAATTGGCCGCCCCGGTGACATCACCGGGCACGGTCTCGGTGTGATAGCTGCCAGGCATGCAGTGATGGTCCACCGCCGCGAGATAACGCGGGGTCTCGAAGCCCGGGTCCAGCTCCAGCCGGTCATCGCCTTGCGTCAGCTGCGCAGCGCGCGCATTGAGCGCCTCGCCCTGGCGCAGCGTCACCCAGCGCCCGGCCTGCTGGCGCTGCTCCATGGTGGCCCGGCGCAGGGCCGACCACATCTGGAAGGCCGGATCAGCCAGCAGCGCTTTGCGCACCTGATGGCGGTTTTCAAACGCGCCATTCTCATGCGCCCAGGCCGGAGCGACGCGGTCCTCGAACGCCGCCTTCACGCCCGGCAGCACGCGGCTGGCGAGATGACGGTTCATCTGGGCCAGGAAATTGAAGCGCTCGGCCTCGTCATGGCTGGTGTGGGGGAACATGTCATGGCGGCCCACCAGGCGGTAATCAGGCGGTCCGTCATAGGCCGGAATGGCCGGTTTGATCTTCCCGGAACGGTCCTCGGGCATGGCTGCGATCCTCCTGCTGGCGACGGCGGGGCTGAAATTCTTTATCACAATCCCTTGGCAAACCCGCCGGTTTCAAATGATATATCATTTATGCCCGGCTGCAGCCAACGCCTGACGGCGCCCATGCGCCGGTTTGCCGCAAGGCCGCACAAGAAGAAGATGGGAGGAGAGAGCCGTCATGACCACCCGCATCATCGCCCTGTTCAATCTCAAACCCGGCGTCAGCGCCGCCGATTACGAGGCCTGGGCCAAGTCGAAAGACATCCCCACCGTCAACGGCCTGAAATCGGTGGACAGGTTTGAAGTGTTCAAATCGGCCGGCCTTCTCGGCTCGGACGCCAAGCCGCCCTACGCCTATATCGAGATCATCGATGTCAACGACATGGAGATGTTCGGCGGCGAGGTCGGGACCGAGACGATGCAGAAGATCGCCAGCGAGTTCCAGGCCATGGCCGACGACCTGTCCTTCATCCTCACCGACAAGCTGGGCTAGAGGGGGCGCGTCATGGGCCGCTTTTCGGGCAAGACCGCCGTCATCACCGGATCGGGCCGCCGCAAGGGACTGGGCGAGGCCATCGCCCGGCATCTGGCGTCCCAGGGCGCGGCGGTGGTGATCTCCGATATCGGCAAGCCCGCCGATCCGGCGACCCCGGCTGAGCATATCGGCGCGACTGACGAGATGGAGGCCATCGCAGCCGATATCCGTGAGAGCGGCGGCCAGGCCTCCACCCGGGTATGCGATGTGCGCGATCTGGACCAGATGCGGGCGCTGGCCCGTCACGCCCGCGACGTGCACGGCTCGCTGGATATCTGGGTCAATAATGCCGGCATCGGCTACATCATGAAGCCGCTGCTGGACGTCACCGCCGAGGACTGGCGCGCCGTGATCAACGTCAATCTGACGGGCTGCTTCTTCGGCATCAAGGCCGCCGCCGAGGTGATGGTGGAGCAGGGCAAGGGCGGGCGCATCATCAATATCGCCAGCCAGGCGGCCAAGTCCGGCTTCCCCCACGCCCAGGCCTATACCAGCTCCAAGCATGGCCTGGTGGGCCTGGTGCGCTCGGCGGCCATCGAGCTGGGCCCTCACCAGATCACCGTGAACAATGTCTGCCCCAACCACGTCACCACGGGGCTGGGCGCCTGGCAGAACGAGTATTTCTCCAAAGTCGTCGGCGCCGAAAGCGTGGAGGCCTATCTCAAAGCCATGGCCGACCGCATCCCTCTCAAACGCCCCGGCAAGCCCGAAGACACCGCCAAGGCGGTCGCCTTCCTGTGCTCGGACGAGGCCGAATACATCACCGCGGAGAGCATGAATGTCTCGGGCGGCGAGGAGCCGCATTGATGACCCATAACCCTCCCCCCGGCTTCGCCTGGCCCAACGGGGCCAGGCTCGCCCTCTCCGTCGTGGTCAATGTGGAGGAAGGCGCCGAGCGCAATATTCGTGACGGCGACAAGGGGCCGGAGCCCGTGGACGAGCTGGGCGTGGCGCTGAAAGCCCCGATCCGTGTGCATGGCAACGAGACCAATTACCAGTACGGCATCAATCGCGGCGCGGGCCGGGTGCTGCAGCAGCTGGACGACCATAAAGTCCCGGCCACCTGGACGGTCTGCGCCCAGGCGCTGGAGCGCGCGCCCTGGATCGCCAAGGCCCTGATGGCGCGCGGCGACGAGCCGTGCAGCCATGGCTGGCGCTGGCAGTTCCAGGCCTTCATGGACGAAGCCAAAGAGCGCGCCTTCATCGAGAAGGCTGGCGCCTCCATCGAGGCCACGTGCGGCCGGCGCCCGGCGGGCTGGCTGTCGCGCTATCTGCACACCGACATCACGCGCGGCCTGTTGGCGCAGGCGGGCTATCTCTATCACATGGACGATTATTCGGACGATTTTCCCTATTGGGATGTGGTCGACCTGCCCGGCGGGGGCCGGAAGCCGATCATCGTCCTGCCCTATGCGCTCGACACCAATGACATGAAGTTCTGGCTGGACCCGTCACTGACGGCGAAGGACTGGCTGCAATACGCCATCGACACGTTCGACTGGCTGCACGCCGAGGCCGAGGCCGATGGCGCGCGCATGATGAGCCTGGGCCTGCATCTGCGCATTATCGGACGGCCCGGACGCATCGGCGCGTTCCGGGACTTCCTGCAGTATGTGACGCAAAAGACCGGCGTGTGGATCGCCACGCGCGAGGATATCGCCAAAGCCTTCGCCGCGGCTGTGCCCGCGCCCCAGGCCTGACCGGAGAGACCGCCATGATCACCCGCCTTGCCGCCGCCTGCACCGCCGCCCTGGCGGCTCTGGGCCTTTCATCTGCGGCGCTCGCCAGTCCCGCCGAGGAGCTGGCCGGCATTCTGATCGGGGAGTTCACCACAGCCGAGCAATCGCTGACCGAAGGCTGGGGCTATGTGGAATCGCGCCTGGTGCGCGTCTGGCCCGAGCGCGAGGACGGGGTCTGGCTCTATCAGGAAAATGCCTGGCTGGGCGACAATCCCGGTGACGCTGACTATTCGGTGCGCCAGCGCCCCTATTTCCAGCGCCTGGTCCAGCTTGTGGCCATTGATGACCACACCGTGATCCGCACCATCTACTCCATGACCGACCCGGCCTCGGTGGTGGGCGCGGTCCATGCGCCCGAGCGCATCGAAGCGGACCAGCTGGGCGCGCCGAACTGTTCGGGCGAGGTGAACCGGATCGCCGCGGGCTGGTGGATCGCTGACTTCCCCAACTGCCCCAGCAATCTGCGCGGCGCGGTGCGCACACGCTCGCAATCCATCCACACCCCGGACGGCTTCGCCAACTGGGATCTGGGCCTGACGGCCGGCGGCGAGCGCGCCTGGGGCCCCACCGGCGGCGGCTATGTGTTCCGCCGCATGACTGATGCGGAGTGAGATGATGAGAACCCTGTCTGTCCTGACCGCAGCCTGCCTCGCGCTGTCGCTGGGCGCCTGCAATGAAGCGCCCCCGCCGGCGGGCGCATCGGAGCCGCCCGCGCCGTCCGCCGCCAACGAGCGCAATCCGCTGGATTTGCGCCGCACCACGCTGCTGGTGCGCGACCTGGAGGCCTCGCTGGCGCTCTATCGCGACGCGCTGGGGATGACGGTCAGCTATGACCAGATGATCACCAGCCGGGACGGCTCCAGCCAGTCGCGCCTTGTGCTGCTGAAAGCCAATGACGAGCGCATCGGCATGCTGGGCCTGTGGCAGCTGGCCGATGCCGGTGAGGCGCCGCCGCCCAACGTGCCCGAAACCGGCTTCGCCACGGGCGAGATTGTGCTGTTGTTCAACACCCAGGAGCTCGACACGGTGTTTCCCGCCGCCGCCGCCGTGCCGGGCGTGCGGGTAATGAGCGAGCCGTCCTATCGCGAATATCCCGGCGACGGCATGACCTTTCAGGTCATGGTCTCCATGCTGCGCGATCCTGACGGGCATATCGTGGAGCTGAACCGGATGATTCATCCGCCCCTGCAGTGGGACTGAACTATCGGCGGCGGGCGGCGCATGACGGCGCCGCCCGCGCTTTCGCCTAGCTCACGATCTCGTCTTTCAGCGTGCGCGCGGCCATGAAGAACGCGCCCGCCGAGAGCAGCGCGACGAGGCCGAAGATCACCATCGACCAGCGCAGGCCCTCGGCGGCGCCCATGGTGACCGCCAGCGCGTCGCTGACCAGCCCGACGCTGAGCGGACCCAGGCCCAGCCCCACCAGATTGATGATGAACAAGAGCACCGCCGCCGCCGTGGCGCGGGTGTGCGGCTCCACCAGGCTCTGGGCGCTGGCGAAGACCGGCCCGTACCAGACCGCGCCGAAGAAGATCGGCACGGCGAGGACCAGGAGCGACAGGCCTGCATCCCCCACCAGCATCGCCGCCACGAAGGGCGGCACGGTCAGGGCCGTGGCGATGGCCGGCACGATGGCGTAGCCCGCCGGGTTCACCCGCGCCGAGCGGTCCGCCAGTATCCCGCCCACATAGGTGCCCGCAGCGCCGCAAATCCCGAACAACAGACCGAGCGCCGTGCCGATGAATCCGATCGGCCCGAAGCCCAGCCCGGTGGCGTCATTGAGCTGTGTGGCGAGCGCCAGCAGGCCCTCGCCATGATTTCTCAGATAGAACGAGCCGTAGAAGGCGATATGGCCGTATCCGATCATGGCCGACAAGGCCGCGCCCACCGATATCCACCAGAATGAGGTCTTGTCCTTCATCTCGGCCATGGCGTTGAGAATGTTCGGGCGGCTGGCCGCCGGCGCCGGAGTGATTTTCTTCAGCCCCTTGCGCCGGGGTTCAGGGAGGGTGAACCAGGCGATCAGCGCCAGGAGGATGCCCGGCGCGCCCGCCACAAAGAACGCCATGCGCCAGCCATAGGCGTCGGCGATGAGGCCGCCCAGCACCATGCCCGCCAGCGAGCCCAGCGGAATGCCCATTGAATAGAGCGCTAGCGCCGAGGCGCGCTTTTCCTTCGGGGTGTAGTCCGAGATCAGTGAGTGGGCCGGCGGCGTACAGCCCGCCTCGCCCACGCCCACCCCGATCCGGGCCGCCAGAAGCTGGACGAAATTGCCCGCCATCCCGCACAGAATGGTGAAAGCGCTCCACACCGCCACGGCCACGGAGATGATCTTCACCCGGTCGGCCCGCTCGGCATAGCGCGCGATGGGAATGCCCAGCACGGTGTAGAACACCGCAAAGGCCAGCCCCGTCATCACCCCGATCTGCCAGTCGGCCAGCCCCAGCTCCAGCTTGATGGGTTCAGCCAGGATATTGACGATCTGGCGGTCCAGGAAATTGAAGATATAGATGACCAGAAGCACGCCCAGCGCGTAGGCGCGGGCGGGTTTGGCCAGCGGCGCAGGTGCGCCCGCCGGTTCTTTGGCGTCAACCGTCACGGATAACTCCTCCCCATGCATTCCGGCCTCTTTTGCGGACCGGTCAACGCCGATGAGGTTAGTGCGCCCGCGCGCGGAGAAAACCCTTTTCTTCTCCCTCCGGTTTGATCACTCGGGCTGGAAAGGGCAGGCTCTCGCGCATCACACCTTGATATGGAGCCCGCCATGATCCCCGCCGCCCTCATCGCCGCCGCCCTGATCCAGTCCGCGCCCGCCACATCCGACGATCCCTCCAGCGCCTGGTGGGAGCGGCTGGAAGCCCTGTGCGGACAGGCGTTCGAAGGCCAGCTGCACCGCGCGCCGGACGGTGATGACAGCCTGTCGGGCCAGCGCCTCATCATGCATGTGCGCGCCTGCGAGCCGGACCGCATCCGCATCCCATTCGTGGTGGGAGATGACCTGTCGCGCACCTGGGTGCTGACCCGCCATGAGGACGGCGCCATCGAGCTGCGCCACGACCATCGCCATGAGGACGGCACGGAAGAAGACGCCACGCAGTATGGCGGCGTCACCGTCTCGCCCGGATCGGATTTCGGCCAGATCTTCCCCGGCGACCATGTCACCACCGCGCGCCTGCCCACCAGCTGGCAGAATGTCTGGCTGATGGAGGTCCATCCCGGAGAGCGCTTCGTCTATCACGCGCGCCGGGTGGGCACGGAGCGCGCCTTCCATGCAGAGTTTGATCTGGCCGTTCCTGTGGACGCGCCGGAGGCGCCCTGGGGCTGGGAGGACTGAGCGTCCTGCATATTCACACTATGAAACCGGCGCGCAGCGCGCTCATATCCCTTCCGGGCTGATCGCGAAGGCGGGGCGGGATGAAGGCGCTGGCGGGGCATCTGATGGCGAGCGCGCGGCGCTTCTGGCCGTTCTTCGCCTGGCTGGCCGCGTTCTACACGGTCTGGCTTGCAATCATCTCGCTCAACGGGCTCTGGCCGGTGGTGCTTGATCACTGGCCCATCGCCGCGGCCATGGCGGCAGGCTCCTATTTCGCCGGCTCCACGCCCATGGGCGGGGGCACGGTGGGGTTTCCCGTACTGGTTCTGCTGTTCGACATGCCCGCCACGCTGGGACGCAATTTCGGGCTGGCTGTCCAGTCCATAGGCATGGTCTCGGCCAGCATATTCATCCTCACCGCCCGGCGCACGCTGGACTGGACGCTGCTGCGCCCGGCCCTCCTGGGCGCGCTGATCGCCACGCCGCTGGGCGCGGCTTTCATCGCGCCCTATGCCTCGGACCTTCTGGTCAAGCTCATCTTCGCTGTGACCTGGGCGAGCTTTGGCGTGATTCACTGGCTCAAGCTCGGTGATATCGTGCGCCCCGAGGGCCCGCGGGTCCCGAACCCGCGCCTGGACCGGCCTGCCGGCCTGTTCATCGGCCTCACAGGAGGCGTGGTGGCGTCCCTGACCGGCGTGGGGATCGACATGATCCTCTATACGGTGATGGTGCTGTATTTCCGGGCCGATCTGAAAGTGGCGATCCCCACATCGGTGCTCCTCATGGCCTTCACCTCACTGGTGGGCATCAGCGCCAACGCCGTGCTGGGCCAGATCCATCCCTCACTCTACGCCATTGATCCGGCTGTCTTCCACAACTGGCTTGCCGCCGCGCCGGTGGTCGCTCTCGGCGCGCCGCTGGGGGCGGTGATCGTCAATTACCTGCCGCGCCGGCCGACCCTGCTCATCGTGTCCACCCTGTGCATCGCCCAGTTTATCTGGACCCTGTTCAAGGAGGGCGTGCCGGGCTGGGTCCTGCTGGGCGTGCTGGCGGCGCTTGGCGTATTGTGCGCGGGCTTTTTGTGGCTGTTCCGGCTGGGGGAGGCCAACCGCCCGCCGCGCCCCGGGCTCTAGGTTTGGCGCCATGCGCGCCTCATGCCAGACTGCAGGCCTGACTTGAAGCCGCCCCTGAGGGGAGACTGTCTCATGAAATTGCCCAAGGCCGTCGTCTACATCATTCTCGCTGCAGCTCTGGCAGGCGCAGGCGCGCTGGGCTACGCCCTCTGGCGCGACAGCCAAACCGAAACCTTCGAGATGGAGATCGGGGATGAAACCCTGAGGATCGAGACAGAAGGTTGATGACTGAGCCGTCCGGACAACTGGTGCAGGAAGGCCACAGTCCCGCCAGGTTTTGCTTTTTGCTGCACGTGCACGCTTAAAGCTGTCACATATCCGCGCAATAACGTGCATGAGTTTTTTCCTACGGAGGATCCGAAGCATGAAATCGCATCTGCTTTCTGCTGCGGCTCTCGGGCTGGTTCTGGGGGCGCCGTCTGTCGCGGCGGCTCAAGAGGGCTGGTATGTGAGCGGCGGTATTGGTTACGGCGCGCCCCAATCGGCCGTCGTGTCCGGCGATCTGGGCAACGCCCCGCGGGGCGGCGCCATCAAGCCGGGCAGCAACTGGCGCTTCAAGGTCGCGACCGGCTACCACCTGGCCGACAACTGGCGCATCGAGGGCGAACTGGCCCAGCGCTATAACCGTGGCGGCGCCATCGCCAATTACGAAGACAGCGAGACCTCGTTCCACGCCTGGTCGGCGATGTTGAACGTGCTGTACGAATTCAACTTCGCCAGCGAGTGGCGTCCCTATATCGGCGCCGGCATCGGCTTTGTGGACTCCCGCGGCTCGCTGAGCGGCTGGACCACCGGCACCCGTCCGGTTGGCTCCGTTCTGCCGGACTCGCGCTACATCCAGGTGCGCGATAACGACCTGTCCATTGGCTATCAGGGCATCGCCGGCATCGCCTGGCCGATCGGCGACCGCCTGACGCTGGACACCGAGTACCGTTATTTCGGCTATGGCTCGACCCGCTATGACGGCGTGAATGTCGGCAATCTGTCCGGCCACGAGGCCTGGGTGGGCCTGCGGTATCTGTTTGCGGCTCCGCCGCCTCCGCCGCCCCCGCCGCCGCCTCCGC
>NZ_VWOJ01000002.1:0-10000 GCF_008630495.1 Alkalicaulis satelles
GCGGAGGCGGCGGCGGGGGCGGCGGAGGCGGCGGAGCCGCAAACAGATACCGCAGGCCCACCCAGGCCTCGTGGCCGCGCAGCGCGTCCACATTCACACCCGGCGTGTAGCTGGTCGAGGAGTAGCCGAAATAACGGTACTCGGTGTCCAGCGTCAGATTCTGGGTCAGCGCCCAGCCGATGCCTGCAATGAGCTGATAGCCCAGGGCGGTGTCGGAATCGCGGGTTTCGATGTAGCGCGGGTCAGGCAGGACCGAGCCGACCGGACGCGTGCCGGTGTTCCAGCCCGCCAGCGAGGCGCGTGACTGCACCCAGCCCAGACCGGCGCCGACATACGGACGCCAGGGCGAGGCGGTGTCGAAGTCGTACAGCACGTTGACCATGCCCGAATAGGCATGGAATTTCGAACGGCTGTCCTCGTGATTGCCGATGGCGCCGGTGTCGTTATAGCGGTGAGCGAACTCACCCTCGATGCGCCAATTGCTGTCAAACTGGTAGCCGAGCGCGACGCGCTGGCGCCAATTGCTCTTGCCGCTGATACGGCCGCCATTGGCCGCAGTCGGTTCGCCCAGGGCGCCCGAGACGGTGGCGCTGCCAGGCGCGCCATAGCCGACGCCGCCGCTGACATACCAGCCCTCTTGCGCCGCCGCCAGGGACGGTGCGCCGAGAACCAGACCAAGGGCCGCGGCTGTCATTAGAGTTTTTTTCATACCTATCCCCCTCCGGGCGTATCGCCCTTCGTGTGATCGTCAAGAAGGCTGCCGCCGGACCCCATTCCCCTGTCCGACAAGGTAAATCGGAAAGGGGAAGCGATGCCCGTCGGCATTCACCTCAGGGGACTCATACTCAAATTTTCGGGCAAAGGCTACCTTGGTTCCGCGACAAAGACCGGTCATCAGCGGACAATACCGTCTCGGGCCAAGTTTTTACAGGCGATTTCATCAATACCGAGGCGTTCCTGCAACACCTCGCGCGTATGCTCGCCCAGTCTTGGCGGCGCGCTGCGATAGACCGGCGGCGTGGCCGAAAGCCGCAAGGGGCTGGCCACCATGGGCGCATCGCCGCATCCGGTCATGGGCAGAGCGAACGAGAGCCCGCGCGCGCGGGCCTGGGGATGGCCGAACACTTCATCAATGGCGTGGATCGGCCCGCAGGGTACGCCTGCCTCGCTTAAAGCCTCAGTCCAGTGGGCGCTGGAGCGCGCGCTCATCACCACAATGATTTCCGCGATCAGCACCTCGCGGTTTTCCACCCGGGCGGCATTGCGCTGAAAGCGCGGGTCAGCGGCCCAGTCCGCTCGCCCCAGGGCGCGCGCAAAGGCGGCGAACTGGCCGTCATTGCCCACCGCCACCGCGATGCGCCCGTCCAGCGTGGGGAAATCCTGATAGGGCACGATATTGGGATGGGCGTTGCCGCCGCGTCCCGGCGCCTGGCCCGAAACCAGATAATTGGCCGCCTGATTGGCCAGCATGGCCGCCTGCACGTCAAACAGCGCCATATCGATATGCTGGCCGCCCAGGCCCTGATCGCGCGCAATCAACCCGGCCATGACCGCGCTGGCGGCATAGACGCCGGTGAACAGGTCCACCGCGGGCACGCCCACCTTCATGGGCTTGTCCTCGCCGGTCACGGACATCAGCCCGCCCATGGCCTGGATCAGGAAATCATAGCCCGGCTGGGCGCTGAGCGGCCCGGTCTGGCCAAAGCCGGTGATGGAGCAATAGATCACGTCCTCGCGCAGCGCCTTCACGCTGTCATAGTCCAGGCCGTATTTCTTCAGCCCTCCGGTCTTGTAGTTCTCGATCACCACATCGCTGTCAGCGGCGAGCTGGCGCAGGATCTCGCGCCCCCTTTCCTCGCGCAGATTGACCGCGATGGAGCGCTTGTTGCGGTTGGCGCACAGATAATAGGCCGCATCGGCGCGCGAGCCGTCCGCCTCGCGCAGGAAGGGCGGGCCCCAGCCGCGGGTGTCATCCCCGCCCTCGGGGTTTTCCACCTTGATCACATCCGCGCCCAGATCGGCCAGAATCTGCGCGCACCACGGCCCTGCCAGCACGCGCGACAGATCCAGCACCTTGATATGGGAAAGCGCCCCCTGGCTCATGACGGCCCGGCTCCAATTGTTCGGACAAGCCCGGAACGGCTATACGGCGCGCGCGCCGAAAGCAAGGGTGAGGGCTGTGACGCTGACGCGCGCGGGGCGAAAATCGCGCTAGTCTGGCAGCCATGACCGCTCGCCCTGATTCTGCTGTCAGCCACCCCCGTCCCGGCCTGGCCGAGGCGCGCGCGGCCATGCGCGATGTGTTCGGCTTTCACGATTTCCGCCCCGGTCAGGCGGACATCCTGGAGGCGGTGCTGGCCAGGCGCGACGTACTGGCCGTCATGCCCACGGGCCGGGGCAAGTCGCTGTGCTTTCAGCTGCCGGCCATGCTCAATGACGGGCTGACCCTGGTGGTTTCGCCCCTGATCGCCCTGATGCGCGACCAGGTCAGCGCCCTGCAGGCGGCGGGGGTTGAGGCGGCGAGCCTGACCAGCGCCGATGACGCCGAGGCGCGCGAGACTACCTGGCGCAAGCTGGATGAGGGGGTTCTCAAACTCCTCTATCTGGCGCCCGAACGGCTGGCGGTTCCGGGCCTGGCCGAGCGGCTGGGCCGCGCGGGCCTCAATCTCATCGCGGTGGACGAGGCCCATTGCGTGAGCCAGTGGGGTCATGATTTCCGGCCCGATTATCTGCGCATCGCCGAGCTGGCGCGCGCGGCTGGCTCTCCGCCCATCGCCGCTTTCACCGCCACCGCCGACGCGGCGGCCCGGCGCGATATCGCCGCGCGCCTGTTCGCCCGCGCACCTGATGAATTCGTGGCCGGGTTCGACCGGCCCAACCTGTTCCTGTCCGTTGCGGCGCGCCGGTCAGGCCAGCAGCAGATCCTTGATTTCGTGCGCGCGCGCCCGGACCGGGCCGGCATCATCTATTGCACCAGCCGCAAGGCGTGCGAGGAAATGGCCGCCCGCCTGCAAAAGGCCGGCGTGGACGCTCTGGCCTATCATGCCGGCCTTGAAAGCGCCGAGCGCAGCGCGCGTCAGGACCGCTTCGTCAAGAGCGAGGCCAGCGTGATGTGCGCCACAATCGCCTTTGGCATGGGCGTGGACAAACCCGATGTGCGCTATGTGGTCCATGCCGGCCTGCCCAAGACGGTTGAGGCTTATTACCAGGAGATCGGCCGGGCCGGGCGCGATGGCGAACCGGCCGACACGCTCCTGCTCTGGTCGCTGGGCGATGCGGCGCTGCGCCGGCGCCAGATCGCCGAAAGCGAAGCTGATGAGGCGCGCAAGGCCATGGAGTTGCGCCGCCTGGGCGCGCTGATCGCCTATTGCGAGGCGCCGCGCTGCCGGCGCCAGGCGCTGCTGGCCTATTTCGGCGAAGAGACCGGTCCTTGCGGCCATTGCGATCTGTGCGCCGACCCGCCCGAGCTGATGGACGGCACGGTGCTGGCCCAGAAGGCCATGTCGGCCATCGCGCGCACCGGCCAGCGCTTCGGGCTGGAGCATCTGATCTGCGTGCTGCGCGGCGCGGACACCGAGAAAGTGCGCGCCCACGGCCATGACGCCCTGCCCACTTACGGGGTAGGCGCCGAGCTCAGCCGCGCCCAATGGATGGGCGTGTTCCGCCAGCTTTTCGCCGCCGGGCTGATCGACCAGCCCGTGGACGGCCATGGCGAATGGGTGATCACGCCTGCGGGCAAAGACGTGTTGTTCGGCCGCGCTCAGGTGCGCCTGCGCCCGCCTTCGGCCGAACGCGCCCCGGCCCCGTCGCGGGCCGCGCCGGACGCCGCCGAAGCGCTTAAGACCCCGCAGGAGCGCAAGCTCTATTCGGCCTTGCGCGCGCTGCGCCTGGAATTGGCGCGTGAAGCGGGCAAGCCGGCCTATACCGTGTTCGCCGACAGGACCCTGGTGGAGCTGGCGCTGGCCCGCCCGCAAACCCTGGACGCCATGGGCGGCGTGTTCGGCGTGGGCGCGCGCAAGCTGGAACGCTATGGCGAAGCCTTCCTGGCGGTGATCGCTGCACACTCGTAAGCGCGAAATCATATGCCGGTCAGGCCACGGAAATCAGCTCACACAATTCATAATTGCGCAAATTAACTTGTGGATGCAGCGATAACAATATACAACCTCCGAGCCTCTCTTCCCTCGAGGCGCTAACTGGAGACGCATCATGAAAACCGCTCTCACCAAACTTGCGCTCGTCTTCACGGGCGGCGGCGCACTGACGGCTGTCTCGGCCGCAGCGGTCCATGCAGCGACCTGTATATGTGTCTCCGTTGACCGGGTGTGCGTTTGCGTATGCATCACCTGAGCCTGACTGAAGAGAGCAGCCCGACTCATTTTGGTTGTGTGAAGGGCTGCTCTCTTCTACTCTGCGGTGATAGCATGACACGTAATAGCCACAGGCGGACTTGCGTTATGGATGTAAGACACCCCCTTGCAATGCTCGCATCCGCCCTGATGGCCCTTTCCGTCACCGCCTGTTCAGCCCAGGCCGGATTCCCCGATACGCGCATCGACCCGGGCATGCCGCTGGCGCCGGAGGATTATAGCGGCGCTTTCGCGCTGGTCCTCGATCCGCGGGACGCACCCGCCCATAATGAAGATCTGGGCATGCCGGTGGACGTCACCGTGCAATCGCCCGCCGGCCCGCCAGGCGCCATGGAAGCGGACGGCGCGGAGCTGCAAACCTATCATGTCGAATTGTTCGTCAGCGACGGCGCCATCACCCGCTGCACCGTCCAGGACAACAGCCCGGACGGCGATTACACCGACGCATCGTGCCGGCGTACAGGCCACATCGTCCAGATCGTGGTTTCGGGAACCGAAGCCGGACGCCTGATTTTTGAACTGGCCAAGCCCGAGGCTGGCGGCCTCCTGTCCGGGCGCGGCTTTCTTCAGCATCCAGTCCTTCCGGTCTCGCCCTCCATCGGCTCTGTCACCCTGACCCCTGCCGCCGGCTAGGCCCGGATGCGCCGGGCGGTCATCCTGATCCTGATCGTGCTGGCGGCGGTGACGGGCCTATGGCTTTGGCTGACGCCGTCCTCATCGGATCTCGAATATGTCACAGCCCACGCCGATCAGGGACCGGTGCGGCGGGCCGTGGACACCACAGGGCGCGTCGTGGCGCTGGAGACCGTGATTGTCGGCGCCCAGGTGTCCGGCCTTATCGAACAGGTCCATGTGGAGGTGGATGACCGGGTGTCCGCCGGCCAGATCCTGGCGCAGTTCGAGGCCGCGCCCTTCGAACTGGCGGTGGATCTGGCCCGGGCCGCCCTGGAGCGCATTGAAGCCCAGCTGGCCCAGACCCGCGCCCAGCTGACCGCCGCGCGCGCCGAATTGGAGCGCAGCCAGCGTGAGTTCAACAGGATCGAAGCGCTAGCCGGGCGCGGGGTCGCGTCCGCAAGCGCGCTTGACGCGGCGCGGTCCGATCTGATCGCCCGGCAATCGGAACGCGCCCGGCTGGACGCCCAGTCCGCAGGACTGGCCGCCGAACTGCGCCAGGCGCGCGCCCAGCTGGAGCAAGCCCAACTCAATCTGCAGCGCGCCACAATCACCGCGCCCATCTCCGGCGTTGTGGTCCGGCGCGATGTCTCCCCGGGCCAGACCGTCGCCTCCTCATTCCAGACACCCACCTTGTTCACCCTGACCGGCGATCTTGAACGCATGCGCGTGGAGGCGTCTGTGGACGAGGCTGATATCGGCGCCATCACGCCCGGGCTTCGCGTGCGTTTCCGGGTCCCGGCCCATCGCGAACGCTGGTTTGAGGGCGAGGTGCGCAATGTGGTGGCCGCGCCGCAGGAGGACGGCTTCCTGATCACCTATCCCGTCCTGATCACGGTGGCCAATCCCGATGGCGTCCTGTTGCCAGGCATGACCGCACAGGTGGAGATCCTGGCCGATGAGCGCGACCGCGTCTTGCGGGTGCCCAACGCCGCCTTGCTCTATACCCACGATCAAAGCGCCGCGCCGCGCGGCGGGGTGTCCGTTTCAGTGGTTTCGCGCGAGGAGGCCGAGCGCCTTCAGTCCGGCCAGGGCCGGAGCCGGCGCGTTGCGGCGCTTGTAGACTCCGGCGCACCGCTGGTCTGGGTCCTGTCCGGCCCTGGCCAGGCGCCGGAGCCGGTGGAGGTGGAGGTGGGCCTGCGCGGCCAGGAGCATACCGAGATCATCGGCGGCGCGCTCAATGCCGGCGACCGGGTCGTGGTCGGGCGCCGTGGCGGCTGAGCCGTCATCCCCCGGCGCATCCCACAGGCAGGGCGCAGCGCTGGTGTTTTCCGGCGTCAGCAAGATCTATGGCCAGGGCGCCAGCGCGGTCCATGCCCTGGACAATGTGGATCTGACCATCGCAAGGGGTGAGTTCGTTGCCATCTATGGCCGCTCGGGATCGGGCAAATCGACCTTTCTCAATCTGGCCGGCGCGCTGGACCTGCCTACCGCTGGCGCGGTCACCGTGTTTGGCGCGCCGCCCACCCATACCCTGTCGCGCGCCGACGCCGCCCGGCTGCGCAACCGGCAGATCGGCTTCATCTTCCAGCAATACAATCTCTTCGCCCGCTTCACCGTGGCGGAGAATGTGGAAACGCCCCTTGTGTATGCCGGCCTTGGTGCGGCGGACCGCAGCCGCAAGGTGCGCGAAGCCCTGGCCCTTGTCGGGCTGGAGGAACTGGCCGCACGCCGTCCCGCCGAACTGTCAGGCGGCCAGCAGCAGCGCGTCGCCGTGGCCCGCGCCATCGTCACCGGCCCGGACATGGTGCTGGCCGACGAACCCACAGGCGCGCTCGATGATGATACCGGCGGGGCCATTCTTGATCATCTGCAGTCGATTAACCGCACGCTGGGCGTGAGCGTGGCGCTGGTGACCCACGATCCGGGGATCGCGGAGCGGGCCGGGCGGGTGCTGACATTCCGCAACGGGCGCCTGGATGGCGATGAACGCCGCAGCGGCGCTTACGGGGGGGAAAGCACATGAGCTTGATCATCGGCTTTGTGTTCGACCGGATCCTGGGCGCGCCGCGTCTGGCCCTGAGCATCAATCTGGCCTGGCGGTCCGCCCTGCAGGCGCCGGCCCGGTCGGTGCTGACCATTCTCGGCGTCGTCATCGGCGTGGCCTCTGTGGTGCTGATCGCCGGGCTGGGGGATGGCGCGCGTCATGCTGTCGCCAACCAGATCCAGGCCATGGGTCCGGACATGATCATGGTGTCTTCCAGCCATGAGGCCGCCGGCCCACGCCTGCGCGCCCGCCACGCCGCCGACATGCGCCAGCGCCTGCCGGGCGCGGTGCGCACCGCGCCGCAAATCCTCGTGCGAGTGACCGCGATCGGCCCGGTGCGGGCCTTTGACACGCGCGCCATCGGCGTGACGTCTGACTATTTCAATCTGGGCGCCGCCCGCACCGTCTCGGGGCGTCTGATCACCCGCCAGGATGAAACCGGGCGCGAGCGCTACGCCGTGCTGGGATCAGAAGCCGCCGAACGTCTGTTCGGATCAGGCGGGGTCGCAGTGGGGCGCCAGATCCAGGTGAACCGCGTGCCGTTTACCGTCATCGGCGTGCTTGAACCGCGCGGGGCGGGACTGTTCGGTGAAATAGACGCCACCATTTTCGTGCCCCTGCCCACGGCCGCTGAACGCCTGCGCGGGGTGCGGCCCGGCGCGCCCGACCAGGTTGACGTCATCTCCATACAGTTCGACAGCTCACAATCCCTGCGGGCCGGGCGCGGCGCAGTCACCGGCTATCTGCGCCAGACCCTGCGGGTGCGCGAGGGCGAGGCCGACCCCTTCTCCCTGGTCTCGACCGAAGAATTTGCAGAACAGACCCAGGCGCTGATCGGGATCGTTCAGGCCGCCCTGGCCGCCGTCGCCGCTGTCAGCCTGGTGGTGGGGGCGGTGGGCGTGGCCAATATCGTGCTGGTCTCGGTGGGCGAACGCACGCGCGAGATCGGGCTGCGCTCGGCGCTGGGCGCGACGCCGTCGGACATTTTGAGACAGTTCCTGGCTGAATCGGTGCTGTTGTGCACCGCGGGCGGGCTCATCGGCCTTGCCAGCGGTTACGCCATCGTATGGGCGGCGGGCGCATTGCTGGGATGGAGCGCCGGCGTATCGCCGCTCTATGTGGCCGCAGCGCTCATCGGCGGGGCGGGCACAGGCGTGATCGCCGGCGTGGCGCCGGCCCTGCGCGCTGCTGCGCTCAATCCGGTGGACGCCTTGCGCGCGTTGTAGGGCGCGGGCGGCTGCAGCCGCCATCCGGGCCCAGAACGCAAAAAGCCCCGGCGCAAGGGCCGGGGCTTTTCGTGAAACTGTGAATGGAGGCGCATCGAACGTGCGGACCGGGCGGCGACCTACTCTCCCATGCCTTAGGACATAGTACCATTGGCGCTGAGGGTCTTAACGGCCGTGTTCGGGATGGGAACGGGTGTGGGCCCCTCGCAATAACCACCCGGTCGGCGCGTTCGATGCGTATCGTAGAGACATGTGACTTCATGGGCTTGTGCAGCTTATGGACGAAGCGATCGCCGTCCATGAGCATCGTAAGATCAAGCCAATCGAGCAATTAGTACCGGTCCGCTTCACGCATCGCTGCGCGTCCACTTCCGGCCTATCAACGTGGTGGTCTTCCACGGCTCTCAAGGGATACCTGGTTTTGAGGGGGGCTTCCCGCTTAGATGCTTTCAGCGGTTATCCCGTCCGCACTTAGCTACCCTGCTATGCTGCTGGCGCAACAACAGGTCCACCAGAGGTGCGTCCATCCCGGTCCTCTCGTACTAGGGACAGCTCCTCTCAAGTATCCGACACCCACGGCAGATAGGGACCGAACTGTCTCACGACGTTCTAAACCCAGCTCACGTACCGCTTTAATTGGCGAACAGCCAAACCCTTGGGACCTGCTCCAGCCCCAGGATGCGATGAGCCGACATCGAGGTGCCAAACAACCCCGTCGATATGGACTCTTGGGGGTCATCAGCCTGTTATCCCCGGCGTACCTTTTATCCGTTGAGCGATGGCCCTTCCACTCGGGACCACCGGATCACTATGGCCGTCTTTCGACTCTGTTCGACCTGTCAGTCTCACAGTCAGGCAGGCTTATGCCATTGCACTCAACGAGCGATTTCCGACCGCTCTGAGCCTACCATCGCGCGCCTCCGTTACTCTTTGGGAGGCGACCGCCCCAGTCAAACTACCCACCACGCAGGGTCCCGGATCCAGGTTCATGGACCGCGGTTAGACGTCAATGAGGATAAGGGCGGTATTTCAAGGATGGCTCCACGCGGACTGGCGCCCACGTTTCAAAGCCTCCCGCCTATCCTACACATATCGCCACTAACGCCACTGCGAAGTTGTAGTAAAGGTGCACGGGGTCTTTCCGTCTGACCGCGGGAACTCCGCATCTTCACGGAGAATTCAATTTCGCTGAGTCTCTGTTGGAGACAGTGGGGAAGTCGTTACGCCATTCGTGCAGGTCGGAACTTACCCGACAAGGAATTTCGCTACCTTAGGACCGTTATAGTTACGGCCGCCGTTTACCGGGGCTTCAATTCGGAGCTTGCACCCCTCCTTTTAACCTTCCGGCACCGGGCAGGCGTCAGACCCTATACGTCGTCTTGCGACTTCGCAGAGCCCTGTGTTTTTAGTAAACAGTCGCCACCCCCTGGTCTGTGCCCCTGGACACTGGTTGCCCAATGCCAGGCTCCCTTCTCGCGAACTTACGGGAGTAATTTGCCGAGTTCCTTCAACAGAGTTCTCTCAAGCGCCTTGGTATGCTCTACCAGTCCACCTGTGTCGGTTTGGGGTACGGTCTCAATGCGGGAGCTATTTCCAGGGGCTCTCTGGCTGCACGACCAATCCAGTAAGGTCGCACAACGTCCATCACCCGTCACTCTCCGCTGGCCCAGGAATATTAACCTGGTTCCCATCGACTACGCCTTTCGGCCTCGCCTTAGGGGCCGGCTTACCCTGCGCTGATTAGC
>NZ_VWOJ01000002.1:15000-903532 GCF_008630495.1 Alkalicaulis satelles
GCAGCGTTCGCCCGCGCCAACACAGCCCTGGGCCATGCGCTGGCGCTGCTGGGCGCGGCGCTGTTCGGGGCGGCTATCATGCTCACCGCCCAGACCTTCAATATCAGCGCCTTCCGCAATACCGGGGTCCTGATCTGGGCCGCAGGCGCGCTGATCACCGCCATCGCCCTGCCCTCCCGGCCGGTGCTGATTCTCGCCGCCGCGCTGGGCGGGCTGTGGGCCGGGCTGGAGGCGGACAATCCCTTCGCGCCCGGGCCTGTGTGGAGCTATCTGGCCGTGTGGGCTGTGACAGCCCTCTTCGCCGTGCGCCTGAAATCGGCCATCAGCCTGCATCTGTTGTCGGCGGGCCTGATCATATGGACCGGCCACACGCTCTATGAGCTGCTGGGCGGATACGCGTTCGATTCGCGCCACGGCGCCGCCGCCTTCATCCTGGTCACCGGCGCGCTGGCGGTCAGCGCCAGCCTGGCGCGCGACAGACAGGTGGAGGGCGCAGGCGTGCTGGCGGGCTGGATGGCCTGCGCAGCGGCGCTGGGCGCGCTGTTCCTGCAGGGCGAGGGGCGCTATGGCGCCGATGAGGATGCCGCCGCGCACCTGCGATACTGGATCGCGGCCGGCGCCAGCTTCGCCATCATCGCCGCAGGCCTGTTCGCGCGCTGGCGCCAGGAGACGCTCGCGCCTCTCGCCGCCGCCGGGCTGGCGGGCGCAGCCGCCTTCATCGCACTGTTTCCGGCCATGCCCCTGCCCGGTCTGGCCGCTGACATCGTGCTGGGCGCCGTGATCTATGCCGGCGCTGCGGCGCTGGTCATTGCAGGCGCTGCGCCCTCGCGCCGCTTCGCCGGGGCGCTGGGGGTGACGGTGTTCGCCCTGCAATCGCTCTATGTCTACACCCGCCTGTTCGGCGATCTGCTGAACACGGCGGCCTTCTTCTTCATTGGCGGCCTGCTGCTGATCGCCCTGTCCGTGGTGATCGGGCGCTGGGCGCGCCGCGCCGGCCAGGACACCGCATCATGAGCGCGCCCGTGCGCCTGATCCTCATCGCCATCGCCATGACCGGCGTTTTGTCCGCCATGGTGGCCGGCCACGCCCTGCAGCGCGCCGGGGGGACGGAAGTCCGGCTGGAGATGACGCCCGTCGATCCGCGCGACCTGCTTCTGGGCCATTACGCCATTCTCAACACCCCCCTGCACACGCTGGAGCTGACCGGCCTCACCGATATGCCTGAGGCCTTCGCGCGCGGGGATGTGATCTTTGTGTCCCTCGTCCCGGACGAGGCCGGCGCCTGGCGGGCCGGGGGCGTGCACAAGCGCCATCCTGGCGAGGGCGTGGTGATGCGCGGCATGGTGTATGCCACCCGCTCCCTGCGCCCGGCGCGCTTTGACCGGTCCGTGACCGATCCGCAGGCGGATGAGCGCGAGGCTGAGCCGCGCGTCCAGCTGACCATCCGCTATAATCTGGAGCGCTATTACGCCGCGCGCGAGGAAGCGCTGGCGCTGGAGCGTTTGCGCGAGGAATCGCGCCTGCGCCTGATCGTGTCGGTGGGCGCATCAGGCGATGCGGTGATCAAGGGCCTGGAGATTGACGGCGAGGATCATCTCGACCGCCTGTTCTGACTGTTCGTGAAAGCGCCGGCCTGATCACCCGCGCCGCACGCCAAAGACCCGCACGAAGGCGGGATAGGCGATCATCCCCGTCAGCAGCCCGCCGATATGGCCGGTCCAGGCGATGGGCAGGTTGAGCCAGGGATCGATCAGCACCATCACGATATGCAGGCCCAGAAGCGGCACGGACAGGCGCAGCATGCCGCGCCGCCCGCCTTCGGCCCAGCCGCCCGCCGCCCACAGCCCCATGGCCGCCGTCGACGCGCCCGCCATGACGGTGGACTGATCCATATGAAACAGCATGTGCAGGCCCGCGCCCGCGCCCGCGCAGGCGAAGAAGAACAGGAAAAACCCGGCCGCGCCGCGCAGATCGGTCCCGAACGGGCGCGCCGCCGCCGATCCGAAGGCCAGCACAACGCCCAGATTGAGCAGCATGTGCACCCAGCCGAAATGCAGGAAGACATGGGCGAAGGCCGGCGCCAGCCCGCCCAGCGGCCCCGTTCCCATGCGCTCGGCCATCTCTCCGGTGCGCACGCCGGCCAGATTGACCAGGGCCTGATGGAAGGCCCCGTCGCCATAGCTCGCCGACCACCAGTCCAGCGTATGAGCGGCGATGATCAGGGCCGACAGCGCCAGTATGGCCGGCGGCATGGCGTTGAACACCGGCTGGCGGGGCGCAGGCGGCTGCGGGTCTGAGGGCGGCGGGGGCGCGTCCTGTCCGGGACCGGTCATGGCGTGTCCTTTGATCGGGCGCGGGCGGGCGGTGGCACGCGGGTTGCACCCTCAGGGCCGAAACGTCTTCAAAGAGGACACATACACCATGGCCCGCCCCCTTGTAGCCCTTCCTGCCGCCGTTATCGGCTGCGTTCTGTGCGCTGGCGCCGCCAGCGCCAATCCGTCGGACTGGAACCGCCCCTACGGCCAGACCCATGCCGACGCCAGCCAGCCCTATCCCGGCGCACGCAGCCGGGCGGGCAATCGCGTGGTGATCAATGGCGTGATCCAGACCGGCGTCGGCGTCTCGGCCCAGGCCAGCGCTCAGGCGCAAGCCGGGGTCGGCGGGGCGCTCCAGGGCGGCGCCGGGGGCCATATGGGCTTCAACCAGGCCACCGCCATCGGCAATCAGCTCAATGTGGTGGTCCAGGGCAATTATAATGTGGTGGTGGTCAATAGCCGCCAGACCAATACCGGACAGATCAACGCCAATGCCGGCAATTCCGGTCAGGCCGCGCAAGCGGGGGACAATGACAATGACTAGGATGCGTTCCCTTCTCGTGGCGGCGGTCAGCGCGCTCAGCGTCACCGCCTGCGCCACCAGCCAGTCCGGCTCGGACGGGCTGTACGCGGAGCCCACCGGCGGCTCGCCCGTGGTGCCCAACCCGACCCCCTATTCCCAGGCGCTGGTGTGCATGTCGGCCCATGCCCGCAATGCCGGGCGCGCTGCGCCGCGCATCGCGGTTGGCCGCATCGCCGACTATACCGGCCAGCTGGCGCCTGAAGGCGGCACGCGTGTCACCCAGGGCGGCTCGCTGATGGCGATGAGTGCGCTGGCCAAGGCCGGCGTGCGCCTGGTGGAGCGCTTTGACACATCGGTGGCCGAGCTGGAGCTGCGCTACGCCAACAACCAGCTGATCACCGACGAGAGCGAGGAACAGGGCTTCCGCCAGATCTATGCCGGCTCGATCCCGGGCTCGGACTATTTCCTGGTGGGCGGCATCACCGAGCTGAACGCCAATATCCGTTCCAACGGCCAGGACGTGTTCGCCGGCGACCGCGTCGATTCCAGCCCTGCGGGCGTATTCTCGCGCCGGCTCTATGTGATGAATGTGGGTCTCGACCTGCGCCTGATCGATTCGCGCACGCTGGAAGTGGTCGATGTGGTCTCCTACCAGAAGCAGATCATCGGCCGCGAACTGTCTGCAGGCGTGTTCGCCTTCTTCGGCGACGCCGTGGTGGACGTGTCCGCCGGCGGGCGCTCGCTGGAGCCGGTCCAGCTGGCCGTGCGCTCGGTGATCGAGCGCGCCGTGCTGGAGATGACCTCCACCCTCTATGGCGTAAACCCGGAACGGGTCTGCGCCTATAACGACCCGCTGGGTCCGTCCAATGTCACCGGCGGCGTCCAGCTTCACACCCGTTACGCGCCCACGGAGGCTCCCTATGTCCAGGCTCGCACGAGCGTTGATCGCGGGCACCAGCGCCGCGACGCTGATATCCGCAGCCAGCTTCGCGGAACCTTCCAGTAAGGTCACGCTGGACCAGGCCAATTCCGGCCCCAACACCGCCTCGGACGAGGTGAGCGTGGGGGTGGGCGAATCGGTGAACTCCAGCGCTCTGGTCCAGGCCAATTCGGCCACCGGTTTCATTACCGACTGGACCGCCGTGACCGGGTCCCAGACCTTCACCGGCAGCGCCGATGCGCGCTCGGAAGTGGAAGCGGACGAGATCTGGTCCTGGATCATTTCCGGCGCCTCGGCCCAGGGCAATGGCCTGAGCGTGACGTCCATGGATGATCTGGATATGGACCTTGTCCAGTCCGCGGGCGCAGACTCGCGCGTGAGCGCTTTGTCACAGCTGCGCATCTCGGACTATACCGCCCACGTGATCCAGACCGCCTCGGCCAGCGCCAATGCGGTTGAGATCAGCGCGGCCTATGGCGCGCCCGATGTCAATCTGGTCCAGAGCGCTGACGGCGAAACCCGGGCCGATGTGCGCCTCGATGCGGAAAACGCGCGTATCGAAGATGTGGCCACCGCCGCCCAGGCCGCCGGCAACAGCCTTGTGGCCGCCGGCTATGACGCCGATCCCATCGCCTATATCGACCAGTCCCAGACCGGGACGGTGACGGCCGAGACCGAAATCACCGCGCGCGACGTGCACTGGGGCCTGACCGCCGCCAGCGAGGCGGCCGGCAATACCGCCGTCATCACCAATGACTGGGGCTATGCCCATCTGCAGGGCGCCCAGACCAATTCCGGCGATGTGACCGCGCGCACGGTGGTCAATCTGGGCGAGTTCTCCAATGGCGTGGCCACGGCCAGCGCCCATGGCGTGGGCAATAACGCGCTGGTGTCCAATATCGGCGCAGACGCCTGGACCGGCGTGACCCAGACCAATAGCGGCGCGGTCACGGCCGAAGCCTGGTTCACCGGCGGGCATAATGGCGGATCGGGCGTGGGCGGCGGCGTCGTGGCGTCCGCCTCGGCCATCGGCAACGCCCAGTCGGGCTATATCTGCGCGGACTGCCCGGTGGGCCTGACCGCCAATATCGACCAGGCCAATTCAGGCGCGGTGAGCGCGCATGCGCGCACCCGCTCACCCGGCTACACGCCTTTCATCTCCAGTTCTGCAACGGCGGTGGGCAATGCCGCCACCTTCTCCACCCGCACGCAGAACTGACCGCAGATCACCCACCCAAAGGCCTTTACGCCCCCGGATCAGCCTGATCCGGGGGTTTTTCTGACCGGGCGCCCAGACGGGCTGTTCGCGCGCGCGCGGGTGTGAAACCATGGCGCTTCCCCTCCCATCAGCCTCAGCCAGCAGAGAGATCCCATGGACCAGCGCGAATTTGACATTGTGGTGTTCGGCGCCACCGGCTTCACCGGCAAGCTTGTGGCCGAATATCTCGCCCAGAACTATGGCGCGCAGTTGCGCTGGGCCATGGCGGGGCGCTCGGCGGACAAGCTGGCCGCGGTGCGTGATGAAATCGGCGCCAGCCCCGGCACGCCCCTGATCACCGCCGACAGCGCCGATCCGGCCTCTCTCAAGGCCATGGCCGCACGCGCCAAAGCCGTGATCACCACTGTGGGCCCCTATCAGACATACGGCGAACCGCTGGTGGAAGCCTGCATCGCGGCCGGGACTGATTATGTCGATCTGTGCGGCGAACCGGCCTGGATGCGCGACATCATCACCCGCCATGACGCGGCGGCCAAAGCCTCCGGCGCCCGCATCGTGCTGTCGTGCGGCTTTGATTCGATCCCGTTTGATCTGGGCGTCTACTTCCTGCAGCGCGAAGCCATGGCGCGCACCGGCAAGCCCGTCACCCGGGTCAAGGGCCGGGTACGCAAGATGAAGGGCACGTTTTCAGGCGGCACGGCGGCGAGCTTCGCCGAGACCATGGCCCGCGCCGCACGCGAGCCCGAGGTCATCGACTGGCTCAAGGATCCCTTTTCCCTGACTCCGGGTTTCCGCGGCCCCGACCAGCCCCATGGCGCCAAGCCTGTCTATGAAGAGGATCTGGGCAGCTGGTCGGCGCCCTTCATCATGGCCGCCATCAACACCAAGAATGTCCACCGCTCCAATCTTCTGCTCGGCCATCTCTACGGGACGGACTTCGTCTATGACGAAATGCTGCTGACCGGACCGGGCGATGAGGGCGAGGCGATCGCCAATCACGTGGCCAGGGACCGCTCCATGGCCGAGAATCCGCCCAAGCCCGGCGAAGGCCCCTCGCGCGAGGAGCGCGAGGCAGGTCATTATCAGGTGATGTTCACCGGCCTGATGGCCAATGGCGAGCGCCTGACCGCCATCGCCGGAGGCGACAGGGATCCCGGCTATGGCTCCACCTCGCGCATGATCAGCGAGTGCGCCCTGGCTCTGGCCCATGATGTCAGCCGGGACCAGACCCCTGGCGGGGTGTGGACGCCCGCCCCGGCGCTGGGCGAAGCGGTGATCAAACGCCTGACCGCACCCCGGGCGGGGCTGTATTTCCGCATCGAGGATTAAGCCGGGCTGGCAGCGTAAACCGGGCGTTCACCACGCCGCCCGGTTTCACGCGCAATGCAGCGCCATGCGCGGTATGAAGTCGGCCATCAGGGGGGCGTCTTCATGACCGGACCGCATACAGGCAATGCCGAGGCGATCAGCCGCGCCGACTGGCGCGCGCGCCCGGTGGTGGTGTGCGAGCCGTCCGCCTTTCTGCGCCGGCTTACCGCCGACATCCTGCGCCAGTCGGGCGCCGGGCGCATCACGGCTGTGGACGATCCTGACGCCGCGCTCTGGTTCATGCGCAATACCCGCCGCGCCGTACTGGTGGCGGGCTGGGGCGAGGCGGGCGGAGCGCCGGACGCCGCCGCCCTGGTGCGCCGCCTGCGCCAGGAGACCGGCCCGGCGGGCCTGGCGCCGGCTGTGATCCTCTCATCCCGGCGCGCCTCACAAGACATTGAACGCGCCCGCGACAGCGGGGTGGACGCGCTGGCCCTGCGCCCGGCCGCCCCGCGCGATGTGACGCTGCGTCTGGACGCGGCGGCTGCGCGCACACGCCCGTTTGTGCAAAGCGAATTCTTCAAGGGTCCTGACCGGCGCCTGCGCCCGGGCGCCGGCGCCGCCTTCAAGCGCGGCGCGGACATCAAGGCGGGCCTGACCACGCCGCTGGAGGCCGCCCGCGCCCAGGCCGAGGCCATGATCATGCGTATGCGCCGCCAACGCGATCCGCTGGCTGCGCGCGTGGGCGCATCGCTTATGGCCTTCCTGGACGGCGCACGCACGCTGGGTCCCGCAGAAGCCGAGATCACCACCCTGCACCGCGCCACCCTGGCCAAGCTGGAAGACCTGCACGCCGCCCCCAAGGACGTGCGCGCCGAAATCGTGGACAGCCTGGAGCGCCTCACCACCCGCCGCCGCGCCGCCTGAGGGGCTGGCGCAAAGCGCGCGCCCGACCTAAACCGGTTTCCATGAGCCAAGACCTTCAATCCCGGCTGGACCAGCTGGCCCCGCTTCTGGTGGCCGGCAGCCCCCATGCCGCCGATCTGGGCTTCACCCTGGACGCTGTCAGCCCGGGCAAGGCCGTGGTGCGCGCGCCCTATCGCGATGATCTCATCGGTGATCCCGAAACCGGCGTGATGCATGGCGGGGTGGTGACCGCGCTTCTGGACCACGCTGCAGGCACGGCGGCCTTTGCAGGCCTCGGCGGCGACAAGGCGCTGGCCACGCTGGATCTGCGCATTGATTACATGCGTCCCGCCAAGCCGGGCTGTGACGTGATCGCCGAAGCGCACACGGTCAAGGTCTCCGGCCTGATCGCCTTTGTCAGCGCCATCGCCCATGACGGCGACCGCACTGATCCGGTGGCCACCGCTCACGCCGCCTTCATGGTTTCGCGCGTCAGCCAGGAGGCCGCCGACCGGGTGCGCGCCGATATCGAGGCGGGCCGCGCCGGCCCCTTCACCCGCACGCCGGGTCCGGGCGAGAGGGGAGGCGCACGATGAGCGAACGCCTCGCCCTGTTGATGAACAGCCCCTATGTGCGCCGCCTGGGCGTGCGGTTTGATGATCATGGTGACGAGCTGACGGGCATATTGCCCTATGCCGACACGCTGGTGGGCAATCCGCTGATCCCGGCCCTGCATGGCGGGGCGATTGGCGCGTTCATGGAGATCACGGCGGCCGCCGGGCTGCTGGCCGCCAGCGATCTGGCCGCCCTGCCCAAGCCCATCGATGTGTCCATCGACTATCTGCGCCCGGTCCGGCCCGCCGACGTCTATGCGCGCGCGGCCATCACGCGCCAGGGTTCACGCGTCTCCAATGTGCGGGTGGAAGCCTGGCAGGAGCGCCGCGCCGCACCGGTCGCGGCGCTCCATGGCCATTTCCTTGTCAAACCGGCCGGCGGCGAGCGCTAGAGCGCAATCCGAAAAGTGGGGACCGGTTTTCGGATAAATTGCGCTCCAGATAATTGACTAGGCGCGTGCGGCCTGACGCAGTCAGGTCAGAGCACGCCCTAGCCTTCGATCTGCCACGAGGCGTTGATGGTGACCTCGATGGTCAGCTCGCCCGCCGCCACCGGCGTGGACGCATCTTCCATGCGCATGGCCACCGAGGCATAGACCGGCTGAGGGCGGTAGCCACCGCTTTCGCTGATGCTCACCAGGCGCGTGACGCGGAAACCGGCCGCCTCGGCATAGAGATCGCGCAGGCCGTTGAGCTCGGTCACCGCGGCGCGGCGCGCCGCGTTGCGGGCCTCGGCCTCGCCCGAATAGGAGAAGTTCACCCCTTCAAGCTGGTTGGCGCCGGCATTGACCAGCGCGTCGATCACCGCGCCGGTGCGGTCGAGATCGCGGATCAGGGCGCTGACCGTGTTGCGCGCCTCATAGGCGACGATGCGGGCCGGTTCTTCCGATCCGCGCGCAGGCTGGGAATAGACCGGCGAGACGGTGAGCTGGCGCGTCTGCATGTCGCGCTCAGCCACGCCGGCGCGGCGCAGCTGGGCGAAGACGCGCTCCATAGCCTGGCTGTTGGCGCGCAGCGCCTCGGCGGCGGTATTGGCGCGCGTGACCACGCCGGACGAGACCCGCGCCTGATCAGGCGTGACGGACACCGATCCGGTGGCGCTCAGCGACAGGCGGGCGGGCTCCTCATCGGCCAGAGCCGCAGGGGTGAAGGCGACAAGGGCGGTGAGAACCGGGATGAGGGCAAGGCGGCGCATGGGCGATCTCCTTTATGCAAATGACAGGTTCGCAGCTGACGCCCGCTTCGCGGCGCGATTGGGGCGGGCGCAAGGCGGTGACGGGGAAATGGCGTTAACGCGCCCTCGGCGCCCCGCCACGCTGCGCGCCTGCACTCTACCACCCCGCGCCCCGCGATGCGCGCTTGGCGCGCGCGCAGTAGCGCGCTATGAAACCGGCCTCGCGCGACACGCGCCGGGCCTGTAGCTCAATTGGTTAGAGCCGGCGGCTCATAACCGCTTGGTTGGGGGTTCGAGTCCCTCCGGGCCCACCAGTTTTTCTTGTGCTCAGACCCGTCCGGGTCTTCGCGTCCTCCCCCGGATCAAGTCCGGGGTGCGGGCGCGCGGTCGCGCTTGCGGGGCTTCGCCCCGGAGGCTGTGTCCTCTCTCGCTCCGCTCGGTCGGTCCTCGCTAACGCTGTGGACGGGCCGTCGCGCTTGCTAACCCGGATGGGTTCGGAGGTGGGCTGCCCATTGTTCTGAAAGCCGTTACGGCGTCTGCGTCACCGACCTGAATGTGAGTGACACGCGGCGGGTGCGCGCTGTGCGCACGCCTTCGATGACATCAGAACGCCGCGCAGGAATGGCGTGAGTCCACTCATATCGCGCGGGGCCGGACAGGACGAGCAAGCTCCCCTCCGGCAGCACATGGCTTCGGCGCACGCCTGTAGCCGCGTGGCGGAACTCCATTTCGACCATGCCGCCCAGACTGAGTGAGGCGATGACCGGACCGAAGCAAGGCACGCAGTCGATATGCGCAGAAATGCCCTGCCCCGGCAGATACTCATTGACGATCACCTGATCGGGAATGGCGCCGAACCCGCCCTCAACCCCCACCGCCTCAGCCAGTGGCGCCAGCCAGCCCGGCAAAGGTCCCAGACGCAAATCCTGCGTCACCTGCCGCGCACGATAATCATAGCGCCACCCGTAATGCTGAACCCGCCGTTTGAGATCATCACGCCATGGGTTGGCGTCGACTTCGGCCAGAAGGCGGCTTGCAGTCTCAGGCGAGACGAAGTCTCGAAAGGAAAATGCCCCGGGAGGCATAGTCATCTCTGCCAAGGTTTCACCGCCCAACCGGCCTGAAAATCCATGTGCTGCAGGATCGATACTTCCCCAATGCGCTTTCATTCGCATTGTTCGTGTTGACATGACCATATCCCGACCATGCCGACCTATAAAATGGCAACACTTCGATCACCTCACACTCTGCCCATTGGGCGGCTGCCGGCAAATCAAAAGCCCCGAGATGATGTGGATTGTTTACAATGGTCACCACGATAAGTCCGCTTCCGGTTAAGCGCGAGCGCGCAGAATTGAGAAACCGCCTCACAAGCACATGATTGTCCGTACGTCCGTGAACAGACCGGCGGGTGCCCGTGTTTGGGAACTGGAATGCGATCAACTCAGCTCGGGAGGGCAATCGAGCGTCTTCCAGATGGCGGGCATCAATATCGTGAAGGACTTTTGCCCCTGTATCCGCCAGTGCAAGCGCATTGAGCCGACCGCTCGGGCTCAGAGCACGCTGAGACTCGTATGTAGACGCAACGATGTGTGCCGCTTGACTTTTCGGGTGTCGCGCCAGAGCGAGCGAAAAACTGAGATCACCTTCACCGACAAAAAGGCACGGCCCCCTGCGGGTCATAGCGGGAAAATCGAAGGTGCGGCGCTTTAGTTCTAACAGCGCGACCAATCGCTGAAATGCGATCGCAACTTCATTATCTGCTGCCGACTGGTCTGCCAGCACGACGCTTGGCACGAGACTAAAATTCATTGGTTGCCTCAATTCTAGTGCTTGAGGCTTTTCAGTTTCTCACGCCATTTGAAGGGGAGGATTTCTGATAACGTATTTCCGTTGTTTCGCTTGTAACGCCTAGCGAGTTAGCTCCGTCGAATGCGGCAAAGATTAAATCTGTTTGGCACCACTCACCCAAGCAGTCGGCTCCAACAAGGCCTTGGGATTGGAGAAGCCCCCCCTCAAACCCGCCGCGTCTCCCGTCTCGTCATCCACCTCAGCACCGGCGCGGGCGCGAGCTTCATCAGCCACATGGCCCTTCGCATGGCGGCGCCGGTGAGGACGAAGGGGCGTTTGTTGTCGAGGCCTTCGATTATGTCGCGCGCCACTTCTTCGGCCGTGGTGGCAGTGAAGCTGGTGAAGGTGCGCACGCCCTCCATCCCGGCGCGTTTGAGGAAGGGGGTGTCGGATATGGCCGACGGGCACACCGTCATCACCCGCACCGGGCTGTTGGCTTCCTCCAGCTCGGCGGTGAGGGCCTCGGAGTAATGCTTCACGAAGGCCTTGGTGGCCGCATAGACGGCGAGGTCGGGCGCAGGGACAAAGGCGGAATTGGACGCGATATTGACGATGGTCCCGCCCCCGCGCGCTTCCATCACCGGCAGGAACAGGCGGGTAAGGGCGTGCAGGGCGCAGATATTGACCGCGATCATGGCCTGCTCGGCCTCCAGCGCGAGGTCCGCCGACGGGCCATAGACGCCAAATCCGGCATTATTGATCAGGAGATCGCACCCGCCCTGCCCTTGCGCCCAGTCCAGAACACGCGCGGGCGCGTCCGGGGCGGCCAGATCCAGGGCGAGCCCGCTGATCACTGCGTCCGGATGGGCGGTGAGAATGTCACCGCGCGCCGCGGCGATCTCGTCTTCGCTCAAGGAGGCCCACAGCAAGCGCCAGCCCCGCCCGGCCAGGCGGCGCGACAGGGCGAGGCCTATCCCGCTTGATCCGCCGGTGATGAGCGCGGTCTGCGTCACGGCAGTCTCTCGGGATAAGCAAACGCGTCCACGCTCTCGCGCTCCAGCCCGCCGACCCAGATGCGGCCCTGCCAGGGCGCCATGCCGGTGGCGCCATAGGGCTGGTCGTCCGGTCCGTGGATCACGTGGACGGGCGTCCCGTCGCGATCCACAGCCAGGATCATCACCGGGCGCGGCGGCAGGGGCGGCAGGCCGGCGATCTGTATCCAGCGCCAGATCAGGCGCTTGACGAAGGGGCGCGGATGCAGCGCCTCGATATCGTCAGCGCGCAGGGAGGGCATGGCGATCCAGAGCAGGCCCGCTTCAGGATCGAAATGCATGTTGTCGGGATAGCCCGGCAGGCCGTCGAGGAAGAGCTCCATCGCGCTGGTGTCCGGGTCCAGCGTCCATACCCGCGCCGCCCAGGTCTCGTTGATATAGACCACGCCCGTGGCCGGATCATGGGTGACGCCATTGGCGAAGGCCAGGCCCTCGGCCAGCACCGCGTAATCGTCCGGCCCGCGCACGCGGTAGATGACGCCCGTCGCCTCGCCCTCCAGATAGGAGGACATGTAGTTCCCGTAGCCATAGCGCTTGGAGGCGTCCGACAGGATCACCGAGCCATCGTCCAGCACGGTGATGTCATCGGTAAAGACCAGCCGGCCGTCGGGTTCCTGCGCCAGCCACACCTCCCAGTCATCGCCGCCCTGATGGCGCAACAGCCCGCGCAGGGCGTCGGCGACGAAAAGCGTCCCGTCCGGACCAAAACCCAGCCCCAGCGGGCGCCCCCCGGTGTTAGCGAACTCGCTCCAGCCGCCCTCAGGATCGCGCGCCATGATGCGCCCGTCCTGCAGACCGGCATACAGCCGCCCGTCCGGGCCGGGCTCGATATCTTCCGCGCCGATCAGGCCCGGTTCGCGAATCTCCGGCTCGACGATTGCTGTGTCGAACAGGGCGGCCAGCGCAGGATCAGGCGTCGTGGGCTCGAACTTCACGGCGTTGAGCGCGCCCGGCCCGTAGGCGGCCAGCACAATCAGCAAGACCAGTGTGGCGAAGATGGAAACGATCCAGCGCAACATGACGAGCCCTCCCCGGCGTCTTCAAGGCGAAGCGTGCGCGAGGCGGCCCGGCGGCGCAAGGGCGCTCAGGTCACCGCCTTGCGCTGCGTAAACTGCGGCTGGTCCCATTCGCGGGTTTCGATCACCTCGGCCAGCGCTGCGCCCGCATCGAACACCTCCTCATGGGAAAGATAGAGCGGGTTGAACCCGTAGCGCATCAGGTCCGGCGCGCGAAAATCGCCGGTGATGCCGCGCGCGATCATCGCCTGTACGATGGCGTAGCCCTGCTCATGGCGCAGCACCACATGCCCGCCGCGCCGCTCGCCAAGGCCCGGACACGCGGTCTCCAGCCCCAGCGAGGCGGCGCGTTCGAGAAGGATATCGCCCAGCACCTGCGCCTTGGCTTCGACCAGCGCCATGTCCACGCCATCATAGGCGTCCAGCGCGCCATCCAGCGCCGACAGGGCCAGGATGGAGGGCGAGCTGGTGCGCCAGCGCCCGATCCCGTCCGCCGGGGCGTAGCCGTCTTCAAATTCAAACGGCTGCTTGTGGCCGAGCCAGCCGGACACCGGATGTTCCAGCCGTGCGATCTCATCGCGCGCGCAATAGAGGAAGGCCGGCGCGCCCGGCCCGCCATTGAGGAATTTGTATCCGCAGCCCACGGCGTATTTCGCGCCCCAGGCCTTGAGCTTCAGGTTTACGAGACCCGTGGCGTGGCTCAGATCCCAGATGATGGCGATCCCGCGCGCCGCCGCCTCACGCTCCCAGCGCTCGAAATCGGCGATGCGCGCGCTCTTGTAATGGACCGCGCTCTTGACCAGCACGCGCACGTCATCGGGCAGCTGTGAGGGCGGCGTGTCCGCCGTCACCCGGTGGAAGGGCGCGCCGGAAATGCGCGACAAGCCCTCCAGCACATGACCGTCGGTGGGAAACTCGCCCGCTTCCGCGGCCAGCGCCCCGCCCTCGCGCGCGATCAGGGCGCCGGCCAGCTTGAAGATATTGACCGTCACCGTGTCGATGGCGATGACCTCGTCGCTCTCCACGCCGATCAGGCGGGACAGGCGCGCGCCGAGCTTCAGCGGCAGATCCATCCAGCCGGCCGCATTCCACGAGCCGATCAGCCCGGCGCCCCACTCATGGCGCGCCGCCGCCTCCAGACGCTCAAGCGCGCTGTGGGGCGGCGGGCCCAGGGAATTGCCGTCGAGATAGATATCGCCCTGCGCCAGCGCAAACAGCGCCCGGCGGCTGTGCAGCGGATCGGCGGCGTCCAGCGCCGCGCAAGCCTCGCGCGTGCGCATGGCGTCAGAGCGGCCCGCGCGCGCTGATGCCCGCGTCAATGATCAGGCACTGGCCGGTCATATAGCTGGACGCATCACTGGACAGGAAGTGGATGGCCGCGGCCATGTCCTCGGGCTGGCCCACGCGCTGGATGGAGAAATTGCGCTTCATCATGTCGTCCAGCGCCGGATTGGAGGTGAGCGCCGAGGCGAGCTTGGTCTCGGTCAGGCCGGGGCACAGCGCGTTCACGCGGATTTTGTGGGCGCCGTATTCCTGGGCCAGCACCTGGGTCATGGAGATGACCGCGGCCTTGGACACCGAATACACGCCCTGGAAGAAGCCGGGGCGGATGCCGTTGATGGAGGCCACATTGACGATGGAGCCGCCGCCCTGGGCCGACATCATCGGGATCGCCAGCGAGGACAGGAAGAACGGGCCTTTGACATTGACCTCCATGGTCTTGTCCCAGGCATTGTCCGGGGTCTTGGCGGCCTCGCCGAAATAGGGGCTGGTGGCGCCGTTATTGACCAGAATGTCCAGACGGCCTTCGGTCTTCTGGATGGAGTCAATCGCCGCCTCGCGGTGCTCGGCTTCGCCCAGGTGCAGAACCATGGCGCGGGCCTGGCCGCCCTCAGCCTTGATCTCGTCAGCCACGCGCTTGCAATCCTCCAGCTTGCGGCTGGAGCAGATCACTGTGGCGCCATTGCGCGCCAGGCGCTTGGCGGCGGCCTCGCCAATGCCGCGGCTGGCGCCGGCGATCAGCGCGACCTTGCCCTTGAGCGACAGATCCTGTTCGGACATGGATTTCCTCCCGGTGGTGTTTTGATCGAAATGTGTTGCGGCGCACCCTAGCGGGGCGGATGCGCAGTGGCGAGCCCTCAGCCGCGCCTGCGCCCCAGCCGCTCGCGCGCGCCGTCATGGATGAGTTTGAGCTCCGCCAGCGTCTGGTCGATCTGACGCTTCTTGGCTTCCAGCGCCTCGATCTCGGCGGCGGTCTTCTCGATCACGAACTCCAGCTGGCGCACCCGCCCCTCGCCTTCGCGGCCATAGAGCTCCAGGAAGGTGCGGATGTCAGACAGCTTCGTGCCGATGGATTTGGCGCGCAGGATCAGGCTCAGCCGCTTGGAGTCGTGCTCGGTATAGACGCGCTGGCCGCCCACACGGCGCGGGCTGATCAGCCCCTTGTCCTCATAGAAGCGTATGGTGCGCTGGCTGACGCCATGGGCCTCAGCCAATTCAGCGATCCCGTAGAGCGTCTCGCTGGCGCTGTCTGTCTTGATGTTCGAGCCCATGGCTTCTCCCTCACGCTCCCAGCCTAGCCAAGGCTGCTGACGTAAACAAGAGACGCTTGACGTATACGTTAGCTTGGGAGAGGCTGAGTGCATGGATCACGGCGGCATGCATCGCCGGACCAGTCAGGGAGGAGACGGGCCGCATGACCGACACGCCAGCGCACTATGACAGCGTGTTCCGGCCCGGCCTGTTCGACGGCCAGGTGATGCTGGTGACGGGCGGCGGATCAGGCATCGGCCGGTGCATCGCCCACGAGCTGGCCTCGCTGGGCGCGCAGGTCGTGCTGGCCGGGCGCAAGCCGGAGAAGCTCGCGTCTGTCGCCGAAGAGATCACCGGCGATGACGGCCTGGCTGACACGCAAGCCTTCGACATTCGCGACGAGGAGGCCGTGAACGCGGGCATCGCCGCGATCATGTCGCGCCATGGCGCCATCCATGGCCTCGTGAACAATGCCGGCGGCCAGTTCCCGGCGGAGATCAAGGACATCTCCAAGAAGGGCTGGGAGGCGGTGGTCGCCACCAATCTCACCGGCGGCTTTCTGGTGATGAAGGCGGTGTTCGAAGCGGCCATGCGCGACGCTGGCGGGGCTGTCGTGAACATCACCGCCGACATGCACAATGGCATGCCCGGCATGGCCCATTCGGGCGCGGCGCGCGCGGGCATGGAAAATCTCACCATGACCGCGGCGGTGGAGTGGGCCAGGCACGGCATCCGGGTCAACGCCGTGGCTCCGGGCTGGGTCGCGTCGTCCGGCATGGACACCTATGGCGGCGCGGTGCGCGCCATGATCCCCTATCTCAAACAGCACCTGCCCGCCCAGCGCCTGGGCTCGGAAGCCGAGATCGCCGCGGCGGTCACCTTCCTCCTGAGCCCTGCGGCCGCCTTCATCAACGGGACCTTGCTGCGCGTGGATGGCGGGGCGCCGCTGGGCGGACGCCACTGGCCGCTGGAGGCCCATGAGAACATGCCGGTCTATAATGGATTTCACCGGGCCGTGGACCCGGCTGTGCTGCGCGGAGAAGGCTGATGCCGGTGATAAGCTCGCGCCTCAATCCGTCCTCGGATGAGTTTCAGGCCGCCCGTGCGGCCATGGAAGACAAGCTCGCCAGCGCGCGCGAGCTGGAAGAGAAGGTGCGCGCCAATTCGGCCTCCAAGCGGGCGCGCTTTACCGAGCGCGGACAAATCCTGCCGCGCGAGCGCGTGGCCCAGCTGGCCGATCGCGGCGCGCCCTTCATCGAGCTCTCCACCCTCGCCGGCCTCAAAATGCACGATGATGACGGCGGACGCGGCGCCTCGGGCGGCGGGTCGGTTGTGGGCATCGGCGTGGTGGCGGGCAAGCGCTGCGTCATCTCGGCCTCCGACAGCGCCATCAAGGGCGGCACGGTCGCGCCCATGGGTCTCAAGAAGGGCCTGCGCGCCCAGGAGATCGCGCTGGAGAACAGGCTGCCCATGATCCATCTGGTGGAATCGGGCGGCGCGAACCTGCTCTACCAGGCCGAGATTTTCGTCGATGGCGGGCGCAGTTTCGCCAATCAGGCGCGCCTGAGTGCGGCCGGCATCCCCCAGATCGCCGTGGTGCACGGCTCGTCGACGGCGGGCGGCGCCTATCTGCCGGGCCTGTCGGATTATGTGGTGCTGGTGCGCGGCCAGTCGAAAATCTTCCTGGCCGGCCCGCCCCTGGTGAAAGCCGCTATCGGCGAGGATGCGGACGACGAATCCCTGGGCGGCGCCGATCTGCATGCGGAAGTCACGGGGCTGGGCGAATACATCGTCGATACCGACGCCGAGGCGGTGGCCTGCGCGCGCGAGATCATGGACAAGCTCAAATGGGATCCGGCCACGCCGCCGGGCGCCGGAACCGCGCCGCTGTTTGACGCTGACGAGCTGATGGGCGTCATCCCGCCCGATGACCGCACGCCCTGGGATGTGCGCGAGGTGATCGCGCGCATCGTCGACGGGTCGGACTTCCTCGCCTTCAAGGAACGCTACGGCGCCGAGACGGTGTGCGGCCACGCCCGCATGGGCGGCCGGCTGGTGGGGATCATTGGCAATAACGGCCCGATCCAGCCCGAAGGCTCCATGAAGGCGGGCCAGTTCATCCAGCTGTGCGACCAGTCGGGCACGCCCATCGTCTTTCTGCAGAACACCACCGGCTACATGGTCGGCACGCGCGCCGAGCGCGACGGGGCGATCAAGCATGGTTCGAAAATGATCCAGGCCGTGGCCAATGCCCGCGTGCCCAAGCTCACCATCGTGCTGGGCGGCAGTTTCGGCGCGGGCAATTACGGCATGTGCGGGCGCGGGTTCGATCCGCGCTTCATCTTCGCCTGGCCCACCGCGCGCACCGCCGTGATGGGCGGCGCCCAGGCCGCCAAGGTGATGGAGATCGTCACCCGCGCCAAGAACACCCGCGATGGTCAGGAGACGGACGAAGACGCCCTGTCCCAGATGAGCGCCATGATCGAGCAGGGCCTGAACGAGCAATCCCAGGCTCTGTTCGGCACGGCCCGGCTCTGGGATGACGGCATTATCGACCCGCGCGACACCCGCGCCATCCTGATCGAATGCCTCAATATCTGCGCCGAGGCCGAAGCGCGGACCTTGCGGCCCAACACATTCGGCGTGGCGCGCTTCTGAGCGCCCGCCCGCACACGACTGGACAGGGGCCAGGCCCCGGGAGGACATGATGCAATTCACCGAACAGCACGAGCAGCTTCGCGACACGGTGGCGAAATTCGTCGCCCAGGAAATCAATCCGTATGTGGAGGAATGGGAGGCCGCGGGCGAGTTCCCCTCCCACGCCGTGTTCAAGAAAATGGGCGATCTGGGCCTTCTGGGCCTGCGCTGGCCGGAAGAATATGGCGGCGCGGGGCTGGACATGTCCTACGCGCTGGTGATGGCCGAGGAGCTGGGCCTGATCAATTGCGGCGGCGTGCCCATGGCCATCGGCGTGCACACTGACATGTGCACGCCCGCGCTCGCCAATTTCGGCTCTGACGAATTGCGCCGCGAGTTCCTGGCCCCCTCCATCGCCGGCGATTATGTGGGCTGTCTTGGCGTGTCCGAGCCGGGCGGCGGATCGGACGTGGCTGCGGTGACCACAAGGGCTGTCTCCGATGGCGACGACTACGTCATCACCGGCACCAAGATGTGGATCACCAACGGCATGAAGGCCGACTGGTGCTGCCTGCTGGCCAACACCTCGGACGGCAAGCCGCACGAGAACAAGACCCTGATCATCGTGCCCATGAACGAGAAGGGCATCACCCGCCAGAAAATCCACAAGATCGGGATGCATTCCTCCGACACCGCCCAGCTCTTCTTCGATGAGGTGCGGGTCCCGAAACGCAACCGCATCGGCGAGGAAGGCGCGGGCTTCCTGTACCAGATGCTCCAGTTCCAGGAAGAGCGCATCTATGGCGCGGCCTCCTCGCTCAAAGCGCTCGACCGCCAGATTGACCTGACCATCGAATACACTCGCGAGCGCAAGACCTTCGGCACGCCGATCCTGGACAATCAGGTCGTCCATTTCCGCCTCGCCGAGCTGCGCACGGAAGTCGAAGCCCTGCGTTCGCTGACCTACCGGGCGGTGGAGGACTTCATCGCGGGCAAGGACGTGACCAAGCTCGCCTCCATGGCCAAGCTGAAGACCGGCCGGCTCTCGCGCGAGGTGTCCGACACCTGCCTGCAATACTGGGGCGGCATGGGCTACACCGCCGACAATCCTATCGCGCGCGCCTATCGCGACGGGCGCCTAGTCTCCATCGGCGGCGGCGCCGACGAGATCATGCTGGGCATTATCGCCAAGCTGGAAGGCACCCTGCCCCGGCGCAAGAAACCGGTGGAAGGCAATGCCTGACGGGTATCAGACCCTCCTTTGCGAGACCCGGTCGGGCGTGATGCATGTCACGCTCAACCGGCCCGAGCTGCGCAACGCCATGTCGCTGGCCATGGTAGACGAGCTGCTGGCGGCGCTGCAGGCCGCGCAGGAAAGCGGGGCGCGCGCCATCGTGCTGCGTGGAGCGGGAGGGCATTTCTGTTCGGGCGGTGATCTGAAAGACATGAGCGCGGCGCAAGGCGCTCCGGGCACGGACGGCGTCGATCCTGCGGCCAGGGTCAATGCCCGCTTCGGCTATTTGTGCAAGGCGTATGCGGAAACCGGGCTCCCGGTCGTCGCGGTGCTGGACGGCGCGGTGATGGGCGGAGGGTTTGGCCTGGCCTGCGTTGCCGATGTGGCGCTGGCGCGTGAGACGGCGGTGTTCCGCCTGCCCGAAACAGGCCTCGGCCTGGTGCCCGCCCAGATCGCGCCCTTCCTCGTGGAACGCCTGGGGTATTCCCAGGCCCGGCGCCTCGCCGTCACCGGCGGCAAGATCGATGCGCGCGCCGCCCTCTCCCTTGGCCTTGTCCACGGCGTGCATGAGGGGGAAGAGGCGCTTCAGGGCGCGCTGGACGCCGTGCTGGGCGATATCCGCAAGGGCGCGCCCGGCGCCATCGCCGCCACCAAGCGTCTGATGCGCAAGGCGCGCCTGACCGATGCGGGTGATCTCATTGATGAAGCGGCCGGGATTTTCGCCTCCGCCGTGAAAAGCGCCGAAGGCGCCGAAGGCCTGACCGCCTTCCTGGAAAAACGCCCGGCCAAATGGGTGCGGGGATGAGACCTGTCATGCAATCGCATACTTCCTTTCCTCCCCCGTTTACGGGGGAGGTGGATGGCGCGCAGCGCCAGACGGAGGGGGGAGAGCAGCGCATCAAACCCTTGCGCTTGCACACACCGCTGCATCCCCCCTCCGTCAGCTGCGCTGACACCTCCCCCGTAAACGGGGGAGGAAAGAGACGCGCCTTCTGCAGGACAAATCCATGACCGCCCGCCGCCGCATCCGTTCCGTCCTGGTCGCCAATCGCGGCGAGATCGCTGTGCGCGTGCTGCGCCATGCAAAGAACAACCAGATGCGGGCCATCGCGGTCTATTCTGACGCGGACGCAGACGCCATGCATGTGCGCGAGGCGGACATGGCCGTGCGCATCGGCCCGGCGCCCGCCGCGCAAAGCTATCTGGATATGGACGCGATCCTGGCGGCGGCCCGGGCCACAGGCGCTGACGCCATCCATCCCGGTTACGGCTTCCTGTCGGAGAACGCGGGCTTTGCGCGCGCGGTGATCGAGGCGGGGCTGATCTGGATCGGCCCGCCGCCCGACGCCATCGAGGCCATGGGCGACAAGGCGCGCGCCAAGGCGCTGCTGGCCCAGTCGGGCGTGCCCATGATCCCCGGCTGGCAGGGCGAGGACCAGTCTGACGCCAATCTCGCCCGGCAGGCCGAAACAATCGGCTATCCCCTGCTGATCAAGGCGGTGGCCGGCGGGGGCGGGCGCGGCATGCGCGCGGTCCATGATCCGGCGGAATTCGCAGACGCCCTGGCCTCGGCCCGCCGGGAGGCGAAGTCGGCCTTTGGCGATGACACGGTCATGCTGGAAAAGCTGATCGAGCGGGCCCGCCATGTGGAGGTGCAGGTCTTCGCCGACATGCACGGCAATGTGCTGCATATCGGCGAGCGCGATTGCTCGGCCCAGCGCCGGCGCCAGAAAGTCGTCGAGGAAGCCCCCTCTCCGGCGGTCAGTCCGGTCCTGCGCGCAGCCATGGGCGAGGTCGCCGTCAGGGTGGCCCAGGCGGTCAATTACGCCGGCGCGGGCACGGTGGAGTTCCTGCTTGATGACAGCGGCGCCTTCTACTTCCTGGAAATGAACACCCGCCTGCAGGTGGAGCATCCCGTCACCGAGGAGGTGTACGGCATGGATCTGGTGGGCTGGCAGTTCCTGGCCGCTGAAGGCGGCGCCCTGCCCGCGACCCAGGACCAGATGGAGCCCCACGGCCACGCCATCGAGGTGCGGCTCTACGCCGAGGACCCGCTGGACGGCTTCAAGCCGCAATCAGGCGAGATCGCCTGGTTCGATCCCATGGCGGCGGACCGCCAGGTGCGCATCGATACCGGGTTCGAGACCGGCGATGTGATCTCCACCGCCTATGACGCCATGGCCGCCAAGATCATCGCCTATGCGCCCAATCGCGACGAGGCCATTGATCTTCTGCTCGCCGGGCTCGCCAAGGCGCCCATGATGGGCGTGAAGACCAATCGCGATTTTCTCATGCGCCTGATCGACAGCCAGGCCTTCCGGTCAGGCGCGCTGACCATTGATGATCTCGACGCCTGGGCCGGCGCGGGCGAAGGCCCGTTCGCGGCGCAGCCCGTTCCCCATGAGGCCGCCGCCATCGCCGCGCTTGTCATGGCCGCCCACGGGTCCGGCGTGGTGCGCTCCGGCTCGGTGACCCGCTTCGCCCTGCCGCTGGAAGCCGACGGCGAGACGCTGGAGCCGTTCGTGGAGCAGACCGGGCCGGACGCGCTCAAAGTCACCCTGGACGGCCAGAGCCACAGAATCGCGCTGGTGGACTGGCGCGGGGTCCATCTGGACTACCGGCTGGACGGCGTGGACCGGCGCTGCCTGGCGCTGAGGGGCGAGGACGGCGTGCTCCACATCGCCCTTTCCGACCGCATCGTGAGCCTGCGCGAGCCGGCCCTGCTGGGCCGCGCGGACGCCGCCGATCCCTCAACCGTGCGCGCGCCGGTCAGCGGCGCGGTGGCCGCCGTGCACGTCAAGCCCGGCGACGAGGTCAAGGCCGGCGACGTGCTGGTGGTTATGGAAGCCATGAAGATGGAAATGCGCCTCACAGCGGCGGCGGACGCGGTTGTCGCCGCCGTTCACGCCGCGCCCGGCCAGCAGGCCGCGGGCGGCGCACTGCTAATCGAACTCAAGCTTTAAGGAGCAGGCATAATGGACAAGGCCGTGCTGACCTGTGCGCTCAATGGCGTGCTGACCAATCCCAAGACCCACCCGGTGCCTGTGACGCCCGAACAGATGGCCGCCAGCGCGCGCGAAGCCTATGACGCGGGCGCCTCGGTGATGCACGTGCATTTTCGCATGCAGGAGGAGGGCTTTGGTCATTTCCCCAGCTGGGACCCGGAGGTGGCCGCCGCCATCATCGACGCCATCCGCGCGGCCTGTCCGGACGTGGTCATCAACCAGACCACCGGCATTGTCGGCCCGGATGTGTCCGGGCCTGTGGCGTGCATCAAGCGCGTGAAGCCGGAGATCGCCGCCTGCAATGCCGGCTCGCTCAACTATCTGAAAATCAGGAGCGATGGCAGCTGGGCCTGGCCGCCCATGGTGTTCGACAATCCGGTGGAGAAAATCCAGACCATGCTGGACGCCATGGCCGAGGTGGGCGCCCATCCCGAGTTTGAATGCTTCGATGTGGGCATTGTGCGCAGCGTGGGCATGTATATCGAGAACGGCATGTCGCCGGCGGCCCACTATAATTTCGTCATGGGCGTGGCCTCGGGCATGCCCTGCGACCCGGCGCTGCTGGAGCTCCTGATCAAGTACAAGCGCGCGGACGATCCCTGGCAGGCGACCCTGATCGGGCGGGCCGAGATCTGGCCGGTCCATCAGCGCGTGGCCGATCTGGGCGGCATGCTGCGCACCGGGCTGGAAGACACGTTCTACCTGCCCGATGGCGAGCGCGCCCCGGGCAATGGCGCGCTGATCGAGGCGCTGGCGCAATGCGCGCGAAACGCCGGACGCGAGGTGGCGTCGCCGCTGGAAGCGCGTAAGATCATGGGGCTGACACACTAGACCGCCGGCCAAAAGGACCGGAGGCGGACGCACGGGAGGACGCCATGCAGGCGAGCGCACAGGAATTGCCGCGGATCGGGGACGGACTGTTTCCCTCAACGCCTGCGCGGCTTCTGGATCAGGCTGAACGGCGCGGCGATGCGCCGGCCTATTCGGTGCATGACGGCGAAGGCTGGGTTAGCACGAACTGGCGCGACTACGCCGCCCAGACCCGTCAGGCCGCCCGCGCCCTGATCGCGCTGGATTTCAAGCCCGATGACGCGTGCGCCATTCTGGGCTTCAACCGGCCCGAATGGACCATCACCGCCATCGCCGCCATGATGGCCGGCGGGCGCCCGGCCGGGGTCTACTGGACCAGTTCGGAACCGGAGATCGCCTATATCCTCCAGCACTCCGAAAGCCCGGTCTATCTGGTCGAGACCGCCGAGCAGGCGCGCAATGCGCTGGCGCTCAAGGCGGAGTGTCCGAACCTCGCCCATATCATCATGATGCAGGGTCCCGAGCCTGCGCCCGAGGGCGTTTTGAGCTGGGAGGCTTTCATGGCGCTGGGCGAGGATCGTCATGACGACGCCGTCAGCGCGCGCCTCAAGGCCATTACCGAGGCCACCATCGGCTCGCTGATCTATACTTCCGGCACCACCGGCCCGCCCAAGGCGGTGATGCTGAGCCATGGCAATATCTCCTGGAGCGCAGGCATGCTCTCGCAGATGTTCGACCATCGCGAGGGGGATGCGGGCCTGTCCTACCTGCCGCTGGCCCATATCGCCGAGCAGCAGGCCAGCGTGCACAATCACGTGGCCTCGGGCTCCAATCTCTATTTCGCCCGCTCAATGGAAACGCTGGCCGAGGACCTGCAGGGTGCGCGCCCGACCGTATTCTTCGGCGTGCCGCGGGTGTGGGAGAAATTCCACGAGGCCCTGCGCGGACGCCTGGCCGAGGCCACCGGCCCGAAAGCGAAAATCGCCGCCTGGGCCATGGGCGTGGCCAGGCGCTATCACGACGCGGACATCAACGGGCGCAGTCCCGGCCCGGTCCTGTCGCTGCAGATGGGCATCGCCCGCGCGCTGGTGCTCAACAAGATCAAGACCGCCCTGGGGCTGGAGCGCGCGCGCATGCTGATCTCGGGCGCCGCGCCGATCTCGAAGGAGATTCTCACCTTCTTCACCGGGCTCGATCTGGTGATCTATGAGGGCTATGGCCAGTCGGAAACCAGCGCGCCCACCTGTTTCAACCAGCCTGGCGCGGTGCGCCTGGGCTCGGTGGGCCGGCTCATCGACCATATGGAAGCGCGCATCTCCGAGGAGGGCGAGCTGCAGGTGAAGGGACCCAATGTCTTCGCCGGCTACATGAAGAATAACGAGGCCACCGAGAGCACCTTCACCCGAGACGGCTGGATGCGCACGGGCGATGTGGTGCGCAAGGACGAGGACGGGTTCTTTTTCATCACCGGACGGATCAAGGACATCATCATCACTTCGGGCGGCAAGAATATCACGCCGGCCAATATCGAGACCGACCTGATGAATGATCCGCTGATCGAGCATGCCGTCGTGGTCGGCGACGCGCGGCCCTATCTCACCGCCCTGGTCACGCTGAGCGAGGACGGGCTGGCCAAATTCGCCAAGACGCAAGACATCAGCGTGGAGGACGCGCGCGCCAGCGAGGCCCTTACCGCCGCGCTCCAGACCGCCGTGGATGGAGTCAACAAGCGCTATGCGCGCGTGGAGAATGTGCGCAAGTTCCGGGTCCTGCCCGCGGCCCTGACCGTGGAGACCGGCGAGCTGACCCCCACCATGAAGGTGCGGCGCAATGTGGTGACGGCGCGCAACAGCGCGCTCATCGACGCCATGTACGCCGAAGGCCATGCCGGCGCCGAGGACTGACGCCCTTCCTGGCACGTGCGGCGTCCTGATCATCGGGGCCGGTTTCGCCGGCCTCGCCATGGGACGGGCGCTGGACAGGGCGGGCGTGCGCGATTTTCTGATCCTGGACCGCGCAGACGGGCCAGGCGGGGTCTGGCGCGCCAACCGCTATCCCGGCGCGGCCTGCGACGTGCCCAGCCATCTCTATTCCTTCAGCTATTATCCGAACCCGGACTGGAGCCGGAAATTCTCGCCCCAGGCCGAGATTCTCGCCTATCTCGAACGCGCCGCAGACGCGTTCGGCCTGGGCGGGCGCATGCGCTTCAATGAGGCGGTCGCCGCCCTTTCCTTCGACGAGGCGGGCGGGCGCTGGCAGGTCACGCTTCAGGATGGCCGCACCCTCACCGCGCGCACGGTGGTCAGCGCTGTAGGCCAGCTCAGCGAGCCCTTCACGCCGGCGATACAGGGCATGCAGGGGTTTGACGGCGCCGCCGTCCATGCCGCCCAGTGGCCCGATGATCTTGATGTGACGGGCAAGGACGTGGCCGTCATCGGCAATGCGGCCAGCGCCGTCCAGCTGCTGCCCGAACTGGCCGACAAGGCCCGGCGCCTCACCGTTTTCCAGCGCACCCCCAACTGGATCATCGCCAAGCCCGACCGCGCGTTTACGGCGTCCGAGCGCTTCGCGTTCCGCTATATACCCGGCTGGCTGGCGCTCTACCGGGCGGGCAGTTTCTGGATCCATGAGAGCCGGTACTCGGCCTTTGTGTCAGGGACCATCTCCAACGCTTTTGTGCGCTGGAACATGCTGCGCAAGCTGAAGCGCGAGGTGCGCGACCCGGACCTGCGCGCCCGGCTGACGCCGGACTATGCGCCGGGCTGCAAGCGCATACTTCTGACCAATGATGTCTTCGCCACGCTTCAGCGCGATCACGTCACCCTGGACGATAGCGGCGTGGCGCGGGCGGGCGCGCGCGAGCTGATCAATGGCCGGGGACAGCGCGTACCGGCTGATGTGGTGGTGTTCGCCACCGGTTTTCAGACCACAGACTTTCTGCCCACCCTCACGGTGACCGGACGCGGCGGCGCAGACCTGCGCCAGGCCTGGGGCGCCAGCCCGAGCGCCTATCGCGGCGTGGCGGTGCACGGCTTTCCCAACCTGTTCATCCTGTACGGCCCGAACACCAATCTGGGCCACAACTCCATCGTCTACATGCTCGAGCGCCAGTGCGCCTACGCCGCGCGCCAGATCGCCCGTCTGTTCAAGGAGGATCTGCGCACGCTGGAGGTCACAGCCGAAGCTCAGGACGCCTATAATGAACAACTGCAAGCGAAGCTCGCGCGCACGGTCTGGGCGGAGGATTGTCCCAGCTGGTACAAGACACGCGACGGGGTGATCACCAATAACTGGGCCGGGCTCGCCAGCGGATTCGCCCGCACCCTCGCCCGGCGCGATGATCAGGCCTGGTCGGCGGCCAGATGAGGCGCCAGCCAGTCCCTCGCCCGCGCCAGCGCGGCGTCCGCCTCGCTGATCAGCGGCGCGAACAGCTGGAAATCATGCCACATCGCCTGCCAGACCTCGCAGCGCGTCTCCACGCCGGCGGCTTCCAGCGCGTCATGAAGGCGCACGGCGTCGTCCAGCAGCACCTCGTCCTCGCCCACCTGGATGAAGACCGGCGGCAGGCCGGCAAGATCGGCGAACAGGGGCGAGGCTTCGGGATCGCGCGAATCGAGCTGGCCGAGATAGAGATCGGCGCCAGCCTTGAGATTGCCCGGCGTCAGCATGGGATCGGCGCCGGCGCGCGCCTTCACGCTGGCGCCCGACAAGGACAGATCCGTCCACGGAGAGATGAGATAAAGGGCGGCGGGCATGACCCCGCCCGCCTGGCGCTGGCGGATGACGCTGGAGAGCGCCAGGCCGCCGCCCGCGCTGTCGCCCGCCAGCAGGACCGGGCCATCGGCTTCGGCGCAGATTTCAGCCAGCGCCGCAGCGCCGTCCTCCACCGCCGCCGGGCATTGGTGCTCGGGCGCCAGGCGGTAATCGACCGAAATGGCGCTCATATTGAGCAGGGTGCTCAGGCGCGCGACCAGCGGCTTGTGGCTCTGGGCCGATCCGCGCGAATAGCCCCCGCCATGCAGATACAGGATCGCCCCCGGCGCCGGCTTCACCGGCGTGAAGCGCAGGGCCTGCAGGCCGGCATAGCTGATGCGGTCAATATGCACGCCCTTGGGCGGAGGCAGGCGGTCACCGGCATGGTCCATGCGCTGGCGCTGCACGTCCACCGGCGCCTCGCGCGAGAGCGAGGCGCGGCCCACCTTGCGCGCCATGCGCCGTCCCAGAAACCGGCGCAGTCCCAGCCCGCCCTGATGACCCATCGTTTCCAGCATGAAGATCTCCAGCCATGACAATAACGGGCTCAGCATTCACCCTGCCGTGCGGCGTGACAATCCCGAACCGCCTGGCCAAGGCGGCCATGACCGAAGGCCTGGCCGAGCCGGGCGGCAGGGCGGGGACGCGCATTGCACGGCTTTACCAGGCCTGGGGCCAGGGCGGGGCGGGATTGCAGATCACCGGCAATATCATGGTGGACCGGCGCTATCGCGAGCGTCCAGCCAATATCGTGGTGGACGGTGAACAAAGCGCTGAAGCCATGGCCGGGCTCGCTGCTTTCGCCGGGGCCGCCAAGGCAGGCGGCGGCGCGGTGATCGCCCAGATCTCACACGCCGGGCGCCAGAGCCCGAAACTCATCGCGCCCGAACCGGTGGGGCCTTCGGCCATACCCGTCGCCCTGCCCGGCGGGGTGTTCGCCGCACCGCGCGCCCTCGGCGATGACGAGATCATGGACGTGATCGCGCGCTTTTCGCGCACCGCCGCCGCGCTGGTCAGCGCCGGGTTTGACGGCGTGCAGGTCCATGGCGCCCACGGCTATCTGATCAGCGAGTTCCTGAGCCCGCGGGTCAATCAGCGCCATGACCGCTGGGGCGGCCCGCTGGAGAACCGCGCCCGGCTGCTGATCGAGACGGTGCGCGCCGTGCGCGCGGCGGTGGGGCCCGACAAGGCGGTGAGCGTGAAGCTCAACTCGTCCGATTTCCAGAAGGGCGGATATGATTTCGCAGACTGCCTGCAGGTCGTCGCTCTGCTCGCGCAGGAGGGCGTGGACCTTCTGGAAATCTCAGGCGGGAATTACGAACAGCCGCGCATGATGGGGCTGGACGGGCTTGAGCCGGTGTTCGAGGCCGATGCGCGCGAAAGCACAAGGGCGCGCGAGGCCTATTTCATGAGCTATGCCCGCCAGATGATCGCCGCTTCCTCCATCCCGGTCATGGTGACCGGCGGTTTCAGAACCGCGCGCGCCATGACCGAGGCGCTGGAGGACAAGGTGGCGCTGATCGGGCTTGGCCGCCCGCTTTGCGTGGATCCGGACGCGCCGCTGAAACTGCTCAATGGCGAATGGGACTGGCTGCCCGCCTGGGAAAATCAGTTGAAAATGCCCGCCATCTTCACCGCCGCCCTGCCCGAAGATGTGCGCCGAGCGGTGCAGGGCTTTGGCGTGATGGCGTTCTTCTATCGCAATATCCTCAGGCTCGCGGACGGCAAAACGCCCAAGCGCTCCATGAACCTGATGGCCGCCCTCATCGCCCACCAGATGACCGAAGCCGCAGACGCCAGGCGGATCTAACCCTCAGCGCCCGGCGCCGAAACCGCCGCGCCAGGCGCGCGCGCCGCCCACGTCCGACAGGGCGCTGGCCAGCGCCGCCAGCTCCGCCCCGGCGCCGCGCGACCGGCTGTCGGCGGCCAGCGTAAACGCATCGGCGTGCCCGGTCTGCGCCATGGCCGCGCCATAGCGCGTCTCGACCCGCTCCAGCCCGGCGCGGTCCTCGGCCAGCGCATAGGCCAGGATGGCGCGCATCACGTCATGGGCCTCGCCCTCATCCAGCGCCTCATCCCTGCGCCAGCGGTCGCCCAGCATGGCTTCCAGGCGCCGTCCCGCCTCGCTCCAGCGCCGGGCATTCCAGGCGATGTCGGCGCGCAGCCTGTCCGCGTCGCGGGTACGGTCGGTCTCGATCAGCTCCAGCGCATGATCGGTGCGCCCCAGCCCCGCCAGCGCGCGCGCCTGCAACAGGCGGCGCGAGGCCACCAGCTCGCCGGGCAGGCCCGCCATGCGGGTGCGCTCAAGCGCATTGAGGGCGGATTCAGGATTGCCGTCCATGAGATGGACCCGGGCCAGTTCCCCGGCGATCTGGGCGCGCGCCAGGCTGGTCATGGTCACGTCCGGGCGCAACTGGTGCTCCAGGAGTTCGGCGGCCCGGTCGTACAGGCCGATATCCACCAGACGGCGCGCAATGCGGCGCACGATGCGGTGGCCTGCCGGACCTTGCGGGGTCAGCGCATTATGCTCGTACCACAGGGCCAGCGCCTGCATCGGATCCATGCGGTCAAAGCGCTCGCCCTCGAACAGGCGCACGAACTCGGCCTGCATGTCCACGCTCAGCTGGCGCGCCACCCGGCTGCCGGGGAAGCGCGCCTGGGCGGCGGCCATGATGTCGAAGGCCTCGTCATAGCGCCCCGCCTCGGCATAGGCGCGCCCCAGCATGCCCGCCACCGCCTGCTCCACCTCGTCTCCGCGCCAACGATAGAGCAGGCCCTCCAGCTGGGTGGCTGCTTCTGCGGCGTTGATGCGGCCATGGGCCATTTCCAGCCGGGTCTGCTCCAGCCGGGCGCGCGCCTGGATCGGGCGCCAGGGGTCATTGTCCAGGGCGGCGTAGCGCGCCAGAGCCAGTTCAATCTCGCCCTGCGCCGCCGACAGGCCCGCCTCGGCGAAGGCGGCTTCGGCGCGCGCGCGCTTGTCCGGCGTCTCTTCAAAGGCGCGGTCCAGCCACACCTGGGCGCCCGCCAGGTCCTGGGCGTTCAGGGACGCATTGGCCGCCGCCGCCGAGATGCGCGCGCGCCAGACCGGGTCCATGAAGAACATCGCTTCGCGCCCTTCCTCGAACAGGCGGCGTGCGCGCGGCCAGTCGCTGCGCGCCGCCGCCAGCAGGCCCTGCCAGGGCTTGGCGGCTGGGTCATTGACCAGGGCGGGATGGGCGAAATGACGCTCGGCCTCGCTGAAGCGGCCGGCCATATAGGCCGCCGCCCCCAGAAGCGCTGCGATTTCCGGCGACGTCTCGTATTCAGGGCGCAGATCGGCGGCCAGCCGCGCCGCGCCGGCGGCCTCATGGGCCAGCTCCCAGCCCAGCAGGAAGCGCGACAGCGCCAGGACGCTTTCCGGGTCCAGCGCGCGGGCCTGGCGCTGATGCATGCGCCGCCCGTCCAGGAAGGGCTGTTCGCCGCGCCAGGCGGCCAGATCGAGAAATCCCGGCGAGACCGGCGCGTCCGATCCTGCCCTCAAGGATGGGTCCGAGGCGCGCGACAGGGTCAGCCCGCCCGGGCGCGACAGCTCCGCCCCGCCGGGCCGCACGCTCAGGGACAGGCCATCGGAAATCGCCTGCACGGCGGCGCCATGGGTGGACGCCAGCAGCACCGCGTCGGCGAAATGGCGCGGCTCGGCAACGCCGGCCATGCGCCCGTCGGCGGTGAGCACCAGCAGCGTATCACCCACTGCCGGATCGGCCACCGTGACGACCTGACGGGCGCCAGGAAGCGACAGGCGCAGCACGGCCGGGCGCCCGAAACCGGTGTCACGGGCCAGGCGCACCGGCTGGGGCGCTTCGCTCAGGGCGTCGTCCAGCACCACTGTCCACCCCGCCCCGGCAGCGCGCGCATCAGCCAGGCTGGCGGGCGCAGCGTCGATGCGCAGAGCGGCGTAATCTTCGCCCCGCAGGGCCTCAACAGCCCGGATATGGCTGGAACTGACCGTCTCAAGGGCGCTGATATCCAGTTCGGCGCTGGCGTCGAAGACGATCCAGATGGCGCCCGCCCGGCGGAACACCGCCGCGCCCGGCAGCGCCTCCCAGGGGAAATGCAGGCTCACCGCCCCGCCTGTTCCCGGCTGGGCGCGCACGCGCACCACCCCATCGGCAGGGACCGGGTCCACGCGCGGCGGCTCCACGCTGATCACGTCTTCAAGAAAGTCCGGATAATCATCCGTGTCTTGCGTGGCGGGCGCCGCATCCGCAGGCTCGGGGCCGTCTTCACCAGCCTCCGCCAGCGCCGGCCCGGCGCCATTGATCTCGGCATAGGCCTGCAGAGCGGCCAGAGCGGAGTCAACGGAGGCCTCGCCGCGCACCGCATCCACCGTCACCTCGCCCGGCGCATCGCTCCAGGCGCGCAGACGCACATCCTCTTGCAGCGTGAAGACCAGGGTGAAGCGCGCCCCGCCATCGCGCTCGCGGCTCACCGCATCGATGAAACGCGGCGGCGCCCCGTTGAGCCGGGACAGATCAATCTCCGCCTCACGCTCAAAGCTCAGCCGCCCCTCGCGCCCGTCCTGGTCCAGCGTCCAGCCGACCGGTTCGGGCCAGGTGAAAATCATGCGCGTCCAGTCACTGGCCTCGCCGATGCGCACGCTCACCGGCAAAGGCGGCGGCAGCTCGGCGGCGCGCGCCTCGGCTTCAGCCTGCGCAGCCCGGCGCGCAGCCTCCGCCTCGCGCTGACGGCGCTCATACGGGCTTACGACAGGATCAAGCACCGGGCCGCCCGGCGGCGCCAGGTCCAGCGCAATCACATTGTGAGACACGCTCACCTGCGGTTCGACACCGCGGTTGAGCGCCAGGCGCAGCGTGCGGCCGTCCGCATCCAGGCGCGCCATGGCGACATAATCACTGACCGCCTCCCGCAGGGCGTTGGCGTCAAGCGCCACCGGTTCAGACAGTCGCGCGATGAGCACGGCGCCCGCAGCGATCTCGGCCTGCGCGTCCAGGGCGCCGCCCGCCTCTTCGGGCAAGGTGATCAGAACGCGCGCAACCGGGCCTTGCCGCTCCACCGACACGCTGGCGGGCGTCTGCGCCCAGAGCGCGCCGGAGGCCAGCCCCGCAAGGGCCGCCGCCGCCAGTATGGGGACATCAGTCCGCCGCCGCCACACGGCGAGCCTCCAGTTCAGCCCGCGTCTGGGGCGGCTGGGCCCGGGCGGCCAGCATCATGGTCAGCTCGGCCACGAAGCGCGGATTGGCGCTTTCCATGATCTGGGAGAAGCGCCGGGCGTTGGATTCCTGCATCTGGGCGGCGATCTTGAGCAGGGTCTCGCGATCGGTCTCCATCAGGGTCTGCATCACCGGCGCGGCGGCTTCCGGCTCCATGGTGGCATAAACGCGCACCAGCGCGTTCAGCTGCGCCTCGCGCTGGCTGTCGAGCTCACCCACAAGGGCGTGAATGTCATCGCGCAGCTCGATCAGCCGCGCCTCGCGCTCGTCCATGCGCCGCTCGGCGACTTCGATCAGCTGCTCGCGCGTATCCAGTTCCGCCTCGCGCTGGTCGAGCGCGCGCAGACGCTGGGCGACGCGATTCTGCAGGTCCAGCTCCGACTGGGACGGCAGGACGATGGCCGGCTCCTCCTCCACTGACCGTGAGGCCGGCAATGGCGGCGGCGCGCTCTCGCGCGCGGCGGGCGCAGGCTCATTGTCCTCCACCGCATGGGCGGCGCCCGACATCCAGCTGATGGCGCCATCAGCCAAAGACAGCGCCTTGAGCGCCAGAAGCCCGCCCAGCAGCACCGACAGCAAGAGCAGAGGACGCGGACTCATCACGCTCACCTCATGGCCTTGAGGGTTTCAAGGCGCCGGCGCGAGGCATCCGCCGCCGCCGGCTCCGCCGTCCGCGCCGCGCTTGTGCGCTGGGGGCGCCCGACCAGCCGGGCCGCCTGGCTCTCGGCGCCCGCGCCCAGAAGGCGCAACTCGTCGGCCATGGCGCGCGCCTGTTCCACCTCGCTCTTCAGGCCTGCGCCCTGTTCGCGCGCGGCCCGGTCCAGCGCCGCCAGGCTGGCGCGGGCGCGGTCGACGGCGTCATTGAGCCCGGCAATGGTTTCTTTCAGCCCGTCCTGCCCCTCGCGCAGGGCGCGCAGGCGCCGGTCCACGCGCCAGCACATGATGGCGGCGGCGGCCAGGAGGATGCAGATCAGGCCTTCAAAGGCGAGGGCGGCGAGCGTCATGTGAACCCCATCATGGATTTGCGCGCCGCCGCCGACAGCGGCGCATCAAGGCGGACCCCGATATTGTGGCCGATACGGCCCATGCGGCCGTGGGTCAGACGGATCGGCCCGCAGCGCAGCTCGATGGCGCCGTCCTGACCGGTATCGAGCATCAGCGTGTCGCCGACCTTCAGCGCCATCACCTCGCCCAGCGGCTTGCACATTTCATCGAGCACCGCCGAGACCTCCACCTTGGTCGACCACAGCTCGGTGGCCAGGTGACTTTCCCAGATATTGTCCCGGCCGAACTTCTCGCCCATGAACTGCTGGAGCAGCATTTTGCGGATGGGCTCCAGCGTGGCGTAGGGCAGCAGCATCTCGATGCGCCCGCCCCGGTCTTCCATATCAATGCGCAGCTTGACCAGGATCGCCGCATTGGCCGGACGGGCGATGGCGGCGAAGCGCGGATTGGTTTCCACCCGGTCGAGATCGAAATCCACTTCGGTCAGCGGGGCGAAGGCCGAGCGCGCATCATTGAGCACCACCTCGATCATGCGCTGGACCAGCGTGCGTTCGATGGTGGTGTAGGGCCGGCCCTCCACGCGCATGGCCGACGTGCCCCGGCGCCCGCCCAGCAACACGTCCACGATGGAGTAGATCAGGTTGGAGTCCACCGTCAGCAGGCCGAAATTGTCCAGCTGCCGGGCGCGGAACACCGCCAGAATCGCCGGCAGGGGAATGGAGTTGAGATAATCGCCAAAGCGGATGGAGGAGATATTGTCCAGGCTCACCTCCACGTTATCGGAGGTGAAATTGCGCAATGAGGTCGTCATCAGCCGCACCAGGCGGTCAAAGACGATCTCCAGCATGGGCAGGCGCTCATAGGAGACCAGCGCCGAATTGATGATCGCGCGGATGCCCGAGCGCTCGCCCGCCTCGTCATCGGAGACCGAAAAGCCCAGAAGGGAATCGATCTCGTCCTGATTGAGGATGCGCTCCTGGGCCTGGCCGCCTTGCGTGGGCAGGAAAGTCTGCGCGTCGTCGCCGACCATGGCCTCCCACTCGGAGGCCAGCGCATCGCCTTCCCCTTCTTCGCCCGGAAGGGCGTCAAAGTCCGGCTGGTCGCCAGCGGCGGCGGCTTCCCACTCCGCGGCCAGGGCGTCCTGATCAATATCGCTCAAGGCCCGCCCTCCTGCTATTGCAGCATGAATTCGTTGATCATCACATCCTCCACCTCGTGCGGCGCAAGGATGAGATTGGTGCGCCGCACCAGCTCTGACTTGAGACGGAAATGGCCCATGGATCCGTCCAGATCCTCCGGCCTTAAGGTCAAGAGGAATTCGATATAGCTGTCGCGCAGCGCCAGCTTGCGCTCCGGCTGGCTCAGGCGCTGAGGCACCATGGGATCGAGATAGGAGATGTTGAACGACACGATCAGGGTCGGCGAGCGCCCCTGCTGGCGGCTCAGGGACACCTGAAGCGCCTCCTCGAAAGGCGAGATGATCTGTACCTGCTCCCAGTAATCAGGCTCGGCGATCTCGGCGGTCTCCTTCTCGGCGTCCTCATCCCCGCCGCCCAGGAACAACAGCGCCGCCGCAGCGCCCGCCAGCACCAGGATCAATACCGGCAGGCCGATGAACAACGCCAGCTTCATCAGGCCCGGCTTGGGCTTGGCGGCGCTCTCTTCGGCGCCCTCTTCAGCGTCGGTCCCGGTTTCGGTTTCGGCGTCTTCGGCCATGGCCAGCTCCATCGCGCCCGGCGGCTTCCTGCAAAGGTTTTTCCAGGCTCTGAGGGCATTAACCGCCGCTGCGGTTAACGATTCGTTGGGAAACCGCCCGTCCCCGGCAGAAATTGCCGCCTTGAGTGCAGCGGGGCGGCAAACCTGATCCCGCCAGGCCAGGGCGCACGCCGTTCAAGTCAAATAAATCAATGGATTAACCATGGCACGGCCCTTGCGCTGACGTGAGCGACGGCTGCCAAAACCGGCGGCTGGGGCTCAACGCCAGAAGGAGAGGCGCCCCATGGACAATGCGATGCTGATCGGCCTGTCCCGCCAGCTCACCTTGCGCCGTGAGATGGACATCACCGCCAATAATATCGCCAATGCCAGCACCGAGGGCTTCAAGGCCGAGCGCGTGCTGCTGGAGCCGCGCGAAGCCGCGCGCGCCCGCCATCAGGACGGGCCGGCGCGCGTGCAGTTCGTGGGTGAATGGGCCATGGGCCGCGATTTCACCCAGGGCGTGCTGACCCCGACAGGCCGTCCGCTGGATCTGGCCCTGGACGGGCCGGGCTATTTTGTTCTGGACACCCCCGCCGGCGAACGCTTCACCCGGGACGGGCGCTTCACCCTGAACGCGGCGGGCGAGCTGACAGCGGCTGACGGCGCGCGCGTTCTTGATGAAGGCGGCGCGCCCATCGTGATCAATCGCGAGCTGGGCCCGGTTGAGATCAGCGCCAATGGCGCGCTCAGCCAGGGCGGGATTCCCGGCCCGCGCCTGGCGCTGGCGGCGTTCGAGCAGCCCGGCCTGCTCTCCAAGACCGGGGACAACCGTTATCAGGCGCCTGACGATGCCGAACGCCTCGATGCGCGCCCCGAGGTGCGCCAGGGCTTCAGCGAAGCCTCCAATGTGCGCCCGATCCTTGAGATGACCCGGATGATGGAGGTCAGCCGCGCCTATCAGTCGGTGACCCGCATGATCCGTGATGCAGACGAACTTAGCCGCAAGGCGATTGAACGCCTTGGCCGGCCCTGACGCTGACCAAGCTGGAGACTGAACCCATGCGCGCCTTGTCCACCGCCGCCACCGGAATGGAAGCCCAGCAGCTGGCGGTCGAAGTGATCGCCCACAACCTGGCCAATATGAACACTGCTGCGTTCAAGCGCCAGCGGGCCGAGTTCCAGGATCTGCTCTACCAGACCCTGCGCCAGCCCGGCGCCAACTCCTCGGACACCGGCACCATCGTGCCCACCGGGGTGCAGATCGGGCTGGGGGTCAATGCCGGCTCGGTCTACCGCGTCACCGAACAGGGCAGCCTGTCCCAGACCGGCAATCCTTATGATGTGGCGATTTCCGGCGACGGCTATTTCCGCATCCAGCTTCCCAATGGCGGCGACGCCTATACCCGGGCGGGCAATTTCTCGCTCAGCCCGGAGGGCGAGCTGGTCACCGCTGACGGCTACCGGGTCGAGCCCGGCATCGTGGTGCCCCAGGAAGCGCGCCAGATGATCATCAACCAGCAAGGCCAGGTGCAGATCCTGCTCGATGGCGAGGCCGAACCCCAGACGATCGGCCAGCTGGAGCTGGTGATTTTCGCCAATGAGGCGGGCCTGGAGCAGATCGGGGGCAATCTCCTGCTCGAAAGCGCCGCCTCCGGCGCGCCCCAGCCCGGCGTCCCCGGCGATCCCGGCTTCGGCCTGATCAATCAGGGCTTTATCGAGGCTTCCAATGTGGACGCCGTCACCGAGGTGACCGCCCTGATCAAGGCCCAGCGGGCCTATGAGATGAACGCCCGGGTGATCAGCGCCGCCGACGAAATGCTCGCTGCGTCCTCCAATCTGCGCTGAGGCTGACCCATGACCGTTCTGATCCGCATGCCCGCCCTGATCGCCGCCCTGGTCTTCGTTCTGGCCCTTGCGCCCGGCGCGCCCGCCAGCGAATTGCGCACCGTGGTGCTCAAGGACCGGCTGGTGACCACGGACGGGGTCATCACGCTGGGCGATCTGTTCGACAATGCCGGCGAGGCGGGCGAGGCCGCGCTGGCGCGCGCCCCGGCCCCCGGCCAGCGCCTGTCGCTGGATCCCGCTTTCGTGCGCGCCGAGGCGGCGCGCCAGGGGCTCAACTGGGTCAATGCCGGCGGGGTGATGCGCATCACGGTGGAGCGCGCCGGACGCACAGTCAGCACCGCCCAGATCACCGGTCTGATCGAGGAAGCGCTTTATGTGGAGACCGGTCAGGCGCACCTGATCGAGCTGTCCAACCGCACCCAGACCCTGCACGCCCCCATGGACAGCGCAGGTGGTCCGGAGCTGGTCAGCCTTGACGTGGATGCGCGCGCGGGCCTGTTCCGCGCCGAGATCGCACCCTGGCCGGGAGCGGCGCCCGAGCGTATGGGCGGACGCGTCCAGCCGGTCACCGACGTGCCGGTGCTGGCGCGCGCCGTGGCGCGGGGCGAAACCCTCACCTCAGATCATATCCGCTGGGAAAGACGGCCCGCCAGCCAGGTGCGCCCGGACACGCTATTGCGCGAGGAGGCCCTGGTCGGTCAGGAAGCCCGGCGCACCCTGCGCGCCGACACGCCGCTGCGCGCCATTGATGTGCAAGCCCCGGTGATGATCACGCGCGGGGAGACAGTGCAGCTGATCTATCAGGTTGGCGGCCTCGTCCTCACCGCCCGCGCCCGCGCGCTGGACAACGCCGCCGAAGGCCAGAGCGCGCGCTTTTTGAACCTGCAATCGAACCGCACCGTCGAAGCGGTCGCTGAAGGGGCCGGCCGGGCCCGCATCGCGGCTTCGTCCGCCTTCATGAACTAGGAGAGAGCGCCATGCGCCGCACCCTCGCCAACACCGCCGCGATTGTCATCGTCAGCACCGCCCTGACCGCCTGCGCGGCCAAGGACCGGCTCTCCTATATCGGCCAGCCCCCGCCGCTATCGCCCATGGACAACACCGCGGTGCTGACCGGATCGGTCAGCACGGCAGGCATGACCCCGGCCCAGATCGACGCAGCGCGCGCCCAGCGCATCCAGACGCTGATGGCTGAACGCGACCAGACCCGGCGTCACGCCAACTCGCTGTGGAGCGCCAACACCACCACCTTCTTCGGCGATCCGCGCGCCAGCAATGTGGGCGATATCGTCACGGTGAAGATCAATATCTCCGACCGCGCCCAGGTGCAGAACCAGACCTCGCGCGCGCGCCAGACCTCCGAGCGCTCCAACCTGACCAATTTCCTCGGCGGCGAAGCCGCGCTGGACGGGTTCTTCAATGACGCGGTCGACCCGGCCAATCTGACCCGCTTCGGCTCCAACTCGTCCATGCAGGGCACGGGCAGCGTGAACCGGTCGGAATCCATCACCATGACGGCGGCGGCCATCGTGGTGGACGTGCTCTGGAACGGCAATCTGGTGATCCATGGCCGTCAGGAAGTGCGCATCAACAACGAAGTGCGCGAGCTGCTGCTCTCGGGGATCGTACGTCCCCAGGACATCGCCGCCGACAATTCCATTGATCACCGCAAGATCGCCGAGGCGCGGGTATCCTATGGCGGACGCGGGCATATCTCCGAAATGCAGCGCCCGCCCATCGGGCAGGAAGTCTATAACCTGCTCTGGCCGTTCTGACGCTCATGCCCAGCGGCCCTGAGATCGAGCGCTTTGAACTGGAGGGCGCCAATGTTTTGTGCATCCGCACGCGCGGTCGCAATTCCGTGGCCGCCAGCCGGGCCAACGCGCCGCGCCTGTGCGCGCGCCTGGAGGAAGAGGGCCGCGACGGGCTGATCCTGGATTATTCCGATTGCGCGCTGGAGCACACCGTGCCGCAATTCGCATCCATCGCGGAGATTTTCGCAGAGGCCATGCCCCGCCATGTGACGGTGGCCTATGTCTACAGCCCGGCCAATATGATGCATGCGCTCATGATGACCAAAATGCTGCACAAGGCCGGATTGAAAGCGCGCGCCTTCCCCGGCTGGGACGAGGCGGAAAGCTGGATCCGCGCGGAGCTGGCCTGAGGCTTCAATCGTCGCGGTGGACGCGCTCGGAGCGCTCATGGCGCTCCTGGGCTTCCAGGCTCAGCGTGGCCACCGGGCGCGCATCCAGGCGCGCCAGCGAGATGGGCTCGCCGGTTTCCTCGCAATAACCGTAAGTGTCGTCCTCGATCCGGCGCAGGGCCGCGTCGATCTTGGCGATCAGCTTGCGCTGGCGGTCGCGGGCGCGCAGTTCCAGCGCGCGGTCGGTCTCGGTGGAGGCGCGGTCCGCCAGGTCGGGCAGCGCGCCGATATCTTCCTGAAGCGCTGACAGGGTGGAGCGGCTCTCGCGGATGATCTCGTCTTTCCAGGCCAGCAATTTGCGGCGGAAATATTCCTTGTGGCGATCGTTCATGAACGGCTCGCCATCGCTCGGGATGTATCCCTTGGGCAGTTCGATCGAGGATTCCGTAACGGCCATTCTCGCGACTCCATGACTTCCCCGAGCCGGGCGCGCGGAGAATATCCAGCAAAGACCTCAAGTCAATCGACGGGCGCTGTTATCGCGCAAGTTTGGCGCCAGTGTGAAATTCTCGTGAACATTGAGGCCGTTGGCGCAGATGAAGGGTCACCGGCCGTGCTTGGCCAGTTCCACCGCGGCGCGAATCTCCACCTCGTCGAGGGCCGCTTCCAGGCGCGGGTCGCGGGTTGCGTCGCGCTGGGTACGCACCGTTTCCATCAGACGCTCCAGCGTATCGCGCGGCAGGGCGCCGTCGAGAATGGCCAGCTTGAGATCATCGAGCACGTCGAGAAGGCTGAAGGCGCGTTCGGTGGCGCGCTTGCGCGCGGCCTGGAAATCGTCTGCGCCCTGCAGGGCCATCAGCGCCTCGATGGAATTGACCGAGGCCGCCGCACCGATACCGCCCGCCAGAGCGGAGCCTGAAGCGCTGGCAGACGTCTCGGGCGCAAAATCGCCGCTGGCGCGCGCGCCCGGCGTTTTGCGGGCGGACGAGACCGGCGGTGCGGGGCGCGGAGCGTTGATCTTCATGGGCGCGATCCTGACGCGGTGATCCGGATGCGAAGCTGGCTTAACCTGGGTTAACGCGCGATTAAGCCCGCCGTCCGGGGCGGCAGTTTTTGCCGCCTTCAGACGCCACACGGCAGAACCCGCCCATGCGCAAAATAACTATCTAATTGATTTAGTGAGAGAATTTTATCGTTAACCCTGGCACGCTTTTCGCACGGACGCCTGCACACGCGACGAAGCTGGCCGGAGCCGCCTGCCATGATGACCCGACTGACCGCCCTGATTTGCGCTTTCGTTCTGGCTGCGGCCCTGGCCGGCGACAGCCTGGCCAATCCGCGCATCAAGGACATCGCCGATGTGGAGGGCGTGCGCTCCAACCAGCTGGTCGGCTATGGCCTGGTGGTGGGTCTGGACGGATCCGGCGACACTTTGCGCAACGCCGCTTTCACCCGCCAGGCCATGAACTCCATGCTGGAGCGCTTCAACATCAATGTGCGCGAAGCTGACCTGCGCACCGGCAATGTGGCCGCGGTGATGGTGACCGCCGAGCTGCCGCCCTTCTCCATGCAGGGCACGCGCATCGATGTCTCGGTCTCGGCGCTGGGCGACGCCAACAGCCTGCAGGGCGGCGTGCTGATCGCCACGCCGCTGATGGGCGCCAATGGCGAGGTGTTCGCCGTGGCGCAAGGCTCGGTGGCCGCAGGCGGCTTCAGTGCCGGCGGCCAGGCCGCCAGCGTGACCCGCGGTGTGCCCACCAGCGGTCGCATCGCCAATGGTGCGGTGATCGAGCGCGAGATGGAGTTTGATCTGGCCGGCCGCGGCGAGATCCGCCTGTCCCTGCGCAATCCCGATTTCACCACCGCCCGGCGCATGGCTGACGCCATCAACGCCTATCTGGGCGCCAGCGCGGCCTCGGCGCAGAACCCCTCCACCGTGGCGCTGAGCCGCCCGTCGGGCTTTCGCGGCGATATGGTGATGCTGCTGGCCGAGGTCGAACAGCTGCGCGTCCAGGCCGATATGCGCGCGCGTGTGGTCATTGACGAGAGCACCGGCACCATCGTGATGGGCGATAATGTGCGCGTGTCCACCGTCGCCATCGCCCAGGGCGGGCTGACCGTGACCGTGGCCGAAAGCCCCATCGCCAGCCAGCCCGCGCCTTTCTCGGATGGTGAAACGGTGGTGCTGCCGCGCACCGACGTGACCGTTGAGGAAGACCAGCGCGAGATGGGCGTGCTGCAAGGCACGGTGACCTTGCGCGAGCTGGTCGACGGGCTCAACGCGCTGGGCGTCAGCCCGCGCGACCTGATCACCATCTTGCAGACCATCAAGGCCGCCGGCGCGCTGCAGGCCGATATCGAGGTGCTGTGATGGACAATCTCGCCGACGCCCAGCTCCACGCCGCCCTGTTCACCGCCCGCGCCGGGCAAGGCGCGCCGGACCCGCGCCAGGCGCGCACGCCCGAACAGATCCGCGAGACCGCGCGCGAATTCGAGGCGGTGTTCCTGGCCCAGGTGCTCGAAGCGATGATGGGCGAGAGCACACAGTCCAGCTTTGGCGGCGGACCGGGCGAGGCCGCCTTCAGCTCCATGCTGAACGAGGAATACGCCAAGGTGATCGCCAAAGCCGGCGGCATTGGCCTGGCCGACTCGCTGGCCCGCGAAATGCTGCGTTATCAGGAGGCCGATCAATCATGAGCGAACTTGCCGCCACCACGCCCGACGGACGCGCTGCGGAGCTGATCCGCCTGACCGAGCGCCTGATCGCCCTTCTGGAGCAGGAAACCGGCCTGTTCGAGGCGCGCCGCCCCCATGAAGCGGTGACCATCCAGACCGAGAAAATGCGCCTGGCCACGCTCTATCGCGCCGAGACCCAGCGCGCCGCCCGCGAACCCGAGCGCCTGACCGGGATCACGCCTGCCCTCAAGGCAAAGCTGCAAGAGGCCACCGAACGCTTCAACACCGCGCTGGCGCGCAATCACGCCGCGGTGGAAGCGCTCAAAGTGCTGACCGAAGGCCTGGTGCGCGCCATCGCCGAGGAAGCCGCCCGCCAGAAACAGGCCCAGGCCGGCTACGGCCCGTCCGCCGCCAAATACGGCGCCGTCGGCGCATTGGCGTGCAATCAGACGGCCTGATTGGTCTTCAGAAAAACCCCAGCGTCTGACCGCCGCCGCCGCCCATGAGGCGGTCGAGGCCGGACTGGTAATTGGCGATCTGGGCGGTGAGATAGCTGGGCACGGTCCCGCCACGCTTGCCGTTGGCGGGGCCCTTGAGCATTTCCTTGAGCGCCGGGTCCATGGTCAGCTCGCGCCAGGCGCGCTGGATCTTGGCCTGGGCCTCCGACAGCGCCTCATAGGCGGCCTGGGCCGAGGCGCGGTCACGGATCGACATCAGGTCGGGCAGTTCCAGCGCGAAGACCGGCGGCGCGTCCGAGGTCGCATCCTTGTTGCGCTCGCGCGGCGAACCCTTGCCGGTGATGGAGCCTGAGGGCAGGCCCAGCGCGGACAGGGCGTCGCGGCCATCGGCGCCGGGGGTCAACTCGATGGTGACGCCTTTTCTCGGCGTCAGCCGCAGCCCGTCGCCCTCGCGCGAGCGGCGCACATCGGCCGAGCCGTTGAACAGCATGGCCGCGTTCAGCTTGAAGGTCAGCGAGCGCATGGTCTCGTTGGGGCCGATCTCGATGCGCCGGGGCCGCCCGCCATCCACCGAGATGAAGAAATGATCGCCCGCGCGCACGCTGGAGCGCTCGGTGATCACCCGGCTGTCGGCATAGACCACGGCGCCATTGGGCAGGCCGAGCGTGTTGAGCACCGTGTCGCCGCCGCGATCGACCATGATGCCGGTGGCTTCCGACATCCCGCCGCGCCCGGAAATCTGGCGCGTCCAGTCCAGCGCGCCGGTGGCGGCGTCAAACCCGGCGGCGAAGCTGTTGCGCTCGCCCGACTGCTCCGAGCCTGGCAGGGCGTCGGTGGTCGTGCCCGCCAGATAGACCTTGCCGTCCTCGACGCGCATGGCCGTGGCGGCGGTGTCGCCCTCCCCGCCCAGGAATGTGGTGTAGGCCACGGAAGGCTCAGGCCCGTCATTGAGCTTGACCAGCATGGCGTCGCGGCCGCCGGCATTGGGATTGAGCGGATCGCTGGGCGCGAACCCGGCGCCGGCTGCGCCGGTGAGATAGATCGCCCCGTCCTCGTCCACCGCCAGGCCCGCAATGCGCCCGCCATCAAGATCGCCCAGATCCTGACGCCAGACCGGCTCGCCCGTGCCGTCATCGCCAGCGGCGAATTTCACCAGCACGGCGCGGCCATCCACCTCGCTGGCCGTTATCAGCCCGCCATCGGCGGCCATGGCCACAGCGCGCACCCGCTCAATGCCGGCGCCGGCCTCTACAGAGCGGGTGTAGAGCGTGGTTCCGTCCGAGCCGATGGCGCGCACATAGCCGTCGACCATGCCCTGATGGGCCATGCCGCCAAAGCCGGACCGGGTCTCGCCGGCCACATAGATGGTTCCGTCCGCGCCGGTGGTGACGCTGAGCGCGCGGTCATCGGCCTGACCGCCGAAGCGCTGCACCCATTGCTCCACGCCGTCGGCGTTGAATTTCACCACCAGCGAATCCTGCCCGCCCAGCGCGTTTGTGCCGCTCAAGCCGCCCTTGACCGAACCGGCCACCACCACATTGCCTGCATCATCCACCGCCAGCGAGGCGCCCGAGGCGCTCTCCGCCGCGCCCAGCGTGCGGGTCCAGACCAGCTTGCCGGTGGTGTCATAGCGCTGCAGCACCAGGTCCTGCTCGCCCTTGAGCGCCTGACCGGACACGCTGGACGCCGCATGGCCGACCACATAGACCCCGCCATCGCGCGCCTGGGCGGTATCAAGTATTTTCAAGGGGTTGGCTGTCTGGCTCGTGCGGGTATCGCCGCGGTCATTGGTGGTTTCGGTGATCTCCGCGTCCGCCTCGATGCGGCGGGTGAAGTCAACGCTGCCGCCTGCGTCCAGCCCGCTGATGCGGCTGAGCTGGCCAGCGGCGGCATCGCCCGTCCCGCTCACCCCGGCAAGCCAGACCGCCGGCGCGGCGGCGGGGGCGGAGAAGCTGATGCGCTCGGTGAGAATGCCCTGGATGTTGAAGCCCCACTCATTGCCCTCAATCACGCCGCGCTCATTGGGCGTTCCCACCCGCACGCGCTCGAAGCGGGTCAGCATTTCGGCGTCTTCAAGCTTCTGATTGATCAGCCCGACCACTGCATCAAGCGTGCGCGGCTGGGCGCCCAGCTCGGACAGATCAATGGCCACATCGGTGTCTGCGCCATTCTTGCGCACGGTGATGGTGAAGGCGACATCGCCCTGGAAGGCCGCGACCTCGGCGTCGAACGGGCCGGAATGGAACGCTTTGGTCTGGTATTGCGACAGGCCGCGCGACACGACCAGCTCGCTTTCAGCCTTGCTGAGCTCCTTGCCGCGCAGGACCGAGACGCCTTCCAGATCCAGGTCCTGGAAAAACCCGGTGAGCTGGGACAGGCCCTCATCGAACCGGCGTTGCCAGAAATTGCGGTCGAACTCGTTCACATTGCGCTGCATGGCCGCATCGGCCAGCGCCTGCAGCCCGCGCAGGCCCTCATAAAGGGCGAACAGCTGCTTTTCATCGCGGCTGACATCCTTGCGCGCGAAATTGGACAGGGCGCTGTCGAAAAACCGGCCACTGCCCAGAACATTGCGCCGCAGCGTCTCCAGCGCCGTGATCGACCCGCGCGGGTCCCAGGGCGGCAGCACCTTGGGCTTGGCGCCTGTCTTGGGATCGGTCTTGGCGCCCGCTTCGCCCGCACCTTTGGGCGCGCCTGCAAACCCGGCCATCTGCCGGGCGGAGCGCGCGCCATACCAGGCGCCAAGCAGATCCACCGAAAACGCCATGATCTCCCGTCCAGCATGCTCATCGCGGCGCGCACGCGCCGCAGGCGGGCAGTGTTAGCGGCGAACCGCTTACAATTGGTTAGGATGATCGCGAAAAATCGCCCATGCGCCGGACGGCAAACGGAGCGTTAACCCGGCCCCGTTCAGCGTTAGACTGGCGTGTAGAGAATCACTTGCGGGGCGAAGCATATGGCCGGATTTCAGGGAGCATCGCCGGACGCAGGCGCGCGCGTGCTGCGCGATTTCTCCGGCACGGCCTGCGATCTCGATGGCGCCAGCCTTTTCCTGACCGGCGGAACCGGCTCGTTCGGGCATCAGTTTCTGGACACGGTGACGCGCCGTTTCCGTCCGCGCCGTCTGGTGATCTTTTCGCGCGATGAGCTCAAGCAATACGAAACCGCCCAGCGCTTCAGCCCCGAGGCCTTTCCCTTTCTTGAATATGTGATCGGCGATGTGCGCGACGCCGCCCGGGTCCACGAGGCCATGCGCGGGGCGCAGATCGTCATTCACGCCGCAGCCATGAAGCATGTGCCGGTGGCTGAAGCCAATCCGTTTGAATGCGTGCAGACCAATATTCATGGCGCCGAGCATGTCGTGCGCGCCGCCATCGCCTGCGGCGTTGAAAAAGTGGTCGCCCTGTCCTCGGATAAGGCGGCGGCCCCGGTCAATCTCTATGGCGCCACAAAGCTGGCCTCGGACAAGATTTTCATCGCCGCCAATAATCGCCGCGACATGTCAAAAACGCGCTTCAGCGTGGTCAGATACGGCAATGTTGTCGGCTCCAGGGGCTCGGTGGCGCCGTTTTTCCAGTCGCTGGCGTCCAGTGGCGCGCGCGACCTGCCGATCACCGATCCGCGCATGACCCGTTTCTGGATCACCCTGGACCAGGGGGTGAATTTCGTCCTTTCGGTGCTCAGCGATATGCGCGGGGGCGAGATTTTCGTGCCCAAACTGCCCTCCATGCGCACCATTGATCTGGCCCGCGCCATCGCGCCGGGCCTGCCGCACCGGATTATCGGCGCGCGTCCCGGCGAGAAGCTGCACGAAGTGATGATCACGCCCGACGATTCGCGCTGCACGCTGGATGCGGGCGACCGCTATGTGGTGGTGGCGCCGGGCGCGCAGGACGTGCAGCGCGCCTGGGAGGAAGCCGGCGCCGAACCGGTGCGCGATGGCTGGTCCTACGCCTCGGACTCCAATCCCGAACAGCTCGATATCCCCGGCCTCCAGTCGCTACTGGGCATCGCCCGCCCGGCGCTGAGACCCACCGCCGTCAAGGCGGTCTGAGCACCGCAGATCAGGCTGCGGCCATGCCCGAAAGAGCGGGTTTGGCGCAGGCGCCCGATTTCAAGCCCCATTCCCTGCGCTTTGAGAATTTGTTAACCCTGCGCCTGCAGCGGCGCATGATGCGCCGTGCTGACATACAGGAGTGTGTACTCATGCTGTCGACTGTCCTTGCCTCCATCATGCTCTCCAGCGCCAATCCGGCGGTGGACGCCCTGACCGAACATGCGCTGCAGGTCGATACCGGCGCGCTGACCTATATCGTCTTCTTCGAAGCTGACGGCGCCTACACCACCAGCATTGGCGCTGGCGGCACGTGGGAAATCAATGATGACGGCGAGTTTTGCGTCTCCAGCGCCACGGGCGACGCCAACTGCCAGCCGCTCATGGAAGACCTGTCGCTGGGCGATAGCTGGGAAGGCGAGAACGCCGCCGGCGAGCCGGTGACCTTCACCCTGATCGCGCGCGAATAGCGTTCGCTGATCGCGCCATGACGCCCCGCTGGCGCTGCCGGCGGGGCGTTTTGTTTTGGGGGGGCGGTGTGGGGTGCGGCGCCTGCGTCAGACGGCTATCCCAATCCTTCCCCCTTAGCGTTTTCCCGGCGCACGCCGGGGAAACGCGAGGGGGGAGACCGGGCGCGATGTGATCGACCGCACCCCTTCAGATCACAACTCGAACGCCGCCGCTTCGCCCAGCGAACCGTCCAGCACGGCTGCGCTGAGCGCTTGCAGATCGGTGGCCATATAGCGGTCCTCATCGAGATGCGCCGCGTGCGTGCGGATGCGCGCGTGCAGGTCCTCCACCCGCGGGCCGGCCTTCAGCGGACGGCGGAAATCGAGCCCTTGGGCGGCGCAGAGCAATTCCACGGCGATGATGGAGGCGGCGTTGCGCGCGGCCTGCCCCGCCTTGCGCGCCGCGCCGGTGGCCATGGACACATGATCTTCCTGATTGGCCGAGGTGGGCACTGAGTCCACACTGGCGGGGAAGGCCAGCGAGCGGTTCTCCGCCACCAGGGCGGCGGCGGTGACCTGGGCGATCATGAAGCCGGAATTGACCCCGCCATCTTCCACCAGAAAGGCCGGCAGCCCGCTCATCTTGGGGTCCACCAGCACCGCCGTGCGCCGCTCGCTGATCGAACCGATTTCACACAGCGCCATGGTGATCTGGTCGGCGGCGAAGGCCACCGGCTCGGCGTGAAAATTACCCCCCGATATGGCCTCGTCCGTATCGGGAAAGATCACCGGATTGTCCTTGACGCCATTGGCCTCGGTCTCCAGCGTGCGCGCGCTCTGGGCCAGCAGATCGATCACCGCGCCCATCACCTGGGGCTGGCAGCGGAAAGAGTACGGATCCTGCACCCGGTCGCACGCGGCATGGGCGTCCTTCATCTCGCCGCCGTCGAGCAGGGCGCGCAGGCGTCCGGCCACTTTGATCTGTCCGGGCTGTCCGCGCACCGTATGAAGACGCGCCTCGAACGGGGCGTGAGAGCCCATCAGCGCCTCCACCGACATTGCGCCCGCGCCCAGGGCCGCGCCTGCGACCCGTTCAGCGGCGAACAGCGCGTCCAGCGCCAGTGCCGTGCTCGCCTCGGTGCCGTTGATCAGGGCCAGGCCCTCCTTTGGCCCCAGCACCAGCGGTTCCAGCCCCGCGCCCGCCAGAGCCTGCGCGCCGGACAGGCGCTCGCCTTCAAAGCTGGCTTCGCCCTCCCCGATCAGCAGGCAGGCCATATGCGCCAGCGGCGCCAGATCGCCCGAGGCGCCCACCGAGCCTTGCGCCGGGATCACCGGCAGGCAATCGCGCCGGGACAGCTCGATGAGGCGCTCGATCACCACCGGCCTGACGCCCGAATGGCCGCGCGCCAGGCTGACGGCCTTCAGCGCGATCATCAGACGCACCACAGGGCGCTCCAGCGCCGGGCCGACGCCGCAGGCGTGGGACAGGATGAGATTGCGCTGCAGGGTTTCCAGCTTGTCGGTGCTGATGCGCGTCTGGGCGAGCAGGCCGAAGCCGGTATTGACGCCGTATACGGTGTGTCCGCTGTCCACGATGCGGCGTACGCTGGCGGCCGCCGCCTCCACGCCGGGCCAGGCGGACGCGTCGAGCGAAAACGCCGCGCCGGCGTGAATGGCTCGCAGATCGGCCAGCGTCACCGCGCCGGGGGTGAGGGTGACGGTTTTGCGCGAAGCGGGCATCAGCGCGGCTCCATCATGGGCAGGTCCAGGCCCTGCTCGCGCGCGCAGGCGAGCGCCTCCTCGTATCCCGCATCGGCGTGGCGCATGACGCCGGTGGCCGGATCATTCCACAACACCCGCTCCAGCCGGCGCGCGGCCTCGGGCGTGCCGTCAGCGACGATCACCATGCCCGCATGCTGGGAATAGCCCATGCCGACCCCGCCGCCATGATGGAGCGAAACCCAGCTGGCGCCCGAGGCGGTGTTGACCAGCGCATTGAGAAGCGGCCAGTCGGACACCGCGTCCGAGCCGTCGCGCATGGCCTCGGTCTCCCGGTTCGGGCTCGCCACGGAACCGGAATCAAGATGATCGCGGCCAATCACCACCGGCGCTTTCAACTCGCCCGAGGCCACCATCTCGTTGAAGGCGAGGCCCAGCCGGTGACGTTCGCCCAGCCCCACCCAGCAGATGCGCGCGGGCAGGCCCTGGAAGGCGATGCGCTCGCCGGCCATGTCGAGCCATTGATGCAAGCGCCGGTCGTCCGGGATGAGCTCTTTCACCTTCGCATCGGTAGCCGCGATGTCGGCGGGATCGCCCGACAGCGCCGCCCAGCGGAACGGGCCCACGCCCCGGCAGAAGAGCGGACGGATATAGGCGGGCACGAAGCCGGGGAATGAGAACGCGTCGGCAAATCCCGCATCAAACGCCATCTGGCGGATATTATTGCCGTAATCGACGGTCGGGATGCCGGATTTGGCGAAGGCGGCCATGGCCTCCACCTGGGTGCGCATGGAGGCGCGCGCCGCTTGCGTCACCGCTTCGGGATCGCGCGCGGCCGTCTCGCGCCATTGGGAGAGGGACCAGCCCGAGGGGAGATAGCCGTTGACCGGGTCATGGGCAGAGGTCTGGTCGGTGACCAGATCGGGCCGCACGCCGCGCTTTACCAGTTCGGGGAAAATATCGGCGGCATTGCCTTCAACGGCGACCGATTTGGCCTCGCCCGCCGCCGTCCAGCGCGCGATGCGCGCCAGCGCGTCGTCAAGATCATCCGCCTTCTCGTCCACATAGCGGGTGCGCAGACGAAAATCGATGCGCTCGGGATCACACTCCACGGCCAGGCAGGACGCCCCGGCCATCACGGCGGCCAGCGGCTGTGCGCCGCCCATGCCGCCCAGGCCCGCCGTCAGGATCCAGCGCCCGGCAAGGTCGCCGCCATAATGCTGGCGCCCGGCCTCGGCGAAGGTTTCATACGTGCCCTGAACAATGCCCTGCGAGCCGATATAGATCCACGATCCGGCGGTCATCTGGCCGTACATCATCAGGCCCTTGCGGTCGAGCTCGCGGAAATGCTCCCAATTGGCCCAGCGCGGCACCAGATTGGAATTGGCGATCAGCACGCGCGGCGCATCCTCATGGGTGCGCACCACGCCCACCGGCTTGCCCGACTGGACCAGCAGGGTCTCGTCCGGCTCAATCCGCTCCAGCGTGGCGACAATGGCGTCATAGGAGGGCCAGTCGCGCGCCGCCTTGCCGATCCCGCCATAGACCACCAGGTCTTCAGGCCGCTCGGCCACGTCCGGGTGGAGATTGTTCATCAGCATGCGGATGGCCGCCTCGGCGGCCCAGCTTTTCGCGCGGCGCTCAGGCCCGGTGCGCGGGCGGATATCGCGGATATTGGCGCGGGTCATGACATCTCTCCTTCCGCGGGGCGGGCCGGATGGCCGCTCAGCTCATAACGTTCGCCGGCATAGGTCAGGCGCGCCAGTGAGGCGATGCGCCCGTCCGACCAGGTGCGGCGGCGGATTTCCAGACAGGCCGAACCGGGCGCCAGGTGCAGCCGGCGCGCTAGCGCGGCGTCAGCGTTCACCGCACGCACCACATGCTCCACGTCCTGCAAGGGCGCGGCCTTGATCAGGAAGGCATAGGTGGTCACGGCGGCGAAATCGGCTGTTTGCGCACCCGGCGCCACATCGGGATCAATCAGCCGGTCCTCGATGAGCAGCGGCGTCCCGCCCCGCCAATGGCGGATCACCAGATGCAACAGCGCTGCGCCGGGTTCGGTGTTGAACTGCGCCGCGTCCGCCGCGCTGGCGCTGATGAGCTCACGCGACAACAGCTCCAGCCGGTGCGGCGCGTCTTCGTCCGCCAGCTCTTCGGCGATATCGCGCAAGGTCAGCAGCGCCCCTTCGGCGCGCGGCTGGGCGACAAAACTGCCCGATCCCGCCCGGCGGATGATGACGCCCTCATCGCGCAGCTCGTTGAGCGCGCGGTTGGCGGTCATGCGCGCCACGCCCAGCGCGCGCACCAGTTCGGATTCCGACGGCGCGCGCTCGCCCGGCGCCAGCGCGCCCGAGCTGATGCGCTCGAGCACATATTGCTTGACCTGCTGATAGAGCGGTTCGGGTGCGTTCACAGGCTAGCCTCCTGCCCGGCGATGAACAGGCGCTCCGGACCCGGATGGCCGATCCAGTAGACGATTTCAGCCGGGCCGCTGACATCCCAGACGGCCAGATCGGCGGCCAGGCCTGCGCGCAGCATGCCCGCCTCGCCCGCCACGCCCATGGCCTTGGCGGCGTCCCGGGTCATGCCTGCGAAGGCTTCTGCGGGGGTGAGGCCGAACAGGATGCAGGCCATGTTCATGGCCAGCACCGGCGAGACCAGCGGCGAGGAGCCGGGATTGAGATCAGTGGCCACCGCCATGGGCACATTCAGGGCGCGGAGCAAATCCACAGGCGGGCGCTTTGTCTCTTTCAGCGCATAGAAAGCGCCCGGCAGAAGCACCGCAGTGGTTCCGGCCTGCGCCATGGCCTGCGCGCCCGCTTCGCTCAGATATTCCAGGTGATCGGCCGACAGGGCGCCATAGCGCGCCGCCAGCGCCGCGCCGCCCTGATCGGACAATTGCTCGGCATGCAGACAGACCGGCAGGCCCAGGCGCGCCGCCGCCTCGAACATCAGTTCGGTCTCGGCAGGGGTAAAGCCGATGGTCTCGCAGAACGCGTCCACGGCATCGACGAGGCCTTCGGCGTGCAGGGCGGGCAGCACATCGCCTGCCATCCAGCGCACATAATCGGCGCGCCGTCCCTGATAGTCCGGCGGCAGGGCGTGCAGGCCCAGAAAGGTCCGCCGCACGCGCACGCCGGCGCGCCGGGCGGCCTCGGTCGCCGCCATCAGCATGGCGCGCTCGGTGTCCATATCCAGCCCGTAGCCGGACTTGATCTCCACGCTCGCCACGCCCCCGCGCATGAGCTGGCGGATGCGCGCTTCAGCTGCGTCCGTCAGCGCCTCCAGGCTGGCGGCGCGCGTGGCGGTCATGGTGGCGCGGATGCCGCCGCCGGCGCGGGCGATCTCTTCATAGCTGACGCCCGACAGGCGCTGTTCGAACTCGCCCGAACGGTCGCCGGCGAAAACCAGATGGGTGTGGCAATCAATGAGCGCCGGAGTGACCCAGCGTCCGCCCAGATCGATCCGTTCAGCTCCGGACGCGCGCTGCGAAGGCAGGTCCGATTCCGGCCCGATCCAGGTGATGCGCCCGTTTTCACTCAGGATGGCGGCAGGTTCCACCACGCCCCACACACCCTCCCGGGCCGGGTCCAGCGTGGCGGCGCAAGCGTTATGAAACAGGGTCGCGGTCATGGGCGCCAACTTGTCTATACAGCTTCAGCCTGCTACGAAAATCACAGGAAATCCACCCCTTGCCTGCGCGGGAGAGCCTGATGACCGCCGACGCGCCTCAATCGGAATGCCGCAGCTGGCGATCCATCGCCGATCTTCTGGGCCATCACCCGCAGGCGCGCGCCGCCCTGATGGGCGCGCCGCTGGCCGAAGGCTCGCTGACGCCGGGGCGCTGCGATCTGGCGCCGGGGCTGATTCGCGAGACCCTGAAGCGCTTCTCGGTCTATGACCTGGAGACCGGGACAGATCTGGCCGCCCTCGCCGTCCATGACGCCGGCGATGTGAACCTCAAATGCGTGCGCCCCGCCGACGCGTTCGAGCCGGTGCGGGCGCTGGCCGCAAACCTCGCCGAACGTCATGAGCTGGTCATGATGCTGGGCGGCAATAATGCGGTCACGCGCCCGGGCGTGCATGCGCTGGGCGATCTTCAAGCCACGGGCCTGATCACGCTGGATGCGCATTTCGACTTGCGCGACACCGATTGCGGGCTGGTCAATGGCAATCCCGTGCGCGCCCTTCTGGAGGACAGCCTGCCCGGCGAGAACATTGTCCAGATCGGCCTGGCCCCCTTCGCCAATACGCGCCGCATGCACGAAACGGCCAAGAACGCCGGGATCACTGTCCACGCCATGAGCGATGTGCGTGCGCGCGGCGTCGGCGCGATTGTGGCCGAAGCTCTGGACCAGCTCTCGGCGCGCTGCGCGCATATCGTGGTGGATTTCGATATCGACGTGATCGACCGGTCTCAATGTCCCGGCGCGCCCGGCGCCCGGCCCGGCGGCATGGCGGTGAACGATTTCTTCGCCGCCGCCCGCCAGATCGCGGCTCACCCCGGGGTGCGCCTTGTGGATCTCACCGAATTTGATCCGTCTCTCGACGTATCGTCCATCACCGCCCTCACGGCGGGGCGCTGGGCATGCGAGATCCTGGCCGGGCTCAGCGCCCGCCCCGCCTGAGGCGGGACGGGGCGGAGCGTTTGGTGCGTCCTACTCGATCGCCAGGCCGGTATGCCAGGCGATGAAGGCCCATTTGTCGGCGGTTTCCTCGATCAGCTTTGACACCGGCGTGCCCGCGCCATGGCCGGCGCTGGTCTCGATGCGGATGAGGGTGGGCGCCTCTCCCGTATCCGCCGCCTGCAGCGCCGCGGCGAATTTGAAGGAATGGCCCGGCACCACGCGGTCATCGGTGTCTGCGGTGGTGATCAGCGTGGCCGGATAGCCCTGCCCTTCCGGGATATTGTGCAGGGGCGAGTAGGCGTAGAGCACGTCGAACATGGCCGGGTCCTGCGGACTGCCATAGTCCGACACCCAGAACCGGCCCGCCGTGAACTGATTGAAGCGCAGCATGTCCATCACGCCCACGCCCGGCAGGCCGGCGGCGAACAGGTCCGGGCGCTGGTTCGACACCGCACCCACCAGAAGCCCGCCATTGGACCGGCCCTCGATGGCCAGATTGGCCGGGCTTGTCCAGCCGGTCTCGATCAGGTGCTCGGCGGCGTTGATGAAATCGTCAAAGACGTTCTGCTTCTCGGCCAGGCGCCCGCCATCATGCCAGTCGCGGCCATACTCCGACCCGCCGCGGATATTGGCCAGCGCAAACACCCCGCCCATCTCCATCCATTGCAGGCGGCGCACGTCAAAGCCCGGGCGCATGGGGATGTTGAACCCGCCATAGCCGAACAGCAGCGTCGGGCGCGCCCCGTCCGGGGTCACGTCGCGATGATGCACGATGAACATGGGCACCTGCACCGCGCCGGTGGACTCAAAGAACACCTGGCTGACCACATAGTCATCGGGATCAAAGGTCAGCTCGGGCGCGCGGAACACCTCCGTCTCGCCGGTATCGATCTCGTGGCGGTAGAGCGCGCCGGGCTGGTTGAAGCTGGAGAAGCTGAAAAAGGTCTCCGCGCTGTCGGGATTGCTGGCGAAGCCCGCCGCCACGCCCAGGCCGGGGAGCTCCACCTCGCGCACCAGGGCGCCGTCCAGATCATGGATGGTCACCGCGCTGGCCACATCGCGCATGGTCTGGACGATCAGATGCCCGCCCGCATGGCTGGCGCTGGTGATGGGAAAATCGCCCTGCGCGATCACATCGCGGCGCACGGACGGATCAGACAGTTCCAGCGCCACGACGCGCTGGTTGGGAGCGTCCAGATCGGTGCGGAACAGGAAGGTCTCGCCCACATTGCCCACATAGCTGTGGTTATTGGCAAAGCCCTGGAAAATCTCCACCGGCTCGGCGCCTTCGGCATCCAGATCGAGGATCCACACGCCATTGCCGTCCGTGCCGGTGCTGGAATTGATCACCAGATAGCGCCCGTCATGGCTGACCGATCCGCGCCAGCTGACTTCGGGATTGTCCGGGTCGGCCTGGATCAGCCGGTCTTCGGACTGGTCCGTGCCCAGCGCGTGGAAATAGATCGCCTGGTCCATGTTGAGCGAAGTGAACTCCTCGCCCGGCGCCGGCTCGGGATAGCGCGAGTAGAAAAAGCCCGATCCGTCCTTGGCCCAGCTCAGCGGCGAGAATTTCACCCAGCGGATTTCATCGTCCAGCACCTGGCCGGTATCCACGTCGATGACGCGGATGGTGCGCCAGTCCGACCCGCCCTCCTGGATGAGATAGGCCACAAGCGATCCGTCGGACGAAGCCACCGACCCCGCCAGCGCAATCGTGCCGTCATCCGACCACGTATTGGGATCGATGAGCACGCGCGGCTCGCCGTCCAGCCCCTCCTGGACCATCAGCACAGACTGGTTCTGCAGCCCGTCATTGCGGGTGAAGAAATAGCGCCCGCCGCGCTCGGACGGCAGGCCGTAGCGCTCATAGTTCCACAGCTCGGTCAGGCGCTCTGCAATACGCGAGCGGCCGGGCAATTCTTCGAGATAGGCGTTGGTCACGTCCTGCTGGGCGCGCACCCAATCCGCCACCTCATCCGATACCCGCACATCGGCTTCCAGCCAGCGATAGGGGTCGGCGATCGCCACCTCGCCCAGCGCCGCGGACTGATAGGTGTCGCGCTGATCGCTGGCGCGGCTCTCGGGATAAACCGGAGCGGAGGGCCCGCGCGGCGCGGCCTCGACCTCAGCGCCATTGACGCCATTGGCCTCAGGGGCGGGCTCCGGGCTGCAGGCGGCGAGCGCGATCAGGGATGCGGCGATCACAAAAGCGGTGCGCATGAGGGCGTCTCCTTCAAGGCGGGCTGGGCGGATGGCGGGCAGACTAGGGCGCCCGTTCAAGCCTTGCAAAGCGTGTCAGGGCCAAAACAAACCCCGGCGCTGATCACAGCGCCGGGGTCCGGTATACAGGCCGGTGGCCGGAGCGGATCTTACGATTCCGCGTCGGCGTATTTCACCGAGCAGCCATAGGGACGGGTCTCGTTGATGGAGACCGGCAGGCCGGCGGCCATCTCGTCCAGCGCCTGGCTGACATAGTTCAGCGCGCCGTCGAGCGAGTCCGGATTGGCGCTGGGCTGGTCGTCAATGGCGCCGGCGTACTGGATGACGCCCTCGCCATCGATGATGAACATGTGCGGGGTGGTGCGCGCATCATAGGCCCGGCCGATCACGCCGCTCTCGTCGAGGATGACATGGGCGGGCGACGCGCCGCGCTGCACGTTCAGCTCGATCGCCTCGTCGGCGCTGACATGGCCCTGGGTGCCGGGCGCCGAGGAGATGATCTGCAGCCAGACATGGCCTTCCTCGGCCGCGCGCGCCTGCAGGTCAGGGATGGTGGAGCCGTGATTATAGTGCTTCACCACAAACGGGCAGTCGTGATTGGTCCATTCCAGGATCACGGTCTGGCCGGAGAAGTCAGACAGGGACACGCTCTCGCCCGTGGCGGTCAGGCCGGTGAAGGCCGGGGCGGGATTGCCCGGGAAGGGATCAGCGCTGGCGCCCCCGGCGAATACCGAAAGGGTCAGGGCGGACGCAGCCAGCAGGCTGGTTCCCAGGATCAGGTTGCGGCGGTTCAGGCTGGCGGTCTTCATAAGACAGTCTCCCTTGATGGATGATCAGTCAGTCTGGCGGCTTATCGCGCGCTCCACAGCGCGGATCACGATGCTCCCGGTCAATAATGGCGGCAAGACGTCAGGCTCGCCGCCATTATCGGGATACATGAGATAGAGCGGAACGCCCGCCGCGCCATGCTGCGCCAGCGTGTCGGCGATCCGCCGGTCCCTGTTGGTGAAATCGGCGCGGAACAGCGCCACGTTTTCCTCATTGAAGCGCGACACCACCGCGCGCTCGGACAGCGCGCCCAGCTTGTTGACCTGGCAGGTCACGCACCAGGCGGCGGTGAAATCGACGAACACGGCGCGTCCTTCGGCGCGCGCCTCCTCCACCGCTTCGGGCGACCAGTCGGCCCACACCGCGTCAGAGGCGGCGGGCGCCGCGGTCACGGCGGGTTGCACGGCGGTGAAGTAGAGCGCGCCGGCGGTCAGCACGGCGCCGGCCAGCGCCGTCACCCGGGCGAGCGCGCCGCGCAGGGTGAAGGCCCAGGCGGCGAAGCCCGCGGCCAGCAGCATGATCAGCGCCCACAACACGCCATTGGGCCCGGTCTGGGCGGCCAGCACCCAGACCAGCCAGATGCCTGCGCCGAACATGGGGAAGGCCAGCACCTGGCGCAGGCGCACCATCCATGCGCCCGGCCTGGGCAGGAAGGACAGGAGCCCGGGATAGAAGGCGACGATCACGAACGGCAGGGCCAGGCCTGCGCCCAGGAAGCCGAACACGGCCAGCGCCACATGGGGCGGCTGGGTCAGGGCGTAGGCCAGAGCGCCGGCCATGAAGGGCGCAATGCACGGCGCGGCCACGAACACGGCCAGCACGCCGGTCAGGAAGGCGCCCCGGCGTCCGCTATCGCGCACGCCCGAGCCGACGGACTGCAGCGAGGTCCCGATCTCGAACGCGCCCAGGAAATTCAGCCCGATGAGGAACATCAACAAAGCCAGGCCCGCCACCACGCCGGGTGATTGCAGCTGCATGCCCCAGGCCGCATCGCCGCCCGCCGCGCGCACCGCCAGGAAGACAGCCCCCAGCGCCAGGAAGGTGACGATCACGCCGGCGGCGAAGATCAGGCCCAGAAGCCGGCCTTCGCTGCGTTCGATGCCGCGCTTTTCCACCAGGGTCAGCGCCTTCATGGACAGGACCGGGAAGACACACGGCATGAGATTGAGGATCAGCCCGCCCACAAGCGCGAACACGGCCGCCTGCCAGAAGCTGAAGCCTGCGCCATTGGCCTGACCGGCGGCCCCGCCGGACGCACTGTCCCGGGGCGGAGAAGACGCAGCCGGCGCGGCGGCGGCGGGCGCCAGATCATTCACGCTTTCGCCCGGCGCGGCTTCAATCTCGATGGCGCGCGTGCGCCACGCGCCGTCCTGGCGCATGTCAAAACGGATCACCCCGCCATAGGCCTCGTTGACGCTCTGGCGGGTCAGGCGGCCCGGGCGCAGATCAAGGCGCGCCTCCCCCTCGCCCAGCGCAACACGCTGCTCGGCGGCATGGTCGATGATGGAGCCGTTAAAGGGAAAGAAGCTGAGCGCGCGCACGCCGTCAGAACCGCCCGCCAGCACATCGCCCGCCAGGGTCAGGACCAGCGAGTCCGGTCCGCGCTCCAGCCCCGCCTGCAAGGCGCCGGGCGCTTCGGGCGCGGCTTCGAAGGCTGCAGAAATGAGCGCGGCGCCGTCTGCATCGCGGCGGCTTTCGCCAACCTCGAGGGTGAGGAGAAACTCCCCGTCCTCGGGAACGCAGATATCTTCGCACACCAGCCAGCTGCCATAGGCCGGAATCTCCACCGGCCCCGGCGCGGCGTCTTCGGGGACGGTGACCTGGACGGGCAGCGTGACCGCGTCGGAATAGCCGTAATTGGTCAGCGGCCCGAGGGAATAGGCGCCCGGCGCCGGCCAGGTCATCTCCCCTGCGGTCCAGCCTTCGGGCAGGGTCAGGTCCAGCCGCGTGGGCTCGCCGGAATCGCCCGGATTGAGCCAGTAGGTGTGCCAGCCCGGCGCGATATCCTGATGCAGGGCGATATGAAACGTCTCGCCCGGCGCCACGGCCTGCCGGTCGCTGACCAGACGCGGATGCACCCATGGCCCGTCCGGGCTGAACTCCTGGGCGGAAGCGGCGCCGGCGAAGATCAGGGCCAGGAAAGCGGCAATCGAACGAATCAAGGTGACAGGCCTCTCGCTTCCAGGACCGCGCATCGCGGCATGCTGAGACTGCCATATAGCGGCGAATCCGCGCGCGGAAAACGCATCTGACAGGCTTGTGAAGAGTCACAGCGCCCAACATGCCAGCGGCCGGGGGATCGCTCCGCCCGGCCGCTCACAATTCATCAGGTCTGGCGCGCAGCGCCTAGAGTTCAGGCGAAGGCGGCGGCGGGGCCGACGGCGGGACCTGGAACTCGCCCTGGGTCTGGCCCTGACGGCGCGCAGCGCGCTGCACCAGGAAGTCCCACTGGGCCATGGAGATCATGTGGGCGTAAATGGCGCCCAGCGCGGTGGAATCGCGCAGCTTGACCAGCTGTTCGGCGGGCAGCGCCTTGAGCTTGTCGCCCGACACGCCCCAATAGCTCGCCACCACCTGGGGCTCGCCCACCGGATTGCCTTCATTGTCACGCGGCTGGAAATTGGTCTGCTGCTGGTCGAACAGGTCCAGATCGCGCAGTTCCTTGACGAATTCGGTCGTGGCCGCCACGTCGTTCTCGAAACGGCGCACATAATCGATGGCGCGCTCCAGGAACGGGGTCGGATTGCCGTCCTCCTGGAAGAAAGGCTCTTGGGGCTTGTCGGAGAACAGGTGCGAGCCTGCATCCACGCACACGGTGAAGCGGTCGCTCTCATCGCCATGGCTGGCGGCCACGAAGGGATAGCGGCGCACGAAGGCGGGCAGATAGCAATTGTCTTCGTAGAACCCGTTTTCCGGGTTCACGAACAGATTGGCGCCGGCCTGCAGGCCCATGGCGGCCACCGGCGTGCGGTTGTCGCCCAGGAAGATGATGGGGAAGCGCGACGCAGCCTGGCCGAACTCGCCCACGGTCAGCGGCACGAAATGGGTTTCTTTGAGAAAGTCGAACGGGCGGTCGGTATAGGTCAGCCCCTTGCCCTTGTGCGTCTGCACGCTGAGCGGTTCGGGCTTCTTGTAGAGCGGCAGCTGACCTTGAATGGTCGGCTCGTTGGCGTTGGCGTCGGCCATGTGGGCTCCCCCTGGATGGACGGTTGCGGTTCGTTAGCGCACGCAGCGGCGCGAGGCAATAAAGCCTGGCGCCGCCGGTTCAGCCGTGTGCTTGCAAGACCGGGGCCTAAACGCCGCCAAAACGGGCGCGCACGCCCACATAGAAGGCCCGCCCGATGATCGGCGCATCATCCTTGAAGAAGGAGGTGTGGCGCCGGCCCGCCTCATCCAGCAGATTGCGGCCCTTGAGATAGACCGAGGCGTTCACGTCGTCGAAGGGCAGATCATAGCTGGCGTCCAGGCTGACGAGATTATAGCCGTCCGTCGCGCTCTCGGCGGTGGCCACGCGGTTCTGGGCGTTGATGCGCAGATAGTCGGCGCGCAAGGTCAGATCGCCCAGCCGGGTCGAGGCGCCCAGGCCATAACGCCAGGGCGAGATGCGCGGCAGGTCGCCGCCGTCACGCAGCGAGCCGCGCACATAATCGGCCACGAAGTGGAAGGTGAGCGGCACATCGCCTTCAACCGCCTCCCAGCTGCCGCCCAGCTCCACGCCATAGAAATGAGCGTCGCCCTGCTCATAGGTCACGAACTGGTTGCGCAGGCGGCACAGCCCGCCATCGCCGGGCAGACAGCCCGCCGCCGCGCCCTCGCCGGCCCGGTTTCCGATATCGTTCACGAAGACCGGATTGCCCGTCCCGTCATCCTCCGAGGTCAGGAAGATGAAATTGTCCGCACGGTTGTAATAGGCCGTCAGGTCATAGCGCAGCGGGCCGGTATGGCGCTCCCAGCTGGCTTCGAAATTGAGATAGGTCTCGGATTTGAGATCGGGATCGCCCAGCTCCCAGGTGCCTGCCGCCGAGTGGCGCCCGAACGCATAGCGCTGTTCGGGCGACGGCGCGCGCTCGGCCCGTGTCAGGCCGAAGCGGGCATGGTGGTCGGGACCGACATCAATAATGGTGGACGCCGACAGGCTCAGCGCGGTGGTGTTGATGTCATCAATCTGTTCGGGCTGGGGCAGGAAGCTGCCATCGGCCAGCGTCACGCCCGGCACGCGCGAGGCGATGACCGGATCGCTGGAGGAGTGGATGCGCTCGATGCGCGCGCCCAGCTCCACCACCGCCGGTCCGAACCGGCGCTCCTCGATGACATAGGCGGCGAAGGTGCGCGTCAGATTCGGGCGCACATAGAACCCCCGGTCCGCGCCGCGCGGATCATCGGCGAAGAAATCACGGTTCGTGTACTGAAGCCCGATCACGCCTTCCCATCCGGCCACCGGATCGTGGAGCAGATCGGCGCGGGCCTCGAATTCACGGTTCTCAAAAGTGGCTTCAATCTCACTGTCCTCGAACGATCCGTCCGTGCGGCTGAATTCGAATTCGGTCTCGTCCTGCTCATATCGCGTCCAGGCCGCGCTCAGGCGGGCCAGCGAGACGCCGGGCAGAGGCTGATTGATCTCGCTGCGAAAATCCGCACGCACATAATCGGCGGTGACGCGCTCATACTCGTCCGAGCCGTCGCCGCGGATGCGCATGGGATCGAACACTTCAGGAATGCCGTAATCGGTGTCCCAATAGCTCAGCGACAGCGCTGCAAAGCCCCAGTCATCGGACATGATGCCGGTCAGCGATGCCTGGCTGGACTCAATGGAGCTGTTCTGGAGCCGGCCTTCAAACCCTTCAGTCTGGCCGTCCTCCTGGAAGCCGTTGATCGAGAAATCATTGGCGCGGCGCAGCCCGCCCGAGGCGCGCAGGGCGAATGTCTCGCTCAGCTGCACCTCGCCGGACAGGTCAATCTGGCGGTCATCGCCATTGGGCGAATAGCTGGCGTCCACCTCAAGGAAGGGCGAGGGCGCGAGCGTGGGCAGGAAGCGCTTGCTGCGCACATTGATCACACCGCCCGCCGCGCCGGAACCGAACATCAGCGTGGTGGGGCCGCGGAACACCTCGATCTGGCTGGCGCCGCGCGAATCCACGGCCACCGCGTGGTCCACGCCCTCGCCCGACACGTCCGCCACCGGCAGGCCGTCATCCAGCACCATCACCCGCGAACCCTGCTGGCCGCGGATCACAGGACGGCCCACGCCCGGCCCGAAATCGGCGTTGGTGACGCCCGGCAGGCCGTCGAGCATCTCGCCCAGAGACCCCGCCATGCGGCGTTCCAGTTCGGAGCCGTGCAGGACGCTGACCGGCTGGATCATCTCGTCCACATAGCGCCGGCCCAGCGGACCGGCGGTGACGATCACCCGGTCCAGCGCCGCATCGCCGCGCTGCTGCAGGTCCGCATCGGCCGCCTGCGCCTGGGCGCCCGCCAGTGCAGGGGCGATCAGCGCGGTTCCAAGCAGGAGGCGGGTCATCAGGGGGAGGGTCATGGCGTCAGCTCCGGTATGTTATAATATTTCATCGGGTGATAATCTATCGCAATCGGCCCGGCAAGGCCTGCCCGCTTGTTTCACACAGACGTAATCAAGGGCTCGCCCGGCGCGGCCATCAGCCCTAGGATCAGGATCATGACTGAAGAGGTGACTCGCGCTCTGACCGCCGCCGAGCGGGCCTGCCGCACCAAGGGGCTCGCCCTGACGCCTGTGCGCCGCCGCGTGCTCCAGCTCTTGCTGGAATCGCCTGCGCCGGTGAAGGCCTATGACCTGCTGGCCAGCCTGAAACCTGATGGCGGCGCGCAGCCGCCTACGGTCTACCGGGCGCTGGATTTCCTCACCCGCGCCGGGCTCGCCCACCGCATCGAGGCGCTCAACGCCTATACCGCCTGCGTGCATGTGGGCGGGCGCGGATCGGCGGAGCTCTATATCTGCGAGGCCTGCGGCCTGGTGGAGGAGCGCCACCGACACCGCGCGCCCGAAGACGGCCCGGACGGGTTCCACATCAACCGCTCGGTGGTGGAGCATTACGGACGCTGCTCCGCCTGCGCCACGGCGCAGGCCAGCGCCTGAGCGAAAACGGACGGGAGGCTGGCTCATGCTCACGCTCTGGCGCGGCAACGCCAATGCCTGGGAATGCGACGAGCTGGGCCATCTCAATGTGCGCTTCTATCTGGCCAAGGCCTGGGAGGCCATTGAGGCGCTGGCCTGCGAGGCGGGCATGCGCGCGCCCTTTCAGCCCGGCGCCACGGCGACCCTTATTGCGCGCGAGGTGATCGTGCGCTTCCTGGCCGAGGCGCGGCCGGGCGCGCCGCTGGTGATACGCGGCAGCGTGCGCCAGGTGGACGAGGCCGGGCTGACCGCGGACCTGATCATGGACCACGCCGCGCTGGGCAAGCCGGCGGCCGCCTTTAGCGTGCATCTCGACCATGTGGATCCGGCCAGCGCCCGGCCCTTCGCCTGGAGCGGACGGGTGCGCGCGCGCCTGGACGCGCTCACCGGCGCCGCCCCGCCCGAATGCGCCCCGCGCAGCCTGTCACAGGCGCCGCCTGCGGCTGACGTCTCGCTCGGGCGCGCCGATGCGCTGGGGCTGGAGGAGATCGGGCGCGGACGCATCAACCCCCAGGACGCCGACCGGTTCGGGCGCATGCGCCTGGAATTCGCCATGGGCAAGGTGTCCGACAGCGTCATCCATCTCAGCGCCGGCTTTCCCGAGCAATGGCGCGCCTATCAGGCCGGCCAGGCTCCGGGCGCGGCCAGCGCGCTGCTGGAGGCGCGCATCGTGATGCGCCGCTGGCCCCAGGCGGGCGAGGGCTTCGTCATCCGCTCCGGCCTGGCGGGCGCCGGCGGCAAGGTGCGCCATCTGGTGCACTGGGTCTGCGATCCGGTGAGCGGCGCGCCGCTATGGACCATGCAGGGCGTGGGCTGTCTTCTGGATCTCGACACCCGCCGCCTCAAGCCGGTGGAGGGCCAGGCGCTCAAGACCATGCAGGCCGCCGTGATTGACGGGCTGGCGCTTTAGGCGGCCGCCACGGCCTTGGCGCCGGGGGCGCCCGCGCGGGTATACAGCCCGCGATGGCCCTGGGCCGGGCGCAGGCTGTCGGTCAGGCCGACCACGGTTTCCGCCGCGCCCAGCACCAGATAGCCGTCATCGGCCAGCTGGGCGGCCAGCCGGTCGAGGATTTTGGCTTTGGTCTCGATATCGAAATAGATCAGCACATTGCGGCAGAAGATCACGTCCATCCGCCCCAGCCGGGAGAAATCCTCCAGCAGGTTGGACTGTTCAAAGCGCACTTTCTGACGCAGGTGCGGCTTGATGCGCCAGGTCTCCCCGGTCTGCTCGAAATGCTTCACCAGGCGCTGGATGGACAGCCCGCGCTGGACCTCGAACTGGGTGTAGACCCCGGCCCTGGCCTTCTCCAGCACCGGCCCGCTCATGTCGGTGGCCAGAATGTCCGCCTGCGGACCGCCCGCCTCGTCCAGCATCATGGCCAGCGAATAGGGCTCCTGGCCCGAGGAGGCCGCCGCGCACCAGATTTTCAGCGCCCGACCGGCGCGCGCGGTCTTCAGGGCCGGAGCGATCACCTGTTCGAACAGCTCAAACGGCGTCTTGTCGCGGAAGAAGAAGGTCTCGTGCGTGGCCAGCGCTTCGCATACGGACGTGGTCACCGCCTTGTCGCCGCGCATCATGGCGTCGATCAGGGCCTCGATGGAGGCGAGCCCGCTCTTGCGCGCCAGCGGACCCAGGCGGCTTTCCACCAGATAGGCCTTCTCCGGACCGAGCACGAGCCCGGTGCGCGCGCGCACTTCCTTACACAGATGATCAAACTTGTGCGCGGGCAGCTGGGTCATGGCAGTCCTTTCAGGCGCCGGACGATTTGAGGTCCGATTTCTTTGAGCGGCAGGATCATGTCGGCCAGGCCCGCCTCGGCCACGGCGCCGGGCATGCCCCAGACCACGCTGGTGGCCTGGTCCTGCACGATCACCGGCGCGCCCGCCGCGCGCAGGGCGCGCGCGCCCTCGCGGCCATCGGCGCCCATGCCGGTGAGCACCACGGCGAGCACATTGCGCCCGGCGGCCGCGGCCAGGCTCTTGAACAGGGGATCAACGGCGGGACGGCAGAAATTCACCTGCGGGCCCTGGTCCAGAACAGCGTGGAAACCCTCCGGGCCGGTGCGCACCGTCATGTGCCAGTCGCCCGGCGCCAGATAGACCCGTCCGGCGCGCAGCGGCTCGCCGTCCTGCGCCTCGGCGGCGGGCAAGCCCAGCTTGGACAGGTGCTCGGCCAGAATGGCGGTGAACAGCTTGGGCATGTGCTGGGTGATCAGCACCGGCGCGCGCGTATCGGCGGGCAGATGGGCGAGCACCTCGCGCAGCGCCTGGGGCCCGCCGGTGGAGGAGCCGATGGCGATGAGGGAGGGCTTGGCCGCCAGCGCAGAGGCCGGGCGGGGCGCGGCGAGCGGCGCGGAGGGCGCGGCGCGCACCGGCGCCGCAGCGCGCGGGCTCAGCGCCAGCAGCTTGCGCAGCAATTCCTCGCGATAGGCCTCGGCCCCGGCGACCTTGCCCGCTTCCGGCTTGGCGGCGTAGTCAGCCGCGCCCAGCGAAAGCGCGCGTACGGTCACCTGCGCGCCCGAGCGCGTCAGGGTGGAGGCCATCACGACGCGTGCGCGCGGCGCGGCTTTGAGGATCAGCGGCAGGGCGGCGAGCCCGTCCATGCGCGGCATTTCCACGTCCAGCACCACCAGATCGGGCTGCAGCTCGCCCGCCCGGCGCACGCCCTGTTCGCCGTCCGCGCAGGTGCCCGCCAGCTCCAGGCGCGCATCAGCCTCGATCCAGCGCGCGGTCAGGCCGCGCACAACGGCGCTGTCGTCCACCACAAGCACGCGGGGCAGCGCCCCGGAGGGCGGCGATGCGGGCTTTTGCGGCTGTGCGGCGGTCACGATGCTTGTCCCCCATGCCCGGCGCGGTCCTAGACCAGGCCAGCCTCCGCAAACTTGGACTCAATGATTTCGCCATCGAACGGCTTCATGACGTATTCATCGGCCCCGGCGCGCAGGGCCTGGGTGATATGGGCCATGTCGTTCTCGGTGGTGCAGAACACCACGACGGGCTTTTTGCCGGTGGGCTCCTGGCGCAGCTTGATCAGGAAATCGAGCCCGTTCATCACCGGCATGTTCCAGTCCAGCAGCACCGCATCGGGCATGGCCTTGCGGCAGGCGTCGAGGGCCTCCTGGCCGTCGGCGGCTTCCTCGCAGGCGAACCCCAGATCCTCCACGATCTTGCGCGCGACCTTGCGGATCACCCGGCTGTCATCGACCACCAGACAGGTTTTCATCCCAGCTCTCCCTTTACGCCGCCAGAGCGCTGCGCCAGCGGATCAGCGCGCGCACGTCCAGCACCGCCATGAGGCGCTCCTCCAGACGGTAGACGCCCTTGATCATGGCGCGCCACTGGGTGTCGAGATGGCCCGGCGCGGGCTCCATCTCCGCCGGATCAAGGCGCAGCACCTCGCCCACCTCGTCCACCAGCACGCCGAACAGTTCTGCGCCCTCTTCCAGGCCCAGCGCCATCACCGGCTCGCCCTCGGAGCGCGGGGGCAGGCCCAGGCGCTGGCGGGTCTCCACTGCGGTGACAATTCGCCCGCGCAGATTCAGCAATCCGGCGATTTCGCCGGGCGCGCGCGGCACCGAGGTGATGCCTTGCGGGCTGAACACCTCGCGCACTTCGCTCACCTCGACGCCGAACAATTGTCCGCCCACATGGACGGTGACGTATTCGATCGTGTCCTGCACAGCCATGGCTCTGTCTCTCCCGGTCAGGCGGCTTCAGCGCGGGTGCGCGCGGCCTGGTCCAGCGCCGCAATCAGCCCGCCCCGGTCGCCCGGACGCATGATCGCAGCAAAACCTTCAAGAATGCCTGAATGCCCCTCGCCCACGCCCAGGCGCGGCACACCGGCGAACAGGCCCTCTTCGGCCAGACGGTGGAGCGCGGGCGGATCGCCCACCAGCACGTCATAACGCGCGCCCATCTGGGCGGCGTCGCGCGCCTCGTGCAGGCTGCCGGCCACGGTCACGTCATAGCCCGCCGCCGCCAGCAAGGGCGCCAGCATGCGCCGGGCGAAGGCGTCGGCCTCCACCAGCAGCACGGCGTGGCGCATCGTCCGGCCGGCCGCACTGCGCTGGGGCGCGCCGTCCCAGGTGCGCTCCATATACCAGGCGATGTCCAGCACTTCGGTCGCCCGGCCCTTGATGATGGCCGAGCCGATCACGCCGGGGCGGTCCGAGCCCATTTCCAGATCCAGGATTTCCTCGGCGACATCGAGAATCTCGTCCACCGCCACGCCGGCCGACTTGCCATCCTCGGCGAACACCAGAACCGGCTGGCGGCCTTCGCTCTTGAAGGCGCCCGGCCCAGCGGCGTGGGAGAGCGGCAGCAGCCGCCCGCGATACTGCACCACATGGCGGCCATCGACGATCTCGATGGTGTTGGCCTCGAAATCCTCAAGCCGGGTGATCAGGCTGACCGGAACCGCCTTGGGCTCGGTCCCGCCCGCACGCACCAGCAAGAGGCGCTGGCGGCCCTGCGCAGCGGAGTCCTCGCCCGCCTCGGCCTCGCCGGCCTCGGCCTGCTCGACCGCTTCCATGGCGGTCTCCTGGGCCAGGCCATTGGGATCGAGGATCATGATCACCGAGCCGTCGCCCAGAATGGTGGCGCCGGAGAACACGCCCACCTGGCGCAGCGGACCGGACAGCGGCTTGACCACGATCTCCTCGGTGTCGACCACGTCATCCACCACCAGGCCGATGCGCCGTCCGGCCGCCTCGAGCACGATGACATAGCCGGCCATCTCGCCGTCATGGGCTTTGGACGGATCCAGCACGCCCGCCAGGGCGATCACCGGCAGGAGCCGCTCGCGCAGGCGGATCAGATGCGCGCCATTGAGGGTCTCCACCTTGACGCTGGAGCCCGGCCCCACGCGCACCAGTTCACGCACTGACAGTTGCGGCGCGGCGAAGCGCTCGCCGCCGGCCTTGACGATCAGCGCCGACACGATCGCCAGGGTGAGCGGGATCTTGATCGTAAAGGCCGTGCCCTTGCCGAGCTCGGAATTGAGATCGATGGAGCCGCCGATCTGTTCGATATTGGTGCGCACCACGTCCATGCCGACGCCGCGCCCGGACAGATTGGTCACCGCCGCCGCGGTGGAGAAACCGGCCGCGAAGATGAAGCGCTGGATCTGCGCCTCGCTCATGCCCGCCAGCTCTTCGGGCGTGGCCAGGCCTTTTTCCAGCACCTTGTCGCGGATGCGCTGCGGGTTCAGGCCCGCGCCGTCATCGGTGATCTTGATGATGATCGCCCCGCCCTCGTGATAGGCCGACAGGCGGATCGTGCCGGTCTCGGACTTGCCGGCTTCCTTGCGGGTTTCAGGGCTTTCAATCCCGTGATCGCAGGAATTGCGGATCATGTGGGTGAGCGGATCCTTGATCAGCTCAAGCACCTGGCGGTCGAGCTCGGTGTCCTCGCCCTCCTGGATAAGGCGGATTTTCTTGCCCAGATCCTGACAGGCGTCGCGCACGATGCGCGGCAGCTTGCGCCAGGCGTCGCCCACGGGCTGCATGCGGGTCTTCATCACCCCGTCCTGCAGCTCGGCCGTCACCGAGGACAGGCGCTGGAGCGGGGTCTTGAGCGCGCTTTCGTCCGTATCGCGCACCAATTGCTGCATCTGGTTGCGCGCCAGCACCAGCTCGGACACCGTGGTCATCAGGTTTTCCAGCACATCCACGCTGACGCGGATGGTGGCCGATGAGCGCGCCGCGCCCGCAGCCGGCGCCGCCTTGGCGGCCTCAGGCTGTGACGCCGCCGCCGGCGCCGCGGCGGGCGCCTCGCTTACCTCGTCTTCCAGCTCCGCCTCGGCTTCCAGCGCGGCGGGCTCGTCCTCTTCAGGGCCCGGCGTGGCCATGAAAGCCGCTTCCAGATCGGCCAGCGAGACCTCACCCGGACGCAAGGGCCGGCCCAGATCATCATCAAATCCTGCTGCTTCCTCGTCCTCAGACCCGTCCAGGGCCGGCTCGGGTTCGGGCTCGGGTTCAGGTTCGGGGGCCGGCGCCGGTTCAGGCGCGGGCGCAGACGCCTTGCCTTCGGCCATGGCTTCCAGACGCGCGATGAGTTCACTGTCATCGCCCTCGGGCTCGGCGCCGGAGGCTTCCAGGCCGGCCAGGATTTCCTTGATCCGGTCAAGCGATTGCAGAACCAGCGTCACCGCCGCGCTGTCGGCCACCAGCGTCCCGTCCCGGAACTTGCCAAGCAGCGTCTCGCCGGCGTGAGCGACCGCCTCCAGCCGGGTCAGGGCCAGAAAGCCGCACGTGCCCTTGATGGTGTGCAGAAGCCTGAAGATATTGTCCAGCGTGGCCCGGTCCGTGGGATCGGCCTCGAACTTGACAAGCTCGACATCGATGACGTCGAGGCTCTCCATGGTCTCCGCCAGAAATTCGCCGATCAGTTCGTCCATGATCCCGCCCCGGGCTGACTTTGCGCAACACAGCAGACCCTGTCATGGTCAGGGTTAACGCAAGGTTGGTAATTTGCGCCGGCCAGGAACGCGCCCGGGACAGCCGGATCGAAGCGCAGATGAAAGGCGCTGCTGACGCATCGCCTGCACGCGCCTGTCCGCCCCCGCTGCGCGCTGGCGTAAACTCCAGCCCCATGACGCATCATGACGCCACACGCCAGAAGGACAGGGGGAAACAGTCAGGCCGGAACACAAAGGGCCATGGTAAGAGTAGTGATAAGAACGTTCCGGCCCATTCACACGGAAACTCTCACCCGGCGCCGACGCCCTATTCCGCCGCAGCGGCGCGCTGGCCCGGGCCGGTCAGGGCCGTGAACTCGATGCGCTCTTCGCTGGCCGAGGCCTCGGCCCGGCCGCCGCTTTCGCGGGCGATCAGTCCGGCATAGAAGGGCTGGACCGAGCGGCCGTCATAGCCGTCCTCGGGGCGCTCGCCCCGCATGGCCTGGACATAGGACGGATCCAGGCGCAGGCGCGGCCCCGACGAGACCACGCGCAAGCGCGCGCCGCCGCCAGGCGAAGCGGCCGCCTCCACGCTGACCTCGCCGCCGCGCGGCAGGGCGTCCACCGCCAGCCAGATCAGATTGAGCAGCACCCGCGCTGCGGTCTTGTCGATCACCCCGTCAGCCGATCTGAACACCAGCTGGGCGCGCGCCTCGGCGAACATGGCGTCCGCCAGCGTGCGGATTTCGGCCAGGCCCATTTCACCAGCCCGGGCGCCGGCTGCGCCAAAGCACACGCGCGCATACTCCACCTTGGCCTTGAGCTGGCCCACGCCCGAGCGCAGCAGCGCCATGGCGTCCTCGCGCATGTCGCCGGCATTGGGATCATCCAGGACCCCCATGGCCGCCCCCATGGCGTTCACAGGGCCTGCCACATCGTGGCACACGCGCGAGCTCAAAAGCGCCGCGAGTTCGGAAGCGGAGGGCGTGTCGTGCATGGTCATGGGTGCGAGCTTTAGCCGATTCTCGCCTCGCGAAGAGTTAACGCGCAGCGCTTGAACTAGAGTTCGTGATCCACGTCATCATGACCGTGGCGCGCAGAGAAGAAGACCAGCGCCATCAACCCGGCGCCCAGCGCAATGGACAGGCCCGCGCCCAATCCCATGGCCAGCCAGCCCTGCCAGGTGATCTGCAGCTCCTGACCGATAAAGCTCCAGGCGGCCAGGCCAATCGAGGCGGCCAGCAGCGCGCCCAGCGAAACGATCAGAAGTGCTGTCTTGTTCATCAGTGCGGTCCTCTCCCTGCCGGGCGCGGCTCCGGCCGTTCTCACATCGTTAACGGCGCTGCGCGTCTAATCGCCCTTGGCAAGCACGCGCGCCTGGGTCAACATCATGCCTGCAGCCTGCAAGACACAGCGGACCTGAGCGCGGTTTTGTGCTAGTCGGTCTGAAACTTGCTGGCTGCGTCACATGCGCCGGCCCGGCACGCACAGCCCCCCGCATGGGGATGAATTGGGGGCTGGGGCCGGGTGAAGCAATGAGGGATTACAGCGTAAATGTCCGGATTCGACGTCCGTCTCGCCGACGCCCGCCGTTCCCGCACGCTGGTGTTTTTCGCCACGCTGGGCCTGGGGCTCCTGATTGTCGTGGGCGCCCTTCTGATGCGCTTTTCCGGACCGGGCGAGCCGTCCGTCCCGGCAGAGCCCGTCCCGGCCAGCCCTCAAGCGGTGCAGGCGCTCAGCGAGACCGCCCGGTCAGGCGCGCCTGAGGCGGCGCCCGCTGCGGTGGCGCTGAATAATTCACGCGACGTGATCGAGGCCGAACACGCCCTGTTCACCTCCGCCCCCTTCCGCAGCCAGGTTGAAAGCCTCGACATCACCGTACGCTCCGGTCAGACCATGGCCAGCGTGCTGGCGGGCGCAGGGGCGGACCGTGTCGAGGCCGCGCGCGCCATCGCCGCGCTGGACCCGGTCTTCCCGGTGCGCCGCCTGCGCGCCGGACAGGACCTGACGCTGTTCTTTGAAACTGTGGCCGATGAGGAAGAGGGCGAGGCGAGGCGCCTGGCCGGCCTGTCCTTCCGTCCCGATATCGAACGCACCCTCACCGTGGCCCGCTCCGGCGACCGCTTCCGCGCCCGCGAGGCCACCGCCACGCTGGATCGTGAATTCGTGCGGGTGCGCGGCGAGGTCAGCTCCAGCCTTTATATGTCCGCCATCCAGCAAGGCGCCACCGACCGCATCGTGGTCGAACTGGCCAATATCCTGGGCTATGCGGTGGACTTCCGCACCATCCAGCCCGGCGATGATTTCGACTTTGTCTTCGAGCGCCATGTGAACCGGCGCGGCGAGACCGTGCGCACGGGCGATATCGTCTATGTGCGCTTCGCCGGACGCGGCAGCCCGCTGGAATATTTCCGCTACACCGCCCCGGACGGTGAGGTCGGCTATTACACCGGCGAGGGCGAGGCCGCCCAGCGCCTGTTGATGCGCATGCCCGTCAATGGCGCGCGCATCTCTTCCTCCTTCGGCATGCGCTTCCACCCCATCCACCAGGTCAACCGGCCCCACAACGGCACCGATTTCGCCGCCCCGCGCGGCACGCCCATCATGGCGGCGGGCAATGGCGTGGTGGAGCGCGCAGACTGGTTCGGCGGCTTCGGCAATTATGTGCGCATCCGTCACGCCAACGGCTATCAGACGGTCTACGCCCACCTGCAGGGCTTCGCCCGCGGCGTGCGCGCCGGCACGCGCGTCAGCCAAGGCCAGGTGATCGGCTATGTGGGCTGCACGGGCTCATGCACCGGTCCGCACCTGCATTATGAAGTGCACCAGAACGGCCGCCCGCTGAACCCGATGCGCCTGGACCTGCCCACCGGGCGGCGGCTGACGCGTGACGAGCTGCCGAGCTTCACCACCGAGCGTGACCGCCTGATCGCCAAGCGCGACAGCGTCATGTTCGCCAATGGTCAGCCGCCCGCGATCCAGGCCGAAGATGCGGTGCTGCTGGCTGCGCGCGAATCCGGGCGCAGCCAGAGCGCCAGCCGCTGAGCTGATCCCTAGTCGTTCTCGCCCAGGCGCTTCTTGCGGTCCGCCATGAGGCGCAGGCGCAGGGCGTTGAGCTTGATGAAGCCTTCGGCGTCCTTCTGGTCGTAGACCTGATCTTCCTCGAACGTCACGTGAGCCAGCGAGTAGAGCGAGGCAGGCGAGCTGCGCCCCACCACCATCACATTGCCCTTGTAGAGCTTGAGGCGCACCTCGCCGGAGACATGGCGCTGGGAATGGTCGATGGCCGCCTGCAGCATTTCGCGCTCGGGGCTGAACCAGAAGCCCTCATAGATGAGCTTGGCGTATTTGGGCATCAGCTCGTCCTTCAGGTGCATGGCGCCCCGGTCCAGTGTGAGCTGTTCTATGCCGCGATGGGCGGCCATCAGTATGGTCCCGCCCGGCGTTTCGTAAATGCCGCGCGACTTCATGCCGACAAAGCGGTTCTCCACCAGATCGAGCCGGCCAATGCCGTGATTGGCGCCGATCTCGTTAAGCCGGGTCAGAAGCGCCGCCGGAGAAAGCGCCTGGCCGTTGACGCTGACCGCATCGCCGCGCTCAAAACCCACCGTGACGTATTCCGGCTGGTCGGGGCCGTCCTCGGGATGACGGGTCAGCAGGCATACCTCGTTGAACGCTTCCTCGGCCGGGTCCTCGAGCATTTTGCCCTCCGACGAGGTGTGCCAGAGATTGGCGTCCACCGAGAACGGCGCCTCGCCGCGCTTGTCGGACGGCACCGCAATGCCATGCTTCTCGGCGTAGGCGATCAGCTTGGTGCGTGAATTGAGGTCCCACTCGCGCCAGGGCGCGATCACCCGCAGGGCCGGGTCCAGCGCGGCCACGCCCAGTTCAAAACGCACCTGGTCATTGCCCTTGCCGGTGGCGCCATGGGCCACGGCGTCCGCGCCGGTCTCGTGAGCGATCTCCACCAAGCGCTTGGCGATCAGCGGGCGGGCGATGGAGGTGCCCAGCAGATACTGGCCCTCATAGACTGCGTTGGCGCGCACCATGGGGAAGCAGTAATCGCGCACGAATTCCTCGCGCAGATCGTCGATATAGATCTCCCTGATCCCGGCCGCCTCGGCCTTGGCGCGCGCAGGCCCCAGCTCCTCGCCCTGGCCCAGATCGGCGGTGAAGGTGACCACCTCGGCGCCATAGGCGTCCTTGAGCCATTTGAGGATCACGCTGGTGTCCAGCCCGCCCGAATAGGCAAGGACGATTTTCTTCACGGGCTTGGTCGACATGGCGCGGACTCCTGTATCATGCGGCGCAGCAATCTAGGGCGAGGCCCGGTGTGATGAAAGCGCTGTATCCACCAGATCTCAGGCAGACGCGCCACGCCCCGGCCAGCAACTTAACCGGTCTTTCAGCAAGTCCTCCGAAGATGGCTGCATGCACATCCACGTGATGGAGCGATCGCATGCCGCATACGCCCCTGTTTGATCTGGCCGATCCTCAGCGCCTCGCCGAGTTAAAACGGTTCAGAGCAGCGGTGCGTCACGGCGGCGCCCAGGCGCCCGAGATCACCGAGGCGGCGCGCTATGCCTTCGGCAGCACTGTGGCCGCGCTGAGCTGCGTCGGACCCCAAACCACCACGTTTGCGGCGATTACCGGTGTTTCCGACCCCGAAGACGTGCCCACCTGCCTGGCCTTCTGCCGGCATGTAGTGGAGACCGGCCAGCCCTTGATCGTCAAGAATCTGGCTCTCGATCCGCGCTTTGCTGACAATCCTTATGTCACCGAGCCGCCCTATATCCGCTTTTATGCGGGCGTTCCGGTGATCAGCCCCTCAGGCCATGTGCTGGGATCGTTCGCGATCCTGAACCAGGCGCCCAGCTTCCGGTTCGAGGCGGAGGACCTGGCCGCGCTCAAGCGCTTCGCCCAGATCGCGATGAACCTGATTGATATGCACGCCGCCTTGCGTAGCATGGCATAGGGCGTTGAACGGGCCGCAGACCGGGGTTTCGCGATCCCCGCCGCATCGCCTGGCCTCCCAGCATGCGTCTCACTGGCCGAGCGGCTGTGGCGCCCTTATCTGACAGGCCACATCTCCCGCCGCCCGGAGCCTGCCCCATGCGCCTGATCATCCTCGCCACTCTCGCCCTGGCCCTCGCCGCCTGCAGCCCGTCCGGGCCGGGCGAACCCATGGCGGTGCTGTCGGGAACCGGCGAGCCCGCCGAGACGCCGGACCCGCGCCTTGAGGGCGTGTGGACCGCGGTGCTGGAAACCGGAGTCGAACCGCGCCCGCTGGAGCTGACCATCAGCCTCCAGGACGAAGCCGTTTCGGTCATCCTCACCGCACCCGGCCAGGGCGGGGCGCGGGTGCGCTTCGAGCAGGTCCGCCTGGACGGGGCGCGCGTCGGCTTCGCCACGGGCCTTGGCGCGCTTTTGTTCGAGGGCGAGCTGGATGGTGATGACGCGATATCCGGCACGGTCTGGCAGGGCCGCACGCCGAGCCCGCTTATCTGGACCCGGGTGGAGTAATCCGGTCAGGCCAGACGCAATTGGCCGCCCGCTTCCTCACCAGCCCTTAGCCGGGCGAGCAAATGGGCGCGCAGCCTGTCGTCTTCGGGCCGCGAATCCAAGGCCGAATCCACCTGCTCCATGAGGCTGACATCCTCACACAGGCGCGCCCGCGTCGCCTCGGGACGCAGGAGAAGCTCAGCCAGCAGCACGCCCAGCAGCATTTCGCCCGATTGGCCGGCTGCGGCCTCCAGAATGTCCTGCGCCTGCGCTGTCTGCACGGGCGCAGCCTGGGCCGGCAATGAGGGCGGCGGGAGTTCGTAAAGCTGGAAAGCTTCAGGCAGGCCGCCCTTTCGCGACCGGGCCGCTTCAGCCACACACGCGCGCAGGGCCTCGTGCAGTGCATCGAGATCATGATGCTCGAAGGCGAAGGCGCGCGCTTCATCCGCCAGGGCCTGACGGCGCCGGGGATCGTCCATCAGCTCAAGGATCGCCGCTTCCAGCGCCTCTTCGCTCTCGTGATCAATCACCACGCCCAGGTCATGACGCTTGAGGTAATCGATCGTGGCGGCCTCCTGCGGTCCGTGCGCCAGCAACACCGCCCCTGAGGCAAGGCATTCCGGCAGCTTGTTGGCCATGGAATAGCGCACATAGCGCAAGGACGCCGCGTCGAAATTATAGGCGATCAAGGTGGCGTCCGCCCGCTGCATCCAGTCGCGATAAGCCTCGGGCGAACGGTTTTCAGCGGTGAGGCGGGTGTGAGCAAACCGCGCATAGTCTTGAGCGGTCTCCCGCAAACACCACGGCTTGGTGTTGATCTCCAGCGTCACCGGATGACCGGCCTGGCCCAGCTTTTCCACGACGCGCGCTACTTGCAGGACGCTGGCGCGCTGCATGTTGGCGGCGAGACCGCCTGCATAGCGGATGCGCAGGCGCCGCCCTTCATGAGGCGCGCGCGCTGGCCAGTCCCGGGGGCGCACGCCGTTGGCAAGCGCCGTGAAAGGGGCATTATACCGCGCCTCGAAATTCGCAGACATGGCTTCGCAGATCGACAGGCGCGCCTGGGCGTGCGTCAGCAGCCGGAGCAGGTCCGGCTCCAGTGCGAGCCACTGGTCGCGATCACGGCCAGCCAGATCGCTGGGCCAGTCATCCATCATCCAGGCGATGACCGGCTTGCCCAGCGCGTGGAGCAACTCCATGGCCAGACCATGCAGCCAGGGCACATCGGGCACGGGGCGGTAGAGCACGGCGTCCGGCTCAAACGCCTGCGCCGCCTGGCGGGCATCGTCTTGGCCGCATACCGATTGCGCCCACCCGCCGGCCCCGTCAGGACGCACCAGAGCCAAACCATCCCAGCTGTGGCGGGCGATCTGCAGGAGGCGGTCCGCCGGCCAGCCGGCCAGCAGGTTGGACTTGATCTCGCCCGTGGCGGTGCCATTGCCTGAAGCGGTCATGTCCAGCACCAGAAGCCGCGGATAAGCCGGCCCGGACTGTGCGGCGCGCATCTCTTCAGGCTTGCGCGCATGAGGAAACAGATCGTGGAAGCGGCGGCGCTCGAACACATCGAGCTGGCCGCCAATCCCGGCGTTATAGATCATCTGGCCCGTGCCGGTGAGCGCGCGGCGCGCTTCGCCATAGGCCTCGATCATCTTGTCCACCTGGGGGTCGTGCCAGCGATAACCCTTGCCGAAATAATCCGGGTGGAAGTGATTGGGATCGTCGGATTTCATGTCCAGCACCCCGACGCCGTAATCCTTGCTCTCTTGCGCGTCGTCGGGGATGACATAGCTGGCGTCCACGCCAACCAGGTAAATCTCCTCAAAGCCGAGCCAGGCTGCAATCTGCATCATGGAGAAGGTGACCGTGCAGCCGGTATAGGTGATCCGGTCGGCCTCCATGGAGAAGTCAAAGCCGTGAGGATAGCTTTTGCGGGGCTGATGATTGTAGAAAATCGTATCTTCACAGGGCTCGAACACATAGCCCAGATAGGCCGGAAAGAGTTTGACCGGACCCTTGAAGGCCCGGATCTCTTCGGCCCGGTCCTCGGCCACCAGATGATCTTCAACCAGATAAAATGTGGGCGTCCAGTCCAGCTCGCGCGCCTTGAGGAAGAAGCCGTTCACAGCGAACGTCACTTCGTCTTTGAGAACAGACAGATCGGTTTCATTCAGGCTGGGGCCGTTGCCGATCAGGAAGCAGCGCGTGCGCCCCTTGAATTGCTCGCGCAGGGCGCGCAGGCGCGGACGGTAAACCGCATCGAGATCCTGGCTGCATATGCGGGCCACATGGCGCAGGCCGCGCACCTTGTCCGGCAAGGCGATCTTGTCTGTCGGCAGAAAGATTGGCGAGCGGTAGGGCGACCCGGCCAGCAATGTCTGGCATTCAAGCTCGAGAGCCCGCTCTGTGTCATTCGCCATGTGTACGCCAAGCTCCGCCTACGATCATGCGCCGCCCCGCCAGACTCACCCCTGTTGCGAAACCAGCCTAGCGCATTCTCAACCCAAAGCGTCAAGACGAGCTGTGTACGCCGCATACTGGGCGTTGAAGATCATCCGCCTCGCCGATATACACGCCACAAGGCATGGGGAAGTCGATTAAGGTAAAGCTTCCGCGAACTGGCATGGACGCTTGAGATGCGGCGGTGGTAACGGTCCCGTGTGACAGGGATAGTCATGACACGATCGCGTTCGGGGGGAGGCATAGTGACATATCATCCAAAAGACGCGCCAGAAGCCGGCCCGCCACCCCAGCCGGACGCACAGGCCGCTGCGGTGGACGCCTCCATCGTCATCCGCACCTATAATGAGGGCAAGTGGCTGGGTGACGCGCTGAAAGCGGTGGCAGCGCAGAACCCGGAACCCTACAGCTATGAAGTCGTGATCGTGGATTCAGGCTCCACGGACGACACGCTGAAGATCGCTGAAGCCCATGGCTGCAGGATCACCCATATCAAGAAAAGCGAATTCACGTTCGGCCGGTCGCTCAATATGGGCTGCGAGGCGGCCATCGGACGGTTTCTGGTGTTCATCTCCGGTCATTGCATACCGTCCGGGGAGCGCTGGCTGCACAATCTGGTCAAGCCGCTGGACGAAGGCGTGTGCGCCTACACCTATGGCCGCCAGATGGGCAAGCCTGGCATCACGAAATTTTCTGAAGAGCAGCTGTTCCGCAAATATTTCCCCGATTGCTCCCACATTCCGCAAGACGATTTCTTCTGCAACAACGCCAACTCTGCGATCCTCACATCGGTCTGGAAATCGCATCCTTTCGACGAAACCGTCACCGGGCTGGAAGACATGGCGCTGGCCAAGCAGCTGGTCGCTGACGGGATGAAGATCGGTTATGTGGCCGACGCCCCGGTGATCCACATCCACGAAGAGAGCTGGTCCAAGGTCAAGACGCGCTATGAGCGCGAGGCGGTGGCCCTGCAGGACATCATGCCCGAGGTTCATGTCGGCTTTGGCGATTTCGTGCGCTACACCCTGGCCGGGATCATGCACGACTGGGGCGAGGCGCTGGACCAGCGCGTGTTCTGGAAAGAGGCGGGCAATATCGTCATGTTCCGCTTCAACCAGTACTGGGGCAGCTATCAGGGCAATAATAATCACCGCAAGCTGTCCCAGCGCCGCAAGGACCGGTATTTCTATCCGCGCTGACGCCCGTCATCGCGCTCTGTCATCACTGGAGACTCATTCATGTCCGAGCCGTTCAAGCTCGTCGCCCTTCTGCCCATGAAGGCTCATTCCGCGCGCGTCACGTCGAAGAACTTCCGTGAGTTCGCCGGCAAGCCGCTGTTTCGCTGGATCCTCGACACGCTTCTGAGCATGGAGGAGATCGACCGGGTAGTGATCAATACCGATGCGCGCGAAATTCTGGCCGAGAAGGGCCTGAAGGACGGTGATAGCGATGGCCGGGTGATGATCCGCGACCGCAAGCCGGAGATTTGCGGCGATTTCGTCTCCATGAATCTGGTGCTGGGCGATGACGTGGCCAATGTCGCCTCTGACGCCTATCTCATGACCCACACCACCAATCCGCTCCTGTCGGCGGACGCCATGCGCGGGGCGCTGGCCCGGTATCACGCCACGGTGAAAGCTGGCGAGGCCGACAGCCTGTTTGCGGTCAACCGAATCCAGACCCGCTTCTACCGTGAGGACATGAGCCCGGTGAACCATGACCCGGACAATCTGATCCGCACCCAGGATCTGGAGCCGTGGTTTGAGGAAAACTCCAATCTCTATTTGTTCAATCGCGAGAGCTTTGCAGCCACCAACGCCCGCATCGGCAAGCGCCCGGCCATGTATGTGACCCCGGCGCTGGAATCCATCGATATCGACGACGCCGACCAGTGGGCCCTGGCCGAGGCGGTCGCGCTCTACAACGCCCGCAAAGGAAGCTGATCCATGCGCGTTCTGGTCACCTGCCCGCCCATGCTGGGCATGATTGATGAATTCCGCCCCATTTTCGCGCAGCGCAATGTGGAGCTGGAGGCGGCCAAGGTCGTCCAGACCCTGTCTGAAGACGAGCTGATCGCGCTTCTGCCCGGCTTTGACGGCTGGATCATCGGCGATGACCCGGCCAGCGCCCGGGTGCTGGAGGCTGGTGCGGCGGGCAAACTCAAGGCCATCGTGAAATGGGGCGTCGGCGTCGACAATGTGGACTTCACCGCCGCCAAGCGCCTGAACCTGCCCGCGGTGAACACGCCGGGCGTGTTTGGCCGCGAGGTCGCCGATCTGGCGGTCAATTACGTCAACGGACTGGCGCGCGAGAGCTATCTGATCGACCGGGAAATCCGCATCAACAAGATCTGGCCCAAGCCGCGCGGCATCTCGCTGGCCGGCCGCACAGCCGCGATCATCGGCTTTGGCGATATCGGGCGCTGCACCGCCCTGCGCCTTCTGGCCGCCGAGATGCGCATCATCGCCTATGATCCCGCCTTCCGCCCGCTGGACGGCCATGAGGTGGAGCACAAACCCTGGCCCGAAGGCGTTGAGGAGGCCGATTTCCTGGTCTTCACCGCTCCGCTCAACCCCCACACCCATCACATGTTCAATGAGGACGTGCTGGCCCGGGTGAAGCCCGGCGTGCGCCTCGTCAATGTGGGCCGGGGTCCGGTGGTCAAGGAAACCGCCCTGCTCGACGGTCTCGCCTCGGGCCGGATTCATTCGGCTGCGCTGGACGTGTTCGAGATCGAGCCGCTGGCGCCCGACAGCCCCTTGCGCGGCTATGAGCGGTGCATTTTCGGCTCCCACAACGCCTCCAACACCGAGGACGCGGTGCGCCGCGTCAGCCTGCAGGCCATCGAGCACCTGTTCGGCTTTCTCGGCGTCAAGTAAGGACCGGCCATGACCCGCGCGGCGCTCATCACCGGCATTTCCGGCGGCATCGGCGCCGCGCTGGGCCAGGCTTTCCGGGCGGCGGGCTACCGGGTGATCGGGACCGGGCGCCAGCGCGCCGGGGACGATATCTGCGACGCCTTCGTGGAGGCCGATCTCAACGCCATGGCCGAAGATGACGCCGCCCTCGCCCGCTTCGCCGCCACTGTGCGCGACGCGCTGGAAGGCGCGCAGCTCTACGCTCTCGTCAACAACGCCGCCGCCCAGATCCTGGCGCCTGTGGAGGGCCTCTCCATGGACGCCTGGCGGCGCACCATGAACGTCAATCTCACCGCGCCCTTCCGCCTGGTGCAGACCTTCCTGCCCGAGCTGGAGGCGGCGCGCGGGTGCGTGATCAATATCGGCAGCGTCCACGCTCAGGCCACCAAGCCGGAATTCGCCGCCTACGCCACCTCCAAGGCCGCCCTGCACGGTTTGACCCGGGCGCTGGCGGTGGATCTGGGCGCGCGGGTGCGGGTGACCTGCCTGGCGCCAGCCGCGATCTCAACCCCCATGCTGATGGCCGGGTTCGAAGGGCGCGAGGCCGCGTTCCAGGAGCTGGAGGCCTGCCATCCGCTGAACCGGATCGGCGCGCCGGAAGAGGCGGCGCAGGCGGCGGTGTTCCTGGCCTCGCCGGGCGCGGCGTTCGCCACGGGAACCACTTTCTATCTTGATGGCGGCGTGCTCTCGCGCCTGCACGATCCGGTATAGACGGCGGCGCTAATCTGCTCGCTTGCGCGGCTTGGAGCCCTGCCGGGCGATGAAAATGCCCAGAAGGATCACCCCCAGCGCCAGCCAGGCGGTCAGGCCCAGCGCCTCGCCCAGCATCAGCCCGATCAGGGCGGCCACCACCGGCACGGCGTAATTGATCAGCGCGATAAAGGCCGCACCGACTTTGCGGGCGATTCCCATATAGACAATGGTCGCCAGCGCCGTGGGCAGAAGGCCCAGCGCGATCACGGCCAGGATGGAGGCGAAACTCGGCGCGATGGGCGCCCCGGCGGCCAGATCCCAGATCACCAGCGGCGCAGCCAGCACGCTGGCGCAGATCAGCGACCCTGCGGCCACGATGATCGGGGCGGTCTCGGGCATGCGCTGATACATGATGGCGTTGGCCGCATAGGCCAGCGTGGCCGCGAAGATCAGCATCTGGGCGAGAAAATCGGTCTCCAGCATGCCCGCCAGCGCTGACGGCCCGGTCAGCAGCACGATGCCGGAAAACCCGATCAGGAAACCCGCCGCCTTCCAGGCATTGATGCGCTCGCCCGGCAGGACGAAATGGGCCGCCATGATGATGGCCAGCGGCGTCATGCCCATCAGGATGCCCGCCACGCCCGACGGCACGGTCTGCTGGCCGATGGCGATCAGGGTGAAGGGCAGCGTATTGCCGAACAGGCCCAGCCCTGCAAACCACAGCCAGCGCCGGTCGCCCAGGGGCGGCAGATATCGGCGCTGCAGTCCGGCCCAGACGGTCAGCACCACAGCGGCCAGCGCCAGTCGCCCGAACGCCACCAGCGATGGCGGCAGCGTCTCCACCCCCACCGTGATGAAGGCGAACGCCCCGCCCCATAGCAGCGCCAGCGTGGCCAGCCCGCCCCAGCCTTTAAGTCCCGGTTTGTCAGGGGTCATGGCTGAAACGGTCCGGCAGTGAGACAGGAGGGCGGGGGGAGGATCATGGCGTCAGGCGGTTAGGCTCAAGGACCCCGCCCGTCAAGCCGGGCGCATCACAAGCGTTTGACGCTGCGCGCGCAAAAGCCTAGGCGAGAAGCCTCAAGCCTGCCGCCAGAAGGGAATCGCCATGGCCCGTCCCAAACCCAGCCTTCGCCCGTCCGATCCGCGTTTTTCGTGCGGGCCGACCAAGAAGCGTCCAGGCTGGGAGTGGGGTGCGCTTGCCGCCGCGCCGCTGGGGCGCACCCATCGCGGCGGCGTGCCCAAGGCGCGCCTGGCCGAAGCCATCGAGCGCACTGGCGCTGTTCTGGATATCCCGTCCGATTACAAGGTGATGATCGTGCCCGCCTCCGACACCGGAGCAATGGAGGGGGCGCTGTGGTCGCTGACCGGGGCGCGCCCGGTGGACGTGTTTTCCTGTGACGAATTCGGGCGTCGCTGGCTGATCGATCTGCGCGACGAGCTCAAGCCTGAAGGGCTCAGCGTCCACGAAGCGCCCTATGGCCAGGCGCCGGACTATGGCCGCGCCAACCCGGCCCATGATCTGGTCTTCACCTGGAACGCCACGGCGGCGGGCGTGCGCATCCCGGACGCGGACTGGATCGCTGGTGACCGCGAGGGGCTGACCATTTGCGACGCCACCTCGGCGGCTTTCGCGATGGATCTGCCCTGGGACAAGCTGGATGTGACCACGTTCAGCTGGCAGAAATGCCTGGGCGGCGAGGCCCAGCACGGGGTGGCGATCCTGTCGCCGCGCGCGCGCCAGCGCCTGCGCGAGCACCGCCCGTCCTGGCCCGTGCCGCGCCTGCTGCAATGGTTCGAGGCGGGCGCTGAAGATGCGGCCATCTATGCGGGCTCCACCATCAACACGCCCTCCTTGATGTGTGTGGAGGATTATCTCGACGCCCTCAAATGGGCCGCGCGCGAGGGCGGGGCCGAAGCGCTGATCGCGCGCACCGAGGCCAATTTCGCCGCGCTGGCCGCCTGGACGGAGAGCGCGCCCTGGATCGGCTTCCTGGCTGAGGACCCGTCCGTGCGCTCCACCACCTCGGTCACCCTGACCTTCACCGGCGAGGCGCTGGCAGGTTTGAGCGAGGCCGAGCGCTGGAGCGTGTCGCGGCGCATGGGCGTGCTTCTCGAGCGCGAGGAGGCCGCCTTCGACGTCATCCCCCACCCCAAAGCGCCTGCGGGCCTGCGCATCTGGTGCGGACCGACGGTGGACACTGATGATGTCTCCGCCTTGGGCCCCTGGCTCGACTGGGCGTATGAGAGCGCGCTTGAAGAGCTGGGGATCGCCTGATCGGCGTGCATTTTTGTTATCAAAGTCCAGTCCGGATTATATTGCCCCTCCAATACAAGGGGAAGATGTCATGAAACAGGCTTCAGTCCTGGCCGCCAGCTGTCTGCTTGTAAGCCTCTCAGCGCCTGTAGCAGCGCATGCTGACGAGCCTGCAACGGCCAATGTTCCGAGAACAACGCCGCAGGTCATGCGCATGATTCCACAGGAGCCGGCGCCAGAGCCTGACACCGTTTACGGCATGGGCGAATGCCGCCGCGTGGTGCTGGGACAGACCGGATTGTTCTCCGTCTTCGTAAGATGCGTGGAGGGCGGCCGCTTCATCTCGGAAGACCAGTCCTGGGACATGATCAGCTTCATTTACACAGGCGCAGGCGCTCATGCCTCCAACCGGGCGTGCACCCAGCAGGCCAGCATCAGCGACAACGAGTTCACCGACGCCAGCTGCGAATTGCTCTGGGAGATGCGCCGGCAGGCCTTCCGGGACTTCATCCTGCGCGCCAGCGAGGATGGTGCGGCGGTCAGCTTTTTAGGGGTGCGCCGCCAGGAAAGGGGCGGCGTATTCGAGGTCCAGGGCTACGCGCGCGACAACTGAAGACTCAGCGTGAACGGCCTGCGAACGCAGCCAGCGCCGCCACCACCGCGCGGTTGTCGGCTTCGGTCCCCACCGTGATGCGCAGCGCATGGGGCAGGCCATAGGGCGCCAGGGCGCGCACGACGAGGCCGTGTTCGGTCAGGAAGCGGTCCGCATCGGCGGCGCTGCGGCCGGGCTCATCAGGGAAATGGACCAGTACGAAATTGCACACCGAGGGCGTGACCTCGAAGCCGAGCCCGCCCAGCTGCTGGGCCAGATAGGCCAGCCATTGATCATTATGGGCCTTGGAGCGGGCAACGAACTCCCTGTCGCCAATCGCCGCCACCCCCGCCTCGATGGCCGGCAGATTGACATTGAAGGGCCCGCGCACCCGGTGGATCACGTCCACAACCGCTTTGGGCCCGTACATCCAGCCGAGCCGCAGGCCGGCCAGGCCATGGATTTTTGAAAACGTGCGGGTCACCGCCACATTGCCGTAATCGTCGGCGAGCTTCAGCGGGTTCTCCCAGCCGGGCGCATCCACATATTCGGCATAGGCGCCGTCGAGCACCAGCAACACGTCGTCAGCCAGGCCCTCGCGCAGGCGGCGCACCTCGGCCCCGCTGATCCAGGTGCCGGTGGGATTATTGGGATTGGCCAGGAAGACAATGCGCGCCCCGTCCCTGGCCGCCTCGATCATCGCATCCACATCGGTGGTATAGTTGCGCTCAGGCGCGCTGACACAGCGCGCGCCCGACTGCATGGCCACCAGCCGGTAGACCAGAAAGCCGTACTGGCTCTGCACCACCACATCATCGGGCGCCAGATAGGCCCGCCCGATCAGCTGCAACAGCTCGTCCGAGCCCGCCCCGCACACGATCCGGTCCGCATCCACGTCCTCGGCCTCAGCGATCGCCTGGCGCAGGCGCGTGGCGCCGCCATCGGGATAGACATGCAGCTTGTCCGCCGCCGCGCGGAACGCCTCGGCCGCTTTCGGGCTGCAGCCCAGCGCGTTTTCATTGGAGGACAGCTTCACCGCCCCCGCCGGGGCAGCCGCGCCGGGCACATAAGGCTTGATGTCCATAAGGCCGGGGCGGGGCTGAAGGGTCATGACGGGTCTTTTCCTGAAGGCTGGGGCGGGGTCTGGCTGGGAGATAGCGCGGGGCGAACGGCGCCTTCAAGCACCTTGCGCCGGACGCGCTGGGCTGCGCCGCCGGGATGGACCGCGCCCACATGCTTGATGGCCTCGGCCAGGATCAGCCCGCCAAAGGCCGGCGCGGCGCGCTCGCCTGCGCTTTCCAGCGCCGGGGCGAGCTTCGGCCCGCAGGTCCAGCGCCAGGGCGGGGCATAGAGCGCGCGCGACCAGGCCACCGGCTCGAAAAGGGCGCCGGTGAGCAGATCCGACAACTGACGGCGCGAGAACGGGCGGCCATGGCCGAACGGGGTGGATTCAGCGCGCGCCCACAGCCCGCCGCGATGGGGCGCGATCACCACGATGCGCCCTTCCGGCGCGGTCACGCGCCACAGCTCGCGCAAGAGACGGCGCAGATCATCGGCCTCCTCCAGCGCATGGGCCAGCACCACCCGGTCGAACATCGCATCGCCGAACGGCAGGCGCGCCTCGGCGCCCAGCGCGGTGAGCGACGCCTCGCCCCTGGGCCAGACCACCGCGCCTTGAGCGGCAGGCATATAGGCCACCGTGCGCCGGGCCTCGTCCCGGTAGGGCTCCAGATACGCCCCGGCATAACCATAGCCCAGCACGTCCAGGCCCTTGGCCTGCGGCCACAGCGCGGTCAGGCGGCGCAGCGCCATATCGCGCGCGGCCCGGCCCCGGACGGAGCGGTAGAAACGGTCGATTTCCAGCGCATCTGTACGCATGGGCGCCCTCGCCTTGCTTGCCGGGGGGATGATAGGCTCCTTGACCGGCCCGGGACAGGGTCCGCGGCACGACGCTGACACACGCAGACAGACGAAAGAGGACGCGCCATGGCGCTGGAGATCCGGCAATTTGCCTGCCTTGAGGACAATTACGGCTTCCTCATCCGCTGCAGCCAGACCGGCGCGTGCGCGGCCATCGACACGCCCGAGCCCGCCCGCATCCTGGAAGAAGCCCGCGCTGCGGGCTGGCGGCTGACAGAGATCTGGAACACCCATCACCACTGGGACCATGCCGGCGGCAATGACACCATTCGCGCAGCCAATGGCGCACGCATCACCGCCCCGGCTGAGGAAGTCAGGCAGATCGGCCATGTGGATCATCCCGTGAAACCGGGCGACCGGGTCAGGCTGGGCGCGCTGGAGGCCGAGGTGATTGATGTGGGCGGCCACACGCTGGGCCATATCGCCTACTGGTTTGAAAGCGAGGGCGCGGCGTTTGTCGGCGATGCGCTGTTCGCGCTGGGCTGCGGGCGGTTGTTTGAAGGTACGCCTGAGCAGGCCCAGGCCGGGCTGGCGCGCCTGCGCGCCCTGCCCCCGGACACGGTCATCTATTGCGCCCACGAATACACCGCCGCCAACGCCCGCTTTGCCTTGAGCGTCGATCCGGGCAATGAGGCGCTGACAGCCTATGCCGAAGAGGTGGAACGCAAGCGTGCGCGCGGCGAGCCCACCGTGCCCACCACGATGGCGCGCGAGATCGCGGCCAATCCGTTCCTGCGCTGGGAGGATGCAGTCTTGCGTTCGCGCTTCGGCCTGGAGACCGCGCCGGACTGGCAGGTCTATGGCGCGGTGCGCGCAGCCAAGGACAGCTTTAAAGGCTGAAACTAGAGGCCAAGCGCCATGAATATCTGGCTGCGCGGCAGGGCGATCAGCGCGCCCGCAGCGATGGCGATGCCGTAGGGCGCAGGCGCGCCCGGCGCCAGGGCCGTGCCGGTCAGGCGTCCGGCCATTTGCGGGATGGTGGGCGCAATGCGCCGGGCCAGCACCAGCGCCACGGCCAGCACCCCGCCCGCCAGCATGGACCAGACCAGAAACGCCACCGCGTCCGGCCAGCCGAACCATAGCGCCCCGGCGGCCAGCAGCTTCACATCGCCCCCTCCCAGCCAGCCCGGCGCCCACAGCGCCAGGCCTGCAGCCAGCACCGCAAACCCGGTCAAAAGGGCGAGCCCCGCCCCGGTCCAGCCATAGCCCAGCGCAAAGGCGGCCGGAATCCACAGCACGATCAACGCGCCTGAAATCCAGTTGGGGATCAAAAAGCGCGTGGCGTCCGTCCAGGCCGCCGCCAGCATCAGCCCGGCGAGAGCGAGAAGAAGGATCTGGGCGGTCATGAGCGTGGCTCCCGGCAGTGCGTCACTGACCGCTTTCATAACGCATCAGGATTAAGGCTTCGCCAATGGGACAAGGGCTCGGGGCTGGACGCAGAAAAGCCGCCCCCTTTCGGGGACGGCTTTCTTTACGCAGCAGCGCTTAACGCTAGCGGCTTGCTACTCAGCGCCGCTGAGGCCGTCCGCGACGCTCTGGAAGGTGTCTTCCAAGTTCTCGCCGACCAGGCCGACCACCACGATGATCGCCACGGCGATCAGGGCGGCGATCAGGCCATATTCAATGGCCGTGGCGCCGGACTCGTCCTTGAAGAATTTCGAAACCAGGGTTTTCATCCCATCCACTCCGTTTGCTCTTTTTTCCCAGCCCAGAGTCTCAAGTCCGTCCCGACCCGCTCTGAACGTAAGCGCAGTAAACACGAAGACGATTGAGGGGCGGTAAAATTCCATGCTTTATTTTCAGTAAACGCATTGCGCTGCACTTATAGTTTACACGCGGTAAACATAATCGCCCCGAATGGGCCCGCGTTTAGACTTCCTTCATCCGCGCGCGCGAGAAAGGCGTAACGCCAATCTCAAGGATGCCGACATGGCCCTGCGCGCCCTCATCACCGTTATCGCCCTTGCCGCCATGGCGGTTGCGCCAGCCGCAGCCCAGACTTTCCGGGTGCCTGCTGATCATGCCGCCCTGATCCGCCTGCCCGGCGAGGCGGCGGCGATTGTGGTGGGCAATCCGGCCATCGCCGACGCCAATCTCTATGACGCGCGCACCATCTTCATCACCGGCAAGCGCTTCGGGCGCACCAATCTGATCGCGCTCAACGCCGAGGGCCGGGTGCTTTACACAGCTGATCTTGCGGTCGGCGGCAATGACCGGGGCGTGGTTCAGGTGTTCCGCAACACCGCGCGCGCCAGCTATGTGTGCGCGCCGGACTGCCAGGCCATTCCGGTGCTGGCCGATGATGAAGCCTGGAATTCCCTCAATGGCGGCTGAGCCCCGCTGAGCGGCTCCGTCTACCCCGTCCGGGCGTCATAAGGCCGCCAGACGCCATCAGCTCCCCGGATCATCAGGCCTTCAGGACTGGTGACCAGGTCGAGCAGCGCGGCGGTCTGGGCGTCGCTCACCCCGTCATGGCGGGCCGGGCGAAAGCGCATCTGGAACGCCTGCAGCGCATGACGGGTCTGGTCATCCCAGACGCTGGTGACCTCCACGCCAAGCCCGTGGCGGCGCAGGCGCGCCTGATGCCAGCCCGCATCCGGCAGGGCGTCCTGATACTGCGCGCTGAGCTCCTCCAGCCGGGTTTCATCCGGCCACGGCACAAGCCCCGCCCAGGCCAGACGCCGCCAGGGAAACAGCGGTCCGGGATCGGACTTGCGCCCCGGCGACACCTCGGCATGGCCGAGAATGCGGTGCGGGGCGATGTCATGGCGCCGGGCGATATCACCGATCAGCCACGCGGCGGCGGCGATCTGCGCCTCGTCATAGGGCTCCCACTCGTCCGGCGCGCCCCAGTCATAGCCCCGGTTGACGATCTCGATCCCGATGGAGGCGGTGTTGAGATAGGTCTCCCCGCGCCAGCTGGAGACGCCCGCATGACGCGCCCGCCGGTGTTCAGGGACCAGCCGGTGGATGCGCGCGGGATCGCGATCGATCAGATAATGGCTCGACACCCCTGTGGTGGTCAGAAGCCGCAGCGATTCCTCGAAATCCACCGCTGTGTAATGCACGATGATATAGCGCACCCGGCTGTCATGGGCCGGGCTGGCATGGCGGGTGTCAATGCGCGGCCCGGACGCGCAGGCGCCGAGCGCAAACACCGTCAGGGCGGTGATGAGAACAAAGACCAGCCGGATCATAAAGCCGTTTTAAGCCAGCGATCTGTTGCGCGCCATGGCTGGTGCGTTGACCAGGCTGCGCACCTTCATTGGGCTGCATGACGGCTCTGTCTTCCCCCGCTTGCGGGGGGAGTGGCCCGAAGGGCCGAGGGGGGCAAGTGCGGGCCCAAGCTTTCATATGCCGCTTCCCCCCTCCGTCAGCTTTGCTGACACCTCCCCCGCAAGCGGGGGAGGATAGGAAGAGCCGCACGTTTCCTCTTGCCCAATCCCGCCCTGAAATGGCCATGACGGCGCGGTGTGATTTGGGTTAGCCTTCCTCAATTGCTTTCAAAATCAAGGTTCAGGGGCCTGTCATGAAATACATCCTCGCTTGCGCCCTCGCGGCGTGCGCCGTCTTCGCCAGTCAGGGCCAAGCCCGCTCGGACGAAAGCTTCACCCGCTTTGACGAAAGCCATATGCGCGCCATCGCCGCCGCGCTCTCCCATGACATCCGCGATCTCAGAGCAAGCGAGCGGGGCTATATCGCCGAAATGCGCACCAATGAGGGGCTGAACTATTTCCTGATCGCCAGCGTGTGCGATGAGCGGGGCTGCCAGGGCCTGCACTCCATCGTGACTTATATGAACGAGACCGGCCTTACCCCCGCCACCGTAAACCAGATCAATATCGACAGGGCCGCCGTAAAAACCACGGTTGAAGGCGATACGGTCTATTTCAGCCGGTATGATATCACCGATGGCGGCGCCACGGTGGCCTCGCTGGCCGCCTCGGTGAGCCTCACCGTGACCATGGCCAGGGCCATCGCGAGCGATCTGGCTCATGACTAGCGCGAGGCCGGACCCCGCTCCACGCCCGGCATGATCCACGCGCCCGATAACGCCGCCTCGCGCGGCGCGTAGAGGCGTGCGGTGAGGGCGAAGGGAGCGCCGGCAGGCGCAGGCAACCAGTTGGAATCAGGCGCATCCGCGGGGCGTTCAGGCGCGATCCAGAGTGTCAGTCCGCCGTCCGCGTCCGCCGCCAGCCCGTCCCGGTCCCCAAGGGCATGGCGCCCGTCCACACCGTGGGGCAGGAAGCCGTGCGCATCGTAAAGGGTGACCGACCAGAACGCGTCCGCAGGCGGCCACGCCCCGGGCTCAAAGCGCAGCGTGTAGACATGATCGCCGGTGAGCGGGCGCCCGGCGCTGTCGCGCGTGGTGTTGGGATAGATCGCATCCGCCGCCAGGTTCGCGCCCAGCCCGATATGCGCCACGCCGGCGCGCAGGGCGTAATTCGTGCCGTATTCGCCCAGCCCTTGCGTCAGCGTGCGCCAGCCCTGCGGGCCGGGAGGTTGGCGGTCGGCTTCAGCCAGCCGGGCGCGCGCCACCGCCACGCCGCGCCCCATCACCCGGCGCGCCAGCAGGCCATGCCCGCGCCAGTCCAGCGCTCCGGTCTGCGGGTCCACGCCCAATGCGGCCAGGCGCGCGGTCATCTCCGCGTCCTGCGCCCGCGCCGGGTTCTGCGCCATCAGGGCGGCCAGCCGCGTGAAGTAATCGTACGCCGCCAACGCCTCCACCGTATCCGGCGGGCGCTGGCCGGCATCGCCCGGGCGCACAGCGCCCGAGGGCGGCGCGGCGGTCAGCGAGATGGCGTCCTGCAGCGCGTGCACAGGCGCAAAATCCTCACCCGGCGCAACCTCGATCCGTCCGATCAGCCAGGCCATGGACGTGGACGAGCGCACATGCACCGCGCCCGGCAGACCCGGCCCGTCCCAGCCCGGTCCGGTGATGAAGGCCAGGCCCGGCCCCGATCCGGCCGTGCGCGAGCCGGGCGAGCCGGCCACATCGGTCCAGCCGTCGAGCACCTGCAACAGCCAGTAGCGATCACCCATGTCCGGCCAGCGCAGCACGGCGGGACCCATCGACAGATCGAGCCAGGCGATGGTGTAGAGCGTGTCGAGATTGGGCCGCACCACCGAGTCATCCTCGGCTCCGGGCAAGTCGCGCCGGTGATGCAGCGTGTTGATCCCGCCGGCGCCCGGCCCGACCGCGCCCTCCGCTTCAAGGCGCGCCAGCATCACCGCGCGCGTTTCCTCCATCAGCACCAGAGGATAGCCGAACACATAGGCCTCGCCCGCCGTCTGCCCGAGATCGCGCAGGGACAGGCCGTCGGGATTGCGCGTCAGCACCACCCAGCCCGCCGCTGCGGCGCCAGCCAGGACGATCAGGGTCACGAGAACAGGGCCGAGATATCGCATGGCTGCATCTTCACCGGCCCGGCTGCACCGCACAAGTCTCGACACGGGCGCCGCACCGGCCCAGTCTGCGCGGTGATGGACAAGAAGACCTACAAGCGCGAGCTGACCCGGCTCCAGATCGGCCTGGTGGCGCTGCAGCGCCATCTGATCGCCACGGGCGCACGGCTTCTGGTGATCCTGGAAGGGCGCGACGCGGCGGGCAAGGACGGCGCGATCAAACGCATTGTCGAGCACCAGTCCCCGCGCGAAACGCGGGTGGTGGCGCTGGGCGTGCCCACCGAGCGCGACCGGACCAGCTGGTATTTCCAGCGCTGGGCCGCGCATTTGCCCGCTGGCGGGGAAATGGTGCTGTTCAACCGCTCCTGGTACAACCGGGCCGGGGTGGAAAAGGTGATGGGCTTCTGCAAACCTGCCCAGCACGAGGCCTTCATGCGCGATGTGGGGCCGTTCGAGCACATCCTCACCGATGACGGGCTGACCATTCTCAAATTCTATCTCGATATCTCCCGCGCCGAGCAGGCGCGCCGTCTGGAAGCCCGGCGCACCGATCCGCTCAAGACCTGGAAGACCTCGCCCATCGACGCGGTGGCGCTGGAGAAGTTCGACGCCTATTCCAAAGCCCGCAACGCCATGCTGGCCGCCACCGGAGACGCCGTCCCCTGGCGGGTGGTGAAGGCGGACGACAAGCGCACCGCGCGCCTGGCCATCATCCGCGACATACTCCAGACCGTGCCATGTCCAAAGCTACCCGAACGCTATGGCGCGCCGGACCCGTCCGTCTTGCGGGTATGGTCGCCCGGCGACCGGCCGCAAGACCATCTGCATCACTAACCGGGCCTCACCCGGAACGCCAAGGAGAGCACATATGAGCTGGGCGCTGAGCATTGACCGTAGCGACATCACCCGCGCCGAAATGGTGGAGGAGCCCTCGCGGGCGCTGGAAGACGGCGAGGCGCGCCTGACCATCCAAAGCTTTGCGCTGACCGCCAACAACATCACCTACGCCGCCTTTGGCGAGGCGATGGGGTATTGGCGCTTCTTTCCCGGCGCGGACGGGCGCGGGCGCCTGCCGGTCTGGGGCTTTGCGCAGGTGAGCGAGAGCCGGGCAGACGGCCTGCAGGAAGGCGAGCGCGTCTATGGCTACTGGCCTGCCGCCAGCGAGCTGATCGTGACGCCCGGCAAGCTGCGCCCTGAGAGCTTCATCGACGCCGCGCCTCACCGGGCCGGCCTGCCGGCGGTGTATAACCGCTATGTGCGCTGCGCGGGCGATCCGGCCTATGACCGCGCGCGCGAGCCCGCCCAGATGGTGCTGCAGCCGCTCTTCCTGACCTCCTTCCTGATCGACGCCTTCCTGCGCGACCAGAACTGTCTGGGCGCCAGGGCCGTGATCCTCACCAGCGCGTCCAGCAAGACCGCGCTGGCGCTGGCCTTCCTGCTGGGACGCAACCGGCCTGAGGCCTTGCGCATCGAAGCGCTGACCTCGGCGCGCAATGCAGCGTTCGTGGAGGCGAGCGGGCTTTATGATCATGTCATCGCCTATGACGATATTGGCAGCCTTGATGCGTCCGAGCCCCGCCTGATCGTGGATTTCGCCGGGGCGGCGGAGGTGAACCGGGCGCTGCATGACCATCTGGGCAAAGGGCTCAAGGGCAATATCCGCGTCGGCGGCGCCCATTGGGACGACAGCGCGCCCGCCCCGGACCTGCCCGGTCCAAAGCCGGTCTTCTTCTTCGCGCCCGATCACGCCCGCGAGCGCATGGCCGAGTGGGGGCCTGAAGAATTTGCGCGCCGCCAGGGCGGGGCCTGGACGGCGTTCGCCAAGTCTGCAGATGATCTGCTCACCTGGCGCACGCTGAAAGGCGGCGCGGCGGCGCTGGGCGCCTATCAGGCGCTGGTCAAGGGCGACGTGCCCGCCATCGAGGCGCTGGTGGTGGAGGCGCAAGAGCGCTGACAGATCGGGGCGCACTGGCGTAGAAGTGTCGCCATGATCCGGCCCACCGCCCTTCCTGCTGACCTGGACGGCCTGCGCCTGCGCGCGGAGCTGGCCGCGTCCACGCGCACCGGCTGGGACCAGCCCGCCGAGCGGCAGGCGGCGCTGGCCAAACTCAAGACCTATCTCGCCCGCGGGCGCGCCCATGCCGAAACCCGGCTGGACGCCGCCAGCGGCGGGCTGGAAGCGGCGCGCACCTTGTCGGGCGTGATGAATGCGGCCCTGCGCGCCCTGTTTGATTCCATCGCCACCGATCTGGACGCTGACGGCGCGCGCGCGCCGGGCCTGGCGCTCTGTGCGGTGGGCGGCTATGGCGCGGGCGAGCTGGCGCCCCATAGCGATATCGATCTGGTCTTCCTGGTCGAGGACCCCGCCCCGCCCCATGCCGCCCTAATCGTGGAGCGCACGCTCTATGCCCTGTGGGATTGCAATCTGCCGGTGGGCGGCGGCGCCATCCGCACGGTGGACGAAGCCATTGCGCTGGCCCGCACCGATGTATCCGAACGCACCGCCCTTCTCGATATCCGGCCCATCACCGGCGATGTGCGCCTGGTGCGCCGCCTGCTCTCGGCCTTTGACGAACACTGGGTTGGCGAGGAGGCCGCCAGTTTCGCCGCCGCCAAGCTCGCCGAGCGCGATGCGCGCGTCGACCGCCAGGGCGACAGCCGCTACGCCGTCGAGCCCCATGTGAAGGATGGCAAGGGCGGTTTGCGCGATCTGCAGACCGTGCGCTGGCTCGCCCAGGTGCTCTATGGCGCCGATGCGCTGGAGCGCTGGGTCGGCGCAGGACTTTTGTCAGTCGGTGATGTGGAGCGCTATCTGTCGGCCGCCGATTTCTTCTGGACCGTGCGCTTTCACCTGCACGCCCTGGTCGGGCGCAAGGACGACCGGCTGAGTTTCGACCTCCAGCCCGATATCGCCCTGCGCATGGGCTATGACGACACCGAAGAGACGCTGGGGGTGGAAGCCTTCATGCGCGACTATTTCCTCAAGGCGATTGATGTGGGCGCCCTGACCCGGCTGATCTGCGCCAAGCTGGAAGCCGATGAATTCAAGGACCCGCCCGGCGCGGGCGGGCGCTTCCTGCCGTCCGATGGCATTGCCGACGCCGAGGGGCTGACCGAAGCCGGGTTCTCGCTTCACGCCGGACGGCTCGATTTCGCCGATCCGGCCGTGATCGAGCGCGATCCGGTGATGATGCTCTCCCTGTTCGAGGCAGCGGCGGCGCGCCATTACGACCTGCATCCGGACGCGGTGGCGCGCATCGGCCAGTCCCTGCGCTTTATCGATGACGCCTTCCGCAGCGACCCGCGCGCCGCGCGCAGTTTCTTCGCCGTGCTTCTCGATGCCGATGATCCGCGCATGACCCTGCGCGCCATGACCGAGGCGGGGCTTATGGGCGCGTATATCCCGGAGTTCGGCGATATCGTCGCACGCACCCAGTTCAACATGTATCACCGCTTTACCGTGGACGAGCATACGCTTAACGCGCTGGGCCTGCTCCGCGAGATCGAGCAGGGCAAGCTCATCGCAGACCATCCGCTGGCCACCAGCCTCGCCCCGCAAATCTCCGCCCGGCGCGCCCTGCATCTGGCGGTGCTGCTGCACGACACCGGCAAGGGCAAGGGCGATCAGTGCATTGAAGGCGCTGCCAATGCACGCATCGCCTGCGCCCGGCTGGGACTGGACGACGACGAGATCGAGCTGGTCGCCTGGCTGATCGCCAACCATCTGGAAATGAGCGATGCGGCCCAGCGCCGCGACATCTCCGACCCGCGCACCGTGCTCGATTTCGCGCGCCTGTGCGGCACGCTGGAGCGGCTGCGGCTGTTGACCATCCTTACCGTGGTGGACATACGCGCCGTGGGCCCGGGGGTGTGGAATGGCTGGAAAGCCCAGCTTTTGCGCGATCTCTATCAGGCCACCGCGGCGGTTCTGGCCGGGGGCGGAGAGCGCGGCGAGGACGCCGCGCGCGCCCGGCTGACCGAACGCGCCGAGGCCGCCAGGGCGCGCTTCGCGGGCGTTGTCTCGCGCTTTGATCCTGATTTCGCCAAGCGCTGGATCCATGAGCTTGATGATCCTTACTGGCTCGCCTTCGCCGACAGCGACCGGCTGCGCCACGCCGCCTTCGTGCGCGCGTGTGAGGCGGAGGGCCGCGAGACCGCCGCCGGCGTGCGTATCGACAAGCGCCGCTCGGCCTGTGAGGTGATGGTGCTGGCGCCCGACCGGGACGGGCTGTTCGCCGACATCGCCGGCGCCCTGGCGCGCGAAGGGGCCAATGTGGTCGGCGCCCAGGTGGCCACGACTGAAGGCGGGCGCGCGTTTGACGTGTTCTATGTGCAGGAGGCCGGCGGCAAGCCGTTTGGCTGGTCCGACCCGGCGGCGCGCTCGCGCCTGAAAACGGCTGTGGAAGCGGCGGCTGATGAAGGGCTTGGCGCCAGCTGGCGCGCGCCTGTGCGCCCCTTGCGCCGGCGCGAGGCGGCGTTTGCAGTCAATCCGTACGTGAAACTCGATCTGCAAGCCGCCGATCATGCCCTGGTGATCGAAGCCTCGGGCCGCGACCGGCCTGGCCTTTTGCATGATCTCGCCCGCACCCTGACCGGGTTGGGCCTGTCCCTGCAGGCCGCGCGCATTGACGGCTATGGCCAGCGTGCGGTTGACACCTTCTACGTCACAAAGAACGGCAAGAAGCCCGATGATCCGGCCCTTCTGGATGCCATCAGCGAAGCGCTGGGCGCCGTGCTGACCAAGGCGGAAGCGGCCCTGGGCGCGCGCGGCGCCAGCGCGCCTGTCACCGCGAGCGCCTGGCGGTGAGGCTGCTGCGCAATCTCGGCGTGGTCAGCGCCTTCACCTTCGCCAGCCGGATTCTCGGCCTGGTGCGCGAAAGCCTGATGGCCGGGCGCCTGGGCGCCGGGCCGGTGGCCGACGTGTTCTTCCAGGCCCTGGTCATACCCAACACCTTCCGCCGGGTGCTGGCCGAGGGTGCGTTCAACGCCGCCTTCGTGCCGCTCTATGCGCGCGAGCTGGAGGGCAAGGGGCAGGCCGAAGCCGACGCCTTCGCCAGCGAAGCGCTGAGCGTGCTGGCCAGCGTCACGCTGCTGATCGTGGTCGCGATCCAGGTGCTGGCGCCGTGGATCGGCTACGCCTTCTTCCCCGGTCAGATAGACGATCCCGGCCTGTTCACACTGGCGGTTCTGCTCTTGCAGATCATGATGCCTTACACGCTGTGCATGGTGGTCACGGCCCTGATCGGGGGCGGGCTCAATTCCCATGGACGCTTCGCCACGGCGGCGGGCGCGCCCATGCTGTTCAATCTCGCCCTCATCGTGGTCCTGATGTTCGAGTTCGCCGACCGCGAGACGCTCGCCCTCTGGCTGGCGATTGGCGTGACGGCGTCCGGGGTGATGCAGGTGGCGCTGCTGGCGCTGGCCGCGCGCCGGGCGAAGCTGAAATTCACCTTGCGCGCCCCGCGCCTGACACCCCGGGTCAAGCGCCTCATTGCGCTGGGCATACCCGGCGCCGTGGCGGCGGGCGTGACCCAGATCAATGTGCTGGTCACCTCCTCCATCGCCATGCTGGAGGACGGCGCGCGGTCCTATCTGTATTATTCCGAGCGGCTCTATCAGCTGCCTCTGGGCGTGATCGGCATCGCCATGGGGCTCGCCCTCCTGCCCAATCTCGCCCGGCGGCTGCGCTCGGGCGACGAGGCGGGCGGCAATTTCGCCATGAACCGCTCCATCGAGATTTCCCTCGCCCTGACCCTGCCCGCCGTGGCGGCCATGCTGGTGATCCCCCAGTTCCTGGTGGGCGGACTGTTTGAATGGGGCGCCTTCACCGCCGAGCACACCGCCAATACCGCGATGGTGTTGATCGCCTATGGCACGGGGCTTCCCGCCTTCATCCTGATCAAGGTGCTGACCCCGGGCTTTTTCGCCCGCGAGGACACCGCCACCCCCATGCGCTACGCCCTGATTTCGGTGGGGGTGAATTTCTTCCTCGCCGTGACGCTGTTCTTCGGCGGGGTAGGGTTTGTGGGGCTGGCCATCGCCACCAGCGTGGCGGGCTGGATCAATGTGCTCATGCTCACGCGCACCTTGCTGGCGCGCAAGCTCTGGCGCCTCGATGCGCGCCTGGCCGCCCGCCTGCCCCGGCAGGTGCTGGCCGCGGCGATGATGGCCGCTGCAGTCTGGGTCCTGGCCGGACCGGGCGCGGACTGGATCACCGGGCTCGCCCCCAGCCTTGGCCGCTATCCCGGACAGCTCATTGTTCTGGGCGCCGTGGTGGCGCTGGGCGCTGTGATCTATGGCCTGGCCGCGCTGGCGCTGGGCGCACTGACCCGCGAGGATTTGCGCGATCTCGTGCGGCGCAAACCCGATCGGGACTGAGCCCGCCTTCGCGCTTGAGCCTTGCGCCTGCCAAGGCTATCACCGCGCCCTGACCACCCCTTCCCGCCTGACCAGATATCGGATCACCCATGAGCGACGCCCCCGCCCCTTACGCCGGCCCCGAGCGCATCCTGTCGGGGATGCAGCCCACGGGCGGGCTGCATCTTGGCAATTATCTGGGCGCGCTGAAGCACTGGGTGCGCCTGCAGGAGGGTGTGGCCGATTGCTTCTACTGCGTGGTGGACATGCACGCCATCACGGTCGCTCATGACCCGGCGGATCTGCCCGGCCGCGTGCGGTCAGCGGCGGCGGCCTATCTCGCCGCCGGGGTCGACCCCAAGCGCAGCGCCGTCTTCGCCCAGTCCGCCGTGCCTGCCCATGCCGAGCTCGCCTGGATTTTCCAGTGCGTGGCGCGCCTGGGCTGGCTGGAGCGCATGACCCAGTTCAAGGACAAGGCCGGCAAGGACGCCGAGCGCGCCAGCGTCGGCCTGTTCACCTATCCCGTGCTGCAGGCCGCCGACATCCTGATCTACAAGGCGACCCATGTGCCCGTGGGCGAGGACCAGAAACAGCATCTGGAGCTGTCGCGCGACATCGCCGCGCGCTTCAACCGCGATTTCGGCGCGGGCGCCAGCGTCATGCCCCTGCCCGAGCCGGTGATCCCGCCAGCGGGCGCCGGCGCGCGCATCATGTCGCTCAAGGACGGCACGGCGAAAATGTCCAAGTCCGATCCCAGCGATAATTCGCGCATCAATCTGCATGACGACGCCGACACCATCGCGCGCAAGATCAGGAAGGCCAAGACCGACGCCGAGCCGCTGCCCGGCAGCGCCGATGCGCTTGAGGCCCGGCCCGAGGCGCGCAATCTGGTCGGCATCTACGCCGCCCTGACGGGCCAGAGCGTGCAGGCCGTGCTGGATGAATACGCCGGACAGGGCTTCGGCGCGTTCAAGCCGAAGCTCGCCGATATCGCGGTGGAGTTCGTCGCCCCCATCGCCGGCGAATACGCCCGCCTGATCGCCGATCCGGCGGAGATCGACCGCATTCTGAAGAATGGCGCAGAGCGCGCGCGCGCCGTGGCTGAACCGGTGATCACTGAGGTGCGCGATCTTGTCGGCTACTGGAAAGGGTGAGGCGTTTGGGCGCCTTGCGCCCGCGAAGCCGCCCGGCCATATGCCGCATCATAAAGTCCGGCGATTGCGCCGGACGCAAGACAAGGACAGGACCCATGCGTCAAACCTTCTGGATCGCCGCGGGCTCCGCGCTCGCCCTGGCGGCGTGCAATGATCCCGCTCCGGCCGGTTCGGGCGAACCGGCGGCCCCTTCGGCCTCGCAAGCCGGTGTTGAAATGGCTGAAGCCGTGTTCCACGCCGAGGGCGCCTGGGTGCGCAATCCCCCGCCGGGCCGTGATGTCACCGCCGGCTTCCTGACCCTGAGCGCCGAGGGCGGGCCGGGGCGTCTGGTGGACGCGCGCACCTCCGCCGCCGCGCGCATGGAAATTCACACCATGGCCATGGAAGGCGATGTGATGCGCATGCGCCGGGTGGAAGGCTTTGACATCCCTGAAGGCGGCGCCATCACCCTGGCCCCGGGCGGGGATCATCTCATGCTGTTTGACATCGACCGCAGCGCGTTCGAGGCGGGCGAGATCACCATCGATCTGGTGTTCGAGGACGGCCAGACCCTGAGCCAGGCCTTCACCGTGCTGGACGCCGCGCCGGTCAACGACAACGGCTAAAATCGCAGCCTAACGGCGCTGCAGAGCATCCGGGCCGGGCGCATCATGCGTCCGGCCCGTTTCATGTCAGGCGGACGCCTTTTTGGCCGCCTCCATATAGGCGCGCAGGGCCGCATTGATGCGGGTCTGATACCCGCGCCCGCCCTGCTTGAAAAAGGCCAGCACATCGCGGTCCAGCCGCACCGTCACCTGCTGCTTACCATAACCCGGACGCCACACGGCCTTGGCGAAATCCTCTTCGGTCAGTTCCGGGATATCGGAAAAGTCGATGTCTTCGTCGGGGATCGCCTCGATTTCCCGCAAACGCTCCTCGGAGATGGGTGGCAGGTCTTCAAGTTTCACGCGTACGATACGTCCCATGAAAGCGTCTCCTTTCCTCTCGACGCGCAGGCCGCGCCGAGATGATGCGGATGCGGCCCGAGCGGTCAGTGTGCACAATGGCGATCACCGGACGCCCGCCAAGAGGGCCGACGGCTATCCATCGCGCCTCACCACCGGGACCTGCGCGGGCCGGGATCAAGACATAGTCGCCGGAGAATAATTCGGAAGCCTCATCAAACCCGATGCCATGCTTAGCCCGGTTGGCGCGGTCCTTCTCCTCATCCCACTCAAACTGCATTGTAGCTACAAATGTCGTTACAAACAAGCACCTGTCAGGCGCAATTGTAACGCATATACGCGCAAAGCGCGAACTACAACGCCACCCCCAGCGCGCCCGCCACGCTGAACACGTCCTTGTCGCCGCGTCCGCACATATTCATCAGGATGACGCCGTCGGGGCCGAGTTCTTTGGCCAGGTCGCGCACGCGGGCCAGCGCGTGGGCGGGTTCGAGGGCCGGGATGATGCCTTCGAGCTTTGAGCAGAGCTGGAACATCTCCAGCGCCTCGGCGTCGGTGGCGGCGCGGTATTCGGCCCGTCCCATATCGTGCAAGAAGGCGTGTTCCGGCCCGATGCCGGGATAGTCGAGACCGGCGGAGATGGAGTGGCCTTCGGTGATCTGGCCATCGGCGTCCTGCAGAAGATAGGTGCGGTTGCCGTGCAGAATGCCCGGCTTGCCGCCATTGAGGCTGGCGGCGTGGTCGGGCGTGTCCAGCCCCTTGCCGGCGGCCTCCACGCCGATCAGGCGCACGCTCTCGTCTTCCAGGAAGGGATGGAACAGGCCCATGGCGTTCGACCCGCCGCCAATGCACGCCACGGCGGCGTCGGGCAGGCGGCCTATGCGCTCGAGCATCTGCTGGCGCGCCTCGCGTCCGATCACGGACTGAAAATCGCGCACCATCATCGGGTAGGGGTGCGGGCCGGCCACCGTGCCGATGACGTAGAAGGTTTCGTCGGGATAGGTGACCCAGTCCCTCAAGGCCTCGTTCATGGCGTCTTTCAGCGTGCCGCGCCCGGAGGTGACAGCATGGACCTTGGCGCCCAGCAGCTTCATGCGGAACACGTTGGGCTTCTGGCGCTCCACGTCCGTGGCGCCCATGAACACCTCGCACGGAATGCCGAAGCGCGCCGCCACCGTGGCGGTGGCCACGCCATGCTGGCCCGCGCCGGTTTCGGCGATGATGCGGGTCTTGCCCATGCGCTTGGCCAGCAGCACCTGGCCCAGGCAGTTATTGATCTTGTGCGCGCCGGTATGATTGAGCTCGTCACGCTTGAACCAGATTTTGGCGCCGCCGAAAGCCTCCGTCAGGCGCTCGGCGAAATAGAGCGGGCTCGGCCGGCCGACAAAATCGCGGCTGAACAGGTCGAACTCGGCAAGGAAGTCCGGGTCATCCTTGTACTGAGCATAGGCCGCCTCAAGCGCCAGGATATTGGGCATCAGCGTCTCGGCCACATAACGCCCGCCAAACGCGCCAAACCGGCCTTGCGCATCGGGGTACTGGGAAAAGGCGTTGGGCTGGGTCATGGGAGGGGTCCTGAAAATTTCAAAGCGGGTGAAGAGAAGCCGCTTGCGCGTCAGCACGCAAGCGGGCGGGGCTTACGCGCTGCAGCGATGAAGGCCCTGATCTTGTCTGCATCCTTGACGCCGGGACGCGCCTCCACGCCGGAGACCACATCCACCCCGCGCGCGCCGCTCTGAGCGATGGCGTCTGCGACGTTGTCCACGCTCAGCCCGCCGGCCAGCAGCCAGGGCGCGCCGGGATCAAATCCGCTCAGAAGGCTGTAATCCCAGCCGACCCCCAGCCCGCCGGGCCGGGAGGCGTCTGCGGGCGGTTTGGCGTCAAACACGAACCCGTCCACACAGCCGCGCCAGCGCGTTGCCCGCTCCAGATCGTCTGCGGCCGACACCCCAAGCGCCTTCCACACGCCCTCTCCGGCATAAGCGCGCGCATCCAGGCATCGCGCCGGGCTCTCATCGCCGTGCAACTGGATGATGTCGGGCGCCATGCGCGCCAGCACCTCGCCCAGCAGCGCGTCATCAGGATCGACCAGCACCGCCACAGAGCGCGCCGCACCTTTATGCGCCGCCAGCGCCCCGGCCTCGGTCGGGCTCAACGCCCGGGGCGAGCGCGGAAAAATGATAAAGCCCAGATAATCGGCGCCCGCCGCCACGGCGGTCTCCACAGAGACCCTGTCATTGAGACCGCAGATTTTGACGATTGTGCTCATGGGGCCGGATATAGGCCGCCTTGGCGGCATGAGAAAGCGGCGGGATGGGATGGGCGGCGCGTACGATCAATTGAACGCCGCACCCCGCCTTCCCCCCTTGCGTTTCCCCGTCGAAAGATGGGGTCCAGCAGCATAGGCGCCCTGGGTCCCGGCGTTCGCCGGGAAAACGCATAATTGAGATGTGGAGGGTATCACTTCAAAGGCTTGCACCCCTCACCGCGACGCGGCGCCGCGCACCGTGTAACCGGCGATCTTCGGGGTTTTGGGCAGATAATCGGCCTCCATCCTTGTGATGGAGAAGCCGGCGCGCGCAATCATCGCGGCGGGATCGCGGGTGAGGCGGCATCCGCCCGCCAGCGGTTTCCAGACCGGCTCGATGCGCCGCTGCCAGCGGGCCACGCCCTCATCGGGCGCCAGGCCATGTTCGCAGAACAGGAGCTGGCCGCCGGGTTTGAGCGCGCGGCGCAGGGCGGCCAGCGCCTGGTCCGGATCCGGGATGGTGCAGGCGGTATAGGTCAGCACGAGGGTATCGAAGCTGTCAGGCTCCAGCGCCGCCGCCTCGGCGGTTTCGGCGCGCCAGCTTATGGAGACCGGGCTTTGCGCGATGGCTGGGGCGGCCTTGCGGCGCATGCCTTCAGAAGGCTCCAGCGCGACGATTTCGCTGACCCGGGAGGGGTCATAAAAGCCCAGATTGGTTCCGGATCCGAAACCGATCTCCAGCACCCGGCCTCTGGCTTCAGGGATCAGGCGCGCGCGCTGCTTCATGATCTGCGGCGCGCCGCACGCGCAGCCGATCAGATGCGGCAGGACATGGGTCTCATAAAGCTGTGCGATCATGACTTGCGCCTCCGGCTGGCCGCTGACGGTGGCCGCCAGAGCGCTGCAGCGTCAAGCCGGGATGGAAAGGGCGGGCGCACACCCTTGCGTGAGCTGCGCCTTCACGCCTCGGCCTCGCGCGTTTCGTCCAGGCGCCAGCGGGCGGCGGTGACGGCGGGCTCCAGGCTCAGCCGGCCCACGATCTGCTCGAGCACGCTGTCGGCGCGGATGTCGGCATTGAGCGCGGCGGATACCTCCACCCGGTCGCTTTCCTCGATATTGGCGCTTTCCAGCGCGCGCAAATGCAGCTTGCCCGACGCCACGCCCTGCAGGAGCAGGGCGCGGATATGGGCTTCCTGTTCGGCCCGGCAGGTGATGGTGACGGCGTAATCCTGCGGTCCGTCCAGCGCGGTCACAGGCTGGCGGTTGATGCGCGCGGCGAGCGGACGCAGCAACAGATTCACCGCCACCACCATGGCCGCCACGATGATGGCGTAGACCAGCGCGCCGGCGCCCGCGAGCACGCCCACGGCCGCCGCGCACCACAGGGTCGCAGCGGTGTTGAGCCCGCGCACATTGAAGCCTTCGCGGAAAATGATCCCGGCGCCGATAAAGCCGACGCCCGACACCACCTGGGCGGCGACCCGGGTCGGGCTCACCTCGTCGCCGCCGAACAGGGCGGAGAACACCACAAAACTCGCCGCGCCCAGCGAGACCAGCGTATTGGTGCGCAGGCCCGCCATGCGCTGGCGCCACTGGCGCTCCAGCCCGATGGCCGCGCCCAGCACCAGGGCGGCGAACAGATTGATGGCGGCCCAGAACGGCCCTGCTGTCTCGATCATGCCCGGCTCTTTTTACTGCTGTGCGCCGCCTATACCCCGCCGGGCCGGAGCCATCCAGCCCGGCGGGGTCCGTACAGGCGTGATTTAGAACTCGAAGCTCAGGCCAACGGTGAACCAGTTGGCGCGGTCGCCGTCGAGATTGCGGCCATAGGCGAGTTCCAGGGCCGCCGCGCCGCCGAACAGATAGGGCCGCACGCCGGCCTGGAAGCCGGGGCTTCCGGTCTCGCCGCCAAAGGTTTCGGCGATCAGCTCGCCACGGTCGAACAGGAGCTGCCCGCCCATGCCCCAGACCGCCTCGGTCTGACGGGTGGCCTGATCACGCTCCACGCCCGCGTTGAGATTGACCAGAACGCGCTCGCCCACCGGCACGGTGACGGGCACGACGGCGTAGACGGTGTCGGCCCGGCGCACGACGCCGGCATGGCCGCTGCCCAGCGACAGGGCCACGCCCACCCCGTCCTCATCCACATCGCGCAGGGCGATCTTGACCGCCGGGGCCACGGTGGTCTCCCACTCATCAGCCCGCCGGGCGTTTTCAAACGTCAGCTCGAACTCGATCCAGGGCAGGGCCTCGAACACATAGCCCGGCGAGGCCACGAAGATGAGATCGTCATTGTCCGCCAGCGACAACCAGGTCTCCAGCTTGAACTTGCCGGGCGTGGCGATGCCGGCATCGTCCACCGCATAGGGGCCGCCCGAGGCGAAGGCCGGGCTGGCCAGAAGGGCGAAAGCGCCGGCCAGGCCGGCGAGGTTAAAGGTCTTTTTCATGGGTCTGTCTCCTCGCGGCGGCGCAGGGCTCACACTGGCGCCGCCGCGTAACAATGGTTTTTCAATCGGCTTGTTCTGTCCGTCAGGCCGCCGCAGCGGACATATCGAGCAGGGCGGTGGCGATGGAGAAGTAGATGAGCACGCCCGCCGCATCGGCGATGGAGGTTATCAGCGGGGCCGAGGCCGCCGCCGGGTCCAGCTTCAGCCGCGACAGGATGAAGGGCAGGCTCATCCCGATGACCGAACCGACCAGAACGATCACCACCATGGACAGCGACACCACAAGAGCGATCTCGGGACCGCCGCGGAAAATGCCAATGGTGGAAACCGCGATGGCCATGGTGATCCCCAGCAGCAGCGCCACGAAGGTCTCACGCCCGACCATCTTGCCCCAGTCGGACAGCTTCACATCGCCAATCGCCAGGCCGCGCACCATCAGGGTGGCCGCCTGGGAGCCGGCATTGCCGCCCGAATCGATCAGCAGGGGCAGGAAGAACACCAGCGCCACATAGGCCATGATGGTGTCTTCGAAATAGGCGATGCCTGCGCCGGAAAAGATATTGCCGAACACCAGGAGCACCAGCCACACGATACGCATGCGGTAGAGCACGAAGGTGGAGGCGGTGCGCACATTGGTGATGCGCTTCATGCCAGGCACATAGCCCTTCTGGTCGCCGCCCACGTCCTGCACGCCGCCAGACCGGTAGAAGTCCTCGGTGGCTTCTGCGGCCTGCACGTCCATGGCGTCGTCCGCAGTGATGATGCCCACCAGTGCGTCGCCGCCATTGATCACCGGGATGGCCAGAAGGTCATACCTGGCGATCTTGCGCGCAGCCTCTTCCTGTGAGTCCTGGGCGCGTACGCAGATCACGTCGCGCACCATGATGTCGCCGACCTTGGCCTCGTCGGGCTTGGTCAGCAGGTCACGAAGCGAGACCACGCCGATCAGCCGGCGCTGATCGTCGACCACATAGGAATCGTAGATGGTTTCCTTGTTGGGCGCTTCCTTGCGCAGTTTCTCAATCGCCTGGACCGTGGTCAGCTCCGGCGTGAGGGTGGCGTAATCGGACGTCATGATCGCGCCGCACGTGCCGTCCTCATAGGCGGCCAGCTTGCGGATATCCTCCCGGTCGGCCTGGGCCAGGACCGGCAGGAGCTGGTTCTGCAGGGAGTCCGGCAGTTCGGCGAACAGGTCCGCGCGCTCGTCATGGGACATAGCCCCGATGAGAGCGGCCAGATCGTCACGCTTCATCAGCGTGGCGACCGCCACCTGGGTGTCGACGGGCAGATAGCCGAACGCCTTGGCCGCCGTTTCAACCGGCAGGACGGGCAGGATGCGGGCGATGTCATAGGGCGTCAGCTCGCCCAGCGCGTTGGCGATGTCAGCCGGATGAAGATGGGCGAGAGCCGCGGCGATGGAAGCGGTGTCGTCATTGGCGAGAAACTCGCGCAGCGCCGAGGTGATGTGGTTCTTTGTCATGGCGTGTCTCCAGACAGTTGGTCTGCCGGAGAACGCGCCAGACCTCACATTGTCATGAAGTCGGGTCCGGCCTCCGGCCTGGAAAATCGGGAAATGTCAGGAATTGCGGGCGCGCCAGCTTGCGCCGGACAGATCGCCCGCCAACTAGATGGGTCGTCCATATCGCCTCCTTCCCCGCGCTGCGCGCACACGGCGCAAAGGCGCCGCGCGCAAGGAGCGCGCTCCAGATCTGCAGCGGAAGCGAAGGATGGTTCGCCGCCGCGCCGGATCAGCCGTTAGGGCTGTCGGCGCGGCGCGGGGCAGGCCCGTGAAGGGGCCGCCGGGCGCTGCGTCAGCAGCCGGTCAGGCTCAATTTATCGTGTCGAACCGGGCCCGAGGCCCGACTAGATCCACCGTCCATTGAAGTCCGTGTCCATAAACGCTGGCGCAGCTGCCAGCGCGGGCTGCTTACGCGCCTGCAGCACGGGCGTCAAGGCCGGTTCCGGCGCCCGGCGCCAGAAAAACACCGCGCCTTACCCCTTGAAATGCTCCCACACCGTCCAGGCGCCGATGGCGATAAAACCAAGGCCGGCAATGAGCTTGAGCGGGATCATGGTGAGCCAGCGCTCGGCCGCCATGCCCAGCAGCACCGCCAGCCCCGCCGACAGCACCAGCGCGGCGGACGCGGCGGCGAAGACCAGCGCGGGGTGATGGCGGCCATCGGCGGCGAACAGCACGGTGGCCAGCTGGGTCTTGTCGCCCAGCTCGGCCAGGAACACGGTGATGAAAATTACAAACAGGGGCGTCATGAGACATCTCTCCGGAGCCGGCCGATCAGACCACATGACAACCTGTCGCGTCCGGCTCCCGGTTCCGCGTCAGGCCGTCATGAGTCTCGCCAGGATCCGAAGATGCGCCTTCGCCATGGCCGTGCCGGCCAAGTGTGTTGACGAAGGCCCGTCGCGTGCGCGACGGCGGCTACTCCCTCAGGACAGGCGCTGACCTAGCAGGCCCGCGCGCGCGGATCAAGGCTGGCGATGCGCGGCTTGCTTGCACGGGCGGGCGCAGGCAGGCTCGCCGCCATGAGCGCGGTTTACACCGCCATGCGCCGGTCTGAACGGGTATTATGAGATCATCACCGCCACGCGCCTTGACGGTCCGCAATCTGGTGCTGGCTGGCGGCGGTCATGCCCACGCCGTTCTGCTGTCACGCTGGCGGCCCAGGCCGGGCGTGCAGATCACGCTGATCAATCCGGGCCAGCGCGCGGCCTATTCAGGCATGCTGCCTGGCCATGTGGCGGGCCATTACCCGCTGGAAGCCTTGCAGATTGATCTGGCCCGGCTGTGCCGGCGCGCCGGCGCGCGCCTGATAGAGGGGCGCGTTTGCGGCCTCGATCCTGACGCGCGCAACGTACAGGTCATGACTGCGGGGGGCGCGCGCACCGTGACCTATGACGTCCTGTCGCTGGATGTGGGCGGGCAAGGCGCCGTGCCGCCGGTGACCGGCGCGGCCCATATCATCCCCGCGCGCCCGCTGGACGCCCTGGCGGCGCGATGGGCGTTGCATCTTGAACAGGTGCGGTCCGGCGCGGTCCCGCCCGAAGTCTGCATCACAGGCGCGGGCGCGGCGGGCGTGGAGCTGGCGCTCGCCGCCGCGCACCGGCTTGCGCGCAGCGGTGTTCGCGGCCCTTGCGTGAGCCTGGTGGAGGCAGGCGGCGAGATCACGCCCGGCCTGCCTGCGCGGGCCCGGCGCACGCTTTTGCGCAAGCTGGATGCGGCCGGGATCAAGCGTGTCACCGGAGCGCGCCTAACCGGCGCCGATGCGCAGGGCGTGACGCTTGCAGACGGACAGCGCTTGCCCGCCTCGCTGATCATAGCAGCGGCGGGTGTGCGCGCTCAGGACTGGCTGGCGGGAACCGGCCTGGCGCTCAATGACGGGTTCGTGGCGGTCAACGCCCATCTTGAAAGCCTGTCCCATCGCGGCGTGTTCGCATGCGGGGACTGCGCCCATCTTGATCACGCCCCGCGCCCCAAAGCCGGGGTTTACGCCGTGCGCGCCGCACCGGTTCTGGCCCATAACCTGATCGCGGCGCTGGAGGAGCGGGACATGCAGGTCTTCACACCCCAGCGCAGCTATCTCCATCTCATCGCCCTGGGTGACAAGCGCGCCCTGGCCGTCCGAAACGGCCTGAGCCTATCGGGCCGCTGGGTATGGCGGATCAAAGACGCCATTGACCGCCGCTTCATGCGCCAGCTCAGCCAATGAGGCGCTCCCCCTCGCAGCGGGGGCAAGCCATGGGGGGCTATGTCGTGGAACGCGCTTACGCCGCTTCGCTTTCCAGCTCGCTGCGCCACTGGCCCAGAGCGGCCAGCGAGTTCATGCGGGCGCGGTGATTGAAGGCGCGCTGGCCGGCCGCCACATCGGACCCGTTCCAGGCCTTCAGCGGCGCCGCCTGCAGGGCGCGGCCATAGGAGAAGGTCAGCGGCCAGGGCAGGTTATAGCCCTCATTCATCAGCGACAGATGCGCGGTGGCGTCCTCGTCGGACTGGCCGCCCGACAGGAAAGCGATGCCCGGCACGGCGGCGGGCACGGTGTTGAGCAGGCACTGCACCGTCATGGCGGCGACCTCCTCGCGGGTCGCCTGGTCGGAGCATTTGGCGCCAGCGATGACCATGTTGGGCTTCAGGACCGTGCCTTCGAGCACCACGCCCTGCTCGAACAGCTCGGCATAGAGGCGCTTGAGGGCAAACTCGGTCACCTCATAGCAGCGCTCGATTGTATGATCGCCGTCCATCAGGACCTCGGGCTCCACGATGGGCACGATATTGGCTTCCTGGCACAGCGCCGCGTAGCGCGCCAGCGCGTGCATGTTCACATTGATGCAGTAGGGCGAGGGCAGGCTGTCATCGCCGCCGCGGCCCACATCGATCACGGCGCGCCATTTCGCAAACCGGGCGCCCAGCTTGTAATACTCTTCCAGACGCGATCGCAGGCCATCCAGGCCCTCGGTCACGGTCTCGCCCGGCGAGCCGGCCAGCGGCTTGGCGCCCGCATCCACCTTGATGCCCGGAATACAGCCGGCATCGGTGATCAGCTTCGTCAGCGGCGTGCCGTCTGCAGCGGTCTGGCGGATGGTCTCGTCAAACAGGATCACGCCGGAAACATATTCGCTCATGGCCGGCTGGGTGCGGAACAGCATCTCGCGCCAGTCGCGGCGGCTGTCCGCGGTCGAGGTCAGGCCGATCGTGTCAAAGCGCTTCTTGATGGTGGAGGTGGATTCGTCCGCCGCCAGAATGCCCTTGCCCGGCGCCGTCATGGCGATGGCCGTTTCATTGAGCTGATCGAGATCCATCACGCCTGTCCCTCATGAGTGTTCGTGTGAGCCGTTCCCGGCCCGTTGTGTGGCCGCGCCTGCGCGCAGGGTCAAGATGTCAGCCTTGCAGAACCGCGATTCCGGGCAGGGTCTTGCCTTCCAGCCACTCCAGGAAAGCGCCCCCTGCGGTGGACACGAAGGTGAAATCACCCGCCACCCCCGCCCGGTTCAGCGCCGAGACGGTATCGCCCCCGCCCGCCACCGCCGTCAGGCCGTGTTCGCGGCAGCGCTTCGCGGCGAACTGGGCCGCCTCGATGGTCGCGGTGTCGAAAGGCGGGGTCTCGAACGCGCCCAGCGGGCCGTTCCACACCAGGGTGCGCGAGGCGGCCAGCGCATCGGCCAGCCGGTCCACGGTTTCCGGCCCGCAATCCAGGATCATCTCCGGGCCCTGCACATCATCCAGCTCGGCCACACGCCGGTCGGCATGCGCCTTGAACTCGCGCGCCACCACCACATCCACCGGCAGCATCAGATCGCAATTGGCTGAACGGGCCGCATCCTCGATGGCGCGGGCGGTATCCAGCAGATCGCGCTCATACAGGCTCGATCCGATGCTGTGACCGCGCGCAGCCAGAAACGTGTTGGCCATGGCGCCGCCGATGAACAGCCGGTCCACCTTGGTGGCGAGGGTCTTCAAAAGGGCGATCTTGGTGGAGACCTTCGCCCCGCCCACAATCGCCAGCAAGGGGCGCTGGGGCGCTTCCAGCGCGGCGGTGACGTGATCGATCTCGCTCTGGAGCGCCAGGCCCGCATAGCTGGGGATCAGGCGCGCCAATCTTTCCGTGGAGGCGTGGGCGCGGTGCGCCGCCGAGAAGGCGTCATTGACATAGAGATCGGCCAGTTTCGCCAGCTGGGCGGCGAACTCGGGATCATTGGCCTCCTCGCCCGCATGGAAGCGGGTGTTCTCCAGCAGCAGCACCCCGCCGGGCTGCAAGAGCTGAACTGCGCCCTCGGCGTCCGGGCCGATGCAGTCGGAGACGAATTTGACCGGCGCGCCGATGAGGTCCTCCAGCGCCGAGGCCACAGGCGCCAGCGACATGGACGGCACGCGCTGGCCGCGCGGGCGGTCGAAATGGGCCGCCAGGATCACCTTCGCCCCGCCCTCGCGCAAGTATTGAATGGTCGGCAGGGCCGCGCGCAGACGCGTGTCGTCGCTGATGCGCCCGTGCTCCATGGGCACGTTGAAATCCACGCGCACCAGGACGCGCTTGCCCGCGATATCGGCGTCTTCAATACGGCGGATCATGGCGCGCCCCCTTATGATGACGGACCTAAAGCAGCCGCCCCATCGCCACCGTGGTGTCGATCATGCGGCAGGCGAAGCCCCACTCATTGTCATACCAGGTCATCACCCGCACCAGCTTGCCGTCGATGACATTGGTCTTGTCCAGCGCCACCACCGAGGAGCGCGGGTCGTGATTATAGTCGATGGAGACCAGCGGCAGGTCATCATAGCCCAGAACGCCCTTCATCGGCCCGTCCGCGGCGGCGCGCACAGCGGCGTTGACCTCATCGGCGGTGACGGCGCGCGACGGCGTGAACACCAGATCGATCACCGAGACATTGGGAGTGGGCACGCGGATGGCCGAGCCGTCCAGCTTGCCTTTCAGTTCGGGCAGCACCTCGCCGACGGCCTTGGCCGCGCCGGTGGTGGTGGGCACCATGGACAGGGCCGCAGCGCGGGCGCGGTGCAGGTCCTTGTGGTTCCGGTCCAGGGTCGGCTGGTCGCCGGTATAGGCGTGGATCGTGGTCATGTGGCCGCGCTCGATGCCGATGGCGTCATTGAGCGCCTTGGCCACCGGCGCCAGGCCATTGGTGGTGCACGAGGCGTTGGACACGATAATGTCTTCAGCCGTCAGGGCGTCATGATTGACGCCATAGACAATGGTCTTGTCCGCATTCTTGGCCGGCGCCGAAACCAGCACCCGCTTCGCGCCGGAGCGGATATGGGCCATGGAGCCTTCCTTGGAATTGAAGGCGCCGGTGCATTCCAGGACGATATCAATGCCCAGATCGCCCCAGGGCAGCTGGGAGGGATCGCGGTTGGAGACCTTGGCGATCTTGCCGAACCCGGCGTCGATCCAGTCATCGCCCACCTTGATGTCACCCGGATAACGGCCATGCACGCTGTCATATTTCAGCAGGTGGGCATTGGTCGCGGGCGTGGAGGAATCGTTGATCGCCACCACCTGGACCTCGCCAGCGCGCTGCTGTTCCAGCACGGCGCGCAGGGCCAGGCGTCCGATGCGTCCAAATCCGGTAATCGCCACGCGAAGGGCCATGATGCTCGCTCCTCATATCCGGTGAGCGGCGCGGCTGAAGACCATGGCTTCATAGCGCCGGCTTGTCGCGGCGGGGTTTAGACGCTTCGCGCCCATGCGTCCATACGCCCCCGGCGCCGCGCCATGATCCGGCCTTGCTTCCGCCGCCATGGGCTGCAAAAACTTAACCGCTATTAACATTGGCGCGATTTTAAGGGGGCGCATTCGATGAAAGTGATCGTACTGGGCGGAGACGGGTTTTGCGGCTGGCCCTCGGCGCTGCACCTGTCGGCGCGCGGCCATGACGTGGTGATCGTGGACAATCTGTCGCGCCGAAAGATCGATGTTGAGCTGGAGGTGGACTCTCTCACCCCCGTGGCGCCCATGAGCGTGCGCCTGGCGGCGTGGAAGGAGATCTCCGGCAACACCATCGCTTTCCACGACCTGACCGTGGGCAAGCAGTATCAGGAGCTGGTCAATCTCCTCATCGCCGAGAAGCCCGACGCCATCGTCCATTTCGCCGAGCAGCGCGCCGCGCCCTATTCCATGAAATCGGCCCGGCACAAGCGCTACACGGTGGACAATAATCTCAACGCCACAAATGACGTGCTGGCCGCCATTGTGGAGACCGGGCTCGACATCCATCTGGTCCATCTGGGCACGATGGGCGTCTATGGCTATGGCACGGCGGGGATGAAAATCCCCGAAGGCTATCTCAAGGTGAAGGTGGAGGCGCCTGCAGGCCTGGTGGAGACCGAGATTCTCTACCCGGCCAATCCGGGCTCCATCTATCACATGACCAAGACCCAGGATGCGCTGCTGTTCCAGTTCTACAACAAGAACGACAGGCTCAAGATCACCGATCTTCACCAGGGCATCGTGTGGGGCACCCAGACTGAAGAGACCCGCAAGGACGAACGCCTGATCAACCGGTTCGACTATGACGGCGATTACGGCACCGTGCTCAACCGCTTCCTGATGCAGGCCGCCATCGGCTTTCCGCTCACCGTGCACGGCACGGGCGGACAGACCCGCGCCTTCATCCACATCCAGGACACGGTGCGCTGCATCCAGCTGGCGGTGGAGAACCCGCCCCAGACCGGCGACCGGGTGCGCATCATGAACCAGATGACCGAGACCCACCGGGTCAGCGATCTGGCCGGGCTGATCGCCAAGCTGACCGGCGCGGACGTGGCCTTCCTGCCCAATCCTCGCAATGAGGCGGCGGAGAACGACCTGCACGTGGAGAACGCCGCCTTCCTGTCGCTGGGCCTCAACCCCATCACGCTGGCCGAGGGCCTGCTGGAGGAGGTCACCGATATCGCCCGCAAATACGCAGACCGGTGCGACCGCACCAAGGTCAAATGCGTGTCCTACTGGAACCGCGACCGGGAAGCGGCGCAGGAGGCGGCGGCGTCCTAGCCGCCCTGTTCAGCCAGCCACGCTTCCATGCGCGCTTCGAGATAATCCAGCGGCACGGCGCCCTCTTCCAGCAGGGCGTCGTGGAAGGCGGCCAGATCAAACGCCTCGCCCAGCTCCGCCTCGCCTTGCGCGCGCAGGCGCCGGATCAGGATCTCGCCGGTCTTGTAGGCCAGCGCCTGGCCCGGCCATGAGATATAGCGCGACACCTCGTTGGTGATGTTCAGCGGCGCCAGGGCGGAGTTCTCCAGGAAGCACGCCTCGGCCTGCTCGCGCGTCCAGCCGAACCAGTGAATCCCGGTATCCACCACCAGCCGGCAGGCGCGCCACATCTCGAAGGTCAGCCGGCCGAAATTCTCGTACGGGTCCTGATAAAAGCCCATATCGAGGCCGAGATATTCCGAATACAGGCCCCAGCCCTCGCCAAAGGCGGTGATATAGCCGCGGCGGCGAAAGTCCGGCAGGCCCTCGATCTCCTGGGCCAGCGCGATCTGGTGGTGATGGCCGGGAACAGCTTCATGAAGCGTCAGGGCCGGCAGCTCGTAGAGCGGGCGCTGGTCCAGCCGGTAGGTATTGACCATATAGCCGCCCGCCCGGCCCGTTTCGGGATCGCCCGACCAGTAGCGGCCCGTGGTGTAATTGGGCGCAATCGCCGCCGGTACAGGCCGCACGCCATAGGGCAGGCGCGGCAGGCGGTTGAAGAAGGCAGGCATCTGGTCGTCGGCCTGCTTGGACAGCCAGGCCGCGCGCATCATCAGCTCCATCTCGCTTTGCGCATAAAATTTCGGATCGGTGCGCAGATACTCGAGAAACTCGGCGAAACTGCCCTCAAAACCGGTATCGGCGATCACGGTCTCCATCTCGGCGCGGATACGCTCCACTTCTTCGAGGCCTGTCTGGTGGATGTCCTCGGGCGTCAGGTCGAGGGTGGTGTGCTGTCGCACCAGGGCGGGATAGAAATCCTCGCCATCAGGCAGGTCACGCGCGCCGAGGGTCTCGCGGGCGTTGGGGATATAGGTGGAGACGAAGAAGTCGTGCAGAGCGCGCAGGGCCGGCAGGGCGGCGGTCTCGATCGCCTCCAGCGCCTCTTCGCGCAGACGTGCGCGCTCGGCCCCGGGCAGGCTGGATGGCAGGGCGTCGATGGGCATCATCAGCGCGCTGTCGGCGGCGGGCGTGATCTGCGCCTCGATCTGGTCGGCCACACCGTCGAGAATCTCGCGCGGCTGGGTGAAGCCGGTCTGCATGCCGCGCTCCATCCAGGCGCGGTGCTGGGCGAAAAAGCCCGGCAGGGCGCGGATGCGCGCAATCCAGGCCTCGGCCTCCTCCACGGTGCGCACCCGCGCGCCCATGGCGGCGAAATCGGGCGAGGTGTGGAAGCCGCTATCATTGGTGAACGGCGTCATGGCGGTGCGTGCGCGCGGCAGCTCCACCGCGGTGCGCAGGGTGTAGGAAAGCACGGCGTGGCTCGCCACATCGGTTCCGGTCAGAGCCGAGGCGTCGATCTCTGCCAGCCTGGCGTAGAAATCGGCCATGGCCGCATCCCAGCTTTCAACCGCCTCAAAGCCAGCATCGGGCCAGCGGGCCGCCGCCTCCAGATCGCCGCGCCGGGCGCGGGCATTGAGATCGCGCTCATCCAGAAACGCCTCATAATCGGCCACCAGCTGGGCGAAAGCGTCAGGCGAGGCGGACCGGGATTCAGGGGCCAGGACCGGGCTGAAAGCCAGGGCCAGGGCGAGGGCGGCGGTGCGGATCATGTCGGCGTCTCCTGCGCATCAGGGCCTTGGCGGCCCGGACTGTCGCCGGACATGACACAGCACACAGCGCCCCGGCTCAAGAGCCGGGGCGCCGAAACTCGGGGCAGACACTCCCGTCTTACCCGTCCAGCGCAGGATTACAGTCTGAATTTGACCCGGATGATTGGCATCGAATGGCCAGGCCTGATAAGGGTCACAGACCGGCGTCAGCGCAGCGGTCAATCAAGCTCGCTCTTATGATTTCACGGCCCGGCTGGACGGATTGATTTGGTCAAACTCACACCCAGCCAGCGCGCCTTCTGGTCGCGATTTCAGGCCGCTACCGGCCATGACGCAGATGCGCCGCGCTTTGTGGACGTCTTCGGTGACAGCCCGGACATGCAGGATCAGCTCGCAGCTCTGGTCATCGCTGGCGAGAAGCGCGCCAGCGCCTCTCTGAATCACTGGTATGACGACGAAACCCGGCCAGGGCCGGGCGATCTGGCGCTGATCCTGAACGGGGCTGGCGAGCCCGTTTGCGTGATCCGCACCACGCGGGTCGACATCATGCCGGTCAATGCTGTCACGGCGGAGTTCGCGTTCGAGGAAGGAGAGGGCGACAAGACGCTGGCCTGGTGGCTGGACGCCCATCGCGCCTTCTGGCGCCGCGAGGCCCAGCGCGAAGGCTTCGACTATTCAGATGATCTCGACGTGGTGTGCGAACGCTTCGAACGGGTCTGGGCGCCGGACTGATACAGCCTGGCGCCCAGCCGCCCTCACCCCGCTTCGCGGAAATTATCCACTTCCAGATCGTATTCGCGCACCTTGCGGTACAGGGTCGAGCGGCCCACGCCCAGGCGCCGGGCCACCTCGGCCATACGGCCTGAATAGGTCTCGATGGCGAAGGCGATGAGATCACGCTCGATGGCCTCCAGCGGACGCAGATGCCCGCCCGCATCCAGGATATCCACCCTCAGCGCGTCTTCATCCTCGCCCGCCTGGGACGCGTCGAACACCTCCGGGGCCGATGGCGCAGCTTCCGCCGGCGCAGGCGCATCCTCACGCAAGGTGGGGGTCAGGCCTGAAATCTGCGGGAAGTCCTCGGGCGTGAGATAATCGCTGTCACACAGCACCACCGCGCGGAACACCGCATTTTCCAGCTGACGCACATTGCCTTTCCAGGCATGGCGGGAGAGCAGGTCCATGGTCTCGCCGGTGGCGTCCAGAACCGCCTTGCCTTCCTGGGCGTTGAAGCGGGCGATGAAGTGGCGCACCAGGGCGGGGATGTCCTCGCGGCGCCTCTCCAGCGAGGGCACCTCGATGGGGAAGACATTGAGGCGGTAGAACAAATCCTCGCGGAAGGCGCCCGATTTGACCTGTTCAGCCAGATCGCGATTGGTCGCCGAAACGATGCGCACATCCACCTTCACCGGACGGCGCGAGCCCACCGGGTCCACTTCGCCTTCCTGCAGGGCGCGCAAGAGCTTGACCTGCATGTCCAGCGGCAGCTCGCCGATCTCGTCCAGGAAGAGCGTGCCGCCATCGGCCTCCTGGAACTTGCCCAGATGCTTGGCCACGGCGCCGGTAAACGAGCCTTTTTCGTGGCCGAACAGGGTGGATTCCACCAGGTTTTCCGGGATCGCCCCGCAATTGACCGCCACGAAGGGCCGGCCCGCCCGGTCGGACGCCGCTGCGATCGAGCGCGCCACCAGCTCCTTGCCGACGCCGCTCTCGCCGGTGATCAGGATCGGAATGTTGGATTTGGCCGCCCGCTCGCCCAGGCGCACCACCTGGCGCATGGCCGGGGCGCCGGCGATCATGTCGGCGAAGCCCAGCTGGCCCGAACGGGTTTTTTTCAGCCGCGTCACCTCGCCTGACAGATCCTTGACCTTGAGCGCGTTGCGGATCGACACCGCAATGCGTTCCGGGCTGGCCGGCTTGACGAAGAAGTCCACCGCGCCTGCGCGCATGGCCTTGACCACGGTCTCGATGCCGCCATGGGCGGTGAGCATGATCACAGGCAGATCGGGCTCGCGCGCCTTGATCGCCTCCAGGGTCTCGACCCCGTCCATGCCCGGCATGATCATGTCGAGCATGACCACGTCGATCCCGCCGCGCTTGACGACGGCCAGGCCCGCATCGCCGTCCTCGGCGCCCTGGAATGCATGTCCCTGCTTTTCCAGCACCGCCTGCATCAGGCGGCGCTGGGTCGGATCGTCATCGACGACCAGTACGGTCTTCGCCATCTCACCCACGCCCTTTCGGTCCCATCCACCGGGGGCGGCTTCTGCTGCGGCGCCGGCCGGGGTTTTCCCCGTGCCGGCCCCGCGGCCGTCCTCCCGTCTTGATGCGCACCGTTATGGGACATGCCCGGTAAAGATCACGTGTAAGAGCCGGTCAGAATTGGTTAGGGTAAAGAAAGAGTTAGAGATTCAGCTCCACGCCCCGGCGCCCGCCATTTGACGCGCCGCAGCACGGGGGCTAACCCTGTTCACCTTTCCTGTCCGTGTTCACGGAGCCCCGCTCATGACTGATGCTGTTCCCCTGCCGCCGCCGCTGGCGGATCTTGGCGGCGCGCCGGTGTCTGCGCCGGACTGGTTCACACACGCCCTGGCGGTTCCGTTCGAGGCCGGACGGGTGGAGCGCGAGGGCGCATCCCTGGCCTGGAAAGCCTGGGGGCGGCGCGGCGACCCGGCGCTGGTGCTGATCCATGGCGGCACGGCGCACAAGGGCTGGTGGGACGCGCTTGGCCCGTTCCTGGCGGCGCAAGGCCGGCGGGTGATCGCGCCGGATCTGGCCGGCATGGGCGAAAGCGGCTGGCGAGACGTCTACACCATGGCCGGCCACGCCGCCGACATGCGCGCGGCGGCTGAACACGCCGGCGCGTTCGAGTCGGGCAAGCCGATTTTCATCGGGCACTCGTTCGGCGGCTTCGTCACCCTTCAGGCCGTCACCGGCTTTGGCGGCGATCTGCGCGCGGCGGTGATTCTCGACAGCCCGATCCGCAAGCCCGAAAAACAGCGCGAAGGCGCGCCGCCGCGCCGCGGCGGCCGCGCCTATCCTGACCTGGCCAGCGCGCTGGCGCGCTTCCGCCTCTTGCCCGCCCAGCCCTGCGACAATCTCTGGCTGGTCGATCATGTGGCGCGCGGCTCGCTCAAACAGACCGAGGAGGGCTGGACCTGGTGGTTCGATCCCGGGCTATGGGCCAAGCTCACCTATGAGCGCCGCGACCCCGAAGCGGCCGCCAAGGCGCTGGGCTGCCCGCTGGCTTTCATCCGCGGCGAGCGCTCGGACCTGATGAACGCGGAGACCTGGGACTATATGCGCTCGGTCTTCACCCGCTCGCCCTTCGTGACGGTTCCGCTGGCGCGTCACCATCTGATTCTGGACGACCCGCTGGCGGTAACCGCCGCGCTCGACGCCCTTATCCAGGGCTGGGCGCCAGCCTGAACCCCTGCGGCGCAGCGCGGTCTTGGCGGGGGCGCCGGGCCATGCTAGACGCCGCTTCAAGACGCATGACGCCCTGCATGCAGGGCGCCCAAGACGAAGGATCCGGACGATGGCTGAAGACTACACCCGCGGGCAGATGGACATCACCCACCAGCACGACACGTTCGTGGGCGCCATGAAGGTGTCGGTGTTCATCACCATCCTCCTGTCGCTGATCGTTTTGTATCTGACCCTGGTGTTCGCCGCCGGTCAGGGCTGGGTGTCGGCGCTGATCGTTTCGCTGATCGCAGGCGGCGTATCGGGTCTCGTCCTGAAGCAGGGCGCGCTCTACTGGTTCTCGCTGGGCGTTCTGGCGGTCATCACCGTGATTTCGGGCGGGGTGACCATGCTGATCGCCGGCATGATGGCCGGCGGCCAGTAGGCGCAAGCGCACGCGGGACTTAAATCCCGTTTGCCTTTCATAAAGATTTGCGCATGCTTGGAGCAGCGGCGTTCGCCGTGCTGCCCCGTGAGATCTCATGCGCATCGCCATCCTTGCTGAAACACGACCCGGTGAAACCCGCGTGGCCGCCACGCCTGACAGCGTCAAGGCGCTGATCAAGGCCGGCGCGCAGGTGAGCGTGGAGACCGGCGCGGGCGCCCATGCCGATTTTCCTGATTCCGCCTATGAGGCGGCGGGCGCGACCCTCGCAGCGCGCAAGGCGGCGCTGAAAGACGCCGACGCCCTGTTCGCGGTGCGCCGCCCCGATGACTCAGTGATCAGCGCGCTCAAACCCGGCGCGGTGCTGGTGGGCCTGCTCGAACCCCATGGCGCGTCGGACTTCGCCGCCGTGTGCGCCAAGGCCGGGGTCAACGCCCTGGCCATGGAGTACACGCCGCGCATCACCCGCGCCCAGTCCATGGACGCGCTCTCCTCGCAATCCAATCTGGCCGGTTACCGCGCCGTGGTGGAAGCCTCTGCGCTCTACGGCCGCGCCTTCCCGATGATGATGACGGCGGCGGGCACCATTGCGGCGGCGCGCGTCTTCGTGATGGGCGTTGGCGTGGCCGGCCTGCAGGCCATCGCCACCGCCCGGCGCCTGGGCGCCATCGTGACCGCCACCGACGTGCGCCCCGCCGCCAAGGAACAGGTCGCCTCGCTGGGCGCCAAGTTCGTGGCGGTGGAAGATGAAGAGTTCAAGGCCGCCGAAACCGCCGGCGGCTACGCCAGGGAAATGAGCGAGACCTACAAGGCCAAGCAGGCCGAGCTCGTCGCCTCTCACATCCTCAAGCAGGACGTGATCATCACCACGGCCCTGATTCCCGGCCGGCCTGCGCCGCGCCTGCTGACCAAAGCCATGGTGGACACCATGAAGCCCAGCTCGGTGATCATCGACATCGCGGCGGCCAATGGCGGCAATTGCGAGCTGACCCGATCTGGCGAGGTGATTGTCCATAACGGGGTGAAGATTGCGGGCTATGGCGACCTGCCCGCGCGCCTGCCCGCAGACTCCTCCTCTTTGCTGGCGCGCAATCTGGTCCATCTCTATCCGCTCCTGCGCGCTGAAGACGGCGCGCTGGCGCCCCATTGGGACGACGATATCATCAAGGGAATGGCCCTGACCCGCGACGGGGAGGTGGTCCATCCCGCCCTCAAAGGAGACGGCTCATGAAACGCCGCTTGACCCAGATCGCCATCGCCGTGACCGCCATCGTCACGCTGAGCGCTTTCGCCGCCGCCGCGATTATCGCGGCCTGATCCAAGGCAGCCGCCAAACGGAGCCCCGCATGGACGCCGTCGATCCCAATGTTTTCCGCCTCGCGATTTTCGTGCTCGCGGTCTTTGTCGGCTATTACGTGGTGTGGTCGGTGACCCCGGCCCTGCATACGCCGCTGATGAGCGTGACCAACGCCATCTCCTCGGTGATCATCGTGGGCGCGCTCATCGCTGCGGCCGCGGCTACCGCCAGCGAAGGCGCGCAATTCGCCAAGGGGCTGGGCGTACTTGGGGTGTTGCTGGCCAGCATCAATATCTTCGGCGGCTTCCTGGTCACCCAGCGCATGCTGGCCATGTACAAGAAGAAAGACAAATCTGCGGGCAAGACCTGACCGGTCACTCCTCACGGCCCGTTTCCCGCCCTTTGCGCTGCTCCCGGTGAAAGACTTCCGCCATGTCCGCTGATCTCGCCGCCCTTCTGTATCTGGTATCCGGCATATTGTTCATCCTGGCCCTGCGCGGCCTGTCGAGCCCGGAAACCTCGCGGCAAGGCAATTATTTCGGCATGGCCGGCATGGCTGTGGCCGTGACCACCACCCTGCTGGTGGTGGATCTCACAGGCATGGGCATTCTCCTGATCATTGGCGCAGTGGCCATTGGCGGGGGCATTGGCGCGTTGATCGCCCGGCGCATCGCCATGACGGCCATGCCCCAGCTGGTGGCCGGTTTCCACTCACTGGTGGGTCTGACCGCCGTACTGGTCGCCGCCGCCGCGCTCTATGAACCCGAAGCCTTCGGCATCGCCGCGCCGGGCGGCGGGCTCAAGGCCCTGTCCCTGGTGGAGCTGTCTCTGGGCACGGCCATCGGCGCCATCACCTTCTCCGGCTCGGTCATCGCCTTCATGAAGCTGCAAGGCGTGATGAGCGGCGCGCCCATCGTGTTCAAGGGCCAGCACTGGCTCAATCTGGGCCTGGGGATCGCGGCGGCCATATTCATCGTCTTCCTCACCGCCTCGGGCGGCCAGGCCAAGACCGCCTTCTGGATCATCACCATCATCGCGCTGGTTCTGGGGGTGCTCCTGATCATCCCCATTGGCGGCGCCGACATGCCGGTGGTGGTCTCGATGCTCAATTCCTATTCGGGATGGGCGGCCGCCGCGCTGGGCTTCACGCTGGAGAACACCGCCCTTCTGATCACCGGCGCGCTGGTGGGCTCGTCGGGCGCGATCCTGTCCTACATCATGTGCAAGGGCATGAACCGCTCCTTCATCTCGGTGATCCTGGGCGGGTTCGGGGCCGACACTTCGGCGGCCGGCGCTGACGCTGGCGTGGACCGGGCCGTCAAGTTGGGCTCGGCGGACGATGCGGCCTTCATCATGAAGAATGCAGGCAAGGTCATCATCGTGCCCGGTTACGGCATGGCTGTGGCCCAGGCCCAGCATGCGCTCAAAGAGATGGCCGACACCCTTAAAGAAGAGGGCGTGGACGTGTCATACGCCATCCACCCGGTGGCGGGCCGCATGCCCGGCCATATGAACGTGCTGCTGGCTGAAGCCCAGGTGCCCTATGACGAGGTGTTCGAGCTGGAAGACATCAATGCCGAGTTCTCCACCGCGGACGTGGCCTTTGTCATCGGCGCCAATGACGTGACCAACCCGGCCGCCGAGGAAGATCCCTCCAGCCCCATTTACGGCATGCCGGTGCTGCAGGTGTGGAAGGCGCGCACGGTGATGTTCGTCAAGCGCTCCATGGGCTCGGGCTATGCCGGCATCGAAAACCCGCTCTTCTTCCGCGACAACACCATGATGCTGCTTGGCGACGCCAAGAAGATGAGCGAATCCATCGTCAAGGCGCTCGATTAAGACCTAGGCGCCGTCCAGCACCGGAAAGGCGGTGCTGGTCTTGATGGTCTCCATGGAGAAATGGCTGGAGACGTCATTGAGATCGGCGATCTGGATCAGCTCCTTATAGATCGCGTCAAAGTGCTCCATGTCGCGCGCAGCGACCTTGATGAGATAATCGGTCTCCCCGCTCATGCGGTGAAACTCCAGCACGTGATCCATCTCCGACACGCCGCGCGCAAAGCGCTCCAGCCAGCGCTCATTGTGCTGGTTGGTCTTCACCGCGATGAAGGCGATCAGCTTCAGTCCCAAGGCGCGCGGATCGGCCAGCGCCACCTTGCCCCGGATCACACCCGCCTCGGTCAGCCGCTTGACCCGGCGCCAGCAGGGCGTCTGAGACAGGCCCACCCGCTCGGCCAGCTCGGCCACCGGCATGTCGGCGTCACGCTGCAGCCAGTGTATGATCTTGCGGTCGATAGAATCCAGTTTGTGAGCCATCTTGAGAATAATATTCCAAGTTCTGACGCTTATGCGCATGACTTTAGGTGAAATTTCTAGCCGGATTGGGGCATGATTCCCAGCGTTGATTTTCACGTGGGGAAACCGGCATGATCAAGCGCGCCTTCACAGAGCATCCCGCCTCGGTGGGGGAGAGCTATGGCGAGCATCTGGCTCAGGCGTCCTCATTCGGATTCGCCATGATCGGCGCAGGCCTCGCCTGCCTGATCCATGGGCTCCTGCCCTTCCTGTTCGTGAAAACCGGATCACGATGCATTGAGGGCCTGCATCAGCGCATGGTCACCCATCGCGACCGGCGCCAGTCTGCCGGGGCTTCAACCGCTTCCGCCCCCACCCGCCAGCCTGGACAGGCGTGAGTCCGCCCGCTGGGCCCGGCGGCGCCCTGAAAGACGACACGGCCTTGACCTCCTCCTGGCGGCCCGCCGCCCTCGCCGCTCTCCTGCCTGGACTTTTGATCGCGCTGGCGCTGGCTGGCGCGGCTGTGCTTGCGTCACGCTATACGCCGGCCTGGCTGGGCGCGCCGGCCATGGCGCTGATAGCGGGCATTGCCTTGCGGCTCATGATGGGCGGCGCGCCAGCGATCGCCATGCCGGGCCTGAGCGCCGCCTATGGTCCCATACTGAAAGCCGCCGTGGTGCTGCTGGGCTTGCGCCTGGGCGGCGAGGAGCTGGCGGCGCTGGGCTGGAGCGGCGCCGGGCTCGCCATCGCGGCCGTGGCCGTGGGCTTCGCCGCCACGCTGGCGCTGGCGCGTGTGATGGGCGTGGACCGGGACATGGCCAGGGTTATGGCGGCGGGGATTTCCATCTGCGGCGCCTCGGCGGCGCTGGCCGCAGGCGCAGCCCTCAAGGCGCGCCAGGAGGCCGTGACCACCACCCTGGCGGCCATCACCCTGATCGGCGGCATCGCCATGGTGCTGATCCCGGTGATCGCCCACAAGCTGGGCATGGCGCCGGTCAGCGCCGGCATCTGGGCGGGCGCTTCCCTGCACGAGCTGGCCCACGCCACCGGCGCCGCCGCCGCACTGGATGAAGAGGCCAGCGCGCCGGGCGTGGGCGCCAAGCTGGTGCGCGTGGCCATGCTGGCGCCCGTGCTTATGCTGCTGGCGCCCGGCGGCGCCAATGGCAAGCAGGGGCTGGCGCGCCTTGTCCCGCCTTGGTTCGTCACCGGATTTGTGATCGCCGCCCTGATCGCCTGGCAGGCGCCCTTGCCGGACGGACTGACCAGCGCCAGCGCCCAGCTCGCCGCGCTGTTATTCTGCGCCGCGCTGGCGGGACTCGGCCTCGCCATTGATCCGCGCGGCATTCTGCGCGCGGGCTGGCGGCCCATCGTTTTGTGCGCGCTGGCCTCGCTGGTCCTTCTATCTGCGACCTTTGCCGGCGCCTGGTTCCTGATCTGAGGCTTGCGCCGCTGCCCGGTTCAATGGGACGCTTGGCGCCATGATCCCTGACGCTCCGCTCACGCTCCCATGAAGCGCGCCGCCTTCATCGCCAATCCGCGCAAGTTCAGCGGTCCGGATGGCGCGGCCCGCCTGGCCGCCCTGAAAGACGCCTGCGCGCTGGAGCTCATGGGCGTGTTCGAAGATGACGATCCCCTCGCCGCCGCCCGCAAGGCGATCGAGGCCGGCGCCAATGTGATCGTCACGCTGGGCGGGGACGGCACGGCGCGGGCCGGCGCCCAGGCGCTCCATGATTGCGGCGCGGGCGATGACGGCCCGTTCCTGGTCCCGCTGCCTCTGGGCACCGCCAATCTCCTGCCCAAACGGATCTATGGCCAGGCGGGCGCCGAGGCGATCCTGGCCGGGTTGGCGGACGCGAAGCCGGGCCGGCTGGACGCCGGGCTGATGGACGCTTCGGTTTTCCTGATCGCAGCAGCGGCCGGCTTTCCCACAACGTTTGCAAGGGCGCGTGAGGCGATCCGTGATCCGCGCCGCCCCCACCGGCTGCGCGATGCGATGAGCCGGGCCGTGGCCGGCATGGTGCATTTGTTTGGCCCGCGCCTGCGCTTCCGGGCCGATGGCGGCGGCGCGGTGCGCCTGCGCCAAGCCAGCGGGCTGATGGCGGCGGTGGAGCCGCGCGCAGGCGCGTTGTCGCTGGTGGCGGTCAATCTTACCAGCCCGCTTGATCTGTGGGGTGCGACCCTGGAAACCTTCGTGGAATCAACACGGGAGATCGGCGGACATGTCCATGCCGGTCAGGCCCGGGCGCTCAGGATCTGGTCGCGCCGCCCCATCCCGGTGATGCTGGACGGTGAGCCCCAATACGCAGGCACGCGCCTGTCAGTGACCTTCGCCCCCGCGGCCATCCCCCTGCTTTTGCTGGAAGACGCCTGAGCCGCACTTTTCTGCTGGACACGATATAAACATATCTTTATATCTCATCGCGCGCCGATTTGAGCTTCAGCTTGCGGGCGCGGAACAAATGCGGCTAAAGCGAAGCGATTGGATGAACAGCGCCCTCGGGCGCAATGAGGTCTGATCGCATAAGTCTGGACGCCGTCCCTGTTCCCTGCGTGCGCAAGCCCCACGCCCGACCAGGAGACCGCCATGACCGCCCCCCTCAAAGCCCTCACCCAACCAGAAGCCTCCCTGGAGGCGCGCCTTGCGGCCCGACGGGTCCTGCGCCCCCTGCGCACGGTGGTTCTGGGCTGCGGCGTTGTGGGCGGCGGGGTGATTGAACGCCTGCCCCGCCCGCTCGTGCTGACAGGCATTCTGGCGCGCACCCCCCGGCCCGCCGGCGCTTTTCCCGCCCCGGTCTTCACCAATGCAGACGCCCTGTTTGAGACGGCGCCGGAGCTGGTGATCGAAGCCCTGCCCGGCGGAGATGAAGCTGAAGCCCTGCTCGCCAGGGCCGCCGGGGCCGGCTGCCATATCGTCAGCGCCAACAAGGACGTGGCCGCGCGCCGGCCCGACCTGATCCGCGCGGCGCGGGCGCAGGGGCGGGCCTTTGCATACTCGGCCGCTGTTGGCGGCGGGGCGCCGGTGCTGGAGACCGTGGCGCGTCTGGCCGCATCCGGGGCGGGCGTGGCGCGTGTGCGCGGCGTGCTCAACGGCACGTCCAATTACGTGCTCGACCGTCTGTGGGAGGGCGACAGCCTGGAAGCGGCCATCGCCGGCGCCCAGGCGGCGGGTTTCGCCGAGGCCGACCCGAGCGCCGATCTGGACGGTCTGGACGCGGCCAACAAGCTGGCCCTCATCGCCCGCGAGGCCTGGGGCGCGGATCTCGACCCGGCGGCCATCAAACGCGAATCCATCCGCGAGCTGCCCGCAGGCGCAGCCGCAGCGGCGCGCCGCCAGTCCCGGCGCCTGCGCCAGGTTGGGCTGCTGGAGCGGTCCGGGGCGCGCGTCACAGCGCAGGTTCGCCTTGAGGCGCTGGCCGAAACCGACGCACTGGCGCGCACGCGCGCAGAAGGCAATTGCGTGGTCCTGAGCCCTGAGCGCGGCGCCCAGGTGATCGTGGCGGGCAAGGGCGCGGGCCGTGCGCCCACCGCGGCCAGCATCATTGGCGATCTCAACCGTCTGATCGAGGCCCACTGTTCATGAGCGCCGCCGTCCTGAAGCCCCCCCTCGCCCCCTGGCCGGTGGAGGATCTGGTCTGCGGCTATGGCGCGCGCAGCGGCGGCTGGTATGAGGCCACGGGCCGGCTGGCGGGCGCAGCCGAGGGACCGGCCGCCATCGTGCTGGGCGGGATTTCGGCCGGGCGCAGACTGCTGGACGATGCGGACGGGCCGGGCTGGTGGCCGGGCGTCGCCGGACCGGGCGGCGCGCTCAATCCGCGCACGGGCCGCTTTCTGAGCCTGGATTTTCTGGGCGAGGCCGCCCGGCCCTTCCCCAGTGTGGAGGACCAGGCCGACGCCGCGCTGGCGCTGGCTGATGCGGCGGGACTGGACCGCTTCACCCTGGTCGGCGCCAGCTATGGCGGCATGACGGCGCTGGCCATCGCCGCCGCTGCGCCTGAACGCGTCATCCGCGCCGACATATTGTGCGCCGCCGCCCGCCCCCATCCCATGGCCACGGCCTGGCGTGCGATCCAGCGCGAGATCGTGCATCTGGGGCTGGAGACCGGACGGGGCGCCGAAGCGCTCGATCTCGCCCGGCGCCTGGCCATGACCACTTACCGCACGCCTGAAGAGTTCGCCGCGCGCTTTGACGGGCCTGAAGCCGTGCAATCCTATCTGGCCGCGCGCGGCGGCGCCTGGGCGCGCGAGACCCGGCCCGAGCGCTTTCTGGTCCTGTCCCAGTCCATGGATGCGGTGGATATTGCGGTGGAGGCGATAGCCGTCCCCGTGCGCTTCCTGGCGATCAATTCCGACCGGCTGGTCCCGCCGGAGGACGTGGAGGCCGCCGCCGCGCGCATGCCCCGCGCCAGCATCACCCGGATCGACAGCCTTTACGGCCATGACGGCTTCCTGAAAGAAACCGAAGCGGTCAACGCCTTCCTGCGGGGCGACGCATGACCCGGTTCAGCACCCGCGCAGCGCGCGCCGGCATCAATGCCGACCCCGCCCATGGCGCGGTGGTGGCCCCGGTCAGCCTGTCAGCGGCATACCGCCGCGATGACCCGGCTGCGCCCGGCCCGTTTGATTACGCCCGCACCGCCCATCCCGGCCGCGACCTGCTGGCGCGCACCCTGGCCGATCTGGATGGCGCGTCGGGGGCGGTGGTCACCGCCTCGGGCATGGCCGCCATCGATCTGGTGCTCAATGATTTGCCCATTGGCGCGCGTATCGTATGCGCCCATGACTGCTATGGCGGCACGCGCCGGCTGTTTGACGCCCGCGCGCGCCAGCGCGGCTTTGATCTGGTCTATGCCGACTGCACCGATCCTGAGGCCTTGTCAGAGGCTCTCAAGCCGGGCGCGGCGCTGGCGTTTTTCGAGACCCCGTCCAATCCGCGCCTGCGCATCACGGACCTGGAAGCGGCCTGCGCGCTGGCCCGCAAGGCGGGCGCAGTGAGCGTGGTCGACAATACCGTGCTCTCGCCCGCCCTTCAGCGCCCGCTGGAGCTGGGCGCGGACATCGCGCTGGCCTCCCTGACCAAGCTGATCAACGGCCATTCGGACATGGTGGGCGGGGTTGTGTGCGTGCGCGAGGCGGAGCTTGCCGAACGCCTGTCCTGGTGGGCCAACGCCGCTGGCACGGGCGGGGCGGCGTTTGACGCCTTCCTCGCCCTGAGAGGCTTGCGCACCTTGCCAGTACGTGCGCGGGTGCAGTCAGAGGCCGCTCTGGAGCTGGCTTCGCGCCTCAACGCCCACAGGGGTGTGGCGCGGGTGGATTATCCCGGCCTCAAGGGCCATCCCGGCCACGCCATCGCCGCACGCCAGCAGGACGGGTTCGGCCCGCTCCTGAGCTTTGAGCTCTCAACTGGAGTGAAGGCCGCCCATCAGCTGACGCAGCGCCTGTCGCTCTTCACCCTCGCCCAGTCGCTGGGCGGAACCGAATCGCTGGTGGCCATCCCCGCCCTGATGACCCATGCGGCCATGAGCCCCGAGGCGCGCGCGCAAGCAGGCGTGGGCGACGGACTGGTGCGCCTGTCGGTGGGGCTGGAGCATGTGGACGATCTCTGGGACGATCTCGCTGAAGCGCTGGAACACCGGGCCTGAGAAAGCGGGCTTCGCGCGGCGTGCAAGCCGGTTAGACTGTCCGGCGAACACACCAGACAGGGAGACTTCACGCCATGGCCGCCCCTCTCGGCTCCAAAGCCAATCCGTCCCAATATGACTGCTATCCCGATCTGGCCGAGGACGAGCCCTATTTCGTCATCCGCGCCCATGATCCGCTGTCCAGCGCGCTGGTGGAGCTGCACGCCTATATCGGCGCGGGCCAGCCCGGCGCGGCCCATAACAAGCTCGCCGAGATCATGGAGCTGACCCGCGACCGCGCGCCCCGTCCGGCGGGCAGTCCGAAATACCGCGAGACCTTCGCCATCTCCCAGTCCATGGAGCAATGGCGCGACACCCATCCCAAGAGCTGACAGGCCTCAACACAGAAAACCCGGCGCGCCAGGGGACAAGCGCGCCGGGTCAGTCTGAACGGTCAGTCTGAACGGTCAGGATGAACGGATCGGTCAGGAACGGCCCCGGCCAGGCGCGGTCTTGCGGGGGGAGGGGAACGCGCGCCCGACCGGTCCGTATCTCACCGAAGCCTCAGGCGGCGGACGCCTTCCGGCCTCCGGTGAGCAGTTTCGCGCCGGTCTTGCCATTGATGGCGATGCGGCGCGGCTTCATGGCCTCGGGCACTTCGCGCTCGAGGCGGATGGTCAGAAGCCCGTTCTCAAGGCGCGCTTCACGAACCTGGATATGATCAGCCAGGTGGAAGCGGCGCTCGAACGAGCGCTCGGCGATGCCGCGATGCAGGAAATTGCGGGAATCCTGCGCCTCGCCGGCGCCGCGCTTGCCGGCCACGCTCAGCACATTCTCCTGGATCTCGACATCGATATCGCTCTCGGAGAAGCCGGCCACGGCCAGTTCGATGATGTATTCGTGCTCGCCCACCTGCTCAATATTGTAGGGCGGATAGGCCACGCCGGTTTCCTGCTTGGCGGCGGTGTCGATCATGTCGGCCAGCCGGTCGAACCCGACAATGGTCCGGTAGAGCGGGGTGAAGTCCACAGTACGCATATGATCCTCCTTCGAAGCGATCACGCGATCCCCGGCTTGCCGGGAAGCGCTGTTTGCAGTTGCTTTTGCGCCTGATGTCCGGCCCGCATCGCGCAGCCCCGGCCTCAGGCGCCGTCTTTCGCCAGACCCCGTAAGGCGGCCTGGCAAAACCGATGTGGGAATCGATTTTCGTGTGCGCAAGAGGCGCCCGGCCGGGCTTGCCCGGCGGGGCTCTATTGGCCATGACTTTGGCTGTCCACAGCCAACCGGAGAGCCGCCATGCCCCGCCTTCGCCCTTTGCAGCTTCTGGCGCTGAGCGCCGCCCTGTGGCTGACCGCTTGCGGAGGCGGCGATAATGGCGATGCGCCGGAGACTGACCCCGGCGCCAATGGCGAAGCGCCCGCCGCCATGGATGAGGCGCCTGCGGGCAGCGAGCCGGCCGAGGCCCTGGACTTCACCCGTCTGGGCGATGTCACCGCCGCGCCCTGGCGCGATGCAGCGGCGCGCGCGCGCGATGGTGCGCGCAACCCGGTCGATACGCTGGAATTTTTCACCATCGATCCGTCCACGACCATTGTCGAAATCTGGCCGGGCGGGGGCTGGTATGCCGACATCCTGGCGCCCTGGATCCACGCTCATGGCGGGCGTTATATCGCCGCCTGGCCGCCGGTAGGGCCGGACAATGCCCGCGCCACCGCCCTGCGCGAGCGCTTTGCGGCGCGCTTTGACCACCCCGCCTTTGGCGAGCTGACCCTGGCCGGATTCGGACCTGAAGGATTTGAGGGGCTGGAGCCGGGCTCGGCGGACGCCATCCTGACCTTCCGCAATGTGCATAACTGGATGGCCGGCGGCTTCTCTGAAACCGCCTTCGAGAGCTTTTTCGAAGCGCTGAAGCCCGGCGGCATACTGGGCGTGGTCGAGCACCGCCTGCCCGCCAACCGGGTGCAGGACCCGCGCGCGGCGTCAGGCTATGTGCAGGAAGACTATGTGGTGGCGCTGGCCGCTGAAGCCGGGTTCGAACTGGCGGGCGCCAGCGAGATCAACGCCAACCCGGCCGACACCGCCGACCACCCTTTCGGGGTCTGGACCCTGCCGCCGGTGGGGCGCACCTCGCCGCTGGGCGAGCCCCATGATCCCAGCTTTGACCGCGCGCCGTTCGAAGAGATCGGGGAATCGGACCGCATGACGCTGCTGTTCCGCAAGCCCGTCAGCGAAGAATGATCGCCGCGCTGGCCATGGCGCTGGCGCTGGCCGGGACGCCGGTTCCCGATGCGCGCATCGTGCCGGCCGAGCGCGTGTTTGCGTTCTGGAGCCAGTACAACGCCCTGCCCGAAGAGGAACGCAACGCCTTCACCCTGCGCTATGGCCTGGGCGGTACGGGCCCCGGCGGCGAGGACTGGCGCTTCTGGACCGCGCTGGAGGGCGAGGACTGGGTGGAGATCACGCCTGGACCTGAAGGCGTGGTGACGCCGCCCGACCCGGACCGCCTGGCGGCGGGTTTGAGGCTCGCCACTGACGCCCCGCAAGGCGCGGTGCGCGCCGAGGTTCAGTTTGCACTGAGCGCCGCGCCGGCGCGTGTGTACGCCCTTGAAGAACTGCAGGCCGCCCTCGCCCAGTCGCGCGCCGCGCTGCGCCGCCAGCTGGGGCTGCGCGCCCTGATCGCGCCGCGCCCGCGCCGGATCGATTTCACGTTCGAAGGCCCGGCGCCGGACGCCTTCGCGGTGTTTGCCGATGGCCGCGAGCTGGAGCTCACCAGCGTGTTTGAAAACGTGATCCAGCTCGATCCCGGCGCCCGTGAGCTGCGCGGGGCGCAAACGATCCGCTTCGCCCGCGCCCCGCTTCATGCCGTGATCGTCGTGGCGAACTAGGGGCCCGGCCTGTGCGGCCGGGCCGGGAATCCCGGAGCCCGGCCGCTACTGCGCCGGGACAGCCAGATCAGGCGCATCCACATTCAGGAACCCGCCTGACTGGCGCTTCCACAGCTGTGCGTAGACGCCATCCTTCGCCAGCAGGGCGTCATGGGCGCCCTGCTCGATGACCCGGCCCTTCTCCATCACCACCAGCCGGTCGAGCATGGCGATGGTGGACAGCCGGTGCGCGATGGCGATCACGGTCTTGCCCTCCATCAGCTGGTAGAGCTGGTCCTGGATGGCGGCCTCGATTTCAGAATCAAGGGCTGAGGTGGCTTCGTCCAGCACCAGGATCGGCGCGTTCTTCAACAATATGCGCGCGATAGCGATGCGCTGGCGCTGGCCGCCGGACAGCTTCACCCCCCGCTCGCCCACATGGGCGTCATAGCCCATGCGGCCATCGATATCGGACAAGTCCGGGATGAAGGCGTCCGCTTGCGCCCGGCGGGCCGCCTCCATGACGGCTGCGTCGCCGGCATCGGCCGAGCCATAGGCGATATTATCCCGGATCGAGCGGTGCAGCAGGGAGGTGTCCTGCGTCACCATGCCGATCTGGCGGCGCAGCGAGTCTTGCGTGACCTGCGAGATATCCTGCCCGTCAATCGTGATGCGTCCGCCTTCCAGCTCGTAAAAGCGCAAAAGCAGATTGACCAGGGTGGACTTGCCCACGCCGGACCGCCCGACCAGCCCCACCTTCTCGCCCGGTGCGATATCAAGGTTGAGCCCGTCGATCACACCGGCCTCCTTGCCGTAATGGAAGGAAATGCTTTCAAACCGGATCGCGCCTTGCGTCACTTCCAGCGGCTTGGCGCCGGGCGCATCCTGGATGGCCTGTTCCTGCGCGATGGTGTTGATGCCGTCTTGTATCGTGCCGACCGCTTCGAACAGGCCGGCCGTCTCCCACAATATCCAGTCCGACATCGCCCGGATGCGCATGACGATAGCGACCGCGACGGCGACCACGCCCAGACCCACCAAACCCATCTGCCAGGCCACGATGACAGCGGCCGTCACCGCTACCAGCAGCGCCGCATTGAGCGTCTGCAAAAGCGTGTAGAGCCCGGTCACCAGCCGCATCTGCTTGTGCACCGTACCCATGAAACCGCTCATCGCATCGCGCGCATAGGCTTCCTCGCGGCGGGCATGGGCGAACAGCTTGATGGTCTGGATGTTGGTGTAGCTGTCAACGACACGCCCGGTCATCTCCGCGCGGGCGTCGGCCTGCTTCATGGAGATGTCGCGCAGACGCGGAATGAAGTGGACCAGAAGCCAGATATAGGCCGCCAGCCACGCGACCAGCGGGACCATCAGGAAGGGCTCGGCCCCGCCCACCAGCACCAGCGCGCCGATGAAATAGACGACCACATAGACGAAGATATCGAGCACCTTCATCACGGTTTCCCGGATGGCCAGCGCGGTCTGCATCACCTTCTGGCTGACCCGGCCGGCGAACTCGTCCTGGAAGAAGCTCATCGACTGGCCGAGGATGTAGCGGTGGGTCAGCCAGCGCGCGAGCATCGGGAAATTGCCGAATATCGTCTGGTGCGTGATCAGCGAATTGAACAGCACCAGCACCGGAAATCCGATCAGCACGAAGGCCGCCATGGCGATGAGCCCGGCCCCGTGTTCTTCAAACAGGGTCTCGCGGTCCGCCGCCGCCAGCCAGTCCACCAGCGTGCCGAGAAAGCCAAGGAATACGACCTCGAAGATCGACAGGATCGCGGTCAGCGCCGACAGCGTGACCAGCCATGGCCAGACCGGCCGCGTGTAGTGAATCACAAATCCGAGAAGGCTTCTGGGCGGCGCTTCCGGCTCGGTTGCGGGGAAAGGATCAACGCGGGTTTCGAAAAAACGGAACATCAAACTCTCGATTTCAAGACGCCGGGGCGCGGGCTTGCCGGCATGACCAGGACCGGTCTAGAACCTCAACCTATATTGAGGTCAAAGGTGAAATGCATGTCGAAGGCGCAATCTTGCAAGAAACTGCACAGCCTGAGCGTAGGCGATCTGGCGGCCCGGGCCGGGGTGAGCGTCTCCACACTGCATTTTTACGAAACGAAGGGGCTGATCGCCAGCACGCGCACAGGGGGAAACCAGCGCCGCTTTGGCCGCGACGTGCTGCGCCGTGTGGCGGTGATCCGTGTGGCCCAGCGCGCCGGCGTGCCGCTGGCCGAGATTCGCCAAGCGCTCGACGCCCTGCCCGCCCGGCGCACGCCCACTGCAGCTGACTGGGCGAAACTCTCTGAAGGCTGGAAAGCCCAGCTGGAAGCCCGCATCGCCAGCCTGACGCATCTGAAAGACCAGCTGGACGGCTGTATCGGCTGCGGCTGCCTGTCCCTGAGCGACTGCCCCTTGCGCAATCCCGGCGACGCGCTCGCCAAAGAAGGTCCGGGGGCAAGGCTGCTGCAAGGCTGACCCGCCCCCGACCCCTTTTCCGGCTAGTTCGCCGGGCAGCGCCCGCCGGTCAGGCGCGCGACCGCATCGGCGTCACCCTCAGTCTCCACAGGCGTCACGCCCAGCAGGCAGGTCACCAGCGCATACATGTCCAGATGACGCACCGGCCCGGTGCGCTCGCCCGCCGGGAAAGACGGACCGGCGCCGATCAGCACGGTGTGCATGGACGGGTCATTGGCGTCATAGCCGTGGGTGCCGCGCATGGTCAGGGCGCGGGTCGGCTCCGGCAACCGACCCGAGGTCAGCATCCAGCCGGCGTCGGCCATGATGAACACATCCGGCCCGCGGGTCGGGTGATCGATGCGGATATGGTCCGGCATCTCGCCGCGCCGCCAGACACGCAAATTAGGGTGCAGATCCTTCATGGCCTGATAGGCCGCTTCGGCGGCTGCCGGATCATCGGCGTAGAGATTCATGTAGGGCTGATAGGAATTGCCCCAGCGCCCGTGCACTTCGGGGATGAACACGCTGTCGATGTCAAAATGATCGTCGATGGTGATGACCCGCTCATTGCTGATCTCAGCCATGCCGTGATCGGACAGGAAGATGAAATCGGTGCGCTCCAGAAGGCCGCGCGCGTCCAGCTCGTCGATCATCTGGCCCAGGATCGCATCCACGCGCGCAATCGCCGCGCCATAACCGTCCGAATCCGGGCCGTAGCGGTGCCCTGAGCTGTCCGGTTCGTCGAAATACAGCGCAATCAGGCGCGGGCGCAGCTCGGTGGGGCCGTCCAGCCAGGTCATGGCCGCCGCCGGACGGTCCTCATAGGGCATGGTGTGGTGATAGGGGAACCAGCGCGTCGGCCGGTCGCCGTCAAACTGGTTCTCCGAACCCAGCCAGAACTGGATGGCGGTGCGCACGCCCTGGCGCTCGGCGGTGATCCAGAACGGCTCGCCATGCCACCAGCGCGCATCGCGCATGCTCTGCGGGTTGGTGAAGCGCTCTTCGAGCTCGCGGTCCCACGTATTGTTGTTGATGATGCCGTGATCTTCCGGATGCAGGCCGGTGGCCATGGAGTAGAACTGCACAAACGTGGAGGTCGGCGTGACCGGGATCAGGTGCTCGGCCTGCATGCCGCGCGCGGCCAGGGCGCGCATGTTGGGCACGTCATAAAGCTCCAGCGAATCCCAGCGCAGCCCGTCCACGGCGAACAGCACCACCAGCGTTTCGTCATCAGCTGATGCAGTGCGCGCGCTGGCGCCGGTCTGGGTGGTGGCGGCGCAGGAGGCCAGAACAAGCGCAGCAAACGGCGCGGCGAACAGGGCGAGCGGGCGCAGGCGGTCGAGCATCGGAGCGTTTCCTTGCGGCGGGTCGGGATCAAGCCTCTACCCTGCCCCTATGACAGCCCGGCGACAGGGTCAATCACGCCCGCGTGCGCTCAGCACCGGATCAGGCCGCCGCACACCTCCGGCGCGCCCTGGCAGCACTCATTGACCAGAAAGCCCAGAAGCTCGCGCACATGGGCGAAGTCCGGCGCATAGATGCGCTGGCGGCCATCCCGGCGCACGCTGACCAGCCCGGCGTTCAGCAGCACCGAGAGATGGGCCGAGAGATTGGACGCGCTCACCCCGGCGGCCTGCGCCAGCGCGCCCGCCGCCAGCCCATCCGGCCCCGCGCGCATCAGGGCGCGGAACACCGTCAGCCGGGTCTCGTGCGCCAGCGCAGCCAGCCGCCCTGCCGCCTCGGCGGTGAGCGCATCAGTCGTGATTGATACCGCAGCGGTCATGGCCATTTTCTCATTTCAATACTTCTTGAAATGTTTGAATGGTGAGCCTATCACACACTCACCACCGCGCGAAGGCGGGCTGGACTCCGGACGGGGCGATCATGAACATCCTCATTTTATGCACCGGCAATTCGGCGCGCTCCATATTGGGCGAGGCGCTGTTCAATGCGCTGGGCGAGGGCCGGGTGCGGGCGTTTTCCGCCGGCTCCAGCCCCAAGGGCGAGCCGCATCCTGAAGCGCTCGCCACGCTCAATCGCCATGGCCATGACGTCTCAGGCTTTCGCTCCAAGCGCTGGGATGAGTTCGAGGCGCCCGGCGCGCCGGTGATGGATGCGGTCATCACGGTGTGCGATTCGGCGGCCAATGAGCCCTGCCCGGTCTGGCCCGGCGCGCCCGCCCGCGCCCACTGGGGCCTGCCAGACCCGACCTATATCGATGATCCCGACGCTTGCCGCGCCGCGTTCGAGACGACGTATGCGGCGCTGGCCGCGCGCATCCGCCATGTGCTGGCCTCGGGCGCGGGATCGGAAGACCCCAAGGCGCTGACCGCCGCCCTCAAAGCCGCACACGAGGCGTGCTCATGATCGATGTCTCGAAAGACAAACCCGCCGCGGACATCGGCCTGTTTGAAAAATGGCTCTCGCTCTGGGTGGCGCTGGCGATTGGCGCTGGCGTCGGGCTCGGCGCGATCCTCCCTGACGCCTTCGCGGCGCTGGCGGCGATGGAATACGCCTCGGTCAACCTGCCCGTGGCGGTGCTGATCTGGGCCATGGTCTATCCCATGATGATCAGCGTGGACTTCACCAGCCTCGCCCGTGTCCACGAAAAGCCCAAGGGCCTGATCATCACCCTCATTGTGAACTGGCTGATCAAGCCCTTCACCATGGCGGCCCTGGCGGTGGTGTTCTTCGAATTCGTCTTCGCGCCCTTCATCGAGCCCGAGGATGCTGTGCAATACATCGCAGGGCTGATCATTCTGGGCGCGGCGCCGTGCACCGCCATGGTGTTCGTCTGGTCCCAGCTGACCAAGGGTGACCCCAACTACACACTGGTCCAGGTGGCGGCCAATGACGTGATCATGGTGTTCGCCTTCGCCCCCATCGTGGCGATCCTTCTGGGCGTGACCGACATCACCGTGCCCTGGGACACGCTGCTCTTGTCAGTGCTGCTCTATGTGGTGATCCCGCTGATCGCGGGCGTCGCCACACGGCTCTGGCTGACGCGCGGGCGCGAGCGGGCGTCGGGCGAGGCGCGGGTGGCGGGCTTCACCGGCCGGGTCAAACCGGCCTCGGTCATCGGCCTCATCGCCACGGTGGCGCTGCTGTTCGGATTTCAGGGCGATGTGATCCTGGATCGCCCGCTGGTGATCGCCATGATCGCGGTTCCCCTCCTGATCCAGGCCTATGGCATTTTCGCCGTCGCCTACGCCGCCGCCTGGGCGTGGAAGACGCCCCACGCCATCGCCGCGCCCTGCGCGCTCATCGGCACCTCGAACTTCTTCGAGCTGGCCGTCGCCGTGGCCATCGTCCTGTTCGGGGTCAATTCCGGCGCAGCGCTCGCCACCGTAGTGGGCGTGCTGGTGGAGGTGCCGGTGATGTTGTCCCTCGTCGCGCTGGCCAACCGCACGCGGCATCTGTTTCCGGCGGAGTGACTCAGATGAGCGCAGACACCCCCCAGCTGGACGAGGCGAGGTTCCAGACGCCCGATCGCGATCAGCTCTTCCCGCCCGCGCGCAACGAACACAAGCCGCGCATCCTTCTGCTCTACGGATCGCTGCGAGAAGTGTCCTACAGCCGCCTGGCGGCGGAAGAGGCGGCGCGCATTCTCGAACGGCTGGGCGCTGAGACGCGCTTTTTCAACCGGTCCGGCCTGCCTTTGCCCGACGATGCCGGGACGGACCATCCCAAGGTGGCCGAGCTGCGCGATCTGGTGACCTGGTGCGAGGGCATGGTGTGGTCGAGCCCCGAGCGCCATGGCGCCATGACCGGCGTGATGAAATCCCAGATCGACTGGATTCCACTTTCGCTGGGCGCGGTGCGGCCCACGCAAGGCAAGACGCTGGCGGTGATGCAGGTATGCGGCGGCTCGCAAAGCTTCAACACGGTCAATCAGCTGCGCGTGCTGGGCCGCTGGATGCGCCTGATCACCATCCCCAACCAGTCCTCCATCGCCAAGGCCTGGGCCGAGTTCGGCCCGGACGGGCGCATGCGCCCCTCGCCCTATTACGACCGCATCGTGGACGTGATGGAGGAGCTGGTGAAGTTCACCCTGCTGACCCGTGACAGCGCCGCCTATCTCGTGGACCGGTATTCCGAGCGCAAGGAGAGCGCGCAAGAGCTGATGGCCCGGGTAAACCAGGTTTCGCTAGAGGACGTCCAGCAGCGCTGACGCCTCGACACAAGGCGCGCCCCGGCCCTAGTCTGCAGGCTATTGCGATGTTTGGAGCCGCCCGATGATCCTTGCCGCCGCCCTTGCTGCGTTGTCTATCGACGCGGCCTCCGCTGCGCCGGGCAGCTATACGCTGAGCGCGGGCGAGCGGCGCTGCCGCATCGTGCTGGACGCGCCTTCGCGCACGCCGGAGGATTCCCTGATCGCGCCCGACGCGGTGTCCGGGCTGGTGATGGCCTTTCCCGATTGCCCTGAGGGGCTGGACGAGGCCGCCTTGTGGCGCGTCAATTCTGAAGATGGCGAGCTGGTGCTGTTTGACGGCGCAGGGACAGCGCTCCTGACCGCCCGCCAGGACGAAACGCGCCAGTGGCGCGGCGAGACGGCGGACGGGGCGCCTGTGCAGCTGTCTGCGCGCTAGAACCGGCCCCAGTCTCGACAAGGCCCTTGGCCAGGCGCTAAACCGGCGCGCAATAACAGCCCTTGGCCATAAACGCGCCCCGCTTTGCGGAGGACGCGAAGGAGGAAGCCTCATGTCCGGTCTGCGCGACATTCCCCATTACATCAACGGCGCGCGCGTCTCTGGCGCCTCGGGCCGCCAGGGCGATGTGTTCGATCCCAATACCGGCGCGGTTCAGGCGCGCGTGCCGCTGGCCAGCGCCGCCGAGCTGGCCAGGGCCGTCGAAACCGCCAAGGCCGTCCAGCCGGCCTGGGCCGCCACCAATCCCCAGCGCCGCGCACGCGTCATGTTCCGCTTCAAGGAGCTGATCGAGCGCGACATGGATGATCTGGCTCACCTGCTGGCCACCGAGCACGGCAAGGTGGTCGCCGACGCCAAGGGCGATATCCAGCGCGGGCTGGAGGTGATCGAGTTTGCCTGCGGGATACCGCATCTTCTCAAGGGCGAGTACACTGAGGGCGCCGGGCCGGGCATTGACGTCTATTCCATGCGCCAGCCGCTGGGCGTGGTGGCGGGCATCACCCCGTTCAACTTCCCCGCCATGATCCCGATGTGGATGTTCGGCGTCGCCATCGCCTGCGGCAACGCCTTCATCCTCAAGCCCAGCGAAAAAGACCCCAGCGTGCCGGTGCGCCTGGCCGAGCTGATGAGCGAGGCGGGCCTGCCTGACGGCGTGCTCAATGTGGTCCATGGCGACAAGGAGGCCGTGGACGCCATCCTGCATCATCCCGACATCAAGGCGGTAAGCTTTGTGGGCTCGTCGGACATCGCCCAGTACGTCTATGTGACCGGCGCGCAGAACGGCAAGCGGGTACAGGCCATGGGCGGCGCCAAGAACCACGCCATCATCCTGCCCGACGCCGATCTCGACCAGGTGGCGCGCGACCTGATCGGCTCGGCCTATGGTTCGGCGGGCGAGCGCTGCATGGCCCTGCCCGTGGCCGTACCGGTGGGCGACAAGACCGCTGATGCGCTGATCGCCAAAATCCTGCCCGAGATCGAGAAACTGGTGCCGGGCGTCTCCACCGACCCTGACGCGGTCTACGGCCCGGTGGTCTCCGCCGCCCACAAGGCGCGCGTGGAAGGCTATATCCAGATGGGCGTGGACGAAGGCGCAGAGCTGATCGTGGACGGGCGCGGCTTCACCCTGCAGGGCCATGAGGACGGTTTCTTCATCGGGCCGAGCCTGTTTGACCGGGTGCGCGCGGACATGCGCTCCTACCAGGAAGAGATTTTCGGCCCCGTCCTGCAGATCGTGCGCGCGAAAGACCTGGAAGAGGCCGCCCGCCTGCCCAGCGATCACCCCTATGGCAATGGCGTGGCCATCTTCACCCGCAACGGGCTGGCGGCGCGCGAGTTCGCCTCCAAGGTCAATGTGGGCATGGTGGGCGTCAATGTGCCGATCCCGGTGCCGGTGGCCTATCACACCTTCGGCGGCTGGAAGCGCTCGGCCTTCGGCGACACCAACCAGCACGGCATGGAAGGGGTGCGCTTCTTCACCAAGATCAAGACCGTCACCCAGCGCTGGCCCTCCGGCGAGGTAAGCGATCAGGCGTTTGTCATCCCGACGATGCAGTAGGGGCTCAAGAAGAGCGGCGCGGCCCTTACCCGGCAACCCGGTTCATGCCGATGGACCGATACAGGTGCAATGCGCCATGAGGGTTTGTGCTTTCAACCTTGAGGTCGACGAACGGGGCTTTGCGTTCGGCAAACGCATTGAACGCCATTTGCATCAGCGCAGCGCCCAGCCCCTTTCGCCGCCAGCGATGAGCAACGGCGATGTCCTTGACGAAGGCTGACGTCCAGCACTGGGCGAAGCCTGCAATTTCGCCGTCGCTGGCATCCATGACGACAAAGCAAAGCGCCGGGTCATATTCGCTGTCATCGTGTAGCTCAGGCCACCATTCTTCATAGGAGCGAACTGCACCGCCTCCATTCCGGTACGCATCATTGAGCAAACGGCGCGCCTTGAATGCGTGGCGGGCGGGGGTGAAGTCTTCGCAGCGCACCCCGTCAGGTAAGACGGGCGGTGATACGGCGCTCCGATCCAGCACCTTGCGAAACCGGATTGGCTCAGGACCGCTCAATTTTATCGGCTCCGAGGGCCCGTTTTTGTGGGGCCGGGATCGAGGCCGCACCGGGCTTCAGGTTCGCAATGCGCACGGGTTCGGCCTTCGACCAGTCAACGTAATCGGCGGAGTCATGGCTCTCCCGCCACGCGCGCTCTTCAGCCTCGCTGGCGAACACCGGAACGGTTTCAGGTTTTTTGCTCATGACTGGCCCCTAAACCTGCAGCCGGTATCCACCCGTTTCGGTGATCAGGAGGCGGGCGTTCTGGGGGTCGGGCTCGATCTTCTGGCGCAGCCGGTAGACATGGGTTTCCAGCGTGTGGGTGTTGGCCTCGCGGTGATAGCCCCAGACCTGGTCGAGCAGTTCCTCGCGCGGCACGGCGTTTCCGCCCGCGCGGTAGAGATAGCGCAATATCCCGGTCTCTTTCTCGGTCAGGCGGATTTTCTTCTCGTCGGCGGTGAGCAGCTGCTTCATGGCCGGCTTGAAACGGTAGGGTCCCAGGGGCAGGACCGCGTCCTCGCTGGCCTGGTGGCGCTTGAGCTGGGTGTGGACGCGCTCCAGCAGCACCACGAAGGATATGGGCTTGGCCAGGAAATCATCGGCGCCCGCGCGCAGGCCCTCGATATGGTCCTCGTCGCCGGACTGGGCGGTCAAAAGGATGATCGGCGTGGCCACGCCCTCCTGGCGCAGCTCGCGGCACGCCTCGCGCCCGTCCAGATCCGGCAGGCCCACATCCAGAATGATCAGATCGACCGGCTGGCTTCTGGCGATCTCCATGCCGGGCCGGGCCTCGGGGGCGGTGAGGACGGTAAATCCGTCTTCAAAACCGAACTGTTCGGCCAGCGCCTCACGCAGGAGGTCATCATCATCGACCAGAAGGATTGTGCGTGGGGTCATGGCGGATATGTCTCCCGGGCCCAGGCGGCGCACGCGTGAATCTTGCCTGTTCCGGCGCCGCGCGCAAGAAGATTGCGCCTTGCGCCGGAGGCGGCGGCGCGCCGGGCCATTGACGCGTCCGGGGCGCACAGTGAAGTGTGCGCCCTGCTGGCGGATAGGGTGGAGGCCCCTTCATGGACAGGCGCGTCTATGTATGTGCGCAAACCCGGCCGGATGAGCCTGGCCGCCATCTGTCCGGTCCCGGCTTCGGCCCCGTGCGCGCCGCCATTGGCCGCTCGGGCGTGATCGCCGCTGAGGACAAGCGTGAAGGCGATGGCGCGACCCCGCTGGGCGCCTGGCCGGTGCGCCGCGCGCTGTGGCGCGAGGACCGCCTGGCCAGACCGGACACGGCCCTGGTGCTGGACGCAATCGGCGCTGATGACGGCTGGAGCGATGATCCGTCCGATCCGGCCTATAACCGCCCCGTCAGATTGCCCTGGCCGGCCAGCCACGAGGTGATGACCCGCCAGGACGGGCTTTACGACATCGTGGTGGTGCTGGGTCATAATGATGATCCGCCTGTCCCGGGCCTTGGTTCTGCGATCTTCCTGCACTGCGTCAGCCCCGATTACGCCCCGACCGAAGGCTGCGTGGCGGTGGCGCGCGATGCGCTGATCGCGCTGCTCGCCCTGTTGCGCCCGGGCGATGTGATCGAGATCGTCTGAGCGTTCCGCCCGGCCCGCGCCCTCAATCGTCAATATCTTCGGGAAGGGGCGCCAGGCTGCGCGGCAGGATGGTCATACGAAAGGCGCGCCCGGGGTCCAGAGCCTCGCGCGCCAGCGCCGTGATTTCCTCCACCGTCACCTCGCGGTAATGGGCCTCGGCGGTGCGCAGATCCTCCAGCCGGTCCGGATCACTCTGGGAGCGCGCCAGGGCGCCGATCCAGAACGGATTGCGCTCGCGCTGTTCGCGCAGGCGCTCCAGCACGGGCTGGCGGGCGCGCTGCAACTCGTCCTCGGTGATCTCGCCTGACGCCATCACCCCGGCGATCTCGTCGACGATCTCGTACATGCGCGAGATATCGCTGACCGCCACATCAAGACCGGCCCACACAAAGCCGAAGCCGGGATAGACGGTGGAAGGCTGGCCCTGGACGATGGGCGAATAGGTGGCGCCCTCGCGCTCGCGGAAACGCTCGGTGGCCTTCAGGTCAAAGATCCCCGCCATCAATTGCAGCGCCCGGCGCCGCCGGGCGTCAAACCCGTCGCCGATGGGGAAGTAGACATTGGCCATGCCCTGATAGTCCTGCCCGTCGAAATGCAGCACCACAGGCTCGCGCGCCGGCTCGGGGAAGGAGATCTGACGGTTATGGTCAAACTCCGGCCAGCTTTCGGCGCGCTCAGGCAGGGCGCCAAACGTGGCGGCGGTCACCTCCATGGCCCGCTCCACGGTGACATCGCCCACAATGGTGATCTCCACCGGCGCCTCGGCCAGCGCCGGGGCCAGCATCTGGCGGGCATGATCCATGGTGAAGCCGGCGACCTCCTCGGCGGTGGGGAAGCCGAAGCGCGGATCGCCGCCGCGCAGCACGCGGCCGCCGCGATTGATCGCCACCTGGACGGCCTGGGCGTTCTGGCCGCGGCGCACTTCCTCTGCGATGGCGCGGAACTGGTTGAGCCCGTCCTCGCGCCAGCCCGGCGCGGTCATGAAGGCGGCCAGCACCTGCATCTGCAGCTCGAAATCGGACGGGGTGGTGGCGTTGGAGAAAAAGAAACTCTCCGAGCCCACGCCCAGCCCGTAGCTCACCGAGCGTCCGGCCAGCAGGCGCTGGAGCGCATCGCGGTCATGGGCCTCCAGCCCGCCGCCGCCAAACGCCGCGCCCAGTATGGAGCCGGCGGCCGGAACCGGCTGGTCGGTCATGTCGCCGGCGCCGAAATCCACGCGCACGCGCACCACGCGCGATTCAAAATCGGTGGGCTTCACATTCAGGCGCACGCCATTGGCGAAGCGCATCTGGGTGACGCCGAACTCCTCAAGCTCGGTGCGCTCGATCACCTGTCCGGCAGGGCCGAAATCGTCATAGGCGAAGGCGTCCGCATCGGTCTCCGCAGGCGGATCGACCCGTTCGGCGGTAGAGGCGAGCCAGGCTTCGCGCACGGCGGCCTCGCCTTCAGCCAGATCCTGATTGAGCGCCACCATCACATGGGGCGGCGCGGCCTCGAACGCGCGGCGGAAGGCCGCTTCGACGCGTCCAGGCGTGATGGAGGGCTCAAGCGCCTCGAACCAGTCGCGGGCGAATTCAGGATGATTGAACACCGCGCCGCGCAGCCATGCCGACCAGATGGAATCGGCCAGGCTGGTGGTCTGGCGCGTGCCGGCCTGATCGGCGCCGTTGCGCAGGGCCGTGCGGGTATTGGCCATCTGCTCGTCCAGCTCCGACCGGGTGAAGCCATGCTCCAGCGCCCGGCGCAGCTCCTGCTCGACCATGGCCACGCCCTCGCGCCAGCGATCGGGCGAGGACACGGCGAACACGCCGGCCCGGTTGGCCAGGCCAAATTGATTGACATGGCTCAGATTGGCCTGGACCAGAGGCGCGTCGCCACGATTGATCTGGGCCTGCAGCCGGCGCTGGACGATAGCCTGGCCCAGCTGGCGCAGCATCGCCTCCTCGCGGGCGGCGCGGGTGTCCAGCGCCGCCGGACCCGGCGCGATCATATCCACGGCGATGAGGGTGACGACGCCTGGATCGTGGAAGAAACCAAATTGCGGCTCGCTGGCGCGGGTCACCGCGCCAATCTCGGGATCACCGCCCGGCTCGCCAGGCTGGGTCCAGGTCTCGAAGCTCTCAACACGCTCCACATCCAGGCCCGGTATGGAGATGTCGAAGCCGTTGCGGATCTTGGCCTCGATCAGGTCAGGGTCGAAATCCCCGGTGACCACAAGAATGGCGCGCTCGGGACGGTAAAACGCCTCGTAATAGCGCACGAAGGCCTCGCGCGGGGCTGTCTCGATCACGTCAACCGTGCCGATGGGGTCACGCTCGGGGACCAGGGTGTCAGGATAGAGGAAGCGAAAATAGGCGCTGAAGAAGCGGTTGACCGGGGTGTTGCGAAAGCGCTCCTCGCCCAGGATCACGCCACGTTCGGATTCGATCTCCTCATCCAGGAACAACAGCTCCGAGGCGGTCTCGCGCATCAGGAACAGGGCGACGCCAAGAAGCTCTTCACTGGCCTGGGGCAGGTTGAGCTGATAGCCGACCAGATCGTGGCCTGTGAAGGCATTGGTGTCCGGCCCGAAGGCCAGGCCATAGCGCTCGAGCAGGCGCACCATCTCGTTCTGGGGCACGTTGGTGGTGCCCTTGAAGGCCATATGCTCGATGAAATGGGCCAGGCCCCGCTGGTCCTCGTCCTCGGACAGGGAGCCCACATTGAGCACCAGGCGCACCGCTGCGGTGTTTGACGGGGTGGCGTTGGCCATGATGGCGTAGCGCATGCCATTGTCCAGAACGCCGTAGCGCACGCCGGGATCGGCCGGGATGTCGCTGGCCTCATGCGGGAAATCCGCCGCCTCGAAGGCGGCCCGCAAGTCGCTTTCAGGCTCGCTGTGACGTTCGCACCCTGAAAGGGCCAAAAGCCCGCAAGCCAGCGCCAGCGCCAGAAGGGCGCGTCCGGTCATCATCGTCATCCGATACCTCGCACAGCCGTTCAATCCCCGCGCAAAAGGATAGGCGCCAAGCCTGGCCCGGCAAATGAAATTCAGGTCACAGAGACAAGTGGAGCCCGGCTCAGGCCGGTTCCACCTCGGCCACAGCCTCCACCGGATCATGCTCGGCCACCCAGTGGCCGGGCGCCACCTCGATCAGTTTCGGGCGGTATTGCTCGGCGTCGGGATCGTCGATCAGCTTGGACTTCATGAAGCGCAGCTGGGCGCGGGTATCGAGCGGGCTGGGCAGATCGCCGGTCAGCTTGATGCGCTCGCGTGTTTTCTCGATATCGGGATCGGGGATGGGCACTGCGCTGATCAGCGCTTTGGTGTAGGGGTGGCGCGCATCGGCGTAGATGGCGTCGCGGTCGGCCATCTCCACCACCCGGCCCAGATACAGCACCATCACCTTGTGGGAGACCTCGCGCACGACCGAAAGATCGTGGGAGATGAACATCATGGACAGGCCGAAATCGGCCTGCAGCCCGATCAGCAGATCAATGATCTGGGCCTGGATGGATACGTCCAGCGCGCTCACCGCCTCATCGCAGATCACCAGCTTGGGCTTGAGGATCATGGCCCGGGCGATGCCCACGCGCTGGTTCTGCCCGCCCGACAGCTCGTGGGGATAGCGGTTGATCATGTCCGGATCGAGCCCGACCCGGGCCATCATCGCGCGCACCTCGTCCTGGCGCTCGCGCGCGCTCATCGTCCGGCGGTAGGTGAGCATGGGCTCGGCGATGGAGGCGCCGATGGTCATGCGCGGATTGAGCGAGGCGAGCGGGTCCTGGAACACGATCTGCAGATCCTCGCGCGCGCTGCGCATCTCCTTGCGTTTCAGGGCCAGCAGATCCTTGCCGATCCAGCTGACCGCGCCGGCCTTTGACGGCACCAGGCGCAGCACGGCGCGCGCCAGCGTGGACTTGCCGCACCCGGACTCGCCCACAATCCCGATGGTCTCGCCCGGCTGCAGGGTGAAGCTCACCCCGTCCACTGCGCGCAGGGGCTGGGTTTTGGGAAACAGCCCGCCGCCCACCTTGACCGGAAACTGGACCTTGAGATCGTCGACCGTCAGCAGGGCCTCGCCGCCCTGGGCATCGCCGCGCACGGCCCGGCCGGTCAGCTTGCCCGGCTGGTCGATACGCGGCATGGCGTCCAGCAGCATGCGGGTATAATCGTGCTGGGGCTTGTGGAAGATCGTGCGCACATCGCCGGTCTCCACATAGGCGCCGTCCTTCATCACCTGCACCCGGTCGGCCATGCGCGCCACCACGCCCATGTCATGGGTGATCAGGGCGATGGCCGCGCCGGTCTCGGCTTTCAGCTCGTCCATGATGTCGAGCACCTGGGCCTGGACGGTGACGTCCAGTGCGGTGGTGGGCTCGTCGGCGATCAGAAGATCCGGCCCGCACAGCATGGCCATGGCGATCATCACGCGCTGGCGCATGCCGCCGGACAGCTCGTGCGGAAATTGCGACAGGCGCCGGCGCGCCTCGGGGATGCGCACGCGCTCCAGCCATTCCACGCAGCGCTTCTCGGCCTCTTCGCCGCGCAGCTTCAGGTGAACGTCCAGAACTTCCTTGAGCTGGTCGCCCACGCGCATATGCGGGGTCAGCGAGGTGAGCGGGTCCTGGAAGATCATGGTCATCTTCTTGCCGCGCACCCGGTTGAGCTTGCGCGGCGACAGATTGAGGATCTCCTGGCCGTCATAGCGGATGGAGCCTTCCGCCTTGCCGTTGGAGGCCAGCAGCCCCATGGCGGCCAGAAAGGTCTGGCTCTTGCCCGATCCCGATTCGCCCACCACGGCGAGACACTCGCCCGGCTTGATCTGCAGGTTCACCCCTCGCACGGCGTTTACCTGGCCGTCAGGGGTGTCAAAGCGCACGTGAAGGTCGGACACCTGCAAGATGGGGGCGGACGTCTGGGTCAAGGCGGCGGTCCTGTGCAGCCAAAATCGAAAATCGCGCCCAACATACCCGCTCGCGCCATGATGGCCAGCACGCGCGGCGCCCGGCGCGCTATAGTTCCGGCAAGATTTGATTCGCCCCCTTGACCCGGTTCCGCCATGAGCGATGACAAGCCCGCACAAACCGGCCTCACGGTGAACAGTGAAGCTGTGCTCGCCGCCCTGCCCGATGCGGCGGCTGTGATGGACCATTCGGGCTCGATCATCATGGTCAACCCCGCCTTCCGCCAGGCCTTCGGTAAAGGTCCATGGGCGGGACGCCCGGTGCAGGACGTGCCTGCGCCCCTGACCTTGCGCTCTCTAGGCGACGGGCTGGGGCTGGTCATGCCCGGACCTTTGGCCAATACCAGCGACATGCCGGTCTCCAACGAGATCAGCGCGTGGACATTCGACCTCGCCTCACGGCATGTGCGCCTGACCGGGCCGGTGCTGACCCTTCTGGGCTTTCCCGGCGCCGAACTCACTATTGATATTGATGAATGGGCCAGCCGCGTCGCGCCGGCAGACCGGATCCTGATGTCGGGCGCCACCTGGTCGATGATGATAAATGGTTTAGCCGACGTGGAGTACCGCGTGCGCGCCCAGTCGGGCGAGTATGTCTGGCTCAATCTGCGCGGCGGCGCCAGCGAGTATTCGAAAGACGGCCAGCCCGTGCGTTATTCGGGTTTCGTGGCCGGCCTCGAGCACCGCAAGCGGCTCGATCAGGCCTTTATCGAACGCGAGCGCGCTCTGGGCGAGGCGGTCAGCGCCGGACTGGCGGGCAGCTGGAATTTCGATGTGAAGGCTTCGCGCCTGACCGGGCGCGGGCTGGTGATGGAATGGCTGGGCAAGCCCGCAGGCGGCGGGCCGGTGGACCCGGACGAATGGCTGGCCATCGTCCATCCCGATGACCAGGAAACAGCCCTTGGCGTCTACAAGCGCCTGGGCCGCGGCGAGCCGGTGGAAGTGTTTGATTACCGCATCCGCGCCAAGCAGGGCTGGCGCTGGGTGCGCACGCGCGGCGCGGTTGTGGCCCGCGGCAAGGACGGCAAGGCGCTGCGTGTGGCCGGCGTTCTGATCGATGTGACATCGGAGCGCAATTATGCTGCAGCTCTGGAAGCCGAAAAGCAGCGCTTTGAATCGCTCTACCGCTCCACCCCGGTCATGCTCCATTCGCTGGATGCGCAAGGGCGCACCTTGCTGGTCAATGATCTGTGGTGCGCGCGCATGGGATACAGCGAGGAAGAGGCCCGCCAGCGCCATGGCTGGGATTTCTTCATCGCCGAGGACGCCAGGCGCATTCGCGAGGAAATCTTCCCCGAGACTATCCGCAAGGGATCGATTGACCATGTCTCGCTCACCGCGCTGACCCGCAGCGGCGAGCCCATCGAGGTGCGCCTGTCGGCCTTCGTCGAGTATGATGGCGAAGGCCAGCCCCTGATCGCCCATGGCGCATTTTCCGATGTCAGCGACCTCAATGAGGCGCGCCGGGATCTGGAGCGCCAGGCCGCTGCGCTGGAGCGCTCCAATCGCGAGCTGGACCGGTTCGCCACCATCGCCTCCCACGATCTGCAGGAGCCCCTGCGCAAGATTTCCGCTTTCGCCAGCCTGTTGTCGCGGCGCTATCAGGACCAGATCGACGCGGACGGGCGCCAGAGCCTGGACTATCTGGTGGACGCCGCCGGGCGCATGCGCCGGCTCATCGATGACCTGCTGGCCTATTCACGCGCCTCCAAACGCGATCTGGAGCCTGAGCCGGTGAATCTGGACGCGCTCCTGACCGAAACCCTCGAAGGGCTCAGCCTGATGGTGGCCGAGGCCCGGGCAGAGATTGATGCCGGACCGCTGCCCGAGGTGCAGGCCGACCTGGTTCTGATGCGGCTATTGCTCCAGAATCTGCTGACCAATGCGCTCAAATACCGCAAGGGTCCGCATGTGCGCATTGTTGTGCGCGCCGAGCGGGAGCCCGACGCCTGGCGCATCACCGTGGCCGATGACGGCATCGGCTTTGATCCGCGCTTCGCCGAAAAAGTGTTTGCGCCCTTTCCAGCGCCTGCACACCCGCGAAGCCTATGCCGGGACCGGGATCGGGCTGGCCATCTGTCAGCAGGCGGTGGAGCGCCATGGCGGGCGCATCTGGGTGGACGCCGAGAGCGGGCAAGGCGCGCGCTTCCACTTCACCCTGCCCGACCAGCCCGGCGACAGCGCCTCACAGCCCGCTCAGGGGGCGATCGCCTCACCGGCCCAGTCAAACACCTGACCGGTGTCTGCAGGGGTGAGCGCGTCGATCACGCCAAGCAGGCTTTCAGCCGCAAAGCCGGGCGTAAACAGCTTGCCCTCCGGCACGCTGCGCTGAAACGGGGCGGACAGGGCTGTGTCCACCGTGCCGGGATGCAGGCCGGCGCAGACCGCCCCGGGCGCCTTGCGCGCCAGTTCGATGGAGAGCGTGCGGATCAGCTGGTTGAGGGCGGCCTTGGACGCCCGGTAGCCGTGCCAGCCGCCCAGCTGGTTATCGCTGATGGAGCCCACACGCGCCGATAGCGCAGCCCAGACCGCCTTTTGCGGCGCATCCCGGCTGCCCCGGGCGAGATGATCGAGCGTATGGCGCGCGATCAGGGCCGGACCGATCAGATTGATGCGCATCAGCTCGGCCAGGCGCTCTGCGTCCAGATCGCGCCAGGATTTCTCCGGCTGCAGTTCCGCCCCGTCATGGAGCACGCCGGTGGCGGCGATCACCAGATGCAGCGGGCCGTCCTTCGCCGCCGCGCGGGCGGCGGCCTCGATGCTGTCCGGTTCAGCAAAATCGGCGGTCAGGGCGCGCGCGCCGGACAGGCTCTGCGGCCGGCGCGAAACCGTGAAGAGCGCGCCGCAGCGCGGATCGGCGCCGAGCGCGCGCGCAAACGCGCCGCCTATTGCGCCGCCCGCGCCAAACACCAGCGCGCGGTAGTTCTCAGGCAGGGATGTCAGGGTCAGGCTCATGGCGCGATGAGCTAGTGCGCCGGGCGGGCGAGTCGAGGCTCGGAACGCGTGCGTGTCAGATCATCAGGGCGTCGCGGTGACGCGAGGCGGCCGCCTCCATCACCTTGGCCAGCAGCTCGCGGGCGCGCCGCGGAGCGCCCTTGCCGCTAAAATAGAGATTCTTGTCCAGAAGATTGACGCCTGTTCCAATCCGCTCTTCATCCACCCCGGCTGATCCGGTCAGCACCAGGATCGGCGCTTCGCCCGCATGGGACTGCAACAGGCCCACAGTCTCGTTGGGATCGGTGGAATCAGGCAGGCGCAGATCGGCGATGATCAGGTCATAGGCGCGACGGCGCAGCTTGAAGGCGGCGTCGCGCAAGGTGCGCACCACTTCCATGGTCAGCCCATAGCCCCCGGCATCGCGCAGCGCCTGCTGCAGCAGCATGGCGTCGGCGAAATCGTCCTCGACGTGGAGCACGTTCAGTTCAGGGGCCACGGACTTCACCTCCAGAGTTGGAATAGGGGTATGCTCACTAGCTTAAGCCAGGGTTAACCAGCCCCGGTTCCGGCCACGCTGGCCGGGATCGCCAGGCCGGCCCGGCGGGCGCAGGCGCGCACGGTATTGATCAGCAGCATGGCGATAGTCATGGGCCCCACCCCGCCGGGCACCGGCGTGATGAAATCGGCGATATCCAGCGCCGCTTCATAGTCGGCATCACCGGTCAGGGCGCTGCTTCCGTCCGGGCGCGCGACCCGGTTGATGCCCACATCGATGACCGTGGCGCCAGGGCGGATCCAGTCCGCCTTGACCATGCCGGGCCGCCCGGCCGCTGCAATCAGGATATCCGCCTGGCGCGCCAGCGCCGGCAGGTCGCGGGTGCGCGAATGGGCCAGCGAGACCGTGCAGTCGGCGTCCAGGAACAGAAGGGCGGCGGGCTTGCCCACCAGGATGGAGCGTCCGATCACCACCACATGGCGGCCGGTGAGATCGCCCAGCGCCTGGCGCGCCAGATAGACGCAGCCCGCCGGCGTGCACGGGCGCAGGCCCGGCGCGCCCAGCACCAGGGCGCCCGCACTGGCGGCGGTGAGCCCGTCCACATCCTTGGCCGGATCAATGGCCTGCACCACCGTCTGGGCGTCCAGCCCTGCGGGCAAAGGCAGCTGGACCAGAATGCCGTCCACAACCGGATCAATATTGAGCCGGCCGATGAGGGCGAGGAGCTCGTCCTGGCTGACGCTGGCGGGCAGGCGGTGCTCCACCGAAATCATGCCCGCGCTTTCGGTGCGGCGGACCTTGTTTCGCACATAGACCTGACTGGCCGGGTCCTCGCCGGCCAGCACCACCGCCAGGCAGGGCGGGCGGCCCAGCGTCTGCGTCAGCTCCAGCGCGCCCGCGCGCGCGGCCTGGTCCAGCCCTTCGGCGGCGGCCTTGCCGTCGATCAGCACGGCGCGCCGGCCCGAGGGGCGCAAAATCGGATCTTGCACTGTCATGGCGCGCGCTCATGGACCCGCGCCCGGTCCGGCGTCAAGCCCTGCGTCAGCCCAGCGCGCCCCAGAGCTGGCCCATCACCAGCCAGTCGCGCACGAAGAACACGAGCAGCAGCAGAACCAGCGGCGAGAAATCGATGCCGCCCAGCGACGGCAGGATGCGCCGGATCGGGTTGAGCAAGGGCGCGGTGATGGCTTCCGTAACCCGTCCGATGGTGGACACCAGCTGATTGCGCGGATTGACCACGTTGAAACCCACCAGCCAGCTCAGGATCACATTGATGAAGATCACGATCACCAAAAGCGTCAGCACCGGGTGGATGAAATAGGCGATCAGGGCCTGTCCGAATGTCATTTTGCCTCCTGGCCGGATAAGCGGCGGTCACGGGTCTGGCTTACCCGGCGCGCGCCCGCCTAGCAAGGCGCAGGGGCGCTGGCCGGCGCGCTTGACAACATACCGGCGCGTCCGTACCTGATCGCGCCTCATGGAGCGGGGCCGTAGCTCAGTTGGTAGAGCGCGTCGTTCGCAATGACGAGGTCAGGGGTTCGATTCCCCTCGGCTCCACCAGCTTCCGCCTTCCCCGCCCACACCGCCGGATTCCCCCCTTGCGGGCGGACGCGCAACCTGGTTGCGGCCAAGCGCAAATTTCCATCATTTTTCCGGGGTTGAACGATGGTGGAAGGACGTTTAGGACAAGCTTATCAGCGTACATCGGCAGACCCTGGCGCAAGCCATCCTGCATGGACAGCGATGTGCGTCGAAGGGGGGATGAATGACGGTTCTGGTCACCGGCGGCGCAGGCTATATCGGCGCCCATATGGCGCTCGCCCTGCTCGATGCGGGCGAGACGGTCACGGTGCTCGACAATCTGGTCACCGGATTTGACTGGGCGGTGGACGCGCGCGCGCGCTTCGTGCGCGGCGACGCCGGCGACAGCGCCCTGACCGCGCGCCTGATCGCAGACCATGGCGTCACCGACATCATCCATTTCGCCGGCTCGGTGGTGGTGCCTGAATCGGTGACCGATCCGCTTGGATACTACGCCAACAACACCGCCGCCTCGCGCAATCTGATCGAGGCGGCCCATGCGGGCGGGGTCAAGCGCTTCATCTTCTCCTCCACGGCCGCCGTTTACGGCATGGCCGGCGACGAGCCGGTGCGCGAGGACGCGCCGCTGGCGCCGCTCTCGCCCTATGGCCGCTCCAAGCTGATGACCGAATGGATGCTGGCCGACCTGGCCGCCGCCAGCGATCTCAAATTCGGCGTGCTGCGCTATTTCAATGTGGCCGGCGCCGACCCGCAGGGACGCGCCGGGCAGTCCACCGCCAAGGCCACCCATCTGATCAAGGCCGCCTGCCAGGCCGCATTGGGCGTGCGCGAGCGGCTGGATCTGTTCGGCACGGACTATCCCACCCGCGACGGCACCTGCGTGCGCGATTACATCCATGTCTCCGACCTGGTGAACGCCCACTCGGTGGTGCTGGACCATCTGCGCGGCGGGGCAGACAGCGTCACCCTCAATTGCGGCTATGGCCGCGGCGCCAGCGTGCGCGAGGTGATCGACACGGTCAAAGCCGTCTCCGGCGTGGATTTCGAGGTGCGCGAGACCACCCGGCGCCCCGGCGACCCGGCCGCCATCGTGGCCGGCGCCGAGCGGCTCAAATCCGAGCTGGGCTGGACGCCGCACCATGATGACCTGGAAGAGATCGTGGCGTCGGCCTGGGCCTGGGAACAGGCCCTGCGGCGGCGCAATGCGTGAGGAATGACGGGGCATGAGCCAGCCACGCAACCAGACGATCCTCATTATCGGCAACGGCCCGTCCACGCGTGAACTCAAGGCCTTCGGGTTTCACAACATCCCCGCCCATATTGATACGTTCGGCATGGGGCTGGCGTACAAGGAATTCACCCGCCTGGGCTGGTGGCCGGACTATTACGCCTGCGCCGACCAGAAAGTGGTGCGCAACAAGCAGGACACGCTGGCGAAAATCATCCTTGACCCGAAGGTGACCACCTCGCGTTTCTTCTTTCCGCTTCAGCTGTGCGAGTCCGAACGCCTGACCGTTATCCCGCACAGCTCCACGGGCGATTTCTGTTTCCGCAAGGCTATCGAGCTGGGCTACCAGACCCTTCTTCTGATCGGCATTGATCTGGACTATCAGCCGCTCAAGGAGGCCACCATCCTGACCCGCAGCGAGTTTGACGCGCTGGGCCTGGACATGGATTACAACACCAATCGTATCTACAAAGTGCGCTTTCCGATTTCGGACAACCCCAACTATTTCTTTGACGATTATCAGGAGCCTGGCGATATTTTCAGCGAGCCACGCGGCGCCAGCTGGCATTACCTGTCCTGGGCGCGCGCGCGCGATCTGTCGCTGAAGCAAAAGCGCGCCGTGCGCAATATCGGCGCAAGCTCCAAGCTGGACGTGTTCCACAAGGTGTCCATCGAAGAGGGCTTCGCCCCCGGCGCAAGGTTTGACGTCTCGGCCCCGCGCCAGAACCCGACCCAGCTGGCCACGCGCGTCTTCCAGGGCGAAAAGGCCGTCGCCGACAAATTCGCCAGCGAGCTGGGCCACGCTTCGGCGGCGCTGGACGGGGTGAACGCCTCGCTCAAGGCCCTGGCGAGCGAGATCGCCGACGGCGCTGCGGCGCTGAACCCGGACAGCCTCGACATCTCGGTGATCATCCCGTGCTACAACGCCCGTGATCACATCATACCCTGCCTGGAATCCCTGGCGCGCCAGACGCTGTCCGGCGCCCGGTTCGAAGCCATTTTCGTCGATGACGCCTCCTCCGACGACACCGCCGCCATCATCGAGAGCTATCGCGGGCGCATCGCCAATCTCAAACTGATCCGCCACGAGACCAACCGCCGCCAGGGCGCCGCGCGCAATACCGGCCTGAAACAGGCGCGTGGAACCTATGTCACCTTCCTGGACAGCGACGACTTCCTGCGACTGGATGCGCTGGAGGTGCTCGCAAATTCTGCAAATGGCATTGATCTGATCGTCACCCAGCATCAGTGGGTGCGCTACGATCAGCCGTTCGAGCGCCCCCCGTCCAACCGCAATAATAACGCGGGTGTTAAACGGTCCACGGCAGACGGAAGCCTGGGCTGGTGGCCATTTGGCATGCTGATAAAGCGCAGCATGCTCAACAAAAACAAAATACAGTTTCGGGAAAGCGTGCAATTTGAAGATATTGATTTTGTAATCAGGGCTGCACGCGCGGCCTCAAAAATTAAAATAAACAAGGAAGCATTATACTATTACATAAATCGCGACAACTCCACGGTAACATCAATATCTAAGGAAAAAATCGCGGACGCCGTGGAAGCGATGCGCATCTTGCTGGAACAGACCAGTAAGGATGCTGAAGATATCCGCCATGCTGCGCAAACCAAAGCCAAGGAATGGCTCGCCAGCAAATTCCGTTTGATTGGCCAGCTGAGCGCGGATGATCAGGCCGATTATCTGGATTTCGCCGTTGAAAAAGTGCGCCAGGCCGGGTTGAACGATCAGCTCGCCCCTGATTTTGAGGCCAGCGTTCAAGCGCGCATACAGGCTGAATACAAAAAAACCCAGAAAGAGAAGTCCAGCTTCAAACCCAAGAATTTTGTTTACAGTCCATGGAATAGCGGGCTGGAAGAACGCTTCAAAAACAAAGTCGTTTTCTATTGTGAAGTAGATTACCACATTCGCGCCGCCGCCCCGATAGTGCGTGAACTGAAATCGAGGCACATAGATTGTGTTATTGTTGATGCATCACGCTCCAAGAGTTTTTCGACCAATCGCCCTCTGAAAGACGAGGAGAAAGCAAATTTCAAGGATTTAGACATTCTTGAAATTGACGTTTCCACAAAACTGCCTTTTGCAACGGAGGGGCTGGCTTATGTTTTTATGAATGATGTCACTTACACCAAAAATTTGATATTTGAGAATTTTGGCTTCGGCGTGCCGACCATAGGTCTTTATGAAGGGATCAATGACGATTGGAATCTGGATCGCCGTAATTTGAGGAGACCTTATCGTTCTGTCGACTATATACTGCTCCCGGGAGTTTATCAGGAAGCGTTTTACAAAGACCGGCAAACCTTCATAACCGGACTGCCGAATGTCCGCTCCATCTTAGCAAACCCAGTGACCCCGCCCAAAATCAAGCGTGCGGTCATTAATGTCAACTTCACCTACAAAGTGCTTGAAGACAGGCGCGATGATTATGTCGAGACCGCTGTTCAAGCATGCATTGATGCCGGGTTGGATTATGTCATTAGCCAACACCCTGCGGACAAAGGCGATTTATCTAAATACAATGTAAGTCATGAGTCGATTTATACATTGCTGGAGGAAGGCGGCATACTGATAAGCCGGTTCAGCACCACCATCCTGGAAGCCCTGGCCATGGGCAGGCCGGCCATCTATCACAACCCCATCGGGGAGCGGGTGCCCAAGTTCCATAAATCGCTTGGCGCTTATATCATCACATCAGATGTCCCCAGCCTGGCGCGCGCGCTTCAACAAGAGCTGGATGCACTTGATAACCCAAAAGCCGTGCGCAAAAGCGCCGAGCTTTTCCTGCATTTTCACTGCAATACCATGTCAGAGCACCAGCCAGCAGTTCTGGCCGCCGACGCCATTTGCCAGATTGTGGCCATCGGCCCGCAAGCGCCGCAGTTCAAACGCCCCGCCGGTCAAAGAACGCCCCTGCCTGCACCGCCCCCTGCCGTTGAGGCGTGCAACGCGCGCAAGCCGATCGTTCTCGTGCAGCCCTCAGTTCATACCGCCCTAGAAAGCAGCTTTTGGCTCGATGTCGCCAAACAGCTAAAACAGGACGGCTATGAGTTGATCCACATTGCTTATGAAGACAAGAAATTCATCAACTCCGGCAAAAAGCTGACCGATACGGTCCTATTCCACCCGCCCTTGGGCAAGGTCGGAGCCGCGATGTCGCGTTCCGGCAAGGCGCCCGCCAAGCCCCGCGCGCAATTGAACGCCGCGGTGTCGGCGGCCAAGACCCTGGCGCCGCTGACCAGGCGCGATAACGGAACCGACGCGTCCAGCCTGACGCTTGGGCTCAAAGCCTACTGCACGGTGATTGAGGATTTGATCGCGTCGGTTGATCCGGCCGTGATCATCACCACGAACCATATACTGCCAAACGTATCACTGGCGCATGAGGCCGCGCGCGCTTGCGCCATACCTGCCGTGATCGCCGAGCGGTCACCCTTCGGCACGCTCTGGCTCGAACAGGAAGGGCTATTCGCCAAGTCCGCGATCTGGAACGAATATAAGAACGCCGCCGCGACATCGCCGGAACACTCCAAACGCGGCCAAGCCGTTCGCAGCTGGCTGCGCGACAATATTGATGGCGGTTTCCGCGAGCCCTTGCGCAAGCAGAATCTGAAAATCAGCGATCTACCCCGCCCCGTCATTTTCCTACCGATGGACAATGTCAGCCAGACCGCCTGGATTGACCTGTCCCATCCCAATAACGCGCTCGACTATCCTGGGTTTTCGAGCCCGTTTGAGGCGATGAAAGAGATACAGGCGGAAGTCGCGCGACGCGGCGGCACGCTGGTGATCAAGCCTCATCCCACGGATGATCACATCCATGCGGGCTCCATCCCGCAAGGCGCACTGTTCTACAATGAAGACCTTAGCCATATCGTCAGTGAGTGCGATGCGGTCGTCACCTTCCTAACGAAAATCGCCTTTGCCGCCCAGGCCGCCTCCAAGCCTGTCATCTGCCTGGCCAAGAACCCGATCAATGCGTCCGGCTGCACCTATACCACCGCCGAATTCGGCGGTTTGAGCGCATGCTTTGATGCAGCCCTGAGCAAAAAGGACTTCGCCAAGCGTGAACAGCGATTTGACGCCTTCTGCGGATGGCTCGACACGCAGTTCTACCTGCCGCTGGGTGACGCGAAAACATCCAGCGCCGAAGCCGCAGCACGCTTCATTGGCTGGTTGAAATCAAAGTCGCCGGGGATGGATGCGGCTCCCTCAAAGTCCGCCGGTGCGGTCAGCGAATGGCTGTCGAGAGCACGACAGAACCTCTCCTTGCCCAAGCTCACGTCCAAGCCCACGCCTGTCAAGAAGCCGCAGGGACAACTTGAAATGAGGGCGCAAGATGGCATTATCGCGCGCCCATCAAGAGCTGGCGGCGGCCGTGCTGCGCCGGCACAGCCGTCCGGATCGCCCATCATGGATTTCACCCCGCCCCGGCCGCCGCTCAAGCGGCCCTGGTATGCGCCCTTTGGGGACGCTTTGCGCACCCATGCTCCGGCCCTGTTCCCGGCGGCGCAGGGGCTGCGGCGACTGATCTGGCGGCTGGCGGGCGCGGCGCCCGTGTGGCTGGCGGGCGCTTGTGCGGCCGCGGCGGCGGGACTGATCGCCTTCGCGCCCGGGCCGGCGTCCTCACGCCTGGCGCTGGCGGGCGCGCTGCTGGGCGCAGGGCTGTTGCTGGCCGTTCTGGCCCTGCTCTGGCGCTTGCGCGGGCATATCCGGGCCCTGTCGGCGGAGAACCGCAGCCTGTACACCGAGATCGCGCGTATTCACGCGCTGGGCGCGGGACGCGAAGAGCGCGTCGAGCGCCTGCTGGACGAGCAGGCCATGCTGGAGCAGCGCCTGTCGCGGATGGGCGGGGAGCGCGCGCGCGACGCCCGCAAGCTGGACCAGCAGATCGCCGCGCTCAAGGACGAGATCAAGCGTTCCGGCCAGGGCGCGCGGTCCGGCGCTGTAAAAGCCCTGCGCGCCGAGCTGGCTGCGCTGCAAGAGGCGCAGGCGCAAGCGGATCAGGCCCTGCGCGACCAGATCGCTCGCGCCGCACAGGACGCCCGCACACAAGCCGAAGAGGCGCTGCGTGCTGAACTGGCGGCCCTCAAACAGGCGCAGGCCAGCGCGGAACACACCCTGAGGGATGAGATCGCGCGCACCAGCCAGACCGGGCACTCGGAACTGGAGCAGCGCCTTCGTCTGGAAATGACAGCCCTGCAGGACGCTCAGCTCAGGCTCGGCAAGGCCCTGCGCGAGGAATCCGGATCCCGGCTTGAGACATTGAAAGACGAGATCAAGGCGGTGCGGCAAGGCCTGGAGCAGCGCCTGCGCGCCGAGGTGGATGAGGCGGCGGGCGCCGCGCTCAAGACGCTGGGCGAGCGCCTGGACGCCATCCAGGCCGAGGGCGGCGACGCCCAGGCCGCGCTCAAGGCCGAGCTGGCCGCGCTCAGCGAAGCGATGGAAAGCGCCCTGGGCGAGAGCGCCAAGGCCACACAGGCGGCGCGCCAGGACATCAAGAATATGGAGCGCAGCCTGACCGAGGCGGATCAGGCCCTTGAAACCCAGCTCAAGGCCGCCGCCAGCCGGATCAAGACCGTCAAAAGCCAGTCCGTGTCCTTGCACATGGCGTCGGCCTTGCGCGCCATGCGCCCGTTCTGGACCGGCGGTAGCGCCGTGGAGGCCCTGAAAAGCCAGGCGGAGCTGGAACATGGCCATGAGCTGATGATGGCGGTGCTGGCCGATGAGGAGAAAACCGCGCCCGGCGCGCTGTCAGGCAAGACCCTGATCGAGATCGGCACGACGCGCGAAGACCAGCCCGGTCAGGGCTCGACCCAGAAACTGGCCATGTTCTGCGCCCTGACAGGCATGCGCTTCATTTCCGTGGACATGGACCCTGACAACACCAAACAGGCCTCAAAGGTCATTCCCTATATCAATCCGGCCGCCCAGCTGCTGACCAGCAAGGGCGAGACATATCTGCGCCAGCACGCCGCGCCGCTGGAATATGTCTATCTGGACGCCTTCGATTTTGACCATGGCAATCATTCCGAAGCGCGCCAGGCCCGCTACCGCAAGCATCTGGGAACCGAAATCAATGACCCTGAATGCTGGAGGATGCACGAGGACTGCGCCGAGACCATCATCAACCGCATGGTGGAGGGCGGCGTTGTCGTCCTGGATGACACCTGGACCGATGATGAGGGGCGCTATGCCGGCAAGGGCAAGCTGGCCATGCCTTTGCTGCTCGGCAACGGGTTCGAGATCATCGCGCGCACGCGCCGCACCTACGCCCTGCGCAAAACCGGCGCGTAGAAGACAAGGTCGGGCAGGCGACTCGGTTCAGTCATAACGGCCCGTCCGCCTGAAGCCCGGCGGCGTTACGAACAGATCGATCCAGCCTGTGTCCTTGCGGCCCAGATTGCGCACATATTTGACGAAATCGGCCTCACAGCCCGGCTCCAGCGCCGGACCGGTCGCTTCGGCCAGCGACGCCGCGCGCCACCGCACGCGCCCGCAATGCTCATACACGCCATAACGGCCGATCAGATAGCCGAGCAGTTCGGCCGGATCGGCGCCCTGGCTTTCCAGCCAGGCCGGCGCAAACTCCGTCTTGATGAACCAGCGCTGGTGACGCGACAGGAAGCGCTCTGCGCTCTCGAAGACGCGCCTTTCCCAGCCTTGCGTGTCGATCTTGATATACACGCCCTCGTCCGGCGCCGCGCGGGCCAGCAGATCGTCAATCGCGACCACGCCGGTCTCGATCTGCTCCCAGCCCGGCTGCGCCATCACCCGGCTGTCTTGCGAGGAGGATGCGTTTATCCCGAAGCGGGTCCGGCCGCCTTCCAGCGGCGTGGATACGATGGCGGAGTGAAACTCATCCAGCTGCGCGGCGTTGACCGCGAAATTGCGCCGCACAAACGCCTCCAGCCAGGGGATGGGCTCCACCAGGATCAGATGCGCCTGCGGAAACGCCGCGCGCATGAGCAAGCCCGTATATCCGTAATTGGCGCCGACATCCAAACACCAGGCGGGCCTTAGTTCCTTTTGCAGGCAAGGATAAATGGCGCTCGCATATTCCTCGAAATGCGATCTGCCGAAATAATGGGTTCCGCCTTTTATCCTTTGATTTGAAATACAGCGTGATGTCACCGATTTTGACATGACCGAGTTCATCATCTGCAGGACGCATCAAAGCTTGTTCCTTGACTCAACAGCCCGAGAGGCTCCAAGACCTGGCGACGAGACCTAGCATATGTTGAGGCGGCGCGCGAAGCGCGCGCGCCTGCGGTGGCGGGCGGCAACCGCTTGTTTACGGCGTGCGGGTGATACTTGCGCCATGTTGCGCGCGCTCGCCCCCCTGCTGGCCAGCCTGATGGCCCCTGTGACGCTGATGGCGGTCCTGTCCGCACCGGCGCTTGCAGCGTCCGAGCCTGGCGCGCGCCACATCACCACCTCGCCCGGCTATCTCGCCCAGCCCGCCCTGCACGCGCCGATCCGCTCAGCCGGGCGCACGGTGGGGCAGCTGCAGGTGTCCTTCGGGCTGGAAGAGGCCGACCGGGCGGTGGTCGAGCAGCGCCGCGCCTGGCTGCGCGATGGATGGAACCGGGCGCTGCTGGGCTACGCCTCGCGCCAATATGCCTGGCCCGCCGTGCCGGACGCGCAGGCCATCGCAGCGCTGCTGCAGGCCGAAACCGACCGGGTGCTGGGGCCGGGGCGCGCCATTGTCCTGCTCGATACGGTGATGATCCACGCCGGTTGAGCCGGACCTGCGCGGTGATCTAGCCCGCCGCCTCATCCATGAAACGCGCCAGCTCCAGGTCCAGCGTGGTCACCCCGCCCGCGTCATGGGTGGTCAGGGTCACGTCCACCTTGTCGTAGACATTGAACCATTCGGGATGGTGATCCATCTGCTCGGCCTTCAGGGCGGTGCGCGTCATGAAGGCGAAAGCCGCCTTGAAGTCGGCGAAGGCATAGACCTTGCGCACCGCATCACGGCCCTTGACCGCCTCCCAGCCCTCCAGCGCGCCTGTAAGTCCCTTCGCTCCGATGGTCTCCGGCCTGCTCATGGTCGATGCTCCGCATATATTGCCGCCTCGGCCTGGAAACTGGCCCGCCGGGCGGACGGCCGCAAGGCCCTCAGCCGCATTTACGGAAAAATGACCAGCGCCGGTCCATACTCTCGCTTTGACCCGCAATGAGAAGGAGGCGGTCATGACGCGTTACCTGGTGTCGGACGACAATCCCGGCGGGATGAAGCTGGAGGACATCCTGCTGGCCCTGCGCGCCGAGGTGCTGGTGCGCTGCACCAAGATTTCCGGCGATATGCGGCCCGAGGCGCTGCACGTGCTGGCCAATAATGTGAAGGTGCTCGAGCACCTGACCGCGGCCATCGAGCTGGCCAGCGATTCCACCTCGACCCTGAACCGGGCCTTCGGGCCGTCAGAAGCCGGCCGCGGCGGCCCGCCGCGCATCGGCGTGGCCTGACGCTCCGCATACGCCCCATTAACCGCATTTATTACCGGGAGCTTAACACCCGAAAGGCAGTCTTGGCCGGTTTCCAGCGCATGCGGAGCCGTCATGTTTGGCCGGGCTGTCCAGTTCCTTTTCAATGCCTTGCGCGACCGGCGGGGCCAGGCCGCCGTGATCACGGCGGTCTGTGCGCCGGTGATCGTGGGCGGCGGCGGGCTGGGCGCCGAGACGGCGCTGTGGTTCTACCAGCAGCGCGCCGCCCAGATGGCCGCCGATCTGTCCGCCTATGCCGGCGCAGTGGAAAAGCGCGCCGGGCGCGATGACGGCGCCGTGCGCGCCAGCGTCACAGAAGAGGCCCGGCGCCATGGCTACCGCGCCGATCGCGGCCCCATCGCCGTGAACATGCCGCCCCTGTCCGGTCCTAACCGCACCCCGCGCGCGGTGGAGGTGATCATCGAGCAGAGCTGGCCGCGCCTGTTTTCCGGCCTGTTCCTGAAAGATGACGTGCGCTTTGAGGTCCGGGCCGTCGCCCGGTTCGAGGACGCCCGCCCGGCCTGCCTTCTGGCGCTGGATACGGCGGGGTCTCAGGCCATGCGGTTCTCCGGCTCCAGCGAAACGCGCCTGACCCAGTGCGATCTGATGGCCAATTCTATCGCCCCCGACGCGCTGACCGTGTCGGGTTCAGGCCAGGTGCTCGCGACCTGCGCCAATACGGTAGGCGGATATTCCGCCACGCCGGGCCTGGTGCTGACCGATTGCCCGGAACCGCGCACCCATCTGCCTCCGGCGCTCGACCCGTTCGATCATCTGGACATCCCCGTCGCCTCGGGCTGCCGGAACATCCCCGGCGGCTCAGGCACGCGCACCATCCAGCCGGGACGCTATTGCAACGGCATGACCATGAACGGATCCATCCAGATGGAGCCGGGGGTCTATATCGTCGATGGCGGAACCTTCCGGATCAATGGCAGCGCCAATGTGATCGGCCATGGCGTGACAATCGTTCTGACCAATAATGCGGAGGTGCAGATGAACGGCAATGCTGACATCCATCTGTCCGCCCCCACCTCAGGGCCCTATGCCGGCCTGGTGCTATGGGGCGACCGCAATAACGCGCCCGATACGTCGGCACGGCTGAACGGGACAGCATCCAGCGGGCTCATCGGCGCGCTCTATTTCCCGTCCCAGACCGTGGACATGCTGGGCAATTTCTCCGGCAGCCAGGGCTGCACCCGCATCGTCGCCTGGCGCATGGACCTGTCAGGCAACGCCAATTTTGAATCCGACTGCAGCCATGGCGGGGTCCAGACCATACAGACCCCCGGCGCAGTCAGGCTGGTGGAGTAGGCTGATGGCGCATCTGATCAAACGCTGGCTGGCCGCAAGGGATGGCGGGATGGCCGTCGAGATGGCGCTGATCGCGCCGGTTTTGGTGCTGGCCATGCTGGGCGCGGCCGACCTCGCCCAGATCGGTCTGCAGCGCTCGGACATGCTCGGCGCGGCGCGCTCAGGCGCCCAGTATTTCATCGGCGGTGGAACCGATGTGGAGCGCGCGCGCCTGATCGTGGAGCGCAGCTGGACCTCCATGCCCGCAGGCGGGCGCGTGGTGGTGCACCGCAGTTGTGAATGCGGGGGCGTGACCGCCTCATGCGTCCAGCTTTGCACTGATGGCGCGCCGCCGGACATGTATGCGCAGATCGAGCTGCAGGCCGAGGTCAATGGCGTGTTCCAGGCCTATCAGACCGTGGCCCATGACAAGGTGCGGGTGCGATGAGAACAGGCTGGCTGACCGACCGCAGCGGCGCCAGCGCCATGGAGGCGGCCATACTCATGCCGGTCTTCGCGGTGCTTCTGATGGCCGCCGCCGCCTTCGGACAGGCGTTTTTCGTCGTGGGCTCCGCCCAGTGGGCGGTGGAGCGCACCGCGCGCGAGCTGATGATTGACGGCGCCCTGACCGAGGCCGCGTTCGAGGAGCGCCTGCGCGAATTGACCAGCCGGTTCTCCGCCATCGATTATGATGTGAGCTATTCAGATATCCTCTACGGCGAGGTGCGCGTCACCGAGGTGAGCACCATGCTGCGCTATCCGGTGCGCCTGCCCGGATTTGAACCGATCTGGATCCACCACCGTGTCGAGATCCACGCCCCGCGCGGGGTGTGAGGCGTCTAACCGAACGCCCGGTAATAATGGCTGATCGCCACGGTGATGCGCTCGATCATCGGGTGCAGGGCGGCGAGCGGACGGATGATGCGCGCCTGGATTTCCGGATAGCCGCGCCGGGCCGGTTCGTCCGTACTGGTGGGCTCGGCCACATCGTCCAGCCTGTCGAGGCCCGGGCGCGCCTCGGGGAAAATCTCGTCCAGCGCGCTCACCGCCTCGGGGATGCGCAGGGCGAACACCAGATCAATCAGGTCGGCGCGCGTCAGGTCATGGCGCGGCGAGAAGGCCGGCAGGCGTGAAATGGTCAGGAAGGCCTGCATGATCAGCGCCTGGCGGATGGCGTGCAGCGCCTCCACCGCCTTGCGGCAGGGATCCGCGCGCCAGGCGTGATCGGCGCCATCGGTCATGCGGTCATAGCGCATGAGATCGGCCGAGAGGTGATTGGCCAATCGCATCAGGGCGGTGTGGCGCGACTGGTCGGACAGCCGGCTGGCGAGGGCCAGGAAGGCGCGTTCAGCGGATTCCGACTGGGCGGCGGCGGCGCGTCCTGTCCACTCGCTGGCGTCGAACAGGCGCGCATAACCGCGCAGGGCGCTGAGGCTGGTCAGGGTGCGCGCGCGCGCAATCATGCCGCGCAGCGCCGCCATGCGCGGGGAGCGCTCCAGGAAGGCGGCCATGCGCTCAGGCTCCGACCCGATGGCCGAGCCGAGACCGCCCGAGACGTTCACCGGAATGGCCAGCTGCTGCAGGGCGGCGTTGTGAGGAATGGCGCGCAGCATGGACAGATCCAGGCTCTGGCCCGGCGCGCCCGGCCGCTTGGCCCGGCGCGAGCCGCTGCGCACCAGCATGTTGGGCGCAAACGCCGTCACGGCCGCGCGGTAGTCGGCGTTCTCGAACAGGGCTTCCTGCCACGCCTTGAGGGCGCGGTAGACGTCCCAGGTATAGTCGATCTCGGCATAAAACGGATCGGCGCGCAGCGCGTCCGGCTCGGCCAGGAGATGGCGCGCAGTGGCCATCAGGGTGGCGTTGGCGAGCGCTGGATGAGCGAAATGGATGAAGCCGTCCCCGCCCTGATAGCTGGTCTCGTGGATCACCGGCGCGCCGGCGGCGGCGAACTTGCCGCGCGCCCAGGGCGTGAGCAGGTGATCAAGCCGGGCTGAGAACCCGCCTGGATGGGCGCCCCTGCCCATGGATTCGCCATGGGTGTTGAAGACGATGACGCTGAGCCCCTTCACGCCGTGGCGCGCCAGCGCGCGGGCGGTGAGGATGTGCAGGCGTTCGATAGCGAGCTGGGCGCCCGCCTGGCCCATGAAGCGCCCTGAATCGGAAAAACCCAGCTGGATCGCCAGCCGGCCCCGCCCGGCGATGTAATCGCGATAGACCGGCTCGGCCAGCAGGCGCTCGATCAGCCGCCCCCCGCGCTCAAGCGCCTCGGGCGTCTCGAACAAAGGCGAGATGTCCACATGGTCGGCCACGCCGTAGAGCCGGGCCAGGTAAAGCGCCCCCATCACGGTGGCGGGCGTCTCGCACTCGGCCAAAAGGAAGCGGATCGGGGTGTCGGCATCGACATGCTTGAGCAGCTGGGCGCACAGCATGAACTGGCGCCGGGCGGTCATTTGCTCAAGGAAAACAGAGGCGAAGCTGACCGAGCGCACTTCGGCCTGTTCGGCGCGTTCCGCCGCGCGCGTCAGCGCCAGGCGGCCAAAATCGGCCTCGTCATCCTCCAGCCCCAGATCGGCGCGTACGGCGCTGCGCAGCTGGGCGGCGTTGATGCGCAGATGGATATGCGCCGCGCCCAGGCCCGCCGCCTTCATCTCCGCGCGGATCAGACCCAGCGCCAGCGCAGCCTCCTCACCGGCGCCGTCCATGGCTTCAGTGATCTCGGCGATGGGGCCGGACAGGCTGGTGATGCGGCCGGGATAATCTCCGGTCAGCGTATTGGCCGCGCGCACCACCAGGGCCGGATCTTCCAGATCGGCCTCGAACAGGCGGGCATGGGCCGCGCTGGCCTCGGCGCCCTGGTGCAGGCGCGCGGCCAGCGCCTCCAGCCCCGGCGCGCCGGACGCCTCGATCAGGCTGGCGTAACGCGCCAGCTGACGCGATTTTTCCTCAAGGCGGAAGGCGATGGAGCGGCCCCAGTGGATGTCGGTGCGCCCGTCCAGATCATAGCCGACCCAGCTCGCCAGCGAGATGAGATCGGGATCCAGCGCGCGCCAGCGGTCCGGAAACATCTCACGCGCCACATCCAGCACCAGCCGGTTCAGCTCAGTCAGCGCCGTGCGCGCGCCGTCCAGCGCCGCCATGGCGTCCTCATGCTCGCGGATCAGGCTGACATCACTGTCCGGCCCGTGGCCGTGACCCTGGCCGGTCAGGCGCGCCGGCGCGCCTTCGGCGGCGGCGGCGGCCAGCTCCGACCGGACAGAACGCGACAGGGCGAAGGTGGGATGGGCGGTGAACACCACCCCGCCACGCCGCCGCTCCACGGCCTCGGAAAACGCCGCAAACCCCTGCTCCGCCAGCGCCTTGAGCCGGGCGCGCACAGCCGCTCCGGCGGCGCCCGACAGACCGTCGGCGTGCAGGCGGGCCAGCGCATCAGCGCGCGCGGCCAGGCCCTGATCGGCGAAATGCTGGATCAGCGCGTCCAGCCCCTCGAGCGAGACCGCGCCGCGGCGCAGGCCGGAGAACAGGCGCGCGGCCAGATCGCCCACCGGATTGACCAGAGGGGAATCCCAGTCCTCGCCCCAACCGCCCTCCAGGGCCTCCAGGCAATAGGCGGCCAGCTTGTCCGGCGCGCCGGGCAGGCGGGTGATGGGATCAGGCGATGTCATGGCGATGTCCAGTCTGCGGCGTGTCCGGACATTATGCGCGCAAGCCGCGCTCTGTCATCGGACAAAGCTGAGCAGATTGCGGCGCCGACCGCCCCGCCCCTCACACGCCTCAGATCGGCATGCGCATGATTTCCTGATAGGCGCGGATCACCTGGTCGCGCACGGCGATGGCGGTCTCCAGCTGGACCTCGGCGGCGGCCATGGCGGTGACCACGTCGGCGATCTCGGCGCGGCCCTGAACGGCTTCGGCCGAGCGGGTTTCGGCCGCCGATACGCTGGCCTGCAGCGTATTGACCGCTTCGGACACCATCCCGGCGAAGGGATCGTTCTGCGGCGCTGCGGCCGGTGCGGAACCGGCGGCGTTTCCAGCCGCCTGGGCGGCCTGGGCATAGGCGCGGAGTGCGGCGAGATCCATGGCTTATCCCCTAGCGGCGCAAGAGATCGAGGGTGCGTTCCAGCATGCGCCGGCTGTTCTCGATCATGGTCAGATTGGCCTCATAGCTGCGCTGGGCCTCGCGCATGTCCATCAGCTCGATGAGCGAGGAGACATTGGGATAGCGCACATAGCCCTCATTGTCCGCGCCGGGATGGCCGGGCTCGTAGACCCGGCGGAAATCGCTCTCGTCCAGCTTCACATCGTTCATGCGCGCCATGCGCGCGCCGATCGTGCGGTCCAGCTCGGCGCTGAACACCGGGATCTGGCGCTGATAGGGATTGGCGTCGGGCGTGCGCGCGGCCGAATCGGCGTTGGCCAGGTTCTCCGCGATGATGCGCATGCGCGCCGACTGGGCCCGCAGGCCCGAGGCGGAAATGTGCAGCACGTCCTGTGAACGGTCCATGGTTCAGCTCTCCTGACGGGCCATCAAGCGCCCGGCCCGCGCGCCGCCATGCGGATCAGCGACAGGCTTTTCTGGTAAAGGCTTACGGCGGTTTCGTAATTGATCCGCGTCTCGGCCACGCGCGCCATCTGCTCCTCAAGCACCACCGAATTGCCATTGGCCGTAGTCTCGCTGTCGGGTTGGCGCTCGGGGCGGAAGCGTGCGCCGGGGTCGGGCTGGCTCGCGATATGGCGCGGATCGGTCGCCTTCAGCCCCGCATTGGCGCGCGCCTTGCCCTGCAAGACCTGCTCGAAGGCGCTGCGCGACAGGTCGGACGGGGTGAAGCCGGGCGTGTCGGCATTGGCCACGTTCTGGGCCAGGGTGCGCTGGCGCGCGGCGTGAAAGCCCATGGCTTCACGCAGCTGGGTCAGGAGCGGAATGTCGTCCGGCCGCATAGGCGCTGCGCTCCATTCTGGAGTGAGGTGCTTTGGTTAACCGTCGCCTGAGCCGGTTAAGACAGGCTTAACCGCCGGCCCGACTCCCGCTAGGCCTTGTCAAAGCCTTCGCCCCGCCGCACTGGGCAAAGGCGGCTCTCAGATCTCAGGGACCGGTGTGGACCAGGTTGATTTCATACGCTTTTTCGCAGCCCTGATTCTGGTGCTGGGCCTTCTGGGGGGGCTCGCCCTGATTCTGCGCAAGGGCTGGGTTCCGCCCGGATTCGCCAGCTTCAGCCAGTTCCAGGCGCCGCGCAGCGCGCGCCGTCTGGGCGTGCGCGAGAGCCTGGTCATTGATCCGCGCCGCCGGGTCGTGATCGTGCGCGCCGACGGCAAGGATCATGTGGTGCTGCTGGGCCTCAATGGCGAGACAGTGCTGGACGCCGTCCCCGCGCCGCCCGAGCCGGTGTTCGAACCGGTGTTCGAACCGGAAATCGCCGCGCAGGACAGCGCGGATGACGCCGGGGACAAGCCCGGAACCGGCCCCGGGGGGAGAACGCCATGAGCGGGCTCTTTTCATATTCAGAACGGTCTGTTCCAGGTTCAAAAACACCGGTCTGGCGCCGCAGCGCCCCCCTTCTCGCCCTGATATCGCTGCTTCTCGTGCTGATCGGCGCGGGCGGCGCCGAGGCCCAGGCGATCAATATCGATCTGGGCGATGAGGCCGGGCTGACCGAGCGGGTGATCCAGCTGGTGATCCTGCTGACCGTGCTCAGCCTGGCGCCGTCCATCCTGATCATGACCACCAGCTTCGTGCGCATCGTGGTGGTGCTGAGCCTGTTGCGCACGGCCATGGGCCTGCAGCAGAGCCCGCCCAATGCGGTGCTGATCTCGCTGGCGCTGTTCCTGACCGCCTTCATCATGGCGCCGGTCTTCGCCCAGTCCTGGGAGCAGGGCCTGCAGCCCTATATCGACGGCGAGCTGGAGACCGAGGCCGCGTTCGAGGCGACCACCGCGCCGGTCAAGCGCTTCATGCTGGCCCAGACCCGCGAGGATGATCTGGCCCTGTTCGTCTCCATCGCCGGGATCGAGCCCGAAACCCCCGAGGCCGTGCCGTTTCAGGTGGTGGCGCCCGCCTTCATGATTTCAGAACTTCGCCGGGCGTTCGAGATCGGCTTCCTGTTGTTCATCCCCTTCCTGATCATCGATCTGGTGGTGGCCTCCATCCTGATGTCCATGGGCATGATGATGCTGCCGCCCATCGTGATCTCGCTGCCGTTCAAGCTGATCTTCTTCGTGCTGGTCGACGGCTGGCGCCTGGTGGTGGGCTCGCTGGTGCAAAGCTTCGATCTGACAGGGCTCCCGCCACCAGGATGAGGCTCAGTCCTTGAGCGCCTGCGGCGTCAGGCCGAGCCGGCCGGCGATCATCTTGTCGCTCATGCGCCGGGGCAGGACGCCCAGCAGCCATTGGGTGAAGGGCTCGGGCGTGATGACGGTGTTGAGCTTGGGCTCCTTGTCGGTGAGCGCGCGATGGATGGCTTCAGCCACGACCACCGGCGCCAGGCCGTCGCGGCCGCGCTTGAGCATGTAGCTAAGAATGCGCGCCACCGCCGGCGCGAAGTCGGTATCCTTATATTGCTCGGGGTCCAGCTCCTCGGCCTTGTCCCAGATCGGTGTGGCGATAGGGCCCGGATTAATGGCCACCACGTCGATCCCATAGAGCATCAGCTCCCGGCGCAGGCCCTGGGTGAAAGCTTCCAGCGCAAATTTCGAACACGAATAGGGCGTCACCAGCGGCGCGGCGCTGAAACCGGCCACCGAGGAGATATTGACGATCCGCCCCGCCGGGCCCTGATGATCGCGGCGCGCGCCCAGCATCGGCGCAAACGCCTGGGTGACGCGCAGCTGGCCGGTGACATTGATGTCGAGCTGGCGGGTCATCTCTTCGATGGGCAGGTGCAGGAGCGGGCCGGCCACAGCCACCCCGGCATTATTGACCAGCCCCGACAGCGCCGCGCCGTCCAGCGCTTTGGTGACCACTTCGGCGGCCTTGTGCACGCTGGCCATGTCGGTGACATCGATCCTCACCGGCGTGACGGCCTCGCCCAGCGCCCCGGCCACGCGGCGGGCGTCGGCGTCCTTGCGCACGCCGGCGAACACCCGCCAGCCGCGCTCCGAGAGATGTTGCGCCGCCGCATACCCGATGCCGGTGGACGCTCCGGTAATGACAACGCTTTTCGCCCCGCTCATGGTTCAACCCTTCCGGTGATGATCAAGGCCGGGCAGACTGGCGCGCCGCAGGGCGCGCGGTCAATCGGGGGCGGCGTCCATCAACAGGGCGGGGCTGGCCGCCTCGATCTCCGACAGGACGCTTTCGATCACATCGGGATGCTTGCTGATCGTGTGCAGCAGAATGCGGGCGGGGCCATGGGGCGTGCGGCGGCCCTGCTCCCAATTGCGCACGGCGGTCACGTTGAAACCGAATTTCCTGGCGAACTCTGTCTGGGACAATTCCATGCGCGCACGTATCCCGGCCACATCGATAGCGGGCACCTCCACCCAGCCCTCGCGCGTCGGCTTGGCCTTGCCCTCAACGATGGCCAGAGCCTCTTCCAGGCCCTGGATCAGATTCTTTTCATACTCAGACATGGCCTCTTCCTTCATCCGCCCAAAATCCCCTTGCCTGCCAGCAATCCAATCAAGGCCCTCGCGCGCCTGACCATTTTCACGCTCAGGCGTCTCAGCACGCCATGGCGCTCGGCATTGAGGAAAATGACCAGCCCGTAGTCATGGGAGAGCGTGTACATGACGACCAGCTTCATCTCCTTGAAAACATACTGCTAAACTGCCGGTCCAAGCTCGGGTATCGCGGCGCCAATCCCCGGATCGGTGGTGATGAAATCCACCGCTTGGCATACCTGCTCGTCTGAACAGATATGGCGTGCTCTGGCGTAGAAGGTCTGCGTTTCAACAAATCGGCGCTTCACTGCCTGCCGATCCCCACATTAAATCCACCCAAGCCATACGTCAATGGCGCACTACGCCAATGGCGCATATAGCGATCCCTTGCACGCCGCCCCTATCCCACCGCACAGCCCGCATTGACCTTGGCCGGGTGGGGATTAATGTCCTGCCGCACGGGCTGGCGGGGCCGGTTTGCGAGTCGAACCCGCTTCAGAAGGCCAGTCATTTACTGTTGAGTCTACCTGAAAAGGCGGAAATTTCGCCCATGGCGCCCCATCCTTCCCGGCCCCTTTCCCCTCACGTTTCGATCTGGCGATGGCATGCGACCATGGCCTCCTCCATCGCGCACCGCATGAGCGGGGTGGTCAATTATATCGGCGCGATGCTGGTGACCGCCTGGCTGGTGGCGCTGGCCTCAGGGCCGGAGGCCTACGCCATCGTGGAAACGGTGATGGCCGGGCCGCTGGCGACCCTGGTCAAGCTCGCCCTGATCGGGTTCACGCTGTCGCTGGTCTATCACCTGCTCAATGGCGTGCGGCACCTGGCCTGGGATCTGGGGCTGGGGTTCGACCCCAAGGGCTCCAACACCCGCTCCATCCTCATCTTCATCGCCGCGATTGCGATCACGGCGGGCATCTGGGTTCTGGCCGGAGGGCTGATCTGATGAGCGGACTGCGCACCCCTCTCTCGCGCGCCAAGGGCCTGGGCTCGGCGCGCACCGGATCGGGTCATTTCATCGCCCAGCGCGTCTCCGCCGTGGCGCTGATCGTGCTGATCCCGGCCTTTGTATGGATGATCGCGCGCCTGCCTGCGCTGGACTATGACAGCGCGCGCGCCATGATCGCCTCGCCGCTGGGCGCGCTGGTGACGCTGCTGACGCTGACAGCGGCGTTTTATCACATGCGCCTGGGTCTTCAGGTGGTGATCGAGGACTATATCACCAAGCCCGTCACCCGGGCCGCCCTGCTGATAGCAAACACGCTCATCGCGGCCGGCCTGTGGCTGGCGGCGCTGTATGCGGTCCTGGTGATCGCGGCATAGGAGTACTGGCGCCCATGGCGAGCTATAAATGGATTGATCACAGCTTTGACGTGGTGGTGGTGGGCGCAGGCGGGTCCGGCCTGCGCGCGGCGCTTGGCGCGGCCCAGGCCGGGCTGAAGACGGCCTGCATCACCAAGGTCTTCCCCACCCGTTCCCACACCGTGGCCGCCCAGGGCGGCATCTCGGCGAGCCTGGGCAATATGGGCGAGGATGACTGGCGCTGGCACATGTACGACACCGTCAAGGGGTCGGACTGGCTGGGCGACCAGGACGCCATCGAATATCTGTGCCGCGAGGCGCCCGCCGCCGTGTACGAGCTGGAGCACTGGGGCGTGCCGTTTTCGCGCACCGAGGACGGCAAGATCTATCAGCGCGCCTTTGGCGGCATGACCCGCAATTTCGGCGAAGGCCCGGTCCAGCGCACCTGCGCCGCCGCCGACCGCACCGGCCACGCCATATTGCACACGCTCTACGGCCAGTCCCTGCGCCACTCGACCGAGTTCTTCATCGAGTATTTCGCCCTTGACCTGATCATGGACGAAGAGGGCGTGTGCCGGGGCGTGACCGCCTGGAAGCTCGATGACGGCACGCTGCACCGCTTCCGCGCCCAGAAGACGATTCTGGCCACCGGCGGTTATGGCCGGGCGTATTTCTCCGCCACCTCGGCCCATACCTGCACCGGTGACGGCAACGCCATGGTGCTGCGCGCCGGCCTGCCGCTGCAGGACATGGAGTTCGTCCAGTTCCACCCCACCGGGATCTATGGCGCAGGCTGCCTCATCACCGAGGGCGCGCGAGGCGAGGGCGGCTATCTGACCAATTCGGAAGGTGAGCGCTTCATGGAGCGCTACGCGCCCAACGCCAAGGATCTGGCCAGCCGGGACGTGGTCAGCCGGGCCATGACCATGGAGATCCGCGACGGGCGCGGGGTCGGGCCGGACAAGGACCATATCTTCCTGCATCTCGATCATCTGGACCCGAAAATCCTGGCCGAGCGCCTGCCGGGCATTTCCGAAAGCGCCAAGGTGTTCGCCGGCGTGGACGTGACCCGCGCCCCCATTCCGGTGCTGCCGACGGTGCATTACAATATGGGCGGCATCCCCACAAATTATCACGGCGAGGTGCTGACCAAGGCCAAGGGCGACCCCGACACGGTGGTCCCCGGCCTGATGGCGGTGGGCGAGGCGGCCTGCGTGTCGGTGCACGGCGCCAACCGGCTGGGCTCCAACTCGCTGATCGATCTGGTGGTGTTCGGACGGGCCGCGGGCCTGCGCTGTGCGGCCACGGTGGAGGGCGGCGCCAATCAGCCCGACCTCACCGCCAAGGCCGGTGAAGCGACGCTGGAGCGGTTTGACCGGCTGCGCAACGCCAGCGGCGGCACGCCGACGGCGAAGCTGCGCCTGGACATGCAGCGCGCCATGCAGGAAAACTGCGCGGTGTTCCGCACCCAGGAGGTGCTGGACGAGGGCGTGTCGCGCATCGCGGAAGTCCACAAGGGCGCCAGCGATATCGCCATCAATGACCGCTCCATGATCTGGAACACCGATCTGGTCGAGGCGCTGGAGTTCGACAATCTGATCGCCCAGGCCGCCGTGACCGTGAACTCGGCCGCTGCGCGCACTGAAAGCCGCGGCGCACACGCGCGCGAGGACTTCCCCGAGCGCGACGACAAGCAATGGATGAAGCACACGCTGAGCTGGTTTGACGAGGCGACAGGCAAGGTCACGCTGGGCGACCGCCCGGTGCACGAATACACCCTGTCCAACGACATCGCCTATATCGAGCCCAAGGCGCGGGTTTATTAGACGGGAATGTGGTAGACTGGGCGCATGAGCAGCGAACCTGAAAGTCTTGTCCTTGAGTACCTGCGCCGGATCGACCTGCGCCTGGGTAAAGTCGAAGAGCGTCTCGGCAATGTGGTCGAGCGGCTGTCTTCGCTGGAGGACCAGACGGCGGGTTTGCGTCGCGACTTCATGCGTCTGGAACATCGCATCGACGGATTCGAAGGCCGTCTGGACCGGATCGATCGCCGCCTCGATCTAACCAGCGCCTGATCTTCAAGTTCCGACTGCAACAGGACACGACACGCATGGTCCAGCTCACCCTGCCGAACAATTCCAAGGTCAAAAAAGGCAAGACCTGGCCCAAGCCTGAAGGGGCCAACGCCAAGGCGCTGCGCGAGTTCCGGGTATACCGCTATGATCCCGACAGCGGCGAGAACCCGCGCTGGGACACGTATTTCGTGGACATGGACCGGTGCGGCCCGATGGTGCTGGACGCCTTGTTCTTCATCAAGAACGAGATCGATTCCACCCTGGCCTTCCGGCGCTCGTGCCGGGAGGGGATTTGCGGCTCGTGCTCGATGAATATCGCCGGGCGCAACACCATCGCCTGCACCAAGGCCATCGCCGACGACAAGGGCGTGATCACCATCGCGCCCCTGCCCCACCAGCCGGTGATCAAGGACCTGATCCCGGACCTGACCAATTTCTACGCCCAGCTCACCTCCATCCAGCCCTGGCTGCAGACCGAGACGCCCACGCCCCAGGGCGAGTGGCGCCAGAGCCCGCAGGACCGCGAGGAGCTGGACGGGCTGTATGAGTGCATTCTGTGCGCCTCATGCTCCACGGCCTGCCCGTCCTACTGGTGGAATTCCGACAAGTATCTCGGGCCCGCCGCGCTCCTGCAGGCCTATCGCTGGATCGCCGACAGCCGCGACGAGGCCACCGGCGAGCGCCTGGATGCACTGGAAGACCCGTTCAAGCTCTATCGCTGTCACACCATCATGAACTGCGCCCAGGTGTGCCCCAAGGGCCTGAACCCGGCCAAGGCCATCGGCAAAATCAAGGAATTGATGGTCGAGCGCCAGACCTGACCGGCCCGGCGCTCACGCGCCCCGGTTAGGTTTGCGTTTACCTTGCGGGAAGACTCCCCTGCGATCATGGGGTGATGACCGCGCCCGCACGCATATCCGATGACGAGTTCACGCCCGTGACGCCCCGCCCCGGCTGGCTGGCGCAGGCGTCGGCGCGCCTGATGGGCGCGGCCTTGGCGGGCGGCGGCGCGGCGGCGCTCATCGCCATGCTGACCCATCACCCGCTGGACCCCAGCCTCAACGCCGCTACAGGGCGCGCGGTGATGAACTGGCTGGGCGCGCCGGGCGCGGTGACCGCAGACCTGTTGCTGCAGATCACCGGCTGGGCGGGCGCGGCCGCCGCGCTGGGCTTTATCGCCTGGGGGCTGATCCTGATGGCGCGCGGCGCGCGTGGACGCCCGGCGGCGCTGGGCTGGCTGCGCTTTGCCGCCGGGCTGGCGGGCGTGACGGGTTTCGCCATCGCGGTAGCGGCCCTGCCCATGCCGGCCAACTGGCCGTTTGCAGCCGGGCTGGGCGGATTGCTGGGCGACCATGCGCTGGCGGGCCTGGCCGGGCTGATCGCCCTGACCGGCCTGCCCGGGGCGAACCTGATGGCGGCGGGCATGGGGCTTCTGATCGCCGTGGGCGGATTGTTTTTCTGTTTCGGGCTGACCATGGGCGATGTGGCCGCGGCCGGCGACCGGGCGGCGCTGGCCTGGGCGACGGTGCGGGTGTGGGCTGACCAGCTAATCGGCGCAGCCCCGCGCCCCTGGCGGCGCGATGCGCCCGAGGCGCGCCCGGCGCCCGATGGCCGGGCCGAGACCGCGCCGGTCTTCCTGCAACAGGGCCGCGCAGCGCCGGCGGGCCTGAAGACCCGCAAGGCTTCAGCCAGCGAGCCGGACAATGGCCCGCCGGTGAAGATCGCCCCGCGCCGGCGCGCCAAACCGTCTGACCGCGAGGCGCGCGAGGCCCAGGGCGCGCTGGCGTTCGACGAGACCGGCGGGTTCGACCTGCCGCGCCTGGACCTGCTGGCGCCCTCCGCCGCGCGCGCCGACATGGCCGATCCGGACGCCCTGGCCCAGAACGCCGAGCTGCTGGCCGGCGTGCTGGCGGATTTCGGGGTGAAGGGCGAGATCACCGCGGTGCGCCCCGGCCCGGTGGTCACGCTTTACGAGCTGGAGCCCGCGCCGGGGGTGAAGACCAGCCGTGTGATCAATCTGGCCGATGATATCGCCCGCTCCATGGCCGCCCAGGCCTGCCGCATCTCGGTGGTGCCCGGGCGCAACGCCATCGGCATCGAACTGCCCAACCAGCGCCGCGAGACGGTGTTCCTGCGCGCGCTCCTCGCCTCCAAAGGCTTTGAGGACGCCAAGGCCGAGCTGCCGCTGGCGCTGGGCGAGACCATTGGCGGGGAGCCCTACACGGCCGATCTGGCGCGCATGCCGCATCTGTTGATCGCGGGCACCACCGGGTCTGGCAAGTCGGTGGGCATCAACGCCATGATCCTGTCGCTGCTCTACCGGCTGACCCCGGACCAGTGCCGCATGATCATGATCGACCCGAAAATGCTCGAACTGTCGGTCTATGACGGCATTCCCCACTTGCTCTCGCCCGTGGTGACCGACCCGAAAAAGGCGCTGGCGGCGCTCAAATGGACCGTGCGCGAGATGGAGTCGCGCTATCTCAAAATGTCCAAGGTGGGCGTGCGCAATATGAAGGGCTTCAACGAGCGCGCCGCCGAGGCCCGCGCCGCCGGAGAGATGCTCTCGCGCACCGTCCAGACCGGGTTCGACCGCGAGAGCGGCGAGCCGGTCTACGAGACCGAGACCATCGAGCCCGATCCCATGCCCTATATCGTGGTGGTCATCGACGAGATGGCCGACCTGATGATGGTGGCCGGCAAGGATATCGAGGGCGCGGTCCAGCGCCTGGCCCAGATGGCGCGCGCGGCGGGCATCCATCTGATCATGGCGACCCAGCGCCCGTCGGTGGACGTGATCACCGGCACCATCAAGGCCAATTTCCCGACCCGGATTTCCTACCAGGTCACCTCGCGCATCGATTCACGCACCATCCTCAACGAGCAGGGCGCCGAGCAGCTCCTGGGCCAGGGCGATCTTCTGTTCATGGCCGGCGGCGGGCGCATACGCCGCCTGCACGGCCCGTTCGTCTCCGACCGCGAGGTCGAGCAGGTCGCCGCCTGGCTGAAAGAGCAGGGCGCGCCGGACTATCTCGACGCGGTCACCGATGATCACGACGAGGACGGCGGCGAGGCCGGCCTGTTCGGCGGCGGCGAGGGCTCGGGCGATGATCTGTTCGATCAGGCCGTGGCCGTGGTGGCGCGCGACCGCAAGGCTTCCACCAGCTATATCCAGCGCCGCCTGCAGATCGGCTATAACCGCGCCGCCTCGCTGGTCGAACGCATGGAGGACGAGGGCATGATCGGCCCCGCCGACCATACCGGCAAGCGCGAGATCTTCCTGCCCGAACGCGAGGATGTGTGAGGTCCGCCTGAACCGCTCCGGCCCGCCTTGCGTATAGCAAGGCGATAGTCAGCCAAGAGCGGAGCGCGATGATGACCCTGGTGCGTGTGTTGAGCCTTGCAGGCGGCGTGGCGCTGCTGGCGCTGATTGTGTGGGCGGCCATGACCGCCGGTCAGTCGTTTGGCGAGGCTGTCGCCTGGCTGGTTTCCGGTCCGTGGGGCGTGGTCAGCCTGGCTGATCTGTATCTGGGCTTCTTCTTCATCGGCGTGCTGATCTGGCTGCTGGAGCCGAGCAAGCCCATCGCGCTTCTGTTCATCCTGCCCCTGCCCTTTCTGGGCAATGTGTGGGCGGCGGTGTGGATGGCCTGGCGCCTCGCCCACGTGATCGGCGCGCGCCGGAGCGCCCCGGCGCAGTAGCTGAGCATATTCGCGAATGACAGGGCGGGCGCGCGGGTTTAACTCCGCGCCCATGGCCCGGTCCCGCTCCGCTCCTGAAACGCCGCCCCCGCCGCCCGAGCCGTCGGGCCGGATGGAGCCGTTGCGGGCGGGGATGACGGCGCTGGCCGGTTATGCGGTCTGGGGCCTGTCTCCGATCTTCTACAAGCTCCTGGCGTTCGCCAGCGCCGCCGAGATCGTGCTGCACCGGGCGGTGTGGTCGGTCCCCGCCCTTCTGATCCTGCTCTGGATGGCGCGGCGCATCGGCCCGGCCCTGGCGGTGCTGAAAGACCGGCGCGCGCTGATGCTGCTGGGCTTCACCGCCCTGGTGATCGGGTCGAACTGGTGGCTGTTCATCTTCGCCGTCAATGACGGGCGGGTGCTGGAAGTGTCGCTGGGCTATTTCATCAATCCGCTGATGAATGTGGCCGTGGGCGTGTTCATCGCCCATGAGCGCTTCGGACGCTGGCGGGCGGTGGCGGTGGGGCTGGCGGCCCTGGGCGTCGCCAACCAGATCATCACCGTGGGCGAATTGCCCCTGATCGCGCTGGTGCTGGCGGGCACGTTCACCGTCTATGGCTATGTCAGGAAGACCATCGCGGTGGACGGGCGTATCGGCCTGTTCTGGGAAACCGCGCTCCTGGCCATACCGTCCGCATTCGCGCTGATCTGGCTGGAAGCGGGCGGCGGGAGCGGGCATTTCTTCACCGGGCCGCAGGCTGCGCTCCTCTTGATCCTGACCGGTCCCATGACCGTGGCGCCGCTGCTGCTATTCATCCTGGGCGCGCGCGGGGTGAGTTTCGCCACGCTCGGCCTGTTGCAGTTTCTCGCCCCGACCCTGCAATTCATCGTGGCTCTGGCCTATGGCGAGACCTTCACGCTGGGTCATCTGGTCACCTTCGCCCTGATCTGGTCAGGGCTGGCGGTGTTCGCCCTCGATCTCCTACACTCCAGCCGCAAGACGCCGCCAGGATGAGATGATGCCCGCTGACGCGCCCATACCCCCCGCCCGCCGCATACGCGCGGGCGATATCACACTGAGCGTCCATGAGGCCGGGCCTCAGGACGGCCTGCCGGTCCTCCTGCTTCATGGCTGGCCGGATCTGGCGCTGAGCTGGGCGGCGCAGATGCGTGACTTGAGCCAGGCCGGCTTCCGGGTGATCGCGCCCGATTTGCGCGGGTTTGGCGGCTCGGACGCGCCTCATGATATCGCCGCCTATGGCATAGACGCGATGTGCGCGGATATCGAAAACCTGCTGGATGCGCTGGGGATCGAGCGCGCCGTGATCGCCGGGCATGACTGGGGCGGCATCATCATGTGGCAGGCCGCCTGCCTGATCGCGCACCGCTTTCTGGGCGCCATCGGGGTCAACACGCCTCATTTGCCGCGCAGCTCCACCCCGCCGCTGGAGGTGTTCCGCGAGCAGGGCGGCGAGGAGCACTATATCGTGCGCTTCCAGGACGAGGCCGCCGATGAGCTGTTCGCCGGCCGTGAGGATGATTTCTTCGCCTTCTCCTTCGCCCCGCCTCCGCCCAGCGGGGATATGGCCAAGCTGCCCGCCTCCATGACCCATCTGCCGCTCCGGTTTGACCGGTTTGTCGCGCGCGGCGGACTGAAATCGGAAGAGGATTGCGTCATCGGCCCGGACCTCAGGGCGCAATACGCCCAGGCCTATCGCCGGTCGGGCTTTCGCGGCGGGCTCAATCTCTACCGTAATTTCAACGCCAACTGGGCGCGCATGGGCGGGGTGGATCACCGCCTGTCCATGCCCTGCCTGATGATCTCGGCGGAGTGTGATTTCATGCTGCCGCCCAAACTCACCGCCTGGATGCCCGCCCTGTGCGCTGATCTCGAACGCCATGTGATCGAGGATATCGGCCACTGGACCATGGCCGAGGCGCCTGAAACCCTGAGCGCGCTCATGCTGGACTGGCTTCAGCGCCGGTTCATAAAGGCGCAGGCAGGCTGACGCCGGCATTTAGAGATAAGGGGCTGATGAGATGAACCGCCGTGAGATGATCGCCGCCAGCATGGCGGCCGCCGCCTGCTTCACCCTTGCACCCGCCGCCCGCGCCCAGAGCGCCGCCGGCCCCGCCGTGCGCGAGATGCTGACCAGCGCTGCGCGCCTGTCCACAACGCGCCTGGGCGCAAGGGACGGGTTCTTCGGCGACAGCCTGGTGCGCATCCCCTTGCCGGGAACCCTGCGCAGCGCCCAGCAGCGCCTGCGCCCGGCGGGCCTGTCAGGACCGCTCGATGATGTGGAGCTGCGCATGAACAGGGCGGCGGAAGCAGCCATGCCCGCGGCGCGCGATTTGTTCGTCAACGCCATCCGCACCCTGACCATCGAGGACGCAGCCGGCATTGTGCGCGGTGGAGACACGGCAGCCACGCAATACCTGCGCGGCCGCACCGCGGCGCCCCTGACCGGTCTGATGCGACCGCCCATGGAGCGCACGCTGAGCGAATCGGGCGCCTATTCGGCGGTGGACGCCGCCTCCAACCTGGTCACGGCGCGATCCGGTCTGGGCAGGCTGTTCGGCTCTCGCGCGCCGGCGGCGAACTTGCGCGATCAGGTCACCGACTTCGCCGTGGAGAAGGCGCTGGACGGCGTGTTCCACTATATCGGCGTGGAAGAGCGCGCCATCCGCCGCGATCCGCTGCGCCAGGGCGCCTCGCTGCTGGGCCGGATCATGGGCGGCTAGGCTGGACCCCCCGCCTGGGCTGTGCCAGTTTCCGGGCTCCCCCCTTCATTTCCCCAACTGACGAGCGCGTGACGTGACATCCAGGCCCGATCCGCAGAGCGAAGCTGCGCCCAAGCGCGGCGCCTTCACCCGGTTTCTCGATGCGGTGGAGTGGCTGGGCAATCTCCTGCCCCATCCGGTGACTCTGTTTGCGATCCTGGCCGGCCTGATGATCCTGGCCTCAGGATTTTTCGGCGGCTTTTTGCAGGTCGCGGTGGAAGACCCGCGCCCCGAAGGCGCGGCGGGCCGGACTGCGGACGGCATGATCCGCGCGGTCAGCCTGATGAATGAGGACGGCTTCCGGCGCATCTTCACCAGCCTGACCACCAATTTCACCAGCTTCGCCCCGCTCGGCGTGGTGCTGGTGGCCATGCTGGGCGTGGGCGTGGCGGAAAAATCCGGCCTGCTGTCCGCCGCCGTGCGCTCCATCGTGCTGGGCGCCAACCGGCATACCGTCACCGTGGCGGTGGTGTTCGCCGGCGTCCTGTCCAATACCGCCTCTGAAATGGGCTATGTGGTGCTGGTGCCGCTGGCGGGCGCGGTGTTCTACGCGCTGGGCCGCCATCCGCTGGCGGGCATGGCGGCGGCGTTCGCGGGCACGTCGGGCGGCTATAGCGCCAATCTGCTGATCGGCACCATCGATCCCCTGCTGGCGGGCATCACCACCGAGGCGGCCCAGCTGATCGATCCTGAATATGTGGTTTCGGCGCCGGCCAATTACTTCTTCATGGTGGCTTCCACCTTCATGATCACCGCGATCGGCTCGCTGGTGACCATCTTCATCGTCGAGCCCAAGCTCGGCCCCTATGATTCCAGCCGCGCCGATCCGTCCGTCTTTGACGACAACATGATGCAGCCGGTCTCCAGCCCGGAGAAGAAGGGCCTGATGTGGGCGGGGATCGCCTCGCTGGGCGTGTTCGCGGCCATGGCCTGGACGCTGATGGGAGATGAGCTGTCGCTGAGCTTGCCGTTTATCGGCACGCTGTTCTCGGTCAACATTCCCGACTGGCTGCCCGGCTGGGGCGCTTTGCGCAATCCCGAGACCGGCGAAATTTTCAGGCAGGCGCCCTTTTTTACAGGCTTTGTGACCTGGATCTTCCTGTTCTTCCTGATCGTGGGCTTCGCCTATGGCCGGGCGGCGGGCACCATGAAGACCGACCGTGACGTGATTGACGGCATGGCCTCGGCCATTTCGACGCTGGGCCTGTATATCGTGCTGGTCTTCTTCGCCGCCCAGTTCGTGGCCTTTTTCGGCTGGTCCAATCTGGGCGCCATCACCGCGGTCACCGGCGCGCAATTCCTGATCGACACCGGGCTCACCGGCCCGGCCATCTTCATCGGCTTCATCCTGATGTGCTGCTTTGTGAACCTGATGCTGGGCTCGGCCAGCGCGCAATGGGCGGTGACCGCGCCCATTTTCGTGCCCATGCTGATGCTGGTGGGCTATTCGCCCGAGGTGATCCAGGCCGCCTACCGGATCGGGGATTCATCGACCAATATCATCACCCCGATGATGAGCTATTTCGGCCTGATCCTGGCGTGGATGACGCGCTATGACAAAAAGCTGGGGATCGGCACGGTCATCGCGATGATGCTGCCCTATTCCATGGCCTTCCTGATCAGCTGGATCGCGCTGTTCTTCCTGTGGACCTTCGCCCTGGGCCTGGAGGTGGGGCCGGGCTCCCCCACCTTCTATCCCGCAAGCTGAACGTGACAACGCCGCCCGGCCTGACGGCCGGGCGGCGTTGAAAGCGTCTCACGCGCCTGGGCTGGCGCGCAGATCAGATCATCAGGCCAGGGATTTCAGATCGCTGACCAGATCGGTCTTCTCCCAGGAGAAGCCGCCATCAGCGTCCGGCGTGCGCCCGAAATGGCCATAGGCCGCGGTGCGCGCATAGATGGCCTTGTTCAGGCCCAGATGGGTGCGGATGCCGCGCGGGGAGAGATTGACCATCTCCGGCAAGCGCTTTTCCAGCACCGCCTCGTCAATCCGCCCCGTGCCGTGCAGGTCCACATAGACCGAGAGCGGCTTGGCCACGCCGATGGCGTAGGAGAGCTGTATGGTGCATTTGCGCGCCAGCCCTGCGGCCACCACGTTCTTGGCCAGATAGCGCGCCACATAGGCCGCCGAGCGGTCCACTTTCGTGGGATCCTTGCCCGAGAACGCGCCGCCGCCATGGGGCGCGGCGCCGCCATAGGTGTCGACGATGATCTTGCGGCCGGTCAGGCCGGCGTCCCCGTCGGGTCCGCCGATGACGAACTTGCCGGTGGGATTGACGTAGAACTCGTCCTCGGGCGGGAACCAGCCCTCGGGCAGGACCTGTTTGACGATGGGGCGCACCAGCTCGCGGATATCCTCCAGCGAGACGCCGTCCTTGTGCTGGGTGGAGACCACCACGCTGGTCACGGCCACGGGACGGCCGTTCTCATAGCGCAGCGTCACCTGGGACTTGGCGTCCGGCTCGAACTCGGGCCGCTCGCCGGTTTTGCGCAAGCGCGCCATCTCCTTGAGGATCTGGTGAGAATAGGTGATCGGCGCGGGCATCAGCTCGGGCGTCTCGTCGCAGGCATAGCCGAACATGATGCCCTGATCGCCCGCACCCTCTTCCTTGAAAGCGCCCGCGCCCTCGTCCACGCCCTGGGCGATGTCGGCGGACTGTTCATGCAGGTGATTGGAGAAGTGAGCGGTTTCCCAGTGGAAGCCGTCCTGCTCATAGCCGATATCGCGCACCGCTGCGCGCGCGGCGGCTTCGATCTCTTCGGGCGCCACGTCAGCAGCGCAGCGGATTTCACCGGCCAGCACGATGCGGTTGGTGGTGGTCAGCGTTTCGCACGCCACCCGGGCCACCGGGTCCCGCGACAGCAACAGGTCCACGACCGTGTCGGAAATGCGGTCGCACACCTTGTCCGGGTGGCCTTCGGAAACGCTTTCGCTGGTGAAGAGATAGGAAGTTCGGGCCACGCTGCATGCTCCATATAAAGATTGCTTTATATGGAGCGCTTAAAGCCCATCCCCGCCCCAATTGCAAGACGGTTGGACGCCCCGGCCAGGGCGTCCGGGGACCGGGTTGCAGGCTCAGACCTCGGCGGTCTCGGCGGCGGCGGCTTCTGCTTCTTCGGCGGCCAGGGTGCGCACCAGCTCCAGAATGCGCCGGCGCACCTTGCCGTCCTTGATGCGGGCGAAGGCCTGGGCCAGCGCCACGCCATCGGCGGACTGGATGAAATCATCCACGATCGGGGTCTGGTCGCCTTCCGAGAAGCCCGGTTGCGTCATGGATTCCGAGACGCCCTCGTAGAAGAAGGACACCGGCACATCGAGCACGCGGCCCATCAGCCAGAGCCGTCCCGCGCCGACCCGGTTGGTGCCGCGCTCGTATTTCTGCACCTGCTGGAAGGTCACGCCCAGCTCATCACCCAGTTTTTCCTGGCTCATATTGAGCAGCTGACGGCGCAGACGGATGCGAGAGCCGACATGACGGTCTACGGCGTTCGGGCCACGGGGATTTACGCTCATTTTCGGCTTCCTGTCTTGTCATCGGGCCTGGAGAGCCCCTCTGGCGCTCAATCATACGCTGTATCGCGGCGGCTTTGTGTCCAACTGAAGGCGATTCAGCCAGCAAGCAACCACGCTATTCAACGCAAGGAGAATCGCAAAAAGGATGCTCCACAGGCCATCTCCGTAAAGGCTGTAAGGGGTTGCGTCCAGCCTCTCAAGCAAAACAACGTCAATAAAAGATTCGTCATCAACTGCCAGAGCGCGCTCAATGCGACCATAGGGATCAATCTGTCCCGATACGCCGTTTGAAGCCGCTCTGACCAGGGGCAATCCTTCTTCCACGGCGCGGTACTGCGCCTGGTTGAGATGCTGGCGGGGTCCTGATGATGCGCCATACCATGAATCATTGGAGATGTTCACCAGCCAATGGGGCCGGTCCGCCCCGCGCGGCGCAAAACGCGGGAAGATCACCTCGTAGCAGATCAGCGGCGCAAACGGTCTCAGCCCCGCCAGTGACAGCGTGCGCGCATAGGGTCCGGGCGTGTAGAAGGGCGCAATATGGGACAAGGTCTCGAACCCGATCAGGCGCGTGAGCGGCGCCACCGGATTGCCCTCGCCGAACGGCACCAGGCGCACCTTGTCATAGGCGTCCTCCAGCACCATCCAGTCTGCATCCATGCGCAGGGCGCCCAGTGAATTGAAGAACTGGTCCGGACCGCCGGCCTCGCCGCGCGCCGCCCGGGTTATCCCGCTCAGCAGGAGCGCGCCTTCGGGCAGGGCGCGGCGGATGTCGGCCAGCAGGTCCGGTTCGTGCAGCAGGAAGCCGGGCACCGCGCCCTCCGGCCAGACAATGGCGGACACATCCTCCACGCCCGGCGCCGACGACAGGACGAGATAGCGCTGCAAGATCTCATGGCGCGCCGCCAGGGTCTTGTCGCGCTGGTCGATATGGATCTGCACCACGCGCACGCTCTGGCCGGCCGCGGTCATTTGCGCGCCCTCAAGGCGCATCGCGCCCCAGCCCCACGCGCCCGCCAGCAGGACGAAGCCCAATATCAGCGGCATGGCGCGCGCCAGCGCCGGACCGCGCCCGGCCAGGGCGGCGGGCGCGGCGAAGGCGAACAGCACCAGCGCCGACAGGCCGGCCGCCCCGATAATGCTGGCGATCTGGCTGACCGCGCCGCCTGCGGCGAAGACATGGCCGGGCAAATTCCACGGAAAACCGCTCAGCACCACCGAGCGCGCCAGCTCCACGACCATGAACGCCCCGGCGAAGACGGTGATGCGGTGGGCGCCGCGCGGCGCAAGGCGCGCATAGGCCGCCCCGGCCGCGCCCCAGAACAGGGCGAGCCCGCCGGGCAGAAGGATGAGCGGCGCCCAGATCAGCCAGCCATAGTCCTCGGCCTGCACCAGGAAGGCGTTGGCCACCCACCAGGTGCCGGCCAGGAACTGGCCCGCGGCGAAACTCCAGGCGCGCGCGAAACCCGCTCTGACCGGCGAGCGGGCGCGCCGGGCGCCGTCCAGCGCCCAGACCAGCCCGGCATAGGCGATGATCAGGGCGGGCTGGACATGAAACGGGGCATGCGCCAGCACGCCGAACGCGCCCAGCGCGAACAGCGCGCCATAAAGGGCCGGGCCCTTGAGCGCCCGCCCGCGTGCGCGCAGGCGGCGCAGACGGGCGCGCCAGACGGTCATGGCGTTTCAGGCGCCTCCGGCGGGGGGCTGGCGGCGGGCGCGGCGGGGCGCACGGCGGGACGGATGCGCATGCGCTTGATGCGGCGCGGATCGGAATCGAGGATCTCGAACTCCAGCCCCGACGGGTGGGAAAGCACTTCGCCGCGCTCGGGCACCCGGCCGGCCAGGCGGAAAATCAGACCGCCCAGCGTATCCACATCGTTTTCCTCGGCCTCGGTGGCGATGTCCCGGCCCAGCTCGCGCTCCAGCTCCTCGATAGGCGCGCGCGCATCGGCCTCCCACATATCGGCGCCCTTGGCGCGGATGGAGGGCGCTTCGGTCTCGTCGTGCTCGTCCTCGATATCGCCCACAATGGGTTCGATCAGGTCTTCCAGCGTCACCAGACCGTCCGTGCCGCCGAACTCGTCCACCACCAGCGCCATATGCATGCGCCGCGACTGCATGCGCAGGAGCAGGTCCAGCGCTCGCATGGAGGCGGGCACGTAGAGCAGCGGGCGGCGCACGGCGGGCAGGATTCGCGCCTCGCCCCAATTGCCCGCGCCCTCGTCGCCGGATTCCGCGTAGCGCACCAGATAGCTGATGATGTCGCGGATATGCACGACCCCGACGGGGTCGTCGAGCGTCTCGCGATAGACCGGAAAGCGCGAATGGCCCGCCTCTGTGACCAGGCGCGCCAGCTCCTTCAGGGGGGTGTCGATCTCCACCGCGATGATGTCGGCGCGCGGCACCATCACGTCCTCCACGCGCTTGGCGTGGAACTCGCGCAGATTCAGAAACAGATCCCCGCCCGGCGCCAGCGCGGAGGAGGGGCCGGCCGTGCTCGCAGCGGGCAGGACGGAGCTGTACTCCACTTCGGCGGCGCCCGCTCGCCGGAAAGCGGATGTAAAGCGGGTGATCAGGCCATTGCCTGGCTCGGTATCGGTCATGGCGTATTTTGGGCGGCATAGGGGTCGGGTATCGCGAACCCGGCGAGCACCGCTGTTTCCAGCGTTTCCATCTCGCGCGCCGCAGCGTCCTCCTGATGGTCAAATCCGTTCAAGTGCAAGACCCCGTGCAGGGCCAGGTGTGCGGCGTGATGGACCAGCGTCTTGCCCGCCTCATCCGCCTCGCGCGCGCAGGTCTGGTAGGCCAGCGCCACATCGCCGGGATAGCCCTCGCTTTGCGGCGCGGGAAAGGACAAGACATTGGTGGGCCGGTCCTTGCCGCGGAAGCGGGCATTGAGATCGCGCACCATTGCGTCATCGGCCAGAAGGATCACCGCCACGCCCGGACGCGGATCGTCCATCCGGGCAAGCGCCGCCGCGATCACGTCCGTGATCAGGGCTTCAAGCCCGTCCGCCGCACGCCAGGCATCATGGCCGATGACGATCTCCACGCTCATGACCCCTCGCGCCCCTGCGTCAGGGCGTCGTCGCGCTCATAGGCGTCCACGATGCGCGCCACCAGGCCGTGGCGGACCACGTCGGCGCGGGTGAAGCGGTGGATGGCGATGCGCGGCTCGGCGTCGAGAATGCCCAGCGCATGAGCCAGGCCCGACGGCTCGCCGCGGCGCAAGTCGGTCTGGGTCGGATCGCCCGTCACCGCCATGCGCGAGCCTTCGCCCAGCCGGGTGAGCACCATGCGCATCTGGGGGATGGTGGCGTTCTGGGCCTCGTCCACCACGATGAAGGCGCGGTTGAGCGTGCGTCCGCGCATGAAGGCCAGCGGCGCCACCTCCACCCGGCCCTCCTCGCGGAACTTGTCGCTCAGGCGCTGGCCCAGCGCATCGCGCAGCGCGTCCCAGATGGGCAGAAGATAGGGATCGATCTTTTCGGTCAGATCGCCGGGCAGGAAGCCCAGGCGCTCGCCGGCCTCCACCGCCGGACGGGTGATCACCAGGCGCTCCACCGCGCCCTGGGCCAGCAGGCTCGCGCCCTGGGCCACCGCCAGCAGGGTCTTGCCCGTGCCCGCCGGGCCGACGCCGAACACCATGTCAAAGGACGCGTCATCTTTCAGCGCGCGCACATACTCGCCCTGTCCGGGCGTGCGGGCGGCGAAGCTGGCGCCGCGCGGCACCCGGATGATCGTGTCCAGCGCCTCCGCCGGCGCGTCGCCGCTCATCAGGCAGGCCGCGCGCACCGCGGCCGGATCGACCAAAAGGCCTTCGCCCAGGCGCGCATAGAGCGCGTTGAGCACCCGGCCCGCATCCGTGCGCGCGCGCGCCTCCTCGCCCATGACCACGACCTGGCCGCCGCCGGGCGCCTCGACGCGCACGCCCAGCTCGGCTTCCAGCACGGCGAAATTCTCATGACCCGGCCCCGCCAGGGCGCGCACGCGCCCGGCATCATCAAAATGCATAGTGTCGGCAGGCAGGCGCCGCCCCTCGCGGGGGGCGCTTTTGGCCTTGGGGCGCGGTTTGGGACTTCGGCTCACGCGGCGCGCGTCTCCTCCGGGACCAGTCGGGCTGACAGCGCATTGCGGCTGGCGCCGGTGATCTCCACCTGTGCGATCTGGCCGATCAGCCTGTCCGGGCCGTCGCAATGGACCGCCTGCAGATAGGGGCTGCGCCCGGCGATCTGGCCGTGATTGCGCCCGGCGCGCTCGAACAGCACCGGCAGGCGCCGCCCGGTCATGGAGGCGTTGAACGCTTCCTGCTGGGCGCCCAGAAGCGCCTGCAGGCGCAACAGGCGCTCATGCTTGACCGCCTCATCGACCTGGCCGGCCATGGCCGCGCCCGGCGTGCCGGGACGGCGCGAATACTTGAACGAGAAGCAGGCCGCGTAATTGACCGCGCGCGCCAGCTCCATCGTGGCCTCGAAATCGGCCTCGGTCTCGCCGGGAAAGCCCACAATCATGTCGCCGGAAATGGCGATATCGGGCCGCGCCGCGCGCAGGCGCTCGATGATGGCCAGATAGTCCGCCGCCGTATGACGCCGGTTCATGGCCTTGAGGATCCGGTCCGAGCCCGACTGCACCGGCAGGTGGAAATAGGGCATCAGGGCGGGCGTGTCGGCGAACGCCGCAATCAGATCGTCATCCATATCGCCCGGATGGGAGGTGGTGAAGCGGATGCGCTCCAGCCCGTCAATGCGCGCCAGATGGCGCACCAGACGCGCCAGCCCCCAGGGCCCGTCCGCCTCGCGCCCCGCCGGGGGCGCGCCGTGATAGGCGTTGACGTTCTGGCCCAAGAGCGTCACCTCGCGCACGCCTTGGGCGGCCAGCGCGCGCACCTCGGCGGTCACCTGGTCCACCGCGCGCGACCATTCGGCGCCGCGCGTATAGGGCACCACGCAGAACGTGCAGAACTTGTCGCAGCCCTCCTGCACGGTCACGAAGGCGCTATAGCCCTCGATCTGGCGCGCAGGCGCGGCCAGGGCGTCGAACTTGTCCTCGACCTCGAACTCGGTCTGCAGCGCCTCGCCGCGTCCGCGATGCACGTTGGCGATGAACTCGGGCAGTTTGTGATAGGCCTGCGGCCCCACCACCAGATCCACCACCGGCGCGCGCGCGCGGATCTCGGCGCCTTCGGCCTGGGCGACGCAGCCGGCCACGGCGATGGTCATGGCCCCGCCCGCCGCCGCCTTTTCCTCTTTCAGAGGGCGCAGCCGGCCCAGCTCCGAATAGACCTTCTCGGCGGCCTTCTCGCGGATATGGCAGGTGTTGAGGATGACCAGATCGGCGCCCTCGGGCGCCTCGGCCGGCTCATAGCCAAGAGGCGTCAGCAGATCGCGCATACGCTCGGAGTCGTACACGTTCATCTGGCAGCCATAGGTCTTGATGAACAGGCGCTTGCGGGTCTTGTCACCGGAAGTCGCCGTGGCGGCGTTCGCAGTCTCGGTCATGGGCGCAGCCGGCCTCCTCGCCGGCGGAACGGGTCACCAATAGCCAATGCGCAGCCCGAAGGCCGCGCGCAGACCCTGCGTTATGGGCATTGAGGCCTTGCGATGCAAGCGCGGGGCTTCGTCAGCCCCTATTCCCCGCCCTTCAGCTTGACGCCGTAGAGCTCCAGGCGGTGATCGACGAGCTTGTAGCCCAGGCGCCGGGCGATGGCTTCCTGGAGGCGTTCGATTTCCTCGTCATAGAACTCCACCACATCGCCGGTATTCATGTCGATCAGGTGATCGTGGTGATCCTCGGGCGCTTCTTCATAACGCGAGCGGCCGTCGCGGAAATCGTGGCGCTCGATAATGCCGGCGTCCTCGAACAGGCGCACGGTGCGGTACACCGTGGCCAGCGAGATGCCCTTGTCGATCTCGTTGGCGCGCCGGTGCAGTTCCTCGGCGTCGGGATGATCGTCGGCGCGTGACAAGACGCGCGCGATGACCCGGCGCTGCTCGGTCATGCGCAAGCCCTTGTCCACGCAGAGCTGTTCGATCCGGTCGGTCATGGGAGGCCTCGCTGGTCTCGGGGCCGCGCGCCACAGGGCGCGGGGGCGATGACCCTAGATACGCTCCGCCCTTGCGGCCTGTCCATACGCAAAGGGATTGGGGTTATTCCAGCTCGCGGGCCAGGACCCGCGCATCAGCGCCGTCGCGGTAATAGCGCGTACGCTGCCCGACCTGGCGGTATCCTGCGCGTTCATAGAGCGTGGCGGCCGGCGCATTGACGTGGGACACCTCCAGAAACAGCCGCTCCGCTCCGGCCCGGCGCGCCTCGGTTTCAGCCGCGTTCAGCAGCGCCAGCCCGGCGCCGCGCCCGCGCTGGGACGGCAGGACGCCCAGGGTCAGAAGCTCGGCCTCGTCCAGCACCACGCGCACCAGCGCCAGGCCGCCGGGCGCGCCGCCCGCCTCGATCACCAGCGCAGCGACCCCCGGACTGGCCAGGAGCCCGGCCATCTCGCTCTCGCTCCAGCATTCCTCAAAGCATTGCGCGTGCAGCGCGGCCAGCAGCGCCGCCGCCTCGGACCCGCACCGCGTGACGGCCAGGCTCATGCCCCCTCGCCCGCCCGCTTGGCGTCCGGTGCGCGGGCATAGACCGGGGCGGGGGACGGCGCATCGCCGGGCGCCGCCCGGGTCAGCGCCAGCAGCGCGTCCAGCGGCGCAGCGGGATCGTCCGGCGCGCCCAGAAGCGCCGCGCCGGAGCCGGCCAGCCGGGCGCCGGGATGGGCGTCAAAGGCGATGCGGGCCGCCTCCAGATCACCGCGAACAGGATCGGCCAGCGCATCGCCATCGCGATAGACCCGCCAGATCAGCTCGCCGCGCCTTGCGTCATGCACGCTGAAAACGGTGGCGGAAGCGTCAGGATCGGCCCGGCGCGCCCAGGCGTCCAGCGCCGTGACGCCCACAGCCTGCGCGCCTGCAGCCAGCGCCAGCCCGCGCGCGAAAGCCACGCCCACGCGCACGCCGGCAAAGCCGCCGGGGCCAGTATTGACGCCGATGCGCATGAGATCGCGTGGCGCAACGCCCGCCTCATCCATCAGATCGCGCACCCAGGGCGCCAGCACTTCGGCATGGCCGCGCCCGATATCCTCGCTGCGGCGCGCCACACGCCCGCCCGCCTCCAGCGCGCAGGCGCACCAGGACGTGGAGGTGTCGATGACCAGGACCGCAGCGCGCATGCCGGCGTCCTTCCGCCAAGCCGTCCCGCCCTAGAGCGAGCGCTTGACCTCCTCGACCTGGAAGCACTCGATCTGGTCGCCGACCTGGATGTCCTCGTATTTCTCGAAGGCCATGCCGCACTCGGTGCCCGCGCGCACTTCGGGGACCTCGTCCTTGAAGCGCTTGAGGGTGGACAGCTTGCCTTCGTGAAGCACCGTGTCGTCGCGCAGCAGGCGCACGCCGCAGCCGCGCTTGACCACGCCTTCGGTGACGCGGCACCCAGCCACCTTGCCCACCTTGGTGATGGAGAAGACTTCCAGGATCTCGGCGTAACCGATGAAGGTCTCGCGCTTCTCCGGCGCCAGCATGCCTTCCAGCGTCGCCTTCACATCGTCGATCAGGTCGTAGATCACCGAGTAATAGCGGATCTCCACGCCTTCGCGCTCGGCCAGTTCGCGCGCCTGCTTGTTGGCGCGCACATTGAACGCGAAGATCGGCGCGCCCGAGGCGCGCGCCAGCAGCACATCGCTTTCAGACACGCCGCCCGGGGCGGAGTGAATGACGCGCGCGCGCACTTCCTCATTGCCCAGCTTGTCCATGGCGCCGCCAATGGCCTCGGCCGAGCCTTGCACGTCGGACTTGACCAGCATGGGCATCTCGGAGACCTCAGCCTGCTGCAGGCGGGCCATCATCTGCTCGAGCGAGGCGCCCATGCCCGTGCGCGCGGCCGCAGAGCGGTCACGCACCATGCGCTGGCGGTAGGCGACCAGTTCGCGCGCGCGCGCCTCGGTCTCCACCACGGCGAACACCTCGCCCGGCTCGGGCGCGCCGTCCAGACCGAGAATCTCGGCGGGAAGGGACGGACCGGCGTCCTTCATCTGCTGGCCGCGCTCATTGACCAGGGCGCGCACCTTGCCCCACTGGGCGCCGGCCACGACGATATCGCCGCGCTTCAGCGTACCGCGCTTGACCAGCACGGTGGCCACGGGGCCGCGGCCCTTGTCGATCTGGGATTCGATCACCACGCCCTCGGCGGAGCGGTCCGGATTGGCTTTCAGCTCCAGAAGCTCCGATTGCAGGGTGATCGCCTCGGTCAACTCGTCGAGACCGGTTTTCTTGGTCGCCGACACATTCACCGACTGCACGTCGCCGCCCATGGATTCCACGAACACCTCGTGCTGGAGCAATTCCTGCAGCACCTTGTCCGGGGTGGCGTCGGGCTTGTCGATCTTGTTGACGGCCACGATGATCGGCACGCCTGCGGCCTTGGCGTGTTTGATCGCCTCGATGGTCTGGGGCATGACGCCGTCATCGGCGGCCACCACCAGGATGACGATATCGGTCGCCTGGGCGCCGCGCGCACGCATCGAGGAGAACGCCGCGTGACCGGGCGTATCCAGGAAGGTGATGCGGTCGCCGGTTTTCAGCTGCACCTGATAGGCGCCGATATGCTGGGTGATGCCCCCGGCCTCACCGGCGGCCACATCGGTCTGGCGCAACGCGTCCAGCAGCGAGGTCTTGCCGTGGTCCACATGGCCCATGACGGTGACCACCGGCGGGCGCGGCTTCTTGGCGCCGTCATCATCCTCGGCCGAGATGAAGCCCAGCTCCACGTCGGATTCCGACACCCGCTTCACGGTGTGGCCGAACTCCTCGACGATCAGCTCGGCGGTGTCGGCGTCGATCACGTCATTGGCCCGGACCATCTGGCCCTGGGTCATGAGATATTTGACCACGTCCGCAGCGCGCTCGGCCATGCGCTGGGCGAGATCCTGGACGGTGATCGCCTCGGGCACCACCACTTCGCGCGAGACCTTCTCGCGGCCCTGGCCCTGCTGGGCGCGGCGCATTTTCTCACGCTCGCGCGCGCGGCGGATGGAGGCCAGGGAGCGCTGGCGGCCCTCATCGCCTTCCTCGATATTCTGCAGCGTCAGCTTGCCGGCATGGCGGCGGCCCTCGCGTCCGCGCCCGCCGCCGGTCTTTTCAGCCGGCTCGGCTTTCTTCTCCTTGATGCGCCCGCCCATCTTGCTGAGCATGTCGGCGGCGTCGTCACTGGCGCCGCGTTCGCGCGGCTTGTCCGCCTTGCGCTGGGGCTTCAGGGAAGGCTCAGGCGGCATCGCCGGATCCGGTTCCACCGGCGCCTCGGGTTCGCTGCGCGCGGGCGCTTCGGCCTCGGCCTTGCGGCGGCGTTCAGCCTCTTCGCGGGCCTTGCGCTCGTCCTCCTCGCGCTGGCGCTGTTCTTCCAGGGCGCGCAGCTCGTCGGCCTGACGGCGCGTGCGATCTTCTTCCTCGGCGCGCTTTTTCTCTTCGCGGGCGTCCTGCTCGGCGCGGGCGCGCTGGATCGCGGCCTGGCGCTTGAGCAGTTCTTCCTCTGACAGGCCCAGCTGCTTGGCCTTGGCGGCCAGCAGGGCGCGCGCGCGCTCCTTGTCGGACAAAGCGGGCTTGGCGCCGTCCTTGCCGGCGGACGCAGGGGCGTCCTTGCCGCCGGGCGCGCCGGGGCGCTTGCGTTTCTTCTCCACCACGACGGCCTTCTGGCGCCCGCGCGGAAAGCTCTGGCGCACCGTTCCGGACGGCGTGGAGCCGCCCCCCAGTGACAGAGGTTTGCGGCCCGAGGTGTTGCGTTCGTCAGCGTCGCTCATAAGCGTCCTTGCGCGGCAGTCGTGAGAGGCGCCGGACAGCCGCCGCGAGCTGTCCGCCGTCATATGCATCTGGGTCCGCCCGCCGGAGCGATCACCGCCCCGCCCGAAGGCCCGCTAAACTAGCCGCCCTGCCCGGCGGATCAACCGTTCTGTGCGCCTGCCGCATTCCCGGCAGGGTCCAGAGGGCGGAAGCCGGCGAGTTTGCCCGCCACCGCCTTAAAGGCCTGCGCCTCGGGCCCCTGGGCCAGAAGCGCATGCACCAGTCCTGTGCGTCCCAGCGCCTGGCCCAGCGCCTCGGCGCTGAAGCAGGACACCGTGGCCAGGCCCGGACGGGCGGCGCGCGCCAGCGCGTCCAGCTTGCCGCGCCCGTCCGCCGAACCGTCCGCCGCCTCGATGCGCAGGGCCGGATCGGGGCCCTTCTGCAGGGCGAGGCGAACCGCATCATACCCCATTGCGAGCCGTCCTGCGCGCCTGGCGAGGCCCAGAACTGACAAGGCGCGCGCTTCAAGCTGCGCCTCGAACGCGCCGGCGAGGTCTTCAGGGACCTCCACCGGCTGGCCGAAGGCGCGGTGAAACGCCTTGCGGCGCACCGCCAGCTCCACACTCTCCCGGTCCGCCTTCACCCAGGCGCCCCGGCCCGGCAGGCGGGCGGCGATATCGGGAACCAGGCTCCCGTCCGGCGCCAGCGCCACGCGCAACAGGGCCGCTTCGCCGAGCACCTCTCCGGTGGCGGCGCAGCGGCGCTCGCGCACCGCCTTCACCCGGCCCGTCCTTGCGCCCCGGCTCACCGCTTGCCGTCTTCCTCCGCGCCAGAGTCCGCCTCGTCACCGCCCGTGTCCAGCAGCTCGGTCAGGTCCACGCCCAGACGGGCCGCCTCGGCCTCAAGATCGGACAGGTCGAGATCGTCCAGCGCCTCGCCCGCCGCATCGTCCTGCGCCACGGCGTCTTCGGCCTCATCGGTTTCCTGAACCTCTTCGGCTTCAGGCTCCAGCGCGTCCGCCTCGATCCAGCCCGCCGCCACGCGCGCGCGCATGATCAGGGCTTCGGCCTCGGCGCCGTCCACATCCATGCCGTCCAGCATGCCCGGCTCGCGCACGCGCTCGCCGTCGCGGGTCTCGTACCAGCCGCGCAGATCGTCCGGGGTGAGACCGGCCAGATCCTCGACCGATTTCACGCCATTCTCGCCCAGGCGCACGGCCAGCGGCAAGGTCACGCCCTCGATCTCCAACAGGCCGTCCTCAACGCCCAGCTCGGTGCGGCGGGCGTCCTGCTCGGCGGCCTGGCGCTCCAGCCATTCGCGCGCGCGGGTCTGGATTTCCGCCGCCGTGGCGTCGTCAAAGCCCTCGATCACCGCGATCTCGTCGAGCTCGGCCCAGGCGATGTCCTCCATCTCGGCGAAGCCTTCAGTGGCCAAGAGCTGGGCGATCACCTCGTCCACATCCAGCCCTTCCATGAACAGGGCGGTGCGCGTGGCGAACTCTTTCTGACGGCGCTCGGATTCCTCGACCTCGGTCAGGATGTCGATGGACCAGCCGGTGAGCTGGCTGGCCAGGCGCACATTCTGGCCGCGGCGGCCGATGGCCAGCGAAAGCTGATCGTCGGGCACCACCACCTCGATGCGCGTGGCTTCCTCGTCGAGCACCACCTTGGTGACCTCGGCGGGCTGCAGCGCGTTGACGATGAAGGTGGCCGGGTCCGGGTTGAACGGGATGATGTCGATCTTCTCGCCGGCCAGCTCGTTGACCACGGCCTGCACGCGCGAGCCGCGCATGCCCACGCACGCGCCCACCGGATCGATGGAGCTGTCATTGGAGATGACGGCGATCTTGGCCCGGCTGCCCGGATCGCGCGCCACGCGCGGGATCTCGATCACGCCCTCATAGACCTCGGGCACTTCCTGGGCGAACAGGGCGGCCATGAAGTCGGGATGGGCGCGCGACAGGAAGATCTGCGGCCCGCGCACTTCGGGGCGCACGTCATAGATATAGGCGCGCACCCGGTCATTGTTCTGCAGCGCCTCGCGCGGAATGCCGTCGGCGCGCCGGATAATGCCCTCGGCCTTGCCCAGATCGATGATGGCGTTGCCGTACTCGACGCGCTTGACGATGCCGTTGACGATCTCGCCCACGCGGTCCTTGTACTCTTCGTACTGGCGCTGGCGCTCGGCCTCGCGGACCTTCTGGGTGATCACCTGCTTGGCGGTCTGGGAGGCGACGCGGCCGAACTCGATGGGCGGCAGCTCTTCTTCATAGACCGTGCCGATCTCGGCTTCCGGGTCGCGGCGGCGGGCCTGTTCGAGGGTCAGCTCGTGGGCCTCGTTCTCGACCTCCTCGACCACGCTGGTGCGGCTGGTCAGGCGCATCTCGCCGGTCTTGGGATTGATCTTGCAGTGGATATCCAGCTCCGCGCCATAGCGCGAGCGGGCCGCCTTCTGGATGGCCTCTTCAATGGCCTCCAGGACGATCATCTCGTCGATCATCTTCTCCTGCGCCACCGCGCGGGCGATCTGCAGGATTTCCAGCTTGTTGGCGCTGACCCCGATAGCCATGGTCACTTTTCCTTTGTCAGGGTTGATCTTCGTCAGACGGCGCATCCTCTGCGCCAGGGGCGGGCTTGCGGCCCTTGAGGCTTTCAGCCAGCAGCGCGTCGGTCAGGACGAGCTTGGCGTCGGCGATCCAGTCGAACGGTATGACGGCGGTCTCGTCCTCGCCGGCCAGGTCGATGAGCACGCTGTCGTCCTCCACGCCGGCCAGCACGCCGCGGAAGCGCTTGCGCCCCTCCACCAGCCGGTCCAGCTCAAGCTTGGCCTCATAGCCCTCCCAGCGGGCGAAATGGGCCAGCGCCGTCAGCGGCCGGTCAATGCCCGGCGAGGAGACCTCCAGGTCATACTCGCCCGCGATGGGATCGGCCTGCTCCAGCAGGTCCGACAGGCCGCGCGACAGGCGCGCGCAATCGGCCACCGTGATCTCGCCATCGCCGCGCTCGGCCATGATCTGGCACACCGTCTTCTTGCCGCCGGTCACCCGCACGCGCACGATCTCCAGCCCCAGCCCGTCGGCGATGGGCTCGGCGAGAGACAGAATGCGCGCGTCCTGGGGCGAGCGGGTCTTCAAGGGCGGCTCCTGGCCAGCGCCGGTAACGAAAAGGGCGGCCCGGTCACCCGAGCCGCCCGATCGCGCCATCCGGCGTATCGAACTTGTTGAAGGGGTATATACGCGACCGGGCGGGCGGGCGCAATGGCTCACACCCGCTCAAACTCCATGAATACCGGCGCGATATCGCCCAGGCGTTTGGACTGGTAGCGGGTGATGATGTGATCGGCGGGGTTCTGACGCCAGCTGCCCGGGCCATCGGCGCGCCAGGCGAGGCCCGGCGTTTCCATCAATATGGGCAAGGCATGGTCGGCATAGGCGCGTACATCGGTGGCCACGCGCAGCCGGCCGCCGGGCTGTAGCAGACGGGCCAGCTGGCGCGCGGTATCGGCCTGCACGAAGCGCCGCTTGGCGTGGCGGGACTTGGGCCAGGGATCGGGGAAGAGCAGGAAGATGCGCGCAAAGGCGCCGTCTGGCATGCGCTCCATCTCCTCGCGCGCATCGGCGCGTTTGACCCGCACATTGGCGAGCCCGTGGTCCTCGATGCCCGCCAGCGCCTTGGCGACGCCGTTGAGGAAGGGCTCGATCCCGACAAACCCCGCACCCGGACTGCGCTGCGCCTGGCCGATCAGGTGTTCCGCCGCGCCAAAGCCGATCTCCAGCACATGATCCTGACAGCCGGGCAGAAGGTCTGCGGGATTGATCACGCCTTCATCGGGCCAGGCCATGGACGGGCCGAGCCGGTCGACCAGATCCTGCTGGCGCGCGGTCAGGGGATGGCCCTTGGCGCGGCCATAGAGCCGGCGGGCGCCGGCCTTGGGATGGGGCTGGGGAGGGGCGGGCGGTGTCATGGCGCGCAGGATGTAACGCGGCGCGCCTGTCCTGACCAGCGCTGCGCATGCGTGAAAGGCCCCTTGCATGCGCGCCCGGCGCGCGCTCTGGATATATCCATGGCCCTGCCTCCTGATCCTGCCCGCGCTGTGGTGGACGCGCTGATCGATGAGCGCGCCCCGCGCCTGCGCGCCCGTCCGCGCGTCTGGGCGCTGGTGCGCGCGCTGGGCCTGCCCCTGCTGGGCTATGAGCGGGCGGTGGAAATGGCCCGCGCCCTGCGCGAGCTGGAGGGCGCAGCGGTGATGGACTGGGCGCAGGACTATCTGTCCCTGCGCGTCGAGGTGAGCGGGCTGGAGCATGTGCCCGAAAGCGGCCCGGTCATGATCTCGTCCAATCATCCCGGCGGCGTGCCCGACGGGGTGGCGGCCTGGCAGGCGCTCAAGGCCCGCCGGCCCGATCTGATCTTCTTCGCCAACCGCGACGCGCTGCGCGTGGCGCCGGGCCTGGTCTCGCGCGTCATCCCGGTGGAATGGCGGCCCATGGCCCGCGACCGCACCAGCGCGCGCGACACGCTGCGCGCGGCCATGGAGGCGCTGAACGCCGGACGCTGCGTGGTGGTGTTTCCGGCCGGGCGCATGGCGCACTGGAGCTGGCGCCAGCGCCGCCTGGCCGAGCCGGACTGGGCGCCGGCCTTCATCTCGCTGGCCCGCCGGTTCGACGCGCCCGCCGTGCCGCTGGGCGTGCGCCAGCGCATGCCGCTTTTGTATTACGCCCTGTCATTGATCAGCACCGAGCTGCGCGACATGACGGTGTTTCACGCCTTCATGGCCCAGAAGAACAAGCGCTACCGGCTTGAGTTTGGCGAACCCCTGCCCTCGCGCGCCCTGCCCGGACAGGACGCGGCAGCGGCGGCCCATATGCGCGCGCTCAGCGAGGCGCTGGCCTGGGGCAAGCCCTGGAACGTGATCTGACCTGACAGCGTCAGGCCACACGCTCCAAGTCTATGATCTGCAGCGCAATTTAGTCCGAAAACCGGTTCCCACTTTTGCCGATTGCGCTCTAAAACTCGCGCACCAGCGCCACATCGGCGCGGCTGTCATTGCTCTGGAAGCCCGGCTCGGGATTGAACTGGTGGCGGTAACGGTATCGCAGCTCCACCGACCACACCGCCCCCAGCGCCGTGTTCAGCGCCAGCACCTGGTCGGCCTGTGAGCGTTCGGAGAACAAAAGATTGGTGTTGGCGGTGAAACGCACCGCATCGGTCAGGCTCGCCTGGAATTCCGAGCCCAGGTCAAAGGCGGCGAAGGTATCCACATCACCGGTCACATCCTTGGTCCAGCGCGCGCCCGGGGCCGCACGCAGCGTCCAGGCCAGATCATCGCGCGCATAGACCCGGTAGCCGAGCCCGCCGCCTGCGAACGCCTTCCAGTCAAAGCCCGACAGCTGGTCCTGCTCGTAGCGCGTATCGATGAAATTGGTCCAGCGCTCGCCCCGCTCGCGCTCGCCGCGCGCCCGGGCGATCAGCTCGTCACGGCCCACGCGCGAGTCGATCTCGGAATAATTATAGTCGATCGCGCCTTCAAACCCCCAGCCGGCCAGAGCTCGGGTGACCTGCAGGCCGAAGGTGTAATCCTCGCGCTCCACATTGCCGGTGTCATAGCGCAGCCCGGCGCGCACGCGCCCGCTCCAGTGCTCCAGCTTGCCATTGGCGACAAATCCGATGGCGCGGCTGACAGGGCCGGCCGGCTCCTCCGCCTCGTCATCATCCGGCCCGGCGTCCTCAAGGGCTTCGCCGGTGACGGCTTCCACCGCCATCAGCTCCAGCCCCAGCGCCGCGCGCGCCCTGGCGCCCGCCTGCGCAGACAGCGCATCAGCGCCAGCGGCCACCACTTCAGGCTCCTGGGTCAGGGCGATCAGGCGCACGGCCTGGGCGAACACCTCCGCATCGCCGGTCTCATGAGCCGCGCCGAGCAGTGTATAAAGGCTGTCGGGCAGGCGCGGCGCATCGGCGAGTGCTGCAGCGGACAGGGCGATCGCCAGCGGGCTGGCGGCGAAAAGGGCGCGCATGGAATTCCCCTGTGGACGTGTCGGTTTTCCCCCCGGTTAAAAACTCCTACCCTTTATGGGCCGTGAACGTAACCGGGAGCCTGACATTGACCGACCGCTACGCCGAGAGCGAACCGCTGATCCCTGACTGGGCCGGACCGGTCTATCTGGCCGTCTCGCTGATCACCTCAATGATCTATTTCGGGCTGGACACATTCACCGCCTCAACCTCGGGTCTGCTGGCCATCACCAAGGCGCTCTCCATCGTGCTGCTGGCGGCCTATGCCGGGTTCTCGCGCGCGCCCCTGCTGGCGCTGGCCTTGCTGGCCTCGGCGGGGGGCGATTTCGCGCTCGCCCTGACCCCGCCCGAGCGCGAGGCGGGCATCGCCTTCTTCGCCGCCGCCCACATTCTCTATGGCGTGATCTTCGCACTGGCGATCATCCAGCGCGGCTGGCGCCCCTCCGGGCTGGCGGTTGCAGCGGGGCTGGCGGTGTTCGGCGCGGTGATGCTGATCTGGCTGAGACCGGGCATGGGCGAGCTGGCCGCCCCGGCCAGCGCCTATCTGGGGATCATCCTGGCCATGGCGATCCTGGCCGGCTTCGTCAAAGGCCCGCGCCTCATCCTCATCGGCGCGCTGGTCTTCATCGCCTCGGACGCCATCATCGCCGCGCGCTGGTTCGGCGGAACCCTGCAGCCCGACGGCTTTGACTGGCCCGCGGCGATGATCTGGATCCTGTATTACGGCGCGCAGGTCGCGCTGGCGGTGGGGATCGTGCGGATGAAGCGGATGGGGGCTGCGAGCGCATAGCGCCGGGATTCAGGCCCGGGTTTGCTCCGTCCACCCAGGCGCCGCCATGGCGCTTGCGACATCACGCAGCAGGGATTTGGCCGTGGCGATATCGCCCTCCACCAGAGCCTCTTGCGCCTCTGCGCACAGCGCGGTTCGATACTGCAGGTCACGCGCGGCGCGGGCCTGGACCGTCGCCTTGAAATCACGGGTCAGGGGCATGATCGCTTCTCCTGAGCTGTCCTTGTCTCTGGCCCGACGGCTCCCGCCTAAGCCGGCATCAGGCCACGCTCGCCGGCCAGGCGCTTCATTTCGGCCTGCAGCTTTTCGAACGCGCGCACCTCGATCTGGCGGATGCGTTCGCGGCTGACGCTGTAGACCTCGGCCAGCTCCTCGAGCGTCTTGGGCTCTTCGGTCAGGCGGCGCTCCTGGATGATGTGGCGCTCACGCTCGTTCAGCCCGCCCATGGCCTCCTGCAACAGGGTCATGCGGGTATCGAACTCGTCGCTTTCGGCCAGATCCTCCTCGGCGTCGCTGGCCGTATCGTCGGCCAGCCAGTCCTGCCATTCGCTCTCGCCATCGCCGCGCAGCGGGGCATTGAGCGAGGCGTCCGGGCCGGACAGGCGCCGGTTCATGGAGATCACCTCGTCATCGGTGACGCCCAGCTTGGTGGCGATATGCTCGACCTGTTCAGGGCGCAAATCGCCGTCTTCGAGCGCCTGCATCTGGCTCTTCATGCGGCGCAGATTGAAGAACAGCTTTTTCTGGGCCGCCGTGGTGCCCATTTTCACCAGCGACCAGGAGCGCAGAATGTATTCCTGGATGGCCGCGCGCACCCACCACATGGCGTAGGTGGACAGGCGGAAGCCCTTGTCCGGATCGAATTTCTTGACCGCTTGCATCAGGCCCACATTGCCCTCCGAGATCACCTCGGCGATGGGCAGGCCATAGCCCCGGTAGCCCATGGCGATCTTGGCCACCAGGCGCAGATGGGAGGTGACCAGCTTGTGGGCGGCCTCGGTGTCCTGGTGCTCCTGCCAGCGCTTGGCCAGCATGAACTCCTCGTCCTTGCCCAGCATGGGAAATTTGCGGATTTCAGCCAGATAGCGCGACAGCCCGCCTTCGGGCGTGATGGCGATCATTGAGGCATTGGCCATGGCGTTCTCCCCGTCCCAAGGCGCGGCGTTCTAACAAGCGCGTCCGGGCCATGTAGGCGTCCTTGCGCCGGTATGCGAGGGGGCGGCGTGCGAAAGCTCTTCGCCCCCTGCCTGCGGCGTCACGGTGCACTGCAACACAAAATCTCGACGGAATTAAGGGCGCGCCCGGCAAAGAAAGACTTGCCGCCCGGGCGCGCGCGTCCTATCGGCGGGTTATGAGCGTACTGGTCAGACAGGCGGAGCCAGGGGACGAGCGTGCGCTGGCGCTGGCCGGGGCGGCGACGTTTCTCGACAGCTATGCCGGCGTGGTGGACGGCGCGGCCATCGTGCGCCACTGCTTTGAGCGCCACACGCCGCAGGTCTACGCCGCTGCGCTGGCCGATCCGGCCCAGGCACTGTGGATCGCTGAAGCTGCGCCCGGCGGCGCGCCGGTGGGCTATCTTCATCTCGCCCCGCCCGGCCTGCCGGTGGAGACCCGTCCGGGCGATATCGAGATGAAGCGCATCTATGTGCTCTCGCGCCTGCAGCGCACGGGGCTGGGCCTCAGATTGCTTGAACACGGCCTGGCCCATGCCCGCGCCGCCGGGCGCTCACGCATGCTGCTGGGCGTGTATCAGGGCAATGAGCGCGCCATCGCGTTTTACAAGGCCCAGGGCTTTCATCAGGCCGGCGAGCGCGAGTTTGACGTGGGCGGGCGGGTCTATTGCGACTGGGTGATGGCGCGGGACATCTAGCCCCCGAAACCGGAGGGCAATTTCACGGCGCCCTCCAGCACCACCGGGCCGGCCAGATGCACATGACCGTCCGCGCTCCAGCGCACGGGCAGATCGCCGCCATCGGCCCGGATCACCGCCTGGCGCCCGATCCGGCCCTGACGGCAGGCCGCCACCAGGGCGGCCGCCGCGCCCGTGCCGCAGGCCTGGGTCAGGCCGGCGCCGCGCTCCCAGACCTTCAGCCGGATCAGATCCGGCCCCAGGACAGCAGCGAAGCCGGCATTGACGCGTTCAGGAAACAGCCGGTCGTGCTCGATGCGCGGGCCGATCTCATGGAGCGGCAGGGCGTCCGGATCGTCCACGAAGAACACCGCATGGGGATTGCCCATGGACACCGCGCCCGGGCCCTCCAGCCGCCCGCCGCCGGGCAGATCCACCCCATAATCCAGGCGCACCGTATCCATCTGGCGCGCCAGCGGAATCTCGCGCCAGTCCAGCCGCGCCGGGCCGAGATCGACCTCCGCTCCGCCATCTGAACGCCGGCGCGCGGCCATCGGCCCGCCCGCTGAAGCCAGGGCCAGCCGGTCCGCGCCGCTTTCCTGAAACATCAGCCAGGCTGCGGCGCGCGTGCCATTGCCGCAGGCGCCCACCTCGCCGCCATCGCGGTTCCAGACCCTCAGGCGCGCATCGGCGCCCTCATCGGCCTCCAGCGCCAGCAATTGATCGAAGGCATGGCTTTCAGCCAGCGCCAGCACGGCGTCCGGGGCCGGCGCCAGCGGCGCAGGCGCCCCGCGCGCGTCGATCAGGATGAAGGCGTTGCCCGCCCCGTTCATGGCCCAGGCTTTCATGGCGCAAGGCTTACGCCGCCAGGGCGCGCCGCGCAATCGCGCGCAGGTGTGAGTTTGTAATGCAAGCTGCTTTGACGGGGCGCGCCCGGCGCGGTTGAATGCCTGACCATGATTTACCGGGGAGGAGATCTGATGCGCCGCTGGGGAATGAGCCTCACTGCCGCCGCCGCCATGATCGGGCTGGCGGCCTGTACGCCCAATGGAGAGGACGCGCCTGTGAACGAGACCGACGGCCTGGTTGTGGAAGAAGATCTGAGCGGGGCGGCGCTGAACGCCGCCATCCAGGCCGGCGAGGAGCATCTCGAATGGCTCGAAGAGGTCGAGGGCGAGGACGCGCTGGGCTTCGCGCGTTTGCAGAACGAGCGCGCGCTGGCGCAATTGCAGTCCGATCCGCGCTACCAGACGCTCCATGACCGGGCGCTGGAAGTGCTCGAGAGCACCGACCGCATCCCCTATGTGGGCGTGCGCGGCGGCGAGCTGTGGAATTTCTGGCGCGATGCGCAGAACCGGCATGGCCTGTGGCGCAAGACCACGGTGGAGAGCTACGCGTCGGGAACGCCGCAATGGGACGTGGTGCTGGACGTGGACGCGCTGGCGGCCGCTGAAGAGAAAAACTGGGTGTGGGGCGGGTCGAGCTGCCTGGGGCCCGATTACCGGCTGTGCATGCTGACCCTGTCAGACGGCGGCTCGGACGCCTCGGTGCGCCGCGAGTTCGACGTGGAGGCGCGCGCCTTTGTCGAGGACGGCTTCGTCATCCCGCAGACCAAGGGCTCCTCGGCCTGGATTGACGAGAACACCCTGCTCATCGCCACGGCGCTGGACCCGGATGAAACCACCACATCGGGCTATCCCTTCGCCGTGAAGCGCTGGACGCGCGGAACCCCCATCGAGGAGGCCGAGACGGTATTCTCCGGCCAGGCCTCCGATGTGGGCGTGTGGCCGGCCCGGTTCGAGCAGGCCGACGGAACCGCCTATTTCGTCGCCATCCAGCGCGAAAGCTTCTTCGAGGGCGTCTACTGGCTGCTCCCGGATAATGCGCAGAGCGAGCCCATCGCCCTGCCCCTGCCGCGCAAGTCCACGCCCCAGGCGCTGTTTGACGGCCAGATGATCTTCACCACCGAAGAAGACTGGGCGCCGGTGGAGGGCGGACCGACCTATCCGGCGGGCGCGGCGCTGTCGCTGGACATGGCCGCGCTGGCTGAAACGGGCGAACTGCCCGAGGTCAAGACGGTGTTCGTGCCGGACTCCCGCCAGTCGGTCGGCTCGGTGGCGGCGACGGCCAATCACCTGCTCATGGTGATCAATGACAATGTGGTCAGCCAGCTGGAAGCCTTCACCTATCATGATGGCGGATGGACCAGCCAGCCGGTCGAGGCGCCGCAAAACGCCTCCATCTCCATCATCACCGCCGATGACCAGAGCGATCTGGCCTATGTCAATGTCTCGGGCTTCCTGACGCCTGAGACCCTCTACCGGGTCACCGGAGAACTGACGCTGGAGCCGGCCATGTCCGCCCCGGCCTGGTTTGACGCCGAGGGCATGATCGTCGAGCAGCGCCAGGCGCGCAGCGCGGACGGGACCATGATCCCGTATTTCATCGTGCGCAGCGCCGGGACTGACGGCCCGCAGCCCACCCTGCTCTACGCCTATGGCGGCTTCCAGGTATCCATGAACCCGTCCTATTCGGGCGTCATGGGCCGGTCCTGGCTGGAAAACGGCGGCACATACGTGCTGGCCAATATCCGCGGCGGGGGCGAGTTCGGCCCGGCCTGGCACCAGGCGGGCCTGCGCACCAACCGCCAGCGCATTTTCGACGACCTGATCGCCGTGGCCGAGGACCTGATCCGCACCGGCGAGACCACCGCGCCCCAGCTGGGCGTGATGGGCGGGTCCAATGGCGGGCTGCTGACCGGGGTGATGTATGTGCAGCGTCCCGATCTGTGGGGCGCGGTGATCAGCCAGGTGCCGCTGCTGGACATGATGCGCTTCCACCTGCTGCTGGCCGGCGCCAGCTGGCAGGACGAGTACGGCTTCCCCGACGAAAATGAGGACGAGCGCGCCTTCCTGCGCTCCATCTCGCCGGTGCATAACGTGGAGACGGACGGCGACTATCCGCCCATCTTCATCCTGACCTCGACCAAGGATGACCGGGTCCATCCCGGCCATGCGCGCAAGCTGGCCTTCCTGCTCGATGCCCTGGGCCACGAGATGCTCTATTACGAGAACATCGAGGGCGGTCATTCGGCGGCGGCCAATCTGGCCGAAGCGGCCAAGCGCGTCTCGCTGGAATATACCTTCCTGATGCAGACGCTGATGGATCGCACAGCGGGCGAAACGCAAGAGCGTTAACCCTGAAGCAAGCCGGGCGGCCTAGGACTGGAGCGGACAATCTCCTCTCCCGACCCGGGCCGCCCGTCATGTTCGAAACCCGTCCGCCGCAATCGCCCCATCCGGACCCGCACGCCGGCGAGGCCGGGGCTCTGGACGAATTGCGCGCATGGCTGCGCCAGCATCCCGAAGTGATTGCGGGCGACCCCGATCTGCTGGCGCGGGTGCATGAGGCGGTCTCGGCGTCCGGCGTGGTGGATCTGGGCGCCCATGCGCGCAAGCGGCTGGACGCCGAACTGGCCCGCGCGCGCGCCACCAACGCCGCCCTCATCGCCCTGGCCAAGGCCAATCTCGCCGCCCAGGCCCAGACCCATGCCGCGATCCTGGCGGTGCTGGAGGCCGAGAGCCTGTCTGCGCTGGACCGCAAGCTTTCGGGACGGGCCGCCGGCGCGCTGAGCGTGGACATCATCCGCATCTTCATCGAGGGCGCCGATCCCCTGCCGGGCGGCCAGGCCATACGCGCCTGCTCGCCGGAACTGACCGATGCGCTTCTGGGCAAGCGCGCCGAGCGCCTGGGGCCGGTGGATGAGCGCTTCGCCAGCGCCCTTTACGAGGCGCGCGCCAGCGGGTTGCGCTCCGAAGCGCTGGTGCGCCTTGAGCTGGCCCGGCGTCCCGCCGTGCTGTGCCTGGCCGCACGCGATGCGCGCGCCTTCACCCCCGATCAGGGCGCCGACCTGTTGCATGTCTTCGCCCGGGTGCTGGAGCGGCGGATCACGCCATGGCTGGCGGACTGAGCGATCCCTCTTTCAGCGCGCAGGCGGCGCTGCCCGCCTGGCTCGATCATCTGTCGGGCGAGCGCCGGCTGGCCGCGCGCACGCTGGACGCCTATGGCCGCGACGTGGCGGGCCTTCTTGAATTTCTCGGCGGCCATCTGGGCGGTCCGGTGACGCTGGGCGCGCTGGCTGGACTGGAAGCCGCCGACTGGCGGGCCTGGCTCGCCGCGCGGCGGCGCGAGGGCTGCGGCGTGCGCACGCTCCAGCGCGGCCTGTCTGCAGCGCGCAGCTTCTTTCATTACGCCAGGCGGCGCTGGGGGCTGGACAATCCCGCCCTGCATCTGGTGGAGGCGCCCAAGGCGCCCCGGCGCATGCCCCGCCCGGTGAGCGAGAGCGCGGCGCGCGCCCTGATCGGCGCGCCCGGCGAGAGCGATGCCCCCGCCTGGATCGCCGCGCGCGATACCGCGATCCTGTCGCTGCTCTATGGCTGCGGATTGCGCATTTCCGAAGCGCTGGCCCTGACCGGCGCGGAACATCCCCTGCCGCGCACTTTGCGGGTCGCCGGCAAGGGCGGGCGCATGCGCATCGTGCCGGTGCTCGATCAGGTCCGTGACGCGGTTACGGCCTATGCGGCGCTTTGCCCCTACCCGCTGGCGCGTGATGAGGCGCTGTTTCGCGCCGTGCGCGGCGGGGCGCTGGGTCCGCGCGCGGTGCAGACCGCCATGGAGACGCTGCGCGCGCGCCTGGGCCTGCCGTCCAGCGCCACGCCCCACGCCCTGCGCCACGCCTTCGCCACCCATCTTCTGGCCCATGGCGGGGATTTGCGCGCCATCCAGGACCTGTTGGGCCACGCCTCGCTGTCGACCACCCAGATTTATGCCGATGTGGACGCCGGCGCGCTGATGCGCGTGCACGCCAGCGCCCATCCGCGCGCGCGCAAGCGCTCCGCCTGAGAGGCGCAAACGCCCGCAGCCGTGAGGCTGCGGGCGCGGGCGTGTTCAGCGTCTGTCTGTAAAGACCTTCAGCGCGTTTCCCAATACGGCCGGCGGGCCGTCAGGTTCAGCGACAGCGGATCGGGGCGGGAGACATGGCCGGAGAAGGCCAGAACCGCCACGGTCGCAACCATGCCGGCCAGCGCAAGCAGCCCCGTGACCTCACCGGTCAGGAAGCGCGGCGCAATGGCGGCGAAGGCCAGCCAGGCGCCGATCAGAAGGATAGCAGTGATACGCGGCATGACACCCTCCATGGGCTGGCTTTTGATGTCATCAAAGTGTCACCGCGTGAGGCGCTTGTCAAATTTTTTTGCAGTATACGGAAATTTGATTTTCGCCCTGCATGGCCGGACTTGCCTTGCCATAAAGGCGATCCGGGACTGCTGCGCTTGCGAATAAATCTTTCATAAAGACCGTTATAACGCGCCGCGCCTGATGACGCTATATGCTGTAAAAGGACCGTATACTGCACAATATATGGGGTCCCGAGAGGCGCTTTTCGGGGTAGGGCGGGGTGAGAGAGGGGGGGGGCTAAGTGATCTCCCGCGCCCCCTCACCTTTATCCTCTCCCCCATGGTCATGGGGGAGAGGGGGCATATACGCCGCGCTTTATCCTTTGGGCTTGGGATCAAGCATTTCCGAAAAGACCGTAGCGTCAAAGCCCCCTCTCCCCTCCCTGAGGGGAGAGGATAAAGGTGAGGGGTGCGGCGCCGACGTCTGAAGATTTGCCCGGAATCCCCTCATGCGTTTTCCCGGCGCACGCCGGGGAAACGCGGGTGGAGAGGTTTGGGTTCAGATGCCACAACACTGCTTTCCCGGCCGAGCGCAGCGAGAGCCGGGACCCATCCACCGGTCATCGGCTGCCGCTGTAGCGGATGGAAGCTATGGGGGATGGATCCCGGATAGCCGCTTCACGGCTTCCGGGAAGGCAGGCTTGGTGATGGGGGCCTGTCCGGAACGGTGAAAGGCCCCGTTATCCGCCCCTGCCCCGAGCGGCGGTATGCTCCGTCCGCCATGACACATCATGAAACTAGGAACCGGAAGCGTCAGACCGCCCTGCAAGCAGACAGGGCGGAAGCGGAAGGAGGGTGGTGATAATAATGATAAGAGACGTCTGCGGCCGTATGTCGCGAAAATTCTCACACGCCCGCGCTCGAACCGCGATCAGCCGGCCTGAACCCCGGCCATCACATCCACCCGGTCGGTGATGATGCCGTCCACGCCGCGCGCCATCAGACCCTCCATCTCGGCCGGGTCATTGATGGTCCACACCTGCACCAAGAGGCCGCGGGCATGGGCCGCCTCGATCAGGCGCGGGTGGGTGACGTCCAACCCCGAAGCGCGCGGCGGAATCTGCAGGGCGTGGGCGCGCGTCGGGTGCAGATCGGCCACGCCCGCACGCGCCGCGATGTAGAAGCTCAGCGCCTCGTTGGAGGCCATGCCGGTGGCCACCTCCGGGCAGGCTTCGCGGAAATGGGCCATGGCGTTGTCGTGAAACGAGCCCACCATGACGCGATCGGCCATGCCCGCCTCGCGGATGGTCTGGCACATGGCCAGCGCCGCCTCTTGCGTGTCCGGCTTGATCTCGGCGATCCAGCGCATGTCGCGGTGTGCATCAAACGCCTCGGCCAGGGTCGGAACCCGCACGCCCTGGCGCATGAAGCGGTCCGGGTCCTCGCCCGCATAGCCGAAGGCCGCGTCCAGCCGGACGATCTGCTCCAGCGTCAGCTCCGAGACCAGGCCCGAGCCATTGGTGGTGCGGTCCACCGTATCGTCATGCATCAGCACCAACACGCCGTCGGCGGTCATCTGGGTGTCCACCTCCAGCACGTCTGCGCCGTCCTCCACCGCCTGGGCGAGGGCTTCGAGCGTATTGGCCGGCGCACGCTTCAGCCCGCCGGCATGGGCGATGCGCTCGGCCCGGTCGGTCACGCGCGCCTCCAGCCAGGCATGACTGACAGGCCCCGGTCCTGGCCAGAACGCCGCGCCGGTCCAGACAAGCGCGATCAGGGCGATGAGGATGAGGACGAAACGCATGTCAGGCTCCTGCAGGCGGCTATGGGTTCAGTCTGTTGTATGACCCTTCGTTTTGACAAGCCCGTGACAGGCGCGCCTATGGCGCCGGGGCTTGCGCTGATTGAGTGAACGGCGTTCAATCGCGTCCCATGAACGAGCTGCTCACCTTGCTCCTGATCCTGTTCGGGTCCGCCCTGGCCGTCGGCCTTGTGGTGGCGCTCAACGCCGTTCTGGGCGGCTGGACGCCCAGCGCGCTGGACAGCCCCGAAGCGGCCGCCCAGGCGCTGGAGCGCGATGTGCTGGGCTTCAGAGCCGGACAACAGGCCGTCGCCTGCACCGGTCAGCGCGCCGCGCTGGTCATGGAGGCCAATGGCGCGCGCCTGGGGCTGGCGCTGGCCAGCGGGGCGAGCCTGGTATGCCGCGCGCTTTGGCCCGGCGAGGTGCGCGGGGCGCAGGCGCAGGGCCGCGAACTTGTGATATCACTCGACGACTTCACCCTGCCGCGCGCCCGCCTGACCCTGGCGAGCGCACAGCAAGCGCAGGACTGGGCCGGGCGCATCACAGCCTTCGCTGAGGCCGCGCCGGCCGGAAAGACCGCCAAGGACGCCACCACATGAACGCGCCTGACCTGCCTGATCCGATCCTTCTGGCCATCCCGGCCTTCGTGGCCCTGATCGTGGCCGAAATGATCTATGCGCGCATGACCGGGCGCGCCCGGTTCGAGCCGCGCGACAGCGCCGCCAGCCTGGTCATGGGACTGGGCAATACCGTCTCGGGCATCGTGCTGGGCGGGGTGGCGCTGGCCTGGTTCATCTTCGTGTCCCAGTTTGCGCTGTTCGATATCGGCTGGGCGCTATGGGCGTTTGTCCTGTGCTTCGTGCTGGACGATTTCGTCTATTACTGGAGCCACCGCTTCGCCCATACCGTGCGCTGGTGGTGGGCCGATCATGTGGTTCATCATTCCAGCCAGCACTACAATCTGACCACCGCCCTGCGTCAGCCCTGGCTGAACCCGCTGACCTTCAAATTCATCTTCTTCGGCACCTGGCTGGTGCTGATCGGCTTCCCGATTGCGATGGTGGCCTTCGTCGGCGCCCTCAATCTCGTCTACCAGTTCTGGATCCATACCGAGGCGGTCAAGCGCCTGCCCGCGCCGATTGAATACATCTTCAACACACCGTCCCATCACCGGGTCCATCACGCGGTCAATCCGCGCTATCTCGACCGCAATTACGCCGGCGTGTTCATCATCTGGGACCGCATGTTCGGCACGTTCGAGCCCGAGCGCGAGGACGAGCCGTGCCGCTACGGCATCGTGCGCCAGCTGGGCACGCACAACCCGCTCAAAATCTGCCTGCATGAATGGATCGGCATCGTGAAGGACGTGCGCTCGGCGCGCTCATTGCGCGAGGCGCTGGGCTATTGGCTCGGTCCGCCGGGCTGGTCGCCGGATGGCAGCCGGGACAGCTCGAAAATCCTCAAGGCGCGCTGGATGGAGCAGCAGCGTACGGCGCGTAGCGACAAGCCGGCTGAGTCCGCCTCCCTCCCGCCTGAAGCACGGCCGGCCGAGTAAATCGCCTCTGGACACATGCAGGCGCCTGACGCATGCTTGAGTGGAAGTGAACGGCGTTCACGCTCTGCAGGGAGCATGCAATCGCCTTCAGGCCGGACCGCCCGGCCCTTCCGGCGCGGCGACCGGCGTTCGAGGCATTCGGCCTGAGCAACGGGAGACGGCCATGACGGCGCTGCGCGATCTCTACCCCATACCGGACATCGATTCACACTGGCATGTGCCCAACGAGTTCGAGTCCGTCTTCGACTGGCGCTTCGACGAGGGGCGCACCACGCTCATGCACCTCTACCAGAAGGGTAAGGACATGCAGTGGGATGCGGTCAACCGCATCGACTGGAGCCTGGAGCTCGATCCGGAAAACCCCATGGAGATGCCCGACGAGGCGGTGGCCATTTATGGCTCGGACATCTGGAATCGCATGACGCCGAAGGAAAAGGCCGAGATGCGCCGCCATGCCCAGTCGTGGAACATTTCCCAGTTCCTGCAGGGCGAACAGGCCGCCCTGCTGGCCGCGTCCAAAATCGTGCAGTCCGTGCCTGACCTTGATTCCAAATTCTACGCCGCCACCCAGGTGATGGACGAGGCCCGCCATGTGGAGGCTTACCGCAAGCTGTCCGGCAAATTCGGCGTGTCCTATCCGATGACCGACTCGCTCATGGTGCTGGTCAATCAGGCTCTGTCCGACAGCCGCTGGGACGTGACCTATCTGGCCATGCAGGTGGTGATCGAGGGCCTGGCCCTGGCCGCGTTCGGCACCATTCGCGATCTGGCCCAGAACCCGCTGGCGCGCATGGTCAACGCCTATGTGATGGAGGACGAGGCGCGCCATGTGGCCTTTGGCCGGATTTCGCTGCGTGACTATTATCCCCAGCTCACCCAGAAAGAGCGTGACGAGCGCGAGGAGTTTCTGGTCGAGGCCTGCTATCTGATGCGCGATCGCATGACCCGCAGCCGCGAAGTCTATGACGTGCTCGGTCTTCCCGCCAAGGAATGCAGGGAATTCGCCGAGCAATCCGAGATCGTGAAGCTCTACCGCACCATGCTGTTCCAGCGCATCGTGCCGATCGTGAAAGATATCGGCCTGTGGGGACCGCGCATCCAGAAGGCCTACGCCGATATGGGCGTCATCCATTTCGCCGAGCTTGACCCCCAGGCGCTGCAGGAAGATGACGAGCGCGTGGCGCGCGAGCTGGAAGAAACCCTCGATCCGGGCAAGGCGCGCCGGGAGTATATCGAGGCGGTGGCCGCCCATGGCGCAGCCGGTCACGCCGAGTAATTTTCCCCGTCGCTTCCCTCGCGATGTGCGGGAAAACCCTGCCGCCCTGCGCCCCTCGCAGGGCGGCATTTTCATGAGATCGTCCATGATCAGACACGCAAAACGCCCGCCGTTTCCGGCGGGCGCTTGAACGCTGGAAACCAGTTGGCCTTATCAGGCTGCGGTCTGGGCTTTTTTCAGCTCGCGCTTGATCTTCAGCGCGCCCGGCGACAGGTCCGCGTCGCGGGCCTTGAGCAGGAACGGGTCCAGCCCGCCAACATGGTCCACGCTGCGCAGGGCCTTGGCCGCAATGCGCAGGCGGAAGGCGCGGCCCAGCGTCTCGGACGCCAGCGTGACCTGGACCAGATTGGGCAGGAAGCGCCGCCTGGTCTTGTTGTTGGCGTGGGACACGTTGTTACCCGACATCGGGCCCGTGCCCGTAAGTTCGCAGCGCCGCGACATTGGCTTCCACCTTAAGCTGGTGCATGAATCCTTGAGCGCCGCCTGAAAGCCCTTATCAGGCCGCCCGCAGCGCAAGAGCGGGCCATCTAACCGAGCCGTCATGCGCCGTCAAGACGCAGCCGCGCCGCCCGGCATTCATCTTGCAGCCATATTGGCGCCGGTTTCATACTGCACACGCACACACGCCGCCATACAGACAAGGCTGAATTCATGCTCTTCCGCACCGCCATCGCCGCTTTCACCGCGACTGCCGCCCTTAGCGGGGCGCAAGCCGGTGCAGCCGCCCTGCCCGAGCAGATCCATGTGGAGTATTCCGGATCAGTGCTGGTGGCGGTGCCGGTGGCCAATATCACCATCACCGCCTGGCTGCATGAGGACACCTATGCCGGCGCGGCCAATTTCCGCGCCGGGGGCCTGTTGCGCTGGTTCGACGACACCGACATCAACGCCACCACCACCGGCTACCGGGACAATCCCGGCCGAGCCCTCAGCCCCTGGCGCTATGAGCACTTCAACCATGCCAGCGGCACCAACCGAACGGTGGGAATCGATTTCGAGGACGGACGCGCCGTGCCGGACGTCAACCCGCCCTTCGGCTCCATGGGCGAGCCGCCCGCCAGCGACGAGGAGCGCGAAGGCGCGCTGGATCCGGTCACCGCCATGATCTCCATCATGCTCTCCCAGCCCCAGGGCGAACGTCCTTGCGAGGGCCGCATCCCTGTGTTCGACGGCAAGGCGCGCTACGATCTGCGCCTGGAGCGCGGCTCCATGGAACAGGTCAATGCCCGCGGCTATCGCGGCCAGGCCCTGCGCTGCCGCATCTTCCTGGAGCCGATCAGCGGCTATGACGAGGGGCGCAAGCCCACCGAGGAAGACACCGCCCGCCCGATCAATGTCTGGCTGGCCGATATGGAGGGCGCCTGGGTGCCGGTGCGCTTCCGCGCACGCACCCGCATCGGCGACGCCACCATCACCGCCACGCGCGTCTATGCCGGCCCCATGGCGCAATAAGCCGCTTGCAGGCGCCCGCACCCCTTAAATCGGGGCGGGCGGCGGCCTAGATTGGACGCTGGAGGGAGCGATTCCCCGGAGCGCGTCATGACCGCCTCTCATTTCCGCGATGCGCCGGTCACTGCGGTGCTCGGCCCGACCAATACCGGCAAGACCCATCTGGCGCTGGAGCGCATGATGGCGCGCCAGACCGGCGTGATGGGCCTGCCCCTGCGCCTTCTGGCCCGCGAGCTCTATGACAAGGTGGTCAAGGCCAAAGGCGCGGCATCGGTGGCGTTGATCACGGGCGAGGAGAAAATCGTCCCGCCCCATGCGCGCTTCTATCTGTGCACGGTGGAGGCCATGCCGCTGGATTTGCGTCCGGCCTTTCTGGCGGTAGACGAGATCCAGCTCGCCGCTGATCCCGAGCGCGGTCATATCTTCACCGAGCGCCTGCTGCATGCGCGCGGAACTCAGGAGACCATGTTTCTGGGCTCCGCCTCCATGCGCCCCATCCTGCGCCGCCTGGTCCCCGAAGCCGTGATCGAGACGCGCGAGCGTTTCTCCACGCTGAGCTATGCAGGCGCCAAAAAGCTCACAAAGCTGCCAAGGCGCTCGGCTGTGGTCGCCTTCAGCGCCGGGGATGTCTACGCCATGGCCGAGCTGGTGCGCCGCCAGCGCGGCGGGGCGGCGGTGGTGATGGGCGCGCTGTCACCGCGCACGCGCAACGCCCAGGTGGAGCTCTATCAGTCGGGCGAGGTGGACTTCCTCATCGCCACTGACGCCATCGGCATGGGACTGAACATGGATGTGGGCCATGTGGCCTTCGCCAGCTACGCCAAGTTTGACGGACGCCGGCGCCGGCGCCTGCATCCTCACGAGATCGGCCAGATCGCCGGGCGCGCCGGGCGCTTCCGCACCGACGGCACGTTTGGCGAGACCGCCGAGGCCCGCGCGCTGGACCCCGAGATTATCGAGCGGGTGGAGGCCCATGATTTCGACGCCATCGGCCGGCTGGTCTGGCGCAATCATGCGCTGGACGTCTCCAGCCTTGATGCGCTGAAACTTTCCCTTGGCGCGCCCGCGCCCGATCCCGCGCTGGAACGGGTGCGCGCGGCGGTGGATGAGGGCGTGCTCGACATTCTCTCGCGCGACCGCGATGTGCGTGAGCGCGCCTCAGCACGTGGCGGCGCGGCGCGGCTGTGGGATGTGTGCGGCACGCCGCAATTTCGCAAGGGCACGCTGGACGAGCATGCCCGTCTGGTGAAAACCCTCTTCCTGCACCTGACAGAGGGCGATGGACGCCTGCCTGATGCGTGGCTGGACGCCCAGCTGACCCGCCTCAACCGCACGGCGGGCGATGTGGACGCCCTGGCCCAGCGCCTGACCCAGGTGCGCACCTGGTCCTACGCCGCCCATCGCCCGTCCTGGACGCGTGATCCGGCCTATTGGCAGGCGCGCAGCCGGGAGGTGGAGGACGCCCTGTCGGACGCGCTCCACGAGCGCCTGGCCGCGCGCTTCATCGACCGGCGCACCAGCGCCCTGATGAAGGGCCTGCGCGAGAACGCCGATCTGCAAGCAGGGCTGGACGCATCCGGCGAAGTGACCGTGGAAGGCCATTTTGTCGGGCGGCTGGACGCGTTGAACTTCCGGGCAGACGCGGCGGGCGGACCGCTGGCGCGCCGGGCCGTGGCCAACGCCGCGCTCAAAGCCGTGCGCCCGGAGGTGAACCGGCGCCTGGGCCAGCTGGCGCGGGCCGGCGATGACGCCCTGGCGCTGGATGATGAAGGCCGCGTGCTCTGGCGGGACGCGCCCGTGGCCCGTCTCGTCGCTGGCCCTCACCCCTTCGCGCCAGGCGTCCAGCTGATCGGCGGCGAGCTGGGCGCAGCCGAGGCCGTGGCGCGCGCTGTCGCCCATATCGAGCGTTTCGCCGCCCGGCAGGCGAGCGAAGGTCTGGCGCCGCTGATGGCGCTGCGTGAACAGGTCGAGGCGCGCTCGGGCGGGCTTGAGGGTCTGGCGCGCGGCATCGCCTTCCGGCTGGTGGAGGGCTCCGGCGCAGCGCCCCGCCGCGATCTGGCCGCCGATATCGCCGCCCTCTCGGCCCATGAGCGCCGTCAATTGCGCGCAGCGGGGGTGCGTATCGGTGAACATGCCGTCTTCCTGCCTGCGCTGCTGAAGCCGCGCGCCGCCGGGCTCAACGCGCTGCTGCACGGCGTGCATGCCGGGGATGCGGCGCGCGCCTTCCGCCCGCCGCCCGGACGCACCAGCGCCGCGCCCGACCCCTCTCTCGACGACGCCGCTCATGCCTGCGCGGGCTATCAGCTGTGCGGCCCCCTGGCTGTGCGCCTTGATATTCTCGAGCGTCTGGCCGACCTGATCCGTGAATCCCGCCAGGGCGATCCGGCCCGGCGCTTCAGCCCGGCGCCGGCCATGATGAATCTGCTCGGCTGCAGCCAGGAGGATCTGCGCGGCGTGCTGCGCGCGCTGGGCTATCGCCGGGTGCGCAAGGCCGAAGGCGAGACGCCCGAGCTCTGGACCGGTCGCGCCAGAGACCGGCGCGAGCGCACGAGCGCCCCGCCTCCGCCCCCGGCCGACACGCCCTTCGCCGCGCTCGCCGCCCTGGATCTGACGCCCCAGCGTCCCGGGCGGACGGCGCAAGGCAAGCCGCGCCGGAGCACTGGCCGCAAGGGCGCCGCCCGAAGAGCCCGTCAATGAGTTTCCGGCCGGATGAGGCCGCCGGGCCTGGCCAGCGCTGTGATGTGTGGCTGTTTCGCGCCCGCCTGTTCAAATCCCGGGCGCTGGCCGCGGCCTGCATCACCAGCGGCGCGGTGCGCGTGGAGCGCGCGGGCGGCGTGCAGCGCCTGAGCCGGCCCGCAGCGGCCATACGGCCGGGCGATACGCTGATTTTTATGCGCGGCGGCACGCTGGTGCGCGTAACGGTCCTGGACCTGGGCGCGCGGCGCGGCCCGCCGGCCGAAGCGCGCAGGCTCTACACGCAAGACGGGCCGCCGCACGCGCATTCTGACTGAAGCCGGAAGCGCCTTGCGATTGACAAAGCCGGGCGCGAGCGCCAAATCCGCTCCTGATCCCGCCGCCTGACACATCCGCTTTCAAGGGTTCGCCGACACCCGATGACCTACATCGTCACTGATGCCTGCATCCGATGCAAATACACCGACTGCGTCGAGGTCTGCCCCGTGGACTGTTTCTACGAGGGCGAGAACATGCTCGTCATCCACCCTGACGAATGCATTGACTGCGGCGTATGCGAGCCGGAATGCCCGGTAGAGGCCATCAAGCCCGACACTGAAGATGATACAGACGGCAAATGGCTAGCTCTCAATTCCAAGTACGCCACCGAGTGGCCCAACATCACTGTCAAGAAAGACGCGCCCTCTGATGCGGCGCAATTTGAGACCGAATCTGGAAAACTGGAGAAATATTTCTCCCCCAAGCCCGGCTCAGGCGGCTGACGGCGTCGCCGTACCGGTTAAACTTTTCTTAACTGCCTTCCGCATGCGGAACGCCTTCGCGTCTGCAGCACGTTGAGTTTTTGCAATAATTGTGATATTCATAATGTCTATCGGATGTTGCGCCCGCTTGCGCCCAGGAAACCTGCCCTTGATCTGACCCGCGCCCCGCATGCCTGTCTGACGGATCCCTCACGGGTCCGCCCGGAGGCGTTATGGCGTTGATTGACACGGGTGGCCGACTGGGACGGCCTGGCCGCGAAGCGCGCTCCGTAGAGGACATGTGAAGAGCGGCGCAGGGCGCGATCAACAGATCCGCTTTCGCCGGCAAGGGCCCCGGCGGCGCGCCGCCACAAAGGACACGGGAGCATCCATGACGAAGAAGACCGCCAACGACAACAAGAACTTCAAGAAAGGCGACTATGTCGTCTATCCCGCGCACGGCGTCGGCCGGGTGACGGGAGTGGAGAAGGAAACCGTGGCCGGGTTCGACATCGAGGTCTATGTGGTCTCCTTCGAGCAGGACAAGATGACCCTTCGCGTGCCCACAGCCAAGGCGACCGCCTCGGGCATGCGTCCGCTGGCCAGCGAGCAGGTGCTCAAGGACGCCATCGGCACGCTGAAAGGCAAGCCGCGCATCAAACGCACCATGTGGAGCCGCCGCGCCCAGGAATATGAAGCCAAGATCAATTCGGGCGATCTGATCTCCATCGCCGAAGTCGTGCGCGATCTGCATCGTCAGGAAGACCAGCCCGAGCCGTCCTATTCGGAGCGCCAGCTCTACGAATCCGCGCTCGACCGCATGGTTCGCGAAGTGGCCGCGGTGGAGAAGGTGGACCGGGAGAAAGCCCTCGAGCTGCTCACCCGCACCCTCACCAAGAAAGCCGCCTGATATCTGAGACTTCAGGTCCAGGACGAAGAACGGGGCCCGCCTTGGCGGGCCCCGTTTGTTTTGGGGGCGCTCGTTTGTTTTGGCGCCGGCGCCGCACCCCTCACGCCCCGCGAAAGCGAAGCCGCAGCAGGGCGCTAACCCTCTTCAGCCTCCACAGCGGGCTCCGGCTCCGGCGCGGCTTCCGGCGCAGGCGCGGCGGCGGCGGCCGCCTGGGCTTCCTGACGCAGGATGGTGTCGCAATTGCGCCCGCCATAAAGGCCGTTGAGGAAGTACCAGCGCTTTTCGGCCACGGCCCGGCGGGCCTCTTCCTGTTCACGCTGGCGCTGCGCGGCGCGGCCCATCATGCCGCCCACCGCGCCCAGACCCGGCACGGCCCGCGCCGCGCCCGACATCATGGCCCCGTGCTGGGCCAGCGCCGTAGCGGTGTTGACCGCATATTCGCTGGTCATCAGCCCGCCTTCGGGAGAACCGCCCAGGATCCCGGTCTGTTCGCTGGCGGCGGCGATGATTTCCTGGCAGGTCAGGGCGGTGTCGCCCATACGCATGACCTGGCCTTCCTGGGCGCTGGCGGCGCCCGCGGCGATGAGGGCGCAGGCAGCGGCTGTCACAATACGTTTCATGATGAAGTCTCCCCGTGTTGGGCGCGCTCCCGTCAGGGCCGGCGCGCCAGGTGGAGACAAGGCTAGCGGGCAGGCGCTGTTTACGCCCTGCCCTGAACAGGGGGGTCAGATCACCCCGCGCCGGGACAGCGCCTCGATCACCTGGGCCTGACGCTCACGATAGAAATCCTTGGCCGGGGTGATCACCTCGCCCTTCTCCATCAGCGAGCCTTCAGGGTGTACGCTCGCCCCGCCATAGGCGCGGGCCCACAAATCCATGGGCTGGCGGGCCAGCAGATTGCCCATGGACACCTTGCGGCGCAGGCGGCGGACCTGGCCCACATCCACCTCGCCATAGGCGCACATGGACGGGCCGCTGGCGGCCTCGGCCACGATCAGCCCGCGCGGATCGACAATCTTCGAGCCCCGGTCCGCGCTGGCCTGCGGGATGGGCGTACCGGTCATCCCGCCGGTATTGGCCGACACCACATAGGCGAGGTTTTCAATGGCTCGGGCCTGTTTGGCGATATTCTTCGGGGTGGCCTGGGGGCTGGCCACTTCCGAGGAGGCGTGCACGAACACCTCCGCCCCGCGCACAGCGTGCAGGCGCGCGATCTCGGGATGCAGGATCTCCTCCGAGGCAATGGCCGCCAGCCGGCCAAGGGCGGTATCGGCCACCGGGAACAGCGCCGCTTCGCCATAGGCGTCCAGATACGGATCGAGCACATCATAGGGGCTGGGCGCATACATGGAGATCAGGCGCCGGTAACGCAGCACCTGCGTCCCGGACGGATCGATCACCACGCAGGCCTGGAAATAGAGTGAGGGGAAATGGGGATCGGTCTCATACCCGTTCCAGGCCAGGTGAATGTTGAATTCGGCGGCGATGGCGGCCATGGCCTCAAATTCCGGCCCGTCGGAATCAATCGCCGCCTTGTCACGCCAGGCCTGCGCGCTTTCGCGCATGGGAAAGCCGGTAAGGGCATATTCGGGCAGCACCACCAGGCGCACATCCGGGCCGATAAAGGCTATGGAGCCTGCAATTTCAGCGCGGATACGCGCGATGGACGCCAGCATGCGCGCACGCGCACTGTCACGGTCCGCACAGGCATTGACGGTCTCGCACAGTGATTGCAGCGCCAGGGCGGTGTAGGCGGGATCAGGGGCCGTCATCAAACTCACTCCTTGCAGTCAGCCGCGAACCCGCGACATAGTCCGGACATGAACATTCAGATACAAATGCCAGAAGGCCTGACATGACAACGTCTTCTGCGCGGGGAAGCGATGCAGCGCCGCGGCTGGCGCCGGACCTGATCGACGAATCCCTGCCGACCCCGCTCTATCATCAGATTTTCCTGGTGCTGCGCGACCGGATCCGCGAAGGCGGATATCCCGCCGGAACCATCCTGCCAGGCGAACAGGAGCTGACGCGCCTGTTCAATGTCTCGCGCATCACCGTCAAACGCGCCATGAACGAGCTGGCCGCCCACGGCTTCGTCACCCGCCATCGCGGGCGCGGCACGGTGGTCACCCATAATGCCGGCGCGCCGGTTGTGGAGGGGCGTTTCGACACGCTGTTCGACGCGCTCAAGCGTATGGGGCTGGAAACCCAGGTGCAGCTTCTGGAGGCGTCTCATCTGCGCGCCGACGAGGAGCTGGCGCTGGAGATGGCGCTGGAACCCGGTCACCGGGTGCAGCGCGCCGTGCGCCTGCGTTCGCTGGAGGGCGATACCTTCTCCTATCTGATCACCCACGTGCCTGGAGAGATCGCGGCGCGCTACAGCGAGGACGATCTCAAGACCCAGCCCATGCAGGAGCTTCTGCGCCGGGCGGGTGCGGAAGCGGTTGAGGCCGACCAGACCATCACCGCCACGGCGGCCGAGCCTCATATCGCCGCCGCGCTGCGCATATCGCCGGGCGCGCCCCTGCTCAAGATCAAGCGCATCATGCGCGGGCGCGACGGACGCGCAGTCCAGCACATCATCGCCTATTACCGGCCCGAACGCTTCCGCTACCATATGCGGCTGGTGCGCAAGGACGCCGCCGGCGAAGGCTGGAGCGAGGCTGAACTCGCCTGACCGGTCTCGCGCCGCCCTCATCTTCCCCTCCGCCCAAAAGATATATAACTATACCATTTGAGGCCGGAACGCCCGGCTGTTCAAGAGGTAAGGCTGGCGGAGGCGCGGCGTGGCGCTGATCGAACTGATGCATATTCTGGTGCTGGTCTACTGGCTGGGCGGCGATCTGGGCGCCTTTGTCGCGAGTCGGCTTGTGGCCGATCCCGAGCGCGCGCCCGCAGGCCGGGCGGCGGCGGCGAAAATCCTGATGGATGTGGACATGGCGCCGCGCATGGCGCTGATCTTCGCCTTCCCCACGGGGTTTGCGCTGGCGGTGTATGAGGGCTGGCTGATGATCAGCACGGTCTGGATCGCGCCGGCCTTTGCGCTGGCGCTGGTCTGGGCGATTGCGGCCTGGATGGTTCATCTCAAGGCCGGGCCGGACGGGCTCGCCCGGCGCATCGATATGGCGATCCGCCTGGCGGCCCTGCTGGCGCTCACGGGCGCTGGCGCGGCGGGCATGTTGGGGGTGATCGCCCTGCCCCTGTTCATTGCGGGCAAGCTACTCTTACTGGCGCTCGCCGTGTTCGCAGGCCTGATGATCCGGCGCGCCCTCGCCCCGTTCGGCCCCGCCTTCGGGCGCATCGCCGCCGGTCAGGGCGATGAGGACGCGGAGACGGCCGTAGGCGCCAGCCTCGCCCATGCACGCCGCTGGGTGTTCGTGATCTGGGCCGCCGTGCTCGGCGCAGCGGCGCTGGGCGTCCTGCATCCGGTCTGAGGAGATTGCCATGACCCGCCCCGCTCCCGCCGTCCAAAGCCTTGCCGAAACCCTCGCCTCGATCGTGGGGCCCGATCATGTGCGTTCGGACGACGCCGCCCGCGCGCTCTATTCCCAGGATGTCTGGCGCCAGGGCGCGCAGGTGGATCTGGTGGCGAGCCCCGCTGATGAAGCCGAATGCGCCGCCGTGGTGCGCGCCTGCGCTGAAGCCGGAGCGCCGGTCTATCCGCGCGGCGGGGGCATGTCCTACACCGCCGGCTATCTTGCGGACCGTCCCGGAGGGGTGTGTCTGGACACCGTGCGCATGAACCGCGTCCTCGAGATCAGCGAAGCGGGCATGTATGTGCGCGTGGAGGCGGGTTGCACCTGGAAGACCCTGTATGAGGCGCTGGCCGCAAAAGGCCTGCGCACGCCCTTCTGGGGGCCGCTTTCGGGGATAAGCTCAACGATTGGCGGGGGCGTGTCGCAGAATAACGCCTTCTTCGGCGCCGGGGTGTACGGGCCCACATCCGACAGCGTGCTGTCGATCGCCGCCGCCCTGCCCGACGGATCGATCCTGCGCACCGGAACTGCCTCGGCGGAAACCGCCAAGGGGCCGGGCCGCCCGTTCTTGCGTCATTACGGCCCGGACCTGACCGGGTTGTTCTGCGGCGATGCAGGCGCGCTGGGCGTCAAGACGCAGATCACGCTGCGCCTGATCCCGGCGCCCGCCCATGAGCGCTGGGCCAGCTTTTCTTATCCCAGCCGGGAGGCGTGCGCCGAAGCGCTGGCCTCTCTGGGGCGCACCGGGCTGGCGTGCGAGCTGTTTGCGTTCGACCCGGGCCTGACCGCGGTGCGCATGAAGCGCGCCTCGCTGATGAGCGATGCGAAGACACTGGGCAAGGTGGTCACAGGACAGAAAAATCTGGTGAAGGGCCTGGCCGAGGGCGCGAAAATGGCGCTGGCGGGACGCCAGTTTCTGGGCGAGGCCGATTTCAACCTGCATCTGGTCACCGAGAGCCATTCCAAAACCGGGGCCGAGGATGCTCTGCGTCAGCTTACGCAACTGGCCGAGCGCGCGGGCGGGCGCAGCGTGGAACCCACCATCCCCAAGGTGATCCGCGCCCAGCCCTTCACACCATTGAACAACATGATCGGCCCGGCCGCCGAGCGCTGGGTGCCGGTGCACGGCATCGTGGCCATGGATGACGGGCCGGCCTGCTGGGCGGAGATCGAGGCGCTGTTCGCCGGGTTGAAGCCGCGCTTTGACGCCCATGGCGTCACCACGGGCTTTCTGGTGACCACGCTATCGAACACCGGCTTCCTGGTGGAGCCGGTCTTCCTGTGGCCGGACCGCCTGTTCGCCCTGCATGAGGCGAGCGTGGAGGCGGGTTATCTCAAATCCCTCACCCCCCGCGCCCCCGATCCGGACGCCACCCGGCTTGTGGCCGAGGCGCGCGAGGCGGTGGTGGACATCTTTTCAGGCTATGGCGCGGCCCATTTCCAGGCTGGGCGCACCTATCCGCTGGCGCGCACGCGCTCCGCTCCGGCGCTCGCGCTGCTCAAGGCCGTCAAGGCCGCACTGGACCCCCAGAACATCATCAATCCGGGCGCGCTGGGCCTGGGGGAGCTGTCATGAGCGCCGAGATCGCCGTGCGCAATCCGCGTACCGGCCAGACCGATTACCGCTTCACTCCGCCGTCTGCTGACGCGCTGGAGGCTGCAGCCGCGCGGCTGCGCGCCGCCCAGCCCGCCTGGGCGGCCCTCAGCATCGAGGCGCGCATGGAACGGTTGTCCGCCTGGGCGGACGCCATGGAGGCGCGCCTGGACGAGATCGCCGCTGCGCTGGAGGCCGATACCGGACGCCGCCGCGTGGCCCGGCTGGAAGTGGCGGGCGCCATCGCCTCGATCCGCGGCTGGGTGCAAGCCGCGCCGCAGCTGGCGCCCAGGGCGGACTGGACGCCAGGGCGCAGCAACCCGGCCCTGAAGCATTCGGGCCAGTATGTGCCTTACGCGCTGGTCGGCGTGATCAGCCCGTGGAACTTCCCCCTCACCCTTTCCCTCATCGACGCGATTCCTGCGCTGGCGGCGGGCGGGGCGGTCATGATCAAGCCTTCGGAAGTCACGCCGCGCTTTGCGCAACCGGTGGCGGCGAGCCTGGCCGACGCCGCGCTCTCAGATCTCGTGGCCTTTGCGCCTGGCGCCGGGGAGACCGGCCAGCAGGTCATCGCCTTGAGCGATCTGGTCTGCTTCACCGGCTCGGTGGCCACCGGGCGGAAGGTGGCCGCAGCCTGCGCGCAGCGTCTGATCCCGGCCTTTCTGGAACTGGGGGGCAAGGACCCGCTCATCATCACCGCCAGCGCCGATATCGATCTGGCGGTGCGCGCGGCCTTGCGCGGATCGGTGCTGTCCACCGGGCAGGCCTGCCAGTCCATCGAGCGCATCTATGTGGACCGCACGATCCATGACGTCTTCCTGGAGCGCCTGATTGAAGCAGCCCGGGCGGTGCGCCTGAACTGGCCGGACATCACGCAAGGCGAGATCGGGCCGGTGATTTTCGACAAGCAGGCCGCCATCATCGCCGCCCAGATCGAGGACGCCCGCAGCCGGGGCGCGGTGGTTCATACAGGCGGCCAGGTGGAAACCCATGGCGGCGGGCTGTGGATCCGGCCCACCGTTCTGTCGAATGTGGATCACACCATGAGCGTGATGACCGAGGAGACGTTCGGACCAGTCCTTCCGGTGATGGCGTTTGAAACGGTGGAGGAGGCTGTGGCGCTGGCCAATGACACGGTCTACGGCCTGTCGGCGGCGGTGTTCGCGGGCGATCTCGATGAGGCTGAAGCCATCGCCCGGCGCCTGGACGCGGGCGCGGTATCGCTCAATGACGCGGCGCTGACGGCGCTCTTCTATGAAGCCGAAAAGCAGAGCTTCAGACAGTCCGGCCTTGGACCCTCACGCATGGGGGCCGCCGGGCTGACCCGCTTTTACCGGCGCAAGGCGCTGATCGCCAATACCGGCGAGCCTGCACCCCTCTCGGCCTTCCGCGAGGACGGCTAATTACAGGTTGGTCGCCAGCAGCGCGGCGATATAGGCCGCGTAGCACACCGACAGGATCACGCCCGACGCCCGCCCGATGGGGCGCTTGGCGAACACGAAGGCCGCGCCAATCAGCATGGCCGCGCCCATCACCCAGAAATCCAGACGCAGGAAGGTGTCGTCCACCACGCTGCTCGCGCCCGCCATATGGGCAGCGATTCCAGTGATGCCGCCCACCGCGCAGATATTGAATATGTTCGAGCCGATGATATTGCCGAACGCCATGGCCGCCTGCTTGCGCAGCGCTGCGATGAGAGCGGTGGAGAGCTCGGGCAGGCTGGTGCCCACCGCCAGCAGCGTCAAGCCGATCACCGCCTCGCTGACGCCCATCTGACGGGCCAGCTCGCCGCCCCCGGACACCACGAAATGCGCGCCCAGCGGTAACAGCACCAGACCGCCGATCGTGAACAGCGCCACCATGCCCGCTGAGCGCGGCAGGCCCTCCATGGAATCCACATCGGTCATTTCAGACAGGAGCGGATCGGCGACAGCCTTCGGGCGTGAAGCCGAATATCCCAGCCAGATCGTGTAGACGAGAATCGCCCCGAACAGCACCCAGCCCTCGCGCAGGCCGAACTCGCCATCGAGGCCCATGGCGATGAAGACGATGGTCAGCACCAGCGCGATGGCGGTGTTGGTGCGCACGCCCGGCGCGCGCGTCACAAGCGGCGCCAGAATGGCCGGAATGCCCAGCACCAGAAGGATGTTGGCGATGTTGGAGCCGACGATATTGCCGTAGGCCAGACCTGGCGCGCCCTGAATGGCGGCGGCCACTGACACCACCATTTCCGGCGCGCTGGTGCCGAAAGCCACGACGGTCAGGCCGATCACCAGCGCCGGCACGCCCAGCCTGCGCGCCAGCGCCGTGGCGCCGCGCACCAGGAGATCGCCGCCCGCAAGCAGCAGCACGATCCCGAACACCACCATCAGGATCAGGAGGAGAAAATCCGCCATGAGCGCCGCGCCTGTCTGCGAGCGGAAAGCCCTCTAGTCGAGGCGCTTGTTGTCGATGAGATTGAGGATGGCGAACACGCCAAAGCAAAGTCCAAGAGCGATCAGAGCGGCCATGGGCGTTCCCTTTCATTCAAGGCGGAATAACCAGCTGGCGCTGATATAGCCTGCCCCGCCCTCGTGCGGAAGGGCGCTGGGGTCAGATATGACACAGCGCCGCAGGTCTGATTATATGCCTATTAACAGCAAGGAGTGTGAGCGATTCGTGTCTGACGCCACCCTGTCTGGTGACATTTTGCGCCGGTTGAGCACGCTGGTGCAGAGCGCCAGCCACATGCTGGTCGTGATGGCGCCGGACCGGACCATCACATGGGTCAACCGGGCCTGGGAAGAGCGCACCGGCTATACGCTGGACGAGGTGCGCGGACACAATCCGGGCCGGTTCCTGCGCTGTCCCGAGACCGGTCCCGAGGTCGGCCCCACCCTGCGCACCGCCATGGAGGCCGGCCAGCGCACCCAGATTGACATGCTGTGCGCAGCAAAATCGGGCGAGCGTTACTGGCTCAATATCGATGTTCAGCCCACATACGGTCCGGACGGGGCGCTGGACGGTTTTGTCGCCGTGCACACCGACATCACTGGACGCAAGTCCCAGGAACAGGCCGCCCTGGCCGCACGCAACCGCCTGCAGGCGACATTGAGCGCCCTGCCGGATCTGGTTCTGGAGGTCGATTCAAAAGGCCATTTCACCGCCGCGCACGCCAGCGATCCGGATCTGCTCACCACCGCAGCGGACGCACTGATCGGCCGCACGCTCGAAGAGGTTCTGCCTGGGGACATCGCTGCGTTGGGCCGCCAGATCATGGCCGAGGTGGACGCACAGGGCCTGGCGCGGGGCCACCGCTATCGTCTGGACACCAAAAAAGGCGAGCGCTGGTTTGAAATGTCCGCCGCGCCGCGCCCGCCCGACACGCCTGACAGGGAAACAGGCTATATTCTGGTGGCCCGCGACATTACCGGCCTGCACCAGGCCGAGGACCGGCTGCGCGAGGCCAATACCCGCTATGACCTAGCGGTGTCAGGATCGCTGATGGCGATCTGGGACAATGACATCGTCCACCGGCAATTATATTTCTCCCCGCGCTTCAACGAGATCATCGGCGGCCCCGAAGGAGACTGGTACGGACCCACGGACGTGTTCATGGACATGCTCCATCCCGAGGACCGCCCCCGGATCGAGGCCGCCACCCAGCACCATCTGGCCACCGACGAGCCGTATAATCAGGACATGCGCATCCGCGACATGCGCGGGGGCTATGTTCATGCGCGCGTGCGCGGCAAGGCGATCCGCGACGCAACGGGCAAGGCGGTGCGCATGGCCGGCTCGCTGATCGACATCACCGCCGAACGCCAGGCTGAAGACCAGGCCCGGCGTCTGGGCGTGCGCGCCCAGATCGCGCTGAACGCCGGCAAGCTGGGCGTCTGGGAGCAGGACGGCGCCAGCGGCATGGTGAGCATGGACGCCACGCTGGGCGAACTGATGCACCGTCCGGAGATCGCGGACCGGCTGTTGAGCCCTGAAGAGGCCTATGCCTTCACTCATCCAGAAGATCTCGACATGGTGCGCGAGCATCTGATCCGCCTGATCCGCGGCGATGTGGACGAAATGCATTCCGAGCACCGCATCGTGCGCCCTGACGGGGAGGCAGTGTGGATTCTGGCGCATGTGGGCGTGGCCGGGCGCGACGCCTCGGGCAAGCCCCTGCGCCTGGTGGGCGTGACCCAGGACCTGACCGGGCGCAAGGCCGCGGAGCTGCGCTTGCAGGAGGCGCTGGAGGCTGCAGAAGCCGCCAGCGCAGCCAAGTCCCAGTTCCTGGCCAATATGAGCCATGAGATTCGCACGCCCCTCAATGGCGTGCTGGGCATGGCCCAGCTTCTGGAGCTCACCGGGCTGGATGAGCGCCAGCGCAGCTATGTGGAGACCATAAGGGCGTCCGGCCGGGCGCTTCAGTCTGTCATTGAGGATGTGCTGGACATCTCGCGCATTGAAGCGGGCAAGCTGACGCTGTCGCCCGGTCCGGCGCACCTGGCCGATGTGATCAGCCAGGCCATTCACGCCGGCGCCAGCGACGCCGCGCGCAAGGGTCTGGAGGTGCACACCGAAATCGATCCTGCGCTGGACGCGCCGGTGATGGTGGATGGCGCGCGGCTGGCCCAGGTCCTGACCAATCTCATCTCCAACGCGGTCAAATTCACGCACGAGGGTCATGTCGCCATTCATGCACGCGCCCTCTCGTCTGGACGGATCAGGCTGGAGGTCGAGGACACCGGCCCCGGCCTGGATCACGATATGCAGTTGCGGATCTTTGACCGGTTCAGCCAGGCCGATATGAGCCCCAGCCGGACCCATGGCGGCGCCGGGCTGGGTCTGGCCATAGCACGCGAACTGACCGAGCTGGCCGGCGGGCGGATCGGGGTGAGCTCCGAACCCGGCAAGGGCGCCCTTTTCTGGGTGGAGCAACCCGCGCCGGCGGCCAAGAAGGATCCCGCCAGCCCCGAGCCGGAGATATCCGGCGCAGCGCCCGCCGGCCCGTTGCGGCGCGTACTGGTGGTGGAGGATAATCCTGTCAACCGGTCCGTGGCCGCCGGGCTTCTGACCGAAGCCGGGTTCCAGGTATCCGAAGCAGGCAGCGCCGCTGACGCCCTGCGCTTTTTGCGCGAGGGAGGAGTAGACGCCGCGCTTCTGGACCTGCACATGCCCGGCATGGGCGGGGACGAGGCCCTGCGACGCATCCGCTCGGGTGAGGCCGGGCCAGCCGACCTGCCGGTCTTCATCCTCACCGCCGATGTCACCCGGGAAGCGCGTGAACGGCTCAAGGACGCCGGCGCTGACCGCTTCTTCGCCAAACCGGTGGATGCGCACGCCCTGATCCACGCCCTGCGCGCCCGGCTCAGCCAGGACGCGGCGTGATGGCGCGCATCACCCTGATTGATGACGATCCGGTGGAAGCGTTGATCCTGCGCGAACTGCTCGCCCATGGCGGCGCCGGCCATGAACTGGTCCATCATACCCGGCTGGAAGACTTCACCACCGCCCCTGTGGCCGATCTGGTGCTGCTCGACCGGCGCGTGCCGCCCCATGACGACTTCGCCTCCAGCCTGCCCGCCCTGGAAGCCAGCGGCTATGCAGGCCCGGTGCTGCTGATCTCCGCCGCGCCCGAGGGCGTGAGCGCCGGATCCGACGTGCTGACCCTCACCGGCCCGGTCTCGAAATCGGACCTGCTGGAGCCCGCAGCGGTCGCGCGCGCCATAGAGGCGGCTCTGGCGGCGGGGGGGTGAACCAGTTCAAGGCAGCGCCATCAAGGTGGGCTTTGAAGCGCATCTGCAAGAGCGGGCTTTAGTAGCGCAAGCACCGCGCCGGGCGCCCCCGCGAGAAAAAAACGCGTGTCCGACACGGTTTTTCTGCGCGTCATGACACGCATTTGCTAGCTTGGCGTCCCACAGAGCCTTCAAGCTGGGAGACGCCATGAAACGCGACCGGACCAAAAAGCTGAAAGCCAACGCGAAGCTGGACGTGCGCCTGCCCGACCAGCTGAAGGACGAGTTTCTCGCGCGATGCCGCGAGGAAGGCGTCTCCAGCGGGGCCGTCATCCGGTCGCTGATCCTGGAATATCTCAGAACCCGGCCCCGGCAATTGTCGGCCATGGCCGCAAGCTTGAAGGAGACGATGGTGAAGACTCATAAATGGATCGCCGGCGCCATTGGCGCCGCCGCGGCCGCCGCCGCCGGCACGGCGGCCTTGCTGTTTGCGCCCATGGCCAATGCCGAGGATGTTGAGGTCGGGTTCGCGCTGCGGATCTCTGAAGCGGGGCAGTCCTCCACCGCATCGGCAGAGATTCGGCTCCCGCTGGGCCAGCCGGTCATGATCTTCCTAGAAGACCTCCCGCTGGAGTCCCAATACGGCCTCATGGTCCAGGTGAACACGTGCGCAGCGGATGCTGACGAAAGGGGGGCCGCCGCCTCCGGCGCCCAGACTTGCGAACATGTCTGGGAATTCGAGGTCTTCGAAGCGGTCGAATGGCGCAGAAACGAGCACGGCGGCATTTCGGTGACGCAAAAGCGCGTGCTGGGGACGCCGCGCCTGGCGTCCGGACGGCACGCCGCCGTCTCCTTCGAATTGGGCTCCGTCTTGCCGGACGGATCATCCCTGGGGACCGTATCCGGCGAGTTCGCTGTCCGCTCTGGGGCCTGACCCGCACAACACACAAAAAGGGCGGCTGTTACCAGCCGCCCTTTCCTTATGCGTTTGAGGGGATGGAGCCTAGAAGCCCATATCGCCCATGCCGCCGCCCGGCATGGCCGGAGCTGCGGATTCTTTCTTCGGCTTTTCAGCCACGGCCGCTTCAGTGGTGATCATCAGCGCAGCCACGGACGCGGCGTCCTGCAGCGCGGTGCGCACCACTTTGGCCGGGTCGATCACGCCGGAGGCCACCAGGTCCTCATAGACCTCGGTCTGGGCGTTGTAGCCGAAATTGACGTCCTTGGATTCAAGCACCTTGCCGACCACGATGGAGCCTTCGACACCGGCGTTCTCGGCGATCTGACGGATCGGGGCCTGCAGGGCGCGCACCACGATGTGGATGCCCTGGTTCTGGTCCTCGTTCTCGCCGGTCAGGCCTTCAAGCGCCTTGGAGGCTTTGAGCAGGGCGACGCCGCCGCCCGGCACAATGCCTTCCTCGACCGCGGCGCGGGTGGCGTTCAGCGCGTCATCGACGCGGTCCTTGCGCTCCTTCACCTCGATTTCCGAGGCGCCGCCGACCTTGATCACCGCCACGCCGCCGGCCAGCTTCGCCAGACGCTCTTGCAGCTTCTCACGGTCATAGTCAGAGGTGGTGTCCTCGATCTGGCGACGGATCTGGCTGACGCGGCCTTCAATGGCCGACTTCTCGCCCGCACCGTCCACGATGGTGGTGTCATCCTTGGTGATGGACACTTTCTTGGCGGTGCCCAGCATGTCCAGGGTGACGTTTTCCAGCTTGATGCCCAGATCTTCGGAGATCACCTGGCCGCCGGTCAGGACAGCGATGTCCTCCAGCATGGCCTTGCGGCGGTCGCCGAAGCCCGGCGCCTTGACCGCAGCGATCTTCAGGCCGCCGCGCAGCTTGTTGACCACCAGGGTGGCCAGCGCCTCGCCCTCGACGTCCTCGGCGATGATCAGCAGCGGACGGCTGGACTGAACCACGGCCTCGAGCACCGGCAGCATGGCCTGCAGCGAGGACAGCTTCTTCTCGAACAACAGGATGTAGGGGTCATCAAGCTCAGCGCGCATCTTGTCGGCGTCGGTGATGAAATAGGGCGACAGATAGCCGCGGTCGAACTGCATGCCCTCGACCACTTCCAGCTCGGTCTCGAGCGACTTGGCTTCCTCGACCGTGATCACGCCTTCATTGCCGACTTTTTCCATGGCGCGGGCGATCATGTCGCCGATGGAGCTCTCGCCATTGGCCGAAATGGTGCCGACCTGGGCGATTTCCGAAGAGCCCTTGATCGGGGTGGACATGCCCTTGATGGTGTCGACGACTTTCAGCACGGCCTTGTCGATGCCGCGCTTGAGGTCCATCGGGTTCATGCCGGCGGCCACCGACTTCATGCCCTCGCGGATGATCGCCTGGGCCAGGACCGTGGCGGTCGTGGTGCCGTCACCGGCTTCGTCATTGGTGCGCGAGGCCACTTCGCGCACCATCTGGGCGCCCATGTTCTCGAACTTGTCTTCCAGCTCGATTTCCTTGGCCACCGACACGCCGTCCTTGGTGGTGCGCGGGGCGCCGAAGGACTTCTCGATCACCACATTGCGGCCTTTGGGGCCCAGGGTGACCTTCACGGCGTCAGCCAGGATATCGACGCCCTTGAGCATGCGCTCACGCGCTGAAGCGCCAAATTTCACGTCTTTCGCGGACATAGGGGTTCTCTCTTTCCAGATGGATCGATGATGTTCGAAACGCCGGGCGCTTTACGCAGCCGCGGCGACTGTCTTGCCGTCCAGGATGCCCAGAATGTCGGACTCCTTCATGATCAGGAGCTCCTGACCGTCAATGGTCACCTCGGTGCCGGACCACTTGCCGAACAGGATGCGGTCGCCGGCTTTCACGTCCAGCGCACGGACCGAGCCGTCTTCCTTGATGGCGCCGCCGCCAACGGCGATCACTTCGCCTTCCTGGGGCTTTTCCTTGGCGGTGTCGGGGATGATGATCCCGCCCTTGGTCTTGGATTCTTCCTCGACGCGCTTCACCAGCACGCGATCATGCAGCGGACGAAAATTCATGGCCGTTTCTCCGTTTTCGAGCTCTCTGGGCTCAGACATCGGGTGTCAGGTCTGGCGGGCGCAGGCATGGCGTTAGCACTCGCCAAGCCCGGCTGCCAACGGCGCGTGAGGTAAGCAAGCGCAAAGCAGGCGTCAAGGGGTCAGCAAGCCTCCGGCGCCATAAAATCGCGCCATTCTCACCCCCATGCATTCAGCGCGCGTTCATGCTAGGTTTGATTAGGCTTCAAGCTGTCTGACGCGACCGCGCCGGTATGGTCCGGCGCCTTGAGACATGTTTTCCGGAGGGAAGAGTTATGATCCTGCGTTCACTCGCCGCCGCGGTTTTGGCCCTGGGCCTTGTGGCGTGCACCACCACCGACCAGTACGGCAATGTGACGCCGAGCCGGACCGGCCAGGGCGTCCTGGCGGGTGCGGCGGCCGGCGCGCTGCTGGGCATGCTGGCCGGAGGCGATGACCGCCGCAACGCGCTGATCGGCGCGGGCGTCGGCGCGCTGGCAGGCGGCGCTGTTGGCAATTACATGGACCGCCAGGAGCGTGAATTCCGCGAGCGCCTGCGCGATTCCGGCGTCACCGTGCGCCGCGTGGGCGAAGAGCTGGTCCTTGTCATGCCGGGCAATATCACCTTCGCCACCGGCTCAGCCACGGTGAGCCCGCGTTTTGGCGCCGTGCTCCATGACGTGGCCGACGTGCTGCAGACCTATCCGGCCACCTATGTGGACGTGATCGGCCACACCGACAATGTGGGCTCGGCCCAGTTCAACCAGCAGCTCTCCGAGCGCCGCGCCAGCTCGGTCGCCGCCGAGCTGATCAATCGCGGCGTGATCCGCGAGCGCCTGTTCGTGGCGGGCATGGGCCTGAACCAGCCGATCGCCGACAACGCCACCGACGAAGGCCGTGCGGCCAATCGCCGGGTTGAGATCAAGATCGCCCCGCACCGCATGTCGTAAGACTGACAAGGGACGTTATCAGGCGTAACCGGCGCCCGGTCCTCATGGAGGGCCGGGCGCTTGGCGTTTCAGAAGGGGGGTAACGGACCGGCCCTGTGCGGGAAAGGGCGCGGCCGCCTGAGCCTTCGCAGTGGTGGGGGCGATACGAGGCTCAGACGGCCGCACAAGGCGGGGTGCGCCTTGGGGAGCGCGGCAGGGATGGTACAGGCGCCGGGATCACACTCCGGATCGTCAGCTGGGCAGGTGGACGCAGGTGCGCCCGGCGTGTGTCCATGCCGCGACGATGCCTGCACGCGCATGAAATTGCACGCGGAACTGGTAATATGAGTTACCGTGGGGTTAAGCGCTTGCCGTGTTGTGTTTCTGATAGGCTTTAGGGGTCAGCCCGGTTTCACGTTTGAAAGCCTTGTAGAAGGTGGAGCGTGAATTGAAGCCGACATCGAGGGCGATGGTCAGGACCGAGGCTTTTTCGGCCAGCAACAAGGGCTGGGCCGCTTGAACGCGCCATCGGGCCACATAATCAAAAAATGTCGTGCCCAGATGCCCGTTCAGGGTTTGTGAGACATGATTGTGCGGCGCCGCCACATGCTTGGCCAGTTTTTGTAGCGACAGTGTGGGATCCAGATAGAGCGCCTCGGCTCGCATGGCCGTTTCGAGTTTGCGGGCGATGTGTTCCATGCGTTCGGGCGATAACGCCGAGCGGGCGTACTTGTCGGACTCTGGTGGCAGTGAAGGCGGGATGTCTTGAGCGGGCATTTGTCCGGTGGCGAAGACCACAAGCATCAGCACGGCCAGGCCGATAGTGAAAACAACCCCTTCAGCCGGCACGATCAAACCAGGGCCCAGATTGTCACTGATGACTGAGAGGCCTGCGAGGCTCCAGCCGATGGCAAGCATGAGGATGAACCCATCCATCCAGCGCAGCTCGTACGCTTCGGTATTGGAATACAGGGCTTTGAGCCTGGCTCTGTAGCGCGACAGGTGTTTCAGAATCACTGCCAGATAAATCAGGGACGTCACGGCCCAGATCAGAATGAGCGCAAAGGTTGTCAGCGCGAGCAGGGCCGGGAACCAGCCCTCTGGTAGATCGCCTTCGATCAGCAGTGTTCGCCGAACCGGCCCGGGCAGAGCCCAGTAGCCAATCATGACGATCACGCCGATTAATGGGAGCCCCAGATGCCGTCGCCGCCAGGGCCTGTGGTCGATGGCGTCAATCCGCTCTGTGACATACTGGAAAAAACAGGCCGGCAAGAGCAAGAGACAGGGCAAGAGCGCGGGCAGGTACAGATCAAACACCGGTCTGGCGAAGCGCGCGATCAGCGGCAGTCCGGACAGACCCAGAAACAATCCGAACACGACGATCAGTGTGTGGCGACCCGGAGCCGGTGCAGACCCGCGCAAGGTCATGACAACGCCGGTCAGGGAAATGCCGACCAGTACGGAAGATATTACGAGCAGGGCGTCAGTTTGCATGTCCTGGGTCTAGGTCAGCGCATTGTCCCGTTCAATCGCTAACCCTATCCGATTGTGTCCTCGCCCTCACGCGCGGACGACGCTTGGCCGTCTCGCCTCCTATGCCGATGAGACATAGGCGCGGCGTTCGCGCGGACACGTCATGGAAGTGCGCGATGATGAGTGAGCCTGATCCGTTGGGGACCGTCCATTTTGGGGTGGGGTGTGTGGCCGTGCTGGCTGGACTGGCGGCCTTGCTATCTCGCAAGGGGCAGGTCTGGCACCGTGCCTCAGGAACCATCTTTGCGATCGCCATGCTGGGCCTGGCGCTCAGTGGTCTCTGGCTCAGTCTGGCGCGAGACATTCTGTTTACGGTGTTTCTGTCGGGAATAGCGGGACATGCCGTACTGACCAGTTGGGCTGCGGCCCGCCGACAGGCCTTGCTTTCGATCTTTCTGGCGCGATGGTCTGGCCTTGTTTCAGGCGGTCTGTGTCTGGGGGCTGTGGCGGGCGGGCTGCTTGCCGCTTCTTCCCCTGAGGGGACGCTCAATGACCTCCCCCCGGAAGCCTTCTACCTGCTTGCGGGGGTGAGTTTCGGGCTGTGTGTGCTGGATCTGTTTTATGCGCGAAACACGTCGCCGCAGCGCGTGAGCTGGCTCAGTCGTCATCTCTGGCGGATGGGTTTTGCCTTCTTCCTGGCCACAGGGATCTTCTTCTTTGGCAATAACCATGTGCTGCCCGAAGTGCTGAGAACGCCCTGGGTCTTATCGACGCCGGTTCTGGCCGTCGTGGTCTGGACTGTGTTTTACGCCTTGCGCACGCGCTTCGGCCCTTGGCTGTCCACCCTCAGGGCATCCGTCCCTGTGGGCAATGATGCGGGCCGCTGAAATCGCGATGAGACGGACACCTCGTCGCCTCAAACCTGAAAGTGAGAAGAGAATGACGTTTCAACGTGTGAGCGGTTTGGCCGCGATTGCGGCGGGCCTGACCTATGTGATCGGCTTCTGGGTCTATTTCTCGATCCTGGGGCCTGCGCAATATGGCAGTCCGTCATTGCCTGCAGCGGCCCATGTCCAGTTCCTCATTGATAATCAGGCGCTGATGACGGTCTGGTACCAGATCATTTACGTGCTCAACGCCGTGCTGATGGTGCTGATCGTTGTGGGGCTTCACCAGCGGGTGAAGGCGAGTGGCGCCCTGGGGCAGATCGCGTCGGCCTTCGGCCTGATCTGGGCGGGGTTCATCCTTGCCACCGGCATGCTGATAAACATCGCCATTGGTCAGATCGTGCGACTCGCCGCGCAGGATATGGAGGCGGCTGCCGCCGTATGGCGCTCCGTCACGATTGTCAGCGCCGGACTGGGCGGCGGCAATGAGATCACGGGCGGTTTGTGGATCTTACTGCTCAGCCTGGCCGGGTTTCAGACTCGGGCGATCCCGTTGCCTGTCACGCTTCTGGGCTTTGTGGTCGGAGGCGCCGGCATCGCCTCAACCCTGCCCGTCCTGGCCTCGGTCGCGACGATGGTTTTCGGGCTCGGCTTCATCGTCTGGTTCGTGGTGACGGGCGCTAGCTTGCTGGCGCTGAAAGCGCCTCAAGAAACAGACTGAGGCTGGCAACTGCGAGCTGGGTCTGGCGTTAGTCCAGCCCCAACTCCCCCCACATCGCGTCCACCTTGTCGATGATCTCCTGTTCCATGAAGAGCTTTTCGCCCCATTCACGGTTGGTCTCGCCTTCCCATTTATTGGTGGCGTCCAGGCCGATCTTGGAGCCAAGGCCCGAGACCGGCGAGGCGAAGTCGAGATAGTCGATGGGGGTGTGTTCGATGATGGTGCAGTCGCGCGCCGGGTCCATGCGGGTGGACATGGCCCACATAACATCCTTCCAGTCGCGCGCATTGATGTCGTCATCCACCACGATGACCCATTTGGTGTACATGAACTGGCGCAAATAGGACCACGCGCCCAGCATCACGCGCTTGGCGTGGCCGGGATAGGCCTTCTTCATCGAGATGACGGCGATGCGGTAGCTGCACCCTTCGGGCGGCAGCCAGAAATCGATGATCTCGGGGAATTGCTGGCGGATGAGCGGGATGAACACCTCATTGAGCGCCTCGCCCAGAACGCTCGGCTCGTCGGGCGGGCGGCCCGTAAAGGTGGTCAGGTAGATGGGGTCAGAGCGCATGGTGATGGCGCTGATCTGGAACACCGGGAAGCGCTCCACCGAGTTGTAATACCCCGTGTGATCGCCATACGGCCCTTCCGGCCCGTCCTCGTCCAGCAGCACATGGCCTTCAATGACGATTTCGGCTTCAGCCGGGACCTTCAGCGGCACAGTCTTGCAGGGCACGAGTTCCGCCTTGCGCCCGCGTAGCAGGCCGGCGAACTGGTATTCACTCAATGTGTCGGGCACGGGGGTCACGGCGGCCAGGATCGTTCCCGGATCCGCGCCCAGCACGGCGGCTGCCGGCAGCGGGTCGGGCCGCGCGCCCTTCCAGCGCTGGTAATGCTGGGCCCCGCCGCGATGCTTGAGCCAGCGCATCAGCGTGCGGTCCTTGCCCAGCTTCTGCATCCGGTAGATGCCCAGATTATAGTCGTCCTGCTTGTCGTCCGACGGGCCTTTCGTAACCACGAGCGGCCAGGTGATCAGCGGCGCCGGCTCTCCCGGCCAGCAGCCCTGAATGGGCAGGCGGTCCAGATCGATATCGTCGCCGGTCAGCACCACCTCCTGGCACGGCGCTTTTCTCACCGTGTTCGGGCGCATGGCCATCACGGTCTTGGCCAGCGGCAGGAGCTCCATGGCGTCCTTGAAGCCGCGCGGCGGTTCGGGCTGGCGCAGGAAGGCCAATAGCTCGCCCACCTCACGCAGCTCGGCGGCGGTCTTGCGCGGCTCGCCGCCCATGGTCACGGCCCGCGCCACCCGGCCCACCGTGCCGAACAGATTGACCAGGGCCGGCATCTCGGCTGCCCGGCCATCTTCATGGATCGGATTTTCGAACAGGACCGCCGGCCCGCCCTTGGCCAGCAGCCGGGTCTGGATCTCGGTCATCTCCAGATGGGTGGAAACCGGGCGCGCCACACGCTTGAGCTCGCCCTCCGCTTCCAGAAGCGCCATGAACTCGCGCAATGATTTGTAGGCCATGACGGGTTTCCTTGTTGGGGCGGCGCTACTCAGGCGCCATGTCCGGCTTGCGTGCCGTGATGACGGCATTCACGAACCCTGTCGTGTCTTCGTATACGCCGTTCGTTGCGCCCAGCCGCACGATCACCAGGCTTTCAGAGGGAATAATGACAACGCGCTGTGACTGAAAGCCGTCCATCATGAAGGCATCAGAAGGCAGGCCGGGATTGTTCAACCAGAAACCGGCCCCGTATCGCCTGCGGGAATGGGGCGTCGGGGTTGTGACATAGTCAGCCCAGCCTGGCGGGATGATCTGCTCGCCGCCCGAGCGCCCGCCATCAAGATAGAGCTGCGCCAGCCGCGCCCAGTCTCGGGCGCTGGCATACATATAGCTGGACAATTTCAGCGTCCCGGCCTCGTCGGCCTCCACCACGGAATGATGCATGCCCAGCGGCTCGAACAGCCAGCGCCTTAGCGCGGCCTGGCGTTCGGGAACCGTATCGCCGAGATACCTTCCGAGCACGGACCCGGCGAGGATGGTGTCGCCACTCTGATAGTCCCAGTGTTCTCCGGGCGCGTGGATGACGTTCCGGTTGGCGGCGTAGTGGGCCATATCGGCCTGTGTAAACAGCATTTGCGAAGCCGGGTCGAACCCGTCTCCGGTTTCAAATCCGTCGAGTCCGGCCGTCATCCGCAAGAGGTGGTCAACGGTGATGGCCTCGCGGCCATTTGCGGCCAGGTCCGGCGCCAGTCCTTCGGCATGCACGTCCAGAAGGCCGCGCTGGACCAGCACGCCGGCGAGCGTTGCTGCAAACGATTTGGTCATCGACCAGCCCGGAAGCGGCGTTTCGGGCGTGACGCCCTCGGCGTAGCGCTCAGCGATTAGCCGTCCGTCATGCAGCACCAAAGCAGCCAGCGTATTGCGCCCGTCATCGGTGAAGGCGAGGTCGAGCGCCGCGTCCAGGGCTGCGCTATCAAACTGGGTGTCGCGCCAGTCTGTATCCAGCGTCATGGCGTCAGGCTCGCCGCTCAGCGGCAGCGCCAGTCCGGCGTCAAATGCTCCCGGTTCATGGACCAGCGTGCAGCCCAGCCCCTCGCGGTGGATGGCTGTCTGCCGGAAGAGCATGCCCAGAGCAGAGGCCTTAACGGTTTCGGCTTCATGATCGACGCGCACGCGCAAAAGCGGCCTGGCATCGCCCAGCAGAGGGTCGGTATAGAGCGCTCTGGCGCGCTCAGGATCGAGGCCTGACACGAAGGTCAGCGAGCAAATCTGCTTGGCGGTGATGCCAGTGCCCGATGGCACATAGATCTGGCCGGCGGGCGAGTTTGACAGATATAGCCAACCGCCGACCGCAACAGCCAGAATGACACCGGCGGCGCCAGCGAGTAAGCGTTTCATCAAATACTCCCATAGGGCAATTGCAGGACCCCATCAGGCTGATCCAGGGCATGCAAGTCAGGCCCTCAGGAGCGCCGTTTGCGGCCACAGTAATGTGTACGCCCTCTCGCCTCACCTATCGCGTCCACGCCGGGACTCGCCCGTCCGTTTTCGGCACAATAGGTGGCGCGGCTTGTGCGCGCGTCCAGAAATTTCAGTGCGGCGAATGCGCCGGGGATACGAGAGGCCTCAGCCCAGAAGCTCGGCGCGCATGAGCGACGCCGCGCGTTGCGGGCCGTAATAAAGCGTGTTGAGCGCGCCCTCGCGTCCGGGCGAAAGAGCTGTTCCGGTCCAGGCTGCGCGCGTCCAGCCCAGCTCGCCGGTCAGGAAGGCGTCGGCGTCGGCATTGTTTTCCAGCATGACCAGTGGCTGGCATCGCTCCAGCGTGGCGCGGGCGCCGGTGAGCACGGAACGCTCAAAGCCCTGAACGTCCAGTTTGATGAAGCCGGGATTGAGATCGAGATCATCCAGCGGGAAGGCGCGCGCCTCGAAGGCGATGATTTCCAGCTTGTCAGGGTCAAACCCGGCCACCGTATCGGCGTTGAGCCAGCCTGCGCACTCGGCCGCGTCGAACGAGGCCAGCCCGTCATAGACAAAGCCGCGATAGACCGGGACGTGAAGCGTGCGGGTCTCGTCACGCTCGCCCAGCCCGCAGGCATAGACCGCCAGCGCCCCGTCGCGCGCAAACACCCGCGCCAGCTGGGCGGCGAGATGGGCGTTGGGCTCAAAGGCATGAATGAGCGCGTCAGGATGATACAGCCGGATGGCGTCGATGGACTGGCCCCGGTTGGCGCCCACATCGATGAACACCTCGCCCGGCTCCGGCGTCCAGCGCGACAACAGCGTGAAATCAGCCTCGAAAGGCTGGCGCAAAGCCCGGCGCATCAGGCGCTGGGCGCCCGCCTTGGCCTCCAGCAAGGCCGGAAAGCGGCTCTGCAGGGCGCGGATATGAGCTGAGACATGCATGCGCGGCCTCCCGAGTGAGGCCTGGTGCGCTGCAAGGGCGGGGCCAGTCGCGCGCGACGCGCTCAGGCCACGAACAGGGTGTCGGCGTCCAGATCGCTTTCCAGCCAGGCCTCGGCCTCGCGCGCGCAGGTGAACACCGCCGTCTCATGGCCGGTATCGGCCAGGCCGCGGCGCCAGAAGCGGGCATAGACCGAGCCGAGATCATGCGTGAGGATCGCGACCTTGCCGGGCGGCAACTCCCGCCCGTAGCGGGCTACGCGCACATAGAGGTCCTCGGGCGGGCCGAGATATTCGGCCTCGGTGGCGTCAAACAAGATATGGCGGCGCTGGGGGTTGGCGTGATGAAGCTCAAAAAAGGCCGCAGCAGCCTTCTGCGCTTCAGGACCCGCACGTTCGCCAAACACCTGGATCCTGATCAGCCCCGGGCGCGGGGTCGAAATGATTTGACGGCCAGACATGGCTGGCATGCCTCCATCCGTTCGTAAACCCTGATCGTGGCGCATGAGGGTAAAGAACTCCCTTCACGCGTGCGTCACTCCCGGCGCAGCAGTTTTTCGGTGATCAGCGAGCCCCACCAGCTGGCCATGAAGCCATCATGGCAGGCCTGACGGTCATACTCGGTGCGCACCCAGGTCAGGAAGTCGATGGGCTCGCGCGCATTGCGCTGGCGGTAGAGATCGAAGAAATGGTCCAACATGCCGGTCTTGCCCTGACGGACATGGCCGTATTTGAACGAGAGCTGCTGCACGGCTTCCTCGAACGGCGCTTTCTCATGAAGCAGCTTGTAGAAGACCGCCACAATGCCCGCCCGGTCCGCGCCGGACTTGCAATGCATGAAGGCGGGGTACTCGATGGCATCGAACACCTCGATCAGCTTTTCGATGCGCTCCACATAGGGCGCCTCGCGCGAGCCCCAGGGCAGGTCGATGACCGTCAGGCCGAGCTGGCGCGCCGCATGGTGCTCGAGATCATAGTAATGGCGTCCCGGCTGGGTCCCGCGCAGATTGAGGATGGTGCGAAAGCCCATGGCTTTCAGCTCGGCCAGACGCTTCGGGCTGGGCTGATTGCCCCGCCACATGCCCTCGCCGACCTGGTGCATATTGCGCCAGCGCATGCGCAGGACGCCGTGATCGCCCCACATCAGGCCGCGCATGGCCCGGCGATAGCCCTCGGGATCGTCAAGATCATAGCTCATGAGCGCTCCCCTAGCCGCTGCGCGCCCCCCCCGCAATGCGCCTGAACGCTTGACGAAGCCGTCCCGGGCGGCGATCCAGCAGGCGTCATGGCGAAATCCATCCTCTATTCCGGCCCGGTGGTGTGGGCGCTAAGCGGCCTGATCGGCGGCTATATGGGCCTGATCAAGCACGCCACACGCTGGCAGGTGCGCGGGCGCGCGCACGTGGAACCTGTCTGGGCGGCGCGCGAGGGGATGATCATGTGCGGCTGGCACGGGCGCAATCTTTTCCTCAAATCGGTCTGGCCGGCTGACGCCGGCCCCATCGCCATCCTGATCTCGCGCTCGCGCGAGGGTGATGTGGTGGCGCGCGCGGCGGGCCTCAATGGCGTGGCGCTGATCCGCGGCTCCTCGCGCAACGAAAAAAAGAAGGACAAGGACAAGGGCGGGGCCGCGGCTTTCCGCGAAATGGTGCGCTTTGTGCGCGCGCGCGGCTGCATGACCATCACGCCCGACGGGCCGCGCGGGCCGCGCCAGCGCTGCACCCCCGGCGCGGTCAAGCTCGCCCAGATCACCGGCGCAGCGCTGGTTCCAGTCAGCTGGTCGACGCGCTGGGGCTTCCGGCTGAAATCCTGGGACCGGTTCCACGTGCCCCTGCCCTTCAGTCAGGGCGTGATCGTGTGGGGCGAGCCGGTGCGCCTGCCGGATAATCCCGGAGCTGAGGATCTCGAAGCCGCGCGCCTGCTGGTGGAGGAACGGCTCAACGCCATCACCCTTGAGGCGGATCTGGCCTGCGGCAAGGAACCGGTCCTGCCGGCCAGCGCCTCATGAGCGCTGTGCGCCCCACGCCGGGCCTGCGTCTGTGGGGGGCGGTCGCCACGTTCGCCTGGCCTGCTGCTGAAGTCTGGCTAAGCTTGCGCGCCCGCAAGGGCAAGGAAGACCCGGAGCGCCTGAACGAGCGGCGCGGCATGGCCAGCCAGGCGCGCCCGGACGGGCCGCTGGTCTGGCTGCACGCCGCCAGCGTGGGCGAAAGCCAGATGGCGCTCGGTCTCGCCGAGGCGCTCACCGGGCAGCGCCCTGAGCTTCACGTCCTGATCACCTCGGGCACGCGCACCTCGGCCAGCCTGATCGCAACACGCCGGATGGACCGGGTCATCCACCAGATGGCGCCGGGCGACCGGCCCGCCTGGACCCGGCGCTTCATCGCCCATTGGCGCCCGCAGGCCGGCGTGTTTCTGGAAAGCGAGCTATGGCCCAATCTGATCCGCGCGGCAGCCGAAAGAGGCGTGCCCATGGCGCTGGTCAATGCGCGCATGAATGACGCCTCGCTCGCGCGCTGGGCGCGCATGAATGGCGCCTTCCGGGCGCTCACAGATGTATTTGAGTGGATCGGAGCCGCTGATGCGCGCACCGGCCAGGGGCTTGAACGCCTGACCGGGCGCAAACCGGCCCTCACCGCCAATCTGAAACTGGAAACCGGCGGCGCGCCGCCCGATCCCGAAAAGCTGGCTCAAGCGCGCGCCGCAACCGGATCGCGTCCGGTCTTCACCGCCGCCAGCACCCATGAGGGCGAAGAGGCCATTCTGGCGCGCGCCCATGCCCGCATACTCAAGACCCGGCCCGATGCGCTGATGATCCTCGCCCCGCGCCATCCCGAACGCGCCGGCGCCGCGGCAGCCGCGCTCGCCTCTGAGGGGCTTGCATCCGCGCGCCGTTCGAAAAGCGAGACTCCGGACGCGCGCACGCCCGTCTGGCTCGCCGACACGCTGGGCGAGATGGGATTGTGGCTGGCGCTGAGCCCGGCCGCCTTTATCGGCGGCAGCCTTCTGGACAAAATCGGCGGCCATAATCCGGTGGAGGCCGCGCGCGCGGGCGCGGCGGTCCTGACCGGGCCGCACACCGCCAGCTTTGACGATATCTACGCCGCCTTGCGCGCTGAAAACGCCGTGCTCACCTGCGCCGATGAAGACGCCATCGCCGAAACGGTTCTGGCCATCTGGGACGGGCGCGGACCGGATCGGGACGCGGCCGCGCGCGCGCTGGCGCGCCTGCCCGGCGGCGCGCTGGCGTGCACATGCGAAGCGATCCTCAGACTCCTGGACGCGGAGCCCCGCTCATGAGACCGCCCCCTTTCTGGAACCCGGACGGGCCGCGCACTTCGGGCGCCGTCACCCGCGCCCTGCTCTCGCCGCTGGGGTGGGCCTATGCGGCGGCCGGCGCCTGGCGCATTGCGCGCACGGCGCCTGCCCCCGCACCCGCGCCGGTAATCTGCGTGGGCAATCTCACGCTGGGCGGCACGGGCAAGACTCCGGTGACACTGGCGGTGATGGACGCGGCGCGCGCGCTGGGCCTCACCCCCGCCGCCCTGACGCGCGGCTGGGGCGGGCGGCTCGCCGGGCCGGTGCAGGTCGACCCGGCGCTGCATGGCGCGCGCGAGGCCGGCGACGAGCCGCTGCTGCTGGCGCGCACCGGGCTGACGGTGCTGGACCGCAAGCGGGTGGAGGGCGCGCGGCTGGCGGCTGATCTGGGCGCTGATCTCATCGTCATGGATGACGGCCACCAGAACCCGCGCCTTGAAAAATCCCTCTCCCTCGTGGTGGTGGACGGCGAGACGGGCTGGGGGCCGGGCCAGATCTTCCCCGCCGGGCCCTTGCGCGAACCGGTCAGCGCCGGGCTGGCGCGCGCGGACGCCGTGATCGTCATGGGGCCGGACGAAGATTACCAGCCCGACCTCGCCCGGCTGGGGCTGGACGCGCTGGAACGCCCGGTCCTGCGCGCCTGGCTCGCCCCCGAGGCTGCGCCGCCGGAAGGGCCGCTGGTGGCGTTCGCCGGCATTGGCCGCCCGCAGAAATTCTATGACGCGCTGGTGCGCTGGGGGGGGCAGCTGGTGGAGACCGCGAGCTTTCCCGACCATCACGCCTTCTCGCGCGGCGATCTCAACCGCTTGTCCGATCTGGCCGCCGCCCATGACGCTTCACTGATCACCACGGAAAAAGACTGGGTGCGCCTGCCCGGCGATGTGCGCAGCGCCATCGCGGCCTGGCCGGTGCGTGCGCGCTTCGCAGAGCCCGCCCGCCTGACCGCCCTGGTCGAACAGGCCGTGGACGCCTGGCGCGCCCGGCGCTAAGCAGCTTTCATGACCGGATTTCTCACCGCCGTCTCAAACCGTATCGAGCGCCTGGCCTGGGACGCCTATACCGGCGGGTTCCGCGCCATGGGCCTAGAGCGCGCCAGCGCTGCCGGGGCCGCCATTGCGCGCCGCATCGGGCCGATGACCGGCGTGCATCACATCGCGCGCACCAATATGCGCATCGCCTTCCCGGACGCTTCGGAAAGCCAGCTCGGCGCCTGGCTGGAGGCCATGTGGGACAATCTCGGGCGCACGCTGGGCGAGACGGCCAATATGGACCGCATCGACATGACGCCCGGCGGCGCCCATCTCGAGGTGGTCAATCTCGAAGCGCTGGACGCCATCAACACCACGGGCCGCGCCGTGGTGTTCGTGGGCGGGCATTTCGCCAACTGGGAAATGCAGCCCTCCTTCATCGGCCACTACATGCATAATTGCGGCGTCGCCTACCGCGCGGTGAACAATCCTCTGGTGGAGGCGCGCATCCGCGCCATGCGCGAGCGCTACGGGGTCAATTTCTTCGCGCCCAAGGGGGCGGCGGGGGCGCGGGTGATCATGAGCGAGCTGAAAGCCGGGCGCTCCATCGCCATGCTCACCGACCAGAAAATGAATGACGGCATCGCTGCGCCCTTCCTCAGCCGGGCCGCCATGACGCCTTCGGCGCCCGCGCGCATGGCCCTGCGCTACGGGCTGGATGTGGTTCCCATGTCCCTGCAGCGCCTGAACGGCGTGCGCTTCCAGATCACAGTGCATGACCCGCTGGAGCGTCCCGAAGGCACGGGATCAGACGCCGTGCTGGCGCTGACCACGCGCATCAACGCGTTTCTGGAAGACCAGATCCGCGCTGCGCCGCCGCAATGGTTCTGGGTGCACCGCCGGTTTGAAAAGGCGCTCTACCGCAAGTCCGACACGTCCAGCGCCAGCAGCGCCTCGGGGTCGATCTGACGGTTGCGCCAGCGCACGCGCCAGTCGAGATGGGCGCCGGTGACGCGCCCTGTGGCGCCCACCGTGCCGATCACCTGGCCCTTCTCGATCAGGTCGCCGACCTCCACGTCCACCGTGTCGAGATGCATGAACACGCCGGTAAAGCCCTGGCCGTGATCGATGAAGATCAGCCCGCCCTCCCAATACATGTCCGGATCGGCCAGCGTCACCACGCCGCCTGCCGGCGCGATCACCGGCGTGCCGGTGGGCGCGGCGATATCGATGCCATAATGGGGCCGGCGCGGCTCGCCATTGAGGATGCGCTGGGAGCCGTAGACGCCGGTGATGCGTCCCGTCACCGGCCAGTCAAAGCCTTCCAGAAAGCCATGGCCCTCCCAGCGCGAGGTATAGGCCGCGCCCTTGGTGCGGTTCTCGCGCGCCAGCCGCGCCTGGAGCTCGGGATCGGGCGGCGCCGTCACCATGGCGGGCGGCAGGCCGTCAATGCGCTGGATTTCGTATTCGCGCGCCTCCACCTCGATCTGGGTCTCCCAGACCCAGCCCTCATGGCTCACGCGAAATGTCTTGGCCGCCGGAGCGTCGCGGTCATGGCCCATCACGATCCAGCCCTCGCCATCAGCGCGCTCGGTGATGTCGCCCAGCGTCACGTGCGCGCCCGGCTCCGTACGGCACACCACAATGGCGCCTTGCCTATGCTCGCCGGCGCAGGCGATGGGCGTCTGAGACTCTGCCGCACCCGCCATCAGGGTCAGGGCCATAGCTGTGATCATGCGTCTGTCTCCGGTTGAGGCGCGCCTGCCGGTCCGCCATGCAGCTGCAGCCAGCGCGCCGTGGCCGCATCAGCGTCCGCATAGGCTTCCTGATGCTCCGCGCTCCAGTAGCGCAGATCAGCCAGTGCGATCTTCGCACCTGTCATGGCGCACACCACATAGGCGCCGGGCTTGAGGATCAGAAAATCAGCATCGCCATACTCAAGGCGGGCCTCGCCGGCGAATTCCTTGTCGAATGCAGTCATGGGCGCTCCGGTCATGAGATATTGCATACCATGGCCAGACGCCGGTGAAAAAGGCCCGGTTCAGGCGCCTTGACCGACTCACCGCACCCCGCGAGGCTCAGCCGATGACCCGCATCCGCCGCCTGTCGCCCGAAACCGTCAACCGGATCGCCGCCGGCGAAGTGGTCGAGCGCCCGGCCTCGGCGGTCAAGGAGCTGGTGGAGAACGCGCTGGACGCCGGCGCGCGGCGCATCGATGTCAGCATCGAGACGGGCGGGCTGAGCCATATTCTGGTGGAGGACGACGGCGAGGGCATGGATCCCGCCATGCTCGCCATCGCCATTGAGCGCCACGCCACGTCCAAACTGCCTGTGGGCGCCGATGGCCAGGATGATCTTCTCAACATCGCCTCCATGGGCTTTCGCGGCGAAGCCCTGCCCTCCATCGGCTCGGTGGCGCGCCTGACCCTGGCCAGCCAGGCGCAAGGCTCTGCAGAGGCGTTCGAGCTGAGCGTGGAGGGCGGCAAGGCGGGCGAGGTGAAGCCAGCGGCGCCTCTGGGACGGTCCGGCACGCGGATCAGCGTGCGCGACCTGTTCTACGCCACGCCGGCCCGGCTGAAATTCCTCAAAAGCGAGCGCGCCGAGACCAGCGCCGTGCTCGACATGATCAAGCGTCTGGCGCTGTCGCGCCCAGATGTGGCGTTTGCCTTCAGTGCGGACGGGCGGGCGCGCTTCTCGGTTCCCGCCGAGACCCATGATGACCCTGCCGAAGCGCGCCGGGCGCGGCTGTCAGCGGTGCTGGGCGCTGATTTCGGGGAGAATGCGTTGGCGCTGGACCAGACGCGCGAGGGCGTGCGCCTGTCAGGCTTTGCGTCCCTGCCGACCTATAACCGGGGCACCAACCAGCACCAGTATCTGTTCGTCAATGGCCGCCCGGTGAAGGACCGTCTGATCGTCGGCGCGGTGCGTGGCGCCTATCAGGATTTCCTCGCCCGCGACCGCCATCCGGTGGCCGCGCTCTATGTGGACCTGCCCACAGACCATGTGGACGTGAACGTGCATCCGGCCAAGGCCGAGGTGCGTTTTCGCGATCCCGGTCTGGTGCGCGGTCTGATCGTGGGTGCGCTGCGCCATGCGCTGGCGGGCGCCGGCCACCGCGCCTCCACCACCGTGGCGGGCTTTGCGCTGGGCCGGGCCAGGCCTGAAGGCGCGCCCGCACCTGCCCTGCCGCTGACCCGCCAGGCCTGGCCCTCGCGCCCCTCGCCGGGCTGGGAGGCGTCGCTGGCTCACGACGCCGCAGAGCCTGATGACGCGCTGGCCGAACGCGCTTCACCTTCATGGGAGGCGCAAGACCCCGCCCCGTCAGCCCCCGCGCCTGAACCGGACCTGCCGCTGGGCTCGGCGCGCGCGCAGGTGCATGCCACCTATGTGATCGCCGAGACCGCAGACGGCCTCGTCATCGTCGACCAGCACGCCGCCCATGAGCGCCTGGTCTATGAGCGCATGAAGCGCCAGCTCGCCGGGACCGGCGTGGCGCGTCAGAGCCTTTTAGTCCCTGAGATCGTCGAGCTGGAAGAGAGCGAGGCGCGCCGGGTGCTGGAGCGGGCAGGCGAGCTGGCCGAGCTGGGCCTCGTCGTGGAGCCGTTCGGGGCGGGCGCCCTGGCCGTGCGCGAGACGCCGACCCTGCTCAAGCGCCTGGATGTGCAAGGGCTGATCCGCGATCTCGCCGACGAGCTGGCCGAGTATGACGAAGCCCTGTCGCTGAAGGAAAAGCTGGAAGAGGTGATCGGCACCATGGCCTGCCACGGCTCGGTGCGCGCGGGCCGCAAGCTGGCGGCGGAGGAAATGAACGCCCTGCTGCGCGAGATGGAGGCGACGCCCCATTCAGGCCAGTGCAATCACGGCCGGCCCACCTATGTGGAGCTGAAACTGGCCGATATCGAGCGCCTGTTCGGGCGGCGCTGAGCCTTTCGCACCGCGTTAGCGGGGCGGAAAGCCTTGGCCCCATATCTTTATGGTTCCGGCCAAAAGGCCTCAATGAGGAACCGCCGCCATGTCCGATCACAAACTGCCCTGGCTGGGCCTTGTGTTCCTGGCCCCGCTCGTCGCCCTGGTCATCACCGGGGCTTCGGCCGTGTCGGTGATCAGCCAGTCGAGCGGGCGCATCGCATCGGTGGAGGCGGTCGGCGAGTTCGCAGCGCGTGCGGCGGTGGCGCTGGATGATCTGCAGCGCGAGCGGGCCAACGCCGCCAATTGGCTGATCGTGCGCTCGAACGCTTCGCGTGATCTCTATATGCGCAATTGGGAAAGCCTGGACCGGTCCGGGGATAATCTGTTCGCCCTGCTTTCACCCGGCAGCATCCATAGCGCGCAATTCCGCCCGGAGATGGAGGACTCGCTGCGCCTGGCGCTAGGCGATATCGAGGCGATCCGCAGCAGTGTGGCCGAAGGCTCAGCGACTGTTGACCAGGCTTTGACCGCCTATACTGAAGCCCTCAACCATTTCATCGACGTGATGGCGCTGGAGCTCAGCCTGGCCACCGGCGAGCAGACCCGCTTCACCGGCGCCTTCGTGGCCCTTTGCCGGTTTCATGACCGCTATGCCGAGGAGATCGGGGCGGGCCTGTTCTCCTATCGTGCGGGCGCCATTACGCGTGAATCCCACGCCATGCTGATGCAGGCCATCGGCGCCCAGGACAGTTATCTGGCCGCCTTCCACACCCTGGCCGATACGCGCTGGGACCGCGAGCTGCACGCCCTGATCGGACGCACAGACCGCGAGAGTCTCGAAGCGGCGCGCGCGCATCTCATCACGGCAGGCTATGGCGGGCCGCTGGACGAGACCTACCGCGACTGGTGGCGCGAGACGCGCCTGCCGATCTATTTCGAGCTATCGACCCTGCGCAACCGCTTCGCTCAGGATGGGGTGCGCGAGGTGCTCCATGAAGCGCGCGAACGGCGCGAGGCGGCGCTGCGTGGGGCGGGACTGCAACTGGCGCTGATCATCCTGGCGGCCGCCGCCGGTGCGCTGGGCGCCTGGCGCCTCATGCGTCCCGATGCGCCCGAAGAGGCAGCGCCCGATGCGGTCCGTGAAGATGATGACGCCAGCCTGGCCGATCCGGCCTGAACCATTCAAGGGCGCGAACGGGCCCCGTAACGCGCACGGCCCGCCAGTGCAAAGAGGTCCGGAAAGCCGGCCTGGGCCTTGCGCCAGCCCGCCTTGACCTTCTCGAACTCCATCACATTGGCGATGCGCCGGTCGAGAAAGGCGCGCGTGCGCGGCTTGGCCGGATCGTCCTCATCCAGCCAGACCGCCAGCGTGCTGGCGTAAACGCCCGATAGAATGGCCCGCTTGGAATAGAAATTGCCATCCGTGCTGGGATCTCCCAGCGCCCTCCAGATCATGTCAGCCGTGGCCCAGACCAGCCGCGCGCCCCGGTCGAGCCCATCGGGCAGCAAAAGCCGCGCGCGCGCGCGGCGGGCCGCATCCTCATGACCGGCCATAGCGTCCAGGCGGGCCATGACGCCGTTGGTGACGCGCGCGCGCACCTTGCCCGCGGGATCAGCCGCGATGGCCGCGGCGGCCGCGTCATCACAGCGGGCGAACCAGGTCTCGATAAGGTCCAGAACCCCGCCGGGGCAGTAAAGCTCCACCTCGCCGGCGCTCAGGCCTGCATCCGCGCCCGCCCGGGCGAGGGTGGCGGCGGTCCAGCCGTCAAATCCGGCATGGATCAGGGCCGCATCCACAAGGGCGTTGCGGGCGGCGTCGGCGCGGGGCGTGGCGGTCTGGCTCATGGTGATGTATGATAGTGCTGCGCCGGACCTGCGTCACGGGGCGTTTCGCCGCGCCGGGCCGCTGGACAGATGCGCGCGGCTCCGGTATATCGCGCGCCTCAGCTGGAAACGGCGCTGCGCCGCCGGAGGGCGAGACACCCTTCGGGACGGCGCGTGTTTGTGTTGACAGCAAGCGTGATCACTTCAAGGCAGGCGCCGGGGGCCCTGCACGGACCAGACCAGGGAGAGCGGACCATCGTACAGATCGTCGTGCGCGATAACAACGTCGAGCAAGCGCTCAAGGCGTTGAAAAAGAAAATGCAGCGGGAGGGCACCTTCCGCGAGATGAAGCGCCGTAACCATTACGAAAAGCCGTCCGAGAAAAAAGCGCGCCAGAAGGCCGAGGCGATCCGCCGGGCCCGCAAGCTGGCCCGCAAGCGCGCCCAGCGCGAAGGGCTTCTGCCCAAGCCGAAGGCCGCCGCGCGCCGCTAGGCGCCCACGCGCTTGGCAGGCTTGGGCTGACTGACCCCCGGTCAGAGCCACACATGACAAGGCCCGCCATCTGGCGGGCCTTGTTGCGTTGGCGTGATAGCGACGCGCAGTGGAAAGCCTAGCCGGGCGCTTCCCAGTCATCGGGATCGAGGAATTCGTCGTGGTCAACCTCGTCCTCATCCTCCTCGCGATCACGTTCAGAGGGCTCCGCTGCGTCACGCGGCTCGCCCCAGAGCGGCGCGGGCCGCTCCAGACCGCCGCGTACGCCGCAGGCGCCGAGCGGCAGGACGAGGGCTGCGCAGGCTGCGAGAATCATCAGGCGGGAAAGCCAGGCTTGGGCGGTCATGGGGCGGTCTCCTTCATTGCGCCAGGCGCTGTTTCCATGCACCGGCCTGTTCACGCACCCGCACCGGAGCGGTTCCGCCGAAACTGATCCGGCTCTCCATGGAAGCGCGCGCCGAGAGCACCTCGAACACGCGCGCATCAATGCGCGGCTCGATCTCCTGATAGCGCGAGAGCGCCAGGTCCTTCAACGCCCGGCCCTCGGCTTCCGCCGCCTTGACCGCCGCGCCCGCGATATGATGCGCGTCCCGGAAGGGCAGACCCAGCTCGCGCACCAGCCAGTCGGCCAGATCCGTGGCGTCCGAATACGCCTCGCCCGCCGCCGCCTCCAGCGCCTCGCGGTGGAAGGTGAGATCGCCGGCCATGCCCGTCATGGCGGTGATGGCCAGAATCAGATCGTCAAATGCGGTGAAGACCAGCGCCTTGTCTTCCTGCATGTCCTTGGAATAGGCCAGCGGCAAGCCCTTCATCACGATAATGAGGCCCTGCAACGCCCCGGCGATGCGCCCGGGCTTGGCGCGCACCAGCTCGGCGGCGTCCGGATTGCGTTTTTGCGGCATGATGGACGAACCGGTGGAATACGCATCCGACAGGCTGGCGAAGCCGAACCGGCGTGAGGTCCACAACACGATCTCTTCAGCAAAACGCGACAGATTGACCGCGGTGATGGCCGCCGCCGACAAAGCCTCCAGCGCAAAATCGCGTGAGGACACGGCGTCGAGCGAATTGGCCATGGGCCGGTCAAAGCCCAGCGCGCGCGCCGTCATCTCCCGGTCTATTGGAAACGCCGTCCCGGCCAGAGCCGCCGCGCCCAGCGGCGACTCGTTCAGGCGCGCGCGCGCATCCATGAGCCGGCCCCGGTCGCGCTCGGCCGCCTCCACCCAGCACAGGAGGTGATGGCCAAGGCTCACCGGCTGGGCGGTCTGGAGATGGGTGAAGCCGGGCATCACCCAGTCCGCATGCGCTTCGGCGCGCGCCACCAGCACGCGCTGATAGGCGCGCAGCGCCTCAGCCGCGCTATCGAGCGCCTCACGCAGCCAGAGCCGGAAATCGGTCGCCACCTGGTCATTGCGCGAGCGCGCCGTGTGCAGGCGTCCGGCTGGCGCGCCGATGCGCTCGCGCAAGACCGCCTCGATATTCATGTGCACGTCTTCCAGCGCGGCCTTCCACTCGAACCGGCCCGCACGGATGTCCTGGCGAATCTCAGTCAAACCGCGCTCAATCGCCTCACCATCGGCCCTTGAAATCACGCCGCAGGCGGTCAACATCGCGCAGTGCGCCAGCGAGCCGGCGATATCCTGCTCAAACAGGCGCCGGTCCACGTCCACCGATGCGTTGATCGCCTGCATCACGGCGGACGGTCCGGCGTCGAAGCGTCCTCCCCATATGCCGCTGGCGGCCGGGGTCGGAGACTTTGGGTCAGAAGTCATGGGGCGTTGTGGTCCTGTCTGCAAGCGGGCGTCCGGGTCCCGCGCATTAGGAAGAGGAAGGCGCTCATGCGCAAGCTGCAGCTGAAGCTGTCCCACGCCATCATCGCCATGGCCCTGATCGGGACCGGCGCTGTTGTATGGACGGTGGGCGCCGCCCTGTTTGGCGGCGGCCAGCCCCAGGCCCTGTCGACATTTGCCGTGGGCGAGATGAGCCGGTTTCGCAGCGCCGACAATCCGCCCGCCCAGCCGCGCGGCCCCATTCTGACCGCAGAGCGTCAGGAAATCACCCTGGCCGACCGGCGCGGCAAGGTGATTCTGGTGAATTTCTGGGCCACCTGGTGCGCGCCTTGCGTGGTGGAGATGCCCGCCCTCAACCGCCTTCAGGCGCAGCTGGGTTCGGACGCGTTCGAGGTGGTGGCCGTGTCCATGGACCGGCGCATGGAGGACGCGCAAGACTTCCTGGCCGAGCATGAACTGAATCATCTGGCGCTGTATTTCGATCCCAATATGAACATGGCTTTCGCCGCCGGCGCGCGCGGCTTGCCGCTGAGCGTGCTCTATGACCGCTATGGACGTGAGATCGGGCGGCTGGATGGCGATGCGGACTGGGCGAGTGATGAGGCCCTCACCCTGATCCAGACCGCTATTGACCGCTATTAGGTGATCGCAGGCGCAGCCGGATCGGGATGATATCCCAGCCGCGTGCAGAGCGCTTCATAGGCGGGACTGGCGGCGGCTTCGCTCACAAGGTCCGCCGGGACCGCGCGGCGCGGACGCGCCGCGATCACATCGCCCTTGCGCCCGCTGGCGCCGCTGAGCCGGATGGCGGGCAGGAGATCGGGCCAGTCAGGATTATGGGCCAGTTCCAGCCACTCGCAGCTCCACTGCAAGATGGCGCGCGGATCGCTGACGAAGGTCTCGTATTTCACCACCCGTCCAGCCTCAGGCTGATCGAGGAAGGCGCCATAGCGCCGGGCGTATTCCTCCAGCGTGCCGGGCTGGAAATGCACCCAGCCATGGGCCTGCAGCGCCAACCATGAATCCAGCGGGTGGCGCACAAGGGTCAGCACGCGCACCGGTAATAATCCGGACAACACGGCGGTCACGCCGGGACGGGTGTCCCAGGCCCGTGCGGTGCAGTAGCGGGTATGGCTGTGGACACGCGCCACAATGCGCGATCCCCGGCGCGTCAGGGCGTCATGGAGCGCACGAAACCCGGCGCTGAACACATCGGCGCGGCTGGCGTCATCGAGCGGCCCGGCGGCCATATCTGCCTGATAGATGAGATCGCTGGGCGCAAAGTCAGGCTGCAGCCCCGGACGCACGGCGAACGGGTCCAGCTCGCTGAGCACCACCGTGTTGGGCTGAGCCTGCAGGGCGCGCGCAAACAGGGTCCCGCCCGTGCACGCAAACTGGCGCACCACCCGCACCGGCTCGGGTCCGGTAGCCGCACGCGCCTGGGCGCGGGCCCAGCAGGCCTTGAGCAAGGGAGCCAGCGCCATGGCGGGCGGCGCCGGCTCATCAGTGCTGTATCGGGCCTGTAACAGACCGAGCGCCTCGCCCAGCAGGGCGGTCATCTCTGCGGATGCCAAAGGCCGGGCGCTCATCCCGGCCAGTCCTGTGATTGAGGGCCGCGCGCGCCCGTCAGCCGGTCCTGCCGGGCATAGCCCGCCGCACTCGACAACCTGTCAGTCACCTGCCGCAAGAGGGCGTCCAGCGCGTTGCGGTCATCCATCAGTTTCGCATGCCGGTCTTGCAATTCGTTCAGGCTCGCCTGGGCCAGACGCTGACCGGTCAGGGCCAGGCGCAGATTTTCGCGCGAGGCCTTGAGATCCGCCTTCAGGGCCTGCTCACGCTCAGCTTGGGCCTGCTCCTGGGTTTCCAGTGCGCGCATGCGCGCCTCCAGCGTCTCAATACGCCCTGCCGCAAGCTCCAGCGCGCGCTCCAGCTCCAGCGCCCTTGCCTGAGCGGCCTGACGCTGGCCATCGATAAGACGCCGCTCCTCATCCATCCTGGCCTCAAGCGCCTGAACCGCGCTGTTGCGGTCCTGCTCCGCCCTGGACTTCAAATGAGTGAGCTGATCGCTGGCAAGGCCAAGACGATGCTCGGCGGCCTCCCGCGCAGCGCAGGCGTCAGCCAGTTGGCGTTCAAGCTCCGTTATGCGCGAGTGGGCGCTCTGGAGCTCGGCGCCCATTTGTTCGCGCACCTGGAGACTATGTTTCTGCGCCGCTTCCGCTGATGCGCGCATATCTGCGATTTCGGCCTCAAGCGCCTGGATGCGCGCGAGATCTGCGGTCCTGTCTGCGCCCCTGGCCGGCCCGATCCAGGCCCGCCATAGATCGGGATCGGATTGTCCAGGCAGGGCCAGCATCATCCTGCCTTGCGCGTGAGCCCAACCCGCCACCGCCGCCCGGTCAGCACCGCCCAAATGCAGTGCGATTTCGCTCACCTTGGCCAGGATATGATCAAAACGCTCCAGAAGTCCGGCGGCTTCAAACGCGCCGATCACCGCCATCACCTCGCTGGCGGCGTCGATGATGAGGATATTGCAGCCCTCCCCGTCCAGCAGCGCTTCATCAACCAGGCTGACCGGGTTGATGCGCTCGACGGGTATAAGCCCGGCGTCCGACAGGCCGCGAAACAGCTCTCGCGCTCCGGTAGGTTCTCGCGTGCTGTTCATGCCGGCGTGGGAAAACCGATGCAATTGCGCCTGGCCGGGCTCTGATCCGGCCGCCGCCTCCACCACACTGATAGTGGCGCTGGCATAGCGGGCGCGCAGGCGCCCGGCGCGCTCTGGGTCAGGTTCGATCAGTATCGCCGATCGCGCTGCATCGGCCAGGGCGCCCGGACCCGATTCCCCCGCGCCGACATGCACCACCAGCCCGGGCGGCTCCTGGATGACAGTATCAAGCGCCCATTGGGTCATTTGCGTCCTGTCAGCGTGTTGACCGCCCAGCGCGCCGGCGCTGTCAGACGCCATGTTCTGGAAGCAAAGATCTTTTCGCGTTCGGCGCGCAATTGCAGCCGGTCCTGCTCAGCTTCCTCAAACGCGATTTTCAAACTGGCGAGCTCGGCCTGGGATCGCGTTGCGGAATCGGCAAGAAGCAATCTGTCAGTCTCCAGCCGCGCCAGCTGCGCTTCACACGCATGCAGCATGGTGCGCAAATCCTGCGCTTCGCTGCGGGCGCTGAGCCATCGACCCTCCATCTCAGAAAGAGTGGCGGCGTGTTCGTTTTTCACAGCGCGCACTGTTGAAGCCTGAAGCTCGGCCTGGACGCTCAGGGCCTGGCGCAGATTGGTCTGGGCCGCCTCCAGAGCGTCACGCCAGACTTCAAGCGCCATTTCCTGTTCAGCCCAGATCTCACTCAGGCGCTCAGCCGCCTGGCACGCCGCCTCCAGCGGCATCGGGGGCGGCGCCTGGTTGATCCACGCGCAGCTGGCGGCCTGCTCGCTCATCAAGGCGCGCATGTCTGGATCGCTGGCGCACAAAAGCACGGCAATCTCGAGGGACGCGCTGGCGGCTTTGTCTTCGCACTGGCTGTTCAGGGCGGGTTGGGGCGCAACGCCCTCGTCATACCAGGCCGAGACCACCTTGCGCGTGTGCTCGGGATCCGCCGCAGCGTCATCGGCGTCCAGCAGCAGAACGCGCCGCCGGTTGGCGCGGAAAAACAACAGCTCCAGCTGCGCCAGGGCCCGCCAGGCTGACATGGCTGATGGCGCGCACTCCCCCTCTTTGAGTCTGCCGGCGACGGACGTGGCGGCGCTGCGCACAAACAGCACCGCACGGGCGGACGGGACGCTGTCCAGTTCAGCGTGGGCCGAGCGCCAGCCATCCGGCGCCAGCGCCAGACGGCGCGCGTCCGGCGCGACGGCCTCGAGGCCGCCAAGACCCGCTTCCACAGCCGGGGTATCGAGCACGAAATGCATCATGCGCTGACGCTACACCCCCTCAACTTCATCCGGACGCGCCGGCCAGGCTCAACTCCAACACTTATCAGATACGTTCTGATCGTACACGCATGCGAGCAGGGTCCAGGCGGGGCCGTTTATCCATGTGGTGGCATGATTCGCATGACCTGCCGGGATGCGGCGCTCTGCATATTGCGCATGATAGCGCCGCGCCCTACAACCCGCGCCAGATTTGGCCCGTCTCTGGCGCCACCGCACAAGGCAAGGACTGAGCCCTGACATGATTGATACGGCCTTTGCCCGCTCAGCCCCCGGGGACAGCGATCCTTCGATCGCCAACACCGTGTCATGACCCAGGCCCTTCCCACCCGCCGCGCCGCGCCCGGCCGGGAGCTGGCGGGCTTCTTCTCCGATCTCGCCGCAGGGCTGCGGATGACCGATCTGTGGCGAACCTTCGCCTGGGACGAGATGCAGCAGCGCTACCGGCGAAGCATGCTGGGCGTTTTGTGGATCGTGATCGCCTACGCCATTTTCGTGGGCGGCGTGTCGATCATATTTTCAGGGTTTTCCCGTCAGGACGGCGCTTTCTTCGTGATGCATGTGGCGATCGGCTACGCCGCTTTCACCTTCATCACCGGCAATATCGTGGACGGTTGCCAGGTCTTTGTCGGCGCACGGGCCTGGATCCATTCCATCGCCCTGCCCCATTCCATTCACGTCTATCGCAGCATATGCCGGTCCATCTTCACCTTCGCCCTGCAATTCGTGGTCGCCCTGGCGATCATGATCGCTGCAGGCTGGCGGCCGACCCTGACAGGCCTATGGGTGCTGCCGGCCATTGCGGTTTTCTTGCTGAACGCGGTGGCGATTCAGTATCTCATGGGACTGATCAGCGCGCGCTTCCGCGACATCACCCATCTGGTGACATCAATCACCCGCCTGCTCTTGTTCGTGACGCCGATCCTGTGGACACGGTTCGATCTGCGCGGGGTGCGCAGCACCATCGCCGATTTCAATCCCGTGGCGCATTATGTGGAAATCTTCCGCGCGCCGCTGATGAATTTGGACCCGCGCCCGCTGAGCTGGGCGGTGGTGCTTGTGCTGACCGGGCTGATATGGCTTGGCGCGATCATCGCCGCCGCGCGCATGCGCCGGCGGCTGGCATACTGGCTCTGAGGGCGGCATGTCGCGCATCCGGGTCGAGAACCTTCACGTCAATTACCCGCTTTACGGCCGCAGCCGGGCTGCGGCGGGGCTGACGGAAACAGACGCCGATCTCGGCCGCATGCTGCGCGGCCCCGATGGCCGGGTGATCGGCGTGCGCGCCCTCCAAGGCATTTCATTCACAGCCGAGGCGGGCGATCGCCTGGCCCTGCTCGGCGAGAACGGCTCGGGAAAGACCACGCTATTGCAGGTTCTGGCCGGCATCTACGCCCCCGATGACGGGGTGGTGGAGATCGACGGGCGCACCACGGCGCTGGTGAACATCAATCTGGGCATGAATGCCGAGGCCACCGGCCATCGCAATATCACCCTGCGCGGGCTGGCCTCGGGACGCACGCGCGATGAGATCGAAGACAAGCGCGCCGAGATCGCCGCCTTCTCCGAACTGGGCGATTTCCTTGATTTGCCCGTGGAAACCTATTCGGCCGGCATGCGCATGCGCTTGAGCTTCGCCATCGCCACGGCGTTCGAACCTGATGTGCTGATCCTGGATGAATGGCTGTCTGCGGGCGATGCGGCCTTCCGCAAGAAGGCCACCGAGCGCATGCGCCGCTTCGTGGACAAGGCCGGCATTCTGGTGCTCGCCTCCCACAGCCCGTCCCTGTTGAGCGATACCTGCAAGCGCGCCTTGTGGCTGGACCAGGGGCGTGTGCGCGCGGAAGGGCCTGTGGGCGATATCCTCAAGGAATACAACGCGGAAATGGAACGCCGTCAGGTTAGCCGCGATGAGCGCGCCCAGACCGAGATCGCCGCCGCCCAAGCCGCACGCGCCGCCATGCAGGCCGAAGCCGAAGAGCGGGCGGCCCGCAAGGGCCGGGGTTTGAAGCCGGGATATGCCGATGGCGGGACCGGCGGGACCGGCGCCGAACCGGATCTGGACAATCCCCTCGCCCGTTTGATCAGGCGGATTATATCCTTTCTTTCCGGGCGATAAGGCCCGGATCACCGCCGCAAGCCTCAGACAGGAGCCAGCCCCATGGACCAACAGGACGCCCCCGCCCTGACCGCCCTCGCGCGCCCGGGCGCCGAGCCGGACTTCACCAACCCCCTCACCCGTCTGATGGCGGGGCTGATGGGTCTGATCCTGCAGCGCGTAAAGAAGCAAGCTCCTGCAGATTAAGGGGAAATGGCGCACCCGAGAGGATTCGAACCTCTGACCTCTGCCTTCGGAGGGCAGCGCTCTATCCAGCTGAGCTACGGGTGCTGAGCGGTCTCATCGAGCTGCATACAGGAGCGCGGCGGCAGGTTCAATCGCGCCGTGCTTGCGCCGTGCAGGGGCGGATGCGTGCCGAAAACGCGCCGCTTGGTATCGAAAAAGCCGATTTTGGCGCCAAGGCCATGCTATCAGGGCGCCAGCACGCGCGCCAGAACGAAGCCAACGGCCGCGCCGCTTGCCAGCAGGCCCCAGAGCCACCAGCGCGCGCGCGGCTTTTCTGCTGGTTCGTCGGCGCTCCTGTCCGCCTCCGCCTCGTCCTCGGCGTCCGGTGCGGGCAGGGTCCAGGCGAGCCAGGCAGACGGCAGGGTGAAGCTGTAGAGCAGCACGCCCCAGAAGATCGCGTTCCAGTGCGCATAGGTCTGGGGCGCCCACAGGGTCAGGCGGGTGTCATCATTGGCCACGGCCAGATAGAAAATGCCCGCCGCCATGAGCCCGGTCAGCACCTGATAGGAAAACGCATAGGCGCGCCGGCGCAGATCGCGCTCGACATCATCCAGCTGGCAAACCTGCTCGCCGGCGATGCGCTGCACCTGAGAGGGCGCTAGCCAGAAGAACGCCAGCACCGCCAGAAGCACCAGGGCGAGCCCGGTCACGCCCGGCCCGGGATGGTCAAAAATCAGCTGGATGAGGCAGCCCGCCGGGTAGGCGATCAGCACGGTCAGCGAGGCCAGGCGCAGCGAGATTCGCGAGCGGCGCGGGACACGGCCCGAGGGCATACGGATATAGAAAGACATGTCAGGTCTCGCCTTTGGGTGAGGCCGCCATGCGCGAGAGCGGCTCGAAGGGCTGCAGGGAGAAGATCATTTCCACCGGCAGCTCGAAAAAAGCCGCCAGCTTCAGCGCCAGCTCCAGCGACGGATTGTAATCGCCCCGCTCCAGATAGCCGACGGTCTGGTAATTGACCCCGATGGCCTCGGCCAGCGCCTTGCGCGACAGGCCGCGCTCGGCGCGCAGCACAGGCAGACGGTTGTAAAGGGTCGGGCTCATGGGCGTACGCACGTGGCAGCAGGATCAAGCATCATGCCCGCTGCTTAGCCCATGAATATACATGCCGCAATCAAATTATTGCGTATGTACAACATTTCATCTTGAACTGATGAAGGCAGGCGGCCGGGTCAGTCCAGCTCGTCGTCTTCCCAGTTGCGCCGGTTCGACTCATATCCCATGCCCAGCATCATGCCCGCTCCGGTGCGCTCGTGATAGCGCGTCCCGATGCCGCCTGCGTGCAGCATCAGGCGGTAGATGACAAAGGCGCCCAGCGCGCCCGCCACCACCAGACCGGCCCACACGCCCCATCCGGCTGGACCCTCGGGCTCCAGCGAAAACGCGAACCAGAGCGTCAGGACAAAGACGGTCAGCGCCAGAATCAGCGCCAGCGCGCGGGTGAAAAATCGTCCGATCATGGCCATGCATTAACCCTATCGGCCAAATGCGGCGTGATGACGGCCATGTCAGGCCGCGTCATTGGCCTCATAGGTCAGGGCCAGGAACACGTCTTCGAGATCGGGCTCCTCGGTGCGCAGGTCGGCGATGCGCGCGCCCGAGGCGTGGAAGGTCTCGATGAAGCGCGCCACCGAGGCTTCGCCCAGGCGGTAGGTGATGGCCAGCGCGCCGTCCTTGCGGATCACCGCGTCTTCGCTGTCGAACCCGGCGGGCACGGCGGAGAGCGGCTCGGCGGGCTCGATCACCAGGGTCTTGTGATTGAGGCGTTTGAGGAGCTGGTCCTTGGATTCGCACGCCACCACCTCGCCGTGATTGACGATGGCGATCTGGTCGCACAGCTCCTGGGCCTCTTCAAGATAATGAGTGGTCAGGACGATGGTGACGCCCGCCTCATTGAGCCGGGCCACATACTCCCAGAGCTGGCGGCGCAGCTCGATATCCACCCCGGCGGTAGGCTCGTCCAGCACCAGAACCGGCGGGCTGTGGACCAGCGCCTTGGCTACCAGGAGCCGGCGCTTCATGCCGCCCGACAGCTGGCGCACATAGGCGTCGCGCTTGTCGGCCAGCCCCATGATGTCCAGCAGCTCCATGGTGCGGCGCTCGGCCTTGGGCACGCCATAGAAGCCGGCCATCAGCTCCAGCGTCTCAAAGGGCGTGAAGAACACGTCCATATTGAGTTCCTGGGGCACCACGCCGATGGCCGCGCGCGCCTCGCGCGGATGCCGGTCGATATCGCGGCCCCAGATGGCGCCGCGTCCGGCGGTCTTGGTGACCAGCCCGGCGAAGATATTGATGAAGGTCGACTTGCCCGCCCCGTTGGGCCCCAGCAGGCCGAAGATCGACCCGCGCGGGATCGCCAGATCCACCCCCTTGAGGGCCTGCTTGGCCGGGCTGTTCTTGCGCGCGGGATAGGTTTTTTCGAGGCCTTCAGCCTCAAGCGCGAATTCGGGCAAGCTTGTCATGGGCGCGGTCCCGGAGAGGCTGGAGCGGCAGACGGTTGGCGCCTGATTGACGCCAGAGCGCTGCGCGCCTAGGTACGGACGCAAACTAGACTCGCACGGTCCGGCGCGTCCACGCCGTTGCGCCGCGCACCTGCACTGGAGCCCAAACCATGACGGCCCCCAACCCAGCCCCGACCGCCTTCGCGCCCCCGGAAGTCATTGTGGTGACGACCAAGCGGGTGATGTGTGATGGCGGCGGCGGCGCGCTGGGCCATCCGCGCGTGTGGTATGATATGGGGACCGACACCCATGTGGAATGCGGCTATTGCGACCGGCGCTTCGTGCTGAAGGGCTCCAAGGACGACCCCGCAGCCGGTTGACCCGGCCCGCCGCCCGGCCAAAATTGGCGCTGACGCGGCCCTGACTGCCGCAAGGCAGGGAGCGGGCGCGCCGGGGCATGACGGATTTCTGGACTTCCAAACGCATTGGTCTCATCACCGGGCTGGTTCTCGCCCTGGTCATCCAGCTGATTCCCGTGCCCGAGGGGCTGACGCGCGAGGCTTGGATCGTCGCCTCCATAGCGGCGATGATGGCCAGCTGGTGGGCCACCGAGGCGATCCCCATCGCGGCCACCGCCCTCGTCCCGCTCGCCCTGTTTCCCATGTTCGGCGTGCTCTCGACACGCGCCGCGGCCGAGCCCTATGCCGATCCCATCGTCATGCTGCTCCTGGGCGGGTTCATCATCGCTCTGGCCATCGAGCGCTGGAATCTGCATGCGCGCATCGCGCTCAATGTGGTGGCCCGATTTGGCGGACGCCCGTCCCTGATGATCGCTGGTTTCATGCTGGCCAGCGCCATCCTCTCGATGTGGATCTCCAACACCGCCACCACGCTGATGATGATCCCCATCGCCCTGAAGGTCGCCGAGAAAATGGCCGACGAGGGCGTGGACCTGAAAATGTTCGCGCCCGCGCTCGCCCTGGCGGTCGCCTATGCGGCGAGCGTCGGCGGACTCGCCACGCCCGTGGGCACGCCCACCAATCTGATCGCCATCGGCTTTCTCGAGCGCGAGTTTGAAGCCTCCATCACCTTCGTCGAATGGATGATGCTGGGCGTGCCCGCCGTGGCGGTGATCCTGCCGGTGATGTGGCTGATCCTGACGCGCTTCGCCTTCAAGGTGTCCGCCAGCGCGCCCAATGCGGCCGGCCATGAGGAAGTGCTGCGCCAGAAAAAGGCGCTGGGCCGCATGAGCGCGCCCGAATGGCGCGTGGCGGTGGCCTTCGGCACGGTGGCGGTGCTGTGGATGGGACGCGAGCTGCCCGGCGCGCTGATTTTCCGGCCCGAGATCAGCTTTGGCTGGAACCCTCTGCTGGGCTGGCTGTCCGATGCGCTGGCCCTGCCGGTGCGCCTGGCGCTGTCTGACGCCCAGATCGCCATACTGGGCGCGGTGGCGGTGTTCCTGATCCCGGCGGGCGGGCGGGACAATCGCGGCCAGGCTCTGATGGACTGGGAAACGGTCCAGCGCCTGCCCTGGGCGGCGGTGATCCTGTTCGGCGGCGGGCTGTCGCTGGCTGCGGCCATCCAGGCGACGGGGCTCGCCGGCTGGATCGGCGCCCAGCTGAGCTGGGTCACGGCCCTGCCCCTGCCCGTCACCGTGCTGATCCTGGCCCTGATGGTGGTGTTCCTGACCGAGCTGACCTCGAATGTGGCGACTGTATCCGGCTTCCTGCCGGTGCTGGCGGCGTTGGCGCTGGAGGCCGGCGTGCCGCCCGCTCATCTGATCGCGCCGCTGGCGCTGGCGGCGAGCTGCGCCTTCATGCTCCCCGTAGCCACCGCGCCCAACGCCATCGTCTACGCCTCGGGGGCGGCCAGCATGGGCCAGATGATCCGCGCAGGCTTCCGCATCAATCTCGCCGCCGCGCCGGTCATCGCGCTGCTGGCGAGCCTGTTGAGCCCGCTGGTGTTTCCGGGGTGAGGGCGCTTACGCCCCGGCCATCTCCGCCGCAATCGCCTCGGCGGCCGCGCGGGGGTCTGGGGCGGCTGAGATGGGGCGGCCCACCACCAGATGGGTGGCGCCCGCGCTCAGGGCTTCAGCCGGGGTCGCCGTGCGCACCTGATCGCCCTTGTCGGCGCCCGCCGGGCGCACGCCGGGGGTGACGATCAGGAAGCCTTCGGGCACGCGCGCGGCGATTTCGGCGGCTTCTTGCGGCGAGGCGACCACGCCGTCCATGCCGCACTCGACCGCCTGGTCCACCCGGCGCAGCACCAGATCGCGTGCGCCCAACGCGTAGCCCATCTCGGCCAGCATCGCGTCGTCATAGGCGGTGAGCACGGTGACGGCGAGGATTTTGAGATCCGAGCCCGCCTTGCCTTGCGCAGCGGCGCGCATCACGGGCGGCTCGGCGTGGACGGTCAGGAGATCGGCGCGCGCGCGGGTGATGGAGCGCACGGATTTTTCCACCGTGGCCGGGATGTCATGCAGCTTGTAGTCCAGAAACACCTGCGCGCCGCGTTCTTTCAGCCCCGCCGCCAGCGCCATGCCGCCCACGGGCAGGAGCTGGAGCCCGATCTTGTAGAAGCTGCAGGCGGGCCCGAGGCGCTCCACCAGCGCTTCGGCTTCGGCTGTGGAGGGCAGGTCGAGGGCGGTGATGAGACGGGGATCGGCCATGGCGCGCGCTCCTGATCTGAAGGCGCGCACCTTACGCCGCACCGCAGGCCGGGTCGACGCCGGGCGTTCGTCCTAGCGCAGCGTGCGCGGTTCGGGCGCGTCGAGGATTTCCAGCTGGGCGGGGTGGGTCAGGGCGATCATCGGCCCGTTCTCCTCATAGACCCAGCCGCGCACCCGCACGACCGCGCCGTCCAGGGTTTCCAGCTGGACGCCGGCCTGTTCGAAGCGGTTGCGGGAGGCGCGGGTGGCCGCGGCGGTGAAGTCGGTGCGCCAGTCCGCGCCGAAATTGAGAAACACCCGGCCATTGCGCGCCTCGCCGGTGCTGGTCACCCGGCCCTCCACGATCTGGGCTGAGTCCAGAAACTGGGCCAGCCGGTCGGGATCACTGTCCCGGATCGCAAACGCGCCAAGCCCCCACGCGCCGCGGCCCTCACGGCGGGCCTCGGCCTCCCGCGCCATCAGGTCTGCATAGGGCAGGTCCAGTCCCTGTCGCGGCCACACCAGCGCCCAGCCCGCATCAAGCAGGCTTTCGCCCAGCTCCACCCGCGCGCCCGAACGGGGAAACACCGCGCGTGCCTGCAGCCGGCCATAGCGATCCAGGCTGTCGCCGGACGCCGCCGGGAGAAGCGCGAGGCTGCCGCCGGCTTCATCGAGCAGGGCTTCGAGATGAGCCCGCGCCGCCGTCGCGGCCTCGGGCGACATATCCGCGCCGGGGGTGACGATCCCGGCCAGGATCACCCGAGCGTCCGTCCCGTCTGCGCCGGCAAGGGTAAAGGCGTGGCCGGATGAAGCGTCTCCCGCCCCGCGGGCCAGCACAGGCGCGTCCTCAACGCTGCGCTCGCCGCACGCGGCCAGCATCAGAGCCGCCAGCATCGCCCCCACACAAACCCGCACGCGCTGCGCCATGACGATCTCCCGTATCAGGAGAATATCATGGCGCAGAACGCGCCTCAGGGGAAAGGAAAGATTAGAGCAGCAACTCCGCCGCGAAGAAGGCGAAGAAGCCCCCGATGAGGAGCAGGACGAGCGCGCTCCACAGCGCCCAGCCGCCCAGCTTGCGCATGCGCGTGCAGGCCGCGGCCTGGGCCGGGTCCGCCGGGCAGGGCGCATTGCGCGTCGCCCAGCGCACGGCGAAGGCGGCCGCCAGCAGGCCGGCGGCGATGGCGAAGACCCATTCCTTGTGCGCTGACAGAAAGATCAGCCCGGGCGCATTGGACGCCAGCCCCGCCATCACCGCCCCGGCCCCGATGGTGACCAGCAGGGCCGGCAGGGCGCAGCAGATCAGCGTCCCGGCGCTGGCGAACAAGGCCAGCGCCGGGGCTGCGGCTTCACGCAAAGCCAGGCGCATCAGGCCGCGTCCCCGCGGCGGATCTCGCCGGTGAGCTGATAACCCGAGCGGCGCACCAGATCGGTGATGGTCGCATCGGTCAGCTCATGGCCTTCGCGCACCACCAGCTGCAGCGTCTTGTCATCGAGATCGATATGGACCGCCGACACTTCGGCGCGGCGGCCAAACGTGCGGGTCATGGCCACGGCGCAGAAATCGCACACCATGCCGAGGATGTCGGCGGTCACCAGCGTGCCGCCTTCCTCCACACCGGCGGCGAGTTCAGGCGTGGCGTAGGCGCGCTCGTCCGCCAGGGCGGCAGGCGCAAGCGAAAGTGCGGCGATGGCCGCGATGAGCATGCGGATCATGGGATATCTCCTGTGCTGATCCATCAGAAACGGTACATGAAAGTAAACAGGGCTTCGTTGACGGCCGGGGTGTAGCCCAGCTCCAGCAGCATCGGCCCCTTGAAGAAGCGCACCAGCGGCGTCACCGCCACGGGCGTGTCTTCCTGAGGGTGATGATCGACCTCGACCATCAGCCAGGTGTGCAGTTCGCCAAAGCCCGCGATATACGGCGCAACGCCCACGCGGCCCGACTGCATGGCGTGACCGCCCTCGCCCATATCGCTGACCCGTCCCATCCAGGACACGAACCAGCGCCGGGTTTCCCAGTCGGCCATGGCGCCCACATAGCCCGCGCCCCGGAGGCCGCGGGTGTTGTCACTGACGCCTTCGGCCCAGCCTGCGCCTGCAAAAGCGTAGAGATTGCCCTGATAGTCCTCACCGAACCATCGCCGGGCGAGCCAGGTGGCCTGGGGGCCGTTGAACAACAGGTCGTCAGACCGGTCCCATTCGGTCCGCCAGCCGATGGAGTAGTCATATCGCGGTGTGTAGTGCACCCACAGGGACGACATGGTCCGGTCGCTCTGGGCGATGGTGGTCCATCCCCCTTCATAGGAGACCGGACGGGCGTCAGCTGCCGCAGCGCCCAGCGCGAGGCACGCGCAGGCGGTCAGTATGTGTCGCATGAGAAATCATACGCTCCCTTGCCGTATCAACGAAGAACGCGAAATCATGTGTCGCGGTCAGCGTTTCGGCGGGGGCGGATCGGTAAGGCGCAGGGCCGACGGTCCGGCGTCATGGACGGCCAGGGGCTGCGGCAGGACAGCGTTCATGCCCGGCGCCCCGGCGGCGGCCATGTCCAGTACGCTGAAGTGCACGCAGGCGCCGCAGGCCACGCCGCCAAAGCAGGCCGGATCAGAACCTGCAGGGTCGGCGTCGGGAACGGCAGGCGCGCCATGGCAATCGGGCATGGCGTGTGTGCTGGCGGCCTCATGGGCGTGCGCCTCAAGGCCCAGCGCGCCCGGACAGAAGCGGACGCCCGCCTCGATCAGGACCAGTATGGCCAGAAGGGACATGAACCAGCGCATGCCCGGTCTGTACCCCAGATCAGCCCCGCCGCCAAGAATGCGCCCGTCACAGGCGCGTGAGCGCAAAAGAGAACGGGCGCGGAAAGTGTTCCTTCCGCGCCCGCCTGTCAGATCCTGGTCAGCGCGTCAGTAGTTGAAGCGCAGGCCGAAGAACATGGTGTAGCCGAACTTCTCATACTCATAGACGCGGCTGCGGTCGCCAAAATAGCGCACGCCGGGGGTGTCGGTGAGGTTCTTGGCCTCGAAGAACACGCCCAGACGGTCGGTGACGTCGAAGGAGGCCGTGAAGTCCAGCTGCTCGCGGCCCTCCCAGTAGAGGTCCTTGCGCCCGTCCTCGGCGTCCAGCGCGTTGAGATAGTCGCCGCGATTATTGTAGGAGAGCCGCGCGTTGAAGCGGTCGGTCTCATAGAACACGGCCAGGTTATAGGCGTAGTCCGAATGGCCCGGAAGCGGGAACACCGAACGCCCGCCAATGGTGCGCCCGATATTCATCTCCGAGTCGGTCCAGGTGTAATTGCCGAACACCCCGATATTGCCCAGCATGCCCGGCAGGAAATCGAAGGTCTGCTGCCAGGTCAGCTCCAGCCCGCGGATGAAGCCGTCAGGCGCGTTCTCGGCCTGGATGAAGGTGGCCTGTTCGCCTTCAAACTCGCCCGGCGTGCGCAGGGTGAATTCGTAGTTCTCCAGGTCCTTGTAGAAGACATTGACCGCCAGAAGGCCCAGCGGGCGCAGATAGTATTCCAGGCCCGCATCGAAATTGTTCGACAGGGTGGGGCGCAGCTCCGGATTGCCCCGGTTGACCGTCAGGGGCGGGGTGTCGCCCACCGAGATGCGGGCCACCACATCCGGGTAGTTCGGACGGGCGATGGCGCGGGTCAGGGCGGCGCGGCCAATCAGGTTATCGGAAAACTCGTGACGCACCGTCAGGTTCGGGAACCAGTTGGTGTAATCGCGGCTGTTGGAGACCGGCGTGGCGGTTTCGGTGGTGGTGTTGAGGCGGAAGGCGGTGGACGAGAAGTCGGTATGCTCCACGCGCAGGCCCGCGATGACGGTGGTCGCGCCATAGTCCAGCTCGGTCATGGCGTAGGCGCCGTAGATATTCTCTTCAACGCTGTAATCAGCCTCAACCGACTGGGGCACGCGCAGCACCGCGTCTTCGGTGGAGATATTGGCCACCGACCGCCAGTAGGCCTGGGCCAGCTGGTCGTCGATCTTGAAGCCCAGATTGTAGTCGAAATTCTGCGAGGGCCGGTTCGAGATAATGTCCGCCAGCGCCGGAGTGAGGGCGGCGGTGGAGCCGCGCCGGTCACGGAAGCGGAACTCATCAGATGAGCCGTCGCGCAGTCGGAAGCTCAGGCCGGCCTGGTGGCGCGCCCGGGTCCCGAACAGCGCGCCGTCGCCCGACAGATTCACCCGGCCCGACCACTCGTCCATGACAGTGTCCGTGCCGCGGAACGTGTTCTCACGGAAGCCGAAGGCGGCCAGATTCAGATGCTCGCCGGTCTCGAACAGCGACACGAAGGGCAGATCGCGATTGGTATAGTCATAGCTGATGGTCGGACGGATGGTGGAGCGGTAGTTGAGCTGGTTGCGCTGGGGATAGGTCTGCTCTGAGCGGTTGAAGGAGAGCGAGTAGTCCAGCTCCACCGTGCCGAAATCATGCTCGCCGCCTGCGGCCAGCGTGAACACGTCATTGCGCACGATGCGCCGACGCAGCTCTTTTTCCAGGCGGGCATTGGCCCAGGTGGCGGTGGTGTTGGTGGCGCCAGGCTGCAGAGAGCCAGCCTCGTACTCGATATAGAGCAGGTTGCGCAGCTCATCATCCTCAAAGCGCGAGGCTGTGCCGCGCAGGAAGAATGTGGTCTGGTCGTCGGGGCGGAACTCCAGCGCGCCAGTGAACGCCATGCGCTCGCGGCGGGTGTCGTAATCCTTGATCTCGGTTTCGACCACGGCGAAGATTTCGTCGCCCTCGGGCCGGGTGACGAGGTCCCAAATGGACTCAAAATTGTCCACCCGGCGGTCGGTCTGCGAATAGCTGGCCGAGAACAGGGCGCCCATGGTCTCGTTCTCGCCGAACGTGTTGGAGACCACGAAAGAGGCGCGCCGGTCGTTGGTGCCGCCATACTCGTTATAGCTGATCCCGCCTTGCGCATTCAGGCGGAAGCCGCGCCGGTCGAACGGCGAGCGGGTGACCAGGTTCACCGCGCCGGCGATGGAATCAGCGTCCTGGTTGGGAAGCAGGGTCTTGGAGACCTCGATGGCGTTGACCACGTCGGACGGGATGGTGTCGAGATCCACCGCGCGCGTGCCCGGATCAACGGCGGCGATGGACACCCCGTCCACGCTGATCTGGGTGAACTCGGCGGGCGCGCCGCGCAGGTTCACATAACGCCCCTCGCCCTGGTCGCGCTCAATGCCGAAGCCCGGCACGCGCTGCAGCGCCTCGGCGATGTTTTCATCGGGGAAGCGGCCTATGGCGTCGGCGGAGACGATATTGGTGGTGGCCCGGTTGGTGCGCTGCTGGTTCAGGGCGCGCGCCTGGCCGTCCAGGATGGACCCTGTGATGACAATGCGGTCAGCCGCATCCGCCGCCAGGGTGAAGGTGATGAAATTGCGCTCTACGGGCTGCACGTCCAGCGCCAGCTCGGCCGTGGGCAGGCCCAGATAGTTCACCTCTATGCGCGTCTCGCCTGACGGCACGGACAGAAAGGTGAACTGGCCCTGGCGGTTGGTGGAGGTGGTCAATCCCAGCTCGCGCACGCGCACCTGGGCGCCCGGCAGCGGCGCGCCATTGGCGTCGGTCACAAGGCCGGAAACGGCGTGCTGGGCGGAGGCCGCCCCCGAAAGCCCGGCCAGCGCCATCACGGACGCCGAGCCCAGAAGGACCAGATTGAGTTTCATATGGAGTGCCCCGTTGTCAGAAATTGCCTGAATCAGCGCACCCGGGAGGGGCGCCCGGGGGAAGCGCTTGCGCCCTTTGCATGACAGCGTGATGTCCTGCAGGCGACACCGGGATGTCAGAGCGATGAAGCAATTATGAAAGCGGCGGTATCTGATTACCTCTGCACTTCGAAAACCCTGTCTGCATTGGAGAGGGCGACCGTCAGCGCCTGATCTCTCAACTGTGACATGAAAACCGCAATGGCCTGCATTTGTCATTCAGACCGGCGCACGGCCGCAAACAAGAACGGGGGCCGCGAGGGCCCCCGTTCCGGATGGTCAGGCGTGAAAAGCGTACGGATCAGTAATTGAACCGCGCGCCCAGGAACCAGCTCTGGCCGAAGCGCTCGCGCTCCTGCACCCGCCGGCGCACGCCGTCATAGCGTATGCCCTCGGAGTCGGTGAGGTTCTTGCCCTCCACGAAAAGCTCGAACCGGTCGGTCAGGGTGACAGAGGCGCTGAAGTCCAGCTGGCTGCGCTCTTCCCAATAGGTGTCCAGCCGCGGGTCCGAGGCGTTGACCGAGTCGATATAATCGCCCCGGTCATTCCAGGAGAGCCGGGCATTGAAGCGGCTGTCCTCATAGAAGAGCGCCACGTTGTAGACATAGTCCGACTGGCCGCTGAGCGGGAATTTGGAACGGCCCGCAATGGTGCGGCCGATATCCATCTCGCTGTCGGTGAAGGTGGCGTTGGCGAACACGCCGGTATTGCCCAAGAGGCCCGGCAGGAAGGTGAAGGTCTGCTGCCAGGTGAACTCGATGCCGCGGATGAAGCCGTCCGGGGCGTTCTCGGCCTGGATGAAGTCCACCGGTGCGCCCTCGAACACGCCCGGCGTGCGCAGGGTGAACTCGTAATCGGTCAGGTCCTTGTAGAACACATTGACCGCCACCAGGCCCAGCGGCTCGAAATAGTATTCCAGGCCGGCGTCGAGATTGTTCGACAGGGTCGGGTTGAGATCCGGATTGCCGCGCTCCACCTCGTCGCCGTCATCATTGAGGAAGATGCGCGCGACCACGTCAGGATAGTTCGGACGCGCGATCGAGCGGGTCAGCGCAAACCGGCCCACCAGATTGTCATTGAACTCGTGACGCACCGTCAGGTTCGGGAACCAGTTGGTGTAGTCGCGGCTGTTGGAGTTGGGCGTGGCGGTGTTGGTCAGCTCGTCATAGCGGAAGGCGGTGGAGGAGAAGTCGGTGTGCTCCACGCGCAGGCCCGCGATCACCTCGGTGGCGCCCCTCTGCACCCGGGTCATGCCGTAGGCGGCGTAGATCTTCTCTTCCAGCTCGTAATCGCTCTCCACCGAGCTGTCATCGAGACGGAAGGCGTCAGTGCGCAGCTGGTCGCGGATGGAGAAATAATAGTCCTGGATCCGGCCCTCATCGAACTTGTTGCCCAGGAGATAGCCGAAATTCTGCGACCTTTCCGTACCGAACAGGCCATTGAAATCGGCCGGCGCCAGCGCGCCGGAGCGGTCGCGCCAGCGCTCTTCGTCATGGCTGGTGTCACGCAGCCGTGCCGAGGCGCCGATCCGGTGCTCGGCGGCATGGCCGAACAGCTGGCCGTCCATGATCCAGTTGATCCGGCCGGACCATTCTTCCTGGATGTTCAGATTGGTGCGGTCCACCACCTGCCGGAAACCGATTCCGGTCAGATCGAGCTGTTCGCCGGTCTGGAACGGGCTGATCACGGGCTCGTCGAAATTGGTGAAGTCCTGGCTGACCGTACGGTTGGCGCCGGTGCGGTAGACCAGCTCGAAGCCGCGCGGACGGTCCCCCTCGGTGCGGGTGAAGCCCAGCGTGTAATCGAGGCGCGAAGCCCCGAAATCATGCTCGCCCGTGCCGGCAATCGTCCAGATCGTGTTCTCATAGGAGCGGTTGCGCAGCTGGCGCAGCAGGCGGGCGCTGTTCCAGGTGGCGCTGGTGTCAGTGGCGCCCGGCTGCAGGCCGCCCAGATCATAGGTCAGGCGGTTGCGGAACTCGAAATCCTCAAACTGCGACCAGGACCCGCGCAAGGCAAAGCGCGTGGCGTCGTCCGGGCGGAATTCCAGCGCGCCGGTGAAGGAGATGCGGGTGCGCCGGGTGTCATAATCCTTCAGCGTGAAGTCATCACTGACGGCGACATCCTGACCGCCCACATTCACGAAGTCCCAGTCATTCTCGATATTGTCGATCTGGCGGTTGGTTCGCGAATAGCTGGCCGAGAACAGGGCGCCGATGCGGTCGTCTTCACCGAACGTGTTGGAGGCCACGAACGAACCGCGCCAGTCATTGGTCCCGCCGATCTCGTTATAACTGCCGCCCGCCGTGGCGTTCAGGCGCGGGCCGCGCCGGTCGAACGGCGATCGGGTGATCAGATTGACCACGCCGGCGATGGAATCGGCTTCCTGGTTCGGCAACAAGGTCTTGGACACCTCAATGGCCGCGACCACGTCAGACGAGATGGTATCCATGTCGATGGCGCGCGAACCTTCGTCGGGCGAGGCCAGCGAGACGCCATTGATCTGGATGGAGGTGAACTCCGCCGGCGCACCGCGCAGCTGGATCGAGCGGCCCTCGCCCTGGTCGCGCTGGATGGCGAAACCCGGCACGCGCTGCAGCGCCTCGGCTATATTGGCGTCCGGGAAGCGGCCGATGGCGTCCGCCGAGACAATATTGGTGGTGGCCGAATTGGTGCGCTGCTGATTCAGGGCGCGCGCCGCACCGTCCAGGATCTGGCCGGTGATGACGATGCGGTCCATCGTTTCGGACGCGCTCAGGGTGAAGGTGAAGGCGTTGCGGCCGGTGTCCGACACGCTCATCGTGCGGGTCGCGGTGGGCAGGCCCAGATAGCTGACCTCGATATTGATATCGCCCGCCGGCAGGGCGCTGAACTCGAACTCGCCCTGGCGGTTGGTGGTGGCGGTCAGACCCTGGTCGGCCACGCGCACCCGCGCGCCTGGCAGCGGATTGCCACGGTCGTCAATGATCAGACCGGTTACGGCGTGCTGGGCGAAAGCGGTTCCGGAAACGGCGCATAGCGCCAGCGAGGACGCTGCACCCAGCAGCGCGGCGGAGAGTTTCATGGTGGTGTGCCCCTGAATTGTGAAACCGTCAGCCCGGCTGGCCGCTTGATGCGGCAGGCGCAGGCTGATGGAGGGCGACCATGTCCGGACTTTGTGACAGGGAAGTCAGGGAAGCATGACAATCATGCTGAGTTTATGTGTCAGAAATAAAGACCTTGAGTATCTGTTTTGTATCAAGGCCCCACATCACCCTGAAAGCGCTTGTCTTGTTGCAGCGCACAGGTGATTTTCACTATGCACGCCCGCAGACCCTGGCGCCGCGCACAGGCGCGCTTTTGCTCCGGCCTGTGGCCGGGCGGCAACGGGCCTCCAGCGCCTCGCCAATACCGGCCCTGTGCGCTATACCCGCCCCCACGTCCCCGTAGCTCAGCAGGATAGAGCATCAGATTCCTAATCTGGGGGCCGCAGGTTCGAATCCTGCCGGGGACGCCAGCTTCCATCTGTGCGGCCTGCTTCAATCAGACCGCGCGATACCCCCATAGCCCCAGTGAGGCTGTGACCGGATCCCTAGTCGGCGTGAACGGCCAGCAGCGGTATGCGGGCGGCGCGAATGGCTGGCACGAAACCGCCCAGCACGCCCACAATCACCGCCAGGATCACGCCCTGCACGGCGGCCCCGGGCGTCACCGCGAAGGCGAAGACAATCTGGGTGAAGCCTGAGCCCAGGGTGGAGGCGCTGACCCCGTCAAACAGGAGCCAGGTCGCTCCGGCGCCCACCAGCCCGCCCAGGAAGGCCAGAACTATGGCCTCCACCATGGCGGCGATGAAGGCCGGGAAGCCGCCAAAGCCGATCGCCCGCAAGGTCGCCAGCTCACGCGTGCGCGCATCCACAGAGGCGTACATCGCGTTCCAGGCGCCGGCCAGCGCGCCAATGGCCATCAATATGGCCAGCGGCCACCCCGCCCATTCGATCAAGGTGACCGTGCCGCCCGCCGAGCGGGCGAAATAGTCGCGCTCGGTCAACACTTCGAGATTGAGCCGCGGCTCGTTCCCGACATGCTCGCGCAAGACTTCGATATCGTCCGGAGACGTCAGCCGGGCTCTCACGGTCTGCACCCCCGAGCCGCGCTGATAGAGGTTCTGCACCACGCCCAGATCGGTCCAGATCTCGGAATCGAACACCGACCCGCCGGTAGAGAATATCCCCACAACGGTCCATTCATTGGGGCCGAGGCGCACGGTCTCGCCCAGCGAAAATCCTTCAAATTCGCGCTGAACGCTGGCGCCCACCACCAGCTCGGCTGCGCCCGGCTCAAACATCCGGCCCTCAACGAGGGAGAATTGCGGGCGCAGTTCCGGCCCGTGCAGCCCCAGCCCGCGCAGGGCCAGATTGGAGCGGGTCCCGGTGGTGCGCCTGAGAGCGTCGGCCACCACATAAAGCTCCGACGAGATCAGCGGATCGCCCTGGGCGCCGGCGGCGATCCCGGGGGCGGCTTCAAGAAGGCGCACCTCGTCGCGGCTGACATTGGAGTTCATCTCCGCCATCGCGCCGCCGCGCAGCATGATCGCCACATCGTCAGATCCCGCCCCGTCGACCGTGGCGCGAAACCCGCTGGCCATGGCCATGAAGCCGAGCAGCACGCCCACCACCAGCGCAATGGAGAGCACGGTGGCCAGCGACATCCCCCAGCGCTGGGGGATGGAGCGCAGATTGAGAAGCGTCACCGCTGTTGTCTGTTTGAACATGACGTGTCTCCTCAGATCTTGCCGAGCGCTTCGGAAATGCGCACCCGCATGGCGTTCCAGGCCGGCAGGAGGCCGGTGATCAGGCCCAGCGCCACCATGAAGCCGATGGCGGTCAGCGTATTGGCGAGCGACAAACCGAATGGCGGCAGGAAGCCCGACATCGCAGCCGAGGCGCCCTGGGCCGCCAGCGCGGCCAGACCCAGCCCGATCAGCCCGCCGATAAAGCTCAGCAGCAGGGCTTCCCAAAGCACCATGCGGAAGATGCGCGGCGCGGTGAAGCCAAGCGTTTTCAGCACCGCGATTTCACGCGTGCGCTCATTGACGGCCATCACCATGGTCGTGCCGACAATCATCAAAATGGTCGCAAACGCGGCCCCGATCACCCAGGTCAGGATCAGGCCGATATTGCCGAACTGCTCCATGAAGGCCTCGTTGAACGCCGCCTCGGTCGTGGTGGAGGTTTCTGCGGGAGAGTTGGCGAACAGCGCGTCTATGTCCTGACTGATCCGGTCATTCTGGCCGGGGTCGTCCGTGACAATGGCGATCCAGTGGAAGCTGTCCCGGCCAAACGCGAGGCTCTCGTTGAAATACTCGTAGTGGAGCATGAGATAATTGGTCGGATAGGTGCCGTCGGCGTCATCGAATATGGCGCAGATATCCAGATCCCAGGCCTGGCTGCCGTCCTGCTGCTGCCAGATATTGGACATGAGCGGGATGCGGTCCCCGACAGACCAGCCAAACTGGGTGACCAGCGCCCGGCCAATGGCCGCGCAAGTGCGCCCCTCGATGAAAGCCGCCTGTTCGTCGGGCTGGAAGACCAGTTCGGGATAGGCCTCCAGATAGCTCGCAGGATCGACCGCAAAGCTCTGAACCATGTTCTGCGGCTCTTGAAAATACCCGCCGAACCAGCTGGCCGGCGCCACCGTGCGCACGCCTTCCACCTGCTGGATGCGCTCCCGGTAAGCATAGGGCAGAGCGACGGTGAAATTGATCCGGTTGACCGTGACAAGGCGATCCTGCGCCGCGCCTTCCATACCCATTGAGAAGGCGTTCTGCATGGCGCCCAGCATGCCGTAGATCAGAAAGGCGATCAGGATCGAGACCGTGAGCAGAATGGCCCGCAAACGTTTGCGGAACAGGTTCTTGCGGACAAGGGTTGCGTCATTCATCAGGCTTTCCCCTTCTCCTCGAAGCGGCCCTTGTTCAGGTGCAGCTCACGCTTGGCGTGACTGGCCGCGGCCGGGTCGTGGGTGACCATGATGATGGTCTTGCCCATCTCGGCGTTGAGCAGCTGGAGCGTCTCGAGAATCTCGTCAGCTGTGGAGCGGTCCAGATCGCCTGTCGGCTCGTCCGCCAGCAGCACTTTGGGATCGGCCACAATGGCGCGGGCGATGGCCACGCGCTGTTGCTGGCCGCCCGAGAGCTGGCCGGGGCGGTGACGGGCGCGGTCGCCCATGCCCACAATGTCCAGCGCGGTTTTCACCCGGTCCTTGCGCGCCTTGCCCGACAGCCTGGTCAGCAGGAGCGGCAGCTCGACATTCTGCGCAGCGCTCAGAGTCGGCATCAGATTGTAGAACTGGAAGATGAAGCCGGCATGGGCCGCGCGCCATTTGGCCAGCTTGCCCTGGCTGAGATTGTCGATGCGCTGGCCTTCGAAATGCACCTCGCCCGACGAGGGCCGGTCTATCCCGCCCAGAAGGTTCAGCAGCGTGGTCTTGCCCGAGCCGGACGGACCCATGATGGCGATGAAATCGCCCGCGCTGATCGTCATGTCGAGCGCGTCGAAAATCGTCACCGTCTCCTTGCCGCGCGTATAGCGCTTGGAGAGGTCTTTCAGCTCATAAAGCGGAGAGGTTGCATTCATAATCCTGTCCTCGGTATTGATGTCCGTCCGCCAGGCTGGACGGCCTATTCGATGAATGTCACGCGCGCGGCCATGTCTGGCAGGATGCGCGCATCGCGCTCTTCCAGGGCTACGCGCACCTTGATCGTCGCCCGGCTGCGGTCTGCGGTCGGGATGATGGCTTCCACGCGCGAGGCGATGCGCCAGTCGGGATAGGCGTCCAGCACCGTTTCCACCCGCTGTCCGGGGGTGACGCGCTGGATTTGGCCCTCGTTCACGTCGACCTCGATCTCAAGCGAGTCCATGTCCACCAGGGTGGCCACGCCGGTCCGGGTGAACCCGCCGCCGGCGGAGCCCGGAAAGAGTATTTCTCCGACCTGGGCGTTCTTCGCGATCACCACCCCGGCAAAGGGCGCGCGCACGGTATGGCGCGCGATCAGATCCTGCTGGCTGCTCAGGCGCACGCGCGCACTGTCCAGCTCGGCCTGGGCGGCGCGCAGCTGGGCCTGAAGACTGGCCTGCTGCGCCTGGGCCGCCGTGACGGTGGCCTCCGCCGCGATATCGCGTTCGAACAGGCGCGAGGCGCGGTCGCTCACCCGGACCGCCTCGCGCGCCTGGAAGTCCAGCGAGCGCACACGGGCCTGGGCGGCATGGATCTGGGATTCAATCAGGTCGAGATCGAGCCGCGCGCGGGTGTCGTCCAGCCGGGCGAGCACCTCGCCGGCGTCCACGCGCGTGCCTTCCTCGACCAGCACCTCGGCGATGCGCCCCGTGATCTCCGCCGACACCGTCGCCTGACGGCGCGCCACCACATAACCCGAGGCGATCAGCCCGGAAGCGCGCGGCGCCCTCGCCGGAGCAGAGGTCTCTGCAGCCGGGCTGACCGAACCGGTCGCATTGGCATTGGCCGGCGCCTGTGCGGTCTGAACCGGGGCAGCCGGCGTTTCGCCAGCGCCGCCTTGCAGGAGATACCAGGCCGCCCCGCCCGCCAGGGCGGCGGACATGATGATCGCCCCCAGCAGAACCGGCAGGGAGATACCGCCGCCGCTGCGTCCCGTTTCTTCATTGCGGTCAATGCTGAGCGAGCGCAGCTGATCGCGCCTGTCCTCACTCATAGCCCGCCCTCAAAACACGTCATGAATGCCCCGCCAGTTCCGTAGGTTTAACGCCTAGGCGTCATACTCTCGTTGTTAGTACCGCTAACGAGAGCGGTGGTGCATGTAAAGTAACCTTCACTTTAAGATTTGGTAAGGCAGGCCATATCGCCCTGTACGCAGGCCGGCGCTGTATATGTACGCCTCGCAAAAGCCGCCGCTTGAAGACGCTTCAGTCTTCGGGCGTTTGCGCGGGGCGGGCGCCGGACACGGCCACGCCTGCGCCGGGCCTGCGGGTATCGGATGCGCCATACAGGACGCCCTGGCCCATCTCGATGGTCTGGATGCTGCCCATGGTCAGGGTCTGGCGCACCTCATGGCCCATGGCCTCCAGAACGGCGATGGTGTCCGGCGAAACCCCCGGCTCCACGTCCAGCGTGGCGCCATACCCCTGGAAGGCCCGGGGACGCGCCGAAGCCTCGGCCGGGTTCAGGCCATGGTCGATCATATTGACCAGGAACTGGGCCATGGCCGGGATGATCTGCAAGCCCCCCGGCGTGCCCGACACGATCCAGGGCCTGTCATCGCGGAACACGATCACGGGCGTGATGGTGGAGATCACCCGCTTGCCCGGTTCGGGGGCATTGGGCGAGCCGGGCGGCTCGTTCCAGCGGAAATTGCCCATCGCGTCATTGAGGAAGAAACCTGTTCCCGGCGCCATGACGTGCGCACCATAGGACGAGCCCAGCGTATAGGTGTTCGACACCGCATTGCCCTGGGCGTCCACGACCGAATAATGGGTGGTGTCGGGATTGTGCGCGAGCGCTGCGGGACCCGGCTGGACGTCTTCAGACGGGAGCGGCGCGTCCGGCGAGACCAGCGCGGCGCGCGCCGCGATGTAATCGGCGCCAAGCAGGGCCTCTACGGGCGTCTGGTGTTGGGGATAGCCCCCCATGGCGCGCGCCCGGTCCGCGTAGACGAGCCGCGTCACCTCCGCGACATGATGCAAGGAGGCCGCCGATTGCGGGCCCAGCGCGGCCATGTCGAACTGTTCGAGCATGGCCATCATTTGCGCCAGCAGCACCCCGGACGCCGGCGGCGGCATCAGCGCCATGGGATGGCCCCGGTATGCGCTCCATAACGGCTCGGTGATGCGCACCTGATAGGCGGCCAGGTCCTCGTGGCCGATAATGCCGCCATTGGCCTGCATCGCCGCGATGAGCCTTTGCGCCACTTCGCCTTCGTAGAAGGCCGCCGCGCCGTGATCGCGGTACTGGGTGAGCGACCAGGCCAGATCAGGCTGGACCAGCCGCTCGCCTGGCGCGTAGGGCTCGCCGCCCGCCTTGTAGAGCGCTGCAGCCGCGGCCGGGTCCTGGGTGATCCAGTCGCGCCGGATGGACAGCGCGTACGCCATGTCTTCGGTGACCAGGATGCCGTCTTCAGCCAGGCGCAAGGCGGGCGCGACGACATCGGCCCAGTCCAGCCGCCCGAAGCGCTGATGCGCTTCGTACAGCCCCAGGGGCGTCCCGGGGACCGCAGCGCCCAGAAAGGAGTAGCGCCTGGCCCGGTCCACCCGGCCGTCTGCGCCCAGCAGCAGGCCCGGCTCCACCGCCCGCGGCGCTTCCCCGTAATACTCGATGGCGATGGTCTGGCCGGCCTCAGCCAGGTGGACCAGCATGAAGCCGCCCCCGCCCAGATTGCCGGCCCGCGGCAGGGTGACCGCCAGAGCCAGCCCGGTGGCCACTGCAGCGTCCACCGCGTTGCCGCCTTCAGACAGCACCTGCGCGCCGATCTGCGACGCCAGCGCGTTCTGGCTGACCACCATCCCGCCGCGCGACACGACGGGATGATGGATCGAGCCATACTCAATGATGTAGCTGCCCGGCGGCGGACCACCCTGGGCCAGCGCAGCAGGCGCCAGCCCGGCCAGGAGGACTGTCACCGCTGCAATGATCAGGCGGTTCATGCCGGGCATGCTCACCCTCCTCAGAACGACTTGCGCACCGAGGCGTACCAGAACCGGCCCTGGGCCGAATGCAGCGAACCGGAATACCCGAAGGCGCTCGACGCCAGCGGCGGATCTTCATTCGTCAGATTGCGTACGCCAGCCATGAGCCGCGTGCCTTCCAGGACGCCCGTCTCGAACGTGCGGCTCACATGGGCGTTGGCGGTCAGCCAGCTATCAAGCCTCCACTGGGTTCCGTCGGCGAGGCTGGCGCCGGTGTCGAACACCGAGCCGACATATTGCGCCGACAGACCCGCCCCCCAGGGCCCCTGATTCCAGCTCAGGGTGGAGGTAAAGCGCCATTCCGGCAGGCCGCCCTGCCGGATGAGATCATTGGCGCCCTGCACGGTGAAGGCCTGGCTGATGTCCCCCGATTGCTGGGCGTCGATGATCAGCTGCGCCTCCGGTGAGGCTTCCTGGCGGAAGGTCAGCAGCCGGGCGGCGTTGAAGCTGAAGCGGAAATTGCCCCATTGCGTACCGCGCAACTGATACAGCGCACTGATGTCGAAGCCCTCAATGGTGCGCGGCAGCAAGTTGAGATACCCGTCATTGACGGTCAGGATCCGGCCCACCGGGTCGAGGCCGGTGCCCGCAAAGTCATCAATATCTTCCTGGGCGGGGGCCTCACGCACGACCGCAGGATTGGACGAGCCCTGGGTGCGCAGCAGGTAATCCAGTGCGACATGGTTGAAATCGCCGAAAATACCGACCACGCCGGTTTGCTTGATCTGCCACCAGTCGGCGGTCAGGGTCAGGCTGCCCCATTCAGGCGGCAGGAAATGCGCCTGCAGAACCGAACCCAGAGAGATGTTCTGGGAGGTTTCGGGCTCCAGGTCCCGATTACCGTCACGGCTTGAGACCACGCTCTGCGAACGCGCGCAGGCGGAAAAGTCCGCTATGCGTCCCGCGCGCACATCCGCCTCGCACTTGATAAAGTCCTGGCGATTGTTGGAGCGCTCCACGCCCTGTTCAAAGACCTGCGGCAGATTGGGCGCACGGAAACCTTCCGACCAGGCGGCCCGGAACGAGAACCCGTCGACAAACGCCCAGCTTGCCGCCACGCGCGGGGCGAAGGCCTCGCCGACATCAGAGTAATGCTCGTAACGGCTGGCGATCTGGAGCTGGACCGAATGAGCCAGCGGAATATTCATCTCCGGAGAGATGAGGGGGATCTCCAGCTCGGCGAACAATGAACCGACATTGCGGTTGCCAGAGCTGTCATTGGTGGGGCTTGTTCCCATCACATCGCTTCCGGACACGATCCCGGTGACCATATCGGTATAGGTGATGGTCCCGTCCAGACGCGGATCGCGGTCGTCGGAAAAGCCTTCCCAGCGCCATTCAACGCCCAGGCCGATGCCGACATCGCCGCCCGGCAGCGAGAACAGATCGGGACGCGACATACGCAAATCGACCAGGCCCAGATCGGTTTCGCTGATCCGGCTGACCGGCACCATGAAGCTGGCAATGGTCGCCGCATTGCTGGGGGTGGCGTCGCCGCGGGCATAGTCGGACAGATCGCCGCCGTTAAACGGGTTGTAGGCGTCGGGCGTGGACAGTGCGAGCGCTTGCTGGAACAGGGTCGAGCTGACGCGCTGGGTCGTGTCCTCGGTGCGCGCGCGCGAATACAGCGCGGCGCTTTCCCAGTCCCAGCCATTGGCGATGCCGCGCAATCCGCCCAGAACCCGGAAGTTCTCGTTGATGACATTGACGTGGCGCATGCCTGCGTCCACCAGCCGGTAGCTGAACAAGGTCACGTCCGCGCCCTCGTCAGGCACATTCAGACCTGGCAGGCGGTTCGGGTTGACGGATCCGTCAGGCAGCAGCACCGCGCCAAACGGGTTCCAGTAATTGGTGCGCGGGATGGTGATGCGCGCCGCCGCCAGAGGCGAGGACGGTTCACGCACGGAGTTGAAATCGGCCCGGTAGCCGCCCAGCTCGCCGAAAAACTCCATCCCGTTGTCAAAATCGTGGTTGAGGAAGGCGAAGAGGTTCAGGCGCTCCACTCCGCCAGTGATGGTGCGCCCGTCATTGATGTCATAGCGCAATTCCTGCGGCCGGGTTGTGGTGGCTCCAAAACACAGCCCGTCGCCCAGCGACGCCCGGCACCCGCCCAGGTCCTCGGGACGCACATGCACGCCGCCGCCTGCATTCGAGACCGGCAAGCCATTCTGGGTGACCGTGCCCACGCCGATGACGTTGAACGCGCCCCACGGCGAGACCACCGAGGTGTTGTTGAAGGCGGCCACGCCTTCGAACGGCGTGCCTTCGACCCGCGCCCGGTTGTCGGATCCGCGCGCATAGGGGCGGTCAGACGCGTACATCGGGGTCTGATCGCTATAGGAGGCGAAAACCGACAGGCTGGTCCGATTATTGTTGAAGCGGAAGCCCGCCTCTCCGGTCAGGGTGAAATCGCGCCGGTTGGAGGCTTCCGCGCCGCCATAGCGCGCGGTGAAGGTGTAGCCTTCGAAATCCTGGCGCAGAATGGTGTTGATCACGCCGGCCACAGCATCGGCGCCGTACAGCGCGCTGGCGCCGTCACGCAGCACTTCCACCCGGCTGACGCCGCTCACCGGAATGGCGTTGGTGTTGACCGAGACCACCGGCACCAGGTTTTCCGCCTGGGTTCCAGGGTGCAGGACCATGCGCCGGCCATTGAGCAGAACCAGCGTATTGCCCGTACCCACGCCGCGCAGATTGATCGAGGCCACATCACCGCGCGCGTCGTTAATGCCGCCAATGGTGCGTGTCTGGTTGAAGGCCACATCCCCGGCCTGGGGTATGGCGCGGAACAGATCATCGCCGGTCGTTACGCCTGTCGCCAGGATATCCTGCTCGTCGAACACCGAAACGGGAAGCGTTTCTGCGATGCGTGATCCGCGGATCTGGGTTCCCACGACGGTGATGCGATCAGGCGGCGCGTCCTGGCCGCCCGCCGATTGTGAGGCCGGCAGGGGCTGCGCAGGCGCGCGCTCTGCCTGCGGGGCCGCCTGATGGAGCCAGCCGGCCGCCGAAGTCTCCTGCACACGCGCTTCAGGCGCCTCATCGCCGCCCATAGCGGGAAACACGATGGCGCCGGATTCTGTCACCTCGTAGCTCAGCCCGGTGCCGGCGAGCATCTCGTCAAGCGCCTCAAACGGCGCATAAGAGCCGATGACCGGATTGGCCGGGCGCCCCGTCATCGCTTCGGGGGAAAACAGCATGTTGCGGCCCGACTGAATGGCGAACTGCTGCAGCGCCGCGGCCAGCTCGGTGTCCTGTATGTCGAACTCGACCGCATTGTTGGCCTGGGCCGGAGCCATGCCCGCCAGCAGGGCGGAAGCCGCGGTCGAGAGTATGAGCGTGTTGAGTTTGCGGATTTTCATAAGTCGTCTCCCCTGAGCCGGCGCGCCGGGCATTGCAAGTGCACTCGGAAAGACAGGACGCAGAGCCGGGGAAAAGTGACAGTTTTTTATCGCAGCCCCGGGCGGAAGGCCCGCCCGGCTCCGCTTCACTCGGCGCGGGCCAGCACGATGTAATCCGCCTCCGTGCGCGCCACACGCAGATTATACGCACTCTGCAAGGCTTCTATGAACAGCTCGCTGCGTCCGGCCGTGAACACGCCGCTGACGCGCAGATCCGCCAGACCGGGGCTGTCCAGCACAATGTTCCGGCGCGCATACCGGTTCATCTCCGCCACCGCCTCGGACAAGGGTTCATTCTCGAACACCAGCCATCCATGACGCCAGCTTGTCACGCGCGCGGCATCCACCTCACGGCGCTGCGGGGCGGCGGCAGGCCGGACAATCAGCTGCTCGCCTCCGCTCAGTTCAAAGGAGGGCTCTTCGCCGGCGCCATCAACAGGCGGCGCCGTCCGGGCCCTCTCCACTCGCGTCAGACCTTCCAGCATGGTGACCTGGACACTGGGCTCCGCGTCCCCCACCCGCACGTCAAACACGGTGCCCAGCGCCGTGATCCGCCGGTTTCCCGCCTCAACGACAAAGGGGCGCGCCGGATCAGCGGCCACGTCAAAAAGAGCCTGGCCTTCGGCCAGCCGAACATGGCGCTCAACGCCCTCCATGGAGACGATGATCCGGCTGGCGGTATTGAGCTCCACGCGTGACCCGTCGTCCAGCACCACGGTGGAGCGCTGCCCCAAAGACGTGACAAATTCGCCCGGAACGGCCTGGGCGGTCTGGACCGCTTCTCCCGGCGCCGGAGCCCCCATGTGCAGGCCCGTAACCGCGAACGCCGCCAGCGCGGTGGCCAGGCACAAGCCCGCCGCCACGGCAGCCATGCGCGCATAATGCGGCCGGGGGGCCAGCGCGCGGCGGCGATGGGCGAGCACTGCGGGGTCGGCGGCGGCCTGGCTGGCGCCCTCCCAGGCGCGCGTCACGCGCCGCCACGCCGCATCATGGTCCGCGCTGGCCTCCAGCCAGGCGTCGAACTGCGCGGCGATATCGATATCGCCATCGGCCTCATCGAGCAGCTCATGCCACCAGGCCGCCGCTTCGAGAGCGTCCTGGGGAATGGGGCCGTATTCTGCCCGAAGACGCATCGCCTCACTCATGTCTTGTCCTCAAGACGGCGCGCCAGATAGGCCTTGGCGCGAATGATGTGAAAGCGCACCCCGCTGACGGTCAGCCCCAGCAGGGCAGCGATCTCGGAATTCTTCAGACCCTCATAGCGCCGAAGCATGAATACGTTCCTGGTCTTCTCAGGCATCGCGTCCAGCGCTGCGGCAAGCTGCTCCAGCGCTTCCTTGCCCAATAAGACGCGCTCGGGAGAAAAAAGATCACTATCGATCTCAGTCTCGTCGAAACCGTGATGGAGATGCTGGAGCCGGGCGGAGCGCCGCCGGCTCCTGTCCTTTATAACATTGGCCGCCGTGCGGAATATATATCTGTCGATCGCCTCGACATCTGACAACTCGGCGCGGCGCACCAGCCTGAGAAAGACCTCCTGGACAAGATCATCCACATCATACTGTTCGCGGATGCGCTTGTTGAAATAAGCGACAAGCGGCCGGCGGAACCGCCGGTCCAGATCGCTGATCGCGACCTCATTGAGCGATGCGCTCTTATGTTCCTGGCGCCGCACGGTCATCTGCCCCTCATGGGACGCGACCCTAGTTTACGGTTCTGACGATGACAATCTGGGCACGGCTATCGGCCGCGGATGATGAGCGACAGCTCTAATGAGCGCATATGGTCAGCGCCCGACGCTTTCAGATGAACGCAAAAAAGCTGGCGGGGGGGAGGCTACTGAAAATAAACTGTGAAAGGGGAGCCGCCGGAAACACTCAATTCGAGATAGGTAAAATACTCCGAGGCGATTTCCGTCGCTCGGTTCATCTCGCACCACGCTCTGCGGACGAATAAGCTCACGATGATTCAATGAGCTCCCTGAATCAAGACATTTTCTAATCCTCATCCGCGTGCTTTTCGTTGCGATCAAAAAGTGTAAACTTACATGCTCGATTAATAGGCTAGTCACTCCAAATTGACCAATCCGATCCACCTCCTTTCGAGCGGCAACTGGGACGAAGCCGTCTTTACCACCTACTCGCTCAGCCTCTCTTTTTTCGAAGGAGTGGTGCTCGACTCGCTTGTTCGGAGACAGTGCAGACGCACGATGATCCTCGCGGATCGGACCGGAGTACTAGGGGCCCTGCAGGAATATGGCGCGAGGCGGGTTGGGCAAGATTACTCCGTTGAACCGGTTGCGGTGAGACGAGGCGTCTTCCACCCCAAGATCAGCCTTCTATTTTCTGGCAATGAGGCGCATTGCCTCATCGGCTCAGGAAATCTCACCTTTGGCGGCTGGGGGTTCAATCTTGAGCTGGTCGAGCACCTTCACTCCAGCTTTGCCGGGAGCGCTATGTGGCAGGTGGCAGAGTTCTTTGAGCTGCTTGGTGTCACAGACCGCGTGCGCACGGGCGCCGCGCCGCGTTGTGAAGAGGTAGGTGGACGTCTTAAGGCGGCCTCACAGAACCCAGGCCGATCAGACATCCGCTTCCTGCATAATCTCGAGCATTCGATATCAGATCAGATAATTGAATTGGCAGACGAATTTGGCGGAGCAGAACGCCTTACGGTGGCGGCTCCATTTTGGGATAGCGGCAGTGCCATCGGCCGGCTGGGCAGCAAGCTCGGCCTAGACAAGGTCCGGGTCCATAGTCCGCCCGAAGGAGCTGTGCGTGGCTCGCTGGGTCGAGCATGGCCAGCCCCCGAAGAGATCGATCTCGAAATCGAGGCGGTATGCGTCGACACTTTGTCAGACGGTCGCTTGCTGCACGCCAAGGCCTTCGAAATTCAGTGCGCGAGGGGTGCTATCCTGGTTTCAGGTAGCCCCAACGCCACGAACGCCGCCATTGGAACTCCTGCTAATGTCGAAGCGGCAATTGCGCGAGTCGCCCCGCACAAGGGGGCCTTCTGGTCGGTTTCGGCAGCCGAGGCGCCATCTATGGCTAACGTCGACAGTGAGGTCGAGACAAACAAGCTTCAGGAAAGTGGCGTTCTCCGGGCAGATTTCGAAGGCGAGATGATCCGCGGGCAGATACTGACACCATGGCACTCGCCTACTGCAACGTTCGATCTGGAGACCCGTGAAGGCAAGAGAGAAATCGGCGAGGCAGATGTTGGGCCAGATGGAGATTTCACCATCCCCGCAGGCCATTTCGCGGCCTCCGCCTGGCTGCCGGGGCGCCGTATTCTGCACGCGCGGAGATCGGAAGATGGCGTCGCATCAGGGTTTGTGCAGATCGTGGCTTTCTCGCATATCGTCGATCGGGCGGGGGTGTGCGCGCGGCATATGTTTGCAGCAATGGCAGGTATGGAATCTCCTGACGATATCAAAGCCATCATCGCTTGGTTTTCAGAAAACCCAGATCGCCTTGCCGCTGCAAGCACTCAAACCCGCTCCTTGTCTCCGAAGGCAGAACAAGCACCTCTCAGCCCACAAATGGTGTCCGTGGACGGGTTGGGATCGGTTACAGATCCAGACTTGGGCTATGGAGGCACTAGTGAACCGGAGCACGGGATCGCAGGCCCTCATGAAATGCGTTTCCTTTCCCAACTTCTATCAGCCCTGCGAAAGCGGACGACAACGATCGAGCCCACGGGGGCGGAGGGCGAAGACGATGAACGGCAGGAAGGTGTTAGCGATCAGGAAGCTCACCAGCGGAACAGCGAGCGGGAGCACCGTGCGATCTTCGATGGCTTCGAGTATCTGATGGACACGTTACTTGCGCGAAAGGAAGCGGAGAGCACCCTCATTGCGCTGGATATCGGTGGCTATCTTTGCGCCTCGCTTGCACCGGATCCTGAACGTGCTGCCACATGGCTGCGCAGGATCATCGGTTCCGGCACCCTCAAAGAGGTTAACGTTGATCGCCGTGATGAAATAGTGGCCGCAGTTCTGCTCCACGGGGGAGATCCGGTTTTCAAACCATCCGCCCAGTCTATAAGGCGTCTTCTCCATGCGTTGGGTTACCGATCTGTCACGCTCGGTGAGGAACCCGATGCCATCGCCCGCTGGCGGGCCGTCATGCCCGGAGCGGAAGATTCCAGCTATGTATTTGGAGCTGCTGCCGCTACGCGGACCTACGCCGAGCAGGCAGAGGACTGTCGTGACGCGATCAAGGATCGCAGGGCGATTCACGACTGGAATGAGATTGCCATGAACGATTTATCCATGCGCGAAACGATCAAGGAGGCTTGCGCAACGTCGAATAAGAGAAATCAAGTAATCATCATTGACACGTTCAGGCAAACCTGCCCTTGCGGGAAAAACATCCAGCTCCCGATAGCCGAAGTTGATAGATTGAGGGCCGAACATGTTGCTCGCTCAGCCAATTGCTGCGGCCGAGTAATCGTTTGGGCTCAATGTGATGAGTAAGTTGAGCCGGGACGAACTGATCGAAGCGGCATCGGCGACTGACTTGCCATTCGTCGTCGAAGAACCTCCAGTGCGAGCTGGCGGCGTGGACCCTTTGGGACTGCGCCAGATCAATTTCCAGCTTATGGACCAAGTATTTCCTGGCCTTAATAATACTGCTCGCCACATAAGGCCTTACATTGTGGTGACGTGGGCTTGGCGGCAGGCGGCTGAAATCGCCCGGAAGAGCGGCGCTAGGACGATCAGCGTTGACCTTTTGAAAGACTTCATCAGTCGGATTGAGGTCATTTTTGCTTGGTCACAGTTCCTTGCCAACCCTGAGACAGACTTGCCGGGCCGCGATGTCCTTGCGCATCTGCTAAATAGCGATTCGTTCTGTTTCGCCGGCGCCGGATGGGACCGCCTTCGTGACAGCCGGACCTATTCGACCGCGCTGACGGCGCCTATCAACTACGGGCCTTCGCTCAAAGGGCTAAGGTGGGTCGTCGCAAACCCTGAGAACACAAGCATCCTACTCCCCGTCGATCAGGAAAACGGTTATCTCGCGGACTTCGAGGATGCATTGAGACCTGCGCTTGAGCACCCGGCATTATCCACCTTTGGCCCGGTAGCTGTAGCTGCCGACGACGTCAGACAATGGAGCAAGCTTTGGCCGATGGCCTCGCTTTCGACGGCCGAACAGCAGGCCGCTAGAACACGTGTTTTTGGTGAGATGGCCTCTCCGCCGCGCCGTGCAGCATTCGAATTGATGAAGGCCGCTTACCAGCGGTCAACCTCAAAAAACATTTCGGAAATTCGAACGATGATGGCCGATCCGGGGATCTGGACCAGCCTTTCAGTTGACGGACAGTCTGCAGGGCGGGCCTGGGCTGAGGTGCAGGTGCGCCAGTTGTTCCGCTTAGCCATCGAGGGGCTGTTTTACTGGATGACCCGGTGGATCGACGGCAAGCCTATAGACACTAGCGGCGTCGCAGAAAAATTTGTGCGCCTTACAGAGTCAAGGACCAGCAGGGCGAGTGACTGGATATCCGGTTTCGCTTTTCCATCAACCGGCGTTGTCACGTGTCTGGAGCAACTTGACGAGGCCCTTTCCGGAGAGCTGGATGCCATGCCTCAAGCGATATTGGCCGGACTGGCGACCGCAATTTCGCAAGCGCCAGACGAGGCTCATTCCTTTGAAAGTGCCGACCGCCTGCCACTCTCGTTGGCAGCCCGACAGGCGAGGGCATGGAGCGGCCAAGCGCCACGAGTCATCATGACGCGGCTCATGAGTGACTGGGTGCTGGCACAGCATACCTATTGGGCCATCGGCCGAGGACTCGCAGATGCTCGTTCGCAAGGAAAATCGATCCTTCGCCTGAAGCTGGTTCTGGAGGATGGCAATTGGACGAATGTACCCGGCACCTTCCAGCCACGACCGAATCCAACACCTGATCGCCTAGAGACAGCATTGAGCTTAGCGATGGAAACAGCGGCATTGGAATGACCTGACACCTTTCGCTCCCGGCGCGCTCGCCAGCCCTCAACCCATGCACTATGAAAGGATCGGACTCTCGAAATAAGTGAGGGACCCGAGGGTATCGGGTCACAAGGCAGGGCACCTCACTCAAGCACTTTTCTTCTGACAGCTCGTGCCGGCGCCAAGTGACTGCGGAAGCTTGACCAGACCGAAGTGGGGAACGCATGCCGTCAAAAGCATTCCGCCTATTTGTGTCGTCGACCTTCATCGATTTCACCGGGGAGCGCCGCCTCCTTCAGGAAAAAGTTTTCCCGGCGCTGGAGGCGCACTGCGCAAGACATGACTTTGACTTTCGAGCGGTCGATATGCGATGGGGCATCAATGACGATGCCCAGCTTAACCAGCAAACTGCCGATATTTGCTTAGGCGAAGTGGTCGAGGCCAAGGGGTACCCGGCGCCCAATCTCCTTATCCTGGTAGGCGATCGCTATGGCTGGGTGCCCCTGCCATATGCCATCGCCCAGGACGAGTTTGCAGCCCTGCGTTCCTGGCTCACCAGCCGTCGCCGTGAACAGGCCGTTACTGATCTGGACCGGGTATATCAGCATGACGAAAATCATCTCGCAGCCGAAGGCCTTGCCGGCGCGGATGCAGGACTGATCAGCGCCTACACGCTGCGATCACGCGAAGATGACCTTGTCGACTTGAAGCCCCCTGAGGCGTGGGCTTCGCTTGAGGACCGTCTGCGTCCCGACCTGCAGGAGGCTGCGCAAGCTCTGCATGCGGCTGGCCAACTGAATGAAACCGAACTGGCGAAGTACGTTCTGTCGCTAACCGAGCAGGAAGTGCGCAAAGGGCTGGAGCGCATGAGGGCGGACACTGGCAGCGCGCAGGCCCTTGCCTGGGTATGCACTACGGAATCCGGGGAAGAACGTGCCCGGAAACTGGCCGACGTAGTGGACCGCGCATTGCCAAACGACCGGGTTCTGAGGCCGCAATTCGCCAAGAACTCTACCGATTATGACGCGGATTTTGTCGACCGGATTACGGACAGTCTTCTCGCAGCGATTGATGCCCAGATCAAAGATCTGAAAGCGCGTGAAAGATTACCTGATTTTGCGGTGAGAGCTGAACGCGCCACACATGACGCGTTCGCACAAGAGCGGCTTCGGGTCTTTATAGGGCGCTCTGGTAATCGTTCGGAGATCGCTGCTCATATCGCAGGCGACCCAACATACCCTCTCGTGCTGACCGGCCGTTCAGGCTCTGGCAAGACAGCACTGATGGCGCGAGCCGCTGCCGATACCGCGACCGATCCCGACGCCAGAGTGGTGAAGCGCTTCGTTGGCGCAAGCGCAGCATCCGCCAATCAGCGCGATCTGCTGATATCTGTCGTCGAGGATCTTGCTGCACTCGGCATCGCAGAAAAGCCCGATGAATGGGAAGAGGATGACAACCGCTTCGTCCACCAGGTGCGCGATCTCCTCGCCTCACTAGACCAGCCGGTCACGATCTTCATCGATGCGCTGGACCAGCTGCGCACGCCCTACCGGCAGTCATGGTTGCCGGCATCTCTAAATCCCAGGGTGAAGCTGATCGTTTCTGTGCTGGATGATGAGGCGTTCGAAGCTGAGCGATCTGTCGTGAAGGGCCTCAGACGCAACCTGCCGCCAGAGGCCTTTCTCGCGATAGAACCTCTCACAGCCGACGACGGGCGGGACATCCTTGCCGAACTGTTGAACAACACCCAGCGTGAGCTCACGGCTGATCAGAAGGCCTATATCCTTGACCGGTTCGCCGAGACGGGCGCTTCGCCCCTTTATCTGCGGATGGCTTTCGCGATCGCGCGCCGGTGGAGATCTGCGGATGACCCACGCACACGCGGACTTGCCGATGGCGTCTCCGCGCTGATCGGTCAATTCCTGGAAGAATTGTCGAGCGTCCATCACCATGAACCGCTGCTGGTGCAGCGCGCACTCGGGCTGATTGCGGCCGGGCGTGAGGGATTGAGCGAGACTGAACTCATCGCTGTCCTGTCTCGCGACCCGGACGTCATGCGAACCGTCTCGTCCGCGAAACACGGTGCGCCCGACATCAAGCGCCTGCCTGACTCGGTATGGGGCCGCCTGAAGAGGAGCCTCTCGGCCATTCTGGTGGAGAAGGGCGCGGATGGCGAAAAGCTCATGACATTCTTCCACAGACACTTGGATGAGGCCGTACGCTCGAGCTTCTATGAGCCAGCGAAAGCAACGCTACATGCCGCGCTGGCCAATTATTTCGAAGCCCCCGTCGCTAATGATCAATCAGGGCGGAGCTGGAGCCTTCGCAGCTTCATGGAATTACCGTTCCAGTTGTTTCATGCTGGCGCGCGTGAGCGTCTTGATGCGCTGCTGACGGGTCCGCACTGGATAGATCACAAGATCGGGACGTTAAAGCGTACGCTGGAAGTCGTTGACGACTACGTGCGCTTCGCCAATCCGTCTGATCACCTGCAACCCCTCATCGGCCGAACTTTGCGATTGGCGACCGGCATCATCGCGCGCGATCCCGGTCAAGCAATGGCCCAAATTCATGGGCGGCTGATGAGCGTGGCGCCAGCGAAATTTCTCGATCAACTTCTGGGCCGTGTGCCGGAGGGCGCGCTTTACACAACGCACCCATCACTGACACCGCCGGGCCAGGAGATCGCTAAGTTTAAGATGTGCAGTAGCGTTTCAGCATTGGCGGAAATGCCGGATGGGTGTTTAGCCGGTGGCTTGGAGGATGGAACAATCCGGCTTTTGGATTTGGAAACCGGAGATCAAATTGCTCAGCTAAAAAATGGCCATGGTGAATGGATATATGCGCTGGCTGTGCTTTCTGATGGGCGGCTCTGGTGTGCAGCGGGTGAAGCTTGGACTTTGCTAGAAAGCGGCGGCTTCACTACAGGTGGGCAGGGTAACACTATCCGGCTTTGGGATGTGACAAGAGGCGCGGAGACGTTGCGGCTAGTGGGCCACGACGAACAGGTCTGCGCCTTGGCAGTATTGCCTGACGGGCGCTTGGCTAGCGGGTCGGCAGACAAAACGATTCGGCTTTGGGATGTGGCAACCGGGAATGAGATTATGCGGCTAGAGGGCCACGACGAACGAGTCTGCGCCTTGGCAGTTTTGCCTGACGGGCGCTTGGCCAGTGCGTCGCATGACGAGACAATCCGGTTATGGGATGTGACGACGGGGATCGAGATATCACGACTGGAGGGCCACGATCATAGTGTCACAGCGCTCGCGGTGCTGCAGGACGGTCGCCTGGCCAGCGGGTCGTTCGATAAGACCATCAGAATTTGGAATGTGGACGTCGGAAGTGAGGTCGCTCGGCTTGAAGGGCACGACAATAGTGTCTGTGCTCTGGCAGTTTTGCCTGACGGGTGCTTAGCAAGTGGGTCGGATGACAATACCATCCGACTTTGGAGCGTAGCGACAAGCACCGAGATCGCTCAGTTGGAGGGGCATATCGGCGAAGTCAACGCGCTATCTGTCCTGTCTTGCGGGCTGCTTGCCAGTGGGTCAGATGATAACACTATCCGACTTTGGGACCCGATCACGCAACTTAGTCCAAGTAGGAAGCGGGGACATAGAGGCTCGGTCAATTCACTGGTTATTTTGCCAGACGGGCGAGCGGCGAGTGGAGCAAGTGACAGCACCATCCGGCTTTGGGATGTGTCAAGCGGGACGGAGGCGATGTGTCTGGAAAGCAATTGCGAAGGGGTCAGGGCATTAGCTGTACTACCAGATGGCCGCCTCGCGAGTGGGTCGATTGACGACACAATCCGGATTTGGAATGTCAGGGACGGTATCGAGATAGCGCGGTTAGGGGGTCAAGGCGATAACGATGTGGTCTATGCATTGGCGGCGTTATCAGACGGGCGCTTAGCCAGCGCTTCGGATGAGGGTCGTGAGTTAATCCGGCTTTGGGATACAGAAGCCGCTAGGCAGGTCGCCTGGCTCGAAGGGCGCGGCGACAGCGTTTGTGCGTTGATGGCATTACCAGATGGACGCTTGGCCAGCGGTTCGATTGATGGGCAGATCTGTATCTGGGATGTGGAAACTGGGACTGAAAGCGTGCGCTTGGAAGGGCATGACGGCTCGGTGAATGCATTGACTGTATTACCTGACGGACGCTTGATCAGCATTTCATCCGACGAAACCATCCGGATTTGGGACGTTGTAAATGAATCAGAGGCGGTGCGAATTGAAGCGTCGGTCGAGGCGCTTGCCATATTGCCAGACGGGCGCTTAGCTACTGGGTCTTGGGACAGTAATATTAGGCTGTGGAATGCCAACATTGGCGTTGAATTGAGCCGTCTTGAACTTGATACCGGGGTCACGGCCTTGGCTGCGCTTCACAACGGCCGGCTCATCGCAGGAGATGCAGTGGGCAGCCTGCATTGGCTGGCGTTCAAAGGGATACGAACAGCTGCCGAACATCAATCACTTTGAACGCCTGAACGTGACCCCGTTTCGAGCCGCTACGTCACGTCGTTCCACAGAGACAGCGGGAAGCGCGCATACATCATCACCGCAAGGCGGATGACCTCTGGTGAGTTCTTGAAGTTACGCAACGTTTATCTCATCCCGGAACGCCAGGAACCGCACTGCCCGACCCAAGCCGGTTTACTCTGACAATTTCTTTTGAATTTCCAATATTGAATTATATTGATCCTTCGCTGCCTCAGTGTTTCCTTGCGATTGTTCGATATCAGCAATCATGATGTGGTTCATTATAAGATCTTGCGCGGTTTGGATGCTTTTTATTTGTTCGTGCCTGTCTTTCTTGAGCTGCATTGACGTCATAAGATTTGATCTTGCTTTGTCAATATTGCCTGCTAATTGCTCTAACCGCCCGAGGCGCTGATAGCTCACCGCAAGATCGATTAGAGTCCGAGATACGACGTTGCCGTCATATAAAGATTTGCGAATATCGAGCGCGGCTACGTAGTGAGTTCGGCCTTTATCGAAATCTTCCATCGCGCATAATAAATCACCGAGTTTTCCATGGCTGACTGATAAGTCCCGCGCGGTCGCGACACTTCCGACGCCGTCATGCAAAATTTTTGTTATCCCAATAGCAGATTCGAAATGCAGTCGGGCGGCATCCACATCTTCTACCGCCAGCTTGAGTTCGCCAACGTTGCTATGTGCGATTGCAAGTGATCTTGCGGTCTCTGGACTTCCAACACGATCGTGTAGGGCCTTGCTGATTTCCATGGCTGCCTCGAAGTGTTGTCGGGCCGCTTCATAGTTGTGTTCAGAGAGCTCCAAATGCCCTAGCCAGTTAAGGCCAATGGCCAGATCGGTAGCTGTTTCTATATTGTTGATAAGATCCTTAAACGTCTCGCGGATACATACTGTCAATTCAAACAGCTCGCGGGCCATTTTGATGTTGCCTGCTGAGAGCTCAATCTCTCCAAGCCGCGCAGCGCTCACTGCGAAATCGAGCGCAGTGTCGGCATTTCCGATGCGATCATGAAGAATTTTTCGGATTTCCATGGAGGCGACAAAGTGCGAGCGAGCAATCTCAATGTTGCCTGCATCGTACTCAAGCTCGCCGATGCTGACATGGCGGTATGCCAGATGTTTGGCCGTCTCCCAGCTCCCTGTGCGGACATGGATTTCCCTGACGATCTCCATACCTGATTCAAAGTGCGATCTGGCCGCGACGACGTTGCCATCGGCCCGCTCTAGGGCGGCAATCCTCGCATGACAGGCCGACAGGTCCAATGCGGTCTCTACATTGCGTGTGTGTTTGTGCAGCGCATCGATGATTGTGATAGTATTGATATAATGTAAGCGTGCAGCATCAATGTTTCCTAATTTGCGTTCAATATCCCCAATTCTTTTATGTATGATGCCTTTGTTGCGCTTGAATTCCATTTGTTCGACACGACAACTCAAATTGTCAAACACGGCCAACGCCGATTCATAGTGCATTATCGCAGCTTCCGAATTACCTGCTGCTCCCTCTAAGTCACCAATTTTCCCATGGCTAATGCCCAAGTTTGCCGCATAGGCTGTATTGTTGAGGCGATCATGTAGAGCTCTACGGATTTCCATCGCGGCACTAAAGTGTGATCGCGCCGAATTTCCTCGGCCTTCCGCGTTTTCTATCTCCCCAAGAGTGTCGTGGCTAATAGATAGGTCGACCAGAAACTGATCAGGAGACAGGTAAGTACGGTTTTCAATATACCAGCCGTGAATAGTTTCCATGAAATTGAGAGCCGTTCTGCCACTGACGCGACCGCTCACCTGTGCGAACACATCAATCATTAGCCGGCTCGGCAGATCGAGCTTCTCTATGTTCGCATGCTCCAGCAGCCCATCGATCAATCCCAGGCTGTGATCGCGCTTGTTTTCTTTTTCTCGTTTGAGAACTCGCTCCGCGAGCGACAAAACTGCAGCGTCTCGCGCCAAGCCATCAGGCGCTTGTGCCAAGAACTCCGCCGCCCCCACCATGTCCTCGGCTTCAAGCAGATGATGCATGCTCTCGCGCTGAGCGATGGGGTCGTCGTCCGGTAGCGCGGCCAGATGATCCGCGATGGCCGCATGAAGCGAGGAGCGTTCGTCTCCTGATCCTGCATACCGAGCCAGTACTGCTTCACGGGCAAGGATGTGGAAGAAATCCCAGCAGGCCGGATCGCCGTGACGGCTGAGATGCAGGCGGAAGGCGCGCCGCAGGATAGCCCCTGTCGCATCATCCCATTCGCCGCCGCCGAGACGCGGAGCCAGCTCCCGCAAGTCCGTATCGCGCCAGCCAGAGCGGCTGAGCGCCAGGGCCAACGCAAACGTCCGCACGGGCGCCTCGCCGAAGCGCGCCTCCAGACGGGTCAGGAGATAGGCATACATGCCCGCCACATCTGGCGGGAATGCCTCGCGGACGAGCGCCGTCATGAAGGCCGGGATCTGCCGATCAGCCGGCTGATCGGCATGGTCCGCCTGCGCATTCTCGAAGTCATCCGCATCAAGCTGCAAAAGCGCGTCGATCGCCATGCGCAGCCAGAGCGCATTGCCAGCTGACGGATGCTCCTTCAGCGCCGCAAGCACGCTGTCTGAAAGCGTCTTGCGGTAGCGCGCGCACTGCGCGACGGCGATGTCGCCGGCCTCTGCAGCCGTCAGCGCTGGCAGTTCACGCGCTTCGATGGCCTCATGTGCGCCCAGAAGGCGTTCGCTGGCGTCGCCCTGTATGGCGGTCGCCAGCAGGCGGATACTGGGACATCCCGCCGGGACCCATGACTGGTCCTGCCAGGCGCCTGAATCGAACTGGTTGATGGCGTCGACCAGCAGGATCACCCGCCGATCCTGCGCGATCCGTGTAACAAGATCGCGGAAGGCCTCGACCACCGTCTCGTGCTTGTCGTGTTCGGCGAGCGGGTCATTGATCCCTATCAGCGCGGCCAGTTCGCCGATCCAGCGCTGAAGCATGGGCGTGACCCAGCCCGAACGCCGGCTGATGCCGGCAGCATGGGCCAGAACCACCGGGGCACGATCATCTGACGGGTCCTGTGGCTCATGGGTCCAGCGCCGGTAGAGCTCCGCCATCAAGGCGCTTTTGCCCGCGCCTGAGGCGCCGGTGTAGACCAGACCCCAGGGGGCGCTGCCTTCGTCGGCCGAAAAAGCCCAGGCTTCGATCTCGGCAATCGTGTCGCTGCGCCCGACGAAGACCCGCGCGCGCTGTTCGACAAACGCCTCGTACTCGAACGCCTCTTCTTCCTGCCATGTCAGTTCAGGCGCTTCATCCAAGCCATGCGCCTCGACATCGCCGCTCAGCTCGGCCTTGAGGTCTGCCAGCACCTGCTCGCCCCAGGCGTTCAGGCTCTCTGCGTCTGGCGCGCAGGCATAAGCATCCCACTCAAGCGTATAGTCACGTACGCGGCCTTCCAGACGGGGCACATTGCGGAGACGTTCCTTCAGCATCTCGAGACGACCGGCGGCATCCTCATTGCCCGCCGCGGCGTCGCTATAAACCGCACGGAGATCGTCAGGCATGTCGTCCAGGGGCAGAGGCTCGCGAAGATAGACGAAGCTACGCACCGCCTGATCTTCGCTCGCCAGCAGGCCTGCTTCGATCTCCAGCGCCGTCACACTCATCCCCGCGACCGCATCTGGCACAAAGCCGTACTCGCCAGCAGTGATCGCGAGCCTCTCTGCCGGCGGTTGCCAGCCATAACGATCACCCAGAAGCACGATCAGGAACGGACGGCACTCATTGATGCCGTCCAGACAGACCTTGAGGACCAGCTGCTCTTTAGCTTCAGCCTCGGCCTCGCCGCTGGTCTCCACACCCCATCGCAGGTCAAGGGGCTCGAGAAGTATGCGACGCTCGCGAAGCCATTCCTCCAGCGCTGGAAACACCACCCGGTGAAGATGGTCGCGTTCGGCATGCATGTCCCGGAACGTGCTGGACACAAACAGGGGCTGGCTTTTCCAGCGTGGCGAGATTTTTACCGGTGACATTGATGGCCCCCCGTATCAGCGGCGAACCCTCAATCGGATCCAACCCGCTAAAGCCTGCGCCCGCCATGTTACTTGGACAATCAACGGCTGCAACACCGGATGGGCCTGCCTACAAAACAATTGAGGTGCAACTGCCCTCACGATTATGAGGATGCGCGCTCAGACGTCCTCGAGGAATGCATCGACGACCTTCTGTATCAGGACATCCTTGCGCTTCTCGGTGTCGGGCAGGTCGTTGAACGGCATCATCATCGGATGCATCTTGCGGGCGTTATCGCGCACTGCACCATGGCGCCAGCCGGACGCCCGCTTTTCTTCCATCCACTGTTCATGCTGCACGCCCGGGGGAGCATCCGGATGGGCCATTCGAAATCGCACGGCGGCAAGGGTGGATTCGACCTGCCACGGCTCGGCCTCATCCCATGGAGGCAGCTCATCCTCGCCGAGCGCCGCCCGGTAGGCGCGCATGGCCTCGTGGCAGACGTGAGCGATTAACAAAAGCCGATTTTGGTCAATGCCTGGTTCAGTCAACTTGGAACGCCTCCATATTTTCTGGCCTCTCATTTCAATCCACCGACCAGAACGCAAGTCGTAATCAGGGTGAAGCTTCGCGTCCGCACTGAGAGCCAGCACTGCCCTTGAGCAACCCGATGGCGCACCCCCAGTCCGCGATTACGCCCAACCGGGTAATTGTTTGGATTGTAAATCCCTCCCCATTCTTTCAGACTTGAGGCATAGCTTAGAGGTTACGGGGGCGGGCAGACATGTTTCAGTTTCGCAAGGCAGGTATTTTCCTGTTGATCGCCGCGCTCGCGGTCGGCGGCATATTCGTCGCTGGATGGTCTGCCTGGTTTGAACACCTTTCAGGAAACGAGACAGTGTATGGCGAGGGCAATGTCCCTCCGCAGTGGCAGATCGCCCTTGACGCGGCCCACAGCGCCTTGAGAGCCTTCGCGGTCGGCGACGAGTATGCACGCCTTTTTGCAGCCTCCAGTGACGGCCAGCCACCCGGGGACTGGCGTCTGGAAATCGCCAGGTTCGGCGGGATCGCGGTGTTCTATATCGCGATTATCTTCGGCCTTCTCGCACTGCTATCCGAGCCCCTGAATCAGATACGTGCCCGTCTGCGTAGAGGGCATCTTGCAATACTTGGCGAGACCGAAACTGCGCGCAACCTCGCTGAGATGTGGCTCCAGTTTTCAGCTCACCACCGCTTTGCCCGAAGAGGTGTGACCTACCATACCTCAACTACGCAGAGCCTGCCCGGAAAGGTACTCGTTCAGCCAAGGACCAAACAGCTATCGAAGGGGGCTATCCAGGAGAGCCTCAAGGGCGCCAATCGTATCGTGGTGGCTGAAGCTCATGACGGCATGACCATCGAGAGCGCTCTGGAAATCGCAAGGCGCGTGCCCGAGACACCTGTCTTCGCCGTCCTTTCCGATCCCTGGCTTGCACAGCGTATACGCCACGGCCTGCAGTCGGGTGACCCGGATCCGTCAGGTCACAAAGAGAGGACGAGCAAAGGCGATCTCCTGACTGCGGTGAGTCTGAGTTCCAGCGCCGCCCGCAGCCTGCTGCAGAGGCATCCGCCGTTCGCGATCGCCATGAAGAATAGCCACCCCCGCATCCACGCCCTTGTCGTAGGTCTGGATGGACTGGGTGAAGCGATCATCCTCGACATTCTGAACTCCAACCTGGTGACCCAGCTTGAAACCCCGGCGGTAACGGTGATCGACATTGCCGCCGGGAAGCGGGTGGAGTCGTTCAAGGCGCGCCATCCAGGACTTGTGGAACATTTTGACTTCTTCGCCATTGAAGCTGATGTCACCAGCCTGAATGAGACCTGTATCACCGCCCTCGAAGAGCGCTGCAGGCTTTTACCGGTCACCGCAACATACGTGGCGACGTCCGACACGGGCCCGGCCTTGAAAGGCGCAATCGCAATCAGGGAAGCCGCTCTGCGTGAAGAGCTGTTTGATACGCCGGTCTTCCTGCGCGCATCGGAAGGCGCTGGCCTTCCCCAACGCGAAGGTGGTGTCGCATTCGAAGCTGACTGTGAACTGGTCTCGTTCGGAACGTGGAAAGAGATCATGCACGCCAGCGGCATTCTGGAACCGGTACCTGACCGGCTCGCTCGAGACTACCACGCCGCTTACCTGAAAAGTGAGACACAGGGTCAGCCTGCAGCTGATATCCCTTGGGAAAGCCTTGATGAACAGTCGCGCATTTCCAACCGGCGCGCCGTTGATCACATCCCGGCCAAACTCGCCAGTCTGGGCTTTGACCTGGACGGCTATCTGCGGGGACAAACCCTCACCAGCTACAGCCTACCAGCCATCGCCAGCCATGAAGTGCTGTTCCGAAACGCAACGGAACTGGTTAATCTGGCCCGCCTTGAACATGAAAGGTGGATGTTCGATCGATGGATGAATGGTTGGCGTTATGGCGTCCCTCGCAACAACAGCGCCTTCATTCACGACAATCTTGTCCCCTTTGATGAACTCGATGACAGGTTCAAGACGTTTGATATCCGCCTGGTGTACTGGCTCTCCAGCCATATTAGGAAAACGCGAGATGGGCTTGTGCGCCTTCCTGATGCGAGCAAGCCACCGCAAGAGCGGGAAGCAGACGTAAAATTGGTTGAGAGATTATTCGGTCGTGGCGCAGTGCCGGCATGATGGCGGTGCAGAACGCTCTCTCCCTGTGACCTGAGACCCTCGGGTCACGTCTTGTACATCCAATTCCATACGGGGGAGCGTAAAATCATGAGACGCAGACTCTTTATCAGCCCTATGATAACGAGACAGAACCAAGTCCATATCGCAATCTGAAAGACGAATGCAACTGATGGCGCTACCGGTATAAGCAGGCCAGCCATCACGACACCGGCCACCCCCTTTATTGGATGCAAGACTAGCAAGTCTGGCATTACCAGAAAGTTTCGAGGTAAGCGGCGGTTGGGCTTGATGACGGAAAAATTCCATACATTCATGCGCCGACACCATGCTACAAGGCTAGCCTTCTTGGGCCGGTGTATCACTGTCCATGGTAATTGAAGGAAAGGCACTACCGACTCGCCTCGCCATAATGGCGTTTGATGCCAGATGGTTACCGGGCCCAGCCCCTCAAATACTTGTGTCAGCTCGCAACTATAATGAGCTGGTCCATGCTTTTGATAGCCTGGCCATGGCAAACCTGTATGCCGGGACAGCACCAGGCGATATGGATCAAGCGCACCAATATGATCGGCAGGACGTCGGCCTGCTTCCAGGATCGGGCCAAGATGGAAGCCTTCTCTGACAAGGTTTGGGTCGACCGGTAGCCAACCTTTTCCATTCCATGCCTCTGCCCATGCATGTGGGGTCTTCATCCATGGCGCGATGATCATGCCGAATACCGGACGAGCCGGGATTCCGGAGGCACGACACAGGGCGACAAAGAGGAATGCATATTCCCCGCAATCTCCCCACCTCCTCCCAAGCGAGACAGCCGCCCCCCGGCTGTCTCGAGGGTATTTATAGCGAAGCGCACAAGCGGTGAGTTTAGCCAGACCGGCAATCTGTTCATCAGGAGTTTTAGGTCGATTATGACCCTGGGCGACCAGTTTTCTTATTGCTTCATCTGGCAGGATCATCGGGGCGTCCGCAAGGTCTGCAGATACTGGTGGAGGAAGATCTAGATATGAACCGTGGGTCAGCCGCCTTGTCTCGATCTGAGCGGTTACGTTGACGATCTTGCCGCGCTCAAGCCTGATCAGCCTGCGATGTCCGTGTTGGTCAATGAAATCAATCCCTTCCGGCGCGTCAACGCTGTGAATGGTTTGATAGCCATCTGCACTGGGCAGAGGCAGAAGAACTTCAATCGCATCATCATCTGCGAAACCCCATGGATCAAAGTGAAATGATACCATGCAGCGAAATTGCTCATTTCGCATTACGCACCATCCTGTCCTGTATCGGGACCACCTGCAGCCGCAACTGCAATCAGAAGCGGAACGATTCGGTCAGCAGGAACGGAATATCGTCCTCGCCGCTCACTGCTTAACCAGCCTGTAGAGGTTAGTTCGCGCAGATGGTGGTGTAGTTGTCCTGTGGTTCCTTCGCCCAGTGTCTGCACCAAAGCAGAAGTCTCGCGGGTTCCATTGAGAACATGTTGCAACAAGTGCAGCCGCACAGGGTGCCCCAACGCCGCCAGTGTTGGGGCAATCTCAGCCCAGTCTGCGGCTAGCAGCCCGCTAGCCGGGTGGCTCATCACCCAGTCAATTCTGGAATTGTCCGGAAGATCGATACTGCCTTCGAAGCGCACAGCTCCGCCTTCGGGCGCTTCAGATCGCAAAATCTGCAAGGAGTCACCATTTTGAGAACCCTGCAGCTTTTCAATCACCACTTCCAGAGCTTCGACGCGGACCGCGAGATCGGTCAGAGAAGGCATCGCTTTTCTCCTACACTCCAAACAGTACGATATTTCGTAAGTGCGTATATACGTATAAGCGTACTTTTAGGTTGTCAACTGGTACATGCGATGAGCCGACCGGCAGGCAATTAAATTGATTTAATTCACAAGTAAGTTGGCCCTGCGACGTCAAAGCACTTATCACTACCGGACAGGGCTCAGACGCAAAACAAGCCGCAGGAGCCATGAAACGCCATGATGATACGGCATTCCATATTACAAAAGATCCGGAAAGGTTGCGTCTGGCTCGCCTTCCGCCGTTGGGTGCGCCCCACTGTTCGTAAGGGCGGGACTCTGAAAACCACGATCGGCCTTCTAAGAATCGAAGACATCCAGATGACAACACCAGAAATGATAAGCCAGGCAGATGCACATGCAGCCGGCTATCCTGATCGCGTCCAATTAATGGCTGATATTGACAGGCCCGGCGCGCTATACCGGATCACCCTCAGTTGGCTATCAGAGGACCCGCGCGAGGCACTCGCCATGAAGCCGCCAGGCGCCACAGAATTATTTGAGATCAACCGTCATCTTGAAGCGATTGATGCGCGCAGTCAGGGCGCAGACTGGACCCTCTGCGTCCTCAATCTCATAGGAGACCAACCAGACCTAACTGCGGCCATTCTCGCTTCGAAAGCAGGCCAGCCGGTGAGACTTTTCAAGTCACGCGTGCGCCGCCTCAAGGCTTAGGGCTAACAGAAAGTCGCCCGCGCGGGTATCGGCTCACCCATCGTGGACAAGCCGTATTAAAGGCCCTTAATGCGCCGAAAACCGCAAAAACGATCAGGACTGAATGAGGATATTAAAGTAGATATTTCTACGGGTTTGGAGGAGATACGCTATGAAGCGCAGCTTACTGGCTCGGATCCTGTGGCAAATCGAAAGCGCAGGGGAAAAGAAACTAAGGGTATCAGATATTGCAAAAGAAAATGGGATTTCAGTTTTTCATCTAACCCGTGTCTTCACTATCAAAACGGGCTCGTCACCTGCGCGCTTTCTGCGCATGCGCCGCCTCACACAAGCAGCGTATCGGCTAACAGGCACCGATAAAAGTATAGTCGAAATCGCGCTAAGAGCCGGATATGGCAGTCAGGAGGCTTTCACCCGGGCCTTCTCAGCTGCCTTCGCTGTCACTCCTGCTGCGGTTGGCAAAGGAGCAGCTATCCCGAAGCACCTCATTCAAGAGAGCATCACACTGCCCAATACAGAAACCTACACACCCCTGATGCCGCCGCGCTTCGAGCTCATCAAGGCCCGGCGGATCGTCGGGCTCTCTGCGCGATACAGCTTCGAAACCAATGGCGCCATCCCGGCACAGTGGGTCGAATTTATCACCCGCGCCGAAGCTGAAGGGCTGACGCTCGCGGGGCAGAGCTTCGGCGTATGCCACGGCATGACCGAGGACGGCACGTTCTCGTACCTCGCAGGGGTTGAGGCGGACACCCACACGATCCCCAAGGGCTTTTCGTGCGTCACGATCCAGGAGGGCCGCTATGCAGTCTTCACTCATTTTGGCTCGGCAGCCACCTTGCGCGACACTGTAGAAGTAATCTGGAACCGATACTTGCCGCAGGCCAGATTCCAGAACACTGGCGCGCCTGATTTCGAGCTCTACCCAGCGGAGTATAATCCTACCGACCCCAAAGGTAAGGTCGAGATCTGGATCCCAATAGTCGATGTCGAAAATCCATAGGGGGCAAAAGCAGTATTTGCTGAGAGCCTCGAAGGTCGGCACTATGAATCACAGCACGAATTATCGTTCCACTCTGATCATCGTTGCCGAAGATTGCCCGGTCGACAAAGCCTCACCGCCAGAGAAGGTTGGCAGTGTGGCGCACCTCCATTACGAGTTGCTACGCCATGCTCCCTACAGCCTGACATCGGACGAATTGTTACTGGCTGTCGACAAGGCGCGGTCAGGGAGCATCAACGAGGCTGTGTGGGCCAAGAAAAGCCGCGCCTGCCTGCGCGCCTCGCCACTCGTAAAAAGATACGGTTTCGGCCTCCATCATGATGCCGAGGCCCGAGTTGCGCTTGTGCCCGTTTGCTCGGATGCTTACAAGCAAATGCTGATAAATCCTGCGATCATGAAGCGCCAGGGCATGCGGAACAGGCGGAACTGAGGCTGTATACGTTGCGGCCTGAATCCGCTTCCCTACGAGGGGTCAGTGGCAATTTCTCATTTCACCCTAGGGGCTGCCGTTTTATCAAAAAGCCCCGGGGCGGCGGAAATTCTTAACTGCATAACATGCATTTTAGATTCGCCCTTACGGGCAATTAACGCTTCCGTCCCGAATAAAAGAGCTATAAAATCCTCAGCCCGCCAGAGGTTTACTTAACTCGCGTCGTATGCACGCGCGCTTGCATACATCATGGATGCAGACTGCAAAGAGCTCTACCGCCGCCTAGAGCATTTTCGCCTGGGTCTTACTCGGTTGGGGATTCCGTTTAGCCGCGAAGCGTGATTCATGGGGTGTCGCCTGTACAGGGAGGGCGGCCATGAGAACGTTGAGCGAGGATCTTCGCCTTCGAGCGGTGAAGCTGGTTGTGGAGTAAGGGCTGTCGCTGCGCGCGGTCGGCCGGCATCTGTGCATCGGCGAGGCGACGGTGGGGCGCTAGGCGCGCCAGTACCGGCGCACGGGAAGCGTGGCGGTGCAGCCGAGATGCAACCCGGGCCGGTCTCGGCTGGATCTGCATGAAGGGTATCTTCTCGGGCTGATAGAAGGCCGGGCCGATATCACGCTGGCGGAGATGGTGGAGCGTCTGGACGCCGACCATGGCGTGCGCGTTCAGCTGAGCACGCTGTGGAGCTTCCTGCGCAAGCGCAGGCTGACGTATAAAAAAGACCGCGCACGCGAGCGAGCAGAGCCGCGAGGACGTCTTCAAGCGCCGGCTAACATGGTTCGAGCGCCGGCCTGATATGGCCCCGGCGCGTCCGGTGTTCATCGATGAAAGCGGCGTCTCCACCAAGATGGCGCGCCTGCGCGGACGGTCCCTGCGCAGTGAGCGCTGCCGGGCGCCGGTTCCCCACGGGCACTGAAAGACGATCACGCTGATGGCCGGCCTGCGCCTGAACGGCGTCGCGGCCCCGGCCCTGGTCGACGGCGCAATAGACGAGGAGACCTTCCTGACCTGAGTGCGCGGGATGCTGGTGAGGGAACTCAAGCCCGGCGACGTCGTGGTCATGGACAATCTGCCCGCCCACAAGCTCGCCGGGGTGCGCGACGCCGCGGAGCCCGTGTCGCCTACCTGCCGCCCTACAGACCCGACTTCAATCCCATAGAGAACGCCTTCTCAAAACTGAAAGCCCTGCTTCGCAAAGCCGCGGCGCGTACTGTTCCCGATCTGCACAGCGCCGTCGCCGATGCCCTCGACGCCATCACCCCCGCAGAATGCGCCAACCACTTCACAGCCTGCGGGTATGAGCCAGAATAGAGCGAAAACGCTCTAGTCGCCGAGATCGTGACTCCTCTCGAAGGAGCGGCTGATGTCGCCGATACACATCTTACCGGGCCTCCCCGGTCTCCGGAAAATCTGACCGCCAGGATCAACACGGCGATGGCGCTGGCCATGGACCCTTCGGCGCTGGCCAGACCCGCAACTGATACGCCGCTTACCGGTCCATGACGTTGAGTGACATCGGGTATGTCAGCTGACACCCTACGCCCGCAACCGCCAGAAGCGAATGGCACGCACCGACATGGCGCTCACCGAACGGCAGTTCTTCCCGCGCACCTGGAGGGCCATAATGACAATGGGGCGCGTCTTACGCCATACCCCCTGTTGAATTTAGGAGTCCCACAAAATGCGGCTATCCCGCCGGTTTCCTGTCAGCGCGGTTTCCGACTTTCGACCCCCCTTCCCCGGGCACAAAATGAGCGGGGGGATGAAAGATATTCGCCGATCCTGCCACTTGTGAGCGTCGAGGGGATGAAAGATTTTCCACGTTTACGCCACTTGATCCGGGCGAAGTGGCTGGAATGGGGTACGTCCTATCCCGTTTCTGCCGCTTGGCGCGGGGATGAATGGAGGTGCTGCGGATCATTTCTGGTCGCTCCTGTCGCTTGCCCGGTTGAACGGGTGGCTGGGATCGGTGGGCGATCCCAAGCGCCTGCAGCTATCCAGTGAGCTTCAAGGCTAGCCCTCACGCCCACTCGGGCAGTGGGGCGCCACCAGCCTGTCGCAAAGCGCCAAGCGGGTGGCCGGACTGATCCTGTTCCTGAATGGCGGATTTGCCTGCGGATGAGGGCCACGCTGGCCCCTACCAGCCATACCTGCTTGAGAGCGGCTCCGGCCCAGAGGCCTGACCGCCCAGAGACGGCTCATGACGGGATTTCGCAGTCGCTCTGCTCTTCGAAGAGATCATCGTCAATATCCTCCTCGAACTCCCGCTGGATCTCGGGAGAGATCCGGCAGCCCTCTTCTCCCGGGAGCGGGCCCCATACCGATTCCCATCGCATTTCGTTAAAGCTTTTCATCCACATGCGCTGGGTGGTTTCATCGGGATTCTTGTAGTCTATGGGCTCGCCGCCCGCCTCATCATGGGATGAAGCGCCGTGCCCCTGTGCGACAGCAGCCCTGGCCCTGGACGCCTGATCGCCATTGGGAAGCTTATGCCCGAGGACAGCCTCCTCGAACGGGGTCCGGGGCGCCTCGTCCAGTGATCCGTCAGCTTCCGGCAGGGTCAGGCGGACATAGGCGGTGAAGAGCATGCCAAAGCCGCCATCAAGCTGGTGACGTTCGACCAGCCCTCTGGTTTCAAGCCGTTTGAGGATTCCGCCGACCGTGCGGGGCGTGAGGTTCACGAGCCTGGCCAGATAGCTGGGCGTGATCTGGAGTATGGCGTTCTTATCCACGTGCTCCGACGCGATGACCAGAACGAACTTCTCAAGGGCGGGAATATCACCGAGCCCGCGCGCGCGCCGGCCCATATCCGTGCGGATGACCTGAACTTCATCTGTCATGGCTAGATCCCCTTGTCCCTGCCGAGTCTCTTTCTGCCCATGCTTTCTCCCCCAGATCATCCTTTGGTGAGGTTGTTGTTCCGGGATAGCAGTGTTCCCCGACTTTCGCCGGGGTCACTGCTATCCCGAAACGGCAGGTCACCCTCTGGAGCCAGTCGTCGCATCGGGGGTGTCGTACGCTACGGCAACGCCAACACCTCGGTCCCAAATCGGAAGCTTCAAGCCGTATGCTTCCCTTCTGTCTGAGCTTGGACCTTTCGCAGTGCTCTCCCGGTCTCGACAGAATTCCCAAACCACCGGGCATTCACCTCCTGATCGGTTCCGTTAATTGCAATCCGAACGACCAGGGGCGACCGGCCTCAATGCCGGCTATGAATCGAACCACACAATCAGGCGCGTGGTGATCGGCGGGATTGATGGCACAGGGCAGGGGCTCTGTATTGGGAACGCGGTAGAGAAAATTTCCGGGCCGCGTTCCCTGGCCCGGCTAAACCTAATTGCTAGCCTGCCTTCCGGCCTCTCTTCAGCTCGTCGAAAGCAGCGGACCAACGAGCCATGAGAGCTGGCGGCGGGCGCCTGAGACAAACCTCATCACCTGTAAAAATTCCAGTCCGGACGACCGTTTCCATCAGGAAGAGCCAGCCAGCAAAGAGCTCCATCTGGTGCTCAGGCCTGCTGATATCGAACTCGCCGGAGTCATTCGGGAAAATCGGGTTGGAGGTCGCTTCGCACACAGTGCAGACAAGGCCTGCCCATTCCTGATGGTATGGCAGATGATCACTCTGAAAAGCCTGCCACATATCCTCTGTGGCAGCGTCATATTCCTCCAGGGCCGACAGGTAAGCCTCGATCGTCTTCCGGTTGCCCCCGGGCGAGCCTCCTGCGAGGCGGTTTACCGCCTTGTGGAATGGAGAGTTGTCGCCGCCCGTGGCCTTTCGGCGAAATAAGCGCATAAGGTGCCAAGCCTCATGGCACGCGTGCCATACCACCCTGCCTCGGTAAAGCGATAAGCTTGTCTGTTTCTCGCCACCGGTGGATTTGCATCGCACTACAAAGTCGATGACTTTGGATACCTCAGCCATCCGCCTGGCAAACTCTGCGATCTCGCGAACGCCAAGGTTCGAGAGCGGTCCTGCAACGGGGTTCCGCAACAGATTCGGATCATTAGCCTCGGTAAGCTTGTCATGATCATCAAAGACCCCCTCGCTTTGCAGCTCGGCCACCCGCTCCGGGAAAAAGTAGCTGATCAGCAGAAATCTGTTTCCCTCATCAGGCTCTTTTTTCATGGCCGCATAAACCAGATCAGGGTCGAATAGATTGGTTCTGTCTGGATACGCGTCAATATATCGGACTATGGGTTTGAGCGCTTCAGTGGCCGCCTTGAGAGCTACCGATGTATCCTTCAATCTATGACGAATTTCTTTCAAATTGAGCGCATCTTCATGCTTGCTCTTGCGCTCTTTAAACCGGATGAGAACCAACTCGACCACCGGCAGAACTGCTGCATATTGCTCCGGCGAAGCGATATCACAGGTAAGCAGGCGTCCGAGCAGCGGGTCCAGAAGGATGTAATGGCCCCGCTTCATTGCCGGGTCCTCCGGCGCTTCTGGAGCCAAGACAAAAATGTCCAGCAGCTCCTCAGGCGTCGGGAAGTCGAGCGTGTAAAGCGGATCGTCAGCCGACCGGTGCACTTTGCGCAACACCCTTCTCCCCTTACCCTGCCTCCATGCGGCGCGGTTAGGGAACGCGGTCACGAGTAAAGTTCGAGCGCGTTCCCGTTACATGAGGTGCGCGAGACGGCACCCTTGGCGCATGGACAACGCCATACACCCTGACCGGCTATCAACTGATGAACGCCTCACCGAGGTGGCGCGGCTGCTGGCGCTGGGCGTGGCGCGAGGGACACAGGCGTGCGGGGACGGTGAGGACGTGTGCTCGTCACCTGTGGACTGCGAGCGCACACCACGCAGTCGTGCACGCCCCTGCGAACGGAGTGACCATGAGCGCGCCTGACATACCCATAGCCGCCGCCCTGGCCGAGCTTGACGCGCTGAGCGTGCCCGAGCTCAAGGCGCGCTGGCAGACCCTGTTTGACGGGCAGCCGCCGCCGGCCAACCGCGGGTTCCTGATCAGCCGGATGAGCTACCGCATACAGGAGCTGCGCCTTGGCGGGCTCGACGAGGGCACACGCAGGCGCCTGCGGGCCATGGCTGACGATTACAACAGCGAGGCCTCTCGCAAGAGCGTGCCGCGCGAGCTTCCCCCCATCGGCACGCGCCTTGTGCGCTCATGGCAGGGCGAGGACCACACCGTGACCATCACGCGTGACGGGTTCGAGTATGAGGGCCGGCCCTATGCCTCCCTCACCGCCATCGCCCGGCGCATCACCGGAACCCACTGGAGCGGGCCGTACTTCTTCGGGCTGGTGAGGCGGCGATCATGAAAGACCCCGTCACACCCAAGGCGATGCGCTGCGCCATATACACCCGCAAGAGCACCGAGAACGGGCTTGAACAGGAGTACAACTCGCTCGATCACCAGAGGGACATCTGCGTGCGCCACATCGAAGCGCGCGCCTATGAGGGCTGGCAGGTCATCCCAACGCTCTATGACGATGGCGGGGTGTCAGGCGCCACCATGGAGCGCCCGGGCCTCAAGGCCCTGATGGCCGACATCCGCGCAGGCCTCGTCGACGTGGTGATCACCTACCGCATCGACCGGCTGTCACGTTCAGTGCTCGACTTTCGCCAGCTGATCGCGTTCTTCGAACGCCATGGCGTGACGTTCGTGTCCATCACCGAGGACTTCAACACCACCACCGCCATGGGCCGGTTCGCGCTGGGCATCATCATGGGGTTCGCCGAGCTGGAGCGCGAGATGGCCTCCGAGCGCGTGCGCAGCAAGATCGCCTCGGCCAAGCGCAAGGGGCGATGGACCGGCGGCGTCCCTCCATTCGGCTACCGCGCAAGCGACGGCCGGCTCATCATCGTGGAGGAGGAGGCGCAGATCGTGCGCATGATCTTCTCGCGGTTCATCACCATGGGCTCGGGCACGCTGCTGGCCCGGGCGCTGGAGAGCGAAGGCGTCATCAACCGGCAGGGCCGCGCGTTCGACAAGGGCGCCATCACCAAGATGCTCGCCAGCCGGGTCTATATCGGCGAGGTCGGCCACAAGGGCGAGTGGTTCAAGGGCCTGCACACGCCCATCATCGACACCGCCACTTGGCAGAAGAAAGAGGCCATCATCGCGCGGGCGCCGCGCGAGCGGGGCGCGGCCACGCGCGCGCAGACGCCCGCCCTTCTCAAGGGCATCATCTACGGGCCCACGGGCCGGGCCATGTCGCCCACGTTCTCCAAAGGCAGGCACGGCCAGCTCTACCGCTACTATGTCGACGCCTCCCTGCTCAAAGGCGCCAGACGCGTTCATGCCAGCGCGCGCGTGCCCGCCGGCGCGGTGGAGGAGGCCGTCATCGACCGGCTGCGCACCATCATCGCCCAGCCCGAGACCATCATGGAGACCACCCGCGCCCTGAAGCGCGAGGGCCATGACGTCCCCGAGGCCGAGGTCGGCGAGCAGCTGCGCACGTTCGACGGCGTATGGACGCGCCTGTTCCCGCGCGAGCAGGCGCGCATCGCCCGCCTGCTGATCGAGCGGGTCGACGTGTCGGACGAGGGCCTTGCCATCGCCGTGCGCACTGACGGGTTCGCGCATCTGGCGCTGGAGCTCGGCGTCTCGCAAAGGACGGCGCCGCAGTCCGATCAGGCAGGAGCGCTCTGATGGCTGACGGATCGGCGCCGCGCAGGCAGAGGCGGGACATGGCCGCCTCCGGAAGAGAACCCGCCGCACACGCCAGCAGCCCCGGCACGCTGACCCTTCACGTGCCGCTGAAGTTCCGCCACCTGCCAGGCCAGACCACCATCATCCTGCCTGATGACGCCGGCGGCGCCGTCTATGTCAGCACCGCGGGCGCGCGCAGGATGAAGGCCGAGGCGCGCCGCGCCCGGCCCGACGCCACCCTGATCCGCGCCCTCGTGCGCGCTCACCGCTGGGCCGCGCTCCTGAACGACGGCACGCACGCCACGATCTCGGATCTCGCCACCGCCGAGAAGGTGGGCAAGTCCTATGTCTCGCGCGTCCTGCGCCTGACCCTGCTCGCCCCGGACATCACCCGGGCCATCCTCGATGGCCATCAGCCCCACACCCTCGATCTGAAGACCGCCCTCAGGCCGTTCCCATGGGAGTGGAGCGCACAGAGGCAGCGGTTCGGGATGCGCTGAACAGGGTCCATTAACGCACAGGTGCGCACCGGGTGGACTACTGGCCGCACCGGAGCGAACGTCCCGATACCGAACAGCCACAGGACAGGCGGAGCCATGACGATGACCCCGACGACACCCCGGAGCGTGATATCGCCCACCACACAGGCCGGCCAGCCGGCGGGCGCTGCTCTCGACGCGTTCATCGCCGTCAGGAGCGAGATCGACGCCATGCTCGAGCGCCTGCGCGCACTGAGCGACGACCACTTCAATACCTGCCCGGACGAGATCAGCTGGGGCCATGTCGGCACGATCACCGGATATCGCGACCGTCTGCGCGAGATCGCGGACAGTGCGTTCGGCGAAGGCGAGTACGCGCCATGAGCCGGGTGTTCGCCCAATGGGCTATCGAGATATGGCGCAGCCTCGACCCATTGGGCGAGACGTTCTGGGTCTATGGCTGCACGCGCAGCGGTGATCCCATGACCGCGCCAACGCTGGACATGGCGCGCGCTATCGCGGCGTCTCACAAGTGATAAACTGGCGCACCATTTCGTGGTGATCTTGGTCGGAACAAATTCATGAAATTGTTTGCCCACTCACTGCCAGAGCAGTCAAAAGATAACTGGGAACCGCTTGAAAAGCATTTGAGCTCCGTTGGTGCAACTGCTGCAAAATCCGCGGGTGCTTTCGGCGCTGAGACCGCAGCAAAATGTATGGGCTTGCTGCACGACATCGGCAAGTGCTCAGCCGCCTATCAAGCATACATTGGTGCTTCATCAGATGGAACAAGGCGCGGTCCTGATCATAGTACTGCAGGCGCCAAAGAATCTGTTAAAGCTTATGGCGCTCTCTGGGGCCGTTTGCTTGCCTACGGCATTGCCGGTCATCATAGCGGTCTGATGGATAGCGGCAAGCTGGACGAGCGGCTAGCCAAGTCCGTGGAAGACTATGCTGGGTGGCAGGCCCACGCTGGGATGCTTCCAGAAAAGGCGAAATTTCAATCCATGCCGGTTGGACACAACGCCAACGCCATCGACAAAAGCTTCTCCATCGCCTTTCTCGCCCGCATGCTATTTTCCTGCTTGGTCGATGCAGATTTTCTTGAAACGGAACGTTTTTATGCCGCCTCGCGGGGAGAGAGCGAACCATCACGCGGCGGCTTGTTCGGGCGGCCCCATCTCGACAGGGTGCGCGCGCACCTGACCGCAAAGCGCAACAACAGTACGGACCTCAATCGCCTGCGTGGCGAGATTCTTGATCACGCTACCAGCAAAGCCGCGCTGGAGCCGGGGCTATTCACACTGACTGTGCCGACCGGAGGCGGCAAAACGCTCACCTCTCTCAGCTTCGCGGCCGAGCACGCGCTTCACCACGGACTCCGCCGGATCATATATGTGATCCCCTTCACCTCAATTATCGAGCAGACCGCCCAGGTCTTCCGTGAGCAGGTAGGCCTAAGCGATGACGTGCTGGAGCATCACTCCAGTTTCGACTGGGACCGCTTTGAACCGGGCAAGGGGAGCGATGATGAGCGCGAGGGCGCGGACGGCGGCGGCAAGCTGCGCCGGGACGCGGAGAACTGGGATTCGCCCCTGATCGTGACCACCTCAGTGCAATTCTTTGAAAGCCTGTTCGCCGCCCGCACCAGCCGGGCGCGCAAGCTGCACAATATTGCACGCAGCGTGATCATTCTGGACGAGGTGCAATCGCTGCCTGTGCACCTCCTGCGCCCGTGCTTGGCCGTCATCGATGAGCTGGCAAAAAACTATGGGGCAAGTGTGGTGCTATGTACGGCCACCCAGCCAGCCCTGCGTGTGCAAGACCAGGCGCTGCCGTCCAAGACACACAATGGTCTGCCGGAAGGGCTGGACATCCCCGACGAGCGAGAACTGGCGCCCGAGCCGAAGGCGCTCTACCGTCAGCTCAGGCGCGTCAAAGTGGACTGGTCGCGTGACCCGGTTGAGGATGCGGATATCGCCGCGCGCTTCGCTCAGCAGCCGCACATGTTATGCATCGTGAACAGTCGGGCTCACGCGCGCGAGCTGTTTGCAATCTTGCGCGAGCAGGATCAGGCAGGCGCGGTTCATCTGTCGACGCTGATGTGCGCGCAGCATCGCCGCGAAGTGCTGGAGCGCCTTCGCCGGGATCTGAGCAACGGCAACCCGGTGCGGCTGGTTTCAACCAGCCTGATTGAGGCGGGGGTGGATATCGACTTTCCCGAGGTCTGGCGCGCTGCGACCGGACTTGCCAGCATCGCCCAGGCAGCGGGGCGCTGCAACCGTGAGGGCAAGGCGGACGGTCTGGGGCGCACAGTGGTGTTCGAGCCTGCTGGACGCAAGACGCCCCCAATGATCGAAGCCTTCTATCAAGCGGCCCGGCCCGTGCTCAGAGATTTCCAGGCCGGTGTGCTTGCGCTTGACGCCATCGGTGAATTCTACAGGGAGCTTTATTGGAAGCAGGGCTTCGATGCACTGGATCTGGCACGCATGCCGGATGGGGAAAAGCTGGCCATCATCCCGGCGATCCGGGCAGGCGCGTCCAGAATCAACTTTCCCTTCGCCTCAATCGCACAAGCATTCCGGATGATTGATGACGCCATGGCGCCTGTCATCGTTCCATTCGATGCGCGGGCCGAAGCAGCCATCCATAAACTGCGCCACGCTCCCTTTCCGCCCTCGCATGCGCAGCGCACGCTCCAGCAATATGTAGCCCCTGTACCCGTGAACACACGCAACGCACTGATAGCCAGCGGCGTGGTCCAGCTCATCCGTCCTGATGAGTATGGCGACCGCTTCGCGGTGCTGGCGCAGACCCGGGCTGGCGTCCTGCCTGAACTGTATGACCATGAGCTGGGCCTGCGCCTGGATGCTGATCCGCATGCCCGTTCCAGTGAGAGCAATATCGGGTTTTGAAGGATCGGTTTTTGAAGGCGGCCTCCAGCATGTCACTGGAAATATTTCATAGTATGTAGAGCAATCTTTATGTTAAATCATTATTAACATTATATCTCAGATCGGAAATGTTTGGGAGCCTGACGCTCACACCGTCAGGCTCCCGCGGCAATTGTTGCGGCGAAACCCCAGCCCCCGCGCCGGGGAGAAAGGAGTAGCGCTATGTGGTTCATAGCCGGCTTCATATAAGAATCAAAGCCAAGCGGGATCCCGCTTGGCTTTTTTCTGCGGTTGGCGTGGATCGAAATACAGTGGATAGCGCACCACTTTATTGTGAGATCATAACGCCCCCGACTTCGGGGGCGTGGGTATTTTCCAAGCTGTCGCCAACCGCAGAAAACTTGTGCCGCTGTGGTTGTTTCACCTAGTATTGCTCCAGGCATCTCATTCGGAACGGAAAACAAGGCATGACCATCCGTCTGCATGTCTGGGGCGATTATGCCTGTTTCACCCGCCCTGAAATGAAGGTCGAGCGCGTCAGTTATGACGTGATGACGCCGTCCGCCGCACGCGGCATCCTGGAAGCAATCCACTGGAAACCGGCGATCCGCTGGCATGTGGACCGTATCCATGTCCTCAAGCCGGTCAGATTCCAGTCCATCCGCCGCAATGAGGTGGGCGCCAAGGCGAGTGCGGCCAATGCCGCAAGCGCCATGAAACGCGGCACGACAGAGGGCCTGGGCATCGTGGTCGATGAAAACCGGCAGCAGCGTGCCGCCATGGTGCTGGTGGATGTGGCTTATGTGATCGAGGCGCATTTCACGATGACCGGCAAGGCCGGCGATGAAGACACACCGGCCAAGCACATCTCCATGTTCAACCGGCGCGCCAGCCAGGGCCAGTGTTTCCACCGCCCGTGTCTTGGCACCCGCGAATTTCCCGCCGAATTCGCCCTGATCAGAGACGGCGATCCCCGGCCCGCCTGCGAACTGGGGCCTGATAAACGCGACGCCGATTTCGGCTGGATGCTGCACGACATCGATTTCGAGGGCGGGCGCAATGAGTCCCGCTTCTTCCGCGCCGAAATGCGCGGTGGCGTGATCGATGTGCCGTCCTTTTATGCGCAGGAGGTCGTGCGGTGAGCATCCTGCAGGCGCTGGACGGGTATTATCACAGGCTGGACCAGCGCGGCGAAGTGACTGCCCCTGGTTGGAGTCCCGAGAAATTCGGCTGGTGCATCGTGCTCGCTCCGGACGGGACGGTTGTGGATGTGGAAAACCTGCACGATCTGTCCGGCAAGAAGCCGCGTGTAAAGCTCTGCACCGTACCCGCAGCGGTCAAACGGACGGTTGGGATTGCACCCAATTTTCTTTGGGACAAGACGGCATATGTCCTCGGGCGCACAGCCGGGTCCGGCAAGCGCACGGCGGACGAGCACGACGCATTCCGCACCCTCCATCTAGATGCGCTGGAGGGAGAAGATGACGAGGGTTTGGTGGCCCTGCGCGCCTTTCTGACCAACTGGACGCCGGAGCGTTTCGATCAGGCGCCGTTCATGGAAGACATGCTCGACGCCAATGTGATGTTCCGCCTCAAAGGGGAGCGCCGTTATCTTCATGAACGCCCGGCAGCCAGAGCGCTTGTCGCCAGACGCGCAGGGGCGGCAGGTGATGAAGGCAGAGTGATTTGCCTGATAACCGGCGAGACAGGTCCGCCCGCTCGTCTGCACCCTACTATTAAAGGGGTTGAAGGCGCTCAGTCTTCCGGCGCTGCGCTGGTGTCATTCAACCTCGACGCCTTCACCTCGCTGGACAAGGAGCAAGGCGAAAATGCGCCCACTTCGCAGGCCGCCGCCTTCCGGTATGGCGCGGCCCTCAACCACCTCCTTACTCGTGACGGACCCAACCGCCTGCGCCGTCCGGTAGGTGATGCGACTGTCATCTTCTGGGCCGATGCCAGAGAAGCCAGCGCCGCCAAGCTTGCGGACAGCTTTTTCGCCAAGGTCCTGGACGCTGACGTCACCGATGAGGCCGAAGCCGCGCTTATCAGCGATCAACTCAAGCAGATCGCCAAAGGCAAGCCGCTCAAGACCGTGCGCCCGGACATTGCAGAGGGCACGCGCTTTCACGTCCTCGGCCTGTCACCCAATGCCGCGCGCCTGTCGGTCAGGTTCTGGCTGTCCGATGAATTTGAGCACTTCGCCAATGCTCTGGCGCAGCACCATGCGGACCTGAGCCTGGAACCAGCACCGCTGGGCTGGGGCGCAGCGCCGTCGGTCAGCCGCCTGCTTGTGCGCACCACGGCCGCTCAGGGCGACTTCAAGAATATACCACCGCTTCTGGCTGGCGAGGTCATGCGGGCCGTGCTGACCGGCACAAGCTATCCGCAGAGCCTTCTATCCGCGGCGATCATGCGCTTGCGGGCGGGCGACAGCGCCGCCACCGGCTGGCACGCGGCGGTCATCCGCGCCGTTCTCAACCGCCAGCGTCGACATTCAACTGTCCTGCAAGAAAGGGAGATTCCCGTGGGCCTCGACAGGCAGCATGACAACACAGGCTATCAGCTGGGCCGGCTGTTCGCCGTCTACGAGATGGCCCAGCGCGCCGCGCTGGGCAATGTCAACGCCACCATCCGTGACCGCTATTTCGGTGCGGCATCGGCGACGCCGGCGGGCGTGTTCCCGCTCATCGTGCGCGGCGGACAAAACCATTTGTCCAAGGTCCGCAAGGAAAAGCCCGGCTGGGCGGCCTTGATCGAACGCGAGCTGGAAGAGATCAATAGCCATTTCAAACCCGGACCGGGCGGCATCTGGCCACGCTCCCTGCGCCTCGCCGATCAGGGCGAGTTCGCCATCGGATACTATCACCAGCGCGCCACCAAGCTGACCAACGAGAAGGGCGATGCGCTCAGTGCCGATATCGCCGACAGCGAGACGGAAGGAACTGACGCATGAGCCAGCCGGTCACAAACCGCCACGAATTCGTGCTGTATTTCGATGTCGCCAACGGCAATCCCAATGGCGACCCGGACGCGGGCAACATGCCGCGCCTTGATCCCGAGACCAATCAGGGCCTGGTCTCTGACGTCGCGCTTAAGCGGAAAGTTCGAAACTATGTCGCCATGGCGAGCGAGCACCGCATCTATATGTCAGAGGGCTCTGCACTGAACCTTCTGCACAAGGAGGCCTGGGCTGCGGTGATGCCGGAGATCACCAAGGACGAGGAGTTCAAGAAACTGCCCAAGGACCAGCAGAAGGCCCGCGAGCTGACCGCCTGGATGTGCGCCAATTTCTGGGACATCCGCGCCTTTGGCGCAGTGATGAGCACCGGCGTGAATGCAGGCCAGGTGCGCGGCCCGGTGCAGATGACCTTCGCGCGCTCGGTGGAGCCGATCCTGCCACTGGAGATTTCGATCACCCGCATGGCCGCCACCACCGAGAAGGACGCCGACGAGAAGGGCGGGCGCACCATGGGGCGCAAGCATATCGTGCCCTATGGCCTGTACCGCGCACATGGCTTCATCTCAGCCCCGCTGGCCAGTCACAAGACCAAGGGGACGGGTTTCTCGCAGGATGATCTGGAACTCCTCTGGCAAGCGCTGGGCGATATGTTCGACCATGACCGCTCGGCGGCGCGCGGGGAGATGGCCACGCGAAAGCTAATCGTGTTCCGCCACGAGAGCGCTCTGGGCAATGCCCAGGCACAGGCGCTTTTTGACCGGGTCACCACGCACCGCATTCATGAGGGTTCCAGCCATCCGGTGGGCCATAGCGCCACCCACAACTGGCCGCCAGCGCGCCACTGGAGCGATTACGACGTGCGCATCAGCCGTGATGGTCTGCCCGTAGGCGTGTATATCATTGAGCGGTAGAACGTATCATGCAGGTCCCTCCAGATCGCGCCAGCGAAGCGATGCTAACGCCGATCTCGGCGCTGCAGCACTATCTGTTCTGCCCGCGCCAGTGCGCCTTGATCCATGTAGAGCGGGTCTGGGCCGAGGACGCCGCCACCATGCAGGGCAGGCTTCTGCATGAGCGTGTGGACGCCGGTCGGTCGGAACGGCGCGATGGCGTACGCATCGTTCGGGGCCTGAGCCTTCGTTCGCTGGCCCTGGGTCTTTCCGGCAAGGCGGATGTAGTGGAGTTTCACGGCACCACCCCCTATCCGGTGGAATACAAACGGGGAAGGCCCAAGTCTCATCGCGCTGACGAAGTTCAGTTGTGCGCTCAGGGCCTATGCCTGGAAGAAATGTTCAAAACCAAAGTTTCTGACGGCGCGCTGTTCTACGGCCAGACCCGCAAACGGCAGGTCGTGACATTTGACAGCGAACTGCGCGCCCTGGTCCACGAGACCGCAGCAGCGTGCGCAGACATGATCGCCAGAGGCCATACGCCGCCCCCGCGTCGGATGAAGGCTTGTCAGCGCTGCTCCCTTGCAAACGTCTGCTATCCGGACCGGCTTGAGGCGCCGCCGGATGTCTCGCGCTGGCTTCTGCGCCAAGTGAGCAGGGGATAAGCAGACAAGGCCCCGATGCGCAAGCTTCTCAATACCATTTACGTCACGAGCGAGGACGCCTGGCTGCGCAAGGATGGAGAGAACCTGGTCGTTGAGGCGGGCGGCGCTGAGCGCGGCCGCGTGCCGCTGCATGGTATCGAAGGCGTGGTTTGCTTCAATCGTACAGGTGCTTCACCCGCCTTGCTGGCAGCCTGTGCGGACAGGGCGATTGCAGTCTCCTTCTTGACGCCGCAGGGTCGTTTTCTCGCACGCGTCGAGGGACCGCGTTCCGGCAATGTGTTGCTGCGGCGCAAGCAATATCGCATGGCCGACAATCCGGACCAAGCCGTGCCGGTCATTCGGGGCATAGTGACAGCCAAAGCGGCCAACCAGCGCACAGTCCTGATGCGGTCCCTGCGTGATCACGGCACCAAAATGGACCGGAGCGCCAGCGGCGCTTTGGAGGAGGCCGCCCGGCGATTGCACTTTATCGCCCGCAAGGCCGCCTCCGCTGATCAGATCGACATCCTGCGCGGCTTCGAGGGCGAAGCTGCCAACACCTATTTCAGCGTATTTGATGCTTTGCTGGCGGGCGGACAGATTGTTTTCCGGTTCGCAGGCCGCTCGCGACGGCCGCCCCTGGACCGGGTCAACGCCCTTCTTTCTTTCCTTTACGCCATGCTAGGCCATGACTGCCGAAGCGCGCTGGAGAGCGTTGGTCTCGACCCGCAAGTTGGTTTCCTTCATGCTGATCGGCCAGGGCGCGCCAGTCTGGCGTTGGACCTGATGGAAGAATTGCGCCCTGTCCTGGCCGACCGGCTGGCTCTGACCTTGATCAATCGCGGCCAACTCAAGGCGGGCGATTTTGATATTGACGCGGGTGGCGCAGTAAGTCTTACCGAAGCGGGTCGCAAAGAGGTTCTGGTCGCGTGGCAGGAGCGTAAGAAACGCGAACTGCGCCACCCCTTCCTGGGCGAAACAGCGCCCATGGGCCTCATGGCGCATCTGCAGGCGCGGCTTCTTTCGCGGCATTTGCGAGGCGATCTGGATAGTTACCCGCCCTTTGTCTGGAAGTGATCCATGCTGATGCTAATCACTTATGACGTGAGCACGGCTTCCCCGGGGGGGCGCAGGCGCTTGCGCCGCGTGGCGAGGGCATGTCTGGATTTCGGGCAGCGCGTCCAGAACTCTGTGTTCGAGTGTGAACTGGAGCCCGCCCAATGGGTGGCGCTGCGCGCCCGATTGATCGCAGAAATTGACGAAACCGAGGACAGCCTTCGCTTTTACCGCCTGGGCGCCGAAGGCAAGCAGCGTATTGAACATGTGGGGGCCAAAAGCGCACCCGATCTGGACGGCCCGCTCCTGTTCTGAACCCTTCACGCGGGTCATTGCGCCCAGCGGCTACGCCTTGCGCGAACCTGAATCAACCGACCTCAAACCGGGAGGTTCGCGCAAAGCCGTCAAGCCAAGCAAAACAGGCATGGACGCCCGGCCAGGCTATACGCCGCCAGCGCCAAGGCCGCTTTATTGGCAATGTTCGCGCAAACACGTCATTTTCCTGCGTGGAACCGGTATGTTAGACCCCACACAGTCGCCCCCCACACGGGGGCGTGGATTGAAACTGGGCTGGATCATCGCCCTGGCCTGGTCGCTCAGGTCGCCCCCCACACGGGGGCGTGGATTGAAACGCCTATTTCCTTGAGGAAAACATGGCCGATGTGGCGTCGCCCCCCACACGGGGGCGTGGATTGAAACCACTGGCGCGGGTCAAGGGTCACTGCCTGCGCTCGTCGCCCCCCACACGGGGGCGTGGATTGAAACAGGCCGTGGGCTCGTCCGTGACATATCTCCAGCGGTCGCCCCCCACACGGGGGCGTGGATTGAAACAGCTCGCCAATTACAAGCTGCAAGAGACGCATCTGGTCGCCCCCCACACGGGGGCGTGGATTGAAACATCCGTAACCCGCGCGGGCTGGGCGGGACGCCGGGTCGCCCCCCACACGGGGGCGTGGATTGAAACACGTTTGACGGCTGGGAAGCGTCCCGCGCCAGCCGTCGCCCCCCACACGGGGGCGTGGATTGAAACGGCGAGCTGCGGGTCATCCCGGGCGTGCCCGGCGGTCGCCCCCCACACGGGGGCGTGGATTGAAACTGCGGCGCGCCGGTCAGACGTGCGCGCAGACTGGCGTCGCCCCCCACACGGGGGCGTGGATTGAAACAAGAGCGCTGCGGCCTCGGCGTCTGTCATGGCGGGTCGCCCCCCACACGGGGGCGTGGATTGAAACTTGTGATTGATGGGCGCGTTGACTGGCGGGCGGGTCGCCCCCCACACGGGGGCGTGGATTGAAACACGGCGTCCCTCGCACTCGATCACGGCTTCGGCCGTCGCCCCCCACACGGGGGCGTGGATTGAAACTTGAACGCCTTATGCAGATTGATGATGTCAGCCAGGTCGCCCCCCACACGGGGGCGTGGATTGAAACCAGGTCCTGCCCAGCCAGCCCCTTCCACATCCTCGTCGCCCCCCACACGGGGGCGTGGATTGAAACATGACCGATCTGTTGTTTTCCGACGAGGAGCGCGGTCGCCCCCCACACGGGGGCGTGGATTGAAACGCTGGGACATGGACGGAGGACCGCGTCACATGCGGTCGCCCCCCACACGGGGGCGTGGATTGAAACATCGCCGCGCCTCAGCTTACCCAAACCGCCGCCCGTCGCCCCCCACACGGGGGCGTGGATTGAAACTAGGAACCAGCCATGTTCACAGACATCTATCTGGTCGCCCCCCACACGGGGGCGTGGATTGAAACATTTCGAAAGGCGTCATGACGCCCAGCATGACCAGGTCGCCCCCCACACGGGGGCGTGGATTGAAACTATCAGTGGACCTCCAGCACGCCCTCCAGCACGGGTCGCCCCCCACACGGGGGCGTGGATTGAAACGGCCAACATGGCCGCGGAGCTGGGCGTGGACGCGCGTCGCCCCCCACACGGGGGCGTGGATTGAAACGGTCCCCGAGCGGCCCTATGTGCCCCCGAAGGGGGTCGCCCCCCACACGGGGGCGTGGATTGAAACATTGGGCTTGCGGATGCCAGTCACCGCCACGCCCTGTCGCCCCCCACACGGGGGCGTGGATTGAAACTTCAGCCAGACCTCGCTCATCTCCCAGGGCGGGGTGTCGCCCCCCACACGGGGGCGTGGATTGAAACTCAAGGGCGGTGCGCGCGATCTCGCCTGCATGCTGTCGCCCCCCACACGGGGGCGTGGATTGAAACCGCACCTACCCGGCGGGCCAGCCGCGGCGCTATGTCGCCCCCCACACGGGGGCGTGGATTGAAACGGCTCGGCGCTCGGCTCAAATGCTCGGGTCAGGCGTCGCCCCCCACACGGGGGCGTGGATTGAAACAAACCGGCGCTGCTCGTTGAGCCCGGGCCGCCAGGTCGCCCCCCACACGGGGGCGTGGATTGAAACGATGCGCTGGCCCGGCCGGACTGGCTGGCAGAGCGTCGCCCCCCACACGGGGGCGTGGATTGAAACAAGGTCAGCCGTGGCCAGATATGTCGCCTCGATGTCGCCCCCCACACGGGGGCGTGGATTGAAACCAGTCCGTGATCAGCCCGTTGATCTGGCGCCCGGGTCGCCCCCCACACGGGGGCGTGGATCGAAACTTCCAATCGGCGAACGGCGTTCGCTGGCGTAAGGGTCGCCCCCCACACGGGGGCGTGGATCGAAACAACGCCGAGCTTGACGAGATCGTGGAGCGCATCGTCGCCCCCCACACGGGGGCGTGGATCGAAACTTCTGTGTGCGGCGCCGTAGCTTCCGCAGCAGCATCGCCCCCCACACGGGGGCGTGGATCGAAACGATCTGATGCTCAAGTAAGGCGCATGCGATCTGCGATCACCACCCCTGCGCGATAGCACTTAATTTGGCAGCGCTTGAATATTGTGCGCACTCAACGAATTCTACCACCTCGCCAGCGCCTCTGCCCCGATCGGGAAGTTCGACGGCGGAGTGGTGCAAGGCATGGAGGTCCAACGCTCGGCGCGCTGGTGAAGCTCGATCTGGAGCTGGCGGATCTCCGCACCGCCTTCACAAGGCAGGACGCGCGATATGGCGACATGACCGAGGCTTTCGAGGTGGAGCAGGAACGCAGCGCCGAGAGCGTCACTGACGGCCGCATTGACCTGCCATGCCCGATCAGCGCCCGAGGCGGCGCCATAGACGCGGCCATCCTCTCCGACGACATTAAGGGTGCCGGTGTCTCTCATACGTACCGGGATGAGCGGGAACCACTCCGGGCCTGAGAAGGCTGGATAGGTCGTGTCCCATCGCGGGCCGACAGTCAGCCACGGGCTGTCGAAGAAGAACGGCAGAATGTTGAGAACGTCCCAGACCCGGCCATCAGCCCAGTGCCGCTCCATGACGCCGGGCCAGTAGGCCTCACGCCGGGCCGAGACCGGCTCGTCCATCACCAGTGCACCCGTCATACGGTCGGTCACAGTCATGCGCCCCACCATCATGGCGTCGAGGTGCGAGCCGAAGACCGGGCCGTCCACATAGTCAAAATCAAAGTTTACCACAAACCGGGCATGGTTGCGGTCCGGCGCTGCCAGCCGCGTCTGCGCCAGCATGCGCTCGAACCGGGCCCGGAACACGGTGCGGTTCGGCTCTGGCAGGAACCAGGAGAGCTCGGACGTGCCAGTCACGGCTCCCAGCGCCGTCTGCCGGTAGAAACTGCTCGAGGGGCCAACCTCGGCCACCCGAGAGGGATAAGGCGCAGGCATCTGATGGGCCGCTATCGACTGGCGGTCGGCGCAACCGGCCGCCACAAGCAGGGCCGTCGCAAGGACAAGAATGGCTCGGATCTGGAGCATGGCTTTCTCCCTTCAGCCTCGCCTCTGAGCGGCTGCTGATCTCATGGAGGGGAAGCTAATGGCGGAAACTTGCCATATAATTACTCGTATTGGCTTGTTCCGCCACTAGCGTTGATTACCCCGTCCCATCGCTCCGCCCTACACCGTTAGGGAAGGAGCGGCGCCCATGTCCGAACTGCAAACACGATTTGGCAGGCTGGTGGCCGCACATCGCCGCCGCGTTGGCATGACACAACAGCAGCTGGCCGAAGCGGTCGATGCCAGCGTCTATATGATCTCCAAGATCGAGAGCGGCGCATCCGGCACCCGCTTTGCCATGATCGAGCGCCTGTCCAGCGCCCTTGAGATCGACCCCGCCGAGCTCTTCACTGCGGATCTGCCGCGATCCGCGTTGCAGCAGTCCGGCTACGGCCGCATCTCCCGCCAGCTTCTGGAGCTGGAGCCAGATGAGCTCGAGTGGATCGGCGGCGTCATCGAGGCCGCTCTGAAAAGCCGCCGGAAGAGCTAACGCTCACCCAAATCGCCAGCCTGATAGCCCTAATCGCACGAAGCTGAATTCAGGCGTTTTCGCTGTGAATCGAGTCATTAGCTTCGGAGAAAAACGGCCTGGGAGAACGTGAATTGACCGTCCCGGGGAGCACTCAGAGTCAACAGCCCGGACGCCTCGATCCGCCAATACCAGCAGGTCTTCTGGGGCATGCTCCGCTAGGGAGGGCGATGATTTGTGAAAAGCTGGCGGAGAGGGTGGGATTCGAACCCACGGTACCCGTGAAGGCACAACGGTTTTCGAGACCGCCCCGATCGACCACTCCGGCACCTCTCCGAGCGGCGGGCGGGTTTGTGGCGCACATGGGCCGGGAAATCAAGCGCCCGGCGCCGCACCTGGCAAGACGATCAGGCGCCGGGCTGATTGACTCTGAAGGGGCCTTGAGCCTATATCGCGCGCTCGCGCTCCGGCGGGCGGGCCAAACCGGTCCGGCCATCAAGGAACGCGTGTCCTGTTCACAACGCCGGCTCGGCTCAGAACCGGCGAAGAAAAAGGGTCCCGGCCCGCTTCATGCAGCGCAATGGCGCGGCGTTTGCGGTCACGGTTCCGGTCAGAAGGAATTGAGATATGTACGCGGTGATCAAGACCGGCGGCAAGCAGTACAGGGTGGCGCAAGGCGACGTCCTGCGGGTGGAGAAGCTCGACGCGGAAGCGGGCGACGTGGTCACGTTCGACCAGGTGCTCATGATCGGCGGCGAAGGCGAGGCCCTGGTGGGCGCTCCGGCTGTGGATGGCGCGGCGGTGACGGCCAATGTGCTCGATGAGCGCAAGGACAAGAAGGTCATCATCTTCAAGAAGCGCCGCCGTCAGAATTACCGCCGCAAGCGCGGCCATCGCCAGTGGATCACGGTGATCTCCATCGCCGAGATCCTCAAGCCCGGGACCAAATCGGCGCTCGGCGCCAAGTCCAAGGCGGCCAAGCCCGCCGCGAAGCCTGAAACGGCTGACGCGGCGCCGGCCAAGCCCGCCAAGGCTCCGGCGAAAGCCAAGGCCGAAGCCAAGACGGACGCCAAGCCCAAAGCCAAGGCGGCGGGCGGCGACGACCTGACGAAGCTCAATGGCGTGGGTCCGGCCTACGCCAAGAAGCTGGCCGAGGCGGGCGTCACCACATTCGCCCAGGTCGCAGCCTGGAGCGAGGCGGATCTCGAGCGTCTGGACGGCGAGATCGCCGGTCTGAAGGCGAAGGCGGAATCGGGCGGCTGGATCGCCCAGGCGAAAGAGCTGGCCGGCCAGTAAGGCCCGGCAGGCATTTGAAGGAGAGCGGATATGGCTCACAAGAAAGCAGGCGGCTCCTCGCGTAACGGCCGCGATTCCATCGGCCGGCGCCTGGGCGTCAAGAAATCCGGCGGCCAGGCCGTGGTCCCGGGCAATATCATCGTGCGCCAGCGCGGCACCAAATATTATCCCGGCGAGAATGTCGGCATGGGCAAGGATCATACCCTGTTCGCCCTCACCGAGGGCCGGGTGGAGTTCCGCACCAAGGCCAATGACCGCACTTTCGTCAATGTCGCCCCGCTTGCGAAGGCGGCTGAATAGGGCGGCGTGACAGGACACGGACCGCCCCTCCCGAGACGGGGCGATCCGGTCCGGCGGCAAGCTGGATAAAAGGGGAGACGGGTCGCCCGGCTCCCCTTTTTCGTGCGCCATCCCCGGCGCCTTGCCTGCACCAAGGAGGCCGCCATGACCGCGGCGCCCGAAACCAGACCCGACGCCCCGCCGGACCGGATCACCGCCCGGCTGGCCCTGCGCCCGATGCGCCTTGCTGATGCGCCCTTTCTGGCCCGGGAGGGCGGGCGGCCTGACGTGGCGCGCATGGTGGCGCGCATCCCGGCGCCCATGCCGGTGTTAAGTGCGGAGATGTTCATCCTGATCATGCGCGCGCGCGAAGACGCCGGACATTGCCAGGTGCGCCTGATCACACGGCGCCAAGATGGAACGCCCCTGGGCGTGATCGGTCTGCACGGGCGCAAGGCGGGCTCGCGCGATCTGGGCTATTGGCTGGCGCGCGAGCACTGGGGGCGGGGCTATATCAGCGAGGCGGCGGCGGCCATGGTGGACTTGGCCCGCGCGCGCGGCTTCACCCGCCTGACGGCGGGCCATTTCGCCGACAATCCGGCCTCGGGCCGGGTGCTGGAGAAGCTGGGCTTCGCCTATATCGATAACGGCCAGACCACGCCCATGTACTGCCTGGGGCGCCTGGCCAGCGTCCCGCACCGCGCCATGGCGCTACCCATCGGCCTCAAGACCGGATAGAGCATCCCTCATGAAATTCCTCGACCAAGCCAAGGTGTTCATCAAGTCCGGACAGGGCGGACAGGGGTGCGTCTCCTTCCGGCGGGAGAAATATATCGAGTTCGGCGGTCCCGATGGCGGTGATGGCGGCGCGGGCGGCGATGTCTGGGCCGAAGCGGTGGAGGGGCTCAATACCCTCATCGACTACCGCTACCAGCAGCATTTCAAGGCCGCGCGCGGCGTGCACGGCTCGGGGCGCAACCGCACCGGCCCGGACGGGGACAGCGTCACGATCAAAGTGCCGGTGGGCACACAGATCCTCGACGAGGACAATGAGACCGTGCTCGCCGACATGACCGAGGCCGGCCAGCGCGTGCTGCTGGCCAAGGGCGGGCGCGGGGGCAAGGGCAATGCCCACTTCACCACCAGCCGCAACCAGGCGCCGCGCATCTCCCAGCCGGGCGAGCCGGGCGAGGAGCGCTGGGTCTGGCTGCGCCTGAAACTGATCGCGGATGCAGGGCTGATCGGCCTGCCCAATGCGGGCAAGTCGACGCTGCTCTCGGTGGTGAGCGCGGCCACGCCGAAAATCGCCGACTATCCCTTCACCACCCTGCATCCCAATCTGGGCGTGGTGGATCTGGCCCCCGGCGCGCGCTTCGTGCTGGCCGATATTCCCGGCCTAATTGAAGGCGCCCATGAGGGCGCAGGGATCGGCGACCGCTTCCTCGGCCATGTGGAGCGCTGCGCGCTGCTGATCCATCTGGTGGACGCATCGGGCGAGGATCCTGCAGGCGCCTACGCCATCGTGCGCGGCGAGCTGGAAGCCTATGGCGCAGGGCTGGAGGACAAGCCCGAGATCGTGGTGCTGAACAAGACCGACGCGGTGGCTGAGGAGACGCTGGACGCCGCCGAGGCCGCCCTGCGCAAGGCCAGCGGGCGCGATGTTGTGCGCCTGTCGGGCGCCACACAGGACGGGGTGCGCCCCCTGATGTTCCAGGTGTGGGAGGCGGTCAAGGCCCGCCTGGCCGCCGAGCGCGAAGCGAAAGAGGCGGCGCGCGCGCCCGGCCAGGACGAGACCGGCTGGACCCCGTGAGCGCGGCTGCGCGACTGGACGCCGCCCGCCGGGTGGTGATCAAGATCGGATCGGCCCAGCTGATCGAGGCCGCCACGGGCGCGCCGCGCCCTCAACGCTTCGCCGCGCTGGCCGCCGACATCGCATCCTTGCGCGCGCGCGGTCAGGACGTTGTGCTGGTGTCTTCAGGCGCGGTGGCGCTGGGCCGGCCGCGGCTGGGGCTGGGCCCGCGCCAGAAGCTGAGCCTGGAACACAAGCAGGCCGCCGCCGCCGCGGGGCAAGCCCTGCTGATCCATCTGTGGGACCAGGCCTTCGCCGGGCACGGCTTCCCCGCCGCACAGGCGCTATTATCACCGGCTGACACCGAAGCACGCCCGCGCTGGCTCAATGCGCGCAATACGCTCGAAACCCTGATCCGTCTGGGCGCCGTGCCGGTGATCAACGAGAACGACACGGTGGCCACCGAGGAATTGCGCTTTGGCGATAATGACCGGCTGGCGGCCCGCACCGCCCAGCTGTGCGCGGCGCGTCTGCTGATCATATTATCTGACGTGGACGGACTGTATGACCGCGATCCGGCCCGGCCCGGCGCGCAGCATATCTCCGACATTCCCGCCATCACGCCGGCCATCGAGGCGCTGGCCGGTCCCGCCCGGTCCGGCGCAGGCACGGGCGGCATGGCCAGCAAGATCGCCGCGGCGCGCATCGCCATGGCGGCGGGCTGCGCGGTGGTGATCACATCCGGGGCAGCAGAGCGTCCGGTGGAGGCCTTGCGCCAGGGCGCGCGCGCCAGCTGGTTCGCCGCCCAAGGCTCGCCCGAAAGCGCGCGCCGGGCCTGGATACGCGGCTCTCTTGAGCCGTCAGGCCGGCTGCATCTGGACGCCGGAGCGCAGCGCGCGGTGACAGCCGGGCGCAGCCTTCTGCCTGCCGGCGTGGCCAAGGTGGAGGGGCGGTTTGCACGCGGCGAGGCCGTGCGCCTCATCGGCCCTGAGGGCGAGGCCTTCGCCACGGGCATCGCCGGTTACGACTCAGAAGAGGCCCGGCGCATTGCCGGCCTGCGCACCGGGAACGCCGAAGCCGCGCTGGGCTATCGCCGGGGCGCGGCGCTGGTGCATGCTGGCGATATCGTGCTGGACGGGGAGGACGCCTCATGACCATCTCAGAGCGCTTCGCCGCCATGGCCGCCAGGGGCCGCGCCGCCCGCCTCGCCGTGGAGCGCGCCGGGCCTGAAGCGCGCAGCGCGGCGCTGAAGGCCGGCGCCGCCGCCATCCGCGCGCGCGCCGATGCGATCCTGAGCGTCAATGCGAAAGAGACCCAAGCAGCGCGCACGCGGGGCGAATCCGCCGCCTTCATCGACCGGCTGACCCTCGATGCCGACCGCCTGGAAGCCATCGCTGCAGGTGTGGAGGCCATCGCCGCCCTGCCTGATCCGGTAGGCGCAGAGCGCCGCCGCTGGACCCGGCCCAACGGGCTGGAGATGGTGGAGGTGAGCGTTCCCATCGGGCTGATCGGGGTGATTTTCGAAAGCCGCCCCAATGTCACCGCCGACGCCGCCGCCCTGTGCCTGCGCGCAGGCAATGCGGTGATCCTGCGCGGCGGATCGGAGACGGCGGGCTCCAGCACGGCGCTGGTCAGCGCCCTGCGCGAAGGTCTGGAGGCGGCGGGCTTGCCCGCTGACGCCATCCAGACGCCCCCGGATGCAGACCGGGACTGGGTGACGGCCATGCTGTCGCTGGACGAGGGCGGATGCGATCTGGTCATCCCGCGCGGCGGCAAGAGCCTGGTCGCCCATGTGCGTGCATATGCGCGCACGCCCGTGCTGAGCCATCTCGACGGGGTGTGCCATGTCTATGTCCATGAGCGCGCCGACCCCGAAAAGGCCCTGCGCATCGTTCTGGATTCCAAGATGCGCCGCACCGGCGTGTGCAATGCGGCCGAGACCCTTCTCATCGATGCGGCCTGCGCGCCCGCCCTCCTGCCGGTGATCGCCGGGGCGCTCGCAGGCGCAGGCTGCGCCCTGCGCGGGGATGACGCGGCGCGGACCCTGGTTCCCGGTATGAAGGCGGCGGACGAAGCGGACTGGGCCACGGAATATCTCGACGCCATCCTGGCGGTGCGGGTGGTCGAAGGGCTGGACGCCGCCCTCGCCCATATCGCGGCCTATGGCTCGGGCCATACCGACGCCATCATCACGCAGGACGAGGCGGCCGCCCGGCGCTTTCTCCATGAAGCGGACTCGGCTGTGGTCCTGCACAACGCCGCCACGGGGTTTTCCGACGGGGGCGAGTTCGGGTTTGGCGGCGAGATCGGCATCGCCACCGGACGCCTGCATGCACGCGGGCCGGTGGGGGCCGCCCAGCTGACCACCCACAAATATATCGTGCTCGGACACGGCCAGGTGCGCGGATCATGGCCGGACTGAAGTCTGACACCCTCACGCCGGGCCTTCGTGTCGGGCTTTATGGCGGCTCGTTCAATCCGCCTCATGAGGGTCACAGGCATGTGGCGCAAACCGCGCTCAAGCGCCTGCAGCTGGACCGGGTCTGGTGGCTGGTCAGCCCGGGCAATCCGCTGAAGGACGACGCGCCAGCGCCGCTTGACGCCCGAATGGACGCCGTGCGGCGGCTGGCGCCGGGACCGCGCCATGTAATCAGCTCCATCGAGGCGCAACTGGGCGCGGGCTATACGATAGACCTCCTGCGCCATCTGCAGGCGCGCCACCCCGGCGTGCGCTTTGTCTGGATCATGGGGGCGGACGGTCTGGGCGAGCTGCACCGCTGGAAGGACTGGCGGGAGATAATTGCACGCATTCCTTTGGCCGTGATCGCCCGCGCCAGCGCCGGACCCGATCCGCGTTTCAGCCGTGCAGCCAAGGCCTTGCGCCAGCATCGTCTGCCCGAGAGCCAGGCGCGCGCGCTGGCGGACCGTGGCGCGCCCGGCTGGACTTATCTCACCGAGCCGTTACATCCCCATGCGTCGCGCCTGATGCGCGGCTGAGCCGCAGCTGCCCCCGCCAGATCATCATGACCATGACCCGCCCAGCCGCCAGCGCGCCGGAACTGGCTTTTTTCAAGGATTTGCGCCCGCCCGCAGGCGATTTCCGCGCTGATGTGCTCGACGGCCTGAGCAAGCCTCAAAAGGCCATTGCGCCCAAATACTTCTATGATGCGCAAGGCTCGCGCATATTCGATGCGATCACCCGGGCGCCGGAATATTACATCACCCGCACCGAGCTTGCCTTGCTGGACCAGACCGGGCCGGAGCTGCGCGCCCTGGCCGGGCCTGGCGCGGTGGTGCTGGAGCCGGGGGCGGGGTCCAGCGTCAAGGTGCGCAAGCTGATCGATGCGCTCGACAACCCGGCGGCCTATGTGGGCATGGATATTTCCGGCGAGCACGTGAAAGCGGCCTGCGCCGATATCGCCAGCGATCACCAGGACATGGTCATAGGCGCAGTTTGCCATGACTTCACCCGGCCCATCGATCTGGACGCCCTGCCCCTGCCGCCGGGGCGGCGCATCGTGTTCTTCCCCGGCTCCACCATCGGCAATTTCGAGCTGATTGACGCCAAAGCGCTATTACAGACCTTCCGCGACTGGCTCAGGCCCGGCGACGCGCTTCTGATCGGGGTGGATCTGCGCAAGGACGCCGCCATTCTGGAAGCCGCCTATGACGATGCGGGCGGGGCGACGGCGGCGTTCAACTATAATCTGGTGGCCCGGATCAATGCCGAACTGGATGGCACGATTGATCCTGAAGGCCTTGCATACAAGGCGTTCTGGAACCCGTACCGGTCGCGTGTGGAAATGTATCTCCAGGCTCTGCGCGACCAGTCCTTCACCGTGGCCGGGCGATCCTTCCAGCTGCGCGCCGAAGAGACCATCCACACCGAAAACTCGCATAAATTCACCCCGGACATTTTCCGCGACCTGGCCCGGTCCGCCGGACTGGCGCCAAAACACGTGTTTCTGGCGCCCGCCGAGGCCTTTTCCATACACTGGCTCGAACGCGCCCGCGAAGCATGATAGATTGAAGACTTGTCCGGGATGAGCCGGACGAATTGAGGAGCCAGGATACTGTCCACCGACCTGCAACACCGCGCCCCGGACGGCGAGGCCGCCGCGCGCATTCACGGGCCCCAGGCGCTCGAAGCCCTGGTCATAGCCGCGCTTGAGGACGACAAGGCCGAAGACATCGTCGCCATCGACCTTGAAGGCAAATCCTCGGTCACCGACATCATGATCATCGCCTCGGGCCGGTCCAACCGGCATGTGGGCGCGATCTCCGATCACCTCCTGACCAAACTCAAGGAGGCCGGGGTGAATGGCGTGCGCGCCGAGGGGCTGAAGACCGCCGACTGGGTGCTGATCGATGCGGGCGATGTGATCGTCCATGTCTTCCGCCCCGAAGTGCGCGCCTTCTACGATCTGGAGAAGATGTGGTCGGCGTCGCCGGGCGGCGCGGCCTGATCTGACGGCGTCCAGACGCGGAGCTTGAGCCATGCGTGCGGAAATCCGGGCCGTCGGACGGCTGAAGGCCGGGCCCGAGCGCACGCTGGTCGATGATTATCTCGCCCGCGCCACGGCCCAGGGCCGCGCGCTGGGTCTGGGTCCCTTCACAGAACGCGAAACCGATCCGCGCAGCCTGAAAGACCGCGCCGCCGAGACGGCCGCCCTCCTGGACGCGCTGGAGCCGGGCGCAGCCGTGTTTGTACTGGACGAGACCGGCCGCACGCTGGGCTCTGCGGACTTTTCCGGGCTGCTGGCCAGACACCGTGACGAGGGCGTGCGCCAGGCGGTATTTCTCATCGGCGGTGCGGACGGGCATGAGCGCGCGCTTCTGCCCGCCGGCGCGCGGCTGATCAGCTATGGCGCAGCCACTTGGCCGCACAAGCTGGTGCGCGTCATGCTGGCCGAACAGCTCTACCGGGCCGTTTCGCTGATCGCGGGATCGCCTTATCACCGGGAGGGATGATGCCAGCTGCCCTCATCACCGCCCTGATGCTGGCGCTGAGCCTGGCCATGGCCCAGTCCGCCCCCGATCCGGAGCGGGCGGAGGAACTGGAGAGCCAGGCCGAAGCCCTGCGCGAGGAAGCTGAGGCGCGCCGCCTCGACGCCGAGGCCGCAAGCGCCGAGATCGCCCTGTTGCAGCGCCGGCTCGCCGCGGCGGGCGACGAGGTGCGGGCGCGCGAAACCGAGGCGTCGCGCGCCGTATCTGAGCTTGAAGCGCTGGAGGCTGAGCGCGCAGAGCTGCGCGAGCGCCTGGCCGCCGACAGGGCCGGGCTGGCCCAGGTGCTGGCCGCCCTGCAGCGCATCGCCCTGGCCGATCCCCCCGCCCTGGCGGTCACCCCGGACGATGCAGCCGAAGCGGCGCGCGCCGCCAGCCTGCTCGCCGCCCTCGCTCCGCAGCTTGAAGCGCGCGCGCGCGCCGTGCGCGAACGCCTGGCCGAGATCGAGGCGCTGGAGCTGCGCCTGACCGCCCAGGCTGATGCTGTGGCCGATGCGCGCGAGGCGCTGTCCGAGACCCGCGCGGAAGTGGAAGCATTGATCGCCCGGCGCCGGGACGCCGAACGGCGCCTGCGCGCAGAAGCCGATGATCTGTCGTCGCGCGCCGCGCGCATTGCGCGCGAGGCGGGCTCCCTGCGCGAACTGCTCGCCGAGATCCGCCGCTTCGCCGCCGCCGAGCCGCGCCTGGCCCCGCGCTTTGATCCGCCCGCGCCGCCCGAGGCTGACGGACCGCCTGTGCCGCGCCTGGCGCCCGGACGCGAGGATCCGCCCGAAGAGGCGCTGGGCGCCTTGCTGGCCGAAGCCCAGCAGGCCGTACGCCCGTCTGCATCAGGGGGGCTGGTTGACGCCCGCCCCCTGACCGGCCCGCCTGAAACGCTGCGCCTGGCCGATGCGCGCGGCGCGCTGCGCCCGCCGGTCAATGGCCGCCTGGCGGTGCGTTCGGGACAGCCCGGTCCGGACGGGGTGCGCCGGGACGGCGTATGGTTCGAGGCCGCGCCGCGCGCCGCCGTCACCGCGCCCTTTGACGGCATGACCGTCTATGCCGGCCCGTTCCAGGGCTTTGATGGTGTGGTGATGATCAACACGCCCGACGGCTACACGATTGTGTTAGGCGGGCTTGCGCTGATCTATGCATCGGAGGGACAGTCCCTTTTGACCGGCGAGCCGGTGGGACTCATGAGCGACCGTGCCAATCCGGCTCCAATGCTCTATCTTGAGATACGCCGCAGCTCGGACGACGCTACAGACCCCGAGCCTTGGCTGCGGCCTGAATATCGCAGGGGCTGATGCGCCTGCCTGACGCTGCCGAACGAGGATGACCCGCATGCGCCTCCTGATCATCGCTTCCGCCGTCCTTTTCGGGATTGGAGCCGCGACGCTGGGCATGTCCGCCGAGCGCCCCGACCGGGACCGCGCCGAGACCTTCCGCCAGCTCGAACTGTTCGGCGATGTGCTCAGCCGGGTTGAATCCGATTACGTGGTCGAAACCGACAAGGCCATGCTGATCGAGGCGGCGATCAACGGCATGCTGACTTCGCTTGATCCCCATTCGCGCTATTTGCCGCCGGAAGCTTTCCAGGAGATGCAGACCACTACGCGCGGGGAATATTACGGCATCGGCATCGAGGTCACCTGGCGCAATGACATGGTCACCATCGTCTCGCCCATCGCCGGCACGCCGGGCGAAGAGGCCGGACTGGAAGCCAATGACGTGATCCTGGCGGTGGACGGGGACAATATGGTTGGCGCGGGCATGGACGCGGTGGTCGAGCGCATTCGCGGCCCGGCCGGCGAGCCGGTGACCCTGACCATCGGGCGCGAGGGCGAAGACCCGTTCGAGGTGACCGTGGTGCGCGCCGCCGTGGAGGTGCGCTCGGTGGTCTATCGCATGGAAGAGGACCTGCCTTACCTGCGCATCACCACCTTCAACGAGAACACGACAGAGCGCGTGACCGCCGCGCTGCGCGATCTGGTCAACGCTCAGGGCGGGCCGCTGCCGGGTCTGATCCTGGACGTGCGCTCCAATCCGGGCGGCCTGCTGGAGCAGTCTGTGAGCGTGTCGAGCCTGTTCCTGGACCGCGGCGAGGTGGTCTCCACCCGCGGGCGCGATCCGCGCGACACACGGCGCTATAACGCCGAAGCGGGCGATATGCTGGCGGGCGCGCCCATCGTGGTGCTGGTCAATGCCGGCTCGGCGAGCGCCTCGGAGATCGTGGCCGGCGCCCTGCAGGACCGCGAGCGCGCGACTGTTGTGGGCCTGCCCAGCTTCGGCAAGGGCTCCATGCAGACCGTGGTGCCGCTGCGCGGGGGACGCGACGGCGCGCTGCGCCTGACCACGGCGCGCTATTACACGCCCGCCGGGCGCTCCATCCAGGGCTGGGGCGTGATCCCCGACGTGCTGGTCGCGCCGCGCCAGATCACGCCGGAGACCCGCATCCTGTCGGGCGAGGCGGACCTGCGCAATGCCTTGTCCAATGAGAACGGCGAGCGCGAGCCGCCCTTCGATTTCGAGGATATCCGCCAGCCGCCCGAGGACTGGAATACCTCGGACGACTTCCAGCTCAAGGCCGCGCGCGAGGAATTGCGCGCCCGCATGGCCCGGCGCGAGGCCCGGCTGCAATAACGCCGCCCATCCAGCCCGCCTGAGCGCCGCCCCTTGCCCGGGGCGGCGCGCAGCGGCATAGACCCGCCCCATGGCCGCTCCTCCGCTCCTCACCCTCGCCGGCATCCAGCTGACATTCGGCGCGACCCCGCTTCTGACCGGGGCCGACATGATTGTCGGGCCGGGCGAACGCATCGGGCTGGTGGGGCGTAACGGCTCGGGCAAGTCCTCTTTCCTGAAGATCGCCGCCGGGCTGATCGAAGCCGATGCCGGCGAGCGCTTCGCCCATCCCGGCGCCACGGTGCGCTATCTGCCTCAGGAACCGGATCTGGCCGGGCACGCCAGCGTCATCGAGTATGTGCGCGCTGGCCTGACGCCGGGCGATGACGCCTACCGGGCCGATTATCTGTGCCAGCATCTCGGCCTTGATCCCGAAGCCGCGCCTTCGAAGCTGTCAGGCGGCGAGGCGCGCCGGGCCGCGCTGGCGCGCACGCTGGCGCCCCAACCGGACGTATTGTTGCTGGACGAACCCACCAACCATCTCGACCTGCCCGCTATTGAATGGCTGGAGGACGAGCTCAAGGGCTGGCGCGGGGCGCTGGTGCTGATCAGTCACGACCGGCGCTTTCTGGAGACTCTCACGCGCGCCGTGGTGTGGATCGACCGCGGAATTACGCGCCGGCTGGACAAGGGCTTTTCCCGGTTCGAGGCCTGGCGCGACGAGGTGTTCGCCGCGGAAGAAGCCGAGCGCCACAAGCTCGCCCGACAGATCGAGCGCGAAGAGCACTGGATGCGCTATGGCGTCACGGCCAGGCGCACGCGCAATATGCGCCGGGTGGGCGAGCTGCAGGACATGAAGGCCCAGCTGAAAGCCTGGCGCGGCCCCCAGGGCGCAGCCGCCATGGCGCTGAGCGAAGCCGAACGCTCGGGCAAGCTGGTGATTGAGGCTGAAGGCCTCACCCATAGCTTTGGCGAGCGGGTGATCGCGAAGGATTTGTCCCTGCGCATTGCGCGCGGCGACCGCCTGGCCCTGATCGGACCCAACGGGGCGGGCAAGACCACGCTGATCCGGCTCTTGACCGGCCAGCTGACGCCGGCTGAGGGCGCAGTGCGCCTGGGCGCCAATCTCGACATCGCGGCGCTGGACCAGAATCGCGCGGCCCTGAAGCCCGAATGGAGCGTGGCCGAAGCCATCGCGCCGGGCGGCGGCGAGCGCGTGGAGGTGGGCGGATCGGTCAAGCATGTGGCCGCCTATATGAAGGACTTCCTGTTCCAGCCCGAACAGGCGCGCACGCCGGTCCGGGCGCTGTCGGGCGGTGAGCGGGCGAGGCTGATGCTGGCGCGCGCCCTGGCCCTGCCGTCCAATCTTCTGGTGCTGGACGAGCCGACCAATGATCTCGATCTGGAAACCCTCGACCTGTTGGAAGGGCTGATCGCGGACTATGCCGGAACGGTTATCCTGGTCAGCCATGACCGCGATTTCATCGACCGCACCGCCACCGCCACGCTCGCCTATGAAAGCGATGGCGTGTGGCGGCTCTATGCGGGCGGCTATAGCGACATGACCGCCCAGCGCGGAGCGGGCGTGGCGGCGCGCAAAGGCGAGGCGCCCGCGCGCCAGGACAAATCCGCCAGCCCCCCGGCCCGCGCGCCGGAACGGCCCCAAGGCCGCGCCAAGCTGTCCTTCAAGGACAAGCATGCTCTGGAAACCCTGCCCGGCGAGATCGAGGCGCTGGGTGAACGCATCGCAGCGCTGGAGGCCGAGCTGGCCGACCCGGCCCTGTTCACCCGCGATCCGGCCCGTTTCAACGCCGCCAGCGCCGAGCTGGCGGGCCTCAGCGATGAGCGCGCCGCTAAGGAAGACCGCTGGCTGGAGCTGGAAATGCTGCGCGAGGAGATGGAGGGCGGCGGCTGAAGCCGGGGCGGGATTTCCCTGGCGTCACCGGCATAAAAATCGTAACGTATTGGCGTTACGTTGGAAACTTGGCGCCAGCCCGTTGCTCATGCCGGACACGCGCGCCCGGGCTTTCCGTTTCTGGCCGCTCTGCATTGACGGGGCCGGCGATCCAAAAGGGATAATCAGATAGTCCAATGATCGGCATGTTTGCCTTGGCGGCCATCTCCGCCATAACGCTGACCGGCCTGGTCGCAGCCCAGGATTACAGGCTGGATCCGGCCTATGGGGAGGTGAACCTGTCCTCCGGCTTCACGCCCGACCCCCATATTGTCAATCTTCAAGCGGGCGGTCCGCTCCCGGCGCGCAATATCTCCCGCCAGTGCGACGGCTACATCGCCGACGCGCCGGACGTGCGTCTCGAATACGCCGCCGGCAGCTGGCCGCTCATCATCTCCACCAACGCCCAGGCCGACACCACGCTGGTGATCAACGGCCCGGACGGCTCGCGGTATTGCGATGATGATGGCGGCGAGGGCTTCAACGCCTCGCTGCGCTTCGACGAACCCATGTCCGGCCAGTACGATATCTGGGTCGGCACATACCGCTCGGGACGCCTGCCCTCGGCCCAGCTGCAAATTTCGGAAATGTACAGCCAGTAGCGCCTGCCCGCGGCCATGCGCGCCGGCCCTTGCATTTCGGGCTGGCGCGCGTATAACCCGCGCTCCAATAAATCAGGCCCACCCGGCCCCATCGACATGCCGGGCGGCCGCAGACCGCGTCCAGCGCTGATAAGCGCCTGAATGTTTGAAGGAGAGCGAAATGTCGAAGATGAAGACCAAAAGCGGCGCCAAGAAGCGCTTCAAGGTCACGGCCACGGGCAAGGTCCTGGCCGCTCAGTCTGGCAAGCGCCACGGCATGATCAAGCGGACCCCGAAACAGATCCGCCAGAAACGCGGCACCGTCGCCCTTTCGGCGCCGGACGCGAAGATCGTCAAGCGCTCGTATTTTCCGTACAACCGCTAAGCGGTCCGGACCCCACCAGATCAGAGCCGTCAAGGAGATCATCCCATGGCCCGCGTTTCCACCGGTCCGGCCCGTCATGCCCGGAGAAAAAAAGTTCTTGATCAGGCCAAAGGCTATTATGGCCGCCGCAAGAACACCATTCGCGTCGCCCGTCAGGCCGTCGAAAAGGCCAACCAGTACGCCTATCGCGACCGCCGCGCCAAGAAGCGCGTGTTCCGCGCCCTCTGGATCCAGCGCATCAACGCGGCTGCACGCCTCAATGGCCTGACCTACGCCAGCTTCATGAACGGCCTGAACAAGGCCGGCATCGAGCTGGACCGCAAGGTGCTGTCCGACATCGCGATCCACGAGCCCGAAGCGTTTACCTCGCTGGCCGAGCAGGCCAAGCAGGCGCTGGCGTAAGAGCTCACCGCTCTCACACCTGGATTTCAGCGCCCGCCTGGCCCCGCCAGGCGGGCGTTTGCGTCTGGACGCGCCGCAACGCACAAACCGGGCGCCCCTTCGCGGCAAAACACGCTAGACACCGCCCACGTCAAACTCACCCGACCGGAATGCACCCATGAGCCAGACCGCCGAACTCGACGCGCTTGAAGCGCGCTTCACGGCTGACATCGCCGCCGCCGCCGACCTGAAAGCCCTTGACGACATCCGCGTCGCGGCTCTGGGCAAGAAGGGCGAGGTGTCGCTGAAAATGCGTGCGCTGGGCGGTATGAGCCCTGAGGAGCGCCAGGTGATGGGCCCGGCCCTCAACGGCCTGCGCGACCGGCTGGGCGCGGCGCTGGATGCGCGCAAATCCGCGCTGGAAGACGCCGCCCTCAACGCCGCGCTGGCGTCCGAGCGTGTCGATGTGAGCCTGCCGGCCCGGCGCGAACCGGCGGGCAGCCTGCATCCGGTCTCCCAGGTGATGGAGGAGCTGGCGGCCATTTTCGCCGATATGGGCTTCGCCGTGGCCGAAGGCCCGGACGTGGAGGACGACTTCCATAATTTCACCGCCCTCAACTTCCCCGCCGGCCACCCGGCGCGCGACATGCACGACACGTTTTTCATGACGCCCGACGAGGGCGGCATCGCCAAACTCCTGCGCACCCATACCTCGCCGGTGCAGATCCGCACGCTGATGGGGTCCAAGCCGCCCGTGCGCATCATCGCGCCGGGCCGGGTCTACCGGTGTGACTGGGACCAGACCCATACGCCCATGTTCCATCAGGTGGAAGGGCTGGTGATCGACCGCGAGACCCATATGGGCCACCTGAAAGGCTGCCTGATCGATTTCCTGTCCGCCTTCTTCGAGACCGACGAGGTGGAGGCGCGCCTTCGCCCGCACCACTTCCCCTTCACCGAGCCCAGCGCCGAGATGGACGTGCGCTATGAGCGTGTGGGCGATGCGGTGAAGGTGGGCTCGGGCGATAAATGGATGGAGATCCTCGGCTGCGGCATGGTCCATCCCAATGTGATCCGCGCCTGCGGCCTGGACCCGGAGGAGTATCAGGGCTTCGCCTTCGGCATGGGGGTGGATCGCCTCGCCATGCTCAAATACGGCATGCCGGACCTGCGCCCCTTCTTCGAGCCCGACGCGCGCTGGCTCGCCCATTACGGCTTCAGCCCGCTCTTGCAAGCCAATCTGGCCACTGGCCTTAGCTGATTGACCCGGACGCACACGCGATGAAATTCACCCTCTCCTGGCTCAAACGCCATCTGGACACCGATCTCTCCATCCCGGCCCTGACCGACGCCATGACCATGGCCGGGCTTGAGATCGAGCATGTGGACGACCCGGCGGCGCGCCTGTCCCCCTTCACCACCGCGCGCGTCATCGCCGCCGAGCCGCACCCGGATGCGGACAAGCTGCGCGTTTGCACGGTGGAGACGAAGGACGGCGTCAAGCAGATCGTGTGCGGGGCGCCCAATGCGCGCGCCGGCATGACCGCCATCTACGCCCCGCTGGGCGCGTATATCCCGGGCCTGGATTTTTCGCTGGACGCCAAGCCGCGCAAGATCCGCGGCGTGGAGAGCCACGGCATGCTGTGCTCGACCAAGGAGCTGGAAGCCGGCGAGGATCATGACGGCATCGCCGACCTTGAGGGCGACTGGCCGGTGGGCACGCCCGCAGCGCAGGCGCTGGGCCTCAATGATCCGGTGATCGATTTCGAGGTCACCCCCAACCGGCCCGACTGGCTGGGCGTGCACGGCATTGCGCGCGATCTCGCCGCCGCCGGGGCGGGCGTGTTCAGGGATGAAGCCATCGCGCCCGTGGCGGGGCTTTACCCCTGCCCTGTCCGCATCGAAACGGAATGGCCTGAAGCCTGCCCGGTGTTCGCCGGACGGGTGATCAAGGGCGTCAAGAACGGCGCCTCGCCGGACTGGCTGCAGCGCTGGCTCAAATCCGTGGGCCTGCGCCCGATCAATCTGTTGGCCGATGTGACCAATTTCGTCTCCTACGACCGCGCGCGCCCGCTCCATGCCTATGATCTGGCCAAAATCGGCAAGGTGATCCGGGCGCGGCGCGGGGCGGGCGAGGGCGATACGTTCGAGGCGCTGGACGGGCGCGAGTATCAGCCCGCCTCCCATCACTGCGTGATCGCGGACGATGAGCGCTGCCTTGGCCTGGGCGGCGTCATGGGCGGGGAATATTCGGGCTGCACGGACGCCACGACGGACGTGTTCCTCGAGAGCGCCTGGTTTGATCCGGCTATCACCCGCGTCACGGGCCGGGAGACCGGCATCGACAGCGACGCCAAATACCGCTTCGAGCGCGGCGTGGACCCGGAAAGCGTGATGGACGGGCTGGAGCTCGCCACCGCGCTGATCATCGAATATGGCGGCGGCGAACCCAGCGAGGTCACGGTGGCGGGCGAGGCGCCGGCGCGCCTGCCGGACATCGCCTTTGATCCGGCGCGGGTGAAGAAGCTCTTGGGCCTGGACCTGCCTTCGGACCGCATCGAGGCCATCCTCACCGCGCTGGGCTTCGCCGTGACGCGCGGCGATGTGTGGACGGTCGCCCTGCCCAGCTGGCGGCGTGATTGTCATGAGGGCGCGGACCTGATCGAGGAGATCGCCCGCATCGAGGGCTATGACCAGCTGCCCGCCACCCGGCTTGCCCGCCCTGACGGGCGCTTGGAGGCGCCGGCCACCGTGTTGCAAAACCGGGTGCGCGCCAGCCGCCGGGCTGTGGCCCAGCGCGGCTATCAGGAGGCGGTGACCTGGTCCTTCTGCCACCACAGCGAAGCGGCCCTGTTCGGCGGAGCCGGGCCGGGCCTGACGCTGGCCAATCCGATCAGCTCCAAGCTGGACGTGATGCGCCCCAGCGCGCTTGTCCATCTGATCACCGCGCTGGAAGCCAATGCGCGCAGAGGGCTCACCGATCCGCGCTTCTTCGAGGCCGGGCCGGTCTATCTCAATGATCAGCCCGACGGCCAGCGCACGGTCGTGGCCGCGGCCCGCCGGGTCATCGCGGCGCGCGACTGGCGCGGCGCGGGCGCGCCGGACGTGTTCGACATCAAGGCTGATGCGCTCGCCGCGCTGGCCGCAGCGGACGCGCCGGTGGACAATCTGCAGGTCAGCACGGACACCCATGACTGGTGGCATCCGGGCCGGTCGGGCGCCTTGCGTCTTGGCCGCAATCTGATCGCCGAGTTCGGCGAGCTTCACCCGCGCGTGCTCAAGGCGCTGGACGTGGAGGGCCGGGTTCTGGCCTTCGAGATCACGCTGGACGCCATCCCGGCGCCGCGCAAGAAAGCCCTCAAGGCCCGCCCGGCGCTGGCCCTGTCAGATCTGATGCCGGTGCGCCGCGACTTCGCCTTCCTGGTCCCGGAGACGCTCAGCGCGGGCGAGCTGATGCGCGCGGTGCGCGGGGCAGACAAGGCGCTGATCGCCGATGTGGCGCTATTTGACCGCTATCAGGGCGCGGGCGTGCCCGAAGGCCATGTCAGCCTCGCCCTGGAAGTGACGCTGCAGCCCGCAGACAAGACCCTCACCGAGGCCGAAATCGAGGCCGCGTCGAAAGCCATCATCACCGCGGCGGAGAAAGCGGGCGCGCGCCTGCGGGCCTGAGCCCGCCAGCCACGCGCCCATTTAATCAGCCCGTTTCGCCCGCCTTGCGGGCGCGGCGGCGCTCCAGTCCCTTGCGCACCCAGCGCCGGATCAGCCAGGCGCCGGGGATGATCAGCACCAGCCAGGGCAGGAGTCCGGCCAGGAAGCTGATCAGCGCGCCCAGGGATTCGGCGAAGGTCCGGCTCATGGACTCGATCGCCTCGCTCACCGGATCGAAATTTGAGCGCGAGACCGGGGTCAGCTGGGGCTGATAGCTCACGCCCAGCTCCGACATGGACACCCGCAGGCGCAGGGCCGCGATCACGCTTTCACGCGATTCAATATCGGCCTGGACCCGCGCCAGCTCGCGCTCGACCTGGATCAGCTCTTCCAGACGCGCCTCGCGCTGTTCGAGCATGGCCTGCAGCCGGTCGCGCAGGGCGACGCGCGCGCGCAGGCGCGCCTCGCCGTCCACGATCTGGGTGGTGAGATCCTCCACCCCGGTCTGCTCTGAGATCACCGAACCGCCCGCGCTCTCCAGCTCGCCGGCCAGTCCTTCGCGGAAGCCCGCAATCCAGGCCGGCGCGGCGCGCAGGCGCAGGTTTGCGCGGGCATTTTCCGTCCCGGCGTTCTGGGTGGAGGCGTGGACCACCTGGCACTGATTGAGCCCCGCCGCCTCGCACGCGGCCACATGGGCGCCGTGCAGATCGGCCAGAGCCGCGCCGGGCAGACGCACCGTGTAGTCATACCGGTAGGCGAGATAGGCCGCCGGTTCACCCGGCGCCGGCTCGGGCGCGGAAGCATCGCTGCTGCGCCCCGCTGACTCGGCCATCATGGGCGGCGGCGGCGCAGACGCCATGCGCGCACCCGAAGCTGTGACCGCCTCGCTGTCTGCGTAATTGACCTCGTGGCGCTCCTCTGCGCCGTCGCACCCGGCCAGCAGCCCGATCGCCAGCACGCCGGCCAGCGCCATACTCATCCGCATACCCATGTCCCGCTCCCTGTCCTGGACCTGCGCGCAAGGGTGCACCAGACAATGCGGCCAGAAAAGGGAGGGGTTGGGGCGTTTCTAATCGGGCGTGCCCATGATCAGGGTGCCGTTGGTGCCGCCGAAGCCAAAGGAGTTGGACAGGATGGTGTTCAGTCCGGTTTCGCGGGTCTGGGTCACCACCGGCAGGTCCGCCAGTTCGGGATCAATGGTCTCCACATTGATGGAGGGGGCGATGAAGCCGTGCTTCATCATCAGGAGGCAGTAGATCGCCTCCTGCACGCCCGCCGCGCCCAGCGAGTGGCCGGACATGGACTTGGTGCCTGACAGGGCCGGAATGGATTTGCCGAACACCGTGCGCAGCGCCTCGGCCTCCTTGATGTCGCCCACGGGCGTGGAGGTGGCGTGGGGGTTGATATAGTCGATGGAACGGCCTTTGGCCTGCTCCAGCGCCATGCGCATGCAGCGCGCCGCGCCTTCGCCCGACGGCTGGACCATGTCATGGCCGTCCGAGGTGGCGCCATAGCCCAGCACTTCGGCCCAGATCGTGGCGCCGCGCGCCTTTGCGCGCTCATAGTCTTCGAGCACCACAACGCCTGCGCCGCCGGCGATGACGAAGCCGTCGCGGTCCTTGTCGAACGCGCGCGAGGCCTTCTGGGGCGTGTCGTTATAGCCCGCGCTCATGGCGCCCATGGCGTCGAACAGATTGGACAGCGCCCAGTGCAGCTCCTCGCCGCCACCGGCGAACATCACGTCCTGCTTGCCGAACTGGATCTGTTCGGCCGCAGCGCCGATGCAATGCAGCGAGGTGGTGCAGGCCGAGCTGATGGAATAGTTCAGCCCCTTGATCTTGAACGGGGTGGCCAGTGTCGCCGAGCCGGTCGAACACATCGCCTTGGGCACGGCGAACGGCCCGATGCGCCGCGTGCCTTTTTCACGGGTGATGTCGGCGGCGGCGACAATGGCCTCAACGCTGGGCCCGCCACTTCCGATGATCAGGCCGGTGCGCTCGTGGGACACCTCTTCGGGCGTCAGGCCGGCGTCCGCGATGGCCTGTTCCATGGCCATATACGTCCAGCCCGAACCTTCACCCATGAAGCGCCAGGCGCGTTTGTCCACATGCTCGGCAGGATTGGCCTTGGGCCGTGCGTGCACCTGGCACTTGAAGCCCAGCTCGGCGTATTCGGGCGCAGGCCCCACGCCGCTGCGGCCGGCTTTCAGCGCGGCGGCGACCTCCTCGGCATTGTCGCCGATGGAGGACACGATCCCGATACCGGTGACGACGACGCGTCTCATTGGGCGGCTCCGCTATTGAGGTCTTCAGGTTTGAACAGGCCGACGCGCAGATCATTGGCCACATAGATCAGCTGGCCGTCCGCCTCCACGCGCCCGTCGGCGATGCCCAGGACAAGCTTGCGGTTGATGACCCGCTTGAGATCAATGATGTAGCGCACATTCTTCACGCTCGGCGGCACCTGGCCTGTGAATTTCACCTCGCCCACGCCCAGCGCGCGTCCGCGCCCGGGCGCGCCTGTCCAGCCCAGGAAGAATCCCACAAGCTGCCACATGGCGTCCAGTCCCAGGCAGCCGGGCATGACCGGATCATTCTGGAAATGGCACGCGTAGAACCACAGGTCCGGTTTGACATCGAGTTCGGCGATCACCTCGCCCTTGCCGTGCGCGCCGCCCTCGGCGGCGATGCGGGTGATGCGGTCGAACATCAGCATGGGCGGCAGGGGCAGCTGGGCGTTGCCGGGGCCGAAAAGCTCGCCGCGGCCGCAGGCGATCAGGGCGTCATAGTCATAGCTGTTGCGTTGGGCGGTCATGGGTCCTCAGGGCGGCGGGGACTGAAGCCCTCACCGGTTCGGGCGGCGTGCAGGTCAAAGCGCTGCGCGGCGCGGGACTGATCTGATCAGCGGGCCGGACCGGAGGCGCTATCGGGCGCCTGCGCGGCCAGCGGCGCTGGCTCCGGGAGCGAGCGGTAGCACGGGTTTTGCGCGCCCTCAAGCGCAGGGCTGGCGCCGGCCTCATCGGCATAGACGCCCCAGAACGCATCTGCACGCGCCCAGCCGCGCCGCCCGTCCGCACTCAGCCGGCACCAGCCGGCCCGGCAGCGCTCCAGCCATAAAATGGCGCCCGGCTCGATGCGCGCGATCAGGTTCGCTTCGTCATCGGCGCGGGCCATGAGATCGGTCTGCGCGCGCGCATATACCGCCCGCCGGCCAGACAGGAGGGAATGAAGCATCCACACCTGTTCCCCGTCCGGGTCCTCCACCCGGCGCCAGAGCGGGGTCTCGGCGATGATCAGAACGGGCAGGCCCGCGCGCTGATATCGCCAGCGGGCGGGATGATCGCGCGACGGCCCGGCGCGGCCCACCACATCACCGCTCTTGAGCGTGACGAAGCGCGGCGTGGGCAGGCCGGAAAACGTCTCGCATCCCTGCGCCAGCGCGGGCGCAGACGGGACAAGCAGAACGGCGATCACGGTCAGGATACGAAGGGCGCGCATGACGCCGAGAGTCGGGCCGCGCCGGTGAAATTCCGGTTAAGCATGAAGCCCCTGCCAGTCCGGCCGCACTTGCCACAACGTGCAAGGGGGCGCACACTCGCCTAAGGCCAGAATGTTCTGCGGCTGAGGGAGGGGCATATGCGCGCAGCAGCCTTTGCAAGGCGCACGCGCCGCTGGCGCATTATCACAGGCGCAGGCCTGCTCGCCGGCGTCCTTCTGGCATGGCTGATGGCCGCCGGCCCGGCGGCTGGCCAGCCGCGCCCGCCTGCGATCACGGACTTCACCGCCCCTGCAGCGATGGAGAATCCGCAATTATCCCCGGACGGGCGGTCCTTGCTGTTCGTGCGCGAACCCCAGCCGGCCGATCCCGCCGGAACGCCCAATCAGATTGTCATCATTGACCTGACTGATCCTGGCGAGCCGCGCGCAACGCGCCTGCCCCTGCCGGACATGACGGTGCGGTGGGCGGCCTGGGGCAATAATGAACGCGTGCTTCTGGGGCTGGAGCTTATGGCGCAAGTGCGCGGCGCTGGATTTCAGGCGGTGCGCAGCGACGGCACGCGCACCCGCATAACCGAAATTCGCCGCAGCCAGATCATGTCCGTGCGCCGGGACGGCCAGGACCCGGTCATGCTGTTCGATTTCTCAAGCCGCCAGTTCAATCACCTGTTCAACACGCGCCTGGATCAGGTGTCTGATTTTCTGCTCCATGATCCCGACCATGTCCTTCTGCCGGCGCGCAGCTCGGCCGGCTCGCTCAATCTCTACCGGGTGAATATCGAGACGGGACGCGCGCGCGTGGCTGTCAGCGGGTCAGAAGCCACAATCGCCTTCTTCACCAATGCGGCAGGCGAGGCGACCATGCGCTGGGACCTGGCCGGTTACGGCCAGGACCTGCGCATCCTTGTGCGCGCGCCCGGCACGCGGCGCTGGCGCACCGCCCAGCGCGTGCCGGTCAACGAGTTCCAGCGCCTGCAGCGCGATTACGAATGGACGGCCCGGTCAGACGTTCATGACGAGGCTCTGGTCTACTGGAACAATCCAGAGACCGGCACCACAGGGCTCTACCGGTACGCCTTCTCCACGCGCGAACTGGCGGGAGCGGCTTTTTCCCATCCCGAGTATGATGTCAGCGGCGTGATCGTTGATCCGCTGACCTTGACCGCGCTGGGCGTGACCTGGTCGGATACCCGCCGGCGGCTGATGATGTTCGATGAGGATATCAACGCCCACCTGCCGGCCCTGGCCGCATTTTTTGGTGAGGACACGCTCGCCTTTCCCGTCCAGCGCGTGGGCGAGCGCGTGCTGATCAAGGTGACCGGCCCGGGTGAACCGGGCGTGTTCTATCTCTATGACATGGACGCCTCCCAGATCTGGCCGATCGGCGACCGCCAGCCCCTGCTCGCCAGACGCGCCCTGGCCCGGGTGAGCGTACATGACTACGGCGCGCGCGACGGGACCGGGTTGTTCGGCTATCTCACCTGGCCCCAAACCCCCGCAGGCGATCCCCCGCCGCTGGTTGTGCTGCCCCATGGTGGGCCGGAAGCGCGCGACCATCATGATTTCGACCGGCTCGCCCAGCTGATCGCCGCCCAGGGCTATCTGGTGTTCCAGCCGCAATTTCGCGGCTCTCACGGCTTCGGCCGGGCCTTCGCCGAAGCGGGCTATGGCCAGTGGGGCGGGCTGATCCAGTCCGATATCACAGACGGGGTGCGCGATCTTCTCGAGCGCGGCCTGGTCGACCCGGACCGGGTGTGCGCGGTGGGCTGGAGCTTTGGCGGATATTCCGCCCTGATGCAGGCCGTTCTGGAACCCGGCCTATATCGCTGTGTGATCGCAGGCGCAGCGCCTTCGGACCTGCCTGATCTGCTCGGCTGGCTGGAAGACGAGGGCGGTGAAGTGTTCGACTATGCCCGCCGCGCCATGGGCGATCCGAACACCGCGATGGACCAGCTGATCGCCTACTCACCGGCCCGGCGCGCCCGCGAAATCCAGGCGCCCGTGCTGCTGCTTCATGGGCGCCGGGACGGCGTGGTCCCGGTGGAGCAAAGCCGGATCATGGAGCGCGCCCTGAAGGCCGCGCGGGTGGAGCACAGCTATATCCCGCACAATGGCGGACATAATATCGCAACCGACCGGCAATGGGCGCATGTGGCCACGCGCATCGTGTTCTTCCTGTTCGACCATCTGCAAACCCCGCGCGGCGCCCTCGCCCAGGCGCGCCGGGAGATGGACAGCGCGGACGGCGAGATCGTGGACATCATCGTCGAGATCGATCCCTTCGATAACTGAACCGGCGCGCCGGGCGGTGGCGCGGGCACTGGACGCCGGGCGCCCGGCGTCCCATCCTTGGCCGGAGAAACGATAATCTTGAGGAGGACCGGTCATGACCTTGCGCGCCAGGGCGCTCGCCGCCGCCTTTTGCTGCACCCTGCCCGCCCACGCCCAGGAGGCGCCGCCGGTGGAGACCACCGATCTGGGCGGCGGGCTCTACATGCTGGCCACCCATGTGGCGGGCAATGTGGGCGTCAGCGCCGGACCGGACGGGGTGTGGATGATCGACACCCAGATGGCCCATCTCGCGCCGGGTCTGGACGAGGCGCAGAAAGCCGTTTCGGACGGGGCGGAGGTGCGCCTTGTGCTCAACACGCACCTGCATGGCGACCATGTGCTGGGCAATGCGTATTTTGCTGAACGCGGCGCGCTGATCATGGCCCACCCGTCCGTGCGCGGGCGCCTGCAATCGCCCTCGCCCAACGCCGTGACCGGCAACACGCCCGATCCGCTGGACGGCCCCTTCCTGCCGGTGGTGGGCGTCAGTGAAGGCGCGGTGATCACGCTCAACGGCCATACCGCGCGCATCCACCACGCGCCCGACGCCCACACCGACGGCGATCTGTGGGTTCATTTTGAAGAAGCCGATGTGATCCATACCGGCGATCTTCTGTTCTCGGGCCTGTATCCCTTCATCGATCTGGATAATGGCGGCACGGTTGCAGGCATGATCGCGGGCATGCAGGCCATTGCTGACGCCGCCGGGCCGGATACGCGCATCATCCCCGGCCACGGGCCGCTGTCTGCTCGCGCCGACGTGCTGGCCAGCATCGCCATGCTAAGCGCAGCGCAAGAGGCTGTTGCGGCGCTGGCCGCTCAGGACCTGTCGCTGGAGGCGGTGCAGGACGCCAATCCGCTGGCTGAATTCGATGAGGACTGGAGCTGGGGCTTCATCTCCACCCGGACCATGACCGCCATCCTCTACCGGGACGCCGTGCAATGAAAAAGGCGCGCCCCGGCTGGCTGCCGCCGGCCAATATCATCACCATGATCGTGGCGCTGGCCGTGTTCATGGGCCTCATCATGTGGGTGGTTCTGGGCGGCTGGGTGCAGGGCTTCCTGGCCGGCATCGCGTTCGCCGCCGCGTTCTGGTTCGTGGTGGTGTTCTCCACGCGCAACGCCAAGCCGGGCCGGCGCCCGCGCTCCAAGCGGCGCAGGCGCTGACGGCGCCCGGAGCGCAATCATCCCGGCGGCTTGCAATTGTCCGGGCCTGGGCCATTGTGTGCAGCGCAGCACAGTCCGAGCACGAGCGAGCCCCATGACCGAAACCCAGCCTGACGCCTTACTGGTCGAAAACGTCCATCCCGACGCCGACGCCGCCCTCAGCCAGCTGGGGCCGGTCTCTATCCGGCGACTGCCCGGCTCGCCGGCGCCGGAGACCCTGCGCGCCGAAGCGGCCAAGGCGAAGCTGCTGGGCATTCGCTCGCGCACCCAGGTGGACGCCGCCCTGCTGGACGTAGCCCCTGATCTTCTGGCCGTGGGGTGCTTTTGCATCGGCACCAATCAGGTCGACCTCTCCGCCGCCGCCACGCGCGGCGTGCCGGTGTTCAACGCACCCTTCGCCAACACCCGTTCGGTGGCCGAGCTGGCCATCGCCAGCATCATCATGCTGATGCGCCGCGTGCCCGAAAAGATGACCGCCATCGACCGGGGCGAATGGCTCAAAAGCGCCGAGGGCAGCAATGAAGTGCGCAAGAAAAAGCTCGGCATTGTGGGCTACGGCAATATCGGCGCGCAGCTGTCGGTGATCGCCTCGGCGCTGGGCATGCACGTCTATTTTTACGATATCGAGCCCAAGCTGGCCCACGGCAACGCCCGGCCCATGGAGAGCCTGGACGCGCTGATCGCCGAGAGCGACGTGGTCACTTTGCACGTGCCGTCCACGGCGCGCACCCGCAATCTGATGGACGCCTCGCGCATCGCCGCCATGAAGCCGGGCGCGTTCCTGATCAATCAGGCGCGGGGCGATCTGGTGGATGTGGATGCGCTGGCCGCCGCCTTGCGTTCGGGCCATCTGGCGGGCGCGGCGGTGGACGTGTTCCCGGTGGAGCCCAAGGGCAAGGACGAGCGCTTTGAAAGCCCGCTCATCGGCTGCCCCAATGTGATCCTCACCCCGCATATCGGCGGGTCGACCCTGGAGGCCCAGGCGGCGATCGGGCTGGATGCGGCCACCAAGCTGGCCAAATTCCTCTATGAAGGATCCACCTCCCACGCGGTGAACTTCCCCCAGGTGGACGCCGGCCCGCTGCAGCCGGGGCGCACGCGCATCCTGGCGCCGCATCTCAACCGCCCGGGCTATTTGAGAAAACTCAATGACGCGTCTGAACAGGCCGGGCTCAATGTCGCCGCCCAGTTCCTGCGCACAGAGGGCGAGATCGGCTACGCCATCGCCGACCTGGAGGGCGCGCTCCCGTCCGGCTTCCTGGACATCATCCGCGCCATAGACGGCACCATCCGCGCCCGCGCCATCACGGCGTAGGGCCGGGCGCGAAGGCGCTTACACTACAAAAATAATTTTGGTAGTGTAAGTCATGATCGAAGCTGTCCCTCTGGCCGTCCATACGATTTATCAGGACCTGCTCGACGCCTGGCTGATGCAGCCCGAGGCGCCCGTCGAGGGCGCGCCATTTGTCCGGGAAGTGGATGGCAAGCGCTACTGGTACGCCAATATGCGCATCAACGGCCATGTGCGCACCCGCTATATCGGCCCGGATACAGACGATGTCCGGCGCCGCATTGAAGCGCTCCAGTCCAGCCGCGAGGATCGCGCCGCCTTTGAAGCCCGCTGCGGGACCATGATAGCCCAGCTGCGCGCTGCAGGCCTGCCCACGCTGGACATGCAAAGCGGCAAGGTGCTCTCTGCGCTGGCCCGGGCGGGCGTGTTCCGGCTGGGCGGGACGTTGATCGGAACGCATGCTTTCGCCCTCTATGCCGCCGAGCTGGGCATGTGGGTCAGCGGGCGCGCCGTGCCCATGACCGAGGACATCGACATCGCCGCCTTCGAGCGGTTGGCGATGGTCATTGAAGACAAGCCCGATCCCGATCTGGCCGAAGCCCTGAAGCCCCTAGGGCTGAAGCCTGTCCCCGGGCTTGAGCCCGGTCAGGACGGTGCGCGCTGGGCGGCGCGCGGCGGCGGCACGCCGATCGATTTCCTCACCCCCAGCTTTGATGATGAGGAAGGCGTGCGCGCCCTGCCGAGCCTGGGTGTCAGGGCCCAGTCCCTGCACTTTCTCAACTTCCTGATCGCTGATCCGATCCCGGCTGTCGGCCTGTATCGGGCGGGCGTGCTGGTGCGCATACCCCGGCCCGAGCGTTTCGCCGTCCACAAGCTGATCGTGGCAAGCCGCCGGCCAGCTCATCAACGCGCCAAGGCGCGCAAGGATCTGGCTCAGGCGCGCGCCCTGATGGAAGCGCTGGAGGAAACACGGCCGCAGGAGCTTGCCGCAGCTCTGGACACGGCCTGGCGGACCGGGCCGAAATGGCGCGCCGCCATCCGTGATTCACTGGCCCGCAGCCCTGATCTTCAGGTGATGGCCGCGCGCCATATCGATATGGATGACGCCTGAATCCTCACGCTTTCTGGCGCAGCAGCAAAAACGCCGCGCCCGCCGACAGGGCTAGGGCGGCCTGGTTCCATTCCTGCCAGGGGCCATAACCCAGCATCACGCTCACCGTCATCACCGTGAAAGCGCTGGCGATGGCCGCACATTGCAGCGCGGTCAGCGCCGCCCGGCCGGCCGCGCGCGCCAGACCCAGAAGGGCCGCAGCGGCCAGGACGGCGCCGATGAGCCCGGTCTCCATCCAGATATGAAGCCCGGCATTGTGGGCGTGGATCGGCATGCGCTCGATCTCCATGCCGCGCAGCATGACCAGATCGCTCATCACCCGCCCGGAATCCAGGCCATGACCGGTCACGGGCCGCTCGGCGATGCGCTCCAGCGCGAAGGCCCAGATTTCCATCCGCCAGTGCCAGGTCAGCGGCAGGCGTTCGGCGAGACTGTCGGGGATCAGCGCCAGCAGCGCGCCCATGATCACAGGCGAGGCCAGGATAAAGACCGCTGTTGCGATGAGCGCGCCCTGCAAGGTCAGGCGCGGCCATTTCAGGGCGGCGGCCATGACGCAGAGCGCCAGGGTCAGCGCCACCACATTGGCGGCCACCGCGAAGGCCGACGCCGCGATCACGCTGGCGGCCAGAAGGCCCAGCGCGCCCGCGCGGCTGAAGCGTCCGCCACGCATCCACAGCCACAGGGCGGCAGGCGCGGCGAGCATGAGGAAATGGGTCGCCCCGCGCGACAGCCGGCGCATGGCGATGGAGCGCGCTTCTTCGTAGGCGGTGACATCATGGAACCAGTCCTTGGACTGGATCGAGACCGGCATGCCCAGCAGCGCCTCCATGGAGAACCAGAGCGCCAGCAGGCCGGTCCCGCCGGCGATCCACGGCGCCAGCCGGGCCGCCATGGCGTCATCGGCGCGCCAGCAGGCATAGGCGGCCATGACATAGACCGGCGCCAGCAAAAGCAGCTTGTAGACCTCATCGGGCCGCGTGGAGGCCGACCAGATATGGCTGAGCGCAAACCAGGCGATGGCCGCCGCCGCCAGCGCCGGGACCAGCGGCGCAGCGCGCACCGCCCGCCAGGCCGGCCGGGCGATGAAAGGCGCAGCCGCCAGGCCCAGCACGCCCACTGTCGTCGCCATGCCCAGCGCGCCTGCCCCTGCAGCGATCACGCTGCTTGCGATACAGACCGCAAACACCCAGACCATGGCGCGCGGGAAGGCGGTCATGGCGCCAGCGCTTCGCGCGCGGCTTCCGGGGGCTGATTCCAGAACATCAACCGCCAGACGCCGGCCACCAGCCGGGCGGCGCCCATATGCCCGGTCTTCACCTTGGCCTCTTCCGGCGGCGCGCCGGCGCCTGCAATCAGAGCGTGGAAATAGCGCAATATGCCGTTGGAACTGATCAGCAAAACATCGCCGCGCGCATCGGCCATGACGCCTTCCAGAACGGCGCGTGCGTTGGCCGCGGCCTCAGCCGGGGACGGGCTCCAGCCTGCGCCTTCAGGCACGATGGAGCGCTCGCGCCAGGCCTCGATGGCCTCTGCGCCCCACTCAGCCGCGATATCAGCGTCGCTGCGCCCGCCCCAAAGCCCGTAATCAAGCTCCTTCAGGCGCGCGTCTATCTCGATATCGCCGTCAAACCCGCACACCGCGGCGGCCAGAACCGCGCCTTCGCGCGTGCGCCTGAGCGGCCCGGCGATCAGGCGGGCAGGGCGGATGGCGGCGAATTTCAGCGCCGCGCCGATGGCGCGCGACTGGTCCTCGCCCTTGGCGGTGAGGGGATAATCCTCGCGCGCACCGACCCAGACCGGGGTCTCGCCCGCCTCGAACGTATTGCCGTGCCGGGCCAGGATCAGGCGCATCAGACCAGCTCGCCCTCTGCCGCAATGATCTGCGCGGCGACTTCAGCATCGCGCGGGGAATCCACCGAGCAGGGCGTGCGCCCGCGATAATCGGTGAGCACCACCCGGATCGGCATGCCGTTTTCCAGCGCGCGCAGCTGTTCCAGGCTCTCGGCCAGCTCCAGCGGTCCGGGCTCCAGACCCACCAGCCGCTCCAGCGCTGCGAAGCGGTAGGCGTAAAGCCCGATATGCTTGTAGATGCGCGCGGCATCCGTCTCGCGCCGGAAGGGGATGATCGCCTTGGAGAAGTAGAGCGCGTTCATGGCGTGATCGAACACCACGCTGGTCCCGCCCACCTCGCCGGCCGCCTTGGCGGCGCGGAGCAGTGCGAGCGCCGTCTCGTCCAGCGCCACGGCGGGGGTGGCCAGCTGCAGGGACGGATCGGCGGCCATGGCGCCGGCGGCCGCCTCGATCACCCAGGGCGGGGTCAGCGGCGCATCTCCCTGCAGATTGACAATCACATCCTCCGGCCCGGCGAAAGCCTTGACCGCCTCATAAACCCGCTCGGTGCCGTTGCGGCAGCTTTCCGGCGTCATCACCGCCTCGCCGCCAAACCCGGCCACGGCGTTTGCGATGCGCGCGTCATCAGTGGCCACCAGCACCCGGCTGACCGACGGCGCAGCGGCGGCGAGCCGGCGCACGCGCTCGACCATGGCCACGCCGGCGATCTCGTGCAGCGGCTTGCCGGGAAACCGGGTCGAGCCATAACGGGCGGGAATGACGGCGATGACGGACATGGGGCGGGGCCTTCAAACAGACAGGGTTCTCCTTGCCATGAACCCCGCCCCTGCGCCAAGGGCGCAAGCCCCTTTGCCGGGCGCGCGGGGATGGGTTAGAAGGCGCCTTCCGCAACCGGACACATTGTCCGGGCATGGCATCCAGGCACCGGAGGCGCATCCATGGCCGGCCATTCCAAATGGGCCAATATCCAGCATCGCAAGGGCCGTCAGGACAAGGCCCGCGCCAAGCTGTTCTCCAAACTGTCCAAGGAGATCACCATCGCCTCGAAAATGGGCGGTCCCGATCCGGACATGAACCCGCGCCTGCGCCTGGCGGTGGCCAACGCCAAGGGCCAGTCCATGCCCAAGGACAATATCGAACGGGCCATCAAGAAGGGCCAGGGCGGCGATGTCGAGGAGTATTTCGAGATCCGCTATGAGGGCTTCGGCCCGGGCGGGGTCGGCATCATCGTGGAGGCCGCCACCGACAACCGCAACCGCGCCGCCTCGGAAGTGCGCGCGGCCTTCTCCAAGAATGGCGGCAATCTGGGCGAGACCGGCTCGGTCTCCTTCATGTTCGACCCGGTCGGCGAGATCCGCTTTCCCGCCAGCGTAGGCGATGAAGAAGCCATGCTGGAAGCGGCCATCGAGGCCGGCGCCGAGGACGTGATCCAGGAAGCCGTGACCGATGATGACGGCGAGCCCGCGCGCGAGCATGTCATCTATTGCGCCCGCGAGGATCTGGCCGAGGTCTCCTCGGCCTTGCAGGCGGTCTTCGGAGAAGCGAAATCAGCCAATATCATCTGGCGCCCGCAAAACCTCATCGAGGTGGACGGCGAGAAGGCCGCCACGCTGATGAAGCTGATGGAAGCGCTCGAAGACCTCGATGATGTGGGCGAGGTGTTCTCCAATTTCGACATTTCCGATGCGGAGATGGACAAGCTCGCCTCGTGACCGCCCCGGGGAGGGGCCTGACGCCATGATCATCGCCGTGGACGGCCCGCTTGCTTCGGGCAAGGGCACCATCGCCCGCGCGCTCGCTGCGCATTTCGCTCTGCCCCATCTGGACACCGGCACGCTCTATCGCGCCGTGGCTGTGGCCGTCACCGATTCCGGCGCACAGCCCGAGGACGCCAAGGCCGCCGAAGCTGCTGCGCTGGCGCTGGACATCGCAGCCATCGACGAGAGCCGCATCCGCAGCGCGGGCGCAGGGGTGGCCGCCAGCATCGTCTCGGCCCATCCCGGCGTGCGCGCCGCGCTGCTGAAACTCCAGCGCGATTTCGCCCGCCAGCCCGGCGGCGCGGTTCTGGACGGGCGCGATATCGGCACGGTGATCGCGCCGGACGCGCATGTGAAGCTGTTCGTCACCGCCGACCCCGAAGTGCGCGCCGGCCGGCGCCATGCCGAGCTGATCAATCGCGGCGAGCAGATCGGGTTTGACCAGGTGCTCGGCCAGCTGCGCCAGCGCGACGCCCGCGACGCCAGCCGCACCGAAGCGCCCCTGATGAAAGCCGATGACGCGGTCGAGCTCGACACCAGCGCCTTCACCCAGGACGAAGCCATCCGTGCAGCGATTGCGATCGTGGAGGCGCGGCGGGGGAGTTGAGGCGGCGAAAGTTCACCATCGAGTTTGTACAATTTGGCACAGACGGCTTGTGTGCGGGTAATGATCACAAATCAAAATGCCTTATCGGCCAGTTGCACCGCATTCCAGCTGGCGCTGAATTTCGGCCGACTGCGCCATCAATCCATTTAGCTCCTGCACCCTATAAGAAATCCAATTCAATCGATCACGCCTTTGCGTAAGATCGCGAACTCTGTCTGCTTTAAGGCGATAGAGAGGTTGAAGTTCACGCTGCGCGATCGCTCGTATTGTAGCGATCGTTAGATCAACAATAACTCCAGGATTGCGGCGGACGCGTATCAGGGCAGCCTGCAGCCGGTTGAGAGCCGCGTTGACTTGCCTTCGGCGCAAGGCCTCTTCCAAAGCTGATCCAGTATCTGGCAATTGGGCTAGCGCTTCTAGCTCGGATATCCCTATCCCCAAGTCACGCAAGTCACCTTCAATGCGCATGACTTCTTCGCGCAACCTCAATCGCTCTCGCCCTAATTCATTCAATTCCGCTGCGAAATGCCTGATATTGCGCTGAATGCTTTCACATTGTGGGGCCCGATTCATCAAAAATACCTTTCTCGTGATTTTTGCAAAGCATATAGTTGTGTTCAAGTGGGGGAGGATAACTTTGCTCAACAAGATAAAGTCTTGTTATGTTTCAATTGCTTGCGCGCTATGCTGCGCGGGGCTGACTGCATGCAACGATGTTTCTGAAAGTGCGCCCAAGGCGTATCGCGACTGGGCGGCGCTGTGTCCTGACCATCCCGCGGAACTGCAAGAGGGCGCGGAGCAGCCGATACGGCAGGCGGCGCACCGCGGCGACCCCGAAGCGCTGGACTGCATGATCGCGATGTATGCCTATCTCGAACAGCCCTTCGACGCGGACGGCGAGCCGTCCAGTGCGTTCGCGATGATGCGGCTGCAGACGCTTTATGTACGCTGGCGCCTGACCGGCGAACGGCTTGATGAAGCCCTCGCCCTGGCCGCCGGTTTGGACGCGGAATTGGTGGAGCGGGCGAGCTTTGCGTATTTCCATGATACGCCGGGGATCGGCATGCCTCAGCTCAATGCCTGCGGCAAGGTGGACCGTAATGATCCAGCCTTCACGCTGGTGTCCCGGGCGCGCGGGTTTGAGGATTACTGGCGCGAAGACTGCGCCGAACCGCCGCCCTGACCCCTAGCGCAGACGCGTATCGGCGGGCAGTTGTGCACGCTGGCGCAGGCGTTCCAGGGTTTCAGCGTCCAGCGCGCGGGACAGCGCGGCCTCCAGGCGCTGGCGGTCAGGATCATCGGCCATCTCGCCTGAACGCGTGATCCCGGCGCGCACCGCCCAGACATAGGCCTCTTCCAGATCGCGCGCCGTGCCGTCGCCTGTGGCCAGCGCATAGGCGTAGAGGAACTGGCTTTCGGGATCGCCGCGCCGGGCGCCCTGCTGGGCGAAATGGGCGGCATTGGCCGGATCGGCCGGCAGGCCGGGCGCGCCCTCGTAAAGCAGAAGCGCATATTGGCCCATGGCCGCGGCCAGGCCGGATTCAGCGGCCATGCGCACCAGCTGGGCGCCCCGCGCCGGATCTGCGCCCTCGCCCTCCTCATGCAGATGCATGGTCCCGGCCATCAGCGCGCCGAATGGCACGCCCGCCTCGCCTGCGCGCTCATACCACAGCCGCGCCGCCGTCAGATCTTGGGGCCCGTGGGCCCATTCGCCCAGCGCATAGGCGTAATCGACAAACGCGTCCTCGCGCCCGCCCTCGGCGGCCAGGCGCAGCCAGTCCATGGCGGCGGGCGCGGCGCCCGGATCGGTGCGCTCCATCAGGTAGAGCCCGTATTCGTGCGCGGCGCGCACATCACCGGCCTCGGCGGCGCGCGAGAGATACTCGCGCGCCTGCCAGGGCGACAGCCCGGCGCGGCCCGCCTCGGCCAGGCGCGCCAGGACGATCAGCGCGTCCGGCTCGTTCAGCTCTGCAGCCCGGCGCAGCCAGCGTACAGCGCCCGCCTCGTCCGGCTCGCCGGAGAGGCCATGCAGGAGGATGTGACCGGCCAGCGTGGCGCCGCGCGCCTCGCCGCCCGCCGCGGCGCGCTCGGCGTGTATCAGCGCCATGGCGTAATCCCCGCTGATATAGGCGCCCGACGCGCTGGCCATCGCCGAGTTGGTGAAGGAACGCTCTTCCACGCCTTCGGCGCTGCGGTCACGGGTGACCAGCTCGTCCAGCCCCGGCGGCAGGGCCGGGGTCTCGTCGCCGCGCGCGTCAGCGGACGCCATCACGGCGGCCAGGATCAGTCCAGCAATCGGGAGAAGGCCGCGCATGCGTATTCAGGTCCTTTCGGGTGCGACCAGACGCCGGCGCACACGGCGATATAATCAGCGCCCGCAGCAATCACTTCGGGCGCTGTCTCGGTGGTAATGCCGCCAATGGCCACGCAGGGGATTTCAAACAGTTCGCGCCACCAGCTGATCAGCGACAAGGGTGCGGATGTCTTGGGCGTTTTCGTGGCGGTGGGAAACATGGAGCCGAACGCGACATAGTCCGCCCCGCGCTCACCCGCCACCATGGCCAGATGCCGGCTGTCATGACAGGTGACGCCGACAATGCCTTTCGGCCCCATGGCCGCACGCGCCTGGGCGTAGCTGGCGTCCTCCTGGCCGATATGCACCCCGTCGCAGCCGAGTTCCGCGGCCAGCTGCGGATCATCATTGAGCATGACCGTGGCGCCGTGTGCGCGCGCCGCCGCAACAAGGCCCGGCGCCAGGGCGCGGATCTCGTCCGGGGCGTGGTCTTTGAGCCGGATCTGCAGCGCGGCGACGCGCCCCGCCGCCAGCGTGCGAGACAGCAGCGCCTCGAAGTCTGCGCCGACGCGCGGCGGGGTGAGGAGGTAGAGCTCGGTCATGGATCAAGGCTTAGCGCCGGGCGCCCCCCCTGAAAAGGGGAGGGCGCGGTGCGGGAAAAGCGCCATACTCTTGCGTTGAAGGGCGGCTTCCACGCGCCGCCTCTGTGAGAAAGGACGCTGGATCATGATTTTTACCGCTCCCGTCGCCCTGGCCCGCTCAGTCTATCGGGGCGGGCTCACCCTGGTTCTGGCGGGTCTGGCCGCCAGCCTCCTCAGCTCCGCCCTGTTCGCCCAGGGCGGCGGGCGTGTCGTGGATAACAGCCCCGAACGCCCCATCGCGGAGCGGTTTGAGCCGCTGTTGGAAGTGGAGGCCCTGCTGGCGCAAGGCAATCAGCAAGCCGCCCTGGCCCGGCTCAACGCCCTGTTTGAATCCCACCCCGACCGGGCCGAGCCGCGCGTGGCGGCGGGCATGCTGACGGCGGGCGCCAATCCCCAGATGGCGCGCGCCCAGTTTGAACGGGCGCTGCAGCTTGATCCGCGTGAAACCTACGCCATCGCCGGACTGGCGCGACTGGACATGCAGGCCGGGCAGGGGCAGGCGGCGCTGAACCGTCTCACTCATGGCCTGGCCCTGCGCCCGAACAGCGTGGAGCTGCGCATCGTGCTGTCCGAGCTGATGGCCGCCGCCGGGCGCCCGGCGCAAGCCGCCGGCTATCTGACCGAAGCGTTCGAGGTGTCCATCGCCTCAGAGGAAGAACGCGCCACCCTTCTGGTGCGCGCTGGCGAGCTGGAAGGCGCGGCGGGCAACTGGCGCGCGGCGGAAGCGGCGTTTTCGCGCGCATACCATTACAGCCCTCGTCCCGAAACCCGGCTCCTGCGCGGCAATGCGCGCTATCATATGGGTTTCCCGCGCCTGGCGCTGGCCGACTGGGAAGCGGTGGCGCAAACCGAGCATGGGCGCCGCCCTGACGTGGCCCCGGCGCTTGCCGAAGGCATCGACCAGGCGCGAGCGGCCAGCGTGGTGCGCGTTACGTCAGAATACCGGCAGCGCTACTGGTTCCTCGTACCGGGGAATAGCCGCGCTGCCACGTATTCACCCGATGACACCCACCTTCATTTCAACTTCAGGCCGGATGATTTTTCTTGCCGGTGGACAGCCGCGTTTGACTCGTCGAGAGAGACGCCGCGCGCGCTCCTCATTGATATCTACGAGCACGATCCTGAGCGCGGGCCATGGCGGCCCTCATCGCCGGGCGCAGATGGGGCCAAAACCTACACCATCTTGCGCGCAGACAGCGCAGATGAATACGGCGTTGCCGCCATAGTGGAGCGAGAGATGCGCGAGCTTACTGATGTCCTGAGGCCCCGGTACTCGGTGAGCGCGATTTCCCTCTCAGATCCGGACGAAGCCGAGCGCTTCGCCGACGGGGCCGTGTTGCGGCCATGCACCCTGGCGCCAAATCACTATAGGATAGATCCAGAATAGGAACGCCGCTTCGCCTCAACGCCCGTGCGCTGTGCGCAGGCGGTCCATATGGGCCATGGCGCGCGGTTTGCCCTTGCCGCCATTGAATTTGTATTCCTGCGTGCCCGCCGAGACCACCGTATCGGTGTCCAGAAGCGCCGTGGTGGCGTAGGTGAAGCCGGCGGGCAGGCGCTGATAGATCGGGCCGAAATCGCGCCCGGCCGTGGCCTTGTGCAGCGCCTCGAAGGAATCGATGACGAAATAGGTGTCCTGGAAATCGCTGATCACATAATCGGTGCGCATCACCCGGTCGACATTGAGCGCGATGCGGTGCGGGCTGTCTGAATACAGCGAGAACAGGGTCTCGTCGGGCGAGGAGAGAATGCCCGCGCCATAGATGCGCAAGCCCTCGGCCTCCTGGATCAGGCCGAACTCCACCGTGTACCAGTAGATCGCCCCGAAATTCTTCAGCCGGTTATGCTCGATGGCCCGCCGTCCGCCCTTGCCGTAGGCGGCGATATAGTCGGCGAAGAACGGGTCCATGAGCATGGGCACATGGCCGAACACATCGTGGAAAATGTCCGGCTCCTGCAGGTAGAACAGATCGTCCTCCACCTGGCTGTAGGCGATGTGCTCGGGCGCGGCGCCCTCATTGGCCTTGCGCACCTTGAGGGTTTTCGGCTTGCCGCCGCGGATGAAGGCGCCCGCCGGGAAGCGCCGGTTCTCCAGATGCCAGAAGAAGACATTGTCGGGGATCAGCTCCGGCACCGGCACCACGCGCCAGCCCGTGGCCGGCTCCAGCACGGCGTTGAGATCGGCGAAGTCTGGAATGCCGTCCTTCATGGCGCCTTCCAGCGCGGCGAAGCCCTTCAGAAAATCGCTGCATGCGCGTCCGGGCAGCATCTTGCGCTGGTTGTCAAACAACAGCCGCCAGCGGTGATGCTCGGCCTCGGTATAGAGCGGCTGGCGCGAGAGCAGCCAGGTCTCGGGGTCGAAATCAGCCGCGCCCAGCATGAACCCTTCAGGCCGGCGGGCATAGCGGTGCATGGCGCCGCCCGGCCCCTCCAGCCCTTCGCCCGCGTCCTGCAGCAAAGGATCGAAATAGGCGTCTCCCATTTGCGGGATGGCGCGCTGCGGCGTGGCGGTGCTGATGTCTTCGGCCATGGCTTTCACCTTGTCCTGTGTGAGGCCCTCCTTCTAGCATGAGCCCCGCTGCGCCCGCCACAAACCGGCTGCGCGCCGCCATGCCCGGAGAGAACCATGACCGCCGCCTTTTCCTTCAAGACCGTGCCGCACATTCTGTTCGAGCCCGGCGCCAGCGCGCGGCTCGCCGCCGCCGCGGCCCCGGCGCTGAAAGGCGCGAAGCGCATCCTGTTCATCACCGACAAGGGCGTGCGCGGCGCGGGACTGTGCGATGGCGCGCTGGCCGGGCTCGAGGCGGACGGGCTGGAAGTGCTGGTCCATGACGCGATCATCCCCGACCCGCCCGAATCCGCCGTGATCGAGGCGGTGGAGGCCGCACGCGATTTCGGCGCCGAAGCCGTGATCGGCTTTGGCGGCGGCAGCCCGATGGACGCCGCCAAGGTGGTCGCCGTGCTGCTCTCGGGCGAACAACCGCTGTCGGCCATGTATGGCGTGCAGCAGGTGCGCGCCTCACGCCCGCCGCTGATACTGGCGCCCACCACCGCCGGGACCGGATCGGAGGTGACCAATGTGGCCGTGATCACCACCGGCGCCACCTCCAAGCGCGGCATCGCGGCCGATCCGCTCTATGCCGACATGGCCATCCTGGACCCGGATCTGACGCTGGGCCTGCCGCGCCATCCCACCGCCTATACCGGCATTGACGCCATGGTCCACGCCATCGAGGCGTTCACCAACCGGCGCTCGAAAAACCCGGTCTCGGACGCGCTGGCGCTGGCGGCGCTGAAAAAACTGCACGGCTCGATCCTGCGCGCCTGCGCGGACGGATCGGACCGGAAGGCGCGCGGCGACATGCTGCTGGGCGCCATGCTGGCCGGGCAGGCCTTCTCAAACTCCCCGTGCGCCGGCGTTCACGCCATGGCCTATCCGCTGGGCGGCATGTTCCACGTGCCCCACGGGCTCTCGAACGCGGTGGTGCTGCCCCCGGTGCTGCGCTTCAACGCGCCCGCCGCCGAGCCGCTCTATGCCGAGATCGCCGCCCATCTGGGCCTGCATCCGTCCTCGGACGGGCTGATTGCGGAAATGGACCGGATCGCCGAGGAAGTGGGCATCGAACGGCGCCTCTCCCAGCTGGGCATCAGCCATAACGACATCCCGGCCATGGCCGCCGACGTGGCCGCCAATGACCGCCTCCTGCCGAACAATCCGCGCGAGATGGACTACGCCTCCATCGTGGCCATGTTCGAGGAAATCCAGTAATCTGGTGCCATGAGAGACTTTGCGCCGCCTGTGGCCTCATTCGAGGAGCTTGCCGCCCGCCTGCGTGAGCGGTCTGAACCCTTGCGCGCTTTTGGCGTTGACGCCGTCACGGTGTTCGGGTCGTTCGCGGACGGCACATTCGACAGCGACAGCGATGTCGATCTGGTTGTCGAGCCCGGCCCCAAAAGCTTCCGCCAGCTTCTGGATTTGCAGGACTTTCTTGAGAGCGCGCTCATGCGGCGCGTCGATGTGCTGACAAGCGCTGCGGTCAAACCCCGTTTGGCGACCGAAATCGAACGTACCGGCCGGCGCATCACGCTATGAATGAACGCTTGCTAAAGCGCTTGGCGGATGTTCGCGAGGAAGCGCAGTTCGCGGTCGATCTGGTCAACCGCCATGGATCGGCGGCGTCCTCGGACCCAACTTTGCGCCGTGCTCTTGAGCGCGCCTGTGAGATAGTCGGCGAGGCCCTTCGCGCCCTCGTGGCGAATGACCCTGAAATCGCCGCAGAATATCCGGACCTTCCGTGGCGGGAGGCCATCGGGCTGCGTACAAAGCTGGCCCATGGCTATGACTCGCTCAATCCAGGTCAGCTCATCGTGATCGTTCAAGATCATTTTCCTGATCTGATCCGGCAGGTCGACACGATACTTGTCGAGCGCCCATGACTGACCGCAGCCGCGCCACCCGCTCAGACTTCGCCGTGTTCGAGCCCATCGAGACGCGCTGGGCGGACAATGACGCCTATGGCCATGTCAATAACGTGGTCTATTACGCCTTCTTCGACACCGCCGTGAACCGGCGCCTGGCGCGGGCGGGGCTCTTGGACATCACCGGCGGCGAAATGATCGGCCTGGTGGTGGAAACCGGCTGCCGTTATAACGCGTCCGCCGCCTTCCCCGACGCGCTGGAAGCCGGGCTGAAAGTCGCGCGCATCGGGACCAGCTCGGTGCGCTACGAGCTGGCGATCTTCCGCCCGGGCGAGGACGCGGCCATCGCTGAAGGCTTTTTCGTCCATGTCTATGTGGACCGGCAGACCCGGCGCCCCACGCCCCTGCCCGACGCTTGGCGCGCCGTTCTGAACGAGTGGGTGCTAAAGGCGTGAGCCCTCAGCCCGCCTTCAGCACCGCGTCCACGATCGCCCCGGCGCCGTGACGGATCGGGTCTGTGGCGGGCAGGCCTGTCTCGGCCCGCGCCGCCTCCAGCGCCGCTTCGGCGGCTTCGGGCGTCAGGGCGCCGGTATTCACGCTCACCGCCGCCGCCCGCACATCCCGATTATTGATCCGCGCAGCGGCCAGATGGGCCTCAAGAGTCTCGGTCAGGCTGGGCAGGGGGCGGTGGGGCAGGCCGCGGATATGCGCGCGGCCCGCCTCATGGCAGAGCACCAGCACGTCCGGCTGGGCGCCCAGCACCAGGCCATGGGTGACCTGGCCGAAAAAGGGATGCAGCACGCTGGCCTGGCCCTCGATCACGTCCCAGTGGTCTTCGGTGTTGGCCGGGCAGAGCATTTCCACCGCGCCGGAGACGAAATCGGCCGGGATTGCGTCAATGGCCACGCCCTCACCCGCAATGAGGAGCCCCGTCTGGCCGGTGGCCCGGAAGGTGGATTTGACGCCGCGCGCCGCCATCTCGCGCGCCACGGCCAGAGCGGCGTATTTCTTGCCGATATTGCAGTCGGTGCCCACCATCAGCACGCGCTTGCCCGGGCGGCGCTCGCCCGTGCCCAGCGCAATCGGCGGGCCGGACCAGTGGCGCACGTCATGGAGCTGGCGGCCCAGCCGGTCCGCGGTCTCCTTCAGCACCGCAAACGAACTCAGCCGCTGGTGCAGCCCGCTGGCGATGTCGAGCCCGGCTTCCAGCGCCAGGCGCAAAGGCTCGATCCAGCGTTCGGGCAGGATGCCGCCCCGGTTGGCGATGCCGATGAGCACGGTGCGCGCGCCCGCCTTGACTGCCGCCTCATAGTCCATGTCGGCAATGCCCAGATCCAGCTCGCAGCCGGGCAGGCGGTACTGGCCGGCCACCTGGTCCGGACGCCAGTAGAGAACCCCTTGCGCGGTCTTCACGCCGACCTCGCGGTCCGCATCGCCCAGAAACACCAGATAGGGCAGCGCGATCATGACAATGTCTCTCCCATACCGCCCCACACGCCCGGCGGGACCGGGCCCAGCCGGCCCTGAGCGTCCAGCTCCATGGGGGCGATGTCCTCGGCGAGCCAGACCGGCCCGTCCACATCCACGAAATCGGCGTCCTGGGCCAGGATCAGCGCCGGCGCGATGGCGCGCACGCCGCAGATCATGCAGCCCACGAACACGCCCTTGCCCAGCGCCTTCAGGCGCGCGCGCATCTCCAGCGCGTGGGTGAGCCCGCCGCACTTGTCCAGCTTGATATTGATCACGTCATAGCGCCGGGCCGCGCGCTCCAGCTCGGCCATGGACTGGCAGCTTTCATCCCCGCACAACGGCAGGGGCGAGCGAAAATCGTCCAGCAGAGGATCCTGATCGGGCGGCAAGGGCTGTTCGAGCAGCTTGAAGTCCAGCTGCGCCAGCTCATGAGCGTGATGGGGCAGATCCTCGCGGGTCCAGCCGCAATTGGCGTCGGCCACCAGCACCGCGTCCGGCGCGCCCCGGCGCACGGCGGCGGCGCGCGCGCCGTCCAGCCCGTCACGCCGGCCGAGCTTGACCTTCAGGAGCGGGCGGTGCGAGGCCGCACGCGCCTGCGCCTCCATGCCGTCCGGGTCGTCCAGCGAAATGGTGAAGGCGGTGACCACCGGCTGCACCGGCCCCTCAAGGCCACACAGGGCGGCGACCGTCGTTCCGGCCCGGCGCGCCTCAAGATCCCACAGCGCCGCATCCAGCGCCGCGCGCGCACCGCCGGGCGGCAGGAGCTGGATCAGGCGCATCCGGTCAGCGCCCGCCTCGATGGCGCCGCGCACCGCCTCGATTTCAGACATCATGGTCTCGGGCGTTTCGCCGCGATAGCTCACCCCCACCGCCTCGCCATAGCCCACATATGAGCCCTGGCTCAATGTGATGGCGACCGAGGCCTGCTCGGTGCGCGCGCCAGTGGCGATGACGAAGGGGCGCTTGAGGCGGCGCGTATTGATGCTGGCCTGAAGATGACGCACGGCGGACAGCCTTCCTGAGCGGTGATTTGCGCCTTTTTGTAACGGCTTGCACCCGCTCTGGCGAGGGCCCTCGCGCGCTACAGGCTGGCGCGCACCGCGGCGATCACCTGGTCCTGACGGTCACCGGCCAGATAGGCGTCCATGGGCAGGGACACCACGCGCGCCATGGCCCGCTCGGTCACGGGCAGGTCGCCCGGCGCCAGCGGATAGCGCTTGTAGGGTTCCTGCACATGCATCGGGACGGGATAATACACCGCCGTGGGCACGCCCTTTTCGGCCAGGCGGGCGCGGAAGGCATCTCGGTCATCGACCTCGATGGTGTATTGCGCCCAGGTCGACACCCCGCCCTCAATCACCACCGGCGCCTTGACCACATCGCCAAAGCCCGCCGCATAGGCGTCTGCGGCGGTGTTGCGCGCCTTGATCTCGTCGGGGAAAATCGCCAGCTTTTCCAGAAGGATGGCGGCCTGGATGGTGTCCAGGCGCGAATTCATCCCGATCCGGTCATAGGCGTAGCGCTCTTCGCCCTGGCCATGATTGCGCAGCGAGGAGAACAGGACGGCGAGCTCGCCGTCATTGGTCACCACCGCTCCGCCATCGCCATAACAGCCCAGCGGCTTGGCCGGATAGAAGCTGATGGTGGCGATATCAGCCCAGTGGGCGGGATGCTGGCCGTTGAGCGTGCAGCCAAAGCCTTGAGCGCTGTCGGCGATCAGCTTGAGGCCATGGGCGCGGGTGATGGCGCTGATGGCGGGATAATCAGCAGGCTGGCCGAACAGGTCCACCGCAATCACCGCGCGCGGGGTGAGGCCCGGCTCTGTCTTCGCCCACTCGATGGCGCGCTCCAGGCTCGCCGGGTCCATGCAATAGGTGTCCGGGTCGATATCGACAAACACCACCGTGGCGCCGAGCCAGGCCACCACTTCGGCGGTGGAGGCGAAGGTGAAGCTGGGCGCGAACACCGCATCGCCCGGGCGCAGCTTCCAGGCCATCAGCGGCAGGGCGATGGCGTCGGTGCCGTTGGCGCAGGTCAGGGCGTGTTCTGTCTGGCCGAAGGCCTTGAGCTGGCTTTCCAACTCGGTGACCTCGGGCCCGAAAATGTATTTGCCGTCCGCGACCACACGCGCGATGGCGGCGTCGAGCCGGTCCTGGATGCGGGCGCGCTGGGCGGCGAGATCAATGAAAGGCAACATGCGGACGGTGATCCTTCAAGCGGAATTCAAGGTGTGGCGGCGCGTATATCGCCGCCCGGGGCGGGGCGGAACTCACGTTTCATTGCCCTATTCGACAGTCACCGACTTGGCCAGATTGCGCGGCTGGTCCACGTCGGTGCCCTTGTGCACGGCGGTGAGGTAGGCGATCAGCTGCACCGCCACCGCCATCACGATCGGCGCGGACAGCCGCCCGGCGGGCGGCGTCACCAGGGTCAGCGCCGCCTGACCGTCCAGCGCGGCGGCGGCGGCTTCATCGGCCACCGCAATCACCCGTGCGCCGCGCGCGCGCACCTGTTCAATCGAAGAGCGGGTCTTGTCGAACAGCGCATCCATGGGCGCCAGAACGATCACCGCCACGCCTTCCTCGATGAGGGCGATGGGGCCGTGCTTGAGCTCGCCAGCGGCATAGCCTTCGGCATGGATATAGCTGATTTCCTTGAGCTTCAGCGCGCCTTCCAGCGCCAGCGGGAACAGCGCGTTGCGGCCCAGGAACAGGACGATATCGCTGCGCGCCAGATCCAGCGCCAGCGCATCCACGCCCTGACGCAGATTGAGCGCTTCGCCCATCAGGCGCGGGGCGGCGGAGAGGTCGGCGATGGCGGCGCTGACGCCCGCCTTGTCCAGGCGCCCGCGCTGGGCGCCGGCTGCGATGGCGAGCGCGAAGAGCGCGGCAAGCTGGCAGGTGAAAGCCTTGGTGGAGGCCACACCGATCTCGGGCCCTGCGAGCGTGGGCAGGACGATATCGGCCTCGCGCGCCATGGTGGAGTGGGGCGTGTTGGTCAGGGCGATGGTGATCAGGCCCGCCTGCTGGCACAGGCGTAGCGCTTCAAGCGTGTCAGCAGTCTCGCCCGACTGGGAGATGAACAGCGCTGCATCCCCCGGCGCGAAGGCCGGATCGCGATAGCGGAACTCCGAGGCTATATCGACCTCGCACGGCAGGCCGGCCAGGCTTTCAAAGCTGTAGCGCGCCACCATGCCAGCATAGGCCGCCGTGCCGCAGCCCACGATGAGCAGCCGGTTCATGGCCTTGAAATCGACATGGGACGGCAGCTGCACCGCACCCTCGGCGAGATTGAGATAGGCCGCCAGCGTGCGCCCGACGACTTCGGGCTGCTCGTGGATTTCCTTTTCCATGAAATGGCGGAACGGGCCCTTGTCGACCCGGCCGAACACGCCCGGCCCCGCCGCCTGCTTGCGCTGGGCCGGACGGCCTTGCGCATCGCGCACATCGGCCTGGCCAGCACTCACCACCACCGTGTCGCCGTCTTCGAGATAGATGAGGGTCCGGGCGTCTTCGGGCAGGGCCATGGCGTCAGACGCGATATAGCCCGTCTGCTGCCCCAGCGCCGCCAGCAGGGGCGCAGCCCGGCGCGCGCCGAACACAAGACCCGGCGCGCTCTCACTCACCGCCGCCAGCGCGAACGCACCCTGCAGGCGCGCCACGACAGAGCGCCAGGCGTCATGGGGATCGGCATGCGCATCCAGCGCCTGATCGAACAGATGGGCGACCACTTCGGAGTCGGTGTCGGACTGGAATGTCCGCCCCGCCCTGACCAGTTCGGCCTTGAGCGCGGCGTGGTTCTCGATAATGCCGTTATGGACCAGGCTCACCTGTCCAGCGCGGTGGGGGTGGGCGTTGCGCTCCTCGGCGGCGCCATGGGTCGCCCAGCGCGTATGGGCGATGCCGGATGCGCCCGTGAGGCCGCCACGCGCCGCGAGCTTGCCGGCCAGCGCCGAGACCTTGCCCGCCGCGCGTTCGCCTGCGAGCGCCCCGTCAGCACCGGCCACGCACACGCCAGCCGAATCATAGCCGCGATATTCCAGCCGCCGCAGGCCCTCCACCAGCACGTCGCAGGCGTCGGCCCGCCCGGTCACACCCACGATGCCGCACATTGTTCCGTCTCCTGACAGGTCCCGGGGCCAGCCCGGCCTCTTATAGGCAGCCCTGCACGCAAGGCGCCAGACGCCCCGGTCCGACAAAACATTTCAGATCGTGACAGGAGCGCCAGCGCGGGCTTTCTCAGTCAGCCGCGACAAACCGGGCGCCCCTGCCGGGCAATTCGCGCTAGAAGCCGGACCATGACCACCGAGCCACGCGATTCCGCCACGCCTGCATTCGCCATCGCCATGCCGGTGGGCGCCTGGCATCCCCTGCTGCCGGCGGTGCTGGAGAGCCTGAAGGCCCAGGACATGCCGCTCGAGATCGCCTTCATGGACGCCTCGGGCGATGCGCGCGTGCGTGACTGCGCCGACGCCAGCGCGATCGCCTTCGCCGTGCGCCGCGAGGGGCCGGACGGCGGCCAGGCCGCCGCCATTGCAGACGGCTGGTCCCAGACCCGCGCGCCGATCCTGGGCTGGCTCAACGCCGACGACCAGCTGGCGCCTGGCGCGCTGCAAACCGTGCTGGAATTGTTCGAGGCTCACCCGGACGCCGGCGTGGTGCATGGCGGATCGCAATTTGTGGATATCGAAGGCGAGATCACCGGCCAGCATGACCAGCTGGGCGAGGCCGGGCCTCTGCTCTACCGGGCCAATCTCATCTCCCAGCCGTCTTGCTTTGTCCGGCGCGCCTCAATAGAGGCTGTAGGGGGGATCAACCGGGCGCTTCATTACACCATGGACTGGGATTTGTGGGTGCGGCTCCACGCCGCCGGAACGCGTTTCGTGCGCACTGACGCCATACTCTCGCGGGTTTATATGGGCCAGGGCACCAAGACCGCCGACATCAACGCCCGCCGGTTGTGGGAGATCGCCCGGCTGGTCAATCGTCACGCCGGGCCATGGAACGCCTTGAAGTCCGCCGCCTCTTTCGCCCTGCACCCGCTCCGGAGCCGCTGATGAACGCCGCTGCGACACGCCCCCGCTTCACCATCGTGACCCCGAACTGGAACGGCCAGGCCTATCTGCGCCCATGTCTGGAATCGGTGGTGGAGCAGAATTACCCGGAGCTGGAATACATCGTCGTGGACGGCGACAGCTCGGATGGTTCGCGCATCATCATCGAGGAATTCCGCGACCAGCTGTCCGGCCTGATCTGCGAGCCCGATAACGGCCATGCCGACGCGCTCAACAAGGGGTTCGCCGCCTCCACCGGCGAGATCATGGGCTGGATCAATTCCGATGACGTGATCCTGCCGGGCACGCTGTCCTTCGTGGCGCGCCTGTTTGAAGCCCGTCCCGACATTGACTGGATCACCGGCAGGCCCTCCAGCATGAATGCGGACGGGGTGATCGAGTGGATGGGGCCGGTGCGGCCCTGGTCGCGCGTGCGCTTCCTGGCCGGCGACAATCAATGGATCCAGCAGGAATCCACCTTCTGGCGGCGCAGCCTGTGGGAGCGGGCCGGAGGACGGCTCGACACGGACTTCCAGCTCGCCAATGATTTCGAGCTGTGGTGCCGCTTTTTCCGCCATGCCGAGCTGCACACGGTCGACCGCCATCTGGGCTGTTTCCGGGTGCGTCCGGGCCAGCGCTCCATTGTCTACAAGACGCGCTATGAAAAGGAAGCCCGCCAGATTCTGGCGCGCGAGCTGGAGCAGGCGGAGCCGGACTTCCGCGACGCCTTCGCGACGCTTCTCCCCGATGCGCCGGTGACGCTGGACGCTGATGCGCGCCAGCGCCGCGACAAGGAATTGTCCGTCTGCGATCCGCCCATCATCCGCGCCAGCAGCCTGCGGCCGGCGCGGCAGGGCGGGCGCAAGGAAACCGCTCCCCAGATTTTTGAGAACGCCATCGAGCGCGCCTGCGCACCCAGCCTGCTGACCCGGTTCAAGGGCGTCCACGCCGGCCAGCGCTGCTTCATCATGGGCAATGGCCCCTCGCTCAACCAGACCGACCTGAGCTTGCTGGACGGCGAGACGGTGTTCGCCTGCAACTCCATCTACATGCTGTTCAACCGGATCGACTGGCGGCCAACCTATTACGCTTGTGTGGATTCACGTGTCCTGCCCGACCGCGCCAGCGAGATCGCAGCCATGCTGGACGCCAACCCGTCCATGACCGGCTTCTTCCCGGCGGTGATCCAGGAGCATGTGGGCGACAAGCGCCGCACGCCCGCGCGCACAGCTCTGCCGTCGGCCAAGAACCGCTTCTATTTCAACGAGGTGTTCGGCACGCTCGAAGACCTGCCCGATTCCATGTTCTCCACCGATATCGAGGCGGGCGTGGTGCAACCCCATACGGTCACCATCACCATGCTGCAAATCGCGGCCTATATGGGGTTTTCGGAGATTTACCTGATCGGCTGCGACACCCGCTATGTGGTGCCCGACAGCGTCAAGGCGGACGATCCTGACGCGCTCGCCCTGACCTCCACGCGCGATGACGACCCCAATCATTTCGATCCGGCCTATTTCGGCAAGGACCGCAAATGGCACGCGCCCAACACCGCCATGATGATCGAGCACTACAAATTCGCCCGGCAGGCGCTGGAGGCGCGCGCGATCAAGGTGTTCAACGCCACTGTGGGCGGCGATCTGGAGGTGTTTGACCGGATTGATTACGAGACCCTGTTCGATCCCGAAGTGCGCACCATTATCCGCGAGCGCAAAATCGCCGCCCAGCCTGCGGAAGGCGCCGCGCCCCAGACCAGCCGCATCGAAGCGATGATCGAGCGCGCGCCCGCGCGCCTGCGCGCGCCGCTGCTATCGGCCTGGCGCAACCGGGCTTTCCTGGCGGCGATGGCGGTGGCGGGGATCGCCTTCCTCGGTTTTCTGGCGCTGGACTGGAGCGCGCCCCTGCGGCCCTGGCTATGGCCGCTGGCCCTGTTCGCCCTGGCCTTTGCATTCACCGCCGGCGTAGCGGTCAAGGCACGCCGCCTGCTCAATGAGGCGCGCGTCCAGCTCAATGACCTGCAAGGCCGCGAGGTGGCGCGCGAGCTGCGCTTTATCGAGCTGGAGGCCCAGCTGGAGGATGCGCGCTCACGCCTGGACGAGCTGGAAAGCGCCCAGACCGGCCAGGACTGACCGCGCGCCAGTTGCCCGGACCAGGCGGGGGCGGCAAACTGGCTTCGAGCCGTTCACGGGCGGCGCGCTCAGTTACGCCGGGCGCCGCCACAGTCACTCAGACCCGCAGGGATAAAGCCATGATCCGGGCGCGCGCGCCGAGGCGCATTCGCTACAACACGCTCACCCGCACGCTGGAAGGCTGGGTCAAGGCGCGCCTGTGGGCGCAGGTGCTGATCGGGCTGATCCTGGGGACCGCGACGGGGCTGGCGCTGGGGCCGGAAGCCGGGCTGGTCAGCCGCGAGCTGGCGGCGGCGCTGGGCGAATGGATGGCGCTGCCCGGCCATATCTTCCTGGGGCTGATCAAGATGGTGCTGATGCCGCTGGTGGCCAGCTCCATCATTCTCGGTCTCGCCGCGGGCGCCGCCGATCCTGCGCGCCTGCGCGCGGTGGGCGGGCGCCTGGCCCTGTTCGTGGGCGCCACCACCACCGCCGCCGCGGCGCTGGGCGCGTTTCTGACCATGACCTTCCGCCCCGGCGCGCTGGTCGCCACAGAGTTCGTCCCCGTCCCGCGCCTGCGGCCCGACCCGGCTGAAGCGGCCATCAACGCTGATCCCTTCGCCCAGATGGCCGCTGACGCGCCGGGCATGATCGCCGCACTGGTGCCCGACAATCCGCTCGCCTCCATGGTGGAGAGCGAGATGCTGGCGGTGGTGATCTTCTCCATCTTTCTGGGCGCCGCCTATGTGGCCTCGCCCAACAAGACCCGCCTCGAGCCGCTGATCCGGGTGCTGGAGGGCCTGCTGGAAGTGGCCATGACGGTGGTGAAATGGGCGATGTACATCACGCCCTACGCCGTGTTCGGCCTGACCGCGCAATTGCTGGCCCGCCTGGGCGCGGAATCGCTGGTGGCGCTGGGCGCCTATGTGGCGACCGTGCTGGCGGGACTCGCCGGTCTTCTGGCGCTGTACTACGCCTGCGTGGCGCTGTTCGGACGCATGAGCCCGCTGACCTTCCAGCGCGCGGTGGGTGAGGCCCAGCTTCTGGCCTTCTCCACCTCGTCCTCCGCCGCCGTCATCCCGCTCTCCATCCGCACCGCCGTGGAGAAGCTGCACGCCCCCTCCTCCACCGCCAGCTTCGTGATCCCGCTGGCGGCCACGGTGAACATGGCCGGCACCGCGCTCTATCAGGCTTGCGCGGTGGTGTTCGTCGCCCAGATCGCCGGCGTGGCGCTCGATCCGTTCCAGGTGGCCTTCATGATCGCCACGCTGGTGGCCGCCTCCATCGGCGCGCCGGGGGCGCCGGGCGTGTCCATCGCCATACTGTCCGGGCTTGTCGTCAGCTTCGGCATCCCGCCCTACGGGCTGGTGTTCGTGCTGGGCGTGGACCGGTTCCTGGACATGGCGCGCACGGCGGTGAACGTCACCGGGGATCTGGCCGCCACGCGCATCCTGACCCGCAATGGCGAGGAGCTGGACGCCGCCGAAGCCCGTCAGTCCTGAAGCAAGGGCGCGGTCAGGGTGACATGGCCCATCTTGCGGCCTTCGCGCGTCTGCCGCTTGCCATAGAGATGCAGGTGCGCGCCCGGCTCGGCGAGCCAGCGCGCCCAGTCATCAGCCTCAGATCCGATCAGATTGATCATGCGCGCCGCCCGCAAGGCAGACGGATCGCCCAGCGGCCAGCCCGCCACCGCCCGCACATGCTGCTCGAACTGGCAGGTGCGCGCGGCGTCCATGGTCCAGTGGCCGGTATTGTGAACGCGCGGGGCGATCTCGTTGACCCGCAGCGTCCCGTCCTCCAGCTCGAACAGCTCCACCGCCATGACGCCGACATAATCCAGCGCTTCCAGAATGGCGCGCGCCATGTCTTCAGCCGTCCGGGCCGTCGCCGCGCTGACATCGGCCGGCGCCAGGCTCTCGCGCAGAATGCCCCCCTGATGACGATTGTCCGCCAGCGGCCAGGGGCGCACATCGCCCTCAAGGCTGCGCGCCGCCAGAATGGACAACTCGCGCCGGAACGGGGCGAAGGCTTCCAGAATGGCCGGGCGGCCTTCGAAACGGGTGAAGGCGTCTGCAGCCTCATCGGCGGTTTTCACCACCGCCTGACCCTTGCCGTCATAGCCGAGACGGCGGGTCTTGAGTATGGCCGGCGCCCCTAGTTCGGACAGTGCGGCGCGCGCGTCATCGGCGCTGTCCACGGCGCGGAACTCCACCGTGCGTGCGCCATGAGCGTTGAGGAAGGTCTTCTCCGTCAGCCGGTCCTGCGCGGTCTCCAGCGCCTGGGCGCCCGGGCGCAAGGGGGCGTGGCGGGCCGCCTCGCGCGCACTTTCGACGGGCACGTTTTCAAACTCGAACGTCACTGCCTGCACCGAAGCGGCGAAGCGCGCCACGGCGTCCAGATCCTCATAGGGCGCGCAGTGATGCTCGACCGCTACGCGGCTCGCCGGGCAATCGGGTTCGGGATCAAAGATCACCGCGTCCAGGCCCAGCCGCGCCGCCGCCAGCGCCAGCATGCGCCCGAGCTGGCCGCCGCCGAGAATGCCGATGCGGTCTGCCGGCTTGAGCGCGCTCACTTTTAGTCCTCGACGCTCTCGGCCACCGAGGCGGTCTGCCCGGCCCGCCAGGCTTCCAGCCGCGCCATCAGCTCCGCGTCGGACAGGGCCAGGATGGAGGCGGCCATGAGGCCCGCATTCTTCGCGCCCGCCTCGCCGATCGCCAGCGTGCCCACCGGCACGCCGCCGGGCATCTGCACGATGGACAAAAGGGAATCGAGCCCGGACAGGGCCCTGGACTGCACCGGCACGCCCAGAACGGGCAGGGACGTCATGGACGCCACCATGCCTGGCAGGTGCGCCGCGCCGCCCGCGCCCGCGATGATCACCTTCACGCCAGCAGCCTGTGCGCCTTTGGCGAAGCTCACCAGCCGGTCCGGCGTGCGGTGTGCGGAGACCACGCGCGCCTCATAGGCCACGTCAAGCGCATCCAGCATCGCCGCCGCCGACTTCAGGGTCGGCCAGTCGGAACGCGAACCCATGACGATGGCGACGGGCGCCGCCCCGGCGCGAGTGCTCATGATGACTGCCTGCTGGTCACTGGAAAGCGCGGGACAATACGCACACGCGCTGCAAGGTCAAGGAGAACCGGTCCCGCTGCCCCCCGCCTCCAGCGCCGCCAGCACATCGCCCGCCCAGGCGGCGATGTCCGGCTCCTCGCTGAGGGCGGCCCGGTGCCCCCATTGGGCAGCCTCCCCGCGCGCGCCCGCCTGCAGGAGCTTGTGAGCCAGATTGAGCATGGCGCCCTGATGGCCCTGCTCTGCGGCGGCGCGGGTCCAGTGGGCCGAGCCGTCCGGGTCCGTCTCGAACAAACCGCCTGATGCGAGCAGTGAACCCAGTACGAATTGCGCCTCGGCTTGGCCGGTCTGCGCTGCGGCGAGATAGGCCGCGCGCGCAGCCTCCGGGTCGCGCCGGACGATCCGGCCTTCTTCATACAGCCCGGCCAGCTCCAGATGCGCCTGGCCCGAACCCAGCTCTGCGGCGCGATGGAGCCAGTTGAGGCGGGCGGGCGTGTCGTGCATCAGCGATCGTGACAGCCAATAGGCCGCCTCGCCATAACCAGCCTCGGCGAGCGGGCGCAGGAGATCGCGCGCCGCCTCCAGCGCGCCCGAGGCCAGCGCGTCGAGCGCCCGGGCCAGAGACGGATCAATCACAGACGCCGTCATTGAACAGGCAGGCGAGGGTGACCCGTTGGCGGGTCTGCCGCTCGGCCTCGGTGAGATCCGTGTGGTAGACGGCCAGCCGCTCGCGCAGTCCGGCCATATAGGCGGCCAGTTCTGGCCTATGGGGATCAGACAGCCGGTTTGAGAACACATCCAGCGCAGAGGCCGCCCGTGCGCGATCACCGCGCGCCTCGTAAAGATCAGACAGGCGCGACCAGGCCTCAGGCGGCTGGAGGCCCTCACGCGCCGCCTGCATGTACCAGTAGGCGGCCTGGTCCAGGTCAGGCTCAACACCCGGCGCGCCATAGTGAAAAAGCTCGCCCGTGGGCCATTCGGTGAAGCGCATCTGCGCCGCCCGCGCCGCGTCCAGCCAGTGCAGCGCCGCCTCCCCGTCCGCCGGTCCGCCTTCGCCCGCCATCAGCATCCGGGCCAGCGGAACCATGGCGTGGCCATGTCCGGCATCAGCCGCCGCCTGATATAGCGCACGGGCGCGCTCATGATCCTGCCCGGTGTAAAGGCCTGTATCGGTATGGAAATAACCCGCCAGCCAGCTCATCGCCCAGGGGAAGCCGGCCTCAACGCCATACTCCAGCCAGCGCACAAGCTCGGCGCGGTGAAAGGGGTGGTTGGGCCAGTACTGATGGCCAAAGGCCAGACGCAGCACCGCATTCTCATGACCCTGCAAGGCCGCACGCTCCAGCCATTCCACGCCTTCCACCCCGCCCATGGCGCCGTATTGACGCCCGTCGGCCAGGGCCATGCCCAGCCGGTATTGCGCTTCGGCGTCGCCAGCCTCGGCCAAAGGCCTCAGCATGCGGGCGGCGCTGGCGAAATCACGCGCCTCCATGGCCTTCCCGGCGTCCGCGAAACGGTCAGGTTCGTCAGCGAAGGCGGGGGCGGCGCATAGCAGGGCGGCGATGAGGGGCAGAGCGCGCATGGCGGCGGCCTTGATAGTGGAAACCGCTGGCGAGGCTGCGCCTCCAGACGCCTGAAAACAAGCCTGAAATTACAAGAAGGAATAGGGCTCGATATCAAGGCTCACCCGGATGGAGGGCGGGGTTTTGAAGCGCGAGGCCCAGGCGCGCATATAGGCCGATATATCCACCTGCCGGCCCGCCTGCACCAGGAAGCGCTTGCGCCAGCGCCCGCGCACCACGCTCAGCGGCGGATCAGCGGGGCCGAACACCTCCACACCGTCGGCCAGAGGCGCGGCGGCGGCGATGGATCGCGATATTGTTTCAAGAGCTTCGGGGTCAGGTCCGGAAAGAATCAGCGCGGCCAGGCGCCCGAAGGGCGGCAGGCCCAGCATTTCACGCACCGAGCGCTCGGCGGCCAGGAACGCCTCCCGGTCGCCGGCAGCAAGCGCCTGAAGCGCTTCATGATCCGGGTTCCAGGTCTGCAGGATCGCCCGCCCGGGACGGTCCGCGCGCCCTGCGCGCCCAGCCGCCTGCACCAGCGTCTGGTAAGTCCTTTCGCCCGCGCGCAAATCCGCGCCCGCCAGGCCCAGATCGGCGTCCACCACCCCCACCAGCGTCAGGCGGGGGAAATTATGGCCCTTGGCTGCGATCTGGGTGCCAACCAGGATGTCGATCTCGCCCTTTTCCATGCTGGAAACGAGCGCTCTGATGCCATCAGGACCCTGTGCGGTGTCTGACGAGAACACCTCGATGCGCTGATCGGGAAACCGGCGGCGCGCCTCCTCGGCGACGCGCTCCACGCCCGGTCCGACGCTGATCAGGCTGTCTTTGGCGCCGCAGGACGGGCAGACCTCGGGCCGCGGCATGGAAAACCCGGTGACATGGCAGACCAGGCGCCCGGTATAGCGATGCTCGACCAGGAAGCGGTCCGCCTCCGGGCTCTTCATCTTGTGGCCGCACGCCTTGCACAGCACCAGCGGGGCGTAGCCGCGCCGGTTGAGATAGAACATCACCTGCTCGCCGCGCGCCAGCGTCTCGGCCGCGGCGGCGGCAAGCGTTGGCGAAAGCCAGTCGCCCGGCTCGGGCGGGCTCAGGCGCAGGTCCAGAAGCTCGATATCGGGCAGCACCGCGCCCCCGGCGCGCGCGGGCAGGCGCACATGCACATAGCGCCCGCTCTCGGCGTTCACCAGGCTTTCCAGCGAGGGCGTGGCGCTGGCCAGAACGCACAGCGCGCCGGACAGCCTGGAACGGGCCACGGCCAGATCGCGCGCGTTATAGGTGAGCATCTCGTCCTGCTTGTAGGTGGGGTCGTGCTCCTCATCCACGATGATACAGCGCAGATTGCGCATGGGCAGGAACACCGCCGAGCGCGCCCCGGCCACGATGCGCGCGCGCCCCGAGGCCGCCTCGCGCCAGACCCGCCGGCGCGCCTTGTCGGAGAGCCCTGAGTGCCACACCGCCGGCTCAGCCCCGAAGCGTTCGGCAAAGCGGCGGGTGACAGCCTGGGTGAGCGCGATCTCGGGCAGGAGCACCAGCACCTGGGCGTCCGGCTCGCGGCGCAGGATCTCGGCGGCGGCCTCGAAATACACTTCCGTCTTGCCCGATCCGGTCACGCCATCGAGCAGGGCGGCCTGATATCCGCCCGCGCCCGCCATGCGCCGCAGCGCTGCGGAGGCCTGTTCCTGCAGTGGCGTCAGGGCCAGGCCCGCCCGGTCCGGATCAGGGGCGTCAAAGGGCGGATCGGCGGCGATCTCTTCGGCGCGCAGCGCGCCGGCCTGCGCCAGCCCGGTCACGACAGATGAGGACACGCCTGCGCGCCGGGCCAGTTCGGCGGCGGTGACGGCTTCGGGCGCCGCGGCCTCCAGCACGGCGCGCCGGGCCGGGGTCAGGCGTGCGATCTCAAGGCCGGTGACATGATAGACGGTCTCCACCGGGCTGGGGCGCAGGGCGCCGGGCGAGCGCAGAAGCGCGCGCAGGATCACGCCGGGCGGCTCCACCAGATAGCGCGCGCACCAGTCGACAAAGGCCCGGTCGGCCTCGCCCAGCGGCGGGCCGCCAATGACATCGGTCAGGGATTTGAGCGGGCGAGATCCGTCATCGGCGCGCAACGCCCACACCACGCCCGGGGCCGTGCGCTGGCCCAGCGGCGCCAGCACATGATCGCCCGCACGCACGTCCACGCCGTCAGGGACCGCATAGTCGAACGGTTCGGGCAGGGGCATGGGAAACAGGACCGAAGCCCTGACGGCGAGCGGGGCGGACATGGACGCGCTGGGACCTCCCCCGGCAGACGGGAATCAGGCCGCCACCATAGCAGAGGCCGGCGGAAGGTCCCGCCGGCCTTGCCGGTGCTGCAGCGATGTCAGGCTTTAGTCGAACAGGGCGTCGATGGCGTCCTGGTCCATGCCCAGCAGCGCATCCACATCATCCTGGCCGGTTTCCGGCCCGCCCAGAGCCGGGCCGTTGAGGTGCAGCTTGTTGCGCCGCTCGGCCTCTTCACGCTCGGCCTCGGTGGCGTCTGCGTCGAGCACGCCCATGGTGGCGGCGAAGCGCCCGACACGCTCCTCGATATGCTTGAGTGAGGACACCACCTTGGACACGCGCTGACCGGCGAGATCCTGAAAGGCGCAGGCCTCGATGATCTTGGTCATCGCCTCGTCCACCGCGTCCTTGTAGGCGGCGGGGTCGCTGGCGTCCATCATCATGACGGCCTCGGCCTGGCTCATAATGGTTTCGGTGGCCTTTTCGGTATCGCCCACCACCGCTTCCAGCTCGGCGCCGGCGACGGGGATGCGCTGCTCCTTGATATCATTGGGGCGCAGCTGGGCGATTTCATCACGCGTTCGCGCGATATAGGCGGCGATGGCGTTGAATTCGGTGTGGATCGAACGATCCAGCGACCCGAAAAACATCTGCATGGTGTCCGTCAGCTGCTGGGCGAGGCGCAAGACCTCCATCAGCTGGGCGTCCTTCAGATCGGCGGCTTTCACCGACTGAAGCGATTCGCGCACGCGCGCGGCGACTTCTGCTGCAGGCATGGGATCATCCTTCCCTCAGGTATCTGCCCCACGGAGCGCGTTGGCCGCGCCCTCATGTGTTCTGCAATAGTGTTCAGGCCCCAGCCTCAGAACTCGCCGATCACGGCGGACATCTTGGCCTTGAGCGTGCCGGCGTTGAACGGCTTGACGATGTAATTGTTCACGCCCGCCTTCTTGGCGGCGATCACGTTCTCGGTCTTGGATTCGGCCGTGACCATGATGAACGGGGTGGATTTCACCGCCTCGTCCGCGCGCACTTTCTGGAGCAGCTCATAGCCGGTCATCGGCTCCATGTTCCAGTCGGAGATGACAAGGCCGTATTTGCGCTTTTTCATCATCTCGAACGCTTCGGCCCCATCACTGGCCTCGTCCACGTTCTCAAAACCGATCTGCTTGAGCAGATTGCGGATGATCCGCACCATGGTCTTGTAGTCATCAACCACCAGGATCGGCATATTCATCTCAACGGCCATCACCCCACCTCCGTTTGTTCAGGCGCGTCAGACAGCAGACCGGAATCTTTTCCGTGTCCGCCCTTGTGAGTACGCAAGGCTAGACAAGTGCGGTCAAAATTCGGTTAAACACCCGGCCAACAGGAAAGGGCGCATTTCATGACCGGCGGCGAAGGCTACGCAATCACCGAACTTGAGGTCGGTCAAAGCGCCGAAATCACCCGTCTCGTGGACGATGAGACCGTGCGGCGCTTCGCTGAAGTCTCAGGCGATTTCAATCCCTTGCACCTTGATGAAGCCTATGCCTCGCGCACGCCCTTCCGCGGGCGCATCGCCCATGGCGCGCTGGTGGCCAGCTTTATTTCCTGCGTGCTGGGCAATCACCTGCCCGGTCCGGGCGCGGTGTTTGCGGGCATGACCATGCGCTTTGAGCGCCCCGTTCGCATTGGCGACACGGTCCTGGTGCGCGCCACGGTCACCGAGGTGGATGTCAAGGGACGCAAGGTGAAGCTTCTGTGCGTGTGCGAGGTCAACGGCCAGACCTGCATGGAGGCGGACGCCGAAGTGGTGGTGCGCAAGCGCCGCCCCGCCAGCGCCGCCTGACCGGCCGCATGAGCGTCTATCACGGCTATAGCGCCCTGCCTGAAGCCGCCCGCGGCGCCGTCGCGGCGCTGGGCAATTTCGATGGCGTGCACCGCGGACATCAGGCTGTTCTGAGCGAGGCGGTCACGCTGGCGCGCGCGCTGGGCGCCCCGGCGGGGGCCGCCGTGTTCACCCCCCATCCGCGCCGGGTGTTTCAGCCGGACGCCGAGCCCTTCGCGCTGATGAGCGCCGCCCAGCGCGTGCGGGCGCTGCAGGGCGCAGGCGCGCAACTGGTCCATCACATCCCGTTTGACCGGGCGCTGGCGGCCATGAGCCCGGAGCGTTTCGTGCGCGAGGCGCTCCATGAGGGGCTGGGCCTGGCCGGCGTCGTCACAGGCGCCGATTTCTGCTTCGGCCGCAACCGGGCAGGCGATGCGCAAACACTCAAGGCCCTGGGCGAGGCCTGCGGCATGGCGGTGCGCATCGCCGCGCCGGTGAAGGATGGGCCCGGCGCACAGAAAATCTCTTCCTCCGGCGTGCGCCAGGCCCTGCGCGAGGGCGATCCGGCGCGCGCCGCCACGCTGCTGGGCCGGCCTTTCGCCATTGAAGGCGAGGTCAGCGAAGGCGACCGGCGCGGCCGCACCATCGGCTTTCCCACCGCCAATGTGGCGCTGGGCGAGTATCTGCGCCCGGCTTTCGGGGTGTACGCCGTGCGGGTGAATCTGGGCGGAGGCGAAGCCTTGCCGGCGGTGGCCAATATCGGACGGCGGCCCACGGTGGAGGGGCTGGAGGCCCGCCTGGAGGCCTATCTGTTCGATTTCAACGCTGATCTCTATGGCCAGATGATCGAGTGCGAGCTGATCGCCTTTATCCGGCCTGAACAGCGTTTTGACGGGCTGGACGCCCTGCGCGCCCAGATCGCGGCGGATTGTGACACCGCCCGGCGCTTGCTGGGCGCGGGAACGTGATCACACTTGCCCGCCCGTCACTGGACCCGCGCCGCCTGGCCTGCTAGCCAAGGGATCAGGGGGATGAGGACGCCTGACACATGAAACCCATGTTTGCGCGACGCCGGCGTTTGCCGGCCCCGGCTCTGGCGGGACTGCTCTCTGCTCTCGCCATTCTGGCCGCAGACCAGGCTTCCAAGGCCTGGATCCTCTACCGTTCCGGCCTGCCCGAAGTGCAGCAGATCCCGGTGATCGATCCCTGGTTCAATCTGACCATGGTGTGGAATGCGGGCATCAGTTTCGGCCTGTTCGCCGCTGACAGCCTGTGGCAGCGCCTGATCCTGGTGGGCATATCGCTGGCGGTGGCCGGCGTGCTGGCGGTATGGATGTGGCGCTCGGAGCGGGCGCTGCAGGCCTGTGCATTCGGGCTGATCATCGGCGGCGCAGTGGGCAATGTGATCGACCGGCTGGCCTATGGCGCGGTGGCCGATTTCCTCGATTTTTCCGGGCTGTATTTCCCCTGGGTGTTCAATGTGGCCGATGCGGCCATCTCCATCGGCGTGGCGGTGATGCTGGCCGATCTTGTGTTCAACGAACGCCGGCGCTGAGCCGGGCGCCGGGCGCTCTGGCCAGGTCCGCCCCGGCTCTGCTACAAAACAGCCTACGGCCTTCGCAACCGAGAAAGAGCGTACACGCCATGCACATGCGCACCGCCCTGATCATCGCCTCCGCCGCCCTTCTGGGCGCCACGGCGTGCAATACCGGCGTCCGCCAGGCGCTGGGCGCGGACAAGACCGTGCCCGACGAATTCCGCGTGGTGACCATCGCCCCGCTGACCGTGCCGCCGGAGTTCAATCTGCGCCCGCCGCGGCCGGGCGAGCTGCGCCCCGAGGATATCTTCCAGGACCAGGCCGCGCGCCGGGCCCTGTTCGGCGATCTGTCGGCGACCCAGGCGACGGATGCGGAAATCCTGTTCGCCCAGCGCGCAGGCGCAGCGGACGCCATTCCCGACGTGCGCGCCCTGATCGACGGCGAAACCGCCGCCATCGTGCGCAAGCCCCCCTCCATCGCCGACCGCATCCTGTTCTGGCGCGATAATGAGCGTCTTGAGGCCCACGGCCGCGAGGCGATCGACTATGAGGACGAGCTCTCGCGCATGGCGGCCATCACCGGCGGCGGCCAGGTGCAGATCACCCGCGAGCGCCGCCGCGTGCGCCCGAAGCTTCCCGGTCTTTGAGCCCCGGCTTGAGGTCTGATTACCCGCATGTGACGGCCCCGCCTGAGGCGGGGCCGTTTGCGTTCGCAGACATGTCCTGATGAGCGAGGCGCCGGTGATCGCCCTGGCCGCTGCGCTGGGCTCGGCCATGGCCCATGCGGTGATGACGCTGTTCACCAAGCAGGCGCGCGACATGCTGGTGTTCCGGGCCGTCTCCATGACGATCTGCGCGCTGGCGCTGAGCCCGCTGCTCATCCTCCTGCCCTTCCCGCCCTGGGAGGCCTGGCGTTTCCTGCTTCTGGGCGCGGCGATCATCTGGGCGTTCAACATGGCGATGATCGCGGCCATGCAGCGCGGGCAGATGAATCTGGTCTATCCGGTGATGCGCGGTTCGGCGCCGGCGCTGGCGGGCCTGTTCGCCTTCATCGTGCTGGGCGAGCCGCTGGGGCCCGCGGCGATACTGGGACTGTCGATTGCGTCGGCCGCCCTGATCGCTTTCGCCTGGCCCGAACGCGGCGGCGCACCCAAGGCAGGCGCGCTGGCCTTTGCGCTGACGGCGGCCCTGATGACCGCCAGCTATACCGTCAACGACGCCTCGGGCGTGCGCGCGGCAGGCTCGGCGCTGAGCTATCTGTCCTGGTTCTTCGTCCTCAGCGCAGCCAGTCTTGGCGCCACCGCCCTGATCCGGCGCGGGCGGGCGTTCGCGATGCAGGCGCGCAGCGAATTGCCGCGCGCGGCGGCCTCGTCGGTGTTCAACATCACCACGTACGGGCTGGCGCTTTACGCCCTGTCCATCGCGCCGGTGGCGCCGGTGGCGGCGCTGCGCGAGACATCCATCGTGTTCGGCGCGATCCTGGCCGCCATCGTGCTCAAGGAACCCTTCGGCGCACGGCGCGCCGTGATGGCGCTGGTGCTGGCGGGCGGGCTGGCGCTGTTGCAGCTGGGCTAACTAGCCCGCCGGGATCAGGCCGGCCTCTTCTGGGTCGCCGACGGCTTCCACCAGCGCCTTGCGCAGCTTGCCCAGCGCGTGGTGCTCGATCTGGCGCACACGCTCCTTGGAAATGCCCAGACGCTCGCCCAGCTGTTCGAGCGTCACCGCCTCTTCGCGCAGGCGGCGCTCGCGGATGATCAGCTGCTCACGCTCATTGAGCCGCGCCATGGCCTCGCCCAGCCATTCATGGCGCTTGGCCGCATCGCGCGAATCCATGACCGATTCTTCCGGGTCGGGCGCCTCGCTGGCGAGCAGGTCCTGCCACTCTCCGTCCCCGTCCTCGCTGAAGGGCGCGTTGAGCGAGCGGTCCACCGCCGACAGGCGCGCGGCCATCTGCTCCACATCGTCCTCGCCGACTTTCAGCGCCTGGGCCACATAGGCCCGGTTCTCCGGGCTGAGGGCGCCCGATCCCACATCGCGGATCAGGGCGCGCAAGCGGCGCAGATTGAAGAACAGCGATTTCTGCGCCGCCGTGGTGCCGGTGCGCACGATGGACCAGTTGCGCAGCACATAGTCCTGAATGGAGGAGCGTATCCACCAGCTGGCATAGGTGGAAAAGCGCACGCCGCGCTCCGGCTCGAAACGGGCCGCGGCCTGCATCAGGCCGATATTGCCTTCCGAGACCAGGTCGGGAAAGGGCAGGCCGTAATGGCGGAACTTGGCCGCCACAGCGACCACTAGGCGCATATAGGCGCTGGTGAGCTTGTGCAGCGCAGCCTCATCGCCCTCCTCGCGCCAGGCCGTGGCCAGCGCCAGCTCTTCCTCGCGTTCGAGCAGCGGCGTGTCCATGGCCTGTTTGAGATAACGCCGGTCGGGATCGGCGGAGCGGGACGGCGCGGGGCGTGTCGTCATGTCAGACGCCTTTCGATCAGGACTGCGGTCTATGTGCGTATTCAACAAACTGATACGCAGGCCCGCGCACGCCGGATCACACAAACGCCCGGAAATCTTCACATATGGGGCAGGCGCCCTATTCAGCCGCGGCGGCCAGGGACGCGGGCGCCGCCTCAGCGCCCGCCTTGCGAAATTGCAGATGGCCGTCCTCCAGCCGCCCAAAACGTATGGTGAGCATGTCCAGCACATAGTTCTGGTGGGTCTTCCAGGGCGTGCGCGCGCCCTGACGCGGCAGGCCGGGCAGGGCCCGCTGCACATAGCCCGAACTGAAATCGAGCAAGGGCAGCGTCTCGATCTCTCCGGGCGGAACCGGCACGGCATAGTCCGCCCCGGTGCGGGCCATGTGAGTGAGCATGCGGCACACGCGCTCGCACGTCAGATCGATCTTCAGCGTCCAGCTGGCGTTGGTGTAGCCGAACGCCATGGCCGCATTGGGCACGCCCGACAGCATCATGCCGCGATAGGTGATGGTTTCACTGGCTGTGAAGGGCGCCCCGTCCACGCTGATATCGATGCCGCCGCCCACCTGCATTTCCAGCCCGGTGGCCGGGATGACCAGATCAGCCTCAATCACCTCGCCCGATTTCAGCCTGACGCCCTCAGGCGTGAAGCGGTCGATCTGATCGGTGACAATGCTCGCCTGACCCGATTTCAGCGCCTGGAAGAAATCGCCCTCCGGCGCCAGGCAGAAGCGCTGGTCCCAGGGGTCGTAGCGCGGCGTGAAATGGCGCTCCACGTCGAAATCAGCGCCCAGTTCGGCGCGGATCTGCTTGAGCACGCCCTTCTTCACAAAGCCCGGCCAGCGCCGCGACAGCTGGAAGAAGAACATGGCCAGGCCGATATTCTTGATCCGGGTCAGGCCATAGGCCATGCGCCCGGGCAGAATCTTGCGCAGAAAATCGGCGATGGCGTCGCGCTGGGGCCGGGCGGCGATATAGGTGGGCGAGCGCTGCAGCATGATCACATGCGCCGCGCTTTCGGCCATGGCCGGGACCAGAGTCACCGCCGTGGCGCCCGAGCCGATCACCACCACGCGCCGGCCGGCGTAATCGGTGTCTTCAGGCCAGTGCTGGGGGTGGATCACCCGGCCCTTGAAGTCTTCAAGGCCTTCAAATTCGGGCATATAGCCCCGGTCATACCGGTAATAGCCCGAGCACAGCATGATGAAGCGCGCGCGCCAGGTCTCGCGCCCGTCAGGGCCGTCCGCGGTCAGCGTCCAGCGCGCCGTGGCGCTGTCCCAGCTGGCGCTCGTTACTCTCCGGCCAAAGCGGATATGGCGGTTAATCCCGGCCTCGCTTGCGGTGTCTTCCACATAGCGGCGGATACTGGGGCCGTCGGCGAACACCTTGCCGTCCGTCCAGGGCCGGAAGGCGTAGCCGAATGTGTACATGTCGCTGTCAGAGCGAATGCCGGGATAGCGGAACAAATCCCAGGTCCCGCCCATCCCGGCGCGCGCCTCAAGGATCGCATAGCTGCGGTCCGGGCAGCGGTGCTGGAGATGCCAGGCCGCGCCCACGCCGGACAGGCCTGCGCCCACGATCAGAACGTCCCGCTCCTGGACCGGGCCCTCGCCGCCATGGGCCATGATTACGCTCCCGCCTTGCCTCTACATACCGAGTGAACACTGTTCACCCGCCCGGATCAAGGGGGCGCCAATCAGCTGATCTGAGGGGGGGCGCTGGCGACTTCGCGCGCGGCGCGCCAGCGCATCACGATCCACACCAGCAGCACGGCGGGCGCGCCGATCAGGGCGGTGGTGGTGAAGAAGCTGGCATAGCCCAGAGAGTCCACCATGATGCCCGAAAACCCGCCGAACAGCTTGCCCGGCAGGGCGAAAAACGAGCTGAACAGGGCGTATTGCGTGGCCGAGAAGGCCCGGTTGGTCAGGCTGGACATATAGGCGATCAGCGCCGTGCCGGCCCAGCCGCCGGCCATGTTCTCCGCCGTGATCGCCAGTGTCAGCCGCCAGATGGCGGGGTTTTTCTCCATCGGCCAGGGAGACAACGCAGCGCCGTCCACCACGGTGAAAGGATCGGTGGGCTGGACCATGGCCATCCAGGTAAATCCCAGCGCGGAGACCGCGCTGATAATCGCGCCCACCATCAGCACCGGATAGACGCCCCAGCGCACCGCAGCGAGCCCGGCCAGCATGGCCCCCGCCAGCATGGCGAATACACCATAAACCCCTGAAATCGCCGCGATTTCGGACAGGGTATAGCCCATATCCACATAGAAGGGATTGGCCATATAGCCCAGGATGAAATCATTGAGCCGATACGCGCCGATCAGGGTCAGGATCAGGATCGCGATCCAGCGATAGCGCACCAGGAAATCCACGAAGGGCGCCACCACGGCCGAATAGAGCCAGGCCGCCACCCCGCCCAGCGGATTGCCGCCCACCGCCCCTTCAACCGCTTCGGTTCCGCCGCCCAGCGTCTTGGGCCGGGGCGGTTCAGGCGCCAGGAACACGCCGGCAATCCCGATCACCATCAGTCCGGCCAGCACGGCATAGGCGAAATTGAAGCTGGTGGCGTCCGCCAGCATCAAGGCGCCCGCACCCGCCGCGATCATGCCCAGGCGGTAGCCCCACTGATAGATCGCCACCATCAGGGCCTGGTGCTCGTCCTCGGCCACGTCGATACGCCAGGCGTCCAGCGCGATGTCCTGGGTGGCCGAGGAGAACCCGATCAGCACCGTGGCCATGGCGATCACCACCAGCCCCTCGCCCGGCGTGGCCGAAGCGGCCAGCAGCATGGCCGCGATCAGGGCGAACTGGGAGAACAGGATCCAGGAGCGCCGCCGCCCCAGCCAACGGTCCAGAAACGGCAGGGCGATACGGTCCACCAGCGGCGCCCAGACGAATTTGAAGGTATAGGCCATGCCCGCCCAGGCGAAGAAGCCGATCTCGGTGCGCGACACGCCTTCAATGCGCAGCCAGGCCGAGAGGGTGGAGAACACCAGAAGAATGGGAATGCCCGCCGCAAACCCCAGGAGCAGCATGACCCCGGCCCGGCGCCAGCCGAGCCCGGTCAGGGCCCGCCACAATACATTGCGCGGCGGTGCGGGCTCAGGGCGGTCTGCGGTCGGGGCGTCCGTCATGGGCCGGGCGGCATCCTGTGAAGCGTCAGGCGAGCCTTGCGCGGTTTTGGGGCGCACACAAGCCGGTCAGGACATCGGCCAGCACGTCCGGGTCCAGCGGCTTGGTGAGGAAAGCGTCCATGCCCGCAGCCAGGCACAGCGTGCGGTCAGCCTCGGTGGCGTTGGCGGTCAGCGCCGCGAGAGGCATGGCGGAGGCCGCGCCGGGCAGGGCGCGGATGGCGCGCGCGGCGGCGAGCCCGTCCATCACCGGCATGCGCAGATCGAGAATGGCCGCGTCATGCTCGCCGCCAGCGGCCGCCTCCACGGCGGCGCGTCCGTCTGCTGCGTGGGTGACGCGCGCGCCAAGCCGCTCCAGAACCGTCCGCGCAATCAAGGTGTTGACAGGGTCGTCTTCGGCCAGAAGCACGCTCAGCCCCGCCAGCGGCCGGCCCCGGACCGGGGCCTTTGCGGCGGTGCTGGGCGGGGCGGCGTCCGCGTCCTGACCGGCGGCGAAAGCGGCCAGAGAGCGCAAGCGCACCGGCGCCACCAGCCAGCCGTCAAACCCGGCCGGCCGCGCCGCGGCGCTGAACAAGTCCTTGGTCTCGGGACGGGCCAGCGCCAGCAGGCGCGCGCGCGGCGCAGCGGTTTTCAGCCCGCCGGCCTCGTCCGCCCAGGCTTCGCTGAGAATGAGGGTCAGGGGGCCGGTCTGATCCGCCGCCAGCGCCCAGGCGGTTTCGATGTCTTCAGCCGCCAGCGCATGGGCGCCCAGACATGAAGCCTGCGCCGCCAACGCCTGGCGCTGAAAAGCTTCCGGCGCCGCCACAAGCACAGTGCGGCCCGCCAGAGGGCGCGCCCGGGGCGCCGGGGCGAGGGCTTCAGCAGGCCACTGGCACCAGAACAGAGCGCCGGCGCCCGGGCTGGAACTGATCCCCGCCTGCCCGCCAGCGGCTTCGGCCAGGCGGCGCACCATGGCCAGGCCCAGCCCTGCGCCGGGCGCGCCGGAGCCTTCCTGGGCGCCGCGCTCGAAATGCTCAAACAGGCGCGTCTGATCGTCTTCGCTGATGCCCGGTCCGGTGTCGCGCACGCTCAAGCGTATGGCGCCCTTGCGGTATTCGGCCTCCACCAGCACCCCGCCGGAATCGGTGAACTTCACCGCATTGCCCGCCAGGTTGAACAGGATCTGGCGCACCCGGCCCGGATCGGCGCGGATCAGTTCAGGCACGTCCGGGCAGATCACATGATCGAGCGTCAGCCCCTTCTGCGCGGCGCGCAGGGCCAGCATCTCGCACGCATCCTCAATCAGGCCGCGCAGATCGACAGGCTCCGGACGCAGGGCCAGGGCGCCCGCCTCAAGTCTAGATAAATCAAGGATGTCGTCGATCAGGCGCAGGGCGTGTTCGGCGCTGGCGCGCACCACGTCGAGATAGGCCATCTGGTCAGGCTTGAGCCCGGTCTCGCGGAGCAGATCCGCCGCGCCCAGCGCGCCCGCCAGCGGCGTGCGCAGCTCATGGGTGACCGAGGCGAAGAACACGCTCTTGCCGCGCGCCGCCTCCCGGGCGGCGCTTACATCACGGCCCAGCGCCACCACCCCGCCGCCGGGCAAGGGCGCCCGGGTCCATTCAAAAAGGCGCTTTGAATCAAGACCCTGGAGCGCAATGTCCAGATCGCGGCCCAGCCAGTCGCCCGCTGCGCCGCCAAACACGGCCAGGAAAGCCGGATTGACATAGGCCAGGGTCCCGTCCGGCCCGCTGGCGGCCAGAATTTCACTCATCGCCTCAAGCAGTTGGGCGGGGCCGGGCCGGTTCGAAGGGGCGGAATCACTGGGCGCGCTCATGGTCGCGAACATGCCATGGCAGGCGTTAACGCTTCGCAGCCAAATGGGGGGATAGCGCCGGGAAAGCCTGCACGAAATACGTGTTAGAAAGCGCGATTTTCGTACCAAACACGTCCGTTTTCGTACCGAAACGGGTGGTTTTCGTACGAAACGATCCCGGTTTGCGCCGGTCAGTCCCCGGCCGGCTCGGCCAGCTCGGCCAGTGGCCGGGTCAGGCGCTCATAGGCGTCCGGGCTGACCAGAAACGCCCAGCCCCGCGTGCGCGCGTTAAGCGCCTCGGCGCGCGCCTCGCCCTCCGGGTCAAGGGCGCGCACCTCGATGCGCGCCCAGCGCGCCTCGCCCTCGGCCAGGAAGTCGAAGCGCCAGGCCAGACCGTCAAAGGTGGAGGCGGCGTGGCGGGCGGTGAAGGCGCCGGTCAGGTCCTGCTCGGGACGCACATCACGGAAGCGCAGCCGGGCGCTGGCGTTGGCCACGCCATTGCCGGCCCCTGCGGTGATCAGGCGCCAGCCCTCAGGCGCGGTCAGGGCGTGATGGCGCTCGGCGGGTCCCGAACGCTTGAGGCCATAGGCCGGGCCGGTCTCGGGCTGGATGCTGGCTTCGGCCATCACCGCCGGATCATGATCCCAGAAATCCAGCCCCAGCCAGCGGCCCGGATCGGCGAGATCGGGCAGCACGCCCCGCACGGCGAAGGCGCGCGCGGCGCCGGAGGGGCGCAGATACAGGCCGTCCTCGCCCCGGCGTTCGCCGGCGATCAGCGAGACCAGCGTGCGGCCGTCTTCATCCAGCACGCTCAGGCGCACCCCCGCCCCGCCCTCGAGCGGATCATCCACGCCCAGCCGCGCGAAGCGGGCGGGATCGCGGGTCAGGGCGCGCGCAAAGCTCAGCCCGCCCAGCGCCTCGTCCAGCGCAGCGATGCGTTCGGGGCGCACCGGGTGGCCGCCGCGCGAGGGCATGACCCAGCCTGCGTCCGTGCGCTGCATGATGAACTGGTCACCGGCGGTGATCACCTCGATGAGATCGGCCCGGCCCGCCGACGACGCCCAGCCCGGCGCCACCGGTCCCGACGCGCTGGGCGGCGCGCCCGAGGCCATGTCGAGCCACAGCGCAGCAGCGCCCGCCAGCAGCAGCGCCAGGGCCGCGCCCGCGGCGATCAGCGCCTGGCGGCGCCGGCGCATGGCCGGCGCGGTCAGGGCGGGCGGCGTGGTCTCATAATCGCTCATGAGCGCCTCCAGCGCCGGTACAGCCCGAAGCCCAGCCCGGCCAGCGCCACCCCGCCGGCCGGAACCCACAGGGTCCAGAACATCAAGGCGCGCTCCAGCGCATCAATCTCCACCCGGAAGCCGCGCTCGATGGCGCGCAGCCGGGCGCGGTCTTCTGCAATGCGCGCGCGCAAGGCATCCGCCTCGCGCGCCGAGTCGCCCGCCGCCCCGCCCAGCGCCGAGGCCTGACCGGCGCGGCTGAGCACGGCCAGGCGCGCCTCGGCCTCGGCCAGATCGGACTGCAGGGTGGTTTCCAGGGCGAGATAGCGCGCCTCGGCCTCGCTGCGCAGGCGCTCCACCCGCGTCATGGGCCGGTCGGAGCTGGCCCGGGCGCGCAGGCCCACCAGGGCGGGATCGCCCGCCAGCCAGTCGGCCAGATTGAGCACCAGGGCGGCGTTGTCAGCCACCGCCTGCTCGCCCTGGACCGGGTCGCTGCGCCGGAAAAAGGCCGGATCGAACAGATCGGTGTCGGCGAGAATCACGATCTCGGAGCGTATTTGCGACTGGGACAGGTGAGCGCCGGGGGCGAACATCCCTTCGCCTGCCGGCGGGCCGTCGGGGAAGGCGCTGGGAAAGCGGCCCGAGACCCGCGCGCCGATCACCAGCGGCGCGTCGGGCGAGGGCTCGTACTGGCGCATCAGCTCTTCAGGCGAGGGCGAGACGGCGGCCCGGTCCACATCCACGCGCGCGGCTTCGGGTCCGGTGATGATGAGGGCCGAGAAGCGGTCTTCCAGCCCCGGCGCAGGCGAGATGGCGCCGGGCGAACCCAGATTGATCCCGCGCGAGAGCGCCGCCACGGCCGGCAGGTCCTGATCAAGTCCGGAGGGCGGCACGGAGAACCAGAGCGGATAGGCGCGCATGCGCGTGCGCCCGCCTTCCTGGATCTGCACCGGCAGGCCGGCCTCGGCGTCCATGGCCACGGTATTGGTGTCGTAGAGCACACCCCAATGGGCCAGGAGCCCGCCCAGATCGGAATAGCGCTGAGCGCGCAGGGGCGGCAGCCCGTCCGGGCCGGGCTTGAGGGCGAAATGAGACAGCGGGTCCACCGCCGCCAGCACCCGCCCGCGCGCCAGCACGAACTGGTCAATGAGATAGGCCTGGATCTCGTCCAGCGGTTCGGGATGCAGCAGGAACAGCGCGTCGGTCTGTGCCGGGATGGCGTCAAAATCACTGTCCAGCCAGACAATCTCGTAGGCCTGCGCCAGCTCGGCGATGATCGGGTTGGACGGCGCCCCGCCGCGTGCAGGCGCCAGCGGCAGGCTGGTGGCGATGGCGATGACCGGGGTGCGCTCGCGCTCCAGCTCGGTGACCGCACGGATGATCTCGTATTCCAGCCGCGCCTCATTGGCCGGGTCGAAAAAGGCGATGGCGCGTAACTCATCAAGGGCGTTGCGCGCGGTGAGGCCGAAGAAAATCTGCCCGCCATCCTCGGCGCCCAGCGGCGACAGCCCGGCGGCCAGCGCGGCGTCTTCATCCGAAGAGAAGGGCGCAGGGTCGATCTCTTCCAGCAAGAGCCGTCCGCCTGAGCGCGCGGCCAGGGTGCGCAACAGCTCGCGCACGCGCGCTCCATAGGCCCTGAGCGCCGGGTAGCGGGCCGCTTCAGCGCGTGAATAGTAGAAGGTGAGGCTGACCGGTTCGCCAATGCGCCCGATCACCTCCATGGCGCCGGGCGAGATGGCGTAGAGCCCGTCCTCGGTGAGGTCGAGGCGCACGCCCTCGAGACTGGCGCGCATGAACAGGTTGAAGCCGGCGAAGCCGATCAGAAGGCTCGCCAGCATCACCGCCACGAAGCGTCCCGCGCTCATCGCCCGCCTCCGCGCCGCGCATCAATGAGGGTCATGGCCGCCCCCAGCCCCAGCACGATGAGGCTGAGGAAATAGGCCATATCGGGCAGGCTGATCACGCCGCGCCGCAGCGATTCAAAGCGTGACAGCGCCGACAGCTCGGCCAGCGCCTCGGCGGCTGCGCCCGGCAGCCAGGCCGACAGGGCGTCCAGCGCCAAAGGCAGGCCGGCCAGCGTGATCAGAAGACAGGCCGAGGCGCCCAGAACAAAGGCGATCACCTGATTGGAGGTGGCCGCCGACAGGGCCTGGCCCACCGCCAGATAGCCCCCGGCCAGCAGAAGCGCGCCGAAATAGGCGGTGGCGATGGCCGCATTATCGGGCGAGCCCAGCCAGTTGACGGCGATCCACAAGGGGAAGGTGAGCATCAGGGCCAGGCCCGCCACGCTCCAGGCGGCCAGGAACTTGCCCAGCGCCGCCTCCCACAGGGCGATAGGGCTGGCCAGCAGGGTTTCCAGCGTGCCCCGGTCGCGCTCCTCGGCCCAGGCGCGCATGGCCAGCGCCGGCATCAGCACCAGCAAGAGCCAGGGCAGATAGTCAAACAGCGGGGCGAGATCGGCCCGGCCCGTCTCGAACAGGCGGCCCGCGCGCCAGGTCAGGCTGGGCGCGGCGATGGCGAACACGGTCAGGAACACCCAGGCCAGAGGGGTCTGGAAATAGGCCGCCAGCTCGCGGCGGTAGACGGCGTTGAGACCGGTCATGTGGCGCGCCGCCCGGGCCGGTGGGAGATAACCTCGCCGCTGGGCGCTGTGAGCGCGCGGAAAGCCGAAGGCAGATCGCCCTGCGGCCCCAGTTTCGCCAGCGCGCCGGGCGTCTCGTCAGCCATCACCCGCCCGCCCGCTATGAGAATCGCGCGGGTGCAGATGGCTTCGACCTCGTCCAGGAGATGGGTGGAGATGATGATCGCCTTGTCCGGCGCCATGGCGGTGATGAGGGCGCGCACCCCGTCCTTCTGGTTGGGGTCGAGCCCGTCGGTGGGTTCATCGAGGATCAGCACCAGCGGGTCATGGGCGATGGCCGCGGCCAGCGCCGCGCGGCGCTTATAGCCCTTGGACAACGTGCCGATGGGCCGCTCGGCCGCCGCGCCCAGGCTCGCGCGCGCCAGCGCCAGCTCTGCGGCGGCCTCCAGGCCGGCGCCGGAAAACCCGCGCGCGCGAAGCGAAAAGCGCACAAAGCCGCGCGGCGTCATGGCCGGATAGGCCGGCGCGCCCTCGGGCAGATAGCCCAGCTGGCTCTGCGCCTGGCGCCTTTGCATGGCGCTGTCGAACCCGGCCACGGCGGCGCGCCCGCCATCGGGCTCCAGACAGCCGGCGATCATGCGCATGGTGGTGGATTTGCCCGCGCCATTGGGGCCGAGAAAGCCCAGCACCTCGCCCTGGCGCACCTGAAACGACACCCGGTCCACGGCGGTCTTGCCGGCGAAGGTCTTGACCAGGGCATCGGCGAGGATCATGGCGCGCGGGACATGTGAGCTGCGGACATCAGACCCTTCAGCGATATCGCATGGCGCGCGCGCGCGCCACCGTTCCGGCGCCGTTCGGGGGGTGAATTTCGTATGAATTTGGAAAGGGAAGCGCCGGTCAGTGCGAACCCTCCGGATCCGGGGGGCTGGGGGGGCTGTGAATCCAGACCCGGCGGCCTTGACCGCACTGACCGGCAGGGATGAAGGTGGGCATGGGGTGCGGCTGCGCAAGGACCAAAACATGGCCGGATTGCGGCAGTGCATGAAATCTCTGTAAGCTCGGGTTCATGAACATATGGACGGCTCGATGACACCGCCCGGCCTGCCCCGCCCCCGTGAGGACAAGGTCATGTTCGACCGCCGGGAGCTGGACCGCATTCTGTGGCTCTACGGCATGATGGTGGCGGGCGGGGAATGGCGCGATTACGCCATTGACGGGCTCAAAGACCGGGCCGAGTTCTCCATCTACCGCCATGCGGCCGAATACCCGCTCTACCGCATCGTCAAGACGCCCGCCGATGCGCGCCGCCAGGGCGCCTGGAAGGTGGTCAGCGCAGGCGGCCTGATCCTCAAACGCGGCCACGAGCTGGACGCGGTGCTGGGCGTGTTCGACCGGCAGCTGAAAAAGCTGAGCTGGGGGTCCATCTCACCCGAGTGAGCGCCTTCAGAACGGCCACCAGCCCCGGTTCGACCGGGCGTAGAGCCCCCGGTCACAGGTGGTATAGGCGCGCTCCACGGTGACCAGCTCGCCGTCCTCGGCCTGGCCGCTCATCACGGCGTAAACGCCGAAATCAGGGTGATACCAGACCCGCGTCGCCCAGCCGGCCTCATTGGCGCCTTCCACCAGATAGGCCTCGCGCGTGCGGCCGCAGAAACTGCGCGGACCCTGCCCGGCGATGCGGAACTCATATCCGCCTGCGCTCCAGCCTCCGGAAGGCGGCGCGCCACGTTCGGGCCAGGCGAACACGAAGGGCCATTCCTGGCACATCATGGCGTCCGCCTCGCAAGCGATGACCGCTTCGGCCCGGCCGAACTCGATGAACACGCCGGCGCCCGGCGAGACATGCAGATCGCCATGCAGGGCGGTCAGGCTGGTCAGGTGATAGACCGCATACCGGTCCTCGCCGGCTTCAGCCTGGCGCGGGGCGTTTCCCTCCGAGCAGGCCGCCAGCGCCAGGCACACAACGCCCAGCGCTGCACAGGCGCCAAAATGGCTGGTCCGTCCCGTCACGCGCGCGTCCCCTCGCTCGATGCCAAGGCCGGGCGGATGAACGCTCCGGAACCGCCCCCTCGCGGATCCTGGAGGCGCGGATGAGACCGCGCCGTCCGTCAGCCCTGCTGTTCAGGCAGGCGCACGACCAGCCCGTCGAGCGCCTCGTTTACCTTAATCTGGCACGAAAGACGCGAATTGTCCCGCACATCGCTGGCGAAATCGAGCATGGAGTCTTCCATGGATTCGCGCCCGCCCGTGCGGGCCATCCAGTCCGGGTCCACATAGACATGGCAGGTGGCGCACGCGCACGCCCCGCCGCAATCAGCGTCAATGCCCGGCACCAGATTGCGGATCGCGCCCTCCATCACGGTCAGGCCCGTCTCCACGTCCACCACATGCTCGGTTCCGGACGCCTCGATATAGGTGATTTTCGCCATGAATATCCTGTTTAGTCCCCATGCTGGCCGGCGCGCGGCACCGCTGTCATGGCGGGGTATTTAGGACAGGAATTCGCGCATCGCCACCGTCACGTCCCGCAGCCGGTCCGGATCGGGCCGGGCGCGCGCGGCGATCAGGCGCTGGGCGGCCATGAATTCAGGCGCCCGGTTGACCGCCTCGCAGGCGATCAGCACGCCGTCTTTAAAGTGAAACAGGGCGAAATGGCCCTCTTCGGGATCGCCCCGGCGCACCATCTGGTCGGCGCCCTCGATGAGGCCGGCGATCTGCAGTTTGAGGTCATACTGGTCCGACCAGAACCACGGGACCGGATCATAGCTTGCCGGCGCGCCGGTGATGGCGGCAGCCGCGGCCTTGGCCTGCTCGATGGCGTTCTGGACGGACTCAAGGCGCAGTGAGCGGCCATAGAGGGCGGAGTCAAAGCGCGCCACATCCCCGATGGCGAATATGTCCGGATCGCTGGTGCGCGCATCGCCATCCACCAGCACGCCGTCAGCGCAATTGAGACCTGCGGCTTCGGCCAGGCTCACCCCCGGCGTCAGGCCGGTGGCCAGCAGCACCACATCGGCCTCCACCCGCTCGCCATCGGCGAGCCTGACCCCGTCGGCGCGCTCGGCGCCGGTGATCGCGGCCACGCCCGCGCGCACCTGCAGATCCACGCCATAGCCGCGGTGCAGGGCGCCGAACCAGCCGCCCAGAAGCGGGCTTGCGGTACGGGCCATGGCCTGATCGGCGGCCTCGAACACGGCGACATCCAGCCCGCGCTTGCGCGCGCTGGCCGCCACTTCCAGCCCGATATAGCCCGCCCCGATGATCACCAGCCGGCGCGCCTGGCCAAGCGCGCCCGAGAGCGCGTCGGCTTCCGCCAGCGTGCGCAGCACATGCACGCCGGGCAGGTCCGCGCCGGGGATGGGCGGGCGCCGGGCCGCGCCGCCGGTGGACACGATCAGCTGGTCATAGGCGATGGCCTCGCCCTCGGCCGTGATCACCCGCTTTTTCGCCCGGTCGATGGCCGTGACGCGCACGCCGGTTTTCAGATCAATCTTCGCGGTCTCGTAAAACGCGGGCGGCTTGAGCCACAGCCGGTCGGCGGGCAGCTCGCCGGAGAGATAGGCCTTGGAGAGCGGCGGGCGCTGATAGGGCGGGGCGTCCTCCTCGCCGACCAGCGTGACCGGACCGGCATGGCCGCGCCTGCGCAGGGCTTCCGCCGCCGACAGCCCGGCCTGGCCGGCCCCGATAATGACAATCCCTGCTGACACGTCTGGCTGCTTCCGCTCCTTGAGACAGGATGGCCAGCACGCCGCGCGGGGGCTTTGAAGTCAAGCGGTGAAGTCCAGCGGTCTGCTCGCGCCTTGCCGGACTTGCGCAGGCCGGGCTATCAGCGCGTCCATGCGCACGCTGACGCTTCATCTGGCTGACCCCGCCGCCGCCGCCGAGCTAGGCGCGCGGCTGGCCGCCCTCTTGGAAACCGGCGATGCGGTGCTGCTGGAAGGTGATCTGGGCGCGGGCAAGACCACGCTGGCGCGCGCGGTGATCGCGGCGCTGACCGGCGAGACAGACGCGCCGAGCCCCACCTATACCCTGGTGCAGAGCTATGAGGCCGGGGACGGCTTTCTCCTGCTCCACGCCGATCTCTACCGGCTGGAGGACCCGTCCGCGCTGGACGAGCTGGGCCTGGACGAGGCGCTGGACCATGGCGCGGCGCTGATCGAGTGGCCTGACCGGCTCGGCGCCTGGCGCCCGGCGGACCGGCTGGAGATACGCCTTGAAGAGACGCCATCAGGCGGGCGAGATGTGCATCTTGCCGCCCATGGCAGCTGGGAGACGCGCCTTGACCGCCTCGCCTGACCGCGCGCATGCCCGCGCCGAGCTTCTGAGCGCCGCCGGATGGGCGGGCGCCGATGAGACCGCGTTTCCCGGCGACGCCTCCACCCGGCGCTATACCCGCCTGTCGCGCCATGGCCGCACGGCGCTTTTGATGGATGCCCCCGGCGCTTCGGAAGCCCCCGCCTGCCCGCCCGGCGCCAGCGCCTTTGAGCGCCGCGCGCTGGGCTATAACGCCCGCGCGCGCCTGGCGGGCAATAACACTGCGGCGTTTGCGGCGCTGGCCGGCGCGCTGACCGCGCGCGGCTTGTCGGCCCCGGTGGTGTACGCCGCCGATCATGAGGCGGGTTTTCTGGTGATCGAGGATCTGGGCGATGATCTGTATGCCCGCCTGATCCCTGAGCGCGCCCATGAGGGCAAGCTCTATGCCTGCGCGGTGGATGCGCTGGCCGCCCTTTACCGCTCCAGCTTCGAGGCCGGGCCCGAAGCCTTCGGCCAGCGCTGGGCCATACAGGCCTATGACCGCGAGGCGCTGCTGGCCGAAACCGAACTGTTTCTGGACTGGTATGCGCCCGAGCGCGGCACAAAGCCCGACGAAAGCGTGCGCGCCGCCTTCGAAGCGGCCTGGACCAAGGCCTTCGCGGTGCTGGACGCCCATGCGCCGGGGCTCAATTTGCGCGATTTCCATGCCGAGAACCTGATCTGGCTGCCCGAACGCCAGGCCGAGGCGCAGGTGGGGCTTCTGGACTTTCAGGACGCACTGTTCGGCCATCCGGCCTATGATCTTGTCTCCCTGACCGAGGATGCGCGACGGGACGTGTCGCCGGATCTGGCCCGGCCGCTGGCCGACCGGTTTTTCGCCGCCGCAGGCCTGGCCGACAGGGATGCGTTTGATGCGGCCTGCGCCGTGCTCGCCGCCCAGCGCAACGCCAAGATCCTGGGCATTTTCGTGCGGTTGGCCCGGCGCGATTCCAAGCCGCGCTATCTCCAGCTCCTGCCGCGCGTGGCGCGCCATTTCGTGCGCGACATCGCCCATCCGGCGCTCGATGACATCCGCGCCCTGGTGCGCGAGGCCGCCCCCGGCGTCTATGCCGAGGCCGATCAGTGAGCCTCGCCCCGCCCCCCGTCACCACGGCCATGGTGATGGCCGCCGGGCGCGGCACGCGCATGCGTCCGCTCACCGATGACCGCTGCAAGGCGCTGGTCACGCTGGCGGGCAAGCCGCTGATCGACTGGACGCTGGACGCGCTGGCCGCAGCGGGTGTGGCGCGCGCGATTGTCAATGTCCATCATTTCGCCGATGGGCTGGAAGCCCATCTCCAGACCCGCCCCGCGCCCGCCATCGAAATCTCTGACGAGCGCAATGGCTTGCTGGAAACCGGCGGCGGGCTGGTCAAGGCTGCGCCCGCGCTGGGCGGTGAGCCGGTATTTGTGGCCAATATCGATGCGGTGTGGGCCGACGGGCCTGTGCCCGAACTGGTCCGTCTGGCGGCGGGGTTTGACCCGCAGATCATGGATTTCCTGCTCATGCTGGCGCCGCTGGAGCGCACGCTGGGCTTTGACGGGCCGGGCGATTTCTTCCTCGGCGAAGATGGCCGCCTGACCCGCCGGGGCGCGGCGGCGCGCGCGCCCTTCGCCTATGCCGGGGTGATGGTGATGCATCCGCGCGTGCTTGAGGGTTGGCCGCAAGAGCCCTTCTCCACCAACCGGCTGTGGGACCGGGGGCTGGCTCAGGGCCGCGTCTTCGGGCAGGTGATGAACGCGTTCTGGATGCATGTGGGCGATCCGAATGCGCGAGACGCGGCGGAGAATCGGCTACGCTCCGATCCATGAGCCAGAGCGCCCTGTTCGATTCCCCCGCACCGCGGGTCTTTACGCTTCCGGCAGGCGCGCCTTTCCTGACAGCGCTGGCCGAGGGACTGCACGCTGCCTTCCCCGATCCCGAAATCCTGGCCGGCGTCACCGTGCTGGCGCCCACGCGGCGCGCGGGCCGGGCGCTGGCCGAAGCCTTCGCTGCGCTGAAAGACGGACCAGGCGCGGCGCTTCTGCCCATGATCCGGCCCATCGGGGATGTGGACGCGGACGATCCCCCGTTCGAGCCGGGAGAGCTCGCCGAAGCCGCGCCAGACGCCATCTCGCCTCTGCAGCGCCAGTTCGAGCTGGCCCGTCTGATCGGCGCGCGCGAAACCGCCGCCGGGCGGTCCATGAGCGCGGGCGGCGCGCTGTCGCTGGCCGGCGATCTGGCGCGCCTGATCGATGATCTCGCCACCCAGGAGGTCGAAGACCTCTCCGCCCTGACAGACGATATCCGCGCCGCCCTGCCCGCCCACCGCCAGGAAGCCGCGCTGTTTCTCGACATCATCCTGACAGCCTGGCCCGCCCGGCTGGCGGAGCTGGGCCTCACCGATCCCGCTCGGCGGCGCTCGCTGCTCCTGCGCGCGCTGGCCAGACGCTGGCGCGAGCATCCGCCTGAAGGCCCGGTGATCGCGGCGGGCTCCACCGGCTCGATCCCCGCGGCGGCCGATCTTCTGAGCGTGGTGGCGGGCCTGCCAAAGGGCGCGGTGGTGCTGCCCGGTCTGGATACCGGCATGGACGAGGCGGCCTGGGCCGCCGTGGACGACACTCATCCCCAGCGCGCCATGAAGGCGCTGCTGGCGCGCATGGAGCTTGATCACCGCGCCATCCCCGCCTGGCCCTGGGCGCGCCCCGGCGCCGCGGCGGCGGCGCGCGCGCGGGTGATCGCCGAGGCGCTGCGCCCGGCCGAAGCCACCGGCGACTGGCTCAACCAGGTGGACGCCATCCGCGCCGGACGCGGCGAGGACGCATTCGCCCAGGCGCTGGCCGGGCTCAGCCTGATCGAGGCGCCGGCCCCGGCCGAAGAAGCGCGCGCGGTGGCGCTGGCCTTGCGTGAAACGCTGGAAACGCCCGGCCGGCGCGCCGTGCTGGTCACGCCCGACCGGGCGCTGGCCCGCCGGGTGATCGTGGAGATGGCGCGCTTTGGCGTGGAGCTGGACGATTCCGCCGGCGCGCCTTTGTCCGACACGCCGCCGGGCGCCTTTCTCATGCGCATCCTCGACGCCGCGCGCGATCCCGGCTCGGCGCTGGCCCTCATCGCGCTCTACGCCTCGCCGCTGCTGGCGCTGGGCGAGGCGCGCGCCGCGCTGTCGCTGGACCTGATGGCGCTGGAGCGCTGGTGTTTGAGAGGACGCCGCCCCGGGCGCAGCACGGCGCAGCTGCGCGCGCATGTGGAGACCGGCGATCTGCCTGACTGGATGGAGCCGCGCCGCGCGCGCTTTCTTGACCTGATCGACGTCACGCTGACCGCGCTTGCTCCGTTGACGGAGCTTTCGGGCGAACAGCCCTGTGCGGCGTGGGCGCAAGCGCTGGCGCGGGCGGCGGAAACGCTGGCCCGCGATGCCGAGCGGGCGGGCGCCGAGCGGGTCTGGGCGGGCGATGCGGGCGAGGCCGCCGCCGGGCTGGTGCGCGGCTTCCTGCATGAATCCGAAGCGCTGGACGCGCTGACGCTGGATGATTTCGCCGGGGCGCTGCTGGAGACCGCGCGCGCGCGCATGGTGCGGCCCCGGGCGGGCGGGCATCCGCGCCTGCAGGTGCTGGGTCCGCTGGAAGCGCGCCTGATCAGCGCCGACCGGGTGATCCTGGCCGGGCTGAATGAAGGCGTCTGGCCGGCGGGGGCGAAGATCGATCCGTTCCTGAGCCCCGGCATGCGCGCGCGCGCCGGGCTGGGCGCGCCCGAGCAGCGCTTTGGCCTGGCCGCCCACGACTTCGCCCAGCTGGCCTGCCTGCCTGAGGTGATCCTGACGCGCTCCACCAAGGTGGACGGCGCCCCCACCGTGGCTTCACGCTGGCTGTGGCGGCTGCAAACCCTGGCGCGCGGGGCGCTGGGGGCGGACGCTGATGCGGCGCTTCATCCGGATACAGACTATCTGGCGCTGGCGCGCGCCCTGGACCACCCGGCGCAGCGCACATCGGTGCGCGCGCCCGCGCCCCGGCCCGCCGTGGAGCACCGCCCCAGAGCCCTGCCGGTGACCGCCATCGAGACCTGGGTGCGCGACCCTTACGCCATTTTCGCACGCCATATCCTGAAGCTGCGCACGCTGGACGCGCCCGACCAGCCCGCCGGTCCGGCCGAGCGCGGATCGGCCTATCACCGCGCCTTCGAGCGCTGGGTAAAGGGGTTGGGGACCGCCAGCGAATTGCCCCGCGACGCCCATGACCGGCTGGTGAGCGAGGGGCGCGCCGCGCTGCTGGAAGCGGGCATGCCTGAAGACCTTCTGGGTCTGGAGCTTGCCCGGTTTGAGCGCGCCGCGCGCTTTGTGGTGAGCTGGGAGGAAGAGCGCCGCCGGGCGGGATTCCTGCCCGAAATCATTGAGAAAAAAGGCAAGCTGACCCTGCACGATGCGCCCGGCGGGCCGTTCGAGATTACCGCGCGCGCCGACCGGATCGACATGCGCCCGGACGGGGCGCTGGATATTATCGACTACAAGACCGGCCGCGCGCCCAGCGCCAATGAAGCCTACGCCTTCTTCGCGCCCCAGCTGGCGCTGACCGCCCTGATCGCCGCCGAGGGCGGGTTCGAGGATTGTCCGCGCCACGAGCCGGGCGATCTGATCTATCTCAAGGCCGGGGGCGGCAAGACGCCTGGCGAGGCCGCCTCCATCATCACCAGCCCCGGCTCGGACGAGGCCGCCGACAAGATGCACGAAGCGCGTGAGGACCTGATTGACTGGATCACGCGCTTTGATGATCCGGATACGGAGTATCTCAGCCAGCCGCGGCGTAAATGGACCAATACCTACGGCGATTATGACCATCTCGCCCGCCGCAAGGAGTGGGCGAGCGCGCCCGGCGAGGGCGGAGGCGAGGATTGATGAGCGCGCCCGGTTTTGATCCCGCCGTCGTCGAGGCCGCCAGCGCCGCCCAGCGCGCCGCCGCCGATCCGCGTGCGAGCGTGTTCGTGGAGGCCAATGCCGGATCGGGCAAGACGCGGGTGCTGGTGGACCGGGTAGCGCGCCTCTTGCTGGCCGGCGCCGCGCCCGAGCGCATTTTGTGCGTCACCTTCACCAAGGCCGCCGCCGGGGAGATGCAGTCGCGCCTGTTCCGCAAGCTGGGCGCCTGGTCGGTGCTGCCCGATGAGCAGCTGCGCGAGGAAATGGCCGCACTCACCGGAGGGGACGGCGCCCCGCAGGACATCGCCGCGGCCCGGCGCCTGTTCGCGCGCGCGCTGGAGACCCCCGGCGGGCTGAAAATCCAGACCCTGCATGCGTTCTGCGAGAGTCTGTTGCGCCGCTTTCCCCTGGAGGCGGGGCTGGCGCCGGGCTTTGAGGTGCAGGAGAACGCCAGCGCGCTGGCCGCCGAGGCCGTCGAGGCGGTGTATGGCGAAGCGGCGCGCGATCCTTCCGGCCCCATGGCGCAGGCCATCGCCCAGGCGCTGGATGCGGGCGGCGCAGAAGGCCCTGCAAACATAGCCGCCTTCGCCCTGGCGCGCCGCCATGAGCTGGGCGCCGCGCTTGAAGCCGCCGGATCGCCTGAGGCGCTGATGGACCGGGCGAGCGCTGCGCTGAAAGTTCATCCTGATACGGATGAAGCAAGCGCGCTGGAGGCCGCCTGGGACGAAACGCCGGTGGAGGATCTCGAAGCCGCCCTGTCCGCCCTGCAGTCGGGCAGCAGCGTCACCGAGGCCAAGAGCACGGCGGCGCTGGCCGAAGTGCTCGATGCGGCCACCCGCTCGGGCGAGGAGGCGATCAACGCCTATCTGGACTGGGTGCTGACCAAGGCGGGAAGCTTCAAGGCGCCCAAAAGCCTTTATGGCAAGGCGCTGGGCGAGCGCTACCGCATCCTGACCACGCTTTATGGCGAGGACGGCAATGAGCGCCACCGCATCAATGACGAGGTGCTGCCCGCCATCGCCGCGGCCCGCGCCAACGCCGCCACCCGCGCCGCCCTGCGCATCGCGCTGGCGGTGATCGCGCAGTACGAGGCGCGGCTGAAACGCCTGCGCAAGGTGGATTTTGCTGATCTGGTGGTGCGCGCGCGGGCGCTTCTGACACAATCCGAGCTGGGCGCCTGGGTGCGCTACAAGCTCGATGCGGGGCTTGATCACGTGCTGGTGGACGAGGCCCAGGACACCGCGCCGGACCAGTGGGCGGTGGTCAATGCGCTCACCGAGGAGTTTTTCTCCGGCGCCGGCGCGCGCACTGACGGCGGGCTGCGTACGGTGTTCTGCGTGGGCGACGAGAAGCAGTCCATCTATTCCTTCCAGAAGGCCGATCCACGCCTGTTCCTGGCCCAGCGCGCTCAATTGCAGGCCTTGTCCGAAGGCGCCGGGCTGGACTTTGCGAGCCCGGCCCTGGACGCCTCCTTCCGCTCCGCGCCGGAAGTGCTTGCCGCCGTGGACGCCGCCTTCGCCGCCGAAGCCGCAGCGCTGGGCGCGCCGGAGCTGAAGGACGCGGCGAGCCTTCTGGAGCGCAAGCTCCTGATGACCGATCCGGAGACGGAGACCGAGCGCGACGCGCTGGCCTTCCACCGCTATGCGCCCCACCGCGCCGCGCGTCAGGGCATGCCGGGATGCGTGGAGATCTGGCCCGCCATTCCCCGTCCGGAAAGCCCGGCTGAAGACGTGATCGAGGAGTACGGTCCGCTGGATGCCGAAACCGACGCCTCGGCGCGCAACCAGCTGGCCGAAGCCGTCGCTGGCGAAATCGCGGCCCTCATCGCGCGTGGCGATGCGGTGTGGGAAGAGGGCCGGCCCTGGCGCCAGCGCCCGGCCGGGGCGGGTGATGTTCTGGTGCTGGTGCGCCGGCGCGATGGCTTGTTCGAGGAGATTATCCGTAGGCTGAAGATGAAGAACGTGCCGGTGGCCGGCGCCGACCGCATGACCCTGCCCGACCAGCTGGTGGTGGAGGATTTGCTGTCGCTGGCGCGCTTTCTGCTTCTGCCCGAGGACGATCTGGCGCTGGCCGAAATCCTCAAAAGCCCGCTCTTCCACCCGGTCTCCAGCCCCGAGCCCCTGATTGATGACGACGCGCTCTACGCCCTGTCCCGGCGCCCGGGCCGCGGCCTTTGGGAGAAGCTGCGCCATAGCGATGATCCGCGTTTCGCCGAAGCGCGCGCGGCGCTGGACTCTTTACGCGCCCAGGTGGAGACGCGCGCGCCCTACGCCCTGTTCGCCGGCTTCCTGACCGGCGCCTCGGCCACCGGCGAAAGCCGGCTGGCGCGGATTTACGCCCGGCTGGGCGAGGAGGCGCGCGATCCGGTGGAGGAGTTTCTCTCGCGTGCGCTGGCCCATGAGCGCGAGGGCGCGCCCTCGCTGGCGCGCTTCGCAGCGGCCATGGCCGCTGACAGCGGCGAGATCAAGCGCGAGATGGAGGCCGGGCGCGGCGAGGTGCGGGTGATGACCGTGCACGGCGCGAAGGGGCTGGAAGCCCCAATCGTCTTCCTGCCCGACACCACCTCCCTGCCCAAACCGCCCAAGGGCGGGCTCCATGCCCACGCCCACGCCGGGCTGATCTGGGCGCCGGACAGTTCAGCCGTGCCGCCGCTGGTGCAGTCCATGAAGGAACGCGCCGAGCTGGATCAGGACGGGGAGTATAACCGCCTGCTCTATGTGGCGCTGACGCGTGCGCGCGACCGGCTGGTGGTGTGCGGCTACCGCCAGGGCCATGGCGAGGGGCGCGTGGCCGAGGGCAGCTGGCATGACCGGTGCTCGCGCAGCTGGCGCGGCGAAGGCTGGCGCGAATGCGCCACACCGCTGGACGCGCTGGCCGCACGCTATGGCTGGGAGCCTGAAGCCGGGCTGCGCCTGGGCGAGGCGCCCGCTGCTCTGGGCCGGGCCGAGGCGTTGCAGACCGCCCTTGCCGAACCGGGGTGGATGCGCGCACCCGCCCCGGCGGAACCCGCCGCGCCGCGCGCCGCAGCGCCCTCGCGCCTGCTGGACGACGAGGCGGGCGGGTTCGAGCCGGTCTCGCTCTCGCCCCTGGCCGAGGGCGCGGAAACCCGCTTCCGGCGCGGCTCGCTGATCCACAAGCTGTTGCAGACCCTGCCCGATCTGCCGCCTGAGCGCCGCGCCGCTTCGGGCGAACGCTATCTCGCCGCCCAGCGCGATCTGACCGGCGCCCAGCGCACAGAGATCATCACCGAAACCCTGCGCGTGCTGGACGATCCGCAATTTGCAGCCCTGTTCGCGCCGGGCTCGCGCGCCGAAGTATCGGTGTCGGGCCGCGCGCCGGGCCTTCCCGGTGATGTAATCATTCACGGCCAGATCGACCGGCTGGTGGTCACAGATCACGATGTGATGATCGTCGATTACAAGACCAACCGACCGCCGCCGGAAACCGCCGATCAGGTGGCCGGCGCCTATGTGGCCCAGATGGCCGCCTATCGCGCGGTGCTGCAGGGGCTTTACCCTGGCAAGACCGTGCGCTGCGCCCTGTTATGGACCGACGGGCCGCGCCTGATGGAGCTGGAGCCAGGGCAGCTGGACGCCATGCTGGCGCGGCTGGCGGGCAGGGCGCGCGCTTGACCGCGGGGGCGCGCTTTCCTACCTCTGCCGCCATGCCGACCGTCCCGGCCTCATCCGGGCGGCCCCGATAACCCATGAAGGAGCGACCCGCGATGGCGACCAAGACGGTGACCGACGATTCCTTTGACGCCGACGTGCTCAAGGCTGACGGCCCGGTGCTGGTGGATTTCTGGGCCGAATGGTGCGGCCCCTGCCGCCAGATCGCCCCGGCGCTGGAGGAAATCTCCAACGACATGGCCGGCAAGCTGACCGTGGCCAAGATCAATATCGACGAGAACCCGATGGCGCCCTCCAAATATGGGGTGCGCGGCATCCCCACCATGATCCTGTTCAAGGACGGCGCCCCGGCGGCCACCAAGGTCGGCGCCCTGCCCAAGACCAAGCTCGTGGAATGGGTCGAAAGCACGCTGTAAGGGCGCGGCTTTCCGACAGAACGCCGCCTGCTGTCCGGGCGCCCTGGAGCGTTTGACCTGACTACGTCAGGCCGCACGCTCCAGGTCTCTGATCTGGAGCGCAATTTATCCGAAAACCGGTTCCCACTTTTGCCGATTGCGCTCCTACCCCGCCTGCACCATCAACCCCTCCAGCGCCGCGCGCTGGGCGGGGGGGATGGGCATGGCGCCTGTGCCATCAGTGACCACCAGCACGGTCTCGCACGTGCCCACGCACTGCGCCTTCTGGAACAGGGCGAGGGCTATGGTGTAGCTGGACCGCCCGATATGGCTGATGCCGGCGGCCACCTCGATATCGCCAGGATAGAAGGCCTCGGCCAGATAGGCGATATGCACGTCCGCGATCAGCATGCGCAGCCCGCTCTCATGGCGCATCTCCTGGGGGAAGGCGGCGCGGTTGAGATGGGCGCGGCCCTCCTCGTAGAACGAGCCCAGCGCCACATTGTTGAGATGGCCCAGCGTATCGAGATCGCGAAAACGGGTGGGCACAATGACGCTGAGCGGATAGCTGGCGCGAATCAGGCGGTGGGGATCAGGCTTCATAAGATGCGGTCCGGCTGGAAATGACAGGGCGGGACACGCCTTATGCCGCTCTTGCGTCTGGCCTCCAAGCTTTGCTTGCCGCGCCCGCTCACGGCGCCATACTCCCCTCAACGCCATCAAGGGCCTTTTCGGGGGTATCTGTCATGATCCGCATCGCCATCGCGCTCGCCTGCGCCGTCAGCCTGGCCGCTTGCGGCGAGCGCGCCGAAATCCCCGCCGCCGATCCGGACACGGCGCGGGACACCGCCCACGGCGCCGTCACCGGCTTCACCCGGTCAGACCAGGGCGTGCATGTCTGGCGCGGCGTGCCATTCGCCGCCGCCCCGGTAGGCGATCTGCGCTGGCGTGCGCCGCGCCCGGCGCCAGACTGGGACGGCGTGCGCGAGACGCTGCACCACCCCGAACCCTGCATCCAGATCGCCAACGCCCTGTCGGCGGAGGCCAGCGGGACGCGGGCGGGCGATCTGGTGGGCTCTGAAGACTGCCTCTATCTCAATATCTACGCCCCCGCCGGGGCCGGGCCGGACAATGGCGGGCGGCCGGTTATGGTGTGGATTCATGGCGGGGCGAATGTATGGGGCCATGCCAGCCAGTATGATGGCGGCCAGCTGGCCGCCGATCAGGACGTGGTGGTGGTCGTCGTCCAGTACCGGCTGGGGCTGATGGGCTTTTTCGCCCACCCCGCCCTGATGGCCGATGCGCAAACGCCCGACGACGCGGCGGGCAATTTCGCCCTGCTGGACCTGATCGCGGCGCTGGACTGGGTGCAGGCCAATATCAATGCGTTTGGCGGCGATGCGGGCCGGGTGACGATTTTCGGTGAAAGCGCGGGCGGCCATAACGTGGCCGGCCTGATGGCCGCGCCCCAGGCCGCCGGCCTGTTCCACCGCGCCATCATCCAGTCAGGCAGTTTTGATTCGGTTCCGCTTGAAGAGGCCCAGGCCGGCGGGCGCAACACCGCGCTGGAAGTGGGCACGCGCATCACCGGCGGCGAGGCGGGCGCCGATGCGCTGCGCCTGGCGCCGCTGGGCGATGTCTACGCCACATTCGCCGGGGATGCGGACCTGCGCGACCTGCCGCGCATGATCGCCGACGGCGTCACCCTGCCGCGCGACGGGCTGGCCAGCGCCTTCACCCGGCTTGACGGCTTCAACGCCGTGCCCCTGATCACCGGCGTCACGCGTGACGAGATGAAGCTGTTCAACGCCTTCAACGACACCCTCACCCGGCGCCGGCTGGGCTTTCTGGTGAGTCCGCGCGACCCCGATTTCTATGAGGCCATCAATGAATACCAGTCGCGGGTCTGGCGCGTGCGCGCGGTGGATGACGCGGCGGCGAAATTGCGCGCGGCCGGCCATGACGCCGTGTGGGGCTACCGGTTTGACTGGGACGAGGCGGGCTCGTTCCTGACCATGGATCTGTCGCGCGTGCTGGGCGCCGCCCACGCCATGGAGATTCCCTTCGTGTTCAACCATTTCGATCTTTTCGGCCGGTTGGACCGGGTGATCTTCAACCGCAGCAACCGGGCCGGGCGCCAGGCGCTGGCCACGTCCATGGGCGCATACTGGGCCGCGTTCGCGCGTGACGGCGATCCGGGCGATGCGGGCGGGATCACCTGGCCGGCCCTGTCGGGCGAGGACGGCCCGCTCATGCGCTTTGACAGCCCCGCCAGCGGCGGGCCGGAACTGATGCGCGGGGCGGACTCCATCGCGCGCATCACCGCCGATATCGCCGCCGATCCGCGCCTCGACGCCGCCCAGCGCTGCCAGATCGCCCGCGCCATCGGGTCCTGGGTGGAGGAGGCGGGCGCCGATGTGGGCGCGGCGCTGGACTGCCCCGCGCCGGTTCAGGGTTAGGATTCAGGGCTGGACGCGCCGGGTCAGGACGCGTCCTCCTCCGCCGCCTCGCGCGACAGATCGTGGGCGGCCAGGGCGGCCAGGGTGAGAATGTCGGAGACGCCTGCGCCCAGGCGGGCGATCTGCACGGGTTTTTCCAGGCCCAGCAGCATCGGCCCCAGCACGGTGGCGCCGCCCGCAGCCCCCATCAGCTTGGTGGCGATGGAGGCCGAGTGAATGGCCGGCATGATCAGCACATTGGCCGGCCCCGACAGGCGCGAGAAGGGGTAGAGGCGCTGGTGATCGGGATCGAGCGCCACATCGGCGTTAAGCTCACCCTCATATTCAAAATCCACCGCGCGCTGGTCCATCAGGCGCACCGCCTCGATCACCTTCTCTGCCCGGTCGCCGGGCGGGTTGCCGAAGGTGGAATAGGACAGGAAGGCCACGCGCGGCGTGACGCCAAAGCGCCGGGCCGCGCCGGCGGCCTCCACCGCCATGTCGGCCAGCGCCTCGGGCGAGGGAAATTCGGTGACGCTGGTATCGGCGATGAACAGGGTGCGCCCGCGCGACAGCAACATGGACATGCCCATCACCCGCTCGCCCGGCGCGGCGTCCAGCACCAGGCGCACATCGTCCAGCGCCTGGGCGTAATTGCGGGTCACCCCGGTGACCATGCCGTCGGCCTGGCCATTGGCCAGCATGCAGGCGGCGAAGACATTGCGGTCATTGTTCACGAGGCGCTGCACGTCCCGGCGCAGATAGCCCTGCCGCTGCAAACGCCGGAACAGCCAGTCGGCGAAAGCGCCGTTATGGTCTGACAGGCGCGCATTGACGATCTCGATGGCGTCCTCGGCCACGCCAAGAAGGCGCATATTGGCCTGCACCAGCTCCTCGCGCCCGATCAGCACGGCCCGGCCCAGATCCTGGTTCTGGAAGGCGTGGGCGGCGCGGATGACGGCGGGCTCCTCGCCTTCGGCGAAGACGATGGTCTTGCGCGGGCGGGCGCGCACCTCGTCCTGGATGCCCTGCAGGATGGCGGCGGTGGGATCGAGCCGGCGCGCCAGCGCGGCCTTGTAGCTGAGCATGTCGGAAATGGGCCGGCGCGCCACGCCGCTATCCATGGCGGCCTTGGCCACATAGGGCGGCACATGGCTGATCAGGCGCGGGTCGAACGGGGCGGGGATGATGTAATCCTTGCCGAATGTGGGCCGCGCGCCGTGATAGGCGGCGGCCACCTCGTCGGGCACGTCCTCGCGCGCCAGCTCGGCGAGCGCCATCACCGCGGCGATCTTCATCTCCTCATTGATGGTGCGCGCGCGCACGTCCAGCGCCCCGCGGAAGATGTAGGGGAAGCCCAGCACATTGTTGACCTGGTTGGGATAGTCCGACCGGCCGGTGGCCATGATGGCGTCCGAACGCGCCTCGCGCACCTCTTCGGGCGTGATCTCGGGATCGGGATTGGCCATGGCGAAGATGATCGGATCGGCGGCCATGGATTTGACCATGGCCTTGGTCACCGCGCCCTTCACCGACAGCCCGATAAAGCAGTCCGCCCCGTCCAGCGCCTCGGCGAGCGTGCGCGCGGGCGTGTCGGCGGCGTGGGCCGATTTCCACTGGCTCATGCCCTCGGTGCGGCCCTTGTAGATGACGCCCTTGGAGTCGCACAGGATCGCGTTGTCATGGGCCACGCCCATGGCCTTGATCAGCTCCAGCACGGCGATGCCCGCCGCGCCCGCGCCATTGACCACCACTTTCAGCCTGGCCATGTCGCGCCCTGTCAGCCGGCAGGCATTGATGATGCCCGCCGCGGTGATGATGGCGGTGCCGTGCTGGTCGTCGTGGAAGACCGGGATGTCGAGCGCCTCGCGCAGGCGCTGCTCGATGACGAAACAGTCCGGCCCCTTGATGTCTTCCAGATTGATGCCGCCAAACGTCACCCCGGCGAAGCGGCGCACGCACTCGACAAAGGCGTCGGGATCGCTCTCGTCCACCTCGATGTCGAAGGCGTCGATATCGGCAAAGCGCTTGAACAATACCGCCTTGCCTTCCATCACCGGCTTGGAGGCGGCGGCGCCCAGATCGCCCAGGCCCAGGATCGCCGTGCCGTTGGAGATCACCGCGACCATATTGCCCTTGGAGGTGAAATCGTAGACCGCGTCCGGGTCTTCGGCGATCGCCTTGACCGGCGCGGCCACGCCCGGCGAGTAGGCCAGCGACAGATCGCGCTGGGTGGCCATGGGTTTGGTGGCGCGCAGGGCGATCTTGCCGGGCGTGGGATAGCGGTGAAAGTTCAGCGCTTCCTCATCGTCCACGCGGGGGCGGCGGTCAGTCATGGCAGGGCGTCCTGAAGCTCAAGCAAAAGGCGGGGCCTGCAGCCTAACCGCTTCGCGCGGCGCGGCAAACTGACTGCGCTCAGCCGCCTGCATGGCCGCCAAAGGCGAGCCCCCAGGTGACCAGCGCCCAGGCCAGGAAGCCCAGCGCCAGCGCAAACAGGCCGTGATGGATCTTGCGCCAGACCGACCAGCCTGACAGGGCGAAGGCCGGGACGCAGGCCAATACCGCCATCACCGCAGCCACTGTCACCGCGCCGGCCAGCGCCATCGCCGCGCGCAGCATGGGCGGGGGATAATCGGCCATCAGTTCGAGCGAGAAGCTCGACAGCTCTCCGGCCGCGGCGCCCGCCATGACCAGGAACACGATCACCAGCGAGGCGGCGGCGAGATTGAACACCGACACGGCGCGGCCTCGCACGCTCACGCTCCGGCCCGGCCCGCGCGGAACCGCCATCCGCCGCCACAGGCCTAGCCAGGTGGTCACGGACAAGGCCAGCGCCAGCCCCATGGCGGCGAAGAGCAGATTGGGATCGGTGGAGACGCCCACGCGCTCATAGGTGTGCACGCCCATCGGGTCGGTGAATCCGGTCACGCGCCCGTCCGGCCCGCGCAGCGCAGCATAGGCCCGGCCATGCCGGTCCAGCCAGACATCCTCCCCGGCCGGCGCCAGCCGCTCAACGCTCATGGGGCTGACAAAGGTCAGCGCGCCATCCTCATGAGCGGTAAGGGTCATCAGCCCGGAAGCGGCGAACAGGCGCTCCACGCCCGAATGGACCCGCCGGTTGCCGATATAGCGTCCCGCCGCATCGCGGGCGCGTTCGGCGGCGTCTTCGGGCGCTTCGCCCGGTTCGCGCGCGAGCCCGGCCTGGCTGATCAACCGCGCCAGCACCAGATCAGGCAGGCGGAAGGCCGGGCTCAATGACGGCGCCGCATTCTGGGATACGAACACGCCCGCCCCCAGCTCCGGCGCGAACGCCATCATGGACAGGAACTCGTTGATCGAGCCGCCATGGCCGTACACATCCACGCCTGACACACGCCAGTGCATGAAGCCATGAGCCATGTCCGAACCGGGACGCTCGTCATAGAGCCGGGTGAGCATGCGCGCATGGGTTTCGGCCGGCATCAGGCGCACGCCGTCCAGTTCGCCGCCCTGAAGGTGGAACTGCATCCAGCGCGCCATGTCGGCGGCGGTGGAGGCGATGGAGCCCGCCGGCCCGAAGGCGCCGATATCGATCCGCTCCGCAGCCACCGGAGCGCCGGCGCGGATATGATAGCTCACCGACAGGGGCGGCTGGTCCTCACGCGCATCGCCCTCGAGATAGGTGGTGGCGTGCATGCCCAGCGGCTGGAACAGGCGCTGATAGAGGAAATCGCGATAGCTGAGGCCCGATACGTCCTCCACCACCTGGCCCGCCAGCGCCGAGCCCCAGTTGGAATAGGCCGTGGCCGCACCGCGCGGCGCCACCTGGCGCGGTTCGATGCGCGCCAGCGCTTCGGACCGGTCCAGCACAGCCATGTCCGGCAGGAACAGGGCCATGGTGTCCTCCAGCCCGGGCCGGTGGCTCATCAGCTGGGCCAGCGTGACCGGCTCGCCCCCGCGCCCCACCTGGAGGTCATCGAGATAGCTGTTGACGTCCGCGTGCAGGTCCACGAGGCCTTCGGCCTCCAGCATCATCACGGCGGTCCACACGAAAGTCTTGGACACCGATCCGATCTCGAATCGCACATCATCCCCGCCTGCCGGGCGGCGCGCCTCAAGATCGCTATAGCCATAGCCGGCGGCCCACACCTCATCGCCGCTGACCACCGACACAATGAGGCCGGGAACCGGATGCTCGGCCAGAAAGGCCGCTGCAACGCCGTCGGTGAAATTGGCGATGTCAATGAGGGGGCTGTCGGCGTCCTGTCCGGCCAGGAAAGCCGCCATCTCCTGAGTGACTGCTTCGCTATCGCGGGTGGCCTCAGGCGCTTCGGGCTCGGGCGCCTGGGCGAGCGTCAGCGCCAGTGCGCCAGCTATTGCTGTAAGAAACGATGACGCCATGGCTCTGCCCCCGAATATCCGGCTCTCACGCCAGAGCATGCCGGAGAGACAGGCGGGCTGTCAGCTTAAATCGGCGGGCGCACGGGCCTTGGACCGCGCACGCGCACGCCGCCAGAACAACCTGCCCGCCCAGACCCCGCCCACCAGAAGATTTGTAGCGACCAGCACGGGCAAGAGCATGTCCCAAGCATCGCCGCGTGCAGCGAACCAGAGCCCGAGCGTGACGCCGATATTCAGCGTCAGGGCGCTGATCGCTATGCGCCCGAAACTCATGGATTGCGACGTGTTTTTGGTCATCGTCAACTCGCTGTTGCTGCGAGACTAGGTCTCGAAACTTAAGCCTCAATAATCAGCGTTTCAACGCGCGATCCACGCCGACGCTCTCCGATCTAGTCAGAGGATGCGCCGACCGTTGACCGGCCGGCGCATGGCTCTGTGTTAGGGGAACGGCGTCGCCGGCACATAGTGCGGCGAACCCAAATGCTGTCCGGCGGTCCCATCACCAGCCTGCGAAGCCGCATTTGCGACTGCCTCGCGGCATGCCTCGTTCGTAGCGCAATACCCAGCGGCGGCACCGCCTGCAGCGCCGATCGCGCCGCCGACGGGACCAAACGGAGCACCTATGGTAGCCCCAGCGCGCGCGCCGTAATGCCAGCCCGCACCACCACCAGCAGCGGTTGCCATGACGACAATTACGTCGTCAACGACCGTACTTTCCTCTTTTTCCGGCTTTTCTTTCGGCTCGTCCTCACCAGCACTGCTTCCCCCAGAAACGAGGGTCATTTCCAAAGCGTTCAGATCACGCATCAGATTATCCTTCCTTTATTGGGTTATCGAAGTTGCTTGCAAGCCAAAAAAGGGTAGCTCAGGCTACTTATGATTTCAACCGCTTTATAAAAAGTTTCCCTGTTTCCCGCCGCGCCAGCGCGTTCAAACGCCGCGCCCGCAAGCAGGTCTTGCTCCGCGCCCGCGCGCAGGTAATTTGCGCACGATGACCCGCCCCGCCGATCCTGACAGCCTCAGCCAGCGCGCCTTCCCCACACCGGAAGGGGCGACGCCCATGATGGCGCAGTTTCTGGACTTGCGGGCCGAGGCGCCCAGCGATGCGCTCCTGTTCTACCGCATGGGTGATTTCTACGAGCTGTTCTTTGACGACGCGGTGCGCGCGGCCCAGGCGCTGGACATCGCGCTGACCAAGCGCGGCGAGCATCAGGGCGAGCCGGTGCCCATGTGCGGCGTGCCGGTTCATCACGCCCAGAGCTATCTGTCACGCCTGATCAAGGCCGGCTTCAAGGTCGCCGTCGGCGAACAGATGGAAGACCCGACCGAAGCCAAGAAGCGCGGCGCCAAATCTGTCGTGCGCCGCGCCGTCACCCGCATCGTCACGCCGGGCACGCTGACCGAGGATGACCTGCTCGAAGCGCGCCGTGCCAACCGCATCGCCGCGCTGGCGCGTCTGGCCGACGGCACGCGCGCGCTCGCCTGGGCCGATGTCACCGATGGCAGTTTCGCCGCCGCCGCGCTGGATAGCGAGGCGGCGCTGGAGGCTGAGCTGGCGGCGCTGAACCCGTCCGAGCTTCTGTGCGCTGACGAGGATGCGCGCCTGGCCGCCGAGCTGGCCCCCGGCGCAGCCATCACCCCCCGCGCGCGCGCCAAGTTTGACGCCAGCGCAGGCGAGCGCCGCCTGAAGCAGCGCTTCGAGGTGCATAGCCTGGACGCCTTCGGCGCGTTCAGCCGGGCCGAGATCGCGGCGCTGGGCGCGCTTCTGGATTATCTCGAACTCTCACAAGCGGGCGCGCCCGCGCGCCTGACCCCGCCGCGCTCGGAGCAGGCCGGCGCGGTCATGGTGATCGACCCGGCTGCGCGCGCCAGCCTGGAGATCGAGCGCACGCTTCAGGGCGCGCGCGCCGGATCGCTGATCGAGGCGGTGGACCGTACGGTCACCGCGCCGGGCGCGCGCCTGCTGGCCGAGCGGCTGGCGCGCCCGTCCATGGATATCGGTCAGATCAACGCCCGGCTGGATGCCGCGGCCTTCTTCCTCGACAACCGCGCCGCGCGTTTGAGCGTGCGCGAGCGGTTGAAAGCGGCAGGCGATCCGGCGCGCTGCCTCACCCGGCTGCTGCTGGGGCGCGGCGGCCCGCGCGATCTCGCCCAGCTGGCCCGCGCCCTGAAAGAGGGCGAGCGCCTGATCGCCGGGCTGGGCCAGACCGGCCTTGCCTCCGCCCCGCCTGCGCTCACAAGCGCCCTGGACGCGCTGTCGCTGGCCGCGCGTCCGGAACTGGCCGCCCTGATCGCCGATATCGCCCGCGCGCTGAGCGACGAGCCGCCCCTGCTGGCGCGCGATGGCGGCTTTATTGCGCCCGGCTGGGACCCGGCGCTGGACGAGGCGCGCAGCCTGCGCGACCAGTCCCGGCGCGTGGTGGCGGGGTTGCAGAAGACCTATGCCGACCAGACCGGCGTGGCGGGCCTGAAGGTCAAGCATAACAATGTGCTGGGCTATTTCATCGAGGTGACGGCGCGCCATGGCGATGCGCTGATGGGCGACAACGCCTTCATCCATCGCCAGACCATGGCCAACGCCGTGCGCTTTTCCACGCCTGAGCTGGGCGAGCTGGAAGCGAAAATCGCCCAGGCCGGCGAGCGCGCTCTGGCGCTGGAGCTGGAAGCCTTTGAAGACTTGCGCACGCGGGTGGAAGACCAGGCGCCGGCCATCCGCGCCGCCGCCGCCGCGCTCGCCGAGCTTGACGCCGCCGCGGCCAATGCCGAGTGGGCCGCAGATGCTGGCGCCGTGCGCCCGGTGGTGGATGACAGCCTGGTCTTCGAGATCGAGGGCGGGCGCCATCCGGTGGTGGAGGCGGCGCTCAAACGCGGCGGCGAGGCGCGCTTCACCCCCAACGCCCTGTCGCTGGACGGGGCGGGGCAGGCTCAGGCCCGGCTGATGCTGGTCACCGGCCCCAACATGGCGGGCAAATCCACCTATCTGCGCCAGAACGCCCTGATCGCCGTGATGGCCCAGGCCGGGCTCTACGTGCCCGCCGCCAGGGCCCGCATCGGGCTGGTGGACCGGCTGTTCTCGCGCGTGGGCGCCGCCGATGACCTGTCGCGCGGGCGCTCCACCTTCATGGCCGAGATGATCGAGACCGCCGCCATTCTCAACCAGGCCGGCCCGCGCGCCCTGGTCATCCTGGACGAGATCGGGCGCGGCACGGCGACGTTTGACGGCCTGTCCATCGCCTGGGCGGCGGTGGAGCATCTGCACGAGGTCAATCGCTGCCGCGCCCTGTTCGCCACCCATTATCACGAGCTCACCCGCCTGGTGGACGCGCTGGACGCCGCCGCCAACGCCTCGCTGCGCGCCAAGGAATGGAAGGGCGAGCTGGTCTTCCTGCACGAGGTCCAGCCCGGCCCCGCCGACCGCTCCTACGGCGTCGAGGTGGCCCGCCGCGCCGGCCTGCCGCCCGCCGCCGTCGCCCGCGCGCGCGAGATTCTCGACCGGCTGGAATCCGACGGCGCCCCGGCTGCGGCGCTGGCCGACCTCCCCCTCTTCTCCGCTGCGCCGCCCGCGCCGGCGCCCAAACCCAGCGCCGCCGAAGACCGCCTGAAATCCATCGACCCCGACGGCCTAAGCCCCAAAGACGCGCTGGAACTGATCTATGTGTTGAAGGGGATGGTTTAACCCCCCGCCTTCTCTCCTGCGCTTGTCTCCTTCACGCCCAGCGCGTCGGCGAGCCGCGCCTTGGCGGACCCCGGGCGCAGGGGTTTGGGTTGGCTTTCGTGGGGGGCCCAGCCGGCCATGTGGAGGATGTCGAAGCTGGCCGGGATGCGGCCGTCCGGGTCGGCGAAGCGTTCGGCGTAGATCTGGGCGGCGCGCACGAACAGGGCTTTCGCGGCGGGCGTGCGCGGGCGCTGGGTCAGGGCGCTGGTCTCGCCTATGGCGCGCAGATCGCGCATCAGGACGAAGGCGTTGCCATAGCGCGCGGTGACCCGGTCCACGTCCGAGACCGGCAGGGCGAATCCGGCCCGGCCCATCAGGCCGGCCATGTCGAAGGCGTCGGCGAACGGCGAGACGCGCGCATGGGCGCCGCCTTTCAGCTCGCTTTCGGCGGCCAGCAGGGCCTGGCGCAGCTGGGTCAGGGTGGCGCCGCCCAGCATGGCGCCGGCGAAAAACCCGTCGGGCTTGAGGGCGTGATTGATCTGGATCAGCGCGCCCACCAGATCATTGGTCCAGTGCAGGGACAGGCAGGAGAGGACCAGGTCGACGCTTTCGGACGCGACGGGCAAGGCTTCCTCGTCGAGGCATACGGCGGGGCCTGAGCCCAGCGCAGCCATGGCCGGGGAGAGATCGGTCTCTATGAGCGTGCCGATCTTGGCGGCGGCCTGCGGGCGGGTCTTCAGGGCGCGGCCCACCGCCCCGCCGCCGCCCAGCACCAGCGCCACGGGAAAATCGCGCGCCACGCTTTCCACCCGGTCGAGAAGATCATCGGCGACTCGCGCATGAAGAAAGTCGTAGGATGCAAATTCGCGCGCGGCGCGATCACGGCGGCGGCGCACCAGCGCCCGGTCGAACAGGCGCGGCGGGGTGTCGGAGGCGTTTGCGGAGGCTGAAGATGAAGCGGCCATGGGCGGGATATGCACGCTTTGACGCGGCAGGCAAAGCCGCAGCGGTGCTGATGCGTCTGGCCGACCTTGTCTGGCCGCCGCTTTCGCCCCTGTCGGGGCGGGCGGTGAGCGAGCCGGGCCTGCTGGACCCCGAAGACTGGGCGGCGATCCGGTTTCTGGCCCCGCCCTGGTGTGATGTGTGCGGCGTGCCGTTTCCCTATCCGTCCGGCGCAGGGATGATCTGCCCGGCCTGCACGGCGCGCGCGCCGGTCTTTGACAGGGCGCGCGCCGCCTTCGTCTATGAACCCGCCAGCCGGGCGCTGGCGCTGGGGCTCAAACATGCCGGGCGCACCGACGGGCTGGACGCGTTCGGGCGCTGGATGGCGCGGGCGGGCGCCGAATGCCTTTCAGGCGCCGATGCGCTGATCCCCGTGCCGCTGCATCCGCGCCGCCTGCGCCAGCGGCGCTTCAATCAGTCGCTTCTGCTGGCCAATGCCGTCTCTCAGGTCAGCGGGCTGCCGGTGGCGCCCCATGTGCTGCAGCGCGTGCGCGCCACGCCCAGCCAGGGCGGGATGAGCGCCAAGGGGCGCGTGCGCAATATGGCCGGGGCGTTTGCGGTGCGTAAGGGCCGCGAGGGCGAGATTGCGGGTGCGCGGCTGGTGATCATTGATGATGTCCACACCACCGGCGCCACGCTCAATGCCTGCGCCCGGACGCTGAAACGCGCCGGGGCGGCGCAGGTGCGCGCGATCACGCTGGCGCGCGTTGTGAAACCGGTGAACCTCATTAAATAAGAGGCGTTGTTGTTACCGGAGAGCGCCGCCATGGCCGTGACCATCTATACCCGCCCTTTTTGTTCCTATTGCGCCCGGGCGGTGGATTTGCTCAAGAAGAAGGGCGTGGCGTTCGAAGAGATCGAGGCCGGGTTTGATCCTGCGGCCAAGGCGGAGATGATCGCGCGTGCGGGCGGGGCGCGCACCTTCCCGCAGATTTTCATCGCGGAGCGCCATGTGGGCGGGTGTGACGACATGATGGCCCTGGAGCAGGCGGGCGAGCTGGACGCCCTGCTGGACGGGGCGCGCGCGTCATGAGCGCGGTGAAGATCGCCCTGGTGCAGATGCGCTCCGGGACCGATCCGGCGCGCAATATCGATGACGCCGAAGCGATGATCCGCGAGGCCGCCGCCGAAGGCGCGCGCCTGGTGATCACGCCGGAGATCACCAATCTGGTCCAGCGCGATCCGTCCGCCCTGTTTGATGCGCTGCGCACCCCGCGCGAAGACCCGTCCCTGGTGCGCTTTTCCGACACCGCCCAGGCGCTGGGCATTGACGTGCTGGCCGGCTCGCTGGCCCTGCTGGGGCCGGACGGACGGGCGGTGAACCGCTCCTGCCTGTTCGGCCCGGACGGCGCGCTGAAGGCCAGCTATGACAAGATCCACATGTTCGATGTGAATCTGGGCGCCGGCGAGAGCTATTCGGAATCAGAGAATTTCGCCCCCGGCGACCGGGCGGTGATGGCGGAGGCGGCGGGGCTGAAGCTGGGGCTGAGCATCTGTTACGATGTGCGCTTCGCCTATCTCTACCGGCGCCTGGCCAAGGCGGGCGCCACGGTGATGACCGTGCCCAGCGCCTTCACCCGCCCCACAGGACGGGCGCACTGGGAGGTGCTGTTGCGCGCGCGCGCCATCGAGACCGGCAGCTTCATCCTCGCCCCCGCCCAGGGCGGCAAGCATGAGGACGGGCGCAAGACCTGGGGCCATTCCATGGTGATCGGACCCTGGGGCGAGATCATCGCCCAGCTGGCCCATGACGAGCCGGGGCTGCTTTATGCCGAAATCGACCCGGAGGACGCGCTGCGCGCGCGCCTGCGCATCCCGGCGCTCAAGGGCGGCCGGGAGATCACCGGCCCATGATCCGCTACGCGCTGGTCTGTGACGCCGATCACGGCTTCGAGGCCTGGTTTTCCAGTTCCGGCGCCTATGACGACCAGGCCGCGCGCGGGCTGGTGGAATGCCCGGTCTGCGGCTCCACCGCCGTGCGCAAGCAGGTCATGGCGCCCGCCGTGCGCACGTCGCGCAGCCGGGAGGCGCGCCCGGCAGTATCGAGCGAGGCCGCCACGCCCAGCGTCAATCAGGGCCCCGATTTCGAAACGCTGGCGCGCAAGGTGCAGGCCCATATCCGCAGCCATTACGACTATGTGGGCGATGATTTCGCGCGCCAGGCCCGCGCCATCCACGCCGGCGAAACCCCTGAGCGCCTGATCTATGGCGAGACCAGTCCGGCCGAGCGCGAACAGCTGGCCGAGGAGGGCGTGCCCTGCGCGCCCCTGCCCGCCGCGTTCGCGCCGGTCCCGGCCAAGAAGGCGAACTGACCGCCGGGCTGGGTCTGGGCTGCGCCGCTTAAAAAGGATCAGTGCGCCTGACCCAAAAGGCCTGTTTCGCATCTGATCACGACGCGGGCGGCTTGCCATGGGCGGCCTGGCCCGCAACAGGGCGCTCACGGATAACCGGCGCGCGGGTGAGCAGGTTGAGCGGGTTCCAGCTGAGCATTTGCGCATAGCTCAGCGGGGTGATGACGCGCGCGCGCTGCAGGGCGCGGCGTTTGGCCATCAGGCCGGGCCAGCCGGCAAGCGCGTCGCGCAAAGCCTTGCCGAACAGGGCGAACTGGCCAAAGCGCGCCGCCGACAGCCAGAGCAGGGCCGTCACGCCCAGATGCACCGGCGCCAGCACCCATAACAGCCAGCCCGGCGTCACCTTGAAAAAGGTCCACAGCCGGTTGCGCGCGCCGTGATAGGTGGCGAAGGCCGAGCGCCGCCCGGTGGATGAATAGCCCACATGGCTCACCGCCGCCTCGCGCACCTGGATGGCGCGGTGGCCCAGAAGCCGGGCGCGGGCGGCCAGATCCACGTCCTCCACATAGCAGAAATAATCCTCGTCGAAGCCGCCGAGCGCCTCGAACACGTCGCGCCGGATCAGGGCCGCCGCGCCGCACGGGCCGAACACCTCGCCCTCGCCTGGCGGATCCATCGCCTTGCCGTAGCCGGACCGGTAGGGCAGGCCGGTGAAGTGATACACATCCCCGCACCCGTCCAGCACGCCCGGCGCGCCATGGGCGTGCTGGGTGCACCCGAACAGGGCTGCCTCCGGCCAGCGCTGCACCGCCGCCATCATCTGTTCAAGCCAGTCCGGTTCGGGATAGGCGTCGGGATTGAGCAGGAGCAGCCAGCGCGTCTCAACGCCGCGCGCCAGCAGGTTATTGCCGCCGGCGAAGCCGAGATTGTCCGCCCCGTCGATGAATTCCACCCAGTCCGGCAGGCCCTCCGGCTCCACCCGCTCGCCTTGCGCCGAGCCGTTCTCCAGGAGCCGCACCCGCGAAGGGGCCAGGGTCTGGGCCTCCAGCGCGGCGATGACATGGGGAATGGTCGCGGCGCTGCGGTGAGCCACGATCAGTATGGTGACATCGGCGGGGGAGAGGGAAGCAGGGGCGCGCATGCTGGCTTGATGCGCGCCCCGCCCTTTCGGGTCAATGCCCGTTGAACGCCCGCACGGGCGTGCAGCCTACCGCACCCGGCGGAAGCTCTCGCATTCCAGGCAGGTGGCGTAGACCCCGCGCGGATCGTTCATCATGTTGATGCGCTGCAGCTCGGCGCCGGTTTCGGACGCGGCCTGGCCCAGGAGCCCGCCGGGCATCAGGCCGGACCCGGCCATCACCTCGGCCACAAACGACAATCCGATCATTTTCAGGAATTCCTTGAACGGATCGCGTTCCTCCACAAACCGCCTGAGGCGGAACTGGCCCTCTTCCAGCCCGGCGCGCTCGGCGGCGGCGGTGACCGCCTCGTCGAACCCGCCCAGATGATCGACCAGCCCGCGCTCATGAGCCTGGGCGCCGGTCCAGATGCGGCCCTGGCCGATGGCGTCCACTTCGGCGCGGGTCATGTTGCGGCCCTCACCGACTACATCGAGGAAATTGTCGTATCCGGTCTCGATATTGGCCTGCAAAATCGTGTTCCAGGCCTCGCTTACCCCGCCGGTCGGTGACGGGAAGCGGGCGGTTTGCGTCAGCGCAACACCATCCTCGCTGACGCCGATTTCACCCAGCGCATTCTCCAGCGTGGGCAGGAAGCCGAAAATGCCGATGGAGCCGGTGATGGTGGTCGGTTCAGCCCAGATCTCGTGCGCAGGGGCGGCGATCCAGTAGCCGCCCGAGGCCGCCACGCCGCCCATGGACACCACCACGATCTTGCCGTCCAGACGGGCCTGGCGCAGCTCCTCGCGGATCAGTTCCGAGGCGAAGGCCGAGCCGCCGCCGGAATCGATGCGCACCACAATGGCCTTCACATCGTCATCCAGACGCGCCTTGCGCACCAGATTGGCGTGCATGTCGCCGCCGATCACGCCGCCGTCCTGATTACCGTCCACGATCGTGCCGGTCATGGTGATCAGGGCGATCACATCACCGCGCTCGCGCGGCTTGGGCCGTCGCGCCTCGACATACTCCAGAAAATTGCTGGAACGCACGCGGTTCTGATCCGCGTCACGGCCGAAGCGTTCCTCCATGGCGTTGCGGAAAGCGCCGCGCCCGGTCAGGTGGTCAATCAGGCCCGCACGCAGGGCGATCTCGCCTGTGGCGCGCGCCGATTCATGCGCCAGGGCGGTGATCTGGTCCGGAAAGGTGTCGGCATAAACCTGCAACGCGCCCTGATCGAGCCCGCGGGCGCCCTCCACCCGGCGCTGATAGGCGTCCCACAGCTCACCGAAGACGAAGCGGTTGGCCTCGGCGGCCTCTTCGGACATCTCATCGCCCATGAAGGGCTCGAGCGCCGACTTGAACTCGCCCACGCGGTAGATGTTCACCGTGACGTTCAGACGGTCCAGCAGGGAGCGGAAGAAGGTGCGGTAAACCGCATAGCCGTTCACCATCACCCAGCCCATGTCATGCATGTGGATCTCGCTGGCCTGGGAGGCCAGCAGATATCCGCCCATGGTAAAGCTGTCGCCATAGGCGATGATGTCCTTGCCGGTTTCGCGGAAGGCGGCCATCTCGGCGGCGATGGCGTGCAGGGCCGCAGGCGTGGCGCCCAGAAGATTGTCGAAATTGACCATCAGCGCCGTGACCTCGTCATCGGCGGCGGCCAGGCGCAGGCCCTCGATCACGTCGCGCAGGAGAATCTCATTGCGCGCGCCTCCGCCCAGCAGGGCCGCCGTGAAGGCGTCGCCGGGCGAGACCTGGCTTTTCTCCTCCACGATCACGCCATTGGGTGAGAAGCTCAAGAGACCGCTCTCGGCCATCTCGAACTCGTCATCGCCCGAAAAAATCGACCCGATCAGGGCGATCAGGACGATGAGCATGAGGATGAGGCCGAACACGCGCAGGATGCCGTGCTGGATGTGACCGATCCAGCGCCAGATCCGCGCGAAGATGTTTTCCTTGGCTTTATCAGACATGGTTCCCGCTCCCAGCAGATATCTGCGCAGGACCGTGAACGCTGTTCGCACCCCTGTCCAGCCGCATCAGCGTTAAATATCGGTCAGGCGCAAGCCCTATCCGATGCGCTCCACCGGCGGCACGGCGCCGCCGAGCGACGGGCTGACGCGCCACAGGCTTTCCACCTCGCCAGACGCGTCCCGGCTCTTGATGGTGGTGACGCGCACATGCTCGGCCAGCGCCTCGCCCCGGCGCAGGGTCAGGCGCAGATAGCCCTTGTCGCGCACATTATTGTGCAGGATTTCGGGGTTGCGTTCTTCCATCATGCGCCCGAAATCCACGTCCGGCGCATTGACCGCCTCATAGGGCGAGGGGCTGGTCACCGAGGTGACGCCGAACTCGGTCCCGCGCCGCTCTCCGGACGCGTCATAGAGATCATTGGTCCAGATATTGTGGGTGTCGCCGGTGAGCACGATGAAATCGGCCCCTGCGGCCCGGGCGCGGTCATAAAAGCGCTCGCGGTCCACGGGAAACCCGTCCCAGCTGTCCAGATTGAGCGGCACGCCATGGGCGGTGCGCTGGGCGAACTCCCACTGGAAGCGCGAGCGCAGCCGCATCCCCAGACGCAGCCAGAACGGCGTCTCGGTCATGAAGTTCGGCGCTTCGAGACGGCCCATGAGCACCTGGTTGGCGATCACCCGCCAGGGCTTGCCTTCGGCCACCGAGGCCGCCAGCGCGTCTTGCACAAACTCGCCCTGGGTCTCGGAGATCAGGCGGCGCTCGGGGTTTCCGATGATGTTTTCGCGCCAGTGGCGCACAGCAGCCTGATTGGCCGGGTCATCGGGATCGGCGCCGACATCAATCGGGAAGCTGGAGAAGTCCAGCTCTTCGGAACGCGCGGTCAGGCGGGTTTCCAGGAAGACCAGCGTGGCCAGATCGCCGATCTCGGCCTTGCCATAGCGCTTGATCAGGGTCTCGCCCTCACGCACCGGCAGCCAGTCATGATAGGCGCGGATGGCCGCGTCGCGGCGCTCATGCCAGTCGCCCTCGGTCTTCGGGTCGTGGTTCTCCGCCCCGTCCACCCAGCTGTCATTGGCGGTCTCGTGATCGTCCCAGATGGGCAGCCAGGCCGCCGCCGCCTTGGCCGCCTGCAGGTCCGGGTCCAGGCTGTAGAGCGAATGGCGCCGGGCGTAGTCTTCCTCGGTGTAAAGTTCGGTCTGGGGATCGACCACGCGCGCGAGGCGCTCGGCGTCGCCGGTGCCATACCCGCCCATGCCGTATTCATAGATATAATCGCCCAGATGGATCATCAGATCAGCCTGCGCGTGCTCGGCGGCGTGGCGGTAAGCGTTGAAGAAGCCGTGGGGATAGTTGGAGCAGGAGAACGCCGCGATGCGGTACTCGCTCACCCGTCCCACCGGAAGCGTGCGCGTGCGGCCCACAGGCGAGGTCTCCCCGCCAAAGCGGAAGCGATAATAATGCCAGCGCCCGGGCTCCAGCCCGTCGGCGATGATCTTCACCGGCGTGGCGCCATGGACGCTGAGCACCCCCTCGCGCGGGGCCGCCTCTGCGCGCCAGACAATGTCGGAGAAGGCCTCGTCCAGCGCCATCTCAACCTCCACCGGACCGGCGCCTGCGCCGTTTTCCGGGGTGATGGCGGTCCACAGCACCACGCTGTCGGCCTTGGGATCGCCCGAGGCGACGCCATGCTTGAACGGCCCCTCGCGGCGCGGCAGCGGGTCGAGCTGCTCGAGAGTCTCCCCGCAGGCGCTGACCGCCAGCCCGGCGCCCGCCGCCGCCAGCAGCGCGCCCCGGCGCGTGAGTTTCAGCGTGTCGTCACTCATGGCTCATCCCTCCCCGGACTGTTGCGCGCCACATTTGCAGACGCGCGCAGCCTTGCAAAGCCGGACTGTTCTTCAAAACAGGCGCGGCCGGCGCGAAGGGGAGACATGTCCCGCCCGCACCGGCCGCCAGTCATGTCCGCAACAGGGACCTAGAAATACGCCCCGACGCGGATGCCGAATGTGCGCGGCGCGGCGGCGATGAAGGTCGGCAGGCCGAAGGCCGCGCCGGTATTGCCCGCATCGATGAGGTATTGCTCGTCGGTCAGGTTATTGCCGAACAGTTCGGCGAAGCGGTTGCGGTCGGCGGTCTCGTAGCGCAGGCGGGCGCGCAGAACGCCGTAGGAGTCCTGCCGCACGCCGTCAAATTCCTGGTTGTCATTGTCGAAATAGAAGTGCGACTGCCAGGAATAGCTCGGCAGCAGGCTCACCTCGCCCCACGGGCCGTCCGCCACCTGGATGCGCGCGCCCAGCGCCACCGAGTGCTCGGGCGAATAGCGGAAGCGGTTGCCGGCGAATTGCTGGGGCTGGCCGCCCGAGGTGGAATCGAAGGTGGCCAGGTTATAGGTGTAGGTGGCGAACACATCGACGCGGTCATGCACGCGCCAGTCGGTCTGGAGCTCCATGCCGTACTGGGTCGCATTGCCCGCATTGTCCGGCGCGAACGTGCCCGAGGTGGGATCGAACACCGCCGACTGGAAGTTCTCGTATTCGGACCGGAAGACCGAGCCCGACACATTGCCCCGGTCAAAGCTGATGAAGGCGCCCGCTTCCAGCGATTCCACGATTTCGGCCGGCGCGATGGAGAAGAAGTCCGGCGAAGTGGTGTCCAGCGCGATCACGTCGGGACGCCGGCCGCGCGCGAAGCTCGCCCAGGTATTGATCCGGTCATTGAGCTCATAGGCGGCCACGAAGCGCCAGGTCCAGGCGTCGAAGCTGGCGGTCTGGCTGACTTCCGCGCCATTGGGGGTGGCGGGCAGGACCAGCATCGGGCCGAAAGTCACCCGGTTGGGACCCATGGACGTGCCGCCATAGCCCGAGGCCACCTTGTCCTCATTGGTGTAGCGCACCCCCGCCGTCAGGGTCAGGCGGTCGGTGACGGCGTAGGACACGTCCGCGAACACGTCCCAGGCCTCGGTGCGGCCGGCATTGGCCGATTCTTCGGTATAGTTCGCACGCAGCGGCACCATGCCCTGGCCGCTCGAAAGGGCGGCGATGGAGAAGGGGAAGGGATTGCGCAGATCGGTGATCGCCGAAACCGGAACGCCCAGCGCCGCCGCAACCGCAGCCGGATCGCCAAAGGCGCCGGTGGACACGAAGAAGGCCTGCGCCACGCCTTCATTAAAGATGCCCGGCACGCGCTGGGTGTTGGCTTCGTAGAAATAGGTGAAACCGCCAAACGCGGTCAGGGGGCCGCCATCGTCAAAGGTCAGGCGCATTTCATGGCTGGTCTGGCGGCCCGAAGCGTCCTCGGCGAAGTTCACAAAATTCAGGCCCGCCCCGATAGGATCGAACACTTCCAGCGAGTCATAATCGCGATAGCCGGTGATGGTGGACAGGTGCAGCGCATCGCTCAGGTCCCAGTCGGTCAGAACGGTGACGCCCTGCACCGTACGGTTCAGGCCCAGTTGCTGGCCGTCCAGAAAGCCCGGGATCAGACGCAGGTCAGCGGCCGTGTAGGGCGAGGTGTCCGTGCCCGGTGCGGCCAGAATGCCCGATTTGAACGAGGTGCCGGGGCCGGAATCTTCCTGCCAGTTGGCGATCACGTGGAAGCTGAACGTATCGGTGGGCGCGCCGCTGAACACGGCCCGCACGCCGGCCACATGACGGCCTTGCAGGTCCTTGCCGTCGCCGAGATTTTCGATATGGCCATCACGCGCGCGCAGCACGCCGGCCAGGCGGAAGGCGTAATTCTCGCCCAGGGCGTGGTTCACATGGCCGCCCAGCTCACGCTGATTGTAATTGCCGAACCCGCCGAACAGGCTGGCGGAGTTCTCCTGCACGGCCTTGTTCTGGATGATATTGATGCCGCCGATCAGCGCGCCGCGGCCGAACAGGGTCGGCTGCGGGCCCTTGGCCACTTCCAGGCGCTCGATATCGAACAGCTCCACATAGGACGCGCGCGAACGGGTGATGGACACGCCGTCCTGGAACAGGGCGACGCGCGCCTCGGCATTGGCCGCGCCGCTGTCGGTGGTGATGCCGCGCAGGGAGTAGCCGGTATTGTTCGGGCTCTGCTCCAGGATCACCAGGCCAGGAGTGAACAGGGCCAGGTCTTCCAGATTGCGGATGTCGAGCCGGTCGATCAGCTCGGCGTCAAACGCGGTGACATTGATCGGCACGTCCGCCAGCGACTGGGCGCGGAACTGGGTGGTCACGGTGATCACGTCGCGGGTCTCGGCGCGCGGCGCGGCCTGGGTTTCGGTTTCGGCGAACGCCGGCGCGGCGGGCAGAAGCGCGGCCAGAGCAGCGCAAGCGGACAGACGGGCCTTGATGGACATGGGATTCCCCTGGGCTGGACAAAGGCGGTCCCGTTCCGGGATCGCGTCAGCCCCCGGCCTTAGGCGCGCATCATGACAGAACGCCCACAGAGCGATGACAGGTCTTTGACGCGGCGCAGCAAAACGGCAGGCGTGGCCTGTTCGACACACCCGCGCCCGGCTACAAGCGCACCATGAGCGCAGCCGAAGACGATATCCGCACCCTGACGCCCGAGCCTGACGCGCTGGGCGAACGCCTGGACCGCTGGCTGGCGGCCCAGTGCCCGGACCTGTCGCGCTCGCGCTGCAAGGCGCTGATCGAGGCGGGCGCGCTGAGCGTGGACGGCGCGGCGCTGACCGATCCGTCGGCGAAGCTGCGCGAGGGCGTGTACCAGCTCCATGTCCCCGCGCCCGAACCGGCCAGCCCCCGGCCTGAAGCCCTGCCGCTGGATATTCTCTTTGAGGACGATCACCTGATCGTGGTGAACAAGGCGGCGGGCATGACCGTGCACCCGGCGGCGGGCGCGTGGACGGGCACGCTGGTCCACGCCCTGCTTCATCACTGCGCGGGGTCGCTGTCGGGCGTGGGCGGGGTGATGCGTCCGGGCATCGTGCACCGGCTGGACAAGGACACGTCCGGGGTGATGGTGGCGGCCAAGTCCGATGCGGCCCATCAGGGCCTGTCGGAACAATTCGCCGCCCACGAGGCCGAGCGCGCCTATATCGCCTTCACCCGCGGCGCGCCCAAGCCGCGTCAGGGGCGCATCGAGACCCGGCTGGGCCGGTCCGATCATGACCGCAAGAAGATCGCGGTGCTGCCCGAACACAGCAAGGCCGGCAAGCACGCCGTGACCAATTACGAGACCCTGTCGGTCTATGGCCAGGTTCCCGGCGCCTCGGTGGGCACCCCGGTTGCGGCGCGCGTGGCCTGCCGGCTGGAGACCGGGCGCACCCACCAGATCCGGGTGCATATGGCCCATATCGCCTGCCCGCTCCTGGGCGATCCGCTCTATGGCAAGGGGCGCGGCGGGGTGCTGGCCAAGCTCGATGATGGCAAGGTGTTCCGCGACTTCTCCCGCCAGGCCCTGCACGCCGCCGTGCTGGGCTTCGTCCATCCGGTGAGCGGCGAGACCTTGCGCTTTGAAACGGACCTGCCCGCCGACATGGCCCGCCTGCAGGGCTTTCTGGAGACGCTTTAGCGACTTAGGCCCGCCGCCGGGTCTGGCGGGCCGGGCGCGGGTCGCGTTCAAACAGATCGGCCAGCTGGGCGGTGATGGCGCCGGCCAGCTGCTCCACATCCACAATCGTCACCGCCTTGCGGTAATAGCGCGTCACGTCATGGCCGATGCCGATGGCCAGCAGCTCCACATCCGAGCGGGTCTCGATATGGGCGATCACCTCGCGCAGATGCTTTTCCAGATAGGCCGGCGAATTGGCCGACTGGGTGCCGTCATCCACCGGCGCGCCGTCGGAGATCACCATCAGTATGCGCCGCTGTTCAGGGCGCGCCAGCAGGCGCTGATGGGCCCATAACAGCGCCTCGCCATCGATATTTTCCTTGAGCAGCCCGTCGCGCAGCATCAGGCCCAGATTGGGCCGCGCCCGGCGCCAGGGCGCGTCGGCGCCCTTGTAGATGATGTGGCGCAGATCATTGAGCCGGCCGGGATGGGGCGGCTTGCCGCGCGCCAGCCATTCCTCCTTGGACCGCCCGCCCTTCCAGGCCTTGGTGGTGAAGCCCAGTATCTCGGTCTTCACCCCGCAGCGCTCCAGCGTGCGCGCCAGCATGTCCGCGCACGCCGCCGCCACCAGGATGGGCCGTCCGCGCATGGAGCCGGAATTGTCGAGCAGCAAGGTGACCACCGTGTCGCGGAAGGCCATCTCCTGTTCCTGCTTGAAGGACAGGGGCTGCATGGGGTCCAGGATCACCCGGGTCAGGCGGGCCGGATCGAGCACGCCCTCCTCCTGGTCAAACGCCCAGGAGCGCTGCTGCTTGGCCATGAGCTTGCGTTGCAGCCGGTTGGCGAGCCGGCCCACGGCGGCCTCCAACCCCTTGAGGTGCTGGTCGAGATTGCGCCGCAGCCGGGACAGCTCTTCGCCATCGCACAAATCCTGGGCGTGGATCACCTCGTCAAAGGCGCGGGTGAACACCTTGTAGGCGTCAGGCGATTCGCCCGGCGCCGGGACCCAGTTGGGCCGGGACGCCTGATGCGATTCGCCCGGCTCGTCCTGGGCCTCCACCCGGGCCTGGCTGTCCTGGGCGAAGTCCACCTCATCAGTATCGGACGCCGTGCCGCGCGCGTCCTCGGGCTGGTCGTCCTCGCCGCCATCGGGCTCCTGATCGCCCTCGTCCTCGCCGGACTGGGGCTCCTGCTCGACGCCGCTATCGTCCTCGGTCTGGTCGTCCTGCGACTCTTCGGGCTCCTCGCCCAGCTCGTCGGTGAGATCGAGATCGCGCAGCACCTGGCGCAGGGCCTCGGCGAAGCGCGCCTGATCGCCCGCCGCCCCGGCCAGCGCGTCCAGGGCCGGGCCGGCGGCGGCCTCCACCTCCTCGCGCCAGACCTGCATCAGCCCGCGCGCATCCTCGGGAACGGGGCGCCCGGTAATGCGCTCGCGCACCAGCATGGAGACCGCATCGGCCAGCGGCGCGCTCTGGCGGTCCTCCACCGCCTGCCAGCCCTCACGCCGGCAGCGCTCGATCAGGGCCGCGTCCAGATTGCCGGCCACGCCGCGCATGTCGCGCGCGCCCAACGCCTCGATTCGCGCCTGTTCAGCCGCATCATGGATCTGGCGCGCGCGCGCGCCGGGCGGCGCCGATTGCTGGTGACGTCCGGCGTCGTGCAGCGCCAGGCGCAGGGCCAGCGCATCGGCCTTGCCGCGCAGGCGCGCCGCATCCTCCGGGCCCAGCGCGGCGGGCGGATCGGGCAATTGCACGCGCCCGCGCGCCAGCTGGCTTCGGTCGCCGCCGAATTTCACCTCAAGCCCCGGCTCGCCCGCCAGGGCGCGCACGGCGGCGCCGACAGCGCGGCGGAAGGTTTCGGCGGGGCGTTCCTCACTCATGGCCACACATCTAGCGCCCGCGCGCGCCCTTGCGAACCCGGAGAGGCGCCGTGATGCATCACCCGTCCGCCAGCCCGTAGGCGCCGTGCAGGGCGCGCACCGCCCGCTCCAGCAAATCACCATCCACCAGGGCGGAGATCTTGATCTCGCTGGTGGCGGCCATGCGCACGCTCACCCCCTCGCGCGCCAGCACGCCATAGAGCGTGCGCGCCACATCGGCCCGGCCCCGCAGCCCGGTACCCACCACCGACACCTTGGCCAGGCCGGTTTCCGAGCGCGTCTCCAGCCCCTCGAAGCGGGATGCGAGCCCCTGGGCCAGCGCCAGGGCGCGCGGCAAATCACGGCCGCTGACCGAGCATTCGATCACGGCGCCGCCCGCCCGGGCGCGCGCCTGCACGATCATGTCCACCGCCACATCGGCCTCGGCGAAGGCGGCGAACAGGGCCTCGGCCGCCTCCGGTCCCGGCGCGCCATGCAGGGACAGGCGCGCCTGATCGCGCATATAGGCGACGCCCGACACCACCCGCCGCTCGGCAAGATGCGCCTCCTCCACCACTTCGGTGCCCGCGCTTTGCCCCGGCGCCAGGAAGCTGGATTTGACGCGCAAGGTGACAGCCTTGGCCTTGGCGTATTCCACCGAGCGGGTCTGGAGCACCTTGGCGCCCATGGCGGCCAGCTCCAGCATGGCGTCATGGCTGATGCGCTCCACCCGCGCCGCTTCCGGCGCGATGCGTGGATCGGTGGTGAACACCCCGTCCACATCGGTGTAGATGTCGCATTCGGCGCCCACCGCCGCAGCCACCGCCACGGCGGTGAGATCGGTGCCGCCCCGGCCCAGCGTGGCCAGGCGCCCTTTCGCATTCAGGCCCTGATAGCCGGCGATCACCGGTATGATCCCGGCGCGCATCATCTCATCGAGCGGCTCGCCGGCGATGGCGGTGATGCGCGCCGAGCCCGGCGGCCCCTCCACAAGTATGGGCAGGCTCCAGCCGGTGACCGTCTGCGCCTTCAGTCCGCGCGCTTTCAGCGCCAGCGCCATCAGGGCCGCGCTCGCCTGCTCCCCGGCGGCAAGCGCTGTGTCGGTCTCCACCTCGCCGAGCCCGCCGCCCAGGCTTTCAGCAAAACCCAGAAGCCGGTCGGTCTCGCCGGCCATGGCCGAGACCACCACCGCCACTTCGCGGCCCTGAGACGCCTCATGGGCGGCGATGGCGGCGGAATGGGCGATGCGTTCAGGCCCGCCCATGGAGGTGCCGCCAAACTTCAGGACCAGCCGCGTCATGCCACTACTCACACTGCATCCGGGACGTAACCGCGCACCCGGCTCGATTCCGGGCGCGCGCGCGCCCATATTGCGTCACCTATAGATAAGCGCTTCGCGCGCGCCAACGCCGCACCGGAGTTCCCCATGGCCCAGGCCGCCGCCCCCGACCGTCTGTCCGCCCCCTCCATAGACCCCGGTGAAGTGGAGAAATTCTCCCGCATGGCCGGGGAATGGTGGGACCCCAATTCCAAATTCGCCCCGCTGCACAAATTCAATCCCGCGCGCCTGAGCTGGATTCGCGAACAGGTCTGCGCCCATTACGCGCGCTCCGGCGCGGCGCCGCTGGAGGGGCTGAAACTGCTCGATATCGGCTGCGGCGGCGGGCTGGTCAGCGAGCCCATGGCGCGCCTGGGCGCCTCGGTCACCGGGGTGGATGCAGCTGAAGCCAATATCAAGACCGCCATGGTCCACGCTGCTGAAGGCGGCCTCACCATCGACTACCGCCACGGCGCGGCCGAGCTGTTGCTGGCCGAAGGCGGCGCGGAACAGTTCGATGTGGTGCTCAATCTGGAAGTGGTCGAGCATGTGGCCGACCCGGATGTCTTCCTGCGCGATTGCGCGAAACTGGTCAAACCGGGCGGGATGATGATCGTGGGCACGATCAACCGCACGGCGCGCGCCTTCGCCACGGCGATTTTCGGGGCTGAATACGTGCTGGGCTGGCTGCCGCGCGGCACCCACCGCTTTGACAAGCTGGTGCGCCCCGACGAAGTGCGCGCGGCGCTGGAGGCCGAGGGGCTTGACGTGCGCGCGCCGGTGGGCGTCACCTATAATCCCCTCAAGGACCGCTTCTTCATCTCCGGCGATGCCGGGGTGAATTATCTCATGGCCTCGGTGAAGCCGGGCTAGCGCCCGGTCAGGCTGCCTGTCCGCCAAACAAAAAGCCCCGCCGGATCGCTCCGGCGGGGCTGTGTTTTGGCGTCTCGCGCCGCCTAGTAGCGGTAGTGCTCGGCCTTGAACGGGCCGGTCTGCTCCACGCCGATATAATCGGCCTGTTCGGCGCTCAGCTCGGTGAGGTTGGCGCCCAGCTTGGGCAGGTGCAGGGCCGCGACCTTCTCGTCGAGATGCTTGGGCAGGATATAGACATCGTTCTTGTACTGGTCGCCGCGCTGCCAGAGCTCGATCTGGGCCAGCACCTGATTGGTGAAGCTGGCGCTCATCACAAAGCTGGGGTGGCCGTTGGCGTTGCCCAGATTCACCAGGCGGCCTTCGGACAGCATGATGATCTTGTGGCCTTCAGGAAATTCCACCAGGTCCACCTGGGGCTTCACATTGGTCCAGCGGAAATTGCGCAGGGCCTCGACCTGAATCTCGTTGTCGAAATGGCCGATATTGCACACGATGGCCATGTGCTTCATGGCGCGCATGTGATCGACCGTGACCACGTCCTTATTGCCGGTGGCGGTGACCACGATGTCCACATCCTTGATCACGTCCTCAAGACGCACCACGGCGAAACCGTCCATGCAGGCCTGCAGGGCGCAGATCGGGTCGACTTCGGTGACTGAGACCCGGCAGCCGGCCTGGGCCAGCGATTCCGCCGAGCCCTTGCCCACATCGCCATAGCCGCACACCACGGCGGTCTTGCCCGCCATCATCACGTCCGTGCCGCGGCGGATGGCGTCCACCAGGCTTTCACGGCAGCCATAGCGGTTGTCGAATTTCGACTTGGTCACGCTGTCATTGACATTGATGGCCGGGAAGGCGAGCTCGCCGCGCTTGGCCATCTGATACAGGCGCATCACGCCGGTGGTGGTCTCTTCGGACACGCCCTTGATAGCCGCCTTGGCGGTCTTGAACCAGCCCGGCGACATCTTGATGCGCTCGCGGATGGTGGCGAAGAGGAATTTCTCCTCCTCCGATTTGGGCTCGCCCAGCACCGACGGGTCGGCCTCGGCCTTCTCGCCCAGCTGGAGATACATGGTGGCGTCCCCGCCATCGTCCAGGATCATGTTGGCCACCTGGCCGTCGGGCCAGTGGAAGATGGCGTCGGCAAACTCCCAGTATTCTTTCAGGGTTTCGCCCTTGTAGGCGAAGACCGGGATGCCGGCCTCGGCGATGGCGGCGGCGGCGTGGTCCTGGGTGGAGAAGATATTGCACGAGGCCCAGCGCACGTCCGCGCCCAGCGCCACCAGCGTCTCGATCAGCACCGCGGTCTGGATGGTCATGTGCAGCGAGCCGGCGATGCGCGCGCCCTTGAGCGGCTGCTGACCGGCGTATTCCTCGCGCAGGGCCATCAGGCCGGGCATCTCGATCTCGGCCATCTCGATCTCGATCCGGCCCCAGCGCGCCAGGCTCATATCCTTCACATACCGGTCCTCACCGGTGTTGGCAGCATTGATCAGAGTCATAGTGTCCTTGAGCCTTTCGCCTGGCGGGGAGGGAGTGTCTGTTGCGTCCCGATCCGGGACGCGGGTGATATAAAGGAAAGTGCATATCGGCGCAAACGCCCCGGGCTCAAGCCCGCTTTCAGGCCCTAAATGCCGTATTTTCTTAAAACGGTCCTAATTTTGTATATACTGTTTGGTAATGTCCTGACTTGGCCCGCCGGACGGGCCCTCCTGAGGGGGATGGCGCCAGGGCAGGCCAGAGGGGTTCACGTCCGCAAGGCCAAGGCGATACGCCGGCCCGGAACGAGAAGCGAGGGGAAGGTCATTCATGGCGAATTTGCCAACGGCGCACGCCAGCCAGCGTTTCGGGCGCAAAACCATCGATTTCTACGCCGTCACCGGCGAGGTGGTGGGCGCCGACCCGCGCGCCCGCACCGATGAACGCCGCATCCAGGACCTCGACGGCGCGCGCCATACGCTGCGCCTGATGGACAAGAACTATCAGCTCCAGCCGGGCGATTACGCCAGCGTGCTGCGCCTGCAGCCCGGCCCCGCCCGGCGTTCGCGCCCGGTGGCGGTGGCCAACCCCGCCGGCGGCGGCTGGGCGCGCACCCATCCGGGCATTCACGCCCTGCTGTCGCGCGCAGGCGTGGCGCGCAATCTCAACTGGGCGATGACCGTGGCCCTGTTCGCCATCGCCGCGCTGGCGATTGTCTGGCCCTATCTGCACGCCTTTCTGGCCGAGCTGGCCCCGGCGACAGCCGCGCCCCTGCCGGCGCCGGACGTGTTCGCGCTGGCGGCATCCGCCCTGCCGGGCCTGGAGGCCTGGCGCTGGAGCGATGCGGCGGGCTGGCTGACGCCGCTGCTGGAGCCGGCGGGATCCGATATCGCGGCCCAGTCAGGCGCGATCGTGTTTGCGGGCGTGGCTGCGGCGCTGGCGGTGACCACCTACGCCTCGCGCTCCTGGCGCCTGGTCTGGGCGCCGCTGTTTGCGGGGCTGGCGATTATGGGCGCCATCGGGCTGGACGGTCCGGGTGCGGCGACCGGTCCGGCGCTGGCCGTGCTGGGCGCGGGCGCGCTGCTGTTCATCATTGGCGGCTTCATCAACCGCGCCCGCGATGCGGTGCGGCTGGAGCGCCGCATCTCCATGCTCGCCGAGCATATGATGACCCAGACCCCGACCGAGCATGTGCGCGCGCCGCGCTCGGCGGTGATCTCCGACGCCGCTGCGCCAGCCGCCGCCGGCGCCGCCCTGCGCGAGCCGTCTGATGACGCGGACAAGGCCGATCCGGCGCCCGGCGCCGAAGCGGACGCCGCCAGCAGCGATGACGAACCGTCTGCAGACAAGGACGCCGAAGAGAGCGTGGGCGCCGATGACGGGGACGCACACGCTGAAGCCAGGACCGAGGACGCCGCCGCGCCGGAGCCGGACCCTGAGACGGACAGAAAGCCTGAGCCGGCCCCGGATCAGGTCAACGATCAGGCTTCAGAGCCGGCCCCGCAAGCGCCGGCGCACTCCGCCGCCCCTTCCCCGGCGAATGATTGCGATAAGGTCGAGGCTGACGGCTTTGTCGATCCTGATCTGGCCGTCACCTCTGGCGCCGATGAGCCGGACGCCCCCGGCCAGGAGGCTGTGAGCGCCGTTCCGGCCGATGAAAGCGAGGAGGAGGCGCGCCTGCGCACCGATCCGCGCTATGCCGCGCGGGCCATTGTGCTGCCCTCGCCCCCGCCCATGCCGCGGCGGGAGGAGGCGGGCGCCCCCATGTTCGCCGCACCGGAGTCCGAGAATGGCGAAGGGGAAGAGTCTGCGCCGGACGCTCCGTCAAAGGACGAGGCCAAGGACGCGCCCGAACCCGGTGACGCCAAATCCTGACGGCGCGGCGCGTCTAGAGACGCGAGATGAGGCCCTGACAGCCCTTCTCGATCAGGTCCAGGGCGCGCTCGAACTCCGCTGACCCGCCATAATAGGGGTCGGGCACGTCCCTGCCGGCCTGGCCCACCGACCAGTCCATCAGCAGTGAAATGCGCGCGCGTTCGGGCAGGCGCCGGTAATCGCGCGCGCTGAGCAGCCAGCGCTTGTGGCTGTGATCGAGCGCGATGAGATGGTCATAGGCGGTGAAATCAGCGTCCATGACGGCGCGCGCGATCATGCCGGTCATGTCATAGCCGCGCCTTTGCGCCGCGGAGACGGCGCGCGGATCGGGGCGCTCGCCCTCATGCCAGCTTCCCGTGCCCGCCGACTCGCAGCGCACATCGCGCCCCGCCTTTTCCGCCAGCACGCGCATCACGGCCTCCGCCGTGGGCGAACGGCAGATATTCCCGGTGCACACGAACAGGATCGAAACGGACCGCCGCGCCATGGCGCAAGCCTCCTGCTGATACAAGAAACGGCGGCCCCATTGAGCCGCCGTTCCGCTTAAAGCCGGTTTAACCGGTGGGGGGTCAGCGGGCCGTCAGGCGCGGCTGGGAGGCGAATTGCGGCGCGATCTCCAGATTGCGCGCCCAGCGCAGCTTCTCGAAGATCAACAGCGCCGTGCCGTTATAATCCACCAGACGGTTGATCAGCCCGCGGCGGGGCAGATGCAGCGCGCTGCGCGGCTCATCATGGTGATGATCATGAAACGCCTCGCCGCCGGTGAGCAGGGCCAGCAGGTAATCGGCCCAGGCCGGGGTCTTGAGATGGCCGAACACATTGATGCCCAGAATGGTGGCGTGGAACTGCACCCCGCGCGCCACAATGGCGCTGGCGTGCAGGATCAGGGTCAGGATCAGCGATCCGCCCAGCAGCCAGACCGCCAGATAGATCAGGGCCGGCGCCACCAGATGCACCAGAATGGTGATCAGCGAGTAGTGCCGGTCGAAGATCACCACCGAGCGGTTCTCGCGCAGCCACATCGCCATGGGGCGCTTGAGATCATTGGGATCACGCCAGAACAGCCAGCCCATCCAGGCCCACAACTTGCCCTCGGCGGGGTTGTGCGGGTCGCCGGGCCGGTCTGACAGGCGGTGATGCTGGGAGTGGTAGTTCACCCAGTCCTTCAGCTTGCCCTGCATGGCCACCACGCAGTTGAAGGCGGTGATCACTTGCGCCGGCCAGCGCAGCTCGCCCGCCTTGTGCTGCCAGACGCGGTGCATCACCCCGATGCCCACATTGCAGATCACCAGCGTCACCGCGCCGGTGAACAGGGCCAGCGGGATATACCACCAGACCAGGGTGACGCCCGAAAAGGACCAGCCGATGATGGCGGCGGCGATCAGGCCGAGCACGCCCAGGGCGGGATAGATGATGGCGGCGAAAACGCTGGCCCAGTCCAGGTTAGACCAGCTTTTGGGGATGGCGGCCGAGCGCGGCGCCGGCAAGGCTTTCATGCGTAACCTCTGACGTCTCGTTTTACCGGGCCGGGCGGGCCGCAATGTGCGAACCAGGCCCGGCTGAATCTGAGACTGACACGGGTTCGCGGCGAAAAACAGGCCTGAATGTGCGCCCCTCAGTCACGCGCGCGTGACCATTATGCGCGGCCCGGATCCGCCCGGGCCCGGCCCTGCACGTCACGGGCGGCGCTCGACACGGGCGGCGCGGGTGGGCTATTGGCTGGGCGCACATACGGCGCATCCGGCGGGCCCTCCCGCCAGCGCCCTGAAAAGAGTCAAGGGAGACCAGCATGGCGGACGGTGATTTTCCAGCAGGCGGGCTGATGAAGGGCAAGCGCGGACTTGTCATGGGCGTGGCCAACAGGAACTCCATCGCCTGGGGCATCGCCCGCCAGCTGCATGCGCAAGGCGCCGAGCTGGCCTTCTCCTACCAGGACGAGGCGCTGGAAAAGCGCGTGCGCCCGCTGATCGAATCACTGGGCGGCGAGCCTTTCATGGTCACCGCCGACGTGTCCGACGACGCCTCCATGGACGCCTGCTTTGAAACGCTGAAAGCCAAATGGGGCAAGCTGGACTTCCTGGTCCACGCCATCGCGTTCGCCGGCAAGGACGAGCTGCAGGGCTCGTTCACCCACAACACCACCCGCGAGGGCTTCAAGCGGGCCATGGACATCTCCGCCTTCTCCTTCGTGGATGCGGCCAAGCGCGCCAGCGCCCTGATGCCCCCGCGCGAAGAAGGCGGCGGCGCCATGGTGACGCTGACCTATCTGGGCGCCGAACGCGTGGTGCCCAATTACAATGTGATGGGCGTGGCCAAGGCCGCGCTGGAGGCCTCCACGCGCTATATCGCGCGCGATCTGGGTCCGGCCGGCATCCGCGTCAACGCCATCTCGGCGGGCCCGATGCGGACCCTGGCCATGGCCGGCATCAGCGGCGGGCGCCAGCTGATGAAGACCGGCAAGGACTGGTCGCTCCTGAAAGAGGACACCACCATGGAGGGCGTGGCCGGCGCTGCGCTCTATCTGTTGTCCGATCTGGGCGCCTCGTGCACGGGCGAAGTCCTGCACGTGGACGCCGGCTTCCACGTGGTGGGCGTCCCCGACCCGGGCGAAGGGGAGGGGTAGGGGTTAACGGGCCAATTCATACTGGCCGTTTCCAAGAAAAATTAGCCACCCAGCATCACGCAGCACCTGTAACTGCTGCCTGATTTTTGGGCGTATATTATTATTGCCTGGGTATATTGTGCTCAGATGCTGTTCGTATGCGTACACATCAGAAAGTGAAAACCGATCCTTTCCAATAAGCTCGACGCAATTCATTACCTCAGTCAACCACCCGCGCGCCTCTGAGCCCACAGACTGTAAGAATGCGGTCCTTTTCCACTGCTCCAAGACTAAATTCTTGTTTATAGTTATACCAGAGTCTACTATTTTAATTTTGCCAGATTCTGGGATTTTGCCGTAAATTATGTTGCAACCAACCCAACCGGCCCTCCTGGCTTTGGGCCCCAACGCCTTTCTTTTTTCTATAATATTTGGCGTAAAAAAGAATTTTGGCACAAGCGTTAGGGAATTCACACGAAGACTATCGATGTCATAAGTTAAGAGAAGCAGATTGGGATTATTCGCCTCTCCAAGTCGACCCATCATCGTATCATAGGCCCCGTCTACAATCTTATTCGTAAAATTACGCTTAGAGCTTTTTAACTCATACTGCTCCTCACAAGTGCCGCAAAATAAATCCGCTACAGCCGCATTAGCCCTAAATGGCTCAAGTTTGATGGCGCCGCACGCTGGGCAGTACAGTTGCTCTTTAGCCCAGTCTTCCGTCCATTTCCTAGCAGACTGAGATGCGCTGATAAATGGAGTTTGGGTTTCTCTGAACTCAAATTCCAATTTACTAACCCGGATAAGCTACATTATCGGGTGGATGACGAGTCGATTTCAGTCCCGTCATTTTCAATTGTAACAAAATGTCTGTCATCAAACTCGCTTAATCCTTCGAAATCCCACTCAAAAAGATATTCATGATCACTAGCTATATCTGCTGCTGTATCCTCATCAGGCGCGACCACAGTCGCAACATAGTTAGCGTAAGCATCAACTCGTTTTCTTACGGTGAATCTCTTCATGGCCCCTACCCCACCGCGGGGCGTGGACGGAAGGTGGTCAGGCAGGCGTCGGCGAGGCGCCACTGGCCGTTTTCCATGACAAAGCGGCAGGCGGCGTGATCATAGCCCGGCTCGCCGGTCTGCAGCCCGGTCATGCCGGGGTTCTGCAGGGCGTCGAAGCGTCCGGCGGGGAACACATAGGTCACGCGCGCATTGGACCCCTGGGGCTCGTCAATCAGGCACAGGGGCGGACGCATCATCACCGTGCGCACCGAGCGGTCGCCCATGCGCGTGCCGAACAGCTGGGCCTGGATCTCCGGGTCCAGCGCGCGCAGCCGGTTGGCGGTCTCGCGCCCCTCGGCGGCCATCAGCGAGGCCACCCGGTTCTGGTCATGGGCCACGATGGCGGCGAACAGGCTGCGCTCGGCGGCGTCGGCATCCCGGCAGGCCAAAGACTGGGTGGTGCAGGCGCTGGCGAGCGCGGCAAGCACGGCGATGGCGCCAAGGCGCGGCAGGCAGGCGGTCATGAAAGCGTCTCCCGGTCAGGCGTCCGCTCGCGGCGCCGGTCAGTCTGATTGCGCGCGAGCATGCACGCCCCGCGCCGCTTCGCCAAGCGGTCTTGATGCAAGCCCTGTCAGCCGCATCCACCCGCCATGGCGTCGATCCAGGCCGCGATCAGCGCCACGCCCGGGCCGTCGGCCACCGCCCGGCCCAGCTCGGGCATCATGGCGCCCACGCGCTCGGTCTCCATGCGGTAGACGAAGATGGACCGGTCCGAATCGCCCGGCACGATGGAGTGCAGCCGCCCGCCCGTGCCGCGCCCGGCGGCGATGGGCGGCTTGCAGCGGCCCAGATTCGGCCCGTCCGGCTCCCAGGGCTCCAGATAGAGTCCCGAGGTGCGCGCCGGGCCTGTGCGCGAGTGGCAATGGGCGCAATTGATATCGATATAGGCCCGCGCCGCGCGCTCCAGCTGCAAGCCCGACAGATTGGCCTGACCGTGCCAGCGCGCCGCCCGGGGCGCGGCGTCCGGTTCCGGCGCGCCGGTCAGCAGCCCGGTTTCGCTCCAATGCGCAATCTGGTTGGCGCTCCCGTGCGCATAGAGGAAATCGCGGTTGAGATGGCGCGCCGCCGGGCCGATGGGCCGCACCGCGCCGTCGCGCGCATCGGTGACATGGCAGGCCGCGCACTGGTTCACGTCCGGCACGGCGTAGGGGAAGTCGCGCGCCGATCCGGCCGCGCTGATCAAGGTGAGGTCCAGCATCGCGCCCGTGCGCGCCAGCGACGCGCCGGTCTGGGCGTCATCCCACAGATAGGGCAGGGCCTCCCATCCCGCCTCGCGGCGCACCAGCACCCGCGTCTCGATCAGGCGCAGGCCGGTGAGGTCCAGCGCCGCGCCGTCGAAATGATCGGACAGCACGCCCGCATCCGAAACCTGATCAAACCCGCCGCCGGCCAGCGGATAGAAGAAGGTCTTGGTGATCACGGTCCCGGCGGGAAACTCGAACACGGCGCGCTCGTGATATTGCGCCGGTCCGGCGCCGTCCGGCATCCAGACCGTGCGCAGCTTGACCGCGTGATCGGAAAACAGCGCGGTGTTGAGCTCATAGGCCGTCACCCCCTCGCCCAGCACCAGTTGGCCGCCGCGCCGGGCGATCTGGCCCCAGGCGTCCAGGGACTGGGGCCGGCCCTCAGCGATATAGGCCGGTTCGGGCGCGCCGCCTTCCGGCGCCGGCGCACACGCCGCCAGCGCCATCAGCGCACCCAGAACCAGGCCCAGTATCGCGCTGGCGGCCCTTGCCATCGCCTAGCGGTCCAGCACCACAGCCGGGCGGGGCTCATGGGCGCAATCGAACGCCTCGCGCCCCACCTGGGGATTGGCGTAGCCATTGGGGCCGTCCACATTGATCACGTCGGCGTCGGTGACGCAGATGCGCAAATCGTCCGGCAGCGCCCCGTCCACCAGCCGCGCCGGGTTCACGAACCCGTCCCACATCACCGGAGGCATGCGCCCGGTGGGGCCGAATTTCATCACCCGCAGGGCCTGCAGCTCGATGGAGTCGGGATTATTGCCGCCCCCCTCATAGCTGTTGGAATGCACATGGATGCGCTCGGGGTAGGGATCGAAATCCTCGCTCACGCCCAGATCGGAAAAGCCCGAGGAATGGCCCGAGGAGATGATCACGTGGGCGGTGCGGTTATTGCGCAGACGGTTGTTGAAAATCTCCACATCGTCATTGGCGTTGATGAGGATGCCCGTGCCGGCCGGCACATTGGCCACCGGCGTGCCGGCATGGCCGAAATTGGCCAGATTATTGTCGTGCACGTCATTGTCGAACACCCGCGTGCCGGCGCCGGGCCGGGGCAGGTTGGGCATGTTGAACACCAGGATGCCGCCGGTATTGTTCACCGCCACATTGCCGTAGACATCGGCGTTGTTGGAGTTTTCGATCTCGATCCCGGCCACATTATCTTCGGCGCGGTTATTGCGCACGATGATGGTTTCCGACTGGCCCACATAAATGCCCGCATCCGAGGCGCCGATGGCCACCGAATCCTCGATCAGCACATTGCGCGAGAGCACCGGATACAGCCCGTAGGCGCCATTCTCGCTGGACGGGCCGCGCGTCCATTCCACCCGCACGCCCCTGATCGTCACCCCGTCAGAGCCGGTGATCTTGACCGCGTCGCCCGCCGTGTCCTCGACGGCGAGATTTTCGATGGTGAAATTGTCCGAATTGGAGACCAGCAGGCCTTCGGCGCCCTGGCGCTGGCCGGCGAAGGAGAGAATGGTCTCGTCCATGCCCGCCCCGCGTATGGTCACGCCGCTGACGCCGCTCAAAGACAGCCCGCGCTCGAACACGAAGCGCCCTGCCGGGATCTCGATCACCGCGCCGGGCTCGGCGTCCAGCAGCGCCTCGTGGAGCACGCCCTGGTAATCGCGGTCGAAATCGCTGGTGTCGCGCCCTTCAGGCTGGCCGCCGCAGGCGGCGAGCGCCAGCGCCCCGATCAGGGCCGGCAGCGTGCGGTAATGCGTCATGACAGTCCTCCCCTGTACCGGGGGCCGCGTCTCATGCGCGCGCACCTCCCGGCGATGGCTAAGGGTAACCAGCGCGCTCCCGGCCTGTCGAGCGCAAAATGAACGCCGTTCACCCGATTTGCGCCGTCAGCCCGCCTGCAGCTTCTTGAAGAATTCGAACATCTTGCCATAGGGCGGGAAGATGAGGCGGCTGGGGTGCCAGACCGGCGCCTCGAACACGGCGCGCTCATGGGTGAAGGTCAGGAAGCCCGTCTCGCCGTGATAGGCGCCCTGGCCCGACGCGCCGACCCCGCCAAAGGGCAAATCCTCCACCGACAAATGCAGCATGGGCACATTCACCGCCGCGCCGCCGGACAGTGTGGAGGCCAGGAATTTGCGCGCGGTCTGTTTCGATTTCGAATACACATAGAGCGCCAGCGGCCGGTCGCGCTCATTGACGAAGCGCGCCGCATCCTTCAGCCCGTCATGGCCGAGCACCGGCAGGACGGGGCCGAAAATCTCCTCGCGCATCAGGGCGCTGTCCAGCGGCGGATCGACCACCACGGTCGGCGGGAAGACGCGGGTATTGCCCGCTTTGGCCGCATCGAATTCGGCCTGCATCACCTGCGCCCCGGCGGCGCGGGCCTGGTCGACCAGGGCGGTCAGGCGCGCATGGTGCTTTTCGGAGATGATGGCGGTGTAATCGCCATTGCCCGCCACGTCCGGCCACATGGCGTCCGCCTCGCGCAGCACCGCCTGGGCGAAGGCCTGCTGCCCGCCCTTGGGCGCCAGGGCGTAGTCCGGCGCCACGCAGGTCTGTCCGGCATTGAAGAACTTGCCCCAGGCGATTGTCTTGGCGGCCTCGTCCAGGCTGAAATCGGATGCGATGACGGCGGGCGACTTGCCGCCCAGCTCCAGCGTCACCGGCGTCAGATTGGCCGCCGCCGCCTGGGCCACCATCCGCCCCACCGGGGTGGAGCCGGTATAGAAAAGATGATCGAAGGGCAGCGAACAGAAGGCCTTGGCCATATCCGGTCCGCCTTCGATCACCGCCACATGATCCTCGGCATAGAGCTTTGACAGGCTCTCGCGGAGCAGTTCGGCGGTGTTCGGGGTGAACTCGCTGGGCTTGATCATCACCCGGCAGCCGGCCGCCAGCGCGGCGGCCAGCGGCGCCAGCGCCAGCTGCATGGCGTAATTCCACGGCGAGACGATGCCCGCCACGCCCTTGGGCTCGCGGCGCACATAGGCCTTGCCCGGCGCCATGGTGGGCGGCACCGGCTTGCGCTTGGCCGCCGCCCACAGATCGAGATGCTTGCGCGCATGCTTGGCTGTAGCGATGACGAAGCCGGCCTCGGCCACGGCGGTCTCGGCCTTCGAGCGGCGCCCGAAATCGGCGTCAATGGCCTTGGCGAAGTCATCGGCGCGCGCCTTGACCATGGCTTCGAGCTTTTTCAGGTCGGACTTGCGCTCAGTGATGGGCCGGTGGCGCTCGGCCTCGAAGGCGGCTTTCTGGCCGGCGAACACCGTGTTGAGGCGGGCCATGGGGTCAGCATCGCTCATGAGGGGCGTCATCCTTCTTCAGCTTCTGTCCGCAATGATCATATCGGCAGCGCGCGTGGCGATCATCATGGTGGGGGCGTTGGTGTTGCCGCCGACCAGGCGCGGCATGACCGAGGCGTCCACCACGCGCAAGCCCTTGACGCCGCGCACCCGGCATTGCGGATCGGTGACGGCGAGCTCGCCGCTTCCCATCGCGCAGGTCGAGGTGGGATGGTAGAGCGTCTCGGCGTTGGCGCGCACATGGTCGAGCAGCTCGGCGCGCGAGCCATCGGTTTTCGCCGGCAGCTCCAGCTCCCTGAATTCGCCGTCAAAGGCGTCGCTCAGAAGGATGTCGCGGGCGATCTCCAGGCAATCGGTCATCACCTCCGCATCCTCCTCATGATCCATATAGTTGGGATCGATGAGCACCGGATCGGACGGGTCCGCGCTGGCCAGCCGCAAACTCCCGCGGCTTTGGGGATAGAGATGGCAGGCATGGACCATAATGCCATGGCCGGTCATGGTTTCGCGCCCATGAGGACTGCCACGAGCAGGGATGAAGACCAGCTGGATGTCGGGCAGATCGCGCGCCCGGCTCGATTTCACAAAGCCGCAGCCCTGCACCGGATTGACGGTGAACGGCCCCGTGCCGGTGAGCGCCCATTGCAGCACGTCGCGCGCGGTGGCAGGCAATTTTTGCAGCGAATAGCCGATGGAGGTGGGCTTGCGCGTTGAGGCGCGCGCCATGATGTCGAGATGGTCCTGCAGATTGGCGCCCACGCCGGGCAGGTCCGCCTCCACCGAAATGCCATGCTCGCGCAAATGATCGCCCGGCCCGATTCCGGACAGCATCAGCAGCTGGGGCGAGTTGATGGCGCCCCCTGACGCGATCACCTCGCGCGCGGCCTCGATGACGCGCACCTCGCCCTCAACCTCGATCTCCAGCCCCGTCGCGCGCCCCTCCTCGATCACGATGCGCCGGGCAAGCGCGCCGGTGATCACGGTGAGATTGGGGCGTTTGAGGGCCGGGCGCAGGAAGGCGTCCGCCGCCGAGCAACGCTTGCCGCCCTTCTGGGTCACCTGATAGGGGCCGAAGCCTTCCTGGCGTTCGCCGTTATGATCCGGGTTCTCCGGGATCTGGCGGGCCCGGCAGGCTTCGTAATAGCGCTCGGTCAGGGGGTTGAGGGGGGCGATGGTCTTGACGTTGAGCGGCCCGCCCTTGCCGTGCCAGGGCGCGCCGTGATTTTCGTTGTTTTCCACACGGGTGAAGGCCTCCAGCGCCGCCTCGCGGCCCCAGCCTTGGGCGCCATAAACCTGCTCCCACTCGTCATAATTCTCCCAGGCGCCGCGCATGTAATGCATGGCGTTGATGGAGGAGGAGCCGCCCAGCGTCTTGCCGCGCGGCCAGTAGAGCTTGCGGCCATGGAGGTGGCGCTGGGGCTCGGTCCAGTAATTCCAGTTGATGGCCTCGTCGGTGATGGCGAACTGCAACAGCATGGGCGTGCGGATCACCGCCTTCTTGTCGCTGCCGCCCGCCTCGATCAGGCAGACCGTGACCGACGGGTCTTCGGACAGGCGGTTGGCGAGCACGCAGCCCGCCGAGCCCGCCCCGGCGATGACATAGTCATAGACCGCGCTCACGGCTCGAGGCCCCCCTCGCCCTCATCGCCGCCATCGCCCGCCTCACCGGTCCCGGGCCCGCCATCATCGCCGCCCGCATCCAGCGGCGCCACATGTTCGGCGATGGCGCGGAAGACGGTCACGGCTTCAGGATAACGCACATCCCAGACCGGATCTCCGGCATTCTGGGCGATCACCACGCCGCGCCGCCGGTCGATCCAGATATACTGGCCGAACACGCCCGCAGCGTAGAACTCGCCGTCATAATTCTCGGGCACCCAGAAATGCAGGCCATAGCCCCGGCCCGGATAGGGCGTGGCGCCCGGCTCCTGGAAGGGCGCATTGGGCACGCCGGCCTGATTCACGAAGCCTTCGGGCAATCGCGCTTCACCGTTCCACACGCCATCTTGCAACAGGAACTGGCCGAAGCGGGCATAGTCCTCGCTGGTGGCCTGCAGGCAGCAATAGCCGATGGGAATGGCGCGGCCATCGGCGCGGTTCTGCAGCCAGCTCGCCGCCCCGGTCATGCCCAGCGCCGCCCACAGCTCACGCTCCACGATCTGCGCCAGCGGCGCGTCCCATGCGCCGCGCACCACCGCCGAGAGCACATGGGAGTTGGGGCTGACATAATGATTGTCCTCGCCCGGCGCCCGGTTGGAGCGGATCTCGCCCACCATGGCGTCCACATCGCGGCCCAGAATGAAGGCGTTGAAGAAGAGCGGGCGCACGTCGGAGGGACGTTCTGGCGAGTATTCCTCGTTGAAGTCCACCCCCGCTGACATCATCAGCAGATGGCGCAGGCTCACCGCGCCATAATCGGTCCCGGCAAATTGCGGCGCATAGCGCTCGGCCGGATCATCCAGGCTCTCGATCAGCCCCAGCTCCACCGCCCGGGCGATCAGCACCGCCACCACGCTCTTGGCCACCGACCACGAGGTGAAGCGCGTGTCCGGGCCGGCGCCGTGGCGGAAGTCCTGGGCCACCACCACGCCATCGCGCAGCACGGTGAGGCCGGTGACCCGGCCTTCCTCCAGATAGGCGTCCAGCGCCTTGTCCTCACCCAGCCACTCATAGGCGATTTCCAGCGGCGCGGGCGCGCGCTCCAGCGGCGACGGCGCCGGGGCTGCGATCGGGCTGGAGGGCAGGATCTCGTCCATGCGCTGGAAGGTTTCAGGATAGGCCGCCGGATCATCCAGCGCCCTCACGGAGGCCGGTGAAAACGGCGACCAGGGCCGGTAATACCAGCCGGCTGCAGCGACCGCGGCCGCCACTGCCAGCGCCACAACGCCGATCACAATACGCTTGAGCATGTATGTCCTCCCCATGCGCCCGCCTTGTCATGGCGAGTCGTCACTTGGGGGAGTGAACACCTTTCACGCCCGAAACGCCAGTCACTCTCTCGAGCGCTCAGGGCGCCGGGGTCAGCCGCAGCACCTGGCCGTCGGGCGCATCGGTGAGCAGCCAGAGCGCGCCGTCCGGCCCGCTCAGCACATGGCGCAGGCGTTGGCCGCGCTCTGTGAGCAGCCGGGTCTCGCGCGCCACGCGGCCCTGATCATCCAGCTCCAGCCGGTGCAGGGCTCTTCCGGCCAGCGCCGTCACATAGAGATCGCCCTCATGCAGGGCCAGGCCGGACGGGGCGATGGACGGCGTCCAGACATGGACCGGTTCGGGGAAGTCCGGCAGGGTCTCGAAGGGCGAGATGCGCGCGCCGGTGTAATCGATCCCCTGGCTGACGACGGGCCAGCCATAATTCACCCCCGGCTCGATCACGTTGAGCTCGTCGCCGCCGCGCGGGCCGTGCTCGTGGGACCACAAGACGCCGGTCTGCGGATCAAACGCCAGGCCCTGCACATTGCGGTGGCCATAGCTGTAGACATAAGCCGCAGCCCCGCCCCCGGCATGGAAGGGATTGTCCTCCGGCGCCGCACCGCCGTGCGTCAGGCGCACGATGGCGCCCAGATGATCATCGCGGTGCTGGGCGCGCTCGCGATAGGCGAAGCCGTCGCCCAGGGTCAGCACCAGCGATCCGTCGGGCAGGAAGACCATGCGCCCGCCATAATGATGCTCGGTGGCGCGGTCCGGGACGGCGCGGAAAACCGTCTCGCCGCCGCTGAAGCCCTGGCCGTCAAAGCGTCCGCGCCACAGGGCGGGGTGATTGGCCGAGGCCGTTCCGGCCGAGTAGCTGATATAGACCAGCCCGCTGGTTTCGAAATCAGGCGCCAGCACGATGTCCAGCAAGCCGCCCTGCCCGCCCGCGAACACATCGTCCGGCCCGCCGGTCACGGCGGCGTCCTGGAGATTGCCATCGCCGTCTATCAGGCGCACCGCGCCATTGCGCTCGGTCACCAGCATGGCGCCATCGGGCAGGAAGGCCAGACCCCAGGGATGGTTGAGGCCGGAAGCGATCACTGTCAGCTGATAGTTCGCCGGATCAATGTCCTGCGCCTGCCATGAGCGCGGCGGATCGCTGCATCCGGCTAACGCGACAAGGCTGGCGGCGGCGGCGAGACGGACCATCATCATGGCTCAGGCGCTCCTTGAAAGGCCCAGCGCCGCATGTTTCGGGATGCTGGCGCATTTACGTTCAGACCACATCTGGTCCATCATAGCCCGCACGGCGCGCCTGCACACCCGTGGGCGCGCGTTTTCAGCCGGGGATAACCGCCCATGGGCCTGATCCGCATTGCGCTCGCCTGGATCGCCGCCGCGGCTTTCATGGCCGTCGCCGGCACAATGGCCCAGAGCGCTTTCGTGCTGGCGGACCTGGCCGCGATCGGCGCGCCGCTGGGCGCTGGCGACATCACCGGTCATATCGCGCACGATCTGGCCGGGCTGGCGCCGCTTTACGGCGCGCTGATCGCCATCGCTTTCCTGATCGCGTTCCCGGCCGGCGTTCTGGCCGCGCGCCTGACGCGCCTGCCGCGCGCGCTGGTGCTGGGTGCGGCGGGGCTGACAGCGATGGCGGTGATGCTGGCGCTGATGGAGCCGGTCTTCTTCGGCGTGCAGCCCATCGCCGGCGCGCGCAGCCTCGCCGGGCAAGGCGTTCAGGCACTGCTGGGCCTGATTTCCGGGCTGATTTTCGCAGGCCTGACGCCAAGGCGCGAAAAATCTGCAATCTGATATGGATCGTTAACGGCCCATGTGGCCTTTACGCCACGCTGGCGCGGGGGCGAGCGGCCTGTCTGGCTGACATGACGATCAGCGCATGACAATGACGTAAAGCCTGCTTAGGATTTGGGATGTACGGGAGAACAGCCGGGTCAAGGCTGCCCCGGCGTCATCATTAAGGGGGAGGAAGCCCGACATGAAACGATTCACCAAAGCGGGCGTGCTGGGCGCGACCGCGCTGGCCGCTGGACTCGTCACCACCGCCGCCCAGGCGCAGGTCGACGTGATCACCGTTACCGCACAGAAACGCGAACAGACCCTGCAGGAAGTGCCGGTCGCCGTCGCCGTCGTCACCGGCGAGACGGTGGAAATGGCCCAGGTGCGCGATGCGCGCGACCTGCAATTCCTGGTGCCGTCGCTGGAGGTGGGACAGGCCGCCTCATCGACCAACCAGACCTTCTCGATCCGCTCGCTGGGCACCGACACCTTCAACCCGGGCCTCGAGGCCTCGGTGGGCGTGTTCGTGGACGGCGTGTTCATGGCGCGCCAGGGCGCGGCCATCAATGACTTCCTCTCTCTGGAGCGGATCGAGGTCCTGCGCGGACCGCAATCGACCCTGTTCGGCCGCAACACGCCCGCCGGCGTGATCAGCTTCATCTCCAAGGCGCCGGAGTTTGAATATGGCGGCCAGGCCGAGGTGACCCTTGCCAGCCATGAAGGCCGCATCCTGCGCGGCACCGTGACCGGCCCGCTGGTGGAAGACCGCCTGGCCTTCCGCCTGGACGCCAACCGCAATGTCCGCGGCGGCTTCGTGCGCAATGTCACGGACGGGCGCGAGCTCAATGACCGCGACCGCTGGAGCACGCGCGCCCAGCTGCTGTGGGAGGTCTCTGACAACACCCAGGTGCGCTTCATCGCCGACTATTCGGAGATTGACGAGCAGTGCTGCGCCGCGCCGTTCTTCTTCTACGCCCCGGCTTCGCTGGGCGCCATCCCGGCCCTGGGCGGCACGCTGCTCGATCCCAATCCGTGGAACTACCAGATCGCCATCGACAATCCGGTCTTCACCGAGAACCGCAATAGCGGCGTGTCGGCCCAGATCGACCATCAGTTCGACGGCTTCACCTTCACCTCCATCACCGCGTTCCGGAACTATTTCGAGAACCAGAATATCGACGCGGACTTCACCAATCTCGATCTGGCCGGCGACCGCCTGATCACCCAGCGCTACGACACCTTCACCCAGGAGGTCCGCCTGACCTCTGACGGCGGCGGCGATTTCGACTGGCTGCTGGGCGGTTTCTACTATGACAACACGCTGCGCCATAACAACCAGACGCCCTATGGCTCGCAGCTGCGCGCCTTCGCCGACGCCCTGACCGGCGGCGCCATCACCACGGTGGAAAGCCTGGTGGGCGCGCCTGCCGGCCTGTTCCTGGGCGAGGGCCAGGGCCTGCGTGAAGAAGACTATGTCTACAACACCAAGTCCTGGTCGGTGTTTGGTCAGGTGGACTGGCATGTCAATGACCGCCTGACCCTGACCGGGGGCTTGCGCTACACCCGCGAGACCAAGGACATCGTGGCCGATATCGACATCGTCGATCCCTGGTCTGCGGTGGATCTCATCGGGCTGGGCGAACAGGTGATCTTCGCCCAGGCGTTCCAGACCCAGACCGGCCTGGCGCCCACCCCGGCCAATATCGGCGCCTTCGCCGCCGGTTTCCCGGCTCAATTCCAGGCCCTTCAGGCCTTTGCCGCCGCCGGCTCCACCGATCCGGCCGTCAACCCGTTCCTGGCGCTGACGCCGCTGCAGTTCAACCCGCCTGCGCCGGGCTTCACCGCCGACCGCTCCGAGGACAATGTCTCGGGCAATCTGATCGCGTCCTATCAGCTGACGGACAACACCAATATCTACGCCAGCTATTCGCGCGGCTTCAAAGCGGGCGGCTTCAACGTCTCGGCCAACGCCGCCCTGACCGGCGTGTTCGAGTTCGAGCCGGAAATCTCCACCGCCATCGAATTGGGCGCCAAGGCGCTGATCTTCGACGGCACCACCCAGGTCAATATGGCGCTGTTCCGCCAGAACCTGGAGGACTTCCAGGCCAATATCTTCACCGGCTCGGGCTTTGGCCTGCAGAACGCCGGTGAAGTGCAGCTGACCGGCTTCGAGTTCGAGTTCTTCTCGCGTCCGTTCGAGCGGCTCCTGCTGTCGGGCGGCTTCACCTACATGTTCGAATCGAAGTTCAAATCCTTCGATTCCAACGCCTGCTATCCTGACCAGGCGGTGGTGGCGGGCATTTTCGCCTCGCCGGCCGACGTGCCCGCCGGCCAGTGCGGCCGTTCCATCAATGTGGTGACCGGCCTGCCGGTGACCACGCAGAACTCCACCGGCCAGGACCGCCAGACGCCGGACCTGACCGCCACGTTCAGCGCCATGTACACCCATCCCTTCGGCGACACGCTGGAAGGATTTGTGCGGGCGGACTATTCCTATGTGGGCGAACGCACCCTGGCGGGCAATTTCAATCCGCGCCGCGCGGTGGGCTCAACCGAGCTGGTCAACGCCTCTGTGGGCTTCGGCAACCGGGACGGCGACTGGCAGATGCAGCTCTGGGTGCGCAACCTGTTCGAGGAAGAGTACCAGCAAGGTAATTTCGAATCTGTGGGCCAGCCCGGCTCCATCAATGTCTATCCGGGCGACCCGCGCACGTATGGCGTAACCCTGCGCGCGCGCTTCTAGGCGCCGCTCACGGGCCTGACTATAACGCGGCGCCGGGATCATCCCGGCGCCGCTTTCTTTTTGTCCGCGCCCACGCGCGCCAGACGCCAGCCACGGAGACTGCCCATGCGCCCTGACGGCCGCCAGAGCGACGCCCTGCGTCCGGTCCGCTTCGAGATGGGCTTCAGCCCCTATGCCGAAGGCTCCTGCCTGGTGAAGCTGGGCGACACCCATGTGCTGTGCACCGCCAGCGTGGACGAGGCGACGCCGCCCTGGCTGCGCGGCCAGGGGCGCGGCTGGGTGACGGCCGAATACGCCATGCTGCCGCGCGCCACCCATCAGCGCACCCGCCGCGAGGTCACCTCCGGCAAGCCGTCCGGGCGCACCCAGGAAATCCAGCGCCTGATCGGGCGCTCCTTGCGCGCGTGCATCGATCTCAAGGCGCTGGGCGAGCGCCAGATCCTGATCGATTGCGACGTGTTGCAGGCCGATGGCGGCACGCGCACCGCGGCCATCACCGGCGCCTGGCTGGCGCTGAAATCGGCCTGCCTGTGGCTGAAAGAGGAGGGCGTGATCAAGACCGATCCCGTCCACGCCCAGCTGGCCGCCGTGTCGGCGGGCATTATTGGCGGCGAGGCGCGCCTGGATCTAGAATACGAGGAAGACCGGGTCGCCGAAACCGACGCCAATTTCGTGCTCACCGCCGGGGGCGGGGTGGTGGAGGTGCAGGCCACCGCCGAGGACAAGCCGATCAGCCAGGGCGAGTTCGACGCCCTGTTCGCCCTGGCCCGCCGGGGCGTGTCGGCCCTGTGCGACGCCCAGAGCGCGGCGCTAGCGGGCCGCTCATAGGCACGCTCATAGACGCGCCCTATCGCTGCGATCCTCATTATTCATGGGGTCAATCGGCTTTAGCGCTTGCCGGATGCGTAATTGCAAGTCAGTCTCATCTTCGGCCCTTTCGCCGGAGACCCGTCATGACCGCCCTGGCCCGCATCCTGTTCCACCCGCCCGCCCGCCTGGCGCCGCCGCGCGCGGTGCTGAAAACGCTGACCTATGGCCTGACCCATATGGTGGTGGCCATGGCGGTGGTGTTCGCGCTTACCGGCGACTGGCGCGCGGCGCTGGCGGTGGGGCTGATCGAGCCGGCAGCGCAGACCCTCGCCTATGTGCTGCACGAGCGCGCCTGGGCGCGGGCGGAGCGTCAGCGCGCCGCCTCGCCCGCTTCGCCCTCGCACCAGGGCCCGGTCTGACGGAAGGGCACGGCCAGGCCGGCCGCCATCAGATCCTCTGACAGGTCCGCGCCATCGGCCTCGCGCACAATGCGCGCCACCACCCGGCCCCAGAAACTGTCCGGCCCGATCTCGGTCAGCATGACCGGGGCGAAGCCCTCGCCATCGGGCGCGCTCAGCCAGTCGCGGGTGAAGCCGGTGGCCTCATGGCCCTTCACGCGCTCGGCCTCGCACGCCACCCGCCGGATCTCGGGCGCATCCACGCCGCGCAGGCGCACGCGGATCTCCACATACTGGCCCGGCCAGGTATGGGCGCGCACCCCCACCGTATCCCCGTCCACAATATGAAGCACCTCTGCCGGAACGGGTCCGGGCAGGGCTTGCGCGACGGCAGGTTGCGCAGTCATTACAAAACACGCGACTAGGGCGAAGAGCGCTCTCATGCCCCCAGAATAGGAAAATTATCTTCGGCAGGAAAGCACTATTCCTAGCCGCGCCGCCGTCCGGGCTTGCCCGGCTTGTCTGGCGCCGGGGCGAAGGGGCGCACGCGCAGCTTGGTCTTGTGATCGGCCGGACCCTTGGTTCCATCGGGCTTCAGCCCGCGGAAATAGCCCTTTTGCCATTTCTCCTCGGCCGCCTGGGGATCGTGGGTTTTCAGCCGCTTCATGAAGTCCGACCGGCTCTCGCGCCAGATATCGAGCTGCCCGGCGGTTTTCGGGTCGGCGTGAATGGAGCGCAGTTCGGGCTGGATGCGCTCGAACAGATCGCGGCGCACCGGGAACAGATGGGCGATGGCCTCGCCGGCCTCGAAGCGCACTTCGCCCGGCCGGGTGAAGCGCCAGTTCATGGTGAAGGTATAGGGGCTCCAGTCGGTCTCGATCACGCCGGTGAGCGGCGCGATGCCGTCCTTGGGCTGGTTGACCGGACCCTGCACCCAGATATTCCAGCCTGGCGGGGTGCGCAAAAGGAAGCCCATCTCGAAGGTGAGAACGCCGGAGCCGAAATTGGCCATGGCCGAGCCCGGCCGGCCCATGGAGAGCGGCTGGTCAAGCTCCACCTCCACATCGTCCATGGCGACCCCGCCATTCCAGCGCGCGGTCAGGCCATGGGGGGCGAAGACCTCCCAGCCATGCTGGTTGGCCACCACCAGGGGCAGGCAGCGATAGGCGAAGGATTCAGGCGTGTCATCCATCCACTGGCGCTTCTGGGAGGCGGGGCGGATGGGCGGGTCCTCGCCCGAGAGGGTATGGCAGATGAGTTTCATGGGCCGCACTTGACGCGAACCGGCCCCGGCTTTCAAGGGCGCGTCGCGCACCCTCGCAATTTGGTCCTGATTGGCGTATATCGCGCGGCCATGAGCACCGCGCTGAACCTTGATTTCGCCAACCGTCCCGCGCCCGGCCCGCAAAGCCTGGCCGGCCTCACGCGCGCGCAATTGCGCGATTGTCTAGTCGCCCATGGCCTGACCGACGCGAAGAAGGCGAAAATGCGCGCCGATCAGCTATGGCGCTGGATCTATCATTACGGCGTCACTGACTTTGACGCGATGACCAATGTCTCCAAGGATTTGCGCAGCGCGCTCAAGGAGCGCTTCACGCTGGCGCGCCCGGAGATCGTGGAGCGCCTGGTCAGCGTGGACGGCACGCGCAAATACCTGATCCGGTTCGCCCCGGGCGTGGAAGCCGAGACGGTGTTCATCCCCGATGTGGGCAAGTCCGGGGCGCTGTGCGTGTCCAGCCAGGTGGGCTGCACCCTCAACTGCACCTTCTGCCATACCGGCACCCAGAAGCTGGTGCGCAATCTCACCGCCGCCGAGATCGCCGCCCAGGTGATGATCGCGCGCGACGATCTGGGCGAATGGCCGACCTCCAACGAGGACCGCAAGATCACCAATATCGTGTTCATGGGCATGGGCGAGCCGCTTTATAATCTCGACGCGGTCAGCGACGCCATCGACGTGATCTCGGACGGGGACGGCATGGCCATCGGCCGGCGGCGCACCACCGTGTCCACCTCCGGCGTGGTCCCCAAGATCGTCGAGCTGGGCGAGCGCACCCGCGCCATGCTGGCCATCAGCCTGCACGCCACCAACGATGATCTGCGCAACGAGCTGGTGCCGCTCAATAAAAAATACCCCATCGCCGAGCTGATGGACGCCATCCGCGCCTATCCCGACCTGTCCAATGCGCGCCGGGTGACGTTCGAATACGTGATGCTCAAGGGCGTCAATGACTCACCGGCCGAGGCCAGGGCCCTGGTGCGCCTGCTGCAGGGCGTGCCGTCCAAGATCAATCTGATCCCGTTCAATCCCTGGCCGGACAGCCCGTATGAGTGCTCGGACTGGGAGACCATCGAGCGCTTCGCCGACATCGTGAACCGCGCCGGCTACGCCAGCCCGATCCGCACCCCGCGCGGCCGGGACATTTTCGCCGCCTGTGGTCAGCTCAAAAGCGAAAGCGTCAAGATGCGCGCCAGCGAGCGGGTGCGGCTGGAGCGGGAGGGCGCAACCGGCGCCGGCGCGGAATGATCATGGCGTCTTCCGGCCTGATCCGGCACAAAAACGCGCATTCCCTCCACGCCAAATCGCGCTAGCTTGGCGCCCATGAACGCTGCCCCTGTCTCTGTCGATCTGGTGACCGATCCGGTGTGTCCGTGGTGCTGGCTGGGCCTGCGCTACTGGCGCCAGGCCCGGGCGCTGGCCCCGGAGATCGAAACCGAAACCATTCTGCGCCCCTTCCAGCTGGACGCCGCCGTGCCGCGCGGCGGACTGCCCTATCGCGACTATATGGCCCGCAAGGTGGCCAGCGCCGGCGCCGCCGAGCGCTTCAGCGCCATGCGCGCCCATCTCGAACAGGCCGGGCCGCAAGCCGGCATCGTGTTCAATTTCGACTCCATCGAGACCCGTCCCAACACGCTGGACGCCCACCGCCTGGTGCGCTGGGCGCAAGGTCAGGGGCTGGGCGAGGCCGCGCTTGACCTGATCCACAAGGCGTTTTTCGAGGACCGGCGCGATATCGGCGATGCGGACGTTCTCGTTGAAATCGCCGGCGAGGCCGGGCTGGACGCCGACACCGTGCGCGATCTACTGGCCACGGACCGCGACAGCGCCGAGGTGCAGCGCGAGGAGCAGTTCTACCGCTCGCTGGGCGTTCAGGGCGTGCCCTGCTTCATCTTCAACGGCCGCTTTGCGGTGTCGGGCGCCGAAGCGCCGGATGTTCTGGCTGACGCCATCCGCAAGGCGGCCAAAACCCCGGCGGCCGGGGAAGACTGACAGTTTTTGGGGAGAGAGCGATGACGGACATGACGGCGATGACGGCGGCGGGGCTCTATGTGGGGCTCAATATCCTCATTCTTCTGGTGCTGGGCGTTCTGGTCATGGTCCAGCGCAACAAGTCCGGGGTGGGCATAGGCCATGGCGGCAATGAAACGCTGAGCCGCGCCAGCCGCGCTCACGCCAATGGCGCGGAATGGACCCCGGCGGCCCTGGTCGGCCTGGTGGCCGCCGCCGCGCTGGGCGCGCCAGTCATCGCCATCCATGTGCTGGGCGTGATGCTCACGGCAGGGCGCATCCTCCACGGCTGGGGCCTGTCGCAGAATGCAGGCCGCAGCGTGGGCCGGATTCTGGGCACGCTCCTGACCCTGATCGTCTATCTCCTGCTGGGCGCAGGGCTCGCCATCCACGCCCTGATCTGATGGCCCCGCATTGCTCCGCGCGGCGGCGCGGGCTATGTGCCAAGCCATGACCGACACCTCATCTCCCGCCCGTGACGGCGCGCCGGATCCGGCGGCGCTCCTGGATATCGCCCGCAGCTTGCGCGACGCCGCCCTGAAGGCGGGCGCGGACGCCGCCGAGGCCGCCGTGACTGAATCACGCGCGCTGGAGGCCGGCGTGCGTGAAGGCGCGCTGGAGGCGCTGGAGCGCTCCGAAAGCCGGGATGCGGGTCTGCGCGTCTTTATCGGCAAGCGCCAGGCCGGGGTCAGCTTCTCCGATCTCTCTTCCGCCGGGCAAAAGCTGGCGGTGGAGCGCGCCATCGCCATGGCCCGCATCGCGCCTGAAGACCCCTATTGCGGACTGGTGGAGCCTGAGGCGCTGGCCCGCACCCTGCCCGAGATCGCGCTTTATGAGCCCGCCGCCATGGACGAGGCGGGGCTGGAAGCCGCCGCCCTGACGCTGGAAGAGGCCGCGCGCGCCGTCAAAGGCGTGGCCATGGTCAGCTCGGCGGGCGCCAGCCTGGGCGCCGGCGCGGTGGCGGTGGCCGCCTCCAACGGATTTGAAAGCGCCCGGCGCAGCTCGCGCTATGGCCTGGGCGTGGCGGCGGTGGCCAAGAACGGCGAGGCCATGGAGCGCGATTACGACACCCACAGCGCCCGCCGCTTCAGTGATCTCAAGGATCCCGCAGGCCTCGGCCGCACAGCCGGCGAGCGCGCCGTGGCGCGCCTGGGCGCAGGCAAGCTGGCCTCGGGCAAGCGATCTGTCGTGTTCGAGCGCCGTCTGGCGGGCGTGTTCGTGTCCTCCCTGCTGGGCGCGATTTCCGGCCCGTCGATCGCGCGCGGCACGTCCTTCCTGCGCGGCAAGCTGGGCGAGCGGGTGTTCGCCGAAGGCATCGACATTATCGAGGACCCGCTCAAGGACTGGAGCTTTGGCGCGCGCGCCGCAGACGGAGAAGGCGTCGCCTGCCGTCCGCGCGCCCTTGTGGAGGACGGCGTCCTGACCACCTGGCTGCTCAACGCCGCCAGCGCGCGCCAGCTGGGCCTGCCGCTCACCGGCCACGCCCGGCGCAGCCTGGGCGGACCGCCGGGCGCGGGCGCGTCCCATGTGAATCTGGCGCCGGGCGAGGCGAGCCTGGACGATCTCATCGCCGAAGCCGGCGAAGGCCTGCTGGTCACCGACATGTTCGGACCCTCGCTCAACGCCAACACCGGCGACTGGTCGGTGGGCGTGGCCGGCTTCGCCATCGAGGCCGGCCAGCGCGCCGGGCCGGTCAGCGAGATCACGGTGGCGGGCAATCTCATGGATATTTTCGCCCGCCTCATTCCGGGGGCCGATATCGAGTATGACGGCGCGCTCAATTCGCCCAGCGTGCTGGTGGAAGGCTTGTCGATTGGCGGGCGCTGAAGACGACCGGGCGCTGATCGCGCGCGCGGCCCGCGATGCGGGCCAGCTGGCGCTGGCGTTCCGGGCGCGCGGGCTGAAAGCCTGGGACAAGGCGGCGGGCGATCCGGTCAGCGAGGCCGATATCGCCGCCGACACGCTGCTCAAGGACCGCCTGATCCCCGCCCGGCCCGGTTATGGCTGGCTGTCGGAGGAAACCGCCGATGACCGCTCACGCCTGAGCGCGGCGCGCAGCTTCGTGGTGGATCCCATCGACGGCACCCGCGCCTTCCTGAAAGGCCGGCCCGAATTCGTCGTCTCGGTCGCCGTGATCGAGAATGGCGCGCCGGTGGCCGCCGCCGTCTACGACCCCTCCACCGAACGCCTGTGGGATGCGGCTCTGGGCGCCGGGGCGCGGCTCAACGGCCAGCCGGTGCGCATGAGCGGCCATGGCGTTATCGCCGGCGCGCGCCTGCTGGGCGATCCGGGCCGGCTGACGGCGCTGCGCGATATGGGCGCGACGGCCTCCACGGTGAATTCCGCCGCCCTGCGCTTGGCGCTGGCCGCTTCGGGCCTGTTTGACGGGGTGGTGGCGGTGCGTCCGAAATGGGACTGGGATCTGGCCGCCGGCCATTTGCTGGTCACCGAGGCCGGCGGGCGCATTACTGACCGCGCCGGCGATGTGCTGCGCTATGACCGTGATCTGCCGCGCCAGCCGGCGCCGCTGGCCGCTGGCCCGGCGCTTCACGCCTTGCTATTAGAGCGGCTCGCACAGGAAGAAGAGCCATGAGCCAGACCCATTCTCCGCAATTGCTGCACCTTGTCATCGGCGGCGAGCTGAAAGATATCGGCCCGGACGCCCATGAGTTCAAAGATCTCTCGCAAGTCGAGTTCGTCGGCGCCTATCCCAGCTATGAGGCGGCCCGCGACGCCTGGCGGGCGGCGGCCCAGAGCACGGTGGACAATGCGCATATGCGCTATTTCGTGATCCACGCCCACAAGCTGCTCGACCCGGCCCGGAGCGGCGGGTCCTGACGCAGCCGGACGCCTCCGCGCCCCCCGGGCGCCCGGCCTCCCGCGCCCTGGCCATCAGGCTGTGGCGCGAGTGGATGCCGGGGCGCTACGCCCTGTTCGGCTGGGGCGTGATCCTGTCCCTGATCACGGCAGGGGCCGGTTCGTCCTATGCCGGGGCGGTGCATCTTATCAGCCAGATGATCGAGGCGGCCGACCCGCGCGTGTTGTGGGCCGCGCCTGCCCTGATTGGCGCGCTCGGCCTCATCCGCGCCGCCTCGCTCTACGGCCAGACGCTGGCCACCAACCGGCTTGCCCTGTCCATCATGCGCGACCTGCAATCGGCCATGTACGCCAGGCTGGCCGCCGCCGACTTCGCGCGTCTGCAGGCCGAGGCCACCGGCTCGCTGATCTCGCGCTTCACCAATGACATCACCATGCTGCGCGAGAGCCTGGTGCGCACCGCCAACAATCTCACCCGCGACCTGTTCATGGTGATCCTGGGGATCGCCTGGATGGTGTGGATCGACTGGCTGCTGGCGCTCTACGTGCTGGTGGTGCTGCCGCTTGTGGGCCAGCCCGTGCTGAAGATCGGCAAGGCCATCCGCAAGCGCGCCGATGCGGTCCAGACGCAAGCGGGCGATGTGACCAGCTTTCTCGATGAAAGCCTGGCGGGCGCGCGGGTGGTCAAGAGCTTCACGCTTGAAAACTACGTCAACGCCCGCGCCCGGGCGCGCTTCGCCGAACGCTTCCGCTTGCTCATGTCCATGACCCGCCAGCGCGCGCGCATCGAGCCGCTGATGGAGGTGGCCGGCATGATCGCCCTGGCGGGCGTGTTCGTGATCCTGGGCTGGCGCGCCGTGCAGGGCGAGGCCGGGATCAGCAATCTTCTGGGCATTGTCGCGGCGATCTTGGTGGTCAGCCCGGCGGCGCGCGCCCTGGCCTCGCTGGCCGGGGCGGTGCAGGAGGGCTTCGCCGTCCTCGACCGCGTCTTCGCCCTGATCGACGAGACTGATCAGGTGACCGAGGCGCCCGGCGCGCGCCATCTGACACTCTCGGGCGGCGCCATCCGGTTTGAGGCTGTGCGCTTTGGCTATGACGGCGCGCGCCCGGCGCTGGACGGCGTGACGCTGGAGGCGCGCGCCGGCGAGACGGTGGCTCTGGTCGGTCCGTCCGGATCGGGCAAGACCACGCTTTTGAACCTCGCCGCCCGGCTCTATGACCCCGATGAAGGCCGGGTGCTGATCGACGGCCAGGACATCCGTACAGCCTCACTGCCCAGCGTGCGCGGGGCGGCGGCGCTGGTCAGCCAGGATATCACCCTGTTTGATGATTCGGTCGCCGCCAATATCGCGCTGGGCCGGCTGGACGCAGACCGCGAAGCGGTGATCGAGGCCGCCAGGGCCGCCGACGCCCATGATTTCATCATGGCTCTGCCCGGCGGCTATGACGCGCCCGTGGGGCCCAAGGGCAGCCAGCTGTCAGGCGGCCAGCGCCAGCGCATCGCCATCGCCCGGGCCATATTGAAAGACGCGCCGATCCTCTTGCTGGACGAAGCCACCTCCGCCCTGGACGCCGAGGCCGAGTCGCGCGTGCAGGCCGCTCTGGAACGCCTGGCCGAAGGGCGCACCACGCTGGTCATCGCCCACCGCCTGTCCACCGTGCGCAAGGCCGACCGCATCTATGTGCTGGATCAGGGCCGCATCGCCGAGCAGGGCGATCACGCCAGCCTCAGCGCCGCCGGCGGCCTCTACGCCCGCCTCAGCGCTTTGCAGCTGCGCGAGGAATAACCCCTATTCCTCCAGCCTGCGCACCGCCTCGCGGCGGGCGCCCGCAGGGTCGCTGGCCAAGAGTGTTTTCAGCCGCCCCGCCTCGGCGCGGATCGCGTCTTCAAACGCGCCCGGCGCATCAGCGTCCTGCGCCTGCTCCAGCAGGGCTTGCGCCTCGGCGCCATGAGCCTCCGGGTCGGCCGCGATCAGGGCGAGGGCGAAATGGAAGGCCAGCGAGGGATCCTCCCCGGCGCGCGCGGCAGCGGCGCGGTAGAGCGTCAGCCCCTCTTCCGCATCCGATCCGAACAGGCCCGGACGGCCCCGGCGCGCCACCTCCATATGCCAGGCGCCCAGCATGCCTTCGCCCCAGGGATCCTCGGGGTCGAGCGCCATGGCGGTCTCGATATGGCGCCGCCCCTCCTGAGGCAGGCCCATGAGCGCGGCGCGCACCGAACTCACATAACGCGCCTCGAAGCCCAGCGCGGCGGCCAGGCGCAAATGCGCTGGAGCGTGATCGGGATCGGCCTCCAGCGCCGCGCGCGCCAGTGTCTGGGCCCGCCGGGCCGCAGCACGGCGCTCTGACCGGGGCGCATGCGTCATCTCGCCCAGCATGAGCGGGGCCAGCGCCGCCTGGGCGGCCAGTGTCAGGGTTTGGGCGTCCGGCGCTTGAGCGGCGGCGGCTTCCGCTTCGCCCCAGGCGCCGCGCTGATAGGCCTCGCCCGCCGCATCGGAGGGCGCAGTCGCCAGTGCAAGGAAGGCCAGAGCCGCCGCAATCATGGCGTTGAGTATAGCGCCATCCGCCGCTCCGGCGACCGAAACCTACCGGCTGGCGGAACAGGGCGCAGGGGGCCCCGAATGGATCGCCTCCGCCGACAGGCGTTCGGCGTGATCGGCCATGCGGGCGATTTCGCGCCAGGCGCGGGCCTGTTCAGTGGCGTCCGGGGCGGCGTCAAGGCGCTCGGGCCAGCTGGCCGCATCCGCGCTCAGCCCTCTGAAAATACACGCCAGATCACCCGCCCCGCGCGCCGCATCAATGGCGCGGGCATGGTCGGCCGCCAGCGCTGACAACCGGCCCAGCTGCTCCAGCACCGGGTCATCCGGCGACAGGGTTTGAGCCTGCGAAGCGTCCGTCAGGCGTTCGGCGCGCGCCGCGGCCTCGGCGTTGAGATCGGCGGCTGTGGCTTGCAGGGCTGACACATCCGGGGCGCTCGACAGCGCGAAGGCGGCCAGAAGTGTGGCGATCAGGGACATGGGATGCGGTCTCCGGCAGGTGTTGAGCGCAAGCCTGCAAGGCGCGGGCCGCTTGATCACGCCCGCCAAGGCGGCTAAGCCCCACTCCCGTTTCCCGGCGCCGGACGCGCCCGCCGCCAGCTCAAGCGAGACCCTCCATGGCCAAGACCTTCCGCCCCAAGGCGCGCCGCCCGCGCGGGTTCGAGGACCGCTCCGCCAGCGTCATCCGCGCCGAGCGCGCCCTGGTGAACGCGGCCAGCCAGGTCTATGAGCGCTGGGGCTTCGAGCCGCTGGAAACGCCCGCCTTCGAGTATGCCGATGCGCTGGGCAAATTCCTGCCTGACGAGGACCGGCCCAATGAGGGCGTGTTCGCCCTGCAGGACGATGACGAGCAGTGGATGGCGCTGCGCTATGACCTGACCGCGCCGCTGGCCCGGTTCGCAGCGGAGAATTTCCAGGATCTGGTCAAGCCCTTCCGCCGCTATCAGTTCGGCGAGGTGTGGCGCAATGAAAAGCCCGGCCCGGGCCGCTTCCGCCAGTTCGTCCAGTGCGACGCCGACAGCGTGGGCGCAGCCGGCCCCGCCGCCGACGCCGAGATGATCGCCATGGCCTGCGAGGTGATGCGCGCAGCCGGCCTGAAGGACGGCGAGTTCGTGATCCGGATCAATGACCGGCGCCTGCTGGACGGCGTGCTGGAAAGCCTGGGCTCCGCTGATGAAACCCGGCGCATGCGCGTCCTGCGCGCCATCGACAAGCTCGACCGGCTGGGCCTTGAGGGCGTGGAGCTCCTGCTGGGCAAGGGCCGCAAGGATGAGAGCGGCGACTTCACCGAAGGCGCGGGGCTGGACGCGGATGGCGTGCGCACCGTGCTGGGCTTTCTGGACGCCGCCCAGGCCAAGGGCGCGCGCGCCGATATCGCCGCGCGCCTGGCCGATAGCGCGAAGGGCGCCGGCGTGGCGGGCGCTGAAGCGCTCAGCGAGATCGACGCCCTGCTCACCGCGCTGGGCGTCAGCGAGGCTGAAGCGGTGTTCGACGCCTCGGTGGTGCGCGGGCTCGGCTATTACACCGGGCCGGTGTTCGAGACCGAGCTTCTGGTCACGCCCGCCTATCCTGACGGCAGCCCGATGCAGTTCGGTTCGGTGGCCTCGGGCGGGCGTTATGACGATCTGGTGGCGCGCTTCACCGGCCAGGCCGTGCCGGCCACCGGTTTCAGCTTCGGGGTCAGCCGCTTCGCCGCCGCCCTGTCGGCGCTGGGCCGTCTGGACGCGGCCGACGCCGCGCCTCTGGTGGTGGTGATCGCCGCCGACAAGGCGCAGATGGCGGGCTATTTCGCCATGGCCGCCGAGCTGCGTGCGGCGGGCCTGCGCGCCGAAGCCTTTGTCGGATCAGGCAATATGGGCAAGCAGCTCAAATACGCCGACCGGCGCGGCGCCGCCTTCGCCGTGATCGAGGGCGAAGCGGAGCGCGAACGCGGCGAGGTCCAGATCAAGGACCTGAAACTGGGCGCGCAGCTGGCCGAAGCCATCTCTGACCGCGATGAGTGGAAGGAACAAAAGCAGCAATTCGCCGTCCCGCGCAGCCAGCTGGTCCAGGCCATCATGGAGCGCCTCAATCGCGTCTGACGCGCCTTCGCGCGCTCTGCCGCCTGAGATTGGGGGGTTGACGGCTCCATGACAGTTGAGTCACGTTTTCGTCAGACAGGGCCTGACCGTCTTGTCTCTAAGCGGTGTCTCTGGGGAGGAGACGTCTCTTAATCGACCAACCAAATTCAACGCCCGGCGCCGCAAGACGCCGGGCTTTTTTTATTCAGTATTCCGGTTCCAACGCGCGAAGGGGCCGCACATGATCGCGTATTCCACGCTGGGCACGAACGACATGGACCGCTCGATCGCGTTCTACGATGCCGTGTTTGGCGCGCTTGGGGGCGTCTTTCGCTTTCGGCGTAAGGACAGCGTGCCGACTTCGCCACGCCCCTTCCGGCCCGTTTCATGCGAAAGCGCCGCGTACGGGTGGACAGGCCCGCCCTCCCGGCGTTAGCTGGGCTCAGGGGAAAATCAGGGGAATTCAGACACACCATGCTGACCCGACGCCATGTCATGGGCGCGCTGGCCGCCAGCGCGGCTGCGCCTGCTGCGGCTTCCGGGCTCCTGCCCGCCGAATCCATCGCCCGCCACAGCGCCAACCCGCTGGACGCGCTGGTGGGACGCACGCTGATCCTGGGGTTTCTGGGCGCTGAAGCCGATGCGCCGGGCGCGGACGCCATCGAGGCCGATCTGGCCGCCGGGCGCATCGGCGGGGTCTTGTTCCTGCGCCATAATGCGCGCACGCGCCAGGGCGTTGAAGGCCTCGCCCGCCGCTTCCGGGAAGCTGCGCCTGAAGCCTGGCTCGCCATCGACCAGGAAGGCGGGGTGGTCCAGCGCCTCAATGCGGATATGGGCTATACCCGCATCCCGCGCGCCTCGGTGCTGGCTGAAGGCGGGCTGGACGCGGCCCGGCCCTTATTGGCCACTGCGGCCCAAGAGCTAAGTGAAGCGGGCTTCAATCTCAATCTGGCGCCCATCGCCGATCTGTATGACCCCGAAAATGACGCCATCGGCCAGTATGGCCGCGCCTTCAGCGCCGAGCCCGCCGGGACGGCGGACTGGTGCGCGGCCTTTATCGAGGCCTTCGAGGCCGAAGGCATAGCCTGCGCCATCAAGCATTTCCCCGGCCATGGCCGCTCGCGCGGCGACAGCCATGACGGCTATGTAGACATCACCGGCACCTGGACTTTCGAGGAGGCTGCCCCCTTCGGGCGGCTGATGCGTATGGACCGGGCGCATCTGATCATGGGCGCCCATCTGGTCAACCGGCGCCTGGATCCTGACGGCCTGCCCGTGACCCTGTCGCGCCGGGTGCTGCACGGCCTGCTGCGCGAGGTGATGGGCTATGAGGGCGCGGTGATCACCGATGATCTCGACATGGGCGCCATCCGCCATCACTACACCCGCGAACAGGCCCTGACCGGCGCGCTGGCGGCGGGCAATGACCTGATCCTGATCTCCAATTCGGCCAATCCCGATCCCGATCTGGCCCGCAAGGCGGTGGACTGGACGGGCGCGGCGCTGGCGCGCGGGACGCTAACGGTGCAGCGCCTGGCCGAAGCCAATGCGCGCATTGACGCCCTGCGCGGACATGTGGCGGCGCGCGCCTGACACGCAAACGGGCGGCCCGTCAGGACCGCCCGCTGATATCGCCTTACAGACTTGGACCTGATCAGGCCGCGCCGGCCTTGGCGTCGGCGGCCTTGAGCGCGTCTTCCGCCGCCGCATCGGCGCGCGGGCGCCGGGTGCGGGTGCGCTTGGGCGCGGGCTGTTCGTCCGCAGCTTCGCCGGACGCCTCTTCGCGCGGCGTGCTGGACGCTTCGGGATCGACCACGGCCAGGGGATCGCTCCCCCCCGCCTCGGCGTCGCCCTCGGGCCGGCGCCGGCGCGTGCGCTGGCGGCGCTGGCGGCCGCCCTCATCGCCCGCATCCCCTTCCGCGCCGGAGGCCGCGTCATGGCCATTGGAGCGATTGGGGCGGGATTCGCCCTCTGAACGCTCGGTGCGGGGCTGTTCGGTCTCGGACGGGTCCTGGCGCCGGGCCTGCTGACCGCCGGAGCGGTCCTGCTGGCGCTCGGAATCGCTGTCGCCATCTTCACGGCGGGGCTGGTTGGCCTGCACGATGCGCAGATAATGCTCGGCGTGCTGATAATAGTTTTCCGCCATCACCCGGTCGCCCGACGATGACGCATCGCGGGCCAGCTGCAGGTATTTCTCGCAGATATGCTGGGCGTTGCCCCGGATCTTGACGTCCGGGCCGTTACTCTCGAACGACCGGTTGGAATTGTTCTGATGGCCGGATTTCCGGCCGCGGCCGCGTTGACGCTTCATTGCCAAAACCTGATCTCTTTCGGGCGGGTGTGAATGTCCGGACTGCAGCGGCGCCAGGGCGCCCGCGCTGAGCTTCAAGGCTACAACAGCTCACTGGCCGCCGCGCCGCTTGCATAAATGTCTGGGCCTTAACTGTCAGATGCGGGCGATCCGCCTCAAATACCGGAGCAGCCCCTGATCCGGTCCGCACCGCGTGTCTGACGGATCGCACCCTAGCCACATCCGCATGGTGATTCCAAGGCTTTTTTACATGGTCAGGCCAAGCGACGGCCCGTCCCGCAAACTGTTGGCGCCCCACCGGGCAAGTGGAGGCGGGCCGGATGATCAGCGATACAGGCTGAAACCTTCGTGCAGACTGGCGGCGCAGCGCGCCTCACCGGCCGCATCACACTGCACGATGATCCAGTCCCCGGCCTCAATCGTGAAACCGGTTAGCGCAGGGACCGGACGAAGGCCTGAATGGCTGCGGCCCGCGCCGCTTTCCCGCACATGGATTTTGTAGACGCCCGCAGGCAGCGGCAGGGTCTGGCTCGACTGCAAGGCGTTTCGAGGATCCGGCGCGCCCAGCTTATGCACGATCACCCAGCGGCCGTCCGCGCCCCGCCTGGATATCCAGTACCGGGGCTCAGCCTCTCGGAAAGGAATCTGGAAACGCCTGTGATCACCGGCCAGAGGCGTATACTCAAAACGGACCGCTGCGCCCGTCTCCAGGCCCAGGGCCATCGCCGCCATTCCGGCCATCAGGACCATGCGGGCCTCTGCTTGCTGACAGCGCCAAAAACTCTTGGCTTACCGGGCGATCATAGCCCTGACCGGCCGGATTTTCAATCCTGAGGCGTGCCTTGCGCCCCCTCAAAGCCGAACACCAGCGCCCGGCCGCGCCCGGCCAGATCACGGCGCAACTGCGCCTTCGCCGCGCCCGCCGCACTGGCCAGCGCCAGCGCCGCCTCGCCCTGGTCATAGCCGATCTCGAAAACCCCGCTTCCGCCCGGCTTGAGGAGGCGGCGGGCCTCGGCCAACAGATGAGGATAGGGCGCCAGCCCGTCCGGCCCGCCGTCGAGCGCCAGGCGCGGCTCGTGATCGCGCACTTCGGGCTCGAGCGTGTCGATCACCGCGCTGGCGATATAGGGCGGGTTGGACACCACCAGATCAAACGGTCCGTCCACGCCGTCCGCCCAGCTGGTTTCGATGAAGGTGATGCGCTCTGAAAGGCGGTTATGCGCCGCGTTATTCCGCGCTACGGCGAGGGCGGCCGCGGAGATATCCGTCGCCACGGCCCGCGCGCTGGGCAATTCGCTTAGCAGCGCCAGCGCAATCGCGCCCGAGCCCGTGGCGATGTCGAGAATTTCCAGCGGGGCCGAGCGGTCGGGTACGGCCGCCAGCGCCGCCTCGACAACGGTTTCGGTGTCGGGGCGCGGGGTGAGGACATCGCGGGTGACGATCAGGTCCAGCGTCCAGAAGCCCACGGAGCCGACGATGTGGGACAGCGGCTCGCGCGCCGCGCGCCGGGTGATGAGGGCGGCGAAGGCGTCGGCAAGGGCGGGCTCAACCGCCTCGCTCTTGCGCGCCATAAGCGCGGCGGGGCCCAGCCCGCTGGCCGCCTCCAGCAGGCGGCGCGCATCGCTCTGGGCATCCTCGCCCAGACCGGCGGCGCGCAAGGCTGCGGCGCCCTCGCGCAGGAGATCACGCCAGCTGGGCGCGCTCACGCCTGTTCCATGGCCGCCAGGCGCGCGGCCTGGTCTTCGGCCAGAAGCGCGTCGATCACCTCGTCCAGCGCATCGCCGGAGAGGATTTCGCTGAGCTTGTAGAGGGTCAGATTGATGCGGTGATCGCTGACCCGGCCTTGCGGGAAATTATAGGTGCGGATGCGCTCGGAGCGGTCGCCGGAGCCGACCTGGCCCTTGCGCTCGGCGGCGCGGGCGGCGTCGCGCTCGGCGCGCTCCTTGTCATACAGGCGCGTCTTGAGCACCTGCATGGCGATGGCGCGGTTCTGATGCTGGGATTTTTCCTGGCTGATCACCACGATCCCGGTGGGGATATGGGTCATGCGCACCGCCGAATCGGTCTTGTTGACGTGCTGACCGCCCGCGCCCGAGGCGCGCATGGTGTCGATGCGGATATCCTCGTCACGGATGACGATATCGACCTCTTCGGGCGCCGGGAGCACCGCCACTGTCGCTGCCGAGGTGTGGATGCGCCCGCCGCTCTCGGTGACCGGCACGCGCTGGACCCGGTGCACGCCCGATTCGAATTTCATGCGCCCGAACACGCCCGCCCCGGCGATGCTGGCGATGATTTCCTTATAGCCGCCCACTTCTGATTCGCTGGCGTCGATCACCTCCAGCCGCCAGCCCTTGTTCGAGGCGTAGCGCTGGTACATGGAGAACAGATCGCCCGCGAACAACGCCGCCTCGTCCCCGCCCGTGCCCGCGCGGATCTCCAGAATGATGGAGGCCTCGTCATCGCGGTCCTTGGGCAGGAGCAGCAGTTGCAGCTCGCGCTCCAGCGCCGGGATCAGCTTTTTGAGCCGCACCCGCTCTTCCTCGGCCAGCGCGCTCATATCCTTGTCCGAGCCGTCCTCCAGGATGGATTCGGCCTCCTCCATGTCCGCCCGGGCGGACTTGAGCGTGCGCGCCTTGTCGGCCACGCGCTTGAGCTCGGCATGCTCGCGCGACAGGCGCACGATCTCTTCGGGATCAGCGGACGCCGACAGGCGCGCCTCGACCTGGTCGAAGCGGTCAATCATCTGGTCCAGCTTGGCGGTCTGAATGCTCATGGGCTCTCAGTTACGCCAGCGCGCCGTCCCGGAAAAGCCCTGTCCTGCGTGAGGGGCGCTTGGGATTCGCCCGCGCTCATGAGATGCTGGGATGATGACGCATGACATGGAACAACGCCTGAGCGCCCTCAAGCCCTGGCTCCTCAGCCGGGGGGTGACGCGCGTGCGCGTGTTTGGCAGTCAGATGCGCGGAGAGGCAGGCCCGCATAGCGATATCGACCTGATCGTCGAATTCGCCCCCGGCCGCACGCCCGGCCTGTTCGAATTCTCAGGCCTGAAGCGCGAGCTGGAAGACAGGCTGGGCCTGCGCGTTGACCTGTTCACGCCCGACAGCCTGCATCCCGCCATGCGCGCAGCGATTGAGCGGGATGCTGTGGATGCATGATCAAGACTGGCGCCCATTCATCGCCGACATGATCACCTATGGCCAGCATGCCCGCGCCCATGCCAATGGACTGGACGAAGCGGGCTTCAAGGCTGATCTGAAAACCCAGCACGCCGTCGCACGGTGCGTGGAAATCATCGGTGAGGCCGCCAAGCATGTTCCGGAAGCAGTGCGCGAACGAGCTCCCGATACGCCTTGGCGCGACATAATCGGCGCGCGCAATGTCCTGGCTCATGCCTATGCGCGCGTGGATCCGGCTATTTTGTGGGCGTTGGTGAATCGGGAGCTTGCAGTTATGGAGCGCAGCCTGAGCGCGCTTCTGGACAAAGCCCCTAAACCTGATGCCGGCTCAGATTCGCGATGACGCCGGGATGTTCATAGGCCGCCAGCCGGTCCATCAGGGCGTCGGGATCGGCGTGCTCGATCAGCATGGCGCGGTGGCGGCCCTCGACGAATTGCTCGCTTTGCATGTGATCGAGGAAGGCCAGCAGCCTGTCATAATAGCCCCCTGCATTGAGCACGCCCACCGGCTTGGCGTGACGGCCCAGCTGGGACCAGGTCCAGACCTCGAACAGCTCTTCGAGCGTGCCCAGCCCGCCGGGCATGGCGATGAAGGCGTCCGCCTCGTCGGCCATCACCTGCTTGCGCTCATGCATGGAGGCGACCACGCGCATGTCGCTGACCTGCCCGTGGGCGATCTCCTTGTGGAACAGGAAGCCGGGAATCACGCCCGTCACCATGCCGCCCGCATCCAGGCAGGCGTCGGCGACCGCGCCCATCAGCCCGACCTGGCCGCCGCCATAGACCAGGCGCACCCCGCGCCGGGCCAGCGCTTCGCCCATGGCCCTGGCCGCTGCGAGATAGTCGCCGTTCGCGCCGGTGCTGGAGCCGCAATAAATGCATACCGAGGAGATCATGATTGCGGTCTTAGCCCTCTGGCGGGGCGCCGCCAAGGGCGCAAAAACTTTCCACAGGAAAGGGCGCCTGAAACGCAGCGCGCGCTTCCTTAACGAGTCTGCGCGCGGGCGCGGGTCTGGTAAGGTTTCGTTTACCAAAAAGTTCGGGTTCGGACGGTTTGGGGCGTTGACGCCGGTGCGGTGGCTCAGCACTATATGTTGCGGTCTCTCGGGGAGGCCGCACACAATGTATTGGAATTCTCCAGCAGCGCGCGGGCCTGCGCCCGCCGTGACAGGTCTCCTGCGCGCTGCAGATGACGGGAGCGTTTGACCATGACGCCGTTCGACCACGCCCATGCCGCCGCGCCGGACCAGAGGGCGCCGAGCCAGAAGGGCAAGCCCAAAGCGGTGAAGCTGCGCCTGGTGGATTCGGTCCAGACCGATCCCTCGCGCGACGCGCTGCTCACCGAGTTCGGCAAGAAGACGCTGGTCGACCGCTATCTCCTGCCCGATGAATCCTATCAGGACATGTTTGCGCGCGTGGCGCGGGCCTATGCCGACGATATGGCCCACGCCCAGCGGCTCTATGACTATATGTCGAAGCTCTGGTTCATGCCCGCCACGCCGGTCCTGTCCAATGGCGGCGCCGACCGGGGCCTGCCGATTTCCTGCTTCCTCAACTCGGTGGATGATTCGCTGGGCGATATCGTCAACACCTGGACCGAGAATGTCTGGCTGGCGTCCAATGGCGGGGGCATCGGCACCTATTGGGGCGGGGTGCGCTCCATCGGCGAGAAAGTCGGTCAGAACGGCCAGACCAGCGGCATCATCCCCTTCATCCGGGTGATGGATTCGCTCACGCTGGCGATTTCCCAGGGCTCGCTGCGCCGGGGCTCGGCGGCGGTGTATCTGGACATCCACCACCCCGAGATCGAGGAATTCCTGGAGATCCGCAAGCCCAGCGGCGATTTCAACCGCAAGAGCCTGAACCTGCATCACGGGCTCAACATCACCGACGCCTTCATGGAGGCGGTGCGCGCGGACGCAGAGTTCGAGCTGCGCTCGCCCAAGTCCGGCGAAGTGGTCAAGACCGTCAACGCCCGCAAGCTGTGGCAGAAAGTCCTGGAGCTGCGCCTGCAGACCGGCGAGCCCTATATCATCTTCTCCGACACGGTGAACAACGCCCTGCCGGTGCACCAGCGCAAGCTGGGGCTGAAGGTGCGCCAGTCCAATCTGTGCTCGGAAATCATGCTGGCCACGGGGCTGGACCATCTGGGCCGCGACCGCACGGCGGTGTGCTGCCTGTCCTCTGTGAACGCCGAGACCTATCTGGACTGGAAGGACGATCCCGACTTCATCGAGGACGTGTTCCGCTTCCTGGACAATGTGCTGCAGGACTTCATCGAGCGCGCGCCCAGCGAGATGGAGCGCGCGCGCTATTCGGCCTGGCGCGAGCGTTCGGTGGGGCTGGGGCTGATGGGCTTCCATTCCTTCCTGCAGAAAATGGGCGTGGCGTTTGAATCGCCTACGGCGGCGAGCTGGAACAAAAAACTGTTCAAGCATCTGCGCCAGCAGGCTGATCGCGCTTCGGTGAAGCTCGCCGAAGAGCGCGGCGCCTGTCCCGACGCCGCCGAGCAGGGCATCAAGGCGCGCTTCTCTCACAAGCTGGCCATTGCGCCCACCGCCTCGATCTCCATCATTTGCGGCGGCACCAGTGCGGGCATCGAGCCGATCCCGGCCAATGTCTACACCCACAAGACCCTGTCAGGCTCCTTCACGGTGAAGAACCCCTTCCTGGAAGCCCTGCTGGAGGAAAAAGGCGAAAATCGCGGGCCCGTCTGGGCCAGCATTATCGAGCATGAAGGCTCGGTGCAGCATCTTGATTGCCTGGACGAGCACGAAAAAGCGCTGTTCAAGACCGCGTTTGAGCTCGACCAGCGCTGGGTGATCGAGCACGCCGCCGACCGCACCCCCTATATCTGCCAGTCCCAGTCCCTCAACGTCTTCCTGCCCGGCGACGTCAATAAATGGGATTTGCACATGCTGCACTGGACCGCCTGGGAGAAGGGCGTGAAATCGCTCTATTATTGCCGCTCCAAATCGGTCCAGCGCGCCGCCTATGCTGGCGCGGGCGAGAAGTCGGAGATGGAGCGGGCCATGGAGCAGGCCGCGCCCACCAATTACGAGGAATGTCTGGGCTGTCAATAGGCCGGAGCTGACGGTTTCGGGATCTGACGGTTCCGGCAAGCCTTGCGAACGCCCGTCCCGGCCCCGCCGGGGCGGGCTTCGTCTTGCCGGGACCGGGCGTTCACGCACGGTTCAGACCGTGGCTGGCATGCTGCGCGCCAGAATTGGGGCGCAACCTGAATTAAGAGTTGATTAACCAAAAACTTCCCGCGCCCCACTGCCTGCGGCTGTGATGCATGCTATATTCACACCGCTCACCGCCCGCCTGGCGGGCCAAGGGAGAGGCCGATATGGCGCAGATGCGCATCATCGCCGCCAGCCTTGCCGCCGCCTTCATGGCCGGCGCAGGCGCTCCCGCATGGGCCGGTCCCGGCGCCGCCGAAGCGCAGGCCGGCATGGACATGCGCCTGTCGGTGATCACGCCCTTGATGGAAGACTTGCGCGCCGCCACGCCACGCCCGCCCGGCGCTCAGCTGGAACTGGGTTCGGCCTCCCTCCGGTTTGACGCAGACATTCCCGATTTTTCAACCCGCCAGGACGAAACGCGTCCGGGGGCGTCGCGCCTGGCCAGCGCCATCCTCAGCGCCCGCGCGCCCGAGATCGCCCGCGACATGCTCAGCGGGTTCGAGGCGTCCGAGACCCTGATTTCGGCCACGCCTTCGGGCGGGCGGCTGACCCTGAGCCTGATGGATGCAGAGGCGCCCAGCGCCATGGTCCTGGCCTTCGGGCCGGACTTCGCCGAAGCGGCCGGCCGGGCCCTGACCGGCGAACGCGAGCGCCCGCGCCGCATGGCGCTGCGCTATGAAGGCGCATTTGATTCGACCGGTTCGGACGGGCTTGATTTCGGCCTGTCGCCGCGGGCCGGCGTCTCGTTTGGCGATTACGGCCCGGCCGCCCAGGCCGGCGCCACGGTGCGCCTGGGCCGCTTCATCGGCGAGGATGCCGGACAGTCGCGTCCGGCCTGGTGGCTGTTCGCCGGCGCCGACCGGCAGGCCCTGTTGTATGATCCCGGCGCCGGCTTCACCCGGCTGGGCGCCTTTACAGTGGCGCCTTACGCCCTGGTGGGCGACGCCCAGGCGGGCGTGGCCATGCGGATGGGCGGCGCGGACCTGTCGCTGGCCTATATACGCCGCGAGACCAGCTATTCCCTGCCGGCCCAGTCCTGGGACACCCAGGAAGGCTTCGCCGCCTTCTCCCTGACCCTGCGCCGCTAGGCATGCCCCTGCCACAGAATTAAAGGGTTACGGCTCGCCCGACGGGTCGCGCGCACGCCGCGGCGTGATCATGGGCGCGTCCCGGCGGCCGGCCTCGTCACGCTCCATCTGGCGCAGGATCGGGGACTGGGTGACCGCCTGACGGCGCGCCTCGGCCAGCTCGGCCATGATGCGCCGGATCTGGCCGGAGCCTGCGCCCAGCTGGGCCAGCTCGAACTCCAGCCGGTCCATATCTTCCAGAAAGCGCGGCGGGACCGCACCGAAACCGGTCAGGCCGAAGCGGGCCAGATCAATCTCGCCGGCCGGGCCGTCCTCGGGGCAATCGCCCGCCTCGCGATTGGCGTCGGAGGAGGACAGACAGAAGGAATCGCGCACCACCAGGCGTGAAGCGATGGCGCCTTGCACCATGCGGAACTCGTCCGGGTCGAGCCGGATCGCGACCTGGGCCATAAGCGCATCAATATCGATATCAGCCGCCTGCGCCGGCGCGGCGCCGGGCTCGGGAGGGGGGAGCTGGGTGGTGGCCACCGGCCTGTCAGGATCGCGCGGCAGGCTGAAAGGATCGGGTTCGTCACGCGGTTCGGACGCCGGGACGGGCGGCGCCTCATCGGGCGTGTCCGCGGGCTGAACAGGCCCGGTTTCGCGCAGCGCCTCGTCCGTTTCAGGCTGTGACGGCCCGGTTTCGGGCGGATCGGGCGCCGGCGCTTCAGGCTCTGGCTCGGGCGCGGGCTCTGGCTCCGGTTCCGGATCAGCCTCAGGCTCCGGCGCCGCGTCGTCTTCAGCTTCGGCTTCGGTTTCGGCCTCACCCACGCCTGCGCCGCGCCCCTCCCCGTCCGCCTCTCCGCCCGCGCCGGCCGCCTCGTCCAGGGGCGGTTCGAACAGGGGCGAGTCGCTCTCGGCGCCCTCGGCGACGAAGACGTAGAACGCCAGCGACGCGCCCGGCGCGCGCTCTGGCGGCGGATCGGTGACGGCGGCGGGCAGGGCGGCGAGCCCGGCCAGCGCCAGGGCGTGCAGGCTGACCGCCACGCCATACCCGGCCAGGCGCGGCGGCGTCAGGGCGCCCCGCGCGGACGAATGGGCCGGAAAGGACGCCATGACGGGTTTGGGCGTCTCGCCGTCAGGCGGGCCGTCAGGGGGGGTGCGCGCGCTCACAACCTCACAGATGGCCGAGGCGCGCGCCCGGTTCAAATAAATTCCCGGTCAGGGCGCAGCCGGGACGCCGGCCAGGCCCAGGCCTAGCGCTGGGCGCTGGCCACGGTCTGGGCGCCGCTCACATAAAGCCCGCCAGACTGGCGCGGGCCGGCATGAAACACCCAGGCGGCGGCCAGGCAGCACAGGGCGGCGAGCACGAGGCTGCCCAGACCGGTGGCGTTGGCGGCGTTGCGGGTCATGTCCGTGTCTCCCGTACAGGCGGCGTTCAGCGAGATGAACGCCAGCTGAAGGCAGATTCGCCGCCGCGCAAGGCGGGCGCAGGGCCGGATTGGGGCGCAAGCAGGGTCAATCATGGCGCGATTGAGGCGCCGAGGCGGGATGCGCGCCGCGCCCGGGCCGGTCTAGACTAAGCGCCTGACAACCCTGATCAGGAGCGCCCATGCGCGCGGCATGCCTTGGACCGGACGGCAGTTTCACCCATCGCGCCGCGCTGGTGCTGGCGGCGGGGTGCGAGCTGGTATTGATGGAGTCGGTCGAAGCGGTGCTGGCGGCGCTGGATGACGGCAGCGTGGATCTGGCCGTGGCCGCCTATGACAGCGCAGCCGGGCCGGTGGAAGCGGTTCATGAGGCGGTGCGCACGGGCCGGGTTGAGATCGAGGCGCGCCATGGCCTGGCCGTCAGCTTCAATCTCTACCGCGCGCCCGGCGATGACGCGCCGCTGGAAGGCGTGTTCGGCCATGACAAGGCGCTCGGCCAGATCGAAGCCTTTCTCAAAGCCCATGATCTCAAACGCGAGGCGCTGGCCTCCAACACGCTCGGTCTGGTCCTGATGCGCGATGCGCCGCGCCCGGGCTGGGGCGCCGCCGGACCGCCAGGTCTTGAAAACACCTACCCGCTTGTCGTAACGCACCAGCGTCTGGAGGGTGAAACGCCCAACGAGACGGTCTTCGTGCGCCTTGCGCGCCGCCTTCCCTGAAAGGACGCCCCCATGCCTGACGCCGCCGCCGCCGATGTGATGCGCCTGTCTTCCGCCCTGGGCCGGGTCAAACCCTCGGCCACCATCGCGGTCAGCCAGAAGGCGCGCGCCCTCAAGGCCGCGGGCGTGGACGTGATCGGGCTGGGCGCGGGCGAACCCGATTTCGACACCCCCGACCACATCAAGCAGGCCGCCATCGAGGCGATTGCCCGCGGCGAGACCAAATACACCGATGTGGACGGCCTGCCCGCGCTGAAGCAGGCGATCTGCGCCAAGTTCAAGCGCGATAACGGCCTCGACTACACCCCCGCCCAGGTCAATGTCTCGCCGGGCGGCAAGCCGGTGATCTACAACGCCTTCGCCGCCACGCTGGATGCCGGCGACGAGGTGGTGATCCCGACCCCCTACTGGGTCAGCTATCCCGAAATGGCCGCCCTGTGCGGCGCCACGCCGGTCTTCGCCGAGGCCGGCGTCGCCGACGGCTTCAAGCTGAAGCCCGAAACCCTGGACCGGGCGATCACGGCGCGCACGCGCTGGGTCATCCTCAACTCGCCGTCAAACCCCACCGGGGCTGCCTATACAGCCGAGGACCTCAAGGGCCTGGCCGAGGTGCTGCGCGCCCATCCCCACGTGCTCATCCTCACCGACGACATGTATGAGCACATCATCTATGACGGCTTCCAGTTCGCCACCATCGCGCAGGTCGCGCCCGATCTCTATGAGCGCACCCTGACCATGAACGGGGTGTCGAAGGCCTATGCCATGACCGGCTGGCGCATCGGTTATGCGGCGGGACCGGAAACGCTCATCAAGGCCATGGGCAAGGTGATGAGCCAGACCACCTCCAATCCCTGCTCGGTCAGCCAGTGGGCCTCGGTGGCCGCGCTCAACGGCCCCCATGATTTCCTTGAAGCACGCAACGCCGCGTTCAAGACCCGCCGCGACGCAATGCTCCAGAAGATCAACGCCGCGCCGGGCCTGACCGCGCCCACGCCGGAAGGCGCATTCTATATCTTCGCCGACTGCGCCGGGCTGATCGGCAAGACCAGTGCGGGCGGCATGGCGCTGAGCGATGATCTGGCCGTGTGCGAGGCGCTGCTCACCGAAGCCCATGTGGCGGTGGTGCCGGGCACGGCGTTCGGCGCGGCGCCGGGCTTCCGCCTGTCCTACGCCACCGATGATGCGGCGCTGGAGGAAGCGGGCCAGCGCATCCTCGCCTTCTGCCAGGGCGCGCGCTGATCCCCATAGCCTCAGCCTATATCAGATGTCACGCAAACCAGTTGGACGCGCCCCGCGCGTCCGGGCGATACTGCGCGCCATAGAAACACGCCCTTTGAGGAGAGCTGAGATGGATATCAATATGGGCCTGTCGAAAGACCAGCGCGAAGCCATGGCGAAAGCCGTGCAGGCGCTGCTGGCCGACACCTATGCCTTGTATTTCAAGACCCACGCCTATCACTGGAACGTGACGGGGCCGCGCTTTCACGACCTGCACGCCATGTTCGAGACCCAGTATACCGAGCTGTGGACGGCCACCGACGATATCGCCGAGCGCATCCGGGCGCTGGGCGTGCTGGCGCCCATCTCCTATGACGAGATGGCGGCCTCGGCCAGCATCAAGCACGATGCAAAAACGCCTGACGCCAACACCATGATCGCCAATCTGGTGTCCGGCCATGAACAGGTGGTGCGCACCGCGCGCGCCGCGCTGAAACTGGCTGAAGAGCATGGCGACGAGGCCACGGCCGATCTGGTCACCCCGCGCATCACCGCCCACGAGAAAACCGCCTGGATGCTGCGCGCCACGCTGAGCTAAGGGCTTACACGCGCGCACGCGCCCTCAGCGCTCACCACCAGACGCACCACCGCGCCGTCCAGAAGATCAGCGCCCGCGATCAGGACGGGCGGCGCGGCGGGGTCTGCATCAGCGAATACCGGCAGGCCGGCCAGGGCGATCTGCGCGCTCCCGGCGTGATAATCATCAATCACCACACGCCGGACGCTGACCAGGCGGGCTGGAACCTGCGTTCCACCGGCGCCGGTAATCGCGCCGCGCCCGGCATCGCGCACGGCGATCCGGGCGGTCAGGCGCGGCGCGGCCACCGACCCGGCGAGCCCGGTATCGATCCGCACGCGCACCGGCGCGCCCTGCACCGTTCCGCCTGTCTGCGGCAGGCCGGGCCGGGGATCGCAGGCCGGGGTGGTATCGCGGATCACGCGCAAGGCGCGCAGGTCCAGCACGATGGCCTCCCCTGCAAACGCATCCAGCCCCAGAAACCCGTCCAGCGCGCGCGCCGAGTCCGGCGCATGATCGATGATCACCGGTCTCAAGCCCGGCAAGGCGAAATCACCTAGCCGCGCATCGTCCAGATGGCGGCGCTGTGCGGGCGCCGAGCCGGTCAGGGTGTCGAGCCGGGCGGGGTCTGCCTCTGGCAGGTCCAGACGGACTGCGGCGGCCCGGGTGAGCGCGCTGGCTTCAGCCCCCGTATCGAGCACAAGGCGCAAGGCGCCGCCGGGCGTATCCACACGCACCACAAAATGCCCGTCCGCGCTGCGCGTCAGGGGGATGTCCAGATCTGCGCCCGCAGGCGGCGTGAACGCCAGAGCCGCCGCCAGCATCAGGGCGGGCGGCGCGCAGAGCATGTTCAGCCCGCCCCGCCCAGGGTCAGGCCTTCCACCCGCAAGCTGGGCTGGCCGACGCCCACGGGCACGCCCTGGCCGGCCTTGCCGCACGTGCCGACGCCGGGATCAAGGGCCATGTCATTGCCGATCATGGTGATGTTCTTGAGCGCCGCCGGGCCGCCGCCGATCAGGGTGGCGCCCTTGACGGGCTCCATGATCCTGCCGCCGCGCACGCGGTAGGCCTCGGTGCAGCGGAACACGAATTTGCCCGAGGTGATGTCCACCTGGCCGCCGCCGAAATTCCTGGCGTAGACGCCGTCTTTCAGGCTTTCCAGGATCTCGCCCGGCTCCATCGCGCCGTTTTCCATGATGGTGTTGGTCATGCGCGGCATGACGGTGTGGGCGTAGCTCTCGCGCCGTCCATTGCCGGTGGGCGCCATGCCCATGAGGCGGGCGTTCTGGCGGTCCTGCATATAGCCGGTCAGCACCCCGTCCTCGATCAGCACGGTGCGGCTGGTGGGCGTGCCCTCGTCATCAAAGGACAGCGAGCCGCGCCGCCCGGCCAGCGTGCCGTCATCCACGATGGTGACGCCCCTGGCCGCCACCTGCTGGCCGATCTTGCCGGAAAACGCGCTGGTGCCCTTGCGGTTGAAATCGCCCTCCAGCCCGTGGCCCACCGCCTCGTGCAGCAGCACGGCGGGCCAGCCCGGGCCCAGCACCACGGGCATTTCGCCCGCCGGCGCGTCCACCGCGTCCAGATTGACCTGCGCCAGGCGCAGGGCTTCGGCCGCCAGGCCTTGCCAGCTGGCCGCATTGAGCCAGTCGGCGAACGCCGCGCGCCCGCCCGCCCCGGCCGAGCCGGTCTCGCGCCGTCCGTTCTTCTCGCACGTCACGGAAACATTGAGCCGGACCAGCGGGCGCACCTCGGCGCGCACATCGCCGCCCGCGCGCACAATGGCGATCACCCGGCGCGATCCGGCGAGCGAGGCCGAGACCTGCACCACGCTGGGGTCCTGCGCGCGCACCCAGGCGTCGATCTCGGCCAGCAGCGCCGATTTGGCTTCAAAGCCCGGCTCGGCGATCACGTCCACATCTTCATACAAGCGCTGATTGGCCCGCGCCGGGGGCGGCGCCATCACCGCGTCCCGGCCCTTGCGGGCGGCCTGTGCGGTCTCGGCGGCGCGGCGCAGCGCCTCCAGCGAGGGATCGCTGGAATGAGCAAAACCGGTGGTCTCGCCATACACGGCGCGCAGGCCGAAGCCGCGATCAGAGGAGAAATTGGCGACTTTCAGCCGGCCATCATCAAAGGCCAGGGATTCAGACGCCGCCGTTTCCAGAAACAGCTCGCCATCATCAGCGCCGGCCAGCGCCGCGTCCAGCACGCGCCCCGCATCGGCGGCGTCGAAGGCGAAGGCGGCGAACGGATCGGTGCTCATGGCGTCTCCCGGCGGATCTCTTCAAGATATCAGAGATAGCCGCTCGGGCGCGCGCTTGCGAGGGGGCGGGTGCGCTTTACACCGAAACCGAGTGACGCGCCGCGCTGGCGGGCAGATACCCATCAAACGCCGCCGCCGCCAGCCGGGCCAGCGGACGGTAGGCGCGCGGGACGATGATGCGCGCGCCGTCACGGCGCACAATCCCGGCTGCTTCCAGTTCAGACAGATCAGCCTCAGGCTCAGCCAGGCCATGGGCGGCGGCGAGCGCGGCGGGGTCAACGTCGAGATAGGTCATCAGCTGTTCGATGATGGCGCGGCGCAGGCGGTCCTGCGCGCTCACCGCCACACCCCGGCGCGCAGGCAGGCGCCCGGCCTCCACCGCCTGGCCCCAGGCGCGCACATCGCTATGGGCCTGCACATAGCCGTGGGGCAGGGCCGAAATCGCCGAGGCGCCCAGCCCGATCAGCACGTCTGAAGGATCGGTGGTGTAGCCCTGGAAATTGCGCTTCAGGGTGCGGGCCTTGAGCGCGCGGGCCATGGAATCGCCGGGAAGGGCGTAGTGATCAATGCCGATGGCCTGATAACCCGCCGCCAGAAGCGCGTCTTCCATGGCGTCGGCCTGGTCGAGGCGGCTGCGCGCATCGGGCAGCTCCTCGTCACGGATGAGGCGCTGATGGGCCATCATGTGGGGCACGTGGGCGTAGCCGAACACGGCCAGCCGGTCGGGGGCGAGATCGGCCGCCGCCTCGGCGCTGGCGCGCGCGCTGGCTGCGCTCTGGCGCGGCAGGCCGTAGAGCAGGTCGATATTGATGGCGCCCACGCCCGCCTCGCGCAGCCGGTCAAAGGCGATGGCCGCCAGCTCCCAGGGCTGGATGCGGTTGATGGCCGCCTGCACCGCCGGGTCAAAGCTCTGCACCCCGGTGGAGGCGCGGGTGAAGCCGTTGCGGGCAAGACCCACAGCATCGGCGCGGGTGAAATGGCGCGGGTCGATCTCGATGGAAAGCTCGGCGCCGGGCAGGAGATCAAAGCGCGCGCGCACCGCGTCCATCAGCCGGGAGATCTGGTCCGGCGAGAGGATGGCCGGCGTGCCCCCGCCCATGGCGAAATGCGAGATCGCCATGCGCCCCGGCAGGCGCGCGGCGGTCAGTTCCAGCTCTTTCAGCAGCCGCTCAAGATAGGCCGCCACCGGTTCGGCGCGCGTGGTCGCGCGGGTGTTGCAGCCGCAATACCAGCACAGCGACCGGCAATAGGGCACATGCACATAGAGCGAGACCGGCCGGGCCGGGTCCAGCGCGCCCAGCCAGCGCTCCATCACCGCGCCGTCCACGCCCTCATGGAAATGCGGGGCGGTGGGATAGCTGGTATAGCGCGGCGTGCGGGCATTGGCATGGCGCAGAAGGGTGGCGCGGCGGCTCATGACGGGTATCCCCAAATTATTTGGGGATTAATGACGCGCTTTGCGTCCCCGCACTATGGGGCGCCTCGCCGCAGGCTTTTAGCCGCGCTCCAGGGCGCGCAGGCGCTCTACCGCGGCGATCTTGCCGATGACGGCTTCCATATAGGCGTCCAGCGCCGAGCCTTCGCAATAATCGGCCTCGGCCGTGAAATGCACCCGGCGGTCGGCCTTGAGCTGGGCGGTCTTGGCCGCCAGCGCCTCGTCGGCGGGCGGGTGAACGGCGATGGACACCCCGCCCTGCTCCTTGACCATGCGCATGCACGGCACATCGGTATCGCCATCGCCCACATAGATCATGTTGCGGAACGGCACCGGGCGCTCGTCTTCAGGCGTATAGCGGTTGACCGCCACATGGTCGCCGGGATCAAGCGCGCCCTTGTTGATGCGGAACAGGAACTGGGTCTTGTTGGTGTAATTGACCGCCGCCGCTGCCCATTCGGGCACGTCATTGGCGTCATACTTGAACTCCGAGGCGAAGATGGCCGTGAAATGGCGCCCGATGGCGCTGGCCGCGATCATTTCTTTGAGCCCCGACGAGATGATGAAGTGCTGGACCTCCAGCCCCGCCGCCGCGCCGCGCTCGCGCTGGCGGTCGAACCAGCCCTCGGCGACGCCCGGGAACAGCCCCACGCGCGCGCCATGGCGCTCGATATCCTCCTTGCGGCAGCGCACGCCCTGCTTGCGGGCGGCTTTGACCATCTCGTGCATGTAGATGAGGATATTGTCGGCTTTGAGCCGCGCCGCCTCGCCATTGACGCGTTCCCAGAACGCCTCCTTGGATTCCTTGATCTCGGGGATGAAGGAATGCTCCTGCATGGAGCCCGGCGACAGCGTGCCGTCAAAATCATAGGCGATGGCGAGGATGGGGCGCTGGGTCATGGATGCCGGTTTAACGCGCTTCGCAGGCCGGCGGGAGCGGGAATTGCGCTTTCGATGCGGCGACCGCGCGCGCCGCATCCCTGACACCCTTGCGCGCCCCGCCCGGCGCGTGCGAAGCTTGAATCTCAACGTTCCAAGGGGCGTCCCGTGATGAGCACGGGGCTGAGAGAGCACCCTCAGGACCGGATCCGGGTCATGCCGGCGTCGGGATGGAGCCAGATGACGCTGGACGACTACAACACCCATTGCGCTGCGCTGCCCGCCACATCCCATGTGATCCAGTGGGGCGACGCCCATGTGTGGAAGGTGGGCGCGGGCGAGGGCCAGACCGGCAAGGTGTTCGCCGTGGCCGGCTGGCAGGACGAGGGCGAGGCGCTGGCCGTCACCTTCAAATGCTCCGATATCGTGTACGAGGTGCTGCGCGAGGCGCCCGGCTGCCGGCCGGCGCCCTATCTCGCCTCGCGCGGGATGAGCTGGATCCAGCGCACCTCTGACGCCAGCGTCAGCGATGACGAGCTTAAATCCCACCTTGCCGAAAGCTGGCGGCTCGCCGCCCTCAACCTCACCCGAAAGCGCCGCGCGGCGCTGGGGCTTACAGATCTCTAGCGCCCCGTACTCCCTGACACCCCAACCCGAAAGCCCGACGCCATGAACAAGCCCGTCAGCCAGGCCGAATTTCCCACCCCGACCGTCACCACCGGGCCGCTGGCCGGGTCGCGCCGGGTGTATACGCAGCCCGAAGCCGCGCCGCACCTTTCCGTGCCGCACCGGGAAATCGACCTGCACCCCACGGCCAACGAAGCGCCGGTGCGCGTCTATGACTGTTCAGGCCCCTATACCGATCCGGCGGCGAGCATCGATGTGGAGCAGGGCCTTGCCCGCGCCCGCACCGCCTGGGTCACCGCGCGCGGCGGGGTGGAAGCCTATGAGGGCCGCCCGCTCAGCCCGCTCGATAATGGCGGCGCCACCGGCAAATATCTCGCGCGCGCCTTCCCGGTGCGCCACCAGCCCTTGCGCGCCAGCGGCGCCGGGCCGGTCACCCAGCTGGAGTTCGCCCGGGCCGGGATCATTACCGACGAGATGATCTACGCCGCCGAGCGCGAAAATCTCGGCCGGGCCGCAGCGCTGGCCGGCGCCGCGGAGCGCCGGGCGGACGGCGAGGATTTCGGCGCGGCCATCCCTGAATTCGTCACGCCGGAGTTCGTGCGCAGCGAGATCGCGCGCGGGCGCGCCGTCCTGCCCGCCAATATCAATCATGGCGAGCTGGAACCCATGCTGATCGGGCGCAATTTCCTCGTGAAAATCAACGCCAATATCGGCAATTCCGCCGTCGCCTCATCCGTGGAGGAAGAGGTGGACAAGATGGTCTGGGCGATCCGCTGGGGCGCCGACACGGTGATGGACCTCTCCACGGGCAAGAACATCCACAACACCCGCGAATGGATCCTGCGCAACAGCCCCGTTCCCATCGGCACCGTGCCCATCTATCAGGCGCTGGAGAAAGTCGGCGGCGTGGCCGAAGACCTGACCTTCGACATTTTCGCCGACACCCTGATCGAGCAGGCAGAACAGGGCGTGGACTATTTCACCATCCATGCCGGGGTGCGCCTGGCCTATGTGCCGCTCACCGCAGCCCGCGTCACCGGCATCGTGTCGCGCGGCGGCTCCATCATGGCCAAATGGTGCCTGGCCCACCACACCGAGAGCTTCCTCTACACGCGCTTTGAGGAAATCTGCGAGATCATGCGCGCCTATGACGTGACGTTCTCGCTCGGCGACGGCCTGCGCCCCGGCTCCATCGCCGACGCCAATGACCGCGCCCAGTTCGCCGAGCTGGAAACCCTGGGCGAGCTGACCAAAGTGGCGTGGGCCCATGGCTGTCAGGTGATGATCGAGGGGCCGGGCCATGTGGCCATGCACAAGATCAAGGCCAATATGGACAAGCAGCTGGAGGTGTGCGGCGAGGCGCCCTTCTACACGCTGGGCCCCCTCACCACCGATATCGCGCCGGGCTATGACCACATCACCTCAGGCATCGGCGCGGCCATGATCGGCTGGTTCGGCACGGCCATGCTCTGCTATGTGACGCCGAAAGAGCATCTCGGCCTGCCCGACCGCGATGACGTGAAAACCGGCGTCATCACCTATAAAATCGCCGCCCACGCCGCCGATCTGGCCAAGGGCCACCCGGCGGCCAAACTGCGCGACGATGCGCTAAGCCGCGCCCGGTTCGAATTCCGCTGGGAAGACCAGTTCAACCTGTCGCTGGACCCCGACACGGCGCGAGACTTCCACGACCAGACCCTGCCCAAGGAAGCCCACAAGGTGGCCCATTTCTGCTCCATGTGCGGGCCCAAATTCTGCTCCATGAAAATCACCCAGGACGTGCGCGACTACGCCGCCGGGCTGAGCGAGAACGAAAAGGCCGATTTGGAGCGCCAAGCGGACGAGGCCTCCAAGGGCATGGCGGAGAAGGCGGAGGAGTTCAGGCGGAAAGGCGGGGAGATTTATGTGGAGGAGGGGTAGGGTTTGTGCTGCCATGAAATGACACTTCCGTAGGTTGGCAGACGTAAGTTGCCTAGCTCGCTCACCTATGTGACCAAGTTACAATGGGCATCTCGTGCTTGGCTCAATCTGCTGTCTGAACTAATGTCTGCGCGTACAAAGCTGCCGCTTTCGATGCAGTGCGATGCAAGCTTTAAATAGCATTGGCACTCTGCGCGAAGCACCGTATCATCACCTCAAGAAGCTGGTTCCATATTCATGCACGCCCGTCCCGAACATTTGCCCGAATTCAGCCACCCTCCACTTGTGGAGCTGGCGCTAGGGGTGCAATTCGCACCACTACCAAATTATTCAAGCCTATTCTTGGGCGATGTTTTCCGCATCTTTCAAGATGAGTTTCCCGGCTTTCAAGAGCACCCCCCCCTGAATCCGCAGTTTGAAACGTTTGGTGGGGGCGGAACTGACGCGGAGTTTAGCATTGGGCTTGGGCCAAGTGTAGCCTTTAATAGAGCATGGTTCTTATCTACTGATAATAGCCATTTGATTCAGTTCCAACCGGATCGATTCATATTGAATTGGCGACGCCAAGCGGACGGCAATGTTTACCCAAGATTTGACAATATCGCGATGCAATTTAAAAATTTATTCAGTAAGTTTGATGAATACTGTAAAGCGCGTTTCGAGCTTCCTATAAATATTAATCAGGTCGAAGTGACCTATTTTAACGTTATAGTCGTGTCGGACTATTCATCTATTGGCGAGTGGCTTACGGTAGCAAACCTATCCCGTTTTGAGATAGAAGGATTCTCAGCTAACTTCTCTACGGTTGTTGGTTCTGACGGCGGCGAGCCTATTGGACGATTGCATCACGAAATTGGCTCAGTGGTGGGGCGGAACCTTGCATCGAAGGCTTTCAGGTACAACTTGACCTGCCGAGGCGCGCCGCAAGCCAACGATATCGACAGTGCGTTAGACTTTTCGGCTTGGGCGCGTGAGAAAATCGTAACGCGTTTCACAGAAACCACTAGCGGTGATGCGCATTTGCGTTGGGGAAAGAAATGAACCTTAGCCATTCAGCCTATACCTTCGATTATATCGAGCGCCCTAAAATGAAAGGGAGCACTGAAACGATCGCGGCGTTCCGGGGGGGCGCTACGTGCAGGGTATCTAGTCATTCCTCAGAATGGATGAAGGCCCTTAAGCTCAGATTCGACCGAATAACGGCGTTACCAATTGGATGGGACGGGTATGCTGGCCGACCTGTATCTTTTTCTTGTGCCGCCTTCGCGGCGAACATTCTGGAGCGATTGTGCCATGAGTTCCCTGACCTGCCTCCACCCGGCGTAGTGCCCGGAAGTGACGGCACCGTTCAATTGGAGTGGCATGCGGGAGGCTTTGACATTGAGCTTGACGTTCTTGGGGTCAACAGCGTCGCGGCGGAAAGGTATGTTCACGAAACTCGCGAAATCGAAGAAATTGAGATTCGCACCGATTTTTCACGTGTAGTCCAATGGTTGGAGGAGTTATCCCAACGACGGCGCGAAATGCAAAATCAAGCGGCTTGATGCATTGGGTATGGAGCCGTTCGATGACAAGACCATTGCGGACGAAGACCCTATTGTCCGCCGCGTGAACCCTACAGAACACGTTGTCTTGGATGAGAATCTGGGAAAGCGACGTCTGTCTTCAAAACTGTGGTCCCCATCTACGAACCCTAAAGGCGGTATGTCCTGTGACCTGCCCAAAGCTATCGAAGCGGATGGATTAGATCCTTATGCCTTTGTTACAACACCAAAATATATAGCGTCGGTCGCCTTTGCAGCGAGGGATGCGCGCCAAGCAAACTTAAGAATTGGGTGCTCACCTGTGCCTGAGGGACCGAGCGCACCTGGCAATCCGTACCATGCAGAAGTTTGGGGCGCTGAGGAGAAGGCGTACAAATTCACTGGTGCTCAGAAACGCGCGCTAATGAGAAGCTCAAACTGGTTTGTTCCCCTCGAAGGCGTAGAGATTCCTAGGGATTAGCACCCAACCACAGAGAAGCATGCCTTCAGAAAACCGGGGATACACACCTATTTCCGCCCCACGGTCACTCTCACCCCTCCCAAACGCCCCCATCCCAACCCGCTGCCCCCCAACCCGCTCAGCCCGCATCAAGCTCCACCAGCCTGGCTGCCGCCCGCTGCGCGCCGTCCCGGGTCAAGCCCGGGACGGTCTTGACCCGCCCTGATGCTGGCGAGACGGACGGGCAGGGTTTGAGGGGGCGGGGTGCTGCGCCTACGCCTGAACATGGCCCGCATCATGTCCCCCATGCGTTTTCCCGTCGGAAGACGGGACCCAGAATCACCGGCGCAGCTGGACCCCGGCTTGCGCCGGGGAAACGCGCAGGTATGGGCGCGGCGTGACGCGGTGCTTTCCCTCCCCTTGAGGGGAGGGTCAGGGTGGGGTGGAGAGGCGGCGCGACATGATCACCCGCGCCCCCTCACCTTTATCCTTCGCTCAGTCGATTGATCCCCCGGATCAATCTTTGTGAGCTCAGCCCCCATGGTCATGGGGGAGAGGGGGCTTCTGGCGCTGCGTTTTATCCTTTGAGCCTGGGGTCAGGCATTTCCGAAACGAACCCGGCGTCAAAGCCTCCTCTCCCCTCTGTCAGAGAGGGGAGAGGGTAGGGTGAGGGGTGCGGCGCCTGCGTCTGAACATTATTCGCATCATGTCCCCCCACGCTGCCTTCCCGGGCGAGCGGAGCGAGACCCGGGACCCATCTACCGGTCATTGGCGACCGCTGAGGCGGTTGGGAACTATGGGGGATGGGTCCCGGATATTTGCTTCGCAAATTCCGGGAAGGCACGGGTGGGGGTTTGGGGAGGTGTGGGCAAATCACATCACCCCACGCTGCCTTCCCGGGCGACCGTAGGGAGACCCGGGACCCATCTACCGATCATTGGCGACCGCTGCGGCAGTTGGGATTTATGGAGGATGGGTCCCCGATATGGGCTTCGCCCATTCCGGGAAGGCAGGCGTAGGCATTTGATCAGACTGTCAGATCGTGGGCGAGGTCGCGCCAGTCGGGGTTTTCGGTTTCGATGAGGGTGATCTTCCAGGCGCGCCGCCAGCGCTTGAGCCGGCGCTCATGGGCCATCGCCTCCACCACATCGCTGTGATGGGCATACCAGACCAGGCGGGTCACGCCATACTGGCGCACAAAGGCCGAGCCCACGCCCTCGCGATGCTCCCACACCCGGCGCAGCAGGTCATTGGTCACGCCGGTATAGAGCGCGCCCTGTTTCCGGTTCGCCATCATGTAGACGTAGAAATTATAATCGCGCATGGCGCGAGTTTGATGCACTTGGGGCGCCCAGTACAGCCCACATGCCTACCCGGGCGACCCCGGACTTGATCCGGGGGAGACCCGGGACCCATCCACCGATCATTGGCGACCGCATAGGCGGTTGGAAATTATGGGAGATGGATCCCGGATAGCCGCTTCGCGGCTTCCGGGAAGGCAGGGGTGGAGGTTTGGGGGCGATGTGCGGGCGATCACATCAACCCACGCTGCCTTCCCGGGCGACCGTAGGGAGACCCGGGACCCATCCACCGGTCATTGGCGGCCGCTGAGGCGGTTGGAAATTATGGGGGATGGGTCCCGGATATGGGCTGCGCCCATTCCGGGAAGACAGGGGTATGGGAACGGCGTGGCGCGGCAGGGGCCGGCGCTATTCCACCGCGTGCTCGTGCGGAACCAGCTCCTCATTATCCAGCCCTGTGGCCAGCCGCCATGCGGCCTCGATGATCGGGCGCTTGAACCAGACATCGAACCGGCCGGTCCAGAACGGATCGCCGCCGGTGAAGCGGGGCTCCAGCGCGCTCCAGTCAAAATTCTCCCGCACGCCGTCAAGATCATGGCCCTCGGCCACCAGGGCGGCGGTCTGGTCGGCTATGGACTGCAAGGTCTCGATCAGCAGATCGACATAGGCCCAGTCGGTCATCGCATCGCCATGGCCGGGTATGATCAGGTCCACGTCGAAGGCCCGCAAGCGCCTGAGCGCGCCGGCCCAGCTTTCGGGATAGCTGAAGAAGCCGTAAGGGGTTGGATGCACCACGGCGTCGCCCGCCGCGATCATGCGCGCATCGGGAATGTGCAGCAGGATATCGCCCTTGGTATTGCCATGACCCAGATGGACGAGGCTGACCGTGCGCCCGCCCAGATCGATCTCCAGACTGTCGTCAAACACCAGATCAATTTCGGGGATTTGCGCGGCCCGTCCCTGTTCCTCGATCAGATCCGCCCAGACAAGGGCCTGCTCCAGCCGGGCCCGGTCGGGTTCGGGAAGACCGGGATTGGCCAGCGCGTCTTCCAGCTGGGCGGTGAACGCCCCGGGCGGCGCAGCGTCAGGGTTGCGCGCTGAATCCATCAGCGTGCTGTCCATGACGTCGCGGGTGAAGCTGTGGCTGACCGTAACGGCCTGCGGCCAGGCCTCGCGCAGCGCGCCGAGGCCCAGATGGTGGTCGCCATGCCAGTGGCTGATGGCGATATGGGTGAGCGGCAAGTCCGTCTCTGCGCGGATTTTCTCCGCCACACGTTCCGCCTGCAGCCGCGCGCCGCCCCCGTCGAAGACAAGAACGCCTGTCCCGCCGATCACGATCACGCTGGTCCCGGTGACGGGCAGGCGCGCCGATTGCGGACGCACGCCCACCCAGACGCCCGGCGCAGGACCGGTCCAGTCCAGCTCGAACGGATCACGCCCGGCGCTGAAATCGGGGGCGGGAGGCGGCGTGTGGACCGGCGCATCCGGCCCGGCCTGGGCGCAGACGGCCAGGGCGGCGGCGGCGGCTAAAGACACAAACATGCACAAGACTCTCTGTGAAATTGACGAAGGCACGCCACGCTAGGCAGGCCCGCCCCGCCGCGCAGCTTAAGGAATGGTCACGGGTGGGTAATGTGGCGCTGCCCCTCCCCTTATCCGCCCCGGCCCCTCGCGGCGGTACACTCGCCTTCGCCATGACCCATGATGAAGCCCGCGCCGCGCCCCTGATGACCGCAAGGCGCCAGACGGCCGCGCAGGCGCGGGCCGGGCGCAAGCGGAAGGGGGATGGGGATGGTGATAATGATGATAAGAGATAAGCAGGCCCGATTTTCACCCGCCGGCTCTCACCCCTGCCCGCCGATCAGCGCCAGCCACTCGTCCTCGGTGAGCACCTGGACGCCCAGCTCTTGCGCCTTTTTCAGCTTGGAGCCGGCGCCGGGGCCGGCGACCAGGAAGTCGGTGTTTTTCGACACCGCACCAGCCACTTTGGCGCCGAGGCTTTGCGCGCGGGCCTTGGCCTCGTCGCGGGTGAAGCGCTCCAGCGCGCCTGTGAAGACAACGGTCTTGCCGGTGACGGGGGAGGTCTCCACCGTGCTCTGCTCGGGCTCCACGCTGACATGGGCGAGCAGGCGGTCCAGGGCGGCGGCGTTGTGGGCTTCGCTGAAGAACCGCCCCAGCGCGTCGGCGGCGGTCTCGCCCAGCCCGTCAATGGCCAGCAGCGCGGCGCGGGCTTCGCTGTCGGCATCGGCGGCGGCCTCGGCGGCGGCGCGCACCGCGTCCCACTCGCCATAGCTGCGGGCCAGCAGGCGCGCGGTTTCCTCGCCCACATGGCGCACGCCCAGGGCATGGATGAAGCGGGCCAGCGAGATCGTGCGGCGCGCGGCGATGGCGGCGAACAGATTGGCGGCCGATTTCTCGCCCCAACCCTCGCGGTCCTGCAGGGGGGGCTGGAGTTCACCGGCGGCGTTGCGCGCTTCCAGGGTGAACAGGTCGGCGGGCTCTTTCACCTCGCCCGCCTCGTGGAAGGCGGCGATCTGTTTTTCGCCCAGCCCTTCGATATCGAAGGCCTTGCGCGAGACGAAATGGCGCAAATGCTCCTTGCGCTGATAGGGGCAGGCGAACTCGCCGGTGCAGCGGCGCACGGCGGCGCGCTCGCCGGTGCGCGCATTCACCTCCCGCTCCGCCGGGGTCGCCAGCGGACAGGGGCAGAGGGCCGGAAAGACGTAAGGCGCTGAGTCCGCCGGGCGCTGGTCGAGGACCACTTCGAGCACCTGCGGGATCACATCGCCGGCGCGCTGGATCACCACCGTGTCGCCGATGCGGATGTCCTTGCGGGCGATCTCGTCCTCATTGTGCAAAGTGGCGTTGGAGACCACCACCCCGCCCACGGTCACGGGCTCCAGCTTGGCCACAGGGGTGAGGGCGCCGGTGCGGCCCACCTGGATCTCGATGGCGTTGAGTTTCGTGACCGCCTTCTCGGCGGAGAATTTGTGGGCGATGGCCCAGCGCGGCGCGCGCGCCACAAAGCCCAGGCGGGCCTGGAAATCCAGCCGGTCCACCTTGTAGACCACGCCGTCAATGTCATAGCCGAGCCCGGCGCGCCGGGCTTCCAGATCGCGGTAATGGGCCAGCATCGCCGCCACATCCGCGCACACCATCAGGTCGGGATTGACCGGAAAGCCGAGCTCCTTGAGGCGCGCCAGCGATCCGAACTGGGTGGGCGCCAGCGCCTCGCTGAGCTCGCCCCAGCCATAGGCGAAAAAGCGCAAGGGCCGCTGTGCGGTGACGGACGGATCGATCTGGCGCAGCGAACCCGCCGCCGCATTGCGCGGGTTCATGTAGGTCTTCTTGCCCGCCGCCTCCTGGCGCTGATTGAGGGCGGCGAAATCGGCATGGCTCATATACACCTCGCCGCGCACCTCCAGCACGGCGGGCGCACCGGCGGGCAGGCGCTCGGGGATGTCGTCAAGCGTGCGGATATTGGCCGTGACATTCTCGCCCGCGCGCCCGTCGCCGCGCGTGGCCGCCTGCACCAGCGCGCCGTCCTCATAGCGCAGCGCGACCGCCAGCCCGTCAATCTTGGGCTCGGCGGTGAAGGCGGGGGGGTCTGAGAGATTCAGGAATTTCACCACGCGGGCGGCGAAATCGGCGGCGTCTTCCTCGGTGAAGGCATTGCCCAGCGACAGCATGGGCACGGCGTGAATCACCTCTGCGAACTGATCCGCAGGCCGCGCGCCCACCCGCCGGGACGGGCTGTCGGGGCGGACAAGATCGGGAAACCGCGCCTCGATCTCCGCATTGCGCGCGCGCAGCGCATCATAAGCCGCATCGGAGATTTTCGGCGCATCGTCCTGGAAGTACAGCCGGTCATGGCGCGCGATCTCACGCGCCAGCCGGGCCAGCTCTTCGGCGGCTTCATCCGCGCTCAGCGCGTCTGGATCCTTCAGGGCGGGGGACATGGGACAGCGGCGCTCCGGCGTCTCATTGGCGGGCGTTCTTTATGGTCCACCCCGCGCACGCGCGCCAGCGTGGGCGTGCAGAAGCCGCTCTTTCCTCCCCCGTTTACGGGGGAGGTGTCAGCGCAGCTGACGGAGGGGGGGATGCGGCGGTCAGGGCAGGTGCAAAGACTTCAAGCGTGGATTCCCCCCTCCGTCTGACGCTTCGCGTCATCCACCTCCCCCGCAAGCGGGGGAGGACAGAAACTCAGCGCTCGGTTTCACTCAAACCCTCACCCGCCCATCAGCTCCGCCGCGGCGGCGCGGGCGGCGTCGGTGATTTCGGCGCCGGAGAGCATGCGGGCGATTTCCTCGCGGCGTTCGGCGTCGGAGAGCGGGCGCACGCGGGTGCGCACGCCGTCTGCACCGCCGGCTTTCTCGATGCGGAAATGAGCCTGGGCGCGCGCGGCCACTTGGGGCGCGTGGGTCACCACCAGCGCCTGATTGCCCGAGGCCAGCCGCGCCAGGCGCTGGCCCACCGCGTCGGCCACCGCGCCGCCCACGCCCTGATCGACCTCGTCGAACACCATCACCTTGTCGCCCGCCCCGATCAGGCAGACCTTCAGGGCCAGCGCAAAGCGCGACAGCTCCCCGCCCGAGGCGATCTTGTCCAGCGGGCCGAACGGCGCGCCGGGATTGGTGGAGACCTCGAACGCCACCTTGTCCCAGCCTGACGGGCCGGGGCGGGCCGGATCGGGCGTCACAGCGGCGCGAAAGCGCGCCTTGTCCATTTTCAGCGGGACGAGCTCGGCCTCCACCATCACCGCCAGGCGCCCGGCCGCCTCCTGACGGCGCGCCGAGAGCGCTTCAGCGGCGCGCGCATAATCGGCATCAGCGGCGGCCAGCGCGGCTTCGGCCTCGTTCAGACGGTCTCCGGCATGGGCGATCAGCTCCAGCCGGGCGGCCAGATCGGCACGCAATGCGGGCAGGGCGTCGGGCTCCACCTGATGGCGCCGGGCGGCGGCGCGCAGGGCGAACAGGCGCTCCTCCACCGCGTTGAGACGTCCAGGCTCCACCTCGAAAGCCGAGGCCGCATCGCCCAGCGCATCTTCGGCCTCGTTGAACTCGATCAGCGCCCGGTCCAGCGCCGCCGCGGCGCGGTCCACCGCCGCGCGGGCCTGACCGGCGCCGCCTGCGTCCGGCGCGTCCTCCCCGCCAGCACCCAACGCCGCGCGCACCCGCTCCAGCCCGCGCAGCGCCGTATTGAGCCGGGCGCCCAGACCCTGCCCGCCGGCCAGGGCCTCAGCCGCGCCTTGCATTTCACTGAGCGCGGATTCGGCCTGCTGAAGAAATTTGCGCTCGTCAGCCAGGCCCGCTTCCTCGCCCGGACGCGGATCAAGCGCCTCCAGGGTCTCCAGCGCATCGCGCAGGAACGCCTCTTCCTGGGAGGCTTTCATTTGCGCATCCTTCAAGGCGTCCAGGCGCTCACGCGCAGCGCTCAAGGCGGCCCAGGCCTTGGCCGCCGCCGCGCGTTCCGCGCTTGAATCGGCATAGGCGTCCAGAAGCGCGCGATGGGTTTTGGGGTCCAGAAGCCCGCGCCCGTCATGCTGGCCATGAATCTCCACCAGCATCTCGCCCAGGCGCGCCAGCAGCGCCACGCTGGCGGGCTGGTCGTTGACATGGGCCCGCGAGCGCCCGTCAGCGCTCAGCGTGCGGCGCAGGATCAGCGCCTCACCGGGCGCGGCGTCGATCCCGGCTTCCTCCAGCACCGGCCAGACCGGATGATCCGGTGGCGGCTCGAACAGCGCGCTGGCCGCAGCCTGGTCCGCGCCCGCGCGCACCAGCGCCCGGTCGGCCCGGTCGCCGCAAGCCAGGCCCAGCGCGCCCAGCAGGATGGATTTGCCCGCCCCGGTCTCGCCGGTCAGCGCCGACAGGCCCGGCCCGAAAGCCAGATCGAGCCGGTCGATCAGGACGATGTCGCGAATGGACAATGATGCCAGCATGGGGCGCGCCGATCCCCGCCCGCCGGGCTAGCCGAAGATGCGGCCCAGGGCGCGGCGCATCAGGCTGGGATCCTCATCGGGACGCACCGCATCAGGCAGATCAATCCCGCGCGAGGTCATCAGCCGGTAGCTGTCGGCATACCAGGGCGAGCCGGGGAAGTTATAGCCCAGTACAGAAGCGACCATGCGCGCCTCGTCATCCACGCCCAGCGCCACATACACCTCCACCAGGCGGTGCAGGGCTTCGGGCGTATGGCTGGTGGTCTGATAGTCGCGGATCACATTCTGGAAACGGTTGGACGCAGCCAGGAAAAAGCCGTTGCGCAGATACCAGCGGCCCACCGCCATTTCCTTGCCCGCCAGGTGATCGCGGGTCATGTCGATCTTCACCCGCGCATCGCGCGCATAGGCGCTGTCGGGGAAGCGGCGCACCACCTGTTCCAGCGCGTCCAGCGCGTTCTGGGTGGTGGACTGGTCACGGCCCACATCCATGATGCGCTCATAATGGCTGATGGCGATCAGATAATAGGCGTAGGGCGCGCTGGAGCTGCCCGGATGCAGGGCGATGAAGCGGCGCGCATTGCCGATGGCCCGGTCATAGCGGTTGGCCCGGTAATGGGCGTAGGCGGCCATCAGGATGGAGCGGCGCGCCCACTCGGAGAAGGGGTGCTGGCGCTCCACCTCGTCGAAGAAGGCCGCTGCGCGGTCGAAATTGCGCCGCTCGAGCTGGCGGAAGCCCTCATTGTAGAGCTGCTCCACAGGGCGCTCCACATAGGCCAGCTGGGTGCGTTCGCGGCCTGCGCAGGAGGCAAGCACAAGGGCGGCGGCAAGGAGCGCAATCAGGCGCAGGGCAAGCTTCATCGTTTCAAGACCTTCCGTCCGGCGGTCGGGCGCTGACGGGCCCATCGAGGCCCCCACACGGAAGGTTTAGCCGATCCCGGCGCGCGGCAAAAGCACCCTGTCAGCCCGGCGCTGGAAAGGCGCATCACGCCGGCACGCTTGAGACGGCCCGGGTCGCGGCCTAGTTTGCTGCATTGACGCCGCATGACGGAACCCTTCCATGCCTGACACAGCCTGGCCCGCCCCCTTCACCGATCCGGACGTGACCGCCAAGGGCGAGACCCGCGCCAGCGTGGCGTTCAAAGGGCTCAAGACGCTGTGGTTCAACACCGGCACGCTGTGCAATATCGAATGCGTCAACTGCTATATCGAAAGCTCGCCGAAGAATGACCGGCTGGTCTATCTGACGCCTCAGGACGCCGCGCCCTATCTCGACGAGATCGACGCCATGGGCGCCGGACCCGTTGAGATCGGGTTCACCGGCGGCGAGCCCTATCTCAATCCTCACATGAACACGCTCGCCGCCATGGCTCTGGAGCGCGGGCATGAAGCGCTGGTGCTGACCAACGCCATGCGTCCGATGATGCGCCCGGGCGTTCAGGACGGCCTTGCAGACCTGCAGCGCCGGTTCGGCCCCCGGCTGACGCTTCGCGTGAGCCTGGATCATTACACGCCCGCGCTGCACGACGCCGAGCGCGGGGCTGGAGCGTTTGACGAGACGCTCAAAGGCCTCGCCTGGCTGGTGCAGAACGGCGTCCGGCTGAGCGTGGCCGGCCGCAAGGCCATGGCCGAGAGCGAGGCCGAAGCGCGCGCCGGCTTCGCCGCGCTGTTCGCCCGCCTGGGCGCGGACATTCCGGCCGATGATCCCGGCCGCCTGGTGCTGTTTCCTGAAATGGACCCGGAAGGCGCGCCGCCGGAGATCACTACCGCCTGCTGGGGTATTTTGAAGCTCGATCCGGCCACCATCATGTGCGCGTCCAGCCGCATGGTGGTGCGCCGCAAGGGCGCGGACCGCGCCAGCGTCATTTCCTGCACGCTCCTGCCCTATGATGAGGCCTTCGAGCTGGGCCAGACGCTGGGCGACTCCCTCGCCCCGGTAAAGCTCAAGCACAAATTCTGCGCCCAGTTCTGCGTGCTGGGCGGGGCCAGCTGTTCAGCGTGAGACGTCGAGCCGCCACTGGCGCATTCGCCCGCATTGACCTATATGCACGCGCCTGATGCTGTTCGCCGCCGGCCTTGACCCGGCGGGGGAGAGGAAAAAATGACGACGCTGATTTCCAATCCGCCGCGCGCGGATTCCCCGCGCCGCGTGAGCGGCCCGCCTGTCATGGACGCCGCGCGCGCCGATGCGCTGCTGGCCGAGTACGGCCTCACCGGCGATTTTCTCGGTCTGGGCGGCGATCCCGCCAGCCACCGCGTGGTGGCGGCCATGTCCGGCGGGGTGGATTCCTCCGTCGCCGCCGCCGCCGCCCGTCGGGCGGGCTATGACGTGGTGGGCGTCACCCTCCAGCTCTATGACCATGGCGAGGCGATCGCGCGCGCAGGCGCGTGCTGCGCAGGCCAGGACATCCAGGACGCCAGGCGCGTGGCCGAGGCCATGGGCTTTGACCATTACGTGCTCGATTACGAGACCCGCTTCCGCGAAGCGGTGATGGAGGATTTCGCCGACACCTATCTGGCCGGCGCCACGCCAATCCCCTGCGTGCGCTGCAATCAGTCGGTCAAGTTCGCCGATCTGCTCGCCACCGCCCGGCAGCTGGGCGCCGATGCGCTGGTCACCGGCCATTACATCCGCCGCGAGGCCGGCGAAGCGGGGCCTGAGCTGCGCCGCGCCGCCGATGCGGGCAAGGACCAGTCCTATTTCCTGTTCGCCACCACGGCGGAGCAGCTCGATTTCCTGCGCTTCCCGCTGGGCCATCTGACCAAGGACCAGACCCGGGCGCTGGCCGAAGCCTTCGGCCTGATCGTGGCGGCCAAGCCCGACAGCCAGGATATCTGCTTTGTGCCCGACGGCGATTATGCGCGGGTGGTGGAGCGGCTGCGCCCCGGCGCGGCGCGTCCGGGCGAGATCGTCCATCTCGACGGGCGGGTGCTGGGCCGTCATGACGGGGTGATCCACTACACGGTGGGCCAGCGCCGCGGCCTCGGCATCGCGGCGGGCGAGCCGCTCTATGTGATCGCGCTGGATGCAGACGCAGCGCGCGTCATCGTCGGCCCGCGCGAGGCGCTCACGGTGCGCCGCATTGCCCTCAAGGACGTGAACTGGCTGGGTGACGCCGCCTTGTCTGACGCAGACGGAACGCGCGTGGGCGTGAAAGTGCGCTCCACCCGCCCGCCCGCGCCGGGCGTGCTGGAGGTGGGCGCGGACGGCGCCGTGCATGTGCTGCTGGAGGCCGGCGAGGAGGGCGTGGCGCCCGGACAGGCCTGCGTGTTCTACAGCCCGGACGGTCACACCCGCGTGCTGGGCGGCGGCTGGATCGCCGGCACGGACCGGGGCTGAGCGCGCATCACGCGCCTCGCTGCATCTGCGAAGAGGCTTGACGCGGCGCCGTCCGAAAGGGTCATGTGCGCGCCATCCGCCAGGGCGCGGCTGACGCGCCCGGCCACACACATTTTGAGGAGACGGGCTCATGAGTTCCGAAGATCCGATCGTCATCGCCGGCATGGCGCGCACGCCCATGGGCGGCCTCTTGGGCGAGCTGTCCGCCCTGTCCGCCAACGAGCTGGGCGCGCTGTCAGTGAAAGCCGCGCTGGCCGAAGCCGGGGTGGCGGGCGAGGACGTTGACCAGATCTATATGGGCAATGTGCTGGGCGCCGGTCAGGGCCAGGCGCCCGCCCGCCAGGCGGCCATCAAGGGCGGTCTGCCCAAATCGGTGGAGGCCACCACGCTCAACAAGATGTGCGGCTCGGGCATGCAGGCGGCCATCATGGCGCGCGCAGCCATTGCGTCAGGCGAAGCCTCGGTGATCGTGGCGGGCGGCATGGAGTCCATGACCAACGCCCCGCACCTCCTGCCCACCCACCGCACCGGCTTCAAATACGGCCATGACGCGCTCAAGGACCATATGGCGCTGGACGGGCTGGAAGACGCCTATGAGCACAAGGCCATGGGCGTGTACGCCGACATGATCGCGCGCGAGCACCAGTTCACCCGCGAGGACCAGGACGCCTACGCCGTGGAGACCCTGGCGCGCGCCCTGAAAGCGGCCGAAACCGGCGCCTTCAAGCGCGAGATCACGCCGGTCACCATCACCGACCGCAAGGGCGAGACGGTGGTGGATTCCGACGAGCTGCCCAAGCGCGCGCGGCCCGACAAGATCCCGCAGTTGCGGCCCGCCTTCTCCAAGGACGGCACGGTGACGGCCGCTAACGCCTCGGCCATTTCCGACGGCGCGGCGGCGCTGGTGCTCATGCGCCGCTCGGAAGCCGAACGCCGGGGGCTGAAACCGCTGGCGAAAATCGTCTCCACCGCCGCTCACGCCCACGAGCCGGCCTATTTCACCACCGCCCCGGTGCCCGCCATGCGCAAGGCGCTCGATCGCGCCGGCTGGAGCGTGGGCGATGTGGATCTGTGGGAGATCAACGAGGCCTTCGCGGTGGTGCCCATGATCGCCATGAAGGAGCTGGGTCTTGGCCATGACGTGGTCAATATCAATGGCGGCGCGTGCGCGCTGGGCCACCCGATCGGCGCCTCGGGCGCGCGCATCATGGTCACGCTCATCGCCGCGCTTGAGGCGCAAGGCCTGAAAAAAGGCATGGCCTCGCTGTGCATTGGCGGCGGCGAAGGCACGGCGGTGGCGCTGGAGCTGATCTGACCGGCGCCCCGGAACCAGCCTGAAACCAGACCGGCCTGAAATGAAAGCGGGGCCGCAGCGATGCGGCCCCGTTTTTCATGCGCAGGCGTGAAGCGCAATCAACGCCCGAACGCCTCGTGCAGGCGCGAGAGCTGGCCGGCCACCGGATTGGGCGTCTCGGGCGCGGTCTCGCCGTCAAACAAGGTCCGGTCGAGGCGTGAAAGCCGCTCATGCAGGGTCGCCGCGCGCGCAGCAAGATCGCCCAGCCGCGGCGGGCAGGGATCATCGCCTGCGGGCCAGACCGGGTCTTTCTGGCGCGCCGGGGTCAGGCGGTAGCGCTGCTCGGAAGCCTCGCCCGGCGTCATATCGCCTTCGGCCACAGCGCGCTGGGTCAGAAGCCAGGAGGCGCATTGCATGAGCTGGGTGGTCAGGCTCATGGATTCAGACGCATAGGCCAGCGCGCCGGACCGTCCCAGGCGCTTGGCGTCCTCACGCCCGGCGCCGTCGAGATAGCTGGCGGTTTCCTCCACCAGATCCATGCCGTCCCGGAACAGCCGCCGGAACAGCTCGGACGCTGCGAAATCGGCCACGCGGCGCTCTGCGCCAGCGCCGGACGTCTGTGGATCAACCGGGCTCATCACCACCCTCTACCCCTCATACTTTCGTGCGCCCTTTTGCAGTTCACGCGTCCGGGCCGTTCAGGTCAACCAAGCAAGCCCGGGGCCAGAACCCGCCCAGGCGCGCCCGCGCGCTGTCATTGGCGCCGATCAGCCGCGCCGGAAAACCGCCTCGGCGGCGCTGAGCTTGTCGCGTTTATGGGCGATCATCGCCTCGGCGCGCGCGATTTCGGCGCGCAGGGTCTCGATGCGCGCCTCCAGCTCGGCCACCGCCAGAAGGCTGAGATCCTCGCCGGGACGGATGGCGCCGGCCGGTTCACGCTGCGGTTCATCCTGAAACATGGCTCGCCCCGCTTCCGCTTCACGTGGAAAGTCTGCCAATCTAACGCCAAACCGCTCCGGAGTCCCGCATTCCATGTCCCGCCGCACACGGATCATCACCACGCCCGCACCCGGCGGGCCGGACGCCCTGAAGATCGAGACCCGCGAGCTGGACCCGCCGGGTCCGGGCGAAGTGCTGATCGATGTGGCCGCCGCCGGGGTGAACCGTCCTGACGTGTTCGAGCGCATGGGCCTCTATCCGCCCCCGCCCGGCGCGCCCGAAGGGCTGGGCCTGGAAGTCTCCGGCCATGTGCGCGAGACGGGCGAGGGCGTCGATCATCTGCGGCCCGGCGATGCGGTGGTCGCGCTGGCGGCGGGCGGGGGATACGCCGATATTGCACGCGCCGATATGGGCTGCGTGCTGCACGCGCCGCAGGGCGTGGACCTTATCCACGCCGCAGGCCTGCCCGAGACCGTCTTTACCGTGTGGACCAATGTGTTCGACCGCGCGCGCCTGCAGCCCGGCGAGCGCCTTCTGGTGCAGGGCGGGGCCAGCGGGATCGGCACCACCGCCATCCAGATGGCCGCCGCCCATGGCGCGCGCATCGCCGCCACCGCCGGGTCTGAAGACAAATGCGCCCTGTGCCGGGAACTGGGCGCGGAGCTGGCGCTCAACTATCGCAATGATGACTGGGAGACGGCCCTGCGCGAGAGCGGCGGGGCGGATGTGATCCTGGATATGGTGGGCGGCGATTACACGGCCCGCCACCTCTCCCTGCTCAACACCGAAGGCCGGCTGGTGATGATCGCCTTCCTGAAAGGCGCGCGCGTTGAGCTCGATCTGATGCGGGTCATGCTCAAGCGCCTGACCCTGACCGGCTCCACCCTGCGCAGCCGCTCCAAAGACGAGAAGGCCGCCATTGCGCGCGCTGTGGAGACCCATGTCTGGCCATGGATTGCGCAAGGCAAGCTGCGCCCGGTGATCGATTCAGTGTTCACGCTTGAAAACGCAGCCAAGGCCCATGCCCGCATGGACGCCATGGCCCATGCGGGCAAAATCCTGCTCACCCCGTGACGCCGCCAGGGATTGCATTGCGCTGTTTTCAGCCGGGCGCTTGCGCGCTATAAGCGCCTTCAACAAATCCTTTCATCGCTGGATCGCTAATAGCGCCGCTGATGAAGGGTCGGTCGACGGAAAGCCCGGCGGTCCGCGCCGGGTTTTTTGTATTCAAGCGAGGTTTGACGACATGGCTGACATTCTCATGCCCAAAGCGACGGCGGTCTGGCTGGTGGACAATACCGGCCTGACTTTCGAGCAGATCGCCGATTTCACCGGCCTGCATCATCTCGAGGTCAAGGGCATCGCCGACGGGGATGTGGCTGCGGGCGTGCGCGGCTCCGATCCGGTGGCCGCCGGCCAGCTGGCGCGCGAGGAGCTGGACAAGGCCGAGGCCGATCCGGCCTACCGCATGCAGGCCAGCAAGCCCAAATACGCCGAGTATCAGGAAACCACTCGCAAGGGCCCGCGCTACACCCCGCTGTCGCGCCGCCAGAACCGGCCCGACGCCATCGCCTGGCTGGTGCGCAATCACCCCGAGCTGACCGACGGCCAGATCTCCAAGCTGATCGGCACCACCAAATCCACCATTGAGTCGGTGCGCAATCGCGAGCACTGGAACTCGGCCAATATCAAGCCCACCGACCCGGTCTCGCTGGGCCTGTGCACCCAGATCGATCTGGACGCCCAGGTGACCAAGGCCTCGGCCCGCCGCGCCCAGATGGAAAAGGACGGCACGGTGAAGGTGGAAGAGGACGTGCTCAAGCCTGCCGAAGAGCACGAAGCGCCCGTGAGTTCATCGCCGACCACGCTGGACGAGCTGTTTGGCAAGCCCAAGCGCGGCTCGCGCTATGAGGACGACGACGCCGACGACTGAACCGTCCGCCGCTCGGCGGCGAGATAGTCATGGCTGCGCATCTCCATCAGGCGTGAGGCCGTGCGCTGGAACTCGAAGGCGTAATCGCCCTCGGTATAGAGCGCGTGAGGTTCCGCCCCGGCGCTCATCACCAGCTTGGCGCGCGCCTCGTAAAGCGCATCGACCAGCGTGGCGAAGCGCTTGGCCTGATCGCGCTTGCGCGGACCCAGCAGCGGGGCGTGGTCAATCATCACGGTGTGAAACCGCTCGGCGATGGCCAGATAGTCCGCCGGCCCCAGGGCGCGCGCGCACAAGTCCTCAAAGCTGAATCGCGCCACGCCCGCCGCCGCGCGCGCAACCTCCAGCGTGCGCCCGTTGACGCTCAGCGCATCACGGCGCGGCTGTGCGCCCAGGGTCAGGCGCTCGAAGGCCGCGTCCATGGCCGCATCGGCTTCAGGACCCAGCGGTGTGTAATAGACCGGCGCGGCCTCCAGCCGCTCCAGCCGGTAATCGCGCCCGCTATCGAGCCGGATCACGTCCAGCTTCGCCTTGATGGCGGCGATGAAGGGCAGGAAGAGCTGGCGGTTGATGCCGCCCTTGTAGAGCTCGTCCGGCGCCCGGTTGGAGGTGGCCACCAGCACCACGCCCGCCGCAAACAGATGGTCGATCAGCCGGCCCAGCACCATGGCGTCGCCCACATCGGTGACCTGCAGCTCGTCAAAGCACAAGAGCCGGGTCTCGCGCGCGATGGCCTTGGCCACGCGCGGCAGCGGGTCGGACTGCTTGCGTGCACGCTCGGCGGTGATGCGCGCCTGCAGCTCCTGCAGGAAGTGATGGAAATGCACCCGGCGCCTGGCCGCGATCGGGGCGGTCTCGAAGAACAGATCCATCATCAGGGACTTGCCCGTGCCCACCCCGCCCCACAGATACACCCCGCGCGGCGCAGGCCGGGGGACAAGACGCGCGCCGCCGCCTTTCCAGCGCGCGATATCGCGGGCGAGCGCGCTCAAGCGCTCAGCTGCAGCACGCTGGGCCGGATCGGGCTGCAGGCGCCCGGCGGTCACCGCCGCGTCCAGCGCATCAGTCACGCTCATGCGCCCAGCCAGACAAATATGGCGCCGGCCATCAGGGCCGCGGCCAGCGCGGCGGCGAGGATCAGAAGGGCGGGGCGTTCAATGCGGCGCATGCCCCCCGCTTACCCTGCCCCGCCCGGCTTGGCAAAGCAGCGTCCCGGTTGCACAGTGTGCGCGGGAGAGGGGTGAATGTTCCAGCGCGGCCTGAATGAGACTGAAATTGCGCTGCTGGAGGCGGCGGGATTTCCGCCCGAAGCCGTGCAAATGATTGTGCGTGAAGCCGAAGGCCTGCGCTGGCTGTTTCTGAAGCGGTCGGGAGCCGCGGCAATATGGTGGATTGTCAGCATTATCGGGGCGGTCACTGTCGGCTCGCTATGGCAAGCCACAGGTCTATGGGGCAGCCTCGCCATACCGGTGCTGGCCATAGGGCTGCAAGCAGTCTCGGTTATGGCCGACCACGAGATCAACTTACCCAAATCCTCCGATCCGCCACGCTGGGCGGCGCGCATGCTCGCCGCCCACGTACTCAGGGCCGCCGGGCTGACCAAGCCCGAAACCAGCGATCCGTTCTTCGCCCTGCAAGCCCACGCCGAAGCGGTGCGGGGCGCCAGCGGCTGGGCGAGTTTCAGCCTCATCGCCCGGCGTCTGGCGCAGGAGGCCCGCAAGGACGGCTCACGCGATTCAGGCCCCTACAGCATCGCGGGCGCGCTGCGCTTCGGCCTGATCATCCTGGCCATTAGCGCGATCATCGTCCTGCTGGCGCTGGGCGCGCGGCCGTTCTGAAGAAGGATGCAATTGAGATGGCGAGCCCGGGCGCAACCCATGAAGGGCCCATGCAGCGCGCTGCTGCAGAGTTCGGTCCCGCCCTCATCGCAGCCGTTACGCGCGGGCTCCTGTCAGGCGGCCCGGCTGAACGATGGACGCTTGAGGGGTGAATGTTCCAGCGTGGTCTGAATGACGGGGAGATCGCCCAGCTTGTAGCGGCGGGCTTCTCGTCTGCGCTCGCCACGGCCGTGGCGCGCGAGGCGCTGACCATGCGCTGGCTGTCCCTCCGGCGCGGCGTGTCCGGGGTATGGGCTGCAGTGACCGCAGCCCTGATCGGCTTAGCCCTCTTCCTCATATCCATGCAGAGCGCGGCGCTTGGGGTGCTGATCGCCGTGGCGGGCTCTATCCTGTCCTTTGTGCAGTATGCGCCGCATCTGGAAGCCTGGCGCCTGAAACACAGCAATCCGGTCCGTTTCGCCGGGCGCACTTTGGCGATCATGGCGGTCATCGCGCAGCGAAATCCGAACCCTGAGACCAACCCTCAACTGCGACAGCTGCAGACCTTGGCCGAGGGTCTGGACCCGCTGATGCATCCCCATTCCCAGCTGCGCGGGCTTGCCAGGGCGATGGAGACTGAGTCCGCCAGCGAGGCCGATGCCGGCAAGAGCGTCTCTCAGGCTTCAGGCCTCTACAGCGTCGCGGGCGCGCTGCGCTTAGGCCTTATCATTCTGGCCATCAGCGCGATCATCGTTCTGCTGGCGCTGGGCGCGCGGCCGTTCTGAGAGCGCGCCTTGCCGGGCGGGGCGGATTGCAGTGAAGTGCGCGCCCGGTTCCACCGCAGGAGTGCGCCCATGTCCGCCCGTCCCGATCTGACCCTGTTTCACGCCCCCATGACCCGCTCCATCCGCCCGCGCTGGGCGCTGGAGGAGATGGGCCTGGACTATACGCTCGAACGCGTGGCCTTCGACCGGGGCAATGTGGGCGGGGACGCCTACCGGGCGGTCAATCCGATGCAGAAAGTGCCTGCGCTCAAGGACGGCGATCAGGTGATCCTGGAATCGACCGCCATCCTTGAATACCTGGTCACCAAGCATGGCCCCACCGATCTGGCCGTGACGCCGGACGAGGCCGACTATGGCCGCTATCTCGAATGGCTGCATTTTGCTGAAGGCACCATGTCCATGTCGGTGAATTTGACGCTGGCCCATACCTTCCTTCTGCCCGAAGAGCAGCGCAATCCGGGCCTCGCCCAGTGGGCCATCGCCAATGTGAACCGCCAGCTGGTCCAGATATCCGAGCGGGGCCTGGGCGACGGGCGCCAATGGCTGGCCGCCGGACGCTTCACGGCGGCGGACATCTCGGTGGGCTATATGCTTTATCTTCTGAAGATCGTGAAACAGTTCGACGGCGCGCCGGAGCCGGTGAAAGCCTATTTCGGCCGCATCAAGACCCGCCCGGCCTGGATCAGGGCCAGCGCGGACTAAAAAGCGAGCTGATGATGAGCCAGGGCGCGGAGACCATCGAGGCCGGGCTGGCGCGCCTGGCGCGCCTGCACCCCAAATCCATCGATCTGTCGCTGGAGCGCATCAACCGGCTGCTGGCCGCGCTGGACGATCCGCATCTGCGCCTGCCGCCCGTGATCCATATCGCGGGCACCAATGGCAAGGGCTCCACCGCGGCCTTCCTCAAGGCCATTGGCGAGGCGGCCGGCGAGCGCGTACATGTCTACACCTCGCCCCATCTGGTGCGCTTCAACGAGCGCATCGTGCTGGCCGGCCAGGTCGTGGACGATGACCGGCTGCGCGACGCCTTTGCGCGCTGTGAGGCGGCCAATGGCGCAGCGGAGATCACCTTTTTCGAGATCACCACCGCCGCCGCCTTCCTGTTGTTCGCCGAAACGCCTGCCGACCGGGTGATCCTGGAGACAGGCCTTGGCGGGCGGGTGGACGCCACCAATGTGATCGCCGCCCCCCAATGCACGGTGATCACGCCTGTGGGTCTCGATCATCAGGGCTTTCTGGGCGAGACCATAAGCGAAATCGCAGGCGAGAAGGCCGGGATCATCAAGCCGGGCGTTCCGGTGATCTGCGCGCCCCAGACGCCCGAGGCCATGCGGGCGATCGAGCTGGCCGCCGCGAAGGCGCGCGCGCCGCTGACCGTGTGGGAGCGTGATTTCACCGTCCGGCCCGAGCATGGCGGACTGGTCTATGAGGCCGAGAACCTGCTCTGGGATCTGCCCGCGCCAGGACTCCTGGGGCCGCACCAGATCGTCAATGCGGGTGTCGCCGCCGCCGCAGCGCGCGCATGCGGCTATGAGCAGGACGCTGTGCGGGCGGGAATCGCGAATGCGCGCTGGCCGGCCCGGCTGCAGCGCCTGACATCCGGCCCGCTGGCCGATATCGCGCAAGCCGGTCAGGCCGAGCTGTGGCTGGATGGCGGGCATAACCCCGCCGCCGCCGAAGCGCTGGCGTCGGCGCTGGGCGAGATGGAGGCGGCGCGCGAGCGCCCGCTGGTGCTGATCTGCGCCATGTCGAGGAACAAGGACGCAAAAGCGTTCTTGCGCTGGTTTTCCACCCTGGCCGCCCGGGTGATCGCGGTGACATTCTCCGGCGGACGCGAAGGCGCGCTCACAGCCCAGGAACTGGCTGAGGCCGCGCGCGCCGCGGGCCTTCCCGCCCAGACCTGCGCGGGGCTGATCGAGGCGGTGCATGACGCGCTGGAAGACTATGTTTCCCCGCGCATCGTCATCTGCGGCTCGCTCTATCTGGCCGGCGAGGTGCTGGCGCTGGAGGGCGGGGACCGCGTGCAGGCCACGCCGGGTTAGGGCCGCAAAAAAGAAAGGGCCGGTCCCGCAGATCGCGGTGACCGGCCCAGTTTAGCATACCTGTTCGGGGAGGAGACGGTATGCACAAAGGGGAAAGACGGAAAACCCGCCGTTCGGGGATGTATATGCGCGCCCGCCCAGTGGGTTTCAAGGCCGCCAGAGGATAGCAGCCATGCAAAATTGCCGCACCGCAACATTGCCGTCACAAGCCTGCCGCAAAGGCGTCATGATCTGGCTGCGCGCTGGCGCGCGGGGCTTCGCACCCGGCCCGGTTATGGGCTATGGCTGTATCTGACAGCTTGATGATGTGAAGGAATGCCCCCTCGTGCTGGACCATTTCAAACGCTTTGCGGCCTATAACGCCTGGGCCAATGCCCGGCTTTACGACGCGGCCACGGCGCTCAAGGACACCGAGCGCAAGAAGGATGTGAGGGCGTATTTCCGCAGCCTGCACGGCACGCTGGGTCATATCCTGACCGCTGACCGCATCTGGCTGCATCGCCTGACCGGCGAGGGGCCGCTGCCCGCGCGCCTGGACGAGGAGCCCTATGCCCAGTTCCCAGAGCTGCGCGCGGCGCGTGAGGCCGAGGACCAGCGCCTGATCGCCTATGTGGGCTCCCTGGACGCAGCGGCGCTGGAGCGGGTGCTGGAGTACGGCAATACGCGCGGCGAGGCCAAGTCACTGGCGGTGAAGGTGATCCTGGCTCATGTCTTCAATCACCAGACCCATCACCGCGGCCAGGCCACCCATATCCTGCGCCAGCTGGGGGTGGCCGAACCGCCGGCTCTGGATCTGCTCTATTTCGCCTTGCCGTCCGCCTGACGCGCGGCGGCGATCCAGCGCTCCAGCCGGCGCTGATTGACCTTGAAATCATAATATCCCACTTGCGCGCGCGAATAGGCCGCCAGCGCCGACCCGCCCTCGTGCGCGAAGGCCTGCAGGGTGATCAGGTCGGCAAAGCGGAACACTTTCGAGCGCTGGACATATTCGGCCTGGCCGCCGTCCTGACGCCGGCGCTGCGTGCGCGGCTCTCCCAGCGCGATCGAGTCCAGCGCCGCCATCAGCGCCTGCGGGGCCATGGCGAACACCGGGCTTACCGCATCCGGCTCGGCCCTGGCCTGGAAACCCGGCGGCAGCACCAGAAAGCGGCGCGGGTGGGCGTCCGGGACCAGGCTGGCGAAATCGAGCGGGGCGGGATCATGCGTCATGGCAGGGCTCCAGGCGCACATGGCGCTTGATGGGGTTTCTGTCACAGACTTAACTGGAAATGGCGCGCGGACCACCCTAAACAGCGCGCTTCGACGCACCGGCCGGGGACTATTACTGCATGACCGAATACGCCCTTGAGGTTGACGGCCTGACCAAGAGCTTTGGCGGCCGCACGGTAGTGCGCGACGTGTCGTTCCGGGCGCGCCGCGGGGAGATCACCGGATTTCTGGGCCCCAATGGCGCGGGCAAGACCACCACGCTGCGCATGTCGCTGGGCGTGATCACGCCTGATACCGGGACCGCGCGCCTGTTCGGCCAGGCGCCCGATGCCGCCGGCATGGACCGGGTCGGCTTCCTGCCTGAAGAGCGCGGCGTCTACCGCAAGATGACCGCTGAAGCCGTGATCGTCTTCTTCGCCCGGCTCAAGGGCGTGCCCGCAGGCGAGGCGCGCAAGCGCGCGCGCACCTATCTGGAGCGCTTCGGCCTGGCCGATGCGGGACGCAAGAAGATCAAGGAATTGTCCAAGGGCATGGCCCAGAAGGTCCAGATCATCGCGGCCATCGTGCATGAGCCGGACTTCATCATTCTCGACGAGCCGTTTTCCGGCCTTGATCCGGTCAATCAGGCCCTGCTGGAACAGGTGATCCGCGACCAGGCCGAGGCCGGGCGCACGGTGCTGTTCTCCACTCATGTGATGGAGCACGCCGAGCGCCTGTGCGACCGCATCATCCTGATGGCGCGCGGCCAGAAAGTGTTTGACGGCCGGGTCGAAGAGGCGCTGGCCCGCGTGCCGCGCCAGATCATCCTGGGCGCGCCTGCCGACTATGATCTGGAAACCGTGCTGTCCGGCCTGGGCGCGCTGGAGCGCATGGGCGAGGAGGACGGCTCGGTGATCTGGCGGCTCGCCCTGGCGCCCGGCGCGGACGCGCAAGGCGTCCTGCGCGCCCTGGTGGACGCGGGCGTGCGCCTGACCCGGTTCGAGCCGCGCCGGGCCCATCTGCATGACGCCTTCGTGGCGCTGGTGGGCGAGGACGCCGCCCGTCCTGAACCGGTGGAGGCCTGAGCCATGCGCGCGCTGTTTCTGATCGCCCGGCGGGAATATCTCTCCTATGTGGCCACCTGGGGCTTCTGGCTGTCGCTGCTGGCCGTGCCGGTCTTCGCTGCTATCGGCGCAGGCGTGCCCGCCCTGATCGAGGGCTCCCAGCCGGTGCGCTATTTCGCCGTCATCGACGAGACCGGGCGCGGCCTGGATCAGGTGATCCGCGACGCCCAGAACGCCGGACGGCGCGAAGCGGTGCGCGACAATCTGGAAATGATGGCCCGAACCACGGGCGGCGACGCGGCGGCGCAGGCCGCCCTGGAGGCGTTCGATTCCGACCCTGACGGGCTCTCTGGCCTGGATGAGGCGCTGGACGCGGCGGGCCTCACCGGCGCCGAAGCCGCACTGGCGGCGGGCGCGCGCAGCGTGATGGTGAGCGCTCCGGGCGCCACGCTGGAGGATCTGCGCCCCTATCTCACCGGCGAAGCCACAGTGGATACGCCCGAGGGAGAACGCGCCCTGTTCGCCGTCTTCGTGCTGCGTCCCCACGAGACCCGCTCGGTGGCCATCGACTATCTCTCGGCCAATCTGACCAGCACGGGCCTGCGCAGCGAGATCACCGGCCATGTGCGCGAGTATTTGCGCCGCGACGCGCTGGTCAATCTCGGCCTCAGCGCCGACGAGGCCCGCGGCCTGCTGACCTTGAGTCCGGAAGTGACCACGCTGGACGCGCGCCCCGGCGCGGCGGCGGATGCGGAAGTGACCGAAGCCGACCGCGCGCCCTTCGTCATCGCGGTGATCATGGCCTTCGTATTGTGGATGGCGGTGTTCTCGGTCGCCAACATGCTCCTGACCAGCCTCATCGAGGAGAAGGGCGGCAAGATCATCGAGGTGCTTTTGTCCACCGCCCGCTTCCAGGACATTCTGATCGGCAAACTGGCCGGTGTGGCGGCGGTGTCCATGACCCTGTTTGCGGTCTGGGGCCTTGTGGGCGCAGGGCTGGCGGTGTTCGCCGGGACCATGCTGGCGGGCGTGGATCCGCGCCTGATGGAGATATTGCTGGCCATCGCCGATCCCGGCCTGTTGCTGGCCGCCTTCGTCTTCTTCATCGCCGGCTATCTGATGTTCGGCGCGATCTTCCTGGCGCTGGGCTCGCTGTGCGACACGCTGCAGGACGCCCAGACACTGATGGGGCCGGTGATCTGGACCCTGATTCTGCCGCTCCTTTTCCTGTTCTTCTCGCTGGAGGCGTCCGATTCCCTGGTGGTGCGCGCCGCCAGCTGGGTGCCGCTATGGACGCCTTTCCTGATGATGGCGCGCCTGCCGTCGGAACCGCCCCTGTGGGAGCTCCTTGGTTCCGGCGCGCTGATGGTGGCGACCACCGCCCTGGTGCTGTGGGGTGCGGCCAGCGTGTTCCGCCAGGGCGCGCTGCGCCAGGCTGACGCCGACAGCTTCAAGCGCTGGTTCCGGTTCGGGCGCAAGAAGAGCTGATGCCCGCTCGCCTCCGAAACAGCTAGCCCCGCTTGCGCAGACGGCGCAGCCGCCGCCAGAAGCGCTTGCGCTCGGGGCGGGGCTGGGGCTTGAGATTGCGCACGAATTCTTCTGCGCAATTGCGCCAGGAGAAGCCTTCGGCGTATTCGCGGCAGCGCGCCCGGTCCATGGTCAGCGCTTCCAGGCAGGCCGTGCGCAGATCATCATTGACTGCGCCCGCACCGGAACCGGGGATGATGTCCTTCGGCCCCGGGGCCACATAGGCCGCCACCGGCGTGCCGCAGGCCATGGCCTCAAGGATCACCAGGCCGAACGTGTCGGTGAAGCTGGGAAACACCATCACATCGGCGTCGGCGAAATAGCGCGCCAGCTCCACGCCCGATTTGCCGCCGGGGAACACCACATCGGGATATTTGCGCTTGAGCTCTTCCAGCTGGGGGCCGGGCCCGACCACCACCTTGGTTCCGGGCAGATCGGTCTTGAGGAAAGACTCGATATTCTTCTCCACCGCCACCCGGCCGATATAGGCGAAGACCGGCCCCTCAAGGCCGGCATAGACGCTTTCGCCGTCCATATGGCGCTTGCCGGGGTGGAACAGCTCGGTGTCCACGCCACGCGTCCAGGCGGTGATATTGTTGAAGCCGCGCTTGGCCAGCTCGTCACGCATGGTGGGCGTGGCCACCATCATCCGGTTGCCGGCATTGTGGAAACGGCGCATGAAGGCATAACCCGCCGAGAGCGGGATGAAGGGGAAGCGCGCGTTCACATACTCGGGAAACTGGGTGTGGTAGCTGGTGGAGAAGGGCAGCTTCCAGTCCATGCAGATGCGCCGCGCCACATGGCCCAGCGTGCCTTCGGTGGCGATATGGATGGCTTCAGGCTCGAACGCCTTGAAGCGCGCCTCGAGATCGGAGCGCGCGCCCAGCGCCAGCTTGATGTCGGGATAGGTGGGCAGCGGGATGGTCCGGAAACCCAGGCCGGGATGGATCACCTCCACCTCATGGCCCATGGCCCGGCACTCATCGACCGTGCGCGACAGGGTGCGCACCACGCCATTGACCTGGGGTTCCCAGGCATCGGTGACTACGAGGATGCGCAGCGGTGAATCGTCCATCAGGCAGGCTCCGGCCCTGTTTTCACAAGCAAGGCCGGTGTCTAGCGCGTTTTCCCGCCAAGGCGAAGCGATCCCGGCGCCGCAGGGGCGGGGCCAGAGCGTGATTCACTTGCGTGGCGGCGGTGCGCGTGCGCAATGTCGCCTATAAAAACGCTCGTTGGGAGGTTCACGTCATGGCTGCACCCGCCGCTGCTTACCCGCGCCCCGCCGCAATCGACTGGGACTTGCTGGACGTCCTGAAATTTACAGATGAGCGCGAAGCGGCCCGGAAGCTGGACGCGGCTGTGGGGCTGGATGCGCGCGCCCGGGCCGGCGTGGGCGAAGCGGCGGTGGCGCTGGTGGAGCGCGCGCGCAGCGCCAAGCGGTCAGCCGGGCTGATGGAAAGCTTCCTCCAGGAGTTCGGCCTGTCCAACAAGGAGGGCCTGGCGCTGATGTGCCTGGCCGAGGCGCTCCTGCGCGTGCCTGACGCCAAGACCGCCGACGCGCTGATCGCGGAAAAGCTGGGCTCCGGCGCCTGGGCCGAACACGCCTGGAAGTCGGACAGCTGGCTGGTCAACGCCTCCACGCTGGGCCTGATGCTCACCGGCTCGCTGGTGGATGTGGACCCGGCGGCCAAGCGCGACCCGGCGGGCTATTTCAAGCGCCTGACCGGCAAGATGGGCGAGCCGGTGATCCGCGGCGCGGTGCGTCAGGCCATGCGCATTCTGGGCGAGCAATTCGTGCTCGGGCGCACCATGGCCGGGGCCATCAAGCGCGGGCGGGCGTGGAAGAGCGCCGGCGGCATCGCGCCGCTATTCAGCTTCGACATGCTGGGCGAGGGCGCGCGCACCCATGAGGACGCCGCGCGCTATCATCAGCGCTATCTGGGCGCCATCGCCGCCGTCGCCGCCAAGCGCCAGGACGGGCCGGTGGAGCAGGTCGACGGGGTCAGCGTGAAGCTCTCCGCCCTGCACCCGCGCTATCACATGGTCAAGCTGGCCGATCTGATGGACCAGCTCTATCCCATGGTGCTGGAACAGGCTGAAGCCGCGCGCGCGGCCGATATCGGCTTCTGCCTCGACGCCGAGGAATCCGACCGGCTGGTGCTGCAGCTGAATATTCTGGAACGCCTGGCCCATGAGCCCTCCCTGGCGGGCTGGAACGGGCTGGGACTGGCCGTGCAGGCCTATCAGAAACGCGCTGCATCAGTGATCGAACGTTTGATCGATTTGGCGGAGCTGAGCGGCCGGCGCCTCATGGTGCGCCTGGTCAAGGGCGCTTACTGGGACACCGAGATCAAATACGCCCAGATCGCGGGCCATCCCGATTTTCCGGTCTGGAGCACCAAGCCGGCCACCGATCTCAATTATCTGGCCTGCGCGCGCCTGATGCTGGGCGCGCCCGGCGCCATCTACGCCCAGTTCGCCACCCATAACGCCCACACCCTGGCCGCCGTGCGCGCACTGGCCGCTGAAGCAGGCGGGCCCGATTACGAATTCCAGCGCCTGCACGGCATGGGCGAGCCGCTCTATAACGCCGCCGCCGCATCCTATGGCGATATGAACCGCGTGCGCGTCTACGCGCCGGTGGGCAGTCATGAAGATTTGCTGCCCTATCTGGTGCGCCGCCTCCTGGAGAACGGCGCCAACACCTCCTTCGTGCACAGCTTCCTGGACCCGGACGTGCCCGCCGCCGACGTGGCGCGCGGCCCGTTCGAGGCGGCCGCAAGCCTGGACCGCCATCCCTTCATCCCGGCGCCACCCGCGCTGTACGGCGCCGGCCGGGTCAATGCGGCGGGAACCGATCTCACACAGGCCGGGGTGCGCGCCGCGCTCGCAGACGCCCAGAAACACGTTGACGCCAGGGCGCCCTGGCCGTGCGGCCCGGTGATCAGCGGCGAAGCGCTGACGAAAGACGCCAAGCTCACCCTCTCCAGCCCCGCTGATCTCTCTTTCCCCATGGTGCGCCTGCGCGAAGCGAACAAGAATGATATCGCGCGCGCGCTGAAAGCGGCCCGCGCCGCCCAGCCGGGCTGGAACGCGCTGGGCGGGGCCAAACGCGCGCACGTTCTGCGCGCCATGGCCGATGCGCTGGAGGCCGACACCAACCGCCTGATCGCCCTGATGGCGCGCGAGACCGGCAAGACGCTGTCCGATGGCGTGGCCGAAGTGCGCGAGGCGGTGGATTTCCTGCGCTATTACGCCGCCGAGGCTGAAACAAAGTTCGCCGGCCCCGCGCGCCTGCCCGGCCCGGCGGGCGAGACCAATCATCTCGAGCTCTCCGGTCGCGGCGTGTTTGTGTGCATCAGCCCGTGGAACTTCCCGCTGGCGATTTTCACCGGCCAGGTCGCCGCAGCGCTGGCGGCGGGCAATACCGTGCTGGCCAAGCCCGCCGAGCAAAGCCCGCTGATCGCGTTCGAGGCGGTCAAACTCTATCTCAAGGCCGGCCTGCCCGCAGATGCGCTCCATCTCCTGCCCGGCGGGGCGGATGTGGGCATTGCGCTCACCGGGCTGGAGCATATTGAGGGTGTGGCGTTCACCGGCTCGACGCTGGTGGCGCGCCTGATCAACCGGGCGCTGGCGGCCAAGGACGGGCCGATCATTCCGCTGATCGCCGAGACCGGCGGGCTCAACGCCATGTTTGTCGACACCTCGGCCCTCAAGGAACAGGTGATTGACGACACCATCCTCTCCGCCTTCGGATCGGCGGGACAGCGCTGCTCGGCCATGCGCCTGCTGTTCGTTCCGAAGGAAACCGCTGGCGGCCTGATCGAAGGGCTGAAGGGCGCCATGAATGCGCTGACCCTGGGCGATCCGTCCGATCCGGCCACGGATATCGGTCCGGTCATTGATGCCGACGCTTGCGCCATGCTGGAAGAGCATGTCGAGGCCATCACCGCCGCTGGCGCGCGCGTTCTGCACCGCGCGCCCCTGAGCGATGATCTCAAGGCGAAGGGCCGCTATTTCGCCCCGGCGCTCATAGAGATCGACAGCCTGGACCAGCTCACCGAGGAGAAATTCGGACCCATCCTCCATGTGCTGCGCTACAAGCGCGCCGACCTGCCCAAACTCTCCCGCCAGTTGGCCGACAAGGGCTATGGGCTGACGCTGGGCGTGCACTCGCGTCTGGAGCGGTTCGTGGGAACGGTGCGTGCGGCGGTGCCGGCGGGCAATCTCTATGTCAACCGCTCCATGACCGGCGCGGTGGTGGGCGTCCAGCCCTTTGGCGGGGAAGGCCTGTCAGGCACAGGGCCGAAAGCGGGCGGGCCGAACTATCTCGTCCGCTTCGCCGCCGAGCGCGCTGTCACGGTCAATATCGCCGCCCAGGGCGGGGACCCGGAGCTGTTAAACCTGTAGGGAGCGCGCGCCACCCCTATTGCGGCAGATCAAAGCTCATCAGGAGCGTGCGCTGGGAGGCGCTGAAATTGTCGTCGGAGATGAGATGGAGCCGCTGCCGGCCATCCACCGTCACCACTGCGGCGCCTTCGATATTGTCCACCGTCATGCCCGGCGTGATCAGGCAGCCGCCACCGGCTTGACCGCGCTTTCGGGCAGATCCTCGCCAAAGACGCGCTGGTAAAACTCGGCCAGGATCGGGCGCTCCAGCTCGTCGCACTTGTTGACGAAGGTGAGCCGGAAGGCCAGGCCCGCATCGCCGAAAATCTCGGCGTTTTCCGCCCAGGTGAGCACGGTGCGCGGGCTCATCACGGTGGACAGATCGCCCGCCATGAAGGCGGTGCGGGTCATCTCGGCCACCTTGACCATGTCGGCGATGCGCTTGGCGCCCTCGGGCGTCTGGCCCGAAGCGCCGATCTTGGCGGCCACGATGGCGCGCTCGGTCTCGGCGGGCAGATAGTTCAGCGTCGCCACCAGCGACCAGCGGTCCATCTGGCCCTGATTGATCTGCTGGGTGCCGTGATAAAGACCCGTGGTGTCGCCCAGACCCACCGTATTGGTGGTGGCGAACAGGCGGAAATGGGGGTGGGGACGGATCACCCGGTTCTGGTCCAGCAAGGTCAGCGAGCCCGACGCCTCCAGCACACGCTGGATGACGAACATCACGTCCGGGCGCCCGGCGTCGTATTCGTCAAACAGGAGCGCCACCGGGCGCTGCACGGCCCAGGGCAGGATGCCTTCCTGGAACTCGGTCACCTGCTGGCCGTCGCGGACCACGATGGCGTCCTTGCCCACCATGTCGATGCGGCTGACATGGCTGTCGAGATTGACCCGGATCATCGGCCAGTTCAGGCGCGCGGCCACCTGCTCCACATGGGTCGACTTGCCGGTGCCGTGATAGCCCTGGATCATCACGCGCCGGTTGAAGGCGAACCCGGCCAGGATCGCCCGCGTGGTCGCCGGATCGAACACATAGGCCTCATCAATTGCCGGCACATGGGTGTCGCGCGCGGAGAAGGCCGGGACCTTGAAGCCGGGATCAAACCCGAACAGGGCCTTGCAGTCGGCGGTCGTGTCAGGTTGGGCGGAAATCAGGGCGTCTTCGGTCATGAGCGGTCCGGCTGGCGGGAAGTGAGGGCCGTAAAGCGGCTGTCCCGCCTTACCTAGCGCGCACACGCCCGTGGCGCCACCGTCAAGGCGCCATCAGCCATGCGCCCTCACGCCATGCCGGCGTTTTTCAGGATCTGGTAGGCGCCCACCACTTTCTGGAGCTGTTCTTCCATGGAGCGGTCGCCGCCATTGGCGTCGGGGTGATAGGCGCGCACCAGTTCGGCATAGCGCCGGCGCACCTCGGCGCGGGTTGCGCTGCGCTCCAGGCGCAGGGTTTCCAGCGCCCGCTGGTGCAACCGGCCAATGGACGGCTCGGCTTGTTTGGGCGTGGTGCGCTCGGCGCCGGGCGGGCGGTCGCCGAACAGCGAGAAGGGATCGAAAAAACCCTCATGGAAGCTTTTGGCGGCCCGCTCGGCCTTGCGCCGGGCGCTGGAGCCGGCCGAGAAGCTCCAGGTGGGGCGGTGACCGTAGTGATCGGCGGCGATATGGGCGCGCGCCTCGTCCTCGCTCATACCCTCGAAATAGTTCCACGCCTTGTTGTACTCGGCCGCATGGGCCTGACAGAAATGATAGAACTCGCCCGGCATGCCGGCGTTTTTCGGCGAGCGCGCAGTGGCCTTGGCCCGGCATCCGGGGTATTCGCACACGCGTTCGCGCGGCCCCGCCTGGTCGCGCGGCGGCTTGATGCGGATGTCGACGAACCGCGGGCGGTATTTGTAATCGCCGTCCATGCCTACAAGTATGGGGCGCTGCGGGTTTGCGGGCAATGAACGGATGATGACAATGACCACAGTGGCGCAGCAGATAGAGGCCGCCCTGAGCGCGGCCCTCTCCCCCGATCACCTGGCCGTCATTGACGACAGCCACTTGCACGCCGGTCATGCCGGGGCGCGCCCGGGCGGGGAAAGCCATTTCACCGTGGAGATCACCGCCGCCGCCTTTACAGGCCGGAGCCGGGTGGCGCGCCACCGCCTGGTCAATACCGCGCTGGCGGATCTGCTGGCCGGGCCGGTGCATGCGCTTGTGATCAAGGCGAAAGCGCCCGGGGAGTGATCAGTCCTGCCAGCGGCGGGCTTCCTCGATGACGAAGCTGGCGAAGGCGGCCACGCGCCGCGAGCCGCGCAGCTCCTCGGGATAGATCAGATAGGTCTCGAAATCCGGCCCGCTGACCTCGGGCAGAACGACCTCCAGATTCGGGTTCTCCCGCGCCACATAGGCGGGCAGGCCGGCAATGCCGATCCCGGCCTCGCACAGGCGCATCACGCCCTTGATGGTGTTGACCTCGGCTACAGGCTCGCGCGGCGCCTTGCCCGCCCGGCCCAGCGCCAGCGGCCAGCCCAGCTGCGGAATCGGCGCCAGATGGCGCGGCCCGTAGGCGATGAAGGCGTGGGCGTCGAGATCGCCCTCGCTCTGGGGCGTTCCCTTGCGGGCGAGATAGGACGGGGCGGCGTAGAGGTGCTGGCTGGCGTCCATGAGCTTGCGCTGGATCACATCCTTCTGGGTCGGCGCCCAGGGACGGATCGCCACGTCGGCTTCCAGCCGGGCGATATCCAGCTCGTGATCGGTCAGCAACAGGCGCAGACGGATATTGGGATAGGCCTCATGAAAGCGCGCCAGGCGCGGGGCCAGCCAGATGGAGCCCAGCGCGGTGGGCGCCGTGACGCGCAACAGCCCGCTGGGCTCGTCGCGCACGTCCTGCACCGCGCCTTCGGCCAGCGCCACGCGGCCCGCGATCTCGCCGGCGGCTTCAAACAGCACCCGGCCCGGCTCGGTCAGCAGAAGCCCGCGGGTATGGCGGTGGAACAGCTTCACGCCAAGCGAGTCCTCCAGCGCGGAGATCTGCCGGCTTACCGCCGACTGGGACAGGTTGAGCGTTTCCGCCGCTCCGGTGAGCGAGCGCGCCTCGGCCGCAGCGTGGAAAGTCTTGAGCTTGTCCCAGTCCATGGTGCGCGCCTTATGTCAAACCCGGATCGTCATGCCATCGGCCAGCGACTGGCGATAGGCCCGCCAGGCGGGAAACGCGCCCAGCACGGCGGCCGCCAGCGTCACGCCCGCCACCACCACCGCATCGGTAAGCCCCGGCGCCAGCCCCGCGATGAGAATGCCGTAGCGCGCTTCCAGCACCGGCGCGCCCAGCTGCAGCGCGCCATGGGTCAGGCCGGCGCCGATCAGGGCGCCGGCCAGCGCCAGCAGGGCCGCTTCCATCACCAGAAGTGCAAAGATATGACCGGGGCGCGCGCCCAGCGCGCGCAGGATCGCCATTTCGCGCCGGCGCTCATTGAGGCTGGTGAGGATGGAGATGAGGATGGAGATCAGACCGGTCAGCACCACAAAGGCCGCCACGGCCGCCAGCGTGGTTTCGGCTGCGCCGACCACCTGCCAGAGCTGGGCCAGCGCCACGCCGGGCATGATCGCCTGCAAGGGTTCACGCGGATAGGTGTTGACCGCCCGCTGCAGGCGCAAAGCGCCCACCGGACTGTCCAGTCCCACCAGAAATGCGGTGATCTGGTCAGGCCGCAGGTCCATCGCCTCCAGCTCTTCCAGCGAACGCGCCGTGCCCCGCCCCGTGGCGCCGTCGAGATGGATCGCCTCGATGGCCTCCAGAGAAACAAAGACCGAACGGTCGACCGGTGTTCCTGTCGGCGCCAGAATGCCGGTGATGGTGAAGGGGTTCAGGTCATGCTCGATGAAGCTGACCGCGCCTGCGCCATGGGCGACGATGATCTCGTCCCCTGTCTGATAACCCAGCTGGCGCGCCACTGTGGCGCCGACAACCGCATCGAACAAACGTTCGAACGGCTGCCCCTCGTTAAAGCGTAGCGGCCGGCGCCCAGCGTATTGATAGCGCTCGAAAAAGCCTTGCGTCGTGCCCACCACCCGGTAGCCGCGATGGGAATCGCCCAGGCTGATGGGCACGGTCCAGGCCACGCCCGGCGCGTTCGCCACCTCTTGATAGCTGTCCCAGGTGATGTTGTTGGTGGCGTCGCCGATATGGAACACCGAATAGAGCAGGAGATTGACCGGGCTGGAGCGCGCGCCGACGATCAGGTCCACGCCTGAAATCGTGTTTTCAAAGCTCGCCCGGGCGCCGTGGCGGGCCTTTTCCACGCTCAGGAACAGCATTACCGAGACCGCCACCGTGGCCACGGTCAGAAGCGCGGTGACGCCCCGGCTGAGGATGGAGCGCCAGGCCAGCGACAGGATCGGCGCCGCGCTCATGACGCCGCCTCGGCGAGGCCCGCGCGGTTGAGAACGGCCAGATCCTCGGCCCGGTCGAAATGGCGCGCCAGCGCGCCATCATGGCTGACAAAGATCAAAGCTGCGCCCGAGGCGGCGCATTCCTCCATCAACAAGGCGATGAAGGCGTCCCGGCTGTCGGCGTCCAGGGCGCTGGTGGGCTCGTCAGCCAGGATCAGGCCAGGCCGGCCGATGAGGGCGCGCGCGGCGGCAACGCGCTGCTGCTGGCCCACCGACAGGGCGCGGGCCGGGCGATCCCACACCGCCTGCGGGTCCAGTCCGAGCCGGGTCAGAAGCCTGCGGCCTTCAGCCTCCAGTCCGCCCGCACGCCGGGCCGGCGAAAACCGTCCGGGCAGGACGATATTGGCGCCCACGGGCAGCCAGGGCAGCAGGTTGAACATCTGGAAAATCACGCCTAAGCGCTCGGCCCGGAACCGGTCGCGGCGCGCCGCGCTCAGGGCCGAGAGGTCTTCGCCGAGCACCCGCACCGCCCCGGAGCGGGCGTCCAGAATACCTGCGATCAGGCCCAGAAGGGTGGATTTGCCCGATCCGCTCGCGCCTTTCAGGAAGACGCGCTCACCGGCGGCGGCGGTGAAGCGGGGGATGTCGATCACGTCCGGCCCCTTGCGCTCATAGGCGAAGCGCAGGGCCTCCAGATCCACGGCGGGCGCTGAACCGGGCGTTGGTGAGGCGGCGGAACGGGTCATGGTCTTTGAACTACCCCGGACCGCCTGCCCCGCCAAGGGCTTGCGCGGCGCGCCCCCGCCATGGCCTCAACGCGATTCGCCGTCGCCTTCGCTGTCGCCGCGTTCGCTTGCAGTGGGAACGTCACGGATGGTGACCTGGCCCAGACGGCCCTGACGCAAGAACTCCAGGCGGCGGTTCACGACAACCTCGACCAGGGCGCGGGCCTGGACGGGCAAAACGCGGCAATCAATCGCATTCGATGTGGAGCCGCCCGAGCTGACAACCGTGACCGGACTTGTATTGATCGCGCCCTCGCAACCCATACGCCCATTGGTCAGATCCGCGATCGCCCAGTCATAATTGATGTAGGCCGGCTCCCCTTCAAAGGGGGCGAGATCATCGGAGGCCGCCGCAGCGATTGATGACAGATGGGCGTAAAGCCCCATGGGCCAGTCCGCAAACAGATCGCGATGTTCGCCATAGAGCGGCGAGATCATGGTCTGGCGCCGGTTCGTGTCGATGCCGCGCAGGGCGTTGACGAACTCGCGCGCATTCAGACGCAGCTGATCCCAGACCCGAGCGCCGGTGAAGGCCTCGTTGCGCACGGCCGGACCGCCAATGGCGCCGGAGAAGAAGCCGTACATGACAAGCGGGTCGTCCCAGCCCGCCCCGACAATGCGCAGGCGGATATCATTGAGGCTGAGCGGCACGCCCTCGATGGTGATCAGCTTGGCGTCATGGAAGGGTTGGCCATTAATGCGCAGCGTGTCCAGCCGGCGCACCGGGTAACGCTGGGCCAGCTCGTCAATCACCACCACATTGTGCAGGTTGAGCCAGTAAGCCAGCTGCTCGTTCGGGCTCAGCCCGGACAGGGGGGTCTGGGAGGGCAGAGCCTCCAGCTCGGCCCGGTAGGCCGAAATCAGCTCGCGGTGGTCATCCTCCATGAGGTGATAAACCACGCGGTTGTTCTCATAGCGGTACCGGCTGTTGGTCTCCGGCGACAGCAAGGAGCCGGTCACCTGGGCGCGGCCCATGGCCGGGCGGCGGTTGGAATGGCCCACATCGAACACGATGCCGTTGAGAAGCTCGGTCCAGACATTGTAGTCAATCACCACCCGGCTGCGCTCATCGGCGTCAGCAAAACGCGCGAATTCGCCCGAGGGCTGGGCCAGGGCGGCGGGCGAAACAGCGAGCGCACAACCCGCCAGAACAGAAGCGGCGAAGCGCCGGACGGTGCGGATAGAGCTTGGCATGTCGCATTCCCCGATAATGGCTGTTTCGCGGCTTATACGCAGGCGGTGCGCGCTTAGATGTTACATGGTCATGAAATCTGCGTAACCCGGCGCGGATTCAGGCCGCATCCGCCGCGCTGTCATGCTCGCGCGCGGCCAGATAACGTTCGGCCTCCAGCGCCGCCATGCAGCCCATGCCCGCCGCGGTCACGGCCTGGCGGTATTTGTCATCGGTCACATCACCCGCCGCGAACACGCCGGGGATGGAGGTGGCGGTGGAATCGGGCGCGGTGACCAGATAGCCCCCGGTCTTGGTGTCCAGCTGATCCTTGAACAATTCCGTCGCCGGGGCGTGGCCGATGGCCACGAACACGCCGTCGGCTGCAAGCTCGCGGGTTTCACCGCTCTGGGCGTGTTTCAGGCGCACGCCCGTCACGCCGCGCACGGGCTCTGCATCGCCCAGGATTTCATCCACCACATGGTCCCAGACCACCTCGATCTTGGGATGCTTGAACAGACGGTCCTGCATGATCTTTTCCGCCCGCAGGCTGTCGCGCCGGTGCACCAGCGTGACCTTGGAGGCGAAATTCGTCAGGAACAGCGCCTCCTCAACAGCCGTGTTGCCGCCGCCCACCACCACGACCTCCTTGCCGCGGTAGAAAAAGCCGTCGCAAGTGGCGCAGGCCGACACCCCGAAGCCCTGGAAGGCCTCTTCACTGGGCAGGCCCAGCCATTTGGCGCTGGCGCCGGTGGCGATGATCACCGCATCTGCAGTGTACACAGTCCCTGAATCCCCGGTGAGCCGGAAGGGGCGGGCTGTGAGATCGGCCTCCAGAATGGTGTCCTGGGCGAACTGCGTGCCCACATGCTCGGCCTGGGCGCGCATCTGGTCCATCAGCCAGGGTCCCTGGATCACGTCCGCGAAGCCGGGATAATTCTCCACATCGGTGGTGATCGTCAGCTGCCCGCCCGGCTGGATGCCGGTGATCAGCAGCGGCTCCAGCATGGCGCGCGCGGCGTATATCGCCGCCGTATAGCCCGCAGCGCCCGATCCGATAATGACGAGTTTGGCGTGACGGGTCTGGCTCATGGCGGCGATGTCCTTTGTCAGTTTGGCGCTGATAGCTGTTTCGCTCAGGGGCGCTGCAAGGTTACTGGCCGGATTCGCCTGCGGGAGTCTCGCCCGACAGGCGGTCGAGCAGGTCCATATCCCATGCGCGGTCCGGATCAATCCGGTCAAGCTGGTCACGGGTCAGGGCGCCCGAGCGGATCTGGCTGGCCGCAAAGAGATGAGCCGCCCGCGCTGAGCTGGCGCAATGGATCACGGCGGGGCCTTCGGTCTCAGCCAATAGGGCGGCCAGTGCATCAGCCGCTTCCGGACCGGTCATCCGGCTGACGGGAATATGGGCGTAGGCCAGGCCCTGGCTCATCACCTCTACCGGATAGTCATCACCCAGCGCTGTGATCTCGGCCTGCGTCAGAAGATTGACCACCAGCGTCTGGCGCTCGCGCGACCAGCGCGCAGGGGCGCCGGGGCCGGGTCGCGCCTCCAGGCTGATATCCTGGCGCACGGTTGCACCCGGGACGTCGCCGGGCGCCTTATCCAGCGCGAGGGCCTCAGCGATTGCAGCGCCTGCGAAGAGAAGGGCGGCGCCCAGCATGGCGGTCAGGCGGATCATGGCGGACAGCTCCTGTCGTCAAGAATGGCGGCGCATGCACAGGGCACATGTCGCAGCGCCAAGGCGGGATTTCAAGCCGGACCCGTGCGCCCTTCCGGCTTTGTGAACGCCAGACATAGACCGGAGACCGCCTGGGCCCAGGCGTGAGGGGCGGACCGCGCAGCGCCTTGAACATCCGAGCCCGGCCTGGCCAGCTGCCGCGCTGCGCCCCCCGGCGGCGCCTGAGCATGCGCCCAGTCGCGGCACAGACGCCGCCGCGTAACCTGCTGTACTCGCCGCGCTGAAACGGCCAGCGATTACTGGTGCAAGACTGGCCGGGCCGCCGGGCTTGGTTGACCGCCATATCCGCCCGCTATAAAGCCGGAACCTGTTTTATTGCCAAGGGGACACGCCATGAGCCGGGTCGACGCGGTCAAATCCGCGCTACGCGCCGCCTTCGCGGCCGCAGATATGCGCGAAACGCCCTACCGGCACTGGTTCCTGGACGGGCTCTTGCCGGACGATATCGTCAGCGAGCTGCAGGCTGTGCCCCTGCCCGCGCAGGAAGTCGATGTGTCCGGCACGCGTGAGGCCAACAACTCCACCCGCCAGTATTTCGACACGCCAAACCAGGCGCGCTTCCCCGCCTTCGCCGATGTGGCCGGCGCCTTCCAGGCGCCTGACATGATCGCCACGCTCAATGACATGTTCGGCGCCTCTCTGGACGGCAATTATCTGCGCATTGAATACGCCCAGGATACGGACGGCTTCTGGCTTCATCCCCATACCGATATCGGGGTGAAGGTGTTCACCATGCTGCTCTATCTGTCCGGCGCGCCGGGCCATGACGATCTGGGCACCGATATCTATCTCGACCGCGACACCCACGCCGCGCGCACCGCCTTCCGGCCCAATCACGCCATGGTGTTCATTCCGTCGGACCGCACCTGGCACGGCTTCGAGCCCCGCCCGATCCCGGGCGTGCGCCAGTCCATCATCATCAATTATGTCACGCCTGAATGGCGCGCTCGCGATCAGCTGGCCTTCCCCGAATCGCTGGTCAAAGCCGCCTGATCAGCCGGGCAGAAGCGCGCGCGCGCGCGCCGCGGCCGGCTCGCACGGATCAACAGGGCCGGTTCCCGCATGGGCCAGATTCAGCACGCCGCCGGTGAGGCGCGAGATCAGACCATCATCCTGAAGCTTTTCCAGAAACGCCAGATGGCGCCCGCGCACGCCCGGCAGCCAGAGCGTATGGACCGGCGCGCCTGCGCTCAACGCCTCTGACACCATGGACACCGACTCGCCCGTGACCAGGAACCGGTCGCAGCACGCCAGCATGCCGGCGTAAGGATTGGGCCCCTCACCGTTCCACACCTCGACCAGCGGGTCCGGCGCGGCCAGTTCCATCAGGCGGGCGCGCGCGCCTTCAGGCGTGCGGCGGGAGGGCGTGACCCTCACCCGGCCATCGGTCTGATTGCGAAAACCGGTAATGGCGGCGAGGATTTCATCCACCGCGCCTTCCGTCAGCTCCATGCGCCCGGCCGGGCCGCCGACCATGACACCCAGCAGCGGGCGCGCATCAGGCTTGAGCGTGTGCGCCCACTCATTACGCGCTTGCGCCAGAGCGTCCGGCGTGAACGGGTGCAGGGCGGTGGCCACCGGCAGGATATTGGGCCCCTCCAGCCGGTCATGGATCATGGGGATGACCAGATCGAACAGATGCAGCGGCGCTTGCGGGTTCTGGATGTGGACCAGGCGCGTGCGGCCGCCGGACGCCTTGCGGATCGCCAGCGCGGCGGCCACCGAGCGGCGCCCGCATGTGATCAGGAGATCGGGCCAGGGCGCGGCAAGCCCGTGGGGCGCGGCGCGCATCAGCGCAAACGGCGCCAGATGGCCCGGCATCCACGACCAGGGCGCGGGCAGGGGAAACACCTTCTCTTCAAACGCCTCGCCGGTCCGCAGCGCCAGTCCGCGCGCCTGGCTGCGCATCCCCGCCTCGCCTGTCGTCAACGCCCAGACCCTGGTCATGACGGCGATCCTTCCTGAGGTTCGGCGCTAGACCCACTCCACCTTCAGGATTTCGTAGCTCTTTACGCCGCCCGGCGCGGCCACTTCGACCACATCGCCGGTTTCCTTGTTGATCAGGGCGCGTGCGATGGGCGAGGAGATGGAGATCTTGCCCGATTTCACGTCCGCCTCGTCATCGCCGACGATCTTGTAGGTGGCTTCTGCGTCGGTGTCCTCGTCCACAACAGTGACGGTGGCGCCGAACTTGACCGTATCGCCGGACAGCTTGGTGATGTCGATCACCTGGGCGCGCGCCAGCTTGTCCTCAAGCTCCTGCACCCGGCCCTCGATCCAGCCCTGGCGCTCCTTGGCGGCGTGGTATTCGGCGTTTTCCGACAGGTCACCGTGGTCGCGCGCCTCGGAAATGGCCTGGATCACGGCCGGGCGCTCCACGGTTTTGAGGTGGCGGAGTTCTTCGTCGAGCGCCTTATGGCCCTCGCCGGTCATGGGGATCTTCTGCATGGATGTCCCGTTTCGCGTATATCGACGCCTGAAAATCAAAGCCTGCCCGGCAGGGGCAGGCCTCAATACGATTACCTAGAATAGGATTGCAGCGAGCGCGGTTCAAGCTGGCCGGCATCAATCACCGCAATCGACTTTATCGCCGCACGCGAGGCCGAGGCCGTGGTGTAGCACGGCACGCGCATTTCCAGCGCCGTGCGGCGGATGGAGGCGCTGTCGATCATCGAGCGCTGGCCTTCGGTTGTGTTGAAGACCAGCTGCACCTCGCCATTCTTGATGGCGTCCACGATATGGGGCCGGCCCTCATAAACCTTGAGCACCCGCCGCACCGGCACGCCGGCCGCCTCCAGCGCCTCCGCCGTGCCGCCGGTGGCCAGCAGGCTGAAGCCCAGCTCGGTAAGCGTGCGGCAGGGCTCGATCATCCCCGCCTTGTCGGAATCTTTCAACGAGACAAACACCGCGCCCGAGCGCGGCAGCTTCACCCCGGCGCCCAGCTGGGCCTTGGCGAAGGCGGCCTCGAAGCGCGCATCAATGCCCATCACCTCGCCGGTGGAACGCATTTCCGGGCCCAGCACCGGATCGACGCCGGGAAAGCGGGCGAACGGCATCACCGCTTCTTTCACCGAAACATGATCAGGATCGCCCTGGGGCAGGTCAAACGCATCCAGCATGCGCCCGGCCATCACCTGAGCGGCGATGCGCGCCACCGGCGCGCCAATGGCCTTGGCCACGAAGGGCACGGTGCGGCTGGCGCGCGGATTGACCTCGAGGAGGAAAATCTCGCCGTCCTTGACCGCGAACTGCACGTTCATGAGGCCCTTCACGCCAATGGCGCGCGCCAGCGCCTCGGTCTCGCGCCTGATCTCGGCCACGGTCTCCGGCGGCAGGGAATAGGGCGGCAGGGCGCAGGCGCTGTCGCCTGAATGCACCCCGGCCTCCTCGATATGCTCCATCACACCTGCGACCCAGACGCGCTCGCCATCGCACACCGCGTCCACATCCACTTCCGAAGCGTCAGAGAGATAGCGGTCCAGCAGGAGCGGCGCCTTGCCCGAGACATGCACCGCCTCGCGGATATAGCGCTCGAAGCTCTCGGTCTCGCGCACAATCTCCATGCCGCGCCCGCCCAGCACGTGGGAGGGGCGCAGCACCAGCGGAAAGCCCAGCGACTGGGCCGCTTCGGCGGCCTCTTCCACCGAGCGGGCGATGACGTTGGGCGGCTGTTTGAGCTCCAGCTCGTCCAGAAGCGCCTTGAAGCGCTCGCGGTCCTCGGCCAGATCGATGGCGTCCGGGCTGGTGCCCAGGATGGGAATGCCCGCCGCTTCCAGATCGGCTGACAGCTTCAGGGGCGTCTGGCCGCCAAACTGCACCACCACGCCGATCAGCTCGCCGCGAGCGCGCTCGGCCTCGATCAGCTCGATCACGTCCTCGGCGGTGAGCGGCTCGAAATACAGCCGGTCGGCGGTGTCATAGTCGGTGGAGACGGTTTCGGGATTGCAGTTGACCATGATGGACTCGATGTCCATGTCGGCGAACGCAAATGCGGCGTGGCAGCAGCAATAGTCAAACTCGATGCCCTGTCCGATCCGGTTCGGCCCGCCGCCCAGGATCACGGCCTTTTTGCGGCCCGTAGGCTCGCTCTCGCACGCCCCGCCGGTCTCGTAAGTGGAATACATATAGGGCGTCACCGCCGCGAACTCGGCCGCACAGGTGTCCACCCGCTTGTAGACCGGGCGCACGCCCAGCGCCCGGCGCGCCGCCGCCACATCGGTTTCGGCCTGGCCCGTCAGCACCGCCAGGCGGGCATCGGAAAAACCCATGGACTTGAGCCGGCGCATGCCTTGCGCATCGCCGGGCAGGCCCAGCATGCGCACGTCTTCCTCGACCGCCACGATCTCCTCGATCTGGCGCAGGAACCAGGGCTCATAGGCGCAGGCCGCATGAATCTCGTCCACGCTGAGCCCCTCGCGGAAAGCCTGGGCGATGACGCGCAGCCGGTCCGGGGTGGGCTCGGCCAGCGCCGCCAGCACCGCCTGGCGGCGCGCGGCGGCGTCCTCGGCGGCGTCCAGCCGGTCGATCACCGCCTCGTCAAACCCGCTCAGGCCGGTCTCCAGGCTTCGCAGCGCCTTCTGCACGCTCTCCTGGAAAGTGCGCCCGATGGACATGGCCTCGCCCACCGATTTCATGGAGGTGGTCAGGGACGCCTTGGCGCCAGGATATTTCTCGAACGCGAAGCGCGGGATTTTGGTGACCACATAATCAATCGCCGGCTCGAAGCTGGCGGGCATGGCGCCGCCGGTGATGTCATTATCGATCTCGTCGAGCGTATAGCCCACCGCCAGCTTGGCTGCGACGCGCGCAATGGGAAAGCCGGTGGCCTTGGAGGCCAGCGCCGAGGAGCGCGACACGCGCGGGTTCATCTCGATCACCACCATGCGCCCGTCCGCGGGATTGACCGCGAACTGCACGTTGGAGCCGCCGGTCTCCACCCCGATCTCGCGCAGCACCGCGATGGAGGCCGAGCGCATGCGCTGGAACTCCTTGTCGGTGAGGGTCAGGGCCGGCGCCACGGTGATGGAATCGCCGGTATGCACGCCCATGGGATCGATATTCTCAATGGAGCATACGATGATGCAATTGTCCGCGCGGTCGCGGACCACCTCCATCTCGAACTCCTTCCAGCCGACCACGCTTTCTTCGATCAGCACTTCGGTGACCGGCGAGTTGTACAGGCCCGAGGCGACGATCTCTCGAAATTCCTCGATATTATAGGCGATGCCCCCGCCCGTGCCGCCCATGGTGAAGGAGGGCCGGATCACGGCCGGAAGGCCCAGCTCCTCCAGCACGATCTCGGCTTCGGCCAGGGTATGGGCGGTGCGCGAACGCGGGCTTTCCAGCCCGATGGAATCCATGGCGTTGCGGAAGCGCTCGCGGTTTTCCGCCTTGTCGATGACATCGGCCTTGGCGCCGATCATCTCCACCCCGAACAGCTCCAGCACGCCGCGCCGGTCCAGCTCCAGCGCGCAATTGAGCGCGGTCTGGCCGCCCATGGTGGGCAGAAGCGCGTCCGGGCGCTCCTTCTCGATCACCTTGGCGACCATGTCCGGCGTGATCGGCTCCACATAAGTGGCGTCGGCCAGGCCCGGATCGGTCATGATGGTGGCCGGGTTGGAGTTGACCAGAATGACCCGGTAGCCCTCTTCTTTCAGCGCCTTGACCGCCTGCACCCCGGAATAGTCGAACTCGCAGGCCTGACCGATCACGATAGGCCCGGCGCCGATGATCAGGATGGACTGGATATCAGTGCGTCTGGGCATGGGGGAGGCCTTTTCACGTCAGGCGCGCGCACGCCCGGCCCCCGGAGCGGTCCGGGAGGAGCATGCGGCGCGGGTTCGGTCGCTGAAATCCGTGTCTAGCGCCTGCGGACCCGCTTGGCGAGTGCCGGTTTACAGGGGCGCCCCTACCCCAGCCGCAAATCGCGCCACAGATGCGGCGGGATGTCGTCTCGGGCGCGCACGCGCGGGCCCACCAGCCACCAGGCGCGCTCGTGCAGGAGCGGGATATTGGGCATGTCAGCGAGCAACTCGGCTTCGGCCTCGCGGTGCAGGGCGGCGCGGGCGGCGCGATCCAGCTCGCCGCGCGCTGCGCCCATCAGCCGGTCAAATTCGGGCCGGCGCCCGCCCTCCCAATTGGTGTTGTCGGCGAAGCCTTCCCGGGCGAAGGGCTGGAGCATGAAGTCGGGATCGGTCTTCAGCCCGCGGTCATAGCGCGCCAGCGCCAGGTCATAATCACCGCCATCCACCGCCGCGTAGAGATCCAGCGGATAGGTGGACAAGAGCTCGGCGTCCACGCCTGCACGCCGCCAGTCATCAATGATGGCCAGCGCCACCCGGTCGCGGTCCCCGGCCGTTGCGCGCAGTGTGACGCGCAGGCGGTTGTCCGGCCCGTGCCCGGCCTGGGCCAAAAGATCGCGCGCCTGATCGGGGTCTGGCGCCGGAGACGGCGCCTCGGGATCGGGGATCACCAGCGCGGCGGGGCGCGCCTCGCCATGGAAGAAATGGGTATTGATATGGTCCCGGTCGATGGCCAGGCTCAGCGCCCGGCGCACGCGCGCATCGCGCAGGCGGGGGCTGGCGCAATTGACCTTGATATAGGTGAGGATCGGCGCCGGGAAGCTGCGCAGCTGGGCGCCCACGCGCTCGCGCAAAAGGCCGATCTGGTCGCCTGGCGGCCGGTCGGCGAGATCATAATCGCCCGCCCGGAACCGCCGCGCGCGCGCCGCCGCATCATCGATCACATCCACCCGGATGGATTTGATGCGCACCCCCGCCGCGCCGGCGAAATTGGGGTTTTTCTCCAGCCGCCAGGTGAGCGCGCCCTGCTCGGCCAGCACGTAAGGCCCCGCCCCGACCCAGTGGCGCGCACGCGTCCAGTCATCGGGCCGGGCCTCCACGGCATGACGCGGCAGCGGATAAAACTCGCGCATCAGCACCGGGAACAGGCTCACCGGGCGGTCGAGCTCGAACACCACGGTGGTGTCGTCCGGGGCGCTGACGGCGATCTGGTCGGGCGGGATCTGGCCCAGGAGCGCCTCGCGCGCGCCGATCACCGCGAAGAAATCGCCCAGATCGGCAAAGCCCGTGCGCGGGTCCACCGCCCGCCGGGCGGTCCAGACCACATCATCCGATGTGATGGGCGCCCCGTCCGACCACATCAGGCCCGGGGTCAGCTTGAAGGTCCAGCTGCGCGCATCCGCGCTGCGCCAGGATTCAGCCAGCCCCGGCGCCAGCCCGCCCGAAGGCGAGTATTCGGTCAGCGGGGCATGGAGCTGCTTGTACATCAGCGCCGCGGACGCGAACTGGCCCTTGATGGGGTCCAGGCTGTCGGGCTCGCCATCAATGGCCACGCGCAGGAGGTCAGCCTCTTCCCCGCCGCGCGGCCCGCACGCCGCGGCGCCCGCCAGCGCCAGCGATGACGCCATTACGCCCCGGCGCGACCAGCCTGCCCGTCCCGTCATTGCTTGCTCCCGTCGATCATGACCTGTCCAGGCTGCATGCTAGCGCGATCCGCACAAACGCGGAAAGCACCCGCAGGCAGGACGCGGGGAGCCGTGAGCGCGCCTACCACCGCGTCCTGACCCCCGCCCAGAGCAGGCCTTCGGGGCGGGCGCCGGCGATATGGCCGGGTTCGCGGGTCAGGCGCGCAGCGAAGCTGGCCACGGCCTCATCGCTGAGCTGCACGCGCCAGGCGGCCTCCATGGAGATCTCCCGGCCCGACGGGGCCAGGCTGGCATGGCGGGTTGGGTCCAATATGGTGCGACATCCTACCTCAGCTCCGGCAGCCTATACCTCACAGAGGTCAACAATCTTTTCAGGCGGTTGCCAATTGTCTGCTGCTTGCCGCCATCGACGAAGCGGGTTCCGCTAGTCTCTTCCAGATGGGCCAAAATCTGCTGATGCCGGTCATACTGATGAATGACAGCCGGGACGAAGCCATCCGGGCGCGCAAGAGGCTCACCGGCCGCCGCCGTCAATTGCGGGGCCGTCGCGCCCACCGTGGCCACGCGCCCGTAATTTTCGGCAATATCCGCATCGATCAGCCCAAGATGTATCGCAACATTGAATGCCGCTTGATCGGCTCCAAAACTACCGCCGACCGAATAGCGGGGTATGGCCATCAGGAATTCCATCGCGGCGCAAATTTGAAGCATGCCCTTGCGTGTGCCCAGCATTGTCCCGGCACACAGCGCAGGTCTGTGGTGAATGCGTTCTAGAATGTCGGCTCCAAAACAGCGCCGTATCCACTTGCTGGTCGCCGCATGATCGCTCAAGACGCCAACCTCGCGCTCGATATGTGCTTCCAGCTCTCCTTGAAGAGGGTCCTCAAACGGGCTGCGCTGAAAGGCGACATCCCGGCTGTCGCACATGAAAACATGCGTCCATTCCGGCCTCTGCTCTATGAAAGCCGCCGCAAAGGCGATGCGCTGCACGACAATGTGCGGTTCATTCCATCGCGACCGCGGCACAATCATGACGTCAATTGCCAGCTCGTCCAGCCTTGCCAGCAACGCCTCATCATTATGGACAACAAGCCCGATAGGGCCGTCATGATGCGCACGCAGCGTGTGCAGGAACACGGCGAGCTGTTCGAAAGAGTACCCGGTTGCACATGCGAGGACGGCTTTGCCAGGTAGCACATGCCGTCCGATCCACGACACGCAGTCTGACGCCAGGGCGCGGGCTCGCCACCTGAAGTATGGAGCGCAGGTCACCGCAGACGTCCAAAAGGGAGGGCCGTGAGCGCGCGCGCCCAGCCTGTCACACCAGCGACAGGCGCCGCACGGACAGTCGTAAGATAGGGTTGATCCAAACGAACACCCATGCGCCGCAATTTCACCAATTCCCCCCGGTCTGGCAATCCACACCGCGGGCAGGGCGCGCTAAAGCCCATTTGCCCGATTTAACAGGGCTGGAAGCTCCGCCTACCACCGCGTCCTGACCCCCGCCCAGAGCAGGCCTTCGGGGCGGGCGCCGGCGATATGGCCGGGTTCGCGGGTCAGGCGCGCAGCGAAGCTGGCCACGGCCTCATCGCTGAGCTGCACGCGCCAGGCGGCCTCCATGGAGATCTCCCGGCCCGACGGGGCCAGGCTGGCATGGCGGCGCTCGAACACCGTCACATCGTCCTCGTCCACCAGCACCGGCACCAGCGCCGACACCGCCCCGCGCTCCACGCGCAGCGGCTGGGCCAGCGTCAGTCCGAACCGGCCGCCCGCCAGCGCCCGGTCCGCGCCCAGGCTCCAGGCGCTCGCGCCCAGGGCCTGTTCGCGCTGCAGCGCCAGGGGCAGGCTCAGCTCGCCCGTAATGTGCTCGACACGCGCCGCGCCGCGCCAGCCCAGGGGCAGGGCGCCGGACCACAGCCCGGCCACGAAGCGCGTGTCCGATCCGTCCTGCTCGCCGAAGCGCGCCGCCAGGAAGCCGCCCAGCGCGCGGTGATTCTCCCGGCCCGAGCCGGTCTCGAAACCGAATGTCTGGCCCTCGCGGGTATAGGTCAGGGCCGTGGCCTGGAAGGCTGAAGCCTCCCCGCCCGAAGCGCGCACATGGAAACCCAGCGCGCCGCCCATGGCCGCCACGTCATAGCTGATCGCCGCCCAGTCGCGCTGACTGGTCAGACGCGCCAGCGCGCCGGAGAACTGGGTCTCGGAGAGCACCGACATCCCCGCTCCGCCCGCCGGCGACGGCGCGGCGAAACCGCGGCCCGCCTGCAGGTTCAGCCCGCCCTGGCGGAAGGAGAAGGACAGATCGGGCTGAGCGTGGTAGAGCTCTTCAGGCAGGTTGCGCAGGGCATGGGGCCGGTCAGGCGTCATGCGCATCATCACCTGGGCGGGGCCGGCGCGCGTCACGCCGGTCCGGGCGAGACTGGCCGCGGCCGCGCTTTCCATGGCGTCCATGGCGCCGTCGATGGCGCCGGTCTCCGGCCGGGCCGCATCAAAGCGGAACGGGCGGCGGAACCTGTCGCGCAGAACTGCGCCGTCCACCAGCCCGCTGCGCCACATCCAGTCGCCGTAAGGCCCGGACGGCGCCTGCAACAGCGCGCCCAGCGGCACGGCTTCACCCGTCGCGAAGCTCACCGAGGAATTGCCCACAGGCTGGAAGGCGGCGGCCAGATCGATCAGGCCCCACCCGTAAATCTCGTCAACCCCCGGCTCACCGAGATCGAGCGCGGTTTCGAACAGGATCTGGAGCGCTTCATTGCCCTGCAGATTGGGGAAGGCCTGCAATAGCAGCGCCAGCGCGCCGGCCACATGCGGCGCGGAGAAGCTGGTGCCCGAATAGCGCGCCAGCTGCGGATTGCCCTCTTCAGAATCCAGGAAGGGCGTCAATATGCTGCGGCCCGGGGCCACCAGAAACGCAGCCGCCGAATCGCCCGCCCGGTTGGAGAAATTGGTGAGCACCGTCTCACCGGGTTCGCAGCCGCCCTGGGGCTGGCCCGGGCAGCCCACCGCGCCGACAGCGACGGCGAAGCCCAGTGAATCCGCCCGGATGGCGAAATTCGCCGGGAAATTGGGATTGCTGGCGTCCTTATCCTCATCATCCCCGTCATTGCCTGCGGAGATGACCATGAAAATGCCCGCCTGCGCCGCCCGGCGCATGGCGGCGAAGGTCTGGGTGAGCGCGTCAGTGGCGCCCACATCCCGGCCCAGTGACAGATTGATCACCCGCGCGCCATTGGCCACGGCATAGTCAATGGCTGCGGCGATATTGGCGTCGGAATACCGGCAGCCGCCATCATCGGGATCGTCATCTTCGCACGTGCCCGGCGTGTCCGCACGCAAGGCCAGGATCGTGCTCTGAAAAGCCACGCCATGGCCGCCAATATTGTTCTTGTTGGCCGCAATGACGCCGGCCACGCCCGTGCCGTGACCGTCAATATCCTCAAGATCATCACGTGAACCGACGATGTCGCGGCTATTGGGATCTATGCGCCCGGTAAATTCGGGATGATCCTGAACAATGCCGGTATCGACCACCGCCACGATTATGCCCTCACCCGTCGCCCCTTCGGCATAGGCCGTGGAGGCGTTGATCAGGCCCAGCCCGTACTGGCGATTGTATTCTGCGGTTTCGAAATCCGCCGGATTGCCCGATGGCGGCGGAGGCGGCGGTGGCGGGGGAGGCGGAGGTGGCGGTGGCGGAGGCGGCGGAGGGGGCGGCGTGGGACTGGTGATGGGACCGGACGCGCCGCCCCCGCCGCCACACCCTGTCACCACGACTGCGGCCGCAGCGGTGAACACAGCCGCCATCAGTGCATGGCGCAGCTTTCTTGAACGGGTCATATTCTGTCTCCGGTCAGCGCCGCGGCCCCTCGCCCGCGCGCATTGCGCCCCTGTCACATCCAAGGCTAGCCCGGCCCGGCGCGCGCGCCAAACGAATAGTGCGCCAGCCAAGGCCGTGCGATGACAGGATAATTGACGCCCGGTTAGCGCAGCCCGCCCACAAACCGGTCAAACACGCCGAAACTGTCCTGGGGGCCGGGGCTGGCTTCGGGGTGGTGCTGGACGGCCATGACCGGCTTCGAGGTCAGGCGGAAACCGCAATTGGAGCCGTCAAACAGCGAGACATGGGTCTCCACCGCGTCTGCAGGCAGGCTGTCGCGGTCCACGGCGAAGCCATGGTTCATGGACACGATCTCGACCTGGCCGGTTTCGATATTCTTGACCGGGTGATTGGCGCCGTGATGGCCCTGGGCCATTTTCACGGTCTTCGCCCCGATGGCCAGCGCCAGCATCTGATGGCCCAGGCAAATGCCCAGCACCGGCACGCCCGCCGTGATCACGCCGCGCAGCGTCTCCAGCGCATACTCGCCTGTGGCCGACGGATCTCCCGGCCCGTTGGAGACCACCACGCCCGCCGGCTTGAGCGCCAGCACGTCAGCGGCCGGGGTGGAGCCGGGGACCACGCGCACCCGAGCGCCCGCGCTCACCAGCCGGCGCAGGATATTGGCCTTAACCCCGTAATCGAGCACCACCACCAGCGGGCCGTTCTCCGGCCCGGCCATATGGCCTGCAGGCCAGTCCCATCCCGCCTCGTCCCAGTCGGCGATATCGGTGCGCGAGACCGGGCGGGCCAGCTCGCGCCCTTCCATGGACGGCGCGCCGGCGGCCAGGGCCTTGAGGGCGGCAATGTCCAGCTTGCCGTCGCGCGCGTGCTGGATAGCGGCCAGGGGCATGCCGGTCTCGCGGATGCGCCGCGTGATGGCCCGGGTGTCCACCCCGGTGATGGCGGCGATGCCGCGCGCGGCCAGCCATTCATCAAAGCTCTGGGCGGCGCGCCAATTGGCCGGCGGCGTGATCGCTGCGCGCGAGACCATGCCCACGGCGGCCTGGCGCGCCGGATCGCTGGCGGCTTCCTCGTCCTCGCTATTGGCGCCCACATTACCCACATGGGGGAAGGTGAAGCACACGATCTGGCCGGCATAGGACGGATCGGCGAGAATTTCCTGATGGCCGGTCATGGCTGTGTTGAAGCACAGCTCGCCGGTGACCATGCCCGACGCGCCCGCGCCCTGGCCGTAGAACACCGTGCCGTCAGCCAGCACCAGGGCCGCGCTGGCGCCAGCATGGCCTGCCCCGTCCGCGCCAGTCGTGCTGAGGTCTTGATTCTCGACCGCTGATGCCATACCTCACCGCCTCCGCGACCGGATGCGCAAGGACGGACGCCCTCGCGGACAAACGCGCGGAACCTACGCGCGCACGGCGCCCCGGTCAAGCATGGCTGACCGGCATGAACACCAAGGTTTTCAAGGGCTTGGCCGCCATATGCAGGCCACCCGCAAATCGGACACGCTTACATGACCCTGCGTGAGCAGATCACCCACGACCTCAAGGACGCCATGCGCGCGCGCGACGAGGTGCGCCTGTCGACCCTGCGCCTGATCCAGGCGGCCATCAAGGATCGCGATATCGCCGCGCGCGCCGAGGACCGCTGCGAGGGCTGCGGGCATGAGGAAATCCTCGCCCTGCTGCAAAAGCTGGTCAAACAGCGCGAGGAGAGCGCAGGCGTTTACGAGACCGCCGGACGGCTCGATCTGGCCGAGCGCGAGCGCCGCGAGGCGGAAATCGTACGCGCCTATCTGCCCGAACCCATGGACGGCAAGGCCATCGCTGAAGCGGCCCGCACTGTGGTGGACGAGCTGGGCGCCGAGGGCCTCAAGGATATGGGCAAATGCATGGGCGCCCTGAAAGAGCGCTATGCCGGGCGTATGGATTTCTCCCGCGCAGGCAAGGAGATCCGCGCCCTGTTGCAAAACGCGTCCTGACGCACCCGGCGCGGATGCGCTCGCCCCCGCGCGGGCGTATACTGGGCCAGAGCAAGCGGCGGCAGGCATGGCGATACCCGACGGTTTCATCGACGAGATCAAGGCGCGCATCCGCCCGTCCGAGCTGATCGGCCGGACGGTGGCGCTCAAGCGTCAGGGCCGTGAGTTCGCCGGGCTCTCGCCGTTCAAGAAAGAGCGTACGCCCTCGTTTTTCGTCAATGACGAGAAGGGCTTCTATCATTGCTTCGCCAGCCAGGAACATGGCGACATCTTCACCTGGCTGCAAAAGACCCAAGGGCTGAGCTTCATGGAGGCCGTCGAGGCGCTGGCCCGCGAGGCCGGGCTGGACGTGCCCCGGGATCAGCCCGCCGATCCCGAACGCGAGGCCCGCCGCCAGCGCGCGCTGGACTGGATGGAGGCCGCCCATGCCTGGTTTGCGCGCCAGCTGCAAAGCCCGGCGGGCGCCCATGCGCGCGCCTATCTGGAAAGCCGGGGCCTCACGCCCGCAGACTGCGAACGCTTCGAGCTGGGCTTCGCGCCGGACCAGCGCCGGGGCCTGACCCAGGCGCTGATGCAGAAAGGCGCCAGCGTCAGCGATCTGCAGACGGCGGGGCTCATCATTACGCCCGATGATGGCGGCGAGGCCTATGACCGGTTCCGCGGACGCATCACATTCGCCATCCGCGATCCGCGCGGGCGCCTGACCGCCTTCGGCGCGCGCGCCCTGTCCAAGGATCAGCGCGCCAAATATCTCAACTCGCCCGAGACCGCCCTGTTCCACAAGGGCTCGACCCTGTACCGCTATCGCGAGGCGCGCGCGGCGGCGAACGATCCCAAATCCGGCGCCGGCGGCCTCATTGTGGCCGAAGGCTATATGGACGTGATCGCGTTCGCCCGCGCCGGGCTCGCCCATGCGGTGGCGCCGCTGGGCACGGCGCTGACGGAAAACCAGATGGCGCTGCTCTGGCGCGCGGGCGGCGAGCCGGTGGTGTGCCTGGATGGCGATGGCGCCGGTCAGCGCGCCGCGGCGCTGGCCGCCGATCGCGCCCTGCCTTTGCTGGCGCCGGGCAAGACGCTGCGCTTTGTGTTCCTGCCTGACGGAGCGGACCCCGACGATTTGTTGCGCGACAAGGGGCCCGAGGCCCTGCAGGCAGCGCTCGCCAAGCCCCGCCCGCTGATTGATGTCTTGTGGGAGCGTGAGGTGCAGGCCGGCCCGCTGGACGATCCCGACCGGCGCGCCGCCTTCCGCAAGCGCCTGCGCGCCCTGTGCGCGCGCATCGCCGACCCTGACGTGCGCGCCGAATACCGCGCCGAGTTCGACGCCCGGCTCAATACGCTGTTCGCCCGCACGCCCGCCCGGCGCGGCGGATCTGGGCGGCGCGCCGGCGAGTATCAGCCGCCCGCCGCCCCCAGCCGCGACCTGGTGGAGGCGGCGCGCAAGCCGCGCCCGGAGCGCGCCGCGCCCCTGGCCCGCCAACTGCTCGCCGGGGCTGTCGAATTCCCCGAAATCGCCTGCAGCGAAGCCGAAACTCTCGCAGAGCTGGACTTCGGACCGCTTGACAGCCTTAGGGACGCGGTTCTAGACGCCTGCCTCGATCCGGCGTTTTCGCCGGAAGAGGGGCTGGGCGCCCGACTCGCCGCACGCGGCATGACGGGCGCTCTGGCGCGTTTATCCGCCGACCGGGCCGCCGCGCGCGCGGCTCTTGGCGGTGAGGAATCGGACGCCCGCAGCCGCGCCGAGGCTTGGCGCAGGCTGTCGGCTTCCTATATGGAGCAAGTTGCGCACGACGTCCGTAAAGCCGAGGATCGCGCCCGCCTTGAGGATGCGTTCAACAGCGGCGATCCTGACGCCTTCAAATCCTGCCTCGCCGCCGTGCGGCGGGGCAAACTGCGTTAGCGCGCGACAGCCGCGCTGTAAGCCGCCCTCTGGGAGCCCGCCGCCGCATGACGAAAGCCGCCGCCGACACCGCCGAAGCGCCCGCCGAGACCCAGGACGGGCCGCTGCTTGATCTGACCGATTCCACCGTCAAGGCGATGATCAAGACCGCCAAGAAGCGCGGTTACGTCACCCATGACGAGCTCAACAAGGTGCTGCCCAGCGAGGAGTACAGCTCCGAGCAGATCGAGGACATCCTGGCCCAGCTGTCTGAAGTGGGCATTACGGTGGTGGACTCCGAAGAGGATTTCGAAGCCGACGACGCCGCGCCGCAGGACGGCGAGGACGAGGATGAAGAGGCGCGCCCGCGCGCCGTGGCCAAGAAAACCAAGTCCGAGGTTGCCGGCCAGAACACCACCTCGGCCCAGGACCGCACCGACGACCCCGTGCGCATGTATCTGCGCGAGATGGGCTCGGTGGAACTGCTTTCGCGCGAGGGCGAGATCGCCATCGCCAAGCGCATCGAGGCCGGCCGCAACGCCATGATCCGCGGCCTGTGCGAGAGCCCGCTGACCTTTGAAGCCATCATGGTCTGGCGCGACGAGCTGCAGACCGGTCAGGTGCTGCTGCGCGACATTATCGATCTGGACGCCACGCTGGGCGGGGTGCGCGCCGAAGCCGCGGGCGAAACCGAAGACGAGGACGCGGACGGCGAGGGCGAAGACAGCGCCGCAGCGCCCGCTGGCGGCGAGGCCCGCACAGCCGGCGCAGACAAGGCCCGGGGCGGCGACAGCGCCAAAGAGGGTGAAAGCGCCAAGGACGGCGAGAGCGAGGACGGCGCCTCGGCCCGCGAAAGCGAGGACGAGGATGACGAGGATGACGGCGCCAATATGTCGCTGGCGGCCATGGAGGCCGAGCTGCGCGACGGCGTGATGGCCACGCTGGACGCCATCGCCTCTGACTTCGACGCCTTCCGCCGCCTGCAGGACAAGCTGGTGGGCCTGCGCCTGGAGGGCAAGGACCTGTCCAAGAAGGACCGCGAGACCTATGAGGGCGTGTTCGAGCGCATCGTGGCCAATCTCAACTCGCTGCACCTGAACAATGCGCGTATCGAGGCGCTGGTCGAGCAGCTGGACGCCATCAACAAGCGCCTGGTGGGCCTGGAAGGCAAGCTGTTGCGCATGGCCGAGGCCCATGGCGTGGCGCGCACCGATTTCCTGGCCGCCTATCAGGGTCACGAACTTGACCCGGCCTGGATCGAGGACATGGCCGGGCGCTCGGCGGCCTGGACGCGCTTTGTCGAACGCGAAGCCAAGGAAGCCGGCGTGATCCGCGACGAGATTTCGTCGCTGGCCCAGGAATCAGGCGTGCCGGTGGATGATTTCCGCCGCATCGTCGCCACCGTCCAGAAGGGCGCGCGCGAGGCGCGTATCGCCAAGAAGGAGATGGTGGAGGCCAATCTGCGCCTGGTGATCTCCATCGCCAAGAAATACACCAATCGCGGCCTGCAATTCCTAGATCTGATCCAGGAGGGCAATATCGGCCTGATGAAGGCGGTCGATAAGTTCGAATACCGGCGCGGCTATAAATTCTCCACCTACGCCACCTGGTGGATCCGGCAGGCCATCACCCGCTCCATCGCCGACCAGGCGCGCACCATCCGCATCCCGGTCCACATGATCGAGACGATCAACAAGATCGTGCGCACCAGCCGTCAGATGCTCCACGAGATCGGCCGCGAGCCGACCCCGGAGGAGCTGGCCGAAAAGCTCTCCATGCCGCTGGAAAAAGTGCGCAAGGTGATGAAGATCGCCAAGGAGCCCATCTCCCTGGAAACCCCCATCGGGGACGAGGAAGACAGCCATCTGGGCGATTTCATCGAGGACAAGAACGCGGTTCTACCCATCGATGCGGCGATCCACTCGAATTTGCGCGAGACCACCACGCTGGTCCTCGCCAGCCTCACCCCGCGTGAAGAACGCGTGCTGCGCATGCGCTTCGGCATCGGCATGAACACCGATCACACACTCGAAGAGGTCGGCCAGCAATTCTCGGTGACGCGCGAGCGCATCCGCCAGATCGAGGCCAAGGCCCTGCGCAAGCTCAAACACCCCAGCCGGAGCCGCAAGCTGAGGAGCTTTTTGGATAGTTAGGGTGAACACGAAGAATTTACAGTTGCGCCCCATTACTGAATCGCGTCATATGGGAACATGAAAGTGACGTCTATGTTTGAGCATCAAAAGCCCTCGAGCGCTGCTGCTGTTGTTGCCGAGCGCATGCGAAAAGTCGCAAAGGTCGAACGTGTTCGGCATGATCCCCACCTTGGCATCATCTATCGTGTAACTTTTGAAGATGGAAAGGTTGCGCTGGTTCGCAAGTATCGCGGGCGTTATCAGTCAATAGACGCCAAATTCGCCAGCTTGCCGGTCAAGAAGCTTTCCGGGCGTCCATCTATAAACCCTTATCAGGCTCGTGGGCGCGGGAAGTTGATTTATGAACGGAATTTCCGAAAATAAGTTCGTATTTATAAATTGTCCATTTGATGAGAACTACAGGCAGCTTTTCTACCTTGCAGCCTTTACGATATTTGCATGCGGCTATACTCCTCGCTGTGCTTGGGAGCTCGGTGACGCTGCAGCACAGAGAGTCACAGGAATCCTGGGACTGATCGACCAATGCCGCCTGTCTGTCCACGATCTCTGCCGCGCAAAGACTGGAGAGGACATCCGGTTCAATATGCCATTTGAACTGGGATTGTTCGTGGCGGCGCGCCATTTTGGCGGATCGGAGCACGAGGCCAAAAAGGCCATGGTGCTGCACGAAAAAGCCTATGAATATCAACGCTTTCTGTCAGATATGGCTGGCAGCGATTTTCATGCCTATGACGGACGCTCGGACCTTTATTGCAAGCATATCCGTGATTTCCTAGCCAAGGACTGCGCGGCGGATAGGGCGCTATACGGCCACAAGATAATCATTGAGAAAATGGAAGCCTTCGAAGTCAGGCTTGCCAGTGCCGCTGATGCAGATGGCCTCGACATCGAAAATCTCCAATTTGTCGATTACATGCATATACTGACAGAGAATGATGTGTTTGAGTGCGCAGTGAAACCCGGAAATCGTAAAAATTGACCCCTAAAAATTCACTGGCAATATATTGAGCTATCAATACTAGTGGTAGCATCGACCTAAATCCGTAACGCCGATTTAAAGCGAATTCCTAGGCTGAGGTCTTCGCCTTCCTAGCCGAAACTCTCGTCTTCATGGGAGATGAAGCGCACCTGAGCGCCCAAGGGCGCTTGATAAGACAGGTTGAAAAATGCCAGGGCGAAGGAATCCTCAAGGCTAAAGTTTAATTGCGACGCCCAGCCGAAGCCGCAAGCTGCGCAGCTTCCTGGACAGCTAGGCGCTCAGATCAGCGCCAGCACCCGTTCGGGCGGGCGTCCGATCACGGCGCGCGCGCCGGCGATCAGCACCGGGCGCTCGATCAGGCGCGGGGCTTCGGCCATGGCCGCGATCAGGGTTTCCTCATCCAACGAGGCCGACAGGGCGCGCTCCTTGTACTCGGCCTCGCCGGTGCGCATGAGATCATGAGCGCTGGCCAGATCCAGCGCGGCCACCAGCCGGCGCAATTCATCCGCCGTGGGCGGGGCGTCGAGATAGGCGCGCACATCGGGCTCCACCCCGCGCTCGCGCAGGAGGGCCAGCGCCTGGCGCGATTTTGAACAGCGCGGATTGTGCCAGAATTCCATCAGCTCTCTCCTGTGTGTGCCTGGTCCGGGTCCAGCCCGGCGGCGGCCAGCGTCAGCCGCGCAGCGTCAAGATGCAGCCGCTCGATCATGCCGCCTCGAAACGCCAGCGCCCCGCGCCCGGCGGCGCCCGGCGCGGCGAAGGCGGCGATGATGGCGCGCGCCCGCGCGATCTCGTCCGGCGAGGGGGCGAACACGTCGTGGCAGGGCCCGGCCTGGGACGGGTGGATCAGCGTCTTGCCGTCAAATCCCATGGCCCGGCCTTCCGCAGCCTCGGCCCTGAAGCCGTCTTCATCACCATAGGCGTTCCATACCCCGTCCAGCACGCCAAGCCCCGCCACGCGGGCCGCCAGCACCAGCCGGGAGAGATGAGGGAGCAGCGCGGCGCGCCGCCCCGCGCCTTCAGGCAGGCGCAGGCCCTCGGCCAGATCATTGCTCCCGGCCACCATTACGCTGGCGCCCAGCACGTGAACGAGCGAACGATCGGTCGCCATCCGGTCGGCGAGATACATCCCCAAAGGGGTTTCGATCATCAGCCAGAGCGGGCCGCTCCAGCCCTGTGATTGCAGGCGCTGGCGCACTTGCGCGAGCGCGCCGGCATCCTCGGCCTTGGCGGCAAGGACCGCATCAGGGCGGGCGGCGGCGGCGCAGGCCAGATCGGCCTCATGGCCGGTTTCGCCCGGCGCGCAGATGCGCAGAACGCTATAGGCGCCCGCCTTGCGAAACGCCGTGATGGCGTCCGGCGCCGCAGCGCGCGCTGCATGCTTGGCCTCGGGCGCAACGGCGTCTTCGAGATCCAGGATCAGCGCGTCCGCGCCGAGATCCTGCGCCTTTGCAATCGCGCGCGGCTTGTCGCCGGGCACATAAAGCGCCGAGCGCAGCCGCGCGGGTGGGGAGAACGCCTCGCCAGTCATCCTTGTCAGGATTACAAGAGGGCGATGAGCCGCGCCAGCCTCCCCCCGCACCCGTCCTCACCCTCCGGCCCCGCCGGTCCGGTGATCGTGATCAGCTCGCAGCTGGCCGGCAGCCCGGTGGGCGGGAGTTTGAGCGTGCGCGTGCTGCATGGCGCCGGGATCGAAACCTGCCTGGCGCCCACGGTCAGTTTCGGCCGCCATCCCGGCCTTGGCGCGCCCGGCGGCGCGGTGATGGACGACGCGGCCTTTGCGAGCCTTCTGGACGCGCTCAAGGCCACCGGCGCGCCGCAACGCGCCCGCGCCATCCTCACCGGCTATATCGCCAGCCCGGGTCAGGCCCGGGCGGCGGCGGACTTCATCCGCGCAGCCCGCGCCGTCAATCCGGGCGTTCTGGTGATGGCGGACCCCATTCTGGGTGACGGCGCGCCGGACGGGCGCGATGCCGGGCTGTACTTGCGCCGCGACGCCGCCCGGGCGCTGGCCGAGGAGATCGTCCCGCTCGCCGACATCATCACGCCCAATCTCTATGAGCTGTCCTGGCTGGCCGGACGCGCCATCACCAGCCGGGAGGGCGCTGAAGCCGCCGCCCGTGCGTTGGCGCCCGCCGCCCTTGTCACCTCGGCCCCGGCGCGCGACGGCGCCATCGGCATGCTCGCCATTGAGCCCGGCGATTGCGTGCATCTGGAAACCCCGGACGCCGCGCCGGGCGGGCGCGCGCCCAACGGGACGGGTGATCTGTTCGCCGCCAGCGCGCTCGCCGCACAGCTGGCCGGCGCGAGCTGGACCGACGCCGCGCGCGCCGCCGCCGGGCGGGTCAGCCATGTGCTGGCCCATACCCCTGCAGGCGATCGGGCGCTGGCGATCTCCCGCGAGACGCTGGAGGCGCCCGCTGTCTTCCGGCCCATGCCCTTTACCCATGCGCGCACCGGGCGTGCGGCGCGGCCCGCCTATGCGCTGGGACTGGACGGCGCGCCGGGCGGCTGGGCCGGGGTGTTTTATGATCTCAACGCCCTTGAACCGCCCCGCACCGCCCTTTTCGCCCGCTTCCAGGACGCGCTGGACACCGGCGCGCAACTGATCGCGGTGGACATGCCCATCGGCCTGCCCGACCAGCCCCTGCCCGATGGCCGGGCGGGGCGGGCGTGCGAGCAGGCGGCGCGTGAGCGTCTGGGCGTGCGGCGCAATTCCATCTTCCCTACGCCCCTGCGCGCCGCCTTCGCGGGCGCCAGCCGGGCGGAAGCCGATGCGCTGAGCCGGGCGGCCGGGGGCAAGGGCGTGGCCGCCCAATCCTTCGCCCTGTTTTCGAAAATCCGCGAGATCGATGCGCTCATGACCGCGCAGCTTGAGGGCTGCGTGCACGAGACCCACCCCGAAACCCTGATCGCGGTGCTCACCGGCGCCCCGGCGGTACACGGCAAGACCACGCCCGAAGGCCGGGCCGAACGGCTGGCGCTTCTGGAGGCGCACGGCCTGCCGCGCACCCTGTTCGAGCCCCACCCGTTCAACACCAGGCAGGCCAGGCCCGATGACCTGGTGGATGCCGGGCTGTGCCTGCTGACCGCCCTGCGCATCGCTGCAGCCCAAGCGATATGTCTGCCGGACGATCCGCCGCGCGATGGCCGGGGCCTGCGCATGGCGATCTGGGTCTGAAGGCTTGCAGAGGCCGCGCGCGCGCGTTAGCTCGCATCCATGAGCATCACGGTCCATGGCGCGCTGGCGCCCGGCTTCGAGCCGGTTCGCGCGGCGTTTGAAGACAATGTCGCCGAACGCGGCGAGCTGGGCGCGGCCTTTGCGCTGATGCGTGACGGGGAGATCCTGTGCGATCTGCGCGCCGGCTGGGCCGACAAGGCCCGCACCCGGCCCTGGAGCGCCGATACGCTGGTCCCGGTCTTCTCCACCGGCAAGGCGGTAACGGCCCTGGTTGTGGCCTGGATGGTTGATCAGGGGCGTCTTGATTATGACGCGCCGCTGAGCGCGGTGTGGCCGGACTTCGCCGCCCAGGGCAAGGGCGCGGTGACGCTTGCCGAGGCGCTGTCCCATCAGGCCGGCCTGTCCGGTCCGGGCGATGACATCGCGCCCGATGACTGGTTCGACCGCGAGAAGATGGAAGCCCATTTCGCCGCCCGCGCGCCCATGTGGCCGCTGGGCAAGGGGTCGGGCTATCACCCGCTGAGCTTTGGCGTGCTGGCCGACGCCGCCGTGCGCCGCGCCGACCCGGAAGGACGCACGGTGGGCGAGCTGTTGCGCGAGGTGATCGCAGGCCCGCGCGCGATTGATTGTCATATCGGCCTGCCCGAAAGCGAGCACGCGCGCGCCGCCGAGCATGTCCTGCCGCCGCGCCCGCCCCATCTGGGGAAGATCAATGCGGAAAAGACCGCCGCCTTCCTGCGCCCGGGTGCGTCTCCGGGCCGCCGGGGCGCCGCGGCCTGGCGCAGCGCCGAGCTGCCCGCCGCCAACGCCCACGCCACAGCGCTGTCGCTGGCCCGGCTGATGGCGCCTTTCGCTTGCAACGGGCGCCTCGACGGCGAGACTTTCCTCGGCGCTGACACCCTCGCCGCCGCGCTGAAGCCGCGGATCTCGGGACCGGACCGGGTGCTGCCCTTTGATCTGAGCTTTGCGGCGGGCGTGATGATCAACCGGGACAGCGCCGCCTTCGGGCCAGAACCGTCTGCAGTGGGCCATTACGGGTTTGGCGGCAGCTGCGCCTTCGCCGATCCGGTGCGCGGTCTGTCGGGCGCCTATGTGATGAACCGCCAGATGGACGTGCTGGTGGGCGATGCGCGGGCCAGGGCGCTGATCGAGGCGGCCTATCGCTGCCTGTGACCGGCTCCATGGCCCTATCCGGCCCGTCCCGCAGGCGCGGCGGCGGCCGGCATGCCGGGCCTCGACACGGCCTGGGGCGCTGACCGCACCCGGCGCGCGCTCAGCGCTTCGGCCACATGAATGCGGCGCACGCCCCCGGCTCCGTCCAGATCGGCGATGGTGCGCGCCACCCGCAGCACCCGGTGATAGGCGCGCGCGGTCAGGCCCATGGCCTCGCTGGCCCGGGCCAACAGATCGCGCCCCGCCGCATCGGGCGCCGTGGCGCGGTCCAGCAGCTCCCCTGACAATCGCGCATTGAGCTCGCCGCGTTCTGTCTGGGCGTCGCGCGCCCTGGCGACCCGGGCCGCCGCCTCCGCCGTGCCTTCTTGCGCGGGCGGCAGGGCGAGGTCTGCGGGCGTCACCGGCGGCACGTCGATCTGCAGATCGATGCGGTCCATCATCGGGCCGGACACGCGCGCCTGATAGGACTCCACGCAGCGCGGCCCGCGCCCGCAGGCCTGCCCGTTCTGGCCGGCCCAGCCGCAGCGGCAGGGATTCATCGCCGCGATGAGCTGGAAACGCGCCGGAAAAGTGACGCGCTGATTGGCCCGCGCCACGGCGATCTCTCCGGTCTCCAGAGGCTGGCGCAGGCTGTCGAGCACCTGGGGGTGAAATTCGGGCAGCTCATCCAGGAAGAGCACGCCATGATGGGCCAGCGAGGCCTCGCCTGGCCTGATGCGCGAGCCGCCGCCCACCATGGCGGCCATGGAGGCCGAGTGATGCGGCGCGCGGAAGGGCCGGGTGCGCGAGAGCCGGCCGCGCTCCACCAGCCCGGCCACGGACTGGATCATGGACAATTCGAGCAATTCGCGCGCATCCAGCGGCGGCAACAGGCCCGGCGCGCGGGCCGCCAGCATGGACTTGCCCGCGCCGGGCGGACCGACCATCAAGAGGTTATGACCGCCCGCCGCCGCGATCTCCAGCGACCGTTTGGCGGTTTCCTGGCCGCGCACATCGCACAGATCGGGCGCCGGACCGCCCTCGATCAGATCGCCCGGCGCCGGGCGGGCGATCACCTGTGCGCCCTTGAAATGATTGACCAGCGCGATGAGCGAGCCCGGCGCCAGTATGGCCAGATCCCCGCCCGCCCAGGCCGCTTCCGGCCCGCTGGCTTCAGGGCAAATGAAGGCGAGCTCCATCTCGCTGGCCAGCATGGCGGCGGGCAAGGCGCCCGGACACGGCGCTATGGAGCCGTCCAGCCCCAGCTCGCCCATCACCAGATGGCCCTCCAGCGCATCGCGCGGCAAGACGCCCACGGCCGCCAGCAGGCCCATGGCGATGGGCAGGTCGTAATGGGCGCCTTCCTTGGGCCGGTCGGCCGGGGCGAGATTGACGATCAGGCGCTTGCTGGGCAGGGCCAGCCCGATGGCCGCGAAGGCCGCGCGTATGCGTTCGCGGCTTTCGGCCACCGCCTTGTCACCCAGCCCCACCACCATGAAATTCGGCTGACCGCCTGCGATCTGGACCTGCACGTCCACAGGCCGCGCCAGCGCGCCTTCAAAAGCGGCGGAATGGGTGCGGTAGCTCATCATGCGCTCCGTTCAATGAACGTGTTTTCAGATGTGGGCGCTGCACCGCAGCTTTCCACAGCCCGCCCCTCACGGAGCGATCAAAGCACGAACATTAATGGAACAGAGCCGGGAGCCTGTCAACCCGAGGGGGAAAATTAACCCGGTCTCACCCCCTCAGGGCGTGCCGGCGTCTGTGTCCGGCGCGCCGGATTCTTCCGCCGGCGTCAGGGGTTCGCCCCGGGCCACAGCGTCGCACAGCTCCGCGCGCATCTCCCCGCGCGGCGGCAGGTCGGGCGCCTCGCCGCCGGTGCGCACCAGCACCACCACCCGCTCCACCCCGCCCACCAGCGAGGCCAGCTGTGCGGCGCGGTCACGCTCGGTGGCGTCGCGGGCGAACCCCAGGAGATAGACCACGCCGCGATGGGTCTCGATATTGTAATTGACCGAGCGCACCGAGCCGTCCCCGGCCAGGCGCGCGCGCACGCGCTGGGTGATCCACACATCCCCCGCCGCCCGGCGCATGCCGCGCCCTTCGCCCACCTTGAGGTGATTGGCCACGCTGCGCACCGCCGGGGCGGACCAGGCCAGGCATTCGGCATAGACCCGGTCTTCCTCGCGCGGGACGCTCCCGCCCAGCAGCGCCACGCCTTCGGTCACCTCCACATCCACGCCCGAGAGCGCGAAGCCTTCCGCACGCAGCATCGCCGACTTGATGGCGATGGAGGCGTTGGCGTCATCCACCTGGCGCACGGCCGAGCGCTGGTCCTGCATGGCCGCGCAGGCGGGCAGGATGAATATGCACGCTGCGAGCACGAGAAACGGTCTGGATGGCATGAATCTGGGCGGCATTTGTGTGAACCCTTCCGGCGCTATGCGCATTTCCCCCCGGAATTCAGTCTCGCGCGGCTTCGCGAAAAAGCGGTTAACGCGCTGTTCACCCTGCGGGCGCGGGCGGGCGCCGCCTCAGATCAGATCGCGCAGCCCCGGCGCATCGGCGTCAAACGCGCCGGTCACGTGCAAGGGCCAGCGCCAGGGCGCGATCACCATCAGGTCATAGCGCGGCTGCAAGCGGGCCAGATCATCGCGCCGGGCCCGCCAGAGAGAGCCCGCGCGGATCAGGCGCGCACGCTGGCGCGTCCCCACCGCCTCCAGCCCCGCCTCTACAGTGGCGCGCTCCTTGACCTCGATGAAAGCCAGCACATCGCCGCGGCGCGCCACCAGGTCGAGCTCGCCTGCCGCCGTGCGCGCGCGCCGGGCCAGAATGCGCCAGCCCGTCAGCTGCAGCCAGAGTGCGGCCAGCGCCTCGGCGCGCCGGCCCCGGCGTTCGGCGGCCCGCCGGTCCCTGCGTGTCCCAGCCGGACGGTTCATGGGCGCCGTTCCCGGGCGCCGCGCGGTTGCCCCTCAACGCGCGCGCGGTTAGCTTCAGGCCGGCAGGGGCGCGCCGCGCAGACGGCGCTCAGACGAGACGGGATGCGCATCATGACAGGGCCAGTGTCCACCACTCCGCACGTGCGGCCAAGCCTGACCGCGATCATGGCGGGCGCCGCGCTGCTGGCGCTGTCCGCCTGCGGCGCGGCCGGGCCGGGCGCGCAAACGCCGCTGGAGCCTGTACGCCCGGTGATCGGCGCGCCGCCCGAACCGGCGGTCGCCGCGGTGGAGATGACCGACCGGGCCTATACGCCGGCGCATCTGGCCGGGCGCGAGCGCGATCTGTTGCGCGTGGGCCTGCTCTTGCCGTTCGGCGCGCGCAGCGAGGCGGCGCGCTCGGAGGCCTCCCAGATCCTGCGCGCAGCGGAACTGTCCCTGTTCGAACAGGGTGCTGATAACGTGCTGCTTCTGCCCAAGGACACGCGCGGCACGGCCGAAGGCGGGCGCGATGCGGCTGAAGCGGCGCTGGCCGATGGCGCCGATCTGATCATCGGACCGCTGTTCAGCGCCGCCGCCGAGGCCGCCGGCGAGGCGGCCCGGGCCGCGCGCAAGCCGCTGATCGCCTTCTCCACCGATCTGGCCATCGCAGGGGACGGGCTTTATCTGTTGAGCTTTCCGCCCCAGGAAGAGGTGCGCCGGGTGACCGAGCATGTGCTCGATCAGGGTGCAACCCGCTTCGCCGTGGTGGCGCCGGACACCGCCTATGGCCGGGTGGCGCGCGACGCTTACGCCCAAACCATCACCGCCCGGCTGGGATCCGACCCGCTGCCGGAAATCTCCACGGTGACCATCCCCCCGCCCGACGGGGCGCCGGAGGACGCTGAGCCGCGCCGTATCGAGCGCAGCTTCCGCACCGGCCTGGTGGCCAGTGAATTCTATGAAGGCGGGGTGGACTCCATGACCCAGGCCGCCCGACGCCTGGCCCGGCTGGGCGTGGAGCGGCTGGATCCGCGCGAGGCGGCGCGCATGAGCGGCGCCAACTGGACCCCCACGCCCGGCTCGGCCTTCCAGGTGGTGCTGTTGCCCGAGGGCGGCGACCGGCTGCGCATGCTGGGGCCGGTGCTGGTGTTTGAAAACATTGACCCCCTGCTGGTGAAATTCATCGGCACGGGCCTGTGGCGCGATAATGCGCTGGTGCGCGAGCCCGCCCTGGCCCATGGCTGGTTCGCCGGCCCCGAGCCGGAAGCCCGCGCGCGCTTTGAAAGCGTGTTTCAGTCCATGTATGGCGAACGCCCCTCGCGCCTGGCGGGTCTGGGCTATGACGCCGTGGCGCTGGCGGCGATGATGGCGCGGGAGCCGGGCGGGGATCCGCGCAGCCTGCTGGAGCGCCCCAGCGGGTTTGACGGGGTGGACGGGCTGTTCCGCTTCCGCCCTGACGGCACGATCGAGCGGGCGCTGGCGGTCTATACCATACAGGGCGGTCAGTTCCGGGTGATCTCGCCGGCGCCCGAGCAATTCGAGGACGCGCCCCCGCCGCAGATCATGGACCCGGCGGGGCCGAGCTGAGCGCCCACTCCTCACGCACGTCTGGATCGCCTTCAGCGCCCTGCCGCGCTGCGCGCTCGGCCTCGAAGCGCCCAGGATCGAGCCGGGAGAGCGCCCAGACCGCCGCGCCGCGCACCAGCGCGCTCTCATCATCAAGACGCGCCGCCGCCGCATCGGCCAGATCACCCGCGCCGGAATTGCCCAGCGCATAGAGCACGTTGCGCACGAAGCGCTCGCGCCCGATGCGCTTGACCGGAGACGCCGTGAACAGCGCCCGGAAGCCCGCATCATCGAGCTCGCAGAGCCCCGCCAGGGTCAGCCCCGTCAGGCTTTCGCGCGGCTGGAAGGCCATCTCGGCGCTGACGCGGGCGAACTTGTTCCACGGACACACCGCCAGGCAGTCATCACAGCCATAGATGCGATTGCCCATGAGAGGCCGCAGATGGCGCGCCACCGGCCCCTTGTGCTCGATGGTGAGGTAGGAGATGCACAGACGCGCATCGAGCTGATAGGGGGCCGGAAAGGCGTTGGTGGGGCAGATATCAAGGCAGGCCCGGCATGAGCCGCAATGATCGGTTTCGGGCGCATCGGGCGCCAGATCAGCCTCGGTGAGCATGACGCCCAGAAACAGCCAGGAGCCGAATTCACGGCTGACCAGATTGGTGTGCTTGCCCTGCCAGCCCAGCCCCGAGCGATGGGCCAGCGGCTTTTCCATCAGCGGGGCGGTGTCGACGAACACTTTGACGCCCGCGCCTGTCTCGGCGTGAAAGGCGCGCGCCAGCGCCTTGAGGCGCTTCTTCATCAGGTCGTGATAATCGCGGTTCTGCGCATAGACCGAAATCACCGGCTCGCGCGTGCGCTGCAGGGCCTCCAGCGGATCATGCTCGGGCCCGTAGTCGAGCCCCACCACCAGCGCCGATTTCGCCTGCGGCCACATGGCGGTGGGATGGACGCGCCGCTCCAGCGTCTCCTCCATCCAGCCCATGGCGCCGTGACGGCCCGCGGCGACAAAGTCGCGCAAATGCGCCCCCGCCGCCCAGGGCGCGTCCGCCCGCGCGATGCGCGCGGTGGAGAAGCCGGCCTCCAGCGCGAGGGCGCGGGCGCGGCTGGCGAGGGATTCAGCGGCGGCGGTCATGTGGCTTCATCAAAGTCAGCCCACACTGTCTTCCCGGCCGACCGGAGGGAGAGCCGGGATCCATCCACCAGCCCGCTCCGCCGCCAGAGCGGTTCAGATGCGCCGGGATGGGTCCCGGATATCCGCTGCGCGGATTCCGGGAAGGCAGTATGGAGAGGCTGCACATTCATCCGCCCTCTCTAGCCGTATGAAGCCCCCTTGCTGGAGCCCTCAAAAATCCAGGTCCTGATAGCCGTCTGCGGGCGCCAGGCCGGGCAGGCGGTCGGCCAGGATGGCGCGGAAGGACGGGCGGCACTTGATGCGTTGATACCACGCCTTGGCCGGAGGGCAGGAGTCCCAGGGCGCCTCGCCGAGATAATCGGCGCAGGACAAATGCGCCGCCGCCGCTATATCAGCCAGCGAAAAACGCGGCCCGGCCAGCCCCTCGCGCGTCTCCAGAAGGGCGCCGACATAATCGAGATGCCAGCGCAGGGCGTCGCGGCCCGCCCGGATCGCCGCCGGATCGGGCGCGCCCAGCCCTTGCAGGCGCTTTTCGATCTTCTCGTGCAAGAGCCAGGCGTTCACCTCGCCATCATATTTGCGGTCAAACCAGTCTATGAGGCGGCGCGTCTCGGCGCGCTCGGCCGGCCCGCCGGGCAGGAGCGCAGGCTCGGGCGAGATCTCTTCGAGATATTCCAAAATGGCGCGCGATCCGCAGATGCGCAGCATCCCGCCCTCGTCCTCATGCTCCAGCACCGGCGGCAGGCCGGCCGGGTTGAGCGCGGCCAGCGCGCTATCGGCCTCCCAGGGCGAGGCGGGCACGGGCTCGAAAGCCGCGCCTTTTTCCGCCAGCGCCAGGCGCGCCTGGCGCGAGGCGGGGTCGAGGGCGAAATGATAAAGACGCGCTGCGCCGGTCACGCCGCCCCCAGAAGGTCCTGCATGGAATAGAGTCCGGCCGGGCGGTCCTTCAGCCAAAGCGCGGCCTCCACGGCCCCGCGCGCAAAGATATAGCGGTCAAACGCGCGGTGGGTGAGGGTGATTTCCTCGAACGCGGCCAGGAAACGGGCCTCGTGCTCGCCCGTCACGCCGCCGCCGCGCACCGCGCTGAACCCGATCTCGCCGCTCTTGCGCGCGCCGCCTGTGCGCGGACGGGCATAGACGGCCCGGTCTTCCAGCGCCTCGCCGCGCGCGCGCGCCGCCGCGCGGCCCAGCATCAGCGCGGTGCCCGAGGGCGCATCGGTCTTGCGCCGGTGATGAGTCTCCACGATTTCCAGATCAAACTCGCTGGCGGGCAGAAGCCGGGCGGCGTCCGCGAGCAGGCGCTCCATCACCGCCACGCCCAGCGAGAAATTGCTCGCCTGGAGCACCGGGATCATGCGCGCCGCCGTTTCGACGGCCTTTTGCTGCTCAGACGAGAGCCCCGTCACGCCGGTCACCAGTCCCGGCCCGCCGCGCGCGGCCAGGCGCCCGGCCATGGCGGCGGTGAAATCGGGCAGGCTGGCGTCGATCACCATGTCCGCGCCCTCACAAGCGGTTTCCAGCGACACTACCGCCTCCAGCCCGAGAAAGCCGGTCCCGGCGATTTCGCCCGCATCGGCCCCGCGATGGACCGAATCAGCGCTGACCAGCGCGCCGGTCAGTACGGTGTCGAGCCGGCGGATCACCTCATGGGCGATGGAGCGGCCCAGCCGCCCGGACACGCCGGCGACGCAGATTTTGAATGGGGTGTCGGTCATGCGCTCCTCACCAGGTCATGAGGCTCAAGTCCTCGCCCGAAGCGGTGAAGAAAGCGTATCCCGCCCGCGCTTGCGGCCGCCCTTAAGCCCCCGTCCTCGGCCCGTCGGGATGGTCTTCGCCGCGCACATCGTCCCAGAAGCGGCGCACCTTGCGCAGGAAGCCGTCGCTTTCGGGATTGCAGCCCTCGCCGGAGATGTCACAGAACTCGCGCAGGATCTCGCGCTGGCGCTCGGTGAGCTTGCGCGGGGTCTCCACGAACAGCTCCACATACATGTCGCCGCGCGCGCCGCCGCCATTGAGCCGCACCATGCCCTTCTGTTTCAGGCGCATGCGCTCGCCGGTCTGGGCGCCTTCGGGCACCTTGATCTGCACCTTGCCGCCATCAATCGTGGGCGCATCGATACTCCCGCCTAGCGCCGCGGTGACCATGGGCACCGGCGCGCGGCAATAGAGATTGGGCCCGTCGCGCTCATAGAGATCGTGCGGGCGCACCGACACGAAGATGTAGAGATCGCCGCGCGGCCCGCCCTGGGCGCCCGCCTCGCCCTCGCCGGACAGGCGGATGCGCATGCCGTCCTCGACGCCGGCCGGGATCTGCACGCGCAGATCGCGGGTCTGGCGCACGCGCCCCGCCCCGTCGCAGGCGCGGCAAGGCGTTTCCACATAGGAGCCGCGCCCGCCACAGGTCGGACAGGTCTGCTCCATGGTGAAGAAGCCCTGGGTGCGCCGGATGCGCCCTGTGCCCGAACACGTGGTGCAGGTGGTCACGCCCGTGCCCGGCTCGGCGCCCGAGCCTTCGCAGCGTTCGCAGGTCACCGTGGTGGGCACGCGGATCACGGTGTCCTTGCCGTTGAACGCCTCTTCCAGCGTGATTTCCATGTCATAGCGCAGGTCCGAGCCGCGCGACGGCCCGCCGCGCCGGGCGCCGCCGCGCCGGCCCATGCCGAAGGCGTCGCCGAACACCTGCTCGAAAATGTCTGCAAAATCAGCCGCAGAGGCCCCGCCGCCCCCGAAGGGCCCGCGCCCGCCGCCGCCATTCTGGAAGGCGGCATGGCCCATACGGTCATAGGCGGCGCGCTTGTCGGCATCGGACAGGACCGCATAGGCCTCGCCCACTTCCTTGAACCTGGCTTCGGCCTCGGGATTGTCCGGGTTCTGGTCGGGGTGGAACTGCATGGCGAGCTTGCGATAGGCGCTCTTGACCGCCTTCGCGTCCGCATCGCGGGCGACGCCCAGAACCTCGTAATAATCACGCTTGCTCATAAACCCGTCCGATCACGCCAGCCTTGTCATGGCGAGCGGCCCCGCCCCACCCGGGACGGGGCCGCCCGTCAGGCTCTGCCCTGAAACGCCCTTAAGCGCTCTTCTTCTCGTCGTCGTCCTTGACCTCGGTGAATTCGGCGTCGACCACGCCGTCTTCCGCCGGAGAGTCCTCAGACGCGCCCGCTTCACCTGCGCCCTGCTGCTGAGCGGCGTACATCGCCTCGCCCAGCTTCATGGCCGCCTGCATCAGGGCCTGGGTCTTCTGCTGGATGGCGTCCACATCCTCGCCATCCTTGACGCTTTCGAGATCGGCAATGGCGCTCTCGATAGCCGACTTGTCCTCGGCCGAGACCTTGTCGCCGAACTCCTCGACCTGCTTGCGGGTCTGGTGAGCCAGCGCTTCGGCATTGTTGCGCGCGTCCACTAGCGCCCGGCGCTTCTTGTCCGCCTCGGCATTGGCCTCGGCGTCCTTGACCATGTTCTCGATATCGGCGTCCGACAGACCGCCCGAGGCCTGGATGCGGATGGCGTGCTCCTTGCCGGTGGCCTGGTCACGCGCCGACACGTTCACGATGCCGTTGGCGTCGATGTCGAACGTCACCTCGATCTGGGGCAGGCCGCGCGGGGCGGGCGGAATGCCCACCAGATCGAACTGGCCCAGCAGCTTGTTGTCCGCCGCCATTTCCCGCTCGCCCTGGAACACGCGGATGGTCACCGCGGTCTGGTTGTCGTCGGCGGTGGAGAAGGTCTGGGATTTCTTGGTGGGGATAGTGGTGTTGCGGTCGATGAGCCGGGTGAACACCCCGCCCAGTGTCTCGATGCCCAGCGAAAGCGGGGTCACGTCGAGCAGCAGCACGTCCTTCACATCGCCCTGCAGCACGCCGGCCTGGATGGCCGCGCCCATGGCGACCACCTCGTCCGGGTTGACGCCCTTGTGCGGCTCCTTGCCGAAGAAGCCCTTCACGGCCTCCTGCACCTTGGGCATGCGGGTCATGCCGCCGACCAGCACCACCTCGTCGATATCGCTGGCCGACACGCCCGCATCCTTCAGCGCGGCCTTGCACGGCTCGATGGTGCGCTTGATCAGGTCCTCCACCAGGCTTTCCAGCTTGGCGCGCGACAGCTTCATGGTCAGGTGTTTGGGACCCGAGGCGTCGGCGGTGATGAAGGGCAGATTGACCTCGTAGGCGGTGGCGCTGGACAGCTCCTTCTTGGCCTTTTCGGCCTCTTCCTTCAGGCGCTGCAGGGCCAGCTTGTCCTTGCGCAGATCAATGCCGTTGTCCTTTTTGAACTCGTCGGCGAGATAATCCACGATGCGCAGGTCAAAGTCCTCGCCGCCCAGGAAGGTGTCGCCATTGGTGGCCTTCACCTCGAACACGCCGTCGCCGATCTCCAGGATGGACACGTCGAACGTGCCCCCGCCCAGGTCATAGACCGCGATGGTCTTGTTGGCGTCCTTGTCCAGGCCATAGGCGAGCGCGGCCGCGGTCGGCTCGTTGATGATGCGCAGCACCTCAAGGCCGGCGATCTTGCCCGCATCCTTGGTGGCCTGACGCTGGGCGTCGTTGAAATAGGCGGGAACCGTGATGACGGCTTTTTCCACCTTCTCGCCCAGATAGCTCTCGGCGGTCTCTTTCATCTTCTGCAGGATGAAGGCGGAAATTTCGGACGGCGCGTAGGACTTGTCGCGCCCCTTCACCCAGGCGTCGCCATTGGCGCCTTCCACGATGGCGTAGGGGACCATGTCCTTGTCCTTCTTGACCATCGGGTCAGCCATATTGCGCCCGATCAGGCGCTTGATGGCGAAGAAGGTGTGATCAGGGTTGGTCACCGCCTGGCGCCGGGCGGGCTGGCCGATCAGGCGCTCGCCGTCCTCGCTGAACGCCACCACGGACGGGGTGGTGCGCATGCCTTCGGCGTTCTCGATCACCTTGGCCTGGCCGCCTTCCATGACCGCCACGCACGAATTGGTCGTGCCCAGGTCAATGCCGATTACCTTGCTCATCGCGTGCGTGTCTCCTGTTTGTGCGGCGGGGCGGGGCCGTGCGCCAGGCCCGAAGCGCCTGCGTCCGGCCGGGAGCCGCCCCCCGGTTTGGCTCGCGTTCGTGTTCGGGCGCGGGCATGAAACAGTCAATACCCACGCGCGTCATGCGGCGATTTAGGTAGCAGCGCGCCGCAGCGCAAGAGCCCGTCAGGAAATCGGCGCCCGCCGCGTCAGCGCCCAGCGCGCGATCACCGCCAGGGCGGCGAGAACAAAGACCGGGATGCACACCGCCATGGTGTTCACCGCCACGATCTCGGGCAGGAAGAGGATATCGCGCGCCCAGCCGTCCTCCACGCCGGTCAGCGCCCGCGCCCAGGTTTGCAGAATGCAGCGATTGCCGTTGGCCAGATAGCCCGCCAGGATCGCCAGCGGATATCCCAGAAACAGCGGGATATAGCGCGCCAGGCGCCCGCTGAGCGCATAAACCGCCATGCCCGCCAGCATGGCCAGCGCCGCCACATAGATCAGGAAATGCGCCAACTGGATAGCGAACAGGAGCATGGCGCCAAGCTAGGCCGCGCGCACGGCCACGGGCAAGGCGACCCGGAACGTCAAAGCAGGGTTGATTGACTTGACCGGTCTGAAGCCCGACCCTTTGGCCCTCGACCGCATGGGAGGCCGCCATCGCCCGCTTCATCCCCGTCCTGATCGCATCCCTGAGCGCCGCCTTCGCCCTCACCGCCTGTCTCAGCCAGCATGAATACGCCCTGGCGCCCAACAGCGCCGGCCATGTCATCGGCCCGGACGGCGCGCCGGTTGAAGGGGCGCAGGTGCGCTATGACGGGCTGGAGGATGCGCAAATTGTCCAGACCGGCCCCGATGGCGCATTTGCCCTGAGCGCGCGCATGGGCGAGCGGCGGCGCATTTTCGGCGTCGGCGGGGTGTTTGCGGACGCCGCCCCGGTGCGCGTCAGCGCGCCCGGCATGCCGGACGGATGGGGTCATGCCTTTTACATCAACGGGCTGGGCGAGCCGGACGCCAGCATGGATGTGGTCGTTGTGATGCTGGACGATCTCGCGCTGGCGCCGGAGATCGACACGCTCAGCGCCGATTGCCTGGAGCGGCCGGTCCAGCGCCATGCGCTGGCCCTGACCGGCTGGGCGGGCGGGCTGGACGCCGCAGCGCCGCCCGAATGGCTGACGCCAGAACGCGCGCGCTATCTCTATGAGCATCTCAAAGCGGCGCTCACATCAGGCGCGGTTGTGCAGTGCACGGATTCCTACGCCCTCCATGACGCCCTCTACCCGCGCCAGCGCGTGCTGTCAGATATTGGCCATGGCCGCTGAAGCAGGAGCGCAAACGGACAGACCGCGCTTCCAGACCCCGGACGGCTTCCGCCTTTTGCCGGGCTTTCTCGGTCCTGATGAGCAGCGAAAGCTGGCCGATGACGTGATCGCGGCCATCGCGCACGCGCCCCTCTACCGCCCGTCCATGCCGCGCACCGGCGCGTCGCTGAGCGTCGAGATGACCAATCTTGGCCCGCTGGGCTGGATCAGCGACCGGGGCGGCTATCGCTATGAGCCGGCCCACCCGGTGACCGGCCGGCCCTGGCCGCCCATGCCGGACGCCCTGCTGGCGCTTTGGGCGGCCGTATCGGACTGGCCGGACCCGCCGCAGGCCTGCCTGGTCAATGTCTATGGCGCGGACAGCCGGCTGGGCCTTCATGTGGACGCTGATGAGGATGCGCGCGATGCGCCGGTGGTCTCGGTGAGCCTGGGCGACCGGGCCCGGTTCCGCATCGGGGGCCTGCGCCGCACTGATCCCACGCGCTCGCTGGTGCTGTCGTCAGGCGATGTAGTGGTGCTGGGCGGCGCGGCCCGGCGCTGCCATCACGGCGTGGACCGGATTTATCCGGCAAGCTCCGCCCTGCTGCCGGAGGCCTGGCGGCCCGGGCGCATCAATCTGACCCTGCGCCGGGTGCGGTAGTTTTTTGCCCGCGTGAAACCATTCAGCCTCAATTCAGCCTTGGACGTGATAGAGTATGCCCTGACGGTCGGGCGCGTCCGGCCGCTAGAGAACCCATTCGCGACCAACAAAGAGGGTCCCAATGATCCGCATGCTAGCTCTCGCCGCCGCCGCTCCCCTCGTGCTGACGGCCTGCGCCACCACCTCCCCCGCCGTGGGCGGGGCCGCCACCGGCGCCGCCATCGGCGCAGCCGGCGGCGCCATCATCGGCAATAATACCGGCCGCGGCGACGCACGCACCGGCGCCCTGATCGGCGCGGTGGGCGGCGCGGTCGCCGGCGCGGCCATCGCCTGCCAGCGCCAGGGCGGGTGCTCGCACAACCCCAACAATCCGCGCCACTCGCAGCTCTATTACGACCAGTATTCGGGCCGCTACTGGTATGAGGATTACGACACCGGCGCCACCTTCTGGCAGAACGGCGAACCGCGCACTGCAGCCCGCCGCCGCTAGAGGCTTTTGCCGCTTTACTCCCCCGATGACGTGAACAGGGCGGCCCTCAAGGGCCGCCCTGTTTGCATTAGAAGCGATCGGCTGAGTAGCGGGGCGCGCTTCAGGCGCTCACATCCACACCGCCATTGGGGCGGGCGGGGCGCTGGGACTCGTCGGCGGAGCTTGCTTCGCCCTCGGCAGGCCCCGCACTCACCACCACCATGGCGGCGCGCAGCGTGCGTTCGCCGATCACATAGCCCGGCTGCATCACATGGGCGATGGCGCCCTTGGGCTGGGGCGCGGGGACCTGGGCGGCGGCCTGATGGCGGTTGGGGTCCAGCGGCTCGCCCGGCTGGGGCTCCACCTTGCGCACGCCATGGCGCTCCAGCGTGCTGGCCAGCCGGCGCTCGGTCAGCTCCACCCCCTCCAGCAGCGTGGTCAGGGCGGGACCGGCCGAGGCGCGCGCTTCCTCGCTGACTGCGCCGAGAGCGCGGGCGAGATTGTCGGCGATATCCAGCATGTCGCGGGCAAAGCCCGTGACGGCGTATTCGCGCGCATCCTTCACATCGCGCTGGGCGCGCTTGCGGGCATTGTCGGCTTCGGCCAGCGCCCGCAGCAACTGATCGCGCAGGCCCGCGATCACCGCTTCAGGGTCCGGCATGGCCTCATCGGCGTCAGGCTCAGCCGCCTCAGCCTCTTCGGCCGCAGCGTCTTGCGCCTCAAGCTCTTCCGGGGCGGCGTCCATGTCGGGGGTCTCTGGATCGGTCTGGGTCATGGGATGTGGTCTTGATGCGAGCAGGCGTTGAGGTCAAGGGCCGTGCCTCAGCGTGAGGCGAGCAGCCGACCGACGACGCGGGCGGTGTAATCGACCAGCGGGATCACCCGGGCATAGTTCAGCCGGGTGGGGCCGATGACGCCGATGGCGCCGATGATGCGATTATCGCGATTGCGGTAGGGCGCCACGATGACGCTGGAGCCCGACAGCGAAAAGAGCGGGTTTTCCGAGCCGATGAACAGGCGCACGCCCTGGCCGTTGCGCGCCTCGTCCAGCAGGGCCAGCAGCCCCTCCTTGCGCTCGATATCCTCAAACAGCATGCGGATGCGTTCGAGATCGCCCGCCGCCTCCACCGATTCCAGCAGGCGCGCCTGGCCGCGCACGATCAGCTGGCGGGTTTCCGGCCCGCTCCAGTCGGCCACGCCCTGCTCCACCAGTTCGGCGGCCGCCTCGTCCAGCTGGGCGCGGCGCTCGGCGATCTCGGTCTGGATCTCGGCCAGCGCCTCGGCCAGCGTGCGCCCGCGCAGGCGCGCGGAGAGATAATTGCCCGCCTCGATCAGGGCTGCGGGCGGCAGGCCGGACGGCGCGCGCATCAGCCGGTTCTCCACCGACCCGCCCTCGCTCACCAGCACCGCCAGCACCTCGCCCGGCGCCAGGGTGACGAATTCCACATGGCGCAAAGGCGCCTCGCTGGCGGGCGAGGCCACCAGACCTGCGCCGCCGGCGAGCCCGGACAGAAGCGTTGAGGCCTCGCCCAGCACGTCCTCGGTGCGCCGGCCTGCCGCGGCCACGCGCTCGTCAATCTCGCGCCGGTCGTCGGAATCGAGATCGCCAATCTGCAGCAACCCGTCCACGAACAAGCGCAGGCCTGCATGGGTGGGCATGCGCCCCGCCGAGGCGTGGGGCGCGGTCAGCAGCCCTGCCGAGGCCAGATCGGCCATGGTGTTGCGGATAGAGGCCGGCGAAAGCGTGAAAGCGCCCTTGCGCGACAGGGTGCGCGAACCCACCGGCTCGCCGGTGTCCAGATAGGTCTCCACCAGCTCGCGGAACACGTCGCGCGAGCGCGCATCAAGCTCGGCAAGACTGGGCAGACGGACCGGATCGCTCATCACATTCAAGAGTTAGGGCCTTGCGCGCGCCAGCGCAATCGCCCGGCGAACACCCCTGGCTTTAATGCGCCTGGCCCCAGGTGGCGGCCGCGCGCGCATCCACATCCAGCGGCACGGACAGGGATATGACCGGCAAGGGCGCCTGGCTCATGACCTCGCGGGCCAGCGCGATCAGGGCGTCGGCTTCGTTCTCGGGCGCTTCGAACACCAGCTCGTCATGGACCTGCAACAGCATGCGCGCGCTCAGGCCCGCCTTCGCCATCGCCGCATCCATGCGCGCCATGGCCCGGCGGATGATGTCGGCGGCGGCCCCCTGTATGGGCGCATTGATGGCCTGGCGCTCGGCGAACTGGCGCATGGACGGGTTCTTGTCGCGTATGGACGGCAGATGGATGCGCCGCCCGAACAGGGTCTGCACATAGCCGCGCTCGCGCGCCTCGGCTTTCATCGCCTCCATATAATCGGCGATCCCGGGGAACTTCTTGAAATAGTTGTCGATATAGGTTTTGGCCTCGTCGCGGGAGATGCCCAGATTATTGGCCAGCCCAAAGGCGGAAATGCCGTAGATAATGCCGAAATTGATGGCCTTGGCGTTGCGCCGCACCATCGGATCCATGCCCTCCAGCGGCACGCCGAACATTTCCGACGCGGTCATGGCGTGAATGTCCTGCCCGGCGCGGAAGGCGTCTTTGAGCGCCTCCACCCCGGCGATATGGGCCAGCAGGCGCAGCTCGATCTGGGAATAGTCCGCCGCCACGATCACATGGCCGGGCTCAGCCACGAAAGCCTCGCGGATCTTGCGCCCCTCCTCGGTGCGGATGGGGATGTTCTGCAGATTGGGGTCGGAGCTCGACAGACGCCCGGTATTGGTGGCCGCCAGGGCAAAGCTGGTGTGCACCCGCCCCGTCTGGGGATTGATGGCGTCTTTCAAGGCGTCGGCATAGGTGGATTTGAGCTTGGCGAACTGACGCCAGGTCAGAAGCGCGCGCGGCAGATCATAGCCCTGGGCGGCCAGCTCCTCAAGCACGGCCGCATCGGTGGACCAGGCGCCCGACTTGGTTTTCTTGCCGCCGGGCAGGCCCATCTCGCCGAACAATATGTCGCCGATCTGCTTGGGGCTGCCCGGATTGAAGCGGGTTCCGGCAGCCTCGAAGGCGGCCTCCTCGGCCTCGGCCATTTTCTGGGCGAATTCCGACGACAGGCGCGAGAGCTGGGCCACGTCCACCTTGATTCCGCTCAGCTCCATGCGCGCCAGCACGGCCGGCAGGGGCCGCTCAAGCGTTTCGTAGACGGTGGAGAGCCCTGAGCGCGCCAGCGCCGGCTTGAGGATCTCCCACAGGCGCAAGGTCACGTCGGCGTCTTCGGCGGCGTACTGCGTGGCGGTCTTGAGATCGATCTCGTCGAACGATTTCTGCGCCTTGCCAGACCCGCACACCTCCTTGAAACTCATGGGCTTGTGGCCGAGATGGCGTTCGGATAGCGCGTCCATGCCATGCCCGCCGGAAGCGCCCTCCTGCACGTAGGAGAGCAGCATGGTGTCGTCATAGGGCGCGGGGTGGATGTCATGGCGGGCGAACACCGCCAGATCATATTTGAAATTCTGGCCCAGCTTCAGGATCGCCGGGTCTTCCAAGAGCGGCTTGAGACGGCCCAACGCACTGGCCATATCGATCTGCTCGGGCCGCCCGCCCCCGTCGGCCAGATCGCCGCCCGAATGGCCCAGCGGGATATAGCAGGCCTCGCCCGGGCGCACCGCCAGCGATACGCCCACCAGGCGCGCCGCACTCGCCGACAGGGCGTCCGTCTCCACGTCCACCGCCACGACGCGCGCTGCTCGGGCGCGCGCGATCCAGGCGTCCAGCGCCTCCAGGGTCTGAACGGTCTTGTAGGCGGAGCGATCGATGGGCGCGGTGGCGTCGCCGGTCTCGTCCGCAGGGCCGGCGCCCAGCGCCTCCTCGATCCGGCGCGTCAGGGTGCGAAATTCCATGGCCCTGAGGAAGCCCACCAGCCGCTCGCCATCGGGATCGGCGGCGCCAAAACTCTCCAGCGGCGCAGGCGTGGGCGTATCGGCCTTCAAGGTCACCAGCTGGCGCGACAGCCGGGCGTTCTCAGCGTGTTCGATCAGACTTTCGCGGCGTTTGGGCTGTTTGATCTCTTCGGCGCGCGCCAACAGCGTATCGAGATCGCCATATTCGGTGATCAGCTGGGCGGCGGTCTTGATCCCGATGCCCGGCACGCCGGGCACATTGTCCACGCTGTCGCCGGCCAGGGCCTGCACATCGATGACCTTTTCGGGCGGCACGCCGAATTTCTCGATCACCTCCTCGCGCCCGATGCGGCGTACTTTCATGGGATCGAGCAGGGTCACCTGGTCATTGACCAGCTGCATGAGGTCCTTGTCGGAAGACGCAATGGAGACGCGCGCCCCGGCCTCGGCGGCCTGGCGCGCATAGGCGGCGATCAGATCATCGGCCTCATAGCCCTCCAGCTCGATGCAGGGCAGGTCAAAGGCCCCGGTGGCGTCCCGGATCAGCGCAAATTGCGGCACCAGGTCTTCGGGCGGCTCGGGCCTGTTGGCCTTGTAGCCGTCATAGAGCGCGTTGCGGAAGGTGACGCCGGAATGGTCGAAAATCACCGCCAGATGGGTCGGCGCATCCTCGCCCTTGAGGTCTTTCAACAGCTTCCAGACCATGGCGCAAAAGCCCTGCACCGCGCCCACCGGCGCGCCGTCGGAGCGGGTCAGGGCCGGCAGGGCGTGATAGGCGCGGAAGATGAAGCCCGACCCGTCCACCAGATAGACATGGGACTGGGCGTCAACGGGGCGGGTTACGGCCATGGGAGGGCTCCGGCTGGCGAACAGGGCAGGGACGCCAAGCTAGGCCCGCCAGCCGGGAGGGGCAATCTGTGCGAGGCAGGCGCGTCAGGCGTGAGCGAACAGATCGCCCTGGGGGGCGCGCGCAGGCGCCATGGCCGGCGCAATATCCCGGCGCGGGGTGCGCGACAGGGTGCGCGACGGCGCAGGCGCGATCACCGGCTCGGCGTTCGACAGGGTCAGGCCCAGCTCGCCCGCCTTGGCGCGGATGGCGCTGTCGGGCCGGCCCAGGCGCAGGCTGATCAGGCGCACCGGGGCGCCCTTGCGCGCCAGAGCCCGCAATTGCGCCAGATCCTCGCCACGCCAGCGCTTGCCGGCATTGCGCGCATATCCACCATTCGAAGCGCTGTAAGCCATGAGTCTGCTCCTTCCAGAACAGAACATAGGCGGAACACGCGGCGCTGTCAAGGATGTTCGGTTAATGTTCCGTTTGCGCGGACTCTACCAGCTGCCGGTATTGTCCATGCTGGCCCAGGGCTCGGCGGGCGCCAGATGCTCGCCGCGCTGCAAAAGCTCGATGGAGATTCCATCCGGGCTGCGCACAAACGCCATATGCCCGTCGCGCGGCGGGCGGTGGATCACATAGCCCAGGGCCTGCAGCCGGGCGCACAGGGCGTAGATATCGGCCACCCGGAAGGCCAGATGGCCGAAATTGCGCGCCCCGCCATAGTCTTCCGGGTCCCAGTTATGGGTCAGCTCGATCATGGGCAGACCCGCAGGCAGCGGGCCTTCGTCCAGCGCCTCGATCCCCGCCCGGCGCAGATCGTCCGGCGCGGCCAGGAAAATCAGCGTGAAGCGGCCCTTTTCGCTGGACTTGCGCCGCACCTCTTTCAGGCCCAGCCCCTCGCAGAAAAAGCGCAGCGAGGCGTCCACATCGCTGATGCGCACCATGGCGTGCAGATATTCCATTAATCAGGTCCTCAGCTGTCTGCGTCCGGTTCGGGATCGGGGCGCACCCGCCTTGCCCATTTGGGCCGGCGGCGCCAAGTGGACTCCTCGGGGATGGGCTCGCCCCGGGCGCGCGCCAGCGCATGGGTCCAGGGCTCGGGCGCGCGCAGCCAGTAAAAGCGCGCCACCACGCCTGCGACCAGGGCCCACAGGGCGATCATGCCGAAAAACTGGCTGAACAGAAACACATAGCCGATACGCCCGCCCCATTCGGGCGCTCCGCCCAGCGTCCACAGGACATGATAGACCGCCCCGGCGATGACGATCATCAGCGGCGCCAGCACCAGGGTGAGCCCGGTGGCCAGCGCCGCATACAGCGCCCAGCGCGGCTGAAAGCTTTGCACATAGAGGCGGATGAATGCGTCCTCGCTGACACCCTTGACGCTGGCCGGCTTGTCGCGGGCGCGCCCGGCGTATTCATCCGCAGCATCGGCGCGCAGGGCGCGCACCGCCAGCGCCCAGCGCACAAGGCAGGCCAGGGAAAACGCCACGAGGGCGGCGGCGAAAACAATCAGTCCGGCATCGATCATGGGGAGCTATTTAGCGCCTTGCAGCCTCATATGCGAGCATGGCGCGCTTGCGTTCCAGCCCCCAGTGATAGCCGGTCAGGCGCCCGTCGCCCGCCAGCACGCGGTGACAGGGGATCAGCCAGCTGACCGGATTGGCGCCCACCGCCGCGCCCACCGCACGGCTGGCGCGCTGAGAACAGACCGTGCGGGCGATATCGCCATAGCTGACCGTGCAGCCGGGCGGAATGCGCAGCAGCGCGCGCCAGACCTGACGGCGCCAGGGCGTGCCATAGAGCGCCAGCGGCAGGGCCGCCTCACCGGCGCGCGCGTCGAAAATCCGCTCCGCCCACTGGCGCGCCAGCCCATCCTCGCGGTGGAAGGCCGCGCCGGGAAAGCGCGCAGCGAGATCGGCCAGGGCCGCGTCCTCGCCGTCTGCGCCCGCAAACGCCAGCGCCGACAAGCCGCGCGGCGCGATCAGGAACACGCCGGTCCCGAACGGTGTCGGCGCACAGCCCCAGCGCAACGCCAGCCCGGCCCCGCCCGCCTTGGCCTCTCCCGGCGTCACGGCTTCTTCGGCGATGAACACGTCATGCAGGCGCGAAGGGCCGGACAGACCGGTCTCCAGCGCCGCATCCAGCACGCTGGCTCCGTCCACCAGCAGCTTGCGCGCGCTGGCGTGGGTCAGGGCCTGGACATACCGCTTGGGGCTGGCCCCGGTCCAGCGGGTGAAGACGCGCTGGAAATGCGCCGGCGACAGGCCTGCCGCCTTCGCCGCGGCGGCCAGATCAGGCTGATCGCGCCAGTTTTCGTGCAGAAAATCCAGGGCGGCGGTGATGCGCGGATAGTCGCGCGCGCGCTCGTCCAGCGGGGCGGGGGATGTAATCGGGTTCATGGGTGCGACCCTGCCCTGTCATACAGGGGCGCCGCCACCTGATTCTTGCGCAAGCGGCGCCTGCCCCGCCGCCTCGATGGCCTCGCGCACGGCTGCGGCCAGGCTCTCGCGCTCGGGGCCGGACAGCATGGAGCCGATGATCAGGCTCTTGCCCTTGGCGGTCAGGCGCGCCTGCACATCCGGCTCGCCCTCACCGGCGATCTCCACCCTTGTCCAGGCCCGCGGCAGGCGGAACCAGGTCTGGTGGCCGGTGGGATAGCGCCGCCCCACCCGGATCTCGTGCTTCGTGATCTGAATGGTCTCCAGCCGCCGCCCGTCCCGGTAGGACAGGCGGAAGGCCAGCCAGATCAGCGCTACGTCCAGCCCGAAAAAGCCCAGCACCGGCCAGGCGCCGATGAGCATGAAGGCGATCCCTGCGGTGAAGCTGACCAGGGCGATGGCCGCCATCAGGGCGTAAAAGCCCCAATTGGGCAGGGAGCGGTTGGGGCGCACCTGCGCATCGAGATACAGCCGCTCACCCGCCGCCAGCGGTTCCGGCGGGGCTTCAGAGGGCCAGGTTTCATAGATGCGGCGGCGCTCCATGACGGCCAATATAGCGCGCCATCCCCCGCCCGCCCAAGGGCGCGGGGGCCGTGACGCAACTGCATCCTGCAGGCTGGATGAACGCGCACGCCTTTCTCGCGTCAAAATCAGTCACTAAGGTCGGTTTCATGACGCCCGGGCGCCCCGCCCGCGCCACAATTGACAGAGCCCAGAACCGGTCATGACCCTGTCCGCGCTTCTTTACGCCTCCGCCCTTTCCGCCGCCGCCGCGCTGGCGGCGCCCAGCGCAATAGACGCCAGCGCCGACGCGCCGCTGATGGCGAGCGCGTCCTTTGTCTATATGGCCGAGCCCGATCCGGATCCGGACGCCATCGTGCCCCTGCCCTCCGGCGACAACGCGACGGGCGAGGCCGAGCGGCGTCTGGGCGTGGCCCGGGCCGAAGCCTGGTTTGAAGGCGTGACCACGCTGCGCGCGCGTTTCGAGCAGATCGCGCCAGACGGTTCGTTGACCACCGGCGATCTGGCGCTGAGCCGGCCGGGCCGGGCGCGCTTCGCCTATGATGCGCCCACGCCGGTGCTGATGGTGGCCGATGGCAGCACGGTGGCCATCGCCGATTTCGATCTGGAGACCATTGACCGCGCCCCCATCGCCTCCACCCCGCTGCGCCATGTGCTGGGCGCCGGTCCCACCCTGTCCGAGAGCGGTGCGGTGACCGATGCCGGCCATGCGCGCGGCCGGCTCTATGTGACGCTGGCTGATCCCGATGGCGAGGAGGGCGGCCGGCTGACCCTGGTGTTCGAGGATCCTGATCCGGCCCTGCCCGCCGAGACGCTGCAACTGGCCGGCTGGTACGCGGTGGACGCCATGGGCGGGCTGACCGAGGTGCTGCTCAGCAATGTGGAGACCGGCATGCGCCTGGAGCCGCGCCTGTTCATCCTGGACGATGAGGACGTGATCTCCGAGCGCCGCCGCAGCCGCCGGCGCTAAAGCCGGGGCTTGAGCCCGAACCAGATCCGCAAGGGCCCGGTGCGTTCGGCCGCCATCGCAAAGGCGATGGCGCCGGCAATCGTCAGGCCCGCCACCAGGGCGAATTCGGTCACCGCGCCCAGCCGCCAGCCCGCCGCCGTGATCAGATAGATCGCCATCACCGTGATCGTCTGGTGGATGAGATAGACCGGAAAGACCAGCGCGCTGGCGCGCTTCAGCGTCGGCCCGCTGCGGCGTATCAACCGGCGCGCCACCCATAGAAGGGCCAGGATCACCCACCAGGCATAGGCCAGCCTCAGGGCGCGCCAGAGCGCCGCCTGCCAGGGCTGGGCGGCAAGGGCGTCCCAGGTCTGCCAGGCCATGACCAGGCCTGCGCCCGCCAGCAGGCACAGGCCAAGAGCGGCCGGCCCGCACCGGTCCACAGCCCGCCATGCGGCCTGCGACCGCGCGGCCGCCACGCCATAAAGCACGAAAGTCAGGCTGAAGGCGTGGGTGGCCCAGTCGCTCACCAGATCATGGGTGACCGGGAAGGTTTCCCCCAGCGTGAAACGGATGGCCAGCAGCGGAATCACCGGCGCCACAAGCAATATGAGCCCGGCGCGCGGCCCGGACAGCCACGCATCAAGACCCCTTGCGCCCGCCCGGCTGAGCCCGGCCATGACCGGGGCGAGAAGCACCGCGTACACCAGCAGATAGGCCACGAACCACATATGGTTCCAGGTCGGGGTGATGATGGAGAACCCGCCCTGGAAGGAGAGATATCGCGCCCAGAAGGCCAGATATCCCGCCTCGATCTCGCCTGACTGGCGCAGCTCGCCATAGGCTTGCGGAACCACGATCACGGTCATGGCCAGGATCAGCGGCGCCATCAGGCGCACCATACGGTCGCGCGCGAAACCGGCCGCGCCCAGCCGGGCGTGCAGCATCGCCATGGCCGCGCCGGAGATGAAAAACAAAAGCGGCAGGCGCCACGGACTCGCCAGCGCCATCAGCGGCTCCAGCACCGGCCCGGCATAGACGCTCTTCACATGCCAGCCCCACGTCACATAGCCCATGCCGGTGTGATAAAAAATCAGCACGGCGAAGGCGAAAATTCGCAAGGCGTCGAGATCCGGGCGGCGGTCAGGCAGCGTCATCAGGCTCTCCGGGAAGCTGAGGCCGTAATAACTGAACCACGATGACGCTCCGGTCTTGCGGATCGTGACCGGCGCCGGCCAGGCGGGACGAACGGGCTGTATTGAGGTCTCTACGGGGATGAATGACGCGCCTGCAGGGCCGAACGGCGCTGGCCCTGGCGTGCGGCGCACGGCACACTCATCGCCATGACAGGCGCCGCCTTGACCCTCCAGGACCGCGACCGGGACCGCGCCGCCGACCGGCGCGCTTTTGTCATGGCGGGCCTTGCATGTTCTGCGGGCGTCGCCGCGGTGGTGACCATCAATGCGCTGTCGCTGGCCGACGAGATAACCCGCTCAGGCGCTGCGCCGGGGCTGTATCCCTATATTCTGGAAGGCGCGAGCGGGGCGGCGACCCTGATGCTCCTGCCCGCCGTGCTGGCGCTGGGCGCCGCCTTTCCGCTGGAGACCGGACGCTGGCGCATCAGCCTGGCGGTGCACCTGGCCGGGCTGGCCGCCTTTGCGGCGCTCCATACCGGCCTGATGACCGGATTTCGCAGCATGTTGTGGCCGCTCCTGCTGGAACGGCCCTATCAGGGCTTCGGGTCACCGCTGGAGACCTTCATCTACGAGCTGCGCAAGGATGCGCTGACCTATATCAGCTTCCAGGCGGTGCTGATGCTGCTGCGCGCCCTGACCCGCGCGCGCATGACCATCACCGCCCTGCGCCGGGAGGCGCGCGAGGGCGGGATGATCGCCCTGCGCTGCGGGGGACGGGAGATCCGCCTGCCCGCCAGCGAGATCGTGTCGGCCAGCGCGGCGGGCAATTACGCCGAAATCCGAACGCAGACCGGATCGCATCTCGCCCGCATTCCCCTGTCGGAACTGGAAACCATGCTGGCCGGCGCCGGCGTTCGTCCGGTGCGACTGCACCGCTCACATCTGGCCGTGCACGCGGCCATACGCGAGATCATTCCCGGACCTGACGGCGGCGCGCAGGTGCGTCTGGCGGATGGCGGGAGCCTGCCGGTCAGCCGGCGCTACCGGGCAGGCCTCAAAACGGTCTAGACCAGCCAGATCAGGATCGCTGCGCCCAGGGCGAAACGGTAGATCACGAAGGGCAGGAAGCCGATTTTCGCCACGAAGCGCATCAGGAAGGCGATGGCCGCATAGGCGGCTGCGAACGACAAGACCGCAATGATCAGCCCGTCCATGAGGCTGGCGCCGGTGTCGGCGCCGCGGGCCAGCTCGATGACGGCGACAAGGCCGAAAGCGGCGATCACCGGCACCGACATCAGCATGGAAAAGCGCGCCGCTTCGGGACGCTCCATGCCCACCGCGCGCGCCGCTGTCATGGTCACGCCCGAGCGGCTGGCGCCGGGGACCAGCGCCAAAGCCTGGGCCAGGCCGATCAGCACGGCGGAGCGGAAGCCCAGGGTCTCGGTGGTGACGATCCTGCGCCCGAAATGATCGGCCGCCCAGAGCGGGACAGCGAAGGCGATCATCATCCAGGCGATCAGTTCCGGCGAGCGCATGGCCTCGGCCAGGCCCGCAAAATAAAGAATGCCGCCAAAGATCAGCACGGGCGGGGTGGCTGCGGCGATGAGCAAGGCCAGGCGGCCCCCGGGCGTTATCTGACCGCGCAGAAGCGCGAACTTGCCGGTCGCCACCGCGCCCACATCACGCCGGAAATAGATCAGAACCGCGGCCAAAGAGCCCACATGGGCCATGAGGTCGATGAGCACGCCCTGATCATCAAAGCCAGCCGCTTCCGGCGCCAGGATCAGATGGCCCGATGACGAGACCGGCAGAAACTCGGTCAGCCCTTGCACCACAGCCAGCAGGATCAGGGTGAACACGGTCATGACAGGGCTCCGGGACTGCGGGAAACCGTGAGGCATGCACTATTCGCGCCCGCGCGCCAAGCCCGGATCGGACCGGCCTGCACCTGCGCTCCTTTTTGAGAATGATACGCATTGACATCATGGTGGCGCCCGTTATGCACTTGCGCATCATTCTCAAAAAGGGGACCATCATGTTCATCCGCACTGCATTGGCCGCCATGCTCGGCGCGGCGTCCGCACTCCCGTTCACGGCCCACGCCCAATCGCCAGGCAGTGAGGCTGAAGATGCTGAAACAGCTGAACAATCCACGCCGGATATCGTTATCGTGATCGGCCGGGCCAGCCCGGTCTCCACCCTCGACCGGGCGCTGGAATTTCAGGCGCGCCAGGTGCGCGATATCTTCGACACCGAGCCCGGCATTGATATCGCGGGCGGCACGCGCAATGGCCAGCGCCTGTTTTTGCGCGGGGTCGAAGGCTCCAATCTGAACATCACCGTGGACGGGGCAAGACAGGGGCGCAATCTCTATAACCACCGGGGCGGATTACTGAATATCGATCCTGAAATCCTCAAGCGTGTGGATATCCAGCCCGGTCCCGCCGGCGCCGATCAGGGCTTTGGCGCGCTGGGCGGCGCGATCCGGTTTGAAACCATCGACGCCCAGGACCAGCTGGCGCCAGGTCAGACCCTGGGCGGATTTATCCGCGCCGCCTATGCCAGTGCGAGTGAGGCGGAGCGGGTGGCGGCAGGCGCCTCGCTGCGGCTGTCGGACCAGGTGGCGGTGCTGGCTTACGCCACCGGGACGCGCTTCAGCGATCTGAGAACGGGCGGCGGCGAGCGGGTTCCCTTTTCGGGCGGCGAGGACCGCACCTATCTGATCAAGCTCAGCGCGCTGGATATGGGCGATCATGCCTTGCGCGCGGCCTATGAGCGCAATGACGCCAGCGGGCTGAACTTCATGCAGCGCGGCGATTATCCGTGGCAGCTTCAGCCCGAGGATGTCCGGGCCCGTCCGCCTCAGGATCAGTCCCTGGTGCGCGACACCTATACCCTGCGCTATGCGTACTCACCGGCCACATCCTGGCTGGACGTGGGCATGTCAGCCTATTCCAGCCGCAATGATTTCTTCGCCCCCGCCAGCAATGGCGAGCGCTTCATCAGCCAGGTGACCGGCGGCGATATCCGCAACACCGCCCGGTTCGATCTGGGCGGCGCACAGCTCGAAACCACGGTCGGCGCTGATTATTTCGATGACGGCGGAACCGCCTCGCGCACTGACCAGGGCACGCATTACACCACCAACCGCAATCGCGGCCTCTATGTCCAGAACCGGTTCTACGCCGGCATCTGGCGGCTTTACGCCGGGGTGCGCCATGATGAGTTCAGCGCCGATTACGGCCCGCGCTCGGCCAGCGGCGATGCGATTTCCTTCAATGCCGGCGGCGAAGCCGCCTTCCATCCCGGCTTCACCGTGTTCGCCGGCTATGGCGAGAGCGCGCGCGGTTTTGGCAATCTGCCCATCCATTTCGCCCGCAACGCCACGGCGGATCTGACATTCAACGGCGCCGCAGACGGCCAACTAGAGTCCGAGCGCGGGCGCCAGTGGGAGGCCGGCGCACGCGGGCGCGCCCTGCCCCTGGGTCCCGGCCTGCTGGGTTATCAGGGCGTTGTTTTCCGCACAGACATCTCGAAAGCGGTGCTGTTTGACCAGCCCGGCTCGGGCGGTCTTGGCGGACGCCCGCTGACCAATCTGCGCAATCACGGCCAGACCATCCGCATCGAGGGCTGGGAGGCGGGCCTGGATTACACCCTGGACCGGATCCTCACCTCGCTGCGCTACAGCACCAGCGATATCAGCAACTTGCCGCCCGAGCCCCAGTTCATCGCCCGGCTGGGCGCGCCGCGCGGGGACCAGCTGGTCTGGGACACGCGCGTCAGCCTGACGCCTGAAATCTCGGCGGGCTATACCTTGCGCCACACCCGGGCGCTCAGCGACGTGCCCGAGGGCCAGATCGTCTACACCCCCAAGCCGGGCTATACCCTGCATGACCTCCAGCTGAGCTGGGCGCCCCGGCGCTGGCAGGGGGTCGGCATGGAGCTGTCAGTGACCAATCTGACCGACGAGCTCTATATCGCCCACTCCACCCTGACCCAGGACGGCCTGGCCACAGCCGAGGCCGGGCGCGATGTGCGCGTGTCCTTGAGTTATCGCTTCTAGGGCCGGGCCAGGGACCGGCCGGGAGAGGGTCCCCGGCCGGTCCTGCACCCCTGATGACAAGGCGCGCCGCGGCTGATAGGCCAAACGTTCTACCGGGCGGCCATCCGCCCTGACCATCAGCGCGGGACAGATCCCATGGCGCATGACGCCGCGCCCGGCGGTCCGGGCAAGCTTTCGCCACTGGAGGCGCGCGCCATCACCACGCGCATCACGCGCCTGTCCGTGCTCACCGCCTGCGCGCTAGTGATCCTGAAACTGATCGCGTTTCTCCTGTCCGGCTCGGTGGCCATGCTGGCCTCGCTGGCGGACAGCGCGCTGGATCTGGCCGCCTCGCTGATCACGTTTTTCGCTGTGCGCTACGCGGCCAGCCCGGCGGACGCCGCCCACCGCTTCGGCCATGGCAAGGCCGAGGCGCTGGCGGGCCTGTTCCAGGCGGTGCTGGTGGCTTTTTCCGCTGCGCTGCTGCTGCGCGAGGCGGGCTTGCGATTTCTTGATCCCCAGCCGGTGGCGGCGGGCGGTGTTGCGGTGAGCGTGATGGTCATCTCCATCATCGCCACTGTGCTGCTGGTGCGCGCCCAGACCCGGGCGATTGCGCGCACCGGATCGCTGGCGGTCAGCGGCGACCGGGCGCACTATCTGTCTGATCTGGGAGCGAATCTGGCTGTCATCGCCGCCATCGTGCTGGCCATGACCGGGGTGGAGCGGGCCGATCCGCTGATCGCCGCCGGGGTGGCGTTCTGGCTGGTGTGGACGGCGCTCTCCATCGCCCGCAAGGCGATCGAAAACCTCATGGACCGCGAACTGCCTGACGCGGCGCGCGCCGAGATCCGCACGCTGGCCGGTGATGATCGGCGCGTGCGCGGGATCACCCAGCTGCGCACCCGCGCCTCCGGTCCCTTCATCCATGTGCAAATGCACATGCAGCTTGAGGATTCGCTGTCCCTGGCCGAGGCCCATGACGTGCTCTCGGCCGCCGAGGCGCGCATCGCTGCGGCCTGGCCGGCGGCCGATGTGATCATCCATCCCGAGCCGGAAAGCGCAGGCGCGTTTCACGGCCATCCCTGGTTCAAGGGCGCCGCAGACAGGGAGGCCGGGGACAAGGCGGGGAGAGCTGATCGGCCCGGCGCAGAGCGATAGGGGATAAGGCCTGGCAGCACTCTTGTAGGAGCGCTGCTAGCGTATTGATTTCATTCATGTTTGGGCGCGCATCCTCTTGATGGAGACGCTGGACGATGTCAAGCTCCTGCGTCTGGCACATGGAGGGAAAGCATGCGCACAGATCCTGATTTTGAACGCGCGCTGAAGGGCGCGCGCCTGACCACCGCCTCGGTGCTCTATCACATGCCCGACCATCCCGGCCTGCTGCAAAGCTTTCTGTGGCAGACCTATGACCGCGCGCCGGACTATCCCAGGCTCATGACTTTCCTGGAGTTCTGGCGGCGCGAGATCGAGGCGGTGATCCACACCGTGGAGGTCGCCCATGCCGGGCTGATCAAGCCCATGGCCTGGCGGCGCGCCGATCTGGAGCTGCGCCTGCAATAGGGGCGGAGCGCCAAACGGGACGTGAAAAGAACGGGGGACAGGCCCCCGCCCGGCCCGGTCAGGGCGTCAGACCCGTCCCGCAGCGCTGGCCGGCCTCCACATGCACCCCGACGAGCGCCGCCGAGACTGCGGGCAAGGCGCCCGGCGCCAGGCCTGAGCGGGTCAGGCGCGCGGCGGGCTCGCCGGGCTCTTCGGCCAGAGAGAGAAACTCGAACTCGGCCTCGTTCAGGCGCGCGCGCGCCACCCGCACCAGGCAGCGGCAGGCCCAGGAGCGCCCGCCCCGGTCCCGGCAATCGGCCTCGACCCGCTCGGAGGGTGTGGCGCGGGGCAGCTCGCGCGGCGGTTCGGGAACAAAAGGCGCGCCGCCGGACGGTCGCCACCAGGGCTCCGGCTCGTCAGGTGCAGGCGTCCCGGCGAAACGCGGCGGGCCGTCCAGCGCCGAGCCGTCCGCCCGCCCGGCCTGGCCCTGGCCCACGGTGATACGGATCTCGTCATCTCCGGCTTGCCCGCGCGTCTGGCCCGGGTCGCCGAACTCGTCATACAAGGAGCCTTCGATGCGCTCGTAATCACCGCGCACAAAGGGATCATCGTCCAGCGCGTCCCGGTCCGGGCCGCCGCCCAGAAACCACCAGCCTGCCAGCGCCGCCGCCGCGATCACGGCCAGCACGCCCGCCAGCAGGAAGCTGCGCATCGCCATGTCCACCGCGCCGGCCCTCCCCGATTTAAGACCGCCAAGGCTTTCCAGCCGGGGCCTTGTTGACCATACTAGACGTGCGGGGGGCGAACGAGAAGGACCAGACGGCCATGCTGAGAGTGTTTGGGATCATCGTGCTGGTCGGGGCGCTGGCGGCCTGCGCCACTCCGACCCCCTATCAACAGGCCGAAAGCGGCGGCTTCGGCTATAATCAACGCCAGATCGAGGACAACCGGTTTGCGGTCAGCTTCCGGGGCAATACCCTGACCGACCGCGAGACCGTGGAGACCTTCCTGCTGCTGCGCGCCGCCGAGCTGACCCTGGAGCGCGGAGCGGACCATTTCATCCTGGTGCGCCGCGACACCGACACCGACCGGCGCTTTGTCGGCACGGGCGATCGGTTCCGCTCGCGCTATGGCTTCGGCTACCGGTATTACCATCCCCGCTTCGGCTGGCATGGCTGGCGCGATCCGTTCTGGGACGATGTCCATGTGCGCGAGGTGACCCGCTTCGAAGCCATGGCTGAAATCATGCTGGTCTCAGGCGAATCGCCCGGCGGCCCCGATGCGTTCGATGCACGCCAGGTGGTGAGTAACCTCGGCCCCGTGGCGCGCGCGCCCGGCGCCTGAGCCCGGACGCAAACCGGCTGGAGGCCTGATCCATGAGCGATGACGCCTCCGGCCGGGCGGCGCCCGTGTCCCGCCGGACGGTCGGTGCGCCGCTTACCGCGCCGCCAGATGGGCGAAGCCCTTGGCCACGATTTCGTAGACCGGGCGCTTCCAGGGGATCATCAGGGGCGGCGCTTCGGCCAGATGCGCCCAGCGGAAGGTCTCGAACTCCTGGGGCGGCACGGCTTTCAGGTCAAACGCCACGTCCGTGCCGTGGAAGCGGTAGGCGAACCAGCGCTGTTTCTGGCCTTTCCAGTTATTGCGCCGGCGCTGGGCGAGGATGTCGGGCGGAAAGTCATAGGCGAGCCAGCCTGGAATTTCGCCAATCTTCTCAACCAGATCATCGGTGACGCCGGTTTCCTCGTACAGCTCGCGCAGGGCGCCGGTCTCCGGGTCTTCACCGGCGTCCAGCCCGCCTTGCGGAAATTGCCAGGCCCAGGGCCCGTGATGGGCGTAGCGCTTGCCCAGCCAGACCAGGCCGCGCCGGTCGAACAGGACAATGCCGGCATTGGGGCGGTGTTCGGGATACGGGTCCTGGCTCATGTCTCTCGGGTCTGGGCGTGGCGCAGTTTGGCCACGTGGCTGGCGGGCGCCAGGACATAGCCGCGCCGCGACAGACCCTCGGCCCAGGCGCGTGCGGCCTCGACCGTGACAGGATAGGCGAAACCCGAGCCCAGGGCCGCGCCATTTTGCAGCGCCAGGGCTTCCAGCTCCAGAAGGCGTTGCTCCACCGCATCGCGGCCGGGATCGGAATCGATCACACGGTCGGCCAGCACCAGCCGCGCGCCCGCCTCGCGGCCTGCCGCCTCGATCACCGGCCTGCGGCCCGCCCCGTCATGGAACACCGTCAGGCCGCGCGCCTCCAGCCGGGCCAGCACCCGGGCCAGCGGCGCCTGGGACGCGCCCAGGCGCGCGCCCTGATAATTGATCACGCCGGTATAGCCCGCCGCCCGCGACAACAGCCAGGTCAGGCGCCGTTCATTCTCCGCCGCGCCCGCCTCGGCCAGCAGGGTGTGGGGGCCGGGATCATTATTGGGATAATCGAACGGCTCCATGGGCAGTTCGATCAGCACTTCATGGCCCGCGGCGCGCGCCCGGTCGATCCAGCCCTGCAGATCGCGCGCATAGGGCGCAAAGCTCAAGGTGACTTCGGGGGGCAGGGTCTCGATGGCCTCCAGCGTCAGGCGCTCGGACATGCCCAGCCCGCCCACGATCAGGGCCACCACCGGGCCGGTGCGCTGGCTGTGGGCGCGGGCATAGGCCGCGTCAGGACGCTGCCCGTCGGCGCCAATCACCGGCAGCGGCCCGCCCGGACCGTCCTCATAAAGCCCCGGCAGGGGCGCACGCGGCGCGGCGGGGCGCTCGGGCGCAGGCGGCGCGGTCAGCGCGGCTTCGGTATCGGCCACGCCCGGCAGGGTGACATCCTCAACCGGCCCGTCATCAAACGGGGCGGCTGGCGCATCCACCTCTGGCTCAGCCTCGGCCAGGATCACCGGATCAGGGCGCGCGGCGATGTCGGCGGCCGCACCCGCTGGCGCGGGCTCGCCCCCGGCGAACACCGACAGGGCGCCGGCCAGCACGATGAAGGCGCACGCCGCGCCCAGCCCGGCCAGCAAGGGGCCGCGCAGAGGCGAAGGTTCGGACCGGGGCGCAGGCATGGCGGGGCGGCTTTCCTGACAGACGCGCTGATTCGCGCCCAGCCTGCCTGCCCGCCGGGTAAAGAAGCGTTAACGAAGGGGGGTGCGGGCGCCGTCCGGATCTAGCGCGCAAGCCTCCAGCGCCGCCAGCCGGTCGCGTTCAAAGTCGCGCCGCCAGCGCGCGCGCAGACCCGGCGACAGGCGCACCTCGATCGCGCTGCCTCCGGCAGTCCCGGGCGTGAAGGCGATTTCCTCGAACGTGGTTCCAAAGCCGCGCAGGCGGTACAGCCAGACGCCGGCCGCCTCATCGGACAGGAAGCGCGCGCCGGGCAGGAAATCGCCCTGGGCCTCGAAACAGGCGCTGATGGCCTCAGGCCCGTGGGCGCTGATGAGGTGCGCGGTCTCGGCCATGGCCGCAAAGGCGTCAGCCGGGGCGCGCTGGGGCGTACCGGCGCAGGCGGTGAGCGCCAGGCAAGCGAAGGCGAGAAGGATCGGTTTCATGGGGAGGGTCCTTGTTGTTGTGATTTGAGAATCAGGCGGCAGGCGGTACACGCGGCCCGGTCAGGGCGCGCAGCCCTGCACCGGCGAGCCAGAAGGAGAAGCCGGCAAAGCCGGCGATGGTGGCCAAGCTGAAGCCCGGATCGGCAAGGCCCAGCGCCAGCGACAGGCTCTCGCCCGTCCCCAGCGCAATCAGCGCTGCAGACAGTGCGGCCAGAACCGCCAGGACCCGGGCGCGCGCGCCGGCCTGCAGCGCGGCGCACTGGACCAGAAACAGCGCGGTCAGGAGCTGGCCCATATGCTCGCCCAGCCCGGCGCCGGCATAGTGATTGAGCAGATCGAAGGCGAAAGCCGCCTGAAGCGGGTCCGCATCCGCCCCCGTCATGGGCGGCAGGGCGAACACCCAGCGCCACAGCGCCGCAGCCTGCACCGCCCCGGCCAACGCGCCGGTGATGGCCGCGCTCACCGCCAGACCCGGCTGGCGAACGAGATGGCCGCGCTCCAGCGAAATGGCGCACGCCGCCGGGATCAGCAAGAAGGCGCTGAGCGCAAAGGCGTGCCAGAGCGCCGTCAGGCCGGCCCCGCCCTGCGCATAAAGCGCCAGCGCCTCGGCCGCCGGACGGCGCAGGATCGCCGGATACTCGTAAGCCCAGACCAGCCCCGCATAGGCGAGATTGAACCCGGCTGCGAGCGCGATCAGTCCGGTCCCGATGAGGGGGCGGGAGGCGGCGCGGGTTTCAGTCGGTGATTCGGTCATGGCCGCCTCATATGTCACTGAACGGTGACTTTTATTATCACCGGGTGGTGACATGTGCAAGCCCCCTTGTCACGGCGCGTCACCGGGTGGTGATGTGAGCGCCATGGAGATCGCTCAGCCTGACCCCGCCCAAGACGCCAGCACCGGCGGCGCGCCCGCCCGCGACCGGGCGGCCACCGAGGCGCGTCTGATCGAGGCGGCGCGGGCCGTGCTGATCGAGAAGGGATTTCAGGGGCTGGGCGTGAACGCTGTGGCGCGCGCAGCGGGCTGCGACAAGCAATTGATCTATCGCTATTTCGGCGGGCTGGACGGGCTGGGCCGCGCACTGGGCGAAGCGTTTTCAGCCAGCCTCACCGCCGCGCTGGACGCGCGCGCGCCGGACGGCGCGGCGCAAAGCTATGGCGCACTGATCGAAGCGCTGGTGCTGGCCTATCTGGACGTATTCGCCGCTGACCGCGAAGCCCAGCGCCTGGTGCTATGGGAATTGTCAGAGCCCGGACCGGCCCTGCAGGGGCTGGCGAAAGCGCGCGCCCGGGCGCTGGCCGGCTGGATCGCCAGGCGGCGCGGGCGGCTGGAACCGCCTGACGGCGTGGATGCGCCCGCAGTCAATGCGCTGCTGATCGCGGCGGTGCATCAGATCGTGCTGGCGCGCGCCGCCTCGGGCGCGCTGGCGGGCGTGCAGCTGGACGATGATGAAGGCTGGCGGCGCGCGCGGGCGGCTTTGGGCGCCCTGGCCCGCATGGCGCTGTCAGCGCCGTAGGATCACATAGAAGGCCCCATCGCCGCCATGACGGGCATGGGCGGGGCTGTAGCCGGCGCACAGCGCGGCCAGATCCGGCTCGCGCATCCAGCCCTCGAACGCCCGGCGCAGCACGCCCGGCAAGGGCCGGGCATCCAGACTCCAGGGCTCGAACCGGCTGTCGTCCAGCGCCCGGCCCCGCGCACCCTTGCCGGTAATCACCAGAACGGTGTGAAAGCCGCGCCGGTGAGCGCGGGCGAGAAACGCCAGCAATTCACCGCGCGCCGCCTGGGCCGTCAGGCCATGGAGATCGAGCCGCGCGTCAATCTCCACCCGGCCCCGGCGCAGGCGCTTGTCTGACGAACGATCGGTTGGCCTGCGCATTCCGGACGGCGGTGGCGCAGCGCGCGGCGCTTCCGGCATGGGCAAGGGCCGCTGATCCATGGCGCGGGCGGGTGAGGACGGGGGCGCCGAAGGCGGTTCGGGCGCCTCCAGCGCCTTGAGCCGGTCGGGGTCCAGCGGTTTGACGCCTGATGCGAAGCGCCGCCACAGCTCCCGCTCGTCGGCGCGCAGGGGCCGGGGCGGGCGACGGGTCATCAGCTGGTCAGCCGGCGGGCCAGGGCGCGCGGCGCCAGAATCGTCCATCGCGCCGCCGGATCATTCTGGCGTCCAGCGCGCGCGCCCGCCTCATCGCCCCAGCCAAAGAACAGATCGCCGCGCGCCGGGCCGGTAATGGCGCCGCCGGCATCCTGGGCGATCACAAGACCTGACCAGTGAGGCGCGCCCGGCAGGGCCGCCTCGACAAATACCGGCACACCCCAGGCATGGTATTGCGGGTCCACCGCCATGGAGGCCATGGGGGTCAAAGGCGCGCCCTGGGCGCCCAGCGGGCCTTCATCGGGATCGCTGAGCACATCCAGCGAGAAGAACACATAGCGCGGGTTTTCGTTGAACAGCGCCGTCCAGGCATCCGGCCCGCGCCGCATCAGCCAGCGCTCGATGTCCTGCTTGGAGGCGGCGTGGGGCGCCAGCTCGCCCCGGTCGATGAGAATGCGCCCGATGGACACGTATGGCAGGCCGTTATGAGCGGCAAAACGCACCCGCGCCTGCCCGCCATCGCGGTAGACAAGCCGCCCGGAGCCCTGAATCTGCAGGAAGAACACATCGATGGGCCGGCCCCAGGCCAGCGGCACGCCCAGATTCATCGCCTCGATCTCGGCGCGCGGGCGGTAGGGCTCGAAACTCTGGTCGGCTGCGCGCCCCATGATGCGCTGGCCTTCAAGACCGGCGATGAACTGGCCCAGATCTCCGGTGAGCAGATCCCCGGGCCGGCCCCTTATCGCCATTGAGAATTCGGTATCGGGCGCCTCGCGCACCTGCACATAGGGCTCGTAATAGCCAGTGAGGCGGCCCCGATCGCCCAGGCGCAGCGGCGTGAACTGGCGCTCGAAAAACGCCCGCGCCCCCCGCGCATCAGCCGTCCCGGCCAGCATGGCCGCTTCCAGGCAGGCTTCACGCCAGTCGCCGGCGGTTCCGGCATAGGGGGCGTTGGGATTCATGGGCGCGCTATCGGCGCGCGGCTCGATCCGGCGGCAGCTTTCCACGAAGGCCGAAAGCGCGCCGCGCATGTCCGCTTCGCCCCAGCCCGGAAGAGCGGAAAAACTCACCGGGCTCAGCTCCGGCGCACGCACGGCGGCAGGCGGCGCAGGCGGACGGGCGTCGGGCCGGGTTGGAGCGGGTCCGGGCGCAGGCGTTGAGGCGCACGCGGCCAGCGTCAGCGCCATCGCGGCGATCAGGCTAGGCGGCGCGCACGCCCGCCAGGCGCCAGTTCGGATTGCGGCTGGTGACATCACGCTCGAAGCTCCAGACTTCTTCCACCGTCTTCAGCGTGTTGATATCGCCCTCGATCACGGCACCGTCGGCGTCCCGGGTCTCGCTGGCGATTTCGGCGCTGAACGCAACCTTCACCCTGGCCCGGTTATCGTTAAGAGAGGCTTCCACGATCTCGGCCTTTTTCAGCCGCTCGATCTCGGTGACCAGGGTCTGGCCGGCTTCAGCGCGCGCATCGATGGAGGCGCCCCAGGCTTTCATCACCTTTTCGCTGAGAAGCGTCTCCAGCGCCTCCTTGTCGCCTGCGGCATAGGCCTGGACGATCATGTCATAGGCCTGGCGCGCGCCTTTGGCGAACATGTCCGGATCAAAGGACGGGTCCTGGCCGGCGATGGCGGTCAGGCCCGCCGCCGCCGGGCCGGAGAAAGCCGGGCCGGCGGGCGCGGCGGCCGGAGCCGGTTCGGCGTGCGGATCGGCGGGCCGGGGTTCACGCCCGGCGGCCCTGGCGCGCTCACGCTCCTCGCGCATGTGCTCTTCATGGGTCCGCCCGCTGGGCTTGCCCAGAAGCATGTAGAGGCGCACGCCCAGGAAAACCGCCAGGCCGGCGAAGAAGAGAAGCTGTAAAACGTCCATATCCATGGCGCGAAAGGCCCGTCATCTGTGCGCCCGTGCGGCGCGTCTCCTGACTGATATAGACATTGAAGGCGCGCGCGTCACGCCGGGGCTGCGCTTGCCGATGCAGCGCGGGCATGCTACCGGCCCCCGGCCCTCCTGAATTTGCGCTTATCCGCCGGGCGCGCCCGGCCCGACCTGAAAGAGACAGCCCATGACTGACGCTCCCGCTCCCCAGCCCGGCGGCGATTCTGGCGCCGCCCCGATGATCCGCGTGCTTGGCCAGTATGTGAAGGATCTCTCCTTCGAAAACCCCAATGCGCCTGACAGCCTGCGCGGCCAGGGCCAGCCGGAGATTGATCTGTCCGTGGACGTGAACGCGCGCGCCCTGGACGACGAAACCTTCGAAGTGGTGCTGGTGCTCAGCGCCAACGCCAAGGCCGAAACCGGCCCGCTTTTCATCGCCGAACTGACCTATGCGGGCCTGTTCGCCATCCGCAATCTTGATGAGCGCGCACGCGAGCCCTTCCTGCTGATCGAGTGCCCGCGCCTGATCTTCCCCTTCGCCCGGCGCATCCTGGCCGACGCCACGCGCGATGGCGGCTTCCCGCCGCTGATGCTCGAGCCGGTGGACTTCGCCGCCCTCTATCGCCAGCAGCTCGCCCAGCAACAATCGGGCGGCGCCCCGCAGGGAACGGCCTGACGGCTCGCGCGCCGGCGCCAGGTCTGAAACGCCAAACGCCCCCTCCGCGTGGAGGGGGCGTTTTTGTTTGCACGGCAGCCTCTGAGCGGCTTATGCGCATTTGACACAATTTGATGATTTTGTACAATATGATCATATTCGAGCATCGGAATGCTAGGACTGCCATGTCACAAGGACTTACGAGCCAGGTTGAAACCCGTCCGGTCTATTCGGCCACGGATGCGCGCCGGGACTTCGCCACTTTGATGGATGAGGCCGTCCACAAAGGGCCGGTCTTCGTGCGCCGCCGTCAACAGGAGGCCGTCCTGATCTCGCGGGAATCCTATGACCGCCTGGTGGCGCTTGAAGCGCGCCTGGACGAGCAGGATGCCGCCCGCGCACTCGAGGACTACCGGCAAAAGGGCGGGGTCAGGATGGACGATCTGATGAAAGAGCTCGGGATTGATTAGGCTCTGACGGGGCCAGGGAGGCGAGCGTGGCGCTCGATATCGAGTTCGCCCGGTCAGCGTCGAAAGAAATCCGGCAACTGGATCGAAAGAGCCAGGAGCGCATCTTCCACGCCCTCAAGGCCCTGCAGCAGGACCCGCGCCCGAACGGGGCGGAAAAGCTGAAGGGCTATCCGGACTTCCTGCGTCTTCGCGTCGGCAATTTCCGCGTTATTTATCACATATATAATGAAGTTTTGATCGTCGTTCTGCTGGTGCGCGACAGAAAGGACGCCTACGAGGCCCACGCGCTTAAGGCGCTTGAGCAAAAGCTGGAAACGGCGCTGGCGAATAATGTGGTCAGACTGAAACGCTCGCCAAGCAAACCCGATTGACGGCGCTTTTGCCGGCGCTAGGTCTGAAACGCCAAACGCCCCCTCCGCATGGAGGGGGCGTTTTTCTTGCGGCCTCGATCCCGAGCGCGCTTTACGCGTTCATGGAGTCGAAGAAGTCGGAATTGGTCTTGGTTTCCTTCAGCTTGGACAGAAGGAAATCGATGGCGTCCTGGGTGCCCATCGGGTTGAGGATGCGGCGCAGGACATAGGTTTTCTGCAGGTCCGCGCGCGGCACCAGCAGCTCTTCTTTCCGTGTGCCGGACTTGAGGATGTCGATGGCCGGGAAGACGCGCTTGTCGGCCACCTTGCGGTCCAGCACGATCTCGGAATTGCCCGTACCCTTGAACTCCTCGAAGATCACCTCGTCCATGCGCGAGCCGGTGTCGATCAGCGCAGTGGCGATGATGGTCAGCGAGCCGCCCTCCTCGATATTGCGCGCCGCGCCGAAAAAGCGCTTGGGCCGCTGCAGCGCGTTGGCGTCCACGCCACCGGTGAGCACCTTGCCCGAGCTGGGCACCACGGTGTTGTAGGCGCGGCCCAGGCGGGTGATGGAATCCAGCAAGATCACCACATCCCGCTTGTGCTCAACCAGGCGCTTGGCCTTTTCGATCACCATTTCAGCGACCTGGACGTGGCGCGTGGCCGGCTCGTCGAAAGTGGAGGCCACCACCTCGCCCTTCACCGTGCGCTGCATGTCGGTGACTTCCTCGGGCCGCTCGTCGATGAGCAGCACCATCAGATACACCTCGGGGTGATTGGTCTCGATGGCGTGGGCGATGTTTTGCAGCACCATGGTCTTGCCGGTGCGCGGCGGCGCCACGATCAGGGCGCGCTGGCCCTTGCCGATGGGCGCCACGATATCGATCACCCGGCCGGTGCGGTCCTTGCGGGTGGGGTCCGGGTTCTCGATCTGGAAGCGCTGATCGGGATAGAGCGGCGTCAGATTGTCGAAATGGACCTTGTGGCGCGCCTTGTCCGGCTCCTCGAAATTGATGCTGGAGACCTTTAGAAGCGCGAAATAGCGCTCATTGTCGCGCGGCGAGCGGATCTCGCCCTCCACCGTATCGCCGGTGCGCAGGCCGAAGCGGCGGATCTGGCTGGGCGAGACATAGATATCGTCCGGACCGGGCAGATAATTGGACTCCGGCGCGCGCAGGAAACCGAACCCGTCCTGGAGCACTTCCAGCGTGCCGCCGCCGGAGATGGACGCGCCCTCCTCGGCCAGCGCCTTGAGGATGGCGAACATCATGCCCTGCTTGCGCAGATTGGCGGCGTTCTCGATATCGAGCTGTTCGGCCAGAGCCACCAGCTCGGCGGGGCTCTTTTCCTTCAGCTCCTGGAGCGACATGCGCTCGCCGGCGCGGCTTTGTCCCGAAGAGCCGGACTCTTCGTCGCCCGCCTCGTCATCCAGATCGTCATCATAACGGTTATCGTCGGTCATCTTGGTCTCTAGGGCTGATGCAGGCGGGCGTGCGGGCGGTCATCCAGGCGTGAGGCGGGCCGGACAGCGCCGGGAAGGCGGTCCGCGATGGGGGGTCTGGCTGGCGCACCCGGGCGTGCGCGCTATCAAGCACTGCTGCCGCCGCAGGCGAAGGGGAAGGATCCTGATGTCAGGACTTGGTTTCAGCCCTGACACACGCGGGCGCGCTCGTCAAGCGCAAGCCGCCGTTTTCAGAACGGTTTCCAGACCGCGATCACAGCGATGATCAGCGCGCCGATGGCCGGGACTTCATTCATGATCCGCCAGAATTTTTCCGTGCGCGGGCGCTGCGCGTTGGCGAATTTGCGCGCGCTGGCGGCGTAAAATCCATGCACCCCGCTCAGCGCCAGCACCAAGACCAGCTTGGCGTGCATCCAGCCTTGCGAGAGCAGGGCCGGATTGGCGGCCAGCATGATGATCGCCAGGAGCCAGACCGCGACCAGGGCCGGGTTCATGATGATTTTCAGGAGATTGTGCTGCTGCTTGAGCAGCGCAGTCTCCAGCTCGCCGCCCCGCGCCGCCGTGTGGTGATACACAAACAGGCGCGGCAGATAGAGCATGCCGGCCATCCAGAAGATCACCGCAGCGATATGCAGCCCCTTGATCACCTCATAGGCGCCGCCGCCGGGGGCGAGAAAGTCCAGCATCACGCAGCCTCCTGCTCACCGGTCAAGACTGCGCCGGCCTGACGGCAGGGGCAACGGCCAAATTGAGCCGGACACAAGGCCGCGCCGCCCGGCGGGGGTTTGAGCCCGGGCTCGCCATCCAGCGCCGACATGGTCAGGCCCGCCAAAGCGGCCATGAAATCGGGATGATCGCCCAGGGCGGGCACGCGGGTATAGCCCGGCGCGCCATATTCATGGGCCAGCTCGGCATATTCCTCGTCCAGCTCGATCAGCGTCTCGATATGCTCGGATACAAAGGCGATGGGCGACAGGATGATGTGGCGCTTATCTTCGCTGGCGCGTTCGATGGCCTCTTCGGTGGACGGCCCGATCCATTTGAGCGGGCCCACGCGCGACTGATAGCAGACCATGTGATCGCGCAGGGCTTGCGGCAGGCGCGCGGCCACGGCGGCCACGGTCTGCTCGACCTGCCACTGATAGCTGTCGCCACGCTCCACCACCACTTCGGGCAGGCCATGAGCTGAGAACAGGACGCGCGGGTTTTCCGGTGATCCGGCCTTGATCCAGCTCTCTTCGATCAGCTTGGCGTGGGCGGCGATGAAATCGGCCTCTTGCGGGTAGCAACACACAATCCGCGCCGGCCCGCCGCCCGCATCGCGCCAGGCTTTCAGCGAGGAGCCGGTGGTGGTTGTGGAGAACTGGGGATAAAGCGGCAGCAGAACCGTTTCGTCAGGCTGAAAGGCTCTGAGCGCTTTGACCGCATCGGCCACGAACGGTTTCCAGTAGCGCATGGCCAGCACCACCTTGACCTCATCGCCGGGCAGGGCCTGCTCAAGGCGGGCTTTGAGGGCTTCGGCCTGTTTGAGGGTTTCAGGCACGATGGGCGAGCCGCCGCCCATCTTGGCGTATTCCTTGGCCACTTTAGGTCCGCGCGTATTGGAGATCAGCCAGGCCAGCATCTGGCGCAGGGGCGGCGGGGCGTAGATGATCGCCGGATCATTGAACAGATTGCGCAGGAACGGCTTGACGCTGTCCTGGCCGTCCGGCCCGCCCAGATTGAATAACACCACTGCGATGCGCCGGCCCATAAGCGTGTCCTGACCTCAGCCGCCGCGCACGCGGGCGATGAGCTGCTCCACGTGTTCAGGGGGCGTTTCGAGATTGATTCCGTGTCCGAGGTTGAACACATAGGGCCGGCCCGCCCATGCGGAAAGCAGGCGGCTGATTTCATCATCCAGCGCCGCGCCGCCGGCTTTCAGAACCGACGGGTCCAGCTGGCCCTGCACCGGCAGGGTTTCAGGCAGGTTGGCGCGCGCCCAGTGGCTATCCATGCCGTGATCAAGGGCCAGCGCCGTCACACCAGTCTGACGCGCATAGCGTACCGCCTGCGGCCCGGCGCCGCGGGGAAAGCCGATGACGGGAGCTGTGATCCCTTGCGCGCGCAAGCCTTCAATAATGCGCTTGGTGGGGCGGATCACCACCCGGTCAAACAGGGGATCGGGCAGACTGTCGGCCCAGGAATCAAACAGTTTTAGCGTATCGGCGCCCGCCTCCACCTGGTCAGCGAGATAGGCGATGCTGGCGTCGGCGATGAGATCGAGCAGGCCGTCGAAGCCTTCGGGATCGCTCCAGGCCAGGGCGCGGGCCGCGAAACGGTCCTTGGAGCCGCCACCCTCGATCATATAGGTGGCCACCGTCCAGGGCGAGCCGGCGAAACCGATCAGCGAGGTGGAGGCGGGCAGTCCAGCGCGCACCAGGCGGATGGTCTCGCTCACCGGCGCCAGCACCTCACGGGCGCGCGCAACAGAGAGATGGGCGATGTCAGCGGGCGTCACCGGCTCCAGGCGAGGGCCTTCACCGGGCGTGAACCACACCTTCTGACCCAGTCCGAAGGGGATGAGCAGGATGTCGGCGAACACGATGGAGGCGTCAAAGCCATAACGCCGGATTGGCTGCAGGGTCACCTCGGCGGCCGCTTCAGGGTTCAGGCAAAAGGCGATGAAGTCTTTTTGCTGGGCGCGCACTGCGCGGTATTCGGGCAGGTAGCGCCCGGCCTGACGCATGAGCCAGATGGGAGGCGGCGAGACGGTTTCTCCGCCCAGGACTTTCAGGAACGGCTTGTCAGTCATCGCGTCAGCGCCTCTGTGATCGTGCAAGGGATATCGAAGAATGGGCGTTATCCCCGAACGGGGCCATCCCCTCATATCCTTTTTTTCTCAAATGAGAAAAGAGAGGGATCAGTAGCAAGGCCGGGCGCCAGTGGGGATAAATGCGCCCTCCACACCGGCGCCGCTGATCCACAAGGATGTGGACACTGGTTTTGCCCTGGGGCGGATCATCCGCATGGCGGACATTAACCCTTTCTTCACCCTGATTGACAAAGTGTTAACCCGATTTGCCGGGGGCCATGCGCGATCGTGTTCAACACCCTTGGGCAGGACTCTCAACAAGCGGGCGTCTTCCACAGCCTGTCGGCAAGTTTCGCCAGGCCCGGGCGCCGCCGGGAGGAATGGAGGCAAAGCGGGTCCATCTTGGCTCGCGCCTGTGCGTAACCGGGCGCTTGTGCACGCCTGGCCACAGGAGATGTTCACAGGCGCGGCGGGCTGGTTTAACGGTTAGGGCTCACCGCCTGCCCGTCCGGCGGGCGTTCAAGGGACAGGCCATGCCACGCTCCGACCCCCCAGCGGGACTTGTCGACGCCGCAGCGGACGGGCTGCATTTCCATGTCCACATGGTGTCGGATTCCACCGGCGAGACCCTGATGGGGGTGATGCGCGCCTCGGTGGCCCAGTTCCCCGGCGTGCATCCGATCGAGCATTTGTTCGCCCTGGTGCGCTCACCGCGACAGATGGAGCGGGTGCTCTCCCATATCGAGGCCCATCCCGGGGTGGTGATGTACACCCTGGTCAATCAGGACCTGCGGCGCACGCTGGAAGACCGCTGTGCGGCCCTGTCCGTGCCGGCCGTCGCCGTACTCGATCCCATCGAGGCGACATTATCGGCTTTTCTGGGCGCCCCGGCCCAGGGCAAGGCCGGCGCCCAGCGCGTGCTGGACGCCGATTATTACCGGCGCATCGAGGCGATGAATTATTCCATGGCCCATGATGACGGCCAGGGCGATGATCTGGCCAGCGCCGATGTGATCCTTCTGGGCATCAGCCGCACGTCCAAAACCCCCACCAGCGTGTATCTGGGCAATCGCGGCATCCGCACCGCCAATATCCCGCTCGTGCCTGGCGCGGCCCTGCCTGAAGGGCTGGAGCGGCTGAAAAAACCGCTCATTGTGGGCCTCACCGCCAGCCCCGAGCGGATCGTGCAGATCCGGCGCAACCGGCTGGTCAATCTGGGCGAAGAGGCGCCCACCAGCTATGTGGACGCCGAGGCGGTCAAGGATGAGCTCATCCATGCCCGGCGCCTGTTCACCCGCCATGGCTGGCCGTCCATTGACGTGACCCGGCGCTCCATCGAGGAGACGGCGGCCAAGGTGATCAATCTGCTCACCGAACATCGCGCGACACTGAAATCATGACGCTCATTCTGGCATCCGGCTCCGCTTCGCGCCGGGCCATTCTCTCTGGCGCGGGGGTGGATTTCGAGGTGCAGGCCTCGGGTGTGGACGAGGATGCACTGAAACGCGGTTTCACCGGAACTCCCGGGGCGCTGGCCCAGGCGCTGGCGGACGCCAAGGCGCTGGCTGTCTCAGCGCAAAGGCCGGGCCTGGTGATCGGCGCCGATCAGGTGCTGGAGTTTGACGGCCGCGCCTATGACAAGGCGCGCGATGATGATGAAGCGCTTGCCCGGCTGAAACTCTGGCGTGGGCGCACCCACTATCTGGCGGGCGGTCTGACCGCCGCGCGCGAGGGCCAGATTCTCTGGCGTCATGCCAGCCGCTGCGCCCTGACCATGAGACCATGCTCGGACGCGTTTCTGGATTATTATGGCCGCCAGGCCGGCGAGATCCTGACCAGCACGGTGGGTGGTTACGCCTTCGAGGGCCTGGGGGCGCAATTGTTCGAGGCTGTGGAGGGCGATTATTTCGCCATTCTGGGCCTGCCGCTTCTGCCTCTCCTGTCATTCCTGCGCACAGAAGGGCTGATCGCCACATGAGCGGGGCGGGTCCACGCGCAGGCGTATGCGGGTGGCCGGTGGACCATTCGCTGTCGCCCCTGATGATGAGTGCCTGGCTGAAGGCGGCGCGATTGCCCGGAAGTTATGACAAGCTGCCCGTCGCAGCGCATGAATTCGAGGCGCGGGTGCGGGGCCTGGCCGCCGAGGGCTATGCCGGGCTCAATGTCACCATTCCCCACAAGGAACAGGCATTGGCCCTGGCGGACGAGGCGAGCGCGGCGGCGATCGCTGTCGGCGCGGCTAATCTTCTGGTGTTCCGGGGCGGGCGGGTTCTCGCCGGCAATACTGATATCGACGGACTGGACGCGGCCCTGGCCGGAGATGACGGGACGGGACCGGCGGTGCTGATCGGGGCGGGGGGCGCGGCGCGCGCGGCCCTGTGGCGTCTGTCCCGCCAGGATCGGGACATCCGCATTGTGAACCGAACGATCGTGCGTGCGCGGGCTCTGGCCGAGGCGTTTGGTTTGGACGTTGATATATATGACAAACCTGCCGCGACCGTGCTCAAGGATGCGCGTCTGATCATCAACGCCACCTCGATGGGCATGAGCGGCCAACCACAGCTGGAGGCGGCGCTGGAGGCGGTTGCGCCTGACGCGCTGGTGTTCGACATGGTCTATACGCCGCTGGAGACCGGATTGCTGAGACAGGCCAAAGCGCTGGGTCTGCGCACCTCAGACGGACTTGCCATGCTCATCGGCCAGGCCCGGCCGAGTTTCGAGGCTTTCTTCGGCGCGCCGCCGCCCGACGATGACAGCGTGCGCGCCCTGCTGGAAGCGGCGCTGGAGGCGCGCGCATGATCATTGTCGGCCTCACCGGCTCTATCGGCATGGGCAAGTCCACCACGGCGAAACTCTTCGCCGAGGAAGGCGCCGCCGTGTTTGACGCCGATGCCGCCGTGGCCGCGCTATACGCCCCCGGCGGCGCGGCTGTTCAGGGGGTTGCGGACGCTTTTCCCGGCTGCGCCAGCGTGGAGACGGGGGTGGACCGCGCCGCGCTGTCCGCCGCTTTGCAGGCCGATCCGTCCGGGTTCGCCCGGCTGGAGGCCATCGTCCACCCGCTGGTGGAGGCTGAACGCCAGGCGTTTTTCGCCCGCGCGCGGGCCGAGGGCCGGACGGTGGTGGTGCTGGACGTGCCGCTATTGTTCGAGACCGGGCAAGAAGACCGGGTCCACACCGTGGTGGTGGTCAGCGCTCCACACGATGTGCAGCGTGAGCGCGTGCTGTCGCGGCAGGGTATGAGCGAGGCCAAGCTGAAGGCCATACTGGCGCGCCAGATGGATGATTCGCTCAAGCGCGGCCGGGCTGATTTCGTGATCGACACCAGCCAGGGGCTCGACGCGGCCCGCCTTCAGGTGCGCGCCGTGATGAATGCGCTGACAGGAGACCAGTCATGAGCCAGCGTCAGGTCGTATTCGATACCGAGACCACCGGCCTCTATCATGATCAGGGCGACAGGATCACCGAGATCGGTTGTGTGGAGCTGATCGGCATGACCCCCACGGGCCGGGATCTGCGCCTTCTGGTCAATCCTGAGCGCGATGTGGACGCCGAGGCGGTGCGCATCACCGGCCTGACCAACGAGATGCTCAAAGACCAGCCGGTCTTCGCGCAGATAGCCGACCAGGTCATTGATTTTTTTGAAGATAGCGAGATCATCGCCCATAATGCGGGCTTCGATATGGGTTTTATCAATATGGAGCTGGAGCGCTGCGGGCGCGAACCCATTGCGCCTTCTCGCTTTATCGACAGCGCGGCGCTGGCGCGGGAGAAATTCCCCGGCGCGCCGGCCAGCCTGGATGCGCTGTGCAAGCGGTTTGATATCTCGCTGGAGAGCCGCACCAAGCACGGCGCCCTGATCGACGCCTATCTGCTGGCCGAGGTCTGGCTGGAGCTGCATGGCGGGCGTGAACAGGCGCTGGGCCTGCTGGGCGAGGACCGGGCCGCCACTTCGGTCAGCTTCCCCGCACGTCCGCCGCGTCCCACCCCCCTGGAAACCCGGATCAGCCCAGCCGAGGCCGAAGCCCACGCCGCTTTCATCGCCGGGCTGGATGACAGCATCTGGGCGAAACTCGATGGCCGGACAGGGGGTTAGTTGCGCTCCGGGATCTGGCCGGTGCGCCGGGCTTCATTGAGCCGGCCGCGCAGCACCAGAAGCTCGATATTCTCCGGATCGGCGCTGAGCGCCGTGGCGATATCATCGGCGGCGGCATCAAACGCGCCCTGCTCCAGACGCGCCGCCGCGCGCACGCCCAGCGCGCCCGGTTCGCCCGGATTGATATCCAGCGCGGCGTCAGCCGCGGCCACGGCCCCGTCAAGATCGCCGCGCGCATAGGCGGCGTCGGCGAGCCCGCGGGCCAGGCCCGCATCTGAAGGGGCGAAATCCAGCCCGCGCGCAAATGCGCCGGCGGCTTCATCGAACTGACGCGCATATAAAAAGGCGTCTCCGGCCTGGCCGAACATGATGGCCCGGCTCATATCACTGGCCTGGGTCGCGCCTTCGGCATTGGCGCGCAGGCGCGCGGCGCCGGTGGCGGACCAGCCTTGCGCGATCTGGGCCAGGCTGGCGCAGTGCTCGGCCGGCCAGCCTCCGCCCTGGGCGCGCCAGATCATGGCGTCCTCATAGGCCTCCTCCGCATTGGCGGAGACCTGGTCGAGGCAGGCGCGGTAACGCTCCTGGGTCATATCAGCGTGCGCCGCGCCGGCGAGCGCTGTTGTCAGGGCGCAGGACAGGACGAGGGCGGTAGCGGTGCGCGCCATGGCGGGCTCCTCAAGGCTGTGGCTTGATTTTAAGGCTAACCGCAAACAGAAGGATTAGCCATGACATCTGCCCGATCATGCCTGCTCATCGGTTATGGCTATGTCGCGCGCGCCACAGCCCGGCGCCTGCGTGAAGCGGGCTGGCAGGTGAGCGCCACCGTGCGCTCCCAGACATCGGAAGCTGCGGTGAGGGCCGATGACGTGGCGGTGGTGCGCGCTGATTTGGCCACGATGGAGGGCGCAGCAGCGCTGCGCGCGGCGGTGTCAGCCCATGACGCGGCCATCTCCAGCGTGCCGCCGGGGATGAGCGGCGATCCGGTGCTCAAGGCGCTGGAGGACATGGATACGGGCCAGACCTGGCTCGGCTATCTCTCCACCACTGGCGTCTATGGCGACCGCCAGGGCGGATGGTCGTTCGAGTGGGACGCGCTCAATCCCGGCCCGGCGCGATCGCGCGCAAGGGCTGAGGCGGATCTGGCCTGGCAGGCGCGGGGCGCGCGCGTTTTCCGGCTGGGCGGAATTTACGGACCGGGCCGCAGCGCGATTGACCGCATCCGGGAAGGCGGGGCCATCGCCTGGATCAAGCCCGGTCAGGTGTTCGGGCGCATCCATGTGGACGATATCGCCTCGGCCCTGGTGCTGGCGATGGACCGGCCGTCGGCGCACGGCGTGTTCAACCTGGTCGATGACTGGCCGTCGGATCAGGCGGAGGTGTTGTGGGGCGCCGCCGATATGCTGGGCGCGGCGCCGCCTCAGGAACGCACGTTCGATCCCGGCGAGGCGAGCCCCATGCTCGCCAGCTTTTTCAGTGAGTGCCGGCGGGTCTCCAACGCCCGAGCCAAGGCGGCTTTGGGCTGGCGCCCGGCCTATCCGCACTGGCGGGACGGTTTGAAGGCGATTTTGGTCTCAGAAAATATCAATTAAATCAAACACCTGAACGAGCGTTTTAAAAAATTGCGATTTTCAGCGCCCAGGGCGTATCTGGGTAGGGCCAATGCAATTTCAGCGCCTCTGAGAGCCGCAACTCTTGGGCTCAGTAAGCTCCTGACATCGCGCTTGAGGTGAGCCGGCGGCAAACCTCGTCCAGCTGTTCGAGGGAGGAGAAGCTGATGCGGACCTCGCCGCTCTCTCCGTCATGGCGGATGGCCACTGAAAGGCCCAGCCGTTCGGAGAGGTCGGCTTCCAGCGCCCTTGTGTCGGGATCGCTCTGTTGCGATTTGCGCTCGGGTGCGGACCGGCCTGCGCCGGTCTTCCCCGCAGCCTGGCGCGCCAGCTGTTCCGCCGCGCGCACTGACAGGCCCCCATCCACGATCTGGCGGGCGAGGGCTTCGGGATCATCGCTGGCGGCCACGGCCCGGGCGTGCCCGGCGGTCAGGGCGCCGCTCTCCAGCATGGAGAGCACGCCTGAAGGCAGGGCGAGGAGCCTGAGCATATTGGCCACATGGGCGCGCGACTTGCCGATGGCCTTGGCCACATCTTCCTGGGTATGGCCGAAGCGCTCCACCAGCTGGCTCAAGGCCCGTGCTTCTTCTACGGGATTGAGATCGGCGCGCTGGACGTTCTCGACAATGGCGATTTCCATTGTCTCGCGGTCGGTTAGCTCGCGAATGACAACCGGCACATCATGCAGGCCGGCCCGTTGCGCCGCGCGCCAGCGCCGCTCGCCAGCCACGATCTGGTAGCGCTCTGGATCCCCGGGCAGGGGCCGCACCAGAATGGGCTGTAACAGGCCCTGGCCGGAAATGCTCTGGGCCAGCGCGTCCAGCTCGGCCTCGTCAAAGCGCTTGCGCGGCTGGTCGGGATTGGGGCTCAACACCGCCACGGGCAGGGTGCGCGCGCCGCCTGTTCCGGTGCGGGCAGGGGCGTCAGGCGCATCGGAGCGCAGGGCTTCAGCCTCTTCGCCCTCGCCCAGCAAGGCGGACAGGCCCCGGCCGAGGCCGCGGCTGCGCGGGCGGTCTTCAGCCCCGCTCATGCCGGCGCCAGCGCGTCAGCGGCGCGCCGCTCCTGACGGACCAGTTCCTTGGCCAGGCCCAGATAGGCCTTGGAGCCCGAGCATTCGAGATCATAGAGCAAGACCGGCTTGCCAAAGCTCGGCGCCTCGGAGACCCGCACATTGCGCGGTATGACCGTGTCATAGACCTTGTCGCCGAAGTGATCGCGCACATCGGCGGCCACCTGGGCGGAGAGGTTATTGCGCTTGTCATACATGGTCAGGACAACACCTTGAATATCAAGGGTTTTGTTGAGATTGCCCCGGACCAGTTCGATGGTGCGCATGAGCTGGGTCAGACCCTCCAGCGCAAAGAACTCGCATTGCAGCGGCACCAGCACCGAATCCGAGGCGGTCATGGCGTTGACGGTCAGGAGATTGAGCGAGGGCGGGCAGTCGATGAGCACATAATCGCAGCGCTGGCCCTTGGCCGACAGCGCCCGGCGGAAGCGGTCAATCGCATGGCGCAGGCGGTAGGACCGCCGCGGCGCATTGGACAGCTCGATCTCGGCGCCGGACAGATCGGCGTCCGACGGGATCAGGGCCAGGCCCGGTACACTGGTGTCGATCAGCGCCTCTTCCATGGGCTGCTCGGCGACGATCACGTCATAGGACGTGGCCCGGCGCTGGGCGCGCGAGACGCCGAGCCCGGTGGAGGCATTGCCCTGGGGGTCGAGATCGAGCACCACCACGCGCTGGCCGATGGCGGCGAGCGCGGTGGCCAGATTGATGGCGGTGGTGGTCTTGCCCACGCCCCCCTTCTGGTTGGCGATGGCTATGACTTTCGGCGGCGCGGCGCGGTCATCTGACAAGGGACGAGCTCCGTGATGGACAGGATGGCGGCCTCCGGAGACGTACGGCTCGGTATGACCTCGGCCTCAAAGGTCCAGCTTTTCCGCGCCCGGGTCAATTCCTCACGATAGCGGGCGCCCTTGGGAAGCAGGGCGCGCGCCCCCTTTTCCACAAAAGGATGCACATATCCCAGCAAAACCTCCAAAGGCGCCATGGCGCGGGCGGTCACAATGTCGACTTCAGGCACAGGATGAAGTGTTTCCACCCGCTGGGCCAGGACAGTGACCGGCGCGCCGGTGGCGGCAGCGACGGCCTTGAGGAATTGGGCTTTCTTCTGGATGGATTCCACCAGCCAGACATGGGCGCCGGGCAGGCCGGACTGCATCAGGGCGTAAGCAATGGCCAGGCCCGGAAATCCTGCCCCCGCGCCCAGATCGGCCCAGCGCGCGGCCCGGGGGGCCAGGGCATGGATCTGCCAGCTGTCCAGCGCATGACGGAACCAGAAATCCTCCAGCGTGGACCGGCCCACCAGATTGGTGTGAGCATTGGTCTCTTCCAGCATATCACGCCAACGCTCGAACCGGGCGAGTGTTTCACGTGAAACACCGGTCTCGGTCTGGAAGGCCGCCGCGTCAAACCCGTCACTCATGGCTCAGCCCGCCCGCCGGTCAGCGCGTTTGAGATGGGCCAGCAGGGCGGTCAGCGCGCCGGGCGTGACGCCCTCGATGCGCGCGGCCTGGCCCAGCGTGGCCGGCGCGGCGGCGATCAGCTTCTCACGCACCTCGTTGGAGAGCCCGCTCACGCCGGCATAATCAAACCCGGCGGGAATGCGCACGCCCTCATCACGGCGGAAGGCGAGAATGTCGGCCTCCTGCCGGTCGAGATAGCCGTGATAGACCGCATCGATCTCGATCTGCTCGGCGACGGGCGCGGACAGATCGGCCAGCTGCGGCCAGACCCGCATCATGTCCGCCCACTGGATTGACGGATAGGAAAGCAGCTCCAGCACATTGCGGCGCTTGCCGTCCTGATTGACCTGCAGCCCGGCGCGGGACGCCTCGGCGGGGGTGAGGCTCAGCTCACGGGCCAGGGCGCGTGCATCGGCCAGCGCCGCCGCCTTGGCGCGCCAGGATGTTTCACGTGAAACACTCGCCGCCCCGAGGGCGATGGCCTTGTCCGTCAGGCGCTGATCGGCATTGTCGGCGCGCAGGGTCAGCCGGTATTCGGCGCGCGAGGTGAACATGCGATAGGGCTCGGTGACGCCGCGCGTGATGAGATCGTCGATGAGCACGCCGATATAGGCTTCGGAGCGGTCGAGAATGAAGGGCGCGGCGCCCGATACGGCCAGGGCCGCATTGAGCCCGGCCATCAGGCCTTGCGCGGCGGCCTCTTCATACCCCGTGGTGCCGTTGATCTGGCCGGCGAGCCAGAGCCGGGGCAGGCGACGGGCCTCCAGCGTGGCGCTGAGCTCGCGCGGGTCCACATAATCATACTCGATGGCGTAGCCATAGCGGCGCACTTTCGCCTGCTCCAGCCCAGGAATGGTCTTCAGGAAGGCGTCCTGGACGTCTGCCGGCAGGGAGGTGGAAATGCCATTGGGATAGACCGTGTCATCGTCCAGCCCCTCGGGCTCGAGAAACACCTGGTGGCTGGTGCGGTCGGCAAAGCGCACCACCTTGTCCTCGATGGAGGGGCAATAGCGCGGGCCGCGCCCGGAGATCGCCCCGCCATAGACCGCAGAGTGCTGCAGATTGGCGCCGATCAGGGCGTGGGTGGCTTCCGTGGTCCGCGTGATGCCGCAGGCGATCTGGGGCACGGTGATTGTGTCTGTGAGGAAGGAGAAGGGGACGGGTTCGGCGTCCGCTTCCTGCATCTCCAGCGCCGCCCAGTCGATGGTCGATCCGTCCAGGCGCGCCGGCGTGCCGGTTTTGAGGCGGCCCATGGCCAGGCCCAGCCCGTAGAGCCGGTCCGACAGGCCGATGGCGGGCTGTTCCCCGTGACGCCCGGCGGGAATGCGCTCGGCGCCGCGATGGATCACGCCTTTCAGGAACGTCCCCGTGGTCAGCACCACGGCGCCGGAACGATAGGCGCGGCCTTGCGCGTCCATCACCCCGGCGCATACGCCGTCCGCGAGGATAAGATCCTCCACCGCCGCTTCCAGGATGGAGAGGTTGTCGGTGGCGGCGAGTTCGGCCTGCATGGCCTGGCGATACAGCTTGCGGTCGGACTGGGTGCGCGGCCCGCGCACGGCGGGGCCCTTGGAGCGGTTCAGCAGGCGAAACTGGATGCCGGACGCGTCCGCGATGCGGCCCATGAGGCCGTCCAACGCATCCACCTCGCGCACCAGATGGCCCTTGCCCAGCCCGCCAATGGCCGGATTGCAGCTCATCTCGCCGATGGTGGCGGCCTTGTGGGTGATGAGAAGAGTCGCCGCGCCGGCGCGCGCGGACGCCGCCGCGGCTTCACATCCGGCGTGTCCGCCGCCGATGACGATAACGTCCCAGACGCGCGCCTGGGCGAGGGCAGGATCAAGGGTCATGAGTGTCAGCTCTGGCGCGCCCGTCCGCATGGGGCGCTCTTGGCGGCATGCTCTAGCGAAGGATCACGGCGGAGTCGAGGCAGAGCATGGTCCAGGGCGCTCTGCAAACGCTATTTGCCGATGCAGAACTGGCTGAACACCGCGTCCAGCACATCCTCCACATCCACCCGTCCGGTGAGGCCCTCCAGCGCGCGGATGGCCAGATGGGTCTCCAGCGCCGCCAGTTCCGGCCCGCGCGCCAGCGCTTCTCGGGCAGCGGTCAGATGATCCAGCGCCCGGGTGACGCCCTGGCGGTGGCGGGCGCGCGACAGGGCCGGCGCCTCACGGGCCGACAGGCGCTGGCGCACGGCCGTCTCCAGCCAGGCTTCCAGCGCCGCGACGCCCTCGCCGGTGGTCGCAGAGAGGGGGAAGGCCGTGACGCCCTCAGGCGAAGCGAAGTCCGGGGCCCCAGCCAGATCGGTCTTGTTGAGAATCAGCGCATCCCCGGGGCGCAGGCGCTCGTGAAGCGCGTCCAGGGATGTTTCACGTGAAACATCGCTCACGCCCAAGCGCAGATCGGCGTCTTCGGCCCGGGCCAGCGCCCGGCGTACGCCCTCGGCCTCCACCCGATCGGCGGCTTCGCGCAAACCCGCTGTGTCGGCGAGGATGACCGGGAAGCCGGCCAGGACCAGGCGCACCTCCACCACATCGCGGGTGGTGCCGGGAATGTCGGTGACGATGGCCGCCTCGCGCCGGGCCAGCGCATTGAGGAGGGAGGATTTGCCGGCATTGGGCGCACCGATCAGGGCGATGGCGAAGCCCTCGCGCACCCGCTCGCCGCGTCTGGCGTCATCCAGATGGGCGGCGAGGGCTTTGATCAGCGCGTCCAGCGGCTCCGTAGCGGCTTCGGAGAGATGATCGGGGACGTCGTCCTCGTCGGGAAAATCGATCTCGCCTTCCAGGGCGGCGAGGATGGAGATCAGCTGCGTGCGCCAGCCTTCATAGAGGGCGCGCAGGGCGCCGGTCATCTGGGCCAGGGCCTGGGCGCGCTGGCCTTCGGTTTCGGCGTCGATCAGGTCCGCCAGGCCTTCAGCCTCGGTGAGGTCCAGCTTGCCATGTTCAAAGGCGCGGCGGGTGAATTCGCCCGGTCCTGCAGCGCGCAAGTCTAGCGCTTCAAGGGCGCGCGCCAGCGCCTCGATGACGGCGGGGCCGCCATGCACCTGCAACTCGGCGCAATCCTCGCCGGTGAAGCTGGCCGGGGCCGGAAACCACAGCGCCAGGCCGGAATCGATCACCGCGCCGCTGTCATCATGGAAACGCCGCAGGGCGGCGGCGCGCGGCGCGGGACGGGGGCGCTGTGTGAGGGCGTCGAGGGCGGGGCCGGCCAGCGGCCCGCTCAGGCGGATCACCGCCACCCCGGCCCGGCCGGGCGCGCTCGCCAGGGCGAAAATCGTGTCCGTCATGAAGGCGCTCAGCGCGAGGGGCCGCCGGCGGCCTTGCCCATCAGGTCCATGAACTGTTTCTGCCACTCGCCGCCGAACGTCATCCAGCTGCGCATCAGGGCTTCGGGCTCCATGGCGCTCATATTGGCCGAGAGGCGTTCGCTCATTTCGGCGACCAGTTTCTCGTTGAGCGGGGTCACATCGGGCAGGCCGAAAAAGGCGCGCGCCTCCTGGGGGGTGCAGTCGATTTCAATATTGACCTTCATGACGGCCTCGCTTCACTGTCCGGCCCGCAGCCCTATCATAGCCAGCCCGCCCCTCAAAGCGGGCAGACGCGATACGAAGGAGGCATAATCCATGTCCGGAACCAAGATCACAATCGCCGGCCCCGACGGGCCGTTTTCCGCCTACGCCGCCGGATCAGGCCCGGCCATCGTGGTGCTGCAGGAGATTTTCGGCGTCAATCATGTGATGCGCGAGATCTGCGATGATCTGGCCGGCCAGGGCTGGCTGGCGGTCTGTCCGGACCTGTTCTGGCGCATCGAGCCGGGCATTGAGATCACCGACAAGACCGAGGCCGAATGGAAGCAAGCTTTTGATCTATTTGGTAAATTCGATATCGGGACGGGCCTGAAGGATATCGCCGCCACGGTCGATTACGCGCGCCGGGCCGGGACAGGCAAGGTGGGGGCTGTGGGCTACTGCCTGGGCGGCCAGCTGGCTTATCTGACCGCCTGCCGCACCGATTGCGATGCGAGCGTGGGCTATTACGGGGTCAATATCCAGAACCGGCTGGATGAGGCGGACAAGATCGCTCGCCCGCTCATGCTCCATATCGCCGAACAGGACGAGTTCGTGCCGCCCGAGGCCCAGGCGCAGATCAAGGCCGGTCTGAAGGATCATCCCCATGTCACACTGCACAGCTATGCAGGGCGCGACCACGCCTTCGCCCGGGTGGGCGGGGCGCACTATCACGCTGAAGACGCAGATCTCGCCAATACCCGCACCCGCGCCTTCTTCCAGACCCATCTGAAGTGAGATCCATGACCGATTTCCTCGCCCGCGCCTCGCTCCTGCCCGTCTTTGCCCTGCTGGCCGCGTGTGATCCGGCGCCCGCGCCCGAAGCGCCGCCGCCCCCGCCTGCGCTGGAACAGCTGCAGGACGAGGCCCAGGAGGAGACCCGTGCGGCCGCGCAGGAGGCCGGGCGCTGGCTCGACGGCGTGGACATGGGCGCCTATCTCGACTGCGCCCGTGAGCAGGGGGTGACGTTTCTGAGCGCCCACCGCGCCGGCCCGCGCCCGGGCTTTGCCGAGAACGACCATCTCGCCATGCTGGAATCGGTCGCCGACGGGGCGGTGTTCATCGAGTTCGATATCGGGCTCACCGCCGATGACCGTCTGGTGCTGATGCATGACCGCACCATTGACCGCACCACCACCGGCACGGGCCGGGTGGAGGAGATGAGTTTCGACGAGATCGCCGCTTTTCGCCTGGTGGATAATGACGGCCAGGTGCTGGACGGGCGCGCCGACGAATTTCACGAATTCATGGCGGCGGCGGACGGCATCGCCTTCGCCCAGCTGGACCTGAAAGGTTCGCTCACCCATGAGCGGCTGCTGGACGAGGTGCGCGCGCTGGATGCGCTGGACCGGGTGTTCGTCATCACCTACCGGCTGGACCAGGCCATCGCGGTCCATGAGATGGCCCCTGAAGTGATGATTTCGGCGGGCATTCGCTCCATGGACGATGTGGAGACGCTGGAAGCCGCCGGGGTGGATCTGACGCGCATTGTGGCCTGGCTGGGGCTGGGTGATGGCGATGCGGCGCTGTCGGCCGAGCTCGCCGCGCGCGGGATCGAGACCAATTTCGGAAATTTCCGCGCCGAGCGCGAGGGGACCGCCGATTACGCCGCCTGGGCTGAAGCCGGCGCCCAGATCATCGCCGTGGACGATGTGCCCGCGGCGGCTGCGGCGATTGACGCCCGCGCCCGCGCCCGGGCGCTGCTGGAGGCCTGCCCCGCCGCCCGGGGCGGGCTGTAAACGGGCTGGAACCGGATGCTTTGGGGTGGACTCTGGCCCCCGGGGCGCCAGATTACAGGCCCATCAGCCATAACAGGAGACTCCCCCATGACCTGTCAGACTTCCCTGCGCGCGATTCTGGCCGCCCTGGCCGGCGCCGGCCTCATCACGGCGGCCGCCTGCGGCGAGACCGGAACTGAGGGTGCGGCCAACGCTGCTGGCGCGGCCAATACTGAGGGCGCGGCGGCGGCCCATGCCGATGAGCACGCGGCGGACTGGCGCTTTGAACTGGCGCCGCTGCCCTATGCGGCCGATTTCCTGGAACCGGTGATCGACGCCGAAACCATGGAGATCCATCACGGCCTGCATCACCAGGCCTATGTGAACGGGCTCAACGCGGCGCTGGAAGACCGCCCCGATCTGCAGGGCGTGGCGCTCGAGGACCTGCTGGCCCAGGTTTCCGGCCTGCCTGTGGCCTTCCGCAATCATGGCGGCGGGCACTGGAACCATGACTTCTTCTGGAATTCCATGACCGCGCCGGGCACGGGCGGCGCGCCGTCCGCAGACTTCGCCGCGGCCATCGATGACGCTTTCGGCTCGCTGGACGCCATGAAGGACGCCTTCAACCGCGCCGGCGGCGGCCAGTTCGGGTCCGGCTGGGCCTGGCTGATCGTCAATGAGGCCGGCGCGCTGGAGATCACCGCCACCCCCAATCAGGACAACCCGCTGATGGATGTGGCGGCCGTGCGCGGCACGCCCATTCTGGGCAATGATGTGTGGGAGCACGCCTATTATCTGAACTACCGCAACCGGCGCGGCGAGTATCTGGCCGCCTGGTGGGATGTGGTGGACTGGTCGGTGGCCAGCGAGCGCTTCGAAGCGGCTGCTTCGGCCGATTAATCGCGGCGGTTTGAGGCGGGCGCGGCGGCCAGGGCCAGGCGGGCGAGCAGATCGCCCACAATGGCCTCGGCCGGCGCGCCCGTGCGCTTGACTGCGCGCTCGGCTTGAAACGCGCGCTGGCGGGCCTGGTCCAGCCGGCGCCCGCGCCAGGCGCGCAAGCCTTTTTTGAACGCCTCGGCCGGCGGGCCGAAACGCGGCGCGCCCGAGCGCATCATCGCCTGGGGGTCGCCCCCGGCGGCGTGCACCTGATCGAACTGGTCGAGCCGGCGCTGCAGGGCGCGCAGCACCCCCACCGGCGATTGTCCCGACCCCAGGGCGCGCTGATAGGCCCGGTCGGCATCGGCCGGCGCGCCGCCCAGGGCCGCGTCCAGTATCTGGTCCATGGCCGCTTCGGCGCCCGCCGCAGAGATGGCGGTGATGTCGGCGCGGGTGACGGTGTCGTCGCCATCCCGGCGCTGAACCTTCAGTCCCTTGTAAAGAATAAGCTTTTCGATCTCTCCCCGGGCCAGAGCCCGGTCGCCTTCCAGATAGGGGGCCAGGGCTGCGCGCGCGTCCGGCTCCAGCTGCAGCCCCTCTTCGCCCAGCATGGCTTCGGCGATGGCGATGAGATCGCGGGTCTCGTCACTATAGCAGGCGATGGCCGCACAGGTTTTGGCGGCTTCCGCCGTCTTGCGCAGCTTGGCGGTTTTTTTCAGATCGCCCGCCTCGATGATCAGGCGGGCCTCGGCCGGCGCGCCGCCATCGTCCAGCTCGGCGAGATAGGCGCCCAGCGGCGCCGAATCACCTGAAACGCGCACCCGCACCAGCCGCTCCCCGCCGGTCAGCGACATGGCGGCCATGGCGTCGGCCAGCGCCGCAGGATCGGATTTGAGATCGTCCTCGCTGAGCCGGCTGACATTGAACGGATCGTCGGGATCGCCAGTGAGCGTCTTGGCCAGCCGGGCGGCGCGTTCGCGCACCAGCCCGGTATCGGGTCCGTAGATGAGAAAGGCCCGCACAGACCGGTCCGGGCGGTCAATGACGCGTTCGGCCTCGCGCGGGCTGATCTTCACGGCGAGCCGGGCGGCGGCAGGCGGCGCAGATCGGCCGCCAGGGCGAAGGCCAGGCGCTCGGCGATCTGACGCGCGGCGCGTTCTTCGGCGTCACTGCGCGCGGCGATCACGGCGGCCGGATCGGCAGGCGCGTCGAATTGCACGGTGTCGCTCACCATGCCGCGCACTGGGCTCCGGTCCCCTGAGGGATGGAGCACATAGCGGGTCTGGGCTGTGAGCGAATAGCGCCGGGCCACGCCGCTGGCGGAAATGCCGATAGCGCGGTCGCGCACGCGCGTGGTCAGCTCCAGACGGTGCGCGCTGTCGCCCTGCCCCAGATGCCGGCGCAGGGCGGCGTCGACGAGATAATCAAAGCGGTCCTCGCCTGACTGGATGGCCAGGCCCGGCAGGGTGTCAAACCCGCCCCCGCCGGCATAGAGCGGCTGGAAGCCGCAACCGGCGGCCGAGAACAGCGCCATGCCGGCCATCAGGGCGGCGAGGCGAACCGGACGCTTCATGGGCGGCTCCCTGACTGATCCCGGACCTAGCCCGGAATGCGCTGGATCCGCAGCTGGCGGGCGCGGGTGAGGATGGCGTTCTCCACCTGCAGCTGGGTCGCCGGATCGATATTGGCTTCAACCCATTCGCCGGTCTCGCCGCGGACCTGCTTGAACAGCTGCACCGTCAGCGCATCGGCGCGCAGACGGGTGTCGAGAATATAGACCGTGGCGCGGAAGCGTTCGGACGGCGCTTCGGGGATGGCGTACCAGTCGGTAATGATCACCCCGCCGAACGGATCGACTTCGGCCATGGGCATGAAGTGGAGCACTTCCAGGCTGGCGCGCCACAGCAGGCTGTTGACGCCGATTCCGGCTTCGGACCCGTCATCCACGCGCGGGGCGCCGCGATTGAACACGCCGCCCAGAAAGCCGCGGTCACCAGCGGAGGCGGAGGCGTCGCTGGGGCGCTCGCGGGTGCCGCAGGCGGACAGGGCCACGGCGCAGCCAAGTGCGGCGGCGGTCAGGAAAGTCAGGCGTTTCAGGGTCATGCGGTCGCGTCTCCGGTGCGGTCAGGCGAGAGGGTTATACCATGCAGCGCGGCGCTGGCCAGCACCGCGAACGGCGCCGGTTTCAGTGCCCGATCGTGGCCTCAACGCCACATATGCGCTGCGAGAGCGTCTCGGGGCGATGACCGGGCTTGACCCCTGCATGGATTAGTTTGCACAAGTATGTCCGCACGTCCGGGGGGACGGGGCTGAGCGGCGCGGGCCGCACGTCAAGCCAATCCCGATCCTGGGATGCGGCGCTTGCGTACGGCCCGCTCGCTATTTTTCCTGATCTTTCATTGCGCTTGATGCCGGCAGCGGCCTTGCCGCCTGCGCCCGCGCGCGCCATCCTCGCGCCATCGCAAGCTCCGGACCGCATGATGACCCGTTTGACCCTGATGGCCGCCTGCAGTCTTGCGGCGCTGGCCGCCGCCGCCTCCGGCGCACAGGCCCGGACCGCCCAGCTAGGCTGGCTGGATGGCGTGCGGGTCAGGGCCTCGGCTGATTTTGATCTGGTGACGGCGGCGCGCGCGGATGCGCAGCGCACCGCGCCCTGGGGCGCAGCGGCGCTGTACTGGCAGGCCGATGGCGTGCGGGATTCGGGCCTGCGCTGGGGCATTGATATCACCGGTAAAGCGATAACCGGCGATGGCCGCCGGGGCCTGGCCCGGCCCCTGGAGGGCCCCTGTCCTTGTCCGCTGGACGCCGGCGGCCGTCCGCTGGCCGGGCTGATGACCGGATTGTCCGGCGCGTCCGGCGATGCGGCCTCCGGGCGCGCGGCGCTGGAGGAGGCCTCGGTCTGGGCGCAGGGCGGCTGGCTGCGGGTCCGGGCGGGGGTGGCTCAGGGCGCTGCGGCCCAGGAGCGCCCGGATCTGCCCGGCGCCCTGCGCACGGTGCGCGCCGATGGCGCCCTGTTCGATCCCACGGGTCTGGCGCTGGTGGATACGTCCCTGCCGCTGGCCGGACCGGCGCCGGGCGTTTCGGTCCAGACCCGCCGGATCATCGGCCTGCGCGCCACCGCCTCCTATACGCCCGATGCCCAGTGGCGCAGCGTGCGCCGGGCCTGGCCCGCCAGCGATGAGGCGGTGCGCGCTGACATCCGCGATGTGTGGTCGCTGGGCGCCTCGTTTGACCGGCGCAGTCCGGCCAGCGGCGTGCGCTGGCAGGCCCAGGCGGGATGGGAGGCGGGGCGCGCGGCCGGCCCCCATGCGGGCGCGTTCCGGGACCCTTGGGCGGGTTCGGCGCGGCTGGTGCGCCAGTCCGGTGATCTGACGCTGGCGGCGTCCTGGCTGCGCGGCAATGACGGGCTGGCGGATGCGCGCTATGAGGCGGTGAGCGCGGCGGCGGCGTATGAATACGGCGACTGGCTGTTCAGCCTGGAGGCGGGCGCGGCGTCGGCGGGCCTGGCGCAGCGCAACGGGCGCAGCGTTCAGGCGGGCGCCTCGCGCCTGATCGGGGAGCGGGCCGTGATCGGGCTGTCGGTATCGCTGGCCGGGGAAAACCGCCCGGGCGCGCCGGACCGGCGCCGGGTGCGCGCGGCGCTGGAGACCGGGTTGCGTTTTTGACACGCCCGGCTGATTCCGGCGCCGGTTCGCACGCAGGTCGCTTACATCCTGTCAGGGTTTGCGGTATAGAGTGGGATTGTGGCGGCTTGCGCCGCACGATGACAGTCTTGACCGGAGCCGGTTCGTCATGTTGACGCGGGCGACATTTCTGGGCATCAGCGCCGCCGCTCTGGCGTTTGCGGCGCCGGCCGCCTATGGCCTGGACGAGCAGGGCGGCGTGCGCCTGACCCTGCCGGGCCTGTCACCCTCATCCCAGCTGCGCCTGGCGCCGGAGCTGTCTGCGCCCGCCGGTCTGGACCCGGAGCTGCAACGCCGTCTTGAGGCCGCTGCAGGCGAGCCCGGCCTTGACGCCGACACTCTTCAGAGCCTGCGCGAGGGCGCGTCCGGCGCGGACTCCTATTCCAGCGCCATGACCCCCGCCACCGGCCTGCAGGACACCGGATCGGCCTCGGCCCTGCCCTGGTATGAGCGTTTCACCCTGGCGCCGGCCGAGACCCGCTCGGTCTGGGGCACCCGCACCGTGCAGGAATTCCAGATCCAGGCCGGTCAGCGCTGGGCGGTGACGCTGGGCTATGCCGACAGCGACCGGCGCGAACAGAGTTTCGGCCTGCAGGATTTCTCCGCCGGCGCGTTTTTCAGCGTCAATGAGCGCTTCCGCTTTGGCGGCCAGCTGCGCTTCACCTCGCCCGAGGACGAAATGTTCGGCGAGGAAGGCGAAGAGCGCACGCCCGAGATTCGCTTCGAATCCGCTTTCCGCTTCTAGCGAGCGGCCTTCTGACATCACGGACACGACCCCTTCACGCAGCGCCTGCCTGCGTGTTTATGCGTCTGATCCGGGCGCGGTCTGATCGGGGAGAATGCGGCTGAGCCCCATTTGCCGCCATTTATTGCGCCCGATTGCCGCAGGCCGGGCAGTGGGGATCGCGGGGCACGCGCACGGTGCGCGCCCGGCCTGACAATCCGTCATGGATGAACAGCCGTCCGGTCAGGGGATCGCCGGCCCCGGTGATCAGCTTGATCGCCTCCAACGCCATCACCGAGCCGATAATCCCGGTCAGCGCGCCGACAATGCCGGTCACCGAGCAGGGCTCGGCGCCGGGCGGTTCGGCGGGCGTCCAGCACTGATAGCAGGGCAGGCTTTCGCCCAGATGCGGCGCGAACACGCCCGCCTGCCCCTCCCAGCGCCCCACTGCGCCCGAGACCAGCGCGATGCGCGCGGCGAGGGCGGCCTGGTTGACGACGAAGCGGGTGGAAAAATCGTCACAGCCATCCAGCACCAGATCCATGCTCTCGAGCAAACCCGGCAGGGTGTTGGCATCCGCCCGCACGGGCCGGGCGTCGATCTCCACCGCCGGATCCAGGGCGTTGAGCGCGGCCTTGGCGCGCTCGGTCTTGGGGTGGCCCACATCCTTGGTGCGGTAGAGAATCTGGCGCTGGAGATTATCCAGGCTGACATCATCAGGATCGATCAGGCGGATGGTCCCGATCCCGGCGGCGGCCAGATACAGCGCGGCCGGCGCGCCAAGCCCGCCCGCGCCAATAATGGCCACACGCGCGCGCGCCAGGCGCTGCTGGCCGGGGCCGCCGATTTCCTTGAGCAGGATATGGCGGGCATGGCGGGCGGGATCGGCAGGCAATCGAGCTCTCCGGGCGCGGGCAGTCATGCGGCGTTCAGCCTTGCCCGCTAGGCTGAAGACAGAGATAACACATGGCACGGTCTTCAGGAGGGTTCCATGCGTCATGCACTGATCATCACCGCAGCGGCGATGGCGCTGGCCGCCTGCGCCACGTCCGAAGGCTATCGCCAGCAAACCGAGCAGTTTCTGGGCGCCCATGCCGACACGCTGATCGTGGAGTTCGGCTCGCCCATGTCCCGCGACCGCCTCTCGGACGGCTCGGAGGTGTGGACCTATCAGTCGCGCGAGCGGCGTTTCCAGCCGGGCGGCTACCGCTCGGTGCCGCGCGAACGCCGCATCACCTATCGCGACAGCGAGGGCCGTAGGCGCGAGCGCACCGAGCAATACACCGACACGGTCTATGAGCCCCCGCGCGAATGGACGGTGGAGTGCGAGACGCGCTTCATCCTCTCCCCCGACCGGCGGGTGACCGATTTCCGCTTCCAGGGCGAGGGCTGCGTGGCGCCGGAGATTTACTAGCCCCGCGCGCTGGCGCGGGCCGCCAAAGCGCGGCAGGGTGGGGAAGTCCTGATCCTCTCCCTTCACGAGCCGCATGACCCCTGCCGCGCCCGACACCGTGCTCTCTTCCGAGCAGCAAGCCGCCTTTGACCTGGCCGTGCGCGGGGGCGCGCATCTGTTCCTGACCGGGCGGGCGGGCACAGGCAAGACCACGGTCACCCGCGCCATATTGCGCGCCCTGGGATCGCGCGCGGCGGTGCTGGCGCCCACCGGCGTGGCGGCCATGACGGCGGGCGGGCAGACGCTGCATTCCTTTTTCAACCTGCCTCCGCGCCTGATCCTGCCCCAGGATGTGCGCCGCTCGCGCAATGGCCGGGCCATGCGCGCCCTGACCACGCTGGTGATTGACGAGATCTCCATGGTGCGCGCCGACCTGATGGCCGCCGTGGACGCCAGCTTGCGCCTCAACCGGGGCTCCAACGCGCCCTTCGGGGGCGTGCGCATGGTGGTGGCCGGCGATCTGGCCCAGCTGCCGCCGGTGATCCGCGGCGAGGAGGCCGCCCATCTCGAGGACGTGTTTGGCGGGCCGTTCTTCTTCCACGCCCCGGCCTTCCGGGAGGCGGGCTTCACCCTGGTGGAGCTCAATGAGGTGCGCCGTCAGGACGACAGCGATTTCATCGACATTCTCAACGCCGTGCGCGAGGGCGAGCTGGACCGCGAGCAGGCCGATCAGCTCAACGCCCGGGTCAGCGGGCGTTCAGGCCTCCAGGCCAGCGAAACCCATGTGGTGCTCACCGCCACCAACCAGTCCGCCAGCGCCATCAATCAGGCCCGGCTCGACGCGCTGGTGGGCGAGCCGCGCGGTTTTGCCGGCAAGGTGGAGGGTGATTTCGACGCGCGCCTGTTTCCCACCGAGGATCCTTTGATCCTCAAGACCGGCGCGCGCGTCATGCTGATCCGCAATGATCCGGCCGGACGCTATGTCAACGGCTCCATCGGCGAGGTCACCGGCTTCGCCGACGGGGCGGTGATCGTGCGCGTGCATGGCGAGAGCGTGCGGGTGGAGCCGGTGAGCTGGGAGCGCACGCGCTACGCCGCCGCGCCGGACACTGAAGGCGGGCTCAAGCGCGAGACCGTGGGCGCCTATGTCCAGTATCCGCTGCGCCTGGCCTGGGCGATGACCATCCATAAGGCGCAAGGCCTGACGCTGGAGCGGGTGTATCTGGACGTGTCGCGCCGGCTGTTCGCACACGGTCAGGCCTATGTGGCGCTGTCTCGCGCCCGCTCGCTGGCGGGTCTGGAGCTGTCGGCGCCCTTGCGCGCCGCCGACATCATCACCGATCCGCGCCTGTTCGACGTGCGAAGCGTGTGCGACCCGGTTCCGTTCGCCTTGCGGGGCTGATGGTTGTTTGCGCCCAGGCGTCACACAAAAAGGTTGAACACATCTATCATTGTGGCAGTATGATTATGCATCTTGTGGATGCATAATCAGAGGAGATAAGCCATGACCCATCACCTTGTTCCTTTCGATAATGCAGCGGGCCGCCTTCTTTCCGCAGATGAAATCGATTTCGTCTGCGGTGGCGAGTCTGATGGAAGTGTGGTGAGCTGTAGTGCGGTTGTGGGCGCAGGCAGCCTCGCGGCTGGTGCGGCGCTCGGCGTGCAGGGAATGAAAACAGGGGCGAAAATTGGCGCTGCAGGCGGCGTCAAAGGCGCCATTGCAGGCGCTATCATCGGCGCGGTCAGCGGCATGGTGGTCGGCCTGGCCGGAGGTGCAGGCGCCCATGCTGTAGCCTGCAGCTAGGCGAATTATTGTGCGTCAGAGCCGGTCATGGCTCTGACGCACATAGTCCATGAGGTGCGATATGGGGATTTTCACCAACGCCATTGAGCCATCCCTCAGCGATCAGGATGTCCGGCGCAGCCGTCAGGCTGCTTTCTGGGTCACTGTGGCCGCCTGTCTGATCGCCGCCCTTCTGGCCGGCCTGGCTGGAACGCAAGAGGCTGTGGCGGACGCGCTCAGGATCGTGGTGTTGACGGTCTGCGCAGCTTCGCTGTGGGCCTTGTCAGCCTGGGGCGCGCGCCAGGCCAGCCAGCGCGTGCGCGTCTGGACCATTGGCCACGAACTCACCGTGTTTGCGGTGCGCGCGGCGCTCGCCATAGCGCTGTTGTTTGCAGCCGGGTTTGCCTTCGCCTGATCCCTTACATCGGCCGGCCGTCATTGGCGGCCATGACCTGGCGGCGCAGCTTGCGCATGCCGGCTGCCCAGCGGTCGCGCTCGGCGCCTTTCAGGGCGGCGTACTGGGCGGTGTTGGCGTGGGTGGTGATGAGGAAGCGTTTTTCGGCCATGGCTTCGAGCACTCTGGCGGCCACCTCATCGGCCTCGATATAGCCCGACAGGCCTTGCGCGCCGCCTTCCACGCCCTCCACCAGCGGCGTGCGCACCCCTTCGGGACACAGGCAATGGACGATCAGCCCGTCATCACCATGGGTGATGGCCAGACTCTCAGCGAAGGACACCGCAGCGGCCTTGGTGGCCGAATACGCCGCGTCGCCGATCTGGGCGAGCAGGCCGGCGGCCGACGCGGTAACCAGAAAATGCCCGCCGCGCGCGGCCATCTTGCGGGCGAGATGGCGCGCGGCGTAGACGCTGGCCATTACATTGACGTCCCAGCAGGCCTGCCAGGCGGCGTTGGGCGCATCGCCCGCACCCCAGCCCGGCCCGTCGGTCACCCCGATGCCGGCATTGGAGATATAGATGTCCACCGGGCCCAGACTGCGCTCTGTCCTGTTGATGAAGCGCGTCAGGGCCGCCTCGTCGGTCACGTCCACCTGTGCGCCCAGCCCGCCCAGCGACGCGCCGGTCACTTCAGCGCCCTGTCCGTCCAGATCTATGGCGGCGATGCGCGCGCCATGGGCGTGAAGGGCGGTGGCGATGGCCTTGCCGATGCCGCTGGCGGCGCCGGTGACGATGGCGGTCTTGCCGGTGAGATCCATGGAAGAGCAGTCCTTTGAGGCGACAGGGCGACAGGGCGAGAGGGCGGAAGGGGCGGAGCCTCACCCTGATGGGGGCGTATGGCAAGGCCCGTATGTCGTGCGTCAGCGCCGGAAGGCGCGCCAGATCACGCCCCCGGCGATCAGGGCGATGATCAGAACCGCGATCAGCTCCAGCGCGCTGGCGCCAAGAAAGACCGGACGGATCAAGGGCTCCAGAGCGGACAGGCGCCCGGCGGCGGCTTCGGCCAGGCGCTCGCCCTGGAAGCCCGCCGCCACGGCCAGCGCCACCAGCACCATCGCCACCAGCACCGCCAGGCGCATGGTCGCGCCCGCGTCCGCGCCGCCATCGCGCACCCGGCGCGCTTGGCGCATGGCCTGACGCTCGTAACGCCGCCGTGTCATGTGAGGGTCTCCTTGTCCGCCGGCGCTCCCGGCAAGCCAGCATTTCGTCTGCGCTTGTGAGGCGAACGGGTTTGAGGCATAGTTTGACCTGCACGAGCGGCCTGAACAAGGCCCGGTGAAGCCTAGCGAGACGACCGGTTGCCCTTGCGCCTGAGACTTGTTCCTTCCCCGACCGACAGACCGCATGCCGCGGGCGGGACGCCGCCAGCGTTCAAACGATGCGCGGGACGCCGCGCGCCTCCGGGAAAGGACTGCCTTCCATGACGACAGGCATCGTGAAGTTCTTCAACGCCGAGAAGGGCTTCGGCTTCATCACTCCGGACGAGGGCGGCAAGGACGTCTTCGTGCACATCACCGCCGTCAAGGACGCGGGCATGGCCGATCTGAGCGACGGCCAGCGCATCGCCTTCGACACCGAGCCGGACAGCCGGGGCAAGGGCCCCAAGGCCATCAATCTGCGCGCCGCCGACTAACGCCGGCTGTTCATCATACGCGCCCGCGGGCCGCGCGAAGGGTCAATCTTCGCGCGGCGCCGGGCGTTTGTTCCAGGCGATCGCCATCATGCGCCCCGCCCTCATCGCCGGCCTGGTCTATGCGCTCGCCCTGCTGGCTCTGGGGGTGGTGCTGGGCGCGTTCCGCACATTCCTGATCGAGCCCTGGCTGGGCGCCTGGCCGGCGCTGCTGATTGAATTGCCGGTCATTCTCTATGGCGCCTGGCGCTTGAGCGCGCTGGCGGTGGAGGGCCGCGAGCTGGACCGGGCGGGCGGCGTTGCGGCGGGGATCGTGGCGCTGATCGTTCTGCTGATCGCCGAGGCGCTCCTGTCCCAGATTCTCAGCGGGCGCTCGCTTATCGCCCATTTCGCTCTCTATGCCGATCCCCGCCACCAGCTCGGCCTGGCCGCGCAAGTGCTGGCCGCCGGCTTTCCCCTGATGCGCGTCTGGACCGCCCCGCCGCCCCCGCCACCGCTCAAGGGTGAGGTGCTGGGGCCGTGAGGGGCCGGGGCTACCAGCCCCAGCTGATCCCGGCCCGGCCGGCCACGGCGCCGGTGCGGCTGCCTGCGCCTATGCCCACATTGACGAACACATTCTCGCGCGCCCGCCCGATGGCGCCGAAACCGACGGCGCTGGAGCCGTCGAAATGGCCCAGATTGGCCGAGACCGAGAAGGTCTGGCCCGGCTGTATCACCTGCGCGCCGCCCAGCGCCAGCGACACCGCGATGCCGTCCGCCTGGGTGCGCAGGCGCCCGTCAGTGCGGCTGACACTATCTTCCAGCCCCTCGATTCGGGCGAACCAGGGTTCGATATCCATGGTCGCCAGATTGCCCATGGCGTCGGCGGTGACCATATAGGTGCGCCCGGTCTGGGCGGCGCGGCTGGCGGCCGAATTGATGCCGGCCAGGGTGTAGGTGTTCGACCCTGATCCGATGGCGACCTGGTTGTCGCGCGTGGCGGCGACGCCCTGACCGATGGCTATGGCGTTGTCGAACGCCGCTGACGCGCCCTGACCGACCGCTGTGCTGTTGGCCCCGCTGGCCGCAGCGCCCTGACCCAGCGCCGTCGCGTTGGCGCCGGAGGCCTGGCCCAGGGCCACGGAGAGATCGCCCGTGGCCTGCGCATTGCCGCCAATCGCGGTGGAGTGCTGGCCCGAGGCCTGGGCCTGGAAGCCGATGGCGGTGGACGGATCGCCCGTGGCCGATGCGCCCACGCCATAGGCGGTATCGCCATGGCCTGTGGCTTGCGACCCGTCACCGGCGGCCAGATTGGTGCTGTCGGTCACCGTCCCGCCGATGACATTGCCCTGCTGGATCGCGGCCAGCTGGTCGGATGCGGTTTGCAGCGCCCCTTGCAAAGCGGCCAGCTGGGCTTCCAGCGCCGCGATGCGCGCGTCCTGGGCCGGATCGCCGCTTCCGCCCGTCCCGCCGCCGCCGGCGCCCGTTGATTTCAGATCGGCGATATCGGCGGTGTTCTCCACCACCTGGGTGTTGAGCGCGCCGATGGCCCCGCCCACATTATCGTAGGGATTGCCCATCACCACAAAGGACGGCCCGGTGAACAGCCCGGTTCCCGCATCAAAGGCCGCGCCGGCGCCCAGCGAGTCCGCCAGGCGCTGATTGGCCAGCTCTATGCCCGTGCTGTTACTGGAAATGGCGGCATTGGCGGCGAAAAGCTGCGCCCCTGTGACGGCTTCGTCACTGCTGGCGGACACATCGCCTTCGGCCACGCCCGAGAGCGTGCGCGCGCCGTCCGCGCCAGTGAAATCAACCGCCGCACCGCCAGTGGCGGCCGCTACGGTCACCACCGCATCGGCGCCCGCTTGCAGCACCAGGCCGACGCTTCCGGTGGAAATCTGCCCCTGCAGGGCGGCGATCTCGCTTTCTGCTGTCGTCACCCGCCCGTCCAGCGCGCCGAGATCCGTGCCCAGAACGCCGAGCCCGTCCGTATTGGCTGTGATCCGGGCGTCGAGCGCATCGGTCAGGCCGGTCACCTGGCGCAGATTGACCGCGTCGGTGTCCTCCACCCCGTCCGCGACATGGATGAGATTGCGCTCATTGCCCAACGAGCCGATTGCGACCGTAAAGGCCCTGTCCGCCACGGCTTCAAAGCCGATGGCGGTGGCCCCTTCCGCGCTGGCGATCGAGCCGTAACCGAAGGCGCTGCTGCGATCGCCGCTGGCCTGGCTGAACGCGCCAAAGGCGCTGCCCTGAAGTCCGGAGGCGATATTGAAATACCCCACCGCGCTGCTCTGGAAGCCCTGCGCCTCATTGAAGCCGCCAAGGGCATGGCTTTCCTCGCCGCTGGCCGTGTTCGTATAGCCGACCGCGCTGCTGAAATTGGCGCCCGTGGTGTTTTCATAACCGAAAGCAACGCTGTTATCGCCACCCGCAGTGTTGAGAAATCCGAACGCGCTGGCGAAATCGCCTTCAGCCGTGCTGCCCACCCCGAAGGCGGACGAGGCTTCGCCTTCCGCGCGCACACCGGACCCGACAGCGGCTGAATAGCGGCCAAGGGCAAAGGTAAGCTCGGTTGCCGCATTGACCGCCGTGTTGCCGTTGCGGTCATACCAGCCACCGACCGCCAGCGCGCCATCTGCACCCGGATCGGTAATGCTGCGGAAGCCGAAAGCGCTGCTCTGAGCTCCGCTGGCGGTGTTGCCGGTTCCGACTGCAATGCTGGAATTGCCGCTAGCGGTGTTGCCCCACCCGAAGGCTGAAGCAAATCCACCAGAGGCGGTGCTGTCGTTTCCGAACGCGCTACTTGTGAAGCCGCTGGCGATGTTGAGTCTACCGAACGCGCTACTGCCGCTGCCGCTGGCGATATTTGAAATGCCGAATGCGCTGCTACCGCCGCCGCTGGCGGTGTTGGACCTTCCGAAGGCACTGCTGCTGCCGCCGCTCGCCAGATTGAACTGGCCATAGGCGCTGGCGGTGGTCTGGCAGGCCGCATTTCCGGTTCCGTCCTGCTCGCCCGGCCCGGTCGTGCCATCAGGACATTCGCGAGGCGTCTGCCCGGCCGCCTCGGCCGCCAGCGCCAGCGGCAGGAGGGCTGTCGTGGTCAGCACGGCCCATTTGATCCGCCGCGCCTGGGCGCCCCGTGACTTGAAAACATTCGGCATGGTTCAGCTCCTGCTCGTGGCGCAGCGGACCGGCCGGGGGCCCCGCCGTTCTGGCAGACGGGCAAAGCTGCGCTGGCCGCAAAGGTGACGTTCCGCCTTTACGCTCTATAATCAGGTCTTTGAGGCTAGCGGCTCGGGCGCATCGAGGCTTCGCCGGGAGCGACAAACCTGCTTGACGCAAACGACAATCTGCCCGGCGGCTGGAGCTGGTCCAGCCAGGGTCTGGACAGCGCCGCGGCGCTGGCGGGCTGGCGCGCCACGCTGGCGCGCATGGCTCTGCCCATGCGGGTGGAGGCCGGGGCGGGGCCGTTCAGCGCCCGGCTGCGCCTGCGCCCGTTCGGCCCGATCACCCTGATTGACGTGTCCGGCTCGGCCCAGCGCCTGATCCGCGACCAGGCCCAGATCGATGCAGGCGCGCGCGGGGTGTGCTTCATCTCCACCATGACGCGCCATAGCGGCTGGCTGGAGGCCAATGGCGCGCGCCGGGGCGGCGAGACGGGCAAGGTCACCTATGTGTCGGGCGACACGCCGTTCACGCTGGAGTTCGAGGCCGATTTCGCCTTTATCAGCGCCATGATCCCGGCTGAAGATATCGAAGCGCTCACGCCGCGCTATGCGCTGGCCCATGGCGGCGAGATCGCCCCGCCGGCCGGCCCGGCGGTGGCCGCCCTGCTCACCGCCATCAAGGCCCAGGACGGATCGGCCGCGTTGGAGAACCGGCTCTACACCCATTTCCTGGGCATGGCCGCGGCCAGTATTGATGCGGCGCTGGAGCCGCTGGCGGCGAGCCGCGCCGAGCGCGACCGGCTCTTGCTGGGGCGGATCAAGGCCGATCTGGCCTCACGCCTGGCCGATCCGGTGCGCGCCGACGGCGCGGCGCTGGCGGCGCGCTTCAACATCACCCGGCGCAAGCTGCAACGCCTGTTCCAGAGCGAGGACACCACGCTGACCGCCTGGGTGACGGAGCAGCGCCTGATACGCTGCGCGCGCGATCTGCGCGACCCGCGCTATGGCTCGCGCTCGGTCACCGATATTGCGAGTTCATGGGGTTTTGCCGATATGGGCCATGTCTCGCGCGCCTTCAGAAAGCGCTTCGGCGTCAGCCCGACGGTCTGGCGCCGCCAGGCCGCTCAGGAAACAAGCCCGGCGGCGTAAAGCGCCCGGGGCGGATCACGCTCCCAGCCGCCCGTTCGCGCGGATATGCAGGCGAGGCGCGCCGGGATCTTCATTGTTCCAGACCGCATCGGCGGTTTGCGCAGGGTCCGCTTCGGCCTCATAGAGGCCGAAGGCCGGGCCATAGCGCTCGGCATAGAGCCGATGAGCGCCATCCCCGTCGCGCGCGGCGGCGCGGGCTGCGGCGACGGCCTCGGACACGTCCACGAACACCACCGCCTCCCAGCATGGGCCAAGTTCGCGGCGCTGCAGGAAGCTGCCGTCCAGGATCAGGATCGCGCCGGGCGGCGCGGTCATCACCGGGGCGCTGACGGGGCGGTCGGCCTCCAGATCAAAGCTCTCCAGCCGGAAGCGGCCATCGCCTTGCGGCCCCAGCGGGTCGAGCAGAAGGCGGCGCAGGGCGTCCAGATCGCGCGCGTCCTCATAATAGCCCCGGGCCGAGAAGCGGCCCTGGCGGTAGCGGCGGGCGCGCGGATGGTGAAACCCGTCCAACCCGGCGCGAATCACCGGCCGGCCCAGCGCCTGGACCGCCGCGCCCAGCGCGTCCGCCAGCGTGGTCTTGCCCGCCGCCGTGCGCCCGTCCACCGCCACCCGGGCGGTATGGCCGGGCCGCAAACCCGCCAGCGCGCGGGCGAGGGCGTCAAGGGCGGGGGCTTGAGGGGTCATGGCGTCAGGGCTCATGGGGTCAGGACCGGGCGGCGGCGGGCATTCACCCGTTAATGTCAAACGAAACGCATTTCATTTTACTCAAAGTCCGGAATGGCGCGCCGGTTTGACACAAAAGCCGGTGATCCACGCCCATGAAAAAACCCCGGCGGAGCGATCCGCCGGGGGTTTTGTCTGCCGGGCGGCTGAAGCGCCTTACGCCGCGGCGCGCTGGCGCAGGACGTAGTGCAGGATGCCGCCGTTTTTGAAGTAATCCAGCTCGTTCTCGGTATCGATCCGCGCTTTGAGGCGTGTGGTCTTCTCCGAACCGTCCGCAAACGTGATCGAAGCGGTCACCTCGCCGCCGGGGGTCAGGGCGCCGACGCCGTCCAGCGAGACGGTCTCCGCGCCGGTCAGGCCCAGCGAGGACCAGCTCTCGCCGTTCTGGAACACCAGCGGCAGCACGCCCATGCCGATCAGGTTGGAGCGGTGGATGCGCTCGAAGCTCTCGGCGATCACGGCCTTGACGCCCAGAAGGCGCGTGCCCTTGGCCGCCCAGTCGCGTGAGGAGCCGGTGCCGTATTCCTTGCCGCCGAAAATGACCAGGTCCACGCCCTCGCCCTGATAGGCCATGGCCGCGTCATAAATGGCCATCTGGCGCCCGGAGGGCTGGTGCACGGTCACGCCGCCCTCCACGCCGGGCACCATCTGGTTCTTGATGCGGATATTGGCGAAGGTGCCGCGCATCATCACGTCGTGATTGCCCCGGCGCGCGCCGTAGGAGTTGAAGTCCAGCGGCTTGACGCCGTGCTCCTGCAGATAGAGGCCTGCCGGGCTGTCGGCCTTGATCGAGCCGGCCGGGGAGATGTGGTCGGTGGTGATGGAATCGCCGAACAGGCCGAGAATGCGCGCATTGGCGACCTCGCCCGGGGCGGTGACATCGGTGGACATCCCCTCGAAGAAGGGCGGGTTGGCCACATAGGTGCTGGACGGCCAGTCATAGGTCAGCCCGCCGGCGGTCTCCACCGCCTGCCAGGTCTCGTCGCCCTTGAACACGTCGGCATAGCGGCTGGCGAACATCTCCGGCGTCACGGCCTGGCGCACCACATCGGCGATCTCCGCCGAGCTCGGCCATATGTCCTTGAGATAGACCGGCTCGTTATTGCCGTCATAGCCGACCGGGTCTTGCGTCAGATTGATGTTCATGGTGCCCGCAATCGCATAGGCCACCACCAGAGGCGGGCTGGCCAGATAATTGGCGCGCACATCCGGGCTCACCCGGCCTTCGAAATTGCGGTTGCCCGACAGCACCGAGGCCGCCACCAGATCGCCGTCCTTGACTGCTTTCGAGATCGGCTCGGGCAGCGGGCCGGAATTGCCGATGCAGGTGGTGCAGCCATAGCCCACCAGATTGAAGCCCATGGCGTCGAGATCGTCCTGCAGGCCGGCGCGGGCGAGATAATCGGTCACCACCTGGGAGCCCGGCGCCAGCGAGGTCTTCACCCACGGCTTGACGGTCAGGCCGCGCTTGCGCGCATTGCGCGCCACCAGGCCCGCGCCCAGCATCACCGACGGGTTGGAGGTGTTGGTGCACGAGGTGATCGCCGCGATCACCACATCGCCATGACCGATGGAGTAATCGCCGCCCTCGACCTTGACCCGGCGCGCGCCGTCCTCGGCCTTGCCGAACTCGCCCGCCAGCGCCGAGGCGAAGGCGTCTGACGCATCGGCCAGCGCCACCCGGTCCTGGGGCCGTTTGGGCCCGGCCAGAGAGGGGACCACGCTGGCCAGATCGAGATGAAGGGTATCGGTATAGACCGGATCGTCCTGGCGCTCGGGCCGGAACATGCCCTGGGCCTTGGAATAGGCCTCCACCAGCGCCACCCGGCCGGCCTCGCGGCCCGTGGCGGTGAGGTATTCCAGCGTCTCGTTGTCCACGGGGAAGAAGCCGCAGGTCGCGCCATACTCAGGGGCCATGTTGGCGATGGTGGCCGCATCCTCCAGCGACAGGCTGTCGAGGCCCGCGCCGTAGAATTCCACGAACTTGCCCACCACGCCCTTCTTGCGCAGCATCTGGGTGACGGTCAGCACCAGATCGGTGGCGGTGGCGCCTTCGGGCAGCTTGCCGGTGAGCTTGAAGCCGATCACTTCGGGGATCAGCATGGAGACCGGCTGGCCCAGCATGGCCGCTTCGGCCTCGATGCCGCCCACGCCCCAGCCCAGCACCGCCAGGCCGTTGATCATGGTGGTGTGGCTGTCAGTGCCCACCAGCGTGTCGGGGAAGGCGTAGGTGACGCCGTCCTCATCCTTGGTCCAGACCGTCTGGGCGAGATATTCCAGATTGACCTGGTGGCAGATGCCGGTGCCCGGCGGCACCACGCGGAAATTGTCGAACGCGCTGGCGCCCCATTTGAGGAATTTGTAGCGTTCGCCATTGCGCTCGTATTCGCGGTCCACATTGCGCTGGAAGCTGTCGGCGCCGCCGAAATAATCCACCATCACCGAGTGGTCGATGACCAGATCGACCGGCACCAGCGGGTTGACGCTCTTGGGATCGCCGCCCAGGGCCGTGGTGGCGTCGCGCATGGCGGCCAGATCGACCACGGCGGGCACGCCGGTGAAGTCCTGCATCAGCACGCGTGCAGGCCGGTACTGGATTTCGTGATCGGACTTGCCGCTCTTCACCCAGGCCGCCAGCGCCTCGATATCGGCTTTGGTCACCGTGCGTCCGTCTTCAAAGCGCAGCAGGTTTTCCAGCAGCACTTTGAGCGTATAGGGCAGCTTCGAGACCCCCTGAAGCCCGTTGGCCTCGGCCTGTTTCAGGTCGAAATAGACATAGGTCTTGCCCGCAACGGTCATTTCGCGCCGGCATTTGAAGCTGTCCAGTGAAGCCATGGGGGTCATCCTTCGTGGTGTGGCTGCGGCGGCGCGCGGAATACCGCAGCGCAGCACGCAATGAGGGTCGCGCGCCTTTTAGCGCCCCTAGGCCCGCCCTGCAATGCGACTGGGCGTGCATCACCGCAGACGGAAGCGCGACACAGCCGCAAATAGGTCTCGATATAGCCGCGTTAGGGCGCACTCATCTTATTTGCGGGTCTAGCTGGCTCTTGAATCACAATAGAATCTTTATCGTGTTGAGCGGCGTTTTGCTTTCGCTGGAATTCTTCCGTATGCATTGCCAAGCACAGAAGAATTAAAGCCTCGCGAGCTTTCACCAGCATTTGAAGAGCATACTTTTGAAGGGCATCCAAATTTATGTATGAAAGTGTTTCGTCGCCTAGCACCGTTGATTCATCAGCCGTGACCGATAAGAATCGATGTTCGATTTGGTTTCGAATTCGGTCAAGGGTTTCCCCGTCTGGATCGGCAATGCCATTGAAATCTTTATCGAAGAGGTCTTTAGAAAGGAAAAAGAGTCCCCGGAGGGGCCAATTATTGTTTCCGTAAAATGCAGCTCTTATCGGCTTGTTTTCGTCTAATTTATCGTACCATACTTTTCTGAAATTTACCCTCTTAATATTTGCTTCACAATTGAAATAGTCATTGATAAATACAGCAATTTTATCAAAAATTGCGTATGAATCACAGAGAGAAGATTTAAATTTCTCAATACTGTGTCCATAAATAGTATCATCAAACGGGTCAAACAAATTAACTGGTGTGTGATCAAAACCTTTATAATTAATGCCCTCATATAAATTCCGTCGCGCGTATGCATAGTCGGATTTTAATTGATTGTACATATTAACATATCGGAGTGAATTAGTGCGGATATTATACGTGTGAGGAGGCAAATGCATCCAGTCTTCCCGTTCAAAATTGTCTATGCCAAAAATATTCAATGGATCAATATGAAGCTTTTCTTTTTCGCACCAATTATAATAATTTTTATCTGTTGATTTAAATTTTGATTTTCTTGGTTTATTTTTCTTTCCATCCAAAAAGTTACGAACTTCTTTTAGGTGCTTTACGAATATTGGGTGCGCTTCCTCTTTCTGTCCGCTGTCCCAAATAGCTTCGTCAGATATTGCTAGTGTCAAATGATGTCGGGCCAGCTCTGCTATTCGAATTTTATCTTGAATATCAGGTAAATGCTTTGCAAGATATATGAGACCGAAACCCCGATTTCCGAGCGCCGCGGCAAACTCCGGCACCTCAGCAATCACTTCTCCCCACGCGTTGATCGCAGCGATTGGGCGACCGAGTGTGTTCATAATATTAGCGAAGTTTGTTCGTGTTTGCTGTTGACGAGTCACAGAGAGTTCATTGAATGTCGGCGAATTTAGAATTCGCCTTAGACAAAAAACCTGGTTTACATATTCCGGCTGATGCCAGCTCCATTGTGTTTTTGATGATAGCTTCAGCCTGGCAATAGCTGACCAACAATTTGATTCATAATAATATAGCTCGAGGGCGACTTTGTCCGGGGCGCGAAATGAAAGGGCGTTGCAGCGTCGGATTGCGCCATACAGTGCAATAAGGTTGCCGTCACGATCGGCTGTATCGACCGCGAGTGCAATGCGTTGCAGCCATGGCTCAGTGCTCAACTTGTTAAGGCCTCATGATCTTACATAGATAACGTGAAATGATTCATCAGAAGTAGACTATCGGGCACCGAACGCACTTGGCAACAACGTGCTCTTGGACACGAGAGCCGTAGCGCATTATCGCTTCCCTGCAATGACCCACTACGATGCAGTTCTTTCATGCACAAACCTGACCCTGGAGCGCGGGGACCGGGTGCTGGTGCGCGATATCTCGCTGGCGCTGGAACCGGGGCAGGCGCTGGTGCTGACCGGGCCCAATGGCGCGGGCAAGACCACGCTCCTGCGCGCGCTGGCCGGGCTGTTGCGCCCGGCGGCCGGCGAGATTGCGCTGGAGCCCGGCCCTGCGGGCTGGCTGGGCCATGCCGAGGGGCTGAAACCGGCCGAAACCGTGCGTCAGGCGCTGGATTTCTGGGCTGCGCTGTCTGATCAGCCCCGCGACGCGGTGGAGGGTGTGATGCGCGCTCTGGCGCTGGGCCATCTGGCGCGCCGGCCCTGCGGGGCCCTGTCGGCGGGCCAGAAACGGCGCGCTGGCCTCGCCCGCCTCGCCCTGTCGGGCCGGGCGGTGTGGCTGATGGATGAGCCGTCTGCGCCGCTGGACGCCGCCGGGCGCGAGCGCCTGTCCCGGCTGGCGCAGGCCCACCGTGCGCGCGGCGGGATCATCCTGGCCGCCACCCATGCCGATCTGGGCTGGCCGGACGTGCAGCGCCTGGATCTGGGTGCGGAGGCGGCGGCGTGAGCGCGCGGGGGCTGTTCATTCGCGAGGCGCGCCTGGCGTTTGCGGGCGGCGGCGGTCCGGCGGGGCCGGCGGCGTTTTATCTCGCCGCGCTGGCGCTGGCGCCGCTGGCCATCGGGCCGGATGCGGCCATTCTCGCCGCCGCCGGGCCGGGCGTGATCGTGTTCGGCGCCCTGCTGGCCAGCCTGCAGGGCGCCGAGCGCATGTTCGCCGACGACGCCTCTGACGGCACGCTGGAGCTTTACGCCCTGTCCGGACTGCCCTTGTCGGCGTGCGCCCTGATCAAGGCGCTGGCCTATACGCTGGCCGCCTTCTGGCCCGCGCCGGTGATCGCCGGGATGGGCGCTCTCGCCTACGGGCTGAGCCTGGAGGCGGCGCTGGCGCTGGCGGCGGGGATCGCGCTGGCCGCGCCGGGCCTGGTGTTCATCGCCGCCTTCGCCGGAGCGCTGGCGGCGGGCTTGCGCCGGGCCGGGCTGATCATCGCGCTGATCGCCGCGCCTTTGCAGGCGCCGCTTCTGGTGTTCGCCGCCGGTGCGGCGCGCGCGGCCATGGACGGCACGGGACTGACCGGCGCCAATCTGATGCTGGCGCTGGCCTTCTCGCTGGCCGCCATGGTGCTGGCGCCGCTGGGCGCGGGCGCGGCCCTGCGCGCCCGCCTGGAGTAGAGGCTACTTCAGCAGATCAGCCAGCGTGGCGCCCATGCGCGCCGGGCTGTCGGCGACCACGATCCCGGCCGATTTCATCGCCTCGATCTTGCCGTCCGCGCCGCCCTTGCCGCCAGACACGATGGCGCCGGCATGGCCCATGGTGCGGCCCGGAGGCGCGGTGCGCCCGGCGATGAAGCCGACCGTTGGTTTCTTGCGGCCCTTCTTGGCTTCGTCTTTGAGGAACTGGGCGGCTTCCTCCTCGGCCGAGCCGCCGATCTCGCCGATCATGATGATGGACTGCGTCGCCTCATCAGCCAGGAACAGCTCCAGAATGTCGGTGAATTCGGTGCCCTTGACCGGGTCGCCGCCAATGCCTACCGCCGTGGTCTGGCCCAGACCCTCGCGGCTGGTCTGGAACACCGCCTCATAGGTCAGCGTGCCTGAGCGCGAGACCACGCCCACCGAGCCCTTCTTGAAGATGGAGCCGGGCATGATGCCGATCTTGCACTCTTCAGGCGTCAGCACGCCGGGGCAGTTGGGGCCCAGAAGCCGCGAGCTGGAGCGCTCCAGGCGCGCCTTGACCCGCACCATGTCCATCACCGGAATGCCTTCGGTGATGCAGGTGATGAAGCCGATCCCGGCCTCGATGGCCTCGATGATGGCGTCGGCTGCGCCCGCAGGCGGCACATAGATCACGCTGGCGTCCGCGCCGGTGGCCTCGCGCGCTTCGGCCACGGAGGCGAAGATCGGCAGGTCCGCCGCGCCGTCCATGCCGCTAGTCCAGCTCTCGCCGCCCTTCTTGGGGTGCACGCCGCCCACCATCTTGGTGCCGTAATAGGCCAGCGCCTGCTCGGTGTGGAAGGTGCCGGTCTTGCCGGTCAGGCCCTGGACGATGACCTTGGTGTCTTTGTTGACGAGAATGGACATGGGTTTGGGTTTCCTAAAGGCAGTTTTTCAAGGTGGGGAGCGAGGCCATGAGTACGAGCCTACCCCCGCACCGCCTTGACGATTTTCTGGGCGGCGTCGTCGAGATCGTCGGCGCTGGTGATGTCCAGGCCGCTCTGGTCGAGAATCTGCTTGCCCAGCTCCACATTGGTGCCTTCCAGGCGCACCACCAGCGGGACTTTCAGGCCCACCTCTTTCACCGCGGCGACCACGCCCTCGGCGATCACGTCGCAGCGCATGATGCCGCCGAAGATATTGACCAGAATGCCTTTGACGTTCTTGTCGGCGGTGATGATCTTGAAGGCGGCCGTCACCTTCTCCTTGCTGGCGCCGCCGCCCACATCGAGGAAGTTGGCCGGCTCGGCGCCATAGAGCTTGATGATGTCCATGGTCGCCATGGCCAGGCCCGCCCCGTTGACCATGCAGCCGATCTCGCCGTCCAGGGCGATATAGGCCAGGTCATATTTGGAGGCCTCGATTTCCTTGTCGTCCTCCTCGGTCAGATCGCGCAGGGCGCGCACATCGTCGTGGCGGAACAGGGCGTTGCCGTCAAAGCTGACCTTGGCGTCGAGCACGCGGATGCGCCCGTCCTTCATGACGATCAGCGGGTTGATCTCCAGCAAGCTCATATCGGTCTGGGTGAAGGCGCGGTAGAGCACGCCGGCCAGCGCCAGCATGTCCTCGCGCGCCGGGCCGGTGAGCTTTAGCGCATCGGCGATGGCCGCGGCGTCAGAGCCGGTCACCCCGGTCTCGGGATTGATGTTGAGGGTGATGATCTTCTCGGGCGTGTGCTCGGCCACCTCCTCGATATCCATCCCGCCCTCGGTGGAAACCACAAAGGCCACGCGCCCGGCATCGCGGTTGACCAGCAGGGACAGATAGAGCTCGCGCTCGATATCGGCGCCGTCCTCGATATAGAGCCGGCTCACCACCCGGCCCGCCGGGCCGGTCTGGTGGGTGACCAGGGTCTTGCCCAGCATCTCCTCGGCGTGGCGCACCACGTCGTCCTTGGAGAAGGCCAGCCGCACGCCGCCCTTGGCGTCCGGCCCCAGCTCCTTGAACTTGCCCTTGCCGCGCCCGCCGGCATGGATCTGGGATTTCACCACCCAGAGCGGGCCGGGCAGCTGGTCAGCGGCCTTTCGCGCTTCCTCCACGGAAAACACGGCGACGCCGTCGGCGACCGGGGCGCCAAAGGATTTCAGCAGGGCCTTGGCCTGGTGCTCGTGGATGTTCATGGGGCCGCACGCTCCTGATCAGGCGGAAAGGAAGGATGCGCCGCAGCAACGGCGCGCCGGGCCGCGTTATAACACCCGTCAGGGTGCTGGCAACGCAGCTGTGCGGGCAATGCAGTTGCGCAGGCTCATTCGCGCCGGGCGCCCGGGGCCAGGCGCGCTGAAATCGCGCCCGCCGCCCAGCCCAGCCCGCCGGCCAGACCGGCGCTCAGGGCGAGGATCACGCCGGCGGGGTCGCCCGCACAGCTCTGCGGCGTTCCCCCCGCCGCGATGCAGGCTTCGGCGGCGGTCTCCAGCATGGCGGCCAGCGCCAGCGCGGTCAGCTGGCCGGCCAGAACCGGCAGGCCCGCGCCCACCAGCGTCCAGCCCATCCAGCCGGCAAAGGTCAGTGCGCGAAGCCAGGCGCGCAGCCACAGGGCCAGTCCCGCGCATGCGGCTGCCGGCGCGGCGATGGCGAGCAGGGCGAAGAAGGTCATGGTCGCGGCTCCGGCGCCGGGGCGCCTGCCGGGCTTTCATCGGCTTCATCAGCTTCATCGGCGCTGTCCTCGGGGGCTTCGATCTCGGCCAGCTCCGCCGAGGTGGCGGTGAGATAGAGGAAGGGTTCGCGCTCTTCTTGAGCGACCGGCGCGCGCACGGTGCGCCGCCACATCATGGCGGCGGCCAGGATGGCGCTGAATACCGCGGCGAACAGGAACAGGCCGCGCGCGCCCAGCGGTCCGGCATAGGCGATGCCGGCCAGGATCGGCCCGATCACCGATCCGGCGGCCCAGACCAGCAGGGTTCCCGAAGCGATGGCCGGCAGGTCCTCGACCCGTGAGCGGTCTGCGGCGTGGGCGATGCCCACCGCGTAATAGGACAGGCTGGCCGCGCCCCACAGGCCCGCCAGCACGGCGCCGCCAGCGAGGCCGGGATTGAGCAGGACGGCCAGCACGATGGCGAACAGCGCCGACGCCGCAGCCAGGGCTGCGATCACCAGGCGCCGGTCAATGCGGTCGGATACCCAGCCTGCAGGCCACTGGGCCAGCATGGCCACGGCGTAGATCACCGCCATCACCAGCGCCGCCGCGCCGGCGGCGGCTTCGGGATTGAGGGTTTCGGCCCAGATGGGCACGAAAGCCAGCGTGCCTGAATTGACCACTCCGGCGATGAAGACGGCCGCAGCGGTGGCCGGCGCGATGGACAGAAGGCGCAGCGGCGAAACGGTCTCGCCGGTGGGCAGGGACGGCTCGCCGCGCCGGGTGAAGACGATGGGGATCAGGGCCAGGGACAGGAAAATGCCCGCGATCACGAAGCTGTCGCCCAGCACCAGGCCGGGAATGGCGATCAGGAAGGGGCCCAGTATCAGCCCGGCCCGGCCCAGGATCTGATACATGGAGATCACCGTGCCGCGGCGCTCGGACGGGGTGGCGTCGGCGATCCAGCTTTCGGCCACGGCGAAAATGCCCGCCGCGCACACCCCGAAGCCGAAACGCGCCAGCAGCCACCAGGTGAAATCCGAATCCAGCGCCAGCGCCAGCGTCAGGGCCGCGCCCCCGCCGGCATAGGCGGCATAGGCGCGGATATGGCCGATGGAGCGGATGATGCGCGGCGCGGTGAAGGCGCCGGCCATGAAGCCCGCGCTATAGCCCGCCACCACCGCGCCGATGGACAGCGCTGACCAGGCGGCCGCATTCATGGCCAGCGGCAGGGCGACGCCCAGCGCCCCCACCGCCACCTGCAGCAGCAGCGTGGCGGCCATCACCGTGGCGACATTGCGGTAGATGACCATGACCGGGTCCTTCGGGCGGCTGCTGTGGCGATGAGGCAAGACATCACGCGCGCGCTTGCGGCGCAAGACGCGGCGCTGGCGCCCGCTCATGCATTTGAAGCGGGCTTCAGCCCAGCCGGGCCAGACGCGCGATCATCCAGTCCAGCGAGGCCGGCCCGGCCCCGCGCAGCGCCAGATACAGCCCCAGCGCGCCCCAGGCCAGGGTCGAGGGCCAGGCTTCAGGCAGGATGAAGGCCATATGCCAGAGCGCGCCTGCGGACACCGCCAGCCCCGCCAGCCGGGCAAGCAGGCCTGCAGCAAGGCTCATGGCGATCAGGCTGGCCGCCGCCAGCAGCGCCATGGCGGCCAGCGCCGGGTCGATCTGGTTCTGGGTCCACAGGCGGGCGGCGTCCACAAGGCCCGGATCGGGCGTCACCCAGGCGCGCCAGTCGGCGCGCTCGCTCACCGGCAGGGCGTTGGCCCGCGCCCAGGTCCAGAACTGGACCGCCAGGGCGGCGCGCACGGCCAGGCCGGCGATCAGATCGGTCATCAGCGCGCCGGTGCGCGGCGCGCGCGGCGAGGCCAGCGCGGGCTGCGCAGACGCCGTATCAGCGAACAGCGCGCTGAAGCGCCGGCCCTCATCGTGCGGGTTCATCACGCCCCCTCTCCCACGCTTGCACCATGGCGCCAGAGGCGGCCCTGGTTCAATGCCTCGCGCGCCGGCTATGCCAGCGCGTGGCGGCGGGGCCACAGGGAAACGTCAGATATCCAGCAGCAGCCTTTGCGGGTTTTCCAGGCTTTCCTTGACGCGCACCAGGAAGGTGACGGCTTCCTTGCCGTCGACAATACGGTGGTCATAGGACAGGGCCAGATACATCATCGGGCGGATTTTCACCTCGCCATTGATGGCCATGGGGCGCTCCTGGATCTTGTGCATGCCCAGAATGCCCGACTGGGGCGCGTTGAGGATGGGCGAGGACATCAGCGAGCCATACACCCCGCCATTGGAGATGGTGAAGGTGGCGCCCTGCATGTCCTCGATGGCCAGCTTGCCGTCGCGTGCGCGCTTGCCCAGATCGCCGATTCCGGATTCGATCTCGGCCAGGGATTTCACGTCGCAATCGCGCACCACCGGCACCACCAGGCCCTTGTCGGTGCCCACGGCCACGCCGATATCGTAGTAATTCTTGTAGATGATATCGGTGCCGTCGATCTCGGCATTGACCGCCGGGATGTCTTTCAGGGCCGCCACGCAGGCCTTCACGAAAAAGCTCATGAAACCGAGTTTCACGCCATGCTTGGCGGTGAAATCGTCCTGGACCTGCTTGCGCAGGGCCATGATGGCGCTCATGTCCGCCTCGTTATAGGTGGTGAGCATGGCCGCCGAGTTCTGGGCCTCTTTCAGGCGCCGGGCGATGGTCTGGCGCAGTCGGGTCATTTTCACCCGCTCCTCGCGCTCGCCGGTCTCGCGCGGCGCGGACGGCGCGGAGGCTGCAGGCGCGGGTGCAGACGCCCCGCCCTCAAGCGCCTTCAGGGCGTCGCCCTTGGTCACCCGGCCATCCTTGCCCGTGCCCTCGACCCTGGACAGGTCGAGATCGTTTTCCGCCGCCACGCGCTTGGCCGCGGGCATGGCCTTGGCGCCGGACGCGTCCGCGGACTTGTCGTCAGCTTCGCCTTCGGACTTCTCCTTGTCCTTTTCGCCGGACTTGTCCTTGTCCTGATCCTTGCCTTCGGATTTTGCGGCGGATTTGTCGCCGGACTTGTCCGTCTTGGCGCCCGATCCGGCGCCCAGCCTGGCCAGCGCCGCGCCGATTTCCACCGTGTCGCCTTCCTCAGCCAGGATCTCCTCGATCACGCCGTCTTCCTCGGCGCGCACCTCGACGGCGACCTTGTCGGTCTCCAGCTCGACCAGCACATCATCCTTTTTCACCGAATCGCCCTTGGACACCTGCCAGGCGCCGACCGTGGCCTCGGAGACGGATTCGCCCAGTGTGGGCACTTTGATCTCGGTCATGATGGGTCTTTCTGTATCGCGGGGCGGAAGGATTGGCGGAAGGGGATCAGTCGTCAGCGTCGAGGGTCAGCGCCTCGTCCACCAGCGCCTTCTGCTGGGCCTGGTGACGCGACAGCAGGCCGGTGGCGGTGGAGGCGGACGGCGCCCGGCCTGCATAGCGCGGACGCGCGCTGCGGGTGGCGGCCTTGTCCAGGCAGAACTCGATATAGGGCTCCACGAAGGTCCACGCGCCCATATTCCTGGGCTCTTCCTGGCACCAGACCACATCGGCGTTGGGGAAGCGCTTGAGCTCGTCGATCACCGACTTGGCCGGGAAGGGATAGAACTGCTCCACGCGCAGGAGATAGATGTCGTCCAGCCCGCGCTCCTCGCGCGCCTCGAGCAGGTCGAAATAGACCTTGCCCGAGCACATCACCACCCGGCGGATCTTGTCATCCGCCTGCAAGGTCACGGTGGTGCGCGCCGGGCCGGTGTCGGGATGGCTCTTGCGGGCATGGCTGTCGGCATCGTCCCACAAGACGCGGTGGAAAGCCGAACCCGGGCCGAACTCGATGAGCGCGCTCACGCAGCGCTTGTGACGCAGAAGGCTCTTGGGCGTCATCAGGATCAGCGGCTTGCGGAAGCCGCGATGGATCTGGCGGCGCAGGATATGGAAATAATTCGCCGGGGTGGAGCAGTTGGCCACCTGCATATTGTCCTGGGCGCATTGCTGCAGAAAGCGCTCCAGCCGCGCCGAGGAGTGCTCGGGACCCTGGCCCTCATAGCCATGGGGCAGAAGCATCACCAGGCCCGACATGCGCAGCCATTTGCGCTCGGCCGAGGAGATGAACTGGTCGACGATCATCTGGGCGCCGTTGGCGAAATCGCCGAACTGGGCCTCCCACATCACCAGCGTGTTGGGCGCGGAGGTGGAATAGCCGTATTCAAAGCCCAGCACCGCCTCTTCCGAGAGCATGGAATCGATCACCTCATAGCGGGCCTGGTCCTCGCTGAGATGATTGAGCAGGGTGTGGCGCTCCTGGGTCTCCTGATCGATGATGTGGGAATGGCGCTGGGAGAAGGTGCCGCGCCCGCAATCCTGGCCCGACAGGCGCACCGGGAAGCCTTCCATCGCCAGCGTGCCGAAGGCCAGATGCTCGGCGGTGGCCCAGTCAATGCCGTCCCCGTCCTCCAGCACCGCCTTGCGGCGCCCTTCCAGAACGCGCTTGAGCGTACGGTGGATATTGATCCCGTCGGGGATCGTGGTCATCCGGTCGGCCACGGTCTTGAGCCTGTCGGTCTCCACCGCGGTCTGGCCGCGCCGGTCATCCTCTTCAGGCAGGCCCAGACCTGACCACACGCCGTCCAGCCAGTCGGCCTTGTTGGTCTTGTAGCTCTTGCCGGCGTCGAACTCGGCGTCGAGGAAACCGGCGAAGTCTTCGGCCCAGCCGTCGATCTCGTCCCGGGTGACCAGGCCCTCATCGATCAGGCGCTGGCCGTAAAGCTCCAGCGTGGTGGGGTGTTTGGAGATGGCCCGGTACATCACCGGCTGGGTGAAGGAGGGATCATCGCCCTCATTATGGCCGAAGCGGCGGTAGCAGAACATGTCCACCACCACGTCCTTGCCGAATTTCTGGCGGTATTCGGCGGCGATTTTCGCCGCGAACACCACCGCTTCGGGGTCGTCGCCATTGACGTGGAAGATGGGCGCCTGGACCATCAGGGCCACATCGGACGGATAGGGCGAGGAGCGCGAATCCTTGGGGTCGGTGGTGAAGCCGATCTGGTTATTGACCACGAAATGCACCGCCCCGCCGGTGCGGTGGCCCTTCAGCCCGGACAGGCCGAAGCACTCGGCCACGATGCCCTGGCCGGCGAAGGCCGCGTCCCCGTGCAGCAGCAGCGGCATGACCCGGTGCCAGGACGGTTCGCCGGTCTCGCGCAGCATCTTGCTCATCTTGGCGCGGGCCTTGCCCATCACCACCGGGTTCACCGCCTCCAGGTGGGACGGGTTGGGGCTGAGCGACAGATGGACGGTATTGCCGTCAAACTCCCGGTCGGACGACGAGCCCAAATGGTATTTCACATCGCCCGAGGCGTAGTCTTCGTCGCCCAGCGAATCCCCGCCCTGGAACTCGTGGAAGATCACGTGATAGGGCTTGCCCATCACGGCGGCGAGCACGTTCAGCCGACCCCGGTGGGGCATGCCGATGATGATTTCCTCAACGCCCAGCGCGCCGCCGCGCTTGATGATCTGCTCCAGCGCCGGGATCAGGGATTCCCCGCCATCAATGCCGAAGCGCTTGGTGCCGGGATAGCGCTTGTGCAAGAAGCGCTCGAAGCCTTCGGTCTCGATGATCTTGCGCAGGATGGCGCGCTTGCCCTCGGGCGAGAAGGCCACGCCCTTGTCCGGCCCCTCGATGCGCTCTTGCAGCCAGGCTTTCTCGTCGGGGTTGGAGATGTGCATGAACTCCACCGCGAAGGTGGAGCAATAGGTGCGCTTGAGGATGTCCAGCATCTGGCGCACCGTGGCGGTTTCCAGCCCCAGATAGCCGTTGATGAAGATCTCGCGGTCGTAATCGGCTTCGGTGAAGCCGTAATTCTCCGGCTCCAGCTCCGGCTGGGGGCCGAAATCGGTCAGGCCCAGCGGGTCCAGATCGGCGGCCAGATGCCCGCGCATGCGATAGGCGCGGATCAGCATGATGGCGGCGATGGAATCCTTGACCGCCTTGTGAACATCGGCGGGCGCAGCGCTGGCGCCGGCGTGCCGGGCCACCGCGTCGGGCAGGGCGGTCATGGCCGCTTCCATATCGCCCAGCGCCGCGATCAGCTCGCCATTGGGGCGGCGCGGCCAGCCCTGACGCTTCCAGGCCGGGCCCTTGGCGGCCTGGCGCGCATCGCCGCCCTCATCGCCCACTTCATCCAGGAAGGCGCGCCAGGAGTCCGGTACGCTGGCCGGATCCTCGGCGTATCGCGCGGCCATCTGCTCGATATAGGCGGCGTTGCCGCCGAACAGGAAGGCGGTGTCTAGGAAGGTCTGGTTTGCAGAGGAGCGTGCGTCAGCCATGGATGCCATATGTCCGCGAGCGGAGAAACGCGCCCTGGGGCGCGCGGGCGAGGGGTCGCCGCTATGTATGACGTATGAAAGGTAAAGAGAAGCCTGATCGTCCGATTCGGGCGCCGAAACCTAGAACGATCGTTCGCCAGAGGGGCGCGCGCCGTCAGCCAGGCGCCCGACCACATGCACAGCCTGTCATTAACGTGTCATGTGACAAATACGGGCTCTGACCGGCTCGGCCGATCCGTGCCGGCAGAGCGCCGCAAGGGATGGCTGTTGAACCCATGGATCTGCACGCTGCACTGGCTCAGTATCGCGCGTCCGTCCGCGATCGTGATCCGCTGGATGCGACCCAGATCGAGTTCATCAATCTCGGCCCCTTGCGCGATCGCTATGGTGCGCGCTGGCCGCAGGTGCGCGAGCGCATTTTCGATGTCTGCGACGCCTTCGTGAAGCGGCGCCTGGCGCCGGGTGATCTGGCCGTGCGCGCCGCGACAGGCTTTCTGGTGCTGCCCGGTCCCGGGCGCACCGAGACGGCGGCCGCCTTCACAGCGCGCATCGAGCGCGAGCTGCAGGCGTTTTTCCTGGGCGTGGAGCATCTCCAGTCGCTGCAGGTGCAGGCCCGGCACACGCCCCTGCCCGCAGCGTGTCTGCTGGATGCGCTGGGCTCGAGCGCCATGGAAGAGGCCGCTCAAGCCCATGAGGCCGCCGCAGCGCCTGATGAACCGGCGCCGCCTGTCCTGCCCGATTTCGAGCTGTATTTCGAGCCGGTCTGGACTGCAGCATCGGGGTTTGTGGCCCTGCATGCGGCGGAGCCTGCGGGCGTGTCCTCGCTGGGGGCGGGCCTGATGCGCGGACACGCGCTGGCGCCCTCGGCGGGCGGCGCGGCGATGCGCATGGAGCTGGACCGGCGCGTGCTGATGGCGGCGGCGCGCGCCTGGCGTGAAGGCCGGGGCGGGGCGCCGGGCGTGCTGGCGGCGCCGGTGCATTACGAGACCCTGGCCCAGCTCAAATGCCGCCTGCCCTATCTGGCCTCGTTCAGCGCGCTGGAGGAAGCCGAGCGCAAGGCGGTTATGGCCCTCATCCGGGCGTCCCCGGTTGACGCGCCCTATACCCGGCTCACCGAAGTCTGCCGCAGCGCCAAGGCGCTCTTTCCCCGGGTGATCGTGGAGATCGATCTGATGAAGGTGAAGCTCGACCGCTTCGTGGATGCGCGCGCGGATGTGTTCTTTTTCACAGCGCCCGGTCCGGCGCCGTTCAGCGCGCCCGCCCTGGAGGCGATCAGTCGGTTGAGCGAGCGCGCTGCGCGGCTGGGGGCGCGAACCGCCATGGGCGGGTGCTGCGACGCCGCCCAGCTGGCCGCGGCGCTGGATGCAGGCGTGCACTATATTTCGGGGCCGCTGACCGGCGAGCCGGCGCGGCGGGCCCGGCCCCCGTATCAACTGGACCTGACCGCAACGGCGCCGGGTCCGCAAGCCCAGGGAAGGCAAGCCTCATGAGCCAGGAAAATGGCGATCTGTTGCGCGTGGTCTATCTCTCAACCAGCCTGATCAGCCGGTCGCCGGGCGCGTTCCGGGCCGAGATGGCCTCCATTCTGGAAGCCTGCGCCCGGCGCAATCCGCGCCTGGGCGTCACCGGCGTGCTGATCTATGAGCGCGGGCGCTTCGTGCAGCTGCTGGAGGGCCCGGCAGAGGCGGTGGACGCCCTGCTGGACGATATCGAGACCGATGTGCGCCACGGCCTGTTCAAGATACTCTGGCGCACGCGGGCGTCTAGGCGCCTGTTCGAAAACTGGTCCATGGCCTTCATGGACGCCGCTGACGCCCCGGCGCTGCCGGACGCCGCCACCCCCTGGGAGCGCGCCAGCCCCGTACAGCTGGCCGCGCGCCTGGCGTTCGCAGGCAAGCATTTGTCCGTGCTGAGCGTCCCGGTCTCGCCCGCCTCACCGGCGGTCAATACGGCTGATCGCCCGGGTTCTGCGTACGCATGACCGGGACCGGGGCGGGCTGGCCGCGCGCCGCCATCCAGTCGTCCAGCGCCCAGTGCACGGACGGAAAGGCGAGGGTGGCGCGCGGGATGTCCTCGAACGCGCACAGGCGCACTTCCTGACTTTCCGGACCCGGCGCAATCTCTGACTTCAGCCGGGCGCGGAAGAAAATCTGCACCTGGGAGATGCGCGGGATGGAATAGACGCCCAGCAGCGCGTCCAGCTCGATATCGGCGCACGCCTCCTCGCGCGCCTCGCGCCGGGCGGCGGCCTCCACGCTCTCGCCCTCTTCCATATAGCCGGCCGGCAGGGTCCAGAAGCCTGTGCGCGGCGCGATGGCGCGCCGGCAGATCAGGATGCGGCCCAGATCATCGGCCACCACCGCCCCGGCGACGATTTTCGGGTTCACATAGTCGATAAAGCCGCACTGGCCGCACACGCGCCGTTCGCGGTCCTCGCCTTCAGGCGTGCGTATTTCAAAGCTGGGCCCGGATGCGGTCATGGCGCGGACGGTCTCCTCTGGCCGCTCAGATGGCGTTGATCCGTACAAGGAAAGGGCGCTAATTGAAACGTCATCAAATTCGCGTAGAGTGCAATCATTCCGTTGCCTGAACATAGGTCACACATGCCCCAGGCACATAAATCCGCGCCGCCGGCCTTCATCCTCGCGGCCTCTCCCGGCCATCTGCTGCACCGCGCCCAGCAATTTGCGTCCGACCAGTTCTCGGAGGCCACGGGCGGCGTCGAACTGACCCAGCGCCAGTTCGCGGTTCTGTGCGCGGTCCATGACGCCGAAGGCCTGACCCAGACCCAGCTGGTCCAGGCCACAGGGATTGACCGCTCCACCCTGGCCGAGCTGGTCTCGCGCATGGCGGCCAAGGGGCTGCTCCTGCGCGAGAAGGCGCCGGGCGATGCGCGCGCCAATGCGGTGCGCCTGACCGATGAGGGCCGCGCCCTCTACCGCACCGCCATTGACGGTGCGCGCGCGGCGGACGAGGCGATTTTGTCCGCCCTGCCCAAGAACAAGCGCGCCAGCTTCGCCGAAGCCCTCGCCCGCATCTCCCGCGCCATCGATCTGGGCGCCGAGGCCGCGCGCGCCGAGGCCAAGAAGGCCAAGGCCGACAAGGGCCGCGGCGACAAGAAGAAGAAGAAAAAGAAGAAAAAGGACAAATAGTCCGCAGCCCGGACGGTTCTGGCCCCTACCAGCGCGAGGCCTCGCGCAAGGACTCATGGTCCACCGGCGCGCCGCCGGCGGCCCGCCAGGCCGGTTCGAGATGGCGCAGCCACACCACATCGGTCACCGCCCCGCGCCAGCGCGCCTGGATGCGCCCTTCGCCATCAATCACAAAGGTTTCCGGCGCGCCGGTGACGCCCAGCTCGAAGGCGGCGCGTCCCTCTGGATCATTGGCCAGCCCGGCAAAGGGATCGCCCAGCTCGTCGAGAAACGCCAGCGCCCGCTCGGGCCGGTCGCGATAGACGATGCCGTAGATCGGCGCGCCGCTGTCGTGCAGGGCCATCAGGACGGGATGCTCCACCCGGCAGGGCGGGCACCAGGACCCCCAGACATTGAGCAGGTAAGGCCCCTCCACCGCATCGGGAACATAGGCGCCGCGCCCGCCGGGAAAGGGCTGAAGCGGCATGTCGGGCAGGGGCCGGCCCTCATGGCTGTCATGGCCGGGCGACGGCGCCAGCAAGGCGATGGCGAACACGGCGATCAGGACCGCGATCACCGCCAGCGGCGCCCAGACCACCAGCCGGTTCATGACCGGGCCTCGTCTTTGAGCTCGGCTTCCAGCGCCTTCAGGCGCGCCCGGGCGGCCAGGCGCGCGCGCACGGTGAGGACGCTGAGCGCCCCGACGGCCAGCGCGGTGAGGCCCCAGGCGCTCCACACCCATCCGGCATAGCCGCCCATGGCGGCCCAGTCGGCGATGGCGCTCATGATTTCAACTCCCCGGCCTTCAGCTCTTCAGCTTCCAGGCGCTGCTCGCGCCGGCGCAACAGCATGTCCGCGCGCCGCCGGGCGATCTGGGTGCGCATGGCGGTGAGCGCCAGCGCGCCCAGGAGCATGGTGAAGGCCAGCGCCATGATCAGCAGCGGCCAGAGCTGGCTGGCGTGGATGGTGGGCCCGTCAAAGCGCAGCACGCTGGCGGGCTGGTGCAGCGTGTTCCACCAGTCCACCGAGAACTTGATCACCGGCAGATTGATCAGGCCCGCCATGGCCAGAATCGCGCCCGAACGCGCCGACAGGCGCTCGTCCTCAATGGCCGCGCGCAGGGCGATATAGCCCAGGAACAGAAGGAACAGCACCAGCATGGAGGTCAGGCGCGCATCCCACACCCACCAGGCGCCCCACATGGGCCGGCCCCAGATGGAGCCGGTGGCCAGGCACACAAAGGCGAACACCGCCCCCGCCGGCGCCAGCGCGCGCGCGGCCAGATCGGCCAGGTTATGGCGCCAGACGAAATACACGAAGCTGGCGATCCCCATCCCCGCATAGGCGGCCATGGACAGCCAGGCGGCGGGCACGTGGACATACATGATGCGCACCGTGTCGGACTGCTGATAGTCCGGCGGCGAGAACACCAGCGCCCACGGGATCCCGATGAGAAACAGCACCGCGGCCAGCGCCCACAGCGCCGGGACCAGGACGCGCGCCATGCGCTCGAAGCGTTCGGGATTGGCCAGATAACTCCACATGTCCGCTCACCTAGCGGTCAGCGCCCGCCGCGGCAAGATGGCGCGCACGCCAGAGCGATGCGGCCCGGCGCCGCGGCGGGCGTGTCCGGGCGGCGCAGCCATGTCCGGAGATTGTAAGGGATGGGCGGATCTGGCGCCCCTGCCCGCGTCAGCCCTTGCCGTCGACGCGTTCGCGCAATTCCTTGCCGGTCTTGAAGAAGGGCACGTGCTTTTCCTTGACCGAGACCGAGGTCCCGGTGCGCGGATTGCGGCCCTGGCGCGGCGGGCGGTTGCGCACCGAGAAGGCGCCAAAGCCGCGCAGCTCCACCCGGTCGCCGTTCTCCAGCGCTCCGGCGATTTCCTCCAGCACGGCGTTCACCACGCGCTCCAGGTCCTTCTGGTAGAGATGCGGGTGAGCCTGGGCCAGCCGGTCGATGAGTTCGGATTTGATCATGACGCGTCCCCTTTATCCAACACGACTTTAGGGAGTCCGGACAAGTCGCGTCAATCGCCAAAAAACCTTCCGGGCAAAGAAAAACCCCCGGCGCTGGCGAGCGCCGGGGGCGATCCTCACCGGGCCGCAGCCCGGATGCGTGATCAGTCGTCTTTCTTGGTCGTTTCCTGCTGCTTGAGCGCAGCGCCCAGGATATCGCCCAGAGAGGCGCCGGAATCCGACGAGCCGTACTGCTCGACCGCTTCCTTCTCCTCGGCCACTTCCAGCGCCTTGATCGAGACCGACACCTTGCGGGTGGCCTTGTCCACGGCGGTGACGCGCGCGTCGGTCTTGTCGCCCACGGCGAAGCGCTCGGGGCGCTGCTCGGCGCGGTCGCGCGACAGGTCGGACTTGCGGATGAAGGCCTTGACCTGGTTGTCCGGGCCCAGCGCCACCTCGATGCCGCCGGTGGTCACTTCGGTCACGGTGCAGGTCACCGTCTGGCCGCGCTTGTAGGCGCCGTCTTCCATCGGGTCGCCGGCCAGCTGCTTGACGCCCAGGGAGACACGCTCCTTCTCCACGTCAACATCGAGCACCTTGGCGCGGACCATATCGCCCTTCTTGTAGTCCTGGATGGCCTCTTCGCCGGAACGGTCCCAGTCCAGATCGGACAGGTGCACCATGCCGTCGATGTCCTCGTCCACGCCGATGAACAGGCCGAACTCGGTGATGTTCTTGACCTCGCCCTCGACCTCGGTCCCGGCGGGGTGGGTCTCGGCGAAGACTTCCCAGGGATTGCGCTGGGTCTGCTTGATGCCCAGGGAGACGCGGCGCTTTTCGGAATCCACGTCCAGCACCATCACGTCCACTTCCTGGGAGGTGGAGACGATCTTGCCCGGGTGGATGTTCTTCTTGGTCCAGCTCATCTCGGAGACGTGCACCAGGCCTTCCACGCCCGGCTCCAGCTCCACGAAGGCGCCGTATTCGGCGATATTGGTCACGCGGCCCTTGAAGGTCGCGCCCACCGGATATTTGGCGCCCACGCCTTCCCACGGGTCGGACTGGAGCTGTTTCATGCCCAGCGAGATGCGCTGGGTTTCCTTGTTGATCTTGATGATCTGCACCTGGACGGTCTGGCCCACCTCGACCACTTCGCTGGGATGGCCCACGCGGCTCCAGCTCATGTCGGTGACGTGCAACAGGCCGTCAATGCCGCCCAGATCCACAAACGCGCCGTAATCGGTGATGTTCTTGACCACGCCTTCGCGCACTTCGCCCTCGCCCAGCTGGCCGACCAGCTCGGCGCGCTGCTCGGCGCGGGACTCTTCGAGCACGGCGCGGCGCGAGACCACGATATTGCCGCGCGGACGGTCCATTTTCAGGATCGCGAAGGGCTGTTCCTTGTTCATCAGCGGGGTGACGTCGCGCACCGGGCGGATATCCACCTGGCTGCCCGGCAGGAAGGCGCTGGCGCCGCCCAGATCGACGGTGAAGCCGCCCTTGACCCGGCCGACAATGGCGCCGGTGACCGGCTCCTTGCCTTCGAACTGCTGCTCCAGGCGGTCCCAGGCTTCCTCGCGGCGGGCCTTGTCGCGCGACAGCACCGCTTCGCCCATGGCGTTTTCGATGCGCTCCAGGAACACCTCGACGGTGTCGCCGGTCTTGGGCGTCTCGGCGCCGGGGCCGGTAAACTCGCGCAGCGAGATGCGCCCTTCGGTCTTCAGGCCCACATCGATGACGACGATGTCGTTTTCGACCGCGGTGACGCGGCCCTGAACAACGGCGCCTTCCATCAGGTCGCGGCCGGCCAGGCTCGCTTCCAGCATCTGGGCGAAATCATCACGGCTCGGCGCCGCGGTGGAGGTGTTGGACATGTATGGCTTTCTTGATCTCAATCCGGTCTGCGGGGCCCAGCGCATCAGCGCGGGCAGGCGGCGGGCGCGAGGTTCAATGGCGCGCGCGGGGCAAACCGTTCGGGTCTGGGCCTTGCGATGCGCGGCAGGACCGCTTAGGCGCAAGGCGTCGGGTTGATGACGATGGGCGGCGCACGCCGCCCGGCGAAACGCTTCAAATCCGGCCGGGGCCGTGTTCAAAGCGCGCGCGTATCTACGCCATCACAGCGCCAAGGGCAAGGGCGGGGGATGGGGCGGGGGCTGGCGCCTGACGGCTCACAGCCCGCCGCCGACCCGGTTCTTCCAATAGCCCACATCCTCGGCGTATTTGCCCACCACCTCGCCCAGCACGGCGTTCAGGCGCAGGGTGTGGAAGCTGATCCATTCGCCCTGGTCGATTTCGTCCAGGCTTTTCATGGAGCTGGACAGGAAGAAGGCGTAGAGCGCGGCCACCAGCACGAACAGGATGAGAAACACCCAGCCCAGCGCGGCGATGGTCTCGAACGGGCTCAGCCCGGTGAACGAGGCCAGGATGGTCAGCACGCCGATCAGCGCGCCCAGGAAGGCCGCCGGCACGAAGATCAGATAATAGATGGAGTTGCGCCGGATCTGGAACTGGATATTGCGCACATAGGTCTCGATGAAGAACACCCGCAGGGCCAGCCAGTTGATGTTCAGCGCCCACAGCTGGGCCTCTTCGGCCAGATGCTTGGAATCGCGCTCCTGGCCCACCGTGACCGATTTAGCCTTGCCGATGGCGGTGCGGTAATGATCGTTCACCCGGGCCAGATAGCGGGTGAGGAAATTGGCTGTCTCGCGCGCGGTGTTGCGCTGATAGGGGCTGTATTCGGCATAGTAGAGCGCCCACATCACCAGCGCGGCCAGCAGGCATGAGCCCGCGCCCGCAATCAGCGAGGACAGCTGCGCCCCGGTGATCGGCCCGGCGGCCTCGTCCGCGATGGGGCTCAGCGCCGCGATCATGCCGGTATCGTTGAGCACGATATTGATCAGCAGCACCGCGCCCAGGATCAGCGAGAACCAGCTGGCCAGCTTGAGCACATTGGCGTTCATCAGCTTGCGGCTCTCATTGAGCAGATAGATCGCGCCGCGGTCGGATTCATGGAACTGGTGCGCGATCACCGCGCCCTCGACGTCCTCGAACAGGGCGCGCGCATCGGACTCGATGGGCACCTTGCCGCCGAGAAATCCGTTGGCGAGCCTGGCGTAGTCTTTGGCCAGCGCGTCAGTCAGCTCTTCGGGCATGCGCATATAGCCCACCCGCACCGACAGCCATTTGAAGAACACGCCCTGGCGCTGGAGAAAGCTGTCTTCATGGGCGAAATCATCGCCCAGCGCGGCCTCGGTCAGGGTGCGCCGGCCCGATACGGCCGCGGCGGCCGCCGCCTCCACAGCCTCATCACCGGCGCCAGCCGCGGCGCGCCGACCCGAGCCCAGAAGGCGCAGGACGAAGCGGTAGGGGAAGGTGGCCGCGCGCAGCAGCCCGCTGACCAGGGGGCGGGCGCTGGCGCGCACGATATAGATGATCAGCGCCAGGATCAGCCCGGCGGCCAGCCCTGCGGCGAGCCAGGCCAGATTGGACAGGCCCTCGGTCACGGTCTCGGTCACGCGCGCATCCCCCTCGATAGCGGACCGGCGGTCCGGTCCTCATGGCGTCCGGCGCGCCCCCTCACAGCCGCGCCCCGCCAGTCTAGACGCTGACGGGGCGCGGAGCGAGGGGCGTTAACCCTTAAATCGGCGTCACGCGATCAGAAGGGCAGCCAGTTGCGGCGGCGCGAATAGGACAGATAGCCCACATTGGCCCCGGCCCGCAGGCCCACGCCCGAGCGCACCGGCGCCAGGGTGATATTGTCGGCGCGCTGGTAGTTCACGCCCAGCCCGGCCACGAAATAGGCCGAGCCCTCCACGCCGGGAAAGCGCTGGAACAGCCGGTCGGTGTCATGAAGGTCATAGACCAGGGTGAAGACCCGGCTGGCATTGCCGCCCGCGTCAAAGCCCACCGAGGGGCCCTGCCAGTAGACCTTGCGGCGCGGCTCGCCCGATTTCATCACCAGATAGCCCTCGCCATAGCGCAGGCCCACGCCCACCGCGCCGGACACTTCCTCGCCCGCGATATAGCCCACGGGCCGGCCCAGATCGGCGAACACGCGCTCCAGCGCGCTGGCGGCGGCTTCAGCGGTGACGCCGAAGAAATCCGCCGCGGCCTCCACGATCTCGTCGCGCGAATAGGTGTCGATATCGGACTGGTATTGGCTGGGCTGGCCGTAATCGGGGCGGTCGGACGCGGCGCTGGCGCGCGCGTCGGAGGATCCCGAACCGGTGGCGCTGCACGCGCCAAGCAGGGCTGCGCCCGCCAGGGCCGCGGCGAAAGCGGCCAGGGGGCGCACGGAAGACAGGCAGGTCATGGTGACGATTCTCCCTTTCAGCAACGGCGCCTCTATCAAGCGCACGAGCCTTGCCCCCGATTGCGGCGGGCATGGGGCAGGGATGGGGCGCCCCGCTTGACTGACCGTTAATGCGCGGCGCTCGGCCCGCACCGCCTGTTGTGCTTGGCGCGGGGCGGCGCCAGTGCTAACTCCCGCGCCATGAGCACCAATCCCGCCCTGATCCGCAATTTCTCCATCGTGGCCCATATCGACCACGGCAAGTCCACCCTGGCCGACCGGCTGATCCAGGTCACCGGCGGGCTGACCGCGCGCGAGATGACCGAACAGGTCCTCGACAATATGGATATCGAGAAAGAGCGCGGCATCACCATCAAGGCCCAGACCGTGCGGCTGGAATATCCGGCCAAGGACGGCCAGACCTATGTGCTCAATCTGATCGACACGCCCGGCCATGTGGATTTCGGCTATGAGGTCTCGCGCTCGCTCTATGCCTGCGAGGGCGCGCTGCTGGTGGTGGACGCAGCCCAGGGCGTGGAGGCCCAGACCCTGGCCAATGTGTATCAGGCCATCGATGTGAATCTGGAAATCGTGCCGGTGCTCAACAAGATCGACCTGCCCGCCGCCGACCCGGACCGGGTGCGCGAGCAGATCGAGGACGTGATCGGCATCGAGGCCCATGACGCGCTGGAGATTTCGGCCAAGACCGGCATCGGCATCGAGAGCGTGCTGGACGCCATTGTCGAGCGCCTGCCCGCGCCCGCCGCCGGCGATCCGCAAGCGCCGCTCAAGGCGCTCCTGGTGGACAGCTGGTACGACACCTATCTGGGCGTCATCTGTCTGGTGCGCGTGATCGAGGGCACGCTGAAAAAAGGCATGCGCGTGCGCCTGATGGGCACGGGCGCCAGCTATGGCGTGGACGGGGTGGGCGTGTTCCGCCCGGCCAAGGTCACTGTGGACACGCTGGGCCCGGGCGAGATCGGCTTTCTGAACGCCTCCATCAAGCAGGTGCGCGATGCGCGCGTGGGCGACACCATCACCGAGGAAAAACGCCCCACAACCACGCCTCTGCCCGGTTTCAAGCCGGCGGTGCCGGTGGTGTTCTGCGGCCTGTTTCCGGTGGATTCAGCCGAGTTTGAGGATCTGCGCGACGCGGTGGAGCGCCTGGCGCTCAATGACGCCTCGTTCAGCTTTGAGATGGAATCATCGGCCGCGCTGGGCTTCGGCTTCCGCTGCGGCTTCCTGGGCCTGTTGCACCTGGAGGTCATCCGCGAGCGGCTCGAGCGCGAATATGATGTGGACCTGATCACCACCGCGCCCTCGGTGATCTACAAGATGACCCTCACCGACGGCTCGGTGGTGGATCTGCACAACCCGGCCGACATGCCCGACCCGGTCAAGATCGACGCCATCGCCGAGCCGTGGATCAAGGCGACCATCCTGGTCCCCGACGAGTATCTGGGCGGAGTGCTCAAGCTGTGCGAGGACCGGCGCGGCATCCAGCGCGACCTGACCTATGCCGGCAGCCGCGCCATGCTGGTCTATGAACTGCCCCTCAACGAGGTGGTGTTCGACTTCTATGACCGGCTCAAATCGGTGACCAAGGGATACGCCAGCTTCGACTACCAGTTCCTCGAGCACCGCGAGGGCGATCTGGTGAAAATGTCGCTGCTGGTCAATGAGGAGCCGGTGGACGCGCTGGCCATGATCGTGCACCGCACCCGCGCCGAAATGCGCGGACGGGGCATGTGCGAGCGGCTCAAGGACCTGATCCCGCGCCACCAGTTCAAAATCCCGATCCAGGCCGCCATTGGCGGGCGCGTGATCGCCCGCGAAACCATCGCCGCCCTGCGCAAGGACGTGACCGCCAAATGCTATGGCGGCGACGTCTCGCGCAAACGCAAGCTGCTGGAAAAACAAAAAGCCGGCAAAAAGAAAATGCGCCAGTACGGCAGCGTGGAGATTCCGCAAGAAGCGTTTATCGCGGCGCTGAAAATGGATCAGGATTAGCCCCCTGCATCCCCCCGCTTGACCCTGGCGTGGTCATCGTGAAGCTGGCGGCTCGTGTTGGCGGGGCGGGGATTGTCCTGTTCCTGCGGGGGTGGAAGGCGGAGTGATGACGCGGCTTTCGGGCGTTTTCGGGCAATTGCGGGCTGAAGGCCGCGCCGGGTTCATCGCCTATGTGATGGCGGGCGATCCGGATGCGGGCGCGACGCTGTCGGCCATGCGCGGCCTGGCCGATGCGGGCGCGGACATTCTGGAGCTGGGCGTGCCGTTCACCGATCCCATGGCCGACGGGCCGGTGATCCAGCGCGCGGCGATCCGGGCGCTGGCGGGCGGCATGACGCTGGCCGGAACCCTCGATCTGGTGCGCGATTTCCGCGCCACCCACCCCGATACGCCGGTGATCCTGATGGGCTACGCCAATCCGTTTCACGCCATGGGCTATGAGGCGTTCGCCGATGCGGCGGCCGATGCGGGCGCGGACGGGGTGATCTGCGTGGATATTCCGCCCGAGGAGGATGCGCCCTTGCGCGCGGCGCTGGAGGGGCGCGGGCTCGCCTTCGTGCGCCTGGCTGCGCCGACCACGGACGATGCGCGCCTGCCCCAGGTGGCCGCGCACTGTTCGGGCTTTGTCTATTACGTCTCCACCACGGGCGTCACGGGCGCCGGTTCGGGCGAAACCGGGGACATCGCCGCAGCGGTGGCGCGGGTGCGTGCGGCCAGCGGGCTTCCCGTGGCGGTGGGATTTGGCGTAAAAACGCCTGAGCGGGCCGCCGAGATCGCGGCGGCCGCCGATGCGGTGGTGGTGGGCTCGGCGATTGTCGAGGCCCTGCACCGCGAGGGCGAAGGCGCCGCGCTGGCGCTGGCGCGCGATCTGGCCGGCGCGGTGCGGGCCGCCGCGCGCTAGAAGACCAGGCCATGGGCCAAAGAGATAATGCGCCTTTGAAAGGGTAAGCGATGAGCTGGCTGCAGAGACTGACCCCCCCGGGCGTCCAGAAAATGTTCGAAAAGCGCGACACGCCGGAGAATCTCTGGGTCAAGTGTCCGGTGTCCGGCGAGATGGTGTTCACCAAGGATCTCGAAGCCGGCCAGTTCGTCACGCCCGCCGGCCATCACATGCGCATCGGCCCGGCGCACCGCTTCAAGTTCACGTTCGATGGCGACTGGACCGACATCCCCCTGCCCGAAGTGGCGCGCGATCCGCTGAAATTCCGCGATGACAAGCCCTATGTCAGCCGCCTGACCGCGGCGCGCAAGAAAACCGGCCGCGAGGACGCCATGGCCATCGCCGTGGGATCGATCCGGGGCGTGGAGACCACCGTGCTGGTGCAGGATTTCGCCTTCATGGGCGGCTCGCTGGGCATGGGCGCGGGTGAAGCCTTCCTGAAAGCCTGCGAGACGGCGCTGGCCCGGCGCACCCCGCTAGTGGTGTTCACCGCCGCGGGCGGCGCGCGCATGCAGGAGGGCTGCCTGTCGCTGATGCAGATGCCGCGCACCACGCTGGGCGTGGAAATGCTCAAAGATGCGCGCCTGCCCTATATCGTGGTGCTCACCGACCCCACCACGGGCGGGGTGACGGCCAGCTACGCCATGCTGGGCGATGTCCATATCGCCGAGCCGGGCGCCCTGATCGGCTTCGCCGGCCAGCGCGTGATCGAACAGACCATCCGCGAAAAACTGCCCGAAGGCTTCCAGCGCTCCGAATACGTGCTGGCCAAAGGCATGGTGGACAAGGTGGTCGCCCGCCAGGACCTGCCCCGCGTGATCGGCAATCTCCTGCGCGTGATGCTCAAGCGGCCTGCCGCGTCAGCCAACGCGCCCGCGAAGGTGGAGGCTTAGGGGGGAGGGGGCAGGCTTCCCTTCCAGCTTTTGGGCTGGGGAATAGTCTACCCAAGTCACGATTTTTTCGGCGCAAGCCACGTGCCAGGCGCGCGAGCTTCCATAACATGTGCTTGACCGTTGCAGAAGAACACGCTCAATTTGAGCTAACCACTACAATGTGTGTGCGCACTAAGGTCGATAGGTCAAGCCTGATAATTGGCAGATAGGGATATTTAACCAATGAAAACGATGACTTTTTTTAACAACAAAGGAGGTGTTGGAAAAACCACCCTTACTGCAAACATAGCTGCATATTTTGCTCTTAAACTTGAAAAGCGAGTACTAGTTATAGATTGCGATCCTCAATGCAATATAACGCAACTGATACTTGGTGACGAAAAAACGATAAACCTATATTGGAATGATGGCAAGCAGAATAATGTCGATACAATTAAAGACTGTGTCGAACCCATACTTGATGGCGATTCAAATATAGAAAAGCCAAGGAAGATGGAAAGAGGAAAAAATAATAGATTTGGTGTTGACCTAATACCGGGACACCCGCAGCTCTCATTATTAGAAGATCCGATATCTCGTGCATGGACTGAACTACCAGCAGGCAAACCAGGCGCGATAAGAATTACTCGCTGGCTTGGCAGTTTAATTGAAACATTGAACGCGGACTATGATTATGTATTTATTGACGTAAGCCCCTCATTGGGATCTCTTAATCGATCAATTTTGATTAATTGTGACTACTTTGTGTCGCCTCTCAGCGCCGATGTATTTAGTGTTTTGGGGCTGAGGAATATATCTCAATGGATCAGCCTTTGGAAAAAATATTACACGGCTGGGATAGAGCAAGGAGTGCGGCTGAATCCTGAGGCAATGGAGCGGTTTGGTATAGATGATACCGTTTCAATTACAAGTGGCTTTGTTGGCTACACGATGCAACAATATATAGCAAAACGCAAGAAAGGCGTTAAGCGCCCCACCAAGGCATTTGAGCGAATAATTCAAACTATTCCAGATGAGGTCCATGGGCGCTTAGGTGAGTTTACCCCTAGGGGACTAAATAATACAAGGCTTCATCTTGGCGATGTGCCAAATATGTTTTCTCTTATTCCACTCGCACAGGGAGTTAGCGCTCCCGTGTTCGAGTTAAAAACCAGGGACGGATTGGTCGGCAGTCAATATATACAAGTATCAAATTATACGGACATTATTGGACAAGTCTCAAAGAATCTATATAAGAATCTGGAGGGTCAAAAAGATGTATGATCCGTGGCCAGACACAGTTGTACAAGAAGTAGCTGATCGTCGCGCGATAATTTTTATTGGTTCTGGGATTTCACGAGCGACCTGCCAAGATAGCGAAGGCAATCCCCTGCCCACATGGGGAGATTTATTGGAAAAAATGCTCAGCAAAATAAATATAGAAACAAGAAAAAAAGAAGCTCGAAAATTGTATAAAAATGGACACCCGCTTGATGCGGCTCAGATTATAAAAGATAATTTGCAGCAACATGAAATAAATGCTATATTAAGAAGCTACTTTCAAAATATTAACGTGATCGATAGCGAATTGTACGAGAAAATAGCGCTGATTGACTTTCCTGCTATTGTAACCACTAACTTTGACAAAGCTATTGAAAATAGCTTTGTTAAATCCGGTGCCGATCATGGACACAACGTATGCACATACTATCAGCAGCATGCGCTAAATGATATTCGCTCGCGCTCAATACCGATTTTGAAAATTCATGGATGTATATCTGATCCGGATAAAGCTCTACTGAGCCGTGGCGACTATTTTCGGTCAAGAAGAACCGACCAAGCATTTTTTGATCTTTTAGAATCATTATTTACATTAAATACTGTGATTTTCTTTGGGTATTCGTTATCTGATCCGGATTTAAGACTTATTCTCGAGAACATTAATCTCAAACATTCGACTTCTATGAAGCATGTCATTCTTCTGCCGAAAGAGCGAAATCGATCCCAAGTTCGCTCACTCGAAACCAGCTTCAACTGCCAAGCACTGGAGTATGAGTCATCAGATCACGGGAAACAACGCGAAGCACTTTTTAGTCTTTATGAAAGGGTGCTTGAGTTGAAACAGTAGAATGCGGTCTCTAGCAGCGAAGGTATGATCTTAGCTAATGTTCACCCTTACCCTCTCCGACGCGGCGGATTGAACGGCAGCAGGCCATTCGGCAGTCTTTCCGGGATGGATTCACCGTTCCGCTCGCAAAGCGCAATGAGCTTGGCTTCGTGTTCACGCCCCCAACCATCGTGATTGCCAAGCTCGCAGCCCCCGCAGACGTGGACACGGTAGACATCCAGCGTGTGGCCTTCGTAGCGGTGCGGACCGCACTGAAACTGCCCGCCACAGATCGGGCAAGGCAGCATGTACTTGAATTCTTCGATCGTCATGTTCGGCCTCCTTCAACACATCAAGCAAGCACACTCTATCTGACCCGGAGAGGGGGCGGCTTTTTGCGCCATGGAGACGCCTCGGGGGAGCCTCAGCATGGGGTTTGGAGGGCGTGTGTGGATCAGACAACCCAACTTGTTTTCCCGGGCGAGCGGAGCGAGACCCGGGACCCATCCACCGCTCATTCGTCACCGCTGAGACGGCTATAAGGCATGGGGGATGGATCCCGGATATGGGCTTCGCCCATTCCGGGAAGGCAGGGCGATGTGGGCGTTACGGGCGTGTCCCCCCTCCGGTCCTTCGGGCGTTCGGCCCTTCGAACGATCCCCCGGATCGTTGAGGGCCTCACCCCCCGCAAGCGGGGGAGGATAGAGGTCGATGCCCCCTCACCCCTTCTTCGGCGGCATGGGCACAAAGGCTGACACCCGCGCCACGTAATCCTCATAGCCAGGGCGCGATTTCTTCAACCCGCGCTCCAGCAGGGGCGCGCCGGACCAGCGCATCAGGGTCCAGGTGGTGAACAGGGGGCCGATGACCGCGAACAGGCCGGGCGTGGTTTCGGCTGCGATCAGCCAGATGCCCCACCAGGCGCAGGCCTCGCCGAAATAATTGGGATGGCGGCTCCAGCCCCACACCCCGGTATCGAGCACCTTGCCCTTATTGGCCGGGTCGGCCTTGAAGCGGGCGAGTTGCCAGTCGGCAAGGGTCTCATAGCCGATGCCGAACACGGCCAGCGTGATGCCGATAAAGGCCAGGACGCCGAAGGCGGCGGGCTCGGCCGCGACCTGGCCCAATTGGACCGGCAGGCTGGCGATGAAGAGCAGGCCGGCTTGCGGCCCGAACACGAACAGGGCCGTGGTCCTGCCAAAGCTCCAGCCGCGTTTCTCCCCGGCGTGGCGCACCAGGGCGGCATAGCGCTTGTCGGCGCCCTCATGGCGCCAGCGCCAGAACAGATAGCCGCCCAGGCGCAGGCCCCAGACCAGCGCCAGCCCGGTGATCACCAGCTGGCGCATCTCCCAGCCATCCGCCATCGCAAAACTGGTCACCGCCATCAGCGTGATGCCGAACGCCCAGAAGGCGTCAACAAAGCTGGGATCGCGCGTGCGCTGGGCCAATAGCCAGAGCGCAGTGAACAACACGATCACGATGGCGGCGTTGGCGGCGAGCAAGGCAAAGGCGGACATAGCGGCTCCGGATCAGGCGGGACGTGACGCAGCGGAGCCTAGCGGGGTCAGGGGCGCATGTCGCGGGGGGAAGGAACCCTATCAATGCTAATGATTTTTATTCACTCTGTAAGTCTCTATCTTCGCTTCTATCCATGATTTTATTGGTGCGGATTAGAAGCTAGGGTCTATAGGAATCATTATTCTGTGATTTATGCCCCCAAATATATCGGGTTCATTTTCTTTAATATTCGCATTTCTGATTTGGCCGCGCGATCCGATAAGCAGCCTGAATAATTCCAACCTTTCATCGTTGCTAAGCCCTTTATATTTTTCTTCGTTTATAATGTCTACGGCAAGGGCGTTAATAGAATTAATGGACTTAAAGTAATCTCTGCAGAATTTTGTCAAATTATCATTACCTTGATTGGCTGGACCAGATGATTGTCCGCCTTGCATCAGGAAATCAAAACACATTTGTCCAGTATAATCCGCCTCAAGGACCAATCTTGATATATTCTCGACTGCTTTGGATACATGCTTGATAGAGGCCGCGTCCAGCGATGCGGCCTGGCGCAGATCGGCGAGGGCCTGGACTACGTGCGTGCTGGCGGAGCCAGGTTCAAGGTTTCCCATCAGCGTATCAATGGCGGCGACGCCCTTGCGGCGGGAATCCAGCCGCTCCTCGATGGCCGTGATTCCAGGGTCCTTCTCGTCTTGCTTTTTCTCTTCGGAGTCATCATCAGCCGCAGCTGTGTCCCGGGCCTCTTTGAGGGCGGCTTCGTCAGCGGCGATCTTTTCAGTGAGGTCTATGCGCAAATCGACCAGGCTGCGGATTGACGCGCCTGCGGACGCATCACCGTGTACGCCGATCGCGGCCTGTTGCGCCATGACAGGGCCGGTCAGCTGTTCAATCGCCAGCACGGCGGTCATCAGGTTCTGATAGCGGCGCTGCAGGATGCGGAAATTGAATTCATCAATGGCGCCGCTGAGATAACCTTCGCACAGGCGGTAGCTGTGATCGCGCAGGAGCTGGATCGACTGGGTTCGCAGGCCGATAGAGGCGGTGGTTTGTCCAAGCGCGAAGGCGGTTTCCGCGCTGATGTCGCGGAAGGCGGCGTTCAGCCCCCCTGATGCCGCGACCGCTGTGATGGCGTCAGGCGAAGGCTGGGCGCAGAAGACATTATATGTATGATTTTCTTTATCGCCCTTCCTCGGCGTGCCCTGCAGCACCACAGACTGGTTGGCGTCCAGCACCAGGCTGCGGGCGCGAGGCTGAAGCAGAGTCCGATTCTCTGCGCCGGTCAGATCCGGCGCCCGGTACACCGTGCTCAGATTGGCGCACGCGCTGGTCGACAGCGCGATCACCACCGCCAGAACGGTGTGCTTGATCCGTTTCATGATGCCAGCCTCCCCGTCAGAGGCGTTCATAATGGTTAATACACGTCAGGCGGGCAAGCGGAAAATCGTGACGGATTTGCGTCCTGCGCGTCTGCGTTGAGGGTGGGCTGGCATTCGAGTCCGGACCAGCCCTTAACCCTATGCCAGAGCGCTTGCGAGAATGGGCTGTCAAGGGATTAGGGAGAGAAGACTTGGCTGCTTCGTTTCTTTCCTCCCCCGATACGGGGGATCGTTCGACGGGCTGAACGTCCGTGAAGCGTGCGGAGGGGGGAAGGCGCTAGCTATTGGGACTTAGGCGCCCTGCCTCTCCACCCCACCCGAGCCGGAGCTCACGCTCCGGCCCACCCTCCCCATCGAGGGGAGGGGAAAGAACGGCTTTCCCCCTACTTCACAATCCATCTCCACCCGGCCATGCCGGCCAGCATGGCGGCGAGGAAGATATAGACCTCTGCCATGCCCAGTGCGGCGGCGGAGAGGGCCGGGCCGGGGCAGAAGCCGGCCAGGCCCCAGCCAATGCCGAACAGGGCGGCGCCGCCGATCAGGCGCGGGTCCAGCTGGCGGGCCGCGGGCAGGGCGAAACGCTCGGCGAAGAGCGGCTTGCCGCGCGGCAGGACCAGGCGGTAGCCGATGGCGGTTACAGCCAGCGCCCCGCCCATCACGAAAGCCAGCGAGGGATCCCAGCTTCCGGCCACATCGAGGAAATTGAGCACTTTGGCCGGATTGATCATGCCGGAAATGACAAGCCCCAGCCCGAACAAGAGCCCGGCGCCCAGGGCGGCGAGCGGAGCGGGCAGCGAGGCGGCGGGGCGGGCGGTTTGCGTATCGGTCATGACGAACCTCATCCGATCAGATGGCGGGTGATGAAGACGGCGGCGGCGCCCGCGGCCATGAATACGGCGACGGAGACGAGGCTGCGCGGGGACAGAAGGCTCATCCCGCATACGCCATGGCCGGACGTGCAGCCCGAGCCCATCTGCGTGCCGATGCCCACCAGCAGGCCGGCGGCGATCAGGGTCAGGGGGCCGGCCTCGATGGTGATCGCCACCGGTCCGGCGGCCAGCATGACGATCAGCGGCGCGGCGATCAGGCCGATGACAAACATAAGCCGCCAGAGCCGGTCGGGGATGGACGGGGCGAGCGCGCCGCCGGCAATGCCCGATATGCCGGCGATGCGGCCATTGGCGGCCATCAGCCAGACGGCGGAGAGCCCGATCAGCGCGCCGCCCACAAGGGCGGAGACCGGGGTGAAGGGCGTAACGGCGTCCATGAGACATCCTTTCGGTTCAGCCGGGGTGGGTGAGCGGGTGCGGCAGACGGGCGCATCCGGGTCCGGCCCCTTGATTATCAGTTTTGATAAATGATATATGTCTCATCGAAACGCAAGAGGCCCGTCCATGAATTCCGTCCCGCCTGCAAAGCCAGTCCCGGATATCGACATCGCCCAGCTGCGCATGCGGGCGGGCGAGGTGAGCGGCTTGCTCAAGCTCTTGGCCAATCCCGGCCGCCTGCTGATCGCGTGCGAGCTGATGGAGGGCGAGCGCACGGTCAGCCAGATCGAGCAGCGCACCGGCGTGCGCCAGCCCAATCTGTCGCGTGATCTCGCCCGGCTTCGGGCCGCCGGCCTGGTGGCCGCGCGCCGGGACGGCAAGACGGTGCATTACCGGCTGAAGGATGCGCGCATCACGCTTTTGATGGGCGCGCTGTGCGCGGCCTTCGCCTCCGACCTCAAATCGCCCCCAGCGGCGCAAACCCACAAGGACTGACCGCCATGACCGCCAGACCGGATGTGAAAGCCTTTTTCGACGAAGCCACCCATACGGTGAGCTATGTGGTGTCCGACCCGGCCACCAAGCAGGCCGCCCTGGTCGATTCGGTGCTGGACTACGACCCGAAATCGGGCCGCACCTCCAAGGCTGGCGCCGATGCGATGATCGCCTATGTGCGCGAGAACGGCCTCACCGTGCAGTGGATCCTGGAGACCCATGTGCATGCCGACCACCTTTCGGCCGCGCCCTATCTGAAAGACCAGGTCGGCGGGCAGCTGGCCATCGGGTCGAATATCCGCACCGTGCAGGACGTGTTCGGCAAGGTGTTCAACGCCGGCACCGAGTTCGCCCGCGACGGCTCGCAATTCGACCGCCTGTTCGAGGACGGCGAGACGTTTCAACTGGGCTCTATCGAGGCCAAGGCGATCCACACGCCCGGCCACACGCCGGCCTGCATGACCTATGTGATCGGCGATGCGGGGTTTGTGGGCGACACGCTGTTCATGCCCGATTACGGCACGGCGCGGTGCGATTTCCCCGGCGGCGATGCGCGCCAGCTCTACCGCTCCATCCGGAAAATCTTCGCCCTGCCGGACGAGACGCGCCTGTTCATGTGCCACGACTATCTGCCCGAAGGGCGCAGCGACTATCAGTGGGAGACCACGGTCGGCGCCCAGAAGGCGCACAATATCCATGTCCATGAGGGCGTCAGCGAGGATGAATTCGTGAAAATGCGCGAACAGCGCGACGCCACGCTGGCCATGCCGGTGCTGATCCTGCCGTCGGTGCAGGTGAACATGCGCGCCGGCCACTTCCCCCCGGCGGACGATAACGGCCTGACCTATCTGAAAATCCCGGTGGACGCGCTGTAGGCGGCGCGCTGCGCCCGCGCCTCACTCCTGCTCGGCCGTATCGTCCCAGTTATACTGGTCGGGATAGAGCGTGTCGGCCAGGAAGGATTTCGACGTCGCCCATTTCGGCAGGCAGCTCACCTCGCCGCGCAGCGCCATCTTCACCAGATTGCGGATCCGCCGGGTCAGCTCGGCGTGGTTCTTCTCGCTCTCGCGCCGGGCGGCCTCATCATTCTCCGGCGGCAGGGGCAGCTCCCCCAGCACCCGGGCGGCGCCCAGCATGCGCTCGGCCAGTTGCATGGTCTGGCTGGCCGATTTCAGCTCGCCGTCCACCATCAGCGCAAAGGCGGCTTTCATCGCCCGCTCGCCCGCAATCCGGGCCTGTATCGGGCAGATGAACTGATACGGGGCGTCCGGCTCGTCCCCCGGTCCGGGTTCAGGCCGAGGCTCGGGCGCGGGCCCGGCTTGAGGCTCAGGTCCGGGCTCAGGGTGAGGCTCCGGCCCGCCCTCCGCCTGCGGCGCCGTGTCCGCTCCGGTTTCGCCTGGGGCCGGGCTTGCCTCCGCCCGTTCGCCGAAGGCGGCGCGCATGCGCGCCGCGGCCATGTCCATGGTGCGCCAGCCCCCTTCCGCCGCCCAGCGGTGCAGGGTGGAGACCGGCACGCCCAGCTGGCGGGCGACCTCGTGCATCACCACGCCTTCCTCGCGCATCGCGCGCGCCGCCGCGATCAGATCCGCCCGTTCCTCATCACATCGCCAGTTTGTCATGGGTGACATGATAAGGCCCGCAGGCCGGGAGGGGGATTGGCGCCGGGACGATCCCCTGAACTCACGCCCCGCCACAACCGGCGTTTCCCCGTCGAAAGACTAGGCCCAGACAGACCGCGGCTCTGGGTCCCGGCGTGCGCCGGGAAAACGCAAAGGGGGGGATGGCCTGCGCCCCCATTCACCGCCGGTTCAGCCCGGCCCGATCACGCTCGGGCGCAAGACAGGGGGAGGCGTCTCATGGCGGCGATGCTCACCGGGGCGGGACAGGCGGCGGCGGCGGGGCTCGCGCTTGTAAGCGGCGCCAGTGCGGCCGATATCGCGCCGGACTGCACCTGGAACGGCCAGCCCCTGCACGGCCGGGTCCAGGTGGTCACCAGTTTTCCCGATATCCGCGTCCAGCGCGTCACCAGCTTCCCCGATCTGCGCGTCCAGTGGGTGTCCAGCTTCCCCGATTCATGCGGCCGCTGGCGCGAGGTCACCAGCTTTCCCGACTTCACCATCGCGTATGTGGACAGCTTCCCGGATATAAGGGTGCAGGAAGTGGGGAGCTTTCCGGGGGTGAGGCCGTAAAGTCTGGTCCGGGGGATCGTTCGACGGGCTGAACGGTGAGGGGGGAGATGCAGCCGCCCTTTCCTCCCCCGTTTACGGGGGAGGTGGTCCGAAGGACCGGAGGGGGGAAACGCCCCGCGCCGCCTGCACCGCCTTCAAACCCGGAACCGCCCCATCCCCCCTCCGTCCGCTACGCGGACACCTCCCCCGCAAGCAGGGGAGGAAAAAAGACATATTTCCCCCTCCCCCTCGTGGGGAGGGTGGCTGAGCGCAGCGATGCCGGGCGGGAGCGCCGCCGAAGGCGGCCCCTACAATCCTGCACCGTATGGCGCTTCACCCCACCCGGCCCGGGGCTGACGCCCCGGCCCACCCTCCCCATCAAGGGGAGGGCAAAAGTGACACCGCCCTCAATCCGCACATCTGCCTTCCCGGAATTTGCGAAGCAAATATCCGGGACCCATCCCCCATAGTTTCCAACCGCCGCAGCGGCCGCCAATGACCGGTGGATGGATCCCGGGTCTCCCCCGGATCAAGTCCGGGGTCGCCCGGGAAGGCAGCGTGGGTTGATGTGATAATCCCCCATACCGTCCCGGACTTCAGTCCGGTCAGCCTTGAACCGCCGGAGCGCTGCCGAGAATGGGCGGCTGTGGGGTTGAGGGGAAGGCTGAGACGGGAAATGGGCGCTCTGTCTATTCTATGATAATTCCAAAATGGAGCATGAAAACCAAATCAATTACCAATATAAGTTACATTAATCTTATTGCTGACCATTTCTCCAAAACCACGCGCAATTGATTCCCTGCATTTGTGATAAAAAAATTGCAGCAGAAGCGCTATTTCTTGCCATCCTGTATATGCAGGAGTTACGTAATATTTGAACCCCGTCTACTCTTTCAAGATAATTGTCGTCACATTTTTTTGCAAAGGATTTTATTTTTGTTTTTCCGCCGGAGCCCTCATAATCTGGATCATAAACATAGCCATGCCCGTAGTGGTTTTGCATAGCGATCTCGTCTGCAAGCATCCAATTTTCTTTCATTTTATTAGCAATGCCGATGCGTAAATCAAAACCCGGACCCAATTCATTTTTGCACTCTAATTTTAGGTAACTAATTACCTCATCAATCGGTTCTGGGTTCGATTCATGATCGATCCAGATGATTGCGCACTGATGAGAATTCCTTAGTGCTCTTAGGTGAGTTGAAATGTGTTTCCATAAGCGTTCTTTACATACAGTGTTGCCATTGGGAATAATCCTTATTGGAAAGCGCCTGCCGCAAATAGCCTCAATGAAATCCCGTTCCATATCTCCATCTACTATAAATATCATATCTAGTAATCTCCAAGGGATCCTGCAAGGGCATAATAACTAAGTCCAAAGCCGGTATTTTTTATTTCTTCCCGGATAATTTCAGAATTTTTCGGCCTTGATGCGACAGTCCTCCCATCTCTATAGTCTGTTACGATCACCTCTTCAGGTTGGCAGTAATCGAGCAGAGTCATGCTATGTGTTGAAACCATAGCAATCCCGCGACCCGATGATATGGAGCTGTTCTCTCTAATCAGATCGAATAGCTCTCTTTGCATCTTAGGGTGTAGAAAGTTTTCTGGCTCTTCAATGCTAAATATACCAAATTCACTATGAAGAGCAGTGACTAAAGAAAGCCATTTTGCAGTTCCGTCACTCATCGATGAAAGTGGTATATCAATATTTTTGTCATCGACTTTCATTTGAAAATAAACTATGTGCTTGTTAAGGAGATAGTCTGATTTTACATTCATAGATTCTATGCTGGTATTAATTAGTTTCATGTATTTCGATATTATTTTAAAGGCGCTTCGAGAAACACGGTGGCGTTGACCGCCAATATAACGGATTTGTGGGCGGAGGCCTTCCTGCGCGAGTTTGAGTGAGTGAAGGGTCGCTGCTAGACCTGATCCATCGGATCCCAAACCAAACCCACTTGCAATATCGTCAGGAGCTTTGGCTTTGGTTGGATCAATATTGTAAGGAGATCCAGCTGCCAAATCCGCTTCGATAGACCGCATAACGCTGAAGCTTAATGAGAGAGACCTTAAAATGCACGCCTGTTCGTAGGCGGCATAAGATAGAGACCGCTTTACTGAATCAATAGACTCTTCCCTGGGGTATTTTCTAACATATTCATCAAATAGATCGCCATTTTTTACTTCAACTTTTGTTATAAATGGCTTGGGGCCTTCATTATTTTCTATTATCTCTGCGTTGAAGTCCCAATCAACATTGTCTGGGGCGATTAGCGACAAAGTCCGTGGTTGCCGTGACATTGCTTTAACAGAAAAAGACTGACGCCTAAATCGTGCCTCTGAGATTGTTTTGTCAAAATATATGCTCCCCTCATACCTATAGCGGAACGATTTAATTCCACTTTCCGCCTCATTTCCATAAGCTTTGCTCAGGCCATAAAGCGTAAAGTTGAGGATTGGTGAGCCGCTTTGAAGGTTCTCGTGGCTAAATACACCAGGGGCGCCCCCTGAGTGACCGATTGCCCGCCGGAGGCCAATTTTAGATAAATTTGATACAAATTCGAAAAAGGCAAATATATTTGTCTTCCCAGATCCGTTTGGGCCAATAAAAACATTTAATCCCGGTTCGAGCGCTATCTCGAATTCGTGAAGGGACCTATATCCGTCAACCTTGATGTTTGTAAGCATTATAATTACTTTCCCATGGGATGTTCATTCTTTAGTTATTATTTTTGCCAATTTGTATAGGCTTGTGTAGAGAAGCTTCCACGAGATATGAGCGGAAGGTTGAACTTTTTTGCCCCTGCTTACTCCCCCAACCGCTTTATCTCATCCCGCAACCGCGCCGCTTCCTCGAACTCCAGGTTCGCCGCCGCTTCGCGCATGCGTTTCTCCAGATCGGCGATGACCGCCCGCAGATTATTGGGTTCAAATGGAGCGTGTTCTTCTGCAACCGTCAAGCGTTTGCTATCCCGCCCGCGCCCCCGCGCCTTCGCTGACCGGCCCTTGGCGGTTTCTTCCATCACGCCCTGGAGCACGTCGGAGACGCCGCGCACCACGGTGGTGGGGGTGATGCCGTGGGCGGTGTTGTGGGCGATCTGTTTGGTGCGGCGGCGTTCGGTTTCGTCCATGGCGCGCTGCATGGAGCCGGTGATGCGGTCGGCGTAGAGGATGACGCGGCTTTCCGAGTTGCGCGCGGCGCGGCCGATGGTCTGGACGAGGCTGGTTTCGGAGCGCAGGAAGCCTTCCTTGTCGGCGTCGAGAATGGCGACCAGGCCGCATTCGGGGATGTCGAGGCCCTCGCGTAGCAGGTTGATGCCCACCAGCACGTCATAGACGCCCAGGCGCAGATCGCGGATCAGCTCGATGCGTTCGACCGTGTCCACGTCCGAATGCATGTAGCGCACGCGCACGCCCTGCTCGTGCATGTATTCGGTCAGGTCCTCGGCCATGCGTTTGGTCAGCGTGGTGATGAGGGTGCGCAGGCCCCTGGCGGCCACGGCGCGGGCCTCGTCGATGACGTCATCGACCTGGCTGAAGCCCTTGGCGGCCACGGGGCGGACTTCCACCGGCGGGTCGATCAGGCCGGTGGGGCGGATCACCTGTTCGATGAAGGCGCCGCCGGTCTGGTTGAGCTCCCATTTGCCCGGCGTGGCGCTGACATGGATGGTGGCCGGGCGCATGGCCTCCCATTCCTCGAATTTGAGCGGGCGGTTGTCCAGGCAGGAGGGCAGGCGGAAGCCGTGCTCGGCCAGGGTGCGCTTGCGGTTGAAGTCGCCGCGGTACATGGCGCCCAGCTGCGGGATGGTGACATGGCTCTCGTCGACGAAGACCAGGGCGTTGTCGGGCAGGTATTCGAAGAAGGTGGGCGGCGGCTCGCCGGGCTTGCGGCCGGTGAGATAGCGCGAATAGTTCTCGATGCCGTTGCAGCTGCCGGTGGCTTCCAGCATTTCCAGGTCGAAGGCGGTGCGCTGGGCCAAGCGCTGGGCTTCCAGCAGCTTGCCATTGGCCTCCATCCAGTCGAGGCGCTCTTTCAGCTCGGTTTTGATGGCGGCGATGGCCTGGTTGAGGGTGGGGCGCGGGGTGACATAGTGGGAGTTGGCGTAGACGCGCACGGCGTCCAGGCTCGCCTCGGCGCGGCCGGTGAGCACGTCGAACTCGTCAATGGACTCGATCTCGTCGCCGAAAAAGCTGACGCGCCAGGCGCGGGAGTCGGCGTGGGCGGGGAAGATCTCGATGACATCGCCGCGCACCCGGAACGTGCCGCGGGTGAAGGCGGCGTCATTGCGGGCGTATTGCAGGGCGGCCAGCTGGCGCATCACCTCGCGGGGATTTTTCTCCTCCCCCCGCTTCAGGTCGAATACCATGGCGGTATAGGTCTCCACCGAGCCTATGCCGTAAATGCAGCTGACCGAGGCGACGATGATGACGTCATCGCGCTCCAGCACCGAGCGCGTGGCCGCATGGCGCATGCGGTCTATGGCCTCGTTGATGGAGGAATCCTTCTCGATGAAGGTGTCGGTGCGCGGGACATAGGCTTCAGGCTGGTAATAATCATAATAGGAAACGAAATACTCCACCGCATTTTCCGGAAAAAATGATCTGAACTCGCCATAAAGCTGCGCCGCCAGCGTCTTGTTGGGCGCCAGGATGAGGGCCGGGCGCTGCAGCCGGTCAATGATCTGGGCCATGGTGAAGGTCTTGCCAGAGCCGGTCACCCCCAGCAGCACTTGGTCGCGCTCGCCCTCCTTCACGCCCGCGCACAGGGCCTCGATGGCCTGGGGCTGATCGCCGGCGGGCCGGTATTCGGCGTCCAGGATGAAGGCCTTGCCGCCCTCGGACTTGTCCGGGCGGTCGGGGCGGTGGGGCGTCCAGCTGGCCGGCAGGCTCAGCGGATCGGTGATTCCATCGGGCAGGGGTCCGCCCTCAAAGGCCGCCTGACCCATGTCCGACACCCCGTCCGGGGCCAGCGTATCGTCTGCGGTAATGCGCGCCATGACGGCCAATATGGCGGGTGACGGCGGGCTTGAACAGGCGCGCAAGTGTTGGTTAACCCTGCCCGGGCAGTGTGGGGTCCAGTCCACGCCGGGGCGGGAAAGCCATGTCAGGCAGCTTTGATCGCGTGCGGGTCCTGATCCTTGAGGACAATGCGCACATGTCCACCATCCTGCGCACGATTCTGCAGGGGTTCGGCGTGCGCGCCATCGCCGAGACGCGCGACGCCGCCGATGCGTTCGAAACCATGCGCAGCACCAATCCCGACCTGGCGCTGGTGGACTACATGCTGGGCGATGTGGACGGGCTGGAATTCACCCGCCTGATCCGCACCGCGTCCGACAGCCCCAACAAATACCTGCCCATCATCATGGTGTCCGGCCATACCGACCGCAAACGGGTGATGGAGGCGATCAATGCGGGCGTGAACGAGTATCTGGCCAAGCCGGTGCGCCCGGTAGATCTGTATAACCGGCTGGTCTCGCTGATCGAGCGCCCGCGCCGTTTCGTCAAGGCGCCCGGCTATTTCGGCCCCGACCGCCGCCGCCGCCAGGATCCGCGCTATAACGGCCCCTGGCGCCGCGCCACGGACGAGCAGAACGCGGACAAGGACGCCGGTTAGGGCTTCGCCTAACCCCGCGCCGCTTTCAGCACTGCGTCAATCTCTTCACTGGTGGTGCACCAGCTGGTGACAAAGCGGGCTGAACCGTCGGGCCAGGCGTAGAATTGCGCGCCGGCGTCTCGCAGGCGCTGGCTGAGGGCCGGGGTGAGGCGCACGAACACCTCATTGCCGTCAGCCGGGTGGGCGAGTTCGGCGCCGTCCGCACGGGCGAGGCGCTCGGCCAGGCGCGCGGCGGCGGCGTTGGCCTGGCGGGCCAGGGTCAGCCAGAGATCGCCCTTGAGCCAGGCATCCATCTGGGCGGCCATGAAGCGCGCCTTGGGCGCCATGTGGCCGGACCGCTTGAGCCGCGCCTGCAGGGCGGGCAGGCGGTCCATCACGGACGGGAACAGGATTACCGCTTCCGCGCCCAGCGCCCCGGTCTTGGTGGCGCCCAGGCACAGCGCGTCCACGCCGGCTTTCCAGCTCATTTCCGCAGGCGTGCAGCCCAGCGAGACCAGCGCGCTGGCGAAGCGCGCCCCGTCCATGTGTACGAACAGGCCACGCTCGCGCGCCCGGCTCGTGAGGACGTGGAGTTCATCAAGGCTATAGGCGCAACCCGCCTCATTGAGCTGGGACAGGCTCAGCACGGCCGGAGGCGGGGCGTGGACGAAATCGGCGGGCCACTGGGCCAGCGCGCTGTCCAGCGCCTGGAGATCGATCTTGCCGTGTTCGCCCTGAAGCGGCAGCAGTTTGGCGCCGCCGGTGAAAAACTCCGGCGCGCCGCGCTCGTCGCGGTGGATATGGGCCTCGTCATGGCACAATACCTGCGCATCGCATGGGCACAGCACAGACAGGGCCAGCGCATTGGCGGCCGTGCCCGACACGGTCAGCACAACCGCCAGATCGGTCTCGAAAATATCGCGCAGGCGCTGCGTGACCTGCGCGCTCAACGGATCAGCGCCATAGCTGGGCGCAAAGCCCTCATTGGCGCGCGCGATCGCCTCGATCAGGACGGGGTGGGCCGGGGCGGTGGTGTCGGACAGGAAATTCATGAGCGGCAATCGAGCGCGCCCGCGCGGCGGCGTCAATGCGTCATGCGCTGCGGGCTATGCCTCTGGCGGGTTTGGGGGTCTAGACTGCGCCGCGAGTCTTCCAGCCCAAGAGAGCGCCCATGCCCGTTTCCGATCCCGTCGCCCGTCCGTTCGATACGCCCGAGCGCCAGGCTTTCCGCGAGAGCGTGGAGCGGTTTGTCGCGCGCGAGATCGCGCCTCATGCTGACGTCTGGGACGAGGCGGGGGATTTTCCCTGGGAATTGCACGAAAAGGCCGGCGCGCTGGGCCTGTTTGGCCTGGGCATCCCTGAGGAATACGGCGGGGCGGGCTTTGACGACGCCTTCATGCGCCTCGATGCCGGCGTGGCGCTGGGTTATGCGGGGGTGGGCGGAGTCAACGCCTCGCTGGGCGCGCGCAACATCATGACCGGTCCGATCCTGTCGCTGGCCAGCGAAGACGTGAAGCGAGCTGTGCTGCCCGAGATCGTCTCGGGCCGCGTCGGCGGGGCGCTGGCCATGACCGAGCCGTCGGGCGGATCGGATCTCGCGCGCATGAAGACGAGCGCCCGGCGCGAGGGCGATGACTGGCTGATTGATGGGGAGAAGACCTTCATCACCGGCGGCATCAAGGCGCACTGGTATGTGGTGGGCGCACGCACGGGCGGTGAGGGGTTTGGCGGCATTTCGCTTTTCCTGGTGCCTCGTGAGGCGCCGGGGTTCGCCCGCACGCCGCTGGAGCGCAAGATGGGCTGGTGGTGTTCAGACACAGCCACGCTCCATTTTGACGCCTGCCGCGTGCCGGCCTCCGCCCAGCTGGGCGAGGAGGGGCTGTGCCTGCTCGCCGTGATGGACAATTTCAATTATGAGCGCCTGTCCCTGGCGGCCGGGTGCCTGGGCATGGCCCGCCGGTGCCTGGATGACGCGGTGGACTGGGCGCGTCAGCGCGAGACCTTCGGCAAGCCGCTGATCCGCCATCAGGTGATCCGTCACAAGATCGCTGAGATGAGTGCGCGGATTGATGCGCTGGACGGCTATCTGCAGGTGCTGGCCGCCGCCATCAACGCCGCGCGCGAGACGGGCGGCCCGCTGCCGGCGGCGGGCCTGGCCAAGGTGAAATTCCTCGCCTCGGGCGTGGCCGAGCACTGCGCCAGCGAGGCGATGCAGGTGCTGGGCGGGGCGGGTTATCTGCGCGGGTGCGCCGTGGAGCGCATCTATCGCGAGGTCAAGGTGATGGCCATTGGCGGCGGGTCGGAGGAGATCATGCGCGATCTGGCCGTGCGCCAGATGGGTCTGTGACCGGCTTTCAGGCGCATTTTCGAACCGCGAAACCGGTTCCCGCTTTCACTGAAAAGGCTTTAGGCCGCCTCCCCGCCCGCCAGCAGGGACTGGATTTGCGCCAACTTGGGCCGCGCGTCCGGGCTGGCGGCTTCGGTACGGCCCATTTCCGATGACAGCGCCCGCATGGCGCGCCCCTGAGCGTCCTGGCGGCAACGCCCCAGGGGCAGTACGCCCGAAGCGGCCAGCTTGAGCAAGGCGGCGGCCCGGTCCAGGGCGGGACGCCCGGATTCATCCACCCGCGCCAGAATTTTCGTCTCGTCCAGTATCTGAAGTCCCAGCGCGTCGAAGGCCTCGACCAGTTCGGCCTTGTCGCTTTCGGGGAAGGATCCTTTCAGGGCGCGCGCCTGCAGCTGGGTCAGGCGCGAGAGCCTTTCCAGCGGCTGGCCCGGCCCGCGCAGGAACCAGGTTTCAACGCCCGGCGTCTTGAGCCGGGCCCGGATATAGCTGGCGAGCTTCTTCTTGTTGGTCTCGCCCACAATATTGTCTTCCATGGCGAACAGCCGGTCGAAGGCTTCGGGCGGGCCCATGCACCCCTCCAGCGCCTCTTCCACGGCCTCTGGCGCCAGCAATCGCCCGGACCGGCTGGTGAAGGCCTCCACCAGCGCATCGGGATGCAGATCGGGGCCTGACACCATGATCAGGCGCTGGGCGAGTTTGCGCGACAGCTCGATCTCGCGCATCACGCTGTCAGGACGCAGCCGCTTGGGCGAGCGCAGCAGCGACAGGATGCGGCTGGCGATCTGGCCCTTCGCATCGGGCAGTTCGCGCGCCGCGAAGCGGGCGGCCAGGCGCCGCGCCTCGTCCGGGGCGCTGGCCAGATCGGGGTGGGCGGGCTTGGCCTCATAAAGGCCGGTGAGCCGCTCCACATGGGCGCCGGCGTCCGGGCCGGGACCGGTCAGGGCATTCACCGCGCTCTCGAAACTCAGCATTTCAGCCAGGAAGGCGTCGGCCTGGGCCAGGGCGAAGGCGCGCGCCTCGGGCGCGGCGGGCAGGTCCTCGAGCATGTCCAGCAGGAGCACGGTCTTGGCGCTGATATCGCGTGCATCGGCCAGCCGGTCGGCAATGGCCCGCCGCATACGCTTCTCCGGCCCCCCTTCGGCGAGAATCTTGTCGGTCAGTTCGGCGAAGCTGTTGGCCTTGGGCGGCGCCTTGCCAGCCTTGATCTCGCGCCGGGCCTCGGTGGTGGCGCGTTCCACCAGGGCGTTGAGCAGTTTGACATAGGCTTGGACCGACGCGTCGCTGGACTGGGCGCGGGCGATGGCCACTTTCTGCACGGCGTGCTGGAGATCGGTCTCCGAGCCGTCGAGATCCTCTATGAGGTCTGGCCGGCTGAGCAGCTCAAGCGGGCAGACCTGTCGGCGCTCCAGCCAGCCCGACAACACCCGCCGGATCGTGTCGCGCGCCGAGGCGCCAAAAAAGTCCGAGGGCGTAACGCAAGGCAGGCTCGCCTCGCCGGTCTTCTCGTCTGATGCGCTGAAGCGCTCGGGGCCGGCCTCGAAAATCGCGCCGCCGCGGAACGCGCCTTCTTCGGCGCTCCAGACTTCGCGCACCACGCGCACCGAGCCCTGGGGCGACTTGTCCTTGAGTTCGCGCGCCAGCTTCAGGGCGGCGTCGCGGTCATGCAGGGCTTCGGCCAGCGTCCAGGACGCCTTGCGGTGCTTCTTGACGAACACCTCGAAATGGATGTCTCTGCCCGCCATGCCGGTCTGCCCCCGGTTCAATCACAGGGGTCAGAATGGCGCCGCAGGCTTAACCGCGCGTAACCATGCTTTGCACGCGCGCCGGGCGCCGATAAGCTAGACGTCGACAAGGGAGCGGTTCGCCAGTGAATCGCTCGACGCTGCAACAGGAAAGAGCGCCCATGGCCACGATCGCGCTGGTTGACGATGACGAGAACATCCTCACATCGGTCTCGATCTTTCTGGAAAACGAAGGCTATGCGGTGCGCACCTATACTGACGGGGCGGCCGCCCTGGGCGAATTGTCGGCCCAACCACCCGATCTGGCGATTTTCGACATCAAGATGCCGCGCATGGACGGGCTGGAGTTGTTGCGCCGGGTGCGCCAGACCTCCAACCTTCCGGTGATCTTCCTGACCTCAAAGGATGGTGAGTTTGACGAAGCGCTGGGGCTCGATCTGGGTGCGGACGATTATATCGCCAAACCGTTCTCCCACCAGCTGCTGGCGCGCCGGGTCAAGGCGGTGCTGCGCCGCGCCCAGTTTGATCCCGATACGCCGGGCGCAGCGGGCGAGAGCGACCAGAAGGCGATCCAGCGCGGCCGGCTGATCATGGACCCCAACCGCCATGCCTGCACCTGGGACGGCCGGCCCGTGCGCCTGACCGTGACCGAATTCCTGATCCTGCAGGCGCTGGCCAACCGGCCGGGCTTCGTGAAGAGCCGCGACAATCTCATGGACGCGGCCTATGACGATCAGGTCTATGTCGATGACCGCACCATCGACAGCCATATCAAGCGCATCCGCAAGAAATTCCGGGAGGTCGACTCCGAGTTCGACGGCATCGAGACCCTGTATGGCGTGGGTTACCGTTACAAGGAGGCTTGAGCCCCTGCGCGCGCGCCTGCGCCGGGCGTTCAAGCGGCTGCGTTTGACCCGCCTGCCGCCCTTGCGGCTGTGGATGTGGATCGCCGGGGTCAATGCTCTGGCCCTGATCGTCATGGCGATCGGCATGTACGCCATCACCGAGGCGCGCCGCGGCCTGGTGGCCGCCAAGCTGGACTCCCTCACCGCCCAGGCCGAGATCATCTCCAGCGTGATCACCGAAACGGCGGTCTATGGCGACGAGCCCGGCCCGCGCATGGACAATGATTCGGCGCGCGAAGTGCTGCGGCGGCTGTCCTCGCTCTACGTGCCCGCCCAGTCGCGCGCCATCCTGCACGCCCCCGGCCCGTCGCGCATCGCTGACAGCGACCTGATCGCAGGACAGGTGGAGACCACGCTCCTGCCGCCGCCGGGCGAAGCCCCCTCCGCCCCGTCCCGCCCCGCCGGCGACCTGCTGGCTCCACTGGGCGAGTGGATTTCCATGCTGTGGACCACGCGCGAAACGCGCGCCTATCTCGATCTCACCCTGGCCGATGAAGTGGCGCTGGCCTTCGAGACCGGCGATCCCCAGCGCGGGGTGAGGCGCGCAGCCGACGGCTCGCGCGTGGTGTCGGTCACCCTGCCCATCCAGCTGATCCAGGCGGTGGTGGGCACGGTGACCTATGAATCCTACGATCTTGACGAGCTGATCGCTGAGGAGCGGGTCTTCCTGACCTATTTCCTGCTCACCGCCTTCGTGATCATCTTCGTGGGCACGGTGCTGCTGACCGTGTCCATTGCGCGGCCCTTGAGCCGGTTGGCGCATGCGGCCCGTCAGGTCCGGCTGGCGGGCGGGGCGCGCGTGCCCATGCCCCAGCTGGGGCGAACGATTGACGAGATCGGCGCGCTTTCCACCGCCTTCATCCAGATGACCAATGCGCTCTATGACCGGCTGGACGCCATCGAAAGCTTCGCCGCCGACGTGGCCCACGAGATCAAGAACCCGCTCACCTCGATCCGCTCTGCGGCGGAAATCCTGCCCTCGGCCCGCGATGACGCCCAGCGTGCGCGCCTGATCGCGGTGATCCAGCATGATGTGCGCCGGCTGGACCGGCTGATCACCGACATCTCCAACGCCTCGCGCCTGGATGCGGAGCTGGCGCGCGAGGATCTCGCCCTCATCGATCTCGAACGCCTGCTGGGCGATATCGCCGGGCTCTACCGGCCCGATCCGGACGCCGATGAACCCGGCGCAGAAGTGGTGCTGGAGTCTGCGGGCGGGCCGCTTGTGATGCGCGGCCATGAAGGCCCGCTCAGCCGCGTCTTCATCAATCTGGTGGACAATGCGCGCACCTTCTCGCCAGAGGGCGCCCGCGTGCGCGTAACGGCGCGCCGCGCCGGCGGTGCTCATGGGCGCCTGATCGTGACGGTGGAGGATGAAGGGCCGGGCATTCCCGAGGAATCGCTGGAATCGATTTTCGAGCGCTTCTACACCAAGCGCCCTGACGGGACGGCCTTCGGCGCCCATTCCGGGCTGGGCCTGGCCATTGCGCGCCAGATCATCAACGCCCATGGCGGGACCATCCGGGCGGGCAACCGGACCCGGGGCGGGGCGGTGTTCACGGTGGACCTGCCCGCCGCCCGCTGACGCGTCTCTGGCGCCACAGTGTGTGACCCTTCTGCCCGCCGGGTCTTTTCGCAGACGAAAAACCAGTCTTACATGGCTGTCACAAGCGCCCGCCCTGAAAAGCGGCTCACGGACACAGGAACTGATTGCGCCGTCATGATCGGCATCGTCGTCGTCACCCATGGCCGTCTGGCCGACGAGCTGATCCTGGCCGCCGAGCACGTGGTGGGGCCTCTCAAGGCGTGCCGGGCGGTCTCCATCGGCGCGGACGACGATATGGAGACCCGCCGCGGTGACATTCGCGATGCGATTCGCGGCGCAGATCAGGGCGAAGGCGTGATCGTGATCACCGATATGTTCGGCGGCACGCCCTCCAATCTGTCCATCTCGCTCCTCGAGCGGGGCCGGGTGGAGGTCATTGCCGGCGCCAATCTGCCCATGATGATCAAGCTGGCTGAAGCGCGCGGAAGCTTGCCGCTCACCGCTCTGGCCGATTGCGTGAGTGATGCGGGCAAGCGCTATATCGCCGTGGCGTCGCGGCTGATGGACGGGCCGGCATGAAGGCGGAGCGTACGGTGACCATCTGCAATCCCAAAGGATTGCATGCCCGCGCATCGGCGAAATTCGTGGCCGAGGCCGCCGCCACCGGGGCTCGGGTGACTGTGGCGCGCAAGGGCGAGGAAGTGGCCGCTGATTCCATCATGGAGCTCCTTATGCTGGCCGCCGGCCCGGGTGAGGCGATTACGATCCGCGCCGAGGGCGAAGCGGCTGAAAGCGCCGTCGACGCACTGGCGGCGCTGGTGGAGTCCGGCTTCGGCGAGCTCAGCTGAAACCGGTCCGCCAGGCGCCATCGCGCACAGAAAGGCGGGGCCATGGCTCGCAACGCAAAACGCAAGGGCGCGGGCCGCTCAAAACCCTCCCGGTCAGGGCGCGGCGCGGCGTCACGCCGCCAGCAATTCCTGACCCGCACCGCGCGCGTGTTCGATCTGTCGGAGACGGCGGCCGAACAGCTCATGAGCCAGGGCCGGCGCCAGAGCCTGCGCTTCAACCCGCTGGCGGGCGCGCCGCGCGCCTCCTTCGAGGCCGCCCTGGCGCCATGGGCGGACGGCCTGACGCCCATAGAATGGTGCGACGGCGCCTGGCACATGGATCTGCCGCCCGGCGGGGTCTTGCCCGAAGACATGTTCGTCAGCGGCCAGGCCTTCATCCAGAACGCCTCGAGCTTCATCCCGGTGCTGGCCCTCGACCCGCAGCCGGGCGAGCGCATTCTCGATCTGTGCGCGGCGCCGGGGGGCAAGACCTCCCATATCGCCGCGCTGACCGGCAACAGCGCCGAGATCTGGGCCAATGACGCTCTGCCCGCCCGCCTGCCCAAGCTGCACGAGGTGCTGGATCTCCTGCATGTGCAAACGGTTGAGATCACCGGCCATCCCGGCCAGTTCATCGACCGCTTTCTGGAGGGGCCGTTCGACCGCATCCTGATCGACGCCCAGTGCACCGGGGAGGGGATGATCGATCTGCGCCGCCCGGCGAGCTTGCGCTACTGGTCCATGGAGCGCATCGCCGAATATGGCCGGCTGCAGCGCAAGATGCTCAGCGCTGCAGCCAAGCTGCTCAAGCCCGGCGGGGTGATGGTGTATTCCACCTGCACGATCGCCCCGGAAGAAAACGAGGCGCCGGTCCACACCCTGCTGTCGCGCAACGCAGACATGACGCTGGAGCCTGTGGACATCGCTGCGCCCGGCCTGATCCCGGCGCGCACGCGCTGGGAGGGCGAGGCCTTCGATCCGCGTCTCAGCCACGCCCGCCGGGTGCTGCCCAGCGCGTTTCTGGAAGCCTTCTTCGTCGCCCGGTTCAGGAAGGCCGGTTAATCCTTGTCCGCGTCCTTGCGCCGTCCGCGTTCGCGGCGGGGCGCTTCGGGCTCGGGCGGCGGGGCGCTGGCGCCGTCAATGACCACCATCACCTCTCCGCGCGGGGGCTCGGAAAAGCGGGCGCTGAGTGCCGAGAGGTTCGCGCGCTCGGTCAGCTCGAACATTTTGGTGATTTCCAGGCAGACCGCGCCCTGAATATCGCCCAGCACCGCCAGCGCATCCTCAAGAAGGCCCGGCAGACGGTGGGGCGCCTCCATCATCACCAGCGTGGCCTGATGGCGCCGGGCGCGGTCGAGCCAGTTGCGCCGCTGGCCGCTCTTGCGCGGGGGAAAGCCGAGAAACACAAACTCGTGGGCGGGCAGGTTGGACAGGACCAGCGCGCTTAAGACCGCCGAGGCGCCCGGGATCACCCGCACCTCCAGTCCGCGCTCATAGCAGGCCGACACCACGCGGAAGCCCGGATCATTGACGCCCGGCGTGCCTGCATCGCTGCACAGCGCGACGGTCTGCCCGCGCGCCACCAGATCGGCGATGCCGGACGCGCTGTGGCGCTCATTATGGTCATGGCAGGCGATCAGGCGCCGGGGCGCAATGCCGTAATGATCCAGAAGCTTGCGGGTATGGCGCGTGTCTTCAGCCGCGATCACGTCGGCCTCGGCCAGGATGCGCGCCGCCCGGTAGGTCAGATCCTCCAGATTGCCGATGGGCGTGGCCACCAGATAGAGGGTTCCGGGCTGTTCACGCGCGTCCATGCCGGGCTCCGCCAGCTGCGCCTAGCCGTCGCGCTTGGCCTGGGCCTTCTTGATCTTCTGGGACACCCGGCCCACCTCGCGCGGATCGGTGATCTGCTCGCGCTTGGCGCTGGTCTTCTTCTTCATGCCCTCGCTGGCGGTGCGCGAGGCGGGGCGCTTGGCCGCAGAGGCCGCGCGCTTCATCTCCAGCGCCTTCTTCATGCCCGAGCGGGTCGCTTCGCGCGCTGAAGCCTCTGAGCGCCGGGCGTGCTCGGCATTGAGGCGTTTGAGCGCGTTGGACAGGGCGGCGGCCTTTTCCTTGGAGCCGAGATTGTCAGCGGCCGGCTTGGCGCCCTGGGCTTTGGCCTTGCCGCGCATCTCGCGGCGCTGGCGCTTGGATATGTCCAGCGCGCGCTGACGGCGCTCACGCACCAGCTTGCGGGTCTCGGCCAGCGTTTTATCGTCGATGTCGGCGAGGGCGGGGTGGTGCGAGCGCTCCACCAGCTCCAGCTCGTCCTTGCTGAACAGGCGGGCTTCATCCTTGCGGCTGACGGCCATGAGTGTGTCCTTCCCTATAAGGCGTTTGCGTCAATCATCGGCGCAAAGCGCCCGCATTGCAAAGCCGCGGCGCCGATGGCGGGCGGGATTTGTCAGATGGGCGGGTTTGATGGCCCCGCCTCTCCGATCCTTAAGGTGCGCGCTGGCGCGATCCGGGCTTGTCTGGAGGCTTCGAGGATTGGCGCGTGATCATGGAGGGCGTGATGGGCAAGGCATGGATGGCTGGGGCCGCACTGGCGCTGGCGCTGGCGCTGGGCGCGGCGCAAGAGGCTGAGGCGCAGGAGACGCCCGGCGCGGCGCTGGAGGCGCTGTACGCGGCGATTTCCGGCCCGGTGGGGCAGGCGCGCGACTGGGATTCCTTACGCGCCCTGTTCCTGGACGGCGCGCGCATGCATGTGTCGGTGACCGGCCCGGAGGGCGCGGACCGGGCCGTGACCCTGACGGTGGACGATTATATCGCGCTCAATGGCGAGCGCCTGGCCGAGATCGGCTTCACCGAGGTCGAGACGCGCCGCCAGACCCATGTCTATGGCGCTCTGGCCCATATCCTCAGCGCCTATGAGGCGGTGCGCGCCGATACCGGCGAGGAGGTGGCCGTGGGCGTCAATATGGTCACCTTGATGCGCGTGGGCTCAGACTGGAAAATCGCCGCCATCGCCTGGCGCGCCGCCGATGCGGACTGGCCGGTGGACCGGGCGTTCGAGGCGGTAGATTAGGGCGCGCCGTCCTGCGCCTGCGTCAGGTCCTGCGCTGCCGTGTCCAGAAAGGCGTTGAAGGCGCTGCGATAGCGATCGGGGTCCTCGGCGAAGGACTGGAGATGATCGGCCTGGGTGGTGATGAAGACCATGGGGCCTGTGCGCCGGGCGGCGAGCCGGGCGCTGATGGCATAGGGCACGGCGCTGTCGGTCTGGCCATGGGCCAGGAAGAACGGGCGGTCAAAGCCGGCTATGTCATCGATGAGAGTCGTGCGCGAGAAATCGGTGGGGCCGGTCAGGCTGAGCAGGAGACGCGCAGGCGGGGCCAGCAGGCCGGCGCCGGGCAGGCCGATCGCCTCGCCCACACGCACCAGCACCGGGGTGAAGTCCAGCGCCGGTGAATCCAGCGCCAGCCCGACGATGTGTCCGGCGTGGGTCGAGTGAATCAGGAACTGGCCCGCTATGGCGCCGCCCATGGATTCGCCTGCCAGAATGAGCCTGTCATGGCCCTCGCCCTCCAGCCAGAGAATGGCGGCCTCCAGGTCCTCCCACTCCTCCATCCCGAAGGCGTAGCGTCCGTGGGGCGCGGGCGGGGCGCCGAGATCATTGCGGTAGGTGATGAGCAGGACCGGAATGCCGCGCGCGTGCAGAAGGGAGAGATGGCGATAGCCGTCCTCGCGCGCTCCGGCCACGCCATGGACATAGACCGCTGCGAGGCCTGACAGGGCGTCATCGGCCCCGGATTCGGGGGCTGGAACCCACCAGGCCGGCGCCGGGCCCAGGGGTGTTGTGATCTCCACCGTCTCGAAGGCGAGCCCGAACGCCTCGCCCGGATCGCCGCGATAGCCCAGCACCAGCGGATCGGACGGGCGCTCGTCTGGTTCAAAGGCCTCGAGCAGCAGGCCCACAGTGAGCATGCGGCTGGCGGCGAAGGCGATGACCGCGCTGCCCGCCAGCGCGTAGATCAGGGCCAGCAGGCCCGCCCCGCCGGCGGCGGCAAGCAGGAAACGGCGCGGCGCCATGGGCGGGACCTCCATCAGGGATGGCGCCAAGCGTCCCTGAAACGCGCAGCCCTGTCCAGAAAAAAGCCCCGGAGCGGGCTCCGGGGCTTTTACAGTCTCAAGAAGCGCTCAGGGCGGTCAGTAACCGGCCTTGCCCAGCTCTTCTTCCAGCTCAGGGATCGCCTTGAACAGGTCGGCCACCAGGCCGTAATCGGCTACCTGGAAGATCGGGGCTTCCTCGTCCTTGTTGATGGCGACGATGACCTTGGAGTCCTTCATCCCCGCCAGGTGCTGGATGGCGCCGGAAATGCCCACGGCGATGTAGAGCTCGGGCGCCACCACCTTGCCGGTCTGGCCGACCTGGTAGTCATTGGGCACAAAGCCCGCATCCACCGCTGCGCGTGAGGCGCCCACGGCTGCGCCGAGCTTGTCGGCCACCTTCTCGATAATGGCGAAATTCTCGCCCGAACCCATGCCGCGCCCGCCCGACACCACGATCTTGGCCTGGGCCAGTTCCGGGCGGTCGGATTTGGACAGCTCTTCCTTGACGAATTTCGACGCCGCCGCAGGTGCGGGCGCGTCGAGGGCCTCCACGCTGGCGGAGCCGCCATCGCCGGCCTTCTCGAAGGTGGTCGGACGCACGGTGATGACTTTCTTCGGGTCTTTGGATTTGACCGTCATCATGGCGTTGCCGGCATAGATCGGGCGCACGAAGGTGTCGGCGCTTTCCACCGAGGTGATGTCGGAGATCATGGCCACATCGAGCTTCGCGGCGATACGGGGCATGAAATTCTTGCCGCCGGTGGTGGCCGGGGCGAGGATCGCGTCATAGCGGTCGGCGATGGAGAGCACCAAAGTCTCCATGGCCTCGGCCAGGCGCTTGTCCAGCGCGTCCGCGTCGGCGTGCAGGACGGTTTTCACCCCGTCGAGCTTCGCTGCGGCGTCGGCGACAGCCTTGGCGCCCTTGCCCGCGACCAGCACATGCACGTCACCGCCCATCGCCTGCGCGGCGGTGACTGCGGCGCGCGTGGCGTCATTGAGGGCGGCGTTGTCGTGTTCGGCGATAACCAGGACCGTCATCACAGCACCCCTGCATTTTTCAGCTTGGCGACCAGATCGGCCACGCTTTCCACTTTCACACCGGCCTGGCGCTTGGGCGGCTCGGCGACTTTGAGCACCTCAAGGCGCGGCGTGATGTCGACGCCGTAATCCTCAGGGGTTTTCGCGTCGATGGGCTTGCGCTTGGCCTTCATGATATTGGGCAGCGAGGCGTAGCGCGGCTCGTTCAGGCGCAGATCGGTGGTGACGATGGCCGGCAGGGCCACGTTCAGGGTCTGCAGCCCGCCATCGATCTCGCGGGTGACGTTGAGCGCATCGCCGTCCTTTTCCACCTTCGAGGCGAAGGTGGCCTGGGGCCAGCCCAGCAGGGCGGCCAGCATCTGGCCGGTGGCGTTGGTGTCGTCGTCAATGGCCTGCTTGCCCAGGATGATCAGGCCGGGCTGTTCCTCTTCGGCGACCGCCTTGAGGATCTTGGCCACCGCCAGCGGCTCGACCGTGGCGTCCGTGGTCACGTGCACGCCCCGGTCAGCGCCCATGGCCAGCGCGGTGCGGATGGTTTCCTGGGCCTGCGCCGGGCCGATGGAGACCGCAATGATCTCTTCGGCCAGCCCCTTTTCCTTCAGGCGGATCGCCTCTTCCACGGCGATCTCGCAGAAGGGGTTCATGCTCATCTTCACATTGGCCAGATCAACCCCGCTCTGGTCCGGCTTGACGCGGACCTTCACGTTGTAATCGACCACCCGTTTGACGGGGACGAGGATCTTCATCAACGGCTCCGGTGCTCTGTTGGCTGGATGACACTATCCAGAAAAAGATAGGCCGGACGGCGCGCGCCGTCCGCAAGGACTGTCAGTCGGCGCGGAAACTGCCCTCGCCTCCCGGCGATGTCAACGCATGCGCCCAATTGTCCGGACATTATGCCGCGGCAATGCGCCAGCAGCCCCTTGAAACGCGCACGGCCGGCGCTTGAGGGCAAGCGCCGGCCGGCAGGGAGGCGCGCCGCCTCGGGGGCGGCGGCGCGCTATATTGAGATAGGTTACTCGTCTGCAGTGACCAGGCTGAGTTCGGTCTCGATATCGATACGGATATCGTCCGACACCGCCGGGACCGCGAAGCCCATGCCCCACTGGGAGCGCTGGATCACGCCGGTGGCCGAGAAGCCGGCCACTTCATGGCCGCCCATCGGATGCGGCCCGCGCTGGTTCAGGGTCACTTCCAGGGTCACCGGATGGGTCTGGCCCAGAAGGGTCAGGTCGCCGGTCATCAGCCCGGTCTCGCCATCTTCGGTCTCAAAGCGCGTGCCGACAAAACGGGCGGTGGGATGCTCTGCCACGTGGAACAGGTCGTCCGAGGCCAGGTGCGCCTCGAACCGGCCCTGATCGGGGCCAACCCAGTAGCCGCCCTCCAGATTGAAGGTCACGTCCACGGTGGAGTTTTCCGGTGAGTCGAAATCCAGCAGCAGCACGCCGTCAAAATCGGTGAAGTGCAGGGACTGAAAAGACAGGCCCAGATGGTCCCAGGTGGCGCGGATGGTGGTGTGGGTCTTGTCGAAGGCGTACTCGCGCGGGTCTGCGAACGCGTCAGCGGTCAGGGCCGGGGCGAGGAGGAAGGCCGCCAGCGAGGCGGCGGCGTAGGCGGTCTTCATGGGGGGTCCCCTTTGATCTGTAATCGCATGGTTCAGGCGTGCGGCGGGCTGCCGCACCGGGATGGACATATGGCCGCCTCCGCCCCGGCGCCAGAGGCGCTGGCGAAAATCCAGAGTTTCCGGTTCGGAAAAAGGCGGGCGCCGCTAAGCGCCCCGGCCTGCGCCGGGAATCCATTTCACATCCGCCAGGCCCTCGTTATTGGCGATGCGTGCGGCCACGAATAACAGGTCGGACAGCCGGTTGAGATAGGTGATCACCGCAGCGCTCACCGCAGCGCCGGTGTCTTTGAGGGCCACCACTCGCCGCTCGGCCCGCCGCGTTATGGTGCGCGCCATGTGCAGGCGGGCCGCCGCTTCGCACCCGCCGGGCAGGATGAAACTGTCCAGCGGGTCCAGCCGGGCGTTGAGCGCATCGATGGCCTGTTCCAGCCTGACGGTCTGGCCGGGCGTCATGCGCAGCGGGGTCCACTCGCGCGGTTCGTCGCTTTCGGGCACGCACAGATCGGCGCCCAGATCGAACAGGTCGTTCATGATGGCGGTAAGCAGCGCCAGCAACTCATGGCCGTCTTCCAGCGCGGCTGCGGCCAGGCCGATCGCGGCATTGGCCTCGTCCACTGCGCCATAGGCCTCCACGCGCGGGTCATGCTTGACGGTCTCGGTCATGTCGCCCAGCCGGGTGCGGCCCTCATCGCCGGTGCGGGTGTAGATTTTCGTCAGTCGAACCATGGCGGCCTCCGGGCGGGAATGCTTGCGCGCGCAGCGCGATGTTTCATGATGGCTGTCATAGCCTGCCATGAAAGGAACGGCCATGCTGAGCCTGATAGCCGCCATGATGGCGCTGGCGCCGGGGCAATGGAATTTGGACGCGCGGGTCAACACCCTTCTGGATGAGAGCGGATCGCCGGCGGCCCTGGTCGCTGTCATCAGTGATGAGGGGTATGAGATCGCCGTGGCAGGCGTGCGCGCGCACGGGTCTGAAGCGCCGGTGACGCAAGACGATCTGTGGCATCTGGGCTCGGTCACCAAGCCGGTGACGGCCACGCTGGCCGCGCGCCTTGTGGAGCAAGGCGTGATCAGCTGGGATGCGCGTGTTGGCGATGTGCTGGCGGGACTGGATCTGGACATTCACCCTGATCTGGCGCGCGCTGACCTGACAGCACTTCTGTCCCACCGGTCGGGCATGCGCGCCAATGCGGGGCTGCTGACCAGCGTGCGCCTGGCTGGCGCGGATGGTGACCGGGACGCGGCGGCGGACCGCCGGGTCTATGCGCGCGAGGTGTTGCGCCGTCCGGGCGGCGCGCCGGGCGAGTTTGTCTATTCCAATGCCGGTTATGTGGTCGCCGCCCTGATGATGGAGACCGCAGCGGGCGAAGCTTACGAGGCGCTGATGGCGCGCGAAGTGTTCGACCCGCTGGGGCTGGGGAGTGCGGGCTGGGGGCCGCCCGGCCAGCCGGGCCGGATGGATCAGCCGCGCGGTCATGGCCCCGGCCTGTTCGGGATGGGGGTGCGCAGCCATGAGCCTGGCGCTGACGCGGATAATCCCCCCGCACTCAATCCGGCCGGGCGCATCCATATGAACGCACGCGATATTCTGACTTTTCTAGACCTGCACCGGCGCGGCGCGGCGGGCGCGGCGACGGATTATCTCCAGGCGGGCAGCTTCGCCCGGCTTCATGCGCCCCAGGGCGAATACGCGCTGGGCTGGGGCGTAAGCGAGGACGGGCGGCTATCCCATGCCGGGTCCAACACGCTCTGGCTGGTGCAGGCGGTGATCGACCCGCAGGCCGGCTGGGCTGGCGTGGCCGGCGTCAATGACGGCCGTCTCGACCAGGTGTCCGGCCCGGTGCGCGCAGCGCTGGCGGACGATTAAAGCCCGAAGGCCTGCTTGGCCCAGACGGCTCCGACCACCGCCACAATCGCGATGAACTGGAACAGGACGCGCGCGCGCATCAGCCGGTTCGACCAGGTGCGCCCGAAATCGCCCCCCCGGAACAAGGCGTAGATGCCCGCCAGGAGAATGACGAAGACGATGGCGATCGAGCCATAGACGATAAGATCTAGAACGGTGTTCATGAGCGCTGACCTACACCGGGCGGTGATCAGGCGCAATGCAGGCCGGGTGCGGTGGGGCCGCGCACCAGCCCGTGCAGAGCAGTGTGAAGGACATAAGTCCTAAGCGCAGATCATGGTTAATTTTCTTTGTCACAAATTGTGTGCGCGTGTATGTGGAGCCCCAACCGGATCGGCCTATATCACGGCCCGGGTGCATAAGGGACGGGCAGGGACACCTATGCGTGATATGGCAGGCAAGCGGATAACCCGGCGCGACGAGCGCCGCGAGGCGACGCGCACTTCCGTGCTGTTGGCGGCCCGGGAAGTCTTTCTCAGCGAGGGCTATGAGGGCGCAACGATCAAGATGATCGCCCAGCGCGCCGGCGTGTCTGCAGGCACAGTGCTCAATGCAGAGCCGTCCAAGGCCGCGCTGCTGATGGCGATCATGCGCGATCATTACGAGACGCTGGCCGAAAGCGCCGGCCATCTGGAGTCTGCACTTTCGGGCCGGGCCGGAGACCGTCTGGCTGCCCTGTTGCAGCTGATGATGGATGCGCATCTGCGCCAGATCGAGCTGATCTCCGCCGCCATTGGCCATAGCTGGCTTGATGATGGCGAGGCGTTTCAGCGCGCATTCGACGATATGGCTTTCGCCTGGGAGCCGGTGCGCCGCGTGTTCGAGGCGGGCGTCCGCTCGGGGGAGTTGCGCGCCGATCTCGATCCGTCCGTGGCGTTCGCCTGCACCATTGACGTGTTCATGGGCGCCTTGCGCGAATGCCGGCGCCCTGATGGCGAGGATCCCCACGCCGCGCTCAGCCAGCGCCTGGCCCTGCTGATCGAGGGCATGGGCGCGCGTTGATCAGCCGCGCGGACGCGGTCCTGGCCCGGCGCGCGGCCCGGTGCGTTGGGCCAGATAGACCCCGCTCAGCACCAGCCCGGCGCCGAACCATTGCACCATGACCAGGGTCTCGCCAAACAGGATCCAGCCCGCCGCCGCGGCCACCACAGGCTGGACCAGAATGACCAGCGAGGCGATGGAAGCAGGCGTGCGCCCCAGGCCGAACGCGATGCCGCCCTGTCCCAGCGCATGGACGATGACGCCCAGCGCCAGCAAGGGCGCCCAGCCTTCCAGCGTTTGCGGAAACACGCGCTCGCCTGCGATCAGCGTGATGGCCAGCGAAATCGGCGCAGCGGCCAGCGTGGACCAGAACATCACCCTGGCCGTGCCCGCCCCGGTCATGCGCGCAGCCCGCACGGTCAGGATATAGGCCGCATACCACAAGGCCGTCAGCGCCGAGAGGATGTCGCCGGTGAGCCGTTCGGGGGCGAATCGCACATTGGCGGCCGACAACAGCACCGCCCCGCCCAGCGCCAGTATGGCGGCGATCACGAAGCGGGTGGAGATGCGCTCCTTGAACAGCAGCCAGGCCGCGATAGCCACGATCACGGGGGTGAGATTGGCCAGGAGAGTGGCGTTGGCCGCCGTGGTGATCTTGATGCCCGCATGCCAGAAAGCCAGATCGCCCGCGAAGAATACGCCAGCCAGCGCCAGAAGCCGCCACTGGCGCCCGGCGGGGGCAGGATTGATGGGGGCCGGGCGGGCGCGATTGCGCCGCTCCTCGAAGATCAGCCACAGCCCCAGCGCCGGAACCGCCAGCGCCAGGCGCCAGAAGGCGATGGCCTGGGGGCCCAGCTCGCTCAGCTTGACCAGCGGCGCAGCGAACCCGATCACGCAGGCTGCGGTCAGCAGCGCCATCACGCCCGTCAGGGACGCCTGATCCGGCCTGGCCGCCATGCCCCGCTCCCTTCATGAAAACCGTATGGTCTGCGTACTGAAATCCGGTTTTGGATCAAGCCGCACGGACCCGCAAGCGAACCGTCAGGCTTGCCAGCCCGGCGCGAATGGCCTGAGGTGGCGCCGTCGCTCAAGGGGGAGGGGCAAGCCATGTCCAATGCCGCCATCATTCTGACCACGCTTATCGTCTACAAGGGCCTGCTCATCGCCATCGGCGTGTGGGCGAGCCGTCGCACCGGCACTGAAGCCGATTACCTGATCGGCGGACGCACGCTGGGGCCGTGGGTGGCGGGGTTGTCCTATGCGGCCACCTCGTCCTCGGCCTGGGTGCTGCTGGGCTTTTCCGGCTTCGTGTTTTTGGTGGGGGTGAGCGCCTTGTGGATGCTGCCGGGCATCTGGGGCGGCTATGCCTTGCTGTGGATCGTCATGGGCCGCGCCATGCACCGCGAGGCGGCCGAGCGCGGCCATATCACGCTGGCCGATTATCTCTCAGGCGATGCGGGCGAGCGCGGCAAGCGCCTGATCGGACTGATTTCAGCGGCGCTGGTGGTGTTCTGCTTCATCTTCTACGTGGCCGCGCAGCTGCAGGCCGCCGGCACGGCCATGCAGAGCTATTTCGGCCTGGGCGTGGCCGAATCGGTGCTGCTGGGCACAGGCGTGGTGCTGATCTATTCCCTGCTGGGCGGGTTCTGGGCGATTTCGGTCACCGACATGCTGCAAGGGCTGGTGATGGCCTTCATCGCCATCATCGCGCCCATTGCCGCCGTGATTGCTGCGGGCGGGCCAGAGGCGGTGTTCGCCGCTCTGGCCGCCGATCATCCCGGACATCTCGAAACCTTTGGCGGACGGGCCGGCATGGCTGCGGCGGGCTTTATTCTGGGGCTCTCGGCCATAGGCCTCGGCACGGCGGGCCAGCCCCAGCTGGCCGCAAGGGTGATGGGGGTGAGGGACGACGCCGCGCGCCGGCGCGCCTTCGCCATCGCCATCACATGGGCGGTCAGCGTCTTCATCGGCATGGCGATCCTGGGTCTGGCCGGGCGCACGCTGGCGCTGGGCCTCGAGGCCGGCGAGCATGAGCAGGTGCTGTTCGCGGCCATCTATCAGCTCTTCCCGCCGGTGATGGCCGGGGTGGTGCTGGCCGCGCTTCTCTCAGCGGTTATGAGCACGGTGGATTCGGTGCTTTTGAGCGCCTCGGCGTCAATTTCCCATGATGCGCGCGCCTCGCGCCTGTGGCCGGGCCGCGAAGTGCTGATCGCGCGGGTGGTGATGGCCAGCCTGTGCGCGGCGGCGGTGTATCTGACGCTGGCCGCCCCGTCGGACATTTTCAGCCGGGTGCTGTTCGCCTGGAATGCGCTGGGCGCCGCCTTCGGTCCGATCATTCTGGCGCGGGTTTTCCGCTGGCGCCCGGGCGCGGGGCCGGTGATTGCGGCCATGCTGGCGGGTTTCGCCCTGACGGTCTGGTTCAACCAGACCGGCCAGGGGCCAGGCGGGCTCTATGAGCGCCTCCTGCCCTGGATCCCGCCGCTGGTGATCCTGTTCGCGACGCGCCGCCGCGCCGCTTAGAGCGTACGGCCTGACTGGGTCAGGCCGTACGCTCTAAGTCTATGGTCTGGCGCGCAATGTTTCCGAAAACCGGTTCCCACTTTTGCCGATTGCGCTTAGGGCCGCGCCAGCTGCGCCAGGCGCAAGTAAACCCCGCCGGCCTTCGCGCTGAGCGCCTCGTGCGTGCCCTGCTCCACGATGGCGCCGTCCTGGAACACCAGGATGCGGTCGGCGTCGCGAATGGTGGACAGGCGGTGGGCGATGACGATGGCGGTCTTGCCCGCCATCACCTCAGCCAGCGCCGCCTGGATGTCGCGCTCGGTCTCGTTGTCCAGCGAGCTGGTGGCCTCGTCGAATACCAGGATGGGCGCATCGGCCAGTATGGCGCGGGCGATGGCCACGCGCTGGCGCTCCCCGCCCGACAGTTTGATCCCGCGCTCGCCCACCAGCGTGTCATAGCCCTGGGGCAGGTCGGTGATGAAGTCATGGGCGCGCGCCCGGCGGGCCGCCTCGATAATGTCCTCCCGGCTGGCGCCGGGGCGGGCATAGGCGATGTTTTCAGCCAGCGTGCGGTGGAACAGCGCCGGGTCCTGGGGCACCACCGCAATGGACTGGCGCAGGCTCGCCTGGGTCACGCTGCGCACGTCCTGGCCGTCAATGCGGATGGCGCCGCTATCAATGTCATAGAGGCGCTGGATCAGCTTCACGAAGGTGGACTTGCCCGAGCCTGTCGGTCCCACCAGCGCGATTTTCTCACCCGGCGCGATGGTCAGGTCAAAACCCTCATAGAGAGGACTGTCCTGCCCGCCATAGGTGAAGCGCACCTGATCAAATTCGATGGCGCCCGCGCCGGGGCGGAAGTCCGGCGCGCCGGGCGCATCGGCGATCTGGGGCTCGCCCGCCATGAAGCCGGCGATATCCTGGATATCGTCCAGCCCCTTTTGCAGGCTTTGAACCTCCTCGCCGAAGCGGCGCATATAGCCGGCCATCACAAGAAACGCGGTCAGGGCGAAGGCCACATCGCCCGCGCTGGCCTCGCCCGCCTGCCACTGGGCCAGCAACAGCCCGGCCAGCCCCGCCTGCAGGGCGAGCACGGCGATCATCTGCACCAGCCAGGTATTGGCGAAGCGGTACCAGGTCTTGCGGACCTCGCGCCGCCAGTCTCCCGCCAGCCGGGCGAAGCGTCCGGTCTCGCGCGCCTCCGCACCGAAGCTCTTGACGGTGTTGATGGAGGTCAGCGCATCGGCCACCGCGCCGCCCAGATCGGCGTCACGGGCATTGGAGACCAGGTTCTGCGGCCGCACATAGCGCTCGATCATCGCCATCGTCATAACGATGAAAAGCGTGTTGACGGCGAGCACATAGAGGCCCGCCAGCGGCCAGTTGATGAGGATGTAGACGCCCAGGCCGTAGGTCACGCCCAGCCCGGGCAGGACGCCGCCCCACAAATACATGGTGATCTCGTCATAGGCGTGCATGCCGCGGGTGATCTTGCGCACCAGCGCGCCGGCGAACGCGTTGGCGTGCCAGTCCGCCGACATGGACTGGACCCGGGCGTAGGCGTCGGCGGTCATGTCGGCCATGACCGCGCTGGAGGCCAGGATTTCCATGCGGATGCCGATCTGGCGGGCGATATTGACCCCGGCGGCCAGCGCCAGGAACAGGCCCAGCGCCAGCCAGTGGGCCTGGCCGGACGCATCCGCGCCCCCGCCCGACAGGGAATCGATCAGCCGCCCGGCGGCGACGGGTACAAATACATCGGCCAGCGTGGCCAACCCCATAAAGCCGATAAAGGCCCCGTAAAGACGCGGCTTGCGCATCCATTGGCGCCAGACAAAGCCGGCCACAGCCAGATTGGACAGGGTGCGGGCCTCGCGCCCGGGCGCGGCGGCGGAGATGTCAGTCATAAGAATGATCCGGAAAAAAGCATGCGCGCGCCCCTCATGCGGGCGCGCCGGGAAAGGGCCAAGCGCAGCGCGCCCGGCGTCAAGCCGGGCCGCGTCAAATGTCTCAGGCCGCTCGCAGCATGGTTCCGTCTAGCCTCCCGGTGCATGGCGCAGTCAGCGCACAAGGCCAAGTCAAGGTGAACCAGCCCGGCGGGCCTGGCCAGCATCAAGCGCGGTCCATGCGCCAGATCGGCGCCGGGCTGTGGCCGCAGGGTCACGCTGCGCCCGCACGCCATGGGTGGCCAGCGCAAGGTGTTGGACTAGATTAGTTCGTAAGCCACAATTCGGACCGCCATGAGCCAGACCAACGCCCTGCCCAGGGAGATCGCCCTGTTTCCGATCCGCGGCTGCATCCTGCCGCCCGGCGAGAATCTGCCGCTGAACGTTTTCGAGCCGCGCTATCTCAACATGGTGGACGACGCCATGGCCGGCAGCGGTCATATCGCCATGGTGCAGCCGCGCCCGGGCGGCGCGCCGGACAAGCCCGCGCTGGAGCGTATCGCCACAGCAGGGCGCATTGTCAGCCATACCGAAACCCAGGACGGCCGTTATCTGATCGTGCTGACAGGTGTGAGCCGCTTTGCCATCGCCGCCGAACTGGACCGCAAGACGCCCTACCGGGTGGCGCGGGCCGATTATGCAGAATTTGAGGGCGATCTCATCGCGCCCGCGCCCGCTGAAGGCCATCGCGCCCGGCTCATGGGCCTGATGACCGGATATTTCTCTCATACCGGACTGACGGCGGACTGGGACGCGCTGCGCGCGGCGCCTGTCAATGCGCTGGTGGACCGGGTGGCCATGGCCGCGCCGTTCAGCGTGGAAGACAAGCAGGCCCTGCTGGCCGCGCCCGGCGGCGCGCCGCGCGCCGAATGCCTGTGCGCCCTTATGGAAGAGGCTCTGGCCAAGACCCGCCCGGCGGGGCATGCCTGACACTTGCGCGCACTGGACGCGCCCGCCCGCCGGGATTATGTGCTGAGCCATGACAAAGACTTCTGACGCTGACCGCCCCGATCCGGACGCCGCCGCGCGCGCCAGCGCCGGGCTTGATCCCAAATTGCTGGAAATCCTGGTCTGCCCCCAGACGCGCGGGCCGCTGGAATACGACCGCGCCGCCCAGGAGCTGATCTCGCGCCAGGCCGGGCTGGCCTATCCGATCCGCGAGGGCGTGCCGATCATGCTGGTCGAGGAAGCGCGTGAACTGGAGGGCTGAGGGTCATGACCGGATCGGGTCCCTGGCCTGAAACACTGGTCTTCCGCGCCGCCGCGCGCGCCCTCGAGGTCCGCTTTGATGACGGCGAGACCCTGGCCATTCCCTTTGAATTATTGCGCGTGGAAAGCCCGTCCGCCGAGGTGCAGGGCCACGGTCCGCATCAGAAAAAACTGGTGGCGGGCAAGTCGCGCGTCCAGGTCACCGCCGCCGAGCCCGTGGGCCGTTATGCGGTGCGCCTGACCTTTGATGACGGTCATGCCTCGGGGATTTATTCCTGGCGCTATCTGCGCGAGCTGGGCGAGAATGCGGGCGATCTCATGGACGCCTACGCCCGGCGGCTCCAGGCCGCCGGGCTGGCGCGCTGACGCACCCGGCAAAGCTGGACGAACTAGCGGACCAGACGCACGAAGCGCTCGCCCACCTCGTCGTATTGCGGGCACTCCATGATCACGCGGATATCGTCATAGTCACGGTCGGTCCACCCGATCTGGGTCCAGTTGCTGTCCGGCCCAGGCATGCCCGGCGGGCGGTCTTCCCAGCCATAATACATGAACTTGCCGGGCTGGCATGGGCGCGTTTCGCGGTTGGGCGTGCGATTGGTTCCCTGCGGGATCACCCCGCCCTGGCTGACCGGTTTGCACTCCTCATAAGTATCGCACAGCTTGGTCTCGAGAATATCGAGTTCCAGACCGGAATGGTGCTCCACATTATTGATGAGGCGCGTGTCGGTGAAATAGTTGAAGCGGCACGGATCGGGCCGGTGATGACACCAGGAGCCGTGATCATTGGACGCATCGTCCCAGCGGTGGGGCGCGGTGCGCGAGAAGCGCACATTGTACAGCTCGAAACTGATGGTCTCGCCCGGTTCGCAGCGCGGCCAGGTATAGGAATAATGCGTGCCCGCATTGTCCTGGATGGCGGTGCGCTGGGTGCGGCGCTCCTCCAGCGTCTTGTCCGATTCCGGATCGGGGTCGAAGCAATAGACATAGATGCGGTTATAGTCGCCGGCATCCGGGTCGAGCTCGCTGATCAGCGGGGGCTCGTATTGCAGCAAGGGCTGGTGCAGACGGGCCACCGCCTCGGCGCGCACATTCACGCTGTCGCCCAGGCCCGGCATGACATGGACCAGGGCGGTATTGACCGTACCGCTGATCTCGACGGCGTAATCATGGCCGGTCCAGGCGCCAGTGACGGCGAGATTTTGCATATTGCGCCGGGACTGAATGCGGTCCACGGCGATGGAGCGGTAGCGCGCATAATCGCCATCCGGCCCCTCCACCGCGCCATTGAGCGCGGCCTGGTCGGCCTCGTTCTGGAGAAAGGCGCGCACGCCCATCAGCTGGGCGGTGTCCACAGCCAGCCCGCCAGCACCACACAGCGGCACCAGGGCGAGGGCGAACGTCACCGCCACATTGCCCGCCTTGTCCTTGAGCAGCTTCATCATGACCACCTCCTGCGCCGGGTCGGCGCATACGCCCCTTGGCGTTCATATTTCATGCCAGTCTAGGGCGGCGGCGTTAATGCCCGATTGGGAGAGAGGGTTAGCGCCTGGTAAACGCGCGGCATTGTACAATTGGCCTGCCTGGCTGAAGGGCGCCGGGCGCCCTCGCCTCGCCGCAATCGCCGGGTTAGGCTTCGGATTACAGACCTTGAGCCTGACACCGGGAGACGATCCGTCCATGCGCGCCGCCAACCTGTTCAAGACCCCTTCCAATCCCGGCTTCTGGGCTCTGATTGCGCTGATCATGATAGCGCTGTCTGCGCCTGCGCGCGCGGACATGCCCGATCCGGCCACCTTCCCGGCCTGGCGCGAGGCCTTCGCCCAGCGCCTGGAGGCCGAGGGCGTGCGCGCCGATGTGCGTGCGGCCATGCTGGAGGGGCTGGAGCCCGATCTGCGCATTGTCGAGCGCGACCGCACCCAGCCCGAATTCGTCCGCCCCATCTGGCAGTATCTGGCCGGCGCAGCCTCCGCCGAGCGCGCTGCGGGCGGGCGCCGGGCCGCCGAGCGTCATGCCGGCGCGCTGGATCAGGTGGCGGCGCGCTTTGAGGTCGAGCGCGAGATTCTCACCGCCATCTGGGGTCTGGAGAGCGCCTATGGCGCCATTCAGGGCGATTTCGACGTGGTGCGCTCGCTGGCCACGCTGGCCTGGGAAGGACGCCGGCGCGCCTTCGCCGAAGCCCAGCTGATCGCGGCGGCGCGCATGATCGAGCGCGGCTACGCCACACGCGCCGAGCTGAAAGGCAGCTGGGCCGGGGCCATGGGCCAGACCCAGTTCATCCCCACCACCTATCTCGAACGCGCCGTGGACGTGGATGGCGACGGGCGGCGCAATATCTGGACCAGCGAGGCCGATGCGTTGGGCTCGGCGGCCAATCTCCTGGTCCAGGCGGGCTGGGAGCGCGGCGCGCCGGTGGCGGTCCGCACCGTCCTGCCGGAGGATTTCGACTATCAGGGCTGGAATGAAAACACCCGCCGGCCCTTGCGGGCCTGGGCGCTGGACGGCTTGCGCCCGGCCAGCGGGGAGTGGGCGGCGGACGATCTGCACCGTACCGCCCGCCTGATCCTGCCGGCCGGGGCGGCGGGGCCGGCCTTTATGGCGTTCGGCAATTTCGAGGCGCTGATGCGCTATAACAACTCCACCGCCTATGGCCTGGGCGTGGCCTATCTGGCCCGGCGCCTGGAGGACGGGACCGAGCCGCCGGGCGGCTGGCCGGAAAACGATCCGCCCATCAACCGCACCCAGTCGCGCGAGCTGCAGGAGGCGCTGACCGCGCTGGGCTATGACACGCGCGGGGTGGACGGGATTGTCGGCGCCAATACCCGCGCTGCGCTCAAGCGCTTCCAGGCGGGCGCAGGGCTGACGCCTGACGGTTATGCCGGGCGGCGCGCCTATGACGCGGTGATGGCCGCGCACGCCCAGCAGGGCCAGCGCTAGACCGGTCCTGTCCCGTCCTGGCCGGGCTCTTCCAGCGCCCGGGCGGCGGCGGCGCGCACCCGCGGATGGGCGAAGGCCACCGCCAGGCCCACAAGGCCCAGCGCGGCGTTGAGCCAGAACGGGGCTTCGGGCGCCAGCACCTGATAGAGCCACAGCCCGGTCAGGGGCGCGATCAGGAAGCCCACGCCCGCCGTGGCGGTGGTCAGCCCGGCTGCGCGACCCTGCTCCTCAGGGCTCACCGCCAGCGAGGCGCCTGCCGTAAAGCCGGACCGGGCCAGGCCAAAGCCGAAACTGTTGAGCATGAAGCCCACCACGATGGCCGCGTAATTGGGCGCGAACACCATTTCCAGATTGCCCGCCGCCACCAGCGCAGCCCCGATTATCATCAGCACGCGCGGACTGGTCTTGAGCGCCGGGATCACCGCCAGCTGGGCGAAGATCAGCGCCGCCGCGCCTGCGCTCAGCGCCACCCCGGCCAGCTGCAGGCCCTCATCCGGGCCGATGGCCAGACGGTCCATCACATAGAAGGACAGGGCCTGCAGGCTGGCGGCCTGGGACAGCCACAGCGCGCAGCCATAGATCATGAAGGCGGTCAGGCGCGGGTCCAGCGCAAAGCGGAACTGGACCAGCGGATTGATCGGCCGGCCCTGGCGTTTCGGCGGAGTGTTCTCCGGCAGGGTGAAGCGCACCACCAGCGCGCCGGCGCCCACCAGGGCCGCGATGACGATCATGAAGGGCGCGATGCCGATGCGCTCGACAAACCCCGCCGCCAGCGCCGGGCCGATCATGCCGCCCAGTCCGAACGCGGCGGTGAGCCCGGCCAGCGCCTTGGTGCGCTCCATGGGGCTGGTGCGGTCGGCCACATAGGCCTGGGCGGCCGGATTGGTGGCCGAGCCCAGCCCGCCGAACAGGCAGCGCGCCAGCGCCATGGCCACAATCGCGGCCAAAGGCGGCAACAGCCCGATCTGTCCCGCCCAGGCGCCGGCTGCAAACACCAGGGTGGAGACCGCAAAGCTCGCCAGCCCGAACACGATCAGCGGCCGCCGGCCCAGCCGGTCAGACAGCGCGCCCCAGACCGGGCTCATGGTCAGGAAGAGGAGGGCGGAGAGCGTATAAATCGCGCCCACATACACCTCGGCCACATCCAGCTCGCGCGCCAGCGGCGGCAGGATGGCGAACAGCATGGAATTGCCGATGCCGGTGGCCATCAGGCACACGAATAACAGCCGGAAGGCGCGGCTGCGCGCCTGCGGGCCGGACGGATTGGCGGGGTTGAAGGGCGGGTTCATGACAGCGCCAGACTTACGCCCGCTCTATGGCGGCGTCTATGGCGCCTAACGCTCACGCGCCGGAGGCATTAGGCTTGGCGGATAAGCTTGTTTTGACGGAGACCCAATGACCAAACAGCCCCGCCCGCGCGTCCTGCTGACCTATTCGCGCTCCCTCATGGCGCTGACGGCCGCGCAATCTTTGTCCGATCACGGCATAGACGTGGTGGGCTGTGACAGCGTCGACATGACGGTGCTGCAGTTTTCCAAGCATTGCAAAGGCCACAAGCTGCTCGCTGATCATCGGGAGAAGCCGGAGAAATTCATCTCTGATCTCATCAAGGCGGCCGACGCGCTTCGCCCGCGCGGAGACGCCCCCTTCGTGCTGATGCCGATCTTCGAGGAAACCTCGATCATCGCCGAGCATGCCGGTGAGCTGCGCGAAGCCGGCCTGATCGTGGCGGCGCCCGACCACAGCTCCATCGTGCAGGTGGAGCCCAAGGACCGGCTGCCGTCGGCGGCGCAGGGCGCCGGGGTGAATTTCCCCCGCACGATCTATCCCGATTCCATGGAGGCTCTGGATGCGGCGCTGGAGAGCCTTGCTCTGCCCCTGATCACCAAGCCGGCGCGCGGCGTGGGCGGGCGCGGCGTGGCGCGCCATGACAGCGCCGCGAAACTGAAAGCCTGGCTGGAGGCGAAGCCGCCGCGCAGCAAGGCGGAATGGCCGCTGATCCAGGAGGCGGCGCCGGGGGATGATTATTGCTTCTGCGCCCTGTGCGAGGATGGCGAGTTGCGCGCCTGGATGACCTATCGCAGCCTGCACGGCTTCCCGCCCAAGCGCGGCGCGGGGGTCCTGCGCGAGACCGTGGACAGCGCGCCATTCAAGGAGGAAGCAGCGAAACTCCTGCGCCATCTCAAATGGTCGGGCGTGTGCGAGATCGATTACCGCTGGACCGGCAAGCCCGAAGACACGCCGTCCTTGATCGAGGTCAATCCGCGCTTCTGGGCCGGCCTGTTCCAGTCAGTGGCCAGCGGGGTGGACTTCCCCTGGCTGCTGTACCGTCAGGTCACCGGCGATCCGGTGATGGAGCCGCCCAAGGTGACGATCGGCCGACGCTCCAAGGTGCCGCTTCTGGCCTTCCTGAGCGCCGCCCAGGCCATTGCCGAAGAGGACTCCTATTTCAAGACCCTCTCGGAGCGATGGGACAAGCTGGCCTACCGTGATCAGAAGGGTTTTGGCGCCTTCGTCAACGGCCTGTTTGATGTGAAATCGCTGGGCGCCTACCTCAAGGCGCTAAGGCAGACCCGCGAACAGACTGCCGGAGCGGCCACGGATTTCATCCCGCTGGATGATCCGGGCGCCACGCTGGGGGTGTTGTTCGTTCTGTCCTCCATGATCCGGCGCGGCCAGTTGCCGCCGGAGTTGAGATTCGATGAGTGAGCCTTCCTGTGCCGCGCGCCGTCCGGTTATCGCCGTCACCAGTTCGGCCGGGACCGATTATGGCGTATTCGCGCTGATCTGGGCGGGGGTGCGCCTGGCCGGCGGGCGCGCTGTGCGGGTCACTTCGCGCACGCGGGATGTGCAGCCCGATGCGTTTGATGGCCTTATACTGGCGGGCGGGTTGAATATTCATCCTGATAACTATGGCCGCGCCGTCAATCCCGCAGCCCGCTATGACCGCGGCCGCGACGGGCTGGAGCTGGAATGGGCGCAGGCCTTCTGGGCGCTGAAGCGTCCCGTGCTGGCGATCTGCAGGGGCATGCAGCTTCTCAATGTGGCCCGCGGCGGCGCGGTGAACGATATTCTGGACGAGGACTTGCTCCGCACGCTGCCCTCCACGCCGCTGGGATACATGCTCTATCGCAAAAGCGTCGACATCGCGCCCGGCACGAGGCTGTCCGAGCTTTGGGGCCGGACGCGCGCGCGGGTCAATTCGCTGCACCGCCAAGCGGTGGCCGAGCTGGGCGAGGGGTTGCGCGTCAGCGCGCGCGGCGAGCATGGCGAGGCGCAGGCCCTGGAAGGCCCGCCGGGCGTCTTGCGCATGGCCGTGCAATTCCATCCGGAGCTGATGCTCCATCGGCGTGATATGCGGGTTCTGTTCCGCGCACTGGTTGACGCTGCGCGGCGCTGTGATGGTGAATCACCGGCTAACGCCTCGCAAACCGGGCTTTAAGCCTCTTCTGCGATAACCGTCCCGAAATCGGACGTCTCCTGGAGTGCTCAAAGAGCGGGATCACCCGCCAGGGCGGAGACGGCCGGGCAGGAAACGGGTGGTGGGATATGTTCCAGATCGTCGGCGTTATCGCCGTGTTCGTGCTCGTGTTCGGCGGCTTTATGCTGTCGGGGGGCAATTTCGAGATCATCCTGAAGGCGCTGCCCTTCGAGATGATGATGATTGGCGGGGCGGCGGTCGGCGCCTTCCTGATCGGCAATGCGCCCAAGACCGTCATGAAGACGCTGGGCGATTTCGGCAAGATCGTTTCCGGATCACAGTGGAAACAGCAGGACTATGTGGACCTGCTCACCTTGCTGTTCCAGCTGACCAAAACCATGAAGACAAAGGGTGTGATCGCGCTCGAGACCCATATCGAGAAGCCCCACGAAAGCGCGATCTTCACCGCCTATCCGCGCATCCTCAAGGACCATTTCGCGGTGGATTTCATCTGCGACACGCTGCGCATGATGACCATGAATCTGGAAGATCCCCACCAGGTCGAGGATGCGATGGAAAAACAGCTCGAAAAGCACCATCACGAGGCCGCCGCGCCGGCTCATGCGGTGCAGCTGATGGCCGACGCCCTGCCGGCGCTGGGCATCGTGGCCGCCGTGCTGGGCATCATCAAGACCATGGGCGGCATCGACGCGCCGCCGCAAATCCTGGGCAAGATGATCGGCGGCGCACTGACCGGCACTTTCCTGGGCGTTTATCTGGCCTATGGCTTTGTGGGGCCGTTCGCCACCCGCCTGCAGGCGGTCTATGACGAGGAAGCGATCTTCTACAAGATCATCCAGAATGTGCTGGTAGCCCATCTGCACGGCAACGCCGCCCAGATCTCGGTGGAGATCGGCCGCGGCTCGGTGCCCAGCGCCTTCCAGCCGAGCTTCCTTGAGCTGGAAGAAGCCATCTCCAGCGTCCAGGCCGCCTGAGGCCTGTCTGATCGTGCGGTCAAAGCCGGTTCAGCATGACGCTGAACCGGCTTTCGCTGTGAGTCAGGCGGCCGTGGCGCGCGCGGCGCCGGGCAGGGGCTGGATGAAGTCGCGGCGCACCCAGCCCTGGGTCCGGCCCGAGCGCACCAGCACCCAGCCCCCCTGGACAATGTCGAGCGACTGGGCCGCCGCGCCTGCGCGCAGCTGTCCCACCACACGGTGCTGGGTCCCGGGCCCGGCGCGCATATTGACGGTGGAGGCGGCGCGCAAGGTGGCGGGGCCTTCTGGATCGCGGACAAAGTTCGCCCGCAGCTCCTCGGGATTGTCGATAGCCCGGGCCTCGGCCATGCGGCTGAGCTCGCGGATATAGCCGCCATTGGCCGCGGCATGGGCCGCCAGCCCGCGCCGGTTATTGCGGTTGGCGTCCAGCATGGAGCGCATGCTGGCCTCGATGCGCTCATAGGGCGTGTCACAGCGCGAGGTCAGGGCCGCATCGCGTTGTTCGCGCACCCGGGTGCGCTGGTTCTGGAGCAGTTCCGTGCCGCTATTGGCCTGCCGGGCCTGGCGGATCTGGCCGTCCAGTTCGCTGATGCGCTCATTATACCCGCGCGAGACCTGCGTGCGGCATTCGCGGCGGGCGGCACCGGCATTTCGCTCATCGCCGACGCGGAAGAAATATTGCACCACCGGCTCATAGGTGTCGCCGGGGACCACCCGGGCCAGCAGCGCCTGGCTGCTTTCATTATACATGCGGGTATTGTCCACCACGAGGGCCGCAGAGGCCACGTCGAACAGGGCCTCTATGCCCGCCTGGTCGCTGCTTGAAAGCCCGGCCATGGGGTTGTTGAGCAGATTGCCGTCCTCGCACACATAACCGATGGCCAGGGCGCGGCGGCGCAGATCGCGGTCAAACTCGCCGCCATTGATCAGGGCATGACGCATGCGCAGCGTCGCCGAGGCGCAGGCCTCCTGATGACCGGCCTGGTCGTTCTGATTTTCGAGCTGTCTGGCGTAGGCCGCCTCATAAATGGCCAGGCCGGCCTGGCGGAAGGCCTGAAAATAGAGCTGCACCTGGGCGATTTCCGCCGGGCTGGCGGCGCCCGGTTCGGCCTCGGGATGCCAGGGGACCGGCGTGGAGGGCGAGAAATCGGGATAATGGCGCGCCACGTAATTGCGCGCCAGCTGGCGGCGTTCCGAAAGGTCCGGGTGGGCGTCGCCGAAATCGCGCGTGGCCACGGTTTCACCCGTCAGGATTTTCATCACGCGCATGCCGTCCGCACTGGAGGTTGCGCTATTGCGGTTGTCGGCCATGTGGCTGAAAGCGGCCAGGGCGATTTCGGGCGAATATCCCGCTGCGGCCAGAAGATCGAGCCCATAGAGGTCGGCGGCCTTTTCCTGCATGGGCACTTCGCGCTGGCCGATGGAGCCGGCGAGATGGCCGCCGATATTGGTGCTGAAGGCGGTGACGCGCTGCGTCCATTCGTCATTGAGCCCGATATTCTGCAGCCGGCTCTGAACGGCGTCGGTCCCCATCACCAGGCCTGTGCCCATGCGTGTGTAATCGGCCATCGCTGCGATCCGGGAATCGGCGCGCTCATGGCCCAGGATCAGGTGCGACATTTCATGGGCGATCACGAAGGCCAGCTCGTCCTCGGTCTCGGCGCGCTCCACCACGCCGCGGCACAGGCGGATGAACCCGCTTGAAACCGCTTCCGCGCCGTAATCGGAACAATCATTCACGATCAGCTGGATATGGGCCGCAGAGCCGTCCGGCGCAGCGGCGGCCACCCGGCGGAATACCGAATCCACTGTCCGGCTGATCAGGGCCGGCGGCTGGCTGGGCGCGCCATGGAGCACCTGTTCGCGCTGCAATGCGCGAGTGATGCCTTGCGGATTGGCGTTCAGCGTGCGCCATTCGGAGAGCACTTCGGGCTGATTGTGAATATTGTCCGACACCCGCGCTTCCATCGCCTGGTTGACGAAGCTGCGCGACAGTGACGGATCGGCCGTCGTGGCGCAGGCGGACAACAAAAATGCGCCAGCAAAGGGGGCGGCGCGCATCAGGAAACGCATGGGCATGCTGATACTCCATAATGGGACGGGGGCGAGGGCCCGGCCGGCGTCAATCGGGTTGGGGGCAGCCCTCAGGGCGGGATAAGTCCGTGCCGGTCACCGGGCGCAGGGCGCGGCCTGCCCGGGGCGCGCCGCTGGACGGCGGGGCCTCCACCATGCGGAACTGACGGTCGCCCATGCGCACATCCGAGATGCGCAACCAGACGGGGCCGTCCTCGCTGTCAATCTGGACCAAGCCAAGACGCGTGCTGCGCTCCAGCACCGCCAGCGGCAAGTCTCCGAAATCGCAGTGATGGCGTTCGCCGGTCTGGGTGCGCGTCTCGTCATAGAGCGGCACCATATCAATCGTGAACTCAGTAACAGCCGGCTGGGCTGCTTGTGCAGCGCCCAGGCTGAGAATGGCCGTGAGCAAGCCGGATAAGCCCATTATCGCCCCCCCTGGTCGTTATGAAGAGGATGTTAATGCCTTGGAGGTTGCAAAGCCAGCGCAAACAGGGCGCAGAACCCCATTTTCCGGCTCTGCCGGACTATCTGCTTGAAGCGGGACGGAAAACCGACAGCGCGCCCAGCGGGGTCATCAGCAGGCCGTACCAGAAGGCGGGCGACAGGTTGAAGGCATAGACGAAAACGCCAGCTGCAGCGATGCTGAACAGGATGATCGCCACAAGGTTCGCCAGACGGTCAGCATGGGGCCGGCCAATGCGCGTCATCGCCTGGCGGCAAGCAGCGCCCAGAAGGGTCAGGCATGAAAACCCCATCAGGAACAGCGCCAGATCGCTGTACTGGTCAGTGCTTGCAAACAGGCTGCCTGACGGGTCCGCAAGATATATCGCGCCGGCGATCAAAAGGGCGGCGAAAGCCACCGCACATATAATCAGGCGCGAGACCGACCGGTCCTGACTCTTCGCGGCGCGCCAGGCGGCATAGCCCAGCGCGGCCAGGCAGGCGGCGAGTACGGATATACCCACCTTGGGATTGGACAGGGCGCTGGCGGCGCTCAGGCTCGAGCGATCTCTTTGCATCAGGTTTTCATAGGCGACGGCGTGCGTCATGATTCCGGGCTGCGCGCCATAGAGCGGCGTATGCTCCACATCGCCCAGCCCCAGCAGGGACTGACCATACATCAGCACCCGGCCTTCCACGCGGCTGCGCTGGCGGGCGGCGAAGTCGCCATCGGCCAGCTCGAACGCGTCGAATGCATTGACCGGATAAAGTCCCACCGGATTGAGCTGAGCGGGCGGGCTCAGCCCCAAATTCTGAAGCAGGCCGCTGAAGAAAATCCGGGTGGCGCGGCTCAGCGCGTTGCGGGGGACCTGGGCGCAGCGCTCCGGGTGCTGCTCGCAGGCATGGGCCGAAGGCGGCGGCCAGACCGGGTCAATGACCTCCAGCTCCGACAGGTCTACGCAGCCTTTGCGCCTGTGCTCGCACGTCATCGCATAGGCCCGCAGCGCTGCGCTGTCGCGCTGATCCTGGCGCAAGTCGTAAGCGCCGGGAATGCGGTTGCTGAAGCGCGATTCCACCGACACGAAATGGATATTGGGATGGGCTTCGAGCGCGGCGATCGGGGCGATCGCCAGCGGCGTTCCAGGCTCGGTGCGCGGGGGAGCGGCGATCAGAAGCGGGGTGTCGTCCGCCAGCCGGGCCAATCCGCTGGCCAGGGCGGGCATGGTCGGGTCATCGCGCTCGTCGAGAAACAGAAGATCGATGAAAATCAGGGACGGGTCGAGCCGGGCATAACCCTCCAGCAAGGCCAGATGGGTCACCGCATCCAGCGGCCAGGTCAGCTCTTCCTCCTGCAGGGCCCGGTCATTGAGGATCGCCACGGCCACCCAACGGGACTCGTCCATCAGGGTGAAGCTGGCGATGCGCATGAAGATCGAGCGCAGGCCCTGGTCTGTATAGTCGGAAAGATTGAACGGGCTGGCGAAGGCCAGGCCTGCGCCCAGGGCCAGGGCCATCACATAGCGCGAGAGCAGCCCCAGGCGGCGCAGCCAGTCAGCGGCCATCTTTGGAAGTGATGCCGCGAAGCGCCAGCAGCGCTTCAAGCACGACAGCACAGCACCAAGGCTGGTGCGCCAGAGGGCGCTGATCCGCCGAAAGCCGTCCGCTGCCATGCCGCCCCCGCGACTGTAATGCCCGACTCCGCCCATCATACAAGTTGCAGCCCTGCGCGCCAGCGTGATCGCGAGGCGCTGGCGGCGGGCGCGGCAAGTGGCTAGACACGCGGCCATGTCATCGCATGGTTCTGACACCCTCACGCTCAAGCGTCCCCATGCGCGCCTCGACTGGTCTTCGGGACTGGCGGCGGCGGATATGGGCGATGTGTATTTCCAGCCCGAGGACGGGCTGGCCGAGGCGCGCGCGGTCTATGTGGCGGGCGCGGGATATCCTGAGCGCTTCCATGACGGGGTGAATGTGGCAGGCGAGCTGGGCTTTGGCGCCGGGCTCAACTTTCTCGCCCTGTGGGACGCTTTGCGCCGCCATGCGCCTGCGGGCGCTCGCCTGCATTTTGTCAGCGTGGAGGGATTTCCGCTGGCGCGCGCCGATGCGCGCCGGGCGCTGGCGATGTTTCCTGAGCTGGAGGCCCTGTCCGGGCCGCTGGTGGAGGCCTGGCCCTCGCCCCATTGCGGGCCGCACCGGCGGGTGTTCGAGGGCGGACGCGTCACGCTGACCGTCTGGCATGACGAAGCCGCGCGTGCGCTGGAGGCCATGGACATGGCCGCAGACGCCTGGTTCCTGGACGGCTTCGCGCCGTCGAAAAACCCGGACATGTGGACGCCCGCCCTGATGGCGCGGATCGGACGATTGTCAAAGCCCGGCGCGCGGGTGGCGACCTTCACCGTGGCGGGTGCGGTGCGCCGGGCGCTGGCGGACGCCGGCTTCGCCGTCTCCAAACAGCCCGGCTTCGGGCGCAAGCGCGAACGGCTGGAGGCGGTCTGTCAGGGCCCGCAAGGCCAGGCCGCCCCCGGTCCGCTAGCGCCGGCCCGCCCGCTGGACGGACCTCTGGCGGTGGTCGGCGGCGGGATCGCGGCGGCAAGCCTTGTGGACGCCTTTTCAAGACGGGGCCGCGAAGTGAGCGTACTGGCTGAGGGCGGCTGGGCGTCGGGGGCGTCCGGTGCGCCGCTGGGCCTTCTGACGCCGCGCCTTGAGGCTGCCGACAGGCCTCATGGCCGTGCGCTGCTGGCCGCGTTTGATTTCGCCGCGCATCGCTACGCGGATCTGGCCGGCTGGCGGGGCGAGGGCGTATTGCGCCTGGGCGAGGACGCCCGGCTGCAAAGGCTCGCAGGCGCGCTGGACGAGGATTTTGTCTGGCTGGAGGCGCAAGCAGCCCATGAACGCACCGGCTGGACGGCGGATGGCCTGTTCATGGCGCGGGCCGGATCGTTCGAGCCGGCCCGTCTGGTCCAGGCGCTGGCGGGCGGTGCTCCGGCCCGCGATGCATTGGTCGCGGGGATTGAGGAAACGCAAGACGGCGTGCGCCTGACCGGCGCGGACGGGCATGTGCTGGGTGAGTTCGCCGGGGTGATTCTGGCGGGCGGGGCGGCGGGGCGGAGCCTTCTGGGCTCGGCCTTGCCGCTGGAGCCGGGCGCTGGCCGGGTGGCGGTGTTTGACAGTGATCTGGCGCCGCGTACGCCCGCGGCCTGGGGCGGATATGCGGCGGCTGCACCGCGCGGGCTGATGGCGGGCGCCACCCATGACAAGGGCGATGATCCCGGTGATCCGGCCCGGGCTGAAGCCCTGTTGCGCGCGCTGGCGGCTGAGGGGCCGCCGGGGCTGGCTGAGGCGCTGGGGCCAGTGAACCAGAGCTGGGCGGGCGTGCGCGCGGCGGCGGCGGACCGCTTGCCGGTTACGGGGCCGGTTGCTTCAGCCGGTTTTGACGAGATCTGGCGCGCGTGGGCGCGGGGCGCGGTCAGGACTGCGCCAGAGCCGGGCGCAGGATTGTCCCGGCGGGTGATGGCGCTCAGCGCTTTTGGCGCGCGCGGTTTCGCCCATGCGCCCCTGCTGGCCGAGGCACTGGCCTCGGCGCTCGGCGGCGAGCCTGCCGCGCTGGAGCGCGCCGGGATGGAGGCGTTGCATCCGGCCCGGCTGGCCTTCAGAGCGCTGCGGCGCAGCGTGTAAAGGCCCGGGCGGAACGGGTTTTGCGCGGAGGAGGGCGAACGCCGCCTCTCTGGAGCAAAACGGCACGCCATGACTGCGCCCGTGACACAAGACATGCTGACCGGCGCCGCGCCCGCGGGGCGTCCGGCTGTCGAGCGCCGGGTGCGTGAGCGCCATGTGTGGTTTTTGAACTCGGCCTTTGACCGCATCGGCTTTGACACCGCGCTGGAGCGCGTGGCCATGCGTGATCCGAACGCGCCCTTCGCCTTCATCGTCACGCCCAATGTGGATCATCTGGTGCGCCTGCGCCGCGATGGCGCCTTCGCCACGCTCTACGCCCAGGCTTGGCTGACCGTATGCGACAGCCGGGTGCTGGAGCTGATCGCGGCCCTGTCGGGCGAGGATATCGATGTGACGCCGGGCTCGGACCTGGCCGCAGCCTTGTTCGAGACCGCCATCGACCGCGACGAGCCGGTGGTGGTGGTCGGAGGCAGCCAGGCCATGATGGCCGGGCTGAAAGAGCGCTATGGCCTCACCGACGTGCGCTGGCATGTCCCGCCCATGGGCCTGCGCCACAAGCCCGAGGCGATCGCCGAGTGCGCCGCCTTCGTGGCGGCCAATCCGGCGCGGTTTGTGTTCCTGTGCGTGGGCTCGCCCCAGCAGGAGATGATCGCCGAGGCCTGCCTCAATCGCGGCGACTGCAAGGGCGTGGGCCTGTGCGTGGGCGCGGCGCTGGACTTCCTGTCCGGCGAGGCGCGCCGGGCGCCGCGCTGGATGCAGCGCGCGCGGCTGGAATGGCTGCACCGCTTGCTCGAGGAACCCGGGCGGATGTGGAAACGCTATCTCGTTGAGGGGCCCAAAGTGTTGATCCTGTGGTGGGAATGGCGCAAGGCCCGCGCCCGCCTGCGTCAGTTCGAGCGCCTGATGGAAAATAAAGGGTTTTAGCGGGATTTTAGCTCCGCAGCCCGTCCGGGCTGCGATGTTCCGCGCATGAGCGCGGGCGGCCATTCGGCCTTGCGGCCCCTGGCGGGGCCGGGGCGCAAATACGGGTCAGGCAGGGGCTATCTCCCCGGCGCGATAGCGCCGCAAGCGCGACCGCGCGCCCGGCCTGATGGCCGGAACCGACCGAACGGATGTGAGGAAGGACAAGAAAAATGGTGGGCGCGACAAGAGTCGAACTTGTGACCTCTACGATGTCAACGTAGCGCTCTAACCAACTGAGCTACGCGCCCGCACTGCATTTCCGGGCGCTGTGGCGCGCCCGCTGAAGGTGGCGGGTATTAGTCCGCCCGCGCCCGGGCTGTCAATCGGTTGAGGCTGCCGGACCCGATTATGGCTTTTCTGCAACATTTCCTTGTCAAAAGCGCCTCAGGGCGGGGGATTAACCACACAGGGCGCTTTACGTATCTGTGATGCGCCCTCCATAGTCCCGGTCAAGTGCGGCGATCCGCGCTTGCGGCCGGTCGCCGGCGCAACAAAACGGTCCAAACACAAGGGGAACGATCGTGAAAATTTGGGAAAAGGAGCGTCTCCTGCGCTCCACAATTCTGGCGGGCTTCGCCGCGGTCAGCATGACCGGCGCGTCAGCCTTTGCTCAGGCCGATGAGGAAGATGAAGAAGAGACGCCGCCGCCGGCCGCCGTGCAAGACCGCGTTGTGGTCACCGGCTCGCTGCTGCGCCGCGACGAGTTCACCTCATCCTCGCCGATCCAGGTCATCACCGCTGAAGCGGCGACTCTCGAGGGTCTGATCGACACCGCTGAAATCCTCCAGGGCGCCTCTGTGGCGGCCGGCTCGACCCAGATCAACACGCAGTTTGGCGGGTTCGTGATCGAGGGCGGCGTGGGCGTTAACACCGTGTCGCTCCGCGGCCTCGGCTCGCAGCGCACGCTGGTCGTGTTCAACGGCCGCCGTCTCGGCCCGGCGGGCACCCAGGGCCAGGTCGGCGCGGTTGACCTGAACGTCATCCCGCAATCGGTTGTGCAGCGCTATGAGATCCTGAAGGACGGCGCGTCCTCGATCTATGGCTCTGACGCGCTGGCCGGCGTGATCAACGTGATCACCCGCCGCTCCATTGATCGTCCCGAGCTGACGGTGCGCGGCAGCGTGCCGTTCGAGTCCGGCGGCGCCAACTATAGCATTGACGGCGCTTATGGCTTCAACTTCGACCGCGGCAATATCACGCTGTCGGCTTCATATGAGCGCTTCGAGCGCCTGCGCCGCGGCGACCGTGACTTCCTGGCGTGCGGCAAAGACTACATGTTCGACGCCACGACCGGTGAGCGCGTGGATATCACGGCCCTGACGCCCAACGCGCCGGGCGATATCGGCAATCCGATCTGCTTCAATCCCTTCGGCAACACGTTTGACGCCTTCGGGATCAACCTGCGCGGCGCCGGTGCGGCCCTTTCTTCGCACTACTTCGTGTTTGATCCCGATGCCGCAGGCAAGCCCGGCTCCGGCTTTATCGACGGCATGCGCCTGATCGGTAATGACAACGCCCAGCTGGGCCGCTGGGTGGTGGCGGATCTTACCGGCTACCGTGAAATGGAATGGAATGATCCGCGCACGCGTGAAGCGGACATCCTGCCTGAAGTGACCCGCTTCAGCCTCTATTCGACGGCCAGCTTCGATGTCGCGGGCGGCGAGCTGTATGGCGAGCTGCTGTATAACCGCCGTGAAACGAAATCGCGCGGCATCCGTCAGTTCTTCCCGCGTGTTATGGCCGACCATCCGTTCGTTGAGAACGCGTTCGGTCCGGCCATGGGCAACCCGTTCGCCGGCCGTCCGCCGGTGGTGCAGGTGGCGCCTGGCATTCTGGTCGAAGAGATCGATCCGATTATCCTGGTGCCGTCCAACCAGGACACGACCGTGGACTATTACTATGGCGTGGCTGGTTTCACCGGTGATTTCGGCTCTGACGCCGGTCTGCTCGCCAACTGGACCTATGACGTCAATGTCAGCTATTCGCGTTCGGACGGCAGCTATGACGTGACGGCCATCAACCGCAATAATGTGGATGACGCCGCGCGTCCGGGCAATCAGATCAGCCACTCCTTCGATGCGGGCGGCAACATCATCTGTACGCGCGCCGACGGTTCGTCCTGCCCGGTGGTCAACTATCTTGACCCCCGCGTGCTGCGCGGCGACCTGACCGATGAAGAGTTCAACTTCGTGTTCTCTTCGGACAAGGGCACCACGATCTTTGAACAGACCATGGTCAATGCGCTGATCACCGGCGATGTTTTCGAGCTGCCGGCCGGTCCTGTGGGCGCTGCGTTTGGCGTTCAGTACCGTGAAGTCTCCATTGACGACACGCCTGGCCCGCTCAGCATCAGCGGCACGTCCTGGGGCCGCGCTTCGGCTGGCCGCACGGCGGGCACCGACCGCGTCTGGGAAGCCGTGGCCGAGGTTGAAGTGCCGATCATTCGGGGCGTTCAGCTGATCGAGGACCTGACCTTCAGCGGCTCCATCCGCTATTTCGACTATCAGGCTTTCGGCTCTGACTATGTCTACAAGCTGGGCGCCAACTGGCAGGTCAATCCGCTGATCCGCCTGCGCGGCACCTACGGCACCTCGTTCCGGGCCCCGGCTCTGTTCGAGCGCTTCCTGGCCGACCAGACCGGCTTCACCGCTCAAAGCGTTGACCCGTGCCGGAACTGGGGGCTGAGCACGAACCAGACCCTGCGCGACAACTGTGCGGCGGACGGCATTCCGGATGACTTCAACACGTCCGCGCCGACCTTCACCACGGTGCGTGGCGGCGGTTCGGCCCTGACCCCGGAAACCTCTGACGCCATGACGTTCGGTTTCGTCTTTACGCCGACCGAACTCAATCTGTCCGTGGCGCTCGACTATTTCGAGATCGAGGTGAACGACCAGATCACGGTTCTGGGGGCTTCAAACATTCTGGCGGCTTGCTATGGCCGTCCGAACTTCCCGAATGCGTTCTGTGACCTGATCGAGCGGAACCGCGATCCCGCTTCGAGCACGTTCCTGACGCTGACCCGCATCCAGGACGACTATGTGAACATCAACTCGCAGCGCACCTCTGGTATCGACGTGACCGCGCGCTATGAGCACGAGTTCTCCTTCGGCCGGCTGGTCGCTGATTTTGCCGGCACCTGGACCTTCACCGACGAGACCGATGTCTTTGGCGGCCTGGACGGCTTTGAAACCAATGACTTCAACGGGACCATCGGTGATCCTGACTTCGTCGCCAACAGCACGCTTCAATTCAACCGTGGCGACTGGACGTTCAGCTGGTTCTCCCGCTATGTGCAGCGCGCCTCCAACGAGGACATTGTGACGGCGGCCAACCCCTTCACCTATCTGGGGCGCCCGAACACCCTGCGCAAACGTCACGCCGAAACCACGATCTACCATGGCGCTTCGGTGCGTTACCAAGCGTCTGACTGGCAGATCATCGCCGGCATCAACAACCTGTTTGACGAGGCGCCGCCGGCGATCTCGTCAGGCGCCGGGTCCTCGCGGGTCGGTACTGCGCCGATCTTCGGCACCCAGTACGACCTGCGCGGCCGGACCGGCTTCGTGAACGTGTCGCGCCGCTTCTAGACGCGGACGGCACACAGGCTTGACGCCAAGGTTTTGGGGCGGTGCGAAAGCGCCGCCCCATTGCTTTTTTAAGGCTCGGGGCTTGTTCGCCGATCAGCGTGTCTGCGTTGACAGGCGCGGCCCATGGCTTACCTTGCAAGCAGCAGGGGATTGCGCATATGCGCCGTATATCTGAGATCAGGAGAGGTTAATCATGCATCTTCACGTGATGGCGGCGGCTGCTGCTGCGATCATCCTGGCGCATGACGCGTCCGCCCAGAGCGCCCGGCCGATACCGGCTGAGGCGTTCGCCAAGGTGCCCGATATCCAGTCCGTGTCCATGTCGGATGACGGCCGGACGCTGGTCGGGCTGGTGGCGGATCCGTCATCGGATAATCAGCGCACGGCGCTGGCCACATGGGATCTCAGTGGTGACTCGCTGCCCCAGGTTTTGTCCGCCAGCGTGATTACGCCCAGCGGCGACCGCATGGAGTTCGTCCAGGCCAGCGCGCTGCCCGGCGGCAAGGTGCTGGCTGTCGGCCGTCAGGCCTGGACGGGCCGGCTTGGCGGGTGCGGCGAGGGCTTTACTTCCGGCGCCACTTCCACCTTCATTTTCCGCCAATATATCACCGACCAGCAGCATTCGAGCTTCGACCGGGCGTTCGAGAACGTTTCCCGCAATGTCGATATCAGCCGCGAACAGCAGCGCTGCCTGGATCTGGTCAATACGTCAGGGCTGGTGAGCACGCTGCCGCTTGAGCCGGATGTGGTGCTGGTCAGCCAGTTCAATCCGCGCACCTCCAGCTCGGACTACTACCGGATGAACCTGCGCACGGGTTCGACCGAGCTGCACCAGCGTATCGCTGGCCGCGCGCGTCCGGACGTGATCGATCCGCGCGACGGTTCGGTTCTCGTGCAAAGCCGCACGGTGGCGGAAGGATCTGACTTCCGGATCGAATACCTGATCCGCAATGATGGCAATGGCGAGTTCGAGCTCCATGACGCGTTCACGACGCGGGCGACCGACCGTTTCAATGTGAACATCGTTGGCCGCGACGAGCAGAGCGGCCAGTATTATGTCGTGACTGACAAGTTTTCTGATCTGGCTGCGGTTTACTTCTACGACGCCAATGAGCGCCAGTTCAGCGATGAGCCTATTCTGGCCCATCCTGATTTCAGTGCGTCCAGCGTCATTCTCGGCCGCAACCCGTCCCAGTTCAACCAATTGCTGGGCTTCAGATATCTGGGCGCGCGCAGCGAGGTGTTCTGGCTCGATGAGCAGATGCGCTCAATCCAGGACGGGCTTGATGCCGCCTTCCCGGGACTGAACGTGTCTTTGAACAGCTGGTCAGACAATCTGGACCGCATCCTGTTCTCTGTGAGCAGTGGCGCACGCGCGCCGTCATACTACCTGCTCTCCAATATGCAGAACGTGCATCTCGTCGGGCACTCGCGTCCGTGGCTGGCGGACTATCCCATGAGCGACCCCGAGCTGATTTATTATGAGGCGCGTGACGGTCTGAGAATCCCGGGCATTGTGACCTTGCCGGCAGGCTGGTCGCCTGAGGACGGCCCCTTGCCGTCGATCGTTCTGCCGCACGGCGGCCCGTGGGTGCGTGACACAACGGCCTGGGACAGCTCGGGCTGGCCCCAATTCTTGGCCTCGCGCGGTTATGCCGTGCTGCAGCCTCAATATCGCGGCAGCACCGGTTTCGGCCGTGAGCTCTGGCTCGCCGGCGATAATGAGTGGGGCCAGGCGATGCAGGATGACAAGGATGACGGCGCGGCATGGCTCGTCGAGCAGGGCATCGCTGATCGCGACCGCATCGCCATCTTTGGCTATTCCTATGGCGGGTTTGCGGCTGCGGCGGCTGTGGTGCGCGAGAACAGCCCTTACCGCTGTGCGATTTCGGGCGCGCCGGTGACCGATCTGACCAGGATTGGCAATAACTGGAGCAGCAACCGCCTGCAGCGTGCTTTCCAGGGCCGGACGGTCTCGGGTATGGACCCGATCCGTCATACCGACCGCGCCAACATCCCGGTCATGCTCTATGTGGGTGACCGCGACGTGCGGACCCCGGCCTTCCATGCGCGCAATTTCTATAACCAGGTGCGCAATCGGGTGCCGGCTCAGCTGCATATCATCCGGGACATGCCTCACAGCCTGCCCTGGTATCCGCGTCACCATACCGAGACCCTTGGTCTGATCGAGAACTATCTCGCCAATGATTGCGGGCCCGGCGGGATGTAATCCCGCTCACGGCTCCAGACGCTAAAGGGCCCGCCGGAGCGATCCGGCGGGCCTTTTTCATCATGGTCTGTATGTCAGCGGCGCTGGCGTCTCAGGCTGCTTCCATGACCCGGGCGACTTCATTGACCAGATCGCGCAGATGGAAGGGCTTGGACAACACCTTGGCCTGGGCCGGGGCGTTGGCGCCGGCGTTCAGGGCCACGGCGGCGAAGCCGGTGATGAACATGATCTTCAGGCGCGGATCGATCTCGGCGGCCCGCCGGGCCAGCTCGATCCCGTCCACGCCGGGCATGACGATATCGGTCAGCAGCAGGTCATAACCGCCGGGCGCTTCGCCCAGAGCGGTCAGACCTTCTTCGCCGTCTGCGACGCTGTCCACCTCATGGCCGGCGCGTTCCAGCGCCTTGGCCAGGAAATCCCTCATGGAATCGTCGTCTTCGGCCAGGAGTATGCGGGCCATCAGGCGCCCCCTTCTTGTTTCCACCGTCTTTCAGCCTGACACATCAGGGTAAAGGTCTGCTGAACGGTGTTGGCGGGCCAGAGATTGACCTCACATGAGCGCAAGGCGAGACTGCAATATATGACCGGCCCCGATCCCAAAACTGATGCGGCGCCTGAAAGAGCGCCGGTACACGTGCACGCGCCGGCCCGGCGGGTTTCGCCCCTTGTCTTTGCGTCCCCTCATTCAGGCCGGGATTATACAGGGCGGGCCCTGGCGCGCGCCAGCCTGCCGCTGGGCGTGCTGCGCCAGTCTGAAGACGCCTATGTGGACGAGCTCCTTGCACGGGCGCCGGATCTGGGCGTGCCGGTGATCAAGGCGCTGTTCCCGCGTGTCTTTGTGGACGTGAACCGCAGTGAAGACGAGCTGGACCCCGACATGTTTGATCCGCCGCCTGCCGGTTTGGCTCAGGTCAGCGCCCGGGCGGCTGCGGGGCTGGGGGTTATCCCGCGCGTGGCGGCGGATGGCCGCGCGCTCTATGCCGGACGCCTGGCGCTGAGCGAGGCGCATGAGCGGCTGGCGCACTGTTACAGGCCCTATCACACAGCCTTGCGCAGCGAGCTGGAGGCGGCCCGGCAAGTCTGTGGCGAGGCGGTGCTGATTGACTGGCATTCCATGCCGGCGGCCAGTGCGCGCGGCGCGGATATTGTTCTGGGCGACCGCTATGGCGCATCCTGCAGCCGCGCCCTGACGGCGCGCGCCGAGACCCAGTTCCGCGCCCTCGGCTTCACGGTGATGCGCAACCGGCCCTATGCGGGCGGGTATACAACCGAACATTACGGGCGCCCGGCCTCCGGGGTTCAGGCGCTTCAGATCGAAATCAATCGCGGCCTGTATCTGGATGAACGCCAGGTGCGGCCTTCGGCGCGCATGCCAGCCCTGACAAAAGCGCTGACTCAATGGATTGAAGCGATGATCGAAGACAGCACCGGCGTGCTGCGGGCTGCTGAATGATTCAGTGACTTTACCGTGACATGGCGAGCAAGCCTGCGCTATACCCTTGCACGGGGAAAAAGCGTGTGACTTGGTGCCCGAGCGCTAATATAATTTGTCCGGACCATATCGCGCCGATTCGGCGCTTCGGACGTTTGTAAGGAACTGACGGACATGACCAACGCCATTGATCACCATGTCGGCAAGCGCATTCGCCGCCGCCGCCGCCTGCTGGGCCTGACCCAGCAGCAGCTGGCGGTGTCCGTGGGCATCCGTTTCCAGCAGGTCCAGAAATATGAAAGCGGCGCCAACCGCGTGAGCGCCAGCCGCCTGTTCGAGATCGCTGAAGCGCTGGACGTTCCGGTCCAGTATTTCTACGAAGGGCTGTCGGGCCGCGGCGAGAGCGCGGTGCCTGAAGGCGAGCACATCGCCGCCGACATCCTGTCGCAAAAAGAGACCCTCGATCTGATCCGGGCCTATTACAAGCTCAATGAGCGTCCGCGCCGGCGTCTGCTGGAGCTGGCCCGCTCGCTGGATCCCGATAGCAAGACTGACGCCGCCTGACCGCGATGCGGTCCGCACACGGCCTTCAGGACGAGCTGGTCTTTCTGGCGCAGCTGGCGGATACGGCGCGTCCGCTGGCCCTGCGCCATTTCCGCACCGGGATCGGCGCTGACTCCAAGGGCGCTGCTTCAGGCGCGGCGTATGATCCTGTCACCATTGCGGACCGGGATATCGAGACCGCCCTGCGCGCCCTGATCGCACAACACAGGCCCGGCGATGGCGTGCTGGGCGAGGAGCATGCGGCGAGCCCATCGCGCACCGGCCGCACCTATGTCATTGACCCTATTGATGGGACGCGCGCCTATATCGCGGGTCTGCCCACCTGGTGCGTACTGATCGCGCTCAACGATGCGAACGGCCCTCTGGCCAGCGTTATCGACCAGCCCTTCACCGGCGAGCGCTTTCTGGGGATCACGGGCCAGAGCGCCTGGCTCGATCACCAGGGCGAACGCACGCCGCTGGCCACCCGGCCCGTCACCCGGCTGGACGAGATGATCATTTCCACCACCGACCCCGGCCTGTTTGCGGGCGCGGAGGCTGAAGCCTTCAGCCGTCTGGCCGCTCAGGCGCGGGTGCGCCGCTACGGGCTGGACGCCTATGGCTACGCCGCCCTGGCGCTGGGCGGTGTGGATCTGGTGGTGGAGAACGGGCTCAAGCCCTGGGACGTGGCCGCGCTGGCGCCCGTTGTGACCGGCGCCGGGGGCGTCATCACCGACTGGCGCGGCGGACCCTGCCATGAAGGCGGTCAGGTGGTCGCCGCGGCCAGCCCCGGCCTGCACGCGCGCGCACTTGAGGCGCTGCGTGATGCGGCTCGGTAAGGCGCAAAGCCCGCAAACCTCGAAGGGTTGAACCTGCGCCGCCGCCGCGCCATGTGTTGACCGACACGGCAAAGGCGGCCCCGATATGTTCATCCAGACCGAACCCACCCCCAATCCCGACACGCTGAAATTCCTGCCCGGCCAGGCCATCTCGCCGGATACGCCGCGCGATTTCGCCACGGCGGAAGCTGCGCAATCCTCTCTGCTGGCCCGTGATCTGTTCGCCATTGAAGGCGTGGCCGGGGTGTTCGCCGGGGAGGATTTCGTCTCCGTCACCAAGCACGAGGACGCTGACTGGATCCATATCCGCCCGGCCATTCTGGGCGTGATCATGGATGCGGTGCAGTCGGGCCGGCCTCTGTTCGACGGCGCCGCCGGAACCGGCCACGCCGCCTATGAGGGCGAGGCCGAAGGTATTGTGAAAGAGATACTGGACGTGATCGACACCCGCGTACGCCCGGCTGTGGCGCGCGATGGCGGGGATATCGTCTTCCACGCCTATGACGAGGGCAGCGGCGTGGTGCAGCTGCACATGCGCGGCGCCTGTGCGGGCTGCCCGTCCTCCACCTACACCCTCAAGCAGGGCATCGAGAATCTGCTCAAGCACTATGTGCCTGAGGTCACGGCCGTGGAGGCGGTGGTTTAGGCCGTTTCCGGCTGCGAAACAGGGTGTTTCCCGGGCGCGGGGTGGCGCCTGGCGGGGCCGTGACCTAAGTCCAGACCCTGATCATAACGGCCCAAGCTTTCAGGAGACCTGCCCATGTCCAACGCCCCGCTCGCCCTTGCCGACCGTCACAATCCGCTGGACGATCATGCGCTCGACCAGCTTTTCCGCGGCGCGCGCACCTTCTATTCCTGGACTGACCGGGATGTCTCCGACACCACGCTCAAGGCGCTCTACGAGCTGTTGCAATACGGCCCCACCAGCGCCAATCAGAGCCCGGCCCGCTTTTTGTTCCTGAAAGGTGACGCCAAGGCGCGTCTGCGCCCGCACCTGATTGAGTCCAATGTGGAGAAGACCATGACCGCGCCGGTCACCGTGGTGCTGGCCTGGGACTGGAATTTCCATGACAAGGTGCCCGAGCTGTTCCCGCACAATCCCGAAGCGCGCGACTGGTTCGCCAGCGACGAGGCGCGCTTTGAGAACGGTTTCCGCAACAGCTCGCTCCAGGGCGCCTATCTGATCCTGGCCGCGCGCGCGCTGGGCCTGGACAGCGGCGCCATGTCCGGCTTTGACAAGGCGGGCGTGGACGAGACCTTCTTCAAGGGTGATGAGAAGATGGGCGCCTGGCGCTCCAACTTCCTGATCAATCTGGGTTATGGCACCGAGGACAAGCTATTCCCGCGCCTGCCCAAGCTCGGCTTTGATACGGCGGCGTCGATCCTGTCCTGACGCGCGCTCAAGCCTGAGCCATCACACTTCAAGACCGGACAGCGCCCGGGCGAAATCCCGGGCGCTGAAGGCTTGCAGGTCCGCCTCGCCCTCCCCGACGCCGATGAAGTGGATGGGCAGATTGTACCGCTCGGCCACCTGGACCAGCGCGCCGCCTTTGGCGGTGCCGTCCAGCTTGGTCATGATCACGCCGGTCACCCCGCCCGCCTCGATAAAGGCTTCGGCCTGGGACAGGGCGTTGGAGCCCACCGTGCCGTCCAGCACCAGAATGACATGGTGGGGCGCGCTCTCGTCGATCTTGCGGATCACACGGATGATCTTGCGCAGCTCCTCCATGAGCTCGGCCTTGTTCTGCAGCCGTCCTGCCGTGTCGATGAGCACGGCGTTCGCGCCCTCGCGCCTTGCCGTCTCCACCGCGTCATAGGCCAGCCCCGCCGCATCCGAGCCGATGGGCCGGCATAAAAACCGCGCGCCCGCACGCTCTGACCAGACCTGCAATTGCTCAACGGCGGCGGCGCGGAACGTGTCGCCCGCTGCGGTGACGACAGAGGCGCCCTCGCGCGCCATTTTCACTGCGATCTTGCCCAGCGTGGTGGTCTTGCCCGAGCCGTTGACGCCCACGAACACCACCACGCGCGGGGCCGGGCCGGACATGTCCAGCGGCTGCTCACACGGGGTCAAAGTTTCGGCGACCACCCCGGCCAGCGCCTCGCGGATATCGTCGCCGGTGACTTCCTTGTCGAACTTGTCGCGGGCCAGCCGGGCGGTGACGCGTGCTGCGGCGGCGGCGCCCAGATCGGCCGCGATCAGCAATTCCTCCAGCTCTTCCAGCGCCGCATCATCCAGGCGGCGCTTTGAGAACAGCGTGGTGAAGGAGTCCGACAGGCGCGAGGAGGATTTCTTCAGCCCCGCCGCCAGCCGCGCCAGCAGCCCCTTGCGGGCAGGCTCGGCGGGAATGTCAGGGGCCGGGGCGGGTTCAGGTTCTGCGGCCCGTTCGGTGGCAGGTTGTGGGGCGGGTTCAGGGGCAGGTGCAGCTTGCGGCGCAGGTTCAGAGGCGGCGTCCGGCTCCGCCAGCGCCTCAATCTCAACAGCCTCAGACTCAACAGCCTCAGACTCAACAGCCTCCGGCGTGGGCGTTTCGTCTTTCACCGCGTCTTTTGCCGCATCCTTCTTGCCAAAACCGAAACGGAACCAGCTCATGGGGCGGCCTCCAGCGCCTGGGCGGTCAGTCTCTGCCCGTCATGACCGGTGACCGCCGCACGGATCAGCGCGCCGGGCCGGGCGGGGGCGTCGATGCGCACCGGGGTGAAATCGGCCGCGCGGGCCTGGCCGCCGCGCTCCATCAGCACCTCCAGCTCGGCGCCCTGATGACGCTCGAGATGGCGGGCGAGCGCCTTCGCTCCGGCCTCGCGCAGGCGCGCGGCGCGATCCTTGATCACCGCGCGGTCCAGCTGGGGCATGCGCGCGGCGGGCGTGCCGGGCCGTGGCGAGAAGGGGAAGGCGTGCACGAAGGCGAGATCGCACTCCTCCACCAGAGCCAGCGTGTTGGCGAACATGTCTTCGGTCTCGGTGGGAAAGCCCGCAATCAGGTCTGCGCCGAACGCGATATCGGGCCGCGCGGCGCGTAAAGTCCGGGTCAGGGCGATAGCGTCATCGCGCAGATGACGGCGCTTCATGCGTTTCAGGATCATGTCATCGCCCGCCTGCAGCGACAGATGCATATAGGGGCACAGCCGCTCCTCCTCGGCGATCACGCGCATCAGGTCGGAATCAATCTCGATGGCGTCGATGGACGACAGGCGCAGGCGCCTCAGCTCGGGGACTTGCTTCAGGATCGCGCGCACCAGACGGCCGAGCTTGGGCGCGCCGGGCAGATCGCCGCCCCAGCTGGTCAGATCGACGCCGGTGAGCACCACCTCGCTATGGCCGGTCTCCACCAGGCGGCGCACCTGATCGACCACCTCGCCCGCCGGCGCGGAGCGGGCATTACCCCGGCCATAGGGGATGACGCAGAACGTGCAGCGGTGATCGCATCCGGTCTGGACCTGCACGAAGGCGCGGGCCCGGTCCTCCAGCCCGTCCACCAGATGGGGCGAGATTTCACGCACCTGCATGATATCGCCGACGCTGACCCGCTCGCCGCCGGATACCGCCAGCGTCTGGAAGCTCTCGGCGCGCAGCTTCTCGGCATTGCCCAGAACTGTGTCCACCTCGGCCATGCGCGCAAAGCGCTCGGGCTCGATCTGGGCGGCGCAGCCGGTGACGATCAGGCGCGCATCGGGGCGTTCGCGGCGCAGCCGGCGCAGGGTCTGGCGCGCCTGGCGCACGGCTTCCGACGTGACCGCGCAAGTGTTGACGATCACGGCGTCCTGAAGGCCGGCGGCGCGGGCGTGATCGCGCATCACCTCGCTCTCCCAGGCGTTCAGCCGGCAGCCGAAGGTGACGATCTCCACCCCGCGCGCAGGCGCGTCAGGGCCCTGTTCGGGAACCTCGGGGGCGGTGATGGCGTCCAGCTCGTTCATGCGCGCGCAAAGTGGGCGCGGGGCGGGGCGCGGTCAAGCCGGGCGCGTGCGCTGCATGACGGTCCCGGCGCGCCCAATTTCCGCCCGAAGCCTTGCCTTTCATGGCTGAAGGGGCCAAGCCAGTCTGCAGGCCTGCCAGCCGACGGCGAACGGTACCGCCAGATCAAGGGACGGTCATGACGCAGTATGATTCCGCCACCCGCCAGCCTGTGGCGCGCAAGGCGCGCTTTACCGGGCCGGGCCAGTACATCCTGTGGATGATGGTGTTCATCGCCGCGGTGGCGGGCATATGCGCCTTGCTGGCTGCGCCGCTGGTCACCGCATTTCAGGCCAATCCGGCGATCAATGGCGTCATTCTGGGCGTGCTGGTGATCGGCATCGCCTACACCTTCCAGCAGGCGCTGGCCATCGGGCCGAGCGCGCGCTGGCTGGTGCGCCTGCATGATGCCGATCACCCTGAAGACCTGCCGTCTCCGCCGGCCCTGATCGCGCCCATGGCGGCGCTGATCACCGATGCGGCGGACGGGCGCTCGCGCCTGTCGGCGGCCTCGGCGCGCGTGGTGCTGGATTCAGTGGCTGCGCGCATGGCGGAGAGCGGCGCGTTCACACGCTATTTCGGGCGGCTTCTGATCTTCCTCGGCCTGTTGGGCACGTTCTACGGCCTGCTGCTGGTGGTGTCGGATGTGGGCGACGCCGTGCGCGCAGTGTCAGCCACCGCCACGGGCGCCGGCGAGGCCGACGCCATGGCCCTGATGGCCGCCATTGAAGAACCGGTCCAGGGCATGGGCACGGCCTTCGCCTCATCCCTGTTCGGCCTGGCCGGGTCGCTGATCATCGGGTTCCTGGAGCTGCAGGCGAGCCGGGCGCAGAACCGTTTCTATAACGAGGTGGAGGAATGGCTCTCCTCCATCTCGCGCCTGTCGGCGGCGGGGCCTGCCGGGGCGGGCGAGGAGACGGGCGGCGCCTATGTGGGCGCGCTGCTGGAGCAGAGCGCGGACGCGCTCGACCGGCTCTCCCACACGCTGGAGCGCCACACCCGCCAGCTGGAAACCATCATGACGCGCTTCGCCGAGGATTCGGCCGAAAGCCAGCGCGAGGCCGCCCGGCTCCTGCGCGATGAGATCAAGGTGCTGGTGCGCGCGCTGGAAGCCCAGGCCCGGCTCAACCGCGAACGCGGCGGCGAGGGACGCTAGCCCATGGCCCTGCCGCGCCATATCCAGTTCGGCCAGAACGACCAGGGCGATTACTGGCCGGGCTTTGTGGACGCGCTGGCGACGCTCTTGCTGGTGATCGTGTTCCTGCTGGCGGTGTTCACGGCGGGCCAGTTCGCCCTTTCCACCGCCCTGTCAGGCCGGGACGAACAGCTCGCCGAGCTCAATGCGCGCCTGTCCACCCTGGCCCAGGAGCTCAATCTGGCGCGCAGCGAGAACGAGCAGCTGGCCCTGCGCGTGCGCGGGCTGGAGAGCGAGCGCGACGCGCTGGCCGCCACCAACCTGGCGCTGGAAGCCTCCATGGCGGGCCTGCGCGAAGGGCTGGCCGCGGCCCGGGCTGCGCTGGAGGAGGAAGAGGCGCTGAGCGAGGAGGCCCAGGCCACCATCGCGCTTTTGAACAACCAGATGGCCGCCCTGCGCGAGGAGCTGGCGCGCCTCAATGAGGCTCTGAACGCCGCCGAGGCGCGCGAGGCCGAGCTGGAGGCCGAAGTGGTCAATCTGGGCCGCCGGCTGAATGCGGCGCTGGCCAGCGAGGTGGCGCGCCTGGCGCGCTACCGCTCCGATTTTCTGGAAGCCATGATGGGCGTTCTGGGCGACCGCTCGGGCGTGCGCGTATCGGGTGACCGCTTCGTGTTCGAAACCGACATATTGTTCGCCTCGGGCTCAGCGGAGCTGTCCGAGGATGGCCGCGCGGCGCTCACCCCCATCGCCGACGCGATTCTGCAGCTGATCGGTGAATTGCCCTCCGATCTGGATTGGGTGCTGCGCGTGGACGGCCATACCGACCGGGTGCCGCTGGGTCCCAGCGCGCCCTTCCGGTCCAACTGGGAGCTGTCCACCGCGCGCGCCCTGTCAGTGATCGAATATCTGGAATCGCGCGGCGTGCCGTCGCGGCGCCTGTTGGCGGCGGGCTTTGGCGAGCATCACCCCATCGCCCAGGGGCGCACCGCGGAAGCCTATGCCCGCAACCGCAGAATCGAGCTGAAACTGGACGCGCGATAGGCGATCAGAGGCGCCGCCAAACCGTCCGGGCACGGATATCCACAAGATTGTAACGGCGCTGTTACGGTTAAGTCCTTGACCTGCTTCACGCTGAGTCTGGGCGCTTGTCTCGCGCGCGTGTGGGGTATATACACCGCCGCTCAATTTCGGCAGGATTGCATGTGCGGGCGGCAAGTCCCGCGTGCAGACTGTCCGGAGGATCGAAACGCAACACATGTCAGACTGTCCGCCTTCGGGCGGGGCTGACGGATGAGGGCCGGAGCGGCGCAATGAAACAGGACATTCACCCGGACTACCACTTCATCGAGGTGGTGATGACCGACGGGACCCGGTTCAAGACCCGCTCCACCTACGGCAAAGAAGGCGATGTTCTGAACCTGGACATCGACCCGCGCACTCATCCGGCATGGACCGGCGGGACCCAGACCCTCCTGGACCGCGCGGGCCGCGTCTCGAAATTCAAGGACAAGTTCAAAGGCTTTGGTGTCTAACCGTCCATCCCCCCTCGATCGGACGAGAGCCTGGCTCCACCATCGCCTTTAGAGGAACGCCCGCAGCCCCCCCTCGGCTGCGGGCGTTTTCCGTTTCAGCGCTGGCCTGCCCGCGCCCTGCGGCGCCGTGGCGCTTTTCCCGGGCGCTGCGCGCGTTATGGTGTGGCCCATGAGCAAAGCTGTGTTTTCCGGTGATGTGATCGTATCGGGCGGCGGCCTGGCCGGCCTGACGCTGGCGCTGGCCCTGCACCGCGCGGGCCTTGCCGTGGCGGTGGTGGATGCGCTGGCGCTGGACGCGCGCACCGCGCCAGCCTTTGACGGGCGCGCCTCGGCGCTGGCCTACACCAGCTGGCGCGTGCTCGAGGCGGTGGGCGCAGCGGATCATCTCCAGCCCCATGCCCGGCGCATTGAAGACATTCTGGTGGTGGATTCGCGGCCCCTGGACGGGCTGAAGCGCGGCGGGCCGGGCCCGGACCAGCTGCATTTCGACCGCCGCGAAATTCATCCCGAAGACGATGGCGAGCCGCTGGGCTGGATGGCCGAAAACCGTCATACGCGCCTGGCGCTGGCCCGGGCCGCTGATACGGCGGGGCTGACTGTGTTTGCGCCCGCCCGGGTAACGGGCATGGAAGATCTGGGCGCGCGCGCGCGCGTGACCCTGGACGACGGGCGCATGCTGGAGGCCGCGATGGTGGCGGCGTGCGACGGCAAGGCCTCTCCCTTGCGCGAACAGGCGGTCATCCGCACTTTCGGGCGGCGTTATAATCAGGACGCGCTGGTGCTCACGGTGGAGCATGAGCGCGATCACCAGGGCGTGGCCTATGAGGTATTCATGCCCGCCGGTCCCTTCGCCATCCTGCCTCTGCCGGGCAAGCGCTCCAGCCTGGTGTGGACCGAACGCACAGCGGCGGCCCATGCGCTTGAAACCATGGACGAGGCCGGCTTCCAGGAGGCGCTGGAGGCGCGCTTTGGTGATTTTCTCGGCGCGGTGCGCCCGGTCAGCCAGCGCTGGCGCTATCCCCTGGGTCTTCGCATGGCCGAGCGCTTTCACGCGCCGCGCCTGGCGCTGGTGGGCGATGCGGCCCGGGCCATCCATCCCATCGCCGGTCAGGGCTTCAATCTGGGCATACGCGATGCGGCGGCGCTGGCCGACGGCGTGGTGGAGGCCAAGCGGGCCGGGCTGGATATCGGATCTGAAGCGGTGCTGGGGCGGTATGACCGCTGGCGGCGGACCGACTCAGCGGCGCTGGCCCTGGGCACGGACGCCATCAACGCCCTGTTCGCCAATGATCATGCCATGATCCGCACCGTGCGCGGGCTCGGCCTGTCCATGGTGGACCGCATTCCGGCGGCCCGGCGCTTCTTCATGCGCACGGCGGGCGGCGAGACTGGCGATCTGCCTGCCCTTCTGCGCGGCGAGCCGCTCAGCCTTTAGAGCGTGACCGGACCTGACTGCGTCAGGCCACACGCTCCAGGGCTATGATCTGGAGCGCAATTTATCCGAAAACCGGTTCCCAGTTTTGCCGATTACGCTCTAGCGATACTTATAGCGGGTTTTCCGCAGGCGCGCCCGTTTCCGGATTCAGGCGGCGCGGCGCGCCCAGCCGCGCAGGCCCCAGAAACACCGCACCGTCCTGCAGGCGCAGGGGCAAGGCGATGCCTTCCTGGCGCGGCGGCGCCATCAGCGCGGCCAGGCGCAGGGCCTGGCCCTGTTCTTCATTGACCAGGCCGGCCGCCACCAGCGCGCCCGACAGGCGTTCGGGATTGGACACGATCACGCTGAGCCGTCCCGCCGGGCGCGTCAGCGCGTCCAGCGTCAGCTCGCCCGAACCGCTGATCAGGGCCGCGCCCCATTCCAGGCGCGCCTGACGCACCTCGATGGCGCCGCCCTCGCGCGCCCAGTGTCCGGTATCGCCCGTGGCCGCCAGCAAGGGCCAGGCGCGCAGGCGCGCATCCAGCCGCACCAGCTCCGCCTCGCGCCCGAAGGCCTGCGCCACATTCTCCGGCAAGGCGCCAGCGCCATAGCGCGCCCCGGTGACTTCCAGGCGCAGGGCGAAGGTGTCGTCCGCGCCGGCCAGTCCTTCGGCGACCAGCCGGTCCAGACCGCTGAACACCGGTTCGGGGCCTTCCAGCGCTGTCAGGGCCAGGCCTGTGAACTCTGCGCCCAACCGCGTGGTGGCGCCGCCAGCCGCTACCACGGAGACGCGCGCGGCGTCCGCATCGATGCGGTAGCGCGCCGGGCCGCCGGCCATATCCACGGCGAATTCGCCTGCGCCATCGAGCACCAAAATCCAGTGATTGAGATTGTAGAACTGCGCCGTGGCCGCCAGGCGCTGATAGCGCGCGCTCCACCCGCCCGCTTGCGCCGGCGCTGTGATGTGCGGGTCAGATGCGCGCACCGAGAAGCGGAAGGGATAACCTGTCACCTCCAGGTCCTGATAGGCGATGGTGTAACCGGCCTCTTCCTGTTCTTCGATCCAGTCATGAGCGGCGGCGCGAATCTCGCCCGACATCCAGACCCAGTAGGCGCCATGGATGATGACCGCAGCCGCCAAGAGGGCGAACGGGATGAACAGGGTCAGGCGCGAGGATGGTGAGGCGGAGCGGCTCATCTTGGGGTCAGCCCTCCCGGGCGCTGGCGAGAAGGGCGTTGGAGGCGGTCTCGATGCGGGTTTCCAGCTCGGCCATGAACGCGTCCTTGGCAAGGCCCGGCTCAATCGCGGGCAGGAATTCCACGATGATGGTCCCGGGCCGGCGCACAAAGCCGCGCGGCGGCCAGTAAAGCCCTGAATTGAGCGCCACCGGAATGCAGGGCGCGCCCATGGCCGAATACAGCCCGGCCACGCCCGGCTTGTAGCTCTCATGCTCGCCCGGCGCCAGTCTGGTGCCTTGCGGAAAGATCACCACCTGGCGGCCTTCGCCCGCCCGTTCGCGGGCCTGTTTGAGCATGGCGCGCAGCGCCTTGGCCCCGGCGGCGCGGTCCACCTTGATATTTTTCAGCTTCATGGCGTACCAGCCGAAAAAGGGCAGATAGCTGAGCTCTTTTTTCAGGATGATGGCCGGATCGGGCAGGATCGCCCACAGGGCCAGGGTCTCGAACATGGACTGGTGCTTGGAGGCGACCAGCGCTCCGCCCTCGGGCAAGAACTCGCGCCCTTTCACCTGGTAACGCACGCCGCAAAGCACGCGCAAGCCTGCGAAAACCAGTGCGAGATAGACCCGGAAGGCGGCGCGCGTCCATTCGCGCGGACCCAGGAGGGTGGGCGCGAACAGGACGCCCAGCACGGCCATAAGCCCGTACATCCACACTACAAACAGGGCCGAACCGATCACATGCATCACAAGGGGTCATCCAAGGGTCTGGGGCCGTCAGCGGCCCGCCGCGCGCTCGCGCGCGAACACGGCGGCGTATTTGAGATATTCCTGCAGCCAGCGGCGCGCCTGGGCGGTGCTGGACCAGGGAGCGGGAGCGGACACGCCATAGGCGATCAGGTCAAGATCGGGTGCTGCAGCCCGCAATTCCAGCAGGGCGCGGGGCATGTGGTAATCGCTGGTGATCACCAGGATGGCGCCATAGCCGCGTTCGCGCGCCCAGGCCGCGGTTTCAATCGCATTGCCAGCGGTGTTGGCCGCCTCCAGCCCGAAATCCACACAACAGTCAAACAGATCGTCCGGCGCGCCGGCGGCGGCGGCGATATCAGCCGGCGGGCTGCCCGGATTGACCCCGGAGATGAGCAGGCGCCCGGCCTGTCCCGATTGCAACAGCTCCACCCCCGTCGCCACCCGCCCGCCCCCGCCGGTGAGCACCACCGCGCCCGGCGCGCTCACCAACGGGTCAGGGCCATAACCGCGCGCCTCGTTGAGGAACAGGGCGAATCCGGTGGCGAAGGCGAACAGCGCCACAAACGCGATCAGGCGTGCAGCCGACAATGCGCCCCTCATGGCCAGCGCGCCTTCAGCTCGGCACCCACGGCCAGGCGCGCCGTGCCAGCGGCGATCAGGGCCGAGGCCAGGGCCGCCACGGGCGGGATGGCCGCGGCGCTCCAGCCGATATCCAGCCCGGGCAGGAAGAAGGCCTGTCCCGCCGCGCCGCCCGCTTCAGCCAGCGCCAGCCCGGCGCCCACGGCCAGCACCGCGCCCGCCAGCCCGGCCTTCAGGCCCAGGAAGAAGAAGCGCCGCTGGAATATCCCGGTCACATACCGGTCCGGCGCGCCGACCAGGTGCAGCGCCTCGGCCACATCCCAGCGCGCCGCCAGCGAGGCGCGCGCAGCGAATGTGATCACCGCGCCCGCCGCCAGCACCAGCACGCCCATCAGCGCCAGAGCGAAATAGCGCACCGCCCCGGCGGCCTGCTGCACGGCGGCCTCCCAGCGGGCGTGATCATCCACCGCCACCTCATAGGGCTCATCGCTCAGGAGCGTCTCGATGGCGCCCGGCGCGGGCGGGTTTTCGGGATCGATGCGCACGGCGATCAGGCGCGGCACGGGCAGGTCATCGGGCAGGCCCGCCGGCCCAAGCCAGGGACGCAGCAGCGCTTCGGCGTCGGCCCGGCTGCGCGCATCGGCGGAAATCACGCCGGGCAGGCGCGCAATCTGCTGGGCGGCCAGATAGGCGTCGGCGTCCGCATCGCGGCCATCCACGGCGATGAGCTGCACGGTCAACTCGCCCGCCAACTGAGCGGTCCAGCCATCCGAGGCGCGCCAGGCGCCCGCCGCGCCCAGAGCGGCCAGGCTCGCCAGGAACACCAGGATCGCCGCTACGGCGAACAGGGGCCGGTCGCGCGCATGGTCAGGCGGCAGCAGCGGCGCGGTGCGGCGGGGCTTGTCCTGTGTGCTCATGCGGCTTTCGGCTTGCTGACAAGCCGTCCCTCCGCCAGCTCCAGAACCGGCGCGTTCAGCGAGCGCACCAGGGTGATGTCATGGCTGGCGATCAGCACGGTGGTCCCCAGCCGGTTCAACTCCACAAACAGACGCAGGAGCCGGTGCGCCATGGCCGGATCCACATTGCCGGTGGGCTCGTCTGCGATCAGGAGATCAGGGCGCGAGATCACCGCCCGGGCGATGGCGGCGCGCTGCTGTTCTCCGCCTGACAGGCTGGCGGGCAGGGCGTGGAGCCGCTCTCCCAGCCCCACCCAGGCCAGCAGATCGGCCACGTCATCAGCGTAACTGGCGCGCGCCTGTCCAGCCACGCGCAGCGGCAGGGCCACATTGTCGAATACGCTAAGATGCCCCAGCAGGCGGAAATCCTGGAACACCACCCCGATCCGGCGGCGCAGCCCGGGCAGATCCTCGCGCGGCATGAGGGCGGTGTCGCGCCCGAACAGGGAGATCAGCCCGCGCGAGGGCTGGCGATCGCGATAGATCAGGCGCAGGAGCGACGACTTGCCCGCGCCGGACGGTCCGGTGAGGAAATGGAAACTTCCGCTTGGTAGATCAAAGCTGAGATCGCTGAGGATTTCCGGTCCGCGGCCATAACGCAGGCCTACCGCATCGAACCGCACCGCAGGGTCGGTCTCGCGCGTCAGGTCCGGTGAAGGGCGCGGTGTCGGGGTCATCACTCGGCGGTGCGGGCCTGTACGAAGTTGCAGGATTCGCCGTCAACTATGCAGGAAAAGCGAGCCGTGCGTCCATGATCGTCACCTGTCCGAGCTGTGATGCGAAATACCGCGTCGAGCCTGCCGCGCTGGAGGCGCGGGGCGGACGGGTGCGCTGTGCGTCCTGTGGCCATCACTGGCAGGTGGAGGCCGAGGCGCTGACGCTGTCAGAACCCGCCGAGCCGCGCCCCAAACCCGCCGCGCCCGAGCCTGAGCCTGCGCCCAGCCTGAAGGACAAGCCCGCCGCCGCCGTGCGCGCGCGCGCCGAGGCCCGCCGCCGCAAGGCGCGCCTGGCCGCCGAAGGCGCGGGCTGGGCGGGCGTGGCAGCCGCCCTGGTGGTCATGCTGGCTGGCGCGGTGTTCCTGCGCGCCGATATCGTGTCGGCCTTCCCGCATGCTGCGGGCGCCTATGCCGCTGTGGGGCTGGAGACCCATCCCACAGGCCTGAAGGTGGAAGATCTCGGCGCGATGTTTGAAGATGTGGACGGCGCGCCCTCCCTGATCGTGGAAGGCGTGGTGCGCAACACCACAGCGCGCCTGCGCCGTACTGCGCCGCTCAAGGCCATGGCGCTGGATGAGCACGGCAATGTGCTGGCCGAATGGCGCGTCGTTCTGGAATCCACCGCCCTGCCAGGCGGCGGGTCAGAGCGCTTCCGCACCCTGATGACCGCCCCGCCCGACGCCGCGGTGCGCGTCGAGGTGATCGTGGAGGGGTGAGGCGGAAGGTCTCAACTGTTGTTCCAGCATTGCCGCGCAAATGGATGGGGCTAACAGGCTAATCAGGCGTGACGCACAAATTGGGAAGAGCGTTGATATCGGATATAGGTATCTGGCCTTCAGAGTTTCTCGCGCTTGAGTCCCGGTAGACAACCAGGGCCCGCACAGCGACCTGTTCATCGAGACAGTAGAGCATTTCCACCGGGGCCAGCCGCATACGGGTTGCAGCATCCTGCATGGCGGGATTGGTGACACGGCTAACGCGCCGGGTCTGTCGCCCAGAAGCGCAATGGACCTCGGGATCAACCGGCACGCCAGCGGAATCAGGCCGCAGCGCCAGGGCGCAGGCCATATGGCGTGCACCCATCTCTACGGCCGAAACCGGCATTAACGGCTCTGCGCGGACCAGAATTTGACCCAACGCTGGCGCCCAGCCCGCTTCATGGCGCACCATGACCAGATTTTCGGCAATTTCGATATGAGGAGGCGGTCCCCAACGCCTGCTTGGCTCCGGCAATGGCAATGAAATGGCCGCTAGGGCGGAGTCGGCGGCCAGTTGTATGTCTGCCGCTTCGGGAAGACCGGCAGGGCAGTCAGCCAACAGCCGGTCAGGCCCGCGCTCACCATCTGGCTGTTCGCTTTCTGCAAGGAGAGTGCAGATAACTTCTGTGCCGGGAAGGCCGCCTGCCAGCGTCAGCGCTAAGATCAGTGCGAGCATTTGCCCCTCCTGCACTCCTGATGCGCGAGATTAACGCCCGCGTTCAGACTCAGGCAAGCGCCCCCTACCCCACAAACGCCTTTTCAACCACATAATGGGCGGGGCGGGCGTTGGAGCCTTCTTCCAGACCGGCTTTTTCGCACAGGGCCTTGAGGTCGGCGAGCATCTCCATGGAGCCGCAGATCATCACCCGGTCGCGGGCCGGATCAAACGGCGCCACGCCCAGTTCATTGAAGAGTTCGCCAGATTCGATCAGCGTGGTGATGCGCCCCATGCGCTCTGAGGGTTCGCGCGTGGTGGTGGGGTAGTGGATGAGCTGTTTGGACGCCATCTCGCCCACCAGAACGTCCGCGCGCGCCGCCGCCACCAGCTCATGGCCATAATCCAGCTCTGCGGCTTCGCGGCAGGTATGGGTAAGGATCACCTTGGAAAAGCGCTCATAGGTTTCCGGGTCGCGCACGACGGCGGCGAAGGGCGCGATGCCGGTGCCGGTGGACAAAAGATAGAGCCGCTCTCCGGGCACGAGCGCGTCCAGCACCAGAGTGCCCACCGACTTGGTTCCCAGAAGGATCCTGTCGCCCACCTGGATGTGCTGGAGGCGCGAGGTCAGCGGGCCGCCAGGCACCTTGATGGAGAAGAATTCCAGCTCCTCGTCCCAGGCGGGGCTGGCCACCGAATAGGCGCGCAGAAGCGGCTTGCCGTCCACCTCAAGCCCCAGCATCACGAACTCGCCCGAGCGGAAGCGGAAGCTCTGCGGGCGCGTCACCCGGAAGGCGAACAGCCGGTCAGTGTAATGACGCACCGAAAGCACAGTCTGTTCCGTCACCGCCGCCATGCGCGAACCCCGTCCTTGGCCTCAGTCTGGCAAGGCTTCTAGGCGCGCGCCATGCGCTTGCCAACCGCCGCACTGTGTCGCAGGGGGGCCGGAACTCACGATCCCGCCTTCAGCGCGCCCTCTTCGGTGACGATCCAGTCCAGGCGCATGTCATGGCCCGCGCAGGGCACGCGCTTCATGCGCTGGGCGGCATAGGCGAGACCCACCGCCGTGACGGGGCCTTGCGCGCGCAAGGACGCCAGCGTGCGGTCATAATATCCCCCGCCATAGCCCAGCCGGCGGCCTTCATGATCGAAGGCCAGGAGGGGAACCAGGATGAGGGCGGGGGTGAGGGTTTGCGCGCCCGCGCCGGGCGTTTCGATGCCATAGGCGCCGGTTTCCAGCTCATCGCCCGGCGCCCAGGCCCGGAATGTCAGTGGCTGGTCCGGCCCGTCGACGCAGGGCAGGGCCAGGCGCGCCTGCTCGCACCAGAAGGTTTCCATCAGCGGGCCGGGGTCGATCTCTCCGCGCACCGGGCGGTAGCCGGCCACAACGCTGTGGAGCGGCGGCCAGAGGGCGTCAGGGAAGCGGGCGGCCAGACGTTCGCCGGCTTGCGGATCGGCCTTGTGAGCCGCCAGGCGGGTTTTCAGTGCGCGCTTGCGCGCCTGCTGTTTGCGCCAGATGGTCAGCATGCCCCTGTCCTGTTTGGAAGGGGAAAGGTGGCGGCGCCGGTTTCGCCGCTGGCCGTTGTCCAACCCTGATGACCCGGTAAACCAGGTGGGCGCCGCGTGACGGGGACCACGGTCCGCGTCAGAGGCAGCTCCCTCTCAGAGATGTAAGGTCGCCGGGATGTTAAGGCCTGGCGCACGAACGAGCTACCGCCGTTACAGAAGATGGGGCTGAACCGGTCCGGCCTCAAGCGTCTTGCTCATCGCTTGCGCCGGGTTGAACCAGCGCTTCCAGCCGGGCGGCTGCAGTATTGATCGCTTCGGCGGCGCGCGCCCTGTCGGCGCGCCTGCGCGCCTCGGCCTGGGACAGGCGCCCGCGCGTTTCGGTCAGGTCCTCCTCCAGCGCCTCGATGCGCCCCTGCGCCTCGCGCAGCTCGTCGCCCACGATCAGGGCGGCCATCAGCAGGAGGCGCACATCGCCGATCTGTCCGACACGCTCGGCCAGATCGCGCACATGCCCGTCCAGATGAGCGGCGAGCTCGCGCAGATAGGCCTGCTGGCCGTCCTCGCAGCCAATGGTGAAGGCGCGGCCATTGAGGGAAATCGTGACCTTGCTCACGCCTCGTCCTCCGCATCATCCACCGCGGGGTCTTCTGGCGCCGGTTTGGCGTCGAGCAGGGCCTGAAGCGCCTGTTCGGCCTGGACCAGCGCGGCGCTGGCGTCCCGGGCGGCCCCGGCCAGTTCGTGCTCGCGCCCGCGCGCCTCGTCCAGGGCGGCGGCGAGCCGGGCGCGGTCTTCATCGGCGCTGCGGGCGGCGGCGGATTCCGCCCCCGCATCCCCGGCGCGCCGGGACAGGCCGTCCATGCGGGCGGCCACAGCCGAAACCGCGCGCTCAAGCCGGGCGCCGGCCTCGGCCAGCGGATCGGCGTCGTCAGGGGGTGCAGCCTCGCTCATGGACGGCAGAATCCGCTTTTGCGCGGAAAAGTTCAAGCGATGCGTGAGGGCGCGCGCAGACCCGCGCACTGGCGCCGGTCTTGCGGATCAGCCATAAGTCAGACAGGTCTTGGGACCTGACGCGCAGGAGAGCTTCATGACCAAGCGCTATTTCGGCACGGACGGCGTGCGCGGCGAGACCAACAGCTTCCCCATGACGGCCGAAACCGCGCTGCGCCTGGGCATGGCGGCGTCGCGCTATTTCCGCCGCGCCGGGGGCGGGCGCCATTCAGTGGTGATCGGCAAGGACACAAGGCTGTCGGGCTATATGCTGGAAAACGCGCTGACGGCGGGCTTCACCAGCTCAGGGATGGACGTGTCCCTGTTCGGACCGGTGCCGACCCCGGCTGTGGCGACGCTGACGCGCTCGCTGCGCGCCGATCTGGGCGTGATGATCACCGCCTCGCACAACCCCTACAAGGATAACGGGATCAAGCTGTTCGGCCCTGACGGGTTCAAGCTGGATGACGCGGCCGAGCTGGAGATCGAGGCCCTGATGGACTCCGATCCGGCCGAGGCGCTGGCCGCGCCCGCCGATCTGGGCCGGGCCAAGCGCGTGGATGACGCCGCCGCGCGCTATATGGAAATCGTCAAGGCGACCTTCCCGCGCGCCATGCGCCTGTCGAATTTGCGCATCGTGGTCGATTGCGCCCATGGCGCGGCCTACAAGGTGGGCCCGCGCATTCTGTGGGAGCTGGGCGCGGACGTGGTGCCGCTGAACATCGATCCCAACGGCTTCAATATCAATGAGGAATGCGGCGCGGTCTCGCCCCAGACCATGGCCGAGCAGGTGCTCAAATACCGCGCTGATATCGGCATCGCCTTTGATGGCGATGCGGACCGGCTGATCGTCAGCGACGAAACCGGCCGGGTCATTGACGGCGATCAGCTGATCGGCCTCATCGCCCTGGCCTTCAAGGCCTCGGGGCGGCTGGCCCATGACACTGTGGTCACCACGGTGATGACCAATATCGGGCTGGAAAAAGCGCTCGCCGAGGCCGGCATCCGCATGGAGCGCGCCAAGGTAGGCGACCGCTATGTGGTCGAGGCCATGCGCGCGGGCGGTTTCAATCTGGGCGGCGAGCAGTCAGGCCATCTGGTGCTGTCCGATTTCGCCACCACGGGCGATGCGCTGATCGCCGCTCTGCAGGTGCTGGCGCTGCTGGTGGAGTCCGGCAAGAAGGCCAGCCAGCTTATGCGCGTGTTCACGCCGGCGCCGCAAATCCTGAAGAATGTGCGCTATGCGCCCGGCGCCGACCCGCTGGGCGCCGACGCGGTCCAGGCCGCCATCGCGGCGGGCGAGGCGCGCCTGAATGGCAAGGGCCGGCTGCTGGTGCGCAAATCGGGCACCGAGCCTCTCATCCGGGTCATGGCCGAGGGCGAGCGCAAGCTGGTGGCCCATGTGGTCGATGATATCTGCGCAGCGGTCAGCGCAGCGGCGCGCGCCTGAGCGCCAGGCGGCAAGGAGAAGTCATGATCACCGATATCGACCAGCTCGCGCGCGCCTTCGCGGTCATCTGCGCCAAGGCCGCCGTGCCGGTGATGGAGGTCTATGCCGGTGAGTTCTCGGCAGAGCAGAAATCCGACCGCTCCCCCGTGACCGAGGCGGACAAGCGCGCCGAAGCGGTGATCCTGCACGAACTGGCAGGCCTGATGCCCGGCGTGCCCGTGCTGGCCGAAGAGAGCTTCGAGGCGGGCCTGCGCCCGGATATTGCAGGCGAATTCCTGCTGGTGGACCCGGTCGACGGCACCAAGGAATTCATCAATAAAAATGATGAGTTCACCATCAATATCGCGCTCATCAGCGATCGCGCGCCGGTGGCCGGCTGCGTCTACGCGCCGGCCCTGTCGCGCATCTGGCTGGGCGGCGCGCGCGCGGCGTCTGCAGAGCTGGCGCCGGGCGCCGCCTTCGATCCTGACGCTGCCCGCCCCATCGCGACGCGCCAGCCGCCGGCGAACGGCCTGACCGCTGTGATGAGCCGCTCTCACGCGGACGAACAAACCCGCCGCTTCGCCGAGAAACTGGGTGTTACCGATGCGGTGAGCGCCGGCTCGTCGCTGAAATTCTGCCGGGTGGCGGAAGGCGCTGCGGACGTGTATCCGCGCTTCGGCCCCACCAAGGAGTGGGATACCGGCGCAGGCCATGCCGTGCTCAGCGCTGCGGGGGGCGCCGTGACGCGTCCTGATGGCGGTCCTTTCCGCTACGGCAAGACCGAAACCGACTATCTCAACGGCCCCTTCGTGGCCTGGGCGCAAGCGCCGCTCTAGCGCTCACAGCTCGGGGCGGGCGTCCTCGGTGGGGATGACCGGGTCGATGACGCTCATCTCGCCCTCGGCGCGCGGATCGGCGCTGGCGCGCGCGGCGCTTTCGCAGAAAAACCGGATATGCTGGTTGAAGACCTGCTGGGTATAGATGCCGAAATGGTTGGCGCCCTTCACCAGGGCGGCGTATTTCGGCCCTTGCGCGGCGTCATAGAGCCTGCGCCCGCGCCTGAGCGGTATCACCCGGTCGTCATCGCCATGCAGCCACAGGATGGGCGCGGTGACGCGGGCGATCTGGCGGATGGAATCATAGCGCTCCCGGAACAGCATGCGCGGCAGGATCCAGCCGGTGCGCGCGCGCACGATATCGCGGAAGCTGTCATAGGGCGCATGCAGGATCACCCCGCCCACAGGCCGCACTGCGGCGGCCTGCACCGCCGTGCCCGAGCCCATGGATTCGCCATAGATGACAATGCCCTGGGGATCGACGCCTTCGCAGGCGAGCTGGTCGAGGGTGAGAATGGCGTCGGCCACATTGACCCGCTCGCCGGGACGTCCCGTGGAGCCGTTAAAGCCCCGGTGGGCCAGCGCCGTGAAGCCCCAGCCGGCGGCCAGGAACATGCGAAAGAAGCGCGCCCGGCGCCACAGCGCCCGCCTGTTGCCGTGCAGATAGAGGATATGAGGCGCGCCCTCCCAGGCCGGGTCAGCGCGCCACAGCACCAGCGTCTGGCCGTCGCGGGTCTTTAGCTCGGTCTCTCGCGCGCGCGTCAGGCCGGCCTCGGCGGGGGCGATGCGGGTGGGGTCGGTGAAATAGATCAGCCGGCGCTGGGCCACGAACAGCACCGCCCACAGCGCATACACGCCCGCCAGCGTCAGCACCGCGCCCTGCACCCAGCCGGGCAGCCCGCTCCAGCCTTGCGCGGCGGCGTCCATCCAGTCCCATCCCCCCAGGCCATCCCCCCTCGTCATGGCGATGAGGCCAGAGTGCGGGCGGGGGCCAGGAGAGTCCAGCGCCTTCCATCGCGCCGCGCCATCGCCTACCTCTAGCGCTCATTGTTTGACCGGAGCGCGCCCATGCTGACCATCGCCTTCCAGATGGACCCCATCACCGGGGTCGATGTGAACGCCGATTCCACCTTCGACATTGCGCTGGAATGCTTCAATCGCGGCCATGAGCTGTGGGTGTATGAGCCGCGCCATCTCAGCTTCGAGGACGGGCGGGTGCGCGCAAAGGCGCAAAAGGTCGAGGACCTCAGGCGCGTACAGGGCGGGCATGTGAAGCTGTCGGCGCCGGAAACGCTCGACCTGCATGGCGTGGACGTGGTCTTCCTGCGTCAGGACCCGCCCTTTGACATGAGCTATATCACCTCCACCCACATCCTAGAGCATCTCCAGCCCGGCGTGCTGGTGGTCAATGATCCGCGCCATGTGCGCGATGCGCCTGAAAAACTGTTCGTGACCAAATTTGAAGGCCTGATGCCGCCGACCCTGATCAGCTCGGACGAAAAGGAAATCCGGGCCTTTTTCGCCTTCCATAACCGCGACATCGTGGTCAAGCCGCTGTTCGGCAATGGCGGGGCGGGCGTGTTCCGCATCCGCGACACGGCGGAAAATCTCGCCTCGCTGGTGGAGCTGTTCCAGCAGGTCAGCCGTGATCCGCTGATGGCCCAGGCCTTCGTGCCCGACGTGCGCAATGGCGACAAGCGGGTGATCCTGATCGATGGCGAACCCATCGGGGCGATCAACCGGGTGCCGGCCGAGGGCGAGGTGCGCGCCAATATGCATGTGGGCGGCAAGGCGGTGGAATCGGCTCTGTCCGAGCGCGATCTGGAAATCTGCGCCATCATCGGCCCGGAGCTCAAGCGCCGGGGCCTCGTTTTTGTGGGCATTGATGTGATCGGGCGCTATCTGACTGAAATCAACGTCACTTCGCCCACAGGACTGCAGGAGCTGCGGCGGTTTTCCGGCGTGGACGGCTCGGCCGTCATCGCCGACTGGATCGAGGCGAAGCGCGCATGAGCGCGATCGACCCGGTCACGCTGAGCCTGCAATGGGCGCTGAGCTATCCCTTCGCGCGCCCGCAGCAGGCCTTCATCTTCGTCAACGGCGCCAGCTGGCCCTTGCTGTCCAGCGAGGGCGGGTTTGGCGGCTGGCGCGTGCAGACGGGCCGGGAGGCTGTGCGCCTGAAGGCGTTGCTCACCGGCCGACAGCTGGGCGCGTTCGAGGCGGGCGAGTATCACGCGGTGGCTGCGGTGGGCTCCAACGCCGCGCCGGGCCAGTTGCGGCGCAAATTCGCTCACAAGCTGGATGATGTGGCCATCCCGGTGATCGAGATCACCGTGCCGGACCATATCGTGGCCTACGCCAACCGGCTGGCGGCCTATGGCTCGGTGCCCGCCACGCTGGTGGGGCGTCCCGGCGGGACCGCGCGGGTGTGGGCGACGCTGCTTAGTGATGCCGACTACGAGACGATGAACGCCACCGAGGATCGCGGCGAGATTTATGACGGCGTGCCCATAGCGCCGCTGGATGCGCCGGACGCCGTGACCCGCCCGTTCGAGGCCTATGCCTGCCTGACGGGCTGTTTGCCGCTGCGGGTCTCGGCCTTTGCCTCAACCGGATGCGCCTGGCCCGTGGGCGGGCAGTGGGAGGCGCAATCCATGGCGGTTCAGGCGCTGGGCCTTGATTTGCCCGTGGACCGCTTCGTCACGGAAAATGTCACAGATGCGAATGTGCGCGCGGCGCGCGACCTCGCCTTGTCGCAGGCCTATCCTGAAAACCGCTGGATCAGGGCGTCCGGGTCATAGGCCTTGTCGGCGCGCGGACGGAACATCCAGGTGATGGCGCCGCCGGTCAGGGCGAAGGGCAGGCCGATCACGGCCAGCAGCCCGGCCTGGCGCTCAAACAGCATAAATCCGGAAAACAGCACGGCGCCCGCCGCCAGCGCAGCGCCGGTCCCTGACAGGATCAGCCGGGCGCGCAAGGACGGGCCTTCGCGGAAGGCGATTTCGCCAAATCGCGGCCTCAGCGCGTCATGCAGGCCGGTCAGCGCGCGGCGGAAGGCATAGCTTTCATCGCTCCACCCGCCATCGGGCCGCAGGCGGCGCGAGGCGAAAGCCATGGTCTTGCCGCCCGCGCGCACCCGGCACACCACCAGCGCGGCGCCCTTCACGCCCGGCGCAGGCTCCACGGTCAGGCGCACTTCTGTAACCTGGGCCAGATCAATGCGCAGGGCCAGCGAACCCTTGTCCGACAGGTCCATCCGGTCGCGATAGAGGCTGAGCGTGCGCGTGGGCGCAAACGGCGAGCGGCGCACTTCCATGACGATCAGCGGGGCGTCTGACCTCATGACGCGCGCCCGCTCTTGCTCCGGGCGCGCGAACAGGCCACCGTTGTTTCCATGACCATGACGCGCAAATTCCTTCTGGTCGCCGACGGCTCGGACGAGAGCCGGATGGCTGCATACTTCGCTGCGCGCCGGGCGCGCAATACCGGCGGAGCGGTGACGATCCTGGCGGTGGCGGAAGCCGACGGCTCGGGCGAGCTGTGGCTGGGCGTGGGCGAGGCCATGCGCGCCGAGGCGCTGACCCGGGCCGAAACGGCGCTGGAATGCCTGGCCGAAGACGTGGAGGAGGTCACCGGCGCGCGCCCGGAGGTGATCTTGCGCGAGGGCGTCATGCTGGATGAATTGCGCAAGCTGATCAGTGAGGATGACGCCATCGCCATCCTGGTGCTGGGCGCTGCGCCCGAAGGCGACGGGCCCGGTCCGCTGGTGGCGGGGCTGGCGCGCGGCAAGGGCCTGTTCGACGAGCGGGTGATTCCGGTCACGGTGATTCCCGCCGGCCTCACCCGCGAACAGCTCAAGGCGCTGGCCTGATCGTCTAGCCTCTCGGCAGCACCGCATTCATGCCGGCCACGGAGGCGGTGCGCGGAACGACCGCTTCGCCGTCAGCATGGACGATGCTCACAAACTCCCGCCCGAAGGCTGCGCCCAGAAGCGAGGGCGCATCTTCAATAGCGTGCACCATCAGGCCCTGCACATAGCGCGGCGCCTCGTCCTCGGGCGCGCCCGGATTGAGGCGGGCGCGTGCGAATTGCACAAGGGCGAGATTGGTCAGATCGCGCACGTCGGCGCGCGAATCCATCGCCACCCGGTCGCCGATGATGCGCAGCGGCGCCTCGGCGTTGGACGGCGCGTTATTGATCGCCAGGAAGGGGCGGGTGATACGCCCGCTGGCGCCATTGTCCAAAGAGGTGAACTCAAACTCCAGCGCCGTGTTGCGCGGCGCGAAGCGCGCCAGCGCCTCGGCGGTCACCCGTGCAGTGGTCAGACGCTCGGCGCCCTCCAGATCGCCGGGCAGGCGCACCACAAGCCCGTTGGCGAAAGCCGGCGGCAGGGCGGTAAAGCCCGCCGCGCCCTCGCCCTGGTCGAACACCAGGGCGCTGTCAGCACTCAGTTGCACCGGATAGCGCTGTTGGGCGATGGCGCAACCGCCCACGTCCCTGTGGCGCTGCAGGCGGATTTCCAGCGCATTGCCCAGACCCTGGAGATGAGCGGGCAGATTGACGGTGAAACGGTTCTCCATGCCCGGCTGCAGACGGCGTGAATCGATCATCTCGCCATTGAGCAGGGTGTGGATGAGATTGGTGTAGCCGTCCGGGCCTTCCGGCAGGCGCAGATCCAGCGCCACGGCTTGCGGCAGGCGTCCGCCCGGCAGGTCGGAGAGGGCGTAATCCACGCGCCAGTTGCGGCTGTTGGCGATGTTCTGGACCGAGGTGTCGGCGCCAAAGGCGGACAGCGGCGTATGGGCGGACTCGGGGCCCAGCACATCGAAAGCCACAGGGTCGATCACGTCAGCGCGGGCGATGGCCGCCAGCTCGCTGGTCAGGAAGTCGACGGTTTCAAACCGGCTGGCGTCCAGAACCGCCACCATGGTGGAGCCGGCGCGGCGGTACAGGCCCGCACCCGCCGGTGCGCGCTCGCGCACAGGCGAGAAGCCGGCCCGGCGCAGGGCTTCGGGAGAGGCGGCCAGGATCAGACCGCGCGTATCAGGACGCACGTCCGCCGCGGCGGTGGCCAGATCGACGATATCGATCTGATAGCCATTGCGGGCCAGGCGCGCGGCCAGGCGCACGCCCAGTTCAAACCAGGCTTCGCCTTCGTCCAGCGCCAGGGTCACGCGGTGGGGGGTCAGGGCCATCACGTCGCGCACCGAGCTCAGCGGACCCTCGAGATCCACTTCAAGGCCGGACTGGGCGGCGAAGGACACCATGGCGCCCATGGAGCGCTCGTTATGGCAGAGGTCTTCAGGCAGGTCGCCGCTGAGATTGAAGGCCACGCGGGCATTGGGAGCGCCGGCCAGTTCCTGGGTCAGGTCGAACACCCAGTTGAAATTGCGCCGGCCCGGCGTCAGGCGACGTTCCATCACGCGCCGGCCATTGACCGTCACCTGCAGGGCGGTGACCGTGTCCGGCCCCACATCCTGTTCGCCGGTCAGCACCAGACGCACGGCGCGCGGGGCCTGGTCGCGCACCAGGGGCAGGGTCACAGAGCCGAACGAGGGGAAGCCCGCGACAACGACGCCGCTGTCAGCGCCCGCGTCCTCAAACTTGATGCGGTGGCGGCCCTCCACGCCGATCACCGCCTGGGCGTTGGTGACGCGCTCGGCCATGCGGGTGACGAACAGGCCGAAATCGCCCTGGCCGGCATTGAGCTGGCCGGAAACAAACAAGGTCGCCACGCTCGCCAGTGCAATCACGCCAAGCGAGGCGGAAAACCACGGAAAGCGGCGTCTGTCTTCTTTGCTGGATTTCATGATCAGCCCCTGAGCTCTCTTTGTCGCTCTCGCCCGCCCCCGGCGTTAAGAGAGAATTCACCATACTTGTCTCGCCGCCCAATGAGGCCCCCACGCGACCCGAATTAGGCGCCTGGCGGGTAATATTAAGGCGCCTTTGTGTCAGAATGGTCCGCCACTCGGGTTGTCAGAACCGGAACCGCAACCCGGCCCGCCAGGCTGGACCGCCATAATCGCGCGCGGCGATATTGGAGTCATTGTCGAGATAACCGGCCGCTGCGAACAGGCTCGCGCGCTCGCTGATCTGGCGTTCCACGCGCGCTTCGGCCAGCAGGCGGCGGTCCTCGCGGTTGACCGGCAGGGCCTGGGAGAAGGCGCCGCGATAGTCGCGCATGCGGTAATCGGCGGCCAGGCCCAGCGTGGTGCGGTCGCCCGCGCGCCAGCTCACGCCCGCGCCCACGCGGGTCTCGTCAAAGGAAAAGCGCCGCTCGTCCGCATCCGCGCTTTCGCGAAAAGCCGACAGGCGCACTTCCCAGGCGTCGTCCGGCGCGCGCCAGTATTGCTCCAGTCCGGCGCGCACGCGTGTGGAGCTGAGCCCCTGCAAAGGCGCGCTGCGGAAGTCATAGGCGTTCAGCCGCAGCCGGCCCACGGTTTCCAGCGTGCGGTCGCCGCGCGGGCGCCAGCGCAGCTGGGCCTCGGCCTCGGGCCGGGTCCAGTGGGTCGAGCCGCTGCGCGACAAATGGCTGTAGGCGGCATGGATGCGGAACTGGATCGTATTGTCCTGGGTGGTGTTCCAGTACTGGATGCGCGGGGTGAGCAGGACAGAGTCCAGCCCGTCGCGGTCGAAGAAGCTGCGCACGCGCGCTTGTTGCTCGAAGCGCAGCACCTGGCGGCCCGACAGGGGCTGCACCCAGCGCGCCCAGTTATTGGAGTCAAATCCCGTGGCCAGGCCGAACGGCTGGCCGCCCGGTCCGGCGTCCAGCGCCTCGTCCGGCGCGAACGGATCATCACGCGCGATCATGGTGTCGGACGTGAACTCGAACCGGCCTTGCTGGGCCTCGGCCGCTGCGCTTGCGGCCAGCGCCAGGCCGGCGGCTGCGATGGTGTTGCGCATGGGGTCCCCCTCAAAGAATTTCGGCCCTGGCCCGGCCCGATATCAGTTTCGCCTTTATTTTGCCGGTTAATGCGGCGTTAAGATAGGGTCATCGCGCCCGAATGGGGAGTTGAAGGGGCGCAGATTGGGCGATTTTCAGGCGAGGGGGCCTGCCATGGACGATGAGATCAAGGCGCGCACACGGCCCGATGCGCCGCGCGAGGCTGCCGTCAAATCGCGTCCTGCACGCCAGGCGCTGGACGATCAGGGCCGTGCGGCGGATTTTTTCCGATCCGTGGATTCCGCGCCCAAGGCGGTGTCTGTCGCGCGGCCGCGCTCGGTGCAGGACGTGGCGCTGGTCACATTCGCCTTCGTGGCGGTGATCGTCCTGGCCCTGCCCGAGCTGGTCCAGACCGGCGTGCTCAATCTGCCTGTGGCGCGCGATTATGTGCTGTTCACCGCCGACCGGGTGAATGTCATGCTGCCGGTGCGCAGCTTCATCCTGTCCTTCTTCCTGACCTATGCCATTTTCGCCTATGGCTCGCGGCTGACGCGCATGAGGCTGGGCGGGCTGTTTGTGTTGAAGTTCACCCTGGCTTGCGCGGTCATTGACGGTGCGGCGTGGGCCAGTTGGCGCTTTGTGGACGCGGTCTGGCCGATCCATTTCCAGCAATTCCTGGCCGGCATGGCGGGGCTGGCCATCTTTCCCCACACCCTCATCTCCAATGCGCGCCTGCCGGTGGATTCCGGCGTGGCCAATCTGCGCACCGGCAAGATCCATGAATACGCGGTGCTGTTGATTGCGGCGGGCATCGCCGCGGTGATCGCGATCATTGTGGCCACGGTCTATGCCGACGAGGCGGGCTATGTGCGCTCCATCGCGCTGTTGGGCGGGATGGGGCCGGGCGTGTTCCTGGCCCAGCAGCTGATGACCGGCCAGCTGGCCACCATCGGCTGGATGCGCAATATGGTCTCGCGCCGGCGCGCCTACGCCCCGCCGGTCACCGTGCTGGTGCCGGCTCATAACGAGGCCCACCAGATCCGCGAGACCCTGCTGGCGGTGGACGCCGCCGCGCAGCGTTATGACGGGCCGGTGCGGGTGGTGGTGATGGAGAACTGCTCCACCGACGCCACCGCCCGGCTGGCAGAAACCACGCTGGGCGGATGCCTTCATCTGGCAGGCTGGACGGTGGACGTCAGCACCATTCCCGGAAAGGCCAAGGCGCTCAATCGCGGGCTCGATCTCATCGAGGACGAGTATGTGGTGCGCATTGACGCCGACACCATGATCGGGCCGGACGCCATCCGTACCGCCATGCGCCATTTCGCCAATTCCAAGGTCGGCGGGGTGGGCGGCCTGCCCCTGCCCCAGGAGGATGAGGGCCTGCTCTCCAAGGTGCGCGCCATCGAGGTCTTGTTGCGCCACGGCTTCGTGCAGGTGAGCTTTGGGGCTTTCGGCGGGATTTTCGGCCTGCCGGGCATGTTCGTGATCTATCGCCGGCGCGCGCTGGACGAGGCGGGCGGTTTCACCGAGGGCATGAATGGCGAGGACACCGACATCACCCTGGCCATGACCAGCCTGGGCTGGCGGATGGTCTCCGACCCGCGTGCGAAATTCTATACCGAGACGCCCGACACGCTGGCTTTCCTGCGCGAGCAGCGCACGCGCTGGTTCCGCTCGCTCTACCACGTGACCGCCCATAACCGCACCGCGCTGTTCCGCAACGGCTCGATCATCGGGTGCGTGGTTTTGCCCTTCACACTGCTCAATGGCGCGCGCCGGGCGATGATGACGCCGCTGCTGATCTACGGGCTGATCGTGTTCTTCATTTTCGGGGGCGTTTACGGCCACCCCGATTTCGCCACCGTGGTGGCGGTGATCCTGGGCATGCCGTTCATTCTGGCGCTGACCGTGCTGATCGTCTGGCGGCGTTTTGACCTGTTATGGGTGCTGCCGCTCTATATGGGTTTCCGTTTCCTGCGCTCCTACTACACGCTGGGCTCGACCCTGTCGCTGATCTATCCGCCCCGCCGCGCGGAGCGCGCCTTCCAGGCGCCCAAGCCGCGCCAGGCGCCGCCGTTTACGGGCTAAGGCGTCAGCGTCCGCACAGCGCGGCGGCCTCAGGCTCCGTGGCCCAGCCTTCTTCGAGCGCCTCATCCCAGGCGTGATGGTTGATCTCGACCACCAGCAAGGTGGAGAAGCATGCTCCGTCATCGCCGGGCAGGAAGCGTTGGGCGCGCAGCCAGCGGCTCACGGCGTTGCGGTAGTCGGATGTGGCCAGACTGACATGCCGGGAATCCATCTCGCCCGGCGGCGCGCCGAAGGCGCATTCGACGCGTAAATCCGAGCTGCGGCCGTTCGGCCTTACATTCGCGGCCACGGCGCAGGCGGCCGGGTGCCAGCCCCGGCCGACGGCTTGAGCGGGGATCGCAAATCCCGGACCCGCCAGTCTCTGAGTTGGGATCCGCCAGCCGCCATCCGCGTCAGGCGTCAGCGCCGCCGTGACGGGCGGGGCGCCCTGCAGATCGCGCGGCAGGCGCACGCCGGCCAGGCGCTGATCCAGTGCGGCTTGCGCTGATGCATCTGCGCAGACCGCCTGGGGCCGGTTCTGGCCTTCGGGGAAATGGATGTCGCAGCTGTGTTCCGTCACGCCTGCTGTCAGAAGCAAAAGTGTTGCGAGCATGGGGCTCTCCATTCGCGTCACGCGCGAGCCTAGAAGAGCCTGCCGGGGCGATCAACGCAAAAGCCGGTTTTCCTGCCCGGTCACCGCCCCTTCAGCCAGCCCGCATTCAGGCAGGTCTCGGCGATCTGGACGGCGTTGAGCGCGGCGCCCTTGCGCAGATTGTCGGACACGATCCACAGGGCCAGCCCGTTCTCCACGGTGGGGTCCTTGCGGATACGGCTGACGAAGGTGGCGAATTCGCCCACGCTCTCGATGGGGGTGACCAGCTGGGGATCATCCTCGTCGGCGCGGTCGACCACCATCAGGCCCGGCGCCTCGCGCAGGATCGAGCGGGCCTTGGCCGGGCTCAAGGGCCGGTCCAGCTCCAGATGTGCGGCCACGCAATGGCCCACGAACACCGGCACGCGCACGCAGGTGGCGAACAGGCGGATGGAGGGGTCGAGAATTTTCTGGGTCTCGGCCGTCATCTTCCACTCTTCCTTGGTGGAGCCATCGTCCAGGAAGACATCGATCTTGGGGATCACGTTGAACGCGATCTGCTTGATGAAATGCTCAGGGGTCACCTCGTCATTGACGAAAATGCCCCGGGTCTGGGTCCACAGCTCGTCCATGGCCTCCTTGCCCGCGCCGGAGACCGACTGATAGGTCGCCACGCTGGCGCGCGCGATGCCGGCCGCATCATGAATGGGCTTGAGCGCCACCACGGTCTGGATGGTCGAGCAATTGGGATTGGCGATGATGTTCTTTTTCGGCCGCTGGCCGAGCACGTCCGGGTTCACCTCCGGCACCGCCAGCGGTACGTCCGGATCCATGCGCCAGGCGCTGGAGTTGTCGATCACCAGCGCGCCGGCCGCGGCGATTTTCGGCGCCATGTCTTTCGACAGATCGCCGCCCGCGCTCATCAGCACCAGATCGACGCTTGCGTAGTCGAAGGTCTCGGCGTCCTTGATCTTCAGCGTGCGCTCGCCATAGGAGACCTCACGCCCGATGGACTTGCGGCTGGCCAGCGCATGGACAGTTTCAGCCGGGAACAGGCGCTCGGCCAGGATGGTGAGCATTTCCGCGCCGACCGCACCGGTGGCGCCCAGAACGGCGATATTGAGGGGCATGGCGGGTTCCTCGAATGGGGTTCCTCCCCCCGCATGCGGGGGGAGTGGTCCGAAGGACCGAGGGGGGCAGCGGCGGAGCACGCATCATCAAACTTTGAACGTGCGGCCTCCCCCCTCCGTCCGCTTCGCTGACACCTCCCCCGCAAACGGGGGAGGAAAGGTTCAGGCCAGTTCCGGATCAATGCCCTTGCAGGCTTCCACCAGACCCTTCACCGAGTCCACCGAGTGGTCGAACATGGCCTTTTCGTCGGCGTTGAGGCTGATCTCGACGATCTTTTCCACGCCGCCCGCGCCGATCACGATGGGCACGCCGACATACATGCCGTCCACGCCGAACTGGCCGGTCAGATGGGCTGCGCAGGGCAGGATGCGCTTCTTGTCGTTGAGATAGGATTTGGCCATGGCCACGGCGCTTTCGGCCGGGGCGTAGAAGGCCGAGCCGGTGCCCAGCAGCTGGACGATCTCGCCGCCGCCCGAGCGGGTGCGCTGGACGATGGCGTCAATGCGCTCCTGGGTCGACCAGCCCATCTTGATCATGTCCGGCACCGGAATGCCCGCCACGGTGGAATAGCGCGTCAGCGGCACCATGGTGTCGCCATGCCCGCCCATGACGAAGGCGGTCACGTCCTCCACCGAGACGCCGAACTCCTCGGCCAGGAACCAGCGGAAGCGCGCCGAATCCAGCACGCCGGCCATGCCCACCACCTTCTCGTGAGGCAGGCCGGAAAACTCGCGCAGCGCCCACACCATGGCGTCCAGCGGATTGGTGATGCAAATCACGAAGGCGTCCGGCGCGTGGGCCTTGATGCCCGCGCCCACCGATTTCATGACTTTCAGATTGATGCCCAGCAGGTCATCGCGGCTCATGCCCGGCTTGCGCGGCACGCCGGCGGTGACGATGCACACATCGGCGCCGGCGATGGGGGCGTAATCCTCCACCGAGCCGCCAGACAGGGCGCTGTCCTTGCCGAACACCGGGCTGGCCTGGGCCAGATCGAGCGCCTTGCCCTTGGCCACGCCCTCGGCCAGATCCATCAGCACCACATCGCCCAGCTCCTCGCGGGCGCAGATGTGAGCGAGCGTGCCGCCGATCATGCCGGCGCCGATCAGGGCGATCTTCTTGCGAGCCATGTGAGCTAATCCCCTTGAGGGTTGGAAAGTGAGCCGCCGCGCCCGCTTCGCAGGCGCACAAATGCAATGGCAAGGGGTCTAGCGCCGGATGCAGGGGAAGGCAATCGGCTCTGACTTCATATGTCCGGACAGGGTGCGCGGGCAGCGCTGCGCCCGGCCACGCTTGACGCATAGCCGCACGGGGCCTAAGCCTGCGCCCCGACGGTCCCGCGCGAGCGGGTGAAAGAGGGAACACCGGTGCGGAGGCCTGAACGCCTCCAGGTCCGGGGCTGTACCCGCAACTGTGAGCAGGGAGGGCGTCCGCCAGCATCGCCACTGGGCCGCAAGGCTTCGGGAAGGCGGCGGACGCGCGTTGATCTGCAAGCCAGGAGACCTGCCGTCACGTCGTGCGGACCGGGCGCGGGAAAACGCCAAGGCCGGCGCGGGTTCATCCCACGTGAAACGACACCGATAAGCGCGTGAGCGCCGGTGTTTGCCCTTGTCTGCATTCCCCGGCGCGCGGTGTTCAACAAGTCGCGGCGGCGGGGCGCTCACTCCCGCACGATTGCGCATCATCGGGATGAGTCTGACATGACCCTCACCCTTGCGGGCCTTGCGGCCCTGACGCTGGCGCAAGGCGCGCCGGCGGCTGACACTCAAACATCTGAAACGTCCGACGTGATCAAGGTGACCTCCGTGCGCCTGCCGGTGCTGGCGCGCGAGAGCGGGACGGCCCTGACCGTGATCGGACGGACCGAACTGGACCAGACCGCCTTTCTGGTGGAGACGCTGGCTGCGGCGCCGGGCGTCACCATCAATCAGACCGGCGCGTTCGGCGGCGCCTCCACGGTGCGCATTCGCGGCGCCTCGGGCGGCCAGACCCTGGTGCTGATCGACGGCGTGCCGGTCAATGACGCCACCTCGCCGGGCGGCGCCTATAATTTCGCGGCGCTGGACCCGGACGCGGTGGAGCGCATCGAGGTGCTGCGCGGCGCTCAGTCGGTGCTGTGGGGGTCGGACGCCATTGGCGGCGTGGTCGCCATCGAGACCCGCCGCGCCGCGCCGGGAACCGGCGTGAGCGGATTTGTTGAGGCCGGCTCGTTCGACACGCTGCGCGGGGGCGCGGCCTTTGAAGCCTCCGGCGAGCCGGGCGCCCTGCGTCTGGGCGTCACCAGCACGGCCACGGGGGGCATCTCCAAGGCTGACGAGCGCGACGGCAATACCGAGCGCGACCGGTTCGACGCCGTGACGCTGCACGCCAGCGGACGGCTGGAGCTGGGTGAAGCCGGGCAGCTGGATTTGGCGGCCCGCCAGACCCGCGCGCGCACCGAATACGACTCGTTCGGCGCGGTCACCGGCGTTGAAGATGGCGACGAATTCGACAAGACCCGCGACCGCTCGGCCTCGCTGCGCTGGTCCAACAGCTTCGCCGGTGACTCCCTCACCACCTCGGCCCTGATCGGCTATGCCGATATCGAGCGTGACGCCTTCGCCAATGGCGCGTTTTCCTTTGATGCGCGCGGCGAGCGCGTGACCGGGCGCCTGGACGGGGCCTGGACGCTTCAGGCGGGCCACCGCCTGGCGGCGGGGCTGGATCTGGAGCGCTCCAAGGCCGATGGCGAAAGCTCGCGGCAGGAGGGCCTGTTCGTGCTGGGCGAGCTGCGCCCGGCTGAGGGCGTGGTGCTGACCGGCGGCGTGCGCCGTGATGAATCCGACCGCTATGGCGGGGCCACCACCGGGCGCGTCAGCGCCTCGGTCCAGGCGGCCGGTACGCTGCGCCTGCGCGCCAATGCCGGCACGGGTTTCAAGGCGCCGAGTATTTTCCAGACCACCTTTTTCTGCTGCGGGGCCGCGGGACCCAACACGGACCTGAAGGCCGAACGCAGTGCAGGCTATGATATCGGCGCCGATCTGGCGCTGGCCGGCGGCGCGGTGATGCTGGAGGCGACCTGGTTCGCCCAGGACATCACCGACCTCATCGATTTCTCCTTCGCCGCCGGCGGATACGAGAATATCGCCAGGGCCGACACGTCCGGCGTGGAGCTGGGCGCCCGGGTGCGGCTGGCGCAGGGCTGGAGCGCCAGCGCCAGCTATACCTGGCTGGAGGCCGAGGACGGCGATGGAAACCGGCTGGCCCGCCTGCCGCGCCATACCGCCGATGCGGCGCTGAGCTATACCCAGGAGCTCTGGGGCGCCACGCTTTCGGGACGCTATAACAGCTCGGAAACCGACTCCTTCGGGACTGCGGGCGCCTGGACGCGTCTGGACTTCAACGCCCATTACCAGCTGACGCCGCGTTTGCAGCTCTATGGCCGGGTGGAGAACCTGCTCGACCGCCATTACCAGCAGGTGTTCGGCTTCGGCACGCCGGGCCGCTCGGCCTGGGTGGGCGTCAGGCTGTCGCGCTAGGGAGTGAAGATGGTGCAGCGCGCGGGCGTTCTGGCGGCTCTGGCCGCCCTCATCCTCACCGGCCCGGCCGGTGCGGGTGAGCGCCCGCGCGTTGTCTCCCTTGATTTCTGCGCCGATCAATACGTGCTGGCGCTGGCCGACCGGGACCAGATCGCCGGCCTCGCCACCGGTCCCGATGACGCCCATTCCGCCCTGCGCGCGCGTGCGGCCGGATTGCGCCGGGTGCGCGACAACGCCGAGGACGTGCTGGCGCTCCATCCCGATCTCATCGTGCGCAGTTTTGGCGGCGGCGTGCGCGCGCAAGGCTTCTACGCCCGCGCCGGGCTCGCCGTACATGATCTGGGCTATGCGGGCAGTTTCGAGGATATGGAAGCGGTCATCGCCCGCACCGCGCAAGCGCTGGGTCAAGGTGAGCGCGGGACGGCCCTGATCGCACAAATGCGCGCCGATCTCGCCGCCGCCGCCAGGCCGGGCGCGCGCGCGCGCGCGTTATATCTGACGCCGGGCGGCGTCACCACCGGTTCGGGCACGCTGATCCATGCCATGATCGAGGCGGCGGGGCTGGAGAACGCCGCCGCCAGCGATGGCGCTATCGGCTGGACCAGCCTGCCGCTGGAGGCGCTGGTGCTGGACCCGCCCGAACTGATCATCACCGGATTTTTCGACCAGCCCGACATCGCCGCCGATCACTGGAGCCAGACCCGCCATCCGGTGCTCACACGCCTTCTGGAGCGCACGCCGGTCATTCATCTCGGCGGCGCCATGATCGGCTGCGGCCACTGGACGCTGGCTGAAGCCGCCCGGCAGGTGCGCGAGCAGGCCGACAGCCTGCTGGAGCCGGGCTCATGACGCGGCTTCAACTCAATGGCGTGCTGGCGCTGACGGGGCTGGCTGCGATCCTCGCCGGGCTGATGGCGGGCAGCGCGCCGCTCTCGCTTGCCGATACGCTGGCCGGGCTCATCGGCGCGGGACCGGACGGCGCGCGCCTGATCGTTCTGGAGATCCGCCTGCCGCGCGTGCTGGCGGCCTTCCTCACCGGTGCGGCGCTGGGCGCGTCAGGGGCGTTGCTGCAGGGTCTCTTGCGCAATCCGCTGGCTGATCCGGGCGTGCTGGGCGTCAGCGCCATGGCGGCGCTGGGCGCGGTGATCGCCATCTGGTTCGGCCTTTCGGCGCTCAGCGCTTTCGCCGTGCCGGTCATGGCGATCGCGTTTGCGGGCCTGGCCGCAGCGGTGCTGGCCGGGCTCGCCGCCACGCGCCTGTCGGTGGTGCAGCTCATCCTGGCGGGGGTGGGGCTGTCGAGTTTTGCCGGGGCGCTGAGCGCGCTGGCGATGAATCTGGCGCCCACGCCTTTCACCTTAAGTGATCTGGTCAACTGGCTCATGGGCTCGGTGGCCAACCGGTCCTTCGCCGATCTGGCGCTGGCCGCGCCCTTCTGGATCGCCGGCGCCGTCATCGCCGTGTTCGCCCTGCCGGGGCTGCGCGCCCTGACGCTGGGCGAGGAGACGGCGGCGAGCCTGGGGGCGGACATCACCCGCACCCGGCTGTGCGCCATTATCGCCAGCGCGCTCCTGACCGGCGGAGCGGTGGCGGTGGCCGGGATTATCGGCTTTGTCGGCATTGTCGCCCCGCATCTGGTGCGCCCGCTGGTGCGTCATGATCCCGGCGACCTGGTCCTGCCCAGCGCGCTGGCCGCGGGCGCGCTGCTGGCGCTCGCCGATCTTGCCTTGCGCCTGGCGCCCTTCCCCCAGGAGCTCAAGCTCGGCGTCGCCGCTGCGCTGGTGGGCGCACCCGCCTTCATCTGGATCGCCGCGCGCAGCCGGAGCATAGGACGATGAGCGCGGGGGCCCTCATCCACGCCAGCGTCACGCTGGGCGGACGGTGCGTGCTGGAGGAGGTGAGCCTGTCTGTTTCGCCCGGCGAGCTGGTGGCGCTGGCTGGACCCAATGGCGCGGGCAAGTCCACAGTGCTGCGCGCGCTTGCAGGCCTGGCGCCCTTGAGCGCAGGCGAGGCGCAGCTCGGCGGGACGGATGTGAAAACGCTCTCGCCCACCCAGCGGGGCCGCAAGGCGGCCTGGCTCGCCCAGGAGCGCGCCAGCGCCTGGTCGATCCGGGTCAAGGATCTGGCCGCCCTTGGCCGGTTCGCCTGGTCGGGCGCGCCCTATGAGCGGCTGGCTGAGGCGGACCGGGCAATCGTCGATGACGCGCTGGCCCGGGCGGGCGCAGCGGCGCTGGCCGACCGGCCATTGGACGCCCTGTCCGGCGGTGAGCAGGCGCGCGCCCATCTGGCCCGCGCCCTGGCGGCGCGCGCGCCGCTGCTGGCTGTGGACGAACCGGCCGCCGCGCTGGATCTGCGTCATCAATATGAAGCCATGGCGGTGCTGCGCGCCGAAGCCGATCTGGGCCGTTCGGTGATCGCCGCACTGCACGATCTGGACGCTGTGATGCTGTGGGCCGACCGGGTGATCGTGCTCGATCAGGGCCGGGTGGCTGCCGACGCCGCGCCCCGCGCTGCGCTGAACGCAGAGCTGCTGGCGCAGGTGTTCGGCGTGCGCCGCCGTTCTGCAGGCGGCTACGAACCGGTCTGAGGCGTGGCCAGCTCGCGCAGCTGGGTCGAAGCGATGGCCACTTTTGACAGCGCCCACACGCCCGACGATCCCAGCTCCTCCAGCGTGCGGTCGGCCCGGTCCACCTCCGCGTCATGACGCGAGGTCCAGGAGGCCACCAGCTCCCCGGCCCAGTTGCGGTCCGGGGATTCCACGCCGGCCGCCAGGGACCCGCCCGCCTCGCCGGCATAGGCCATGATCTGATGGGTCAGGGCGTACTGGCTGGCGTACAGGTCCTCGATCAGGCGGCGCATGGCCAGGCGGTCCCAGTGCAGGCTGGAGGAGAGCTGGCCGCCCGCCCCGCGCAGGACGTCGAACCGGAAGCGCGCGCCCACGGCGTGATAGAGACAGGCCGCCGCGGCCAGCGGCCAGGACGCCTCGCGCGCCAGATCGATCACGTCCGAGGACGAGGTCAGGGGCTTGAGCCGCGCCACGTCGCGCGCCAGGTCTTCGGGCGCGCCCTGCTCGGCATAGCCGGCCATGCGGTGGGCGACGCCATCGGCGTCAAACGGCGAGATGACGTCGTCGGCCATGGCCTTGAGCGCATCCACGCCGGGCTGATAGGCCGCGATCACATCGGCGACCGGAACCGCCTCGCCGCCCATGGCCCGGCGCGCCAGCCAGTAGGTCTGACGGCGCAACAACCGGATCACCTCGTCATGCAAGGCGGTCTGGACCGAGGCGGGGGCCTGGTTGTCCAGCGCATTAATGCGGTCGGTGAAGTCCTTGAAGCGGAAGATGCGCCGGCCCGCCTCGAAGGCGCGGGCGATGGCGTCCGCCGATGCGCCCGTGCTTTCGATGGCGCGCGACAGGAAGGTGGGGCCGCCCAGATTGACCATGTCATTGGCCAGGCGCGTGGCGATGATCTCGCGTTTCAGCCGGTGGCCCTGCATGGCTTCGCCGTGGCGGGCCAGCTGATGCGGGAAATAGGTGACCAGCATGTCGGTGAAATGGGGGTCGTCCGGCGCGCCGGAGGCCACGATCTCATCAAACAATGTGATCTTGGCATAGCTGATCAGCACCGCGATCTCGGGCCGGGTCAGGCCCAGGCCCTGCTCTTTCAGCTCGCGGATCTGCTCGGCCGAGGGCAGGCCCTCCACCTTGCGGTCCAGGCGCCCGGCGCGCTCCAGCCGGTCCATCAGGCGCTCATGGGCGTCGATGTCCTCGGCGGCGTGCTCGCGCGCGATGGTGAGCGCCAGGGACTGGTCGTAATTATGCGCCAGCACGTGCTCGGCCACCGCGTCGGTCATGGATTCCAGCAGGGCGTTGCGCGCCTTCAGGTCCATCTGGCCGTCGCGGACCATGGGGTTGAGCAAAATCTTGATGTTGACCTCATGGTCGGAGCTGTCCACTCCGGCCGAGTTGTCCACGAAGTCCGCATTGCAGCGCCCGCCGCTGCGGGCGTATTCGATGCGCGCAGCCTGGGTCAGGCCCAGATTGGCGCCCTCGCCGATGACGGCGGCCTTCAGTTCGGCGCCATTGATGCGGATCGGGTCATTGGCCCGGTCGCCCACTTCATAGTCCTGTTCCTGGGACGCCTTTACATAGGTGCCGATGCCGCCGAACCAGATCAGCTCGGCCTCGGCTTTGAGCAGGGCGCGCATCAACTCGTTGGGCGTAGCGGTCTTGCCCTCAAGGCCGGTGAGGGCGCGGATCGCGTCATTGAGCGTGATCGCCTTGGCTGAGCGGGAGAACACGCCGCCGCCCTTGGAGATCAGCGAGGCGTCATAGTCCTGCCAGCTGGAGCGGGGCAGCTTGAACAGGCGCTCGCGCTCGGCCCAGGAGACAGCCGGATCGGCCGGGTCCGGATCAATGAAGATATCGCGATGGTCGAAGGCGGCCAGCAACCGGATCTGCTTGGACAACAGCATGCCATTGCCAAACACGTCCCCGGACATGTCGCCCACGCCGATCACGGTGAAGGGTTCGGTCTGGATGTCCTTGCCCATCTCGCGGAAATGGCGCTGGACCGAGACCCAGGCGCCGCGTGCGGTGATGCCCATCTTCTTGTGGTCATAGCCCGCAGATCCGCCCGAGGCGAAGGCGTCGCCGAGCCAGAAATCATACTCGCTCTGGGCCACGGTGTTGGCCATGTCGGAAAAGGTGGCCGTGCCTTTGTCGGCGGCGACGACGAGATAGGGATCCTCATCGTCCCAGCACACCACATTTCCGGGCCGCTTGACCGCGTCCTCGGAGAGGTTGTCGGTGATGTCCAGCAGCCCGCGCAGGAACACCTTGTAGGCCTCCTGGCCTTCGGCGAGCCAGGCCTCGCGGTCGGAGCGGTCGGGCAATTGCTTGGCGTAGAACCCGCCCTTGGAGCCGACCGGCACGATGACCGCGTTCTTGACCTGCTGGGCCTTGACCAGACCGAGCACCTCGGTGCGGAAATCCTCGCGCCGGTCCGACCAGCGCAAGCCGCCGCGCGCCACCGGACCGAAGCGGATATGCACGCCTTCCACCCGGGGGCTCCACACGAAAATCTCGCGATAGGGCTTGGGCTCGGGCAGGTCGCGCAGCTTGCGGCTGGCGATCTTGAGCGAGATCCAGGGCTTGGGCGCGCCGTGTTCATCGGTCTGGTAGAAATTGGTCCGCAGCACCGCCTCGATCAGGCGCAGTATGCGGCGCAGGGCCCGGTCATGATCGAGACTCTCCACCGCATCGAGCTGGACGCGCAGCTCCTGGGCGATGGATTTGGCCTTGGCCTCGCGCGCCTTGAGGTCCAGTTCGAGGGCCGGGTCAAACCGGGTTTCCGCCAGTGACAGAAGCCCGCGCGCAATGTCCGGATGGGCGGCGAAGGCTTCTTCCTGCAAGGACTGGGAGGGGTCCAGGCCCGATTGCTGGCGGTAGCGCGCGCATGCGCGCAGGAAGGCGGCCTGGCGCCAGGTCACGCCGATGGCCAGCACCAGCCGGTTGAAGCCGTCATCCTCGGCCTGGCCCGACAGAACCGCCAGCAGGGCCGCCTCGAAGGGCTCGGCGGCGCTGGCGGCGTCCTTGATGGCGCCGGTGGTCAGGCGCGCCTCGAACTCGTGCACCCACAAGGTTTCGGCGTCCTCACCCTCGCGCTTGCGGCGCACGGCATAGCCCGATTCAGCCTGCACATGCAGGCCCAGATTCTCCAGCACGGGAAGGACTTCAGACAGGGCCACCTGCTCGCCGTGGCGGTAGAGCTTCAGGCGCATGCGCCCGGCGCCCTCGCCCGGCGCGTTGAAGGCGCGCGCAGCCAGGGGGCGGTCGGCGCTGATGGTCTCCATGCGCTGGATGTCGGCCAGCGCCTCGGCGGCGTTGTAACGCTCGCGATAGCCGGCCGAATAGCCGTCCAGATAATTGAGCGCCGCCCGGCGCAGGGCCGTGTCGGAGGCGGCGCGCGCCGCGGCGTTGAGTTCGTCCTCCCAGGTGCGCGCCAGCTCGGCCACCTGGCGCTCCAGCTCGGCCGGATCGGGCTCGGGATGCTTGAACGGGTCCAGGCCGATGATGAAATGGACCCGCGCCAGCGGGCCGTCGCCGAAATTGGGGTAGAAGGCCGACAGCCGTCCGTTGAAGGCCTCGCGGATCAGCTCGCCCGCCTGTTCGCGAACCTTGGAGTTATAGCGCTCGCGCGGCACGAACAGCAGGCAGGAGACGAACCGGTCAAACTGGTCGCGGCGCATGAACAGCTTGGTGCGCGGACGGTCATTGAGATGCAAAATGCCCAGCGCCAGCTGCAGCAGATCGTCTTCCTCTGTCTGGAACAGCTCGTCGCGCGGATAGTTCTCCACGATGTTCTGGAGCTTCTTGTAGGAGTGCGAACCCGCCGGCTTGCCCGAGCGCTCGATCACCCGGCGCACCTTGCGCCGGATCAGCGGCACCTCGCGGGCCATCTGGTCATAGGCGTCGGAGGTGAACAGGCCCACAAACCGGGTCTCGCCGATCACCGAGCCGTCGCTGCGGTAACGCTTGACCCCGATATAGTCCATGTAGACGCGCCGGTGGACGCGGCTTTTCATGTTGGACTTGGCGACGATCACCGGAGACGGCGCGCGCAAATACGCCTCGATGGCCGGGCTCAGGAGCAGCGGCTCGGCGGTGGAGCGCAGCACATTGCGGTCGGGATCGCGCAACACGCCATGCCCGGAATCGGGCACGATATCGGGCTCCTTGCGTTCCAGCTTGCCGTCCGGCCCCACGATATAGCGATAGTCCCGGCAGCCCAGGAAGGTGAAATGGCCCTCGCGCAGCCAGCGCAGGAAGGCCAGCGACTCCTCAAGCTCGTCCTTGGGCGCACTGGTGGGCGCCGAGGCGATATGGCCGATCACCTCGTCCATCTGGTCGAGCATGCCCTGCCAGTCATCCACCGCATCGCGCAGATCGATCAGGGCGGCCATGATCTCCTGCTCCAGGCGGGCGCGGCTCTCCGGCGAGAGCCGGTCCACATGCACCTGGATCATGGATTCCTTGATCACCCGCCCGCCGCTCCCGACCCGGTTGGCGTCCGAATCGCGGCGCACCTGGACGATGGGATGGAACATGGCCAGCACATCCAGGCCCATGCCTGCGATCTCGCCCATTACCGAATCCACCAGGAAGGGGCGGTCCTGACCGATCACCTCGAGAATATCGCGGTCCAGCTCGCGCCCGTCCGCGCCTTGGGCGCAGCGCACGCGCACCTTGATTTTTTCACCCGGGCGCTCCGCAGCGTAAGCCCAGAACTCCGCGGCCAGGGCCAGCGCATCGTCCATGGACAGGCCAGACATGTCATCGGCCAGAGCGTCGCTCCAGACCTGCTGGAGATAGCTCTGCGCATCCGACCCGCAGGCTTTGAAGCGCTTGGCGAACAGGGTTTGTCCAGCCTTCTCGAAGGCGTCCTGATTGTAAGCGTGTGCGACGCTGACGACAGCGTTCATGACCGGCGGCTCCCGGAGTGTGGGGCGCGCGCGAAGCGGCGCGCCTCCAAGGAAAGATGACTGGCCGCACACTACTGCGCCCGCCGTACCGTTCAAGCGCTGCGCGGCGTCTGGACCTGTCATCGGGGCTGTGGTCATGTGCGCGCCAGCACGCAAGGACGCCAAAACGTCCCTTTATCGGAAGGATCGCCCCATGCCCCATGCCCTGATCACCGGCGCCAATCGCGGCCTTGGCCTGGAACATGTCCGCCAGCTCTTGCAGCGCGGCTGGACCGTCACCGCCGCCGTGCGCGATCCCCAGGGCGCTGCAGACCTCAAATCGCTTGACCCCGGCGACGGGCGCCTGCGCATCGAGGCCTATGACGCCAGCGATCCCGGCGCGGCCAAAGCCTTGCAGTCGAAGGTCAGCGGCCCGCTGGACATCGTGTTCGCCAATGCCGGCGTGATGAGCCGCGCCGGGTTCGGCTCCGCCGCCGGCGAGGATTTCATCACCGCCATGCAGATCAACGCTCAGGCGCCGCTGGCGCTGGCCGAAGCGTTCGCCGACCAGGTGGCGCGCAGCCAGCTCAAGGTGATTGCGCTGCAATCAACCCGCATGGGCTCTATCGCCGACAATACGTCGGGCGGGATGTACGCTTACCGCGCTTCCAAGGCGGCGCTCAACGCTGTGGGCAAATCGCTGAGCATCGATCTCAAGCCCAAGGGCGTGATCGTGCTGATCCTGCATCCGGGCTGGGTGAAAACCGATATGGGCGGGCCGGGCGGCCAGCTGACGGTCACCGAATCGGTGGAAGGGCAGCTTGACCTGATCGCCCGGGCCAATCCGGCCATGAGCGGGCGCTTCTTCCATGTCAGCGGCCAGGACCTGCCCTGGTAGTTCAGGCTCTTGAGCTGAAATGCAAAACGCCCCGCGCTCAAGCGCGGGGCGTTTGACTTGAGGGGACGGCGCCGCCGGACGGGGACAGGCATGTCCGGCGGCGCCTGCAGGCCTCATCGGGCAGGCTGGGGGGACGCACTCTGAGGCCTGTTTGCTGTACGCGTTTTGTGAAGCTGTTCAACCTGTCCCGAGATATAATACGCAGCACGCAATGTGCAAGCACTGTTCGCTGTGTGTTATCCGCCCCGCCTTGCCTGCCGGCCGGGTCCGGCGCGCGTGCGCGCGATGAACCCGAAATCGCCAAGAGTCTGATTTTCTTGCCCGGGCTGTTCTGCCCATGCCCCGTTAACTTCATTGTCATTAGAGCGTGCTGGCGCGGACAGGCGCAAGCGTGCGTCGGTCACAAGTCTGTGAGGGGCGTGATCTGCGCGGCTGCGCTTGCCTGGAGAGCACAGACGCCTATTGTTCAAACCCCATGATTGAGCTGGTTCTTGCCCTAGCCCAGGCCGATGCCGCCCCCGTGATTCGTCTCGACGAAGCGCGGGCGCATCAGACGCTGGAGGAGCGCCTTGAGGCGCGTCTGTCCGCCCTGAAAGAGGCGGAGACGCCCGCCTCGGCGGACATGATCGCCGATGAGGTCATCTCACTCTGGCGCCAGCAGGCCGGTCCCGTGGCCGATCTCCTGCTCAAGCGGGCGCATGAGGCGAGCGAGCGCGGCGACCGGGACACCGCACGCAGATCCTTGAATCACTTGCACTTGCTGGAACCGGACTTTGCCGAAGGCTGGGTCGCGGCGGCCCGGCTGGCCGCCGAGGACGAGGACTGGAGCTTTGCGCTGGAGGCGCTCAACACCGCTGTCACCCATGAGCCGCGCCGGTTTGACGCCTGGGTCATGCTGGGCCAGGCGCTGGAGCGCGCGGGGGCGCGTGAAGCGGCGCTGGAAGCGTATGAAGAGGCGCTCGGCGTCCATCCTCACCACGCCCGTGCGGGCCAGGCGCAAGCGCGTCTGTCGCGTGATCTGGCGGGGCGCGCCCTGTGAGCGCTAGCCTTGCTTATCCCCCGGTTCCCGTAGTGATAACGGCGATTTCCGTTTTGATAATGGCGGTTCTGGTGCTGTCGGCGTGCGCGGCCGGCGCCGGGCGGTCATCAGACATCGCCGAGCGTTTCGCCCCCGATGGGGCGTTCCTCACCGTGCAGGACGTGGCGCTGCACTATCATGTGACGGGACCGGAGGGCGCGCCCGCGGTGCTGGCGCTGCACGGCGCCTCGGCCAATCTGCATGAGCTCAGGAGCGCGCTGGAAGGCCCGCTGGCGCACTACCGGGTGATCTGGCTCGACCGGCCGGGGCTGGGCTGGAGCGAACGCCCGTCCGGCGCCTGGAGCCCGCAGCGCGAGGCGGCGCTGATCGCGGCGTTTCTGGATGCGATGGAGACCGGACCGGTCACGGTGATCGGTCATTCCTGGGGCGGGGCGATCACGCTGCGCCTGATGATGGACCATCCTGACAAGACCGCCGGGGCGGTGCTGATCGCGCCGGCCCTGCGCGCCCATGTGGGCGAGGCGGCGTTCTACAACCGGGCGACGCTCTGGCCGGTGGTGGGTCCGGTGATCACGCACGCGGTGGTTCCGCTGTCCGGTCCCGGCCAGCTGGAGAGTGGGGCGGCGAGCGCCTTCCATCCCGAACCCCTGCCGGACAATTATGTGGAGCGCGTTCGCCTGGCGCTGATCCTGCGCCCCGGCCCGTGGCGGGCCAATGCCGAAGACATGGCCCGGGTCAATGACCATCTGGCCGCCCAGGAAGAGCGCTATGGCGAGATCACCCAGCCGGTGATCCTGATCGCCGGGCCGCAGGACTCGGTGGTCTCCACCCGGCGCCACGCGCACCCGGTGGCTGAGACCCTGCCGGCGGGCGAGCTGCGCGAGCTGGACGCGGCGGGCCATAACCCGCACCATGGCGAGGCGGGCGCGGCTGCGGTTGTGGAGGCGCTGGAGACCGTGCGGGCGCGTTTGACCGCGCCGGATGCGCGTAACCATTGAGCCGCGCGCTTGCCCTTGAGGCCCCGCCTCGCCTATGCATCCGGGCCGATCCCTTGACCCCGCCCACCCAGGAGACACGCTCATGGCCGATATCGCCGCCCTTCCCGAAAAAGACGAATCCGACGCCATCGGCGCGGCGGCGCGCGATCAGCTGAAAAGCTTCGTGTCGCGCATCGAGCGCCTGGAAGAGGAAAAGGCCGGCATCGCCGCCGATATCAAGGAAGTCTATGCCGAGGCCAAGAGCTTCGGGTTCGACACCAAGGTGTTGCGCAAGGTGATCTCGATCCGCAAGCAGGACCGCAATGAGCGCCAGGAGCAGGAAGCCCTGCTGGAGCTGTATCTGGGCGCGGTGGGAGAGTTCTGAGCCGCACATCTTGCGCCGGACACCGGGCCGGAAACCAAAAAGGGGCGCTGATGGCCCGCGGGCGTGATGATGCGCCGCCAGACGGCAAGCCGGCCGCCCGCGATGACCGGGCCGCGCGCAAGGCGCTGGCCCGCATCCGCAAGGCGCGCGCCGCCGTGGACCGCGCCATCGCGGACGCCGAGGACCCGGACGCGGCTCAGGCCGCCCGCGCCGCGCTGACCGACTGGGAAGATGAATTCATGAGCTCGGTGGAGGCGCGCCTGACGCGCTTCGGCTCGGCCTTCGCCGATCCGGCCAAGGGCGCGCCGGGCGAGGCGCTGTCCCATCTGCAGCTGGTCAAGCTCAAAGAGATCGAGGCCAAGGCCCGCGGCAAGCCCCGCAAGGGCTTTAACCGCCGCTCCAGCTTCCGTCCCAAGGCGCCGGCCTCCAGGGCCCGGGCGCGCGATATTCACGAGGACATGCCGGAGGCGGCGCCGGCGCCGGAAGCCACTGTTCGCGATGAGGCGCCGGGCTTGTCGCCTGCCCGCGCCGCCCGCCCGGCGCTGCGCATTATTCGCGGCGGGCGCGATGACTCAAACGACGCCTAGGCGGGCCAATGGCTCGAATACGAAGGGCGGAACCCCAATGACAAGCGGGGGCGGACTTGAGCAGCCTGCCCCCGCCATGCGCCAGATCAGGCCTCGGAAGCGGCGATCAGCCGGCGCAGATGCGCGCGATGGGCGCGCGCCTCGCGTGAACCGAACAGGTCCGGCATCCAGCCCGGCCCGACCCAGCCCTTGATGTCGCCGATCGAGGCCAGCGCCGCCGAGCGCGAAGCTGGCGAGAAGCTGGAGTCGGACGTGATGGCGATCAGGCGCTGGAGATAGGCCACCTGCAGGTTCTGCCGGTAGGAGTTGGGCTCACCGCCCACATCGGCCTGGTACATGATGCGGGTCAGGTCGCGCATGTATTCGGCCGGGCTGTAGGTCCCGCCATAGCGCCGGGAATCCTGCAGCCGCTCAAGCACGTTCGGGTGGGTGAGATGGGCCAGAAGCGCCATCTGCTGGGCGAAGGCGCGGCTGTGAAGGGACGGGTCTTCATTGGAGCCGAAATGGTCGAAGAAACGCCGCTGGCGCTGCAGCCGGTCGGCGAAGGCCTCCTCGGCGGTGAAGGCGTCCGGGCCGAACATGGACGCCTCCAGCACCCGCAGGGCTTCTTCCTGCTTGGCGCGGGGCACCGGGATGAAGGGCCGCTCGGCGCCGGGCTGGCCGACCACGGCGCGGTTATTGTACACCCCGCCGATATGGCGCGTGGCCACATTGGCTGCGCCGAAACGCTGCCCGGTCAGGATCAGATAGCTGGTGAGCAGCGCCTGATAGGTCTCGCCTTCCTTCTCGAATTGCTCAGGCAGGGCCGTCAGGGTGTCATTGATGATATCAACACGCTGGGCGGCCCAGCCCACCGGATCGTCGGACAGGTCATTGATCATCACCCGCGGGTCGACGCCGCGTCCGGGCGCGCGCATGTCGTCGGCGTCATTGCCGAACGCCAGCTCCGGCTCGGTGGAGCGCGCCAGGATCGCCGGCAGGGCGTCCTCGTCGGTGGTGTAGCCGTACTGGATCGCCCAGATGTCATAGGGTCCGGGCGTGTCCAGCGACCAGGGGCCCTGCTCCACGCCCGCCGGGGCGATGTTGAGCGCGGGATAATCCATGATCGAGTTGGTCACCGGCCGCCCGTCATGGAGATGCTCGAGCGGCACCTCGGAGGTGGCGCGCATATTGTGCATCAGGCCCAGCGTATGGCCGATCTCGTGGATCACCAGATAGGCCAGCGACTGGCGCTGCAGCTCGTCCATTTCCATCTGGCTGGCGCCGCGCGCCTGCAATGTGGCGAGCGCGGCCTGTGTCTCGAACTGCAGGTGTTCGGCGAAATTGCACATCTCGCCATGGGCGTGGTCGTGCACATGGGCCAGCTCGGGCCGGCCGGTCATTTCCGCCAGCATGTCTGCGGGCAGCCAAGGGGTGAGCCCGGCCACGTCGAAGATTTCCGAGAAGCGGATACGGTTCGTCATGAACACGTATTCCAGCATGATGTCCGCGCCAATGATCTCGCCGGTGCGCGGATTGGTGAAGCTCGGCCCGTAGCCGCCAAAGGGCGGGGTGGGCGACGAGGTCCAGCGCAGGACATTGTAGCGGATATCGCCTGCATCCCAGTCCGCATCGTCGGGCTGGACGCGCACCTCGATGGCGTTGGAGAAGCCCGCCGCCTCGAATGCGATATTCCAGGTCAGCGCCGCCTCGCGGATATCGTCGCGCAGCTCGTGCGGGGTGGTGTTCTCGATCCACCACACGATGGGCTCGACCGGATCGGAAATCTCCGCGTCCGGATCCTGTTTGACCAGCCGCCAGCGATTGATCACGTCATCGAAGGGCGTGACGGTGGTGTCGGTCAGATTGGTCACGCGCTGGCCGAAATAACCCACGCGGAAATCATCGCTGCGCGGCTCATAGCCGTTTTCGGGCATGGCGATGAAGGAGTGCTGGAGCTTGACCGCTACCGTGCGCGGATCGGTGATTTCCGGCCCGATGGCGCCGCGCGGCGTGTCGTTGGTGAAGACGTATTCCACGATCACGTCGGTATTGAGCGGATAGGAACGCGCCTCCAGCACCCGGGTCCGGCCCGAGTCCAGGCGGCCCAGCTGGAACATGTTTTGCGCCGCCGGACCGGTGGGCGGGGTCGGCTTGATCTGGTGCATGTCTTCCGACTGCAACAAGCGGCCGGCATTGATCAGATAGCGCGCCGGGCTTCCCGCCTCGCCGTCTTCACCGTCTTCAGCCGGCGTTTCAGCGACCACATCGAGCACCGCCAGCAGGGCGCGGGTGATATTGGCGTCGGCGGCGCGCGACAGGGCGTTGTCCTCATCGAAGGAGAAGCTGGTATTGACCGCCTCGATCTCGATCTTGCCGAAGCGGCGCTCGAACACGAGCACCCGGTTGGCGCGGAACATGCCGCGGAAATGGCCGACGCGCGGCGCGCCGTCCTCGGTATAGGTAAAATAGATGATCTCATCGCCGAGAATGTCGCCGGAGATCTCCATGAACAGATCGCCGTTCTCGGTATTGCGATAAAGCGGGAACAGGCCGTCCGTGCGCTCGAACTTTTCGTCCTCGGTGTATTCCTCGATGGTCTTGTCATCAGCCAGCGCGCCTGCGCTGAACAAGACAAGAGCAATCAGCGCCGCGATCCAGCGGCTGCTCTGAGCGATCATGGATTTCCCTCCCCGGACAAGTTGCAATGCGCAATCTAGGCCGCCAGAGCGTAACGGGCCAAGCCTTGAGCAGCTTAATCTTTGGTCACGAAATCGCCACAGGCGCGGCTTGCGGCGGGCTGCGCCCTGCTTTGATGAGCGGGTTGACCGGACAAGTTGGCGAGCCTAATTTGTCCGGACAACAATCCCGCAAAGGACTTCCATGCGCTGCCTGCTCTTCGTGCCCGGATCGCGCCCTGACCGTATCGCCAAGGCGCTGGGCGCCGGGGCTGATGGGGTGTGCGTGGACCTTGAGGACGCGGTGGCGCCCGCGGACAAGACCGGCGCGCGCGCCGCCGTGCTGGCGGCGCTGGCCGAGCCGCGAGCGGTCTCGCCGCGCCTGGGCTTGCGGGTCAATTCCCCGCGCACGCCGGCCGGGCTGGCCGATCTGGCGGCGCTGGCGCAAGGCGCGGCGCGGCCTGATTTCCTGATGTTGCCCAAAGTCTCCCACGCCGAGGAGCTCGCCATCGTGCGCGAGGCGTTGGGCGGGGCGGACTGCCCTGCGCTCTGGCCGGTGGTGGAAAGCGCGGCGGGGCTCCAGCAGGCCTACGCCATCGCCGCTGCGCCGGGCGTGGAGGGCGTGTTGTTCGGCGGCGCCGATTTCGCCGCTGATCTTGGAATTTCGCTGGACTGGGAGCCGCTCCTGCATGCGCGCGGAACGCTGGTGTCTGCGTCGGCGGCGGCGGGCGTGGCGCTGATGGACGTGCCGTTTCTGGATGTGGCTGATGAGGCGGGCCTTATCGAGACCACGCGCCGGGCCAGGGCCCTTGGCTTTACCGGCCGCTCCTGCATCCATCCGGCGCAAGTGGCGGGCGTCATCGCCGCCTTCACGCCCTCAACGGAAGAACTGGAACACGCGCGCGCGGTTCTGGAGGCCTTCGAGGCGGCCGAGGGCGGGGCGGCGCTGTTCAAGGGCAAGCTGATCGAATTGCCGGTGATCCGCGCGGCGCGCCGCACGCTCGCCGCCGCCCAGGATTGAAGGGGAATATCTTGGTCCAGAATATCAAGGAAATCGGCCCGCAGCGCTATCGCGAGACCTTCGGGCGCTATTTCGAGGATTTCACCGTGGGCGATGTGTATGAGCACCGCCCGGCCAAGACGGTGACCGAATACGACAATCACCTGTTCACGCTGATGACGATGAACACCCATCCCATGCATTTCGACGCCGAATTCGCCAAGGGCTCGGAGTTCAAGCGCAATCTGGTGGTCAGCCCCTACACGCTGGCGATCCTGATCGGGATGAGCGTCACCGACGTGTCCCAGAAGGCCATCGCCAATCTTGGCATGGACGAGGTGAAATTCACCGCGCCGGTGTTTGCGGGCGACACGATCTATGGCGAGAGCGAGGTGCTGGCCAAGCGCGAGAGCCAGTCTCGCCCCGGTCAGGGCATCGTCACGGTCCTGACCCGCGGCTTCAACCAGCGCAGCGAGATGGTCTGCACCTTCAAGCGCAACATGCTCATCCCCGGCCGCGGCAATGCGGTCGAGGACAAGGTTGGAAATTACTGAGCCGCGCCGGCGTTTTGCTCCCCCGCTTGCGGGGGAGCTGTCCGCGAAGCGGACTGAGGGGGGATGCGCCGCTTCATTCTCCCCCCTTCCGTCTGACGCTTCGCGTCATCCACCTCCCCCGCCAGCGGGGGAGGAAAACACATCAGGGAGCTCGTCATGGCTGCTGCCGAAACCTATCAGATGACCGAGGCCGACGAGCGCCAGATGCTCGACGCGATCCAGAAATGGATCGGGAAGAAAGTCGCGCCCGTGGCCATGCAGCTGGAGCATGACGATGTCTGGCCGGCCGAGCTGGTCGAGGACATGAAGGAGCTCGGCCTGTTCGGCGCGCTCATCGATCCCGAATATGGCGGGCTGGGCCTGAGCGCGGCCACCTATTCGAAGATCGTCATGATGATCGCCGAGGAGTGGATGAGCCTGACCGGCATTTTCAACTCCCACCTGATGATGGCCCAGATCGTCCAGCGCTTTGGGACGGCGAAGCAGAAGGAATACTGGCTGCCGCGCTTCGCCACGGGTGAGATTCGCGGCGGGCTGGGGCTCACCGAGCCGGACGCCGGCACAGACCTGCAGGCCATCCGCACCACGGCAAAGCGTGTGGGTGACAAATACGTCATCAACGGCGCGAAAACCTGGATTTCCAACGCCATCCAGGGTCATGCGAGCGCGCTTCTGGTGAAGACCGATCCGGCCGCCGAGCCCCGCTACAAGGGCATGAGCATGCTGATCGTCACCAAGACGGACCCGGAAACCGGCGCAGCTCTGCCCGGCATCCGCAACGGCAAGAAGCTGGAGAAGCTGGGCTATAAAGGCATCGATTCAGGCGAGTTCGTATTCGAGGACTATGAGTGCGACGCCGAGCTGTCGCTGGTCGGCGGCGAGGAGGGCCAGGGCTTCTTCATGGCTACCGGCGGGTTGGAGATAGGCCGCATCAATATCGCCGCGCGCTCGGTGGGCATCGCCAGGCGGGCCCTGCGCGAAAGCGTCGCCTACGCCCAGACCCGAAAGACCATGGGCAAGCCCATCTGCGAGCATCAGGCGATCCAGCTGAAGCTGGGCGACATGGCCGCGCGCACCCGCGCCGCCGAGCTCTTGGTGGAGGACGCCGCGCGCGCCTACGACACCGGGGCGCGCATCGACATGGAAGCGGGCATGGCCAAGTATTTCGCCTCTGAAACCGCGGTGGAAGTAGCCACCGAAGCCATGCGCATCCATGGCGGCTACGGCTATTCCAAGGAATATGTGATCGAGCGCCTTTACCGCGATGCGCCCCTGATGTGCATTGGCGAGGGCACCAACGAGATGCAGCGCATCATCATCGCCAAACAGCTGGTCAAGCGGAACCCGGTCTGAGGGGGCTCAAAGCGCAAACATCTTTCTCCCCCCGCCTGCGGGGGGAGTGGCCCGAAGGGCCGAGGGGGGATGGGGCGGTTCAGGCAGACGCAAGGGTTTGAGGCGTTGCTATCCCCCCTCCGTCCGCTTCGCGGACACCTCCCCCGCAGGCGGGGGAGGACAAACCAGCCGCCCCGCCCACATTTAAGGATCACCCATGCACAAACCGCTTCAAGGCCTGCGCATCCTGACCATCGAGCAGTATGGCGCGGGGCCTTACGGCACCCAGCTTCTGGCGGCGCTGGGCGCAGACGTGATCAAGATCGAGAACCGGGCCGGCGGCGGGGATTCCTCGCGCGCGGCGGGGCCGCATTTCCTCGGCGCGCATGACAGCCAGTTCTTCCAGACCTTCAACCGGGGCAAGAAATCGGTCTGCCTTGATCTGAAAGAGACTGAGGACCGCGCCCTGTTCGAGGCGCTGGTGAAGGACGCTGACGCGGTGGCCAATAATCTGCGCGGTGATCTGCCGGCCAAGCTGAAGGTGGATTACGCCGCGCTGCAGGCCATCAAGCCGTCCATCGTGTGCGCCCATCTCTCGGCCTATGGGCGCGAGGGGGAGCGGGCGGCCTGGCCGGGCTATGACTATCTCATGCAGGCCGAAGCCGGCTTTCTGTCGCTGACGGGCGAGCCGGACGGCCCGCCGGCGCGCTTTGGCCTGTCCATGGTCGATTTCATGACCGGGACCATGATGGCGCTGGGCCTGGTCTCGGCGGTTCTGGGTGCGCGGCGCAACGGTCAGGGCTGTGACGTGGACGTGTCGCTGCTCGACACCGCCCTGCACCAGCTCTCCTATCCGGCCACCTGGCATCTCAATGAGGGCGATGTCACCACGCGCCTGGCGCGCTCCTCCCATCCGTCGGTGATGCCGAGCCAGCTCTTTCCCACCCGGGACGGCTGGATTTTCCTGATGTGCCAGCTGCCCAAATTCTGGAACGTGTTCTGCCAGGCGGCGGGCCGGAGTGATCTGGCGGACCACCCCGATTACGCCGACGTGGGTGCGCGCGCCGCCAACCGCGCGGCGCTGCAGGACGAGCTCGACGCCCTGTTCCGCACCCGCACGACAGCAGACTGGATGGCGGCGCTTGGCGGCAAGGTGCCGGTGGCGCCCGTGCATGACATCGCCGCGGCGCTGGACGCGCCCGATGCGCGCGCCATGATAGAGACGGTGGAGCACCCCGAGCGCCCGGACGGGCTGAAGCTGCTGCGCGAACCCATCCGCATCAATGGCGAGCGGCCCTCCCAGACCCGCGCGCCGCAGCTGGGCGAGCATGATGACGCGGTGCTGGGACCGCTGAGACGAGGCCAGACATGATCCTCACGCCCGAGCTTCTGAACCAGCATCCCGTCCCGCTCTCGCGCACGCTGGGGGTGGAGATGGTGGAGGCGGGCCCCGAGCGCGTGGTGGCGCGCCTGAAGGTCACTGCGGAGATCTGCACCCTGGGCGGCACGCTGCATGGCGGGGCGATGATGAGCCTGGCCGACATCGCCGGGGCCACCGGCGCCTATATCAGCCTGCCCAAAGGGGCTGTCGGCACCACCACCACGGAAAGCAAGACCAACATGATCTCCAGCCCGCCTGAAGGCGCCGTGGTGATCGCCACGGCGACCCCCGTCCACAAGGGCCGCACCAGCCAGGTCTGGCAGACCCGCATCGAGACCGAAGCGGGCAAGCTCGTCTCCATCACCCTCCAGACCCAGCTCAATCTGTGGCCAAAGGGATGAGGGATTTTGTCCGCCGGATATGCTAGGCTGAACCCATGAATATCGAGCAGGACCATCCCCGGATTTCCATCGATCCCGCGATCATGTTCGGCAAGCCGTGCATCAAGGGCACGCGCGTGCCGGTGTACTTGATTTTGAGAAAGCTTTCGTCCGGGATGAGCGAGGCGGAGATTCACGAGGCCTATCCGCACCTTGAACAAGGCGATGTGCAGGCCGTCTTGGCGTATGCCGCCGACCAGCTGGAAGAGCCTGTCGTGGCGGCCCAGTAGTGCGGTTCTTCGCTGACGAATGCGTGGATATGCGCATCGTGCGCGCATTGCGCAGCGCAGGCCACGAAGTCCTCCAGCCCGATTTTTCTGCTCGCGGTGCAGCCGATGACAGTGTGCTTGAGGCGGCTTTGAAAAGCAGAGCGGTTCTGCTCACCGAAGATCGCGATTTTGGCGCGCTGCTGTTTCGTGATTCTCGTGACGCTGTCGGCGTTGTCTATTTCCGCTGCGATGACCCTGCCCGCTGCACGCAAGCCGTGCTGGACACGCTGCACCGCGTCACGGGCCATTTCGTTGTCGTCACTGATCGCGCCATTCGCGTGCGCCCTTTGAAGGGAAGCCTTCCCCATGAAACTCTCCGGCCTCAAAGTCCTTGACCTCTCCGCCTTCCTGCCCGGTCCGCACATGACCCTGATGATGGCCGATCACGGCGCGGATGTGGTGATGATCGAGCCGGCCAACGGGACCGGCGAGCCGACGCGCGAGATCGGCTGGAAGACCGCCGACGGCGTGTCGGTCTGGTTCCGCAATATCGCGCGCGGCAAGCGCTCGCTGGCGCTGAACCTGAAAGACCCGGACGGCCAGGCCCTGCTACACGCGCTGGCGCGCGAGGCCGATGTGGTGGTGGAGGCGTTCCGCCCCGGTGTCGCCAAGCGGCTCGGCGCCGATTACGAGACGCTCAGCGCGATCAATCCGCGTCTGGTCTATTGCTCCATCTCCGCCTTCGGGCAGGACGGCGCCTATGCGATGAAGCCCGCCCATGACCTGACCGTGCAGGCGCTGGCCGGGCTCGCCGATCTCAATCGCGGGCTGGAGGATGGCAAACCGGCCAGCCCCAACATGCCGGTGGCCGACATGGCCGCCTCGCTGATGGCGCTGTCAGCGGTGCTCATGGCGCTCTACAGGCGCCAGCAGACGGGCGAGGGCGATTTCATCGATCTGGCCATGTATGATGCGGCGCTGGCCTGGACGCCCAATGTCACCGGGCCTGTCTTCGCTGAGGACGCTCATCCGCCGGTGAAGGACATGCGCTCGTTCGGCGGGGCGGCCATGTATCATGTCTATGAAACGAAAGACGAAAAACACCTGGTGCTGGGTGGGTCGGAGATCAAGTTCGCCGCCAACCTGCTCGAGGCGCTGGGCCGTCCGGACCTGTTGCACTTCGCCCGCCTTGAGCCCGGCCCGGACCAGGCGCCCTTGCGAGACTATTTCAAAGAGACCTTCGCCAGCCGCACGCTGGCCGAATGGAGCGATTTCCTGAAAGACATCGATGTGTGCTGGGCGCCCGTGCGTTCGCTGAAAGACGCGTTCGACGATCCCCATACGCGCGCACGCGGCATGGTGTTCGAGGACGCCGCCGGCAACCGCCATATCGGCCCGCCCATCCGTTTCGCGAAAGAGCCGCCTCAGCCCGATCCGTCCGTGCCGGGGTTTGGCGCGCACTCCGAGGCGCTCGCCAGAGAGGCCGGGTTTGATCCTGAGCGCATCGCAGAGATGAAGGCGCGCGGGGTGATTTGAAGGTCGCGCTTTATGATTCCCCGCACCCCCTCACCTTTATCCTCTCCCCCATCTCCATGGGGGAGAGGGGGCATTGACGCCGCGCTTTTTCCTTTGGGCTTGGGGTCAAGCATTTCCGAAACAAACGCAGCGCATAAGCCTCCTCTCCCCTCTTTGAGGGGAGAGGATAAAGGTGAGGGGTGCGGCGCCCAACCTCAACACAGGAGCCGGTGATGACCCACTTTCCCGCCATGCGCGCCCATGAAGGCGTCTGGGAGGGGGTTTACACCCATCTCGATACTGACGGCGCGGTGGTCGACCGGCATAAGGCGCGGGTGATCTGTGACTTCCCGGCTTCCGGCGATCCTTTCTACGTCCAGCATATTCGCTTTGAGTGGCCGGACGGGCGGCTGCGCGAGGACCGGTTTGACGGGCGCATTTCAGGCGATGAGATCGTGTTCGACACGCCCACATTCTCCGGCCGGGCCTGGGAGAGCGCAGGGCTGGTCCTGCTCAATCTGGACCGCAAGGACGAGCCGGGCGCCCATTTCACCGAAATCATCGTCATGGCTCCGGACGGGCGCACCCGCGCGCGCACCTGGCACTGGTTCAGGGACGGCGTACTGGTCCGCCGCACGCTGTGCGATGAGAGGCGGGCGGGCTAGACTCCAGACGTTAAATCACTCTCTCCCCCGCCGGCTCGCGCAGATTATAGCGCGAGGCCATGACCGCGCCGTAGGCGCCGGCTTCGGCGATGAGCATCACGTCGCCCTCGCGCGTCTCGGGCAGCAGGCGTTCAGCGCCTAGCAGGTCCGCGCTTTCGCAGATCGGGCCGACCACCGAGGCGAGGCCGGCGCCGGGCTCATCCAGGCGGGTGAGGTTCACGATCTCATGGCGTGCGCCGTAGAGGGCGGGGCGGATCAGCGAGTTCATGCCCGTGCCCAGCCCGATAAAGCGCGCCCCGAAGGCGTGCTTGACCTGGGTGACGCGCGCCAGCAGCACGCCGGCTTCGGCCACTGGATAGCGCCCGGGCTCCATCCACAGCTCGAAGCGCGGATGGGCTTTTTTTAGCAGCGCCAGCTGGGCGTCCACTTCGGCCAGATCAAGGGCGGGCGCGTCGGGGCTTTCAGGCACGCCGAGCCCGCCGCCGCAATTGAGGATGCGCGCATCCGGGAAATGGCGCGCCGCATTGGCCAGGATCGCGCCGATCTCGCGCCAGTGATCGGCCTCGGTCACGCCAGACCCGGCATGGGCGTGCAGGCCGATAACGCGCACGCCTGCGGCCTCGGCGGCTGCGCGCGCTTCGTCCAGGGCTTCGAGCGGAATGCCGAACTTGGCCTTGGGCCCGGCGGTCTTGACGTGCTGGTGGTGTCCGCGCGGGCGGTCGGGATTGACCCTCAGGATCACCTCCGCCCCGCGTAAAGTCTCCGCCCAGTGGGTGAGCGGGTGTAGCCCGTCAATGGTCAGATGGGCGCCAAAGGCGCGCGCGGCCTCATACTCGCTGCGATGGGCGAAATTGGGCGTGAACAGCACCTCGTCCGGGGTGAGGTCTGAAAACGTCTCCTGCAGCCGCGCGATCTCGCCGGGGGACACGCACTCAAATCCGAGGCCCGCTGCGCGGATGGCGCGCAAGACGTCGCGGTGGGCGTTGGCCTTCATGGCGTAGAAGGCGCGCGAGAGCGACTGGATACCCGCCACGGCGCGTGCGCGCGCGCTGACGGTTTCAAGATCGTAGACATAGAGCCCGCCGGTATCGGGCGCTGCGTCGAGAAGTGCGGCGCGCTTCGTGCGCCACCAGGGCGCGGACCGGGCCGGGCGCGCATCGGCGGGGCGGGCGAGCTCGGCCCAGCTTGGACCGAAGACCGGGCCTTCGGGCGCCGGGCTGATCAGTTCCTCATGCAGGCGCTTGGCCAGCGCTGCGCCTTCGGCCTCGTCCACCACGACGGTGAAGTTGAGATCATTGGCGGCCTGGCTGACCAGCCGGATCGGCTTGTCCTGGAACATTTCCAGCGCCGGGGCCAGCTGGTGGAGAATGCGCCGGATGCCATAGCCCAGAAGGCTCACGGCGGCCGCGTTCTCGATAATGCGCACCCGGCACAGCGGCGCCAAGGTCTCGCGCAGGCGCTCCAGCCGCGCCGCGTCCAGGCCCGGATCGGGATCGAGGCTGACGGTGACGTTGGTTTCCGAGGTGGAGACCAGATCCACCGACACCCCGCACGCCTTGAAGCCGGCGAACACATCGGCGAGGAAACCCGCCTGGCGCCACATCCCTGAGCCTTCCATGGCCACCAGGCGCACCCCGGTTTTGACCGAGACGGCCTTCAGGCGCGGGGCGTCATCGCCGGGCGAGGCGCTGATGGTTGTGCCGGCGAGCTCCGGGCGCAAGGTGGAGCGCACCTCCAGCGGGATGTTGGCCCGGCGCGCCGGGCCGATGCAGCGTGGATGCAGCACCTTGCCGCCCATGGTGGCGATTTCCTGCGCCTCTTCATAGGAGAGCGCGCGCAAATGCCTGGCCCCTTCGGTCAGGCGCGGATCGGCGCTGAACAGGCCGGGCACGTCGGTCCAGATTTCAAGGCGCGCGGCCCCGATGCGGGCGGCGAAATAGGCCGCCGAGGTGTCCGACCCGCCCCGGCCCAACAGCACCGTGCCGCCATCGCGGTGGCGCGCGATAAAGCCCTGGGTGAGGACCAGCTGCGCGTTTGCCAGGCGCGCCTGCAGGGCGGGATCGGCGTCCTCGCCGGCGCTATTGTCGAGCCATGCGCGCGCCTCGTCGGCGGTGTTGAGGGCTACCAGCGCCTCGCGCGCGTCCAGCGTCTCGGCTTCGAGCCCTGCGCCCCTGAGGCATTCGAGACCCAGCACGCTCGCCATCAGCTCGCCCTGGGCCATCAGCTCGGCGCGCAGGCGCGCGCTGGCCTCTCCCGAATAGGCGATGCCGGCGGCGCGCCGGGTGATGAGATCGAAGGGTCCGGCCAGCAGCGCGTCCGCGTCCAGCCCGGCCTTGGCCGCGAAGGCGCGGTGTGCGTCCTTGACCGCTTCGGCTGCGCCCTCGCCCGCGCCCGCCAGCGCGGCGGCGGGCAGGGCTTCAAGCAGGTTGGACACGCCCGCCAGCGCTGAGTGCACGATCAGAACCCGCTCGCCGGCGTCCAGCCTTTCGCGCGCAATATCGGCGATCACACGCCAGCGCTCGGGCGCGGCCACCGACGTGCCGCCAAACTTCATCACCACCCAGGGGCGGGCCGAAGCGGACCAGTCAGCGGACGGGGGGCGGGATGCTGAAGCGGGCATGGGTCAGGTCTCGGACAAGAAAAGGCCGGTCACGGGCGAAGCCGTGTCACATAGCGCGCATGCTGCACCGCGAAAAGGCGTTTAGCGCGGAAGCGCGGCCTGGGCCGCCGCGCCCGCTGTGTCCCTTACGAAAACGCCTGCAGGCCGGTCATGGCCCGGCCGAGGATGAGGGCGTGCACGTCGTGGGTGCCCTCATAGGTGTTCACGGTTTCCAGATTCATGGCATGGCGCAGGATATGGTATTCCTCCGCGATGCCGTTGCCGCCATGGATGTCGCGGGCCTCGCGGGCGATGGCCAGCGCCTTGCCGCAATTATTGCGCTTCATCAGGGAGATGGCCTCGGGCACGAAAGCGCCCTCGTCGAGCAGGCGGCCCAGCTGTAGCGCGCCCTGATAGCCCAGCGCGATTTCGGTCTGCATGTCGGCGAGCTTTTTCTGCACCAGCTGGGTGCCGGCGATGGGCTTGCCGAACACCACGCGCTCCATGGCGTAGTCGCGGGCGGCGCGCCAGCAGAATTCCGCCGCGCCCATGGCGCCCCAGGCGATGCCGTAGCGCGCCTTGTTGAGGCAGGAGAACGGCCCGCGCAGGCCCTTCACATTGGGCAGCAGCGCGTCTTCAGGCACCAGCGCGTCGCTTAAAGAGATCGAGCCGGTGATAGAGGCGCGCAAGGACAGCTTGCCCTCGATCTTCGGGGTCTCGAAGCCCTTCACCCCGCGCTCCACGACGAAGCCGCGGATGACGCCGTCCAGCTTGGCCCACACCACAGCCAGATCGCTGATGGGCGAATTGGTGATCCACATCTTGGACCCGTTGAGCAGATAGCCGCCCTCGACCTTTTTCGCCGTGGTGCGCATGGCGCCCGGATCCGACCCGCCATCAGGCTCGGTCAGGCCGAAACAGCCCACCCATTCGCCGGTAGCGAGTTTGGGCAGGTATTTGCGTTTTTGCTCTTCAGTGCCGAACGCCTCGATCGGGTACATGACCAGCGAGGACTGCACGCTCATGGCCGAGCGATAGCCTGAATCCACCGCCTCCACCTCGCGCGCGATCAGGCCGTAGGCCACGTGGGAGAGCCCTGCGCCGCCATATTCCTCGGCCACCGTGGCGCCCAGAAGGCCCAGCTCGCCCATCTCGGTCATGATCTCGCGGTCAAAGCGCTCCTCGCGATAGGCGCTGATCACGCGCGGCAGCAATTGCTCGCGGCAATAGGCGCGCGCGGCGTCGGAAATCATGCGCTCCTCCTCGCTCAGCTGGTGATCAAGATGGAGCGGGTCCTCCCAGGAAAAGCTCAGCGAAGTCTCGTGTGCGGCGTCCAGCGCGGCCATGGTCATCTCCTCGTCAGGTCCAAACCATCGCCGCCAGTCTGAGGCGGGGGCTTGGGTCAGAAATGTTATAAAGATATATCCTTTGCCCGAAAACCGTTTCGGCGTGTAGTCTGGCAGTGTGGTACTGAGGGCAAGCTATGGCCGCAACCCTTGTTGAAAAGATCCTCGCACGCGCCGCCGGGCGCGACGCGGTGTCGCCGGGCGACATCGTGACCATCGGCGTGGATCTGGCCATGGCCCATGATTCGTCCGGGCCCCGCCGCTGGCAGGCCCGGCTGGAAGCGCTGGGCGCGCGGCTGTGGGATCCGGACCGCGTGGTGATCGTGTCGGATCATTATGTCCCGGCTGTCGACGCCGAATCCGCCGCCATCCTGAAACAGACCCGCGCGTTTGCGCGCGACTATGGCGTGAAGCATTTCTACGACATGAAGGGCATCTGCCATGTGATCCTGCCCGAGAACGGGCACGTGATCCCCGGCATGGTGATTGCGGGCGGCGACAGCCACACCACGAATGCCGGCGCGTTCGGCGCCTATGCGGCGGGCTTTGGCGCCACCGACATGACCGCCATAGCCGCCACGGGCGAGACCTGGACCACCGTGCCGGACACCATCCGCGTGGAGATCACCGGGACCCTGAGCGACGGCGTCACAGCCAAGGACGTGATGCTCGCCCTGTGCCGGGATCTGGGCATGGGCAATCACTTCAAGGCGGTGGAGTATGACGGCGAGGCGGTGCGCGCCATGGACATGGAGGCGCGCATGGTGCTGGCCAATATGGCCGCCGAGCTGGGCGCGGAGACGGGCCTGATCGCGCCGGATGACGTGACGCTCGCCCATATCCGCGCCCATGGCGGGACCGTCGGGGATGATGCGCCCGACCGCTGGCGCTCCGATGGTGATGCGGTGTTCGCTCGGACCTTCAAGCTCGACGGCGCGGCGCTCGCCCCCCAGGCCGCCGCGCCCCATTCGCCCGCCAACAGCGCCGATGTGGGCGATCATGACGGCGCGCGCATTGATCAGGCCTATATCGGCGCCTGCGTGGGCGCCAAGCTCTCCGATCTGCGCATGGCCGCTGCGGTGCTCAAAGGCCGCAAGATCGCGCCTGGCGTGCGGCTTCTGGTGGCGCCGGCCTCGGCGCGGGTGACGGCGGCGGCGGCCAAAGACGGCACGCTGGAAACCCTGATCGAGGCGGGTGCGGTGATGCTGCCCTCGGGCTGCGGCGCGTGCGCCGGGCTGGGCGCGGGGCTGCTGGCGGCGGGGGAGGTGTGCATCTCCTCGACCAACCGTAATTTCAAGGGCCGCATGGGCCACAAGGACGCCTCGGTCTATCTGGGCTCGCCCTACACCGTGGCGGCCAGCGCCATTGAGGGCCGGGTGGCCGATCCGCGCCCCTTCCTCACCGGACGGAGGGCGGCGGCATGAGCGTGCGCGAGGGCCGGGCCTGGGTCTATGGCGGCGGGATCGACACCGATCTCTTGGCCCCCGGCTACGCCATGAAGAAAAGCCCTGAAGAGCTGGCCAGGCACACGCTGGAAGCCGTCGATCCGGATTTCGCGGCGCAGGTCCGGCCCGGCGACATGCTGGTGGCGGGCGAGGATCTGGGCATCGGATCCAGCCGGGAGCAGGCGGCCATATCGCTGAAGACGCTGGGCGTGTCGGCGGTGATCGCGGCGAGTTTTGCGCGCATTTTCTATCGCAATTGCATGAATATCGGCCTGCCCGCCATGCGCTTTGATCCGGCCGGGCGCATCAAGACCGGCGACCGGCTGCGCTTTGATCTGGCGGCGGGGCGCCTCGACAATCTGACCACAGGCGAGGGCTGGACGGTGGCGGCCCTGCCGCCGCACCTCATGGCCATGATCGCGGAGGGCGGGCTGATGGCCAGCCTGGCCCGCCGCTTTAACCCAGAACCACAAGACGCCGGACACGGCGCGGCCCCAGGGAGCCTCACATGACCGATCTCAAGACCCGTCTGGCCGCTGACGGCCCCGCCGTGCTGGCGCCGGGCGTGTATGACGCGCTCAGCGCGCTGCTGGTGGCCGAGGCCGGGTTCGAGGCGGCCTATCTGTCGGGCGCCTCCATCGCCTACACCCAGCTGGGTCGGCCCGATCTGGGCCTGGTCAGCGCCAAGGAGGTGGCCGACACGATCGCGCGCATCCATGAGCGCACGCCCATCCCCCTGATCGTCGACGCCGATACCGGCTTTGGCAATGCGCTCAATGTGCAGCGCACGGTCAAAACCTTCGAGCGCGCGGGCGCCAGCGCCATCCAGCTCGAAGACCAGCAATTGCCCAAGCGCTGCGGCCATCTGGCCGGCAAGAGCCTGGTCAGCCTGGCCGAAATGGCCGGCAAGGTGCGCGCGGCGGTCGATGCGCGCGCCAGCGAGGCCACCTTGATCATTGCGCGCACCGACGCCATCGCCGTGGAGGGCTTCACCGCCGCGCTGGAGCGCGCCGAAGCCTATCTCGAAGCCGGAGCCGACATCCTGTTCATCGAGGCGCCCCAGGACATGGCCCAGATGAACGCCGCCGCCGCCCGCTTTGCCGGCCGTGCGCCGCTGCTGGCCAATATGGTGGAGGGCGGACGCACGCCCCTGCGCACCCTGGACGATCTGTCCGCGGCCGGATACCGCCTCGTGATCACGCCGGGCGCGCTGGTGCGCGCCCTGGCCTTCATGGCCCGCGACTTCCTGGCTGCCCTGAAAACCGACGGCGCCACAGCGCGATACCGCGACCGCATGCTCGATTTCGGCCAGCTCAACACGCTTCTGGGCATCGACGAGATGAAGGCCGACGGGGAGCGCTATGATGCGGGCGAAGCGCCCAAGGCGGCGGAGTGAGGGGGGCGCCGGCGAGGGCCGCGTGAGAGTTTCCGCGAAAAACGCCCCGGAACGGTTCTTATCATTGTTATCACCATCCCCCTTCTGCGCCCACCCGTCCCGCGGGTGCGGGGATGATGGGCGCTTCCGCTCGCGAGGCGCGGGGCGTGGGTCTGCGTGAGCCATGGGCGGGAGTTTAGGCCCGGGCGGGGTTGGGGTGGATAAGGGGGGAGCTCACAGGCGCCGGACATCATTTCAGCGCTACCCTCTCCACCTCGCGTTTCCCCGGCGTTCGCCGGGAAAACGCAAAATGGAATGCGCGCGGACAATCCTTGGGTGCGGGAGATCGCTCCAGCGTGACCTGACCCATATCTGCCTTCCCGGAATGGGCGAAGCCCATATCCGGGATCCAGCCCCCGTAAGGCTCTACCGCCTCAGCGGCGGCGCACGACCGGTGGATGGGTCCCGGGTCTCCCCCGGATCAAGTCCGGGGCCGCCCGGGAAAACGCAAGACGCTGAGCGCGTAGAGGATCACCGCGCGCTGGCGCCTACCCCTCACCTTACCTCTCCCCTCCAGAGGGGAGAGGGGGCTTTGACGCTGAATTCTTCTCGGAACTGCCAGTCGCCTGGCTCAAAGGATAAATCGCTGCGCCCGAAGCCCCCTCTCCCCCATGGAGATGGGGGAGAGGTAAGGTGAGGGGGTGCGGGAGATCGCCGGGCGCTTGCCTCTCCACCCCACCCGAGCCGGAGCGATGCTCCGGCCCACCCTCCCCATCAAGGGGAGGGAAAAGACCCACACCCCCCGTAATTCTATAACGCACAGACAAGCCCCGCGCCCGCGTGCTAACCCTTTGCGCTCACGATGGTTTGTGCGGGAGTATGGGTGATGGCGGGATGGATGGCGCGGGGCGCGGCCGGGATGGCGGCGGGTGCGATGCTGGCGCTGGCGGCGTGCGGCGAGCCTTCGGGCACGCGTGAGGCCGGGAACGAGGCGGCGGGCGAGGCGGCGGCGGGGGCTGATCGCTGGGGCCAGACCCGGGCGGCGGATGCCGTCTTCACCGTGATGACCAGCGGCACGCCCATTGGCGCGCTGGAGGTCTGGCGCGAGGCGGACCGCTACGCCATCGGCTACGAGTTCCGCAATAACGGGCGCGGGCCGACCTTTGAGGAGGCCATCCATCTGGGCGCCGGCGGCCATCCCGTCCACTGGACGATTGAGGGCGCGACCACGTTCGGCAATCAGGTGGACGAGCATTTTCATCGCGAGGACGAGGGCGAGGGTGACGGCGCAGCGCACTGGCGCGATTCCACCGGCGAGGGGCAGGCTCACCCCGGCGGCCCGGCGCTCTATGTGCCGCAGAACGCCAGCCCCTATGCGCTGGGACTGGCTGCGCGCGCGCTGATGGCCGCGCCCGGGCGCACGCTTCCGGCCCTGCCCGGCGGGCAGCTGCGGCTGGACCCGGTGGAGACCCTCGAGGTGACGGGTGCAGACGGCGCGGTGCGCCAGGTGCAGGCCTGGGCCCTGTCAGGCGCCAGCCTCAACCCGTCCTGGGTGATCATGGATGGCGACCGGTTCTTCGCCAGCGTCTCGCCGCGCTTTGCCGTGATCGCCCAAGGGTTCGAGGGCGAGGATGCGCGCCTGCGCGAGCGCGCCGGCGCCTGGGAGGCCGAGCGCTATGCCGGTATCCAGAGCCGCGTCGCCCGGCGCTATGACGGGCCGGTGCGCATCGCCGATGTACGCGTGTTCGATCCCGATGCGCAGGCGCTGACGGCGCCGGTGTCGGTGCTCATCGAGGGCGAGCGCATTGTGAGCCTAGACGCGCCGGATGTGCGCCGCGCGGGCGAGACGGTCATCGATGGCGCGGGCGGAACGCTGGTCCCCGGCCTGTTTGAAATGCATGCGCACTTAGGCGAGACGGCGGCCTTCCTGAATGTGGCTGCGGGCGTGACCAGCGTGCGTGATATGGGCAATGACAATGACAGCCTGGACCGGCTGGAAGCGGAGATCGAAGCCGGGCGCATGGCGGGGCCGCGCATTTTCCGAAGCGCCTTCATCGAGGGGCGCAGCCCGTTCAACTCCAATTCCGGCGTGCTGGTGGATTCGGTGGAGGACGCCGTGGCCGCCGTTCACGCCTATGCCGACCGGGGCGGGTTCCACCAGATCAAGATCTACAACTCCATGAGCCCGGACTGGATCCCCGAGGTGATCGCCGCGGCGCGCGAGCGCGATATGCGCGTGTCCGGCCATATCCCGGCCTTCACAAACGCCGACGCCATGATCGCGGCGGGCTATGACGAGATCACCCATATCAACCAGCTCATGCTGGGCTGGGTGCTCGATGCCGACGAGGACACGCGCACGCTGCTGCGGCTCACCGCGCTGAAACGCCTGCCGGATCTCGATCTGGACAGCGCAGCGGTGAATGCGACGCTGGATGCGATGGCCCAGCGGGGCGTGTCCATCGATCCCACCCTGGTGATACATGAATCGCTTCTGCTGTCGCGCAATGGCGAGATCAATCCCGGCGCGGTGGATTATATCGACCACATGCCGGTGGCGAGCCAGCGCTCGGCGCGCAGCGCCTGGGTGGCCATTGAGAGCGAGGACGATGACGCGGCCTATCGCGGCGCGTTCGACCAGATCCTCGAAACCCTGCGCCGCATGCGCGAGCGGGGGATTTTCCTGGTGCCCGGCACCGATACCGGCGGCTCCTTCACCTATCACCGCGAGCTGGAGCTCTATCAGGAGACCGGGATGAGCCCGGCGGAGATTCTCGCCTGGGCCGGCCATGGCATGGCCGATTATCTGGGCGCTGGCGATGAGCTGGGCCGTATCGCGCCGGGCTATTACGCCGATGTCTTCCTCATCCCCGGCGATCCGACTGAGGACCTGAAGGCCATCAAGACCATCTCCATGGTGATGGCTGACGGCGTCGTCTACTTCCCCGAAGAGATCTATCCCGAGTTCGGCATCAGACCGTTCGCCGCGGCGCCGTCGGTGAGCGTGGCGGGGGATTGAAGGGGCTCTGCCCTCTCCACCCGCGTTTCCCCGGCGAACGCCGGGAAAACGCAAAATGGAAAGCGCGCGGATAATCCTTGGGTGCTGGCGCTGCACCCCTCACCTTTATCCTCTCCCCTCCAGAGGGGAGAGGGGGCTTAGGCGTTGAGATTCTTTCGGAAAAGCCTGATCCCAAGCCCAAAGGATAAAGCGCGGCGTGGATGACCCCTCTCCCCCATGACCATGGGGGAGAGGATAAAGGTGAGGGGGTGCGGGAGATCAGTAAAGCTCGCCCCGGCCCACATCTGCCTTCCCGGAATGGGCGAAGCCCATATCCGGGATCCATCCCCCATAGAGTCCGACCGCCTCAACAGTGGCGAATGACCGGTGGATGGGTCCCGGGTCTCCCTGCGGTCGCCCGGGAAGGCAGGTTTAAGCATCCACCTCCGCTTCCAGCGCGAACTCCTGGATGAAGTCGCGGCGAGGTTCGACCAGGTCGCCCATGAGCTTGGAGAACAGCTCGTCGGCGGTGTCGGCTTCCTCGATGGAGACCTGCAGGAGCGAGCGCGCCTCGGGGTCCAGCGTGGTTTCCCACAGCTGGGACGGGTTCATCTCGCCCAGACCCTTGTAGCGCTGGATCTTGAGGCCCTTGGCGCCAGACGCCTGGACCGCGCGCACCAGCTGGGCGGGGGTGTGGATGATCGTCTCCTGGCCGCGCTGGCGGAACACGGCGGGGCCGCCATAATCGCCGGCAATGGCCATGGCCCGCTCGGCCAGGCGCCGGGCGTCGGGGCTGGCCAGCACCCGGTCGTCCAGCGTCACGCTTTCGGTCACGCCGCGCACCTCGCGCGCAAACACGATGCCGCCCTCGGGCGCCGGACCGCCGGTCCAGCCGTCCTCGCCCTCGTCGGCCATGGCCGCCAGGCGCCTGGCGGCGGCCTCGATGGCGGAAGCTTCCGCATCAGGGCTGAGCGCGCCGGACAGGGCGGCGGCTTCCAGCGCGAACATGGGCGCGCGCGCGGCCAGGCGTTCGAGCGACAAGAGCACGCCGCGCGCGGCCTTGACCCGTCCGGCCAGATCGGCGCCGGTGATGCTGGCGCCGCTGGCCAGCTCCAACACCGCCTCGCTGGCGCCTTCCTCGATCAGGAAGGCGTCCATCTCGGCCTGATCGGTGAGATAGCGCTCCGACTTGCCCCGGCTCACCTTGTAGAGCGGCGGCTGGGCGATATAGAGATGGCCGCGCTCGATCAGCTCGGGCATCTGGCGGTAGAAGAAGGTCAGCAAGAGCGTGCGGATATGGGCGCCGTCCACGTCGGCGTCGGTCATGATCACGACCTTGTGGTAGCGCAGCTTGTCCAGATCGAGCTGGTCGCGGCCAATGCCCGCCCCCAGCGCGGTGATCAGCGTGCCCACCTGGTCTGAGGACAGCATCTTGTCGAAGCGCGCGCGCTCCACATTGAGGATTTTGCCGCGAAGGGGCAGCACAGCCTGGTTCTCCCGGTTGCGGCCCTGCTTGGCCGAACCGCCGGCCGAATCGCCCTCCACGATGAACAGTTCGGAGCGGGCGGGATCCTTTTCCTGACAATCGGCCAGCTTGCCGGGCAGGGAGGTGATGTCCAGGGCGCTCTTGCGCCGGGTCAGCTCGCGCGCCTTGCGCGCGGCCTCGCGCGCGGCTGCGGCCTCGACGATCTTGGCGACGATGGCCTTGGCCTCGGACGGGTGCTCCTCGAACCATTCCGACAGCGTGTCATAGACCGCGCCTTCCACCGCCGGGCGGACCTCGCTGGACACCAGCTTGTCCTTGGTCTGGCTGGAGAATTTCGGGTCGGGCACTTTCACCGAAAGCACGCAGGTCAGCCCCTCGCGCGCATCATCGCCGGTGATGGCGACCTTGGCCTTGGCAGCGGCGCCGGAGGTGGCCGCATACTGGTTGATCACCCGGGTCAGGGCGCCGCGGAAACCGGCCAGGTGCGTGCCGCCATCGCGCTGGGGGATGGTGTTGGTGAAGCACAGCATGGTCTCGTGATAGCCGTCATTCCACTGCAGGGCGGCTTCCACCGAGACGCCGTCGCGCTCGCCCGCGATCAGCACCGGTTCGGGGAACAGGGCCGAGCGGTTGCGGTCGAGATGCTTGACGAAGGCGGCCACGCCGCCATCATATTGCAGCACTTCCTCCACCGGCTCGGCCTCGCGCTCGTCGCGCAGCACGATGCGCACGCCCGAATTGAGGAAGGCCAGCTCGCGCAGGCGGTGGTGCAGGCGCGAGCGGTCGAACACGATTTCAGAAAAGGTCGCCTCACTGGGCAGGAAGCGCACGCTGGTGCCCTTGCGGCCATTGGCGTCGCCGGTGACGCGCAGATCCTCGCCATTTTCCGGCTCGCCCAGCCGGAAGCGCATATAGTGCTCCTTGCCGTCGCGCCAGATGGTGAGATCGAGCCAGTCCGACAGGGCGTTGACCACCGACACGCCCACGCCGTGCAGGCCGCCGGAGACCTTGTAGGAATTCTGGTCGAATTTTCCGCCCGCATGGAGCTGGGTCATGATCACCTGGGCCGCCGAGACGCCCTCGCCGGCGTGAATCTGGGTGGGGATGCCCCGCCCGTCATCGGTGACCGAGGCCGAGCCGTCGGCGTGCAGGGTCACGGTGACCTGGCTGCAATGGCCGGCCAGCGCCTCGTCGATGGCGTTATCGACCACCTCATAGACCATGTGGTGAAGGCCCGAGCCGTCATCGGTGTCCCCGATATACATGCCCGGCCGCTTGCGCACGGCGTCCAGCCCCTTGAGGACCTTGATGGAGTCCGCGCCGTATTCCTGATTCGGGTTCTCTGACATGGGTGTCCTTTTAGAGGGTTTCGCGCGCGCGCGCGAGGGCGCTCAGCGCACCAGCAACACAAGCCCGACGCCCGCCAGCACCAGCCCGGTGACCAGATCCGCCCAGCGCCGCACGCCGCGCGCCGCCATCCAGCCGCGCGCCCGGTCGGCCAGCGTCACATGCACCCCGGCGGTCAGCGCGAACATGATGAGCATGATCGCGACCATGGCCAGATAGCTGGCCGCATCCACGCGGGAGAGATCAAAGAAGGCGGGCAGGAAGGCGAGATAGAACACGATGGGCTTGGGATTGGTCAGCGGCATGGCCACGCCCGCCGCCAGCGTGGCCGCCAGCCCGCCCGGCGTCACGCGCGGCAGGGGCGCAGCGGCCTTGGCCGGGCGCCAGACCCCGCGCAAGGCGCCATACGCGAACCAGAACAACAGCCCCGCGCCCACAAGCCGCGCCGCCCAGAACAGGCCGGGCTGATCAGACGCCAGCTGGGCGGCGGCGGCGAGGCCGAACACCGCCACGGTGAGCCAGAACAGATCGCCGATAATGATCCCTGCGCCATAAACCCAGCCATGCACAGGCCCGGCGTCCAGGGTGCGCGCCACCATGGCCAGATTGCCCGGCCCCGGCGTGAAGAACAGCACGAAAATGGCGCCGGCGAAGGCGGCGAGCGAGGCGAGGGTCATGGGCCGCAGAGCTAGGCTGTCCGTTCGCGCCCGCCAAGCCCGCCGCGCAGGGCTTGGCGGGAACGGGCGGGCGGGGTAACCAGCGTGCGATGATCATGCCTGAACCGGAGGCCCCATGCTGTTTGCTGTCACCTGTACCGACCGGGCGGGCGCCCTGTCTGTACGCCTTGAAAACCGCGCGGCCCATCTGGCCTGGGCGGGCGCGCCGGACTCGCCGGTGAAAATGGGCGGGCCGCTGCTCGATGGCGAGGGCCAGCCCGCGGGCTCGCTCCTGATCGTGGAGGCCGAGGATGGCGAGCATTTGCGCGCCATTCTGAAAGAGGACCCCTACGCCAGGGCGGATCTGTTCGCCGATGTGGTCTGGATGCCTTTCCGCTGGACGCTGAATCCGCCGCAGGGGCTGGCGTGAGCGCGGCCCTGCCCGCGCCGGGCACGGCGCTGAAAGCCCTGGACGCCATTCCCGATCCCGGCGGCGCGCCGGCCGATTACGCGCCTGCGCCGATCCTCATCGTGCGCAGCGGCGAGACGGTCACCGCCTTTCTCAATGTCTGCCCCCATCAGGGCCGCCCCCTCTGCTTGCCATCCGGGCGCACGCTGGTCAGCGAGGGCCGGTTTCTGGTCTGCCCGTTCCATGGCGCCAGCTTTGATATCGCCACCGGCGCCTGCGCTGGCGGCCCGGCGGGCGGATCGCGCCTGACCGCGGTGCCGGTGCAGGTGGCGGACGGGATGGTGGTTGCGGCCTGATCTGACGCCGCCTGCGGCAAGCCGGACCTTGCCTGAAGTCCCGCGCCATGGCTTATGCTGCAGTGCAGCGAAACGCTGGGCGGAGTGCGGTCATGATCTCCTTACTGGGCATGCTGGCGGCGCTGGGGCTGCTGATCTGGCTCGCCTACCGCGGCGTCAGCGTCCTGGTGCTGGCGCCGGTGATGGCGCTGGCCGCCGTGCTGGCGGCGCCGGGCGAGCCGGTCATGGCCAGCTATACCCAGGTGTTCATGCCCGCCGCGGCGGAGTTCATCGCCCGCTTCTTTCCGCTGTTCCTGCTGGGCGCGGTGTTTGGCCGGCTGATGGATCATACCGGCTCGGCCCGGGTGATCGCTGACGCCGCCGCGCGCCGGCTGGGGCCGGGCCAGGCGAGCCTGGCCGTGGTGATCGCCTGCGCGGTGCTGACCTATGGCGGGGTGTCGCTGTTCGTGGTGGCCTTCGCCATCTATCCCGTGGCCGACGCCCTGTTCCGCCAGGCGGACCTGCCGCGCCGCCTGATCCCGGCGGCGGTGGCGCTGGGCGCCTTCACCTTCACCATGACCGCCCTGCCGGGCACGCCGGCCATCCAGAACGCCATCCCCATGCCGTATTTCTCCACCACGCCCTTCGCCGCGCCGGGGCTGGGCCTGATTGCCGCGGCGGTCATGCTGGGTCTGGGCCAGGCCTGGATCAGCTGGCGGCTGCGCCGGGCAAAAGCGCTGGGCCAGGGCTATGATCATGGCGCGCCGCAGCTGACGCCGGCCATCGGCGCGCCGGGCGAGACCGGGACGCGGGCCGGCGATCCGCCGCTATGGCTGGCGGTAGCGCCCATCGCCCTGGTGCTGGCGGGCAATTATGTCTTCAGCACTATAGTTTTCGGCGCCATGGACGCGCCCTATCTGGCCGAGCCGCGCTTTGGCGCCACCGATATCGGCGCGGTGCGCGGGCTGTGGGCCATCATCGCCGCCCTGACGCTGGCGATCGCGGTGCTGCTGGCCGTGCATGTCCGGCGCCTGGCCAGTCCCGCCGCCACGCTGGGCGCCGGGGCCAATACCGCCCTCCTGCCGATTTTCAACACCGCCAGCCTGGTGGGCTTTGGCGCGGTGGCGGCGGGCCTGCCCGCCTTTGAACTGGTGCGCGCGGCGATAGACGGGCTGGGCGGCGGCCCGGTGCTGGGCCTGGCGGTCTCGGCCAGCGTGCTGGCGGGCATGACCGGCTCGGCCTCGGGCGGGATGAGCATTGCGCTGGACGCGCTGGGGGCGGGCTATCTTGAACAGGCGCGCGCGGCGGGGATCTCGCCCGAGCTCCTGCACCGCGTGGCGGCGCTGGCCACCGGCGGGCTCGACGCCCTGCCGCATAATGGCGCGGTGGTGACGCTGCTGGCGGTGTGCGGGCTGACCCACCGCCAGGCCTATGGCGATATCTTCATGGTGGCGGTGGTGATCCCGGTGGCCGCGCTGGCCGCCGTGGTGGTGCTGGGCGGTCTGTTCGGCGCGTTCTGAAGGGGTCAGGTGCGTTTGCGCGGCGCGCCCCATGTGTGCGGCGGGGCGGGATGGGGCCCGCCGGGGCGCACGGGCCGCTCTGCGAACCCGCCCAGGCACAGCGTGCGGTCATAGAGCGTGATCGCAGCAGCCATGGACAGGTTGAGGCAGAAACGGGTGGGGATTTTCACCACATGGGCGCAGCGCGCCAGCAGGTCTTCGCTCAGATCGCCGCGCTCGCTGCCGAACACATAGGCCGCCGCGTGCGGATGGCGGAAGCTGGGCATGGGCACGGCGTCATCGGTGAGCTCCACCCCCACCAGCTGGCAGCCGCGCGGCAGGCGCATCTCTTCCACCCCCTGCCAGTGATAGGCCGGGACGCTGTCCTGGGTGCGGGAGGTATCGGCGTGGGCGATCTCGCGCGCGCGGTGTTCAGCGCCGAGCGTGAAGACGAAATGGGCGCCGAAGGCGTGAGCCGTGCGCATCACCGCGCCCAGATTCATCGCCTTGGACACGCCCTCCAGCCCGACTGCGAAATAACCTCTCATGGCCCTTTTCTAGAGCCATTCGAGCCAGATCGGGAACCGGTTTCGGGTTTAGTGCACGCTCACCGGCTGGGCGCCGTGCCAGCGCGCCGCGGCGAAGGCGGCGTCGCGGTCGGAGAACACGGCCATGCGCTGTCCGCGCTCGTCATGAATGGCGTACAGCGTGTCGTCAGCCCGGATCTGGATGTCGCTGGCCGCCGCCGCGTCCATCACCTCGGCGCCGGCTATGGCCCGCACATAAACGGTCGGGCCGGATTCGGCCGTTTCGTCCGGATTATGGGTCATCGCTTCACTCATGACGCGCTCCTTTCCTGGCGCAATGTCTGGACAAGTACGTGGGAAGCAGGCGCGCACGCGTCAAGGGTTGAGCCAAACACAACAAACCCCCGCGCCATCGGGCTGCGGGGGTCTGGAGAACTGGTGGAGCCAGGCGGAATCGAACCGCCGACCTCTTGAATGCCATTCAAGCGCTCTACCAACTGAGCTATGGCCCCGAAATCGCCCGTAGGGCGGGCGGGGAGGGACCCCCGCCGGATCAGGAGCGCGGACATTAGTCGCGCGCCGCGCCCCGATCAAGCCTGCCCGGCGCCGCCTTGTGCAGCGCGGCCGGGCGGGCGTGCGCCAGGCTCACGCCCGGCCGCTGGCGCCCCTTATTGCTTACAGATCGTCGTCGTCATCATCGCCGACCACGACGTCATCAATATCATCGTCATCGTCGTCCAGGAGGATGCCGCTATCGTCCTCGTCATCGTCGAGATCGGATTCCTCGTCAGAGAAGCCGTCCAGGTCTTCATCGGCCGGCGCGGCGGTCTTGGCCTTCACCGGCGCGGCGTCGGTGTCGTCATCCTCGTCCTCGCCCATATCGATGGGCTCCTCGTCGAGCTCGGGCGCGTCATCATCGCCGTCCTCGTCATCGCTGTCGCCGGCGTCGTCGAGCGCTTCGTCCTCGTTATCGTCCTCGTCCTCATCCTCTTTGGGATCGGGCTTGGGGCGGGGCGCCTTGCGCGGGGGCGCCTTGACCGCCTCTTCTTCGAAGAAGGAGACGGGATATTCCTTGCCGGTGAACGGGGATACGACCGGGTCCTTGCCCAGGTCGTAGAATTTCTTGCCCGTTTCGGGGCAGACGCGCTTCACGCCGAGATCGGTCTTGGGCACGGGGTTGGGTCCTTCAGCGCTGGATGGCGGCTTTAAATCGGCGCGCCAGTTGCCACGTTCGGCGCGCGCTGTCAAAACCCGATTTCGCGTTTTTCCACCCTTATGAGCGATCCGTGCCCATGATCCCTGCCAATCCGTCTGTCAGCGGACCGAGAACCGCCAGTCCCGTCAAGCGTTTGGCCGGGCGCCTGCCAGCCCCGGCGGACAAGTCGGTGTCCCATCGCGCACTGATGTTTTCCGCTCTGGCGGACGGGACCAGCCGGATTTCCAACCTGCTGGAAAGCGCCGACGTGACCGCCACGGCGCGCGCGGTCGCGGCGCTGGGCGCCGATGTGCGCCGCGACGGGCCGGGCGCCTGGACGGTGACGGGGCGCGGCGCATGGACCAGTCCGGCCGGGCCGCTGGACCTGGGCAATGCGGGCACAGGCGTGCGCCTGTTGATGGGCGCGGCGGCGCGCTTTGATCTCGAAGCGGTGTTCACCGGCGATGAGAGCCTGTCGGCCCGGCCCATGGCCCGGGTGCTCGATCCGCTCGCCCTGATGGGGGTGAAGAGCCGCTCGCGCGACGGCCGCCTGCCGGTGCGCCTGACCGGCTCGCGCGCGCTCAGGGCCATTGATTACGCCCCGCCGGTGGCGTCCGCCCAGGTGAAAAGCGCAATCCTCATGGCCGGGCTGGGCGCCGACGGTGAGACGACCGTGCGCGAGGCCCACGCCACGCGTGGCCATACCGAAACCATGGCTCCCCTCTATGGCGCGGACATGTCGGCCCGGGCGGACGGGGCGGGCCTTGTCGCGCGGGTGCGCGGCGGGCGGGTGCTGACGCCCCATGATCTGGCGGTGCCCGGCGATCCGTCCTCGGCGGCTTTCGCCATCGCCGCCGCCCTGATCACGCCGGACAGCGATGTGACGCTCACCGGCGTGATGGACAATCCCGCCCGCAACGGGCTCTACGCGGTCTTGCGCGATATGGGCGCCGATCTCACCCTCACACCCGCCGGAACCCGCGCCGGGGAGACGCTGGTCGATATCTCCGCGCGCTCGGGCATGCTGACAGGGATCGAGGTGGCGGCCGATCGCGCGCCATCCATGATTGACGAATATCCCATATTGTCCGTGATCGCGGCGTTCGCCGAAGGGGCCACCGTGATGAAGGGGCTGGCCGAACTGCGCGCCAAGGAGAGCGACCGTCTGGCCGCTTCGGCGGCGATGCTGGCGGCCAACGGGGTCAGGATCGAGCTGGGCGAGGATTATCTGGTGGTCCATGGCTGCGGCGCGGGCGGGGTTCCCGGCGGCGGGCGGGTGGAGACCCGCCACGATCACCGCCTGGCCATGAGCGGGCTGGTGATGGGGCTTGGCGCGCGCGAGCCGGTGAGCGTGGATGACGCCGCCATGATCGCCACCTCCTATCCCGGCTTTTTTGACGACATGGCCGCCCTGGGCGCAGACATCGCCTGAGCGGCGCATGGCCGCGCCCGTCCAGCGCCGTCCCGATTCCAGTTCCATTGGCTGAAAGAAACGCGCTACGCTCATTCCCGGACAGGCATTTGGGGATGTTATTCAATGACGGACAATGGAAGCGGTGCGCGCGTGCTTCTGGTCGAGGATGACGAGCAGGACGCCTTTCTGTTCTCGAAAATGCTGCGCGAGGAGGCCGGCGCGGCGCAGATCGACCGCGCAGTGGAAGGCGCTGGCGCGCTGGAGATGCTGCAACAGGGCCCGGCGCCGGACTGCATCGTGCTGGATCTGCGGCTGAGCGGCGAGGACGGGCTGTGGCTGCTGGACCGGCTATTGGAGGATGAGGCGCTGGCGCGCATTCCCGTCATCGTCTTTTCCGGCGATCTTCAGCGCATCCAGCGCGCCTCGTCCAGCTTCCCCAATGTGGTCTCCTCGGTGCGCAAGCCCGAGACCCTGGACCAGTACCGCGCAGCCCTGGCCATCGTGGCCGCCATCCTGCAAGCGGCGGTGCGCTAACGCCGGAAGCGCTCCAGCAGGCGGTCGATGTAATCAAGTTCTTCCTGGGGGCGGCCGCGTTCGGCGGCCCGCCGGCGCAGTTCTTCCAGTATGTCGCGGGCGCGCTGGCGTTCGGCTTCGCTGGGGATGGCGGTCTCGCCCTCCACGCCGCCTTCACGGCCCAGCGGGTCGCCGCCCTCGCCCTGGCCTTCCTGTTCGAGCGCTTCAGCCGCCTCGCGCGAGGCTTCGCGCAAGGCCCGCACGGCCTCGTCCTGATCGCTGAGCGCGCGCTCCGCATCGCCCTGGCGCAAGGCGCGCTCGGCGGCGTCCATGGCGCGCCGGGCGGCCTCCAGCGCGTCTTGCGCGCGCTCGCCCGGGATCATGGACAGGGCTTCTTCGGCGTTCTCCAGCCGGTCGCGAAGGGCGCGCTGGCGTTCGGCCAGATCGGCGAAATCCGCCGGCCCTGTCTCGTCAGGACGCGCGCCTTCGCCCGTACCGTCCTCATCTTCCTCCGGGACAGCGTCCGCACCCGGCGGCGGCGGCGCTCCGGCCCCGCCGCCCTGGCGGTCGCGCTGGAAGGTGTCCTCGCTCAGGGAGCGTTGCTCGCCGATGGCTTCGGAGAGCTCTTCGAGGGCTTCACGCAGGGCGCGCGCCATGGGGCTGTCCGCCTCGCCTCCCCCCCCGCCCTGGGACAGGGTCAGCTGCATGTTGCGCAACAGCTCGGCCAGCTGGGCCAGAGCCTGGCGCGAGCCGGACGTATCGCCCAGCTCGGCGGCCTCGCGGATGGCGTCGAGCAGCTCCTGCAGGGCGTTGGCGTCCATGCCGCTCATGCCCGCCGCACCATTGCCCTCGGCGAAGCGCCCGGCCTCGGCCGCCTCGCGGGCCAGCGCCTGCATATAGACCTGCACGGCGCGCTCGAAGGCGTCGAACAGGGCGGCCAGCTCGATCGGGTCGGCGCCGCGCGCCAGCGCATCCATCAGCGCCTCCTCGGCGGCGCGCAGGGCGGCTTCAGCGTCGGCCAGGCTGCCCAGCTCGGCGCGCAGGGCGATCTGCCACAGGTCTTCATCCAGATGGGCCAGGGCGTCGAGCTCGCGGGCGCGGCGCACCTCGCGCAGGGCCGTGCGCAGGCCCATCCACACCACCGGGTCGTCGAAATAGGGATGGGGCGCATCGCTGACCGCATCCAGCGCCAGCGCCAGGCGCTGCACGCCGGGCGGGGCGCGGTCAATGCGCCGGTCAGGCTGGTCGTCGACAAACGCGTCCGCCAGGGTCAGCACCGACACCGTGTCGGGCATGGGCGCGTAAGGCTCTCCCACCTGGATGAAGCGGCGGCGCTCCGACGCCACGGCCCGGGCCAGCGGGTTGAGGAAAACGCGCTGGGGCAGGGTCAGGCTGATCTCTCCGGACGCCCCGCGCTGGCCGATGGCGTCAAATGCGGCCACGCGCGCCGTCACCCGTTCGCCCGCCAGCGCATGGCGCGAGAGATCAAGCCGGATACGCTTGAGCCCGTCATCGCCTGTATCCGTAACCGCGCCGGGCGGTATCTCCATGTGCTCGTGCGGACCGCCCGCCTCGGGGGCGAACTCGAAGGCCAGCGCCTCCACGCCGTAATCATCCTCGGCATAGATCTCCAGCACCAGGCGCCCCTGCGCGTCGCCGGACGGTTCGGCGGCCAGGCGCACCTCGGGCGGCCGGTCCTCGATCAGGGTCAGGTTGACGCGCTCGCGCAGGCCTCCGGCGCGGATCAGGATCTCGCCATCGCCATCAGGGGTGATGCGCAGCTGGCGCACATCGCGCGACAGCGCCTCCAGCTCGGCCGGCGCGCCATGCACGGACGGATCGCGCGCCAGCCCGGCGATGCGCACGGCCAGCACCGAGCCTTCGGGCGCGCGCGCCTCGCGCCGGTCGCGCAGATACATCACCGGGCGCCCGGTATAGGCGGGCGGCTCGATCCACATCTCCACGCTGGCGCCCAGGGCCGACCCGCCCGCCAGCGGGCGCGGTGAAAAGGCCTCGGACAGGCGCGGCGCGGCCAGATCGCCGGCCAGGAAGACGCCGCTGGCGAACACGACCAGGGCTGACAGGCGCAGGCCCCACGGGTCCATCTGCGCCCAGGCCGCGCGCGGACGCCGGACGCGGGCGGTCCCAAGCCGGGCGGCCATGCGCGCGCGGTGGGCGGCCCACCAGCCCTCTTTGCCAGCGCGGGCGGGCGCATCGCGCAAGGCCTCGATGGGACGTCCGTCCAGGCCGGAATCGGCCTCCAGCCGGCGCTCGGCTTCGCGTGCGGAGGGCCAGCGCCAGCCGCGCGCCATGATCAGCGCGCCCCAGGCGCCCGCCGCGATCAGCGCCAGCAGGGCCATCACCCGCCAGGGATCGCCCAGACGCTCGAACACGCCGAACACAGCCAGGATCAGATAGGCGATGAGCGCAGCCAGAGGCGCAGCCAGCACGGGGGCGGCGCGCTCCCACAGGAGCGCGGCGCGGGCGGTCGCGATCTGGGCCGCCAGGCGGCGCTCGGCGCGTGTCATGGCGTGTAACCTAATGGCTCCGCGCGCGTTTGACACATGACAATCTCAGCCGCGGCGCCCGAGCGGCTTGATGGCGCGCCCGGCTCCCGGCACAGTCCGTTCATGACCGCCCTGCGCCCCCTCCTGATGACTTGCGGACTGCTCGCCCTGGCGGGGTGCGCCTCGGCCAATCCGTTCGCCGATCCGCGCGATCAGGTGTTCCGCGTCACCTCCGACATGCCTGTGCCGCCCAATGTGGAGCGCGCCGCTGACGCATCGGGATGCTCCGGCGGGCAGCTCAACGCGGTGGAGGCGCGCCTGCCTGACTATCCCGCAAGGGGCTGGTCGCGGGGCCTGCAGGGCTGGACGGTGGTGCAATTCGACGTGCGCGAGGATGGCCTCACCCAAGGCGTGCATGTGGCCCGCGGCGTGCCCGGCGGCAGTTTCAACCGTGAAGCCGAGCGCGCTGTGCGTGACTGGCGCTTCGCCCCGCTGGAACCGGGCGAGCAACTGACTGGCTGCGTGGTGCTGTTCGAGTTCACGCAAGGGCTTGTGCGGGTCCGGTAGACCCCGGGGCATTGCCCCGTCGCCTCGCGATTCACCTTCCGGTAAGATGTGATTCGTTCATGGCCCGCCCGTCTAGGCGCGGCCGGTCAGCCCGGGGGCGCCAGTACGCATGACGGACGCCGAGCCGATCCAGCTCGCCACGCTGATTGTCACCGGAGGCGCGGTGGCTTTCGCCGTGTCGGCGGGCGTGTGGGCTTTTCGCATGACCGCCGGGGCGCGCGCGGCGCGGGCGGACTGGCGCGCGAAAATGGCCCGGCTGGAAGACCGGCTGGAGCGCGCCGGCGGCGTATTGGGCGCCCATCCCGGCCTGATACTGGTCTGGGACGCGCCGCCTGACGCCGATGCGCCTGACTGGGGCCAGCCGGGCATTTACGGCTCGCCCGAGGCGCTGGCCTCCATGGTGCAGTTCGCCGATCTCGGCCAGGGCGCCGCGGCCAGCGGCGATGCGGGGCGCGAGATTCTCGACGGCATCGCCGATTTCGAGGCGCGCAGCGCGCGCGGCGACACGGTCACCCTGCGCCAGCGCCTGCGCCGGCTGATGGAGACCGGGCAGGGCTTTTCCCTGAAAATCGCCGGACCCTCAGGCCGGCTGCTGGAAGCCGATGGCCGCGCCGCCGGGCGCCAGCTGGTGGTCTGGCTCACCGACGCCACCATACGCGAGCTGGAGGAAGCCGGGCTCAAGGGACGTGTGGAGGAAGCGCGCCGTTCGGCGGACGCGGACCCGGCGGCCTGTCTCGACATGGCTGCGCGCAGCCCCGTTCCGGCCTGGCGCATGAATGCCGCCGGGCGGCTGGTCTGGGTCAATGACGCCTATGCCGAGGCGGTGGAGGCTGGCAGCGCCGCCGATGTGGTGGAGGACCAGATCCTGCTGGAGCCGGCGCTGGCCGAGCAGACCCGCGAGGCGCTCAAGGCCGGGTCCGCCCAGCAAAGCGTGCGCGGCGCGGTGGCCAAGGGCGAGCGGCGCATCCTGGCCTTCCATGTCTATCCGGTGAGCGGCGGCGTGGCGGGCTTCGCCGTGGACGTCACTGACGGGGAGGAAGCCAAGGCCGCCCTCAAGCGCTTCCGTCAGGCCCACGACCAGACCCTCAACCACATGGCCGAGGCGGTGGCCATTTTCGACCGGGCCAAGCGGCTGGTGTTCTACAATCAGGCCTTTGTGCGCGTGTTCGGCCTGGAAGAGGCCATGCTCAACGAGCGCCCGGCCCATTCGGCCCTGCTGGACCGGCTGCGCACCGCGCGCCGTCTGCCCGAGCAGGAGGATTATGCGCGCTGGAAGGCGGCCGAGCTGGCGCTCTATGAATCCCCGCCCGGCGCGGACATGCCTGACGAGCTGTGGGCCTTGCCCGACGGACGCATGCTGCGCGTGGCGCGCCAGCGCCATCTCATGGGCGGGCTGTTGCTGATTTTCGAGGACATGACCGACCAGCTCGCCCTGCAGGCGCGCTACAACACCCTGATCAAGGTCCAGCGCGCGACGCTGGACAAGCTGCACGAGGCGGTGGCGGTGTTCGGCTCGGACGGGCGGCTGAAACTGCGCAACGCCGCCTTCGAGACGCTCTGGGGGCTGGATCCGGACGGGCTGGACGAGGCCGGTTTCGACGATGTGTCCGAGGGGTGCATGGCGCTGTATCCCAACGCTGACGCCTGGAAGGCGCTCAAGGCGCGCATCACCGATCCCAGCCCCGAGGCGCGCACGCCCGTGGCCGGCGAGATCCGGCGCACCGACCAGTCCGTGCTGACCTGGCTGACCCGGCCCCTGCCCGATGGCGCCACCCTGATCGCCTGGGACGACATCACCGACACCCGCCGGGTGGAGGCCGCCCTGCGCGACCGCGCCGAGGCGCTGCAGGAATCAGAGAAGATCAAGACCGGCTTCGTGGAGCATGTGAGCTATCAGCTGCGCACGCCGCTGACCACGATCCATGGCTATGCCGATCTGTTGGCGGGCGGGTTCGCCGGCGAGCTCAATGAGCGTCAGAGCGATCATCTGACCGCCATCCAGCAGGCCTCCAGCCAGCTGGGCAAGCTGATCGACGACATTCTCGACATCGCCGCCATCGACGCCGGCCAGCTGGAGCTGGAGCTGGGCGATGTGCGCCTGGACGCGCTGGTGACCGAGACCGCCGAGCTGATCGCCACCCGCGCCGAGCACGCCGGCGTGCGCATCGCCATCGCCGCTGACAGCGAACTGCCCACCGCGCGCGCCGACGCCAAGCGGCTCAAGCAGGTGCTCTACAATCTGCTGACCAATGCGCTGGACCATATCCAGCCGGGCGGCCAGGTGGAGATCGGCGCCGGGGCGGGCGAGGAAGACGTGACCTTGTGGGTCAGCGATGACGGGGCGGGCATCGCCGCCGAGCGCCAGGCCCATGTGTTCGAGCGCTTCGAGCGCGGCGAGGGCGGCGGCGCCGGGCTGGGCCTGGCGCTGGTCAATGACATCGTGCGCCTGCATGGCGGCTGGGTGGCGCTGGAAAGCGCGCCGGGCGAGGGCACGCGCGTGACCTGTCACCTGCCGCTGATCGCCGATCCGGCCGCCGCGCCGCCGGAGCTGGCGCTGCCTGCGCGCGGGCGCGATGAAGGCCAGACCGCCTGAAGGGCCAGCCCCGTTTGCCAAATCGTTACGCGCGCCCGATAAGACGGGGACGACGCCGCCCCCCGCGATGGAGCCCGCCATGCAGATCTTTCTCGACACCGCCGATATCGAGGCCATCACCGCGCGCGCCGGCGGCGGGCTGGTGGACGGGGTGACCACCAATCCCTCGCTGATCGCCGCCTCGGGCGCGGATATATTCGAGCGCATTGCGCAGATCTGCGCCGCCGTGGACGGGCCGGTCAGCGCCGAGGTGGTGGCCACGGACCTGGACGCCATGCTGGCCGAGGGACGCAAGCTGGCGGCCGTCGCGCCCAATGTGGTGGTCAAGCTGCCGCTCACCCCCGATGGCCTGAAAGCCTGCCACGTCTTCGCAAGCGAGGGCGTGCAGACCAATGTCACTTTGTGCTTCTCGGTCAATCAGGCCCTGCTCGCAGCTAAGGCGGGGGCCAGCTATATCTCGCCGTTTGTGGGCCGGGTGGAGGATATGGGCGGGGACGGCATGGACCTGCTGATGGGCATTCGCGAGGTCTATGACCATTTCGGTTACGAGACCGAGCTTCTGGCCGCGTCCTTGCGCTCGCCGGCCCATGTGGAGGCGGCTGCGCGCATTGGCTGTGATGTGGTGACCATTCCGCCCAAAGTGTTCGACCAGATGATCCGCCACCCGCTCACCGATGCGGGGCTGGAAGCGTTTCTGGCCGACTGGAAGAAGACCGGGCGCGGCGGGCTGGCCTGACTGGCCTGAGGCCTTACGCCTCGCCCAGCGTGCGTCCGATGGCCAGGAAGCGCTCGCGCCGGCGCTTGCGCAGCTCCGAAGGCTCCAGCCCGTCCAGCGCCGACAGGGCGCTTTCCACCGCATCACCGACGCGCGCGATGGCTGCGGCCCGGTCGCGATGGGCGCCGCCCACCGGCTCGGGGATGATGGAATCGATGATTTTCAGCTCGATCAGGTCCTGGGCGGTGATCTTCATGGCCATGGCCGCATCGCGCGCACGCGCGCCGTCGCGCCACAGGATCGAGGCGCAGCCCTCCGGTGAGATCACCGAATAGATCGAGTGCTCCAGCATCATCACGGTGTTGGCCGAGGCCAGCGCCACCGCGCCGCCCGATCCGCCCTCGCCTGTGATCACCGAAACCAGCGGCGTGCCCAGCGTCAGGCAGCGCTCGGTGGAGCGGGCGATGGCTTCGGACTGGCCGCGCTCCTCCGCGCCCACGCCGGGATAGGCGCCGGCGGTGTCCACCAGCGTGATCACCGGAAGGCCGAAGCGCTCGGCCAGATCCATCAGGCGGATCGCCTTGCGATAGCCTTCCGGGCGGGCCATGCCGAAATTATGCTTGATGCGGGTCTGGGTGTCGTGGCCCTTTTCGTGGCCCATGATCACCGCCGGGCGGCCGCGGAACCGGCCCATCCCGCCCAGAATGGCGCAATCCTCGCCAAAGCGGCGGTCGCCGGACAGCTCTTCGAAATCACTGACCAGCGCGTCCAGATAATCGCGCAGATGCGGGCGCTCGGGATGGCGGGCCACTTGCGTCTTGCGCCAGGCGTCCAGCTTTGAATACAGCGCTTTGAGCTGCTCGGCCGATTTCTGGCGCAGCCTGGACACTTCTTCAGCCGCGTCCGGGGCGTCATCGCCATTGCGGGCGAGCACGCCTTGCAATTCCTCGATCTTGGAATCGAGTTCGGCGATGGGGCGTTCAAAGTCGAGATAGGTGCGTGTCGGATCCGACATGAGCCGTCCTGGAAAGGCGTGTCACTGTGATGAACTGCAAACTAGAGCCCGCTTTCGCCCGGCGCAATCACCCGGCGCGGCGGCGCTTCACTCCGGCTTGCGGGCCAGCGGGTGAGCATCATGGACCAGGCGCGTCAGGCGCTCCTCGAGCACATGGGTGTAGATCTGGGTGGTGGACACGTCGGCATGGCCCAGCAGGAGCTGCACGCTCCTCAGGTCCGCGCCATGGGCCAGAAGGTGGGTGGCGAAGGCGTGGCGCAGCACGTGCGGGCTGATCGCGGCGGGGTCGAGCCCGGCTTCGAGCGCGATGTCCTTGAGCAGCTGGGCGAAGCGCTCGCGAGTGAGATGGCCCTGCGTCCCGGTGCGCGAGGGAAAGAGATAGCGCTCGGCGCGTGATCTTGAGGGCGCGGTCCTGGGCGGCAGATGGACATCGCGCACCGCCTTGTAGGCGCTGACCGCCTCGAGCGCGGCGTTGGTGAGCGGGACCAGGCGCTCGCGCCCGCCCTTGCCGGTGACGATGACGCAGCGCTCGGCGCGGGCGAACGCGGCCAGCGGCAGGCTGACCAGCTCGGTGACGCGCAACCCGCCTGCATAGAGCAACTCCAGCAGGGCGCGCGCCCGCGCGCCGCCCGGACCGTCCAGCGCGTCCGCCGCAGCAAACAGCGCGTCCACATCGGCTTCGCTGAGCACTTTGGGCAGGGGCCGGGCGCGTTTGGGGCCTGACAGCGCCGCGGCGGGATCATCGGCGCGCAGGCCCTCTTTCAGGAGGAAGCGGTAATAGCGCTTGAGCGCGCTCAGCCGCCGCGCCGTGGTGGCCGGCGCCAGCCCGTCGCGGGCCAGAGCCGCCAGCAGGGCCTCGAGATCGGGCGTGGCGGCGTCATCCAGGTCCACGCCACGCGCCGTCAGGCGCGCCGAGGCGTCTTCGAGATCGCGCCGGTAGGCGTCCAGCGTGTTGCGCGCCGCGCCGCGCTCGGCGGCCATCATGTCCAGGAACAGCGCGATGGCGCGCGCGCTCACGCTTCCTCGTCCAGGATCAGCTCCAGCACAAAGCGCAGCGCCTCGATGCGCAGACCCGCCCGGTCCAGCGCCAGCGCCGCGCCCGCGCAGGCTTCGGGGTCGCGCCCGCCCTGCTCGATCAGGCGCGCGGCATGCAGCTGGGTCTCGCCCTTGGCGCCCGCCACAGCGGCCAGCAAGGCCGGCACGATCAGGGGGGCGGGCACTTCAGGATCGCGCGTCAGCCCGGTCAAAGCCGTGCGGATGGCCGCCCCGTCCGGCGCGCCCAGCGCGCTGAGCGCCGCAGCCTGGCACAGACGGGCGGGATTGGGCGCCTCCATGCGCGCAGCCAGCAGGGCCTCGAACCCGCCGCCGGTGATTTCACCAGTGGCCACGGCGCGCGCGAAATCGAGCGCCACCAGCACGCCGGGCGGCGGCGGGGTCCAGTCGGGATCCGGTTCAGTCCGGGCGGAGGCGGGCGGCGGAGGGGCCTCAAACCCCTCTCCATACGCATCCTCATCGCTGAGCCAGGGTGCACCTTCAAACGGCGAGACTTCGCGCGGCGGCCCGCTCAGCAGCGCCTCGCGCCAGGCATTGGCGGCGATGATGTCGTCGGCCGCCAGCGCGGCCAGCATGAAGCGGGGGCCGTGGGCCAGCGTGTCGGCGGTGATGGGAATCTCGGCCACCTCGATGCCATAGGCGCTGGCGGTCTCCACGAATGATCCGTTGCGCGCCGCATCGTCCAGCGCAATGGCCAGCGCCTCGGCGGCGATCTCCCGGTCGAGATCCTGCTGGATCAGCGCGCCCAGCGCCGCAGCGCGCAGGGCGCCCTCCATGGCTTCCGCCGCCTCCAGCGCTTCGCCCAGATCCTCAGGCAGCACCACGCTTTCGCCGGTGCGTTCGGCGGCGCGGTGCAGCCAGCGCGGCGCCTCCTGGCCCGGGGTGATGCGCGTTTCCGGCGCCAGAAACTCGGCCATGGCCAGCTGCAGCCCGCTCATGGGCGCGGCGTTCTCAGGCAGCCCCCGCTCCAGGGCCAGGGCGTCAAACAGGCGCTCGAAGGCCGGGTTTTCATTCTGGGCGCGGGCCAGCTCCGCGCTCAGCTCGGCGGCGGCGATATTGCCCGCGAAGGCCTGGCAGGCGGCGCGCGCGCGCAGCCAGTAGGATGTCTCGCGTCCCCGGATCAGGGTCTCGGCGATGCGGCAGCCTTCCTCGCGGTGGCCCAGCGCAAAGGCGGTTTCGGCATAGATGCGCGACAGGGCGGGCGATTCATGGGTGCGCGGGGTGCGCTGCATGAGGGCATGGACCGGCTCGGCCCGTCCCGCAGACAGCGCCCGTCCCGCGCGCATGGCGGCCAGCTCGCTGTCGCCGCGTGCACTCCGGGGCGGTTCGCCCGCGCTCAGAAGCGCACGCACGGCCAGGCGCGAGGCGGCAGGCGAGCGCCAGCCGGGGCCGGCGCTTTCAGGCAGCACGTCGAGAAGGGCGCGCAAGGCGCGCGCATCGCCCGAGGACCAGGCGTCCCCCTCTAGCGCCCCGCCGGGGGCGCCGATCTCGAACGGATCGGCCACTTCCAGCGTGCGCACCTCCACCGGGCGGCGTTCGGGCTGCTGGGCCGCGGCGCTGGCGGCCACAGGCGCACTCAACGCCAGCGCCAGCACGGACGGGACGAGGCTAGAGGCCCAGCTCATCGCCCACCTCGACGCGCATTTCCTGCGGCTCGGGCGCGCCGGATTCGGCAATCACCAGCAAAGCCCCCAAGGCGCCAGCGGCGATCACCACCGCCACGGCCAGTCCGATCAGCACACCCCGCATCGCGCCACTGCTCCTTCGCTTGCGCTTTCAGGCTTCTATATCGCAGGAGATTGGGGCGTTTTCCAGACAGCGCATCCAGAAGGCCCGCGCGATTGCGGCGCGCGGGCGCGCTGGCGTATACCCTAGGCCATGAACCATCCTGATCCCTTGCGCGCTCTGGACCGCCCCGTCGTCCTGGTAGGACTGATGGGCGTGGGCAAGACCACGGTGGGCCGCCGCCTGGCGGCGCGCCTCAACCGCCCCTTTATCGACGCCGACGAGGAAATCGAGGCCGCCGCCGGGCGGCCTGTCGCGGAGATTTTCGCCGATTTCGGCGAGGCCGCCTTCCGCGACGGCGAGCGCCGGGTGATTGCGCGCCTTCTGGAAAGCCCGTCGCCCATGGTGCTGGCGCTGGGCGGCGGCGCTTTTGTCCAGGACGAGGTGCGCGCCCTGGTCAAGGCGCGCGCCATCTCGATCTGGTTGCGCGCCGATCTCGACACGCTGATGAGCCGGGTCTCTCGCCGCCCCGGCGTGCGCCCTTTGCTCAATGACGATGATCCGCGCGCGGTGATGGCCCGGCTGATGGAGGCGCGCGCGCCGGCCTATGGCCAGGCCGATATCGTGGTGGACTCCGATGCAGGCTCCCATGACGTCACCGCCCGCCTGGTGCTTGAAGCCTTGTCGGACTGGCTGGAGGGGGCGCGTCCGTGAGCGCGCTCACCGTCCCCGTCGCCCTGGGCGCGCGCAGCTATGATGTGCTTATCGGCCCCGATGCGCTGGAGACCGGGGCGGCGCGCCTGCCTCAATACTGCCCGCGCGGGCGCGCCCTGATCGCGGCGGACCGCGCCGCCTTCGCCGCCCATGGCGAACGTCTGATATCCGCGGTGCGCGCCGCCGGGCTGACGCCCCTCGTCCATGAGATTGAAGGCGGGGAGCGCGCCAAGAGCTGGGCGGGGCTGGACGCCCTGACCGGCTGGATGCTGGATCAGGGCATGGAGCGCGGCGAGGCGCTGATCGCCTTTGGCGGCGGCACGCTGGGCGATCTGGCCGGGTTCGCGGCTGCGGTGATGAAGCGCGGCTGCGGCTTCATCCAGATCCCCACCACCCTCCTGGCCCAGGTGGACAGCTCGGTGGGCGGCAAGACCGGCATCAATACGCCCCAGGGCAAGAATCTGATCGGCGCCTTCCACCAGCCCGCCCTGGTGATCGCCGACACGCGGGTCCTCGACACCCTGCCGGAGCGCGAAATCCGCGCGGGCTATGCTGAAATCATCAAGGCCGGGCTGATCGCCGATGCGCCGCTGTTCGAGCGCCTGGAGGCGCTGGGACCCAAGGCGCTGCAGGGCGATGCGCTGGTGCGCGCGATAGCAGACGCCGTGGCGTTCAAGGCGCGCATCGTCGCCGAGGACGAGACCGAGCGCGGCGTGCGCGCCTTGCTCAATCTGGGCCATACCTTCGCGCACGCCTTTGAGGCCGAGGCGCGTCCCGGCGCCCTGGTCCATGGCGAGGCGGTGGCCGCAGGCCTGGTGCTGGCGTTCCGGTATTCGGTGCGCCGCGGCCTGTGCCCTCAAGCCGATGCGGACCGGGCTGAAGCCCATATCGCCGCGGCGGGCCTGCCCGCACGCATCGCCGATCTGCCTGGCGGGCCGTATGAGCCGGCCCGGCTGACAGCGCGCATGGGCTCGGACAAGAAGAATACAGGCGGGGCCATCACGCTGGTGCTTGCGCGCGCCATCGGCGAGGCCATGATCGCGCCCGGCGCGGACGCGGCGGACCTGACCGCCTTCCTGCAAGAGGAGACAGACCGGTGAGCGTCACAATCGAACCCTGGATGCTCTGGGCGGGCGGCGGCGTTCTGGTCCTTTTGACCTTTTCGGCCTTCTTCTCCGGATCGGAGACGGCGCTGACGGCCACCTCGCGCGCACGCATGCTGGCGCTGGAGAAGGACCGCGATCACCGCGCCGCGCGGGTCAACCGCCTGATCGCCGACCGCGAGAGCCTGATCGGGGCGATCCTTCTGGGCAATAATCTGGTCAATATCCTGGCTTCATCCATTGCCGCGGCCGTGTTCCTGACCCTGTTCGGCGAGGCGGGCGTGCCCATCGCCACGCTGGTGATGACGCTGCTGGTGCTGATCTTCGCCGAGGTGCTGCCCAAGACCTACGCCCTGTCCAATCCGGACCGGATGGCGCTGGCGGTGTCCTGGCCGCTGCGGTTTTTCGTCTTTCTCTTCGCGCCTGTGGTGGCCGCGGTGCAGACCCTGGTGCGCGCCACGCTGCGCCTGATCGGCGCGCGGGTGGAGGGCCCGGTCCTGTCGGCCCATGAGGAGATTCGCGGCCAGATCGACCTGCATCACCAGGAAGCCTCCCTGGTGAAGACCGACCGCGACATGCTGGGCGGGGTGCTGGATCTGCGCGAATTGTCGGTGGTGGACATCATGATCCACCGCAAGAACCTGATCATGCTCGATATCGACGCGCCCAACCGGGACATTGTGGAGACCGCGCTCAACAGCCCGCACACCCGCCTGCCGCTTTATCAGGGCGATCCGGAGAATATCGTCGGGGTGCTGCATGCGCGCGATCTCGCCCGCGCCCTGCACCAGGCCGGGGGCGATCCGGACGCGCTGGATATCGCCGCGGTCATGCGCGAGCCCTGGTTCGTGCCCGAAACCACCCAGGTCCAGGACCAGCTGGCCGCCTTCCGCACCAAGCGCGAGCATTTCGCCCTGGTGGTGGATGAATATGGCGCGCTGATGGGCGTGGTGACGCTGGAAGACATTCTTGAGGAGATCGTCGGCGATATCGAGGACGAGCATGACGTGAGCGTGGCGGGGGTCACCCCCATGGCTGACGGTTTCGTGCTGGTGGACGGGGCCACCCCGATCCGCGACGTCAACCGGGCGCTGGATTGGAGCCTGCCCGACAGCGAGGCGATCACCCTGGCCGGCCTGGTGATCCACGAGGCCCAGACCATCCCCGAAACCGGCCAGGTGTTCCGCTTCCACGGCGTTCAGTTTGAAATCCTCGAACGCAAGCGCAACCAGATCACCCGCCTGCGGGTGAAGGCCGACCGGGGCGAGGCGGATGCCGCCTTGTAAGGCTGACTGTTTAGCCTGGCTAAACCAGCAGGCAGGCGCGCTGGGCTTGCCTGCCGGCTTCAGGCGGCTAGCTGTGGCGATTGCATATCTGATGGAGTGACGCCATGCGCATAGTCCTGACCGCCCTCGCCCCCGCCTTCGCCCTGATCCTGCTGGCCGCCTGCAGCGCCCCTGAAGGAGAGACCGCCCTGGACCGCCCGATCATCCCCGCTGACGCTGAAATCACCGCGCCCGAAGACGCCTACGCCGCCGCCCCGCCCGCGCTTGAAGCGCTGGACGCCGCCTTTGAGGCCGCCGCGCGCGACGGCCGGCGCGTGGCCGCCATCTTTGGCGGGGACTGGTGCCCGGACTGCCGCATTTTTGCGGGCATGCTGGAGATCCCTGAGCTGGCCGCCTTTGTTGAGCGCCATTTCGTGATCGTGAAGATCGACGCCGAACGCACCGGCGAACTCAATGCCGAAGCGCTGGCGCGCTATGGCTATGAGGGGCGGCTGGAGGGCTATCCCACCGTGGTGGTGACCACGGCGGACGGCGTGGTGATCAACCGCGCCAACGCCGCCGAATGGCGCACCGCGCGCGAGCGCTCGCCCCAGGACGTGGCCGACTGGTTCCATGCCCTCATCACCGCGCCTGCGCCGGATGAAACCGACCGCGTGGCGGTGGCCGGCTGATGGAACTGGCCTATGCCGAGATTCACGCCTTCCCGGACGCAGACCGGCCCCATAGCGGCAATCCGGCCGGCGTGGTGTGGCTCGACGCACCGCTGGCGGACGCGGACCTTCTGGGGATCGCGCGCTCCAATAATCTGTCCGAGACCGCCTATCTGAGCGCCTCGGGCGAGGCCGATGCGTGGGGTCTGCGCTGGTTCACGCCGGAGGTGGAGGTCGATCTGTGCGGCCACGCCACGCTGGCCTCGGCGGCTTTCCTGTTCGAGGGCGGTCATGTGACAGGGCCCGAGGCCCGTTTCGACACCCGCTCGGGACGGCTCAGCGTGACCCGGCTTGAGCCCGGGCGCTACGCCATGGACCTGCCGGTGATCGGCTGGCGCGCGGGCGAGGCGGCGAGCGAGGCGGTAAAGGCGCTGGGCGCAGGGACCCCGCAGGCGGCGTTCGAGGTCGAGCGGGTCCACGGCGCACGCTATCAGATGCTGGTGTTTGAAAGCGAAGACCAGATCGCGGCCCTGCGCCCGGACACCGGCGCGCTGAAGCGCGCCGGGATCAATGTCATCGCCACGGCCCGGGGGAGAAGCGCGGACGTGGTCTCGCGCTTCTTTGCGCCGGCCAGCGGCGTGGATGAAGACCCGGTCACCGGCTCGGCCCATTGCACGCTGGCGCCCTACTGGGCCGGGGTGCTGGGCCGCGGCACGCTCACCGCCCGCCAGATCGGTCCGCGCCCGGGCGCCCTGACCCTGCAGGCGCGCCCGGACGGACGGGTGGTGCTGACCGGCGGAGCCCGGCGCTATCTCGACGGCGTCATCCGGATCTAGAACACCCGGCGCGGCGCCCTGTGATGAGGGTGCGCACGCCGGGGCGCGGGCGCGCGCCAGACAATACGCACCGGAACCGCGCCGGCGCGGGTGCGCATCACATAGCTGTCGGCCCGGCGGCTGTACTGAGCCGTTGCATTGTGCCGCGGCGCGGGAACGCCCAAGCGCACCTCCCGGCGGCTGGGCACATAGCGCCAGGCCTGGCGCGGGCAGCTGAACCGGGCCGGTTGCGAACGATGGAAGTTCACCGCTACGCGCTGCAATTGGGGGCAGGCGGAGGCGTTGACGACGAAATGGCCCTCGGGTGCGCGCGGCGCATAGCGCTGGGCTTCGGCGGGGGCAGGCAGGGCGGCGGCGGCCGAGAAGGCGGCGGCCGCTGCGAACAGAACGGCTAAGGCGCGCATGTCGCGGTCTCCTTCAACATTGTGGCGGATGATCGGGGCGCTAGGCGCCGCGATGCTGGAGCCGATCATCCCCCCTGCCGTCTGAACGCGTGCTGGACCCCCGGTTCAGCCCCGGTTCAGGGCCATGAACGCGCTATCGAAAGGAGATCGCCCCTGACGCGGCGTTGAAACCCGGCCATAATCCGCCATCTTTGAGACCTGAAACGCCCCTTGGCCAAGACGCCTGGAGACCATAATGCGCCTGCTCATCGCCGCCAGCCTCGCCGCCGCCTGCATGTGGAGCGCGCCGGCTTCAGCCAGCGCAGTGTTCGACTGCCGGGCCTGCGAGACCTCCCAGCGCTTCTATGATCTGCGCGCGGGCGCCCTGTCCTGGACTGGTCCGGCCAACGCCCATCATCTCGGTGCGCTGGTGCGCGCGGTGGAGGGCGCGCAGCGTCATGGCCTGCGCGCCGCCGATTATCATCTGGCCGAGCTGGCGGCGGCGGACGCTGAAACGCCTGACGAACGCATCGACCGCCTGGCCACGGATGCCTATATCACGCTGGCCGCTCATCTGCTCTCGGGCCGGGTGGATCCGGTGAGCATCGAGCCCAACTGGACCGCAGCGCGGCGCGAGCGCGATCTGGCGGCCTATCTTCATGTGGCCCTGACCCAAGACGCCGTGGAGGAGAGCCTGGAAGGCCTGGCTCCGGCGTCTGACAGCTATCGCGCGCTGATGGATATGCTGGAGCGCTACCGGGCGCTGGAGGCGGCGGGGGGCTGGGCGCGCGTGGATGAAGGCGGCGTTCTGCGCCCGGGCGACCGGGGCGCGCGCGTGGCCCAGATGCGCGCGCGCCTGGCGGCGTCGGGCGATCTGGCCGAAGCCGATGCGCAAAGCGAAGACCCGGAGCTGTTCGACAGCGCCCTGGAGGCCGCCGTGCGCGGTTTCCAGCGCCGGCTGAGCCTGGAGCCGGACGGGGTTGTGGGCGCGCGCACGCTGGCCCAGCTCAACACCACGCCCGCCCAGCGCATCAACCAGCTGCGCGCCAATATGGAGCGCTGGCGCTGGTTGCCCGAGGATCTGGGCGAGCGCCATATCCGGGTCAATATCGCCGACTTCACGCTGGAGGCGCGCGCAGGCGGCGTGGTGGAGCAGCGCCATGACGTGATTGTGGGCCGGCTGTTCCGGCGCACGCCGGTCTTCTCGGCCTCCATGACCTATTTCGTGCTCAATCCGTGGTGGGAGACCCCGCCGAGCCTGACCGTGCGTGACAAGCTGCCCGCCTTCCGCAATGATCCCGGCTCGGTGGAGCGCCTGGGCTTCCAGGTGATTGACCGCCAGGGCCAGCTGGTGGACCCGTCCACCATCGACTGGCACGCCGTGCCGGCCCAGAACTTCCCCTACCGGGTGCGCCAGGCGCCCGGACCGCTCAACGCGCTGGGCGTGGTCAAGTTCATGTTCCCCAACCGGCACAATGTCTATATCCACGACACGCCCACGCGCGGGCTGTTTGCGCGGGTGCGCCGGGACTTCTCCTCGGGCTGCATCAGGGTGCACGATCCCATGCGCCTGGCCGACTGGGTGGCGGCGGAAACCCCCGACTTCACGCCCGAGCGCATGCGCACCATCGTGGAGCGGGGCAATGAGACCCGGGTCAGCCTTCGCCGGCCGGTCATGGTCCATATCCTCTATCTCACCGCCGTCTCTGACGCAGAGGCTGGCGTGCGGTTCGTGGACGATCTATACGAGCGCGACGGGGGCCTGATCGCGGCGCTGGATGCCGCCGCGCCGCGCGTGGAGTAACCCTGCTTGACCCCATGGATGCGTGCGCCCGCGGGCGCCCTTTGCGCTCTCGCCCTGGCCGCCGCAGCGCCGCTTGCGCCTGCGCAATCAAGCGCCAGCGACCTCGTCCGCGCGCCTGCGCCCCGGCTGGCCCCGGTGCGGGCTATGGAGCCTGTGGCTGATCCCGAGCCGCTCCGGCTTGAAGCCCCCGTGCCGCGCCTGTCTCCGCGCCGCGCGCCGCCGCGCGCGCCTTTCGCCCGGAAGCAAGCCGGGTTCAATCTGACCCTTCGCGGCGAGCTGGTGACGGACCTGGCCGTGTTCACCGTGTTCGCCCGTCCTGGCGAGCGGGTGTTGCTGGAAGCCGATGCGCCGGTGCGCTGGCCGGGCGCGACAGCGCCGTCGCCGCGCCATGTCTGGACGGCGCCGTCACAGCCGGGCCTGTCCACCCTCATTCTTGAGGGCGAAGAGGGGGCGGCGATGACGCTCAATCTGGTCACCATGCGCGCCCTCGCGGAAGCGCGCGGCGGCGTGCTCAACGGTTACCGCATCGGCGAGTACCCTTCAGAGCCCTATCGCGGCGAGGCGGCCTACCGCGCGCCCGAGGCGCTGGTGGAGGTGAGCGGCGCGCTGGCGAACTTGCGCGTCACGCCGCACTTCACCCTGGGTCAGTTCCTGTGCAAGCAGGCCCATGACGGCACGCCCTACGTGCTGGTGACCGAGGCCCTGCTGGTCAAGCTGGAGCATATCCTGGAGGCGGTGAACGAGGCGGGCTGGCGCGTGGATACGCTGGGGGTCATGAGCGGCTACCGCACGCCGGCCTATAACCGGGCCATCGGCAATGGCGCCAATTCGCGCCATGTCTATGGCGGGGCGGCGGATATCTTCATCGATCTGGAAGGCGACGGGCGCATGAGCGATCTCAATGGCGACGGGGTGGTCGACCGGCGCGATGCGGCGCTGCTGTTTGACCTCATCGAGAATCTGTATGGCGCGAGCCCCGACTTCGCCCGCCATCTGGGCGGGCTGGGCGAGTACGGCCCGACCCGTTTCCATGGCGGCTTCGTCCATGTGGACGAGCGCGGCTGGCGCGCGCGCTGGGGCCGGCGCACCGGCTGAGCCCGCCTGCAGCGCCCCTGCGATCCGGCTGGCCTTGGCGGGCGTATTAAGGCATGACGGGATTTGAAGCCACGGAGCGCCCCATGACCGAGACCCAAGCCCGGCCCGAAAATGCGGACACCAAGACCGCGAAGGGCAAAGCCGCCGGCAAGACGGTGGGACAAGGCTCCAAGCTGCTGGTCGATGTGGGCCCGGCGGCGGTGTTCATGATCAGCTATAACGTGGCGCGCGGCCAGATCGGCGATCAGGCGATCTACTGGGCCACCGGCCTGTTCATGGCCGCCACGGCGCTGGCGCTGGTCTGGGCGCTGATCACCCAGAAGCGCTTTCCGCCCATGCTGGTGGTGACCTTCGTCATCGTCACGGCGTTCGGCGCCATGACCATCTATCTGCAGGATCCGGTCTTCATCTATATCAAGCCGACCATCATCAATCTGTTGTTCTGCTTTTCGATCCTGATTTCCTTCGCGTTCGGCTTCAATGTCTGGCGGGCCCTGTTCGGCTCCATTTTCGAGATGCCCGAGCGCGCCTGGACAATCCTGGCCATTCGCTGGGCGCTGTTCTTCGCCTTCCTCGCGCTGATGAATGAATCGCTGTGGCGCCATATCACCGACTCATCGGTGGACCCGGCCTTCATGCAGGCCGCGCGCTGGATCGAGGGCTTCGAGATCACCGAAAGCTTCTGGGTGAATTTCCGCTTCTGGGCTACCTATCCGCTATTCTTCATCTTCGTGCTGCTGAACGTGCCGATCACGCTCAAATACGCCCGCGAACCGGGTTCGGGCGATGAGGCCGGTTCGCCGGCGCAGTGATGCAGTCCGTCACGGCGCTGTGACTTCAATCTTCACGCGCTTTGGGCTAGCTAAATCACCATGAGCATATTTGCTGTCCCGATCATCGCCGTGCTGGCTCTGGTGCAGGCCAATGGCCAAGCTGCAGCGCCTGCGCCGGAGCGCGATCCGTCCGCCGGGCTGGTCGTGGCCGAGCTGTTCACCAGCCAGGCCTGCCGCTTCTGCCCGTCCGCCAACGCCTGGTTCGCCGACGCCGCCGAGGGGCGCGCAGACATGCTCGCCCTGGCCTACGGGGTGGATTACTGGGACGTGATCCATGGCTGGCGCGATGAATACGCCCATCCCGACTTCGCCGCCCGCCAGAAAGCCTATGTGAAGGCTGGCGAGGCGCGCCGGGTGTTCACCCCGCATTTCGTGATCAATGGCGGGCCTGAGCGCATCCGTTTCTCGCCCGAGCGCATGCAGGCCGCCTTCGAGGCCGCCGCACCGCTGGCTCAGGTCAGCGCTGTACGCGACAATGGCGCCATCACCATCCATCTGGAGGGCGCCGCGCCGGAGGGCGGAGCGGATGTCTGGGTGATCCACTTTGCGCCCGGACGCCATGTGCGCGTGATCGAAACCGGGGCCAATGAAGGCGTGGAGATGACCCATTACAACATGGTCCGCGCCATCGAACATGCCGGGCTATGGTCCGGCGGCGTCCAGACCTTTGAGGCGGCCTGGCCTGATGATGCGAGCCTGTCCAGCGCGGTGCTGGTGCAGGCTGGCGAAGGCGGGCGCCTGGTCGCGGCGGGCCGCGTCACCCGCAACAGCGCCGTGGCCCAAAGACACTGAAAATCCGAAAACTAGACGCCCAGCGCGCGCTGCACCCAGCCCAGCGGGCCGGTGAAGGCGAGGGGACCGTCGGTGACCGCCAGCGCAATGCACACCTCGCCCGCTTCAGCCACCGGCTTGTGCTCGGTATCGGGATCGGCGGCGCACAGCTCGCCGCGGGCATAGCGGCCCAGCCCGTCGTGAAACGCGCCGGTCAGCACCAGCGTCATCTCGCGCCCGTCATGGCCGTGACGAGGCACGCCCCGGCCCGGCTCCAGACGGATCAGCTCGGCCTTGGCGCCGTCTTCTTCCATCAAGGTCATGGTGCGCACGCCCGGTCCGGCGAACTGCCAGGCCGCGCCGGCGTCAAGCGCCAGATCACGCACGCCCGCCGGTAATTTCAGGATTTCGTCCAGCGCCTTGCCCGCCGCCTGCGCTGCCCGCCGGGCGGCGGCGTCGCCCGCGCCGGGACGCAGGGCCGCTTCGCCAATTCCGGCCTCTTCAGCATCGATCGCCGCCATCACCTCGCTGAGCGCACCGGCGCGCATGGGGGCGGGCGATGAGGTCTCCAGCATCACGCCGGCGACCGCCTCGGCGGCCGCGCGCTGGCGCGCCACATCCCCGTTCAGGCTCGCCTGGGTCTCCACCAGCAGGCGCATGGGCGCGGACAGGGCGCCGGAGGCGTAAGCGGCGTAAAGCTCGTCACCGAGAGGATGATTTGTCATGGGCGTCGTCGCGTCTGTGGCCAGGCTGGCGTCTTCAGGAGGCGCAATATTGAGCGCGCGAGGATCAGTTCAAGGGCAAGGCGGAGGTCCGGGCGCGCGCATGGCATAATCATCACACCGGCAGCTCAAAGCGTGTCCGGGTCGAGCACCCGGCGCAGCTTGTCGAAGGCCAGGCGCAGGCGCGACTTGACCGTGCCCAGGGGCGCGCCGAGACGCTCTGCGATATCGCGGTGAGACAATCCGTCAAAGAAGGCCAGGCGCAACAACTCCACCTGTTCGCCGGGCAGGTCCTCCAGCGCCTTGCGCACCCGGGCGTCGCGCGCAGCGGCATGGGCCATCTCGTCAGGCGGAGCGCAGGGTTCAGGCTGCAGGGCCGGGTCGGTCTCGTCCAGCGCCGGGCGCGCCGCACGCCGGGCGGCGTCTATGCGCCGGTTGCGGGCAATGCGGAAAATCCATGTGGAGGCCGAGGCCTGGGTGCGGTCGAACTGGCCGGCCTTGCGCCAGACGGTGAGCATCACCTCCTGGGTCAGCTCCTCGGCCAGCGTGTCACCGGCATTGAGGCGCAACAGATAGGCCTTCACCCGCGGGGCGTAGAAATTGAACAGCGCAGCGAACGCATCCCGGTCACGCGCCGCCGCGGCTTCGACCAGACGGTCGAGCTCATCCCGGTCAAGCGCCGGTTCGGCGGGGGCGGGCGCGTCGGGCAAGTCTGGATCACCTAGCGGCTGGATTTAGGGAACATCACACAGGCTTGGAGAGGATTTATCAACCCGCCTCGCCTTGAATCCGCCCTCAAGCACTTGTTTATAGCCGGACGAGACGTCACGCCAGCCCCCGCAACCTGCCGAGACCCATGATGCGCCTGATTGCTGCTGTTTTGAGCCTTGCCCTCGCCGCCGCCGCGCCTGCCGCCGCCCTCCAGTCTGAATCTGGCCCCGAGCCTGTGTTCAGGGCCACCCATAACGCCTGGCTGGTCTTCACCAAGGGCGAAGGGCGCGAGCGCATCTGCTATGTGGTGAGCCGCCCCACCGAGTCCCTGCCGGCCAATGTCCAGCATGGCGAGGTGTTCTTCCTGATCTCCAGCTGGGCCTCGGGCGCGGCCAGCGAACAGCCCAGCTTCCTGGCCGGCTATCCCCTGCGCCCCGACAGCCCGCCGCGCGCGCGCGTGGGCTCGGACCGCTTCGCCATGTATGTCTCCGAGAACGAGGGCTTTATCGAGGCCGAGCGCGACGCCTCGCGCCTGGTGAGCGCCATGCGCCGGGGCGCGACCATGCGGGTGGAGGCCTCCAGCCAGCGCGGCACGGCGACGGTGTATGAATTCTCGCTCCTGGGCGTGACCGCCGCGCTGAACCAGGCGGCGGGCTATTGCCGCTGACGGCGCGCTTGCTCCGCCGCTGACATCGCCGCGCGCACGGCCACAGCCGTGTCCGGCTGGTCGGTGAACACCCCGTCCACGCCCAGCTGATAGAGCGCGCGCAGCTCGTCCTGGACGCTCTCGCCCGCATGGGGCGGGCGGTCATCGCGCACGGTCCATACATGGACGGCGAGGCCCAGCGCATGGGCGGCCTCCAGATAACCGGTGCTGGTCCCGTCCGGATTGAGCAGCACCGAGATGTGCGGCCCCACCGCGTCGGCAAATTGCGCGATCTCCTCAAGGCTGAGCCCGCCGGCATCAAAGCCCTGCGCGTCAGGGCCGTAATAGAGCATGGCCAGCGTCACCGGGGTGAGCGGACGCAGGCGCTGCAGGAAGGGCGCGTCAAACGACTGGACGATGACCGGAGCGCCTTCACGGTTCAGGCCGCGCCGCTCCAGCGCGTCCAGCAAGGCAGGCAGCGGGTCGAGCCCGAAGGCGGCGTGCTCGGCGGGCAGCTTGATTTCAGGCTCGGTGATGATGGTGCAGCTGCATTCGGCTTCCAGCTCTTCCACCAGATCGAAGAAATCATCCAGCGTCATCACCGGATCGATATCGTTATAGTCCTGGCTTCGGTCGGCGAAGACCTGACGGGCGCGCAGCGAGCGCAGCTCGTCAGCGGTGAAATCCATCACCCACCAGTCCTCGCGGCCCATCAGCGTGCGCTGGCGATCGGCGAATTCGGGCCGGTCGGCGATATCGGTGGAGGTGGACAGATACGGGTCATGGCGCACGATCAGCTGGCCATCCGATGACATCATCAGATCGGGCTCGAGAATGTCTGCGCCCTGTTCAAACGCCAGGCGGAAGGCGCTGACCGTGTGTTCGGGCCGGTAGCCCGAAGCGCCGCGATGGGCGACCACTTGCGGGGCTTCGCCCGTCAGCGTGTTCCAGCCGGCTTCAGCCGCAGCGGGCGTATCCGCCGCGCCGCTGCAAGCGGCCAGGGCGGCGGCAAGGGATGCCCACAAGGTCAGGGCGGCAAGGCGGATCATGGCGGGCCTCCGGCAGGCGTGAATCAGCGCCCGGGCACACTAGCCAATCGCGCCCTTGCCTGCGCGTGATGATTTCGTGACGGCTTCGCCCGTCAGAACAGCGAGAAGGCCAGATCGCGCACGCTGTCAAAGCGCCACAGCCCCGCCAGCGATCCGATCACCAGCACCAGAAGGATTTTCCACCGGTGGGCGCGAAGGCCCCGGCGCACAAGGCCAAAACCGGCCAGCGTCGCGCGCCAGCCCACAATGCGCACCGGCAGGCCCACGACAAGGCTCGCCGTCAACGCCAATGCGATCATCACCAGCTCAGCCGGGTATTCCGCCAGCATCACGCCCTCCCCACCGGTCTTGTCCGCACGCGGCGCGCGTGCACCGCCCATATCACGCCAGGCCGGGCGAACCGCGCCTGAAGGCCCGGTTCACAGGGCGTTCATGCGCCTGTCAGCCCCGGCTGGGCCCGCCGCGCGGATTGACCCGGTCGTCCGCTGCGCCCGGTCCGCCCGGCGGGGCTTCGCCGCAATAGGGCCAGCTGCCGGTATTGGGTCCGCGGTCGGGACACACGCTCTCGCCATCAGGCATCAGCGCGCACGCCCCGAGCGCCAGCGCGCCTCCCGCAGCGGCGGCGCCGCGCAAGGCGGCGCGGTTGAACAAGCGTCGGGCCATGAGATCATTCCCTCTGGAGGCTCAACGCCCATGATCGCGCGGCCCAGGCGCGCGGGCAAGACAGGAATCGGGATGATGTTTCACCCGCCCTTAACCCTGCTGACGCTTTGTGGGGCCGGTCATGACCGGTCAGACAGAGCGCGCAATCCATGCCTGATCATAAGAGCCCGCGGCCCTATTCGCGCGTGCGCCCGTCCCGCAAACGCCGGGCGGGGGCGGGGAGCTGGCTGCGTCTGGGGGCGTCGGCGGTTCTGCTGGCCTCTCTGGCCGGCGCGGTGTGGCTGGCCTCGCTGGCGCGCACCCTGCCCGAGCTGTCCGGGCTGGAGCCTGCGCCTTCGGCGGGCGCGATCGTTTTGCTGGACCGGCACGGGCGCACCATTGTGCGCCGCGGCGAGGCCGGACAGGCCGCCATCCGCGCCGGGGATCTGCCGGGCACGCTGGTGGACGCGGTTCTGGCGGTGGAGGACCGGCGGTTCTACAGCCATTTCGGCGTCGATCTGATCGGCGCAGGCCGGGCGGCGCTGGCCAATATGCGCGCCGGGCGCGTGGTGCAGGGCGGGTCCACCATCACCCAGCAGCTGGCCAAGAATTTGTTCCTGACGCCCGACCGCACGCTGGAGCGCAAGGTGCAGGAAATGATGCTCGCCTTCTGGCTGGAGCAGCGCTTCACCAAGGACGAGATCCTCGCGCTTTATCTCAACCGGGTCTATTTCGGCGCCGGCGCCTGGGGCGCGGAGGACGCCGCCCAGCGCTATTTCTCCAAGAGCGCGCACGAACTCACCCTGGGCGAAGCGGCCCTGCTGGCGGGCCTTCTGAAGGCGCCCTCGCGCTACGCCCCCACCTCGGACGCGCGCCGCGCCTCGGTGCGCGCCACGGTGGTGCTCGATCTGATGCTGGCGGCGGGCCGGATCACCGAGGCTGAACGCATCGCCGCCGCCGAGGCGCCCATCCGGGTGTCGCGTGGAAACGCCAGCCCGGGCGCGGGCTGGTTCGCCGACTGGGTGCTGCCCCAGGTGCGCGAGCTCGCGCCCGGTCACACGGGCGATCTGGTGGTGCGCACCACGCTCGACATCGCCGCCCAGCGCGCCGCCGAACAGGCCCTGCGCGAGGGCCTCAATGATCCGGCCCTGGCGCGCGGCGCCGGAACAGGCGCGCTGGCGGCGCTTGATCACACCGGCGCCGTGGTGGCCATGGCCGGCGGGGCCGATTATGTGCGCTCGCCCTTCAACCGGGCGGTCAGCGCGCGGCGCCAGCCCGGCTCGGCGTTCAAGCCCTTCGTCTACGCCGCGGGGTTCGAGGGCGGGCTGACCCCCGATGACGTGTTCGAGGACCAGCCGGTGCGTTACGGCTCCTGGGCGCCGGAGAATTTCAACAATCGCTATGAGGGCCCGATGACGCTGGAGACCGCGTTCGCGCGTTCCTCCAATGCGGTCGCCGTGCAGGTCTCAGAGACCACCGGGCGCGGCTGGGTGTTGCGCACGGCGCGCCGCATGGGCGTGACCAGCCCGATCCAGAACACGGCGTCGGCGGCCCTGGGCGCCTATGAGGTGACCCCGCTGGAGCTGATCGGCGCCTATCTGCCCTTCATGAATGGCGGGCGTGCGGCTGAGCCTTACGCCATCACCGCCATCGAGGCGCCGGACGGCCGGGTGATCTGGGCGCGCGAGGACGCGCCGGGACCGGTGGTGCTGGCCGGGCGCGTGGCCGCGGACATGGACCGCATCTTCGCCGCCGCCGTGGAGACCGGCACCGGGCGCAGCGCGCGCGTTCCCGGCCGTGAGGTGCGCGGCAAGACCGGCACCACCAACGGCCATCGCGACGCCTGGTTCGCGGGCTGGTCGGAGGGGATGGCCGCTGTGGTGTGGATGGGCAATGACGATTTCTCCCCTACGCAGGAAGCGTTGGGCGGGGCGGGTCCGGCCCAGGTCTTCGCCCGCTTCATCAACGCTGCGCCGGTTTATCCCGCGCCGCTGGACGCCCTGCTGATCGAGCCTGCGCGCCGGGATGATCCCATAGCGGCCCTGCTCGAGATGCCGGCGCCTGCGCCAGAGCCCGATCCGGAACCGGACGGGGACGACCCTATCGCGGCCCTGTTGGGACGCATGGGCGGGGACTGAAATCAACTGCTTGACGCAAAACTATGAGATGCGCGCCGCACACTCAGGCGCTAATGTGCGCGCCTTGCCGTGCGAAACAGGGGACCTCGCCATGACTGACGCCATCCGCCTATCCAAGCTGGCCGCCATTAGCGCCTTCGCCGCCATCGCCGTCACCGCCTGCGGGCCGGATCGCCCGGGCGAGGGACCGCGCACCGAGGTCACCCGCGATCAGATCGAGGAAGGCTTGGGCGCTCTGGGCATGGCCGAAGAGTCCCGCATGGAATGGGACTCCTCTGTCATTGACGGGGGCGTGGCGGTTTTCACCGGCGTGACCCGCCCGGACAGCGAGCTTCCTGGACGCATCGGGCGCTTCTCCATCGCCGCGCCGCGCGTGGAAGGCGGGGTGACCCGGTTTGATGCGCTGGAGGCCGAAGACCTCACCGTTGAGGACGAGGACCAGATCACCCGGCTGGAGCGCCTGAAGGTGGACCAGCCCGGACCGGGCCTGTCGCAGTGGCTGTCCGACGTGATGGCGGGCCGGATGAATGAGGGGGGCTATGAGCCGCCTTCGCGCAGCGCCGCCGATTACACGTTCTCCGAAGTCTCCATGAGCGGCATGACCATTGCCCCGCGCGACAATGGGGCCGCCCCCACGGGCCGGATCGCGCGCATGGCGCTGGAGGATTTCGACGGTCAGAAGCTGGGCCGCGCGGTGATCGAGGGCATGGCCTTCCGTGATGCGGGCGAGGCGGGCGAAGCGTTCATGTTCGCTCTGGAGGAATTCTCCATGACCGGAATGGACGCCCTGTTTGCGGAAATCTTCCTCAATCTGGACGACGAGACCGGTTTCCCGGCGCTGGGCGACGCGTTCGGCGACGCCATGTCAGCCTGGATGCGCCCGACGGGCGCGTTTGACGCCATGCGTGTGCGCGGTCTTGAGCTGGCTGCAGGCGGCGCGTCCATCGACATGCCCTCTATGGACATGCGCTATGAGACGCGGCGTGATGACAGCATCGACATCATCGCCGAGATGCCCAGCCTGCGCATCGCGCTGTCCCCGGACGCCCCTGAAATGGCTGAAGCCTCACAGATGCTGGCGATGATGGGCTATGAGGTTCTGGAGTTCGCCGCTTACAGCCGCACCCGTTTCGATCCGCAAGCCGACCGGGCCACCACCACGCTGGATGATTACTGGTTCGAGCTCACGGACGGGCTGCGCATATCCCTGGCCCAGGACGTGACCGGCTTGCAGGCCTATTCGGACGCCACCGCCGCCCTGATGAGCGAGATGATCATCCTGGCCGAGGAGGACCCGGCCCAGCTTGACGCCGCCGATGAGCGCCTTCTGGAGGCTTATGGCCATCTCAAGGTGAACGCGATGACGATCCGCATCGAAGATCGCGATCTGGTGTCGCGCCTGATCGCCATGAATGCGCAGATGCAGGGCGTCAGCCCGGAAGAGGCGCGCATGCAGGCGGCCACCATGGTCAGCCTGGGCATCGCCATGGCTGGGGGCATGTTGCCTGACGGCCTGGCCCTGCAGCTGGGCGGCGCCATCAGCGCCCTGATCTCGGAGGGCGGCGCGGTGGAGCTGGTCATGAACCCGGACGAGCCCGTGGGCATGGACCTGTTTTTCAAGCTGGACGAGGACATGTCCGTCCTGTCCGATCTGGGCCTGTCAGTGCGTCATATCCCGCCGCAATAAGGCCCGCTCACGGCCTTCCGGGCGGGTGTGTGTGAAATTTTCCGGCGGGACTAGCCGTCAGCCTATTCAGCGCTATCTTCACTCAGCCAATTTGGGAGGAGCAGGCTCAATGAAGACGACGCATCTTTTTGTAGCGCTTATGGCGTCCACGGCTCTGGCCGCATGTGGAGACAATAACCAGCCTGCGGCGGACCAGCCGGCGCCGCCCCCGGCCGCTGCGCCCGAACCCGATGAGGCCGCCGCGCAGACCGAAGCGGATGAAGACGCGGCCGACGCGGAAGAAACGGTTGAAGACGCCGCTGATGAAACGCCTGACAGCCCTTCTGAGACGGAGGCCGCCGCCGGGGAAGAGCCTGAGGCTGAAGAACCCGCCGCCAGCGAGACCAATGGCAATGGCGCCGGCGCCGTGGGGGATGGCGAGTTCCTGGTTGCTGGCCTGACCGGCAATCCCCAGGCGGGCCGCCGTGTGTTCGTGCAGTGTCAGACCTGCCATGTCATGGACGAGGGCGTGAACCGCACCGGCCCGTCCCTGTATGGTATTTTCGGGCGCACTGCGGGCACGGTGGAAGGCTTCCGCTACTCCGCCGCCAACCGCGATTCCGGCGTGGTGTGGGACGCCGAAGTCATGTTCGAGTATCTGGAAAATCCGCGCCGCTTCATGCCGGGCACCAATATGGTGTTCCCCGGCATCCGCAATGAGCAGCAGCGTGCGGATCTCATCGCCTGGATGAAAGAGAATGGCGGGGTGGCCGAATAGGCCTCACGTCAGGGCCGGTCCGGCGCCTTGAACCGGCGCCGGCGCGCCACATCCGCGATATGACAGGCAAAGGCGGCGGCCAGCATGGCCGCCGTCAGCATGTGGGGGGCGCCGGTCAGCGCCGCGCGCACGGCCAGAAGCAGCATCACGCCCGGCGCGATCAGCGCGGCGATGTCGAGAAGGCTCATCGCCCCGCGCAGGCGCGGCCACAGGGCCAGCACGGCGCATTCCGCCACCACCAGAACCAGGATCAGATCGACCACGCGCCCCGTGACGAAGAGGCTTTCCAGCCAGACAGGCATGCCCGCCCCGCTCAGCGCGGCGACATGCCCAGGAGATGGGCGAGGTCTTTGAAGAAGATGCGCGCATGGGCGCCCGGATCGCGGCGCACCAGTTCTTTTTCCATATAGCCCTGCCAGGTCAGGCGCTGCACATCCTCATCGGCGCAGATCGACACGAAGCGCTCGCGCCGCTTGTCGCTGCGATACCAGAAGTGCTGCATGATCCCCAGGATCCAGAAGACCTTGCCGTGATCCTTCATGAAGCGCTTGCGCACCCCCGCCAGAGCGCGCGCATCGCCGGTGGCCAGGAACGCCAAAGCGCCATCGCCAGCCATCTCGCCCGAGGTCATGGCGTAAAATATCCCTTCGCCCGATGACGGCGCGACGGCGCCGGCGGCGTCGCCGCACAGCACCACGTCGCGGCCATTATCCCAGCGCGGCGCGGGCTTGTAGGGCAAAGGCGCGCCTTCGCGGCGCACGATCTCGCACCCGTCAAGTCCGGCGGACTGGCGCAAGGCCTTGACCGCGCCGCGCAAGGAAAAGCCCTTGACCTGGCTGCCCGTGCCCACGCTGGCGACGGCGCCATGGGGAAAGACCCAGCCATAGAAGTCCGGCGAGATGCGCCCGTCATAATACACGTCGCAGCGGCGCGGATCGTAATGTGAGCCCGAACCGGCCTCAGGCGCGCGCACGATCTCATGATAGGCGAACACGCTCTTGACCTTGTGCGCGCCCTTCACCGTCTGCCGGGCGAGCCTGGAGCGCGCCCCGTCCGCGCCGATCACCACGCGCGCGCGCACCCGCACTTCGTCGTCAGGCGCTTCGGCGGGCGCGAACACGATGACCGCCGTCCCGTCTTCATCGCGCTCGAACCGGTCAAACGCGCCGTCGCGGCGCACCGCGCCCGCGTCGGCGGCGCGCTGGCGCAGGAATTCATCGAAATGCTCGCGGTCCACCATGCCCACATAGCCCTGGCCAATGGGCATATCCACTTCCTTGCCGGAAGGGGCGAGAATGCGCGCACCCTGGGTGCGCGCCACGATCTGGGCGTCGGGTATGCGGTATTCGCGGATCAGCTTGGGCGGCACCGCCCCGCCGCAGGGCTTGATGCGTCCGGGCTTGTCGATCAGCAGCACCGAAGCGCCGGCCCTGGCCAGCGTCTGGGCGGCGGTGGCCCCGGCGGGCCCGCCGCCGACCACGACAGCGTCATAGGTTTCCATCGTCTGGCTCACGCGAAGGGCCTCCTTCAAGACGCGCCGCGCACGGCGCAGGTCTGGCGCGCGTTACAGCGCGGCCTGGTTCAGTCCGGACAGGGCGAAAGCGCTCGCCAGCATGCCCAGCACGTAAAGCATCACGCCGGTGGCGTTGTACCAGGGCGCCAGGGCCTTGGGATCGCGCATCAGGCGGGCCATCAGGGCGATCTGGATCGCAAGGGAAAGGCCCACCAGTCCGGCATGAAGGGGCGTGTTCCAGATCATCAGCAGAGCGATCACCACCGCCTGGGGAACCGCCATGGTCACGCAGGCGATCCAGGCCGCCTTGCGCGGGCCCAGCGCGGCGGGCAGGGATTTCAGCCCCATGGCCCGGTCGCCCTCGATGGCCTTGAAATCATTGAGCACCATGATGCCGTAAGCGCCCAGGCTGTAGAGCACGGCCAAGGTGATGGTGCGCGCATCGGGCAGGGCCTGGGCCATCACGGCGGCGCCGGTGAACCAGGCCAGGCCCTCATAGGAGAAGCCCACCGAGAGCGGGCCCCATATGCCGCTGCGCTTCAGGCGTACGGGCGGCGCGCTATAGGCCCAGGACAGGGCCACGCCCGCCGCCGCCGCCGCCAGAACCCACACGCCCAGAAAGCTCGCCCAGACCAGCCCGGCCACAGACCAGAAAATTGCAATCCATAGGCCCCAACGGCCGGGAATCCGGCCCGACGGAATCGGGCGCCCGGGCTCGTTGATGGCGTCCACATGCCGGTCGAACCAGTCATTGACCGCCTGGCTGCCCGCGCACAGGAGCGGCCCGGCCAGCAAGACCCCGCCGATCAGAAGCCAGAGATTGTCAAAGCTCATCTGGCCCGAGGACACCACCCCGCAGCCGAACGCCCACATGGGCGGAAACCAGGTGACAGGCTTTGACAGCTCCACCACCGCCAGAAGCGATGTTTTCAGGCGCGGGGCCGGTGCTGCCGCAGTGTGATCCATGACTGTAAGCTACGGCTCACAGTCAATACCGTCAACCAAACTGGACATTATGCACTTTACATACCGAGCGTGATCGGCTAGGTTCTTGCTCAAGGAGTTAGAGCAATGACCGATCTTACCAGTCCGATCTTTCACGATGAACAAGCCGCTCGCGAGCATTTTGAGAAGCTGCGCTGGCCGAACGGGCGCACCTGCCCGCACTGCGGCGAGGTCGATAACTCCACCCTCATGCAAGGCAAATCCCACCGCCCTGGCCTCTATAAGTGCAAGGGCTGTGAGAAGCCGTTCACTGCCACGATGGGAACCGTTTTTGAGTCCTCGAAGCTGCCCCTCACCAAGTGGCTGTTGGCGGTTCAACTCATGGTATCGAGCAAGAAGGGCATTAGCGCGGCCCAACTTCAACGTAATCTCGGCCTCGGCTCCTACCGGACGGCTTGGTTTGTGGCTCACCGTATCCGCGAAGCGATGCGCGAGGGCAGCCTTGAAACCCCGATGGGCGGTGGTGGCGGCGATGTGGAAGCCGATGAAACGTTCATCGGTCGTGACTCCGATGTGCCGGAAAGCCGTTTGCCTTACCGCAGCATGTGCAAGGTTCTGACGCTGGTAGACCGGGACACCGGTCGCGCTCGCTCATTCGTCATGGATCATCTCAGCGCCAAAACCATCGCACCGATCCTGCAAGAGAACATCGCGAAGGAGGCCCGTCTGATCACCGACGAGGCCGCCCACTACCGGGCTCTCGGCAAAGACTTCGCCGCGCACGGCTCTGTCTCTCACGCCCGCGATGAGTATGTCTCTCGGGAGGATCGCACCATCAACACGCAGACGATTGAAGGTTTCTTCGCGATCTTTAAGCGAGGGATGCGCGGCATATACCAGCACTGCGCCAAGCGGCACCTTCACCGCTACATGGCTGAGTTCGATTTCCGCTATACCCACCGCATCGCGCGCGGCGTGGACGACGATATGCGGGCTGCGAAAGCGATCACTGGAGCCATTGGCAAGCGCCTCAAATATCAAAGGCCTTGTGGCCCGGAAACGGCGGCGCTTGCAGGCTAAGAAGCGTCGTTCCCGCTGGTGGACGAAGACGCGGCGGCGATAGGCCTGCCGCGTCTTCCGCCCGGCTCAGATTTAGGCCTCGGTTTCGGCGGCGTGGCGAGCATAATCCTGAGCACCTCATCACGCCGCGCGTCAGCTTCCAGACAGCCCTTTGGGTCAGAGATCGCCTTCTTCTTCGTCCTCATCGGTATCCATCTCCAGTATCTCTTGATACTTCTCAAGCTTCCGTCGCAGGCGTGCGAGACTGCTCGCATTGAGGTCATACGCCTCAACATGGATTTTAGCCCCCTCTTGAATGACCTTGAAGGGAGGCCGCTCACCCCCCTGCGTCTTTAAAGTGTTTGGCGAGGGCGGAGCTGGCGGAGGCGTCATCCCGCCCTCCGGCGGAACTCGAACGCCTGACGGAGGAGCTGGCGGCTTTTCAATTGATACTTCGGTCATGGGTATTCCTGTGTCGCTGCCTTCCACGGCCAGCCACGCCTCGTCATCACTGACCCAGCGTATCCGGCGTGGCTTCTCGAACTGCAGCGCTCCGCCAGAGTCCCATTGGACGTAGTCACCGACCTTCGGTGTAGTCGCGGACCCTTCTAGGGGCTGCATTGACGACGATTCTCCCGCTTCACCGGCGGAAGGGCCACCACTTCCGTCAACTTCTTCCTGCTCAAGATAGCGGCAAGTGTCCAAGTAGGCCTGAGTGACAGGACCGATAGCCCGGTCCTGAAAATTCTCCCGTACGAGCCATGATTTCAGAGCGGGCTCGGACGGCACATGCGGGAACCGCTCTTTTATCGAGCGAAAAACCTGTGGATGGAACGCGGCCTCTACAAGCGCCCGACGCTTCCCCGCAGGACTATCGGGGTGAAGTATGTCCACGGCCATCTTGCTCACGCGCACGAGCCCCTTACCGCCGCGTTCCAGCAGGCCGTAATGGACCAAAGAGGCAATTGCCTTATCCGAAGCGCCGGAGAGGCCGCTATATCCAAGGTGGATTGCGGCGGTTTCCCGATCGATCTCAGCAGTGCGATCGGCGTCATGAATTTTTCGGACCCGATCAATCGCCTTTTGAAGCGACATATTCGGGTACCCAGGGCTTTGCTGGCGAGGCATGGCTTTCTCCGCTTCTATTCCGAACTGCAAAGACGTATACAGCCGCTCAGCGGAAAAAGCAAACGAAGCGGAAGCAACCGGAGTTCCCGGGTTGACGGCGCCACCACGCTATGGCGATATAGGACCCGCGGCATCCAGCCGCGCGATTCGCAGAAAGGGCGGTGCGCCATGTTCAGGAGGGTAAGAGCCCGCTTCGTCTTCGCCGACCGGCGTTGCGGGCCCGGAAAAGCAGGAAAGGCCGCGATCCCGCTCCCGTGACAAGGAAAGATCGCGGCCTTTAATCGGCAATCATATTTCCACCCCCAGTCCACACGGGGGAAAGGAGCAATGGCTCGTCTGGTTCCACCCCGGCGGGCCGTTGTGCTATCTATATATGTGAATCCCCCTGATTTAGCAAGAATATTCGGCAGTTATGCGCTTGCCTGTTTGGGCTAAAATGCCTCAATTGTCGCCGGTATGTAAAGTGCATAATGTCCACCAAACTTGACGCCTTCCGGCTCCATCGGGGCCGAATTAATGTTCGGGCTTGGGAGTCAGTTCGCCGATCTTGTGGCGGTGCATCTTGGCGTACAGGCTCTGGCGGCTCAGACCGAGGATCTCCGCCGCCGAGGCGCGGTTGTCATTGGTCAGGGCCAGCGCCGCCTCGATACAGCTCTGCTCGATCATGTCCGTGCTTTCGCGCACGATATCCTTGAGCGCCACCCGTCCCACCAGATCGGTGAGCTGGTCAACGCTGGCGGGCATGGCCGCCCCGCTCTCGCGGCGGCCCGCCACCAGGCGCCGGCCCACGGGCCGGATGGAAAATCCGTACACCGTGCCCGATGGTCCAGGCGCGGCCACGGCGGACACTTCCACCGGCTCGCGCAGATCATGCTGGCTGCGCACCATGGTCGCGAAATTGCGGATCACGCCGTGCTCGCGCAGATTGGCCATCAACACGTTCACTTCGGTTTCGGTGCGGCCCAGATAGGTCTCGACAGGCGTGCCGGCTGCGGCCTTGACATCACTCAGCTGGACGATGTCGGCGAAGGCTTCGTTGACCGAGAGGATCTTGCCGTCCTCGCCGGTCAGCACCAGCCCGTCAGGCAGTATGGCGGCCAGGCGCGCCAGCGAGGCGCCGCTCTGGGCGGCGGCGGGCGCATTCATCTCCGCGATGCGCACCAGATAATGGACATCCCGCCCCTGGCGGTAGATCGAGGCGGACAGCTGGCAGGGCTGATGGGCGCCCTCAAGCGTCAGCTCCACGCGTTCGGTGCGTCCGGTCTTGCGCGCCACGGCCAGCGTCTCGCGCACCGCTTCGGACCGGGCCGGTCCGAACACGCCGTCCAGCGTGCGCCCTTCCAGACGCTGGGCCGGCCGGCCCAGAAGGCGCGCCGCCGCTGCGTTGACATCGGTGACCTTGGAGCTGGCGCCTTCAACAATGATGACGCCTTCGGACGACAGCTGGAACAGGAGGCGGAAGCGGGTTTCGGCCTCGCGCACGCGGGCATAGTCCTGCTCCATGGCGCGCTGGGCCTCGATCAGGCGCTTTTGCATGCGCGCCGCCGCGCGCAAATCGCGCCCGATGGCCAGCGTCCACCCCTCGCGCCCTGTGGGCAGGGTGAAGTAGCGCACCGGCAGGTCATGCCCGCCAGGCTGGGCGTGATTGACATGGCGCCAGCGGCGCTTGCCGGCATGAGCCGGCGCGTTCAGAAGCGCGCTGATCTTGTCGCGGGAATCATCCTGGACCAGCTCGATCCATTTACGCCCGATCCAGCTGTCCACGGCGTCTTCGTCGGCGAACTCGTCACCGGAATAGGCTGCATCACGGATCACCCCGCGGTGATCGACCAGCAGGGCGAGATCAGCCGCATTCGCGGCCAGGTCCGCCGCCATCTCATCAATGAAGGCCGAGAGGGCGACATCTCTGGACCGGAATTGGGCATTGGGGCCTTCGGTGGCCTTTGTGTCCATGGAATCGCCTTGTGACCGTTATGCCTTGTATTCACACAGCAGCTGTAAGCCTATGGACCAAACGTTCCGCTGTGACAACCGCGCGCACGCCGTCCGTTGCGGTCGCATCCGCGCCGATGCGCCGCGCCATTTCCATATCCCCATTGAACGCCGGTCCGCCAACCAGGACGATCAGATCAGGGTTCCGGGATTGAGCCCGCAGCTGACGGATCAGCTCACGCAGCGGCTTGACCTTGACCGCACAACTCGCCGACAGGCCCACCACGTCATAGCGGGTCTGGGCCACCGCCTCGGTCAGATAGCCTGCCTCGGGCGCGGATTCGCAGTGCACGCGCCAGCCTGACCGGGCGAAGAATTCGCCCACCATAACCACGCCGAATACATGCTGTTCGCCTGGCGAGGGCGCCAGCAGGATGCGCGGCGAGGCTTTACCCGAGCCCAGACTGCCGGGCGTATCGGCTCTCAGCCCGTCGAGCACGCGGTGCAGCTTCATCAGACCGATGGTGACATCGGTGAAATCAACCAGGTCCTCTTCCCACAGCCAGCCCAGATGACGCGCGGCCGGGGTGAGCAGCTTGAGCAGTATGTCTTCGTGACTGAAGCCGTCCTGGATGAGTGCATCAATGTCATCGACCAGCACACATGCATCGCTGTCCACGGCCCGGCGGGCGAATTGTTCGATCTGCGAGGGGCTGAACGGGGCGGGCGGGAACGGGCGCGGCGGGGTGTCAAGCGCCGCCGCCGCCTCGCGATTGATCAGCATCAGGCGGGGAATGATCTCCGCCTCGATCAGCTTGTCGAGCACATCCTTGGGCGGGCCGGCCTTGTCCAGTTGGCAGGGACCCGGCTTCGGGCCTAGCCCCCATAACTTCCAGGCGAACGGCGCGTGCCTTTGCTTCGCAAGACCGGCCAGTTTGAACGGGTCGAATTCCGTTTGCGCCATGCCAGATGCCTATCCTCCCCACGCGGTCTGCCGGGGGCGGAGGGGCCGCCCGGGCGCCACGCTTTTAGTGACCGCTGCCAATTTCGGGTGGTAGCGGCGGTGACGGACCGCCCAGGACTTAGCTAGGGCGCCTGAGGATCGGACCGCCCCTAATTATGCTTCAAACCTGACAGTTAATCGGTGCGTGCGCCAGAGAAATCTTTGCTGCGCCGCCCGATAGAGCCCGTTGCCCGCGGGCAAGCGACTGTCAAATCAACAGAACGTCCAATTTTGTTGACACTCGCTTTATCGCTGCCTTACGCTCCAGGCTGCAAGAAGCGCAAGGGAGGGCGAGTCATGCAGGCCGATACCGGACGCAATCATCGCCAGTTTTCACTCAGCCAAGGCCGCCAAAGAGATGTTGCGGCAGGCCTAGGAGGCATGACGGACCGCTGGCTTCAGGCGTTTATCGACACCGTGGCGCCCTGTCCGTGGACGGCTCATGCCGGCAGTTCCATCGCGGCGCGCCGCCGGGTGCGCGCCGTACGCGCCGGGACGCGCGCACCGATCTACACCGCCGAGCAGCGCCGCATCCGTGACGCGACCCCCTGGACGCTGGTCCAGGGCGTGCTCGCGCCCCTGCAATTCGTGATCTTCGCAGCCAGCCTCTATCTGGTGGTGCGCTATCTGGCTGTGGGCGAGGGCTATGCGCTGGCCACGGCCTCGGTGGTGATCAAGACCCTGGTGCTCTACGCCATCATGGTCACCGGCGCGATCTGGGAGAAGGTGGTGTTCGGGCGCTATCTGTTCGCCCCGGCCTTCTTCTGGGAAGACGTCTTCTCCATGGTCGTGCTGGCCCTGCACACCGCCTATCTGGCGGCGGTGATCTTCTCCATCGGCACGGCTGACCAGCAGATGATGATCGCGCTGGCGGCCTATTTCACCTACGTCATCAATGCGGGCCAGTTCCTGTGGAAGCTGCGCCTGGCGCGGCTGGAGGGGGCGGCCTCTTGACCCTGGCTTGCGCCCCGGACACAGCCATCGCCGCTCCCGGCGCCAAGCGGGACGTCCTGCGCGAGCGCGGCCAGCGAGAGGTGTTTTGCGGCCTCACCGGCATTGTCTGGCTGCACCGCAAGATCCAGGACGCCTTCTTCCTGATCGTGGGTTCGCGCACCTGCGCCCATCTCATGCAGTCGGCCGCCGGGGTGATGATCTTCGCCGAGCCGCGCTTCGCCACCGCCATCATTGAAGAGCGCGATCTGGCCGGCATGGCCGACGCCAATGACGAGCTTGACCGCGTCGCCGCCCAGGTGCTGGCCCGGCGCCCGGACATCAAGATGCTGTTTCTGGTGGGCTCCTGCCCCAGCGAAGTGATCAAGATGGACCTGTCGCGCGCCGCCGAGCGGCTCAACGCCGCCCATGACGGCGTGCGGGTGCTGGCCTATTCGGGCAGCGGCATCGAGACCACCTTCACCGAGGGCGAGGACACCTGCCTGGAAGCGCTCGTGCCCGAACTGCCCGCCGAAGACCCTGACGCGCCCGCCTCTCTTTTGGTGGTGGGGGCGCTGGCCGATGTGGTGGAGGACCAGTTCGCCCGGCTGTTCGACATGCTGGGCGTGGGCCCGGTGCGGTTTCTGCCTGCGCGCAATGCGTCCGGTCTGCCGCCCGTGGGCCCCAACACCCGCTATCTTCTCGCCCAGCCCTTCCTGGGGCGCACGGGCGCAGCCCTTGAGGGCCGGGGCGCCAAGCGCATCGCCGCGCCGTTTCCACTGGGCGCCAGAGGCACCGAAGCCTGGCTGCGCGCCGCGGCGGACGCCTGGGGCGTGGACCGCGAACGCTTTGAGACCGTGGTCGCCGCGCCGCGCGCCCGGGCCGCCAAGGCTCTGGCCCGCCATCGCGAGGCGCTGAGCGGGTGCAGCGTGTTCTTCTTCCCTGATTCCCAGCTGGAAATCCCGCTGGCGCGCTTTCTCCATGAGGAGCTGGATGCGCGCCTGATCGAGGTGGGCACGCCCTATCTCCATCGCGGTCATCTCGATTGCGAGCTGCCGCGCCTGCCCGCGGACGTGCTCCTGAGCGAAGGCCAGCACGTGGACAGCCAGCTCGACCGCTGCCGGGCCGCGCGTCCGGACCTGACGATGTGCGGGCTGGGCCTGGCCAATCCGCTGGAGGCCGAGGGCCTGTCCACCAAATGGGCCATCGAGCTGGTGTTCACCCCCATCCAGGGCTTCGAGCAGGCCGGCGATCTGGCCGAGCTGTTCACCCGGCCCCTGCGCCGCCGCGACGTGCTGAGGGTCTCATGAAGCTCACGGTCTGGACATATGAAGGTCCGCCCCATGTGGGCGCCATGCGGGTGGTCACCGGCATGAAGGACGTGCACTTCGTGCTGCACGCCCCCCAGGGCGACACCTATGCCGACCTCCTCTTCACCATGATCGAGCGGCGCGGCCATCGCCCCCCGGTGACTTACACCACCTTCCAGGCCCGCGATCTGGGCTCGGATACGGCCGAGCTGTTCAAGGATGCGGCAAAAGACGCCTATGAGCGCTTCAAGCCCGCCGCCATGCTGGTGGGCGCCTCGTGCACGGCGGAGCTGATCCAGGACGATCCTGGCGGGCTCGCCACCACGCTGGGCCTGCCCTGTCCGGTGCTGCCGCTGGAGCTGCCCTCCTATATGCGTCGGGAGAACTGGGGCGCGTCGGAAACCTTCTACCGCCTGGTGCGCGGGCTGGCCGGACCTTACGCGCCGGCCCCGGGCGAGGCGCGCGCCGAGCGCCGCCCCGGCCCGCCGCGCTGCAATCTTCTGGGCGCTTCGGCGCTGGGCTTCCGTCACCGTGACGACGTCAAGGAAATCACCCGCCTGCTCGCCCGCATGGGCATCGAGGTCGCCGTCAGCGCGCCCATGGGCTCGGGCCCGCAGGACATCGCCCGGCTGGGCGAGGCCGATTTCAACGTGGTGCTCTATCCCGAAATCGCCGAAGAGGCCGCCCGCTGGCTGGAGAAAGCTTTCGGCCAGCCGCGCACCACCATCGTGCCCATCGGGGTCAGCGCCACGCGCGACTTCATCGAGGAAGCCGCCCGGCTCGCCGGGGTCGATCCCGCGCCTGCGCTGGAGGATGGCGATCTGCGCCTGCCCTGGTGGTCACGCTCGGTGGACAGCAATTACCTCACCGGCAAGCGCGTCTTCGTGTTCGGCGACGGCACCCATGCCGCCGCCGCCGCGCGCATCGCGGTGGAGGAAATGGGCTTCGAGCTGGTCGGGCTGGGCGCCTATAACCGCGAGTTTGCGCGCCCTGTGCGCGAGGCTGCGGCCCGCTATGGCGTCGAGGCGCTGATCAGCGACGATTATCTCGAGGTGGAGGCCGCCATCGAGGCCGCCGCGCCCGAGCTGGTGCTGGGCACCCAGATGGAGCGCCATATCGCCAAGCGCCTCGGGATTGGCTGCGCGGTGATCTCCGCCCCGGTCCATGTGGAGGACTTCCCCGCCCGCTACGCGCCCCAGATGGGGTTCGAGGGCGCCAATGTGATTTTCGACACCTGGGTGCATCCGCTGGTCATGGGGCTCGAAGAGCACCTTCTGGGCATGTTCCGGGAGGATTTCGAATTCGGCCACGACGCCGGACCCTCTCACCTGGGCGCCCATGGCGCGCCGCGCGCCGCGCCTGCGGCGGCGGCGTCCGAAATCATGCATGAGCTTATGCCTGCCGCCCCGGCCCGACCGGCCGGGGATCAACCCGAGACAGCTGACGCCGTGTGGCGTGAGGACGCTCTGGCCGAGCTGAAGAAGATCCCCTTCTTCGTGCGTGGCAAGGCGCGCCGCAACGCCGAAGTCTACGCCGCCGAGTGTGGCGCAGAGGTGATCACGCTGGAGACGCTTTACGATGCCAAAGCCCATTTTGGCCGCTGAGGCGGTCCCGATACGCGTCGTCATCGTCACGCTGGACAATCATCTGGCGGGCGCCGCCGGACGTGCGCGCGACGCCCTGCGCGCCGACTATCCCGGGCTGGAGCTCGCCTTCCACGCCGCCGCCGACTGGGCCGCCAGCCCGGACGCGCTGGATCGCTGCCGCGATGACATTGCGCGCGGCGACATCATCGCCGCCAACATGCTGTTCCTGGAGGACCATATCCAGGCCGTCCTGCCCGCCCTGCAGGCGCGTGCGGGCGAATGCGACGCCATTGTGGGCTCCATGTCCGCGCCGGAAGTGGTGCGCCTGACGCGCCTGGGCGGGCTCGACATGAGCGCGCCCCAGAGCGGGCTGATGATGGCGCTCAAGAAGCTGCGCGGGGGAGCGTCCAATAACGGCGCGCCCAAGGCGGGCGGCAAGAGCCAGATGGCCATGCTGCGCCGCCTGCCCAAGCTGTTGCGCTTCCTGCCGGGCAAGGCCCAGGACCTGCGCGCCTTTTTCCTGACCATGCAATACTGGCTGGCCGGGTCTGAAACCAATTTCGCCAACATGATCCGCAATCTGGTGGACCGCTACGCTGCGGGACCGCGCGCGGGTCTTCGCGGGCGGGTGCGTGTTGCGCCGCCGGTGGAGTATCCCGAGGAAGGCCTCTACCACCCCGACTGCCCCGGCCGCATCGCCGAACAGGTCTCGGCTCTGCCGGCCGGGCGCCGCGCGGGCAAGGGGACGGTGGGCCTCCTGGTCATGCGCTCCTATCTGCTGGCGGGCGACACCGCCCATTATGACGGCGTGATCCGCGCGCTGGAGGCCCAGGGGCTGGATGTGATCCCGGCCTTCGCCAGCGGGCTGGATGCGCGCCCGGCGGTGGAGCATTTCTTCATCGAGCAGGGCAGGGCGCGCGTGGACGCGGTCATCTCGCTGACCGGTTTCTCGCTGGTGGGCGGGCCGGCCTATAATGATGCGCGCGCCGCCGAGGCCCTCTTGGCCAAGCTGGACGTGCCGTATCTGGCCGCCCATCCGCTGGAATTCCAGTCGCTGGAGGACTGGCGCGCCAACACCGCCGGTCTGACCCCGGTGGAAGCGTCCATGATGGTGACCATCCCCGAGCTGGACGGCGCCACCAATCCAATGGTGTTCGGCGGGCGCTGCGCCGATGGCGAAGTGTGCCGGGGCTGCGCGCGCCAGTGCGCGTTCGCGCCCGGCCATCCGCGCGCCATGCAGGTGTGCGCCGAACGCGCCGAAATGCTGGCTGCGCGCACCGCACGCCTGGTGGCCCTGCGCCGCGCGCGGCTGAAAGAGCGCAAGATCGCCGTGGTGCTGTTCAACTTCCCGCCCAATGCCGGGGCGGCGGGCACAGCGGCGAACCTGTCGGTGTTCGCCTCGCTTCATAATCTCCTGCGCGCCATGAAGGCCGAAGGCTATAACGTGGAGGTCCCCGACAGCATTGACGCCCTGCGCGCCGCGCTGCTGGAGGGCGATCCCGAGCGCTTGGGCACGGACGCCAATATCCTGGCGCGCATTCCTGTGGCCGATCATGTCCGGCGAGAGCGCTATCTCAAAGACATCGAGGCCCAGTGGGGTCCGGCGCCGGGCCGCAAGGACACTGATGGCCGCTCGATCTACGTCATGGGCGCGCAGTTCGGCAATGTGATGGTCGGCCTGCAGCCGGGCTTCGGCTATGAGGGCGACCCGATGCGCCTTCTGTTCGAGGGCGGATTTGCACCGACCCATTCCTTCTCGGCCTTCTACCGCTATCTGCGCGAGGATTTCGCCGCCGACGCGGTGCTGCATTTCGGCACCCATGGCGCGCTGGAATTCATGCCGGGCAAGCAGACCGGCCTGTCGGGCGAGTGCTGGTCGGACCGGCTGATCGGCGATCTGCCCAATTTCTATCTCTATTGCGCCGACAACCCGTCCGAAGGCCTGATCGCCAAGCGGCGCAGCGCGGCCACCCTGATCAGCTATCTCACCCCGCCCATCTCCAAGGCCGGGCTGTACCGGGGCATGACCGAGCTCAAGGCCTCGCTCAGCGACTGGCGCCTTCTGCCCCCCGATGCGACCGCCGCGCGCCGCGATGGGCTGGCCGAGCTGATCCAGTCGCAAGCCGGCGTGCTGGATCTGGCCGCGCCCGAGCCGGTCTGGACCGGCGCCCATGTCAGCGAGATCGAGGCGCTGCGTGATCAGCTCACCGAGCTGGAAGCCACCCTCATTCCCAATGGCCTGCATGTGCTGGGTGAAATCCCCGATGACGCGGCCCAGCGCGATCTATTGTCCGCCATCGCCGAGATCGAGCGCGGGGCGCCGCCGCCCGACGCGGCGCTGGACGCGCTGATGGAAACCGGCCAGGCGGCCTCGGCCCTGTCGCTTCTGCCCGCCGCCCAGCGCGCCCAGTGGGCGCCGGTCTTTGACCGTCTGGCGGCGACCAAATCGGGCCTGGCCGCCAACCGCGAGCTGGAGTCGACCCTGCGAGCCATTGGCGGGCGCTTCGTGGCGCCGGTGGCGGGCGGCGATCTGGTGCGCAATCCCGACATCCTGCCCACCGGGCGCAATCTGCACGGCTTTGACCCCTTCCGCCTGCCCAGCCCCTGGGCGGTGCGCGACGGCGCGGCCCAGGCCCGGCGCGTCATCGACCGCCATGTGCAGGACACCGGCGCTGTTCCCGAAACCATCGCGCTGGTACTGTGGGGCACCGACAATCTCAAGACCGAGGGCGGGCCCATCGCCCAGGCGCTGGCCCTGATTGGCGCGCGCCCGCGTCAGGATTCCTTCGGACGTCTGTCTGGCGCGGAGCTGATCCCGCTCGAAGAGCTGGGCCGGGCGCGCATTGACGTGCTTATGACCCTGTCGGGCATTTTCCGCGATCTCCTGCCCCTGCAGACGAAAATGCTGGCGGAAGCCGCCTATCTGGCCGCCACCGCCGACGAGCCCGCCGAGCTCAATCCCATCCGCCGCCATGCGCTGGCCTATGCCGCGGCCCACGGCGTGGACATGGAAACCGCGGCCTTGCGGGTGTTCTCCAACGCCGACGGGGCCTATGGCGCCAATGTCAACCAGCTGATCGACAGCGGCATGTGGGATGACGAGAACGAGCTGGCCGACGCCTATCAGACCCGCAAATGCTACGCCTTCGGCCGCAACGGCCAGCCGGCCAAGCAGGACGGGCTTCTGGGCGCCATCCTGGCCGATGTGGACATGGCCTATCAGAATCTCGATTCCATCGAGCTGGGCGTCACCACCATCGACCATTATTTCGATACGCTGGGCGGGATCGGCCGGGCGGTGAGCCGGGCGCGCGGCGGGGCCGAGGCGCCGGTCTATATCGGCGACCAGACCTCGGGTGAGGGCAAGGTGCGCTCGCTGTCCGAACAGGTGGCGCTGGAAACGCGCACCCGCATGCTCAATCCGCGCTGGTACGAGGCCATGCTGCGCCACGGCCATGAAGGCGTGCGCAATATCGAGGCCCATGTGACCAACACCATGGGCTGGTCGGCCACCACCGGCCAGGTGGACCCCTGGGTCTATCAGAAAATCACCGAGACCTATGTGCTCGACGAGGCCATGCGCGAGCGGCTCGCTGCGCTCAATCCCAAGGCCTCTGCGCGCCTGTCTGAACGCCTGATCGAGGCCCATGAGCGCGCCTACTGGCGCCCGGATCCCGAAACCCTGGCCGCGCTCCAGCGCGCCGGAGAAGCTCTGGAAGACCGGCTGGAGGGCGTCGCCCCCGCCGCTGTGAAAATCGCATGACCGCGTTTGCAAGGATCTCCACATGACCATGCTGAACATCAGCCGCACCATCCCCCGCCCCCCTGACGGAGAGGGCAGCGTGCAGGTGCATCTGGACCCCTCTCTGGGGATCGATTCAGCGAAGGTCTTCGCCGTGTACGGCAAGGGCGGGATCGGCAAGTCCACCACCTCGTCCAATCTCTCGGTGGCCTTCTCCAAGCTGGGCAAGCGGGTGCTGCAGATCGGCTGCGACCCCAAGCATGATTCCACCTTCACCCTGACCAAGCGCCTGGCGCCCACCGTGATCGACGTGCTCGAGAGCGTCGATTTCCACACCGAGGAACTGCGCCCCGATGACTATGTGTTCGAGGGCTATAACGGGGTGATGTGCGTGGAAGCGGGCGGCCCGCCTGCGGGCACGGGCTGCGGCGGCTATGTGGTCGGCCAGACGGTGAAGCTGCTGAAAGAACACCACCTGCTGGACGATGCCGATGTGGTGATTTTCGACGTGCTGGGCGATGTGGTGTGCGGCGGCTTCGCCTCGCCCCTCCAGCACGCCCACCGGGGCCTGATCGTGGCGGCCAATGATTTCGATTCCATCTTCGCCATGAACCGCATCATGGCCGCCATCGGCGCCAAGTCGAAAAACTACCAGGTGCGTCTGGGCGGGGTGATCGCCAACCGTTCGGCGGCCACCGACCAGATCGACCGTTTCGCCGCCGAGACCGGGCTCAACCGCCTGGCCCATTTCCCGGATCTGGACGCCATCCGCCTGTCGCGCCTGAAAAAGCGCACCCTGTTCGAGATGGACTCAAGCCCCGAGCTCGAGGCGGTGAAGGAAGAATATCTGCGCCTGGCCGCCTCGCTGCTGGCGGGCATCGATCCGTGCGTGGCCACGCCCATGAAAGACCGCGAAATCTTCGACTTCCTGGGGTTCGAATGATGGCTGACACCACCTATCATCAGCGCCGCGACGCCCTGGAGACCTATTTCGACCGCACGGCGGTGGAGGCCTGGGCCAAGCTCACCTCCGAAGCGCCAGTCAGCGGCGTGCGCGCCACCGTGCGCGCCGGACGCGACAAGCTGCGCGAGACCTTCCTGTCCTGGCTGCCGTCATACATGGGCGGCGAGGCGGTGCTGGACGCGGGCTGCGGGGCGGGCCAGCTGGCCTTCGCCATGGCCGCGCGCGGCGCCCATGTGGAGGCGGTCGACCTGTCGCCCACCCTTCTGGACCTGGCCGCCGAGCGCGCGCCGAAGGACCTGCCCGGCACGGTCCGCTTCCGCGCCGGCGACATGCTCGACGCGTCCGCCGGTCCGGTGGACCGGGTGGTGGCGATGGATTCGGTGATCCATTACGGGCCCGAGGACATGACCGCCATGATCGCGGCTCTCGCCGGCCGGGCGCGCACCTCGGTGATGTTCAGCTTCGCCCCGCGCACGCCGCTCCTGACGGTGATGCATGCGGCGGGCAAGCTGTTTCCCAAGTCTGACCGCGCCCCGGCCATCGTGCCGATCTCCGAGCAGGGCCTGCGCCGGCGCATCGGCGCCCATCCGGGCCTGCAGGACTGGCGCATCGGGCGCACCGTGCGCATCGACAGCTTCTTCTACATCTCCCAGGCCATGGAGCTGGTGCGCCGATGAAACGCGACGGGGCCCGTTTTTCACGCCGCTGGGCGCAGCTGGGCATCGCCCTGCTACCCTTTGCCGATGCGGCGACGAAGGACCTGCCCCTAAGCCAGATCCTGCGCCTGTCCCTGTTCCAGATTTCCGTGGGCATGGCCGCGGTGCTGCTCACCGGCACGCTCAACCGGGTGATGATCGCCGATATGGGCATGCCCGCCGTCCTGGTGGCGGTGATGGTGGCCCTGCCGCTGGTGTTCGCCCCCTTGCGCGCCCTGATCGGGTTCAAGTCCGACACCCATGTCTCGGCGCTGGGCTGGCGGCGCGTGCCGTTCATCTGGTTCGGCTCGCTGATGCAGTTTGGCGGGCTGGCGATCATGCCGTTCGCCCTGATCCTTCTGTCGGGCGATTCCAACGCTCCGGCCTGGGTGGGCTTCGCCGCCAGCGCGCTGGCCTTCCTGCTGGTGGGCGCAGGGATGCACACCACCCAGACGGCGGGACTGGCGCTGGCCACTGATCTGGCCACCGAGGAGAACCGCCCGCGCGTGGTGGCGCTGCTCTATGTGATGCTGCTGGTGGGCATGGTGCTCAGCGCCATCGTCATCGGCCTGCTCCTGGTGGACTTCTCCGAGCTGAAACTGATCCGGGTGGTGCAGGGGGCGGCGGCGCTGACCATCATCCTCAATATCGCCGCGCTGTGGCGCCAGGAAGCGCGCGCGCCCGAACTGACCCGCGCCGGCCGCGACCGGCCAAGTTTCGCTCAGGCCTGGGCGGTATTCGCCGCCAGCGGCCGGCATATGCGCCTATTGGTGGCGGTGGGCCTGGGGGCTGCGGCTTTCTCCATGCAGGACGTGCTGCTGGAGCCCTATGGCGCGGAAGTGCTGGGGCTGTCGGTGGCGGGCACTACGGTGCTGACCGCCTTGTGGGCGGCGGGCGCGCTGGCGGGCTTCGGCCTGGCCGCGCGCGGTCTCGGCGCCGGATTCGACCCCCATCGCCTGGCCGCTTACGGCATGGTGGTGGGCGTGTTCGCCTTCGCTTTCGTGATCCTCTCCGACCCGCTGGGCTCGCCCATCCTGTTCCAGGCCGGCGCGGTGCTGATCGGTCTGGGCGGCGGCCTGTTCGCCGTGGGCACGCTGACCGCGGTCATGGAGCTGGGCAAGGGCAGCGGATCAGGCATGGCGCTGGGCGCCTGGGGCGCGGTGCAGGCCACGGCGGCCGGCGCGGCCATCGCCATTGGCGGGGGGGTGCGCGATCTGGTCGAAGCGTTCGCCCAAGCCGGCCATCTCGGCCCGGCCATGACCGGTCCCTCGGTCGGATATTCAGTCGTCTATCACATCGAAATCGCGTTGCTGTTCGCCGCCCTGGCGGCGATCGGTCCGCTCGCCCGCCATGCCGGCGGCCTGGCGCAGCGCAAACCCGGAAAGTTCGGCCTGGCCGAATTCCCCGGATAAGAGGCTCGAAAGGGAGGCCTTATCATGTCTGACGGAGCGATTATCGGGTCACTGGACCTCACAACGCTGCTCTTCATGGCGTTCACCTTGTTCTTCATCGGCCTGGTCTTCTACCTGCGCCGCGAGGACCGGCGCGAGGGCTATCCCCTCGAGGCCGACACCACCGGCAAGCTGGAAGAGCCCGGCGCGGTGTGGTTCCCCACCCGCAAAGCCTTCAAGCTGCCGAGTGGTGAGACGGTCTTCAAGCCGGACATGACCCGCGACGCCCCGTCGCCCAATATGGAGCGTCTGGCCGTGTGGCCCGGCGCCCCGTCCCAGCCGGTGGGCGATCCCATGGCGGCGGGCGTCGGTCCGGGCGCCTACGCCCAGCGTGAGGACAAGCCGGACCTGACCCATGAAAACCTGCCCAAGATCGTGCCCATGCGCGCCCTGCCGGACTTTGACGTGGCCCGGCCCAAGATCGATCCGCGCGGCATGACGGTGATCGGCGCCGATGGCGAAAGCGCCGGCGTGATCAGCGATATCTGGGTCGACCGGGCCGAGGCGCTGGTGCGATATTACGAAGTCGAGCTGGCTAAAGGCGGACGCAAGGTGCTCTTGCCCTTCGCCTTCACCAATATCCGCGGCAAGGCGCGCAAGGCCCTGGTCAGCGCGATCCAGGCCAGCCAGTTCGCCGGGGTTCCCGCGCACAAGTCTCCCGACCAGGTCACGCGCCTCGAGGAAGAGAAGATCAGCGCCTATTACGGGGCGGGTACGCTGTACGCCACGTCTGACAAAGCGGAGCCGTGGTTCTGATGTGTGATCCTGACAAAATGAAGCCTGAGCCCATTCCCGGCCTGCCGGATGATTTGCCCGAGGGCGAGCGCGTCCTCTGGCAAGGCGCGCCTGACTGGAAATCGCTGGCGGTGCATGTATTCCACATCCGCTTTGTAGCGCTCTATTTCGCCGTGCTGATGACCTGGGAGGCCAGCGCCACCCTGTCAGGCGGCGGCGGGGCGGGGCTGGCGGCCTCCACCGCCTCGCTTCAGGCGCTCACCGGCGCAGCGGCCATCGCCCTGCTGTGCCTGTTCGCATGGCTGATCGCGCGGTCCACCGTCTACACGATCACCTCAGGCCGGGTTGTGATACGCGCCGGCGTGGCCCTGCCCAAGGCGGTCAACATCCCGTTCGCCATCATCGGCTCGGCGGCGCTCAATGTGCGCGCCAGCGGTCATGGCGACATCCCGCTCCAGCTCAGCGGCCCGGACCGGGCGGCGTATCTCTCGCTGTGGCCGCATGTGCGTCCGTGGCGGCTGAACAACGCCCAGCCCATGCTGCGCGGCGTGCCTGACGCGGCGAAGGCGGCCGAGGTGCTGGGCGCTGCGCTGGCAGAGAAAGCCGGCCAGTCGCCGGTGCGCGTGGCCAGGACGGCCAGCGCCAGGCCGGCCGCGCGCCCGCGCCGCCAGCCCATGCCGGACCGCGCCGCCGCCGCCAATTCATAACGGACCAGCAGGAGTGTCACCCATGTCCCAGAGCCGTCAGGAAATCATCCACCAGCGTGCGGTCTTCGCCATGTGCGTGCTGGTGGTGGCGACCATGATCATCGCGGCCTTCGCCCAGTGGACCGGGGCCGGCGCGCGATATGCGCCGGGTGATGATCCGGTGTTCTCCGCCGAGCTGTTGTTCGACGATGGCGCCCGGGGCCTGGTCACGGTTAACAATGCCGCCAATGGCGCGCGCCTCATTGAGTATGGCGAGAATGAGGGCGTGTTTGTACGCGGCGTGATGCGCACTGTCGCACGCCAGCGCCGCATGCGCGGCCTGGGGCGCGAGACCCCCGTCCGGCTCGCCCGGTTCGAGGACGGCCAGCTCTGGCTGATCGACCCGGCCAGCGGGGTGAACATCTATCTCAACGCTTTCGGCCCGGACAATCGCGATGCGTTCGACGATCTGCTCGAGCGCAGCACAGCCAGCCTGCGCGCCGAGGCCGCCGGAGGCCAGCCATGAGCCGCAATCCCCGCCGTTTTGACGTGAACTGCACCATCGAGGTGGAGCACACTAACGAGCATCTCCACGCCCATGTGGCGCTGGAGGGCGATGTGCCGATCTATCCGGGCGACCGGGTGCGCGTGCACGGCTCTCCCATCACGGTCCAGTACGGCGAGGCGGCCCGTTATGACCGGGTCGCCACCGTGATGCGCGCGGGCTGGCTGTCACGTCAGTGGACGCGCCTGATGGCGCGTCTGGAGATCATGGAACTCTACGAAGTCAGCTTTTCAGCCGCGAGGAAACTATGACCACCGCGACCCTAGACGCCGCGCCCGCCGGGCGCGCCCGCACCGAGCCGAGCGAAACCACGCGCCTGGCCCAGACCGACACCATTCTCAGCCCGCGCTTCTACACCACCGATTTCAAGGAGCTGGACGCGCTGGGCGTGGACGCCGTGCGCGCCGAATGGGACAAGCTGATCGCGGAGATGGAGGCCGATCCCAATCGCGGCCATTTCAAGCGCACCGAGGCCTTCGACAATGCGCTGATGAGCCTGCCCGAAGGGCTGCGCAAGGAATTCGTCGACTTCCTGGTCAGCTCGCTGACCTCGGAATTCTCCGGCTGCGTCCTGTACGGGGAGATCGTCAAGAACACCTCCAACCCCGACTGGCGCAAGCTGTTCAAGATGATGGCCCGCGATGAGAGCCGCCATGCCGGCTTCATCAATACCTGTCTGAAGGATTATGGCATCGGGGTGGATCTGGGCTTTCTGACCAAGACCAAGAAATACACCTTCTTCAAGCCGAAATTCATCCTGTACGCGACCTATCTGTCGGAGAAGATCGGCTATGCGCGCTACATCACCATCTACCGCCAGCTCGAGCGCAATCCGCAATACCAGTTCCACCCGATTTTCAACTGGTTCAAGGAATGGTGTAATGACGAATTCCGCCATGGCGAGGCCTTCGCCCTGATCATGCGGGGCAATCCCGAACTGTTGCGGGGCGTCAACAAGCTGTGGATCCGCTTCTTCCTGGTGGCGGTCTACGCCACCATGTATGTGCGCGATCACAACCGGCCCCATTTCCATGCGGCGCTGGGCGTTGATCCCACCGAGTACGACCACGAGGTGTTCGCCCTCACCACCGAGATCACCCGCCAGGTCTTCCCGATCACGCTGGATACCGACAGCCCCAAATTCCGCGCCGGGCTGGAGCGCATGCGCGCCATCAGCGCGCGCATGGACGCGGCCAAGGCGCAAGGCGGGGTGATCGGCGGCCTCAAGCGCGGCGTGTGCGCGCTGCAGGCTTTCGGGACGTTTGTGGGCCTCTATATGCACCGGGTCGAGCGCAATGATGCGCCGGACACCGTGCGCCTGCAGCCGGTCTGGTAGGCGCGCCCATGAGCCTGATCGCCCCCATCCTGGCCACGCTGGCGCTCTGGTGGCTGTCCACCGGGATCATTCTGGTCCTGGGCGAGCGGTCAGATGGGGCGCGGCGGGCGGCCATGGCGGCGGCGGGCGTTCTGGCGCTGGCCGGGATGGCGGGCGTGTGGGGCCTGCGCGACATCACCGCGCCCATGGCCGCCTATGCCGGGGCGCTGAGCGCGCTGGCGATCTGGGCCTGGCACGAGATGAGCTTCCTGTTCGGCTATGTCACCGGACCCAACCGGGCGCCCTGCCCGCCGGGCCTGACCGGCTGGCCGCGCTTCCGCGCTGCGGCGGCGACCCTGATCCATCACGAGCTGGCGCTGGCCGCCACGGTGATCGGTCTGGGTGTGATGAGTCTGGGAGCGGCCAACGCAGTGGCCTTCCAAGTGTTCGCCCTATTGTTCGTCCTGCGCCTGAGCTCCAAGCTCAACCTGTTTGTGGCCGCGCCGCACTTCACCGACCATTTCCTGCCGGGCCGGCTGTCGCATCTGCGCAGCTATTTCAGCCCCCGCCCGGCCGGGGCCTTCTTCGCCGTGACCACCGCCGCCATGGCGGTCGTGGCCGGCGCCCTGTTCTGGGCCGCAGCCTCCGCCGCCTCGCCGTTCGAGGCCGCCGCCTTTGCGCTTTTGGCCACGCTGGCCGCTCTGGGGGTGCTCGAGCACCTGTTTCTCGCTCTGCCCGTGCCCGACGGGGCGCTGTGGCGGTGGCTGCTTCCGGCGCGCGACCCGCGCCGCTCGCCTGATCTGTGACGGAAGGAACGTTCCATGGATTTCGACGCGTTTTTCCAAGACTCGCTCGCCCGCCTCAAGTCCGAGGGCAATTATCGCGTCTTCGCCGACATCGAACGGCGCAAGGGCGCCTTCCCCTGCGCCACCCGCCACCATGAGGATGGCGAGAGCGAGGTCACGGTCTGGTGTTCCAACGACTATCTGGGCATGGGCCAGCACCCGGTGGTGCTCGAGGCCATGCACGAGGCGCTTGAGCGGTGCGGTGCGGGCGCCGGCGGCACGCGCAACATCTCGGGCACCAATCATTATCACGTGCTGCTGGAGCGCGAGCTGGCCGATCTGCACGGCAAGGAAGCTGCGCTCCTGTTCACCTCGGGCTATGTGTCCAACTGGGCCACGCTGGGCACGCTGGCCTCGCGCATTCCCGGCTGCATTGTCCTGTCCGACGCGCTCAATCACGCCTCCATGATCGAGGGCATCCGCCATTCGCGCGCCCAGAAGCATGTCTTCGCCCATAATGACCCGGCCGATCTCGACCGGCGCCTGAGCCAGCTCGATCCGGACGCGCCCAAGCTGGTAGCGTTTGAATCGGTCTATTCCATGGATGGCGACATCGCCCCCATCGCCGAGATTTGCGACGTGGCCGAGCGCCATGGCGCCATGACCTATCTTGATGAAGTGCACGGGGTGGGCCTGTACGGCCCGCGCGGCGGCGGCATCGCCGAACGCGAAGGGCTGATGGACCGCATCACGGTGATCGAGGGCACGCTGGGCAAGGCCTATGGCGTGATGGGCGGCTATATCGCCGGCTCGGCGGCCATGTGCGACTTCGTGCGCTCCTTCTCCTCGGGCTTCATCTTCACCACCGCCCTGCCGCCCGCCGTGGCGGCCGGCGCGTGCGCGGCGGTGCGCTATCTCAAGACGTCCCAGATGGAGCGCGAGCGCCAGCGCCGCAATGTGCGCCTGGTGCGCGCGCGGCTGGCGGGCATCGGCATTCCCACGCTGGACAATCCCAGCCATATCGTGCCGGTGATGGTGGGCGATCCGGTCAAGTGCAAGCGCATCAGCGACTGGCTGATGGCCACGCACGGAATCTATGTCCAGCCGATCAATTATCCCACCGTGCCCAAGGGGACCGAGCGCCTGCGCATCACCCCCTCTCCGGTGCACAGCGACGGCGATATTGACCGGCTCATCGCAGCCCTGTCGGAAATCTGGTCGGAATGCGCCCTGCACAGAAACTACAACGTGGCCTGAGCGGCCGGTCCGATTACCGTATCATCCCCGCCATAGCCGCGGACGGAACGCGCTATCCCGTCGACAAGATGGAAGCGCACCGCCAGGGCCTGTTGCATGATGCGGTGTCGGTGTTTGTGTTCGACGGCGCCGACATGCTCCTGCAGCAACGCGCGGCGGGCAAGTATCACTGCGCGCTGATGTGGGCGAACGCCTGCTGCACCCATCCCGACTGGGGCGAGCGCCATGAGGCGAGCGCGCGCCGGCGCGTGCGCGAGGAGCTGGGCGCGGACCTGCCCCTGACCGCCTGCGGCGAGACCACCTATCACGCCGATGTGGGCGGCGGGCTCATCGAGCATGAGCGCGTGCGCCTGTACCGCGCCCGGGTGGACCGGCGCGATCTCGTCCTCAATCCCGATCCTGCCGAAGTGGCGCAGGTGCGCTGGATCAGCCGCCCGGCCCTGATTGCGGAAATCGCCGCCGCGCCGGACCGCTTCGCACCCTGGCTGCGCATCTATCTCGAACGCTGGGCCGCGCTGGGACTGGACCGTTAGGGTTTCTCTGAGCGCCCGCTGGCGGCGCGCCGCCCGAGTGCTTCTCCTCATTTCACCAGACAAAAAGAACCCCCGGGCCGCGCGTGCGGTCCGGGGGTGGGGGGGGTCTTACCGTCAGCCGGGACGGGAAGGCGGTTCCGCTCTCAGAGCGGGCGCGCGATCCCGTTCTCGCTGGCCCAGATGAACCAGTTGTCCACTACAGTGCCTGTGATCAGGATCCCGATACCGCCGGTGAGGGTGGTCAGGACCGCGAACCACCAGGCCCAGCGGTGAATGGACTCCATTGTGGCGTTGAAGCCCATGGTCCAGCGCCAGAACAGCGCGGCCCGTTCGGTGGCCGTGCCCCGGTCGCTGATCTGCTCGATCTCCCGGTCGCCGCCATAACGGCCCACCGCCAGGATGGTCGCGCCATGCATGGCGAAGAGCAGGGCTGACCCATACAGGAAGGTGATCGAGAGCATGTGGAAGGGGTTGTAGAACAGGTTCCCGTACATAAGGGAGAAATTGTTCGTCCAGTCCAGGTGCGTGAAGATGCCGAAGGGCACCGCCTGGGACCAATCGCCCATCAACATCGGCCGGATGAAGCCCAGCACCAGATAGAGGAAGATCGCCGAGGCGAACGCCCAGGCCACATGCGTGCCCAGGCCCAGCTGGATGGCGCGCCGGTAGGTGCGCACCCACCACAAGATGATGGAGGCTGTCAGGAAGAACCCGGCCAGTATGTACCATCCGCCCTCATTGAGAGGCACGAAAGGCTGGAAGCCGTATTCCGGCCCCGGCGGGTCCAGGGTCAGCCAGAAGAACTCCCGCCCGAAGGCGATGGGATCCCAGTTGACCGAGGCCAGCATGTTGAAGCCGATGATCTCGATGGCGATGAAGCCGCAGATGAGCGACGCCACGCCGGTGAAGCCGAGATAGATCGGGCCGATCTGGGCGTTGCCGATCCGTCCGATCAGATGGCTGAAAAAGCCCTTGCCGGTCCGCGCCTCGTCACCCGGGGGCAATTCGACCCCCGGCTCGACAGGACCGCGGACCTGAACCTGGGTGAAGATATTCTGATAAGTGGTCATCATATGTCTCCGCTCAGCTCCAGATCGGCAGCTCGCGCCACCAGCTCCACCAGTCCACCCATGACCGGACCCACGGGCCGGAAATGATCATGCAGACCGCGCTCCAGAAGCCCGCCGAGAGAGCCAGGAACAGCCCCAGCCGGTGAATCCCCAGCGGGCCGATGGAATAGCCCAGGATGTCCCGGAAGAAGGTGTCCTCATGGTCGGGGGTCTTCACCGTCTTGCCCTTGCCGGGATTGGTGGCCGACAGGACCAGCGCGCCATGCAGCGCCAACGCGAACGTGGTGACGAAGAAGAAGCTCACCGCGATCATGTGCGCCGGGTTGTAGTGGAAGTTGACGAAGGCGTAGCCCACGTTCGAGACCCAATCGAGATGACTCATGATGCCGTAGGGGAAACCTTCCCCCCAGGCGCCCAGGAGCAAGGGCCGGAAGATGTTCAAGGTCGCAAAGGCCAGGATCGCCACCCCGAAAGCGATGGGCACGTGATAGCCGATGCCCAGCTTGCGGCAGATCTCCACCTCCCGCAGGGCCCAGGAAACAAAGGCGCCCGTCGCGCAGATCGTGATGATCTGCCACAGCCCGCCTTCACGCATCGGCGCCAGGGCGAGCCCGTAGCTGATGTCAGGCGGCTGAATGTCGATCAGCCAGGGGTTCCAGGTATCGCCCAGAGAGGCGGCGTAAAGGATCAGGCCGGTGCCGATCGCCGAGAAGAACAGTGTCGTCACGCCGAAAAAGCCGACAAAGAAGGGGCCAATCCAGAAATCGAACAGATCTCCGCCGATAAGCGTCCCGCCTCGGACCCGATATTTGCGCTCGTAACTCAATAATGCCATTGCACTATCTCCGTTATCGGTCGCCCGGGCGGCGCCGGGCGCCGTAGCGCCCGGCCCCGCTGTACGGCCGTCAGGATTGACCAGAACGCTATTGCGCGTCTGGCTCGCCGCCCGTCAAAGACGGCGTCAAAGCGCCGGCCAACTCGTTACAAGTTGACAGACTCGGTCGTAATGGCGGCCATGCCGCCACCTGCGGCGCCATCAATCCAGTTGTACCGCTCGCTAGAGAGCAGGATGAAATGGATCAGGATGGCCAGGGTGAAGAGGAACACGAACAAGGCGATAACCGCCCGGCGCGGATCGAAAAGAAGCCAGATTTTCCACATGGTTCTTTCCTCCTAACCGAGCCACGGACGCCAGAACCACACGAGAACGTGGGCGACGACCGCAATTGCCGTGAATCCAAGGAAGCTAGAGACGAAGATCTTGTGAAACTCCTTCGCCTCTCCTTCCGACAGTCCGGACATTGAGTCACTCATGAGACATTACTCCCATAGACGCTGCGGCATCCCCGCAGCGGGTCATGCCGGGCCAAGCGTGGTCCGGCACGTTCCCGGACCGGCTCATCACCGGTCCGGAACGCAGGAAGGAAGGGTTTGCGCGCGCTCACGCGCCTTGCCTTTCCAGAAGAGATGTCTCGCCTGCGCGCACATGCGCCAGGCTCACGCGGGCCGCGCCGTCCTGGCGCGCGCGCGCTTCAGCTGCGTCACGCAGGCGCTTGGCGGCTGAAATGCGGGTCAGGACCGGCTGACGCTCCACCAGGGCGTCGAGCGCGTCGCGCGCCTCGGCCTCCCAGGTCAGCTCGCGCGCCAGACGCGCGGGCGTGGCCGGCGCGCGGTCCATGTCGGTCGCCAGCGGCAGGATGTGGAACAGGGCGTCAAACAGGGCGTTACAGGTTTCCTGTACCAGATAGGTCGCCCCGGCATAACCCATGAAGGGCGTGCCGGTATGGCGCCGGATCACCGCGCCGGGGAAGGAGGCCGGGATGTATTGGCTGCGCGCCCCGCTCTCGGCCAGATACATGCGCTCGTTATAGCTGCCGAACAGGATGAAGGGCGGCGTGTCCTTGATCGCCTGGCGCACTGCGGCGTTGTCAGGCTTCACCCCGGCGCAGCGCGAGACGGCGAACGTGCACGGCAGGCCCATCTCGTCGGCCAGGAAGTGCTTGAGGCCCCGCGCATAGGTCTCGTTGGCCACGATGGCGAAGCTTGCCGTGCCGAAGAAATCCTGGGTCACCGAGCGCCACAAATCCCACAAGGGCTTGATGGTGGTGTGACGCTCGCGCTCGATGAAGGGCTCGGCGTCCAGACCGAGCAATTCGGCCAGGGCGCGCAGGAATTTGGTGGTGGAGTGCAGGCCGATGGGCGCCTGCAGATAGGGCATGTCCAGCTCTTCGCAGAGCAGGCGCCCGAACTCGCGGTACATGCAGATATTTACGTCCGCATCCACCAGGCGCGGCACATTGGCCAGATGGCTGCCCAGCGGCATGACCATGTTCACATCCGCGCCCAGCCCCTCCACCAGACGGCGGATTTCAGCCAGATCGGAGGGCATGTTGAACATGCCGTAGGACGGGCCGATGATATTCACGCGCGGCCTGGCGCCTTCGGCGCGCTTTTTGGCCTTGGGCCGCTTGCCGTGCTTGGCGCCGTACTCGGTCCATAGCCACAGCAATGCGCGGTCCGCGCTCTGCCACTGGTCCTCGTCGATGGTGCGCGGCAGGAAGCGGTGGATATTCATGCCTTCGGGCGTGACCCCGCCGCCGATCATCTCGGCGATGGAGCCGGTGACCACCACGGCGGGCAGGTCCGGCTCCAGCACGGCATGGGCGCGCTTCATGGCCTCTTCGGTGCCAGCGCCCATCTCGTCTTCGCTCAGGCCCGTGACCACGATGGGCAGCTCGTGCGGCGGCAGCGCGTCGGTATAGTGCAGCACCGAGGTGACGGGCAGGTTCTCGCACCCGACCGGCCCGTCGATCACCACCTGCAGGCCCTTGATCGCGGTGAACACATACACCGCGCCCCAATATCCCCCGGCCCTGTCATGATCGAGCACTAGCATCCTGTGGGCGCCTCGATCGCTTTTTGGCGCGCCTGTTCGGCGCTGATGCGCTTGCGCGCTTCCTTCATGCGGAAGGTGCGGCTGTCTTCGGGCGTGGTCTCCCAGACGCCCGCTGCATGCCCGGTCCCCACGCCCTCGAAGAAGGCGCGCATCTCGTCAAAGCGCGGCTTGGAGGCCATGGCGGCGTTGACCACATCGGCCAGCGAGCCGGCGCCCGCCGGACCCATCAGGGGCCGGGCCGAGATCAGATTGGTGAAGTAGAGCGAGGGCGTGCCGCTCTCCTTGACCGCCTGCACCACGGGCGTGGTGCCGATGGCCAGGTCCGGCTTGAACTCGTCCACCGCGGCCAGATCCTGTTCCAGCGAGGCGCGGAAGCGCACCTGGACGCCATGGGCTTCCAGCCAGGCCAGATCGGCCCCAGACCACGGCGTTTTTGGACAGGCCGTGCCTACATAGCGCACATCGGCTCCGCTCTCGACCAAGAGGCGCGCCACCAGCAATTCCGAGCCCTCATAGCCCGACAGGGTGATGCGCCCCTTGATGGGCTTGGCCGCCAGCGCGCCCTTGATGGCGGGCAGCACGGCCTGCTTGGCCGCTTCGATCTTGGCCGCCGGGACATTGGCGGCCTCGCCAATGGCTTCCAGCCAGGCCGCCGTGCCGTCCAGGCCCACCGGCGCCGAGCCGACAATGGCGCGGCCTGCGGCCTGAAACTCGCGGATGGAGGCGGTGTAGAAAGGATGGATCGCGCCCACCACCGGGCTGTCGAGCGCGGCATAGAGCTCGCGCCATTCGCGCGTGGGGACCACCGGCCCGGCGGCCAGCCCCATGGGGTCGAGCAGGCGCCCGATCACCACCGGATCGGCCGGGAACATCTCGCCCAGCAGCGTCACGGACGGGCGCTCGTCGCGGGCGCGGTCGGGCGCCTGGACCGGGCCCAGCTCGGCCTCGGTGCGCGCATAATTGAGCATGGCGCCCGCCAGCACGTCCTTGGCCTCGGCATGGGTGGGCACGCCAAAGCCTGGCACGTCTATGCCGATAATGCGCACACCATTGATATCCTTGGGCAAAAGCCGCAGCGGCACGCCCGAGGCGGTGGGCACGCACAGATTGGTGATCACGATGGCGTCGTAGTGCTCGGGATCGGCCAGATCGAACACCGCGTCGCGAATGTCCTCGAACAGCTTGCCCGTGACCAGGGTTTCGGAATTGAACGGCACATAGCCCACCGTCCGGCGCGCGCCGTAGAAGTGGGAGGTGAAGGTCAGCCCGTACACGCAGCACGCCGAGCCCGACAGGATCGTCGCCGTGCGCCGCATGCGCAGGCCCACGCGCAACGAGCCGAAGGCCGGGCACATGGACTGGGGCTGGTCATGCGGCCCCTTGGGATAGTCTTTTTCGTATTGCTCCAGGATTTCGGCGGCCCCGGACGCGGCGGCCTGGGCGCGCATTTTCTCCGCGCCAGCATGGCAGCCGGATGCGTTGGCGTCCGCCGGCACGGCCTCTTCGCGCGGCGCAGCTGCGTCGCCGGCGCCCTGAGGGCGCGTATTGAGGAGGGTGACGGTGTCTTTGGCCATGGCCTTGCCCCTCAGACTTCGTCGTACACGACTTCGAGGGAGGGTTTTTCGACGTGATTGACCCCGCACATGTCCGCCGATGTGGCGGGCACCAGAGCCATGCCTTCGGCCTCTTCGGAATCAAACAGGGCCAGCAGCCCGTCCTGGTCGAGCGGGCGGGGCTGGACCGGGGGCGCCTCGGCGACATTGATCCCCAGCTCTTCAAACAGCGCCGCCCAGGGCGAGCCCGGCTTGCCGATGATCTCGTAATTGGCGCTCTTGCGGCGGATATCGTCGTCGGCGGGAATGGCCGCCAGAACCGGAATGCCGACCTTCTCGGCGAAGGCCTGGGCCTCGCCCGTGCCGTCATCCTTGTTGATGACCAGGCCGGCTACGCCCACATTGCCGCCCAGCCGGCGGAAATACTCCACGGCCGAGCACACATTATTGGCCACATAGAGCGATTGCAGATCGTTGGAGCCGACCACGATCACCTTCTGGCACATGTCGCGCGCGATCGGCAGGCCGAACCCGCCGCACACCACATCGCCCAGGAAATCGAGCAGGACATAGTCGAAATCCCACTCGTGGAAGCCCAGCGATTCCAGGAGCTCGAAGCCGTGGATGATGCCGCGCCCGCCACAGCCGCGGCCCACTTCGGGACCGCCCAGCTCCATGGCGAACACGCCGTCACGCTTGAAGCAGACATCGCCGATCTGGACGCTTTCGCCGGCCTCTTTCTTGCGCGAGGAGGTCTCGATAATGGTCGGGCAGGCGCGCCCGCCGAACAAAAGCGAGGTGGTGTCGCTCTTGGGGTCGCAGCCGATCAGCAGCACCTTCTTGCCCAGCTGGGCCATCATATAGCTGAGATTGGACAGGGTGAACGACTTGCCGATCCCGCCCTTGCCGTAGATGGCGATGATCTGGGTCTCTTTCTTCACCGGTCCTGTGTGCACCGGATCAGGCGCCTGGGCCGCCTCGCGGCGCAGCGCGTCCGATTGGCCGCCAGACTTGCCGTTTGCCTTGAAATCGCCGTCCATCAGCACGTTCTCCAGTCAATGACCATCTTCAGGCAGGACGCGTCAGTGAAGGCGGTGTCATAGGCCTTCCCGGCTTCGCCGGGCGCGCTGTGGTGAGTGATGAGGCCGTCCAGGCCGAGCGCGCCGCTGGCGATCTGGCGCCCGACGGCGTCCAGATCGGCGGGGCTGAACTCCGCCGCGATGCGCAGGCGCGCCTCCTTCATGAAGGCGGGTGCGAAATTGAAGCTCAGCCGTTCGGCGTAGAAGCCCGCCAGCACGATCTCCCCGCCCTTGGCCAGGCGGCCCACCAGCGAGTCCAGGAGATTCGCATCCCCGCTCACGTCATAAATGGCGCGATAGTCCCGGCGCGGATCGTCTTCGGGGCGCAGGACCCGATAGCCCTCAGCCCCGTCCATGCGGTCCGGATTGATCTCCCACACCACCGGCGCAGGCGCGCCCGCGGCCAGCGTAAGACGCGCCAGCAGCCGGCCCAGCGCGCCGTGGCCGATGATCAGGTCCGGCGCGGCGTGATCGCCCGCCATGGCGTGCCAGGCGGTGGCGGCGAGCGCCAGCATGACGCCGCGCTCGCCCAGATTTTCATCCACCGGGGTGACCCGGGCGCCGGGCACGGTGACGCGCGACGCCGAGCCGCCGAACAGGCCCCGGATCGCGCCGAAGCATTGCGCGCCGGGCACGAACACCCAGTCGCCTTCATGCCGGCCTGAGTCCGCTCCGGCTTCGATCACGCGTCCGATGGATTCATAGCCGGGGACCAGCGGATAGCCCATGCCCGGGAAGGGCGGCATCGCCCCCGACCAGAGCAGGCGTTCGGTGCCCGTGCTGACGCCTGACCAGGCGATCTCGACCACCACGTCCTGCGGCCCCGCGGCGGCGATCGCCAGCCGGTTCAGCGCAATGCGCTTGGGCTCTTCCAGTACGATGGCTAGGGCGTCCAAATCCCGCCTCCCCAGGCTTTATCTCTCATTCGCCAATTGCGTGTCAGTTTACATTGACACTCACAACAGTCAATTATGATTTACGATCAGGCGCGGCCCGGGCGGTCATGACGCTGGCGATGAGCGCCATTCTGGGAGGGTGCAGACGCACCTGCTCAAAGCCCGCCGCCTCCAGCATGGCGATCAGTTCCGGCGCGCTGCGCGGGCGCCCCTTGCCCATGGCGGCCAGATAAAATCCGAAATACGCCTCCCCCATAGGCGCGGCGCCCGGCGCATCGGCCATGGGCTCGGCCAGCAACAAGGTCCCGCCCGGCGCCAGGGCCGCCCGGCAGGCGCGCAAGAGCGTCATCACATCCTCATCGTCATGGTCGTGGACGATGCGCACCAGCGAGATGAGATCGGCGCCGGCCGGGGGCTGGTCTGTCAGGAAGCTGCCGCCATGGACCGCCGCGCGGGCGCCGAGCCCCGCTGCTTCCAGGCGCTGGCGGGCCCGGTCCGCCACGGCGGGCAGGTCGAACAGGGCGAGGTTCAGACGGGGCGCCTGGCGCGCCGCCTCGATCAGGAAGGCGCCCTCGCCTCCGCCCACATCGAGCAGCTGGCGGTAGCGCTTTAGATCTATGGCGGCGAAAATCTCCTCGGACACCATGGGCAGGGTGGCGCCCATCAGCTCCGAATAGGCGTCGGTGCGCCCGCCCACGCCCTCGCCGCGCCCATAGCCCCAGAATTGCGCCAGCCGTCCCTCGCGCGCCTCGCCGCGCAGGACCGCCAGCGGGTCTTGCAGATCGTGATAGAGCAGGGCGTGATGGCGCGTCATGGCCGCAAGGCCCGTCTCGCCCGCCAGCGCCGCGCCCAGCCGCCCCAGCGCATAGCGTCCGCCCGAGCGGCGCTCCAGAAGATCCAGCGAGGCGGCGGCTTCGGCGAGCCGCTGTGCGCCTTCGCGCGGCAGTCCGGCGTGACCGGCGATGGCGTCCAGCGATTGCGGGCCGTCAGCGAGACATTCAAACAGGCCGGTCTCGATGCAGGCGAGCAGGGTCTGGGTATAGACAAAGCCCGCCATCAGATCGAACACCGCGCGCGCCTCGGCGCGCGCCTTGGCGCGGGTCAGGGGGAAGGCCTTGGCGAAGCGGCGGAAACCCGGGCGGGAGACCAGCCGGTTGCGCCAGTCCCCGAGCACGGCGCGCCAGCCCATGGCCGCGCTCAAGCGGCGGCTGCGGCGAGGTTTTTCGGAACCAGACGCTTGGCTTGCGCGGTCACCAGCTCACGCAGCATGGGCGCGCCGGCGCAGTCGGGAACGGCGGTTGCGGCCTCGGCCACCAGGGTCCTCAGCCGGGCCACCGCCCCGTCCAGCCCCAGCGCGCGCGCGCAGCTGGGCCGGTTGAGGGCCGCGTCCTGCCCGATGGGCTTGCCCGCGTCCGCACAGCCCATGGCGTCCAGCAGGTCATCGGCCACCTGATAGGCCTCGCCGATCTTTTCACCCATCAGCCGCCAGGGCGCCGGGTCTGCGCCCGCCGACACAGCGCCCGCCATCACCGCACCGACGAACAGCGCGCCGGTCTTGGCCCGGTGATAAGTGGCCACGTCCACCTCCGGTTCGCTTTCCCAGGCCTGACCGGCGGCGATTCCCACCGGCGCGCCGACGGCCCGGGCGATCAGCGATAACAGGCCGGGCAGGCGCTCGGGCGCGGCTGCGCCGGCGCGCGCCACGGTCTCGAAGGCCAGCACGATCAGCGCATCGCCCGCCAGGATCGCCAGCGGCTCGCCATAGGCGGCGTGCACCGACGGGTGGCCGCGGCGCTCATCAGCATTGTCGAAAGCGGGCAGGTCGTCATGAACCAGGGAGGCGCAGTGCAAGAGTTCCAGAGCCGCCGCCACCGCGCCCGACAGGGCCGGGTCCGGATCGCCGCAGGCGCCCGCCACCGCCAGGCAGAGTTTGGGCCGCACCCGCGCCCCGCCCGGGAAGACCGCATGCTCCAGGGCGGCGGCGAAACGGGGCGGACATCCCGTCCCGGCGGCCCGTCCCAGGGCGGCGCGAAGCTCCGCCTCGATGCGTGCATCGGCCTCCATGGCGTCGTCCTCCCCCTGAAGCCTGACCTTGCGGTTGTCGGCGTCCAGTTTTCCTGTCAGTTTGACTGTCATGAAGACTGGACACTCTTTCCCGGCCTGTCAATGAGCGGCGCGCGCGGACCGGATCGCGCCGTGATCATCGGAGCGGGGATGGGTGGTCTGGCCGCGGCCATTGATCTGGCCGCGCGCGGCGTACCGGTGACCCTGGTGGAAAGCGCCCCGGAACCCGGCGGCAAGATGCGCACGCTGGAGGCGGGCGGCGCCGCAATCGACGCCGGACCCACCGTCCTCACCCTGCGCGCCGGGTTTGAGCAATTATTCGCCGATGCGGGCGCATCGCTGGCCGATCATGTTTCCCTGACGCGCGCAGAGCGCCTGGCCCGTCATGCCTGGGGCGATGATCAGGGCTTTGATCTCTATCCTGACCCCGAACGCAGCGTGGATGAAGCCGGGCGCTTCGCCGGCGCAGCCCAGGCGCGCGCCTTCGCGCGCTTCCTGCGCGACGGACAAAAGCTCTATGAGGCCCTTGAGCCGAGCTTCCTGTTCGCCTCAAGGCCCAGCCCGCCCGGTCTGACCCTTCGCATGCTGGCGCAGAACCCTGCGGGCGTCACGACCCTGCGGCCCTTCTCCGCGCTGTGGGATGTGCTGGGCGGGTATTTCCCCGATGCGCGCCTGCGCCAGCTGTATGGCCGCTACGCCACCTATTGCGGGTCCTCGCCTTTCGAGGCGCCGGCCACCTTGATGATGATCGCCGCCCTCGAGCAGCAGGGCGTGTGGTTTGTGGACGGGGGCATGACGCAATTATCGCGCGCCATGGCCGGGCTCGCCCGCGCGCTGGGCGCACAGCTGCGCTATGACACGAAAGCCGAGGCGGTGCTGACCGCGCATGGCCGGGTGAGCGGGGTGCGCCTGGCGGGCGGCGAGATCATTGCGGCGCGCGCCGTGCTGGCCAATGGCGATCCCGACGCCCTGCGGGCCGGGTGTCTGGGGCCGGCGGCGGCGCAGGCCATGGCGCCCGCCCACGGGCCGCGCTCGCTGTCGGCTGTGGTCTGGACGGGCGTAGGCGAGGCTGAGGGCTTTGCGCTGGAGCGCCATAATGTCTTCTTCTCGGGCGATTACCGCGCCGAGTTCGGAGCCCTGTTCGATGAGCAGCGCATGCCCGATGATCCGACCATCTATATCTGCGCCCAGGACCGAGGGGCGGGACCGGCGCCGCGGGGCGCAGAGCGCTTTCTCATCCTCATCAACGCGCCGCCCGACGGGGAGCGGCGCGCCTATGGGCTTCAGGAGACCGGATCATGGCTGACCCAAGTGAAGGCGCGCCTCAGGGCCAGCGGGCTGACGCTGGAACTGGATGCGTATCAGACGACGGCGCCGGACGGCTTCGCGGCGCGCTTTCCCGGGACGGGCGGCGCGCTCTACGGGCGGGCCCTGCACGGATGGCGGGCGGCGTTTGCGCGGCCGGGGGCGAAGACGCGCCTGCCGGGCCTCTATCTGGCGGGGGGCGGGACCCATCCTGGGCCGGGGGTTCCGACCTCCATGCTGTCGGGCCGCACGGCGGCGCGCGCGATTCTGGCCGATTTCGCTTCGACGCCCCGCTGGCGCCCGGCGGGTATCGCTGGCTCTACGCCGACGCCATCAGCGCGGACGGACGCTTCAGCCTCGTCCTGATCACCCTGTTGGGCAGCGTATTCTCGCCCTATTACGCCTGGGCGGGCCGGCGCGCGCCCCTGGATCATTGCGCGCTCAATGTCTGCCTCTATGGCCCCGGGGTGCGCCGCTGGGCCATGACCGAGCGCCGCGCAGGCGAGGTGGAGGCGGGTGAAGATCATGTGCGGCTCGGCCCCAGCGCGGTGCGGTTTGAGGACGGGGCGCTGATCTATGACATCGCCGAGTATGGCGCGCCCGTCCCCTTGCGCGTGCGCGGCCAGGTGGTGATCCGCCCCGAGGCCGAGCAGAGCGAGACCTTCACGCTGGATGCGGCAGGCCGCCATGTCTGGCGTCCGATCTGGCCGCGCGCGCGGGTGGAGGCGCGCTTCACCGCGCCGGACTTGCGCTTTTCCGGCGAGGCCTATGTGGACATGAATGCGGGCGAGGAGCCTTTGGAAGCGGGGTTTCGCTCCTGGAACTGGGCGCGCACGGCGCTGCCGGACGGCGCGGCGATTCTTTATGATTCGGTCTGGAAAGACGGCGGCGGCCAGGGCCTCGCCCTGCGCATCGGGCCGGACGGCAAGGCGGCCGCCTTCGATCCCCCGCCGCTCAAGGACCTGCCCCTGACCGGGTGGCGGGTGGCGCGCGCGGCGCGTTCGGAAGGGTCAGCGCAGGTGCAACAGACGCTGGAAGACACGCCCTTCTATGCGCGCTCGCTGATCAGCACGGAGCTCCTGGGCGCGCCGCGCAAGTCCATGCATGAGAGCCTGGACCTGACGCGGTTTTCGTCACCCGTGGTCAAGATGATGCTGCCCTTCCGCATGCCGCGCGCGTTCTGGCGCTAGCTTGGGTTCTGGTCGTCCTTTTTTTCCTCGCGGTGGAGCTTGATCAGCTCCCAGACCCCGAACGCCATGATGGCGCCGAAGATCAGGATCAGCTCCACCAGGAAGATCATGTCATTGCTCATGCTGCGGCCTTTCGCAGGCGCACGATCTCCAGGTTGAGAAAGGCGGCCAGGCTCACCCAGGCCAGATACGGCGCCAGCAGCCAGGCGGCGAGGGCGTCCACCTGGGTGAAGGCGTAGATATTCGCCGCTACCGCCAGCCAGAGCAGCGCCACCTCCGCCAGCGCCCAGCCGGGGCGTCTGAGGCCGAAGAACACTGCCGACCACAGCGCATTGAGCGCCAGCTGCACGCCCCACACCGCCAGCGCGGGATGCAGTTCGGCGGTGGCCCACACCCGCCATGCGGCATAGGCCATGGCCGCATAGAGAAGGCCCCAGACCAACGGGAACACGAAATCGGGCGGCGTCCAGGACGGTTTCCGGAGCGATTTGTACCAGGCGCCCGGACGGAAGACCGCGCCGGTGAGCGAGGCGAGAAAGACCAGGCCCAGAAAAGGCGCGAGGGTCCAGAGCGGCGCTTCGGTCATGGCGTGTCCTTGATGCAGGAAGGGCCCCCAGAGACTAGAGCCGGGCGCGGGGGCGGCAATGGGGCGGATCCAGAACGGTGCGGCTCAGGACGGCCCGTCTTCGCTATCGCTCTTGTCCTTGGCGTCGTCGCGCCGCAGAAGGATCAGCTCGCGCACGCACCAGCCGATCACGGCGCCGGCGATCAGAAGCTCAAACACCAGCGGCAGATAGGCCTGCATCACCCTCTCCGCTGGCGGCTCGCCATGGACTGGCGCAAGGCGGCCTGTTCGCGCTGCTCCAGGGCGTGGAGAATCTCAAACATCCGCCCCCAGTGTTCGCCCAGCCGCCACCAGGCCAGGTCCGGCGCCCGGGGCGGGGCGGGCGGCACGGCCTGCACCAGAAACCGGGTTTCGGCCAGCGGGCCTCCAGCGTCCTGCCGCCCGGCGCCGGCGGCGTCCAGAAGCCCGGCGGCGGCCAGCGCCAGCTTGCGCCGTTTCGAGGTCGCCGCGCGCCGGGTGACGCTGTCAAACCCTGCGCGGCGGATCTGCCCGCCGATATCGCGATAGATGCGCGAGGCGGCATGGATGGCGGCCCGGCACCCTGAAGGCAGCAGGGCCACGCCCGGCCGGGCGCGCTCATACAGCCGGTCGGCCTCGTCCAGCACGCGCGCGATGACCTGGGCCAATTGCGGGCTGAAGCAGGGCGCGGCCAGGAAGGCGTCCGGGTCGAGCCCCGCCTCCTCCATCCATTGACGCGGCAGGTAGAGCCGGCCCGCGCGCGCATCTTCGCCCACATCGCGCGCGATATTGGTCAATTGCATGGCCACGCCCAGATCGCTGGCGCGGGCCAGCGCGTGCGGATCGCGCACGCCCATGACCAGCGTCATCATCACGCCCACCGTGCCCGCCACCCGCGCGCCATAGGCGCGCACATCGCCAATAGTGTCAAAGCGCCGGCCTTGCGCGTCCCAGACAAACCCCTCGATCAGGGCGCCGGGCAGGGCGCGGGGTATGGCGCGCGCCTCGACCAGATCGGCGAAGGCCCGATCCACCGGGTCCGGTCCGGGGCGCCCGGCATAGATGGCGTCCAGACGCCGGCTCAGATCAATGCAGGCCGCGCCCGGATTGCGCCCGTCATCCACCGCGTCATCGGCGCGCCGGCAGAAGCCGTAGAGCGCATAGGCGTCCGCGCGCACGCCGGACGGCAGCAGGAGCGAGGCGGCGTAGAAGCTCTTCGACCCGCCCCGGATGGCGCGGCGGCAGGCCTCGAGATCGGCGGGGCTGGCGAAGCGCTCAGACATGGGCCCTCGCATCCGGCACGACGCTGTCGAGCACCCGGGCCGAGGACAACACCCCCGGCACGCCTGCGCCGGGATGGGTGCCTGCGCCCACCAGATAGAGCCCCATGATGTCCTCGCTGCGGTTATGGGGCCTGAACCAGGCGCTCTGGGTCAGTACCGGCTCCAGCCCGAAGGCCGCGCCGCGCAGCGAATTGAGCCGGTCGCGGAAATCCAGCGGCGTCAGGGTCAGCGACACCTCCACCGCCTCCTTCAGCCCCGGCAGGAGCGTCTCCTCCAGACGCTTTTCGATGGCCTGGCGGTAGGGCTCGGCGATTTCAGTCCAGTCCGCATCGCCCTCCAGATTGGGTACGGGCGAGAGCACATAAAACGCCTCGCATCCCGGCGGCGCCAGGCTGGGGTCGGTGGCGGTGGGCCGGTGCAGATAGAGGCTGAAATCGTCCGCCAGATGCTTGCGGCGGAAAATGTCGTCCAGAAGGCCCTTGTAACGCGGGCCCAGAACGATGGTGTGGTGATCCACGTCCCGATAGGTGCGGCGCACGCCGAAATACCACACGAACAGACTCATGGAGTAGCGCGCCTTGTCCACCTTGGCGTCGGTCCAGCGCTTGCGCGGGGCGTCAGACAGAAGGTGTTTGTAGGTGTGGCCGGTTTCGGCATTGGACACCACGATGTCCGCCCTGATCTCCTGCCCATCGCTCAGGCGCACGCCCGTGGCGCGGCCGGCGTCCACGGTGATCTGGCTGACTTCGGTATTGCAGCGCACCACGCCGCCCTGGCCCTCGATGAGGCTGACCAGTCCGTCGACCAGCTGGCCGGTGCCGCCCATGGCGAAATGCACGCCCCATTTGCGTTCGAGATAGGAGATCAGGCAGTAGACCGCGCTCGCCTCGAACGGATTGCCGCCGATCAGAAGCGGGTGAAAGCTCAGCGCCGTGCGCACTTTCGGGTCGCGCACATAGCGCGAGACCAGATCATGCACCGAGCGGTGCCCGGACAGGCGGATCAGGTCCGGCGCGATGCGCGCCATGTCGGCGATGGTGTCAAACGCCACATGGCCGAGCTGTTCGAAGCCGACGCGGAAAATCTCCTCGCTCTTCTTCAAAAAGCGTTCATAGCCGGCCACGTCTGCGGGATTGAATTTGGCCACTTCGGCGCGCATGGCCCCGGCGTCGCGCGAGCACTGGAACACCGAGCCGTCATCAAAGCGAATGCCGTAGAAAGGCGAGATCTCGCGCAGCTCCACATCGTCTTCCAGCTTGCGACCGGCCAGCGCCCACAATTCCTCGAACAGGAAGGGCGCGGTGATGATGGTGGGGCCGGCGTCGAACACATAGCCGCCTTCGCGGTAGACATAAGCTCGCCCGCCCGGCGCATCGAGTTTATCCAGGACGGTGACCCGGTAGCCGCGCGCGCCCAGGCGCACCGCCGCAGCGAGCCCGCCAAACCCGGCGCCGATGACCACCGCATGGGGCCGTGTGTCGGCTGTGTCTCTGGGCATGGATCAGTCTCCCGTCCGGTTGAGGCCGGCGCGCACCCGGCGCAGGCCATAGGCCAGCATGAACACCACGATGGGAATGGCGGCAGCGGTGACCAGGGTGGCGTTGTAGGGCAGGCCCAGATCCTCCCCGCCCTTGGCCAGATAGGCGAACAGGCCGACCACGTAATAGCTGATGGCTGCGATGGAGAGCCCCTCCACCGTGCGCTGCAGGCGCAGCTGCAGCTTGGCGCGCCGGGCCATGGCGGCCAGCAGCTTGCGGCTCTGCTGTTCCTGGGTCAGCGCCACGCGCGTGGACAAGAGCTGGGTCACCCGTGAAAGGCGTTCCGACATGGAGCCCAGCCGCTCGGACACGGCCTTGACCGTGTTCATGGCGGGCGCCAGACGGCGTTCGACAAATTCGGCGAAGGTCTGCAGGCGCTCAAGGCGCTGCTCGCGCAACTCGTCAATGCGCGCCTGAACTATGCCGTAATAGGCTTCCGAGGCGGTGAAGCGGAAGCGGTGCTGGGAATGGCGCCGTTCGATATCGGCCTGCAGCCGCGTGATCCGGTCCAGCAGCCCGCTCTCGTCGCTATGCACCCCGTCCGCCATTTCATGGGTGATTTCGGCCAGCTCGCGCTCGCGCTCGGTCAGGGTGCGGCCCATCTGGCGCGCCGGCGGCAGGCCCAGAAGGGCCATCATGCGATACGTGTCCATCTCCAGAAGATTGCGCATCAGGCGCCCGGCCTGGATCGGATTCAGGGACGCATTGCGGATCAGGAAGCGGTTGAAGCCGTCGCCATGGCTGCGGAAGCTGGTCAGCACCACGCTGTGACCGGCCCCGATGCGCGCCCCCACCAGCTCGGCGTCTCCGAACAGGGCGCGCGCGGTCTCGTCAATCGCCGGACCGTCTCCAGCCGCATTCACCATCAGCACATGAGCGGCGTAAATGATCTCGCCGGGCAGGCTCTCCAGCCAGTCCGACGGCGCCTCGGCGATGGGCGGATTGTCGAACGGGGCGCGCTCGTCTCCATTCTGGCGGATGAATGTGTAACGGGTGAACTCGGTATGGCGCTCCCAGATCACCCGCACCGGGCCCAGATGAGCGCTGTAATGGGTCGCGTCCGGTGAGGGCGCCGCGGCGCTGAAGCGCTTGGCCAGATCGGCGATGGCGGCCCGGTCCGCATCCCGGTCCTCCGGTCCGGTATAGAGCACCAGATAGGACGCGCTCAAAGGCCCGGTCAGCGGCTGGGGCGGGCGCGCATGCACCTCCTCGCTGAGCGCGGTGCGGTGGGGATGGCTGGCCGGCAGGGTCAGGCTGGGCATGATGCGCCTCCTGCGAGCCGCAACCCGGGATGAGTGTCGGTTTGCGTGTCCTGGACGGTGACGCCCGCCGCCCGCGCCGCCTCAAGGATGATGTCCGCGGCGCGCGCCGGATCTTCCTCGTGCGCCAGATGGCCAAGGCCCGGCAGGCTGATCAGGCGGCAGTCCGGGATCAGCCGCGCGGTCGCTTCAATGGCGCGGGCGGGGGTGGCGCTGTCGGCCTCTCCGGCTGCGAAGGTGACAGGCAGGGCGATGTTATGCAGCTCGGCCTGCAGCGGGCGCAGCTTCCAGTGCGCCATCAGGCGCAGCGTGCCCGCGATATGGCCGGGCTGGCGCAAGAGCTGCTGATAGAGCGCCAGACCCTCGGGCGAGAGGCGCGAGCCGGTGCGCTCGATCAGGCGCGCCACACGGGTCTGGCTCGCCTGGGCCGACAGGAGGCGCGCGGCCAGCGGATTGAGCAGGGCCAGGCGCGCGGTTTTCGAGGCGATGCCGTCCGCGCGCCCGCCATAGGGTTTGAGCGCCGGGGCGAAGCCCACAATGGCGCGCGGGGCTGCATGACCGTCCAGCACCAGGCGCAGGGCCACCGCCACGCCCGCCGAATGGCCTGCGATCACAGCCGGGGCCGCTCCGATCTCGCGCAGCAAAGCGCCCAGCGCGCGCGCCACCGCCGCCACGTCCGGCGCGCGCAGGCTGCTGGAAAAGCCAAGCCCGGGCAGGTCGATCATGACGATCTCGAACTTGTCTTTGAGCCGGGCCGCCAGCTCGCGGAAGGAGTGGGTCGAGGCGCCTGCGCCATGAATGAGCAGCAGGGCCGGGCCGGCGCCGAAGCGCTGCACATGCCAGTTCACCCCGCCTGCAGGCACGATCTGGCTGGCCTCCGCGAAGGGCCAGCCGGCGGGGATGCGCGCGCGCCTCATGCCGCCGCCTTGCGGGCCAGCTGGGCCAACGCGCCGCAATCGCCGGCGGGCAGGCGCACATAGCGCGCGGCCATGTCCTGGGCGATGACGCGCGCGGTCTCCGCCCCGCGCTTGGAGACATCCACGATGATCGCGCCATGACCCGCCGCGCGCAGGCGCCGGGCGGCCTCGCTGGCTTCGGCCATGGCCGCTTCGCGCCCTCCATGGCCGTCGCGGGTGACGTTCGCGGCCCCGTCGGTGAGAAAGACCAGCGTCACCGTGCGCCCCTGACGCGCTGCGCCATGGGCCAGGGCCTCAGCCGCCTCGATGGCGGCGGCCAACGGCGTGCCGCCCCCGCCCGGCAAGGCGGCGAGACACCGCTTGGCGCGGGTCAGCGAGCGGGTGGGCGGCAGCAGCGTCTCCGCCCCGCGCCCGCGAAACGCGATCAGCGCCACCTGGTCGCGGCGCACATAGGACTGGGCCAGCATCATCTCCACTGCGCCCTTGGCGTCGGCGAGGCGGTTGAGCGCCAGCGAGCCCGACGCATCCACCACGAACAGGGTCAGGGTCTCGGCCTTCTCCTTGAAATGCTTGATGCGGAAATCCTCGCGGCGCACCTCCACCGCCGGGCCGGGCGCCAGGCGCTTCCAGCCCTTGCGGCGCATGCGGCCCCAGGGCGCCGCCGCGCGCAACGTCGCCAGCACGTCCAGCCGGCGCCCCTCGCCCGGATCGCCCCGGCGCGAGCCGGCCGGACGCCCGCGCAGGCCGCCCCGTTTGGCCGCCCCGGCCTTGCCGGCAGCGCGGCTGCGCGCGTTCGGCACGCCCGCCTCCAGCCGCGCCAGCAGATCAGCCGGAATGGCGGCGCGCGCCGCCTCCAGGGTAATCTCGGTCAGGGCGTCCGGGCTCGGCGTCTCGTCATCGCTGGCGGGCGGGTCTTCATTGCGGGTCTCGCGATCATTGGCCGGATCGTCCGGCGGCGCGTCATTCTCATCGCCCTCGGCCCGGGGCAGCTGCGTGGCGCGCGGCGCCAGCACCAGCCGGGCGGCCAGCACGGTCTGCGCGTCGGTCACCTCGTCCAGCCCCTCCAGCGCGGCGGCCGCCCGCGCCGCGCGCAGCGCCATCAGCGGCGGGCGCAAGGAATCTATGCCCAGCGCGGCGGCCGTTTCGGTGAGCGCCCGCGCCGCCTCGCCACTGAGCACATGAGGCAGATGCATGCGCGCCATGGCCGCCGTCTCGCGGTCCACACCCTCGCCTGCGGCATCCAGATCGCCCAGCGCCACCTGGCTGAGGTTGATATGCAGGGCCAGGCGCTCGGCCAGCGCGCGCGGCGCGCCTTCATCCGGGTCCGCGCTTTCATCCAGCGCCAGGATCACCGGCGCGTCCGGCCCGTCCAGCGCCATCGCAAGCCGGGCGGCCAGGCCTGGCCCGGCGCGCTCGGCCATGGCCAGCACGCCCGCCCCGCCGCGTATCTCGCCCAGAAGCCCTTCGCGCATCACCGGCCTGCCGGTTTTCAGCGTGGCGGCCAGATCCATCCCGCCCAGCAGCGCCTCGTCGCTGATCCCTGCCGGGATGCGCCGCCAGGGCGCGTCCTCATTGATCAGCGCGCGCACCGTGTCCAGAAACGCCTCGCGCACCGGCCCGGCGCGCGCGGTCACCAGCGCCCCGCCCAGACCCGGATCGACGGCGATCAAGGCCGCCGCCAGACGCGCCAGCGCCCAGCCCTCAAGGGGCGGCGCATGGGGAAGGGGAATGTCCGCGCTCACGCGGCGAACGCCTCGGCCAGGCCCCGCTCGATGCGCGCCGATGAGCCCGCCTCGTCCAGCGGATCACGGCGCAGGCGGTGGCGTAGGGCGGCGGGCGCCACGGCGCGCAAATGCTCCAGCGATATCTCGTCGGCTGCGTTCAGCGCCGCCGCTGCGCGCGCCGCGCGGATCAGGGTCAGCTCGCCGCGCAGCCCGTCCGCGCCCAGCGCCAGACAGATTTCAGACGCGCGCCGCAGAACCGCCTCGGGGGTTTCCAGCGCACCGATGCGTCCCTGCGCCTCGGCGATGCGCGTGCGCAGCGCATCCACCTCGCTGGCCCACTGAGCACAGAAGCCATGGGGATCGCGTTCAAACGCATCGCGCCGGCGCACCACCTCGATGCGCATCTCGATATCGCGCGGCGTTTCAACCTCCACCGACAGGCCGAACCGGTCGAGCAATTGCGGACGCAGCTCGCCCTCTTCCGGATTGCCGCTGCCCACCAGCACGAATTTCGCCGGATGGCGCACGCTCAGCCCGTCGCGTTCCACCACATTCTCGCCGGTGGCCGCCACGTCGAGCAAGAGATCGACGATGTGATCCTCGAGAAGATTGACCTCGTCGATATAGAGAAAGCCCCGGTTGGCGCGCGCCAGCAGACCCGGCTCGAACGCCTTCTCGCCCTTGCGCAGCGCCTTTTCGATATCCAGCGCGCCCACCACCCGGTCCTCGGTGACGCCCAGCGGCAAATCCACCACCGGGGCGGGCTTGCTCACCACATTGCCGCGCGAGCGCCCGTCGCCATTGACCGGCGCCGAGCCGGGCGCGGAGTTGTAGGGGCAGTGCTCATAGGTCTCGATGGGGGGCAGAAGCCCGGCCAGCGCGCGTACTGCAGTGGACTTGGCCGTGCCCCTGTCGCCGAACACCAGCACCCCGCCCACACGCGGCTCCACGCACGCGATGAGCAGGGCCTGCTTCATCTCCTCCTGCCCGACAATGGCGGGGAAGGGAAAAACTGGGGTCATGAATGCGCCTCGAACTGCCAGAGCGGCAAGTGTCTAGCAAATTGGACACTCGCACAATTTTTTTCTCCTGACACCTGCCGGGCCGGGGATTCTTCCGCCTGGTTGCTAATGAGGGTGAAGGCGCGTCAGTCCTGCGGCAGGACTGCGGACAGCAGGCGCGCATAGGCGCGATCGCGCAGCTTGCCGGGCTCGGCCAGGCCCATTCTTGCAAGCGCGCTGGCATGATTTGCGCGGGGCTTGCGCAGCAGGGCTCCGGCCAGCCAGGCGGCGTTGCGCAAGGGTGAGCGCGTGCGCGCCTGCAACTGGCGCAACGCCTTGGCCAGGCGAATCTCCTCATCGGTAAACTCGCTGCCGAACGGGAAGGGTTTCAAAGCCCCGGTCTTGCGCGCAGGCGCCAGCGCCTCCTCGATGCGTTCGGGCCTGTTATTGCGGTAGCCGGCGGGGATTTCATAGTCCGGCTCGATCTTGCCCGCTTTTTTGGCCTGCGCCAGCAGGCCGGGCTGGAAGCGTGAATCGGCGATGTTGAGCATCGCGGCGATGACGTCGCGGTCGCACTGCCCGCGCAGATCGGCAACGCCGTATTCGGTGACGATGATGTCGCGCAAATGGCGCGGGATGGTCACATGGCCGTAATTCCACACAATGTTGGAACGCACCTCCCCGTCCTTGGTGCGGGTGGCGCGCACCATCAGGATGGAACGCGCGCCGTCGAGCTCGTGGGCCTGGGCGACGAAATTATATTGCCCGCCAACGCCGGAGATGACGCGTCCGTCCTCCAGCTGGTCGGACACCGCCGCGCCCATCAGCGTCGCCATGATGGCGTTATTGATGAAGCGCGCGCCCTGGCGCTGGGCGCGCCTGAGCGCCTCGCCGCCATAGAGCTGGTTGATCTGGCTGACCGGCGCCATGGGGAACAGGGCGCGCTCCCCGGCGCTCAGGGCGTTCAGGGCGGTGTAGAAATCAGGCGGACCAAGGAAGAAGCCCCCGTGCAGCACCGCGCCGCCATCGTGCGGGCCCGGCTTGCCGGCATTCACCGCCAGCTGGGTGTCCAGATCATCATAGACGCGGCGTTTGAGCACGCCGGCGCGATAGAGCTGGAGGAAGCCGTCGACAAACATTTCGCTGCAGCCATACAGCCCCTGTTCGAAGGCGCCGGTCTCCGGCGCATGTTGAGCATCGCTGGCGGCCAGGCGCGCCTGGGCCTCGGCGAAGGTCCCGGGCTGTTCATGGCGCAGGATCAGGGCCGCCGAGACGGCATCGCCCAGCGAGCCGATGCCGATCTGCAGCGTGCCGCCATCCGGCGCCAGCCCAGCAATGTGCAGGGCCGCGGCCTGGTCCGCCGAATCCACCGGCCGGCGCGGCGTGGCGAAGAGGGTGAAGTCTGCATCGCGATCATCGATTAGGTGATCAAAGGCCGAGGCGGGCTGATCGGCCGGACCATACATGTAAGGCAGGCCGGGGTGGATCTGGCCGACGGCGTGGATGCGCCGTCCCCCGCGCCGGCCGGCCTCCACAACAGGCATGAGATCGGCCGCCACGTCCGGATTGCACGACAGGCTCACCCGGTCGCGCGCGGCGCCCTCCACCGCGACGAGCTGGGCGATCACATTGACGCCGCGATCCAGCAGGTCACGCGCGGCATGGGTGTAATTGGCGCTCATATAGGCCTGCTGGGCCTGGCTGTTTGAGGTGAGGGCGCCCGGCTGCATGAAGAATTCGTGCACCTGCACATTCGCCGGCAGTGTTCCGCGCCGCCGGTCAGCCGCGTAGGCTAGGGGTTCATAATCCTTATAGAGCCGCTCGAGAATCGGGGCCATGAACCGCGACTCCAGGCCAGGGGCCGGCTCGGGAACGTCCAGGGTCAGCGCGGTCAGGATGGTGAGTTTGAGAGCGGGGTCATCCACGGCGCGCCGGTAGAGCGCGTTTACGAACGGGTTGGGCTTGCCCAGCCCCAGTGGAAGTCCGAGCACGATGTCGTTGCCGGTTTCGGCCAGAAGGGCGTCGACTGCGGCCTCGACGCGGGTATGGATCACAGGCGCGCCGCTCATGACGCCGCCTTTCTGGCGGCGGTGAGCGTCCCGGCGTCCGCCTCGGCGGCGCACAGCCCGTCTTCAGCAAAATCGTCCACGGCGATCACGGCGCGCGCCAGGCGGTCAGCGTCATCCAGCAGGACCTTGTCCTCAGCGGTAATGGCGCCCGCCTCCAGCGCAGCTTGAGAGGTCTCGAAATCGCCGTCCCGGAGTTTGCGGCGCAAGGGCGCGCTCTCGTGCGCCTTGGCGAAGGCGCGGGTGAGAAGGGCGATCTCGTCATCCTCCTGGCCCAAATATATCCCGTCCACCAGCCGGTCGCGGGCTGCGGACGGGGCGAGCAGCAGCTCGGCGGCTTCACGGCGCAGCGCGTCCGGCGCCGGGCGGCGGCGGCGTCCCCAAGGGAAGGCGGCCGGGCGCATCAAAACTGCAAGCGTGCGCGAGGGATAATTGGCGATCACCCCGTCCAGAGCCTGTTCAATACGATGCAGGGCGTTCTCCAGTGACAACCGGGCCAGCGGCAGATCGGCCTCTTGCTGGCCGTCATGGACGAAGCGCGCCGCCACGGCGCTGGCGATATAAAGTTCGGACAAAACATCGCCCAGCCGCGCCGAGATCATCTCCATGCGTTTCAGCTCGCCGCCAAGCGACACCAGCGCGATTTCGCCCATGAAGGCCAGCGTCGCTGAATACCGGGTCAGTCGCCGCACATAGGGAGCGAGCGCGCCGAACTCGGATGCGCGCACCGTGCGCCCGAAGGTGAGGGCGCGCCAGTATGCCCGCAAAGCCGTGGCGATCTGGTGGCCGAGATGTCCGGCGAGCGCTTTGTCGAAATCGGCCAGGCCCTGGCTCTTGTCCGGGTTCTGCGCCGCGTGCATCTCGTCCAGAAGATAGGGGTGGCAGCGGATCGCGCCCTGGCCGAAAATAATGAGGCTGCGGGTCAGGATATTGGCCCCTTCCACCGTTATGCCGATGGGAAGCGCGCGGTAGGCCGAGCCGAGATAATTCTTCGGTCCGTCGCAAATGCCCTTGCCGCCATGCACGTCCATGGCGTCGTTGACGGCCTGGCGCATGCGCTCGGTGGCGTGAGCTTTCATGATCGCCGAGATGACGGCCGGCTTCTCGCCGGCATCGATCGCCTGGGCGGTCAGGCGCCGGGCCGCTTCGATCTCGTAGGCGGTGGCCGCAATGCGCGCGAGCGCTTCCTGGACACCCTCGAACTTGCCCACCGGCAGGCCGAACTGCTCGCGCACGCGGGCATAGGCGCCCGTTGCGTGAGCAGCGAACTTCACCGAGCCGGTCGAGAGCGCCGGCAGGGATATGCCCCGCCCGGCGGCGAGCGCGCCCATCAGCATGCGCCAGCCATCGCCGGCGCGCGCCCGCCCGCCGATGATGGCGTCGAGCGGCACGAACACGTCCTTGCCCTCGATGGGGCCGTTGGCGAATGGCTGGAAGGCGGGATAGTGACGCCGCCCGATGGTGACGCCCGGCGCGGAAGCGGGGATGAGGGCCACGGTGATGCCAAGGTCTTCGGCGCCGCCCAGCAAGCCGTCAGGATCGCGCAGCTTGAACGCCAGACCCATCAATGTGGCGACCGGCGCCAGAGTGATGTAGCGCTTGGCGAAATTCAGCCGGATGCCCAGCACGCGCTCGCCATCATGTTCGCCCTCGCAGACAATGCCCACATCCTCCATGCCTGCAGCATCCGAGCCGCCGCTTTCGCTGGTCAGGCCGAAACAGGGGATGTCCTCGCCGCTGGCCAGGCGCGGCAGGTAGTGATCGCGCTGGTCCTTGGTCCCGTAGAGCATCAAGAGCTCTCCGGGGCCGAGCGAGTTGGGCACCATCACCGTGATGGCGCCAGTCAGGCTGACGGTGGACAGGCGCGATACGATTTCGGAATGCGCTGCGGCGGAAAAGCCCAGCCCGCCATACTCCTTCGGGATGATAATGCCGAAAAAGCCGTTGGCCTTCATGAACTCGAAGGCGTCGTGAGGCAGCTGGCGCTGCTCGAACGTGATGCGCCATTCATCGAGCATGGCGCACAGCGTATCAACCGGCCCGTCAATGAAGGCCTGCTCTTCGCCGGTGAGCGCAAAGGGGCCGGATGCGAGCAGTTTCGACCAGTCCGGATCGCCGGAGAACAGCTCGGCGTCCCACCAGACACTGCCGGCCTCCAGCGCTGCGCTCTCGGTGTCTGACAGGGGCGGAAGAACCTTGCGCACAAAGCCCAGCATGGGCGCGCTGAACAGACGGCGGCGCAGGAGGACGAGAGGGTTGGCCATGGCTGTCTCCTCTGCTTGCGTGTCCCGCAGTTCAACACGCGAGCCCGTGTCAGGCAAATGGCTCCAGCGCGGCCTTGTCCCGCGCGTGCGGCCCGTCCACTCTGGCGCAAAGGGAGAGCGATATGATCCGATGGACCTGTTCTGCAGCGCTGGCGGCGCTCTGTCTGACGCTGGCGGCCTGCGGCCAGCCGGCGCGTGATGACGGCGCGGTCCTGCATCGCGGCAATTCCATCGAGCCGGGCACGCTCGATCCTCACCGCGCGCTGATCTCCAATGAGCAGGCGATCCTCTATGATCTGTTCCTGGGCCTGGCTCAGCCTGGCCCAGACGGGCGGCCTATCCCCGGCCTCGCCGAACGCTGGACGGTGAGCGAAGACGGCCTGGAATGGGTGTTCCATTTGCGCGAGGCGAACTGGTCGGATGGCCAGCCCATCACGGCTGATGACGTGGTCGGCAGTTTGCGCCGCACGCTGGATGCTGAAACCCTGAACCCGTTTCCAGCCCTCCTGTTCTCCATCGAGAACGCGGCGCAGGTGAACGCCGGCGAGGCGCCGCCAGAGGCGCTGGGGGCTGAGGCGCTGGACGAGCGCACGGTCAGGCTGACCCTCGCCTATCCCGCGCCCTATCTTCTGGATGTGCTGATGCAGAGCACCGCCGTGCCTGTGCCCCTGCACGTCATCGCCGCGCATGGCGAGCGCTGGACGCGGCCTGAAAACATGGTGGTGAGCGGGCCGTACAAGCTGGCGGCCTGGCGCTCGTTTGAACATATCCGTCTGGTGCGCAATGAGGCCTTCCATGAGGCGGACGAGGCCTGCATCGACACGGTCTATTACTACCCCACCGCCGATGCCGCCGCCGCCGAGCGCCGGGTGCGCAATGGCGAGCTGGACCTCAACGCCGATTATCTCGCCAGCAATGAAGCCTTCCTGCGCCGCCAGGCGCCGGAGCTGGTGCAATCGGTTCCGGGCCGGGTCCTGCGCATGATCACGCTCAATGCTGCGCGCGCGCCCTTTGACGATATCCGCGCGCGCCAGGCGGTGGCCATGGCCATCGATACCGGCTTCATCGCCGATCAGGTGCTGGCCGGCGCCGATGCCGCCGCCGTCCAGTTCATGCCCGATGACGTGCCCGGGCGCACCGGCCCGGCCCGGATGGCTTTCGCGGACGATCCCATGGCGGCGCGCCGCATCGCCGCAAGGGGCCTGCTGGCCGAGGCCGGATACGGCCCCGACAATCCCTTGCGCCTGACCTTCTCCCACCAGCCCGCCGCCGGCTGGCCGCGCCTGGCGCCGGTGATCCAGGCCGATCTCGCCGCGATCGCGCCCTGGGTGACAGTGACCATCGAGACCGCCGACACGCCCATCCATTACGCCCAGATGCAGGCGGGCGATTTCGACATCGCCAGTGATGGCTGGGCGCCCTATTTCGACGACGCCTACGGCTATCTCATGGTCACCGAAAGCGCGGCGGGAGAGTATAATTACTCACGCTGGACCGACCCGGAATTCGACGCGCTCCTCGCTCGCTCCCATTTCGAGCTGGACCCGGACGCGCGCGGCGCGCTGCTGGCCGAGGCCGAGCAGATGCTGCTGGACAGCGCCCACTACATCCCGATCTTTTTCGAAAACCAGCGCGCCCTGGTCTCCCCCCGCGTTGAGGGCTGGATCGCCCATGCCCGGGTGATCAATCCGACACGGTGGCTGTGCGTGGGGGAGGGGTGAGGGCACGGGCCGCCACCCTAATCCCGATGGCGCGGGGCAGGGGTCCTCAAGCGTGAGAGTGCTTGATTCCGCGAGCCCATCAGGCAAGCTTTGGGTCAAATTGCAGATCAGCTTAGGTAATGTCGGCTGGCTTATCAGCTGCATCAAAATTCCATGCAGGAGACTTCATATTGCATAAGGTCGTCGAAATAGCGCTGAGGGTTTTTGGCGCCCTCACCGCACTTGCCGGCATGGTTTATGGCGGCCTGATTTTGGTTATTTTCTTTTTTGTGGGACAGGCCGCAGGCTTTGCGGATCCCCAATATGCGATCAAATACCTTCTGGCTGTGCTCTATGTCGCCGTTACCGTTTATGTGGCGGTCACACTGGCGCTGCGCGCTTCGACACGGCGTGCCGCTTTGCTCGCGCTCCTGGTCGCGCCCGTCCTGATTCTCTTCCTTGTGGCGCCCGATTATGCGGCCTTGCCACAGCCCTCAGAGTAAAATTTAAAGGCTGGCGCCACAGCGAAACCTGCGGCCTGACCGCTCCGCTCCCGCTGCGGTGACAGCGCGGAGCTTGCTCGGCCAAAGCGCCAAAGGGGGCGCACGGGGGGTGAAAACCCCCGCTTCAAAAACTATGAATTTCAAAGGATCGGACGCAGGTCTGTGGTGCCCAGGAGAAGACTCGAACTTCCACTCCCTTTCGGGAACTGGCACCTGAAGCCAGCGCGTCTACCAATTCCGCCACCTGGGCAAGGCAACAGAGGCCGCGGGTGATACGGCGCGGGGGGCGGGGTGTCAACGCCCTCGCGCGGGGGCGCGGCGGCGATTTGCACATGGGTCGCCGGCGTTCTTATCTCAGGCCTGTGCAGCCGGGACGCCGGGCCGCATGGACAGGGGCGGTGATTTTTGGTCTATCGCGTGTCAGCACGCAGTCCCCCTGGCGCGCTGGCCGGCCCTTCGCGCCGCCAGCCGCTGACGAGCCGGAGGCCCCATGACGATTTTGCGCGACGAGATGATCACGGTGTTCGGCGCTTCCGGCTTTATCGGCCGGTATGTGGTGCGCCGCCTGGCCAAGGCGGGCTACCGGGTGCGCGCGGCCACGCGCCGCCCGCATCTGGCTCATGAGCTCAAGCCCATGGGCGTGGTGGGCCAGGTGCAGCTGGTGCAGGCCAATCTGCGCGATCCCGCCTCGGTGGCGCGCGCGGTGGACGGCGCCCATGGCGTGGTCAATCTGGTGGGCATTCTGGCCGAGGGCGGGCGCCAGACCTTCCAGTCCCTGCAGGCCGAAGGCGCAGGCCTGGTGGCGCGCGCCGCCCGCGAGGCGGGGGTGGAGCGCTTCGTCCACATCTCGGCCATCGGCGCAGACGCCCACAGCAAGTCGCGCTATGCCCGCACCAAGGCGCTGGGCGAGCAGGCCGTGCTCGAAGCCATGCCCGGCGCGGTGATCCTTCGCCCCTCCATCGTGTTCGGACCCGAGGACGGCTTCTTCAACCGCTTCGCCGACATGGCCCGCTTCGCCCCCGCCCTGCCGCTGATCGGCGGCGGCGCGACACAATTCCAGCCGGTCTATTGCGACGACGTGGCGCTATGCGCCCTCAAGGCGCTGGAAGGCGAGGCCCATCGCGGGCGGGTGTATGAGCTGGGTGGACCGAAAACCTACACCTTCCGTGAGCTGATGGCCTTCATCCTGAACACCATCGAGCGCCCGCGCCTGCTCATCCCCGTGCCGTTCCCCATCGCCTCCATGATGGGGCTCGCCGGTGAGATCATGGGTGCGCTGCCCTTCGTGGAGCCCTTCCTGACCCGTGATCAGGTGACGCTTCTGAAGTCCGACAATGTGGCCGGCGCCGGGGGCGCCGATACGGGCCGGATCTCCGATTTCGGCGTCAGCCCTGAAAGCATCGAGGCGGTCACCCCCGCCTATCTCGCCCGCTACCGCAAGGGCGGGCAGTTTGCCGACAAGCGCAGGCTCGCATGAGCGAAGAGCGCGCCTTTCCCGGCTGGCGGGGCACCACCATTGTGTGCGTGCGCAAGGGCGTGCGCGTGTGCATCGCCGGCGATGGCCAGGTCTCCATTGGCAATACCGTGGTCAAGGCCAGCGCGCGCAAGGTGCGCCCGCTGGCGGGCGGGGCGGTGATCGCAGGCTTCGCCGGCGCCACGGCGGACGCCTTCGCCCTGTTTGAACGGCTGGAAGCCAAGCTGGAGCAATATCCCGCCCAGCTGGCGCGCGCCTGTGTGGAGCTGGCCAAGGACTGGCGCACCGACCGGTATTTGCGCCGGCTGGAAGCCATGCTGATCGTGGCCGATGCGCGTGAGACCTTCATCCTCACCGGCGCCGGCGACGTGCTTGAGCCCGAGCACGGCATCGCCGCCATCGGATCGGGCGGCCAGTTCGCCCTGTCGGCGGCGCGCGCCCTGACGGACCATCTCGACGACCCCGAAGCCATCGCCCGCCGCGCCATGGAGATCGCGTCCGAGATCTGCGTCTTCTCCAATAATAATCTGACGGTGGAAACGCTGGGCTAGGGGTGGCTGAAAAGGCCCTATCCATCCCCCCCTTTGCGTTTTCCCGGCGAAAGCCGGGATCCAGACCAGCGGCTCTCCTGGGCCCCGGCTTTCGCCGGGGAAACGCGGGTGAGGAGGCTGGCGTTCAGATGTTTAACCGCGCCCCCACACCTTTATCCTCTCCCCCATGTCCATGGGGGAGAGGGGTGAGAGCGCCTTTGTCTGAAAAAATTCCTCTGGCGCAAATGCGGCGTGCGCCCTAAATGCGCGCCAGCAAGACACTCTCACCATGGACCGAATATGAGCCCGTACGGGTTTTCTTCCGGCGATCCCCAGGCGGACCGCCGGCATGGGTTCGCCGAGGCGCTGGCGGCGTCAGGAGATATGGAGGCCGCCGCCGAGGCGCTGGCCGGGGCGCTGGAGCGTGCGCCGGGATGGGCGGCGGGCTGGCACCGGCTGGGCGAGTGGCGTCTGGCGTCCGGCGACCGGGATGGCGCGGCTTCGGCCTGGCGCCGGGCGCTGGAGGCCGATCCGCGCGATCGGTTCGGCGCGCGCGCCCGGCTTGATCTGATGAGCGGCGCGCCGGTATCGGAAAGCCTGCCGCCGGCCTATGTGGAGACGCTGTTCGACCAGTATGCGCCGCGCTTTGACGCGTCCCTGACCGGATCGCTGAGCTATCGCGGCCCGCAGATCGTGATGGAGGTTCTGGGCCGCGCCGGGTTTGCGCGCGCCGCCCGGGCGCTGGATCTGGGCTGCGGCACCGGGCTGATGGGCGCGGCGCTGCGTAGCTCTTGCGATCATCTCGAAGGCTGGGATATCTCCGCGGCCATGCTGGCCCGCGCCCGCGCGCGGGGCGTCTATGACGCGCTGGCGCGCCGCGACATCAATGCGCTGGAGATGGGCGGGCCGCGCTATGACCTGATCGCCGCGGCGGACGTGTTCACCTATGTGGGCGCGCTGGAGCGCGTGGTGGCCTGGTGCGCTGATGCGTTGGAGCCGGGCGGCTGGTTCGCCTGCGCGCTGGAAGCGGGCGAGGCGGGCGTCACCTTGCGCGAGACGATGCGTTTCGCCCACGCGCCTGATTACCTGAGCGCTCTGATGGACCAGGCCGGCTTCACCAGGGTGGAGATCAGCGCCTGCACGCTGCGCCGCGAACGCGGAGCGGATGTTCCGGGCCTGGCCGTCATGGCGCGCGCAGGCGGGCGCACGCCGGACCGGGACCGCGATGACACGGCCAGCCTGACAGCCTGAGGCGCGCAAGTGCCGGCGAGCCATAAGGGTGCGCGTGCGTGTGCCCGGCTTGCTCCGGGCCCGCCCTGCGGTCCATGGTCTGGGCTTCCGCCAGCCTGATCCGGAGCGAGCGATGACCGACGCCCCCATCCCTGTCCCCGCCTCATTCAAGGACGCGCGCATCACGCCAGAGCGTTACGCCGAACTTTATCAGCGCTCGATTGCTGACCCGGACGGGTTCTGGTGTGAGGAACTGAAGCGCGTGGACTGGATCAGGGCGCCTTCGCAGATCTCGGACGTGTCGTTTGACCGGGACGATCTGCACATTCGCTGGTTCGAGGACGGGGTGCTGAATGTCGCCTGGAACTGCATCGACCGGCATCTGCCCGCACGCGCCAGCAAGCCGGCGCTGATCTGGGAGGGCGATCACCCCTCGCGCCATCACGCCATCACCTACGCCCAGCTCTATGACCATGTCTGCCGTTTTTCCAATGTGCTCAAAGGTCTGGGCGTGAGGAAAGGCGACCGGGTCACGCTCTACATGCCGATGATCCCGGAAGCCGCCTACGCCATGCTGGCGTGCGCGCGCATCGGCGCGGTGCATTCGGTGGTGTTCGGCGGCTTCTCGCCCGAGGCGCTGGCCGGGCGCATCCGCGATTGCGAGAGCGCGTTTGTCATCACCGCCGACGAGGGCGTGCGCGGCGGCAAGCCGGTGCCGCTCAAGGCCAATGTGGACGCCGCGCTTGAGCTGGCGCCGGGCGTGAAGGCGGTGCTGAGCGTGCGCCATACCGGCGCCGATGTAGGCTGGGTGGAGGGCCGCGATCACTGGCTGCATGAGCGGCTTCTGGACGCCGACGCCCATTGCGCGCCCGAGCCCATGAACGCCGAGGACCCGCTCTTCATCCTCTACACCTCGGGCTCCACCGGAAAACCCAAGGGGGTGCTGCACACCACGGGCGGGTATCTGGTGTGGGCGGCCATGACCCACGCCTATACCTTCGATCATCGCGAGGATGACGTGTTCTGGTGCACCGCCGATGTGGGATGGGTGACCGGGCACAGCTATATCGTCTACGGCCCGCTGGCCAATGGCGCGACCTCGCTGATGTTCGAGGGCGTGCCCACCTGGCCTGGTCCGGACCGCATCTGGGAGGTGGTGGCCAAGCACAAGGTCACCGTGCTCTACACCGCGCCCACCGCCATCCGCGCGCTGATGCGCTTTGGCGACGAACCCGTGCGCGCCCATGACCGGTCATCGCTGCGCCTGCTGGGCAGTGTCGGCGAGCCGATCAACCCGGAAGCCTGGCGCTGGTATCATCAGGTGTGCGGCGAGGGGCGCTGCCCGGTGGTGGACACCTGGTGGCAGACCGAGACCGGCGGCCATCTCATCACGCCCTTGCCCGGCGCTCATGCGCTCAAACCCGGCTCGGCGAGCTTTCCCATGTTCGGCGTGCGGCCCGCCCTGGTGGACAATGAAGGCAATCGCCTGCCCGAGACGGGCGCGCAGGAGGGCAATCTGGTGCTGCTGGGCTCCTGGCCGGGCCAGATGCGCACGGTCTATGGCGATCACCAGCGCTTCATCGACACCTATTTCAGCACCTATCCGGGGATGTATTTCACCGGCGACGGGGCGCGCCGCGATGCGGACGGATACTGGTGGATCACCGGCCGGGTGGATGACGTGCTCAATATCTCCGGCCACCGGCTGGGCACCGCCGAGATCGAAAGCGCGCTGGTCGCCCATGAGGCGGTCTCAGAGGCGGCCGTGGTGGGCTATCCCCACGATATCAAGGGCCAGGGAATTTACTGCTATGTCACCCTCGCCGCCGGGCGCGAGCCGGATGCGGCGCTGGAAAAGGCCCTCAAGGATCAGGTGCGCAAGGAGATCGGGCCGGTGGCGAGCCCGGACGCCATCCAGTTCGCCCCCGGCCTGCCCAAGACCCGCTCAGGCAAAATCATGCGCCGCATCCTGCGCAAGATCGCCGAAGGCGAGACCGGCGCGCTGGGTGATACATCCACCCTGGCCGATCCCGGCGTGGTGGACAGCCTGATTGCGGGGCGGAAGGGGTAATATCCCCACTCCCAGCGGGCGCTTTCAGGCCGCACCAGTCTGCCTTGATTCCGGCGCCGCCGGACGGGATATGCACGGCCATCCAAACGCCACCGCAAATGCTGGAGCGCCGTCATGCAGTTCCTGCCCTACGCTATCGGGATATTCCTGCTCACGCCCTTTTTCATCTGGGCCGGCTTCTACGTGATCATGCCCGGGCCGAAATGGGGCGTCACCGATGCGCCGCTGACAGCCTCCATGCTGATGGTGTCGCTGCCGCTGGTGGCCTATCACTCGCTGGCGGGGCTGGCGTTTGTGGCCAATTCCATGGCCGGGCGCACGGGCGAGACCGCCCCGGTCTGGACGCCGGCGCGCCGTTTCGGCCAGGCCATGGCGCCGCTCACCATTCTGCTGACCGCCGGATCGCTGGCCTGGCTCGCTTCACTGGGCGAGAGCGCCTATGCGATGGCGGGCGTGGCCGCGCTGGGTCTGTTCATGGCGCTGAGTCTGGCCGGGGCGGAAAGCAGCCGCTCCTTCGGCCATATGCTGACCGCGCCTGCGGCGGGCGTGCTCATGGGTCTGCGTCAGGCCGGGCGGCTCTTGCTGGCCGTGCCGGTGATCGGCCACATGCTGCGCGAGATCGCCGCCGATCCGAACCGGGCCGGGCCGTGGATCGCGCTCAATCTCGCCCTGTCGCTGGCTGCGCTGGTGTGGGTGTTCGGGCCGGGCGTGATGGTGTTCCTGGCCATGGCCAGCGTGCCGCTGGTGTTCTGCGCCATACTGATGTTCTGCACGGAGTAGGCGCGCTTACCCGCTCTCATCCACGTCCGGATCGTCATCGTCCGGATCGCCGTCGGGATCGAACACCAGAAGATCGCCCGGCTGGCAGTTCAGCTCGCGGCACAGCGCCTCCAGCGTGGAGAAGCGCACCGCCTTGGCCTTGCCGGTCTTCAGGATGGACAGATTGGCCATGGTGATGCCCACGCGGTCGCACAGCTCGGTGAGCGACATGCGCCGCTCCAGGAGCATGCGGTCAAGGGTGACGCGGATGGGCATGGTGTTTCCCGCGCTCCCCTAAATGGTGAATTTCTGTTCGTCGCGCAGGCGCGCGCCCTCGCGGAACACTTCCGCCAGGACCAGGATCGCCAGCACCGAGAACCAGGCCGCCAGATTCAGACTGAAATCGGGGATGATGCGCGCCCCGCTCTCCACAGGCGCGCGGCCCAGCAGCGTAATCACCAGCGCCAGCACGCCATGGGCGGCGTAGTGCAGCAGCTGATAGACCGCGATCCCCAGCGCGATGGCGCGCAGATGATTGGCGTTTTCCGGCACGAAGGGATCGCCCGCCGTCAGCGTGGCGAAGATCAGGCGCAGCCGGTAGATGATGAAGGTCAGCGCCGCCCAGGCCAGAATCGCCATGGGCAAGGCCAGTACGAAATCGCGCGCCAGCCACTGCCGCAGGGCGCCCGGCAGCTCCGGCCCGAACCCGATCAGCGCGTAAACACCGCTGAAAATAATGAGGACAAAGATCAGGCTCGCCAGGCCAAGAATGGCCAGCAGGGCGAAAAACCCGATATCCAGCAGCAGCTTCAGGATGGAAGCCAGCGAACCGGCGCCAAGCGTTCTCATGCTGCTCCCCTCCCCGTGCGTACTTCAGTTGCGGGCGACGAACCGGCTTGAGCCGGAAGCGCCAGGACCGGGATCCGCCGGGGAGGAGCGGGTCGGTTCAGGGCTTCCGGCTGTCAGCCGTCGCCACAGCCTCACGCGACCAGCGGTGCGATCGCGGCGGCCATCCCGGCGAACACGCCCGCCACCAGAGCCAGGTTGATTACCATGGCGAGGGCGGCGTGCCCGGCAGTGTTAGTGGTCCTGACCATCTCATACTCTCCTTGTGTCTCGTGTCGACCAACTTTTTGCCCCGCCCGGTCATTGTTCCGCCGGGCTGTCGGCTTTATGAGGTTTGCGTTCCCGCTCGCCTCGAGACCCTATCTAGGACATCCGACATCGCTTGGCAACAAAAATATATCGAAATTCGATATTAATTTTCCGAAAGGCGATATGAATTTTTGACAGGACGGTTATGCATGAATGTCTTCATACGGACAGACGCCTGGGTGCTCGCAAGCCATAATGCAGGCAAAATCAAAGAGTTAGATGCGCTTTTGGCGCCCCGCGGACTATCGGTTCTGGGCGCTGGCGCGCTCGGTTTGCCCGAGCCCGGAGAGACTGAAACCAGTTTTGCGGGCAATGCGCAGCTGAAAGCCGAGGCTGCAGCGCGTGCGTCGGGCCGCGTGTCGCTGGCTGATGATTCCGGTCTGGCGGTGGATGCGCTGGACGGCGCCCCGGGCGTGTATTCGGCCCGCTGGGCGGGACCGGACAAGGACTTCTCGCTGGCCATGGACCGCGTGCGCCGCGAACTCAAGGCGTTGGGCGATGTGACACACGCCGCGCGCTTCGTGTGCGTGCTGGCGCTGGCCCATCCTGAAGGCGAGGTCCGGCTCTATGAGGGCGAGGTGCGCGGAACCCTCACCTTCCCGCCGCGCGGGACGGGCGGGTTCGGCTATGATCCGGTGTTCGTGCCCGACGGTCATAAGCGTACATTCGCCGAGATGACCGCAGATGAAAAACGCGCCCTCAGCCACCGCGCGCGCGCCTTTGCGCGCCTGACGGCGGATATCTTCGGCTCATGAGCCCGGCCCCAGCCGCTCTGGGTCTCTATGTGCACTGGCCGTATTGCGCGCGCATCTGCCCGTATTGCGATTTCAACGTCTACAAGGCGGCCAACGCGGATGCAGACGCACTGACGGCGGCGATCCTCGCCGATCTCGATCACTGGCGCGCGCGCACCGGGCCGCGCGCGCTGGCCAGCGTCCATTTCGGCGGCGGCACGCCCTCGCTGATGAACCCTTCTCAGGTGGCGGCGGTGCTGGACCGCGCCGAAACGCTCTGGGGCCTGGCGCCCGGGGCGGAGATCGGGCTGGAAGCCAATCCCAAGGAAGCGCCGGCCTTCGCCGGGCTGGCGCAGGCCGGGATCAACCGGCTGTCGCTGGGGGTGCAGGCGCTGGATGATGCGAGCCTTGCCCGGCTGGGCCGCGATCATGATGCGGCCATGGCCCTCAAGGCCGCAGAGGCCGCACAGAGGCAGTTCGCCCGCGTCTCCATCGATCTCATCTATGCGCGCGAGGGCCAGAGCCCGGACGGCTGGGCGCGCGAGCTGGGCCGGGCGCTGGATCTGGGCCTTGATCATCTTTCGCTCTACCAGCTGACCATCGAACCGGGCACCGCCTTCGCCCGTCAGGCCGAGCGCGGCAGTCTCATTCCGCCGCCCGATGATGCAGCGGCGGACATGTATCTCTTGACGCAAGGCATGACCGAAGCGGCGGGGCTGCCCGCCTACGAGATTTCCAATCACGCCCGCAGCGCGGCCCATCACTCGGTGCACAACCGGCTCTACTGGGAAGGGGCGAACTGGATCGGGGTGGGGCCCGGCGCCCATTCGCGCCTGGGCGCCCATGCCAGGGGCGGGCGGGTCGCAGCGGAGGCGGCGCGCCGCCCGGCGGACTATATCGCCGGGGCGGCGTCCGGCGCGGCCCAGAGCCTGGAGACGCTGGACGCGCGCGCCGAGGCGATAGAGCGCGTGCTGATGGGGCTGCGCCTGGTGGAGGAGGGGCTCGATACAGACCGCCTCGCCGCCCTGACCGGCCATGGCGTGGATGAGGACGGGCTCACCCGGGCCCTCGCACGCGGCCATGTGCGGCGCGAGGGGTCTCGCCTGGTGCTGACCCGGTCCGGACGCGCCTTCGCCGATTCCGCCGCCGCCCTGCTGGCGCCCTGACCCCGCGCATGGCCGTGACGGGCGCAGTGCGCTATATCGCGCGCCAGAAACGGCCCGTTCACCCGGGCGCCAAGGATAAGGACAAATCATGCGTCTGGCGTTTTTCGGCGATGTGGTGGGCAAGTCCGGCCGCGATGGACTGGCCGCGCACCTGCCCGGTCTGCGCAAGCGCCTGAAGCTCGATTTCGTGGTCGTGAACGCCGAGAATGCGGCGGGCGGTTTCGGCATCACCGAGCGCACGGCGGCGGAGCTGTTTGATGCGGGCGCGGACGTGCTCACCCTGGGCAATCACGCCTGGGACCAGGCCGAAGCGCTCACCTATATCGAGCGCGAGCCGCGCCTCCTGCGCCCGGTCAATTATCCCGAAGGCGCAGCGCCCGGACGCGGCGCCTCGCTCTACGCCCTGCCGGACGGCCGCCAGGTGCTGGTGATGAACGTGTTGCTGCGCCTGTTCATGCAGCCGCTGGAAGACCCGTTCGCGGCGGTGGACCGCCAGCTGGCGGCCTGTCCGCTGGGCCAGGCCGCCGACGCTGTCATCGTGGACATGCATGGCGAGGCCACGTCCGAGAAAATGGCGCTGGGCCATTATTGCGACGGGCGGGCGAGCCTGGTGGTGGGCACTCACACCCATGTTCCCACCGCGGACGCCATGATCCTCAATGAGGGTACGGCCTATATGACCGATGCGGGCATGTGCGGCGATTATGATTCGGTGATCGGCATGGACAAGGCCGAGCCCATCTCGCGCTTTGTCACCCATATGCGCGGCGGCCGCTTCACCCCCGCCAGCGGCGAGGCGACAGTGAGCGGGGTGTTCATCGAGACCGATTCCAGAACAGGCCTGGCCCTGCGCTGCGAGCCGGTGCGCGCAGGCGGGCGGCTGAGCGCGGCGCTGCCCGCCGTCTGAGCGGCCCGTGGACGGCGCCGGAGAGTTCCGGTAAACCCGCTCATTCAGGCGCCTGTGGCGCACAGCGCGAGCGAGGGGCATGGTGAGACGGGCTCTGCTGTCATTAGGGTGCGCCCTGGCGTTCGCCATCATATCGGTCCCTGCGCAAGCCCTGCAGGACGAGGACGGCCGCGCCTATCTGGAAGCCAATGAACTGGTCGAGGACCGGGCCCGCGGGGTCTATATCGCCCGCGGCCAGGTCGTCATGTATTCTGACGGGCGCACAGTGCGCGCCGACGAGATCCATTATGACCCGGCGCTGGGACGCATCACCGCGCGCGGCTCGGTGGAAATCCACGAGCCCGGCCAGCCCGGCCAGACCGCCGAGTATGTGGAGCTGGATGACGAGCTGCGCGAGGGTTTCGCACGCGGCTTCGCCGCACTTCTTGAAAACAATGGCCGCACCGCGGCGGCGCTGGCGCTGCGCCGCGCTGATGGCGGCGTGGAGCTGAGCGACGCCTATTACACCGCCTGCGAGCTGTGCGAGGACGGATCGCGCCAGCCCACCTGGAGGCTGCGCGCCGACCAGGTGATCCAGGACACCGGCAGCCAGATGATCCGCTACCGCAATGTCCGCCTGGATGTGCGCGGCGTGCCGGTCTTCTACGCGCCGGTCTTCGCCCATGCCGACCCCAGCGTGGGCCGCAAATCGGGCTTCATGGGACCCGATATCGACATCTCAAACCGGCTCGGCTTCACCTGGCGCCAGCCCTATTTCTGGGCCATCAGCCCGCATCAGGACCTGACCATCGCGCCGCGCGTGATGACCGAGGCCAATCCGCTTCTGGAGCTGACCTGGCGCAAGCGCTTCTGGTCTGGCTATGTGCGCGCCCAGACCGCCGCCACCTGGGAGCGTGAGTTCGACCGGGACGGCAAGTTCGGGGATGCCGGCCTGCGCGGGCACATGTTCGCCACCGGCGAATTTGACATCAACCGCTTCTGGCGCTGGGGCTTTGGCGTGCAGGCCGTGACCGGCGGAGACCTGTTCCTGCGCCGCTATGGCTATTCGGAAGACGCCGAGGGTTTCGAGAGCCTGTTCACCGCCCCGCGCCGCGATCTGATCAGCCAGATCTGGACCGCCGGGCGCGGCCAGGCCTGGTATGCCGATGCAGCCGCCTATCAGTTCAACCGGCTCAGCGACACCTTCGACGACAAGCGCCTGCCGGTCGCCGCCCCCCAGCTGCGCGGCCATTACCAGCTGGCTCTGCCCGCCAATACGGGCGTTGCAGAGTTTTCGTTCAATGCCCTCAGCCTGACGCGAGAGCTGGGCGATGACTATCACCGCGCCAGTGCGGGCGTGGAGTGGAGCCGGCCCGTGATTCTGCCCGGCGGGCTGCGCGCCGAGCCCTTCGCGGTGGGCCGGGCCGATATCTTCGACATCACAGAGCGCACCAATGCGGGTGTGGAGACCGGCCGGTTTGACGGATCGCGCGCGCTGGGTGCGGCCGGAGCGGATGTCAGCTGGCCCTTCCTGCGCCCGGGCGACCGGGTGGACGTGATCCTGGCGCCGCGCCTGTCAGCGGTGGCGGCGACGGGTGTGGACGCAACCATCCCTCCCAATTTCGACAGCCAGACGATCGATCTGGACCGTTCCTTCATGTTCGCGCCGGTGCGTTCGCCCGGCTTTGATCTATGGGAGGATGGCGCGCGGGCGGATATCGGCCTGTCAGCGGAGTTCAGCGAGGCAGGCGGTTCGCGCGGCGTGGAGCTGTTCGCCGGACGCAGCATCCGCCTGTCAGGCGATGAACGCTTTCCACAAGGCTCGGGGGTCTCCGAGGACCGTTCCGACTGGGTGGCTGAAGGCCGGCTCGATTATGACTGGCTGCGCCTGGGCGCGCGCGCGCGCCTGGATGGCGATACATGGAGCGCCAACCGGGTGGACGCCAACGCCGCCGTGCAATTATGGCGGGCCAGCCTGTCAGCGCGCTATACCGATGTGTCGGGCGCGGGCGCAGCGCGGAACCTGCGCGAAATCAGCGTCTCCACCCAGCTGGAGCTGACCGACCGCTGGTCCGGCTTCTACCGTCACCTGCACGATCTCGACGCGGGCGAATCGCGCCGGATTCAGACCGGTTTCCTGTATCGTGACGAATGCACGATCCTGCGCGTGTATTACCAGCGCGAGAACGAGCGCGTGAGCAGGCTGGGGCCGAGCGAATCCCTGAAGTTCGAAATCGTGCTGTTCACCCTGGGCGGCGCGGGCAGCCGCTAAAGCCTCCTAATCGCGGTACAGCCCTGTCAGCGCGCAGGTTTCGGCAAAGGCCGCGCGGATGCGCCGGATCTGGGCGGGCGTGACATCCTCGCGCCGCACCACCGGACGGGCGCGATAGTCCGACTTGGCCCGGGTGGCGAGCTGGAAGCCTGAAAGGCCCAGCAGGGCCATCAGAGCGCGCACATCGCCCGCCAGGCGCTCATAGGCCAGCACGTGATGGACCTGCAGGCGCCAGCCGTCCGGTGTTGCTTCAGCGTATTTGGCGATGTCCACCGGAAAGCGCCCGGCCTCGCAATAGGCGTCCCAGCTTTCAGGCCGCCCGCCATCCGCTTCGGCATGGTCAGGGGAGAGGTGGAGCATGTGGAAATGGCTCAGGCACTTGTCCACCGGCTCGCGCTCCACGCAAAAGCGGGTAAAGCTCGAAAAATCCGCCTCTCCAATAAAAGCGCGGATATCGCTCGCCGGCGCGTGGGCCTTGAGGGTGACGCCGTCGCGGGTGTGATTTCGCGCGGCGTGGCCGGGTACGGGCGGGAACAGCTGCGTCACCACCGCATCGGGCTCAAGGCGTGCGGAAAGGTCCGCCTCCAGGCTGGTGCCGGCGGTCTTCTGGGTCTTGATGAACACGAACCCGTAGCGATAGCTGACCAGCGCCATGACCGTCCTGCAGGCAACAGGCGCCGCAGCGCCTTGCCCGGCGGCGCGCTGCGGCGTTGTATGCCGCACACGCCCTCACCGGAGACTCGAAGACCATGCCCCGCCGCGCCCCGCTCAAGCAAGACGCGCTAGATCAGCTGGTGCGCCGCGCCGTTCCTGCACGCTGCGTTCTGGATGTGGGCGTGCTCACCGGAACGCCGGAGCTGATCCGCGCCTATCCGGACCTGCCCCATATCCTGTTCGAGCCGGTGGCCGAGCTCAAGGACGCCATCAGCGCCACCTATCGCGGCGTGTTGCACCAGATCGTGACGGCGGCGGTGAGCGACGCCGAGGGCGAGGTGGAGATCGAGATACACACCGACAAGGACAATGGCGCTGTGACCCATGCCGGCATGGTCGCCCCCGGCGCCGGACGCGGCGGCGCGCGCCGCACGACGGCGGCGGTGACGCTGGACGGCTTTCTCAAAGGCCGCGATCTGCCCGAGCCCTTTGTTCTGAAGATTGATGTGGACGGGGCGGAGCTGCAGGTGCTGGCCGGTGCACAAGAAACCCTGGAGCGCTGCTCGATTGTGATCGTGGAATGCACGGCTGACACGCTCTGTGAGCGCATCGCCGCGGTGCAGGCGGCCGGCTTCCGCCTCTTCGACCTGGCCGAGCCATGCTATTATGACGGCGCGTTCTGGCAGTGTGATGCGGTGTTTGTGCGCGAGGATCTGCACGCACAATTCTTCACCCGCATCACCGATGCCGCGGATCCGGCGCTGTACGAAACTTTCCGCAAGGGCCGCTGGCCGCTGTTCAGCTGAGCCCCAGCACCCAGGCGCGCGCGTCTTCGCCGTCTTCGAACGCGCGTATGCGCACGGCGTAAGGCAGGCTCACCGCCTCGATGACGCCCAGAACATCATCGCGCCCGCGCGTGGAGACAAAAGCCAGGCGCTGGATCATCATGTCTTCGAGAACGGCTGACAGAGGCTCGACCAGTTGTTGAGCCTGATAGCCGGGACTTGACCGCCGCACATCCACAATCATGGCGCGCACAGCATGTCCGCTTGCCATGTTCTCGGCCTCGCGCTGGGCCTTGTACAAGTCCGCCTCGCTGACCACCCCCTCAAACAGGAAGCTGATCAGGCCCGCTTCGCGCTCTAACCGGATATCTACGGCGGCGGCGTTGTCACTCGTCAGGCGGAATTTGAGCATGGCGTCCTGTATGCCTCGGCCTGCTGGCGGCTGGATCCGCCGCTTGCCCTGATCGCATCCCTTGCAGCAAGGCCATGGGCGCATGGCCGTCTTGCGCCAAGGCGCGTGCACGCATTGACGCGCCGCGCGGAAGGACCGATACCCATGTCTCTTCCTTATCACAGCCGGGCATACAGACGAAATCATGACCATCCATCTGCATGCGGGCGACCTGCCTGACGGACTTGATCTGGGTGCGCGCGTGGCGGTGGACACCGAGACCCAGGGCCTGTCCCTGGTGCGCGACAAGGTCTGCCTGGTCCAGCTCTCGTCCGGGGACGGCGACGCCCATATCGTCCAGCTTGACCGGGACGGCTATCACTGTCCGAACCTGAAAGCCCTGCTGGCCGACGCGTCAGTGGAGAAGATTTTCCACTTCGCCCGCTTCGACGTGGCCGTGCTGCTGCGCGATCTGGGGGTGGAGACCGCGCCGGTCTTTTGCACCAAAATCGCCTCGAAGCTCATCCGCACCTATACCGACCGCCACGGACTGAAAGACGTGGTGCGCGAGATCGCCGGGGTGGAATTGTCCAAGCAGCAGCAGAGCTCGGACTGGGCGGCGGATGATCTCAGCCCGGCCCAGCTGGAATACGCCGCCTCGGACGTCCTGTATCTCCATCAGGTGGCCGACGGCCTGTCGGCCATGCTGGCGCGCGAGAACCGCACGGCGCTGGCCCGGGCCTGTTTCGGGTTTCTGCCCGCCCGGGCGCGTCTGGATCTGGCGGGCTGGGCTGACACGGATATCTTTGCGCACTCATGACCTCCGCCGCCGCTACGCATGACAGCCTGATCGGCGAGCGCCGGGCCCGCTCGCTGGCGGGAGCGCGCGCGCAGACGGTCCGGATCAGGCTGTTGCGCGCCGCCCTGCTGATCGCCATGGCCGCGGTGGCCGGCAACGCCATCGTCCAGGCCGTCCTGTCCGGCGCGCGCGCATCCTCCGAGCCGGCCTTCGCCCCGGCCAGCGACGCCGAACGCATCACCAATCCGCGCTTTACCGGCCGGGACCGGGCGGGCACGCCCTTCGTAGTCATCGCCGACGCCGCCGTGCGGCGGCTGGGCGGCGTGACCCCCCTGACCGATCTTGAACGCCCGGCATTGAGCTATGCCTGGTTGGAGGGCGCTGATGACGGCTCCCAGGCGCTGGCCGAAACCGGCGTCTTTGACGAGGCCGCCGAGACCCTGTTCCTGCGCACCAATGTGCGCTTCACCACGCCCACCGGCTACAGCTTCAACGCTCCGTCCGCGCGCATCAGCCTGCGCGAGGGCACAGTAAGCGGAGATGAGGGCGTGTCCGGCACGGCGCCCTGGGGCGGGGTGCGCGCTGATGCGTTCGAGGTGCAAGACGGCGCCAACCGGGTTATCCTCACCGGCGATGTGCGCACCCGTATCTATCCCGGCGGTGAGGCGCCGTGACGTCAGGAGACCGATCCCATGTTCCGCCGCCTGTTCTGCGCCGCCCTTCTCGCCGCCGTCTGTCCCCTGACGGGCGCTCATGCCCAGACCCAGCAGCAAGGCCCGCTGGATATCAGCGCTGAAAACTCCGAGATTCTCGATCCTCAGGGCCGCCTCATCTACTGGGGCGATGTCAATATCATCCGCGGTGAGGAGCGCCTGCGCGCCGACCGGGTCGAGGCCCTGTTCAATCGCCGCCAGGACGGTGGAGACGGCGGGCTGCGCCGGGTCATCGCCACGGGCGAGGTGTTTTATATCCGGCCCGGCGAAATCGCCCGCGGTGATCACGGCATTTATGACCTGGAAGCCAACACCATCACCCTGACCGGGGCGGTGGTGCTGACCCAGGGCTGCAACGTGTCCACCGGCGAGCGGCTGGAAGCTGATCTGGACGGCGGCATGGCGCGCCTGTTCGGCGGCGAAGGCGGGCGGGTGCGCTCGATCTTCTTCACCGGTTCCGAAGGGCCCGCGGACACGCGCGACTGCCCGGCCCCGGACGTGCCGGGCGAGGGCCCGCGCCCCTTCCCGGGCGGGCGCTGACCTGCATCCCTGGCGGCAAGGGCCCTTTCCATGCCCCGCACGCGCGGCGCGGGCTTCACGAATTCTTAGGCGTGCTGGAGCTAACCATGACGGATACGGCGAAGCAGGCGGATGCGCACGCACCCGCAGCTGGCGATTCGGGGCTTTCGGTCAGTGGTCTGGGCAAGACCTATGGCCGGCGGGCGGTGGTCCGGAACGTGTCGCTCGCTCTCCAGCGCGGAGAGGTGGCGGGACTTCTGGGGCCGAACGGCGCGGGCAAGACCACCTGCTTCTACATGATCACGGGGCTCATCCGGGCCGATAGCGGGACCATCATGCTCGACGGGGCCGACATCACCGACCTGCCCATGTACCAGCGCGCGCGCCTGGGCATTGGTTATCTGCCGCAGGAAGCCTCGATCTTCCGCGGCCTGTCGGTTGAGGACAATGTGGCGGCGGTGGCCGAGCTGGCCGAGCCGGACCGCACCCGGCGCAAGGCGCTGGTGGACGAGCTGCTTGACGAGCTTAACATCGCCCATCTGCGCAAGAGCCCGGCTGTGGCCCTGTCCGGTGGCGAGCGCCGCCGGGTGGAGATCGCCCGCGCCCTGGCCGCGCAGCCGAGCTTCATCCTGCTCGACGAGCCGTTTGCGGGCATCGACCCGCTGGCCATTTCCGATATCCGCGAGCTGATCACCTATCTCAAGGAACGCGGCATCGGCATTCTCATCACCGATCACAATGTGCGCGAGACGCTGGAGATCACCGACCGCGCCACGATCATTTTTGATGGCGAAGTGCTCTTTGAGGGCACGCCCGAGGAAGTGCGGCGCGACGAAAGCGTGCGCCGTCACTATCTCGGCGAGCTGTTCAACTAGGAGGGCGTATGGCGGGGCTCGGACACAAGCTCGAGGCGCGCCAGGGCCAGGGGCTCGTCATGACGCCCCAGCTGCAGCAGGCGATCAAGCTGTTGCAGCTGAACAATATGGAGCTGGCCGAGTTCGTTGAAGCCGAGCTGGAGCGCAATCCGCTCTTGGAGCGTGACGAACGCGCTGAACAGGCCGAGAGCGAGGAGCGCAGCGAGGTCAAGGCGGATGCGTCTGACGGCGAGGAGCTGAGCTTTGACGCGCCCGGGCGCGCCGACGACGCCATCGATGCCGACGCCGAGACGATGTATTCCGATTCCAAGTCCGACATGGCCGGCGCCGAGCCGGCGGGCGGCGCGGTGGACTGGTCGCGCGCGGGCAAGGGCGGGGGCGCAGGTTTTGACGGCGAGGCCTATGACGCCGCCGCCAACAGCGCGCGCGAGAAAACCCTGCGCGAGCACCTCCATGACCAGCTGGCCGACCTGGCGCTGTGCGCCTCGGACCGGATGATCGCGGCTCATCTGATCGATCTGGCTGACGAGGACGGCTATCTGCGCGCTGATCTCACAGAGACGGCCGAGCGCCTGGGAGTCACCCGCTCGGAAACCGAAGCCGTGCTCGAGCGCTTGCAGCAATTCGAGCCGTGCGGGGTGATGGCCCGCTCGCTTCAGGAATGCCTGGCCCTGCAGCTGAAAGAGCGCGACCGGCTGGACCCGGCCATGGCCGCCCTGGTGGATAATCTGCCCCTGCTGGCCAAGCATGATTACGCCGCGCTGAAAGCCGCCTGCGATGTGGATGGCGAGGATCTCGAGGACATGATCGCCGAGCTCAAGCGCCTCACGCCCAAGCCGGGTCTCGGCTTCGGCGCTGACGGCGCGCGCTCGGTGGAGCCTGACGTGACGGTGCGCGAGCGCCCGGACGGCAGCTGGGCGGTGGAACTCAATACCGACACCCTGCCGCGCGTCCTGATGAATAACCGCTACGCCGCCCAGATCAGCCGCGGCGCGCGTTCGGACGAGGAAAAGCAGTTCATCTCCGAATGCACCCAGAACGCCTCCTGGCTGGTCAAAAGCCTGGATCAGCGCGCGCGCACCATCCTGAAAGTGGCCAGCGAGATCGTACGCCAGCAGGACGCCTTCCTGGCCAAGGGCGTGGCCTGGCTGCGCCCGCTCAATCTCAAGACCGTGGCCGATGCGGTAAGCATGCATGAGAGCACGGTCAGCCGGGTCACCTCGAACAAATATATCGCCACGCCGCGCGGCCTGTTCGAGCTGAAATACTTCTTCACCTCGTCCATCGCGTCGGCCGATGGCGGGGAGGCCTATTCGGCCGAGGCGGTGCGTTACCGCATCAAGGCCATGATCGACGCCGAGACGGCCGACGGCGTGCTCAGCGATGACGCCATTGTCGAGCGCTTGCTGGCCGACGGGGTGGATATCGCCCGGCGCACCGTGGCCAAATACCGCGAGGCGATGAATATCCCCTCCTCGGTCAAGCGCCGCCGGATCATGAAGGGCGCAGGCTAGGCCGTTTCGATCCTTGACGGATTTTTCAGCACAAGCAGCGCCGGGCGGGTCTGGCGCCTGCATCGCGCATTGACGCCCCCTGACTTGCGCCGATACCGTGTTTGTCCGGGTCTGGTTCAGACCGGGGCCGCGCACCGGCGCGGCGGGAGAACCCGAACGCGCCGAATGCGGTGTGCGGCGTCAGCTGCAAAGGGAGTTCCCATGCACATCCAGTTCGTCTCCAAGGGCATTGATGTTTCTCCGGCGCTGCGCGAGCGCATCGAGCTTCGCGTCTCCGACGCGGCGGCGAAATATTTCAACCGTCCCTCTGAAGCCTTCGTGGTCGCCGCCAAGGAAGGGTTCGGATTCAAGGTGGACTGTTCGCTGCATCTGCCTTCGGGCGCCTTCCTGCAGGCTTCGGGCGCCGGCGAGGACGCCTATGCCGCCGCCGAGGCCGCCGCGATCCGGCTGGAAAAGCGCCTGCGCCGCTACAAGCGCAAGCTGAAGGACCATCACAACGACAACAAATTGGCCCTGCCTGCGGAGGAAACGCCGATCCGGGTGCTGCAATCGGCCCGGATCAATGGCGGCGAGGACGCCGACATGGACGAGGATGAGGATGATGGCGGCGCTGAAGGCGGCGACGAGCCGGTCATCATCGCCGAGACCGCGGGCGAGCTGCGCACCCTGACCGTCTCCATGGCGGTGCTGGAAATGGATCTGGCCGACGCGCCCTTCCTGATGTTCCGCAATGCGGCCAACGGCTCGGTCAATATCGTCTACCGCCGTCCGGACGGTCATGTGGGGTGGATTGATCCGGCGCGAAGCGCTAAAGACGGCGCGAAACCGGCGGCGGGCGCTCCAGCCCGCGCATAGGGGTAGGGCATCGGGCGCGGCCTCGCGCCAGAAGCAGCCAGGCTGAGCAGGGAATGGCCTTGATCGACTTGATACCGCAGGGCGGCATCGTGGCGGACATGAACGCCACCAGCCGCAAGCAAGCCTTGCACGGCCTGGCCGAGCTGGCGCAGCGCAGCTTGAATATCCCGGCCCGTCCGGTGCTGGAGGCGGTCATCGAGCGCGAGCGCCTCGGCTCCACCGGCGTGGGCGACGGCGTGGCCATTCCCCATGCGCGCACCGATCATGTGGACCGGGTGTGCGGGGTGTTCGCCCGGCTCAAACAGGGCGTGGATTTCGACGCGGTGGACGGCCAGCCCGCCGATCTGGTGTTCCTGCTTCTGGCGCCTGAAGACGCCGGGGCCGAGCACCTCAAGGCGCTGGCCCAGATCTCGCGCCTGTTCCGGCGCGAGGATGTGCGCCGCGCCGTGCGCGCCGCGCCCGACGCCAACGCCATCAGCGCGATCCTGTCAGGCGGCGTGCACTCCAACGCGGCCTGAGCGGCGTTTTTCAGCAGATCTGGCAGGCCGTGCGCCGCCCGCGATCAGTCGCGGTCGGCGTCGGCGATCTCGCGCGCGGGCTCCGGCGCCTCATAGGGCTTGTCGGCGGGGGCGCGGAAGCGGTCCTCGTCCAGCTCGCCCTCCCATTTGGCCACAGCGGTGGCCACCATGGCGTCGCCGGTGACGTTGAGCGCGGTGCGCGCCATGTCCATGATCCGGTCCACCGGCAGGATGAAGCCGACAATGATGGCGATCTGCTCGGGCGGCACGTCGAACGTGCCCAGCACGATGGCCAGAAGGAACAGCCCGGCGCTGGGAATGCCCGCTGCGCCGATGGAGGCCAGCGCAGCTGTTACCGCAATGAGCACGTATTGGGTGAGGGTGAGGTCATAACCGAAGGCCTGGGCGGTGAACAGCGCCAGAATGCCCAGATAAATGCCCGTGCCGTCCATATTGATGGTGGCGCCCAGCGGCAGGACCGAGCCGGCTACCGAGCGCTTCACGCCCAGATTCTCGGTCACATTGGCGATGGTCACCGGCAGGGTGCCCGCGCTGGACGCGGTGGAATAGGCCACCGCCTGGGCGTCCACGATGCCGCGCGCGAAGCTGAACACCGGCAGATTCAGGACAAAGCGGACAAATCCCCCGTAGACCAGAATGGCGTGCGCGATGAGCGCGGCGTAGACCGTGGCGATCAGCACCCCGATGGAGGCCAGCGCCTCCACCCCTTGCGCCGCCACGGTATAGGCGACCAGGGCGAAGACGCCGAACGGCGCCACTTCCATTACGATATGGGTGATTTTCAGCACCACGTCGGCGGCGGAGTTGAACAGATCGCCCACCGGCTTGCCGGACTTGCCGGCCATGATGATGCCGATGCCCAGAAGGATGGCGAAGAAGATCACCGCCAGCACATCGGTGTCGGCCAGCGCCGCCACCGGATTGGTGGGCACGATGGCGATCAGGCGCTCGACAATGCCGGGCTGGTCGGTGTCCACCGGGATCGGGTCGGCGCCGCCCAGATTCACCCCGGCGCCGGGCTGGAAGGCGAGGCCGAAGCCGATGCCGATCCACACCGCAAAGAAGGTTGTGCACAGATACAGCGCCACCGCCTTGCCACCGATGGAGCCGAGCTTTTTCGGGTCGCCCAGGCTCGCCACCCCGGCCACCAGCGTGGTCAGGATGAGGGGGATGATGAGCATGCGGATGAGGTTGAAGAACAGGTCGCCGACCGGCTTGATGAAGGCCTCGATAAAGGCCGCACCGGCCTCCTGGCCCATGATCTGGACCACGATCAATGCAAACGCCACGCCCAGCGCAAGCGCCCCCAAGACGCGCATCCACAGCGCGGTCCCGAACCACCAGTTCATGAAAGCCCCTTCCAGCTGGACGCTGCTCACTGACGCGCCAGCCTAAGCCGCCCGCGTGTCAGGTCAACGCTGCTGCGTCAGCCGCGCTGCGCCGGGCCGGACAGCTTGAGCAGCGCGATGCGCGCGATCAGCACGGCCCAGACCACGCCCGCGATCAGCATCCAGGGCGCCAGCGCGAAACCGGGATCGATGCGCGACAGCGCGATCAGCCCCGCCGACAGCCCGGCCTGGACGGCGACCGTGCGCCAGCTGAGATCATGATAATGACGCCCGGCATGAATGGTGCGCCGCGAGAACCAGCGCCAGGCGCGCGATGTCCGGCCCCGGTCCCGGGCCCGGCGCATCTGTTCGCTATGGTTCAACAACGTGCTCATATGTTCAGAATACGGATAAATCCGCGCGCTGTCAAAGCCTGATTTAAAACGCCTTGCGCCCGCCTGCGGGGCGCGCAGACGGGCGATCCGGACAGACTGAAACGGCAGGATCAGGCAGCCAGGGCGGCTTCCGCGCGCAGGATGGCGCTGGCGGCGTTCACCGCCGAGGCGATGCGCACGGCGGCCTGGATCTGCTCGGCGGAGAGCCCGGCCTTGCGCAATTCGTGCTCGTGGGCGTCGATGCACATGCCGCAGCCATTAATGGCCGAGACCGCCAGCGACCACAGTTCGAAATCGGCCTTGTCCACGCCGGGACTGGCGATCACGTTCATGCGCAGGCGCGCGGGCAAGGTCTTGTAATCCTTGGCCGCAGCCAGGTGGACGAAGCGGTAATAGACATTATTCATGCCCATCACCGCCGCCGCCGCCTTGGCCGCCTGGGCGGCCTCGGGCGCGAGCCGGTCTTCAAACTCGGCGGTCAGGGCGCGCATCACGGCGGGCTCGCCGCAGGCATGGGCGCTGGCCAGGAAGCAGCCGAATTTCTTCTGGTCGTCCAGCACGCTCTCACGCGCCAGAGTGGACAGGTTCAGCTTGATGTCCTTGGCGTAGTCGGGAAGGGCGTCTTTCAGCGCGTCGAGGCTCATCGCGGCAATCCTGAAAACTGAAGGGGAGGAGGGGAGGAAGCGTTTTGCGCTTGCCAGCCGGACGGGACTGAGGTCCCGCCCGGCTGGCCGCAGCGCTATCAGGCCGCCAGCGTATCGCCGCCCACCGGGCGGTTGCAGGGGCACAGATCGTCGGTCTGCAGGGCGTCGAGCACGCGCAGCGTGTCTTCCGGGTTGCGCCCGACATTCAGATTGGTGGCGTAGACGTGCTGGATCACGCCATGCGGATCCACGATATAGGTGTAGCGGTAGGCCACGCCTTCAGGAGAGCGCACGCCCAGAGCGTCCACCAGCGAACCGGTGGGGTCGGCGAACTGCCACTGGTCCAGCGAGCGCAGGTCAGCGTGCTCGCGCCGCCAGGCCAGCTTGCAGAATTCGTTGTCGGTGGAGCCGGTCATCACCACCGCGTCGCGGTCGGCGAACTCGCCGTTCAGCTTGGCGAAAGCCACGATTTCGGTCGGGCACACGAAGGTGAAGTCCTTCGGGTAGAACACGATCACCTTCCACTGGCCCGGGAAGCTCTCATGGGTGAGCGCCTCGAACGCGCTTACGCCGTTTTCCTCATGGGCGTTGAATTTCGGCTTCACGCCGGTGATTTCGAATTCGGGCAGCTTGTCGCCGATGCCGAGCATGTGACTCTCCTGTTGACCTTGAACCTGAACGGCGCGGGATCGCGGCGCCGCCGCGCGGAACGCTGCGCTGCAGCACAATCTGGTGCGGCGCAGCAATCGCCACGTACATGCAGTGCGCTGCGTCTTAGTTCAAATCATTTGTATCTTTGGCGGCTATAGCCTAACCCTATGGTCATGAGCACGCTTCTGCCCACACTCCGGCAATTGAGATTTCTCGTCGCGCTGGCCGATGCCGGCACGTTTTCGCGCGCCGCCGAGGCCTGTCACGTCACCCAGCCGAGCCTGTCCGCCGCCATCAAGGAGCTTGAAGGCATTCTGGGCGCCGTACTGGTGGAGCGCAGCGCGCGCGGCGCGGCGCTGACCCCGGCGGGAGAGGCGGCGGTGACGCGCGCGCGCGTGGTGCTGACCGAGGCTGAAGACCTGGTCCACGCCGCCCGCGCCGCCGGCCAGCCCTTGAGCGGGCCGTTCCGCCTGGGGGTGATCCCCACCATTGCGCCTTTCCTCCTGCCGCGCGCCTTGCCCGATCTGCGCACGCGCTTTCCCGAACTGGAATTATTCCTGCGCGAGGATCTCACCCACCGCCTGGTGGACGCCTTGCGCGAGCGGCGCCTGGACGCGGCGGTCATCGCCCTGCCCTATGAGGCCGACGGGCTGGAGGCCCAGGTGCTGATGGCCGACGAATTCCTGTTCGCCGCCCCGCCCGGTCATCCGCTGGCCGACGCCGATCCGCTGCGTCCGGACATGCTGGGCGATACCCCGCTCCTGCTGCTGGAGGACGGCCATTGCCTGCGTGATCATGCGCTGGCGGTGTGTGCGGTCAGTTCTGAACGCCGCGGCGCGGGCCGGTCGGATTTCGCCGCCACCAGCCTGCACACCCTGGTGCAAATGGTCAGAAGCGGGCTGGGCGCCACCCTCCTGCCGCGCCTGGCGGTGGAGGCGGGACTGGCCGACCAGCTGGATCTGGCCATCCGCGCCTTCGACCCGCCGGTGGCGGGCCGCGAGATCGGCATGGTCTGGCGCAAGGGCTCGGCCCGCGCCGACGAGACCCGCACGCTGGCCGACGTCATGCGCGCGAGCCTTCTGCCCGCCTGAGCGGCTGGACAAGCGCGCCGTGTGCGCACACCCTTGCCCTGCAACATGATTTCGCCAAGGAGACCCCCATGGCCCGCCGTCTCGCCCTGATCACCGGCGCTTCCTCCGGCATCGGCGCCGCCTTCGCGCGCGAATACGCCCGTCAGGGCTGGGACGTGGCGCTGGTCGCCCGCCGCGAGGACAAGCTGAAGGAACTCGCCAGCGAGCTGGAAGAAAAGCACGGCGCGAAAACGCTGGTGATCGCCGCCGATCTGGCCGACCCCGGCGCGCCCCAGGCCATTGTGGACAAGGTGGCCAAGGCCGGACGCCAGATCGACGCCCTGGTCAATAACGCCGGCGCCGGCCAGCCGGGCCATTTCTGCGATACCGAATGGGCCGATCAGGCGCGCTTTCTGGAGCTGATGGTCACAAGTTATCTCAAACTCATGCACCTCACCGCCCCGGGCATGGCGCAGCGCGGTTTCGGGCGCATCATCAATATCTCGTCGGTTTCCGCCCTGGTCCCCACCGCCAAGGCGCATACGCGCTATTCGGGTACGATATATCCGGGCATCAAATCGCTGCTGATCAAGGCGTCCGAGGCGCTGGGCGCGGAGCTGCGCGATCAGGGCGTCCACGTCACCGTCGTGGCGCCGGGTTATACCTGGTCGGAGTTTCACGACGTCAACGGCGCGCGCGAGACCGTGAACAATGTGCCCGATTACTGGATGCTCAAAGCCGAGGACGTGGCGGCCGCAGGCTATGACGCGGTGGAGCGTGGCGTGCCGCTGCGCGTGCCCGGCGCCTTCTACAAATTCATGACCGCCCTGGCCCGCATCCTGCCCGACCCGCTGGCGCGCGCCCTGATGGCCCGTCAGGAAAAGACGATAGAGGGCAAGTAGGGCGTCAGCCCCGCCGCACGAACCAGAACTTCGCCGCGCCTGCGTCTTGCGTATCCAGTACATCCCAGCCTGAGAGGTCTGGCGTTTCCTCCGCGCCCGTCTCCAGCACCGCCAGCGCGCCCGGCGCCAGCCAGCCGCCCTCATGGAGCCTTTGGAGCGCGCGCTCGCCCAGACCCTTGCCATAGGGCGGATCGAGAAAGGCGAGCGCGAACGGCGCGCCGACCTTTTCCGGCTTGAGCCCCAGATGCGCCGCATCGCCCTTGTGCAGCTTGGTGATTCCGAAAGCCTGGAGGGCTTCCACATTGGTGCGGATCGCCCCGCGCGCCCCCGGATCGGTCTCCACGAACAACACGAAAGACGCCCCGCGCGACAGCGCCTCGAAGCCCAGCGCGCCGGAGCCCGCAAACACGTCAATCACCCGCGCGCCAGCGATGTCCGGCGCCCAGGGGGCGTGGGCGAGCTTGTTGAACAGGGCCTCGCGCGCCCGGTCGGCGGTGGGGCGTGTGGTCATGCCGCGCGGGGCGGCCAGGGGGCGGCCCTTATGGACGCCGGCGACGATCCGCATGGGACGGCCCCTTGCGTTCGCGGCGCTGGGCGCGGCCCGGGCCGCGCACGCCATCGGGTTGGGCCGGGGCGGACGCCGCGCCGGCTTTCAGCGGATGGCCGTCGGCGCCCAGCGGATAGAGCTTGCCCATCTGCTCACGCAGCACGCTCAGGCGCACCTCCTCCACCGCGCCGGGCGCCAGCGCGCCCAGCTGGAACGGGCCATAGGCGGTGCGCAACAGCCGGTTCACATTCAGCCCCACATGGGCGAGCACTTTGCGGACCTCGCGGTTCTTGCCTTCCTTGATGCCGACCGTGAGCCAGACATTGGCGCCGGTGCGCCGGTCCACCGCCACATCCACCGGGCCGTAGGCGACGCCCTCCACGGTCACCCCGCCCGCCAGCTTGGCCAGAGCGGCCTCGTCGGCGTCCCCGAACGCGCGCACCCGGTAGCGCCGCGTCCAGGCGGTGGCGGGCAATTCCAGCACCCGGGCCAGCTCGCCATCATTGGTCAGCAGCATCAGGCCTTCGGAATTGAGATCGAGCCGGCCCACCGAGATCACCCGGCCCAGCTCCGGCGGCAGTTTGGAGAACACCGTCTCGCGCCCTTGCGGATCGGCATGGGTGGTCACCAGCCCGGCGGGCTTGTGATAGCGCCACAGGCGCGTGGGCGGGCGCGGCCCCACCAGCTTGCCGTCCACGGTGATGAGATCATCGGCCGTGACCTTGAAGGCAGGCGTGTCGAGCACCTTGCCATTGACCGCCACCCGGCCTTCTGTGATCAGGCGCTCGGCCTCGCGCCGCGAGGCCACGCCTGCATGGGCCAGCGCCTTGGCGATGCGCTCGCCTGGTCCGGCATCCTTGTCTTCAGTCCCGCTCAAGGCTTTACGGCGCTCCCGGCCAAGGGTAAGGCGCGCAGGCTATGACCTGCGCGCGTGATGATGAGTTTATGGGACGGGCGCTGGCCCGGGCGCAAGCCGCGGCTGCGGCGGGCGAGACCCCGGTGGGCGCCGTGATCGTCGATCCGGCCTCTGGCGAGATCATCGCCGAGGCCGGCAATGCGCCTATTGGCGACATCGATCCCACCGGCCACGCCGAGATCCGCGCCCTGCGCCAGGCGGCGGCGAAGCGGGGCAATTACCGGCTGACCGGGTTGACGCTCTATGTGACGCTGGAGCCCTGCGCCATGTGCGCGGGCGCCATCAGCCATGCGCGCATCGGGCGGCTGGTCTATGGCGCAGACGATCCCAAAGGCGGGGCGGTGGCCCACGGCCCGCAATTCTTCACCCAGCCCACCTGCCACTGGCGCCCGGAGGTCACTGGCGGCGTGCGCGCGCAAGAATCCTCAGCCCTGCTCAAAAACTTCTTCCGCGCCCGCCGGGGAAACGCGGGTTGAGAGGTTCAGGCGAGCTGCCCTGCAGGCGACAAAACCCGTTCCACTGTCGCGGCGTGTCGCGCTAAGACTGCAGTCATGACGCAGGCGGCGCGCCCTATCATCACGCTGGTCACTGGCGGGCTTGGCTTTATCGGGTCGGCGCTGGTGCGCCGGCTGATCGAGCACACCGGTGGCACGGTGGTGGTGCTGGACGCTGAGACCTACGCCGCCAGCCCCGAGGCGGTGGCCATGTGCAAGCCCACCGGGCGCTATCATCTGGAAAAGGGCGATATCCGCGACGCAGGCCGGGTTCGGGCTGTGTTCGAGGCCTGGCGCCCGGACCGGGTGGTGCATCTGGCCGCCGAGACCCATGTGGACCGCTCGATTGATGGCCCGGGCGCCTTCATCGAGACCAATATCACCGGCGCCTATGTGCTGCTGCAGGCCGCCCGCGCCCATCTGGACACGCTGGACACGGCGGCGCGCGCGAGTTTTCGCTTCCTGCACGTCTCAACCGACGAGGTATACGGATCGCTGGGCCCCAACGATCCGGCCTTCTCCGAAACCACGCGCTATGACCCGCGCTCGCCCTATGCGGCGTCCAAGGCGGCGTCCGACCATCTGGCGCGGGCCTGGGGCGAGACGTTCGGCCTGCCGGTGATGATCTCCAACTGCTCGAACAATTACGGCCCCTGGCAACACCCGGAAAAACTCATCCCCCACATGATCGCCCGGGCCATCAGCGGCCAGTCTTTGCCGGTCTATGGCGATGGCTCGAATGTGCGCGACTGGCTGCATGTGGACGATCACGCCCGCGCCCTGCATCTGATCCTGGAGCGCGGCCGGGCGGGCGATACGTTCAATATTGGCGGCGGCGCCGAGCGCACCAATCTTCAGGTCGTCCACGCCCTGTGCGCGGCGCTGGATGCGCGCTTTCCGGAGGCTGCGCCCCATAGCGATCTCATCGCCTTCGTCGCCGACCGGCCCGGCCATGATTTCCGCTACGCCATGGATCACTCAAAGCTCACCGCCGCCCTGGGCTGGACGCCGGTGCATGATTTCGAGGACGCCCTCAAGGGCGTGCTTGACTGGTATCTCGAACATGAGGACTGGTGGCGGCGCGTGCTCGCCCGCAGCGGCGGGGCGCAGCGGCGCGGGCTGGGCGCACAGACCGGTCCGGCCGCGTCAGGGGAGGACGCCAGCACATGAAGGGCATTATTCTGGCCGGCGGCGCAGGCTCGCGCCTGCATCCGGTCACGCTGGCGGTCTCCAAACAGCTCCTGCCGGTCTATGACAAGCCTATGGTGTATTACCCGCTCTCCCTGCTGATGCTGGCGGGGGTGCGCGAGATCCTGGTGATCACCACGCCGCGCGACGCGGGCGCGTTCAAGGCGCTGCTGGGCGACGGCTCGCGCTTTGGCGTGTCCCTGACCTACGCCGTCCAGAACAAGCCCGATGGCATCGCCCAGGCCTTTATCATCGGGCGCGAGTTCATCGGGAATGACCCGGTGGCGCTGGTGCTGGGCGACAACATCCTCTACGGCCACGCGCTGAAAGATATTCTCTCGGGCGCAGCATCCCGCCCGCGCGGCGCCACCGTCTTCGGCTATCAGGTGGCCGATCCGGGCCGTTATGGCGTGATCGCCTTCGATGCGGAGGGGCGGCCCGTCTCGATCGAGGAAAAGCCCAAAAAGCCCAAATCCAACTACGCCGTGATCGGGCTCTATCTCTATGACAATGACGTGGTGGAGATCGCCGCAGGGCTCGCCCCGTCCGCGCGCGGCGAGCTGGAGATCACCGATGTGAACCGCGCCTATCTGGCGCGCGGCGACCTGCATGTAGAGCGCTTCGGGCGCGGCTATGCCTGGTTTGACGCCGGCACTCACGGCTCGCTGCTGGACGCATCCAATTTCGTGGCCAGCCTCACCGACCGTCAGGGCGTGTCCATCTGCGCGCCCGAGGAAATCGCCTGGCGCCAGAACTGGCTCACCGACGCCCAGCTCGCCGCCTCTGCCCGCGCCATCGGCCGCAGCGGCTATGGCGCCTATCTCAGCGGCCTGATCAAGGCCGGGCGGGACGCCGGCAACGGGGGGTAGGGGTCAGGCCGCCTTCCCCTTGCGCGCCTTCACGCCATCGCGCGCGTGCTGCGCCATAAACGCCTTCATTTTCGGGGCGATCTGTTCGCGGAAGCGGCGGCCGTTGAACACGCCGTAATGGCCCACCTCGGGCTGGACGTGGTCAAGGCGCAGGGCGGCGGGCAGATTGGCGCACAGCGTGTGGGCGGCCTGGGTCTGGCCGATGCCGGAAATGTCGTCGTTCTCGCCCTCCACCGTCATCAGGGCGATGTCGGTGATGGCTTCGGGGCGCACGGGGCGGCCCTTCACGGTCATGGTCCCGCGCGCGAGTTTGTGTTCCTGGAACACGTCGCGGATGGTCTGGAGGTAGAATTCCTCGGTCAGGTCCATCACGGCGAGATATTCGTCATAGAAGGCGCGGTGCTTGTCGGCGCTGTCGCCATCGCCGTCCACCAGCTGCTGGAAGAAGCGGTAATGAGCGTCCACATGGCGCTCGTAATTCATGTTGATGAAGCCGGTGAGCTGCAGGAAGCCGGGATAGACCCGGCGCAGCGCGCCCGGATAGAGCACCGGTACGGTCTGGATCAGATTGTCCCGGAACCAGGCATAGGGGCGCTCCTCGGCCAGTTTGTTGGGCACGGTGGGCGATTTGCGCGCATCGATGGGCGAGCCCATGAAGGTCATGGAGGCCGGGCGCAGCGGATCGTCATCCTCGGCCATCAGGGCGCAGGCCGCCAGCGTCGGCGGGCCGGGCTGGCACACGGCAACCACATGCACGCCCGCGCCGATGGCGCTGATCATCTCGCGCACATAGGCGACATAGTCATCCAGATCGAACCGGCCTTCGGACAGCGAGACCATGCGCGCATCGGCCCAGTCGGTGATGTACACGTCGGCATCGGGGATGAAGGCCTCCACCGTGCCGCGCAGCAAGGTGGCGTAATGGCCCGACAGGGGCGCCACCAGCAGCACTTTGGGATCCTTGATCTCAGCCGGCTTGATCCCCCGCGCCGCGGCAAGCGCCGCCTCGTCACGGGCAAAGCGGGTGAGCGCACAGAAGGGTTTTTTCCATACTGTCTCGATCTCGACGGGAATGGTCTGGCCGTTCACCTCCAGCGGCTCCAGCGCCCAGGCCGGCTTGCCATACTGGCGCGTCAGGCTTTCAAACAGGTCCGCCGAGGCGGCCATGGCGCGCCCGGCCAGGGTCTCGCCGGCCGGATTGAGCGGATTGCGCAGGGTGCGCCGCGTAACATTGGCCGCCGCGCGCCAGGGCAGCATGGCCGCGCGCGACATTTCCAGAAACGAATAGAGCATGGCCGCTACGGCCTCCGGTGCGCGCCCCTCTGGGGGCGCTTGTGTTCAGATCAGATTATGACGGGGATGTCTCAAGAAAGGCTTGCAGGCGTGCGGCGATGACCGCCGGCGCCGTCCCGTGCGGGAACAGCTCCACGAACCGCCCCTCGCGGTCCATGAGGTAAAGGATGGAGCTGTGATCGACGGTATAGTCCGATGACACGCCGTCATCCTCCACCCGGGCGAAGAAGACTCTGTAAGCACGCGCAGCATTGCGTACCTGTTCAAGGCTTCCCGTCAAGCCCACAAGTCCTTCAGGGAAGGCCGGGGCGGTGACGTATTGGGCGAGCAGCTCGGGCGTGTCGCGCTCGGGGTCCACGCTGATCAGTATGGGCTGGATATGGGCGCGCTCGGCCTCGCTGAGCTGGTCCATGGCCGCGCCCATCACCTGCAGCGAGGCCGGGCACACATCCGGGCAATAGGTGAAACCGAAATAGATCAACATGGCCCGCCCGGCGAAATCGGCGTCGGTGACCGTCTCGCCATGGTGATTGACCAGGGTGAAGGACCCGCCGATCTGGGCTTCGCCGCTCACGCGCACCGGCGACGGGCGGGGCGTCCCGTCCCCGCCCTGTCCGGGCAGGGCGGAGAGCAGCAGGGCGATGCCGGCGGCGGTGGCCAGCACGGTGGCGATCACCGGGATCAGCCAGACGGGGCGGTTTTTCAGATCGATCATGTCATGTCCTCGCCTGTCAGCTTCAGGCCTGCGGCTTGCGGTCCGCTTGGCGCGTTGCGCCCTGTTACATGGCCCGCAGCCCGCGCCCTGTCGAGCCGGACCGGCGCCCTGGCCGCCCCGCTAGGGCTCTGAGCCGCCCTCTTCAACGATGGCCCGCGCCCAACCGGAAAGGGCGGTGTAGAGGGCGACGGCCATCGCACGCGCATCCTCGCGCACGGGACCGGGCTGCCCGGCTTTCTGGCGGGCCGTGCGTTCGATAACGCGCAGCTGTTCCTGAAAGAAGGCCAGGTCCTGGCGCGCCCGTGCGATCCGGGACTGCGGATCGGTCTGGTCAAGAAAACAGGCTTTCAAAACAGGCTCATATCGCAAGGTGTAGTCGCTGGGGGCGGCCAGCCATGCGCCCAGCTCCGCGCGTCCGGCATCGGTCGCGGCATAGGTCCGGCTGCCGCGCGCGCCCTCGGCCACGATCTCGGCCAGCCCCTCGTCCTTGAGCTGGCGCAAGACCCGGTAGACCTCGTTCTGAGGGGCCGGCCAGATCACCGAATGGCCCGCATCAAACTCACGCAGCAGCTCGAATCCGGTGGATGGCTTTTGTGCGATTATGCCCAGTATGGCGTGACGCAAGGTCATGGCGGCGGCCGGCTCCATTGATGAATGCGTTGCATCCTTGCCGGATTCCCGATGCTTTTCTATCTTGTCACATGTGAAAACTCACATGTGAGATGTTGATATGTTGAGAGTGCTGTGTGCGGCGGCCTGTCTGGTGCTCGTCCAAGGGGCGGACGCCGGGGCCCGGTCTGGCCCCCAGGGGGCTGATTTCGAGACGGTGATCGCCAGCGGGGATCCGGCGGTCTACGCGCAAGCGATCGCCAGCGATGCGTATTCCGGCCCACAGGCTGATCTCCTGCGCGGCGCGCTGGCCGCCATGCTCAACCGGGACGGCGAGGCCGAGACGCGGCTGGCTGCCCTCAAGCGTGATGAAACGCTCGCGCCATCCTTGCGCCGGGAGGCGTCCCTGACGCTGGCCGGGGTGCGCCTGCGGGCCGGGGATTATGCCGCATCAGTCATCGCCTACGACGCCGCTGAGGCCGCCTCAGGAGAAGCGCTGGAGCCGGGCCAGCGTCAGGCGCGTGATCTGGCCGCCGCCCTGCGTGACGAACCGGCCATGACCCGCGAGGCGTTGATCCCCGGTTCGGTCAGCATGCGCCGGGACAGGGCCGGCCTGCCCCGCGCGCGCGTGCAGGTGAACGGACGGCGTCAGGATATGGTGATTGATACCGGCGCGGCCTTCTCCACTGTCACCGAAAGCACCGCAGAGCGGCTGGGCGTGCGGATGCTGGACTCCGATATCTCGGTCGGCTCCTCGGTGGAAGAGTCTGTGCCGGGCCGGCTGGGTGTCGCCAACCAGCTCGATTTTGGCGGAGTGATCTTCCACAATGTTGTTTTCATTGTGCTTCCGGATGAGGCGCTGAGTTTTGCCGGCGGGGCGTACCGCATCCCGGCGATCCTCGGCCTGCCCGTGCTGGCGCGACTGGAGCGGCTGCGCATAACGCCGGATGGACGGCGTGAAACCCTCGATTTCGAGCTCTCCACAGGCGGCGGGCCGCCGCCCAACATGGTGATGGAGGGTTTGCGCCCGGTGTTGCTGGCCCGCGTGGAGGCAAGCGAAGGCCGGTTGCGTCTGATGATCGATACCGGCGCGCGCGCCACGCTTCTGTACCTTTCAGCGGGTGAAGCCATTCCCGGGCTTCTGCACGGCGTTGAGGCCTCGCCCACGCGCCTGGGCGGAGCTGGCGGGGTCAGGGTCGATGAAGACGCCATGAGCCTTCCCCGGCTCACGCTTCTGGTCGCAGACCAGAGCGTCACGCTGGAGGATGTGCGCATGCTGAGCCACCAGCAATCGGGCCTGCACGGCCTGCTCGGGCAGGACGTGCTGCGCGCCCGCTCGGGCTATCTCATCGACTTCACCGCCATGCGCCTGGAGCTGCTCGACGGCTGACGCCCTTATCTCCATGGCCAGCCTGCGGCTTCCGGTCCGCTTGACGCGCGCTGCGCCGTCGCGCTTGCTGGCGGCGCCTGACACGCTCGCCATCAAGGATCACCCAAGCCCATGAATGCAGTCCCGACGGCGCCCGCCGCCCGTCCGCCCGGTCCGGACGACTGGCTTGACGGGGTTGATCTGGCCCCGGTCTTCGGCCGGGTGCGCCTGCGCACGCTGATCTTCCTGCGCTGGCTGGCGGTGGCGGGGCAGACCGCCACCGTGCTGGGCGTGCATTACGGGCTCGGCTTTGACCTGCCGCTGGCCGCCTGCCTCGCCCTGATCGCGGCCAGCGCCGGGCTCAACGCCGTGCTGCCGGTCTTTGTCTCCACCCAGCGCCTGGCGCGCGACGGCGAAGCCTTCGCCCAGCTGGCCTGGGACATGGTGCAATTGATGGCCCTGCTGGCGCTGACCGGGGGGCTGGCCAATCCGTTCGCGGTGATGATCGTGGGGCCTGTGGTGATCTCGGTGGCCGCCCTGCCCGCGCGCTGGTGGCTGGCGCTGGGCGCGGTGGCCATTACCGGCGCTGCGGTGATCGGGGTGTGGCATATGCCCATGCCCTGGCTTCCCGGCGAGGTTTTCGCCCTGCCCAGCCTGTATCTGGCCGCCACGGGCCTGGCGCTGGCCATCGCCATCGCGTTCACCGCCGTCTATGCCTGGCGCGTGGCCGCCGAGGCCCGGCGCATGGGCGCGGCGCTGGCGGCCACCCAGAGCGTGCTGGCGCGTGAGCAGCGCCTGTCTGCGCTGGGCGCGCTGGCGGCGGCCGCCGCCCACGAGCTGGGCACGCCGCTGGCCACCATCCAGCTCACCGCCAAGGAGATGCTGCGCGCCGCCGAGGACCCGCTGTTGAAAGAAGACGCCGAGCTTCTGGTGTCCCAGGCCCGGCGCTGCCGGGAAATCCTGCAGCGCCTGTCCCAGATGAAGGAGCCCGGCGACCGCATGCATGACCGGCTGGGCCTGGCCGAGGCCATGGAAGAGGCCGCTGCGCCCCTGCGCGGGGTGGGCGCGCCGGTGAGCGTGCAGCTGGACCCGCCGCCGGGCGAGCCCGGCGCGCCGGTCCTGCAGCGGCGGGCGGAAATCCTCTATGCGCTGGGCAATTTCATCGAGAACGCAGTGGATTTCGCCAATGCGCGCGTCACCCTCACCGGCGCCTGGGATGCGCGCCAGGTGCGTTTCATCGTGGCCGATGACGGGCCGGGCTTTCCGCCGGACATCCTGGCCAAGCTGGGCGAGCCTTATGTCACAACCCGCCAGGCCGAGCCCGGCCATGGCGGGCTGGGCCTGGGCGTGTTCATCGCCATGACCCTGGTGGAGCGGGTGGGCGGCGTTGTGGCCCTGTCCAACGCGCCCGGCGGCGGTGCGCGGGTGGAGATCGCCCTGCCGCGCGCCGGGCTGGAAGCATCCGCCTAGGCCCGGGCCGGGGGGATATGCCGCAAGGGGGTGCGGCGTTTTGGCCAAAAGGCTTCGAAAACCGCGCGGCATCGTCTAACTATCCGGCAAACCCGCCCTGCGCCGGAGGCCTGCCCATGAGCGATCCTGAACTGCCCGAGGACAAGACCCTGCTCATCGTTGATGACGACGCGCCCTTCCTCAACCGGCTGGGCCGGGCCATGACCGCGCGCGGCTTCGAGGTCACCGCCGTATCCAGCGTCGCCGAAGCCATGGCCCAGGCGCGCAGCGCGCCGCCCGCCTTCGCGGTGGTGGATCTGCGCCTGGACGATGGCGACGGGCTGGACGTGGTGCGCACGCTCTACGCCTCGCGCCCCGATTGCCGGGTGGTGATGCTCACCGGCTACGGCAATATCGCCACCGCGGTAGCGGCGGTGAAATCGGGCGCCATCGATTATCTGTCCAAGCCAGCCGATGCGGACGATGTGGTCAAGGCCCTGCTCGCCTCGCCCGACGCCAAGCCCGAACCGCCCGACAATCCCATGAGCGCCGACCGGGTGCGCTGGGAGCATATCCAGCGCGTGTTCGAGCTGTGCGACCACAATGTCTCCGAAACCGCCCGCCGCCTGAACATGCACCGCCGCACCCTGCAGCGCATCCTGGCCAAGCGCGCGCCGCGCTAGGGCTGTGCGACAGCCCGCCGGCGAGCGTGGGGTGAGAGTTTTCGTGAAAAACGCCCCGGGACGGTTCTTATCACTATTATCACCATCCTCCTTCTGCGCCCGTCCGGTCCGCTGATGCGGGGATGATAGACGCCTCCGCTTGCGGGGCGCGGCGCGCGGGTCGCGATGAGCCATGGGCGGGAGTTTAGCCCGGGGTGGGGCAGGGGCGGATAATCCGAAGCACAATCTTAGAAATTTAAATCGCCTCTTGACGCGAGTAATTTTCCCTCCTTAGGATTTCTAATGTGATGCATAGGGTGTCACTCCAAACCGGAGGAATAGAGATGCTGCGTGAGTTGAATTTGGATGAGGTGGGTTTGGTTGCCGGAGGTTTCAGATTCGGCGAAGATGATAATGGAGGTTCTAAACCTGAACCCGAAAAGGAGAGCGAATCGGTTGACGACAATCCCTGGTGGAACGATAATGATGACATTATTCTTGGATCACTGATTGGCGGAGTTATTGGAGCCGCTGTATGCTCTCCGCCCCCTATAACCAAAGCCGCCCCTTACTGTGCTATGGCAGGAGCTGCTGCAGGGGGATATATAGCAAATAGAGATCTAAGCGGTGATGGGCCCGCCTCCGAAGCAGAGCTCGCCGATACCGCGAATCGTGCGCGGCTCGGCGCTGGCTTTGGGCCATAAATAAAAACTCTCTGCGCAAGCAATTTAAATTGCCTAAATGGGTTTTGATGCATGCGTAGATTCATGTGCCGAATTTAATTGATGAACCAATGCCTAACACTTTCGAGGTGTCGGGCGTTGGTTCATTCTATAATTTCTACATATTTTAAATTTTCCTTTGACTCGACTGGCTGGGAATTAAGCCTTAAAATTGCTCCTAAAGATTCGTGGAGGATTTATGGCGATCGCCATTTTGATATTTTCATTCACTGCTCTCATGGCTGGCGTCTTTCTGGCGATCCGCGGCGG
>NZ_VWOJ01000003.1 GCF_008630495.1 Alkalicaulis satelles
CGTTCCGACCCCGGACGGCGTGCGTGAGCCGCTCAACCGGCGTGTGGAAGTCCTGATCAACCTCAACTGATCACGGACAAACCAGGACTAAAAGCGCGGCCCGCCGGGATATCCCGGCGGGCCGTTTGCTGTGGGGGTCGCGGACAAATCGTCCGGTTCGCCCGGCCGCCGGTCAATAGGCCGCAGTCTCCACCTTGAAGCCGGCCCCGCGCACGGCGGCCAGTATCCGGTCCATATGGGCGCGGTCATGGGCCTCCACCGAGATATCGATATAGGTCACCTTGGCCGGCAGGTCGGAAAACACCCGGTGATAGGCCACATCGATCACATTGCCTTCCTCACGCGCGATCACGGTGGAGACCTTCACCAGCTGGCCGGGCACGTCGATCAGCTCGATGCGCAGGCGCGCCATGCGCCCCGAGCGCACCAGCCCGCGCAACAGGATCGAGGACAGGAGCCGGGTGTCTATATTGCCTCCGCACAGGACCGTGGCGACCTTGCGCCCCCGGAAGCGTTCGGGCTGTTCGAGCATGCCCGCCAGCCCCGCCGCGCCCGCGCCTTCGGACAGCACCTTCATCTCGGTGAGATAGAGATAGAGCGCGCGCTCCAGCGCCGGCTCGCCGGCCAGGATCACATCGGCCACCAGCGCGCGCACCAGCGGCGCGGTCAGCGCGCCGGGCGCCTTGACGGCAATGCCTTCGGCCAGCGTGCTGCCGCCGGTCTCGCGCGCGCCGCCATCCAGAGCATTGACCATGGACGGATAGAGCCCGGCCTGCACCCCGATCACCTCGATGTCCGGGCGCTGCGCGCGCGCGGCCAGCGCCAGGCCTGAAATCAGCCCGCCCCCGCCAATGGGTGCGGTGATGACGTCCAGATCACCCTGCTCGTCCAGCATTTCACGCGCGATCGTGCTCTGGCCGGCGATCACCCAGGGATCGTCAAACGGGTGGATGAGGGTCAGCCCCTGTTCCCGGGCCAGTTCACCGGCGCGCGTCTGGGCCTCGTCAAAAGTCTCGCCGGCGATCATCACCTCGGCGCCCAGGCCTTCGGTCTTCTGCACTTTCACGATGGGCGTGCCGCGCGGCATCACGATCACGGCGCGTATGCCCAGGCGTGCGGCGTGGCGCGCCACGCCCTGGGCGTGATTGCCCGCCGAGGCCGCCACCACGCCCGCCGCACGCTGATCAGCGCTCAGGCTCATCAGCCGGGCCAGTGCGCCGCGTTCCTTGAAGGAGCCGGTATGCTGGAGCGTCTCCAGCTTGACCCAGAGCTCGCAGTCCAGCGCCTCGCCGATCCGGTCGGCGCGCACGAAAGGCGTGCGCACAATCCCGTCCAGCCCGGCATCATGCCAGCGCCAGACCTCGGCGAGGGCGTCGGACAGGCCGGGGATGGTGCGGGCTTCAGGCAAGGGCATGGCGTCGACTCAAAACAGGGGTGGTCAGTGTGGAACGCGTTCCCACCTGCGGGCAAACGCCAATTTGACCCGGCAAGCATGACCGGTCCCGCACTCATGTGCTAGGAGCCGGGTACGTTCTCACCGGAGGCTTTCATGCTGTTGCGCCCGCTCCTCATCATCCCTGTCGCGCTCACCGTCCTGATCGCCGCCATGTCCACCCTTGCAGCCTGCGAGGCGGGCCGCGAGGACGGACCCGCCGCCGCGCCGGGGGCCGAGCCCTTCATCCTGACCCTCTTGCACATCAACGATCATCACAGCCATCTCGAACCCCATGCGCTCACGCTTGATCCCGCCGTGCTGGGCCTTGAGGGCGAGGAGCCGCTGACCCTCTCCCATGGTGGTTTCCCGCTGCTCACCCCCCTGTTTGCCGAGCGCGCGCGCGCGTCCGAGGCTGTGCTCACCCTGCATGCGGGCGACGCCATGACCGGCACGCTCTACTACACCCTGTTTGAGGGCGAAGCCGATGCTGCGCTGATGAACCGCATCTGCTTTGACGCCTTCGTGCTGGGCAATCACGAGTTCGATCATGGGGATGCGGGCCTCGTCCGGTTTCTCGATTTCCTCGATGACGGAGCTTGCGAAACCGCCATTCTCAGCGCCAATACGGCCGCTCATGACGCCTCGCCCCTGATCGGGCGCTATCAGCCCTCGGCGGTGTTCGAGCGCGCGGGCCGGCGCATCGGGGTCATTGGTCTGACCATCGCGGAGAAGACCAAGATCTCCTCCTCCCCTGACCCGGACACGCAGTTCCTGGACGAGACGCAAAGCGCCCAGGCCGAGATCGACCGGCTGCGCAGCCAGGGCGTCACCAAGATCATCCTGCTCACCCATTCCCAGTACGAACGCGAGCGCGCCATGGCGCGCGCCCTGTCGGGCGTGGACGTGATCGTGGGCGGGGATTCCCACACGCTTCTGGGGGACGCCGCAGTCCTCGCCCCGCTGGGCTTCAGCCCGGACGGCCCCTACCCCACGCTGGAGACCAATGCTGACGGCGACCCGGTCTGCGTGGTGCAAGCGTTTGAATATGCGCGCGTCATGGGCGAGCTGCAGGTGAGCTTTGACGATCAGGGCCGGGTGATCGCATGTTCGGGAACCCCGCGCATCCCGGTAGACGCCTCTGAGGCGGACGAAACCCTGACCGCAGCCCTCGCCGCCCATTCCGTGCTCTATCCGGTGACCCCGGACGCAGACAGCGCGGCCCTGCTGGCGAACTTTTCAGAAGCGCTCGACGAGCTGCGCCAGAACGTGATCGGCGAGGCGGGAGAAAACCTGTGCATGGTGCGCCTGCCCGGCGAGGGCCGGGCCGAGCCGCTATGCGCACGCGCCGAAACCTATGCGCAGGGCTCCCATGTCTCGGCCCTGGTGGCTGAAGCCTTCCTGCAGCGCGAGGGCGGGGCCGATATCGCCCTTCAGAACGCGGGCGGCGTGCGCGCCAGCATCGCGGCGGGGCCGGTCACCATCGCTGATATTTTCACCGTCCTGCCCTTCGCCAACACGCTGCACGTGCTGGAGCTGTCAGGCGCGGAGATCCTTGAGACGCTGGACGCCGCCGTGGGCGATGCGGTCAGCGGCGGCGGAGCCTACCCTTATGCGGCGGGCCTGCGTTTCACCGCCGATCTGTCGGCTGAGCCCGGCGCGCGGGTGCGCGATGTGGAGGTGAACCCGCGCCTGGCCGGCGACTGGGGCCCCATCGACCCTGAAGCGCGCTACCGGGTGGTGACCAATTCCTTCATCGCCGGAGGCGGGGACGGCTATCAGGTCTTCGCCCGCGCCAGCGCTGAGGGGCGCGTCACCGACACCTTCGCCGAATACGCCCAGAGCTTCGTCAATTATGTGCGCGCCTTGAGCGAGGCTGGCGAGGCCCTGAACCGCCCCGCGCCAGAGCGCATGAGCACACAGCGCTTCATCAGCGCGGACGGCTGCGATCACGCTGAAACGCAGGCTTGTGAATAGGGATCAGTAAGCGCGCTCGACCACGAACTCGGCGAGCGCCGCCAGAGACTGGCTCCAGACATTGTCCGGCGCGGCGTCCAGCGCTTCGACCGCGCGCGCAGCGTGGGCGCGGGCCTGCTCCAGCGTGGCGTCCAGCGCGCCATGGCGCTTGAGCCGGGCCACCGCCTCGTCGAAATCCTCCGGCCCCTGCACGCCCTCGCCCATGGTGCGCGCCCAGAAGCTGCGCTCGGCCTCGCCGCCGGCTTCCATGGCCAGCGCCACGGGCAGGGTGATCTTGCCCTCCCGGAAATCATCGCCGGTGTTTTTGCCCAGCGCTTCGGCCACGCCCCCATAGTCGAGCGCATCGTCCACCAGCTGGAAGGCCAGGCCCAGCTCGCGGCCATAAATCTCCAGCCCGGCCTCCACGCGCGGGGACGCGCCCGCCAGGATCGGCGAAACCTGGGCTGCGGCGGCGAACAGGGCGGCGGTCTTGGCGGCGATAATGTCCATATACTGATCGCGTGTGGTGGCGATCTGGCGCGCGGCGGCCAGCTGGCGCACCTCACCCTCGGCGATCACGGCGGCGGCGCGCGAGAGTACGTGCAGGGCGCGCATGGAACCGGCATCCACCATCAGCATGAAGGCGCGCGCAAACAGGAAATCACCCACCAGCACGGACTGGGCGTTGCCCCAGACCTGATTGGCAGGGGCCTTGCCCCGGCGCAGGGCGCTGTCATCGACCACATCATCATGCAGGAGCGTGGCGGTGTGGATGAACTCCACCGCCGCAGCCAGCGCCAGATGACCCTGGCCCTCATAGCCGCACAGGCGCGCCGCGGCGACCGTGATCAGCGGGCGGATGCGCTTGCCGCCGGCATTGAGCAGGTAATGGGCGATATCGGGGATGACGGCGGTAGCGCTGGCGGAACGCTCGGCGATCAGCGTCTCCACGCCGGTCATATCCGTGCTGGCGAGCGCGGCCAGGCGCACCGCCGGATTCACCGGCGCCGCCTTCAGGTCCGTCTGGGGAAGTCCGTTCACGCGCTATGGCCTCTTGCGGTTGATACACGCGCCTGCACAATAGGTAGCCCCTGCGCCCCCGGCAAGCTGACCGGGCTGCGTGAGAGGGACGCAGGCTGGCGCCGGCGCAACAGCGCGCTCAGGAGTGTGAGATAATGATGATCGAGGTCCTGTCCACCAATGACCCGGTAAAACTCAGCTTCGCCGAGGCCGTGCTGCGCGACGCCGGGGTGGAGGCCGTGACGCTGGACGCCCATACCGCCGCCACCTTCGGCGGCGCCCTGCCCTGGATCAAGCGCCGGGTGCTGGTGCGCGAGGCCGACGCGGCCAAGGCGCGCATGGCGCTGGCCGCGGCCATGCCGAAGGACGAATGACCACCGCCAGCCCGGCCGGTGACGGTCTGACCGGGGACCGCATACTGGGCGGGCGGCTGAGCCTTGTGCAGACGTCTGACGGTTACCGCGCCGGGATGGACGCCATCCTGCTCGCGTCCGCTATCCGCCTGGCGCCCGGCGCGCGGGCCGCCGAGTTCGGATGCGGGCCGGGGGCCGCGCTGCTATGCGCCGCCCACGCCTGCCCTGACGCGCACATCACCGGCGTGGAGCTTGATCCGCGCGCGGCGGATCTGGCGCGGCGCAACGCCGCCGCCAACGGGATGGAAGACCGGATCACCATCGTGGAGGGCGATGCGCTCACCTGGCGGCCCGGCGCGGCGCTGGACGCGGTGTTTTTCAACCCGCCCTTCTTTGATGATCCGCAAGCCTTGCGCGCGCCCAAGCCGGGCAAGACCGCCGCCTGGATCAGCGAGGCGCCGCTGGCCGACTGGATCAGCGCCGGGCTCAAGCGCCTCAAATCCGGCGGGAGCCTGACCTTAATTCACCGCGCCGACCGGCTGGGCGAGGCGCTGACCGCCCTTCAGGGCCGCGCGAGCATGGTGGTGCTGCCCGTGCATCCGCGCGCGGGCGCCCCGGCCAAGCGCATCCTCATCGAGGCGCGTGCAGGCGGACGCGCGCCGCTGGCGCTCCTGCCCCCGCTCGTGCTGCATGAGGACGGGTCGGGTGCCTGGACGGCGCGCGCCGATGCGCTGCTGCGCGGGCAGGCGCGGCTTGAAATGCGCGCCTGAAACCGCCAAGTCAGCCCCACACATACGCCGCCTGACCGGGAGACCCCATGTCCATCATCCGCGACGAACTCGCCCGCGCTGCACGCGCCCTGCGCAAGCTGACCGGCGCCAATGCGCCGCGCGTGCCGCTGGTGCGGCTGGAGGGCATGATCGCGGCGGGCGGGCGCAACGCCAATGCACTGAGCCTGAACCGGCTGGAAAAGCTGCTGGACAAGGCCTTCGCCGACCGGGACGCGGCGGCGGTGGCCATCACCATCAACTCGCCCGGCGGCAGCGCGGTGCAATCGCGCCTGATCCATGACCGCATCCGCGCCCTGGCGGCGGAGAAGGAAAAGACCGTGCTGGTGTTCTGCGAGGATGTGGCCGCCTCGGGCGGGTACTGGATCGCGTGCGCGGGCGACGAGATTTTCGCTGACCCCGCCTCCATCATCGGCTCCATCGGAGTGATCAGCGCCGGCTTCGGCTTCACCGGCGCCATGGAGAAGCTGGGCGTTGAGCGCCGGGTGAAGACGGCGGGAAAATCCAAGCTGCTGGCCGATCCGTTCGGGCCGGAAACCGAAGAACAGGCCGCCACGATCAACCGCCTTATGGGCGCCATGCACGAGCAGTTCATCGCCCATGTGAAGGCGCGCCGGGACGGCAAGCTGAAAGACGGCGCCGAGCTGTTTGACGGCTCGGTCCATACCGGCTCCGAGGCGCTGGAGCTGGGCCTGATCGACGCTCTGGGCGAGGCGCGTAGCGAGCTGAAGAAGCGCTTTGGCGACAAGGTGGTGATCCGCCCGCTGGCGCCGTCCCGCCTGGGCGTGATCTCGCGCCTGACCAGCAGCGCGCTGGACCATCTCGAACTGCGCGCCCTGTGGGCCCGCTTCGGGCTTTAACCGGTTTTCCCCGTCACCGCGCGCTTCAGCCCCGGCAGGCCGAAAGCCAGCGTGCCCGCACGCGCGGCGTAATACGCCAGGAAGGCCGCCCACAGCCCGGTCACACCAAAGGCGGGCCTCAGGATGAGGTCCAGGGCGAGATAGATGGCCAGCGCCGCAATCATGGCGTTGCGCATCACAGGACCGCGCGTGGTTCCGATCATCAGACCGTCCAGCTGCCAGCTGGGCCAGCCCACCAGCGGTACCAGGGCGCAGGCGATGATATAGCCCGCCGCCGCCGCGCGCGCGGCGGGGTCGGTGGTCATGGCCATGACAAACGCCTCGCCCCAGATCAGAAACGCCGCACACATCACAAGAGAGCCCGCGAAGGCGAACTCGCTGGTCAGCCGGAAGGCGCGTTTCAGCCGCGTCCAGTCGCGCGCGCCCGCCGCCCGGCCCGTTTCGGCCTCGGCCACATGGGCGAAGGCGTCCAGGATGAAGGCGCAGATGGAGATGTATTGTAAGAGGATCGCGTTGCCCGCCAGCACGTCCGCGCCTTCGCGCAGGCTCGCCTCGTTGAACCAGTAGAAACCGGCCAGCAGGGCGAGGGTACGGATGAACAGGTCGCGATTGACCGCGAACAGCCGGATCAGCCCGTCACGGTCCAGCACCCGCTCGGGCGCGGCGCGGCCGCGCGCGCGCAGCACCGCCCAGATGATTACGCCGGCCAGCGCCAGATGCAGCCACTGGGCCAGCGCGCTGGCGCCGGCCACGCCCGCCACGCCCCAGTCCAGCCCGAACACGAACCAGACCGACAGCGCGGCGTTGGCCAGGTTGAGCACGATCTGCAGCACCAGCGCACGGCCTGTGAGTCCCAGCCCGATCAGCCACCCATAAACGGCGAAACCGGCCAGTGCGGCTGGCGCGCCCCAGATGCGCGCATCGATATAGGCGCGGGTGTCGGCGGCCACATCCGGCCCGGCGCTGAACAGGGCAAGCGCGCCCTCGCGCAGCGGCCACTGGACGACGATCATAAGTGCGCCCAGCAGGCCTGCCAGGATCAGGGCGCGGTAGAGCACCGTGCGCACCGCGCCGGGTCTGGCCGCCCCGTCGGCCTGGGCGGTGAGCGCGGTGGCGCCCATGCGCAGAAAGCCCAGAGACCAGTAGAACATGTTGAACACCAGCGTGCCCAGCGCCACCGCCGCAATGGCGGACGCATTCCCGGCATGACCGATGACGGCCAGATCCACGAGCCCCACCAGCGGGGCCGCCACATTGGCGCCCATGATGGGCAGGGCGCGGGACGCCACGGCGCGGCGGGTCAGGATCGCTTGGCTCATGACACGCCTATCGGGCCAATTTGCGCAAAAGAAAACCCCCGCCCGGGAACGCCGGGCGGGGGTGGGTCAGTCAGGCAGGAAAATGACCTACCAGGTCACGCTCACACGCCCGTAGACATAGCGGCCGTTGAAGCCCGCCGGTGAGAAGGGCGAGTAGATGAACGGCGTGGGTCCGGTGGCCACGTTGAAGTTCGGGTTCTGGGTGGGATAGCTGTCGAACAGATTATTGGCGCCGATCGCAAAGCGCGTGTTCTCGAGGAGCTGAACCGAGCCCTCGATATCCACCACCCACTGCTCTTCGATCGTGTAGTCAAGCGCCGGGTTGCCCGCCAGCACCTCTACGTCGCCAAACCGGGTGGCGCGGATCAGGCCGCCCAGATTGTCACGGTTCCAGTCCAGGCCGAAAATGAACTTGTTCTTCGGCGAGCCGGTTTCCTGGCGTCCGATATTGATCCGCGAGAACAGCACCGGCGCGGGATCGAGAGAGGACAGCACATTGGTGGACTGGATGTTCTTCAGCTCGGTGTCGGTGAAGTTGGCCGCCGCCGTGGCGCGGAAGCTGCCCAGGTTTTCGGTGTCCCAGGAATAATTGGCGACGATATCGACGCCTTGGGTTACCGAATCGGCCGCGTTCAGGAAGAAACGGGCCGCGCCCACGCCGGTGGGCAGAAGCGCCACCACGTTGGCCTGGTTGAGATTTTCCGACAACAGGATGCGGTCATCAATCTCGATGCGGTAGCCGTCAATAGTCAGCACGAAGCCTTCATGCTGGAGCACCAGACCCACCGAATAGTTGATCGAGGTCTCCGGCTCGAGATCCTGCGAACCCAGAGCGCGGGCGATGGGGCTGTCCACCGCGAACGTGCCGGTCTCGGTGGCCACATTGTTGATGAACACCGTCGATGTCGCCGTATAGTGGCTCTGATGCAGCGAAGGCGCGCGGAAGCCGGTGCTGATCGAACCGCGCAGGGCCGCGCTCTCGGTCATCTCGAACCGGCCGGAGAGCTTGGCGTTGAAGGTGTCGCCAAAGTCCGAATAGTTCTCGTAGCGCACTGCGCCAGACACGGTCAGGCGGTCATTGACGTCCGCTTCCAGATCGAGATAGCCGCCCCAGGAATCCCGGCTCTCATTGACCTCGTTCTGCGGTTGGAAGCCCGGAAACACCTGGCTGCCGGCGGCCAGGCCCGGCACGCCGAAATAGGAATCGGGCTCGCCCGCGCCGATGCGGTAATTCTCACGACGGTATTCAGCGCCGAAGGCGACGTTGAGCGGGCTGGCCAGGCCGTCAATGGCCACCGGACGCACGAAATCGGCGTTGACCACCGTCTGGCGGAAGCTCAGCTGGCCGGCGTAGAACTCGGTCGGGCTGGCGTCGCCCAGCGAACGGTTGAGCGTGTTGCGGATATTGAAGTCCACTGTGTTGCGGCCATGGACGACGCTGAAGTCATACTCCAGCCCGCCCGCATCGCCGCGCACGCCGCCGCCCGCAGACCAGTCGGTCACGTCCGGGTGGATTTCCGGCAGGAAGCCGTCGGGATAGATGGACGGCACGTTGCGCGCGTCGCCCGCACGCCGGTAGAAGCCAAAGGAGCGCGCCTCGCGGTCCTGATAGCTGGCGAAACCGTAGAGTTCCGCGCCATTGTCCAGATCCACGCCGGCATTGGCCATCACGGAGACATCGCGCACATCGCCATTGCCATGGTTCCAGTTGAGCCGGTCAAAGCTCAGCTCGCGCGGATCAGGCTGGCCGCCGATCAGCGGATAGTTGTTCACGGTGTCGAGATCGGCGCGGTTCGTGCGCTTGCGGTCGCGATATTCCGCCGACACGGTCAGGAAGCCGTTCTCGGTCAGCGGGAAGCCCGCCCAGCCTGCAATGGTCAGGGTCTCGCCGTCACGCACGGAGCGGCTGGAGCGCGGCAGGTCCACATCGGTGACATGGGCGCCATAGGTGGCGGTCACGCCGCCGCCTTCACGCGCCTCACGCAGACGCACATTGATCACGCCGGCGATGGCGTCCGAGCCGTACTGGGCCGAAGCGCCGTCGCGCAGCACTTCCACCGCGCCGATGGCCGAGGTGGGGATGGTGTTCAGGTCCACCGCCGCCGCGCCGCGGCCCACCGTGTTCAGGTTCAAGAGCGCGCTGACATGGCGGCGCTTGCCATTGACCAGCATCAGGGTCTGGTCCGGCGCCAGGCCGCGCAGCTGGGCCGGGCGGATGGAGTCGGTGCCGTCAGAAATGGCCGGAAGCGGGAAGTTGAACGAGGGCAGAGAGTAAGCCAGCGCCTGATTCAGCTCGGTTGTGCCATGGGCGTTGATGTCGGATGCAGAGATCACGTCCACCGGCGCCAGAGACTGGGTCACCGTGCGCCCCTCGGTGCGCGTGCCGGTGACGATGACGACATCGCTGGTTTGACGCGGCTGGGGCGCGTCCTGGGCTGCGGCGGCGCCCGCGGCCAGCGCGGCCAGTGAAACGCCGGCGAAATAGAGTGTGGATTTCAAGGTGCGCATCGTGTGCTCACTCCCCTGTTGGAATGCCGCACGGGATGCCCGGATTGCGAAGGAGGGCATTGTGCGGCTGCTAAGTTGTTCGGACTTTGTGAGCCGGGGCGGGTAAGTCCACCCCCGGCGTTAATCAATATGACGGTTTCATATCGGGTGTGGCATGAATGCGACACCCGCTCTTGGCAGGAGCATCAACACAACATCAGTTAGTTTCCCTCACCCCTCGCTGCGTAGCCCAAACCGACCGCCCGTACGGGGCAGGTTGCGGCTTGCACTGACGCGCGATAAGGCTTGAGACCCGCGCGCCGCACAAGCCAGAGGCCCTCATGGCTCCGTCAGAAATACTAAACAACGAGAGCGATGGCCGTCCCGGTGAACCGCTGCTGCCGCTCAACGCCTTGCGGGCCTTTGAGGCGGTGGCGCGGCGCGGCAGCGTTGCTGCAGCTGCGAGGGAGCTGGGTGTCACATCCGGCGCCGTGTCCCAGCAGATCCGGCTGCTCGAAGACGTGCTCAAGGTGCGCCTGCTGGAGCGGCAGGGCCGGGGCGTGTCCCTGACCGTGGGCGCGGCGGGCGCGGCGCCGGCCCTCAATGAGGCCTTTGCGCGTCTGTCCGAAGCCAGCCTGCGATTGCGTCAGGAAGCCGGGTCCAACGCGCGCGTGCGCCTGGGCGCGCCCGGACCGCTGGCGGCGGCCTGGCTGGCGCCGCGCCTGAAAGATCATGAAATCGACCTGATCGCCGATCCGGCGGCTGAAGATCTGGACCGCTTCCGGCTGGATCTGGACATACGCTACGGACCCGGACCGTGGCCCGGCTACCGGGCGGTGCGCCTGATGACCGAGAGCGTGGCGCCCGCCGCCGCGCCGCAGCTCATGGCGCCTTATGGCGGCGATTGGCGCGCGGCGCTCGGCGCGCTGCCGCTGATCCATGACGTCTCGCCCGGGCGCGACCCGGCCCAGCCCGACTGGCGCGCCTGGCTGGAGCGCCGCCGTATGGACCGTCCCGACATCGCCGCCGGAGATCATTACGCCCGGCCAGAGCATGTGGTGGCCGCCGCAGCCGCGGGCCGGGGGGCCGCGCTGGTGCGCCGCAGCCTGGCTGAAGCCGCAGTCTCGCGCGGCGAGCTGATCAGCCTGGTGGCTGACGGGGTGACGGCGCTGGACTGGGGCTATTATATCCTGACCCCGGAAACACGGCCCGCCCCGCGCGCCGCACGCACGGTCATTGACCGCCTGATGGCGCTGGCCGAACCGTTTGAAGCCGCTGGCGTATGACACTGAACCGAAGCCTGAAAGGACCGCCCATGACCCCTTCTTTCCGCCTCTTCTTGCTGGCCGGCGCGGCCTGTAGCCTCGCCGCCTGCAATGGCGACACGCCGGCCAGCGCCCCTGCGCCAGAAACCGCGTCCGGTCCGGGACCGGAACAGGCCATGGTGGCCGCCGCCCATCCCGATGCGGTGGAGGCCGGGCTGGAGATATTGCGCCGGGGCGGGGATGCGGTGGACGCGGCTGTGGCGGTCCAGGCCGTGCTCGGCCTGGTCGAGCCGCAAAGCTCAGGGATCGCCGGGGGGGCCTTCCTGGTGCGCTATGACGCCGCCACCGGAGAGACGGTGGTCTATGACGGGCGCGAGATCGCCCCGGCCAGCGCCCGGGACGATATGTGGCTCGATGACCAGGGCGCGCCCTTCGGCTTCATCGAGGCCTGGCAGAGCGGGCAGTCCACCGGCGTGCCCGGCGTCATCGCCATGCTGGCCATGGCCCATGAAGATCACGGCCGGGTGGACTGGGCGGACGGGTTTGACGCCGCCATTGCGCTCGCCCAAGAGGGCTTTGAGGTCTCGCCGCGCCTGTCTGCGCTGGCCCAGCGCGTGGCCCCCATTTCCTCGCTGGCCCGGCGCGAGCCCTCGCGCAGCTATTTCTACGATGAAGAAGGCAATGCCTGGCCCGCCGGCCATGTGCTGACCAATCCGGGCTATGCCGCGACGCTGGCCGCCGTGGCCGCCGACTGGCGCAATTTCTACACCGGCGAGATCGCGGCCCAGATTATCGAGGCGGCGGGCGAGGAGCCTCTGCCGGGCCGGCTCACCGAAGCCGATCTGGCCGGGTACGAACCGGTGCGCCGCGAGGCGCTCTGCTCGCCCTACCGGGTCTATGTGATCTGCTCGGCGCCGCCGCCCTCCTCGGGCGGTGTGGCTGTGGGCGCCATCATGACCATACTGGAAGGCTTCGACATGAGCGCCCACGGGCCGGACACGGTGGAGGGCTGGCGCCTGTTCATCGAGGCGAGCCGGCTGGCCTATGCCGACCGCGACCAGTATGTGGGCGACGCCGATTTCGTGGACGTGCCGGTGGCGGGGCTTCTCGATCGCGATTATCTGGCTGCGCGCCGCGCGCTGATCGATCCGGAAGGCGGCGCCATCGCCGCCGTCAGCCACGGCACGCCTCCCGGCGCGCCCGAAACGGCCGCCGACACCACGCCGGACAATCCTGGCACCACCCATTTCTCCATCCGCGACACGTTCGGCAATGTGGTCTCCATGACGACCACTGTGGAGGCCGGGTTCGGCAATAACCGCATGACCGAGGGCGGCTTTCTGTTGAACAACCAGCTCACCGACTTCGCCTTCGCGCCGCGCGACGAGGCGGGCCGCCAGCACCCCAACGCGCCCGAGGCGGGCAAGCGTCCACGCTCGTCAATGTCGCCCACCATCGTGTTCGACAAGAACGGCGCGTTCGTGATGGCCACCGGCTCGCCGGGCGGCAATTCCATCATCGCCTACACCGCCAAGACACTGGTGGCGATGCTCGACTGGGGCCTGAGCGCCCAGGAGGCCGCCGAGCTGCCCAATGTCGTGGCGCGCGGCGACCAGATCAATATCGAGCGCGGGTTCGATCCGGAGATCCTGCAGGAGCTGCGCGCGCGCGGCTTCCAGATCGAGGGCGAGCGCGGTGAGAACTCAGGCATTCACATCATCGCCCTGCGCCCTGACGGCAGTCTGGACGGCGCCGCCGATCCGCGCCGCGAGGGCGTGGCGCGCCAGCCCTGATCGCCGACCCTGTTACGGCCTCAGGCGGTGTAGCGCCGCTTGAGGCCGAACAGGAAGGCGATGGTCCCGAAATACAGGAAGGGCCTGATCGTGGCGGCGAGCCCGTTCATGTCCATGCGCGTGAAGGCCAGCTGCAGGGCGAAATTGGCCGGCATGTCACCGGCGCTGGCGTATTCCAGGCCAAAGCGCAGCAAGACGTCCACGCCATAAGCGATCAGCGCTGCGCCGGTGATCTGGCTCCAGCGACGCATCACCAGCGCGGCCACGATGGAGGCCATGGCGATGAAGGACACGTCAAAGAAGGTGAAGCCGCTGGCGATCAGGGTGAACGGGTCCGCGCCCATGGCCTAGCCCCCGTTGTCTTCGGCGGGCGCGCCATTATCCTCGCAGGTGAGGCTGGCGAGCGTGCGTCCGCTGTCCTGGGTGGCGGCCAGAAAGACCGCGCCGCGCTGCGTCTCGTGAAGGGGCGCTTCGCCCGCCTCGACATCGCGCCCTTCGCCCAGGGCAAGAGCGGCGGCCTCCACTGCGTCCGCGCCATTGCCGCCCGGATTGCAGCCGGTGGCGATGTCCACCGCGGCGAACAGCCAGCTCAGGCGCTCGCGCGCCGCCTCCAGCCCGGCGGGACTGGTGAAGCTGGCGGTCACCTCGAACACCGGCTCGATGCAGAAATCGGCGGCGATGGTGATCACCGAGCCGTCGGCGAAAACGGCGAAATCTGCGCGCGCCTCGGGCCGCTCGAAGGCCGGGGCTGACAGGACCGCGCCCGCCTCGAACAGGTCGAACTCGAAAGCCGTGAAATCGACGCAGGCGATGCCCGCCTCGTCTCCGCCGTCCTGGGCCTGCGCCCCGGCGGCCAGTGCGGCGAGCGCCGCCATAACCCCGATAACGCCGCTGCGAATCATGACCGCCCCCATCGCTGATCAAAGATGATCCTAACCCGGCGCGACCCCTTGCTCCAGCGTGCGCGCAAGCGCGGCGGCGTCGCGGGCCGCATCGGTGCCGGGATAGCGCTGGTCCAGCGGGCTCTGGGCGCGTATGGCGCCAGGCACGTGGGGATCGCGCCTTATGATCCCGGCCAGCGGCGGGCGGAAGCCCAGAAAACTCTCGCACGTGCGTGCGAACATGGCGTAAGCGGTCTGGGCCTCGGCCTTGCCCGGCGCGTTATTGACCACCACGAAGGGACAAGCGCCCTCATCGCGCACGCGCAGGGTTTTGACGAAGGCGTAGGCGTCGGTCAGCGAGGTGGGCTCGTCATTGATCACCACCAGCACATCGTCGGCGGCGGCCGCCAGGCGCAGCGTGGCGCGCTCGGCGCCGGCGGCCAGATCAATCAGCGTGCGGTCATAGGACATGGACGCCGCGGCCAGCCCGCCGGCCAGCCGCCCCACCGCGTCAATATCAAGCCCCGCCAGCGCGCCTGAGCCCGACGGGCCGGCGATGATGTCAAACCCGCCGGCCTTGTGCGAGCCGCCGCAGGCAGGCGCCACCGCCTCCTCCAGCGTCAGGCGCCCGGCCACCACCGCACCCAGATCGCCAGGCGGATTGAGGCCCAGCTGCACGTCCACATTGGCCATGCCCAGATCGGCGTCCACCACCAGCGTGCGCGCCTTGCGAAGGGCGAAGGCGCGCGCCAGCGCCAGCGCCAGCGCGGTCTTTCCCACCCCGCCCTTGCCCGAGGCGACAGCGATCACTGGCCCGGCCCGGCGCGGGGCGCGGGCGGCGGCTTCGGCGCTGGCGGCAAGCGCGCTCATGACCCATCCTCCGCGCCCGCATCATCTTCCAGGAGCGCGCGCGCCAGCCTCAGCGCGGTGGCGGGCGCCAGGCCCGATCCGATAAAGGGCGAAGCGCTGATATGGGCGTAGGCGAGCCCCGCCTCACCCGGCGCAAGCAAGGCCCCGCGCCGGCGCGCCGCATCCAGCTTGGTGACAATGGCGCGCCCGGCGCCAATGGCCGCGAACAGGGCGCAGGCGTCCTCGGCATCGCCCGGCGCCAGCCCCGCCTCGATCACCGCGATCAGCTCGGCGTCCGCCGCATAGGCGAGGTCGGCCAGATCATCGAGATCGTCGAGTTCGAACGCATTGACCCCTGGCGCGTCGATGATCACCGGGTCCGGCCCGGGGCGCGCCAACACCGCCGACAGCTCGCGCGGGCCGTCCACGGCCTCATACTCCAGCTCCAGCGCCGCGGCGTAGGCGGCCAGCTGCTCGCGCGCGCCGGCCTTGGCGTCGGCGCTGATCAGGCGCGGGCGTACGCCCTGCGCGCAGGCCCGGGCCGCCAGCCGCGCCGCGCAGGAGGATTTGCCCGAGCCCGGCGCCCCGGCCAGCAGGATGGCGCGGCCCGGATCGGGCTCCACGGGATGGACGCCATAGCGCTGGTCCAGCGCGCGGGCGAGCGTGGCGGTCGCCTCGCCGTCCTCCATGGCCATGGCCGCGTCCAGCAAATGCTTGCCCGCCTGGCCCGGGACCTGATGCCAGTCCAGCGCGCGGGCGATGCGGGTCAGGCCAGCGCTGGAATCGCCGCGCGCGCGGGTGCGCGCCGCATCGCGCCGGGCCAGCGCCGTGGCGCTGTCTTCGGCGGGCGCGCTGATGGCGCCGCGTTCGGCGGCTGCGCGCACTTCCACCCCGCCGCCAGGCGCATCGCCCGAGGTGATGATCACCGCATCTGGGCCCAGCGTGCGGCGCACATCGGCCATTACGGCGCTCAGGCTGTCTCCGGTGAAGGTGCGCATGCGCATGGGATGCGCCTTTCTAGATCTGGCCCACGGTCTTCAGCCGCGCGCTGGCGTGAATTTCATTCTGGCTCATCACCACGGTCTGCGGGCGGAAGCGCTCGGCCAGCGAGCGCACATAGGGCCGCGCCTGCGGGCTGGTCAGCAGCACCGGCACATCACCCGCCGACCCGGCGCGTTCGAAGGCGTCGCGCACCTGGGCCACGAAATCACGCAGGCGCGAAGGCGCGAGCGCCAGCTGGCGCCGGTCACCCTCCCCGATCAGCGCTTCAGCAAACGCCTGCTCCCATTGCGGGCTCAGCGACAGGACGGGCAAAGCGCCGTCGGGTCCCTTGTTGGCGTAGCAGATCTGGCGCGCCAGGCGGGTGCGCACATGCTCGGTGACCGCGTCGAGATTTTGCGTCGCGCCCGCCGCTTCGGCGATGGCCTCCACGATGGCGGCCAGATCACGGATTGAGACGCGCTCCTTCAGGAGGTTCTGCAGGATGCGCTGGATGCCCGCCCGGGTGATCTGGGACGGGGTGATGTCTTCGAGCAGCTTCTTGTGCTCTTTCGACAGGGCGTCGAGCAGTTTCTCGGTCTCCGCATAGGACAGGAGATCGGCCATGTTCTCGCGCAGGATTTCGGTCAGATGGGTAACCAGCACGGCGGCCGGGTCCACCAGCGTATAACCGCGGAAGGTGGCCTCCTCGCGCAAGTTTTCCTCGATCCAGGTGGCCGGCAGGCCGAAGGCGGGCTCTTTAACGTGCGCGCCAGGCAGCTCGACCTGACCGCCCGCCGGGTCCATGGCCAGGATGTGGCGCATTTTCAGCTCGCCAAAGCCCGCCTCCATCTCCTTGACGCGGATCAGGTATTGCTCGCCGGGCATTTGCATGTTGTCGACAATGCGCACCGAGGGCAGAACGAAGCCGGTCTCCTGGGCCAGATTGCGCCGCAGCGCCTTGATCTGGTCGGTGAGCCGGCGCCCCTCCACATCATTGATCAGGGGCAAGAGCCCGTAGCCCAGCTCGATCTTGAGCTCGTCGATATGCAGCGTGTCCTCGATGGGCGGCTCGGCGACGGCGGCGTCTGCAGCCGCCTTGTCGGCCTGTTCGGTCTTTTTCGATTCCACGTCAGCGATGCGCGCATCGCGCCTTCGCCCGCTTATCACCGCGCCCGCGCCGGCGGCGGCGGCCAGGATCGCGAACGGAATCAGCGGCATGCCCGGCAAAAGGCCGATGGCCAGGGCAGACCCCGCCACCATGCCCAGCGAAGCGGGATTGGCAGAGAGCTGGCCGAACACCGCCTTGTCGGCCTCGCCGTCCACGCCCGCCTTGGACACCAGAAGACCGGCGGCCAGCGACACGATCAGGGCCGGGATCTGGGACACCAGCCCGTCGCCGATGGTCAGGGTGGAATAGGTGTTGGCCGCATCGCCGAACGCCATGCCCGACTGGGCCACGCCGATCACCATGCCGCCGATCAGATTGATCGAGGTGATGAGAATGCCCGCCACCGCGTCGCCGCGCACGAATTTCGAGGCGCCGTCCATGGCTCCGAAGAAGTTGGACTTGTCCTCCAGCTCCTTGCGCCGGTCCTTGGCTTCCTGCTCGGTGATCAGGCCTGCCGACAGATCGGCGTCGATGGCCATCTGCTTGCCCGGCATGGCGTCCAGGGTGAAGCGCGCGGCCACCTCCGCGATGCGGCCCGAACCCTTGGTGATGACCACGAAGTTCACGATCACCAGGATGATGAAGACGATGATGCCGATGACAAAATTGCCCTGCATCACGAACGAACCGAAGGCCTGGATGATCTCGCCCGCCGCCATGGTGCCGGTATGGCCTTCGGACAGGATCAGACGCGTGGAGGCGATATTGAGCGCCAGGCGCAGCATGGTCGCGATCAGCAGGATCGCGGGAAAGGCGGTGAACTCCAGCGGCGTGCGGATGAACAGCGCCGTCATCAGGATCAGCACCGAAAAACAGATCGACACCGCCAGCGCCACGTCCAGCAGGACACGCGGCAGGGGCAGGAGCAGCATCACCAGAAGGGTGAGCACGCCCACCGCCATGATGATGTCCCCGCGCGCCAGGCGCCGGCCGAAAGCCGCCCAGTTGAAACCGGCGGTGCTGGAGGCGGGTGTATCGGTCATGCGTGTTTACGCGTCTCCTCAGGCCGCGCCGGCGCGGGTTTCGCCCGGCGCGGGGATGTCCACCCCGGCGTCGGAATAGAGCTTGAGCTTGTTGCGCAGGGTACGGATGGAGATGCCCAGAATGGTCGCCGCATGGGTGCGGTTGCCCAGGCAATGGTCGAGCGTGTCCAGGATCAGGTCCTGCTCCACCTCGGCCACGGTGCGCCCGACCAGGTGCGCGGCCTCGTCCGCGGCTTCGGCCGCCCGGCGCGCGATCTGGCCGCCATAGGCGTTGAAGGGCGAGCCGTCGGGCGAGCGGATGGCCTCGGGCGTAATCTGGTCGCCCACCGCCAGCAATACGGCGCGGTGCATGGCGTTTTCCAGTTCGCGCACATTGCCCGGCCATTCGCGCGTGGTGATCTGGGCGCGCGCGGCCTCGGACAGCGGGCGGTACTCCACCCCGTTGGCCTTGGCGTATTTGCGCAGGAAATGATCGGCCAGCGCCACCGCGTCCTCGGGCCGCTCGCGCAAAGGCGGGACAGCGAGATTGACCACGTTGAGGCGGAACAGGAGGTCCTCGCGGAAACTGCCCTCACGCACAGCCTGACGCAGATCGCGGTTGGAGGTGGCGATGATGCGGATATTGACCTTCACCGGCTTGGCGCCGCCCACCCGGTCGATCTCGCGCTCCTGCAGGGCGCGCAGAAGCTTGGCCTGCAGGCGCACATCCATCTCGGAGATTTCGTCGAGCAGGAGCGTACCGCCATCGGCCTCCTCGAACTTACCCACGCGCCGGGCCACCGCACCGGTAAAGGCGCCTTTCTCGTGGCCGAACAGCTCGGATTCCAGGAGGTTTTCCGGGATCGCAGCGCAATTGACCGAGACAAACGGCTTGGATGCGCGTTTGGATTTCTTGTGCAGATGGCGCGCCATCACCTCCTTGCCGACGCCGCTCTCGCCGGTGATCAGTACGGAGGCTTCAGACGGCGCGATGCGCTCGGCCAGCTCCACCACCGTCAGCATGGCCGGGTCGCGCGCCACCAGCGGGCGCTCGTCGTCCGACACCGCCGCCAGCACCGCACCGATGAGGTCGGGATCGGGCGGCAGGTGGATGAATTCCTTGGCGCCCGACCGGATCGCGCCGGCCGCCGCTTCAGGGCGCACATTCACCCCGCACGCCACCACCGGCACCACGATGCGCTCGGCCTCATTGGCGGCGATCAGCGCACCGATATCCAGCGACACGTCCACCATCAGAAGGTCCGCCCCGCGCCCGGCGCGCAGGTAAGCGGTGGCCTGGGCGATGGTGTCGACCTGGGCCACCTTGGCCCCGCGGTCCATGGCGATCTTGGTGGCGGCGGTGGATTGTCCGCCCAGGGATCCCACGATCAGAACTCGCATCGGTCAGCTCCTCAGGTCTGCGGCTTGGCGGCGGGTCATGCGGCGTCCCCGTCCTTGATGATTTCGGTCATGGTCACGCCCAGCCGGTCTTCAACGACCACCACCTCGCCGCGCGCGACCAGGCGGTTATTGACGTAGATATCGATGGCCTCGCCCACCTTGCGGTCCAGCTCCAGCACCGATCCGGAAGTGAGTTTCAAAAGCGAGTTCACATCGATATGGGACTTGCCCAGCACGGCGGAGATATTGACCGGCACGTCGAAGACCGGCGCCAGATCGACCGCCGTGCGCACCGCATCCTCGATCAGGGACTGGCTCGAATCGGGCGTCTGGGCCAGCTCGCCGCCACCGGCTTCGGACTGGGACAACTCGTCCAGCTTGAGATCATCCTGGGCCATCTTGGTCTCCTTCAGGCGGCCTCGCCGCCAGTCTCACTCTCTGAGCCAGCCGCATCGGCAGCCCCCTCTCCCGCCGGTGCGGCGAGCCATTTCTCCGCCGCCGCCTGCAGGCGCGCGGCAATATCCGATGCGGTGCGCTCTATGGCGCCCGCGCGCCATTCCAGCACCACATCGCCGGGGGCGGCTTCGGCATCGGCGCGCACGATCACAGCGCCTTCAAACCCCATCAGCTGCGCCTGCTCGTAGAGGCGTTCAGCCATGCTGTCGGCCAGCGCCGGCGCCACGCGTACGGCCAGGCGCGGCTCGGCGCGCAGCTCGGCCATGGCGTCGCGCACGCAAGCCTCCACCGTATCGGCGCCAAAGCGTTCCAGCGCCGCGCCGGCGATCACGCCGGCAGCGGTGAGCGCCAACCGCACCGCATCTTCTCGCAGGGCTTCGGATTCCGCGTCCATGCGCGCCAGCACGGCCTGCATGCGCCCGGCGATCTGACGCAAAGCCTCCGCCGCCGCGGCGGCGGAGCGGGACTCCTCTGACGCTGCGGCTTCGCGCGCCGCGGCGTCGGCCAGGCTGCGCGCTTCGTCCTCAGTGAACACGCGGCGCACCTTCTCGCCATCGCGCAGCACGGTCCCGTCCGGAGCGTATTCCCGGTCAAAGGCGAAGCGGGTGAAATGGGATGTCATCGCCGCCTCCTTAATAGATCAGCTCGTCCTCGCCGCCGCCGTCGGCGATGAGGATTTCGCCCTTGGCGGCGAGGTCTTTGGCCAGATTGACCATGGCCTGCTGGGCCTGATCCACGTCTTTCAGGCGCACCGGGCCCATGGTGGCCATGTCCTCGCGCAGGATTTTCGCCGCGCGCTCGGACATGTTGGAGAAGAACAGATCGCGCAGCGTGTCCGAGGCGCCTTTGAGAGCCAGGCCCAGCTGGTCCTTGGGCACAGAGCGCATCAGGGTCTGCACCCCTTGCGGGTCGAGCTTGCCGAGATCTTCAAACACGAACATCAGCGAGCGGATTTTCTCCGCGCTGTCCCGGTTGCGCTCCTCCAGCGTGGCCAGGAAGCGGTTCTCGGTCTGGCGGTCGAAATTATTGAAGATGTCAGCCATCAGCTCATGGCTGTCCTGCTTGGAGGTCCGCGCCAGATTGCTCATGAACTCGGTGCGCAGCGTGTCCTCGATCTTTTCCAGGATCTCGCGCTGCACCGGCTCCATGCGCAGCATGCGCATCACCACCTCCAGGGCGAAGTCCTCCGGCAGGGCCGCCAGCACCCGGGCGGCGTGCTCGGACTTGATCTTGGACATCACCACCGCGACGGTCTGTGGATATTCATTCTTGAAATAATTGGCGAGGACGACCTCGTTCACATTGGCCAGCTTGTCCCACATGGTGCGCCCGGCCGGGCCGCGCAGCTCCTCCATGATGGTCTCGACCTTCTCCTCGGGCAGGAAGGAGGAGAGAATGCGCTGGGCCTGCTCCACCGAACCGGTGATGGAGCCGGTGGAGGACATGGAGCCGACAAACTCCAGGATCAGCTTCTCCACCACGCTGGCGGTGACATTGCCAAGCCCGACCATGGCCTGGGAGACGACGCGGATTTCCTCGTCATCCATCATCTCCCACAAACGGCGCTGCTCATCGCCCAGCGCCAGCAACAGGACAGCGGCCTTTTCCGGCCCGGCCAGCCGGCCCGGATCATCAATCTTGCGAAGGGCGCCCGCCTTGGTGGCCATCATGCGTCCTCATGCATCCAGGTGCGCAGAATGCTCATGGTCTCGTCGGGGTGCTGGTCGACCAGCGCGGCCACCTTGCGCACAGATGATTTCTTCACCTGTCCGTCGATCTGGGCCACGTCGATGCGCTCCTCATCCGTTTCGCTCTCGGGCAGGAGCGCCTGGTCCTCGCCGTCCACGCGCCCGGGCAGTTGAGCCTGTGCTGACCGCCCAGGCAGCGCGGCTGCGCCCGGCTCGCCCGCCGCAGCCAGGGCCGGGGCAGATCCGCCCACCGCGCCGCGCACCAGCGGGCGGGCCACCAGAATGACGATCAGCAGGCCGATCAGGGCGATCACCGCCAGCTCGGCGATGCGCAACATGTCAGAGCGCTCCAGCCGCAGGCCTTCGGGCGCGGCCGTGCCGGCGTTGAGGTCTGGACGCGAGAAGGCCATCTGGGCGACTTCCAGCACATGGCGCTCACCATCGATGGCGCGCACATCCATGCCTGCGGCCGCGGCCACCAGGGCGCGTATGCGCTCCATTTCTTCAGCCGGGCGCGGCTCATAGGCGATGGCGCCGCCTTCCCCGCGCACCGCGCGCTCGTCCACAGCCACCGAGACCGACAGCCGGCGCAGCGCGCCAGGCTCCACCACCCGGGTGCGGGTGGTGCGCGAGTTTTCAAAATTGCGCACATTGTTGGAGCGGCGCGACATGGACATCTGACCCGCCCCGGCGGCCTCTTCGGCGCCAGGCTGGTTCTCGCTCACCGACACCGCCCCGTCGCGGCCCGGCTCCTGGGATTCCTCGCTCTGCACCTCGCGGCTGACCTCGACCTGGCCATCGGGATCAAAGCGCAGCTCGGTCTCGGTCAGGCTCTCGCGGTCCAGCTCGGCTGTGACCACCACGCGCGCCGCGCCAGGGCCGACCACGCCCTCAACCACATCCAGAATGCGCTGGCGCAGCGCGCTCTCCAGCCCGGAGCGGCGCTCTTCGATGACCGCGCCCGACACGCTGTCGCCCTCGCTGGGACTGGCCAGAAGCCGGCCCTGATCATCGGCCAGGGTGATGCGCGTGGGGCTGAGGCCCGGCACGGCGGTGGCGATGAGATTACGGATGGTGGCGACCTGGCCCTGATTCAGCTCACCGCTGACGGTGATCACCACCGAGGCTGACGGTTCCTGCTGCTCACGTGAGAACAGACGCCGCTCGGGCAGCACCAGATGCACGCGCGCGCCGGACACCGCGTTGATAGCGTTGATGGAGCGCGCCAGCTCTCCCTCCAGCGCCCGGCGCGCATTGACGTTCTGGACAAAGCTGGTGGCGCCGATCCCGTCATTGGTGTCGAAAATCTCGTAGCCCACCGAGCCAAAACCCAGCGCGCCGCCAGACGCCACGCGCAGGCGCGCCTGATCGACCTGATTGGCGGGCACATACACCGCCGTGCCGCCTTCGCGCAGCTCGAAGCGAATGCCCGCCGCCTCCAGGCGTTCGGTCACCGAAGCCGCGTCGCGCGGCTGCAATCCGGAATACAGCAGCGCCTGGGAGCCGCCGCCGGGATTGACCAGCAGCAGAATAAGCGCCAGCGCCACCCCGGCGGTCAGGCCGAAGATCAGGCTGAGCCGGCCAATTCCCAGACGGGAGAGCTGTTCAAATAACGCGTTCACGTGCGATGGGCCCCGGCCCCTGCCTGATCCGGAGCGCGCCCGCGGCGTCCGGTAGGCAAGTTTTTCCCACCGCCCGCGTAAACGAGGCCTTAACAGCTTGAATCAGAATGCACTGCGGGCGCGCGCCGGATCACTGGCGCGCGCCCGCAGCGAAATCCGCTGTGAAACGGCCTATTGGCGGTATTGCTGGATGCGCGTGGTGCGCAGACCCGCCAGGCCATGGCGGTCAATGGCGCGCTGCCAGGAGAGGAATTCCTCCACCGTCAGCCGGTAACGGTCGCACGCTTCGTCCAGGCTCAGGAGCCCGCCGCGCACCGCCGCCACGACCTCGGCCTTGCGCCGGATCACCCAACGCTGGGTCTCCGGGCTCGGCAGATCGGCCACTGTGAGCGGGCTGCCATCCGGCCCGATCACATAGTTTTCCTTCTTCGCTCGACGTTCCATCCGACCCATCCTTGTCAACAGGCGCGTCTGACGCGCGCCCTTTTGATGGAGCCGTTATACCGCAAGCGTCTTTCTGAACCTCTAAAGCCCAGAGTAAACAGAGCCCTAACCCTGAATTGATAAAAAATTCACCCCGGCGCTGACGCGCCGGGGCTTGAAGTAACGCCGGTGGGACGGCGGGAAGAACCAGTCAGGCCTAGCGTTTCATCTGGATAGCTTCGGCGAGCATTTCGTCCGCCGTGGTGATGATGCGCGAGGAGGCCGAATAGGCGCGCTGGGTGATGATCAGGTCAGAGAACTCGGTGGCGATATCCACGTTGGAGTTCTCCACAGCGCTGGATGCAATCGTGCCCGAGGCGCCGCGGCCGGGTGCGTTCATCGTGAAGGCGCCGGAGTTTTCCGTGATCTGGAACGAGGCGCCGCCCACGCTGGCCAGACCGTTGGGATTGGCCACCGTGGCCACCGGAATCTGGTAGATGCGCCGCACCACGCCATTGGTGAAGCGTGCCGAGACGAACCCGTCCTGACCCACTTCAACGCCCGCGAAAGCGCCGAAGATGGCCCCGTCCACCGTGGTGGAGTTGAGCGTAGAGGGGCTGTCGAACTGGGTGATGCCGCCCGGCGCGCCGGCAGTGCCCAGATCCAAGTTGATCGATTGCGCGCCCACGCCCGTGCCCGGCGCCCACTGCACCTGGTTGGCGCCCGGCGCGCCGGGATTGTTGGAGGCCAGGAAGTTCAGGCTGGACGGCAGGGTCGTGGCGCCCGGATTGATCTGGCCATTGGTGTCAAAGGCAATGACGCCAGTAGCGATCTGGCCGTTATTCAGGCCCGCGCCTGTGACCACATCTGAGGCCGGCTCCACATGCAGCTCCACGTGCCACTGATTGGCGGTGGTGGATTTGAGCATGGACATGGTGATGGAGCGCACCCCGCCCTGGCTGTCGAACACCTGGATGGTGCGCTGGAAGTCCGGCGCGACTGCGCCTGACGCCATATTGACCGCCGGATCGGCGGCGTCATAGGTGGCGGCCGCCGGTGAGAGACCCTGGCTCGCCTGTAAATTGGCGTTGATGCGGATGGAGGACGTGGCTTCCGCCGCGCCGCCGATATTGGACAGATTGATCGCCTCGAGCTGGTCGAGATTGGACGGGTTCTGGTTCACCGTTCCGTCCGAACCTACCGGCCAGGCATAAAGATACATGCCCGCATCATTGCGCAGATAGCCCGATGAATCGGTCTGGAAGGCGCCCGAGCGGGTGAACAGCACCGCGTCCGTCCCCGAATTGGAGATCGGGGTGGGCCGCACCACGAAAAAGCCGTTGCCGTCAATGGCCAGCGAGGTGGGCGAGGAGCTGGGATTGAGCAGGCCCGCCGAGTTCACGTCGAGGCGCGAATTGGCGGTGACGCCCGCCGAGTTATAGCGCGCCTCGCCTGACCCTCCGATCTTGTAATTGGGGGTGAAGACCGTGTTGACCCGCTTGTAGCCGGTGGTGTTCACGTTGGCGATATTGTCCGAAATCGCCGCCAGCGCGGAGGAATTGGCCAGGAGGCCTGACGCCCCCGCGATCATGGCCGAGTTGATAGACATGACGTTCGTCTCCCACGTCCTGACCTGCTCACCCGGCTTTTGCCGGCCGGCAGGCGTGTTGTTGGGGCGCCTTCATGGCGCCCGGTTCTCAAGCGCCGGCTTCTCGCACGGCGATGACATTGACGAAGGGCGCCTTGATCGCGCCCAGCTCGACACGCGCCTCGCCCCCCGACAGGTCCACGCCGGTCACCCGGCCTGAAATGCGCACGGCGGCTTTCACCTCTTCGCCCTCGGAGTCACGTGCGGTCACCTGCAAGCTGTACACGCCCGCCGGCATGGCGTTGCCTGCGGCATCGCGCCCGTCCCACACAAAGTCATGTTTGCCCGATCCGGTCTGCCCGGGCAGGGCGGCGACCACACGGCCAGCACTGTCTGAAATGGTCAGATCCGTGCGCTGGGTGCTGCGGGGCAGCTCATAACTCCAGCGCGCCTTGCCATCCTTGAACTCGGCGGTATCAGCCGAGACCGTCACATCACGGCCCACATAACCGGCCGCTGACATGGCTGCATTGGCGCCCTGAAGCGCCAGCAGCGCATCAAGCGAGCGGGTCTGAGCGATCTGCTGTTCCACCGAGGAGAACTGCACCAGCTGAGTGACGAATTCCTGGGAATCCATCGGGTTGAGCGGGTCCTGGTTCTGCAGCTGCGAGGTCAGAAGGCGCAGGAAAGTGTCGAAATTATCCGCCAGATTGCCGGCGGCCAGACCGGAGTCATTGGCCTTGCCGGCGCTCGGCAGGATCTGGCCGATCGGATTGAGATCAAGTCCCATGGCGCATGGCCTCCCTGTCGTCTCTGGCGGGGCCCGCAGGCCGGATATTGGTCTTCAGTCTCATCGCGTCCGCCTCGCTCATGCCCGTATGTCCACGCCGGCGCGCGCAGCCAGGGCGAAGCCGTAGAGCGCCGCGTCCGGATTTGCGGGCGCTGCGGTTTCCACCTGCAACACCCGGCCTGCGCCAGGCGCGGAGCCCCCCTCGCCTTGCGCCTCCCCGTCCTGGCGCTCACCGCCCAGGGAAAAGGACAGGGCATTCTCGCCCAGCTGCAGCCCGGCCTCGCTCAGCGCTTTTTCAAGATCGCGCGCGCTGCGCTGCAATTCGCTCAGCGTGTCAGGCCGTTCCGCGCTCAGCACGGCCTTGACCGTCTGGTCGGCGCCCATTTCCAGCCGCACACCGACCCGGCCCAGCTGGGGCGGATCAAGACGGATCTCGAACACCCGCGCGCCTTCCACGTGGCGGCGCACGATCTGGGCGGCCAGATGCTGGGGCGTATGGGGCGCAAACCGCGCGGGCGCGCCCGGCGGTTGCGGCGCGGACGGGCGCATGGTCTCGCCCGCGCGCTCCACCGCGCTGCGCGCGGCGGTGTCCAGCGGTGGTTCGCCAGCGCGATCCAGGGCGCGTTCGGGCGAGCGCGGCAAACCTGGCTCCGATCCGGCGCGCGCCTGCATCAGGCGCTCGAACGCCTCAGCGCCATCGGGGGCCGCTGCGGGCGGGGCGGCGGACGGCTGAGCTGTCTGGGCTGAAGCCTGGGTCTGGGCGCCCTGCGGGTTTGCGGACCCCGATGGAGCCCCCTGGCGCGCCGGCGCGGGCTGGCCCGTGCGGCCCGCCGCGTCCTGGACCTTCGCGGCCAGGCTGTCAGCCTCCCCGCGGGCCGGACGGCGCGCCTGGATCTCGCCCTCTTGCGCCGCCTGCGCCATCAGCGCGGCGTCATGCGTTTGCGCTACAGTATCTGTTTCGGCCTGCTCCCCGGCCTCAGCGTCTTCTTCCCCCGGGGCGGCAGGGGCGGTCATGGCCTCAGGGGCGGAACGGGGTTCTGGCGCACTGACCGGCCCGGACGGCGTCCGGGGCGGCGTCCAGGGCGGCGTGACTTCATATTGCACCAGTTCCGCGGCCCCCTCGGGCGCGGGCCGGGCAGGCGGCGCTTCGGCGCTCTCCTGTGACAGCGTCAGGTCAGGAGGCGGCGCTTCGGCCCGGACGGTGCGGGAGGGCTCCTGCGCCAGCTTGTCATCCGGCTCCGCCGCCTCCCGGGCTTTCGTTCGGTCAGCTTGGGAAGCTCCGTCCCGGGTGGCCTTCGGCTCGGGCATGCGCTCAAACGGGGCGGACATCGCATCAGCCTCGTCAGGCGCCTCCTTGAGCGGCGCGTCCGCCTCAAACCCAGCCTCCTGGGGCGCCGGCGGCAGCGCATCCGCCTCAACCCCGGACCCCTGGGGCAGAGGAGCAGCCTGCTCGCCGGCGTGCGGGGTTTCATCAGACGGAATCTGGATCACAAGCCCGCTCGCCGCCCCGGTCATCATCAGGCGCGAGGGCGCATCATCTTGGCTTGGCGCCAAAACGGGCTTTTTTGATACGAAATCCGGGTTTTTCGATACGAAATCGGGCTCTTTTGATACGAAAATCGACGTTTCCTGTACCGATGAAACGGGGATAGGCGCGCGTGCAGCATGCGCCTCCATCCCCTCACCAGACGCAGCCTTGTCCCCTGCACGGCCCTCGCTCAGGAGCGCCTGGAACGCGCCATCCCCGTCAGGCGTACGCCCCGCGCTCCGGCCCGCCACAGCGTCCGGCGCAAGCGCTAAATGGAGTTGGGCCGCAAGCGGCATGAATCAGGCCTCTGAAGCTCATGTGCGCCGCCTTTTGCCGCGTCTGAAACCGCCCGCACGCTTTGGGCGCAGGCTGACAGATACCGGCTAGCAAGGCCCGCGCCAAAACGGACAGACCAAATAATTCAATTATATCAATGTGATAAAATTTACTTCCGCCCGCTCTGGCCCTGCCGCCCGGCAGATTCTGACGGGTGACAGGGGCGATTCCTGCCGCCCTTTCCGGGGTGCGGCCCGGCTGGCCCGTCCCTTGCGCTGTTATACCCATGACCGGCGCTCGCCGCCATGACAGGACGATCAGGGCCATGCCAGAAAGATCATTCTTTACATATAGATGCGCGAAAATACCTGCTCTTGCGGCAGATCGGCAGGCGCGTCTGGCCCCGGCAGGAATTGCCGTCCGCCCGGCAGGCCCTGCCGCCTTGCAGACCATGGGAGCGTGCTGATGTCGCTCAACGGAATCATCGGCAGCGCGCTCAGCGGCCTGCAAGCGGCCCAGCTGGGCATGCGCACATCCTCCAACAATGTCGCCAACGTCAACACGCCCGGCTACGCCCGCTCAGAGCTGTCCCAGACCTCGCGCAGCTCCGGCGGCATGGGCGCAGGCGTCATGGTCCACGGCATCCAGCGCGTCTCCGACATCTATCTGACCGGCGCCGCCATGCGCGCAGCCTCGGATGCGGCGGCCTCCAAGGCGCTGGCGGCTTCTCTGGACCGGCTGCAATCGCAATTCGGCGCCACGGATGATCCCGGCTCTCTGTTCGGGCGCATGAACCAGATCATGGCCTCGCTGGGCGCCGCCGCCGCCGACAGCGCCGACCGGGTTTCGCGCCTGAGCGCGGCGTCGGACATACAGAGTTTCTTTGACGAGGCCTCGCGCCTGTCAGCTGAAGTGCGCACCATGCGCGACGAAGCCGATCAGCGCATCGGAACGGGCGTTTTCCGGATCAACGAGATCATCAAGGAATTGCAGAGCCTTAACGCCCAGGCCCAGACCCTGACCGCCACCGCGTCTGACACCACCGGCACGCTCAACCGCCAGGCCGAGCTGATGGACGAGCTATCCAATTACATTGATGTGCGCGGAGAGCGCCAGAGCGATGGCCGCCTGTTCGTGCGCACCCAGGACGGGGTGAGCCTTCTGGACAATTCCCGGCTGGAGCTGCGCTATGTGCCCGCAGGCACGGGCGCTTACGGGGTCGAGTACGGGCGCATCACCGCTGTGGTCTCGGCCTCAGGCGCTGTCGCTGACATCACGCCTTCGATCCGCTCGGGCGAGCTGCGCGGGCTTCTGGATTTGCGCGATATCGAGCTGCCGGCCATCGCGGGCGGGCTTGCGGAAATGGCTGCGGGCGCAGCCGACGCGCTCAATGCAGCCCATAATGACGCCGCCTCCTACCCCCCGCCCAACGCGCTGGAAGGACGCAATACCGGCTTTCTGGCCAGCGACGTGCTGACGGGTTCCGGCCAGGCTTCACTGGCCGTGGTCAATGCATCCGGCGAGCTGGTCACACGGGTGGATGTGGGCGTGACAGGCGCCGGGTTTACGGTCAACGGCGCCCCCGCCGCCTCCATCGCCGATCTGGTCAATGCGCTGAACACGGAGTTCGGCGGGGCGGCGAGCGCCAGCTTCGTCAATGGCCGGCTGAGCCTGTCGGCCGCTGACCCCTCTCACGGCCTGGCCGCCCTGCAGGATCCCGACGATCCGGCTTCCATTGGCGGGCGCGGCTTCGCCCACATGTTCGGGCTCAATGATCTGGTGGGTTCGCCCCGGCCCGGCTTTTTCGAGACCGGCCTCAGCGCCGCCAGCCCTCACGGGCTCAATGCCGGCGGCGAGCTGGGCTTTTCCATCTACACCCCCGACGGGCGCAAGGCGGGCGAGGTGAGCGTCCCGGTCACCGGCGCAAGCCTGCAGGACCAGATCAACGCGCTCAACAGCCCGGCTGGCGGCTTGGGCCTGTATGGACAGTTCTCGCTGGATGCGGACGGGACGCTGAGTTTCCAGCCTGCGCCGGGCTACCAGAATTTCAAGGTGGAGCTGAACAGGGACTCCACCGAGCGCGGCGCCACCGGGCTGTCCTTCTCCCAGATATTTGGGATGGGCGACGCAGCGCGCATGACCCGCGCGGAGAGCTTTAGCGTCAACCCGGCGGTACGCGCCGACTCCTCGCGCCTGGCCTTCGGCAAGCTCGATCTCAACGCCGCCAGCGCGCCGGGTGATCTGGTGCTCAGTGAAGGCGACAGCCGCGGCGGTCAGGCCTTGTTCAATGCGCTTACCGAAAAACGCCGCTATGCCGGAGCAGGCGGGCTGGTGGGCGGCATGGCCAGCCCGGTGGAATACGCTTCACGCCTGGCCGGAGACGTCGGCGCACGCGCCGCACGCGCCGAGCGCAACGAGGCCGCCGCCATGTCGGTCAAGAAAGCCGCCGACGCCAAGCGCTCGGATGTGGAAGGGGTCAATCTGGACGAGGAGCTCGCCCGCATGACCCTGTACCAGCAAGCCTATAACGCCTCGGCGCGCCTGCTCCAGGCGTCCAAGGAAATGACCGACACCCTGCTCAACATGGTCTAGAGGGCTCACGCTCATGAGAATTTCCACCCAGGCCGCCGCCCAGTCCGCACTGATGGATCTGATGCGCGCCCAGCGCGAAGCCTTCGACGCCCGCGAGCAGGTCTCCACCGGACGCAAGGCGCCCGATCTGAAAGGCTATGGCAACAGCGCCGAAGTCATCATCTCCACGCGCGCCGCCCAGACCCGGGTCGACAGCTATGTCTCGGCCAATACCCGCCTTGAAAACCGGCTGGCGGTTCAGGATCTGGCCTATCGCGAACTGTCCGAAGCCGCCACGGATCTGCGCGAGACGCTGACCACATCTGACGGCACCTTCCTGATGAACAAGGTCCAGGAAGCCTTTGACCGGGTTGTGATCGCGCTCAACACCCGTTTCAACGGCTCCCATGTGTTTGGCGGTGTGCGCACCGACGCCCAGCCGGTCAACATCACCACGCTGGGACAGCTGCAGGCGCTGGGCGATCCCATGGACGCCTTCTCCAGCGCCTCACGGCGCCAGACCGCCCAGATCGACGATAATCTCACCATTGAAGTGAACCGGACCGCAGCCGAAGTCGCCGGCGATCTGATGGGCGTATTCCGGCGTCTGGCCGATTTCAATGACGGGCCGGACGGCCCCTTTGACGGCCCCATGAATTCCAGCCAGCAGTCCTTCATCCAGACCGAGATCGCCAACGCCATCTCCGCTTTCGAGCGGATCAACGAAGCCATGGGCGAGAACGGCGCCAAACAGGCGCGTGTGGAGGCTTCGGTGCGCGGCCACAAGGCGCGCGAGGATTATCTCAAGCGCATGCTGGCTGATCTGGAGGAGGCCGACATGGCCCAGGCCGCCACCCGCCTGACCCAGGCGCAAAATGCCGTGGAAGTGTCTGCCGCCACCTTCTCCATGCTCACCCAGGTCAGCCTCCTGCCGTTTCTGAGATAGGCGAGAATTGACACCCGGCCCAAGCGGGCGCGACACTGCGCCGAAATCACAAACGCTTGGGAGGCTTGCATGATCCGTGTTCTTGCTGCGCTGGCCGCAGGACTGGCCCTGTCGTTCGCGCCCGGTGCGCGCGCCGCGGATGAAGCCTCCGTCACCATCATCCATGCCGGCGTCCTGATCGCGGCGCCTGGCGATGAACGCCCGCGCAGCCAGGTCTCGGTGATCGTCCAGGACGGGCGCATCAGCGCCATCGAGGACGGCTTCGTCACCGGTGACGGCGCCGATATCGTGGACCTGTCGGACCGCTGGGTGTTGCCGGGCTTCATCGATTCCCATGTGCACATCACCTCTCAGCAGGGGCCGGACCGGCGCTTGTCCGTGTTCACCGATTCCAGCGCTGACCGCGCGCTTCAGGGCGCGCAATACGCCCGGCGCACCCTGATGGCGGGCTTCACCACCGTGCAGGATGTGGGAGCGGACATGGAGGCCATCCGCGCACTGCAGCGGGCCATCGGCGAGGGGCTGGTTTCGGGGCCGCGCCTGCGCATTGCAGGCGGCGCGGTGACGCCTACCGGCGGGCATGGCGACATCAATGGCTGGAGCGTGGAGGTGCTGCGCAGCCAGGGCAGCCCTTATGCCTGCAATGGCGCGGATGATTGCGCGCGCGCCGTGCGCCAGCTGGTCCAGGAAGGCGCGGACATGATCAAGATCACCGCCACGGGCGGGGTGTTGTCGTCCACCGGCGCGGGCGTGGAGCTGCAATTCTTCGAAGAAGAGCTCGCCGCCATCGTGGAGGCTGCGCGCATGATGGGACGGCGCGTCACCGCTCACGCCCACGGGGTGAGCGGGGTCAACGCCTTCCTGCGCGCCGGGGGTCATTCCATCGAGCACGGCACCTTCCTGGATGCGGAATCCATCCGCCTGTTCCGGCGCAACAACGCCGTTCTGGTGCCCACCGCCATGGCCGGCGAATGGGTCACCCTGCAGGCCGATTCCGGCTGGATGACGCCGTTCCAGCGCGCCAAGGCCCTGGAAGTGGGGCCGCGCATGCTCGACATGGTGCGCCAGGCTCACCGGGGCGGGGTGACTATCGCCTTCGGCACCGATTCCGGGGTCTCGGCCCACGGGGACAATGCGCGCGAGTTCGAGCTCTATGTCGAGGCGGGCATGACCCCCATGGAAGCCTTGCGCACCGCCACCATCACGGCGGCGCGCCATCTGGGCCTGGAGGAGGAAACCGGGCGGATTGCGCCGGGCCTGGCTGCTGACATCATCGCGCTGGACGCCGATCCGCTGGAGGACATCTCGGCGGTCTGGCAGGTCGGCTTCGTGATGGCCAATGGCCGCATCCACAAAGCGCCCTGACCGCGGCAGCACGCCAGCCAGGCTGCGCAGTGCGCCCGGGCGCGCTATCATCGCCCCATGACGATCCGCACGATTCGCCTGGGCGAGCGCGAGCTGGCCTATACGCTGGCGCGCTCCTCGCGCCGGCGCACGATCGGCCTCAAGGTGGGGCCGGACGGCCTGAGCGTGACCCTGCCGCGCTTCGCCGGGGTCAGCGAGGCTGATCGTGTAGTGCGCGAGAAGGCGGGCTGGATTCTCGACCGGCTGGAACGTGAGGCCCGGCGCGCGGCGCGGCCGCAGCTGCAAGGCGTGGATGGCGAGGAGATCGGCTGGCTGGGCGGGGTGTTGACCTTGCGCGTCACCGCCCACGCCCGGGCGCGCACCGCGCTTCAACAGGGCGAAGGCGTGCTGGACGTGCGGGTGGATCAGGCGCTGGACCCCGAGCTGCGCGCGGCGACCGTCCGCCGGGCGCTGGCGCGCTGGCGGCGCGCCGCGGCGCTGGAGCTCATGGCGCCCAAGGTGACCGGTTACGCTGACAGGCTGGGCGCGCCGCGCCCGGTGGTGCGGGTGCGCGAACAGGCCTCACGCTGGGGCAGCTGCTCGGCGGACGGCTCGATCCGGATGAATGCGCGCCTGATCGCCTATGACGAAGCGCTGATCGATTATGTGTGCGCCCACGAGGCCTGCCATCTCATCGAGATGAACCACTCGCCGCGCTTTCATGCGCTGATGGATCAGCTAATGCCCGACCACAAGGCCCGCCGCGCGCGCCTGCGCGCCAGCGAGGCGCCGGGTGTGGAGTTTTAAGCTTGCTCGCTCTGGCGTCCCGGCGCGGCCAGCGCAAACGCCACGGCGCCGGCGATGCCTGGCCAGGTGAAGGCCACGGCCTGGGCCACCGCCCCCTCGATCAGAAACGCCGCGCCCGCCGCCAGTCCGCCCAGACCGGCCAGAACAGAGGCGCTCAGAAGGATCACACGCACGCTCATCATGACGCCATGCTCCTGACAATTCAGGGCGCCATCATGGCGTAAAAGGGCTAAAATCCGGTATTCAGGGATGGTTAACGCAGTCCTTGCGCCCCCGCCTTGCTCACCCGCCCAGAAGCGCGCCGCGTATGCCGTCAAAGATGAACTGGGCGGCGAGCGCGGCCAGGATCACACCCAGAATGCGCGTGATCATCGCCGCGATGGTGTCGCCCATGAGCTTCATCACCGGGCCGATCATCAGGAATACCAGAAGACAGATCAGCAGATTGGCGCCGAGCCCGATCAGCACCGAGATCTGAGCGCCTGCTGAGTCCGACTGGGACATGAACAGCATGATGGAGGCGATGGCGCCAGGGCCGGCGATCATGGGGATCGCCATGGGGAAGACGGAAATGTCTTCATGTTCGTGATCTTCGCCTGACAATTTTTCGGCGCGCTCCTCGCGGCGCTTGGTGCGCTTTTCAAAGATCATGTCGAGCGCGATGAGGAAGAGCAGCACGCCGCCCGCCGCACGGAACGCGTCCAGGCTGATATGCAGCGCGCCCAGCAGCCACTCCCCGCCATAGGCGAAGCCCACCAGCACCAGCGTGGCGATGGCCACCGACTTGATGGCCATTTTCGTACGGTGCTTCTGGCTCGCGCCATCGGTCAGCCCTGCGAAGATGGGCGCCACGCCCGGCACGTCGATCACCACGAAAAACGTGACGAAGGCCGCCGTCATGAGAGCGAAATCGAAAAATTCCATGTCCAGGCTCCGCCAAGGGGAGAAATCGGTGAGAGGCCTGTATCAGATGGCGCCGGTCCGTGCGAGGGCGTGTCCGCGCAGAACCGGCTTGCGCAAATGAGGGCGCGCCTCAGAACGGCTCGCCCGAGGAGGGCGGCGGCGCCATGGGCGGGGGTGCAGGGCTGGTCTCCTCGACCTTCTTGAGCGGAAAGCGCGCCTTGAGATCACCGCTGACCAGCGTGTGATCAAAGCGGAAATCCTCCACCCTGTCACGCAGTTCGCGCGGGGCGCGCCCGTCCTTGCTGGCGTCGATGGCGCGATAAAGCGCATACAGGCGCAAATACGCCTTGTCGTCGCGCGACAGGCTGGTGTCGTCCAGGCCGTCGCACACGAGCATGAGCTTTTCCAGGCCCGGGCGGCGCTTGCCGGCGGCCAGATCAATCACGGCGGAGGCCATCAACGGCTTCCAGCCGCCATCGGCCAGAGCGATTTTCTTCGGCGCCGCCGACAGCTCGCGGCGCGCACGCGCCATATCGCCCGCCGCAAGCGCCTCCAGGGCGTGGTCGGCGGCCTCGCTGGCCAGGCGCATCTCGTCCCGGCGGCGCTGGGCCGCCTTGTCACCGCCAAACATGGCGCGGGTTCCTCCCGCTGGATAGGGATCGTGAGGCGGCACCCTAGCGCCAATCACAGCGCAGGCGAAAGGGGCTTGAGCGCCCGCAAGGGCTTTGGCCTACATGTTCTGATAATTGAGCGCCGCCGGCCCCATGATCACAAGGAACAGCACCGGCAGGAAGAACACGATCATCGGCACGGTCAGCTTGGCGGGCAGGGCGGCGGCCTTCTTCTCGGCTGCGCTCATGCGCATATCCCTGTTTTCCTTGGCCATGACCCGCAAGGCCTGGCCCAGCGGCGTGCCATAGCGTTCCGCCTGGATCAGGGCGGTGGCCACCGCCTTCACGCCGGGATGGCCGGTGCGCGCAGCGAGATTTTCATAGGCAAGGCGCCGCTCCTGGAGATAGGCCAGCTCGGCATTGGTCAGGGACAATTCCTCGGCCAGCTCGATGGAGCTCGACCCGATCTCGCCAGCGACCTTCTGGAACGCCGCCTCGATGGACATGCCCGCCTCCACGCAGATCAGGAGCAGATCGAGCGCATCGGGAAAGGCCTGCATGATGGACTCGCGGCGCTTCTGGCCGATATTGGACAGGTAAAGCGCAGGCGCATAATAGCCCAGCACCGCCGATCCCATGGCGATGGTCAGGCGCTGCATGCCGGTCAGGTCGAAATCATTGACGAAGAACAGATACAGCGCGGCCACCGCAAACAGGATGAAAGGCATCACGAAGCGCGCGAAATAGAAGGCGAAGACCGGTCCCTGCCCGCGCATGCCAGCCTGGATCAGCTTGGTCTTCAGATTGGGGTCTTCGAGCAGTTTCTGCAGGTTGAGGCTTTCCACCACCTTGCGGAACGGGCTGCGCGTGTCCTTGCCGCGCAGGCCCGAAGCTTTCTCCCGCTCGAGGGCCTCGCGCGACTTGCGCCGCAACTCTTCGCGCCGGTTGGCCACCTGCTTCATGCGCTTGGACAGATTGTCCGACTTCATGGACGGCGCCGACAGGGTCAGCACGGTGGCGAACACCAGGACAGCGGCGATCACCGCGAACAGGTTCTGCGGCTGGGTGATCCATTCGGCGAATGCGGTCATGTGCGCCTCCGCCTCACATTTTGAAATTGATCATGCCGCGCATGACCATGATGCCGATGCCCATCCACATGACCCCGCCCATCAAGAGGAGCTGGCCAATCGGGGTGGTGAAAAGCGGCGCCATATAGGACGGCGACATCACCGAGACCATGCCGGCGACAGCCGGCGGCAAGGAGCCGATGATGAAGGCCGACGCCTTGGCTTCCGAGGACAGGGCCGCGACCTTCTCGCGCATCATCTTGCGCGCACGCAGCACGGCTGAGAGATTGCCCAGCGCTTCGGAGAGATTGCCGCCGGTCTTTTGCTGGATGACCAGCACGATCATGAAAAACGACAGCTCCGGCAGGGGCATGCGGGCCATCATCCGGCGCAGCCCCTCATCAAGCTCAACGCCGACCTGAACGCCTTCCACCAGCAACTGGAACTCCTGGCGCACCGGGCTTTCGGCCTCGCGGGCGATGACTTTGAGGCACTCATTGAGCGGCAGGCCGGACTTGATGCCGCGGGTGATGATGTCCAGCGCATCAGCGAAATGGGATGTGAATTGCGCCTGACGCCGCTTGCGCATCATGCCCAGCACCCAGCGCGGCAGGCCCAGCCCGGCGACAAAGCCCACCGCCAGCGCCATCAGAATGTGCAGCCCGGCGGCCATGATCGCCAGCGCCCCGCCCGCCCCCAGCGCAGCGGAAGCGAGCCAGAACTGAACCGGGGTGGCCTTCAGCCCGGCCTGCTCCAGGCGCGCTTTCAGGGTCAGGGATTTCTTGCGTTCCGCCTTCTGGCGGTCCTCGAGATCTTTCAGGGTTTCCTGGATCTGCTTGCGCTTCTGAGCGGCGCTGTCGAGCGCGGCCACTTTGCGCGCCCCGCGCCTGACCGGCTCGCCCACCGCAACAGCCATGCGCGATTTGCGCGCCTTGCCCGTATCGCCCGGGACCAGGGCGAAGCCGGCGGCGGCCACCGCCACGAAGGCGCAGACCGCAGCCAGGATGAAGGCGGCGTCGCCCCCCATGATCTCAAGCCTCCGCCGCGTCGAGCGCTTCGGCCAGCGCCTGCTCCAGGCCGAAATAGCGCGCCCGGTCCCAGAAATTGGGCCGCGCAATGCCGGTGGAGACGTGACGCCCGGTGATATTGCCGTCCGCGTCTTCGCCGGTGATCTCGTACAGGAACAGGTCCTGGGTGATGATCACATCGCCTTCCATCCCCAGCACTTCGGTGATGTGGGTGATCTTGCGCGTGCCGTCGCGCAGGCGCGCGGCCTGGACGATCACATCGATGGAGCCCGAGATCATCTCGCGGATGGTCTTGGTGGGCAGGTTATAGCCGCCCATGGTGATCATGGATTCAATCCGCGAGAGCGCCTCGCGCGGGCTGTTGGCGTGCAGCGTGCCCATGGACCCGTCATGGCCGGTATTCATGGCCTGCAACAGGTCGAAGGCTTCCGGGCCGCGCACCTCGCCCACGATGATGCGCTCGGGGCGCATGCGCAGGCAGTTCTTGACCAGATCGCGCATGGTCACCTGGCCCTGGCCCTCCAGATTGGGCGGGCGGGTTTCCAGGCGCACCACATGGGGCTGCTGAAGCTGCAGCTCGGCCGCGTCCTCACAGGTGATGATGCGCTCTTCCTCGCCGATGAAGCCGGTCAGGCAATTGAGGAGCGTGGTCTTGCCCGAGCCCGTGCCGCCCGAGATCAGCACATTGGCCCGGCAGGCCCCGATAATCTCGAGAATCCGCGCGCCTTCGGGCGAGATGGAGCCGAACTCCACCAGGTTGGAGAGCTTGAGCTTGTCTTTCTTGAATTTGCGGATGGTCAGGGTCGGCCCGTCCAGCGCCAGCGGCGGCGCGATGACGTTGACCCGGCTGCCATCGGCCAGGCGCGCATCGCAGATCGGCGAGCTTTCATCCACGCGCCGGCCCACCTGGGACACGATGCGCTGGCAGATATTCATCAGCTGGCCGTTATCGCGGAAGCGGATATTGGTCTTCTTGACCCGGCCATTGACCTCGATGAACACATGGCCCGAGCCATTGACCATGATGTCGGCGATGTCGTCGCGCGCCAGCAGCGGCTCAAGCGGGCCATAGCCCAGAACATCATTACAGATATCCTGAAGCAGCTGTTCCTGCTCGGCGATGGACATGGCCACGTTCTTGATCGAGATGATCTCGGTGACGATATCGCGGATCTCGTCCGCCGCGGTGGCGTTGTCCAGGCGCGCCAGCTGGCTGAGATCGATGGTGTCGATCAGCGCGTTGAAGATCGTGGTCTTGATCGCATAGTACTCGGTCGAGCGCTCGGCGCCGACGCGTTCAGTCTCCTGCGCCTTGCGCCGGGCCGGAGCCGGCTTCATCTCGGCGCGCGGGCGGGCGGGCGCCGCAGCAGGCGCGGGCGCTGGCGCTGGCGCTGGACGGGGCGCAGCCGGTTCAGGCGCAGGCGCGCGCTCGCGCACCGCCACATCCGCCCCGGCCGGGGGGCGGGCGGCGGCGGACCCGAAGGATTTGGGGCCGTCAGATGATCCGGGCGGGCGCTTTCCGAACATGGCGCGGAGCTTCAGCCTTTCGAGAACAGGGAGCCAAACAGGGATTTGCGGCGCGCCGGCGCAGGCGACCGCCCGGCCAGCAGGCTGGCCAGATGGGCGAAGCCCTCGGCAGGCCGGGACTTGGGATCGACCTCGCCGATCATCTGGCCGTTATTGGCCGCCTTGCCGAACAGGGCCGGGTCAAACGGCAGCACCAGCAGCGGCGCAGCGCCCAGCGCATCGGCGAAATCCTTCAGCGGAATGTCGGGTTTCTTGGGGCATCCGGCCATATTGACCACCACTTTGGGCGGTTCGTCATTGGGCCGGGCCTGGCGCACCAGATCGAACAGGTTCTTGGCGTTGCGCAGACAAGCCAGATCGGGCGTCACCGTGACGATCACCTGATCCGCAGACAACAGGGTGCGGCGCACCCAGGGGCTCCAGGCGTGAGGCACGTCCAGCGTCACGAAGGGCGCCTGGCGGCGCACCTTTTCCAGCACCTGATCGAAGGCTTCCGGGTCGAAATCCCAGTCGCTTTCCAACGTGGCCGGGGCCGAGAAAAGGGACAATCGCTCGGTGCATTTCACCAATAGCCGGTCCAGTAGCGCGTCATCCAGCCGGTCGGGCTGAGCCAGCGCCTCAGCGATGGTCTGGGCCGGGTCCTGGTTGAAATCCAGGCCCGCCGTGCCGAAAGACAGGTCCAGATCCACCAGTACGGCGTCGCTCTGAAGCGACTCGGTGAGGTGCCAGGAGACATTGTGCGCCACAGTGGACGAGCCCACTCCGCCCTTGGCGCCCACAAAGGCCAGCGCGCGGCCGGCGAAGGGCGCATCGGGGTCAAGGAACAATCCGGCGATGGTCTTGATCAGGTGCAGGGGCGACATGGGCGGGACGAGATATTCGCTCACCCCCCGGCGCATCAGCTCGCGATAGAGGGAGATGTCATTGGCCGCGCCAATGATCACCACCTTGGTGTCCGCATCACAGACGCTCGCCAACTCGTCGAGCTGGGCGAACAATTCGCGCCCGCGCATGCCGGTTTCGACAATCAGCAATTCGGGCGTCTGGGCGTCATGGAAGCGCTCGATAGCGCTGGCCAGCCCGCCCAGCTCCACCGTCAGGTGGGCGCGTGACAGACGCCGGTCCGCACCGGCGCGATGGATCAGCTGGCCAGTCTCGGGGCGCTCGCAGAAGGCCTGGATGGCGATGCGCGGCACGGGCTGATGCAACAGCGCTGCATCCTCCTCACCGTCCACCTCGCCATAAAGCCCGCCCTCAACGGCGGCCAGGCTCGGCGCTGCGCGCGCGGGCGCCGGCGCCGGTGAAACAGGCTGGGCCGGTGAGGCAGGCTGTGCGCTAGCCGGTGCAGCAAAGTCTGCATCAAGCTCAAGCCGGTCCTCTTGAGGCGCCTGATTGGCCTCGGCCAGACGCGCGCCGAACGGACGCAATGCATCCCGGTCAGGCGCGGCGGCAGGGGCGGGCCTATGCGCTGCCGATGCGGACTCGTTCAAGTCCTCGCCCAGCATGCGCCGCTCAATGGAGTCAGCATCAAGGAAAGGGTCGTTGGCGTCGGCGATCTCCAGATCGGCGTCCAGGAACTCGTCCCCGGCCTCGAAGCTATCGTCGCGGAAGGCGTCGGCGTGACTGGCCATGGATCGCCCCCTAATTTCCCACCGCGGTGGAGACTGTGCCGCTCTCTTCCGCGCTGCGCTGGCTGGACGTGGGCTGACCCTGACGATAGCGCTCGATCACGACTTCACGGCGCGCCGCGTCAGACGCCTCCATGGTGCGCGCCGCCACCAGATCGCGCGGATCGGAAACCTGGGCGGCCAGATTGGCGGCTGTGGAGCAGCCAAACTCCGGCCAGGCGCGCCCTGGCGGCGCATTGCGCAGGTCCGGCCAGCTGCGGTCGCATACCGGCACGCTGGCCTGATAGCGGGTGAAGGAGAAGATGATCGGCGCGCCCGAACGCCCACGCGCATCATAAGCGCCGCCGGTTATGGCCCGCCAGTCCAGCCCATGGTCGAACAGCTGGGCCCGGGCATCGGCGATCACGGCGATGGCCGCACCCCCGCCGGGCGAGTTCTGGGGATAGGAAATCACCAGCGGCCCATGACCGCGCGCCTTGTACTCGCTGGCCACCGCCGCGATCAGGTCCAGCTGCGCCCAGGTCAATCCGTTATCACGCGCGTCATAAGCCATTTCCACCCGTACGGTTTCCGGCACGGCGCTCGCCCGGGGCAGGGCGCGGGGCTCCTGGGACGCGCAGGCGCTCAGGACCGCAGCGACGACCAGGGCGGACAACACTCGAAAGGCAGTCATGACCATCACTCCAGCACAAAGCCCACCGGGCCGGTCCAGCCGCGTCCGTCCACCCGCGCGCCCGGCGCGGCGTAGACGCGGTTCAGGCGCCCGAGGATCAGGTTTGAGGCCATCGAGGCGGCGGCGAAGCCCTCGCCGGGCTCTTCCAGCGCGCCCGGATTGACCGGATCGACCAGATAGGGGGTGACCAGCACCACCAGCTCGGTCTCGTTATTGGCGAAGTCGCGCGAGCGGAACAGCGAGCCCAGAACCGGCAAGCGTTCAATGCCCGGCACCGCGTCCATGGCCTGGCGCGTCTCTTCCTTGATCAGGCCCGCAATCACCAGGCTGCCGCCCGAGGGCAGCTCCACCGTGGTCTGGGTGCGGTTGACGCTGAGCGCCGGGATGGTGATCCCGCCTGTCGTGCCGATCACATTGCCCTGGCCGTCAAACTGGGGCGTGGCGCCCAGCGAGATGGCGCCTTCATTGGACAGCTCGGACACCTCGGTGGAGATGCGCAGCGAGATGCGCCCTTCCGACAGGACCACAGGCGTAAAGCCCAGACCCACGCCGAAGGGTTTGAATTCGATGGTGATATTGCCGTCACGATCGCGCCCGACCGGCACCGGGAACTCGCCGCCGGCCAGGAATTGCGCCGCCTCGCCGGAGATGGCGGTGATATTGGGCTCGGCCAGGGTGCGCACCAGCCCGATACGCTCCAGCGCGGTCAGGGTGGCGCCCAGGCGCGTATTGCCGCCCAGCGCATTGAGCAGGTCCATGCTGCCCGACAGACCGCCCAGCGAAGCGCCCGCCAGGCCGAAGGCGTTGTCGGTATTGATCCGGTTGACGGTGGGCGTAGCCCCGCCCGTGGACAGGTCGGCGGCCAGATTGACGCCCAGCTGGCGCACAATGGTGCGCTTCATTTCCACGATGCGCACGCGCAGCATCACCTGCTCGCGCCCTTCAATAGCCAGGAAGGACACAACCTGGTCAGGATCATCAGCCCAGCGCCGGGCCACCTGCAGCGCCGCATCCGCCGCCGAGGCCGAGGGCACGGTCCCTGACAGGACGATATTGGCGTTCATGCTTTCGGCTTCGATGCGTCCGCCGGGCACGAACCGGGTCAGCGCCTCGCGCAGGCCCGCCATGTCGCGCTCCACACGCACGTCGAGATCCAGGATGATCTGGCCGTCCGCATCAAAGAAGAAAATATTCGTGCGCCCCACAGCCTGGCCCAGCAGCAAGGCCCGGCGCGGGGTGCGCACCACGGCGTCGGCGACGCTGTCATTGGCGACCATCACCTCGGCGGCGTCCACCGGCAGGTGCAAAACGGCGGCCTGTCCCAGCGGTAGGTCGAGACGTTCGGACACCCGGCCATCGCCGGGCTCGCGGATCACGATCTGCATGGTGTTGGCGCGCTCTGCAGGCGCCTGGGCCGCCAGGGCCGCTCCCGCGCTGGCGGCCAGCGCGGCCGTCAGTCCGATCAGCGTCTTCAGCAGGGTTCTCATGGCGCGCCTCCGCCCAGCGCCACGCGCTGTTCCTCGCCATAGCGGAACACCCGCACCACACGGCCCGAACGCTCTTCATCCGCGCCGTCGGGCAGGCGGGCGCCGCCTTCTGTGTCTGCAATAGAGCGCAGCGCCAGCGAGACCGTGCCCGAAGCCACCGCCATGGACACCGCCCGCGCCTGGCTGGGGGTCAGTTCCAGCGTGGCGGTGGAGCCCACCACCGCGCCGTCACGCTCTTCGGAATGGCGCTGGTCGATGGCCAGCACGCGCACATTCTCCACCACGGTGCGGGTGGCGAAATTCTCGTTGGCCGGCAGGGTCACCAGGATGTCGACCCGGTCATTGGGCAGGATGAACCCGCCCGCGCCCGAGCGCGCCGAGATCGGCACCGCCACCGCGCGCATGCCCGGATCGATCACTGCAGCCATGAAGCCGGCCTGTCCGGGCTGGACCAGGCGGCGCTCCAGAATGGGTTCGCCCGACACCATGGCTGAACGCGCCACTGCGCCGGTGAGCTGTTCGATGGCGTCTGCATGGCGCGCACGGGTGAGATAGCCTGGCGCCACCGCTTCATCCGGCCAGGGCGCCCAGCGGAAGGCGCTCGCATTGACCCGCTCGCCCGGTGCGATATCGCGCGCGGCCACCAGCACCCGCGCGGTCTCCACGCGCGGCGCGGGGGCGGGCTGCTCGCTGGCGGCGGGGGCAGGCGTTGCGGGGGGCTGCATGGCGCTGCGCACGAACACAGCCGCGCCCACGGCGGCGAGCCCTGCAACAGCGAGCACGATCAGACGCACGGCGTTCATGACAGTCACGGCCCCTTTAAATCCATCTGGCGCGCAAACGGATGGCGCCTGACAGGGGATGTGACCGCGAAAACCTCAAAGCCGCGTTAATGCTTCAGAAGTTCGCAACCAGCGTAAACACGCGGTTGACGCTGGCCGGCGCCCTCAAAGGGCCATAAGGGGCGGCGGGGCGCTAGCGATAGCCGCCCACGCCCCCGTCCAGCATCAAGGTGAAGCTGGAGGCTTCGGAGCTGGCGACGCGGCGCTCGCGGGTTTCGCGATAGCGCTCTTCCCAGCGCATATAGACCCACTTCACCCCCGGCCCGTGAAGACGCAGGAGCGAGCGCTCATGACAGTCGCGTTGCGTGCTCTGGCGGGCGCAGAACACCCGCCCGCCCGGCTCATGGCGCAGGGCCTCGCCCTTTTCGCACATAATGGTCTCGCCGCCCTCGAAACGGTCTACGCCGTCCTCGCGCCAGCCCATTGTGGCCTGCAAGGCCGTACCCGGAACGCAACGGAACAGTTCGCCGTCGAATTCGGGATCGGCGCGTTCGGACGGATCCGGGCGCGCGGCCGGATGCGGCGCGCCGCGGTCATCAATGCAGATGGCCCGGATCAGGCGCCATTCCTCGCGTATACGGGTGCGCTCTTCTTCATAACGTTCACTCATCCCCGCCAGCCGCAGTCCTGACAGCGCCGTGGCGGCGGGCGCCTGGCCTCCGCTCACATGCCCTCCGCCCGCATAGACGATGGTGGACGCGCCAGCCTGCCCGGATGCCATGGCCATTGCATTGGCCGAGGCGCTGGCCTGGACATTGACGTTCACATTCAGCGAGTTGTGCACGCCCACATGAATATTGGGTCCACGCACATGGATGCGCGGGCCGCCAATATGGATAGAGGGCGGTTGAATGGTGGGTCCGCCCGGATGGGTGCAGCAATGATGATGCGAGGGCGGCGGCGGCGAGGGCGGCGTCAGCGTCCAGCCGGGCGCAGCCGCACAGGCGGCCATGACGCCGGCGGCGACAACTGAGGCAAGGGCGGCGTGCCGGGATGAAACGCGCATGGCGGTCTCCGAAGCTGTTCGAAGACCCCTCATGCAAGCCGGGGGCCGGTTTGGACCCGGGCGGTGATTTTCCCTGCATTCCGGATCTTCCACCTCAACTGGCAAGGGGCTTGCAGTCAGGGCCGGGCCGCAGCGCCGGACCGCCTCAGGGCGGGACCGTCAGGACGGCGGGGGGACTTGTAGAGCTGAAGGACGCCATATCGTGAGGCACCCGAATTCAAGAACGCTGCACGCCTATTGGGATGCGAGACGCCGCGGCGGCTCGGCCCCGGCGCGCGCTGACATCGCGCCGCAGGACCTGGGCGCCTTATTGTCCAATCTGTTCCTTTTGCGCCGCATGGACCAGGACCATCACGTCTTCCGGCTGGCCGGGACGGGATTGTGCCGCCTGCATCAGCGCGAGTTCCGCGACCAGAACTTTCTCAGCTTGTGGAGCGGTCATGACCGCACCTTGATCAGCGCCCTTCTTGAAGGCGCGCTCAGCGCCCCGGCGCCCGCCAGCGCGCTGGCCGATGCGGTGACGCTGGACGGGCGCGCCTGCGCGGTGGAGCTCAGCGTGCTGCCGCTGCGCGGACCGGAAGGCCAGATCGACCGGGTGCTGGGCCTTTATCAGCCGTTGGACGCCGCGCGCCTGGGCGGGCGTCCGGTGGTGCGTCACAGAGTGAGCCTGATCAATCCGGCGCGCCTGCCTGACCCCAGCGTCTCGGTCTTCGCCGGCCGCTCGCGCACCTTGCGCCCGCAGCTGGCGGCCAATGACGGCTGATATAGCGAAATCTTAAGCCTCACGCGCGATCATGCCCGCCGGTTTATTGCGGACGGATCATGGCGCAGATCACCGATATCTCCGGCCGGCTCGACCGGCGCAAGATCAAGATCGCGGCGCGCGGCGCGGAAGAACGCCGCCGGCACCGGCGCGTGCGCCTGTCCATTCCCGGCCGTGCGCTCAGCACCAGCCAGGGCGAATTCGCTTGCCGCCTGGTCGATGTCTCTCCCGGCGGCGTGCGTGTCGCCGCCCCGGCCGAGCTCAAGCGCGGCGAACGCGTGGTGATGCTGTTTGACGGCCTGGGCCGCATGGAGGGCGAGGTGGTGCGCGCAGGCAAGGGCGGCTTTGCGGCGCGCCTGGCCACCACGCAGCGCAAGCGCGACCGGCTGGCTGACGCCATCACGTGGCGTTTCAATATGGAGCGCATGGGCCTGAAAGAAGACCGCACTGCGCCGCGCAAGCCCGGACGTGGACGCGCCACACTGTCCTTGCGCGATGGCGTGATCATCCAGGCTGACGTGACTGATGTGTCTGTCACCGGCGCGGCCTTCGCCTGTCTTGAGCGGCCGCGCATTGGTGAGCCGGTCCGGGTGGGCGGCATGACCGGGCGCGTAGCGCGCTGGCTGGACACGGGTTTCGCCGTCCAGTTCGACCCGCCTGACACACCCCGGCAAGGCCAGACGGCGTCCGCGCCGGACTGACATTGGCGCGTCTGCCCGCATGCGCACGTCACATTATATCGCCAAATAACAGCCAGCGGCCCGATTCTTGCCTCGAATGAAGCAGAAGCTGGCCTGCAGAGGGAATTATGGGCCGGGAGAAAACAGCAATGCCGCGCGACGACGGAATCGCCATGTCCTGGTTTGTCAAAGTCGAAGGCCGTGTCTACGGCCCCTATACCGGCGCCCAGATGCGCGCCTTCATCGGCGAGGGGCGGGTGGCCGCCCACTCGACGGTGTCGGACCGGCGCGAGGACGGGTTCCGCTCCGCCCAGGATATCGCCCAGCTGAAAACCTGGCTGGACGAGGCGCGCCGCAGCCCGGGCGAGAAGCGCCCGGCGCCGTCTGATGCGCGCACCGCCAACTTTGTCATCGTCGCCGAACTCAGCCCGGCCAGCACCCCGGGCTTTGAAGCCGCCCTTGCCGATTTCGGCGACGCCGAACCGATCACGCCGGGCGTTTGGCTGTTGCGCGGGGCGGCGAGCGCGGCCCATCTGCGCAATGAGCTGAGCCATTTGCTGGCGCGTGAAGACCGGCTTCTGGTGGTGGACGCCTCGCGCGATCGCACCGCCTGGTTCAATCTGGGCCGCGAAGCGGATGAACGCATCCGCAGCCTGTGGGGCCGGCGCGTCTGACGCCATGCATCCGTAAACGAAAAGCGTCAGCCTGAGGCTGGCTCAGACGGGCTCATGGCCCGGCGCAGACCATAGATCCCGGCCACCAGAAGCGCGCCGGCCAGGCCCGCCCATGGTCCTGCAGCCATCAACCCGATCAGAAACACGCCAAACGCACCCATCCCCCACTGGGCCAGCGCATTGTCGCGCACATCCTCGATCACCATCACAAACGCCGGCAGCAGCATGAGGATGGCCACCGAGGCGAACATCAGCCCCACGCCAAGGCTTACCACCATGGGCACCAGGAACTGGGCCTGGGGGCTCTGCTCGCTCATGATCGGCAACAGGCCGAGCGCGGTGGTCAGCGTGGTGATCACCACCGGACGGAAGCGGCGCGCGCAGGCCTCGGCGATGGCCTCGCGCGGCTCCACACCGGACTCCACCGTCTTGTTGTAGCGGTCGATCAGCACGATGGAGGCGTTCACCACCACGCCCGACAGGGCCACCATCCCGAAAATGGACGGGAAGGAGAGGTCAAAGCCCAGCATAAGATGCCCCAGTATCGCCCCGGCGACGCCAAACGGGATGGCGATCAGGATGATCAGCGGCTGGATATAGCTGCGCAGCTGGGTGGCCAGCAGCGCATACATGATGATCACCGCAAACAAGAGCCCGATCAGAAGGCTGGCGAAGTCCTGGGCCTGTTCGCGCCCGGCGCCGGCCAGCTCCCAGGTCAGGCCCGGATAGCGCTCGATCAGTTCGGGCAGGAAATCCTCCACCTGCTCGCGCGCCGATCCCGGCGTGATCACATCCGTATCCACATTGGCGGTGACCTCGATGATGCGCCGCCCGTCAATACGCTCGATGCGGGTATAGCTGCGGGTCTCCGTCACCGCCGCCGCCGCGCTGAGCGGCAGGCCCCGGCCCTCACGCGTGCGCAGGCGTAGGGCGTCCAGATCGGTCAGATCGCGCCGCTCGGCCTCGGGATAGCGCACGAACACGCGCACCTCGTCCCGGCCGCGCTGGATGCGCTGCACTTCCTCGCCGAAAAAGGCCTGGCGCACTTGCCGGGCGATGTCCGCCGGGGTCAGGCCCGCCGCCTCGCCCGCCGGGGTCAGGGCGAAATTGAGCTGGCGCTTGCCCAGATCAAAGCCGTTATTGATGTCGCGCGCGCCCTCGATATCGCCGATGAAGGCGGCCAGATCGAGCACGGCGCGTTCCAGCGTCTCATCATCAGGGTGGGTCATTTCATAGGCTATGTCCGGATCCTGCGGCCCGGCGGTGGAGATGATGGTCAGCCGCTCCACACCCGGAAGCGGGCCGAAACGCTCGCGCCAGAGCGATTCAATGCGGCTGGAGCGGATCGACCGGCGCGCCGCCGGCTCCAAGACCAGCTCCACCTGGGCCAGATTGCCCGCCACCGTGGTGCTCACCGACGAGCCCGGCCCGCCGAACTGGCTGGTCCGCCCGCCAATGGTGGCGGTGATGGTGCGGATGACCGGCTCGCCGCGGGCCGCATATTCGGCCTGGATCTCCTCGGCGGCCCGGATCATCGCCTCGGCCGCCGCGCGCGTATCCCCGAACGGCGCGCCCTCGGGCAGGCGCAGATCGGCGCTGATCAGTTCAGCCTCGATGGCCGGGAAAAACACAAAGCGCACCAATCCCGTCGCCGGGATCGCCATAATGGCGATCAGGATCACGATCCCGCCCGCGCTGACCAGCAAGCGGGCGCGCGCCGCGAACAGCGCCCAGCGCCGCACCGCGCCGTCGGAAAATCCCTGCACGGCGCCTTGCACCGCGCCCTGAAGACGCGCCAGAGGCCCGCGCGACCAGTCCGATCCCGACGACAGCTGGGAGGGCAGGATCAGGAAGGCCGCCACCAGCGACACCGCCAGGATGGACACCACAACGATTGGAATGGGCCGGGTGATCTCGCCGAACGTGCCGCCGGTGAAGATCAGCGGGCCGAAGGCGGCGATGGTGGTCAGCACTCCCACCAGCACCGGCGCAGCGACGCCGGTCACCCCGGCGATGGCCGCATCGCGCCCCGTTCGCCCCTTGGCGCGTTCGCGGTCGGTGTTCTCACCCACCACAATGGCCGCATCCACCACAATGCCGAGCACGATGATCAGGCCGAACGTGGTGATGAAATTCATGCTCACGCCCGCCGCCCCGAACACAGCGAACCCGCCCAGGAAGGAAATCGGAACGCTCAGCGCCACCCAGAAGGCCAGGCGCAGATCGAGCATCAGCACCAGGAACACGAACACCAGGGTGAAACCCAGAATGGCGTTGCGGGTGATCAGCGCGATGCGGTCAGCAAAGATGACGCTCTGATCAATCACCAGCGATACATCCACACCCGCAGGCAGGATGGCCTCCTCCTGCCAGGCGTCCACCTGGCGGCGCACGGTCAGAAGGTCCTCGCCCGGCCGGTTGAGCACGTCGAGAAACACCGCCGGCCGGCCCTGATAGAGCGAGATCAGCGGGTCTTCGCGGAAACCGTCCGTGATGGACGCTACATCGCTCAGACGCACCCGCGCGCCAGACGGGTCTGAGCGCACGATGATGCTTTCAAACGCCTCGCCGGTGATCCGGCGCGCATCGGTGCGCAGGAGAATATCGCCGCCCGCCGTGCGGATCTCTCCGCCTGACAGATCCACGGACCCGGCCCTGACCGCATCGGCGACTTCAGAAAAGCTCAGATCAAAACGGCGCAGGGCCTGCTCGCTGACCGAGATCGCGATCTCGTATTCGCGAACGCCCCGCAATAGCGCGGTGGAAATGCCCTCCAGCGCCAGCAATTCGTTCTCCGCCTGCTCGCCTGCGCGGCGCAGCTCGGCCTCGCTGACCGGGCCTGTCAAAGCCAGGGTGAGCACGGTGGTGGTGGGCAGGGGCACGCGAATCTGGGGCTGTTCGGCGTTCTGGGGCGGGAAGTTGGAAATGCCGTTGACGGCGGTCTCCACATCGGTGCGCACCACCTGGGCGTCGGCGAAATCACGCAGGATCACCGTGACCGTGCCGCGCCCCTCCGAGGCCACCGAACGCACCCGGTCCACCCCGTCCAGCCCGCGCACCGCTTCCTCCACCCGCCGGGTGACGCTTTCCTCCACCTCGCCGGGCGTGGCGCCAGGATAAATCACGGCGATCTGGACCGAGCGCGGCGACAGGCTGGGAAACACTTCGGTGGGCAAGGTGGCCGCGCTCAGCGCGCCGCCCACCAGGAACAGCACCATCAAAAGATTGGCCGCCACAGGATTGCGCACGAACCAGGCGGTGAGCGCCTTGCCAGGCCAATCCTCGGTCAGGGAGCGCGGAGTGGCGGGCGAATCACTCATGGCCGCCCGCCATTCTCCGACAGGATGTCAGCGCGCCGTCCCACCATGATGTCGGGAACTGGCGAAACGATCACCCCCTCGCCCGGATCAAACGGTTCGGCCAGCACGCCGCCGCGTTCACGGCCCCGGACTGTGATGCTGGCGCGTTCGATCACGCCATCGCGCACCCTGTAGATGGTGTCCAGCCCGGTCACCGCCGAGGCGGGCAGGCGCATGACATCCTCCAGCGCCGGGCCTTCCACCACGATGTTAGCGAACAGGCCCGGGCGCAAATCCTGGGGCGCCTCATCAAGCGTTATGAACAGGTCGATGAAGCGCGTGCGCGGATCGAGCCGGGCTCCGGCGCGCGCCACCTGTCCGGACAGATCATCTTCAGCGCCTTCAATGCGGATGCGCGCTGCGCGGCCCACAGCCCCGTCCAGGCGGACGATCTCGGAGGCGGCGGCAGGCGCCACCAGCTCCACGCGGTCCAGCGCAAAAACCTGGCCGTAGGACTGGCCCGAAGACACCAGAAGTCCCGCCTCAATGCGGCTTTCCGTGACCGCGCCGTCAAAGGCGTATCGCACCCGCGTGCGCTCCAGATTGAGACGGGCCTGGGCCAACTCCGCCTCGCCGGCCAGAAGCCGGGCGCGGGCGGCCTCCAGCTGGGGCTCGCGCGCGGCCAGCGGCGTGATCTCCCGGTCAGGAAAAGTGCGCTCCCACTCGCGCCGGGCGATGTCAGCCTCGGCTTCAAGCTGATTGAGCGCGCTGCGCGCTTCAGCCACGGCGGCGCGCGCGCGGGTCTCGGCGATCTCGAAATCGCGCCGGTCGATCTCGAACAAAACTTCATCGGCGCTGAAGGATCCGCCTGCGCGCACAGCCGGGGAAACGGACGTCACCTGCCCGCCCACCTGGGGCGCCAGATCGATGAAAGCGCTAGCGGTCACCGTGCCGGTCAGGCTCACATTGACCGTGTGGCTGGCGCGTTCGGGCGTGATCACGCGCACCGGCACGGCCGTGCGCGCCTCGGTCGCGGGCGCGCCTGTATCGCCCGAGTCCATGAGAACAAAGGTTGTAATAAGCGCCGCCAGCACTAACGCGCCGACAGCGCCGATCTGCAGCCAGCCGATCAGGCTTTGGCCGCTTCCGCTTTGAGGCGCCTGGCCTGCGGACATGATATGCGTCCCCTCATGAGTGCGGGCCGCTGCGGCGCCGCGCGATGCGTCCCAGCAATGTAAGGTGCGGCGTTCAGCTGGCCAGCGAATTTATGCGCTCCATCCCGGATTTTGCAGGTGCTGCCCCCGGCGGGTGTCGCACTAGCGCGCCCGCGTGATAAATCTATCCGCTGAGGGGAGCGCATAGCCCGGTGACCAGCCAGTGACGATTCGCGCAACAGGATATCTGACCGGGCTGATGGCGGCCCTGATGCTGGCGTTGGCCACCGGTCAGGCGGGCGCTGAACCGCTGGCGCGTATCGAGGGCGTGAGCGATCAGGCCCTGGCGCGCGCACTGGCCGAAGCGGTAGGGGAAGCCGGTCCGCGCGCCGAGAACGGGGCTGATGCGCCCTGGCGCGCACGGGCGAGGGCGCGCGAGGCCGCCGACATCATCCAGCGATATCTCGATTCCCAAGGCTATTACGGCGCAGTGATCGACCCGCGTGTGGACGATGCCGGACGCGCCCTGGTGCGGGTGCGTCCCGGACAGCGCTTCGTGTTTGACGCCATCCAGGTCAGCTGGCTGACCCCTCCTGATCAGGCCGAACCGCCCGAGGCGGCCGCACAAAACCTGGCGCTGGAGCCTGGCGCCCCTGTCATCGCCTCGGACGTGATCGCAGCGCGCGCGCGCGTCATCGCCGGATTGCACGCAGAGGGCTTTGTTGAGGCTCGCGAGGCAAGCCACGACATCATTGTCGATCACGCCACCCAGAGCGCCCGTGCGGATTTCCGCTTCGAGACCGGCCCATTCATGCGTTTCGGCCCGCCGCAATTCGCCGGCGGTCTGGCCGATCTCAGACCCGGCTTCATCGCCCGTCTTGCGCCCTATGAAATTGGCGAGCCGGCCAGCCGCGCCCAGCTCAATGAATACAGCCGCCGCCTGCACGCCTTGCAGTCTGTCTCCGTCGCCGATGTGCGCATGGCGCCCGATGAAGAGGACGGACTGTGGCCCGTTGACGTGCGTGCTGATCCTACGCCGCGTCACCGGATAGAGGGCGCGCTGCGCTGGTCCACGTCTGAAGGGGCGGGCGCCGAGGCGGTCTGGACCCGGCGCAATGTATTCCGTGGAGATGAGACCCTGTCCGCCGGTGTCCAGGCCGCCGAGCTGCGGCAGGGCGTCATCACACGCCTGACCCTGCCCCACTGGCGGCGCTACGCGCAGGATCTAACCCTGGGCGCGGAGCTCCTGGCCGAACGCACGGACGCGTTTGATCAGGACGTGCTGCGTCTATCGGCCACCGTCTCACGCCTGATCGCCGAACGGTTGACCCTGACCGGCGGGGTGCGCGCCCAAACCGCGCGCGTCACTGATGTGACCGGAACCCGCTCGGCGACCACGCTGGCCCTGCCTGCAGGCGCTATTTGGGACGGACGCGACAGCCTGCTCGACCCGCAACGCGGCGTCTATCTGGATCTGGGCGCTACGCCCGGCTGGTCCTTCGGCGGGCGCGAGACCCGCTATGTCAGGCTGGAAGGCGGGGCGCGCTATTTCTTCCCGGTCAGCGACACGGTAGTGCTGGCCGCCCGCGCGCGGGCAGGCTCCATCGTGGGCACATCGCCCGAAGCCCTGCCGCCGGACGAGCGCTTCTATGCCGGTGGCGGCGGCTCGGTGCGCGGCTACGCCTATCAGTCCCTTTCACCAGAACGCCTCAACCCCCAGACCGGACGGGGTGAGATTTTCGGCGGACGATCCTTGAGCGAGGTCAGTTTCGAAGCGCGCTGGAGGCGTTCTGAACGCCTTGGCTTCGCCGCCTTCATCGATGGCGGCGCGGCCCGCGATGACACCGCCCCGGATTTTTCCGGCATGCGCTTCGGCGCCGGTCTGGGCGTGCGCTATTATCCCGGCTTCGGCCCGTTGCGTCTTGACATCGCCACGCCGCTGAACCGGCGCTCCGGCGACGATCCGGTGCAGATATATATCTCCATCGGGCAGGCTTTCTGATGGCGAACGCAACTCCCACTCCCCGGCGCAGGGCGCGCGGCTGGCTCATCGGCGGCGCCGTGACGCTGACCACGCTGATCGCCATCGCCGCCATCGCGGTCGTGTCTGCCGTGCTTTTGATGAGCGGTCCGTTCGGGCGCGAACTGGTGCGCGAGTTTGCCGACGGCCGCGATCTGGCGGGCTTTGGCGAGCTGGAAATGGGCGCGGTGTCGGGCAATGTGCTCTCGCGCTTCGAGATCGAGCACATCCGTATTCGCGACGAAGAGGGCGTGTGGCTGGAGGCGCGCGATATCGAGGTCGACTGGTCACCCTGGTCGCTGCGCAATTACGTGCTGCGCGTCAACGCCGTGAGCATCGCCGATGTCAGCGTTATTCGCCGCCCGGTGCGCGCCGAACGCGAGCCCGGCCCGCCGCCCGATCTCTCACGCCTGCCGCATATCCGTGTGGGCGAAGCCGGCATTAGCGCGATCCGTATCGCAGAGGATGTAGCCGGCCCGCCCGCGGTCTACGCCCTGTCCGGTCAGATGCGCCATGATGAGGGCCGCTGGCGCGGGGCGCTGGACCTGCGCCGCACCGATGCGGTGGGTGACCGTCTGCTGGCCGAGTTCAATGTGGAGGACGCGCTGGAGGCCGATTTGCGCTTCGACGCGCCGCCCGGCGGACTGCTCGCCAGCCTGCTGCAGGCCGATGAGGACGGGGCCACGGGCGTGGTCAGCGCCGCCGGCCTCATGGAGGCCGGGTCGGGCGAGGCGGAAATCTATATCGGCGGCGTTCTGGCCGTGGACGGACGGCTGGACTGGGCCGATGGCGCAGCTGAGGCCTCGGGCGATATCCGCCCCGGGGTCTGGCCTCGGTTCCAGGCGCTGCAGGAACTGCTCGGCGGACCGGCCCGCCTGACCGCCTCCGCCCCTCTGGGGCGCAGCGGGATCAATGCGCTGGACGCCGCCCGCCTGATCGCCGAACTGCGTGCGCCCCATCTGCGCGCCAGCATCCAGATGACAGGCGAACGCACTGGTGAGATCGAGCTGGAGGGCTATGAGGCCATTGCGGGCATCGCCACACGCGGCGCGGTAGAGGCCCAGTGGCTGAGGGTGCGCGGCCTGGCTGACCTGACAGGCGATACGCCCGCCTTTGATGGCGAGATCAGTGCAAGAGGCCTGGCGCTGCCCGCCGGGATCACACTGGGCGCAGTGAGCGGGCCGGCGCAGGTGTCAGGCGGGCTGGACGCACCGCGGGTCGATACCGAGCTCGCCATCACAGGCGCGGCCTATGAGATCGAAGCCCTGGAGCGCCTGATCGGAGCGGAGCCGCGCCTGGCCGCCGATTTCACCTATGTGCGTGAAAGCGGCGCGCTGTCTGTCCATAGCTATGAGGCGCGCCTGCCCACCGGCGTGTTCACAGGCGGGGGCGGCGTATCGGTTCCCGGCGAGACCTGGCGCGTCTCCGCGCGCAGCTCCCAGGCGCGCTTCAACCGGCTGGCGGACGCCATTGAGGGCGAAGGCGCGCTCACCCTGAACGCCAGCGGCGATTTCGCCGGCGCGGTGGCCTTCGACGCAGCGCTCAGTGAGTTCACGCCGTCGGGTGATCTGGCCGGCCGGCTCGACGGACCGCTCGGCGTCACGGCCTCGGGACGGCGCGAAAGCGACGGCGCGATCTATCTCGACACGGTCAGCGCCCAAGGCCCGCAACTGGCGCTGGAGGCGCGCGGCGAGCAGCTTGATGAGCGCTGGCGCTTTGACGGGGCGCTGGCCTGGTCAGGCCAGTCGCCGCTGGCCGCCCTCACCCTGGAGGGCGCTCTGGAAACCGCGTTCGAGGCCGCCTATGACGCACAAGGCGTGGCGCTGCGTGTGGACGCCTCGGCAGGGGCGCTCAGCGCCGGGCCGCTGGGCATGAGCGATGCGCGCCTGCGCGTGGAAGCGGAGGGGCCGCTGGAGGCCCTGCGCGGCGCTGGGCGCCTGACCGGGAGCAGCGAGCGCGGCCCGGTGGATGTGAGCGCAGATTTCGCCCGTGAGGGCGAGACCCTCACCCTGCAGACCCTGACCGGTCAGCTGGCGGCGATGCGCGTAGACGGATCGGCCAGCGCCGGGCCGGAGCGCATCGGCGCGGACCTTACCTTGCGGCCGGTGACAGGGGTCGGCGCCATGACCCTGACCGCGGCGCTGGAGGGCGGCGAGATCGCCCTGCGCGCCTCGGCCGAAGACCTGATCGGTGAGGATCTGGCCTATATCGACCATTTCATCCTGACCCTTGAGGGTCCGCTGGAGCGCGCTGCGCTCAGTCTCGACACGGCTGGCGCCTATGGCGCGCTGTTTGAAGCCGCAGCGCAGGGGACGGTCGCGCTGGCGGGCGAGCCCGGCGCAGCGCTGGACCTGACCGGGCGCTACGGCCCCTTCCCCATCACCACCCTTGTCCCTCTCAGAATCCGTGCAGGCGATAGCCCGCAGGCTGAGATCGCCCTGCGGGTGGGCCAGGGCGAGGCGCATCTGGATGCGCAACTTGGGCAAGATCTCGCGCTTAATGCGCGCCTGGACTCCATCCCGGCCGGGTTGATCTCCCTGCGCCGGGCGCGCCGGCCCGTGACGGGAACGCTGGATGGATCGCTGGATATTACCCGCCGCAATGGCGTGTGGCTGGGCGAGGCGGCGCTATCGGGCGCCGGCCTGCGGCCACTGGATTCTCCTGCGGAAGACGCGCTCGACGGGTCCATGCGCGTCACACTGGATGAGGACGGGCTGCGCGTCGTGTCCAGCGCCCAGGGCGTGGGCCTGACCGCGCGGGCCAACGCCAGCCTGATGACAGGCCCCATTCGCAATCCTGAAGACCTCAGCCGCCCGGATGCGGCGCTTTCGGGCGAGGGCCTGGTGCGCGGGGAGGTGAGCGCGCTGGCCGCCTTCCACCTGGCCTCCGCCCAGTCTCTGAGCGGACGCGCCGATATCACAGCGCGCCTGTCGGGCACTTACGCCGAGCCCCGCTTTGAAGGCGATGCCCGCCTGCAGGAAGGCGCGTTCAGCGACGGGCGCGCAGGGCTGCGGGTTGAGGCGATTGATCTCTACGCCGTGTTTGACCAGTCCAGCCTGGTGCTGGAGCGCCTGACCGCCACCGATGGCCGCTCAGGTCGGCTCACCGGCGAAGGCTCGGTCAGCGTGGGCGAGGACGGGCTCGGCTCGCTGGCCGCCGATGTCAGCGCCGCCGTGCGCAGCTTCCGCCTGGTGGGACGGCCTGATCTGGAGGCCATCGGCACAGGCGATGTGCGCTTCGTCTACGCCAGCGGCGAAGGGCGGATCACAGGGCGCACCGTGATCGACCGCGCCGAAGTGCGTCCGCCCGAAGCCTCGCGTGCGCCCATTCCGTCCATCACCGTCACCCAGATCAACGCCCCGGGCGGCGAGCGCGGCAATGGCGGACCGGCCATTCCCATCCATCTCGATTACCGCGTCAGCGCGCCCGCCCGCCTGTTCGTGCGCGGGCCGAATTTCGACACCGAATGGTCCATGGACCTGAATATCACCGGCACCACGGCGGCGCCGCATCTGAGCGGCGTGATCACCGCAGAGCGCGGACGCGCCGACATGCTCGGGCGCCTGTTCCAACTGGAGGAAGGGCGTATCACGCTGGACGGCGAGCCGGGCGACGCCCTGCTGGATATCGCTGTGGCGCGCGAGGCGCGCGAAATCACCGCCCGCGTGCGCGTGCGCGGCACGGTGCGCGAGCCGCGCATTTCTCTGAGCTCCACCCCCGCCCTTCCCGAGGACGAGATCGCCAGCCGGCTGGTGTTCGGTCAGGGCGCGGCCAATCTCAGCCCCGTGGAATACGCCCAGCTGGCCGCCTCGCTGGCGGCGCTCTCGGGGGGCTCGGCCTTCGATCCGCTGGGCGCGCTGCGCCAGGCCACCGGGCTCGACACCTTCGGAGTGCGCACCGATTCAGGCGGCCAGACCGTGGTGTCGGGCGGGCGCTATCTCACGGATTCGGTTTATCTTGAGCTGGAAAGCGCAGGCTCCAGCGCCGGGCCGACAACCCGCATCGAATGGGCGCTGACCCGCTCCATCTCTCTCCTGTCGCGCATTCGCGGGGATGGCGACGCCGCCGTGGCCGTGAGCTGGCGCACAGAATACGACTGACACCGGCAAGGACGCATGGTTAGCCAGCCCGTGCGCTATCCAACCGCCCGCAATTTGTCCGAACAAAGTTGACGCCCACCCTTTTCCGCGCTTAGCTGGAAGTGTGGTCAGCGGCCTTCTCCCGGCGCCAGGACGGCGATTTATGCGCAGGCCGCTCGCGACCGCACTAGAGCCTTTGCGGTTGCCCCTATGAAGGCGGGCCGCCTGACAGGCGCACGCCATTTCTTCACCGCCAGATCCTTGAAAGGCGCGCCCCATGATCGAGACCGGCTGGCTCTATGACGCCCTGCTGTACGCCCATATCGTGCTGTTCGCGGTCTGGCTGGGCGGCGATATCGGCGTGTTCATCCTGGGCCAGCATTTTCGCAAGCGCAGCTACCAGCTGGAAACCCGCCTGCAGTTCCTGAAGCTGCTGGTGCTCAATGATATGGGACCGCGCAGCGCCTGGGCGCTGATGGTTCCGGTCTCGCTCTCGCTTATCGCCCTGAACTGGACCGACCTGCCGGGCTGGATCGTGACGGCAAGCTGGGCGGCGGGACTGGTCTGGCTGGCCCTGGTCTGGGGCGCTTATCTCAATGACCAGACGCCGCTGGCCGCACAATTGCGCCGGATCGAGTTCGCGCTGAAGCTCGCCCTCACCGCCGGCTTCATCGCGCTCACAGCTGCGGGTCCGGCAGGATGGCTGGCGATGCCGGGGTGGCTGACGCTGAAGGCGGGGCTGTTCGCGGCGATTTTCGTATTCGCCATCATGATTGATGTGAGCTACCGGCCCGTGGGCCCGCTCCTGCAGCGCCTGATCACGCAAGGGTCCAGTGACGAAACGGAAATCCCGCTCCTGCGCGCCATGAACCGCACCCGCTTGTGGGTGCTGGGGCTCTACGGCCTTTTGATCGTAATTGGCGCGGTGGGCGTGTTCAAACCGGTGTTCTAGCCAAAGAGCGCCCGCATGATATCCGGAAACTGGCCGGTGGCCAGGAAAGGCAGCATCAGCGCCAGCGTGACCGACACGCCAAGGCCGATGGCGGCCCGCCCGATATCGGACACCACGTCCCGCGCCGCCGCCGCGCGCGACTGCAGTCGCGCCATGAAGGTGATCGCGATCTCCCGGCCCGCCAGCAGGCCCAGGAAGACATAGGTCGTGCTCATCGGGATGTCGTTGAGCTCCTTGAAATACATCAGGATCATCCCGTAGAGGAAGTCCACTACCGTGGCCGAGCGCACGTCCACCGTATTGGTCTTGCGCAAGACGATTTTCTGAATCTCGCCGCCGCGCGCAGCGAAAATGATCGCATGCAGCCCGACCATGAGCAGCGTGCTGAAAACCAGAAGGCCGATGGAGAAGGTCACCTGCACGCTGCCATCGGGCATGATGGTGGTTTCGCGCGGCAGATAGATGAAGATATTGGCCAGGTCCTGCATCAGCCATTGCGACCACAGGAAGCCGGTCGACAGCCATTGCAGGACAAACCAGGTGTTGATGCGCGCCGTGGCGATAGCGATCAGCACAGCGATGGCCACAGTCAGGCCGGACCCGATCCAGTTGATATTGTCCAGGTCCGGCAGGTAGGGCCCGGCCACCAGCAGATAGACCAGAAGGCAGATCAGGGCCGCCACGCCGGGCACTGTCCACCAGGGGGAATGGTCGTCATCCACCTGGGTGCGCGACACCCATTTCTCGAATGCGCGCGCGATCACCACGAAGATTATGCCGCCCGTGACGAAGGCCACGGCGTAACCGCTCAGGCTCTTGAGCAGCATTTCTCCCAGAACGCCGGCGGTGGCCGCACCGCCGGTGAGGGTGAAGATCGTCAGCACAAGGAAGGTGGTCGAAACCGGGATGCCGAACCGGGTCAGGATCAGCAGCGCCAGGGGCGGCAGCACATGCCACCAGTGAATGCCGGTTTCCGGATACGGAATACGGTTCAGGCGGCCATAGGCGATATCGCCTGAATAGGCGAAATAACCGTACACCATGACGCCCACGATGATGGTGGAGGCGAACGCCCACAACACCATCCAGGACCGTTTGGAGTTGGACGCCAGGAAAGTGCCCAGCGTCTGGATCACGTCGTTCGCCACGATTGCGTAGGCGGCGAACATGAACCCGACCAGCGCCCAGAGCGGCACGCCAAAAATCGCGATCGCACCCAGATCAGGCATGAAGCCCCCTGTATTGAGGCGCAGCGCGCCTATCGCACCCCGGTTAGCGCGCCCGCGTGGTTAGGTGAAGCCATTCCTGCTGCGCCAGCGCAGATTTCAAGGAATTGTCACACGGCAAGTGCTTTGCCCATCCGGCGCCCTCCAAGCGTTTGCGGGAAAATTTTTCGCCTGATCTTGAACAAACCGTCTGGACGGTCTACTTGTCAAAACCGTCCAGACGGTATAGATGCAGTGCAGCAATCTTCCGGAGCGCCCATGGCCGATATCCGCCTATCTAACGACGCCGAACGCCCCACGCGCGAGATCATTCTCGACGCGGCCGAACGTGTTGTGGCGCGTGAAGGCTCGGGACGCCTGACCATTGATGCAGTGGTGCGCGAGAGCGGCTTTTCCAAAGGCGGGGTGCTTTATAACTTCCCGTCCAAGCAGGCCCTCATCGAGGGCATGGTGATGCGCCTCATCCAGCAGGCTCAAGGCGATTGCGATACGGCCCTGGCCGAGGCTGAAGCCAGCGGCGCCAATCCGGTGGCCGCGGTGATCCGCGCCATCCTCACCTTCAAGAGCGTCAATGGCGATCTGGCCATGGCAATGCTCGCGGCAGCGGCGGAATCGCCCGAGCTGCTTGATCCGGTGCGCGACATGATGGCCCGCATCCGCGAAGACGTCATTTCACGCGCTCCGGATCCGGTGATGGCGCGCATCGCCCTTTTGGCCGCTGACGGCCTGCACCTTGCCGAGTTGCTAGGTCTCGGCCTGATCACTCCCGATGAGCAAGAGGCCGTTGAAGCCCGGCTCATCCAGCTGGTTTCGGAGCCCTCCCCGACATGACCCGCCTTCTCGCCCTGATTGCCCTGGCCCCTGCCCTGGCCTTGAGCGCCTGCAGCGCGCCGCCCGCCGAGACCGATCCCGCCCCGCGCCTGGCGCGGGTGGAAACAGTACGCGGTGCTGAGTCCGCCTCCATGCGCGAGTTTGTGGGCCGTGTGGAACCGCGCCTGAGCGTGGACCTCGCCTTCCAGGTGGGCGGGCGGCTGTCCGCCTTCCCCGTCATGGAGGGACAGATCGTGCCCGAAGGCACGGTGATCGCCCAGCTCGATTCCACCGATTTCGCCCGCGCGGTGCGCCAGGCCGAGGTGCAGCGCCAGCAGGCCAGCCAGAATCTGGAGCGCCAGCGCATTCTGCATGAGCGCGGCATCGCCTCGGACGCGGCTCTGGAGCAGGCCCAGACCGAACACGATCTGCAGAGCGTCTCGCTGGAAACCGCGCGCCAGAATCTGCGCTACGCAACAGTCAATGCGCCTTTCCAGGGCCTGGTCTCGCGCCGCCTGGTGGACAATTTCACCACCGTGGCCGCCGGCCAGCCGGTGGCGCGCCTGCAGGACATGAGCGAGCTGCGTGTGGCGATCCAGATCCCCGAGAGCATTGTCGCTGTGGTCGATCAGAGCCAGCCTGCCGACATCCATGCACGCTTCCCCTTCCTGCCCGGGCAGACCTTTCCGCTCACCTTCCGTGAACTGAGCGCCGAGCCCGAGCCGGCCTCGCGCACCTATACCGCCATGTTCGCCCTGCCGGGCGATCTGCCGGGCAATATCCTGCCCGGCATGACAGCCACGGTTATGGTCTCGCTCGACAGCCTGACCGGCAATGCCGAGCCAGCGCTGGTGCGCGCACCTGCCGGTGCGCTGAGCGCCGCGCCGGATGGCGGCTTCCGGGTGTACATCTTTGATGCCGACGCAGGAATCGTGCGCGAGCGCGAGGTGGAGGTCGGCCCCGTGGGCGGAGACAGCGTGGTGATCCGCCACGGCTTGGAACCAGGCGAACAGATCGTCACCTCAGGCGTCAGCGCCCTTTATGACGGCATGCGCATCCGCCCGATGGAAGGACGCAACGGCCTGCCCGCCGGACGCTGACGCTCACAAAAGACGCACCTCCAGGGGGACGCCATGGCCGACGCCGCACCACCCAAAGCCGCCATCTCCGTGGCGCGCCTGTCGATTGAAAAACCGGTGCTCACCTGGATGGTGATCCTGGCTTGCTTGCTGGGCGGCATTTACGGCATCAACACCGTGGCCCAGCTGGAAGATCCGGCCTTCACCATCAAGCAGGCCATGGTCTACACCGCCTATCCCGGCGCTTCGGCCGAAGAGGTCGAGCGCGAGGTGACCGAGCGGCTGGAAACCGCCATCCAGCAAATGCCCCAGCTGGACGCCGTGCGCTCCAAGAGCCAGCCGGGCATGAGCGAAATCCGTGTGGAGATACGCGACCGTTACGCCTCGGGAGACCTGCCCCAGATCTGGGACGAGCTGCGCAAGCGTCTGAGTGATGCTGCGCCGAGCCTGCCGCCCGGCGCGCGCACGCCGGTGGTGCTGGATGATTTCGGCGATGTGTACGGCATATTCTACGCCGTCATCGCGCCAGGCTATTCGGATGCGGAAATCCGCGACATCGCCGAGCTGTTGCGCCGCGAATTACTGGTCACGCCCGGCGTGTCCAAGATCTCCACCGACGGCGTGCCCGAAGAGCGCATCTATATCGAGATCCCCCAGGAAAACCTCGCCCGGCTCGGCCTGCCGGTGAATCAGGTGCTAGAAACCCTGTCCAGCGAGAATGCGGTGGTGGATGCGGGCATGGTCAGCGCGGGCGACGCACGCGCGCGCATCGACATGCCCGGCGCCATTGGCGGCGTGGACGCCATCTCCAATCTTCTGATCTCGCCGCGCGATTCCGGCCAGACCCTGCGCCTGTCCGATCTGGGCCAGGTCACGCGCGGGCCTGTCGAGCGCGCCGAGGTCTATGTCTATCACAATGGCCAGGCCGCCTTCACGCTGGGCGTTTCGGGTCTTCCGACCGCCAATATCGTGGATGTGGGCCGGGCGGTGGAGGCGCGCCTGGCCGTGCTCGCCGACGATTTGCCGCTGGGGGTCGAGATCGTCCCGATCTACAAGCAGCACCGGGTGGTGGCGAGCTCGATCAATAACTTCCTTATCTCGCTGGCGCTGTCTGTGGGCATCGTGATCGGCGTGTTGTGCCTGACCATGGGCTGGCGCGCGGGGATTTCCGTGGGCTCGGTGCTGCTGCTGACGGTTCTGGGCACGCTGTTCTTCATGTCGGTGTTCGGCATCACCATGCAGCGCATCTCGCTGGGCGCGCTGATCATCGCCATGGGCATGCTGGTCGATAACGCCCTGGTGGTGACCGAGAACATGCAGGTGGCCGTCCAGCGCGGGGTCAAACGCCTCAAGGCCGCCGAGGACGCCGCCGCGAATACGCAATGGCCGCTGCTGGGCGCCACGGTGATCGGGATCATGGCGTTTTCCGGCATCGGCCTGTCGCCTGATTCCACCGGCGAGTTCCTGTTCTCCCTGTTCGCGGTGATCGCCATCTCGCTGATGCTCAGCTGGGTGCTGGCGCTGACCGTGGCGCCGATGATCGCCTATCACCTGTTCAAGTCCGAGCGCGGCGCTGACGCCGACCCCTATCGCGGGCGGATGTACAAGAGCTATCGCGCCGCGCTCATCGGCGCCCTGCGCCGGCGCTGGATCACGGTCGCGGCCATGGTGACCGTGACCATCGCCAGCATCTGGGGCTTCGGCTTCGTCAAATCGGCCTTCTTCCCCAATTCCAACACGCCGATGTTCTTCGTCTCCATAACCCAGTCCCAGGGCACGGACATCCTGGCTTCACGTGATCTGGCCCGCGACATGGCCCGCTGGGCCTCTCAGCAGCCCGGCGTCACCCAGGCTGACGCCTTCGCCGGGCGCGGCGCCACGCGCTTCATGCTCACCTATAATACCGAGCAGCCCAATGCGGCCTTCGCCCAGCTGATCGTCCAGACCGCGCGCACTCGAGACATTCCTGATGTGGAGGCGCGCATCCTGGACCATCTGGCCCAGACCTATCCCCACGTGGAGGCGCGCTCGGACCGCATCGTGTTCGGCCCGCCCTCGGGCGCCCAGCTGGAAGCGCGCTTCAAGGGTCCTGACGCCCAGGTGCTGCGCGCGCTGGGCGAGGACGCCGTGACACACCTGCGCGAGGAGGCAGGCGTGCGTGATCTGAGGATCGACTGGCGCAACCGCGCCCTGACCCTGACGCCCCAGATCATCGAGGCGCGCGCGCGCACGGTCGGCGTGACCCGGGCCGATATCGGCGAGGCATTGCGCCTGGCCACGGACGGGGAGCGGGTGGGCGTCTACCGCGAGGGCATCGACCTCATCCCCATTATAGCCCGCGCTCCGGCGGCCGAGCGCGCCAATCCGGACAATCTGTCCGACCGTCTGATCTGGAGCCCGGCCCAGAACGCCTATGTGCCCATGTCCCAGGTAGTGTCAGGCTTCACGCTGCAAGCTGAAGACACGCTGATCATTCGCCGGGACAAGGTGCGCACCCTGACAGTCCAGGCCAATCCCATGCCCGGCGAGACCGCCGCCCAGGCGTTCACCCGCTTCTCTGCAGTGGTGAACGCCATGGATATGCCGCGCGGTTACCGGGTGGAGTGGGGCGGCGAGTATGAAGCCAACCGCGAAGCCAACGAGTCGCTGGGCGGCGTCTTGCCGATCAGCTTCATCGTCATGCTCACGGTCAGCTTCCTGTTGTTCATGACCGTGCGCCAGCCGCTCATCGTGTGGCTGATCGTGCCCATGTCGATCTGCGGGGTGACGGCGGGGCTGCTGGCCACCGGCATCGCCTTCTCCTTCACCGCGCTTCTGGGCCTGTTGTCGCTGTCAGGCATGCTGATCAAGAACGCCATCGTGCTGATCGACGAGATCGACCGGCGGCGGCGTGAGGGCGAAACCGCCTGGGGCGCGGTGGTGGACGGCTCGGTGAGCCGCCTGCGACCGGTCCTGCTGGCGGCGGGAACCACGATCCTGGGCATGACGCCGCTTCTGGGCGACGCCTTCTTCCAGGGCATGGCGATGACCATTATTTCCGGTCTGGCCTTCGCCAGCATCATCACCCTGATCGCCGTACCGGTGATCTACGCTCTGTTTTTCACCATCAAGGAGCCGGACAGCGGCTTGCAAGCACCGGTACAGAATGATCCGACGCCCGCTCAGTAGCGGGGCCGGATGACGCGCACTTCGATCCATTCCAGCGACCGGGTCACGCCCATCAGCGAGAAGGTGGCCATACGGTCTTGGCCGCGCGCATCCACATACTGAACCGTAAGACGCCCGCCCCGGCGCATAGCGTCCACCAGGCGCGCGGTGGAATCAGCGTCCGACAGGACAAAAGCGCCGCTGGCGTCGGCCGCATAATGGGTCTGGGGCCGGAAGACCACCGGATTGCGTCCGTCCACGCGCACCGAGATCGCCCGCGCGCCGTCCACCGGGTGAGCCGTGGAAGTGAACACGATGTCATAGCCGCGACCGGTCGGGCGCGCGCGCAGCTCCAGCCGGTGATCCTCCCGGTCCGCGCCGCCCGCCGTGGTAAAGGCGCCGCACAGGCCACCACGCCGGCAGCGCGCGGTCCATTGCTGGAAAGTCTCGCTCTCCACCGCGCAGAACGGACCTTCGCAAGCCTCCGAGTCGCCTGCGCCAGGGGCGCCGGGCGTGCCTGGATAGACGAATCCGGAATCGATCTGCGCCGCAAGCTCGGTCAGGCGCGCACGCTGTGAGCGCAGCAACGCCACCCGGCAGGACGTGGCCTGCAGATTGCGCTCTGCGAAAGTCTGGCCGAGCATCGCGCCTTCGAAATCGCACTGGAAATCGAGATAGCTGCGCCAGGTCTCGCGCGCGAAGCGCAGCGCCTCGGCCTCGCCGGCGCGCCGGAACTGGTCCTCACGCCCGCTGACCATGGCGTCCAGCCGGTTGAAGGCGATGTCGTAATGGCTCTCGGCCTCCAGAAGCAGGCGCGACAGGCAGGCGCGCAGCTCCAGCTCGCCCCCGGCCGTGCGCCGGCATTCATCCAGCGGCGTGGCGGCGTAATATCCACCCCACAAGGGCGTGGACGGCGACCAGCGCGCATTGTCGGCGATCGCAGGCGCGGCTACGAACACGGCGGCCACGGCGATCACCCTGACGATGGCGGATACAGACATGGTGCAATTCCCCTCCCGGCTTGGAGCCGGTGCGTCCCCTGCCGCCCCCAGCCCCTCGATTCCGGGCATGATAACCCGGAACTCAGGGGGAGGATAAGGCTTTGTTAACCATAAGTCACGCTTTCCGCAGCCCTGCCGCGCGGTGCTCAAAGGGTTGTCTGACAAGGCCCCGCCCCTAAGTGAAATAGTGACCGAAGCAGAAATAGGGTCGGCAATTGACCATTGAGGAAACCAAGACAGAAGCCCGTCAGGGCGTGCGCCGCAAGGATCAGGAGCGCGTGTTCAAATTCTCCCTTCCCATCGCTGTGATCGGGCTGGGCGCCGTGCTGGTCCTGGCCGTGATGCTGCGCGGTTTCTGACACAGAAAGGCCTTGGCGGACGGGCTCGCATTGCATTGCGCGCCCATACGGACATGATAATGTCCGTCCCGCTCCGGAGCCGCTGTCGAGGACAGCGCGCTGCTTGCCGGAGCTGTGGGACAACTATCATGAAGACTGTTCTGTTTGGCGCTGCGTCAGCCCTTTTGCTGGCGGCGGCCTCTTTTGCTTCGCCTGCTGGTCAGGTTTTTGAAGTCACCGAGACCAACACCGCCTACACCGTTTCGTTCGACGCCGAGGGCGGATACGTGATCGAAACCGCTGACGGTTCGGCCACAGGCGTCTGGACCCTCGAGGAAGGCGTGCTGTGCTTGACCGCAGCAGACACGGGCGAAAACCGGTGTGCGCCCTGGACCGATCTTGAGGTCGGCCAGTCGGACGTCACCACCGACTGGTCCGAGGACGGCGCGGCGATCTCCATCACCCGCATCGAATAGGCCGGTTGCCTGATTTCAGGCTTGCTGAAGCCCCGCGCCGGCCGCCGGCGCGGGGCTTTTTCATGCCCGGACGCCTGCGTGCGCCCGCAAGACAAGGGCCGCCATATTATGGCGCCCAATTTGTCACGGAATCGCCCTCAAGTCTTTAGCATCTGTATGCTAGTATTCATCTTGCTCTGTGATGACTGTTTCTGGGAGGGCTCTGAATATCAGAGCAAATATGGATGAAAACTTACCGGAGGCAATGTTATGGACACCCCCACCAAATCCATTCTGTTTGGCGCTGCGTCAGCCCTGTTTCTGGCGTCCGCCTCCTATGCTTCACCCGCCGGGCAGGCATTCGAGGTGACCGGAGCAGAAGCCAGCCACACCCTCTTCTTCGACGCCGAGGGCGGCTACACCAAGCAGACCGATGAAGGCGCCAAGGTCGGCGCCTGGACCCTGGAAGACGAGGTCCTGTGCCTGATCCCGGCCGATGACCCCGAACCGCGCTGCGGCGGGTGGGTCGATCTTGAGGTCGGCGAATCGACCATCTCCACCGAATGGTCCAGGGACGGGTCGGAAGTGACCATCCTGCGCATCGAATAGACCCGCGCCTGACTGGGAAACCCCGCGCCGCCCCCCCGGCGCGGGGTCTTTCATGTCCAGAGGGAATTGGCGCGGCTCTTGCGTCTGATGACGCGATGGTCAAGTCTGCCACATGGGTGGCGAAGGGGGTATTGCGCCATGAAACACTTCATGAAAGCGGCATTGGCCGCATTGCTCGCGGCGCCGGCCGCGGCGTCACTTGTCTTCGCAGTCCCGGCCGGCCAGGCCGAGGCCCAGTCTGCGCTCGGACCGGAGGGGCGCGTCTACGCCATCGACACCCGGCAGGGGCGGTACACCGCCCAGTTCCGGCGGGGCGGAGTCTATCAGGACAGCCGGCCGCGCACCGGCCATTGGCAATTTGACGGGCGCACGCTGTGCGTAGTGTTCAACGCCGCCGGCCGCAGCGAACCCGAGTACGAAATCTGCAAGCCTTTTCATGAGCTGTCCGTGGGCGAAAGCTACGAAACCAACGCCTGGACCCGTGACAACAGCCCGGCGCGCATCACCCGGGTGGAATAGCGTGCTTGGATCAAGACGGGCGCGGCGCAAGCTGCTATGGTGATCTTTAAGGGAAACTGGGCCACGCGGCCCGCCAAGACTTGAGGGAGTCTGTCCATGGGCCGTTTGTTTGGTCAGATGACCGGGCGTTCGCTGCGCCTGAGCATCACGCTCTTCCTGGCGTTTGTGATGTCCTATCTGTTTCTGGGCGTGCTGGCCTTCCAGTTCCCTGAAACCTTGCGGGTCCTTCTGCGCTGGGCTGCGGACGCCGAGCGTTTCCTGACCACCACGGGCCTGCCCGCGCGCTACAATAATTTCATCGAGATCTATTTGAGCAAGGCCACCATCCTTCTGGTGTTCCTGACGATCTTCTCGCGCATCGTGATCGCGGTGGTCGCCACCATCGTCAACGAATCCTTCCGCTCGCTGGGCCCGGCCAAGCCCAAGACCGCCCAGCCGCGCCGGCCCGCGCCGGCCCGCTGAAGACGCCATTGGCGCAAGGCGCGCCGTGCGGCATGATCGCATCATGACCCCGGCGCGCCATGTCTGAGCCCAAGCCTCATCATGTGCTGGTCGTCGATGATGACGACCGCATCCGCGACCTGCTCGCCCGTTTCCTGCGCGAGCGGGGCTTGCGCGTATCGCCTGCACCGGACGGGACGCGCGCTCTGGCGCTGATGGAGCAGATCAGCTTCGATCTCATCATTCTGGACGTGATGATGCCGGGCCTGGACGGGTTTGAAGTCACCCGGCAGGTGCGCGCGCGCGCCGCCACGCCGATCCTGCTCCTGACCGCGCGCGGCGAGCCCGAGGACCGCATTCGCGGCCTGTCGCTGGGCGCCGACGATTATCTGGCCAAGCCCTTCGAGCCTGAGGAGCTGGTGCTGCGCGTGCAGGCGATCCTGCGCCGCGCCCTGCCCCGGATGCGCGGGCCGTCAAAAGTGAGCTTTGGCGACTGGCTGTTTGAACTCGACACGCTGCGTCTGACCTGCAAGGGCGAGGCGGTGCGCCTGACCGGCGGCGAGGCGGCCCTGTTGCAGGCGCTGGCCGCCCAGCCGGGAGAAGCCGTCAGCCGCACCGCCCTGTCCGAGCGCGCCGCCGCCGGCGCAGGCGAGCGCGCGGTCGATGTCCAGATCACTAGGCTGCGCCGCAAGGTGGAGGCTGATCCCAAGACGCCAGTCTGGATCCAGACCGTGCGCGGAGAAGGCTACCGCCTGGTGGGCGAGCCGGTATTCGCGCCGGCGCGCGGGTGAGGCGGCCATGCGGCTGAGCATCAAGCGCTATCTGCCCAAGGGCCTGTTCCAGCGTTCGCTCCTGATCATCGTCCTGCCCGTCGCCTTGATGCAGGGCGCGGTGACCTGGGCATTCTTTGAGCAGCACTGGCGCACCACCACCGCCCGCCTGTCGGAGAATATCGCCGGCGATGTGGCCCTGATTGTGAAAATGCATCAGCGCGCCGATGGCGAGGGCTTTGACCAGATCGCCGATATCGCCTTCACCACGCTGGGCCTGTCGGTGGAGTTCCGTAAGGACGACGCCCTGCCCACCACGCGCCGCACGGCGTTTTTCCGCGTGCTGGACCGCACGCTGCGCCGGGCGCTGTCGAGCAAGCTGAACGAGGCGTTCTGGTTCGACACCACCCGCTATCCCAACTATGTGGATATCCGCGTGGAAGCCGAGGGCGGGGTCTTGCGCTTCATCGCCGCGCGCGATCAGGTATTCGCCACCACCGGGCATATCTTCGTGATCTGGCTGAGCGGCGCCACGCTGATCCTTCTGACTGTGGCGATCTTGTTCATCCGCAATCAGGTCAAGCCGATCCGCCATCTGGCCGAGGCCGCCGAGGCGTTCGGGCGCGGCCAGGACATGGAGCGCTTCAAGCCCGCCGGGGCGCGCGAGGTGCGCCAGGCCGCAAGCGCTTTCCTGGACATGCGCGCGCGCCTCAAACGCCATATGGAGCAGCGCACCCAGCTTCTGGCCGGGGTCAGCCATGACCTGCGCACCCCGCTGACCCGGCTACGCCTGCAGCTGGCCCTGATGCCCGACAGTCCCGAGCGCGAGGCGGCCCGGCGCGATATCGCCGAGATGGAGGCGGCGCTGGAGGAATATCTCGCCTTCGCACGCGGTCAGGCCGGGGAAGAGCCTGAAGCGGTCGATCTGACCGCGCTGTGCGAGACACTGGGCGATGACGCCGCGCGCCAGGGCGTGGATCTGCGCCTTGATCTGGAAGAGGGCCTGAGCGTCCACGCCCGCGAAGGCGCCCTGAAGCGGGCGCTGGCCAATCTGGTGCAGAACGCCGCCGCCCACGCGGGCGACGTGGCGCTGAGCGCCCGGCGGGAAGGATCACGCATCGAGGTGATCATTGATGATGACGGGCCCGGCATTGAACCCGGCCAGCGCGAGGAGGCGTTCCGCCCGTTCAGCCGGCTCGACCCGGCCCGCAACGCCAACCGCACCGGGGTGGGGCTGGGCCTGGCCATCGCGCGCGACACGGTGCGCGCCCATGGCGGTGAGCTGCGCCTGGAAACCTCGCCATTGGGTGGCTTGCGCGCACGGGTCAGCCTGCCCGCCTGAGCGACCCGCCTTGACCGCGCCGCATGGGCGCCGTGACATGCAGGCAAGGGGTGCATCGGCCAAAAGGACAGGGAACCGTCATTATGAGCATTAGCTGGATCACCGCCGCAGCTCTGGCGGCGGGCGCCGCTTCTGCGCCTGCCGGGCCGCATCTTGCCGGAGAGGACTACATCACCGTGCGCGGTGCGCCGCTCGAAGCGCTGGCCGAGACGCGCTGGACGCGCACGCGCGCGCCCCTGGACGGCGATATCGCCGCAGCGGCCAATGGCGTAGTCTTCGCCGCCCGGCTGGGTCCGGACTGGGCGCAGTGGCGCAGCTCAGGCGGCGCGGAGACCCTGGCCGACTGGCGCACACGCCGGCTCCTGACCCTTAGCGAAGACGGAGAGCGCCTGACCAACGCCAGCCTTTATGGAGAGACCCGCAGGCGGCTGGACACCTATGTGGCCCTGTCCGGCGCAGGCGCGCTGGAGGAGATCGATTTCGGCGAGGCCGGCGTGTTCCATCGCATCTGGCTGGAGGCCGCCATGGGCCTGGCCGCCCAGCCCGGCGCGCTGGAGATCGAGGAGAGCGATCACGGCTTCACCGCGTCCTTCGATGGCGAGCGCATTTTCCGCGCCGATTTCGGCGGCGGGGAGGCCAGCCTGTGCGAGGCGGAGTCTCTGACCGGAGGCGCGGCGCGCTCGGCGCGCCTATGGCTGCGTCATGCGGCCCCCGTCCATCCTGATCTGTTGGACCAGCTGGCGCAGGGCGAGCGCTTCCCCTGCGCGTTCGAACTGACCGTCTACAGCCCTGACAGCCCGCAAGGGCGGCTGGAACGCTGGGTGATGCACGCCCCGCCCGCTGAGGCCGCTGAAGAATCCGAAGAGCAAGACGCAGCGGAAGCTGCCGAATCTGAAGCGGCGGAAGTTGAAGAGACTGCCCCGGATTCAGATGCCGCCGAGGACCAAGAGGCTGAAAGCGAGGCAGAGACAGAAGCCGAGACGCCGGAGCCCAGCCTCACAGAACTGCTCGACCGGCTGGCCAGCGGCGAGGATGTGGATGCGGACCTGATTCTGCGCGCTTTGGACACCCCTCGCGCAGCACCTGCCACGGCCCCGGCGCCTGACCCCAGACCTGCACCTGCGTCCCGCCCGGCGGCTTTTGACATGGACGAGGCCCTGATCCTGCGCCTGCCCCATGCCAGCGGCGCGCGTCTGGCGATCAAGGGGGATGATTATCTCGAAACCGCCGGTCAGGCCGCGCTGGCCGCGGTGCGCGGAGAGATCAGCCCTCCTGATGCGGCCGATTTCTATGAGGAGTTCGAAATCGCGCGCTCCACGGCCCGCTTGGCCGAGGCCCTGCTGATCAGCGTGCAGGAAACTCATCATTTCGGCCCCTGCCCGCAGGATGCAGTGGTGGGCGGAGAACGTCTGACTTGCACGCTGGTGCGCGATCTGGCGCGATCTGGCGTCGGCAATGCGCAGTTTGAACGCGCGGCGGGCGGTATTGACGCGGCCCTGGAAGGCGCTCACCGCAGCGCAGTGGAATCGCTGTCACCCTTTGTTGATCTGGAAGGCCCCGGCGGCGTCGCCGCCCGGCTTCTCACCGCCAGCGCCCTGATAGGATGGGGCGCCGACGGTCTGGCGGCCCGGCCTGATCTCGATCCGGTAGGGCTGATGCTGGAGGCCATTGAGGAGGACCCGTTGGCGCCGGACGCCTACTGGCGTCTGGGCCAGCGCTTCATGGAGGCCGGCGCGCCCGAGACCGCCTGGACGCTCTATGATCTCGGTCGCAATCTGCCCGGGCGCAGCGATCCGCCAGCCCTGGCCGGAATCGTCACGATCGAGGCGCGTATAACCGAGCTGGCGCCCCAATGGCTCCCCGATCACACTGCCGACTGACATGCCCGGGCAGCGCATTTTCACCGCTTGCTAACCGTGCTGTTTGACCGGGCGTTAAGCGCAAAAGCGTATAACGCCGCTCATGACAAACGCCGTGCATATCAGGGCCGCCCGCCGCTCCGGATTCACCTTGCGCTTCATCAAGGCGCGCGAGGGAGCGACGGCTATTGAATTCGCCTTGGTCGCCGGACCGTTCTTCCTTCTGTTGATGGGCGTGATCGAGATCGCGCTGTTCTTCTTCGCCTCGACCATGATCGAGACCGCCACCAATGAGGCGGCGCGTGATGTGCGCACAGGCGAGGTGCTCGTGGCCGGCGATGGTCCCGGGGAGTTCCGTAATCGCATCTGCGCACGCGTGGGCGCCATCGCAGACTGCTCGCGCCTGCAAGTCGATGTGCGCCGGATCGACAGCTTCAGCGCCGCCCAGCTGGGCGCACTCGTAAGCGATGAGGGCGTGGACACAACCGGCTTCGGGTTCGATCCAGGCGGGCCGGGCGATATCGTGGTGATCCGCGCAGTCTATGAGTGGCCGCTGATCGCGCCGGGCATGCTCAACGGCATGGCCAATCTGCCAGGCAACAAGCGCCTGATCGTGGCCGCCTCGGCGTTCCGCAACGAACCGTTCGAGGTGTGACCGTCATGCTCGCCACCCTTGCCCGCATATTCAGCCCCGGCCGTTTCGTACGCGACCGGCGCGGCGTGTCGGCGGTGGAGTTCGCCCTGATCGCGCCCTTGCTGATCGGGCTGTATCTGGGCGCCGCTCAGCTCACGCTCGCCCTGAGCGCAGACCGAAAGGTCTCCGGAGCAGCGTTGATCGTGGCCGATCTCGCCGCCCAGCGCGACACCATCACCAATGCCGAGATCGCCGACTATTTCGCCGCCGGGCGCGCCATGACCGCACCCTTTGACGGTTCGGGCATGGCCTTGCGCATTTCTTCGGTGCGCATGGACGAGAACGGACAGATCTTCCTGGACTGGAGCGTGGCCGAGGGCATGGACCCGTCAGCGGTTGCGCCATCCCTGCCTGCAAATCTGCTGGCGCCGGGCGGATCTGTGATCGTGGTGGATGCGCAAATGCCGTTCAAAACATCTTTCGGCGATCTGTTCGGCAGTCCCGTGAGCTTAAGCGACACCGCCTGGCTGCGCCCGCGCCGCACTGGCCATGTGACCAATACCAGCGAGCCCACGGGCGGGGTGGATGCGCCGCCCACCGAGCTCCTGCCCGATCCTGAACCCGAACCGCAGCCCGAACCCCAGCCTCAGCCCGAGCCAGAGCCGGAGCCCGCGCCGCCTCCGGAAAGCGAGCCCGAGCCTTCGCCCCCGCCAGCTCACTGCCCGCCCGGTCACCGCCGTCAGGGCCGCTGCTAGAGGCAAGCTTACAGGCTGAAGGTTGGCGACCAGCGGATGAAGGCGGCCAGCGACAGGCTGAGGATCGCGCCAAGCGTCAGGAGCAGGCGAAGTGGCAGATACCAGGCCGGAAAGGTTGCGCCGCGCACTGCAGAGCGGTCCCACAGATAGGCGATAGCGAAGCCCGCAATCAGCACGCCCCAGCCGGCCAGCTCGAAATCGAAGGGCAGGCCGGGCCGGGCCCAGACCTGCATCAGCACCGCCAGCCAGCCCGCCAGGGACAGGCTCACCGCCAGGATCAGCACGCCCGCGCGCGGCGCGTCGGCGCGGATCACAAGCTCGCCCGCCCAACGCCCGCCGGCCAGGAAGGACAGGATCACGGCGGCATAGACCGGCAGGGCGTTGGCCGCCTGCAGCGCCGCCTGCCCGCCCAGCCCCAGTCCCAGAGCGCCCGCCACGAACGGGATCAGCCCGGCAAAGCCGAGCACGACGGGCAGAAGCGGCGCATCGCTGAGGCGTTTCATCTTATCTCTCCACGGCCGGGTTCAGTTGCGGCGCATCACCACCGAAGCCAGCCAGCCCGACAGGACAGCCAGCAGCACCGCCAACAGGCCATAGGCGAGCGGGCGTTCATGGGCAAGATCGTAGATGGCGCGCTCGGCGCCGGCCTTGACCACTTCCAGCGAGGTGCGGCGCACCGCGATGGGCACACCGTCCCGGAACAGATAGACGTCTGCGTCATACACGCCGGTGGGCGTAGCGGGCGGCAGCACCACACGGGCGCGGAACAGGCCTGCTTCGAGCACTTCAACACCGCCGGACGCTTCCACATAGAGCCCGCTGCGCGCCTTGTTGCGCACCACGGCGGCGCGATAGTCCACTATGGCTGCGCCAATATCTGAGACCACCACGCCGGGCACGCCGAACCGCGTCTCTATCCGTTCGGTGTCCGGAGCAGACAGGCGCACATGCTCCATGCCGATGCGGTTGCGGCGCAAGGCCGAGAAGGTGGCGAACTCCGCCAGCGGCCGGGTGGAGGCGACGGCGTAGTATCCTTCCACCCCCTCAAAGAAGACCGGGTCTGAATTGACCCACACCCCCAGCACGCGCTGGCGGCGCATAACCCGCAGATCGCGCACCGGGCCACGCACCACCACGGCGATGTCATCACCCGGCTCCAGCCCCACCGCCGCGCCATACAGCACCAGCTCGGCGCCGGCGAAGGTGGAGCGGATCTCCACCACGTCCTCGGTCAGCGCCGCCGCGATCTGGGCCTCGGGCTGGACAGGCGGGTCCGTATCATGACCGCTTGCCGGCGCGGCCAAGGCCGCCATCAGGGCGAGGGCGGGGAGGCTGGCGCGCATCATGACCCCCTCACCTCGATCAACACGTAGAGATCGGACGGCTCGGCAGCGAGATCCCAGGCAAGCTTCAGGCACACCGCCACCACGATGAGAGCCAGGCCGGCGCGCAGCTCCTCGGCGCGCACCTTCTGGCCGTAGCGCGCGCCCAGCTGGGCGCCCACCACGCCGCCCACGATCAGAATCGCGGCCAATACGATGTCCACGGTCTGGTTGCGCGCCGCGTGCAGGACCGTGGTCAGGGCGGTCACGAACAGGATCTGAAACAGCGAGGTGCCGATCACCACATTGGTGGGCATGCGCAGAAGATAGATCATGGCGGGCACCGCGATGAAGCCGCCGCCCACCCCCATCAGAGCCGCCAGCACCCCCACCAGAAAGCCCAGCGCCAGGGGCGGAATGACGCTCATATAGAGGCCCGAGACGGCAAACCTTGTCTTGAACGGCAGAGCGTCGATGAAGGTGCGCTTGCGCCGCACCGGGCGCGGCGGGGCGCTGGCGCGCGCCCGGCGCACAATGGCGCTGACGCTCTCTGCCAGCATCAATGCCCCGATCACGCCCAGAAAGCCCACATAGCAAAGCGCGATCACCAGATCGATCTGCCCGGAGGCCTGCAACAGGGCGAAGATCTGCACGCCCGCCACTGAACCGAACACCCCGCCGATGATGAGGATCACGCCCATCTTCACGTCCAGCGAACGCCGGCGGAAATGGGCGATGGCGCCAGACATGGACGAGGCCACGATCTGGTTGGTCTGGGTGGACACCGCCACGGCGGGCGGCACGCCCAGAAACATCAGGATCGGCGTCATGAGAAAGCCGCCCCCCACGCCGAACAGGCCGGACAGAAACCCGACCCCCAGACCCAGGCCCAGCAACAAGAAGAGGTTCAGGGAGACTTCAGCGATCGGCAGGTAGACCAACACGGCCTCACCCGGCCGCCTGCCAGGGCTGACGCGGGTATTGTCCCTGGGCGCGCGGGTCTGACGGGCGCGGCGTGAAGTTCTGGGCCACTTCGTCAGCGGCGCTGCGCTGATCGGCGTTGAGCTGGCGGCGCAGGCTTGAGGCGCGAGAGGCCGCATCCTCATCGCCGGCATTGGCCGCGATGCGCAGCCAGGCGTAGGCGTCCGGCAAGCTCTGCGGCACGCCGAACCCTTCCTGGAACAACAGGGCGATATTGAACTGGCTGTCGCGATTGCCGTGCAGGGCCGCCTCCTGGAACCAGCGCGCGGCGGCGGCCTGGTTCTCGGCGGTTTCCTCGGCGCTGATGAACAATCCGCCCGCCTCGAACATGGCCAGCACATTGCCCGCTTCGGCGGCGCGCACCATCCATTGCCGCGCGGCGGCCGCATCCATATCCACGCCCTGGCCACGCTGCAGCATCATGGCGTAGCGGCGCATAGCGTCCGGCTCGCCCTGCTCTGCGGCCCGGCGCATCAGGGCGGCGGCGTCGGACAGCGCGCCCGCCTCCAGACGCTCAAGCGCCAGCTGATAGCGCGCCACGGCATTGCCTTCCGCAGCCGCCCGTTCAAGCGTCATGGGCTCTGGCGCGGGTTCAGGCGCAGGTTCGGATGACGTCTCCGGGGCCGCTTCCGCAGCCCGCTCGGACGCAGGTTCTGACTGTGCAGGGGCCGGGTCTGCCGGAACCGGAGCAGAGCGCGGGACCGGAACCGGCTCAGGCAGAGCAGGGGCATCAGGCCCGTCATCAGCGGCAGATACCTGTGCAGCCCCCTCACCCTCCAACGGGATCATGGGCGCAGCAGGCGCAGTGGCGAGCGGAGCGCCGCCGCCTGCATCGGCGAACAGGCTGGACAGGGCCGCGGACGGATCAGCGCGCTCAGCGCCATTCCCGCCGCCGCCAAACACGTCCAGCACCAGCACGCCCGCCGCCGCCGCCACAGCGGCGAAACCCAGCACGCTGGCGGCGACCAGCACGGCACGGCTGCGCCGGCTCTCGCGCGGCTCAGCCGGCGGCGTCCAGTCGGCCGACGCTCCCCGGTTGGCGCGCACCGTCTTGCGCGCCGCGGCCAGAAAACCGGCGTCAGCCGTAGCCCCGATGCGGGCCTCGCGCCGTACAGGAGCAGGCTCTGGCGCACGCGCAGGCGCTGGCTCCGGGCGCTCTTCGGGCCAGAAAGCCGCGCCCGCCGGCTCCTCCTCGGAGCCCAGCGCGATGTCATCTTCCCCCGCCGCTGCATCGCTCAGACCCGGCGCCTGGGGAAGGGGCGCATCGGCCTCCACGCTGAACGCGTGTCCCTCAGAACGCGCCAGCGCTGCTGGACGCAGAGCCGGGCGTGGATCGCCATCACCGCCCTCTTGCCCGCCGCCCTCGCCGCCATCATCTCCGCCGCCGCCGCCCTTGCGGTTGACGGGTGCGTCCGGAACGGCAGCCTGCGCGACGCCCTTGCGCTCGATGGTTTCTAGCCGCTCAGCCAGCGCCGTCATGGCGCGCTGTACGGGTGACAGCGCGTCCGCGGTTTCCGCGCGGGCCTGGTCGAGGCGCTGATAGACGCCGCCCATGGCGTCATTAATGCGCTGGGCGGTGCGTTCCTCCGAGGCGCGAATGCGCGCATCAAGATCGGCTTCCGGAGCGCTGGCGCGCGCCTGCTCCATGCGTTCGACAACCTGGGCCATGCGCTCGCCTGCCGCTTCGACCGCCTCTGCCGAGCGCTGCTCGGCCTTGTGCACGCGCTGGGCCAGGGTCTCGCCCAGACGGGCCATTTCCTCGCCCATGCGGCGTACCGCGGCGGTGTTTTCCGTGCGCACCGTATCCAGGCGCGCTTCCAGACTGGTCTGATCCTCGCGGGCGCGCCGGGCGCGCTCGGTCTCGCTGAAGCGGTGCTCCAGACGGCGCTCAGCCGCCTCGATGCGCCGGTCAACCGCGCGCGACAGGCGCGACACTTCGTGGGCGATGCGCGTCAACGCGTCGGACTGGCGCGCCTCGGCGGCGGCAAGCCGGTTTTCCGCGGCTTCCAGCGCCCGCTCCATGCGGGCCGGGCCGCCGCTCTCCCCGTCCAGCTTCGCAATCTGACGCGCGCAGTCCTCGCGGGTCTCGCGGATGATCGCCGCCAGCTCCCGGCCCAGCGCCTCGAAGCGCCGATTGATTTCGTCCGCGCCCAGCGCCTCGCCCTGGCGGGTCTCCAGCGCACGCAGGCGTGCATCCAGAGCCTGCTGGGAGCCGGCCAGCGCCTCAGCGGCGCGGTGCGTTGCGTTTTCGGCGGTTATGATGCGGCTCTGAAGCCGGCGCGCCGCATCCTCCACATGACGCAGCGTCTCACCCGATTGACGGGTCTGCGCCTCGATCTGCTCGCGCAAGGTGCGCGCATCCTCACGCAGGCGCGCCTCGGTCTCGTCCAGGCGCGCGCCCAGCGCCTTGGCCGCGCGTTCAGCACTCTCGCGGCGGCGCTCGTCCTTGTGGGAGAGATTATCCAGCTCGGCGCGCACATCGCGCTCGGTCTCGTAAAGCCGCCCGGCCAGCTTGCCGAGCGTGGTCTCCATGGCCTTGACCGCCGCTGGATCCGCCCCGCCTGCAGGCCCCGCTTTTTCCACCCGGCGCAGGCGTTCCATCAGCTCGTCGTGACGCGCGCGCGTACGCGAAAGGGCGTCCTCGAACGCACTCTCGTCCTCGCTGCGGGACTCTTCCAGCGCCTCAAGCCGGCGCGAGATCGCCAGCACCGACTGGTCCACTCCGGTCAGGGCGAGCTGGGAGCGCTGCTCGGCCGCCTCCAGACGGTGGGTCAGGCGCGCGATCACCTCGCGCAGGGCGTCGTCTTCATCGCCGCCCCCGCCGCCGCCAAAGCCGGGATAGGCCGACAGGCGCTCATCCCATTGTGATGAATCAGAAGACGGGCCGTCATCGAGAATGACCCTGTTGAGCCATTCGCCCAGGGTCATGCCTTCCCGGCGCGCCGCCGTCTTGGCGATCGCGCGGGCGCGAGGGTCTATCCCCTTCACACTCCAAGGCGCCCCCGACGGCATGCCGAATCATCTCCCATAGACTTCTTGCCAGGCTAACTGACGCGTTAATCTTGTGTAAACCGGATGCGAGACCGCAATATCTGGTATCCACACAGAATCAGCACCGCGCCGGGCGCAGCTCACACATACGCCCGCCTATCAAGAGGAGGCGGTGCGGTTAACGCTGCGTAAAACTGTGTAAAGAAGCCCCGGCGCGGCTGCAGTGCGCCGCGCCGGGGCTGATAGCCAGCCGGGCAAGCGCCTCAGGCGTCCACGGTCTCGCGTGCGGGCAGGTCCCGCCGGCCGCGCTGTTCCTGAGCAATCCGGGCGACGAAATCGTCCAGCGTGAATACGCCCATATCCCCGTGCTCGCGATGGCGCACAGCCACCGCTCCGGCTTCGGCCTCGGCGTCGCCGACCACCAGCATGTAGGGGATTTTCTGGGTCTGGGCGTTGCGGATTTTCTTCTGCATGCGCTCCGAACCCAGATCCGCATCCACACGCACCCCGCCGGTGACCGAGCCGATATCGGCTTTCATCAGCTTGCGGCGCACCGCGACGGCGTAATCCTCATGCCGGTCGGCGATGGGGATCACCACCGCCTGCACCGGGGCCAGCCAAACGGGGAGCTTGCCGGCGTAATGCTCCAGCAGGATCCCAGTGAACCGCTCCAGCGAGCCGAACAGGGCCCGGTGCAGCATGACCGGCGGGCGCTTGGCGCCCTCAGGCGTGATATAGGACGCATCCAGGCGTGCGGGCAGGTTGAGATCGACCTGCAGCGTGCCGCACTGCCAGTCGCGCCCGATGGCGTCACGCAGGACGAACTCCAGCTTCGGCCCGTAGAACGCGCCCTCGCCCGGATTGTGGGTGTAAGGCAGGCCCGTGGCTTCCACCGCGGCTTTCAGCGCCGCTTCGGACTTGTCCCAGACCTCGTCCGAACCGATGCGCTTTTCAGGGCGGTCGGAGAATTTCACCCGCACGTCCTCGAAACCGAAATCCTTGTAAATGTCCAGGATCAGCCGGCACACCTCCACGCTTTCAGACGTGATCTGCTCCTCGGTGCAGTAGATGTGGGCGTCGTCCTGGGTGAAGGCGCGCACGCGCATCAGCCCGTGCAGGGCGCCCGAGGATTCAAACCGGTGCACCTTGCCGAACTCGGCGATGCGCAGCGGCAGCTCGCGATAGCTGCGCAGACCGTGCTTGAACACCTCCACCCCGCCGGGGCAGTTCATGGGCTTCAGGGCGAACACCTGGTCCTCCACCTCCTCGGTGGTGAACATGTTCTCGCCGAACTTCTCCCAGTGGCCCGAGCGCTCCCAGAGGCTCCTGTCCATCAGCTCGGGCGTGCTGATCTCTTCATAATCGGCCTCGATCTGGCGCCGGCGCATATAGTCGATCAGGCTCTGGAACAGGGTCCAGCCCTTGGGATGCCAGAACACCGCGCCGGGCGCCTCTTCCTGGAAATGGAACAAATCCATCTCCCGGCCCAGGCGCCGGTGGTCGCGCTTTTCGGCTTCCTCGATCTGGATCAGGCGCTGTTCGAGCTCTTCCTTGGTGTCATAGCCCAGCGCATGGATGCGCTGGAGCTGGGCGTTCTTCTGGTCGCCGCGCCAATAGGCGCCGGCGATGGAACGCAGCTTGAAATGACCCACCTGGCCGGTGTGATCCACATGGGGGCCGCGGCACAGATCGACGAAATCGCCCGTGCGGTAGAACGTCACCGTCTCGGCGCCCTCGGCCACGACCGACTCATCGCCGGTTTCCTTGGCGATGGCCGTCGAGCCCTTGTCGCGCAGGAGCTTCAACAGCTCCACCTTCAGCGGCTGGTTCTCGCGCTCCATATAAGCGATGGCGTCCGCAATCGGCAGCTCCTCGCACTCGAAGCGGTGCTTCTTGGCGCGCAGCTCCTTCATGCGCTTTTCGATCTTCGGCAGATCTTCCAGCGTCAGGGGCTCGGGCAGGGTGATGTCATAGAAAAACCCGGTCGCTGTCGCAGGCCCGACGCCAAACTGCGCGGTCGGGAACAAGTCCTTGATCGCGGCGGCCATCAGGTGCGCGGCCGAATGGCGGCGCGTCTCGACAGGAAAGGCGTCTTGCGACATGGGTCCGGGCTTTCAGTATTGAGCTTGAACGGCAAACAACCCGCGCCCGCCGCATGCGGGCGCGTGATCCAAATCATGTAAGCGCTCCGCCCGGCCCTGTCCACGCAGCGCTGGCGTGCGCCGCAGCATCAGCATCTACACCCCCAGCGCCACGCCCAGCGTCGACGCCACCCTTGCCGGATCGCTGTCAGCCATGCCCGGCCACAGGGGCAGCGACAGCGTGCGCCCGTAATAGGCCTCCGCCCCCGGCAGCGGTCCCGCATCATGGCGCGCTGCGTGGAAAGGCTGACGGTAAAGCGGGATATAGTGAACCTGGGAGCCCACGCCCTGCTCTGACAGCCGCGCCATGACATCCGCCCGGCTCAAGCCCGCCGCCTCGAAATCGATGCGCACATTATAGAGATGCCGGCACGGATCGCCCGGCGCTCCGGCGGGCGACCGAACGACAGGAGCCAGAGGCGCCAGCGCCTCGTCATACAGCGCGGCCAGCGCGCGGCGGCGGGCGGCGAAGACGGCAAGGCGCCTCAGCTGCGAGCGGCCGAGCGCAGCGTTGAGATCGGGCATACGGTAATTCCAGCCCAGCTGGACCATCTCGTGCCACCAGGGCTCGTTTGCGCCTTCGCTGCGGTTGAAACGCGCCGGGCCGCGCTCCACCCCGTGGGAGCGGGCGCGGGCCATATGGGCGGCAAGCCGGGGATCGCGGGTGGTGACCATGCCCCCCTCCCCGCACGCCAGCGTCTTGACCGGATGGAAAGAGAACGCCGCCGCGTCCGAGTGGGCGCACGCGCCCGCCGGGCGGCCATCGGCGTCCAGCGAGCCCAGCGCATGGCAGGAATCTTCCACCACCGCCATCCCGGCTGCGCGCGCCAGACTAGCGATGGCGGGCATGTCGCACATCACCCCGGCCAGATGCACGGGCAGCACGGCCCGCGCCGCTCCCCCCGCCCGCCGGAGCGCCGCCTCGAAGGTCTCAGGCGTCATCAGCCCCGTATCGCGGTCCACATCGGCGAAAATCACATCCGCGCCGCAATAAAGCGCGGCATTGGCGGTGGCCAGGAAGGTGATGGCGGGGACAATGCAGAGATCGCCCTTCCCCACGCCCAGCGCGTCGAGCGCCAGATGCAAGGCGGCGGTCGCGCTGTTGCAGGCGACGGCATGAGGCGCATCCACGGTTGTCGCGAACGCGGCCTCGAAGGCCGGGATTTCCGGCCCGGTGGTCAGATAATCGCTGCGCAGCACGGCTGCGACCGCCTCAATATCGCTTTCGTCTATGGACTGGCGTCCATAGGGCAGGAAGGGCAGGTCTGGGGACGGCGTGTCGGTCAAAGCGCGCTCCGGGCGGGGCAGCCAACATCAACTGAGTCTGGCGCATGCGAAAACCGCCCGGCGCGGCGCGCCAGGCGGTTTGTCTAAAGGTCAGCAGTCCAGAAGCCCTACCGACCGAACAGCGACAGGATGATCTGCGGCTCGGAGTTGGCGATGGACAGGGCCTGCACCCCCAGCTGCTGCTTGACCTGCAAGGCCTGCAGGCGCGCGCCTTCCTTGGCGAGATCGGCGTCCACCAGATTGCCCACCCCCTCGGTCAGGGAGTCCATGAGCTTGCCCACGAAAGTGCGGTGAGCTTCCAGCTTCTTGCCGTCCGAACCCAGATTGGCCAGCGCCTGATTGACATTGTCCAGGCTCGCCGAGATGGCGCTGACCACCTGGGCGGCCAGGCTCACAGTGCCCAGGCTCGCCGTGCTCTCGATCGTGATGATCGAGCCGGAGAAAGCCATGTTGTGGGCAGTGAGATTAATGGTGCGCGAGGCGTCTGCGTCCGCCAGGAAATCGATGCCATTGCTGAGCGTGCCATTGAGCAGATTGGCGCCGTCAAACTCGGCATTGGCGATGATGACCTCGATCTGCTCCATCAACGCCTTGAAGTCGCCGTCATAGGCCTGACGTGCGAAGGCGTCGATGGAGGGATCCATGGCCGCGGTGGCCTTTTCACGCATCTCGATCAGGAGATCGGAGATCGCCTCGCCCGCCGCGATCGCTACGTCGGTAATGGATACCGCCCGGTCCAGCGAGCCTTGCACCGAGCCCAGGGCGCGAATGTCCGCGCGCATGTTCTGGGCCACGGCGAAGACTGATGAATTGTCCTTGGCGCCGGCGACGCGGAAACCGGTATTGATCCGGTTCTGGGTCTGATCGATCTCGGAATTGGTCTTGTTCAGGTTCTGCAGGGCGATCATCGCCGAGGTGTTGGTGTGGACGCTCAACGCCATAGGTCTTCTCCCATTTCCCGCCGCCGCATTCAGCAGCGCAGTCCCGCAGACAGGAGCAAACCCTGGACCAGATCGGGCCAGTCCATAAAAAATCATATATATCAGAATGATGGGCGAAAAAGCGCGCGCCCGGCCAAGTCAGGCGCGCACCGTCTTGGTTAATTTCTGCCGGGCGAACCGGTCAGACTTGCCGGGCGTTTACACCCGCTGATCGACCACACCGCCCTGTCCGTCGCGCAAGAACGCGATCAGGTCCAGATAACCTTCGGGTGGCCACTGGCGCATGGTTTCGCCCGTGTCCGGATTGAGTATGCGGTAGATGAAGCGCCCCGCCCGCTCTTCGCGGTCGATCAGCAGGCGCGAGCGCCCGCTGGCGTCGAGCCGGTCGCGCAGGGCTTCAATTTTGTCTACCGTCTGCGGCAAAGCCTTCCCGATGGCGGCCTTGATGGCCGTCTCGATCGGATTGTCCCCTTCTGAGCCGCGCTGTTGGGACCCTTTGGTCCCGCCGGCGTTTGCGGCCCATTCAGAGGACGACAAGGCGGTCCCTGACATGAGCGTCGCAATATCCGTCATCTGTGTCTCACTGGACGCGTCAGCGTCCGGCGCCTCCCTTTTTGCAGGCCGCCTCCCTTAACCGGGAGGCCGGTGACGACGGCCGGAGGGAACCCCTTCGCTCCGGCCGTCATCGCCGTTCAGCCTCTCCCTAGCGGAAGAAGCCCAGAACAGTGCTCGGCGCCGAGTTGGCGATGGAGAGCGCCTGGATGCCCAGCTGCTGCTTGACCTGCAACGACTGGAGCCGTGCGGACTCCTTGGCCAGATCGGCGTCGACCAGATTGCCGATACCCTTCTCCAGCGTGTCGGACAGCTTGCCCACGAAGGTCTTGTGGATCTCAAGAGACTTCGAGGCCGTGCCCAGACGCGCCAGCGCCGAGTTGATATTGTTGAGAGAGGTCTCAATATCATCAGCCAGGTCGGAGGCCTGGGTGGAGGTGGCGAAGGACGCCGCCGCCGCCAGAGTCACAATGGACCCGCCCAGGTTCATGTCCTCATCGGTCACATTGATCGTGTTGGAGCCGTCCGCATTGGCCAGAGCCGAGATGCCGCCGGTCACAGAACCGTCGATCAGGTTGATGCCGTTGAACTCGGCATTTTCCACGATGGTTGTGATCTGGTCGCGCAGCGCCGTGAAGTCTTCGTTCAGGGCTGAACGCGACGCGGTGTCGAGCGAGGTGTCGGACGCGGCCAGGGCCTTTTCCTTCATCTCGATCAGAAGATCAGAGATCGCCTCGCCTGCGGCCAGGGCGACGTCAGTCACCGACACCGCCAGATCCAGCGACTGGTTGACGGCGCGCAGGCCGCCCACTTCAGCGCGCATGTTCTGGGCGATGGCGTAAATGCCGCCATTGTCCTTGGCCGAGGAGACCGCAAGACCGGTATTGATGCGGTTTTGAACCTGCATCAGCTCGCTGTTGGTCTTGTTGAGGTTTTGCAGGGCGATCATCGCCCCGGGATTGGTATTGATCGTCGCCATTTCTTGGCTCCTTTCGAAGATCCGTTTCTACGGTTGGTCAGCGCACGTTTTGCGCGCCTCGCCCGGCGCCGGTGCGGCCTTCTGCCGTCCCGGCGCCGGATTCAGTCAGGCTCTCCCTAGCGGAAGAAGCCCAGAATGGTGCTCGGCGCCGAGTTGGCGATGGAGAGCGCCTGGATGCCCAGCTGCTGCTTGACCTGCAACGACTGGAGCCGTGCGGACTCCTTGGCCAGATCGGCGTCGACCAGATTGCCGATGCCCTTCTCCAGCGTGTCGGACAGCTTGCCCACGAAGGTCTTGTGGATCTCAAGAGACTTCGAGGCCGTGCCCAGACGCGCCAGCGCCGAGTTGATGTTGTTGAGAGAGGTCTCGATCGCCGTGGCCGCCGCCGAAGCATTGGTCGTGGTGTCGATTTCGGTGCCTGCGGTGATGGTCAGCGTCGTGCCGGTCAGGCTCATGTCCTCGGCTGACACGGTGATGGTGTTCGTGCCCTTGGCGTTGGCCAGGGCCGAGATGTCATCCGCGCCGCCAGAGATCAGGTTGATGCCGTTGAATTCGGCGTTCTCGACGATGGTGTTGATCTGGTCGCGCAGCGCCTTGAAGTCTTCGTTCAGGGCTGAACGCGACGCGGTGTCGAGCGAGGTGTCGGAAGCAGCCAGGGCCTTTTCCTTCATCTCGATCAGAAGATCGGAGATCGCCTCGCCGGCGGCCAGGGCGACGTCAGTCACCGACACCGCCAGATCCAGCGACTGGTTGACGGCGCGCAGACCGCCCACTTCAGCACGCATGTTCTGGGCGATGGCGTAAATGCCGCCATTGTCCTTGGCTGAGGAAATCGCAAGACCGGTATTGATGCGGTTTTGAACCTGCATCAGCTCGCTGTTGGTCTTGTTGAGGTTTTGCAGGGCGATCATCGCCCCGGGATTGGTATTGATCGTCGCCATTTCTTGGCTCCTACGTTTCTACGTGTGATGCGTGCATTTTGCGCGCAGGGTCTTCTGACCCGGAGCGTAACCAGCAAGGCCGGGGCCAAGTGCGGCCGTGGCGCAGGTCAGGTGACGCCAACGCCTGTCCAGCAAGGCGATCCCGCGCCCACGGCGGTTTCAGTGCAATACGCCGCCCGGCAATTCCTGCCGGACAGGCAAGGCTTCAGCCCGGCAAAATTTGCCGGGGCAGCACATTTTGCCGGGTGGATAGGCGGTTCGAATCGGCCCGGTCAGGAAAGGGTTAACGAATTATTGATTATCGCCGCCGCTCAGGTTGCGCGATGCGTTGCAAGGTGTTTAACTTCGTTAACCATAGGGGGTGGCGCGCTCAGTGGGCGCGCCGGGGGGCTTGCGTGATTATTCTTGTCTGGATTCTCTCACCGGTATTGGGCGCAGGCTTGCTGATGGAGCTAGCCGCCTGGCCGGCTGTTCCGGCGCTTGCCGCGGCCTTCTTCAGCGCCGAGGCCTTGCGTATGGTATTGCGTTTCACCTTGTCGCCGGACAATGGCGCGCACTACGCCCTGGATGCCTTGAAGGAAACACCCGTGCGGGCGCTGGAGACAGCAGCGCTCGGCCTCTGCCTGGCCGCTCTTGCCGGCCTGATTGGATGGTCCCATGGCGCTGGCGCAGCGTCCATGGCGGAGGGCGCCTATGAGGCCCTGCCCGCCATTGCGCTGCCCGAAAGGCTCGATGGACAGGGGCCGGCCCTGATCAGCACGATTGCAGCCTTACTGATACTTGCTGTGCGCATCTTGCGCCGGCGCCGTCAGCCCATACGGGGCGCACGCGCCGTGTAAATCATTCAATCGGGGGAGACTGAATATCATGGCCTATTTTCGTTATGCCGCCCTTGTGCATTACAAGATCAGACCCGACGGCAATGACATAGACGCCGAAGAAACCATGGCCGGGGAATATCAGATGGCGACCGGTGTCAGTGACCGCGAAGCCAAGGCGGCGGCCCATGCGATTGTTGAGCGGCGCGCCAATCTCAGATGCCAGACTGACGGCTATAATTATTACAGCATCATGGATCTGAAAGTCGCGCGCGTCACAGTTCTGGCCAGTCTTGCGGCGCTGGGCCACAGGATCAAAAACGCGATTATCCGGTACTGAGCCATGGAGTTTTTGCGTTCTGCTCAGATCAATCTGTCTGACGCCAGTGCGATCAAATGGCGCCGGGCAGGCGAAACGCCGTCCCGGCAGGCCGCGCCGTCATCACCCCAGATTCCAGGGCTCCGCCTGCTTGTGGCGTTCATCTTGCCGATCCCCCTCACCTTGGCCGCAGCCGCGTTCTTGATGTTGGGATTTGATATCGACTTTGAAACCGTCAGCCAGACCTTTCCGCCAACCCTCGTATTCATCGAGTTATGCACAAGTTTCGCCGTGATCGGCCGGGCCATGCGGCTCATGCGGATCACGCTCGGAAACACGCTGATGGTCGCATTTCTGGTCGCCGTACGGCTGGCGGGTATTCTGGTGATTTACTTGCAGGCGGTGTTGACGCTCTGGATCCTGGGCCTGGCTCTGAGCGAGAACATCATGCTTGCAGCCATGCTGGAGCCAGTTGTCGTCCACATTCCGGGGGCGGACATCCTGTTCAATGACAATGGCAATCCCACCTGGGCCGGTATTTTTGTCACGATGCTCGTGCTGCCGATCATGCAGAGATTCATTTCTCAAGCCATAGACGGGGTATTCGCCCGGCCGATCAGCTGAAACGTCAGAGAAAAAGAAACCGGGACCGCGAGATGCGGCCCCGGTTCTCGTCCTAGCGGAAGAAAGACAGCACCGACTGAGGCGCAGCGTTGGCGATGGAGAGCGCCTGGATCCCCAGCTGCTGCTTGACCTGCAGCGACTGGAGCTTTGCGGACTCCTTGGCCATATCCGCGTCCACCAGATTGCCGATGCCCTTTTCCAGCGTGTCGGACAGTTTGGCGACGAAAGTGGAGTGGATCTCCAGTGCTTTTGACTTGGTCCCGAGCCGGGCGAGCGCCTCGTTGACCGCGTCCAGAGAGGTCGCGATCTGCGAGGCTACGCCAGAGGCCTGGCTGGCGGTGGAGAACGAGGCGGCGGCGCCAATCGTCACGATGGAGCCCGAGAGGGACATGTCCTCTGAGGCCACCGTAATGGTATTGGAGCCGTCCTGGTTCGCCAGCGCGACAAAAGCGTCGGTCGAGCCGTCGATCAGGTTGATGCCGTTGAATTCCGCATTATCCACGATGGTGCTGATCTGGTCGCGCAGCGCCATGAAATCTTCGTTCAGGGCGCTCCGGCTGGCCGTGTCCAGCGACGTGTCTGCGGCGGCAAGAGCCTTTTCTTTCATCTCGATCAGGAGGTCCGAGATCGCTTCGCCCGCGGCCAGAGAGACGTCCAACGTCGCATTGCCGCGGTCCAGAGATTGCTGAACAACCCCATACCCGGCCACTTCAGCGCGCATGCGTTGGGCAATGGCGAAAATCCCGCCATTATCCTTCGCATTGGCCACCTCAAGGCCGGTGTTGATACGGTTCTGCACTTGCTGCAGCTCCATATTGGACTTGTTCAGGTTCTGAAGCGCGATCATCGCTCCAGGGTTCGTGTTCACCGAGTTCATCATTGGGGTTCCTCCGTTCTGGAAGCGAACGGCCTTTCTGGCCGGCGGACGTTTTGTCCCGCTGACGCCTGCGCAATCGCCATGCCGGTGCAGGCATCAAGGGGGCCGGCATTTCAGCGAATGAATTCAAACCGTTGATCATGCCCCGCCAAGAGGCTCAGTAGCCGACGCCAAATCACACCCGGCAAAGACAGGACATCCCGGCAGGATATGCCGGGCTGGCGCGCCAACAGCGCGGACCCAATCTTGCGGCCCGGCGTCCGGCTTGTCATGGTCGCCCTCAAATCATCATTCAAGGCCCCCGGGAGCCCGCTCATGACCCTTAGCGTCCGTCTTCGCGCCCTCGCAATCGCCGCCTGCGCCGCATTTCCTCTGGCGGCCGGATGCGCGCCGGACACCGCTCCGCCGCCAGCCGATGGCGCCGGCGCTCTGGAACCGCCCGTCCTGTCAGTCACCGGGGCCGGCGGGCGCACCCCGGTGGAGACCGGCCTGTTCGACAAATACGCGCTAGCCGGCGTGGCGCAGACATTCAGCTTCGCCGATATCGCCGCCCTGCCACGTTCGGAGATGACAACCGATTACCCCCTGGGAGACACGCCGCAGACCTGGACCGGGCCGCAACTGAGCGCCGTCCTCGCCGCCGCCGGAGCGCCGGGGTCAGGCGCGCGCCTGACCGCCTATGACGGCTACCAGGTGGAGGTGAGCGCTGAGGACATCGCCCGTTTCGAACCGGTGCTCGCCCACGCCGTGGACGGGCGCGGCCTTGTCACGGGCGAACTCGGCCCCTTCATCCTGGTCTGGCCGCGCGGGGAAGACCCGGAGCTTGATGACATGAACGACGATCTGTGGGTCTGGGGCGTGTTCGTGATCGAGGCGTTCTGAAGCGCCGCCCGCCGCAAAACACGATGCCATCCATCTTACAAAGGCATTTGCGTTTGAGAGGCAGGTCCCTAAGCTGCGCCGGTCACATCTGCGGGGAGCGAGATTATGGCGGTTGAACAAGCACCGGCCACGGCGCTGAGCGCTGTGGAACTTGTGTTCATGGCGGCTGACTTCCTATGGGGCGGCTATTGGGGTGATGAGCAGATCATCCCGGTCGGCCCCATGGTGGCCATTCTTCTGGGGATCGGCCTTTTCCTGATGATCCGGCTGGGCTTCCGCCCGCTGCTCACTCTGGGCGGGGCGTTTTCCCGGCTGTGGGGCGGGCGCAAGGGCGATGACAGCGCCGGCGACATCACGCCCTGGCAGGCGCTTTCCACCGCCCTTTCCGGTCAGGTCGGCACCGGCAATCTGGCCGGCGTCGCCACCGCCATCGCGCTGGGCGGCCCTGGCGCCATCATGTGGATGTGGATCACCGCCCTGTTCGGCATGGCCCTGTCTTACGCCGAGGGCGTGCTGGCGGTGCGCTTCCGCGAGAAACACGCCGACGGGCGCTTCCATGGCGGCCCGATGTATTACATCAAGAACGGCCTGGGCAAAGGCTGGGGCTGGCTGGCTGTGGTGTTCTGCATCGGCGCGCTGTTCTCTGCGCTCGCCACCGGCAACATGATCCAGGCCAACTCCATCACCAACGGGGTTCAGTCCGGCACGGAAAACAATATCGCGCGCATCCTGCCGTGCCAGCTGCTGCAGCCCACGGCCAATATCGGCATGTCCGCGTGCGAAGCGCGCGCCATCGTGGATGCAGGCGGGGTGATCGAACTGGACGAGCGCGGCCGCGTCCTGCGCGGCGCGCGCGCCAACGCCGCCGCCAACGCCCAGGCGGAAGCTGAAGCGGCCCGCCAGGCCGAGGCCGCGCTTCAGGCGGCGCAGGAGCAGGAGGGTCCCGCACCGTCGGAAATGGAAGCCGCCGGCGAGCTTCAAGCCGAAGCTGACACGCCCCGCGTCCTCACCGCCGAGACGCTGCGTCTGGTCATGGCCAGCTGGATCCCCGGCGCGCTGGTGGCCTTCTTCGTCTTCCTGGTGATCATTGGCGGCATCAAGTCCATCGGACGGGTGGCCGGCATCATGGTGCCCTTCATGGCCGCCGCCTATGTGCTGGTGGCCGCCTTCGTGATCATCCTGCACATCGACAAGGTGCCCGGCGCGTTTGCGATGATCTTCCAGTACGCCTTCGGCTTCGGGCCCGCCATTGGCGGCCTGGCGGGCTATGCGGTGATGGAAGCGGTGCGCTTCGGCGTCGCCCGTGGCCTGTTCTCCAACGAAGCCGGCCAGGGCTCGCTGCCCATCGCCCACGCCGCAGCCCAGACCAAGAACCCCATCCGCCAGGGCGAGATGGCGATGCTGGGCACGTTCATCGACACCATCATCATCTGCACCATGACCGCGCTGGTGATCCTGGTGGTGTCCGGCTCCTACCCCACCGAGGGCGGCGGCTTTGTGGAATACGCCTGGATGTCCGTGGGCGAACTGGAGGATGTGGCCATCACGTCCGCCGCCTTCGGCCAGGGCCTGCCCGTGCTTGGCGGCTGGGTGATCGGGCTGGCGCTGGCGCTGTTCGCTTTCACCACGCTGATCGGCTGGTCCTATTACGCCGAACAGGCCGCCACCTACCTCCTGGGCGACTGGGCCGCCAAGCCCTTCCGCTTCGTGTGGGTAGGCATGGTGTTCACCGGCGCGATCCAGGCCAACGCCTTCGTCTGGCGCCTGGGCGACATCGCCAACTCGGCCATGGCCTTGCCCAACCTGCTGGCGCTGCTGTTATTGTCAGGGATGGTAGTGAAATACACCCGTGACTTCGACAAGCACGGCAAGATCCCGCACGCCATGTACAAGGACACGTCCGGCGCGGTCGCGGTCACCCTGACCGATGAAACGCCCGGCCTGGACGGGTCTGGCCCAGACGCCGGCGTGTCCGGCGGTGAGGACGGCCAGAGCAAGGACGGCTGACCGGTCTGGCCTCTGCCATGAATGACGTTCCGGCCCGCAAGTCCGCTTGCGGGCCGGCTGCGTTTCAAGGCTTACAGGCCCCAATGAGCGAACAGCGCGTCGGCATGGCGCTCCAGCGCGTCCCAGCGCTTGTAGACGCGCCCCTCCGGGCCGAGGCTGCGCCAGGCGCCCGCCAGCGCCGCCCGGTCCGCCGCGCCCAGCGCGCTCAAGGGATCGAGGCACACCCGGATGGTGAACAGCACCGCGCCGGTCTCAGGCAATTTGATGATCGTCTGGCGCTCCACCCGCACATGCAAGGCCGAGCGCGCCGGGTCCACCGGCGCGGCCTGCGCCGCCGCGCGCAAGGGCGCGCCATCAGGTGTGAAGCGATCCGGCCCCCACTGAAGCGTCCAGTTGAAGCGTTCGAGCACCTGACCGGGCTGCAGCCCGTCAAACACCCGCGCAATGCGCGCCGCCAGCCGCCCGCCATCGGGCACGGGCCCGTGCAAGGCCGTCAGATCGCGCCCGAAGGCATGATTCACGCTGAAAAAGGTCGGCGAGCAAAGAACGATGGCGCCGGTCCGCCAGCCGCCATCATCATCACGCGTCATCACCACCAGATCATCGCTGACCAGGCGCGCCGCCGCGATCAGATCACCCGCCGGCGCGCCCGCCCCGGCGCAGACCAGAGCGGCGGCTTCCAGAGCGGGGGCTTCAGCCTCCGGCGCTTGCCGCAAGACGCGGTCCGGCTGATCCAATAGCTCCGCCTTCCAATCCAGCACATGGGCCTCGGTGTCAGGCATGAGCCAGCGGGCCGGATTAATCGGCGCCAGCGCCGGGATGAAGCGCGGCGCGCCTGCGCGCCAGGGCGCATGAGGCGGGCGGCTCACGGATGGAGACCCATCGCCCGCGCCAGACGCGCCGCCACCGCAGCGATCACGAGGCCAAGGAGAATGCCGATGGTATTGGCGCCCACATCATAGGGCGAGGCTGAACGGTTGAGCGCCTCGATCATCTGCAACAACTCGATAGCGATCCCGAACCCGCTGAGCCCGGCCAGGAGCCAGACCCGCGCCAGCCCCGGATACGCAAACCGGCCCAACACCGTCAGCGTCACGAACGCTGCGATATGCTCCAGCTTGTCCCAGCCGAACAGGCGCGGCGCGCCGCCATCGCCCGGCCACAGGGCCAGCCCCAGCACCACACAAAGCGTGAACCAGAACGCCAGCGGCCCCAGAGGCTGCACCCGCATCACAAGGCGCCGCACGGCTTGCCGCCCGGGGGCGGGCTTCCTAGGGTGCGGGACCGATTGATCATCACGAGGCGTCATGACCCATCTTCTAGACGATATCGCCGCTCTGACAGAAGCCCGCAGCGATTGGACCCGCGACCAGGTGCAGGCGATCCACGACGCGCCGTTCAATGATCTCGTCTTCGCCGCCCAGAGCCTGCACCGGCGCGTGCATCAGCCCAACGCGGTGCAGAAATCGCGCCTGCTCTCGATCAAGACCGGCGGCTGCGCGGAGGATTGCGGCTATTGCAATCAATCGGCCCATTTCGACACCGGGCTGAAAGCCTCAAAGCTGATGGACCCGGACACCGTCGAGGCCCGCGCCCGCGAGGCCAAAGAGGGCGGCGCCACGCGCTTTTGCATGGGCGCGGCCTGGCGTGAGCTGAAACCGCGCGACGAGCCGGCGATCCTGGACATGATCACCCGCGTGAAAGCGCTGGGGATGGAGACCTGCATGACGCTGGGCATGCTCAGCGATGGTCAGGCCGAGCGGCTGAAAGACGCCGGGCTCGATTTCTACAATCACAATCTCGACACCTCGCCGGAATACTATAAGCGCATCATCACCACCCGCACCTGGCAGGACCGGATCGACACGCTGGCGCGCGTACGCGGCGCAGGCATACAGGTCTGCTGCGGCGGCATTATCGGCATGGGCGAGGACAGGGCCGACCGCATCGGCCTTCTGACCGAGCTCGCCTGCCTCACGCCCCATCCTGAAAGCGTGCCCATCAATCACCTGGTGGACGTGGCCGGCACGCCGCTTTCGGGCTCGGCGCCGCTGGACGGGCTGGATTTCGTGCGCGCCATCGCCACCGCCCGCCTGATCATGCCGCGCAGCGTGGTGCGGCTGAGCGCCGGCCGCGAAACCATGAGCCGCGAGCTGCAAGCGCTGTGCTTCCTGGCCGGCGCCGCCTCCATCTTCGTGGGCGAGGAACTGCTCACCACCCCCAACCCCGACCTGCACAAGGACGCCGCCCTGCTAGCCGATCTGGGGATGGAGGAAGCCGGCCCCGGGGGCGCGCAGCACACACGTTCATGAGCGCCCGGACACGCTCAGCACCCTGACATCCGCCCCCTTGCGGCGTTCATGGCCGCCGCGCGGCCGGCGAGAGCCGCGAAGGCGGCTCCACATCGCTGAATACGGTCAGGCGGGTGGGCAATCGCGACCGCAAGGGTTACTACCGGCGCAAGCAGCCATAATGAAAGCAAGGGGAAACGCCATGTCCGCATCCATCTTCAGAACGCTTGGCCTGGTTAGCGCCGCGGCGCTGCTGGCCGCCTGTAACCCTGACGGCGCCACAAACAATGCGCCGGTCCAGACCCCCGCCCCGGCCGCGCCCGCCGCCGAACAGAGCGAAACCGAACGCCTGAACGCCTGGTTTGACCGGATCGAGGCCGAAAATCTCGACCGCTCGCCCATGGCCAAGGCCTATCGCGGCATTATCGACGCCGATTACGGCCGCTGGGACGATCCATCGGACGCCTTCCAGGTGGAAAGCTTTGAGCTGGGCGAGGCGCGCCTGGCCTATATGCGCGAGACTTTCGACTATGACGCGCTGGAGCCGTCTGCGCAGCTGTCCTGGCAATTGTTCGAATACGGACAGGAAGATGCGCGCCGCAATTTCCCGTTCCGGCGCCACGGCTATATCTTCAACCAGATGCGCGGGCCGCACTCCAGCGTTCCGGTCTTCCTGACCACTATTCACCGCATCAATGATCTGGACACGGCCGAAGCCTGGATCAGCCGCGCGCAAGGCGCGCCGGACTATCTCGGCGCGCTGATCGACGAGGCCGAGGCCCGTTTCGATGATGGCGTACAGCCGCCGGTGTGGGTCTATGACCACGTGATCGAAACCGCACGCAACATCCTTTCAGGCGCGCCGTTCGACGAGGACGGAGCGAACATCATGCTTGAAAGCTTCACCGGCCAGCTGGACTCGCTGGAGCTTGACGACGGCCAGCGCGAGCGCCTTCTGGCGGAAGCCACGCAAGCCCTGCTCGGCTGGCGGCCGGTCTATGAGCGCCTGATCTCGGTCATGGAGAGCCACAAAGAGCGTGCCGCACCCGGCGACGGCGTCTGGCGGCTGCCTGATGGCGCGGACTTTTATGACGCCCGGCTCGCCCATTTCACCACCACAGACCTGACCGCCGAGGAGGTTCACGCGCTCGGCGTGCAGAACACGGCCCGCATCCATGACGAAATGCGCGCCATCATGGACGAGGTCGGCTTTGAAGGGTCCTTGCAGGACTTCTTCGCCTTCATGCGCGAAGACCCGCAATTCTACTATCCGAACACCGATGAAGGCCGTCAGGCCTATCTCGACGAGGCGACAGCCATGATCGAGCGCATCACCGAACGCCTGCCTGAATATTTCATCACCCTGCCCGAATACGATCTGGAAGTGCGCCGCGTCGAGCCCTTCCGCGAACGCTCCGCCGGCAAGGCCTTCTACTCGCGCCCGGCTCCGGACGGGTCACGCCCCGGCATCTATTACGCCAATCTCTACGACATGTCGGAAATGCCCATCTATCAGATGGAGGCGCTGGCCTATCACGAGGGCAATCCGGGCCACCATTTGCAGCTGTCGATCATGATCGGGCTGGATGATCTGCCCGCCTTCAGGCGGTTCGGCGGCTATACCGCCTATACCGAGGGCTGGGGGCTCTACACCGAATACCTGCCACTGGAGATGGGATTTTACGAGGACCCCTATTCCAATTTCGGACGCCTCGCGATGGAGCTGTGGCGCGCGGCGCGTCTGGTGGTCGACACCGGACTGCACCACAAGCGCTGGAGCCGGGACGAGGCCGTCGAGTGGCTGGTTGAAAACACGCCCAATCCGCGCGGCGACGCCGAGCGGGCCATCGAACGCTATATCGTGATGCCCGGACAGGCGACCGCCTACATGATCGGCATGCTCAAAATCCTGGAGCTGCGCGAGGATGCGCGCGAACGCCTTGGCGACGCCTTCGATATCCGTGAGTTCCACGAAGTGGTGCTGCGCGACGGCGCCGTGCCGCTTGCGGTGCTGGAGGATCTGGTCGACGCCTGGGTAGAGGACACGATCGCCCAATAGGCAAGACGCCTGGGCCCGGGACGGCCTGGCATAGACGGCTGAGGCGGGCGCGGCAGCGCCCCCTCACCGCGCGCCGGGCCGGTAGATCTCCACCGCCGCCGCGCGCACGGCGTCTTCGCCCATGGGGACGCGGCGCCAGTCATGGGCGGCGAACATGTCCATCTGGTCGGTGAAGTGGGGGCTGTCCGGGCGATTCGAGCTGCCGAACTGGTGCACGGCCCACAGGGCGAATTCGCCATCGGCCAGCCATTCGGCCAGGAACATCAGGCCGTCGCCCGCCGCCATGCGGTAGGTCCCGTCCTCCTGCGGGGCAGGATAGACCGCGCGCAGCACGTCCGGCCCGCCAGAGACGGCGATGCTCGCCTCGCCGCGCACAAGCCGGTTCACCTTGCCCCATTCAGGCTCCAGCGTGCCGAAATGCGTCATCAGGCGCTCCACCGCCGCCGGGAAGGTCTCCGTGAGGGGCGGCGGCTCGATGCCCAATAGCGGCGCGGTGGTGATAGGGGCGAAAACCTTGACGGCCAGCGCCGCCTGCCGGTTCTCCCGGTCGGTGCGTCCGTCCCACAGGGCGATCACGCGTGCGGCCTCCTGAAGCGCAGGATCGAAGTCCCAGTCCATCGCCAGAAGCTGGCGGCGCAGCGCCATCATCTCGCTCTCGGGGTGGTAGGCGTCATCAAACTTCACCGCCAGCAGCGCCTCGCGCGAGACCGTCTCCAGACTCGCCATCAGCTCCACCGCCCGCAAGGCGCGGTTGGTCATGCGGGTCTCGATACCGAAGCTCTGCGGGAAATCGGCCTGGTCGGGATCCTCATCCGTGCCGGTCACGATGAAGGGCGTGTGGTTGGCCTCCAGCACATAGCCCGCCTCAGGGTCGATCATGTGCGGCAGGGCGTCCAGCGGGGCGAATTGCGTCCAGATCAGGTCGGAGCGGTCGCCGGGGATCACGCCGGACCAGTCCAGCCCCGGCTCTTCCAGCCGCAGCGGCAGGCGCGCGCCGTAATAGCGCGCGATGCGCCCATCCCGGTCCGCGGCTATGCGGTTGGTATTGCCCATGGCCAGCATCTCCATGGCGGCGTGATACTCGGAGAGATCGCGCGCCTGCATGGAGCGCCAGGCCTGTTCCACCGAACGGATATCGTCATGGGTGGCGTGGCGCAGGGCGAAGGCGCCCTGGTCATTGCGGATCACCGGGCCATGGGCGGAGCGCTCCACCGGGCGCGTCACCTGCCAGGCGAACGGCCCCCACAGATGCACCAGCATGCGCGCCGGTTCGATCTCAAGCTCGATCCATTCGCCGTCGAGCCGGTAACGCCGACCGTCATCCGACAGCACCAGCTCATACAAATCGATCAGGTCTGGCGCATTGACCGTGGCGGCATGGCCCAGACGGGGGTTCGCCCCCAGATGCAGCACCGGCGAGCCGGGAAACGTGCCGCCGGCAAAATCAAGCCGCCCGTCGCGGGTGATCATATGGGCCTCATACCAGGCCACCGGACCCTCCACCGGCTGGTGGGAATTGATGATCAGGCGGGTGGCGCCGTCTTCGGATCTGTGCGGCGCGACGGCGAAGGCGTTGGAGCCCAGCTCGCTGTCGGAGGTCTCCTCCAGCCAGAACACCTGCAGCTCCTGGCCCCGGCCCGCCTCGCGCGGGCGGTCAGGCGCCACCAGATCGGCCAGCACCCGACCCAGGCCATAGAACATCGGGCTGTAAAAGGCCGACAGCACCGCCACGTCCTCGCCCGTCACCGGGAACAGATCGCGCCCGCGCTCGTGCGGGTGCAGGGCGGCGTAGTAATTGAGCCCGTCGGCATAGGCCTCCAGCACCGCGCGCATCTCATCGCTGAGATCACTGTCATAGCGCTCCGCGACCAGCGCGCGCACGCCCAGCGCCTGCACCAGCCAGGCGGTGACCGCCTCGCTCTCGTCAGCCGCCAGCATGTCGCGGCCCAGCGCCTGGCGCAGCGCGTCCTGGACGGTCGGGAAATCATCCTCGGCGTGGGCGAAAGCCAGCGCGAAGGCGGCGTCCGGTCCCGCCGCGCCGATCACCCGGGGCACGCCGAAGGCGTCGCGCGTGATCTCGGCGTCATGTCGCGACGCGGCCTCAATGGCGGCCTCAGGATCAAAACTGCGCAGCTCCAGCGCGGAAAGGCGCAAGCCCAGCACGAAAAGAACGCCAATCATTACGAAAACCAGCGCCGACAGTACGAATAGCGCCAGCTTGACGATGCGATTCATATGGCAGTCCCCCCGCAATCCCCGCTTCTCCGGGGCTCTGTCCGCCACCCTGCCCGGCGTCTTAGAGGCGCGCAAGCGGCTGGACCGGACGCCGGGCGGACTATATCGCCAAGACATGATCCGCCCGTCCGATCTCCTGCGCGAAACGCCCCGGGGCCTGTGGTGCGAACCGGGCGGCTTCTTCATTGACCCGCTGCGCCCGGCGGATCGGGCCGTGATCACCCATGGCCACGCCGACCACGCCCGCGCCGGCCATGGCGCCGTGGCCGCCACGCCGCAGACCCTGGCCATCATGGCGGCCCGCTATGGCGAGGATTTCACCCAATCACGCCAGTCCCTTGCGTACGGAGAACGGGTGCGCATGGGCGAGGTGGAGGTGAGCCTGCACCCGGCCGGCCATGTGCTGGGCAGCGCCCAGGCGCGGCTGGAATGGAAGGGGCTCGTGATCACCGTGTCGGGCGATTACAAGCGCCGGCGCGATCCCACCTGCGCGCGCTTCGAGCCGGTCCCGTCCCATGTCTATGTCTCTGAAGCGACATTCGGTTTGCCGGTATTCCGTCACCCCGATGATGCCGGCGAGATCGCCCGGCTGCTGGCCAGTCTCACCGCCCAGCCGGAGCGCGCCCACCTGGTGGGCGCCTACGCGCTGGGCAAGGCCCAGCGGGTCATCGCCCTCTTACGCGAGGCGGGCTATCACGACCCGGTCTACATCCATGGCGCCATGACCGCCCTGTGCGATCTCTACCGCGATCACGGCGTGGATCTGGGCGAGTTGCGGCCCGCCACGGTCAAGGGCGAAGACGGGGAGAAGACCGATTTTGCGGGCAAAATCATCATCGCCCCGCCCTCCGCCTTCCACACGCCCTGGGCGCGGCGCTTTCGTGATCCGCTGTTCGCGTTCGCGTCAGGCTGGATGGGCGTGCGCGCCCGGGCGCGCCAGCGCGGCGCCGAATTGCCGCTGGTCATCTCCGATCATGCCGACTGGGACGAGCTGACCGCCACGATAAAGGAATGCGCGCGCGAGGCGGTTTGGGTCACCCACGGGCGCGAGGATGCGCTGATGCGCTGGGCTGAGCTGGAGGGGCTGGAGGCCCGCCCGCTTTCCCTGGCCGGCTATGAGGAGGAGGGCGAGTGAGCCCGGCGCCGGTGCTGACCGTCCAGGGCGCCCGCCTGCAGCCGGATATATCGGGCGCAGCGCTGGAGCTCTCGTCAGGAGCCTTGTTATGCGCCGACCTGCATCTGGAAAAGGGCAGCGCCTACGCCGCGCGCGGCCAGCTATTGCCACCCTATGACACCCGCACGACCCTGGCGCGCCTCGCCGACGCCATCAAAAGACTGAAGCCCGCCAGCGTGATCGCCCTGGGCGACAGCTTTCATGATCTGGGCGCGGACGGGCGCATGCACGCCGATGACGCCGCCGCCCTGACCGCCCTGGTGGCCTCGGTCGGGCGCTGGATCTGGATTGAAGGCAATCACGATCCCGACCCGCCCGCACGCTTTGGCGGGATGCGCATGGCCGGGCTGCAGCTCGGCCCGCTGACCCTGCGCCATGAGCCCCGGTCGGGACCGGCGCCGGGGGAGGTGGCGGGACACCTTCACCCCTGCGCGCGCATCAATGGAACCGGGCGGTCGGTGCGCCGGCGTTGCTTTGCGACCGACGGAACCCGCCTGGTCCTGCCGGCCTTTGGAGCCTATGCGGGCGGGCTGAATGTGCGCGACCCGGCCTTCCGCGCGCTGTTTGCGCGCACGCCGGACGCCGTGATGATCGGCACGGGACGGGTCTATCCGGTGCCGGGCGCCCGGCTGAAGCTGGACTGAGGCAAGGCGCCCGCCCTTGCGCGTGCGCCATTGCTGGCCCATAAGCCGCGCGCCATGACCTTCACCGCCACAGTCCTGACCCTTTATCCCGAAGCGTTTCCGGGCCCCCTGGGCGTGTCGCTGCTCGACACCGCCCGGCGCAACGGACTCTGGGCGCTAGAGACGGTGGACATCCGGTCTTTTTCCCGTCATAAGCACGCCTCCGTTGACGACACGCCAGCAGGCGGCGGCCCAGGCATGGTGCTGCGCCCGGACGTGACGGCGGCGGCGATCGACAGTCTCACCCTTGCGGGAAGGCCGTTGATACATATGACTCCGCGCGGCGCGCCGCTCTCCCAGGCCATGGTCCGGGACTGGGCGGCGGGGCCGGGCGTTGTCGTGTTTTGCGGGCGTTTCGAGGGCCTGGATCAAAGGGTCGTCGAGGCGCGCGCAATGACGGAAGTAAGCGTCGGCGACGCCGTGCTTGCCGGAGGCGAAGCGCCCGCCATGGTCCTCATAGAGGCCTGCGTGCGGCTGATCCCCGGCGTGCTCGGCAAGATCGAGTCGACGCACGAGGAGAGTTTTGAAGGGGATCTGCTCGAATACCCCCAATACACCCGGCCCCGGGTGTGGGAGGAGCGGCAGATACCCGAAGTCTTGCTGTCAGGCGATCATGGCCGGATCGCCCGGTGGCGCAAGGAAATGGCCGAAGAGATAACGCGCGTGCGCCGTCCCGATCTCTGGGAGAGATATCAGCGGCGCAAGGGAGAGAAGTCATGAACCTGATCCAGCAGCTCGAGCAGGAAGAAGCCGCCCGCGTGCTCGGTGAGAAGTCCATCCCGGAATTTTCTCCCGGCGACACCCTGTCGGTGAACGTGTGGATCCGCGAAGGCGAACGCCAGCGCGTGCAGCGCTTTGAAGGCGTGTGCATCGGACGTTCCGGCGGCGGCCTGAACGAGAATTTCACCGTGCGCAAGATTTCCTTCGGCGAAGGCGTCGAGCGCGTCTGGCCGGTGCACTCTCCGCTGATCGAGTCCATCGAGGTCAAGCGCAAGGGCAAGGTGCGCCGCGCCAAGCTGTACTATCTGCGCGACCGCCGCGGCAAATCGGCCCGTATCGCCGAGCGCACCACCGGGCGCGGCATTGAAGCGCGTCCGGCCAAGGGCTCGAAGAAAGCCAAGGTCGAGGTTCCCGTCCAGGAATAGGACGCAGGCGCGTTGACTTGATGGCGCGGTTCCAGTAGCAACCGCGCTCACGATTTTTCACCGGCGCCGCGCGCCGGCCAGACGAGGCGAGTAAGATGAAAATCCGCAGCTCCATCCGCTCCCTGAAGGGCCGCCACCGCGACTGCCAGGTGGTGCGCCGCAAGGGCCGTGTCTATGTGATCAACAAGACCGACCCGCGCTTCAAGGCCCGCGCCGGCTAGGCTGAGCGCGCCGTGACCGGCGCGGCGGCCGTGCTGTGGGATTTCGGCAATGTGCTTGTCGACTGGAACCCGCGCCGGCTCTACACCAAACTGATTGATACCGACGCCGCCGTGGATGATTTCCTCGGCGGCGTTTGTACGATGGCCTGGCATGAAGCCCATGACCGCGGCGTGCCCATGGCCGAGAACCGGCGGGCGCTGATCGCCGCCCATCCCGGCAAGGAAGCCCTGATCCGCGCCTGGGATGAACGCTGGCCGGACATGTTCAATGGCTGGGTCGAGGGCATGCAAGCGCTCGTCAGCGAGCTGGAACAGGCCGGCGTGCCGCAATACGGGCTGACCAATTATCCGGCCGAGAAAATGTCCCACCTGGTGACTATCCTGCCGGCCATCGCCCGCTTCACGGACGTGATCGTTTCCGGCGATGAGGGTGTGATCAAGCCCGAACCGGCCATCTACGCCATAACCCGCCAGCGCATCGGCCTTGATCCCGCCCGGGTGATCTTTCTCGACGACCGCGAGGTCAATGTGGCCGCCGCGCGCGAAGCCGGCTTTCAAGCCGAAGTGTTCACCGGCGCGACTGCCGCCCGCCTGACGCTGCGCGCACGCGGCCTGCCGGTCTGACATACCCCCTTCAAGCCGCGCGCGGCCCTGCTAATCTCCCGCCCGCATCGCGCGATGCTGAGAGGGGCGGTCATGACGAAATGGGCGATACGCGCAGGTCTGGCGCTGGCGGTGCTGGCCCTGGTCAGCTTTACCGGAATAACCGCCTATGTGGTGGAGCGTTTTCACGCCTCCCGGCCTGTAATGAGCGGCGCTCTGGCCCTGGATGGGCTTGGCGGAACAGCGCGCATCGCGCGCGACGCCAACGGCGTCGCTCATATCGCGGGCGAGAGCGATGCAGACGTGTTCTTCGCACTGGGCTTCACCCATGCCTCCGAACGCTTCTTCCAGATGGATACCGCCCGGCGCTTTGTGCGCGGTCGCCTGGCTGAACTGGCCGGCGCTGACCTCATCGCCGAAGACGCCCGTACGCGCACGCTGGGCCTTGAACAGCTTACCCAGGATGTCACAGCACGACTGTCCGTTCCCATGCGCGCGGCGGTGGAGGCCTATACAGCCGGTGTCAACGCCCGGCTGGCGCAGGGACGGCCGGCGCCTGAATACATCCTCCTGCGCGCCCGGCCTGAAGCCTGGAGCGTGGAGGATAGCGCCGCCATGGTGGTGTTCCTGGCCCATTATCTGGCCATGGGCGCTGACGAGGACATGGAGCGTGCGCGCCTTGAAGCCATGCTGAGCCCTCAGCGTCTGACCGAGTTCATGACCGGCTATCCCGACTGGGCGCCGGTGCAGCTCCACGACGACGATATCCGCGATGCGTTCGGCCCGGTGCGCGTGCGGCCCCTGCCAGCCCCGCAGGACGCGTTGAGCCAAGCAGACAATCCGCCTGGCTCCAATGCCTGGGTGGTTTCAGGGGGCCATTCCGCCACGGGCCGACCGCTTCTGGCCAATGATCCGCATCTGGGCCTGTCCACACCCTCAATGTGGTATCTGACACGTCTGGAGCTATCAAACGGTCCCGTGATCGGCGCCAGCCTGCCTGGCGCACCGTTCATTGTTCTGGGTCGCAATGCACATGGGGCCTGGGGCTTCACCAATACCGGCTTTGACGTAATCGACCATATCGCCCGCCCCCGCGACGGGCTTGAGACCACCGGGCGCACGGAAATCATCCATGTGCGCGGACGGCGCGATCCGGTCGAGATCACAGTAAAGGAAACCCCTGAGGGTCCAGTGCTGGATCCTGCCTGGTTTGACCTGTCCGGCTTTCCCTCCGACACAGCCGTGGTGCGCCGCTCCGTCGTCACCCATCCGGACAACCGGGTGGCGGACGGGGTATTCGCCATCATGCAGTCCACCGGCTGGGAGGATTTCGTGGAGGCCGGGCGCGGCTGGACCGCGCCCATGCAGAACATGCTCTATGCCGGGGTGGACGGAACCACCGGCTACGCCACGGCGGGGCTATTGCCTCTGCGCGATGAGGATGGGGACTGGACCGGCTTCATCGCCTTCGAGGACCTGCCGCGCATCGTCAATCCGCGCGGCGGGGTGATCGTTTCGGCCAATAACAAAATCGCCTCTGACGCCTATCCCTTCCCCTTGCCCGGCCAGTTCGACCCCTACCGCGCCGCGCGCATTGAAAGCCTGCTGGCCGAACGCGAGCTGCACGACATCGCCAGCTTCAAGGCCATGCAGATGGATGTGACATCCGAGCATGCGCGCCGGCTTCTGCCGGTTCTGCTGAGCGCCACGCCCGAAAGCCAGCTGGGCGTCAGCGCGCTGGCGCGTCTGGAGCGCTGGGACGGCACGCTGGACGCGGACGGGCCGGAAGGGTTGATCTTCTCCGCCTGGCTACGCGTCCTGTCTGCAGCGATCTGGATGGATGAGCTGGGCCCGGCCGGGAGCTGGTTCGTACAGCCGCGCCGTGTTTTCCTGGATGAGGTGCTGACCGGCGAGGCGTCCCACTGGTGTGATGATGTCCGCACCGATGAGATCGAGACCTGCGCAGTGACGGCGGGACTGGCGCTGGACGCCGCCATGGCCGAGACGGCCGCCTTGTTCGGGCGCAATATCGACGCCTGGCGCTGGGGCGAAGCCCATCAGGCCCGCTTCGCCCACCCGCTTTCAGATATCCCGGTCTTCGGGCGCATGTTCGAGACCCGCACGCCCGTGCCCGGCGATGGGTCCACCGTAAACGTGCATCACTTCAGTTATGCATCCGGCAATTACGATTCGGTCCACGCAGCCAATTTTCGTGCAGTCTATGATCTCGCCGACCTCAACCGCTCGCGCTTCATGACCGCTCCAGGCCAGTCAGGCCATCCGCTCTCACCCCATTTCCGCGATCTGGCCGAGCGCTGGGCGGCGGGCGAAAGCTTCGAGATCCGCGATGACTGGTCACCCAGCGACCCGCCCGAAGGCGTCAAACTTCTAACCCTGACCGGGCGCTAACGCTTAAGCCCGTCAATCGCCGCTGCGCCTGAAATGCCAAGCCCGCAGAGGCGGCGCACATTCATGGCGTTCACCCCGCCCAGCGCATAGACCGGGCATGGAGACCGGCGCGCCGCCGCCGCCATCCGCCACAGGCCCAGGGGCCGTCCGGCGCTGGGGCTGCTGGACGCAAAGGCCGGAGAGACAAACACGGCATCCACCCGCCCCCCTGCACGCCTGATGGCGCCGGGCGAGTGGGCGCTGGCGGTGGAGAGAGCAAAGCGCGTGAGTCCGGCTTGCGCCAGCATGCGCTCGGGCCAGTGCACGCCATCAGCGCCGCAGCGCGCGGCCAGTCCGGGATCAGCGGCGACCAGAAATATCAGGCCTTGCGCGCGCGCGATGTCCGCGAGATCGCCGGCTATGGCTTCAAGCTCAGGCTGGCCGAATGTGCGCAGCACCAGCCCGGCTCCCGGCGGCAGGGCCAGAGCGAGCTGGACCGGATCGGGCGTGCGTTCGGGATCGGTGAAGGCGAACAGGGCCGGCAGGGCGCCGCGCGGGCCGTCCAGCCGCATCGCCAGCCTTGCCAGGCGCGCCGCGCCGTCATACCCGTCAGCCATGGACGATCTCGCCTCCCGCCTCGCGCAATCGCGCGCCGCCATCCTTGAGCGGATTAACGCCGCCGCCAAGGCGGGCGGGCGCCCGTCCGGGTCCGTCACCCTCACCGCAGTCTCCAAACAGCAGCCCGATGAGCGCATCGAGGCCATGCTGGCCGCCGGTCAGCGCGTGTTCGGCGAGAACCGGGTGCAGGAGGCCCAAGCGCGCTGGGAACATCGCCGGGGTCAATGGCCGGATCTGGAATTGCGCCTGATCGGGCCGTTGCAGACCAACAAGGCGGACGCGGCCTGCGCCCTGTTTGATGTGATCGAGACGCTGGACCGCGATAAGCTCGCTAGCGCCCTGGCGCGCGCCATGGACAAGACGGGCCGGCGCCCGCGCCTCTTCATCCAGGTCAATACCGGGCGCGAAGCGCAGAAGGCCGGCATTGATCCAGGCGAAGCCGCCGCCTTTGCTGAACGCTGCCGGGAGACCCACGGGCTCGCGATCGAGGGCCTGATGTGCATCCCGCCCGAAGCCGAGCCGGCCAGCCTGCACTTCGCCCTGCTGGCGCAACTGGCCCGCGATTGCAGCGTGGAGCGTCTGTCCATGGGGATGAGCGCCGATTACGAGCTGGCCGCGCGCATGGGCGCCAGCGCGGTGCGGGTCGGCTCGGCCCTTTTCGGAGCGCGCCCCGGCCCCGCAGCCTGATCAGCTGGCCGCAGCCGTCTCGGCCGCCGGCGCCAGGCCCTGCATGATGGTGCGGTTGATATCGATGAGCGTGTCGAGATCGGTCTCCCCGCGCATGGCCGCGCTGGTTTCCTTGGACACAAAGATCGACAGGGAAATGATCGAGGCCCGCAGCGTTTCAGGCAGGGCGTTGCCCGAGCTCGCACAATCGGCTGCGAAGGCTGACCAGACCCGCCGGTTGCGGTCGAGCGCCTTGGCCTTCTTGCGGATATCGCTGGCGCCGCATTCGCGCACCGCCATCAGTTCACGCGTGACAAAGCCCATCAGGCGGTACTCGGTCGCACGGGGGTCTTCGGTGCGCGAACTGGCGGTCTGATAGGCCTGGTACGACATGAAACTCAGCTCTTGCCTGCTGCGGGGGCGCCCAGACGCTCGGCCTCATAGGCGATCAGTTTGCGGCAGCGCAGTAGCGCCTTGTAATACTCCCCGCCCATCACATCCCGGCTCACGTCCACACATTGCTGCAGGACTTCCGGGTTGGTCACCGCGCTCATGAATTCGGTCATGCGCACCACGAAGGCGTCATACATGCCGTCTTCTGTCGAGGCGGACAGATACATCATCATGACCGGGAAATAGATGCGCTTGGCCGGGGTGTCGGCCTCATGCTCCTGCATGATGTCCTTCTCGCGCAGCACGCTGGCCTTGTTCTGCAGCATCAGCGTGGCGCGCCTGTCGCCATTTTCCACGACCGCGCCATTGAGCACGAAACGCTCTCCGGGTTTCAGCGACAGCTTGAGCGGCATGGACGGGGCTCCAAGGATGGGCGCCTTGACGGCGTCTGGCCACACAGTGTCGGGCCAAGGTGAACAAAGCGTTGCCCTAACGCACCTTATGCAACGGCGCAGAACGGCAGCGTTAGCGGAACCTTAATCGAAGCGCGCCTGTCTCGCCACATAGTCCGTTTTGACAGGAGCCCGCCATGCGCCCCGCCCTCGACCTCGACGCCGAGCTTGCCGCCGGACAGGAGACGGGGCTGCGCGAGATCGAACCGGCGGGCAAAAGCCCGGCGCCGGTTCTGGATCTGTCTGAAATCGCCGCGCACAAGTCCGATCCGAAAGTTCTGGGCCTGTTACGCCGGGCGCTGAGGAGCATGGATGGAGAACCGGCCAAATCCGCCCGGCTTTGCCTGAAAGCGGTGTCGCTGGCGCCGGACCTGCCGGTGGCCAACCAGGCCATGGCGCTGGCGCTGGAAAAGCTCGGCCGCCTGTCCAAGGCGCTGGAATTCTATGAGCGCGCCTGGCGGCTGGATCCGGACAATCCCGATATCTATTCCAGCCTGGCCATGGCCGCCTGGAAGCTCGACATGCTCGACGCGGCGGAAAAATTTCTTCGCCTGCAACAGCAGCTCAAGCCCGGCTGCCCGAACGGCATCATCAATCTGGCCGGCGTCTTGCGCGACAAAGGCCGCTACGCCGATTCCGTCGAGCTGTTGCGCGCCGCCATCTACGCTGCGCCCGAAACGCCCGAGCTGTGGAACGCGCTGGGCACCACGCTGATGGATTCCGGCGAGCCGGAGCAATCCCTGACCTTCTACGAGGAAGCGCTGCGGCTCCGGCCCGGCTTCGCACGCGCCCATCACAACATGGCCTACGCGCTGGAGCTCAAAGGCGACCCTGAGGCGGCCATCCCCCATTTCGAGGCGGCGCTGGACGCGCCCGCCAGCGAGCAGGACAAGGTGGTTTCCAGCCACGGCTACGCCCATACCCTCTTGGCCGCCGGGCGCATCGCCAAGGGCTGGGAATGGTATGAGTGGCGGCGTAATATGCACTATCGCTACGCCACCAACTTCCTGATCCCCGGGCGCTCCTGGAACGGAATGGACGCCGGCGAACTGGCCGGGCGCACCGTCTCCGTGGTCGGAGAACAAGGGCTGGGCGACGAGGTGCTGTTCGCCAATATCCTGCCGGACGTGATCGAGGCTGTGGGATCGGAAGGCGAGGTGCGGATCGCCTGCGAGAAGCGGCTTGTGCCTCTGTTCGCGCGGTCCTTCCCCACCGCCAGGGTATGCCGCCACTACACGATAGAGCGCGAAGGCCGCCAACACCGCAGCGCGCCGGATCTGGTCAAGGACGGCGAGCACGACATGTGGGCTCCAGTGGGCAGCCTGATGCGCGCTTTTCGTCCGGATGCGGACAGCTTCCCTGACCGCAGCGCATTTCTGGTCCCCGATGAAGCCAGAGTGGAGGCGTTCCGCGAGCAGCTGGCCGGGTACGGCCCAGGCCTGAAGATCGGGCTGTTGTGGAAGTCGCTGAAAATGGACGCGACCCGCTCCAAGCATTTCGCCGCCTTCGATCTGTGGGCGCCAGTGCTCAAGACACCGGGCGCCTGTTTCGTTAATCTGCAGTATGGCGACACGGCGCAGGACATCGCGGCGGCGGAGAAGCGGTTCGGCGTGCGCATCCACACGCCCGAAGGGCTTGATCTCAAGGACGATCTCGACGGTGTGGCGGCCATGGGCAAGGCCTGTGATCTGGTGCTCGGGCCGATGAACGCCACCACCAATCTGGCCGCCGCCGCGGGGGGTAATGTGTGGTTCCTGCGCCCGACCCTGATCGCCTGGGCGATGCTGGGCCAGAGCGAAATGCTCTGGTATCCGCGCTCGCGCACCTTCGCCGGCCGGTTCTATCGCGACTGGGCCGGAGCCATGGCCGCGCTCAGCGAGGCCTTGCAGGCCCATATCGAAGAACGCACGGCCGCCTAATCCTAGCGGCCATCCTCCAGCGCAGGCGGTTCATCCGCAGGTGGAGCATCCTCCACGCCCGCCTCATCCAGCCAGGCTCCGCCCAGACGCTTGCGGGTCTTGGCGCCCAGCTGGCGCAGGGTTTCAGCCTGTGACACCAGATTGCCGCGTCCGTCCACCAGCTTCTTGCGGGCGTCCTCCCAGCTGGTGCGCGCGCGGCCGATCTGGTCGCCCACCTTGTCGAGATCGCTCAGGAAACCTTCGAACTTGTCGTAGAGCAGCCCGGCGCGGTTCGCGATCTCCAGGGCGTTCTGATTGCGCCGGTCGATGGTCCACAGATTATGCACCGTGCGCATGGCCATCATCAGCGTGGTTGGCGTGGCGATCATGATATCGCGCTCGAACGCATCACCGGCGAGATTGGGATCATTCTGCAGCGCCAGCGAGGCCGCGCCCTCCAGCGGAATGAACATCAAGGTGAAGTCCACACCCTCATAAAGCCCGGCATAATCCTTCTCGGCCAGCGAGCGGATATGGGTGCGCACAGAGGCGATATGCGCCTTCAGAGCCGTCGCGCGCTCATCTTCGGTCTCGGCGTTCACACAACGCTCGAAGGCGGTCAGGCTGACCTTGGAATCGATCACCAGCTTCTGGTTATTAGGCAGGGCCACCACCACGTCCGGGCGCAGGCGCTGGCCATCCGCGCCGGTTTCGCTGGCCTGGGTTTCGAACTCCTGTCCTTCGCGCAGGCCAGCCTTTTCAAGGATGTTGGCCAGCACCATCTCGCCCCAGTCGCCCTGGACCTTGGACTGGGAGCGCAGCGCATTGGCGAGCTTGCTCGCCTCGCTGGACATGGCCTTGGTGTCATTGTGGAGGATCTGGACCAGCTGCTGGAGCTGGGTCTGCTGGCCATGGCGCTTCTCGGCGTCCTCGGTGACCTGCTTGCGGAATTCACCGAGTTGTTCGCGCAGGGGCTTGAGCATGTCGTTGAGGTTCTGCGTGCTGCGCGTCTGCAACTCCTCGCCGCTGGCTTTGAGCACTTTGGCGGCGGTGGCCTCGAAGGCTTCCGACAGGGATTGGCGCGCCTTCTCCAGCTCGGCGAGCTTTTCAGCATGATGGTCGCGCGCAGCTTTCATTTCCGCGTCCAGCCGGGCGATGGCCGCGCGCGCCTCAGCGAGTTCATCCGAGCGTGCCTCGGCCTGACGGCGCCAGTCATCGCGCTCGGCGCGCAACTCGTCGATCCGGGCCGTGTCGGGTTCGGGCAGCGGAGCAGGCGCGGGCTTGCGCAAAGCCAGATACGCCAACACCAGAAGGATCGTCGCCACGCCGGCCAGATAGAGCCAGGTCTCGATGGAAAAGTCGGGCATGGCGTCCTCCGGCGGCTGGTCGTCTGGAGCCTGCTTATCGCGGCGTGCGCGGATTCGCACAAGCCGCGAAGGACGATCAGCGAAGCGCGATAATCGCGCACTGGCCGCCAAAAGCGCCCGCATGCCCGTCGCGCGCCGCCCGCCGGCAGGAGAAGAAACGGTCCTCTTCAGCAAACGTGCACAGCGCCAGGCGTGAGATCGCCCCGGGCGCAAGACCCGCCGCCACCAGCTGGCGCGCGCAGGCTTCAGACACATCCAGCCCGGCGCCCCCTTCGGCGTCGCGCACACCGGCAAGACCCTCATCGAGACCGCCGAACATCGCTTCGAACTGCGCCAGCACTTCAGGCCCGACGCGGTAATTGGGGCGTGAGACCGCCGGGCCGATGGCCGCCCGCAGATCGCCCGCACGCGTGCCATACGCCGCGCTCATGGCGCGGATCGCCGCGGGGATTACCTGCGCGATCACGCCGCGCCAGCCGGCATGAATGGCCGCGATGGCGCGATTGACAGGGTCGTGCAGCAAAACCGGCGTGCAGTCAGCGGTCTGGGCGCACAGGGCCAGGCCCGGCGTTGAGGTGATCAGCGCATCGCCCTCGCCCGCCGACCAGGCGCCCTCGGGCTTGCGCTCGACCCGGTGCACCACCGCGCCATGAACCTGATTGAGGAACACCAGCTGGGCGCCGCCCATGGCGCTGGAAACACGCTGGCGGTTCTCCTCCACCCGCGCCTTGTCGTCGCCGCGCGACCAGGAGAGGTTCAGGCTGGCGTATGGCCCCTCGCTCACGCCGCCCGTGCGTGTGGTGAAGGCGTGGATAAGGCCCGGCGCCTCAAATCCGGGAGCGGTCAGAAGCTCCATCGCCATGATCCGTTCCGCCCTCTAGCCGTCCAGGAAGCCGTCGCGTCCGCGGCCCAGATCATACCCCGTCCGCGCGCTGGCGATATCGGCCAGACAGCCCTCCAGCGCGCTCCAGTCATCATCCTCGGCGATGGGCCGCCAGATGTCTTCCACCGTCTCGATGACCAGATGGACCGGGTTTGCGCGTCTGAAATAGAGGTGTGACAGGCGCTCAGGGCGCACCGGGGCGCGCGCCGCGATGGCCTCGCGCACCGGGGCGAAGGCCTCGCTGCGATAGGTCTCGCCCCTGGCGCTGTCCAGCGCGCGCGCCTCATCACCGCAGAACCAGTCGAAGAACACCGCCTCCCAGGGCAGGCGGGTGGACTTCATGGCGTCGAGGAAGGCTGTGACGAACGCGCCATCGCCCTCCTCATCCAGCGGCTCAAGGCCAAGGCGGTTCAGGAAGGCGGCACGCACCTCGCGCTTGTAGTGATCGGGAAAGGCGGTGAGTGCATCGATCAGCGCTTCGCGCTCGCCGATCAGGCTCAGGGCGCCGCCCAGTTGCTGCAGCGCCCAGAACACGCTTTCTGGCTGTCGCGCATAGGCGTAGAGCCCGGAGTGATCGAAATAAGCCGCAGTGAATCCCGGCTCGAAATACGGCAGGAAGCGCCAGGGCCCGTAGTCAAAGCTCTCTCCGGTCACCACCAGATTGTCCGTATTGAGAACGCCGTGAACAAAACCCGCCGCCATCCACTGGGCCGCCAAAGCCGCAGAGCGGCGGCAAGCCGCGTCCATCACTCCGGCCGCCAGTCCGTCCGGATGTTCGCCTGCCTCGGGGACCAGGGCGTCGGCGGCATAGGCGGCAAGCTCGCCCACCAGATCGGCCCGGTTGAAATAGGCATGGCGCTGGAAAGCGCCAAAGCGCACATGGGAATGGGACAGGCGGGTGAGCACGGCCGAGCGCGTTGGCGAGGGTTCATCGCCCCGGTGCAGCGGCTCGCCGGTCTCATAGACGCTGAAAATCTTGGAGGTATAGACGCCCAGCGCTTCGAGCATTTCGGCAGCCAGGATCTCGCGCACGGCGCCCTTCAGGGTCAGGCGCCCGTCGCCCGTGCGTGAAAACGGCGTCTGACCCGAGCCCTTGGTGGCGAAATCCAGCAGCCGGTCCCGGCTGTCGCGCGCCTGAGCATGAAGGAAACCGCGCCCGTCTCCGATCTCCGGGTTGTAGGTGCGGAACTGATGACCGTGATAGCGGATCGCCAGCGGCGCGGCCTGATTGTCCGGCAACGGGTCAAAGTTGTGAAAATGACGCTTGCGGTCCGCCTCGCCCAGACCGTCCAGCCCCATCTCCTGCGCCCAGCGATGATTCCAGAATCGCAGCTGCGCCATGGGGAAATCCGCCGGCACGACAGCGTCGGCAAAGTCAGGCCCAAGGGCGGCGAAACGGGGATCGGGCCGATAGGCCTCAGGCAATTCCATGCCCGTTGAGCTAGACTGCCTGAAACCTTGGCGCAAGGTTACTTGTAAGCATGCCCCAGCGCACGGCCTGCATGCTCGATAGCCGGAATGCAGGCGGGCGCAATGCGCGACATGTTCAAAAAGCCGTGCGGCGCGCCATTCCATAGTTTGAAACTGGCAGGGACGCCGCTGGCCGAGAGCCGGTCGGCATAGGCGCGGTCCTCTTCCATCAGAGGATCGAATTCGGCGGCCAGGATATGGGCGGGCGCCACGCCTCTCAGGTCATTCTCAAACAGCGGCGAAGCACGCAGATCGGACACATCGGCGCCGGCCAGATAGAGCTTGACGATATCTTCCAGGATAAGCTGGGAGAGGATCGGCCCTTCCTGCCAGCGCGGGCGGGGCTTTTTCACCGCAGCCAGCTGTAAAAGCGGATAGATCAGCAGCTGGAACACGATCCGCCCGCGCAGGCGCTGGGCCAGGCCCGCAGCCAGATTGCCGCCCGCCGAATCCCCGCCAACCGACAGTCGGGACGGAGCAAATCCATACGCCTCAAGCGCGCCGTCAAACGCCGCCGCAAGCGCCGCGTCGGCATCGTCCACCGCTGCAGGAAAAGGGTGCTCGGGCGCCAGCCGGTAATCCACTGCGCATACCCGCACGCCCGACACCGCAGCCAGGCGCTGGCACAAGGCGTGGTGCGTATCGAGCGAGCCCACCATGAAGCCGCCGCCATGGAAATAGATCAGCCCCGCCCCGTCCAGGGCGTCATAGGGACGATAGACGCGCGCCGCCATCGGACCTGCCGCGCCGGGCAGGGTGATGTCCTCGCACAGCTCGACCGGAGGCGGGGCGATTTCGATGATCGTGCTGGCGCGCTCCAGTGCATCGCGCATGGCCTTAGTGGTGCGCTGCGGGCTGAACAGTTCACGCACGCCGCTGTCATCAAGCCATTTGTCCAGCACATTCGTGTCGCTCATTTCGCACCCTTGTCTGAGGTCATACGCGCACACGCGCATATTGTGCACTGCACAACACCATAACGCGGATCATGGCGAGAAAGCGATCAGGAAACGGCCTTGAGGCCCAGATCGAGACCTTAGTGCAGACGCACCGGCTCGCTGCGGGCGATGCGGCCCGACAGGGCGTCCTCGATCTCCGAGCGCAGGGCGCGCCAGGCGTCTGCGCTGTCCGCCTCGCCCTTGCCCTCCAGCTCCCACACCGCCTGGTCGGCATAGCCCAAAGCCCGCACGCCGTGGCGTTCCACCAGGGTGAAAGCGATCATGCGAATATCCTGGGGCGTGATGCGGGACGGACGGGTGGCGGGCATGGTCGGGCACTCCGGCAGCAAATGACGCCGATGACAGTGCAATCGCCCTGCCACATCAACTCTCAATAATATCAATCGGTTGAACGCGCTGCTGAGGCTATCAGCCTAGTCATCCCTGCCGGTGGCGCGAATTTGCCGGGCCGTAAGCGCGTTCAGTCGCCGGGGCGGTATCCGCCTGCAGCCAGCCAGGCGGCCTCGTCGGGCGTATCGGTCCGGCCCAGCGCGGCGTTGCGATAGGGGAAGCGGCCAAATCGCGCGATCACATCACGATGGGCCCTGGCGTGGCGCAGCGTGGAATTGCCGGCCGGCAGCCGCGTCTCGCACAAGCTGACGCACAGCTCCTGATCGGCCAGCGCCTCGGAGTGCATGAAGGGCATGTAGGCGAAGGGACGCTGCTGATCTGTCAGCTCCAGATCCTGACCCGCCTCCAGCATGGCGCGCGCGGCCTCCAGGCCCAGCGGGTCCAGCGTGAAGGCGGCGTTGGAGCCGCGCCAGATATTGCGCGGGAACTGATCAAGCGCGATCACCAGCGCCAGCGCGGGCCTCGCCTCGCCAAGCCAGTCATGGCCCGTCACCGACGGAGTCTGACGGAATGAACCGCAGAACGGGCCAAAGCGCCGGCGGATCTCCGCATCAAAGGCGGCGGAGGAGGCGAACCAGCGCTCCGGGCCGGTCTCTTCAAACCAGAAGGTGAGGATGGTTTCCGGCGTCACACCCGGCGCTTTCCGCTCTCGATCTCTTCACGGATCTGCGCAGTGAGCTCCACATAGGCGCCCGCCTCCGCGTCATCGAAATAGACCGGGTCTGCGATCTTATCGGGATCCCAGCCTTCCTTGACCAGATCGGTCTTCTTCAGCTTGAACGTGCCGGTGGTGTGCATTTCCGGCGTTTCCTTGTGCAGCCGGATGAAGAGCGGGCGGGCATAGGCCGCCAGCTCCTTGTGCACATGAGCGCGCAAGGCCTGCAGGTCGAACCCGTCCGAGACGATCAGCGCCGCCATGCCGGCCCGGCCGGGATAGCCGGCCACTTCCACGCCATACACATTGGCCTGAACCACATTGGGGTGCATGCCCAGAACCTCGGCCACCTCGTTGGTGGAGACGTTCTCCGACCTCCAGCGATAGGTGTCGCCGATGCGGTCGATGAAATAGTAATAGCCCTGCTTGTCAGCCTTCATCAGGTCGCCGGTGCGGAAATACCGGTCGCCTTCAGCGAACACGCCGGTGAGGACTTTCTTCTTGGTGGCCTCTTCATCCTCATAACCGTCAAAGCGGTAGCGCGCGTCGTCGGGGCGAATCTCGCCGATCGCCTCGCCAACCTCGCCCGGCTTGCACGGGATGCAGCGCCCGTCCGGCCCGCGCACCGGCTCTTCCTTCTCCACATCAAAGCGCACCAGCTTGATGTTGAATCGCTTCTTCAGCAGCGGCGGGACCCGGCCGATGGCGCCGGGCTTTGAGTCCAGGTTCAGCAGGCCCACATTGCCCTCGGTGGCGCCGTAGAATTCCAGAATGCGCGGAATGCCCGAGCGCTCCACGAAGCGCGGCCACACATCGGGCCGCAGGCCATTGCCGATAGCCACGCGGATCTTGTGCTTCTTCTCTTCAGGCGCAGGGTCCGCCGCGACCAGGAAGCGGCACAGCTCGCCCACATACATGAACATGGTGGCCTTGGTCTCCACCGCGTCCGCCCAGAACCGGCTGGCGGAAAACTTGCGCCGCACGATCACAGCCCCGCCGAAGGACAGCGCCGCGCCCACCCCGCACAGCCCGCCCGTGGCGTGATACAGGGGCAGCACCATCATCATCCGGTCGGTCTTGCGCGCCTTGGCCGCCACGCCGAACACCTGCAGGTAATAGAGCGCACGGGTATGGGCCACGATCGCCGCCTTGGGCAGGCCCGTGGTGCCCGAGGTGTACATTTTCAGGCAGGGGTCCTTGGCGCGCAGATGCGCCCGGCGCGACCGGTCCGGGCGGGCGTCAGAGACGGCGTCCAGAGCCGCGTCGAAATCCTTCGAGCCGTCAATCTCGCTTTGAGCGCCATCGGTGGCCCAGACGGTGATCTTGCCATCCAGCGCCTCGCGCGCCGTCGCGTACTGCTCCGCCAGCGCGCCCTCGACGATGAGATGCTGCGCCCCGGCGATGGTGACGCCATGGGAAAGCGCCTGGCCCTGCACCTGATTATTCAACAGCGCGGCCAGCACGCCGACTTTCGACAGACCATACCAGACCGCCACATACTCCCAGCGATTACCCATGTAGAGCGCGACCGTATCGCCAGGCTCAAGGCCGGTATCGACCGCCCAGTTGGCGATCCGGTTGGCGTAGGCGTCAAACGCGCGATAGCTGATCTCGCGATTATCCTCGTCCAGGAACGCTGTGCGCTTGGCGTGGGCGTCAACGCTGGCTTCCAATAGATCCGGCGTCAGGGTCTCGGAATCGGGAGTGATGGATTTGAGCGTACCCAGAAGTCGCGCAAGCTCAGTGATATAAAACCATTCCCGGCTGATCGCCGTCATCAGACCCATGTCCGTCTCCTCCCGATGCTGCGCCATATTGCGCTTGCGTAAGGGACAGTACGTCCGCACCAGCGCGGGTCAAGCACGCCTCTGCGCTGGGCCTACCCGGAAAATACAATCTTTGAGTGCAAACATTGAGGCGGCGAATAATTTATGTGGCCTGACCATATTGAATGTTCGGACAATCTAGGGATTTTGTAGCCCGGCCAATGTCCACAATCTTTATGGGGGAAAGTTGGGCCATGAAATGGGGTGAGGCGCTTCGCGCTTTCCGGGCTCGCAACAATATCAAGCAGGAAGCCGCTGCAGACATGCTTGGTGTAAGTCAGGCCTACATTTCCCGTCTGGAAACCGGAGCCCAGAGCCCCTCAGCGGATGTGGAAATAAAATTGCAGGCCCTTCTCTCCGAGCCCGCTCACCGCCCCGTCTGTGAATATATCAAGGCCCTGGTCAGTCATTCACCTTACATCATGTTTCTTCTGAGCCATAGCGGCGGTGATGTGTGGGTTGAGGCCGCCAGCCAGAAAGCACTGCACATGGCCGGCAAGCTGGATGCAATGGCGCCGGCGCTCGTCGTCGGAGAGCCATTGGGCATGGACAACCGCCCCGAGTCCTTTCACGGCATTCGCAAGATGATCGAGATGGGAGGTTTTGATGGCCAGCTGGCCTTTATCGACGTCATCTGGCACGCCAACCTGATCGAAACCGGTGAACTTGTGTATTTTCGAAACACGCTGGTCCCGGTGCGCGGCGAGCAGGCCCGCTGGTACATCCACGGCACCACCAGAGTCATCAAACAGGAACAATATGATCGCCTCTGGAACGAATGGGAAGGGCCGGTGCTCTGTTATGACTTCGAAAAAAAGAGAGTGAGGCAGGAGCCCGCTGGCGGAAACCGGGAAGCGCAAACCCCTGCATGAAATAATTCAATAACTTCGCGGCCATTTATTGGTTAAGCTCGACTTTACGGTTTGAGCGGCCCTGTGCCTTGTGGCGACCAGTATGCGCCACAAAGGGGAGACGCCAATGACTGAACTTTCCATGTCCGGACGTGCCGCCTTCATCGGTCTTGACGCCAGAGCCATGGCGGCTCTGAAAGCCGCCCGGCCAACCATAGACCGCACACTGCCCTCGTCGCTCGACACGCTTTACCAGCTGATCAACCAGGCCCCGGAAGCCGCCGGCAAGTTTGAGGGCGGTGATGCCCAGACGCGCGCCCGCACCGCCTGAGGCCAGACATCATGTTCCTGACCCGCTTTATTTACACAAGCCGTCCGACTTTCGTGATCCGCCCTCCGGATGTGTGCCCCAAGCTGAAGTCCTTGTACGAGGCTGGCCTGGCGCACAATCCGGCCAACGGGATCACAGGGGTTCTGGCCATTGACTCGGGCCGCTTCGTCCAGGCCCTCGAAGGCTCGCGATCGGATGTGTCGCGCACCATCCAGCGCATCATCAGGGACGACCGTCACACCGATATCGAGCTGGTGTGCATGGAGGAAGTGTCCTGTAGAGCGTTCGAGGACTGGGCAGTCGCCTTTCTGGCGCCCGATGACCTGCCCGAGTGCGAGCCTGTGCATGCCGGCGACACCGGCACCATGCCGTCCGATGCGCTGATGCAGCGCCTGATCCGGATCCGCGAGACCGGCGTGATTGCATGCCGCAGCGTAACGCCCGACCTGCGAGCCGGGGCCGCGTAGCGTCCCCTTTCCCGGCTCGTTTACTGAAGGCGCCGGACGTCATCCGGCGCCTTCATTTTATCCTGCGGCGCCTAGCTCTTGGCGCCCGGCCTCCCAATTCGGCTATACCGCGTGCTTCTGACCCCCGCGCCGCCCGGCGCGGCGCCGTGCGGGACGCCTGGAGCCTCATGACTGACGTGATCACCGCCGATAGCCCCAAGCCTGCGGCGCGCGCGCATATGCACCTGCTGGCGGCGTGGGGCCGGAGCGCAGCGGGCCTGTCCTGGTTCAGCTCGGGGCTGGGGCTGGGCGCAGCCCTGATCTATGCCGGTTTCGCCTGGTGCGCCGCGGGCGCGCTGGCGGCGCTGATTGCCGGCGAGCCGGTCTGGGGCTGGGCGCTGGGCGCCGGACTATTGGCGCTGGCGCGCGCTGGCGCCCAGTGGGGCGAGGCGCGGGCCGGTTTTGAAGCCGGCGCCCGGGTGCGTTCGCGCGTGCGCAAGCAGGCCGCCGAGGCCCTGTCCCGGCGCGGCCCCGGCTTCACCGAACGCCATGACAGCGCCGTCCTGACCACCGCCCTGATTGACGGGGTGGAAAAGCTGGACGGTTATTTCGCCCGCCACCAGCCGCTGGCGCGGCTCATCGCGCCGGTCCCGCTCTTGCTCGCGGGCCTGGCTCTCCTGGCCAGCCCGGCGGCGGGGGTGATCTTTCTGGCCAGCGCACCGGTGCTGGCCGCCGCGCTGGCCCTGACCGGGATCGGCGCCGCGGCCGCCGCGCGCGGCCAGCTGGACGCCCTGCGGCGCATGGCAGGGCGCTTCAATGACCGGCTGCAGGCGCTGGAGACCCTCAACGCCTTCAATGCTGCGGGCCGGGAGCGCGAGGGTCTGGCCCGCGCTGCGGAGGCCTTCCGGGTCCGCACCATGGCGATCCTGGCCGCCGCTTTCCTGTCCTCAGGCGCGCTGGAGCTCATCGCCTCGATCGCCCTGGCCGCCGTGGCGATTCAGGCGGCGCTGTCCCTGTCGGGCGCCTGGCCGTTCGATCTGGGCGCCGGGGTCAGCGTGCAGGCCGGTCTGTTCGCGCTCTTGCTGGCGCCGGAAATCTACAATCCCTTCCGGCGTCTGGCCGCGACCTATCATGATCGCGCCGATGCGCTGGCCGCCGCCGAAGCGCTGGCGCCGGTGTTCGGGGCCGATGAACCGGCCTCCCCCGGCGCGCCTGCGCCCTTCATCGCCGCCGCACCTGAAGTGCGCTTCATCAATGCCGCCTGCCGCTACCCGGATGGCCGTGAAGGCCTGGCGCCCCTGAGCTTCACCGCGCAGGCCGGACAGATCACCGCCCTGTGGGGACCGTCGGGCGTGGGCAAGTCCACCGCGCTGAAACTGCTCATGGGATATGCGCCGCTGACCGGCGGCGAGATCCGGCTGGACGGACAGACGCTGAACGCGCCGCTGACGGGTGCAGCGGGCTGGGTGGGGCAGAGGGCGCGCCTGTTTCATGCCAGCGTGCGCGAAAATATCGCCCTGTTCGATCCCGATCTGCCGGACGCCGCCATCTTCGCCGCCGCTGACGCCGCCGGGGTGAGCGCCTTCACCGCCAGCCTGCCTGAAGGCCTCGACACCGCGCTGGGCGAGCAGGGCGCTGGCGTGTCCGGTGGCCAGGCCCAGCGCATCGCGCTCGCCCGTGCGCTGGCCGCGGACCGCAAGCTCATCCTCATGGACGAACCCACCGCCCATCTAGATGGCGAGAGCGAGCAGCGCTTTATCGAGGCGCTGAAAATCGCCGCGCGCGGGCGCACCGTGATCATCGCCACGCACAGCCCGGCGGTGCGCGCGGCCTGCCACAAGGTCATTTCCCTCGAGCCGAGGGCGCAGGCGGCATGAAGGATCTCCTCTTCTTCCTGTCGCTGGCCCGTCAGGACCGCTGGCGCCTGGCGCTGGGCGCCGCGCTGGCGGCGGCGAGCGCTGTCACGGGCCTGGCCCTGATGGCGCTGGCAGGCTGGGTTGCGGCTGCGGCGGGCGCGGGGACCGTGCTGGTCATGGGCGCGCTGATCGGCGGCGGCGGTCTGCGCCTCCTGGCCCTTATGCGTCCGGTGCTGCGCTATAGCGAACGCATGGCCAGCCACGACGCCGCCTTCCGGGCGCTGGCCCGGTTGCGGCTGTGGGTGTTTGACGCGGCTGCTCCGCTGGCGCCGGGACCGCTGACCGCGCTGCGCAGCGGCGATCTGCTGGCGCGCGTGACCCGTGATGTGGATGCGCTGGACGCGCTTTACATGCGCATGACCACCACGCTGGCCGCTGCGCTTGCGGCCCTGATCGCCGCCGCCGTGCTGCTCGCCCTGACCGCCCCCGCAGCCCTGCCCGCTGTTCTGGGCCTCTATATCCTGACCGCGCTGGTTCTGCCCGCCGCCGCCGCGCGCTGCAGCGCGGCGCCGGGCGCACGGGCCGTGAGCGCCAGTGCGCTGGCCCGCGCCGAAGCCGCCGATCTGGTCTCGGGGCTGGCCGATCTCAAGGCCGGCGGCGCCGATGCCCGCGTGATCGCCCGGCTGGACAGCGCCAGCGTGAACTGGGTCGGCGCCCAGCGCCAGCTGAACGCGAGCGCCCGGCGCCATGGCGCAATCCTGAGCCTGGCCGGTCCGCTCATCCTCATCGCCGGCTTCGCCGCCGCCCATGCCGGGGGCGCGCCGCCCGCACTGGCCGCGCTGGCCGGGTTCGCTGGTTTCGCCCTGTTTGAAACCGCCCTGCCGCTGGTGCAAGCCGGAGAGCAATACGGACAAACCCGCACCGCCGCCGGGCGGTTGCGCGCGCTCTCGGCAACGGCTCCCGCGATCGCGAGCGCCGTTCGTCCCGCCCCGGCGCCAGCCAGTCATGATCTGGCGTTCGAGGGGGTGCGCTTCACCTATCCGGGCGCAGACAAACCCGCCCTCAATGGCCTGGATCTCACCTTGCCCGAAGGCGCGCGCCTGGCGGTCACCGGCGCCTCCGGCGCGGGCAAGTCCTCCCTCATCCGCCTGGCGCTCGCCTTCTATGCGCCGGACGCTGGCGCCGTGCGCCTGGGCGGCGCGCCTGTCCCTACGCTCGACCCCGGCGATGTCCGCAGCCGGTTGGCGCTGGCGGGTCAGCGCGCCGAGCTTCTCTCCGGGACGGTGGCGGAAAACCTGCGCCTGGCGCGCCCGGATGCGAACGAGGCCGCTCTGTGGGATGCGTTGGCGCTGGCGCGCGCGGACAAGTTTGTGCGCGAGCTTCCGGACGGGCTGGATACCTGGATTGGCGAACAGGGCGGGCTGATCTCAGGCGGGCAAGCGCGCCGCCTCGTACTGGCGCGCGCTTACTTGCGCGATGCGCCGGTACTCCTGCTGGACGAGCCCAGCGAGGGGCTGGACGCAGACACCGAAGCCGATATCGCCGAAAGCCTCGCCGTCTGGCTCGACGCCGATCCCCGGCGCTCGGCCCTGATCATCACCCACCGCCCGCGCCTGCTGGCGCTGGCGCATGAGGCGGTGGTGATGGAGGAAGGCCGCGTGATCGAACGCGGCGCGCCCGAGGCGCTTTCGGCCCGGGGCGGCGCGTTCGCCCGGCTGTTTCCCGACTATTCCAGCGAGGCCCTTTGAGGGATCAGCGCCAGAACTGCCACCATGGCGTTTCTTCCTGGGGCTGGTGAATGCCCAGCCACGCACGGCACTGCTCCACGGCAGGCGAGAGATGACCCCAGGCGGGCACATGATCGGTGATCCAGATATCCGCCGTCGGCCAGAACACCGACAGGATGAACGCCCCCACCAGAACCGTGACGATAATCGTCAGGATCGGACGAAACAGATCGGCCAGAAATTTCATAACGCGCCTCCCTCCAGCGCCAGGACTGACCCCAGCATAGCCCAGGCGCGGCTGAACCGTGAGTGAATTCAAGGAAGCGCGCGAAAGCGTCCAGGAGGCGATGGTACGGGCGGTCGGACTCGAACCGACATGACCTTGCGGCCGGGGGATTTTGAATCCCCTGCGTCTACCAGTTCCGCCACGCCCGCACGTGTTCGACGCTTATCGCGCTTCCATGCCCGAAACCGGACGCGGTGTGAAGAGGCCAGCGCCAGCACCACACTTGATCCCGGCGCGCATTCCCCCGTATCGGTGGCGTCATCAGTCCCCGGCGCGATCCCGCGCTATCAGGAGCCGCCATGTCCGGCGCAGACGCCTCTTTTGAAACCGCCCAGCCGCGCGGCGGGTTGATCGCCGCTCTTGAGGTGATCGCGCGGGAGGCGCCCGAAGAGGGCCTGACCCTGACCGAGCTGGGCGCGAGGCTGGGCGAGCGCGCCTTCGGGGTGATCCTGTTCGCTCTGGCCATCCCGGTGTGCATGCCCTTTCTCTATGGCGTGCCGCAGATCGTGGCCCTGCCCATGATGGCGCTGGCCCTGCAGATGGCCGCCGGACGCGCCCAGCCCTGGCTGCCCGCGCGCCTGGGCGCGCGCCGGCTCAGCCGCGCCGCCCTGATGCGCACCGCCCAAGGCGCACGTAAATGGTTCGGCTGGGTGGAACGTCTGGCCCGCCCGCGCCTGCGAGTCCTGACGGGGCCGGTTGGCGAGCGGGTGACGGGCGCGCTGTTCGTCCTGTTCTGCGCCTCCATCCTGACGCCGCTTCCCCTGACCAATTCCACGCCGGGCATCGCCATCGCCATCGCCGCCATCGGCCTGATCACCCGCGACGGGCTGGTGCTGCTGGCCGGACTGATCCTGGGCGCGGCATGGATCGCCATTCTGACCATCGGTTTCGCCCTGTTCGGGCTGGCCTTTGTGGAGCTGATGAGCCAGGCCATCCGCGCGGCCGCCAGCTGGGGCGGAGCTCATCCGCTCGCCCTGACTTCGGCGACGGCCGCAGGCTTGCTGGCGCTGTTTGCGCTCTGGATGGGCCTGCGGCGCCGCGCCCCCTCCCGCAGCGGGCGCGAGAGCGATAATGTGGACGCCATGGCCCCTCCACCGCACCCTGCCTTGCGCCTCATCGACCGCGTCATGCGCCCGGATCTGTGGCCGCTGATCGGAGCGGGCGGATCGGCGGCGCTGCTGGCGGGCGCGTTTGCGTTCGAGATTTTCGGCGATTTTCCGCCTTGCCCGCTGTGCATTGACCAGCGTTGGGCCCATGTCTGGGTGGTGATTGCAGGCCTCGGCCTGGGCGCGATTTTCCGTTTCGCGCCAACCCTGCCGGACCTCGCCATGCGCGCCGGAGCAGGCCTGATGGCGGCGTTTTTTGCATTTGCTGCATGGCAAGCCATGCGTCACGCGGGTCTGGAATACGGGCTGCTGGATACCCAATGCCCGGCCGCCGACATATCAGGGCTGACTTTGGAGCAGCTGATGGCCCAGCTCGATACGGCCCAGACCGTGGTCGCCTGCGACGAGGTGGTCTGGTCGCTCTTCGGGATTTCCATGGCGGGTTATAACGCCCTGGTCTCGGGCGCGCTGTGCGCAATTTCACTTCTTGTCATGTTCCGCAAACCTGTCAGGAGCGCCTCATGAGCAAGCCCTTCAAGCGCCGCACCGTGCGCCGTCCCGGCCCCGCCCGCGATGCCCGCGCCATCGAGGCGATGGTGCGCGTCGATCACGCCGGAGAATATGGCGCTGTGCGCATCTATCGCGGCCAGCGCGCCGTGTTCGGCGCCAACCGGACCACCGCCCGCACCGCCGCCCAGCTGCGCGAAATGGAGGCTGACGAACAGCATCATCTCGACGCCTTCGACGGCGATATCCGCGCCGGTCTCGCCCGCCCCACCCTGCTGGCCCCGGCCTGGAACGCCGCCGGCGTGGCGCTGGGCGCTGTCACCGCCCTGATGAGCGAGCACGCCGCCCACGCCTGCACCGAGGCGGTGGAGACCGTGATCGAGGGCCATTACAACGCCCAGATCGAAGCGCTTGAAATCATGGGCGAGACAGAACTCGCCGAGCGCTTCACCCGGTTCCGGGACGAGGAAGTCGCTCACAAGAATCTGGCGGTGGAGGAAGGCGCGCGCCAGGCGCCGGGTTATCCCGTCCTGTCCGCCGCCATCAAGGCCGGCTGCCACGCCGCCATCGAGATCAGCAAGCGGGTGTGATCCAAAAAAATAACTTGAACGCTATATAGCTCTCAGGTTATTATCCTCCATGGCCTGGACCGTGGAGATGCATCCGGCTTTTGAAGCCGAGTTTCATCAACTGTCTGAAACCGTACAGGACGCCATCGCCAGCCGGGCGCTCCTGCTGATGCGCACAGGGCCTGCGCTTGGACGCCCGTTCTGCGACACGCTCCATGGGTCCGGCCACGCCAATATGAAAGAGTTGCGGTTCAATGCAGAGGGCGGCGTATGGCGGGTGGCTTTTGCTTTCGATCTGGAGCGCAAGGCGATCATTCTGGCGGCGGGCGACAAGGCGGGCGCGCATCAGGGGCGATTTTACAAGCGTTTGATCCGCATTGCGGACCAGCGCTTTTCTGACCACCTCAAAGGGCAGGAAGGACGATGAGCATGGGACGCGATTTCACCGAGGTGCTGGCGCAGATGCCGGCTGACCGGCGCGCGCGGATCGAGGCCGAAGCCGAGCGGCTTTACGGCGAACACGTCACGCTGAGCGCCTTGCGCAAGGCCCGGGCGCTGACCCAGGCCCAGCTCGCCGAACGGCTGGGCAAATCACAGGTCAGCATCGCGCGGCTGGAAAAACGCAGCGATCTCCTCCTGTCCACCCTGCGCAGCTATGTCGAAGCGATGGGCGGCACCCTCACCCTGTCAGCGCATTTTCCCGATGGCGAGCCTGTCCTGCTTGATACGCTTCTGGACACGCATGAGGCCGAAACGGCCTGAAAGCCTCACCCCAGCGCGCGCTTCACCGCCGTGCGCCAGCCGCCCACGAGTGTTTCGCGGCGGGCGGCGTCCATGGCGGGGCGGAAGCTGCGTTCGGCGCGCCAGAGCGCGCGCGCGTCCTCGATCCCGCCAAACTCGCCAGCGCCCAGACCGGCCAGAAACGCCGCGCCCCAGGCGCTGGATTCGGTATTGACCGGGCGCACCGCCTCCACAGCCGTTATATCAGCCAGGCGCTGCAGAAAATCAGCATCGCGCGCCATGCCGCCATCGACTTTCAGCGTACTGACGCTCACCCCGTCGGCGCGCATGGCCTCGAGCAGGTCATGGGTCTGGTAGGCCACGCTGTCCAGCGCCGCGCGCGCAATCTCCGCCTTGCCGGAACCGCGCGTCAGCCCGGTGATCAGGCCCCGCGCATCGGGATCCCAATAGGGCGCGCCAAGTCCGGAAAAGGCCGGCACCAGATACACCCCGCTGTCCGGATCGGCGCCTGCGGCCAGACCCGCCGCCTCCGAGGCGCGCGCGATCAGGCCCAGCCCGTCACGCAGCCACTGGATCGCCGCCCCCGCTGACAGGACCGACCCCTCCAGCGCAAACGACGACACGCCATTGAGCCGCCAGGCCGTGGTGGCCAGCAGGCGCGCGCGTGAACGCACGGGCTCTGCGCCGGTATTGACCAGCATGAACGCGCCCGTGCCGTAGGTGGACTTCATCTCGCCAGGTTTCAGGCAGGCCTGGCCGATGGCGGCGGCCTGCTGATCGCCCGCCGCGCCGCTGATCGCCACCGGGCGGCCAAAGATCACCGGATCGCTGTCGCCATAATGACCGGCGCAATCAACGACCTCGGGCAGGACCGCGCCCGGGACGCGGAACAGGGCCAGCAACTCTTCGTCCCAGTCCCCGGCGGCGAGATTGTAGAGGCTGGTCCGGCTGGCGTTGGTGGCGTCGCTGACATGCACCCGCCCGCCGGTCAGGCGCCAGATCAGAAAGCTCTCCACCGTGCCGAAGGCGAGCTGGCCGGCCTCGGCCTTCACCCGCGCGCCAGGCACATTGTCGAGAATCCAGGCGAGCTTGGTGGCCGAGAAATACGGGTCCAGCACCAGCCCGGCGCGCGCCGCCACCATGTCCTCTGCGCCGTCGGCGCGATGGCGCGCGCAGATATCCGCCGTGCGCCGGTCCTGCCAGACGATGGCGTTATGGACCGGGCGCCCGGACGCGCGGTCCCAGACCAGCGTGGTCTCGCGCTGATTGGTCACGCCCAGGGCGGCGATGCGAAAGCCCTTGTCCTCGGCGGCGCTGAACGCCTTGCGAGCGGTGGACAGCACCGTGGCCCACAGCACTTCGGGGTCATGCTCCACCCAGCCGGGCCTTGGATAGCCTTGCGCGAATTCTTCCTGAGCGACAGCGATGACGCGCCCGGTGAGATCAAACGCCAGCGCCCGGCTGGACGTGGTGCCCTGATCAATGGCCAGAAGTGCGGTTTCCGCCATGGCGTCCTCCCTGTGATGTCTATTATGGTCAGCCCGGCTATACTCAACCTGACGCTAACGTTTCCCTGCGTCCTGGAGAATGACTTTCCATGAATTTCCGGCCTGAAACCCTTGAAAGCCCCACGCGTGCGCGCATTCGTCTGCGCGTGGCCGAAGCGCAGGGCCCAGCCCGCGGCGTCATCCAGATCCATCATGGCCTGGCCGAGCATTCGGGCCGCTATCAGCGATTCGCCCTGTTCCTGTCGGAAAGAGGCTTTCATGTCGCCGTCCAGGACCAGCGCGGCCATGGCGAGACGACCGCACCGGACGCACAACGCGGCGTGTTCGCCGCCCGCGACGGCTGGAGCCGGGTGGTCGCCGACGCCCGCGCTGTGGAAGATCATTTACGCGAGCGCTTTTCCGGCCTGCCGCTGATCCTTTACGGCCACTCCATGGGCGGCGTGACGGCCATGACCCACGCCATGGCCCGCAAGGGCGCAGTGGACGGGATGGCCATCTGGAACTCCAACCTGGCCATGGGCTCGCGCGCCGGGCTGATCCGCACCGTGCTGGCGCTGGAATCGCTGTTCAAGAAGCCCACAGACCCCTCCACGTGGATGGAGGCGCTAACCTTCAAGGGCTGGGGCAAACGCATCAAGAATGCGCGCACGGAGTTTGACTGGCTCTCGCGCCTGCCCGAAGAGGTGGACGCCTATATCGCCGATCCCCTCGCGGGCTGGCCGGCCTCCATCTCCATGTGGCGCGATCTGGTGGAAGGCACGCTGCGCGGGGAGGATGAGGAGGCGCTGCGCCTGATGCCGGCCGACCTGCCCATCCATCTGGCCGCCGGCGGTCAGGACCCGGTGGTGGATAACGGCGCGGCGGTCAAAACCCTGGCTGCCCGCCTGCATGCTGCGCGCTTTACCGATGTAACCATGCGCTTTGATCCGCAAGGGCGTCACGAGACCCTGCACGATACCGGCTTTGACCAGGCCATGGCCGATTTCGCCGCTTGGGCGGAACGGGTCTGCGGCCGGGCTGGCTAGGACAGGATTTCAGGTTGCCAGACGCGCGCGTCTCGCGCACCTTGCCAGTCCAACCGGGAGGGGCGGATGGTGAGCTTGAACGCGATTATTGCAGCACTGGCGGCGGCCAGCCTGGGGCTGGCCGGAGCGGATGACCGCCCGCCTCACGTCCTGATGCTGGACTTCATGAGCGCCGTTCAGGACGAGCGTTATGAAGACGTACTCGCTCAAGGCGCCGTGCTCACAGAACACCCGGTCTTCGCCCAGCTGCCTGGCGAAGGGCGCGCAATGATCGCCGCGGAAATGGGTGCTGCGCATTATTTCAGACGGGAAATGGATCAGGCCGAGCTGTATTTCATCCAGGCGCGCACTCTGTATCCCGCCATACACAGCGTTTCCTATTACCTGATCACCATGTACGCCTACAGCTACAGGTCTGATGAAGCCTCGGACCTGTTTCTGGGCATAGCCCCGAACGACACGAGCCTCAACGACCTCAGGCCCAACATCCTTATGGCTATTGCAGGCGGACTGCGCCGCAATGGCGACATGGCGCGGCTGGACGCCTTTCTGGAGGGGGTCTTGCGGCGCTATCAGCCGCCCGAAGGCCCCTCCGGACATGACTGGGCGCGCCAGATGGTGATCGAGCGCCATGCCGAGATGGGCCGCATTGATGAGGCCATGCAGGAGGCGCGCAATCTGGTAGGCGCCTCGGCTCTCATGAATCTGCGCGCCGAACGCCGGTTCGAGGAATTATGGACCTGGTCCGGCTTTGATCGCATCACCGATGTGCGCCGGGGGATGGAGCGGGAAACGCAAACCCTGCGCGACCAGTTGGCTGGCCGAAATCCCGCCTTGCGCGCTGCAGCACAGCTTTCAGCCAATCTTTTGCATCTGGGCGATATTGACGGGGCCGAAGAGACGGCCAGAGCCTGGCTGGCGCGGGTTGAGGCGGGCGAACGCTTTGGCGACGCATGGGAATATCACGCGCTTCTGCATGTGCGCCTGGCGGATGTGAAGCGCGCACGCGGGGACGAAGCGGGCGCTGAAGCGCGCTTTTGGCGCGCTGTTGAGACGGCGCTGGCCTCCGACCACCCGGAAATGGCGGGGCCTTATTTGCTGGATATCGCCCGGCAGCAGGCATTGACGGGACGGGCCCGGGAGGCCCTTGAAACGCTTGAACAGGTCCAGGAAGACTTCCTGACCAGCCGGGGGCGCAGCATCACCACCTATATCCGCACCCTGGCCGCTCACCAGCTGGGCGACTCGTCCGGGGCTGAGGCCCTGATGGCGGATATGCGTGAAAACAGCGGGCTAAACCATCTGCGCGTGCTTCTTTTCACAGGTCAGATGGAGGCGGCGGAAGCCGCCTTGCGGGAGCAAGTCAGCACGCCCTCCGGCGCCGAGGATATTCTGGCCATGCTGCACGCATACCGCACCCATGAGCGCGCCGTTCAGCCCGCCCTCCAGCTCGAGGCCCGCGCACGGCTGCTCGAGCTTGCAGGCCGCCCCGGCATCGCTGAAGCGATTGCAGAGGCGGGCCGGATTTTGAGTATTGACGATCTCTACGAGCTTGATCTGGAGCCGTGATCTCAGCCTTCGCGCAAGGGTGCGCTGGCGAAACTGCGTTGAACCGTCCAGCCATGGTGAACAGGCCCGGAGCCCTTGCCAAGGCCTGGCGCCTGGCGGATCGCTTCGTGGAGATAATCACCCGCCGCCTCCACCGCCCGGTCCAGCGGCAGGCCCTGGGCCATCAGGGCGGCGATGCCTGAAGCCAGCGTGCAGCCCGTGCCATGAGTGTGACGGGTCTTCAGACGTGGGCGGGTGAACAGGCGAACACCCTTGCGCGTGACCAGAATATCAATGACATCAGCGCCTTCGCCATGACCGCCTTTGACCAGTGCTGCCCCGGCGCCCTGCTTCAGCATGGCCTCTCCCGCAGCACGCTGGTCGTCAATGTCTGAAATCGTCAGGCCGGTCAGGGCTTCCGCCTCGGGAATATTGGGCGTCACCAGCGCTGCGCGCGGCAGGAGCCGGGTCTTCATGGCCTCCAGGGCGCTGTCGTCCACCAGCCGGGCGCCGGAGGCGGCGACCATCACCGGATCGGCGATCAGCGGGATGGTCTGCCCGCCCTGCTCTGCGATGGCCTGAAGGACGGCGTCGAGCACGCCGGCGCTGGCGATCATGCCGGTTTTGATGCAATCGGCGCCGATATCGCCCAGGACGGCGCCGATCTGGCCCTGGATGACATCAGCGGGGACCGGATGAACGGCGCTGACCCCTTCGGTCGATTGCACCGTTACAGCCGTTATGGCGGTGGCGGCATACCCGCCCAGCGCGGTGACCGTCTTGATGTCGGCCTGGATGCCGGCGCCGCCCGAACTGTCCGAGCCAGCGATCACCAGCACCCGGCCACGCGGGTGTTCCGGGCCGAAATCATCCGTCATGTCCGTCATGGCTTGCCTTGTGCTCCCGTTGCGGGGTTTGCTTGCCCCCGATGTAGCGCCTGAAGGGGAGACTGGCCATGGCGTCGGGATGTGAATGGATGACGAAAGCGGTCATGACGGCGGCACTGGGCGCAGCGCTGGCGGCCTGCGGCGCGCCGGCGGGCCAGGCGCCTGAGCCCATCGCGCTGGACTCAGCAAGCCTCAGCGAGACCGAGCTGGGCGGACGGCTGTCACAGGCCATCACGTTTGAGACTATTTCAGACCGGGAAGACCCGCGCGCCAGCTGGGACGCCTTCGAGGCGTTCCGCGCCTGGCTGGCCGAAACCCATCCCATGATCTTCTCGCGCATGCAGGTGGAGGATCTCGGCCACGGCACGCTCTGGTTCACGCTGGAGGGGCGCAATCGCGGCCTCCGGCCTGCCGTGTTCATCGCCCACCAGGACGTGGTGCCGGTGGAGCCGGGAACCGAAGGCAACTGGATGCATCCGCCCTTTGGCGGGGTCATCGCGAACGGTCAGGTCTGGGGCCGCGGCGCACTGGACATGAAGGGCCATCTGGTCGCGCTGATGGGCGCCATGGAGAGCCTGCTCACAGACGGGTTCGAGCCGGAGCGTACGCTTCATATCGGACTTGGCCATGACGAGGAGGTCGGCGGGCGCGGCGCCCAGTCCATGGCCGCCTGGCTGGAGGCGCGCGGCCAGCGCGCCTGGTTCGTCCTGGACGAGGGCGGCATGATCATCGAGGATTCCCCCTTCACCGGCGGGCCGGTGGCGCTGATCGGCGTGGCCGAGAAGGGCTTCCTGACCGTGGAGGTGACGGCTCGCGCACGCGGCGGGCATTCCTCCACCCCGCCCCAACAGACCTCCATCGCGCTGATGGCCGAGGCCATAGCCCGCATCCAGAACGCCCCCTTCGACATGAGTCTTGAAGGCGGGCCGGGCCGCGAGATGTTCCGCGCCCTGGCGCCCCATATGGGCGGCATGGCCGGCTTCGCCGCCGCCCGTCCGGGCCTGATGGGCTTCCTCATCGAAGGCGAGCTAAAAAAAGAGGACGCCGGGCGCGCCATGCTGGGCACCACCATCGCCCCCACCGTCATCTCGGGTGGTACGGTGATGAATGTCCTGCCCCAGGAGACCCGGCTGCTGGTCAATCTGCGCCTGCATCCGCGCGATACCGGGGAAAGCGCGCTGGCCCATCTGCGCGCCGCCGTGGCCGGGCTGGAGGGCGTCAGCGTGGAGCCCTATGAGGCCTGGTCCGACCCGCCGGGCGTCGCGGCCATGGACGGCCCGGCCTGGGACATTATCGCAGGCGCTGCGGCGAGCGCGGCCGGACCGGAGACTCCCGTGGCGCCCTATCTCATGGTGGCGACCACCGATCTTCGCCATTTTGCGGACGTGGCCGACAATCTCTACCGCTTCATGGCCGCGCGCGTGCACATGGCCGATCTGGACGGCATTCACGGCGACAATGAGCGCATCGCGCTGTCAAACCTGCCGCTGGCGGCGGACTATTTCCGCACCGTCATCCGTGCAGCAGGCGAGGACGCAGAGAGCTGAAACCTGCCCTACGCAAAAAGGATGGATGACAGGCGCCGCCGTCCTGTCTTGGCGAGCTCGGAGGCCGGACCAGCAGCGTCAAAAATGCGCAGGAGAAGTTGACGCGCGGCGGCCTCATTCCAGTCGCGGTCCAGAGTGATGGACGCCAGCAGCGCATCCACGCTGCCGGTCATGTCACCAGCGGCCAGGCGGGCGCGGGCCAGCGAAAACTGGGCTTCGGGATCCTTGGCGGCTTTTCCCGCGCGCGCTTCGGCGGCGGCCAGATCGTCTGCGCCCTCAACCTCTCCGGCGAGTTCCATTGAGGCGCGCACGGACGCCAGGGCGGGATGGGTTTTCTTCGCCTCCGGCGCACTATCCAGAAGCGCTCGCGCCTGATCGGCGTCGCCACTGATCAGGCTGACGCGCGCCAGTCCGGCGATGGCCTCGGCGCTTTCCTTGTCCATCTGCAGGGCCTGGGCGAAGTCCTGGGCGGCGCCGCCCAGATCGCCTTCGGCCAGCGCGGCCTCAGCGCGCGCGATCAGCTCCTCAATGGCGCCTTCGTCCACATCACCGGCCAGGCGAGCGATGAATTGCTTGATCTGGCTTTCCGGCAGCGCGCCCATGAAGCCGTCCACCGGCTGGCCGTTCTGAAAGGCGAATACGGCGGGGATGGACTGGATGCGCAGCTGCCCGGCGATGCCTGGGTTCTCGTCGATATTGATCTTGACCAGCTTCACCGCACCCTTGGCCGCACGCACCGCGGCCTCGATAACCGGGGTGAGCTGGCGGCAGGGGCCGCACCAGGGCGCCCAGAAATCCACCAGCACCGGAACCGTCTTGGACGGCTCGATCACATCGGCCATGAAGCTCTGATCGGTCCCCTCGCGGATGAGGCCGTCGCCGTCTGCGCCAGCCTGGGGCTGGGTCTGGGGCTGTCCGCCCGCGCCGATGATCTCCATGGGGATGCTCCTTGAAAGAGGGCCGTGAATGCTTGCCCCTTAGGTGGCCGCTTGCGGGCAGGCTTGCAAGCCTCAAGCGGCGCCAATCGCGCCAAGATCGCGCACGTCCGTCTCACGGCCCAGCGCACGCACGAAGGTGAGAAGGTCCGCGCTGGAGAGCGCCGTGGTGGCGTCGTTTTTCAGCGGATGGAAGTTCACGATGTCATGGGCCATCAGCGCCTCATCCAGGATGAAGCGCACGCGCTGCTCAGGATCATTGATGATGGCGAAGGCCGTGACCGAGCCCGGCGTGACGCCCAGCGTCTCCTCCAGCAGCTGAGCCGAACCAAAGGACAGGCGCGCGCAGCCAATCGCCTTGTGCAGCTGGTTGAGCGCAATCTCTGTCGATTGCAGCGCACTGATCAGGATGAGGGCGCCCTTCTTGTCCTTCAGGAACAGGTTCTTGGTGTGCCCGCCGGGCATCTCCGCCTTGATCGCCTCGCCCTCGGCCACGGTGAAGACCGGTTCGTGATCCACCGTGCGGTGGGCGATGCCCATCGCGTCCAAAAAGGCCAATAGCTCAGCGCGGGCGACGGGCGGGGCGGGAGGGGTGGGCGGATTGGTCATGGCCCCCGCATTAGCCTTGTCCGGCAAGCGTGCGCAAGCTCTGCGAAACGATTGGGCGCCGGTGATCAGGCGGGCTTGCCAAACCCTCTGCGATGCGCGATATACCCGCCTCCCGGCTCTGGCCGGGCCCTGTCACGCAGGTTTGAGCGGGCGTAGCTCAGGGGTAGAGCATCACCTTGCCAAGGTGAGGGTCGTGAGTTCGAATCTCATCGCCCGCTCCATTTTCCTTCACAAGACCTGATCCCCGTCCGGGGCGCTTACAGTGCGTTGCGTTACGCGCCTTCAAGGCGCTTGCGCTCTCCTTGACGTGCGGGAGCGTCCATCGGGCTGGGCCGCAAACCGGTTGGCGCGTTTGCAATAACAATGTCAGGACTTCATCGCGCTGGCGGCTCGGGCATTGGCCGTGACTAGCTTCCAGTCGCCCGCTGCGATATGGGCGGGCGTGGCGATCCAGGAGCCGCCCACGCACGCCACATTGGGCAGGGCGAGATAATCCGGAGCGCGCGCCTGGCTGATCGAGCCGGTGGGGCAAAAGACCAGATCGGGCAAGGGGCCGTGCAGGGCCTTGAGATAATCAATGCCGCCCGCCGGTTCGGCGGGAAAGAATTTCAGCGCCGCGAACCCCGCCTCGCGCGCGGCCATGGCCTCGCTGGCGCTGGCTACGCCCGGCAGGGATGGCAGGCCGGTCTCTTGCAGCGCGGCGGCGAGCGGGGCAGTCAGGCCCGGGCTGACCAGAAACGCCGCACCGGCGTTCGCGCTGTCTTTAGCGTCCTTGGCTGAGCGGATGGTGCCCATGCCCACAATCAGCTCCGGCGCGGCGTCCTGCATGGCCTTGAGCGCATCAAGGGCGGCGGCTGTGCGTAAGGTCAGCTCCACCACCCTGAGGCCGCCCGCCGCCAGGGCGCGCGCGAGCGGCGCGGCGGTGTTGGCGTCCTCAACGGTCAGGACGGGGATCACACTGGCTGCGCTCAGCAGGGCATGTGTGCTCAAGGTCATTACAAGCCTCCGGTTTCCGCCAGCGCCGCTGCACCCAGCAGAGCGGCCTCATCAGACAGGATCAGGCGCACCGGGATCGCCTCCACATAGCGCGTCATGGGCCCGCGGCGCACCCGGCGCGCCTCGAACGCGCTGGCCTCCAGCAAGGGCCGGATTCGCGGCAGAATCCCCCCCGCCAGCCAGGTGCCGCCGCGTGCGCCGGTAATGACCGATACATCGCCAGCATAAGCGCCAAGGCACGCGCAGAACAGCATCACCACGCGCCCTTCCAGGCTGGCCGGGTCGGCCAGAGCTCCGGCGGTGATCTCCTCGGGCCGCGCGCCAGGCCAGACCCGCCCCTCAATGGCGCACAGGGCGCGGTGGATATTCACCAGCCCCCGGCCGGACAGGATGCGCTCCCAGCTCACAAAGCCGTGCTCGCGCGCAATATAATCACCCACGGCGACCTCTTCGGCCGTGCGCGGGGCGAAGCCGGCATGGCCGCCCTCGGTAGCGATCACGCCATACCCGCCCGGGCGCGGCGCCAGCAGGCCCAGCCCCAGCCCTGTGCCTGGACCCAGCACGGCGACCGGCGCGTCGGGCACGGCTTCTCCTTCATTGAGCACGGCCACATGATCGGGCGGACACAGCGGCGCGCCGCGCGCCTGGGCGGCGAAATCATTGACCGCGATCAGGCCGTTCAACCCCAGCTCGCCAGCCAATGAGCCCGGATCCAGCTTCCATGTCGCGTTGGTCAAACGCATCTTGCCCGGTGCGATGGGCGCGGCGATGGCGAAGCACGCGCGCTGCGGGCGTACGCCGCCGCAGCTTTCCAGGAAGGCCATCGCCGCATCGCGCAGATCTTCAAAATCCTCATTGCGGAAACGCTGTACATGACTAAGCGCAAAGCCGCTTTCGCCCGAGCCCTCCGCCAGGGCGAAACGCGCATTGGTTCCGCCGATATCGGCGGCCAGATACAGGGCGGACGCACGTCTCGTCTTCATGCGTGAACCGGCCCCTGATCCGCGCCCAGGCGCGCGCCATCCAGTTCGGACAGGCACAACCCGCCCTCCTCGGCGCAGGCGGCCAGCTGGCGAAAGCCACTGAACAGCTCGCGCCCAAACCCGTCCTGGCGCGCCTGCGGCGCCTCCGCCGGCTCGCGGCCGGCCCACTCTGCTTCATCGATTTCAAGCTCAAGCACGCCCGCCCCGGCGTCGAGGCGGATGACATCGCCCTCACGCAGCCGGGCCAGTGGTCCGCCTGTCAGCGCCTCGGGCGTCACATGAATGGCGGCGGGCACCTTGCCCGAGGCGCCGGACATGCGCCCGTCGGTCACCAGCGCCACCTTGAAACCCCGGTCCTGCAACACGCCCAGCGCCGGGGTCAGCTTGTGCAGCTCGGGCATGCCGTTGGCGCGCGGGCCCTGGAAACGCACCACCACCACCACATCACGCTCCAGCGCGCCGGATCTGAACGCGTCGAGCATGGCGTCCTGGCTGTCGAAAATGGCGCAGGGCGCAGTGACGGCGCGGTGTTCGGGTTTGACGGCGGAGACCTTGATCACCGCCCGGCCCAGCCGTCCCGACAGGACGCGCAACCCGCCATCCCTGGCCACCGGATTTAAGGCCGGCCGCAGCACATCCAGATCAGCGCTCTCGCGCGGGGGATCACGCCAAATGAGAGCGCTACCATCAAGGCCCGGCTCTTGGGCGAACTGGTCCAGAGCGTCCGCGCCCAGGGTCAGGACATCCCGATGCAGAAGACCCGCATCCATCAGTTCGCGGATCAGGAAGGCGAGCCCGCCCGCGGCGTGGAAGTGGTTCACGTCCGCCGGGCCGTTGGGATAGATTTTCGCCAGAAGCGGCGTGACCTGGGACAGGGCGTCGAAATCATCCCAGTTGATGATCAGACCCGCCGCCCGCGCTATGGCGGGCAGGTGCAGGGCGTGATTGGTCGACCCGCCCGTGGCGTGCAGGCCGACAATGGCGTTGACGATGGCGCGCGCATCCACCGCCTGTCCCAGCGGGCGATAGTCGCGCCCGAGCGCGGTGATGGCCGCGGCGCGCCGGGCCGTCGCATCGATCATGGCGTCGCGCAGTGGCGTGCCCGGCGGGATAAAGGCGCTGCCCGGCACGTGCAGACCCATGATCTCCATCAGCATCTGGTTGGAATTGGCCGTCCCGTAGAAGGTGCAGGTGCCCGGGCTGTGATAGCTCGCGCTTTCCGCATCCAGCAGCGCCGCCCGGTCCGCCTTGCCTTCCGCATAAAGCTGGCGGATGCGCGCCTTTTCCGGATTGGGCAGGCCCGAAGGCATGGGTCCGGCGGGCAGGAACAGCACCGGCAGATGGCCAAAGCGCAGCGCGCCGATCAGCAGGCCCGGCACGATCTTGTCGCATGTGCCCAGGCAGATCGCCGCGTCAAACATGTTGTGAGACAGCGAGACAGCGGTCGCCATGGCGATGACGTCGCGCGAGAACAGCGACAGCTCCATGCCCGGCTGGCCTTGCGTAACCCCGTCGCACATGGCCGGCGTCCCGCCGGCCACCTGGCCCGTGGCGCGCACGGCGCGCAGGGCCGCCTTGATCCTGGCCGGATAGGTTTCCATCGGCTGATGGGCCGAGAGCATGTCATTGAATGCGCTGACAATACCCACATTGGGCCAGACCATGTCCTTGAGCGCAGGCTTGTCCTCACCCGACGCGGCGAAGCCGTGAGCGAGATTGCCGCAGGAGAGTATCTTTCGCTGGGGGCCATCGGCGCTGGCGCGCGCGATCATGTCCAGATAGGCCGCGCGGGTCTCGCGCGAGCGCGCCTCGATGCGCGCTGTAACTTCGGCAAGGACAGGATGAAGGGTCATGGACGGCCTCCTTTCAGGGCCACCAGCTGATCGTCAGGGGCAGGTGCTGATCCTGCAGGAGCGCGCGCACGGGCATGTCCGCCACAGGGCCGTGCGCCAGCGCCGCCTCCAGCGCCGCGCGCTTGGACGCGCCGCTGGTCAGGAGATCCGCCCGCCGCACGCCGTTCAGCGCGGCGCGCGTCAGGGTCATGCGCTGTGTGTGCACGCCGGTTACGGCGGAGGCATGCGCGGTGATGGCGCAGGCCAGCGGCCCCTTCGCATTAAGCGCCTGATCCAGCCCCTGCGCATGGGGAAACCAGGACAGGCTGTGGCCGTCATCGCCCATGCCCAGCACCACCGCATCAAACGGGCGCGGGAGCGCCGAAAGCCGGGCATTGATCGCGTCCGCGCCCGCCTGCGGCCCATCATGGGCGCTCTTCAGGCCTGTCAGGCGCGCGCTTGCGGCCCTGTCATGCAACAGGGTCTCGCGGATGAACGTCTCGTTGGACCCCGCCTCGCCCGGGTCCACCCAGCGCTCATCAGCCAGCACGACATGGATACGCGCCCAATCCAGATCGATCCCTGACAGCGCCTGATAGACCGGGCGCGGGGTTGAACCGCCAGACGCGGCGAACACCGCCACGTCCCGCTCGCGCAAACCCGCCTCCAGCGCCGCCGCGATATCGTGCGCCACACTGTCCGCCGCACTGGCGGCGCTGCTAAATTCCCGCAACCGCTCAGCTTTCATGGCCGTCATACCAGTCGCGTCCGTCACGGGCCATGAGCTGCAGGGCCTGGGGCGGGCCGTCCGTGCCGGCGGGATAGGGATGCAGCGCCAGCCCCGCTTCGCGCCAGGCCGCGATCACGGCGTCGGTCCAGCGCCAGGCCGCCTCCACCTCGTCGCGGCGCATGAACAGGGCGAGATTGCCGCGCACCACCGCCATCAAGAGGCGCTCATAGGCGTCCGGATAATCCGCCTCGAACGCCTCGGCATAGCTGAGGTTCAGGGGCACATAGCGCAGCCGCATCCCGCCCGGACCGGGATCCTTGGTCATGAGCATGAGCTTCACGCCCTCATCGGGCTGCAGCCGGATGACCAGACGGTTGGGCTGCAAACGGCCCGCATCGGCCTGGATCACGTCATGGGGCACGGGCTTGAACTGGATCACGATCTCCGAACGCCGCGTCGCCATGCGTTTGCCGGTGCGCAAATAGAAGGGCACGCCTGACCAGCGCCAGTTGTCGATATCGGCCCTAAGCGCCACAAAGGTCTCGGTGCGCGTGGCCTCGCCTACCTCTTCGCCATAGCCCTCCACCGCCTCCTGGCCGATCAGACCCGCCCCGTACTGGCCGCGCACAATGCCGGTCCTGGCCTCATCGGGTCCGATCAGGCGCAGGGCGCGCAGGACTTTGAGCTTTTCGGCGCGCACCGCATCGCCCTCCAGGCTCGCCGGCGGCTCCATGGCCACCAGGCACAACAGCTGGAGGAGATGGTTCTGCACCATGTCGCGCAAGGCGCCCGCCCGGTCGTAATAGGCCGCCCGCTTGCCCGCGCCCAGGGTCTCGGCCACGGTGATCTGGACATGGTCCACCCCGGCCGCATTCCACACCGGCTCGAACAGCATGTTGGCGAAACGCAGCACCAGAAGATTCTGGACCGTCTCCTTGCCCAGATAATGGTCGATGCGGAAAATCGCATCCTCGTCAAAGGCCTGGCCTACGGCCTCATTGATGAGGCGCGCGGAATGGAAATCATGCCCGATGGGCTTTTCCAGTACGATCCGGCTGCCTGGCGTGTTCAGCCCATGGGCCGCGATCGCCGCACACACCGAACCGTAAATCGAAGGCGGCAGGGCCAGATAGAACAGGCGCGCCTTGCTGGCCTGCGGGTCCAGCGCCGATTTGAGCGCGCCCCAGCCCGGCGCCTCGCCTTTGGCGTCGACAGGCGTATAGCTCACCCGTTCGCAAAAGGCGCTCCATTTGTCCTCACCCTTGGCGCCATTGATGAATTCGCGCGCGCGCTCAAGGAATTCCTCTGTGGTCATGTCCTCGCGTGCGGCCGCCAGAATGCGCGAGGTCTGCGGGATCTGCCCGTCGCACCAGCGGTGAAACAGGGCGGGCAAAATCTTGCGCCGCGCCAGATCGCCCGTGGCGCCGAACACGATCATGTCAAAGGGCTGGACCGGAACCAGTTCGGCCATGGGGCGGCGCTCCTACCACACTACGGCGCTTAAGGCCGGTCAGGATGGCGATCATAGCCACAGATGCACGATTGAAAACCGCCCAGCCGTCGCCCGCTGCGCACACATGCACGCGCCAGCCCCTGGCGGGCACGGCCTGACTGCCGCTGACGGCGCCGAAAACCCCGATTCTAGCAACAAGGCGCCGACGGAGCTGCGTCTTGCAGACGCCCTGGATGAACGGCGCGCCGGAAGTGGCGGCGGTGCAGCTGCGCCAGGCCGGAAGGCGTCCCCCGCACACGCACGGTTGGCGCTGGCGTGTGATGGGTTTAGATGACGCGGGGCTGCGCGCAGGCGGCCAGGCGGACGCAAGTGCATGGTGATCCTTCAGCTCATCCCTGAACTTGATGCGGGCGGCGCGGAGCGCACCACGATCGAGATGGCGGAAGCCGTCACGCGCGCCGGCGGGCGCTGCCTGGTGGCGAGCTGCGGCGGGCGCCTGGAGAGCGCGCTGCTAGAGGCGGGTGGCGAGCTGATCCGTCTGGACATGAAATCGAAAAATCCCGTCACCCTCTGGCGCAACGCCGCCCGGCTGGCCAGGCTGATCGAGGCTGAGGGCGTCCAGATCGTCCACGCCCGCTCGCGCGCCCCGGCCTGGAGCGGCCGCTGGGCGGCCCGGCGCACAGGCGCAGCTTTCGTCACCACCTATCACGGGACCTACTCGGCCCGCACCGGCCTCAAGCGCGTGTATAACGCGGTGATGGCCTCCGGCGACCGGGTGATCGCCAACTCGTACTTCATCGCAGACCATGTGCGCGCCGAACACGGCGTCGGTGAAGACCGTCTGCGGGTGATTCCGCGCGGGGTGGATCTCGATGTGTTCGACCCGGCCGCCGTGGCGCCCGAGCGCGTGGCGGCGATGCGCGCGCGCTGGGGCGCAAGTCCGGGCGAGGCGGTGGTGCTTCTGCCAGGACGGCTGACGCGCTGGAAAGGCCAGGCCTTCCTGATTGAGGCGCTGGCTGGCTGGCCGTCCACGATCCGGCTTGTGTGCGCAGGCGACGCCCAGGGGCGCGGCGCGTATGAGGACGCCCTCAAAGCAGCGGCGGAAGCGGCGGGCGTGACCCTGGTCCTGCCCGGTCATGAAAGCGATATGGCCGCCGCGTACATGGCGGCCGATCTGGTCGTCTGCCCCTCGCTGGAGCCTGAAGCCTTCGGGCGCACGGCGGCCGAGGCCATGGCCATGGGCGCGCCGGTGATCGCGTCTGACCATGGCGGCGCGCGCGAGGTGGTGGCCGAGGGCGAGACGGGCTGGCGCGCTGCGCCGGGCGATGCTGAGGCCTGGCGCAATGCCATTGCAGCAGCGCTGGCGCTTGATTCCCAGGCGCGCGCGGCGCTGGCCGGACGGGGCCGGGCGCGGGCCGCCGCACTGTTTTCAAAGCAGGCGCTGCAAGAGTCCACCTTGCAGGTCTATCGTGAACTTCTAGAGTAGCGCCATGAATGGCTCCGATGCAGACAAGCAGCAGGTTCTCGTCCTGCACGATGGCGACCTGACCAGCGTGGTGCGCATGCTGGCGGCCGCGCGCCTGATCCGCAGCCATCACCGCACGGCGCGCATCACCCTGCTCACCGGCCCCGATTTCGAGAGCCTGTTGAAATACTGTCCGTATTTCAATGCGGTGGAGACCGGGATTTCGGATACGGCCAGGAAAAATTTCTTCGACCGATTGAAGGCGGCGCGCAATTCAGGCTTCGACATTGTCTATGATCTCGGCGCCGGATCGGCCTCGAACAAGATTCGCGCCGCCATGCGATTTGCACGCACGCGCTGGGTCGAGGCGGTCTCCAATCCCAAGGCGCCGGGCCATCCCCTCGACCAGATCGCCGACCAGCTGGGCGCCGCCGGGCTATGCCGGGTAGGCCATGCACTGGGCGAGGCGCCGGGACCTGAGCTGGACTGGGTGGATTTCGTCGCCAAGCGATCGCGCACGCTGGACCCGGCCTATTTCGGCCTGCAGGAGCGCTACGCCCTGTTTTGTCCGGCAGGAGATGACAGCCCGCCCGCCCAGCGCTGGCCGAAGGAACGCTGGGCCTCGCTGGCTCATGAACTGCGTCAGAAAGGCGTGGAGCCGGTGATTGTGGGCGGTCCCTCCACCCGCGAGCTGGGGCGATATATCGCCCACATCACCCCCGGCGCGCGCGATCTTACGGGCCGGGCCAATCTGATCCAGCTGGCCGGGCTCGGCCGTCAGGCCCAGTGCGCCTTCGGCGAGGACGTCGCCCTGCTGCATATGATCGTGGCGGCGGGCTCGCCTGCGGTGATGTTCCATCCCGGCGACAACGCGCCGATTTACAGCGCGCCGCGCGGGTCTGCGCCCACGCTTCTCATGCATGCGCCGACCCTGGCCCAGATCAGCCCGTCCGAAGCTGTTCAGGCCATGCGCTGCGCAGGCGGCTTCGCCGGCGCCAGCGTGGCGGCGTGAACGCCTTGCATTTCCATACGTCATCGCGATATTCGCTACCCGAAGCCCGCGCGAGTCTGTATTCTCGCGGTCCGTTTTGCAGCTGTCATGGAGAAGACGCATAGCTCGACGTCCACACGCCGCGCCGCCGCCCAAAAAAGAGGGCCCGCGCATCAATGGGGAAATCCGCGTACCGCGGGTGCTCCTGATCGATGAATCTGGCGAGAAGCAGGGAATTGTACCCATCGATGCGGCGCTTGAAGCCGCCGCGGAGGCCGGGCTTGACCTGGTCGAGGTATCGCCCAACGCCGATCCGCCTGTCTGCAAGATCGTCGATTATGGCAAGCTGAAATTCCAGGAACAGAAAAAGAAGGCCGAGGCCCGCAAGAAGCAGAAGACGCAGGATGTCAAAGAGATCAAACTGCGTCCGAACATCGATGTGCATGACTATCAGGTCAAGGCGCGCGCGATGGCCCGCTTCTTCGAGGACGGCGACAAGGTGAAAGTCACCTTGCGCTTCCGCGGTCGGGAAATGGCGCACCAGGACCGGGGCATGGATGTCATGAACCGGGTCAAGGCCGATTTCGCCGAGACCGCCAAGGTGGAGTTCGAGCCCAAGCTCGAAGGCCGCCAGATGGTGATGATCCTGGCGCCGCGCTAGAGATTAGCTCGACGCCTGAACTCTACGGCCCGGCGCCCTGCCGGGCCGTTTTGTTTGGAGAATGGCCGTTAAGGCGTCCCGCCCTGCCCCAGCCCGCGCGCGGCGGCGGCCTGTCCGGCGGAGACGGGCGCATGGCGCGCACCGTGGATCACATAGCCGTGGCGGACCCAATAGACCTGAACGGGCGGACGCTCGACCCCGCCGGTTAGCGGACTTTGGAAGAAACCGGGCGAGAGTTGCACTGCGCGCGATGCGGCGTGGGACGCAGCGGCGTGATCAGGCCTGCCCTGGATGCCCCATGGCGTCTCTGTGCGCGTCACGGTGCGCGTATCTGCGCCAGAGACAGCGCGTGCGACCGAGCGGGGCTCATGATTATAGGGTGCGGGACCCGCGCCAGCCGGCACCGGCGCGCCTGACAGGCCCGGATCGAGGCTGAGCGCCGCGGCGCTGGCGATGAGGATCACAAGGCTCATGTGTGCCAGTATAGCACACCCGCGCGGCCTCGCGAGCTCAAACCATAGTTAACGCTCAGAAATCATACGCAATGCCCTTTTTCTCCCAGTCCCCGTAACGGGTGGGTTCGGGGCCCTTCGGTCCGCCCAGCTCGCGCTGGCGCGCCTGTTCCTCACGTTCAGCCTGACGGCGCGCCTCCGCCTCGGCCAGAGCGCGTTCCGCCTCCGGGCTCAGCGGTTTGCGCTTGTCTGCGTCCATCTCGCTCATCGCTTGCAGTTTCCTTGACCAGCGACCAGATACATAGGCGGACAGGCCGGGGCGGCCAAGTTTGCAGATGGAAACGGACATGACGGGTAATGGTTTGAGGACCTTCATGCTGCTGGCGGCGCTGACCGCGCTGTTCATGGGCGTGGGCTATCTGATCGGCGGTCCGGGCGGCGCGATGCTGGCGCTGGGCCTGGCCGCGGCGATGAATGTGTTCGCCTTCTGGAACGCCGACAAGCTGATGCTGCGCATGCATGGCGCGCGCGAAATACTGCCTGATGAACGCGATCCGCGCCTGTATCAGTTTGCGTCCGACACCGCACGCATGGCTGAAGGGGCGGGCATGCCGGTCCCGCGCATCTACGTCATCGACAATCCTCAACCCAATGCTTTCGCCACGGGCCGCGATCCCAACAACGCCGCCGTGGCCGCCACAACGGGCCTGCTGGCCCAGCTCAACCGCGAAGAGGTGATGGGCGTGATGGCCCACGAACTCGCCCATGTGCGCACGCGCGACACGCTGACCATGACGGTCACGGCCACCATCGCAGGCGCCATCGGCTTCCTGGCCAATTTCGCACTGTTCTTCGGCGGCCGCGAGCGCGGCGGGCTGATCGCGGCGCTGGCGCTGGCTATCCTGGCGCCGATCGCAGCCAGCCTGGTGCAGATGGCTATCTCGCGTGCGCGCGAATATGAGGCCGACCGCATCGGGGCGGAGATTTGCGGCAATCCCCAATGGCTGGCCAGCGCGCTGGAGAAGATCGAGCGCGGCGCGCGGCGCACGATCAATCCCAGCGCCGAGCGCAATCCGGCCACCGCCCACATGTTCATCATCAATCCCCTAAACGGCCAGGGGGCGGACAATCTGTTCTCCACCCACCCGGCGACGGCCAACCGCATTGCGCGCCTGCGTGAGATGGGCGGCGCGGCGCCCACCCCGCCCGCCGGCCCCTGGGGCCATCACGGCGCCTGGGGCGGGGCCATGGAGGACGAAGACGCCCGCGGCGGCAGATTTGGCGGACCCTGGGGTTGAAACACCTGTGAATATCCCATACCGGACATTAACCATGGCCGGGTTAGCTCTGGCGTGTTGTCACACACGCATCAGAGGGGCCCATGGCCGCACCGGCCGTTTCCATCATCTGTTTGGGCGCCTGCCTCACCCTCAGCGCCGCCCTGCCGGTGACGGGCGCCGCCCTAGGCGCGCCTGAGACCGGCCAGGCCGCTGTCCTGTTCAACCCGTCCGCCACGCCCAGCCAGCTCGCCCTGGCCGCCGCCAGCGCGGGCGTTGAGATCGTGCGTTTCGGTGGCGCGCCGGGAACCCTCATCGTCCATATCGATCAACCTGGCGGCCATGACGCGCTACGCCGCGCCGGCGCCTGGCTGATCGCTGATCCCGTCATTCTGGGCGGATGCGCCGTCCAGCCGATTAAGGAGTCTCGCTCATGAGCCGCCTTGAGACTGTCCGCACGAACGCCCTGAAAGTGCTGTTCGCGACCTTGTGCGCCCTCACCGTCCTCTATCTGGGCGCCGGGCTGATGATCGATACGGGCCGCGCGCTTACGGGCACGGTCTTCATGGCCGCCATTGTGGCCCTGGCGGGCCTGTCCTGGCGGGCCGCGCCAGGGACCTGGACCACGCGCGCCGTGTTTGGCGCAGCCATGATGGGTTTCCCGGCCGCGCTCACCTATCTGATGAGCGGCCATCCCTGGCAGATCGACATGCACATGACCTTCTTCGCTGCGCTGGCGGCGGTCACCGTGCTTGTGGACTGGCGCGCCCTGATCGCTGCGGCGGGCGCTGCGGCGCTGCATCACCTGACCTTGAATTTCGCCCTGCCCGCAGCCGTCTTCCCAGATGGCGGCGATTTCTCCCGCGTGGTGTTCCACGCCGTGGTGGTGATCGCCCAGACGGGCCTTCTGATCTGGCTCGCCCACGGCGTGGCGCGCGCGCTCAGCGAAGCGGACGATGCGCTTACCCTGGCCAACGCCGCCAAGGGCGAAGCCGATGAGCTGCTCCAGACCGACCGTATCCGCCAGGCCGAGATCACCCGCTCGCGCGAGACCATCGCCACGGTGTCCGGCGAGTTTGAACAGAGCGTCAGCCGTGTTCTGGAAGATTTGCAGACCGCCTCCGCCCAGCTGTCGGGGCTCGCAGGAGAGCTGCGCACGGATGCCGGAGCCACGCGCGCAAGCGCCGAGGGCGCAGCCGGTCAGGCGCGTGAAACCAGCGGACATGTGGAGGCCGTCGCCTCCGCCGCCCAGGAACTGGCCGCCTCAATCGCCGAGGTCACCCGCACGCTGGGCTCCGCCGATGAAATCTCCGTGCGCGCTGAAGGTGAAGCGGGTCGCGCAGGCGGCTCCATGGAAGAGCTGCACAACGCCGCGCGCGAGATCGAGGACATCGCCGGGCTGGTCAGCGATATCGCCGAACAGACCAATCTTCTGGCCCTGAACGCCACCATTGAGGCGGCGCGCGCCGGCGAGGCCGGCAAGGGGTTCGCCGTGGTGGCCAGCGAGGTCAAGCAGCTGGCGGTCCAGACCGCCAAGGCCACAGGTGATATCCGCAGCAAGATCGAGGCGATGCGCGCCGCCGCCGATGCAGCCACCAGCGCCCTGACCCAGATCGCCAGCACCATCTCCGACATCCGCGAGGCGTCGTCCAGCGCGCGCAATGCGTTCGCCGAGCAGTCCAGCGCCACCGATGAGATCGCCCGCCTGGCCGCCGATGCAGCCGGGTCCACGGCGCGGGTGGGTGAGGAAGCCAGCGCGGTCACTGGCGCGGCAGCGCGCGCCGATGAGGCAGCAGCGCGCTTTGACGACGCTTCGCGTGAACTGGCCGCCGCTGCGGCGCGCCTGGGGGAGGAACTGAGCGTGTTCCGGCGCAAACTGAGTGAAGCCGCCTAGCAGCCGCTTTCAGGGTCTAGCTCTTGAAGAAGGCTTCCGCGTCGCGCGCCAGAGCCTCGCGGGCCGCCGCCACGATGGCGGCGCCTTTTTCCGGCGTCGCCTGGGACGGATCAGAGCCGATGCGCCCGTCGGGAAAATTGCGCCGGTAATCCGCCGCGTCTGTGAACGAGCCTTGGGGGGCGATTTTCGGGCTCATGGCCACGTCCTTCACCGCGTGCGGATAGGCGTAATAGGTCACCGCCACTTCCGACGCCGTGGCGTGGCTGCCATCGCCCACGGGGAAGATGGATTTGCACACATCCATCACGCCCGGCAGCTCCCACCAGTTCATCTGGCGCAGCTTGTAGGGACAGGCGTCCCCGTCCATGGACCAGGCCGCATAGCTTTCGGCGAACGCCGCAGCGATGGTGGCGATATTGCCGCCATGGCCGTTGATGAAATAGATGCGCCGGAAGCCGTGGCGCACCAGCGAGTCGATCCAGTCATTGATCGCCGCGATCATGGTGGACGGACGCAGCGTCATCGAACCGGCAAAGCCCAGATGATGCTGGGCGACGCCCACATTGAAGGTCGGCCCCACCAGGAAGCCGGCCGCCTCGCCCGCCTCGCGCGCGATCACTTCAGGGCAGATGGCGTCGGTGCCGACCAGCCCGTTGGGGCCGTGCTGCTCGAATGAGCCGATGGGAATGACAATGCCTTTAGAGGTCTTGAGATAGGCCTCGACCTCGGGCCAGGACGCCGTTTGAAGCTGCATGGCGATCCCCTTCACGCTGGGACGGACAATGCGCGCGACAGGACAACAGCTTGGCCTCCAGCGCAAGCAGGCTTTTCACCGGGCAAGGCGGTTTGCGGGGCAGGCTGTATGCCGGCGGCCCTCCTCCATTGCGGCGCCCTGGGCGAAAGTGGGGCGCAGAGGGACACAAGCTGGCGTATCCCGCCATGCACCCATTCAGACTCCGGGCGATCGCCGGACTTAGGCTTGCGGGCTGGCGCCCCGCTTTGAAAAGCTCAGCTTAGAAACGCTATAAAGGAGTGTGCTCAGGATGCCGACTGGCCAAGGGCGCGCGCCAAGCCGATGAGCTGCCGGCGCACTGCGGGACTGTCGATTGCAAGAAACGCCCGGGCGATGTCCACCCCGTCCCGTGTTTCAAGGAGCTTGCGTAACGTGGCGTCATCGGGACTGTCTTTGGATGGGCGCCTGATCAGCCCTTCGTAAAAAAATGCAACCTCTACATCGAGGATTCCGGCGAGCTCGAAGAGACGGCCAGCGCCAATGCGATTGCGCCCATTTTCGTATTTCTGCACTTGCCGGAAGGTGACGCCCAAGGCTTCGGCAAGGTTCTGCTGAGACAAGGACAGCATATTTCTACGGAGCTTGAGCCGGCGCCCCACATACTGATCGATATAGCTTGGGGCCTGGCGCACTGGCATGGTTTGACATCTCTGTGAGTGGCGGCTGGAGCCTTTCAAGAATCACTCTTTTGCGGCTGAGCCCGCTCTTGGAGGCTGAACCAGGAAATGCGGCAACAGATCCGCAACAATTCTGCGTCCCGCGCCTTCCGGCTGCTCCAGAATCTCGCCCAGAGGACGACCAATCAACGCATCACCGGTGGCGCTAATGGCGATGAACAGCACCGCCGAGCGAATGCGGTCCCTGGCCAGCCCGTCAGCATCGCCCAGTTTCTCCTGGATCGCCTCGACCAGATCCTGCACGGCCGCTTCGACGGGCTGAAGGTGGGACAACTCGCCTGATGAGACGATCCATGCTGCGAGCCGGGCTGCGCCGCCTTCGTCAAAAGCTTCAAAAACAGTGCTGACAATATCCAGCGGAGCGCCCTGGTCAGTGCGCAGCCGCATGATCATCTGATCGAGCGTGTCGGTGAGATCGGCGACCATCGAAGCCATCACGGCCGATCTCAGTCCCGCTGCAGAGCCGAAATGGTAGATGAGATTGGCATGGGTCATGCCGATTTCAGCGCCAATCGCGGCCAGGGTCACCGCCTCCGGACCCTTTGACAGCAAGAGCGATCTCGCCGACGCGATGCTTTCATCCCGCGCCTGCTCCGGGGTGCGGCGGCGTCTTGGAGTTTGTACGTCGCTCATGTATTGACATTCCTGTAAATTACAGCCATGTAGACAGCCTCATCGGTACGAGCAGCTTGGGAGTCGTTCAAGTGCCAGCCAATACTCTAGTCGAAGATAATTCTGTGTGTGAGGAGCGCCCTCCTGCCTCTGCGGTATCCCGGCGCGTGCAGCCTTTACGTGCAATGCGGGCGCTCCGCCGCCTGATTGCCGATCAGGAGGACACCTTCCAGGTGTTCGAGATCATGAACGCGCTGGCCGGGCGGTCCATCGATCGTGGCTATGCCCGCCTTCTGGACACGCCGCAGGGCGGGCGTCAGGCCTTCCTTCAGATCGAGCTGTCTGAACGGCTGAGCGACCGGGCCTGGCTGGAGACCATGCCTGCAGGCAGCGTCGGCGCGGCCTATCTTGATTTCATGGGCGAGCGCGGCTTCACAGCGGACGGCCTCGCCGGAGAAAGCGCGAAAGTCGCCGACACCGAAATCGACGCCGCCCACCCCCGCGCCTGGTATGCGCGCCGCCTCAGGGACGTCCATGATGTCTGGCACGTGCTGACCGGGTACGGCACGGACGCCTTGGGAGAGGCCTGCGTGGTGGCGTTCTCGCTGCCCCAGACCCGCAGCGCTGGTTTCGGTCTGATCGCGGCGGGGGCGGGCGTTCAGTTCGCGCGGGCGCGCACAGGCTATCCTTGCGCGCGGGCGATCCTGCGTGCGTGGCGGGACGGCCGGCGGGCCGCCTGGCTGCCAGGTGAGGATTACGAGGCGATGATGTCCGAGCCACTGGATGCGGTGCGCACGCGGCTGCGCATCCCGCGCCCCGTACTTTATGAGCAAGTGCCTGCCGCGGTTCGCGACGGGTATCTGGGAGGCGGGAGATGAAGCGGGCGCTGATCCTCGCCAGCCTGGCGATGCTCCAGGGACCTGCAGCGGCGCTCGCGGGGACTGCCTCTGTTCCCGCCCCTGCCGGAATCTGGCTGACGCCCGCTGGCGGCGCCGTGGAGATTTCCGCCTGCGGCGAAGCCCTGTGCGGCCAGCTGATCGATGCGCAGGCGCTGCAGGATGATCCGGATCTGCGTGATGAGAACAACCGCGATCCTGCGCTGAGGTCGAGGCCGTTGCGCGGCGTAGACGTGCTCAACGGTTTCACCGGCGGACCGCAAACATGGACGGGCGGCGCGCTCTATGACCCTGAATCCGGCCGCGCAGCGGGACGCGGGCGGCTGACGCTGGCCGATGCGGACACGCTCGAGGTCCGCGGCTGCATCGCCCCCCTGCTATGCCAGACCCAAACCTGGACGCGCCGGAAGTGAGGCTCCGGCCTGCTCCGCCAAAACCCGCGCCGCCGCACGCTTATTGAACAGGACACCGTCCGCTATAGCGCCTTCGCGCGCATTGCATTCATGCGCTCCTTGCCCGTGTGAACGAGAAGCGGATCAGCGCTACTGACTACGTTGTAAGCAAGATATTCCTTGCCCCGCTAAGCCGTTAACAGGAGCGCGCCGCAATCAACATGCGCGTCAATAGATATTGACATGCGGCTAAATAAGAAGATCATGGGGTCAACTGCCGATGGAGCCGCACCCTCAGCAGATGTGAAAAAGCGGCGCTCAACAATCACAAGGCTGCCACCAACGGACGGCCGGCAAATCGGGGAGGTATTTCAATGGCTTTTTCAGCCTGTGTTCGCGCGCGCCTGGCGTCCAGCGCTTCGGCGGTTGTTTTGCTTGCAGCGGCTTCGCCCGCCTTGGCGCATGATAATTCGGAGATGGTGAACGTCTCCCAGCCCGCCGCTCAGGAGGGCGAGCGCGTGCGTGATGTGATCATCATCACCGCCCAGCGCCGCGAGCAGGAAATTCAGGACATTCCCATCGCGGTGACGGCGCTCAGCGCCGACGATCTGAGGGGCATGCGGATCGAAGGCGGCTCGGAACTGCTGCGCGCGGTGCCGAATGTGTCGTTCTCGAAAGCCAATTTCTCCATGTATAATTTCTCGATCCGCGGGATCGGGACCAAGGCGATCTCCGCCAGTTCCGATCCGGCGGTGGCGATCAGCTTCAACAACACGCCCCTGATCCGCAACCGCCTGTTCGAGCAGGAATATCTCGACGTGAACCGGGTCGAGGTGCTGCGCGGGCCGCAAGGCACGCTCTATGGCCGCAACGCCACCGGCGGCGTGGTGAATATGTTCCCCATGCTGCCCACGAACGAGTTCGAGGGTGAGATCGGCGCCGAGGTGGGCAATTATAACACCCGCCGCTTGACGGGCATGATCAACGTGCCAATCACCGACACTTTCGCGGTGCGGGCCGCCGCCGCCTCCACCCAGCGCGACGGGTTCGACTACAACAGTTTCAACGACACCTGGGTGAACGACCGCGATCTGTGGAGCGCGCGGCTCTCCGCCCAATGGGAGCCGACCGACCGGTTCAGCGCCAACATCATCTGGGAGCATTTCCAGGAGGATGACCGCCGCGCCCGCACGGGCAAGCAGTTGTGCACCCGCGACCCGGGGCCCGATATGGTGGGAAGCACGGCGGTCACCGATACTTTCATACGCAATCGCATGAGCCAGGGCTGTCTGCCCGGTTCGCTTTATGATGATGCCGCTTATGGCGTGCCGAACGCCGCCTCTTTCCCGCATGTACTGATAGCAGGCGCGTTCGCCAGCATCGGCAGGGGGGCGGACGGTATGAATACTTATTTGGTTGATCTAGGGGTCGATCCCTATGAAGGACTGGAGCAATCGCGCAATCTGAGGGAGATCGCGACCAGTTATGATCCGCTGTTCAGGGCCGAGAACGATATCGTCCAACTTAACATGGAATTCGCCCTGACCGACCGGCTGCGGCTGTATTCGCAGACCGCTTACGCCAAGGATGATTATTATTCGACGCAGGATTACAACCGCTTCGTCAGCAATCCGATCTTCAACGACACCAATGTTCTGGACACGCCCGAATCCCGGATACCGGGCGGCGTTTACACCGATCCCCAGCTCGGCCCGTCCGACCGGATGGTGTCGGCCGATCTGAGCCAGTCCGACAACCGTCAATGGTATCAGGAAATCCGTCTGCAATCGGAATTTGACAACGGGTTCAATTTCAGCCTCGGCGTCAACTGGCTGGATTTCGAATCCGAAGACAATTATTATGTGTTTAATAATGTATTCAGCGCTGTTGCGGAATATTATTACAATACCAGCACAGGAACGGGCATCCACCCGCCTGGCGCCGTTGGAGGAACGGTCACCTGCGGCGATCCGGTATTGCCGCCTCACAAGGAATGCGTCTGGGTTGACCCTTCCCCGCTCAGCGAGCTTGTTGGCGACGGGCATAATTATTTCCGCAGCCGCAATGTGGTCCAGATCCGTTCCCAGGCGGTGTTCGGCGAAGGCTATTGGGATCTGTCCCCCGATCTGCGCCTGACTGCGGGCCTGCGCTATACCCGCGACCGCAAGATCACCACCCCCTATCCCAGCCAGCTTCTGCTGGGCGCGCAGATGGACGGTCAGCCCGGCCCGTCTTCGGGCGGCTTTGTCAGCCGGGGCTATCCCGCCCTGCCGGACATCCGGCAGAGCTGGGGGGCGCTTACCGGCCGGCTGGTGCTGGACTGGACGCCCGATCTGGGCTTCACCAACGACACGCTGATCTACGCTTCCTTCGCGCGCGGCTATAAGGGCGGAGGCACGAACCCGCCCCGGGTCGATCTCAATCCGGGCGTCATCGAATACCTGCCCCTGGCCGAGGATTTCGAGCCCGAATACGTCAATGCTTTCGAGATCGGGACCAAGAACATCCTGATGGATGGCCGGCTCAGCCTGAACGCCACCGGTTTCTTCTATGACTATACCGATTATCAGGTCTCGCAGATCGTGGACCGGATATCGCTCAATGAGAATTTCGACGCGCGCATGTGGGGGGTGGAGCTGGAAGCCCTGTTCCGGCCCAACCGCAATCTCCAGCTTCACGCCAATATCGGCTATCTGAACACCCGCATCGCCAATGGCGAAGGCTCCATTGATGTCATGGACCGCACCCAGGGTGACCCCGAGTGGACCGTGCTGCGTCCCTGGGCCCAGGTGCCATCCAATTGCATCGCTCCGACCCAGCATGTGGAAACCATTCTGAATTCCAGCATGACCGATACTTTTAAGTGGTTCGGGCTTCAGGCGCTCTGCGCGGGGTCGTCGCGCTTCGGCTCGTTCAACCCCGATTTCGACACCACGATTCCGATGTGGAATTTCTTCGGCTTCACTTGGGATCCGTTGACGGAAGCACCGAATGACGGGCGCGGCATCATGGCCGATCTCAGCGGCAATTCCCTGCCCAATGCGCCGGAATGGACGGTCAGCGTGGGCGGCGCCTACACCTTCTTCATGGAGGACTGGGAGCTGACCCTGCGCGGGGACTATTACTGGCAGGATGCCAGCTATGCCCGCGTCTACAATACCGATTTCGACCGCCTGCGATCGTGGGACAACGCCAACGTCTCCGTGACCCTGGCCCGTCCCCGCGACGGCCTGTCCTTCGACGTCTATGTCAAGAACGTGTTCGACTCCACGCCGATCACCGACTTCTTCGTCAATAGCGACGATACCGGTCTGACCACCAATGTCTTCACCCTCGATCCCCGCCTGATCGCCCTGCGGGTGACCAAGCAGTTCTGAGGATCATCGAGAACCCCACCCCGCAATGCCATCTCGGGGTGGGGTCCATTAGACAGATATAACGGCTTGGCAAAGCCGGTGGGGTCCCTTTAACCAATTGAAATTAAAAAGAAAAATTCTTGACTCCTGCTTGCTGACGTATATGTTCAGAGCGCCTCAATCAGAGGCTGTATAATAACAAACATGGAGGAGATCATGCTTAAGACATTGACTTTGGCCTCGATCAGCGCTGCGGCGATGATGGCTTTGAGCTCACCGGCCTTGGCCCAGGAGTGGGATCAGGCGCCTTACGCTGGCTCTGTATCGGGCACTCTCACCCTGTCGCAAAGCATCATACTCAACTGTGATGTATCGGGAAATGTTGCCATTAGCAGCGCCACTGGTCCGGCCACGATCAACAATCCTGCTTTTAGCCCAGGTGGCTGGCAGTGCGGTTTCTTGGTCAATCCCATACAGCCATGGCAAGTTGATCTAGTTCCGGGACGGACAGATGTTGTGGATGTGACTGCTGGCGCAACATCGATACTTGGAAGCTGTGGAGGAACGGCTCGGGTTGCTTGGGATAACGCGACCAGTTCCATCACCTTCAACAATACGGCTTTCCCGCCCACTTCAGGATCAGGCGGGACGTGCACGGTCAATGGCACTCTGACTGTGAGTCCCCCACTTGGGATTGATCCTTAGGGCTGCATTCGGACGGTGAAACCGCCGTCCTCCCCTTCACCTTCGGCTGGGCGCCCTCCGGGCGTCCAGCCTTCTGGCGTTCCGGCGCACTGCGCCTGCGATGGGCGTCCCATGAACATCAAAGCCGAGCCTGGATCATGACCGCCGCTTTCGGCCCGCCCGCTTCCGCGATCGGTGAGGAGGCCATCATCAGCCTGCGCAATCAGGGCGCGCGGTCTCTCCTGGCGCTTCTGGGGATCGTGATCGGGGCGGCGTCCGTCGTGGCGCTTCTGAACATGGGGCATATGTCCCGGCTTGAAGCGCTCAACCGGTTCGAGCGCATGGGTGTGGACTCGCTGCAGGTCAACACCACGCCCACCGGCCCGGCGCCGGCCGGGCTCGACCGCGCCCTTGCCGAGACGCTGCACGAGCGGGACGCGCAGATTGTTCGTGTTGCGCCGCTCGCCGTGGGCCGGGGGCAAGTCCATTCCGGCGCCGGGAGCGCTGATGCGATGATCGCGGCGGTCACGCCCGAACTGCACGACCTGGCCGGGCTGGCGCTGGCGTCGGGCCGGGCGCTCACGGCGCTGGACGCCTGCAGCCAGGTGGCTGTGATCGGCGCCGGTCTGGTTGAGGCCCTGTCGACGTCAGGCGCGCCCGTGGCGCCGGGCCAGCTGCTTCACACAGGCGGATACGGTTTCACCGTCATCGGCGTGCTCGAGCCTATCGCGATGGAAGCGCTCAGTCCGGTGGACTATGACCGCGCCATCCTCATCCCCCTTGAGTGCGCGCAGAGGGTTCTGCCAGGTCCCGATCCGACAGCGGCCCTGATCCGTCTCACCCCCGGCGCCGACGGGGAGGCGGCGGGCGAGCGGGTCGCCGCCGCGCTGGCCAATTCACGCACGGCCGTCCAGACTCGCAGCGCGCGCACGCTGATCGACGCGCTGAACACGTATGAAGCGGTGCATTCGCGGCTGCTGGTGTCGATCGGCGCCATATCGCTTCTGGTGGGCGGCATCGGGGTCATGAATGTGATGCTGATGAGCGTGATGGAGCGCCGGAGGGAGATCGGCGTGCGCATGGCGGTGGGCGCGCGGCGGCGCGACATCCAGCTCATGTTCCTCCTGGAAAGCGCGGCTCTGGCCCTGTGCGGCGGCGTGCTGGGCGCGCTTTGCGGGATAGCTGTGTCGGCGGTTATCGCCGCCCTGTCGGGATGGGGCTTCTCCGTCGCCTGGTGGACGCTGCCGCTGGGCCCCGGTCTCGCGGCGATTGTGGGGGTGGCGTTCGGCCTCTACCCGGCGATGGCGGCGTCTCGCCTCGACCCTATCGAGGCCCTGCATGCGTCATAGCGCCCTGCATCATACGGTCATCACCGCCACCACACTGGTGCTGGGGTGCGGAGCGAGCGGCGCCATCGCCCAGCCGGACGTCCCCGCCAGCCCCATCGCGAACGTCCCCTCCCCGCAGGGCGTCGTCATTCCGCAAGGCGAGCCGCTCGCCCTGAGGCTGGACGAGGCGGTCGCCCTTATGCTGCGGCATAACCGGACGGTCCGGTCGGCCTATCTCCAGCGCGTGGCCGAACGCTTCGACCTGCGCGCCTCGGAGCGGGCCTTCATCCCCCAGGCCCTGATCGGCACGCAGATCGTCACGCGGCGCGACGCCGAGGGCGGCGCTTCGACGGATGCGGTTGTCTCTACCGGCGTGTCGTGGCGCACGCCCGTGGGAACCTCCGTAAGCTTCGTCTGGGATCAGCGCCAGTCTCTCCATGAAGGGCCAGACACAGGGTGGGGCGCGGCCACGCTGAGCGTCAGCCAGCCTTTGAGGCGCGGAGCGGGCACAGACGTGAACATGGCGCCGCTGCGCATCGCGCGCCTGCAGGAACGCATCAACCAGCTGCAGCTGCAGGCGACGGTCTCGAATGAGATCGCAGCCGTGATTCTGGCCTATCGCGCGCTGGTCCAGGCGCAGGAGCAGACACGGCTGGCCGAGCTTTCGCTCGAACGCAGCCAGGCGATACTGGCGACCAATGAGGCGCTGATCGAGGCGGGCCGTATGGCCGCCGCCGACATCGTACAGACCGAGTCGGCCGTGGCCGGGCAGGAACTGGCCGTGCTTCAGGCCCGCCAGCAGCAGACCTCCGCCCAGCTCGCCCTGCTTCAGCGTCTGGCCATCGATCCGGGCGTCAATGTGATCGCGATCGACACGATCGAAGCCGAACGGGTGCCGATCGATTTCGACCGCGCCCTGGACTACGCGCTGTCGGCCCGCGTGGACGTGCTGGCCCAGCGTCAGGCGCTGGAGCAGATGCGCCATTCGCTCATCATGGCGCGCAATGACCGACTGCTGGACGTCTCTGTGACGGCCTCGGTCACGCGTTTCGGCGACGGGGACCGTTTCCCCGCGCCGCTCGCCGGGCGCACGGATTACGCGGCGGGGCTGCGCGTGGAAATTCCCATCGGCGACATCAGCCGGCGCCAGAACGAAATACGGGCGGAGATGAATGTGCGTACAGCCGAACTGCGCCAGGAAGATCTGGTGCAGGGGGTGCATACCCAGGTGCGCGACGCGATCCAGAATGTCGAGGCGAGCTGGCGGCAGGTCGAGGCCGCCCAGCGGCGCCAGACGCTGGCTGAGCGCGCTCTGGACATCCAGCTCGAAAGGCTCCGCTTCGGACGGGGGTCGAATTTCGAGACGCTGTCGCTTCAGGCGGACCTGCGGGCGGCGGACACCCAGGCGCTCACGGCCAAGATCGCCTATCTGAACGCATTGACTGCACTGGATCAGCAGATCGGGAGCACGCTTGAGACATGGCAAGTCTCACTGAACGATTGAGGGTCCGGCCCGGCCGCCTCGTGATCGCCGCCGCCATGGGCATGCTGGCGGTGACGGGCCTGGTCTGGCTCGCGACCTTCGGGGACGGGGGTGACCAGGCGGCCAACGCGCGCAGCATAGAGGTCCGGCCCGCGCCCTTCACACTATACGCGCATTTCACCGGTCACATCATTCCTGGCGATCAGGCCGAGATCGCGGCGCCCTTCGACGGAACGGTGAGGCAGGTGCATTTCTCCTTCGGCGATCAGGTGGCCCGGGACGATCTGCTGATCACTTTCGACCCGGCTGATGTCGCCCGGGCGCGTGCAGAGGCGGAAGCCGCATGGCTGCGAGCCGAAGACGCGATGGACCGTATAGAATCCTGGAGCGAGGGTGCGGAGATGCGCCGGGCCCGGCGTGCGCTGGAGAGCGCTGACACCGATCTGCGCGATGCCGAACGGCGTCTGGAGGAGACCGCCGCCCTGTTCGAGCGCGGCCTGGTTTCCCGCAACGAACTCGAAGGCCTGGTCCAGCAGGAGCGGTCGCGCCGCCGCGCTTTTGTGCAAGCGCAGGAGGAACTCGCCGAGACGCGGCGGCGGGGGGAAGGGACCGAGCGGCGCATCGCCTATCTGGAGCGGGAAATGGCGCGGGCGCAGATGCAAACCGTCGATGACGGCGCGGTCACGGAGATCCGCGCACCGTCCTATGGCGTAATCGTGCGGCCCAGCACCGGGCGCGAGGCCGATGAAACAGGGACTGTCAGCTTACGGGTTTCGCGTGGCCAGGTATTGGCGGTCATCGCCAGCCCGGACGGTCTGGCCGTGCAGTTTCATCTTGATGAAGGCGATCTGGGCATTGTCAGCCCGGGCCAGCCGGTGAGCGTCAGCGGGCCCGGCTTTGACGGCGCCCAGCTCAGCGGCCGCATTTCAGGCGTGTCGGGGCAGGCCGAGAGAGGCGGGCGGGACGCCATGGCGCGCTTCGCCGCGCACATCCGGCTTGATCCGCTGGAACCGGACGCCGCCGAGCGCGTGCGGATCGGCATGACCGCGCACATCAGGGTCATTACCTATCACAGTGAAGCCGCTCTGGTGATCCCGCCGGAAGCCGTCCAGGGCGGCAGCGGCGGCGCCTGGGTCATGGTCAGGGACGATGCGCACAACGCCGCCGAGCGGCGGGATATTCAAATCGGGCGGGTCGGGCCCGCCGGCGTTGAAGTCCTGGCGGGGCTTGAGCCAGGCCATGTCGTTATCTGGTGAAGCGTGATTGGCTTGGGTCTTGCGCTCTGATCGTCCAGCAGCGGTCAGGATCACTCGCGGGGCATGAAAGCCATCGCCATCGGCTGCGCCGCGCAGCCGCCCGCAAATGGTTTCCGACGTGCCTGCGCGCTGGCGATAAGCGGCCCGCCTCAGCCCCCCTGGCCCGCGGCGCCGGCTTCACCGTACGCCCGGCTTGCACATAAGGTGACCGGCCCGGCAACAGAGGCGGCAAAGCAGCTTATGGAGGGGGAGCATGTGATCATGTGCAAGGCTTTGAAGCCTTGCCTCCCCCTCCACCTGATGCCGCGCGCCTATTTCGGGGGCATGCGCGCGCCGGCGTCCAGGCGCACGCATTCGGCGTTGATATAGTCGTTCTTCACCATGAAGGCGGCCAGATCGGCGTATTCGGCCGGCGTGCCGAAGCGCTGGGGGAACTGAAGATGGCTGGCCAGGTTCTGCTTCACTTCAGGCGGCATCTGCTCGTAGATCGGGGTTTCGAAGAAGCCCGGCAGGATGGTGTTCACGCGGATGCCCTCGCGCGCCAGATCCCGGGCCATGGGCAGGGTCATGCCGTAAATTCCGCCCTTGGAGGCCGAATAGGCCACCTGGCCGATCTGCCCGTCCTGGGCGGCCACCGACGCGGTGTGGATGATCACGCCGCGCCCCGAGGCGTCCGGATCCAGCGTCAGCATGCCCGCCGCCGAGATCGCCGCGCAATTGAACGAGCCGACGAGATTGATGCTGACCACCAGGGCGAACTTGTCGAGCTGGTGCATGACGATATCGCCCGCCGAGGAGCGGCGCGCAGTCTTCTCCGCCCAGCCAATGCCAGCGCAATTGACCATCACGCGCTCCTGGCCGTGGGCGGCGCGGGCGGTCTCGAAACCGGCCTTCACGCTCTCCACATCGGCGACATTGACCTTGGCGAACACCCCGCCGATCTCGGCGGCGACGGCCTGGCCGCGCGCCTCGTTGAGATCGAAAATGGCGACCTTGGCGCCCTCGGCGGCCAGACGCCGGGCCGTGCCCTCGCCCAGACCTGACGCGCCGCCGGTGACCACCGCTGCAATGCCCTTGATGTCCATGAAACGCTCCCCTTGGAGTTTGGTAAGTGATGACAGCGCGCTAAACGGCGCGTTGGCCACGGGACATAGCGCGCCTTTGCCAACGATGGAAGGCGCGGCTATGACGCGCCTGCGCGCTCTGCTAGACCACGCGGCCAGGCTTAGGGAGACCGCCGCGCCATGACCCGTTCCAACCCCCTCACCGCCCTCGTCCTGCATGGCGGGGCGGGCGTGCTCGCCGAGCGCTCCTATGACGCTGAGATCGCCCATTTGCACAGCCTGGCCGAGGAAGGCCGCGCAGCGCTGGATAGCGGCGCGCCCGCGCTCGACGTGGTGTGCGACATGGTGCGCGCGCTGGAACTGTCCGGGCTTTATGTGGCCGGCAAGGGCGCCTCGCCCAACCGGGCCGGGCGCTATGAGCTGGACGCCGCTGTAATGGACGGGCGCGCGCGCCGGGCCGGCGCGGTGTCGGCGCTGGAAGGCTTCCTGTCGCCGGTGGATGCCGCGCGCGCGGTGATGGAGCATACGCCCCATGTTCTGCTGGCGGGCGAAGGCGCGGCCCATTTTGCGCGCGAGCGGGGTCTGGCGCCTGTGCGTGATCCGGACGGATATTACATCCCCGCCGCCGCACCCGACACCCGCGCCATTCCCACCGGCACGGTGGGGGCGGTGGCGCTGGACGCCTCCGGCGCGCTGGCCGCGGCTACTTCCACAGGCGGCACGCTCAACAAGGTGTGGGGCCGGGTCGGCGACACGCCCATCATCGGCTCTGGCACCTGGGCCGATGAGCGCGCGGCGGTGTCCTGCACCGGCCAGGGCGAGTTCTTCATGCGCGCCAACGCCGCCGCCGATGTCTCGGCGCGGGTGCGTTATGCCGGATCAGACTTGGACGCAGCCGTGAAAGGCGCGCTGGACGATGTGGCGCATCTGGGCGGCGAAGGCGGCATCATCGCGGTGGACGCCTCGGGCGCGGTGTCGGCGCGCTACAACTCGCCGGGTATGAAGCACGCCATCGCCTATCCCGACGGGCGCATCACGGCGGGCGTTACATAGCTCAGCCCAGCTTGCCCTTCAGCGCGGCGGCGAAGGCTGCGCCCAGCTCCGGACCCTGTTCGGGATAGAGATAGGGCTCGATCACTTCCAGCTCCATCAGGGCCAGCTGGCCGTCGAGGCCGCGCACCATATCCACACGCGCATAGAGCAGATCGGCCTCGCCGGTGATCTGTCCGGCCGCGTCCAGCACCTGGCGCGCCAGCGCCAGCTCGTCATCTGAGGGCGTCCACACCGCTTCGCGCCCGCCGAACAGGGACTGGACGCGGTAATCGCCATCCTTGGGCCGCTTGACGAGAGCATGGGAGAACCGGCCGCCGAAGAACAGGAGAGAATACTCCCCCTCCTCCGGCACGCTTGGCAGGAAGGGCTGGATCAGGCAGGCGCCCGGGGGCAGTGCGTCAGGGGCCGGCAGCGCCTCGCCGCGCCGGATCAGGGCCTGGCGCCAGGCGCCGCCCCCCACCAGCGGCTTGACCACCAGCCGGTCGGTCTCGAACAAGGCGAACCCGTCCGCGATGGCTGCCGCATCGGCGCGCGCGCGCCACAGCGTGGGGATGGACGGCGCCCCCGCTTCGGCCATGGCGCGCAAATAAGTCTTTTCGATATTCCAGCGCACGACCGATGGCGGGTTCCAAACCGGCGCGCGGGCGGCCAGCGCATCGAGCTTTTGCAGAAACGCGGCGAGCTTGGGCGGATAGTCCCACACCGTCCCCACCATGAAGCCGTCAAAGCCGGATGCGTCGAAATCCTCGTCCCACACGCGCGCTTCCAGGGTAATGCCGGCATCCGCGCAGCCCGCCTTCAGGGCGCCGAATTCCAGATCGAACTCGAACCAGTCGGCCCGGGCGCCGGGCCGGTCCTTCATCATATCTGCGGAGGTGAGAAAACAGATGCGCGCGCTCATGGACCCGCGCTTAGCGCGCGCACGCGCCAGACGCCAGCGCCCGGGGCGCCTTGAGCGCGCGCGCGGTCCGGGCTATGGCGGGGGCCCTCCTCCAAACTCTGTCCCTGTTCCGCACGAAAGGCCGCTCCATGTCTGCAACCCGCTTTGATGTTCTGGGCGTCGGCAACGCCATTGTCGACGTGCTCGCCCGGGTAGACGAAGCCTTTGTGCAGACCCATGGCCTGGTAAAAGACGCCATGCTGCTTATCGACGAGGAGCGCGCCGACGCGCTCTATGCGGCCTTCCCCCCGGGCGAGGAAATCTCCGGCGGGTCAGCGGCCAATACGCTGGCGGGCGTGGCGAGCTTCGGCGCGCGCGGCGCCTATATCGGCAAGGTAGCGGACGATCAGCTGGGCGGAACGTTTGCGCGCGATCTGCGCGCTGCGGGGGTGCATTTCGACACCGCGCCCTTGTCAGGCGGGCCGTCGACAGCCCGCTGCCTGATCGCGGTGCCGCCCGATGCGCGCCGGGCGATGAACACCTATCTGGGCGCCTCCACCCTCCTGGACCCCGAAGATATACACCGCGAGCTCGTGTCTTCGGCCACGATCGTGTTCCTGGAGGGCTATCTGTTTGACCGCGAGGAGGCCAAGGCGGCCTATGTGCGCGCCTCCGAATTCGCCCACGCCGCAGACCGGGCGGTGGCCCTGACCCTGTCGGACGTGTTCTGCGTGGAGCGCCACCGGGCGAGCTTCCGCCAGCTGGTGGCTCACCACGTGGACGTATTGTTCGCCAACGAGGCCGAGCTCAAATCCCTCTATGAGACCGACAGCTTCGATGAGGCGCTGGCCGCTGTGCGGGCCGAAACCCGCATCGCCGCCGTCACCCGCTCGGAAAAGGGCGCTGTGGTCGTCTCCGGCGCGGACGAAGCCCATGTGCCCGCGGTGAAAATCGAGCGCCTGGTGGACACCACCGGGGCCGGCGACCAGTTCGCCGCAGGCTTCCTGACCGGGTTTGCGCTGGGGCGCGACCTGGAGACTTGCGGACGCCTGGGCGTTATCGCGGCCGGCGAGGTGATCACCCATATTGGCGCGCGCCCCCACGCCTCGCTCAAGGATCTGGCGGTCCGGGCCGGACTGTCGCTCGAGCGCTAGGCGCTCAATTGCGTTCGTCCTTGCCTGGAGCACCATCCTCCTCTTCGGGGTAGTATTCATCCTCGGCCATGGCCAGAGCTTCCTGGGAAGTGGCGTAGATCGGCACGAAATGGCATTGCTCTTCCGGCGCCAGCGCCTTGCCCTTGCGCAGGCGGTAGATGCAGTAAGCGCCCATCGCCGCCAGAGCCGCGGCCATGCCGCCAAATAGCGCGTAACCGCCCAGAACGCCCATCAGCACGCCGGCTGCGAACGGACCAATCGCTGCGCCGATGGCGAAAAACTGCAACAGGCCGCGCGTGGCCTCCAGCACCTGATCAGGGCGCAACATGTCATGGGTGCGCGCCACGGTGAGGCCGTAAATCGGAAACACCAGCGCGCCAAAGAGAAATGCGGCGCCAATCAAGGCATTGAACGAGATGGCCGCCGTCACCGACACCAGGGCGGCAGCCACGGACGCAAGAATCGTCACGCCGGCTATGACCTTGCGCCGGTCACGGGAATCCGAGAAGCGTCCTACAGGAAACTGCGAGATCATGCCGCCAACGATGGCGACAAACATGAAAACCGCCACCTGATTGCGGTCATATCCCAGATCGGTGATGAACACCGGCGCCATGCCCCAGAAGGCGCCGCCGACAATACCGCTGACCAGACAGCCTATGACCCCGACCGGAGACGCCTTGAGCAAGGCTTTCAGGCCAAGTCCGCCGGCCGGTTGCGGTGCGGGCGCGCTCACGCGCACCACGGTTGTGGGCACAAGGGACAGGACAAACAAAACAGCGGCCACGCTGAACAGCACGAAGGTGGCCGGATCCCCGGCCATGAGCAGAAGCTGACCGGCCGCCACAGCGGAGAGATTGACCACCATATAGACAGAGAAAACGCGGCCGCGCGCGTCAGCGGGCGCCTGGGCGTTGAGCCAGCTTTCAATCACCAAGGCCAATCCGACAACGGCGATGCCCGATATCAGCCGGAACACCACCCATGGCCACACCTCAACCCAAATGGCGTGGGCCAGCGCCATGGCCGTGAAAACTGCAGCGAACGCGGCGAAGGCGCGGATGTGACCGACCTGCTGGATGATGTGAACACACACATAGGCGCCAATGATGAAGCCCACGAAATAGGACGACATGATCAGGCCGATCCAGGCTGGAGCGAAGTCCTCCAGGCTGGCGCGCACGCCCAGAAGCGTGCCGAACAGGCCCGTTCCCATATACAGCAAGGCTGTGGTGAGCAGCAGAACGATGAGCGTGATGCGCGGCGTAACCAGCGTCTCGATGGTGTGGCCGGAGGCGGCCGGATTGTCCGTTGTCATGGAACCAGGATGCATTTGGGAGGATTACGGTTTTTCAGACGGCCGTCAGGATCAACGCGGCTTGAACACGCGATACACCATCGGGCCAAACAGCGCGCCCAGAACAAATGGGACCCCTATGATCAAAATACGGTTGGTTTCAAATGACCAAAACAAAAATTTCACCTCTACGAGCGCCATATTTTGCACAGCAAAAATTATAACCACTCCCAAAAGAATAATGGCGATGACCTTAAGCGCTATATTCACTTTAAACTCCGCTATCTTGCCTCGGCGCCGATCGGAACAACCAGCCAATAATCGGTAATTATACTGTTTGATACATGGAAATCAAATCTGATCATTTGCGACACTGGCACGCCGGGGCAGCGCACCGACAGAGCGCTCCGGAGCGGACAGGCCATACCCCTTGCTCTGACAGGCTTCTTCACGGGCCTGCCGCGCCGTTTCAAACCCTGGTCGCGGCGGCTCAATGAACGGTTTCAGCCGCTTAACCCAATATTCAGCACGCCCGGCCATCATGGCGCTCAATCAAGGCGTCCGTTGCGGGCGTCAGGCTGGATGCCGGGGGCTCCATGGCGCCGATCAGACATGCCATTGCACGCGTGATGCGTTCGCTGGTGATCAAGTTCACGCTGCTTAGCGGCCTCATCCTGATCCTGGCGACCACTGCGCTGATGAGCGTGGAGTACTATCTCAAACGCGCCGAGAATACCGAAACGGGTCTGGCTCACGCCCAGATCATCACCGAGCTGTTCGCCACTACGCTGGCCCCGGCCATCGCGGCCGGCGATACGGCCTTCCTGGAACAACGCCTGAGCCATTTCGCAGACCGCCCCGACGTGGACGGGCTTTACGCCGTCAATGTCAGCCGCACCGTGATCGCCGCCGAAGGCGATGTACCGGTGACCCCGGGCATGCGCGCCGCTGACGCCCTGCTGCAATCGGCGCTGGGCGCGGTGGACACACGGATCGAGACCGTGGGCGATGATATCCATGTGGCCGCCGTCGCTGTTCATGACGGACGGGTGGTGGGCGCGGTAATGACTGCGGTTCCGATCCATGCCGTGGCGCGCCCGGCGGGCGAGATTCTGCGCCGCCAGCTGGCGCTGGCGCTGGGCGCACTGCTGGTCTTCCTGCCCCTGGTGGCCTTTGTGGTGCAGCGCGCGCTGAGCCCCATGCGCAAGCTGATCGAGGCGGCGCGCGCGGCGTCATCGCGCAATCTGGACATCCGCATCGATATCCGCACCGGCGACGAGCTGGAGCTGCTGGCTAATGCCTTCAACCGCATGTTCGCGCGCCTGGAGGCGAGCGTGAAGCGGGTTCATCGCCTGGCCTATGTGGACATGATCACCGAGCTGCCCAATCGCGAACGCTTCCGCAAGGAAGTCGAGCGCGTCACCCGCGAGGCGGCCGACACGGACCGCGAGGGTGCGGTGCTGTTTCTCGATCTCGACCGGTTCAAGCGGGTCAATGATTCGCTGGGCATTGGCGAGGGCGACCGGCTGTTGGACGCGGTAGCCCGGCGTCTGCGCGAAGCGGCGCGCGGCTGGGATCTGGCCCATGGCGAGACCGGAGCCGAGCCCTCCATGGTGGCGCGCCTGGGCGGAGACGAGTTCACCGTGCTGATGCCGCATGTGCGCGATGTGGCGGACGCAGCGCGCCTGGCCCGGAGGATCATCGACTCGGTGCGCCGTCCATTCGAGATTTCCGGCCACCAGGTCTTCCTGGGCGTGTCAGCAGGCATCGCCGTGTTCCCGCGCGACGGGGACGATCCCGAAACCCTGCTGCGCCACGCCGATCTCGCCATGGCGGCAGCCAAGCGCAATGGCGGCAATGCGTTCGAGTATTTCGAAGCCTCCATGAACCGCAGCGCCTTCGAGCGTCTGGTGCTGGAGAACGAGCTGCGCGAAGCGGTGCGTGATGACCAGCTGGTGGTGTTCTACCAGCCCAAAATCAGCTTCGCCGATGGCGGCATCTCCGGCGCAGAGGCGCTGGTGCGATGGCGCCACCCGACTGCGGGCATGCTCTCGCCGGGCGCCTTCATCCAGGCGGCGGAGGAGTGCGGGCTGATCGGGGAGATCGGGAACTGGGTGTTGCGCCGCGCCTGCCGCGACGCCGAAGCCATGCGCCAGACCGGCATCGCCATGCCGGTGGCGGTCAATGTCTCGGCCATGCAGTTCGAAAGCGAAGACTTCGCGCACCGGGTCATCGAGGCCCTTGATGAGTCCGGCCTCCCTCCGCACATGCTGGAGCTGGAGCTGACCGAATCCACCGCCATGCGCGACCCCGAGCGCGTGATCGCCCAGATCGCGCCGCTGCGCGAGATGGGCGTCACCTTCGCGATTGACGATTTCGGCACCGGCCATTCGAGCCTGTCCTATCTCACGCGCATGCCCTTCGACGTGTTCAAGATCGACCAGAGCTTTGTGCGCAACATGATGGATGACGAACACGCGCGCATCGTGGTCGACACCATCCTGGCCATGGCCCGTTCGCTGAAGCTGAAGACCGTGGCCGAAGGCGTGGAGACGCCCGAGCAATACGCCGCGTTGCGCGAGCTCGGCGCGACGCTGGCGCAGGGCTATCTGTTCGCCCGGCCCATGCCCCTGGACGAGTATGAGCGCTTCGCCGCGCCCGGCGGATTTTCCGCCAGCGCCGTCAGCTGAAAGCCGGCCGCAAGGATTTGAAGCATGTGGTATTTTAGCCACTCACAAATCCTTTCTCGAATTTAATTGAACAAACCAGGCCAGTTGTGGCATAAATGCACTTGCGGCTTTCACAAGCCGCGCCCTGGTGAATGCCGTCCCCCCGCGAGCACGCCAGGACAAGCCGGACCCCTCCCGGCATTCAGACGCGCCCTTACCCCGGGGCGCGCCCAAGCAGCGCCCGGCGGCCCCCCACCGCCGGGCGCGCCATTTTCAGATCCCCTGTATGCGTTCCGGTTTTTCACGCCCTGATATCAGCACTTGGGGCGCGGGCGGGGCGGGGCTAGAAACGCTCCATGACCGGATTTGACCCTGACCGCAGCGGCGAAGACGAGATCGCGCGCCTGCTGGATGAAATCCCGCTCCTGTTCAAGGCGCGCGCCTTTGCCGAATCCCTGAACGATCCGGCCTTCTTCTCGCGCCTGGGCGAGCGTCTGGACGTGCGTGAACAGGCGCTGGCGCGCGCCTATCTCGACGGGCTGGGCTTTCCCGAAGGCGAGCCGGCCCTGCTGGGCTCCTGGGAGGACGCGGTGGGGGTGGCTGAAACCCTCGACCAGAACCCGGCGGCCTGGGAGGCCGAGGAAATGTTGCGCGCCGCCCTCACCGCCCGGGTGCTGGAGCGCCTGGACGAAGAAGCGCTGAACGCGGCCTACGCCCTGGTCCAGTCGCGCATCGGAGAGCACGCCCGCGACGCTGCCGAGGCCAGCGCGGCCATGGACGACATGTATGACGAGGACGTGGTCAACGCCGCCGCGGGCGGGCTGGTCCAGGCCGCCCATGGCGCAGTGCTGGTGCTGCTGGCCGAGGCTGAGGACGAAGACCCGCCTCATCCCTTCCTGGCGCGCTGGCGCCTGTTCGTGCGCGGACGCTGGCCGGTGGCCGTATCGGGCGCCAGCTATAACATCCTGTAACCCCGGCTGGAGCCCGACCTTATGCGCCCCCTCACCCTTGCCAGCTGGAATGTCAATTCAGTGCGATTGCGCGCGCCCCAGATCGCCCGCTTCGCGGACATGGCCCGGCCCGATGTGATCTGCCTGCAGGAGATCAAGTGCCTCGAGGACCAGTTCCCTCACAAGATCTTCGCCGATATGGGCTATCCCCACGCCGCTGTCACCGGCCAGAAGGGCATGCACGGCGTGGCCGTGGTCTCACGCCTGCCCATCGAGGCGCTGGACCCTCACCCGCTCTGTCCCAAGGACGAGGCGCGCCAGCAGCGCGTGAAGATCGAAGGCGTCGAGATCCTCAATCTCTACATCCCCGCCGGCGGCGACGAACCGGATCCGGACACCAATCCGCGCTTCCGCCACAAGCTCGATTTCCTGGGCGTGCTCGAAACCTACCTGGCCGGGCGCAAGGACGAGCCGGGCGCGCGGGTGCTTACCGGCGATCTCAATATCGCGCCGCTCGAGCATGATGTCTGGTCGCACAAGCAGCTGCTCAAGGTCATCTCTCATACGCCCGTGGAAACCGAGGCGCTGGAACGCCTGCGCAAGGCGGGCGGCTGGACCGATGCGGCCCGCGCCCTGATCCCGGAGCCGGAAAAGCTGTTCACCTGGTGGAGCTACCGCAATCGCGACTGGCGAAAGTCCAACCGGGGCCGGCGCCTCGATCACATCTGGGTCAATGGCGATCTGGAAGCTGCGGCGCTGTCAGGCGGGCGCGCGGGCTTCAAGGTCTGGGAAGACTGCCGCGACTGGCCCCAGCCCTCCGATCACGCCCCGGTGACGCTGGAATTGCGCTAGCCAAGCGCCCGCCGCCATACGGTTCCGGGATGACCCCGCGCACGCGAAGTGGTAGACTCTGCTCCTGACAGGCGGGTCCAGAGCGCCGCCAGACATCCTGAGTCAGGGAGATTTCATGAACCTGCGTCAGATCGTCCAGTCTCTTCTGGGACTGGTAATCTTCGCCCTGAGCGTGATCGCCGCTGGGGCGCTCACCACCCAGCATCTGGCGCGCGAGACCGCCAAAAGCATCTGCGCGCAAAATGGGGTTCACACGGTGGACACCTCGCCTCTCGGGCTGACGATAGAATGCCGTTCGCCAGAGGACGCAGGGCGCTGAAGCCCTTCAGGGCGCGCTGCGCTGATAATGCACCACCACGCCTTCGGGTTCGGCGGTCTCGCCAGTTTCGGAAAAGCCGGTTTTCTCCAGTACGCGGCGCGCGCCGATCAGGTGAGCCAGCGTGCGTGCGCGCACGGATTTGACCCGGGGATCGCTGAACGCCCAAGCCAGCAGCCCCTCCACCGCCTCGGTGGCCAGGCCCTGCTCGCGGAAGCTGGGCAGCATGGCGTAGCCCACCTCGATCACCCCGTCTGCGCCCGGCGGGCCGTAGAAACCGCCCGTGCCCACAGCCCGGTCCGGACCGCCTTGCATGAGCATGAGGAAAGCCCAGGCGCGCCAACCGGTTTCCTCCGGCGTCGCCATCAGGGCGTCGAGCGTGCGGCGCATGGACGGCAGATCGATCAGCTCGGGCGGCCAGGCCGGCTCGCGCCGGGCGGCCAGCGCGGCGAAGAAGGCTTCGCGGTCCTCCAGCTGCAGGCGCGCCAGTTCGGCGTCCAGCGCCACAAGGCGCAAACGCGCCGTGCGCTGCTCGATGCGCCGTGCAGATTCAGCCGGTCCGGTCATGGCCCGATATTACCCCGCTCCTCAGCCCAAGTTTAGTGTGCCCGCAGGCGCGCAGGCTTCCTAGCCATTAATTGTGACGCTTTACCCGAGCCCGCTGCGCAAGGCGCAGCATTACATCTGCATCGTCCAGCCTTCCACGCCCATGGCCGCCTGGCGGATGGCTTCCGACAGGGTGGGGTGGGCGTGGGAGGTGCGCGCCACGTCTTCCGAAGACGCGCGGAACTCCATGGCCAGCGCCAGCTCGGCGATCATCTCGCCTGCATGCGGCCCGATGATATGGGCTCCCAGGATCTCGTCGGTCTTGGCGTCAGCAAGGATTTTCACCATGCCGTCGGTCTGGTGGATGGTGCGCGCGCGCGAATTGGCCATGAAAGGAAATTGCCCGGCCTTGAATTTGCGGCCTTGCTCTTTCAGCTGTTCCTCGGTGTAACCGACCGAGGCGATCTCGGGGAAGGTGTAGACCACGTTGGGCGTGGCCAGATAATTGACATGGCCCGCCTTGCCCGCGATCAGCTCAGCGCAGGCTGCGCCGTCATCCTCGGCCTTGTGGGCCAGCATCGGGCCATGGGTGGCGTCGCCGATCACCCACACGCCGTCCGCGGACGTCTTGAAATGCTCATTGGGGATGAAGCCGCGCTTGTCGGTTTCCACGCCCACTGTATCAAGGCCGAGGCCTTCAGTGTACGGACGCCGGCCGATGCACACCAGCACCACATCGGCCTCATGGCTCTGCTCGTCGCCGCCATCCGCCGCCTCGGTGACCACGGTGAGGCCGTCCTTGCCGGTTTTCACGCCCGTGACCTTGCGCGAAAGCTGGAACTTGACGCCCTGCTTTTCAAACAGCTTGCGCGCAGCTTTCGACACCGCCCCGTCCATGCCCGGCAGGACGCGGTCGAGATATTCCACCACGGTCACCTCGGAGCCCAGCCGGCGCCAGACCGAGCCCAGCTCCAGCCCGATCACGCCCGCCCCGATCACAGTGAGCTTTTTGGGAACCTCTTTAAGCTCCAGCGCGCCGGTGGACGACACGATGCGCTCTTCATCGATCTCCACGCCCGGAAGCGGGGTCACTTCGGAGCCGGTGGCGATGACGATATGGCGCGCCTCCAGCGTCTGGGCCTCGCCATCCTCGCCCGTCACCTTGACCTTGCCCTTGCCCGCAATCGCCCCGGCGCCGTGGAATACCTTGACCTTGTTCTTCTTCATCAGGAAGGCGACGCCGTCAGTGAGGCCTTTCACCGCGCTGGCCTTGCGCGCCATCATCTTGTCCAGGTCGAGTTTGAGCTCACCCACGCCGATGCCCATGTCGGCGAAATGCTTGTCAGCTTCTTCATAAAGCTCCGAGGCGTGCAGCAGCGCCTTGGACGGTATGCAGCCGACATTCAGGCAGGTGCCGCCCAGCGTCTTGCGCTTTTCGATCAGCGCGGTCTTCAGCCCCAGCTGGCCGGCGCGGATGGCGCAGTTATAGCCGCCCGGACCACCGCCAATAATGATGACGTCAAAGCTGTCGGCCATGGTGCGTAGACCCTTTCCTTATTGCCCGGCGCTGGATGAGGAGGAGGAGGGGCGGGGCGCGTTTGGCCGCACCCTACTCCCCCCCGCGCTTGCGTCAACGCGATCTTGAAGCAGGCCAGTCCTGCATGAACGCCTAGGGCGCCGCGCCGATGCGGCTGAGCGGCACGCCCTGCTCGCGCACCACGGCGCCCTGGACATCGCGGATTTCCAGATTGAGGCTCCCGCCCTCCCAGTCGATGGCGATGACGCCGTAATTCTCCGGCGCATACATGTCCCCTATGCGGTGCGGGCCCGGTTCGTCATGCTCGTCGCGGAAGGGCATGTTCAGCGAGGAGGAGGTGATTTCGTAGAGCGGATAGCTGGTCAGATCGGCGCGCACATAAAGCCCGGCGGCATGACGGTCGCCGGATGCGATGACCACGCCATTGGCGCCAGTCTCGCGGATCAGGCGGTAGAGCCGGTCACGCTCGCGCGGCAGGGTGCGCCAGGACTCCCAGCCATGCCCGTCGGCATGAACCTGAATGGAGGATACCAGCAGGCGCAGCTCGGCCGGTTCACGCAATTGCGCCTCCAGCCAGGCCCATTGCGCCTCGCCCAGCATATCCTGGTCCGGGTCTTCACTGGGCACATAACGCTCGCGCCCCGGCGCGCCGCGTTCATCGGTGGGGGTGAGGTCAGAGCGGAACCAGCGCGTATCGAGCAAGATCACCTGCACGCGCCGGCCTTCGGGGCCGAACACATGGGCGTCGTAAATTCCCTCGCGCGACCGGCGCACATCGTCGCGCTCCGCGCCCCAGAAATCCAGGAACAGGCGCTCGGAAAAGCCCTTGAAGGCGAAATCGCGGCCCAGATCATTCATGCCGTAATCATGATCGTCCCACACCGCCAGCATGGGCTGGGCCGCGCGCAGGCGGCGGAATTCGGGCCGGGCGGCGAGCTGGTGATAGGCCGCGCGCAGCTCAGGCAGGGTGGCGTCATAGGCGCGCGCATCGCCATACACATTGTCGCCGCCATAGATGAACAGGTCATGGCCGCCCTGCGCGATCACATCCAGGATCGGTATGGCGCGCTCGGGCGTATTGCACGAGCCGAACGCAATGGAGGTCAGCACGTCCTCAGCCCCCGGCAGGGGCGGGCCGGACGGCGCGCGCGGAATGTCATAGACGAACTGGTCGTAGAACGGCTCCAGCGCCTCCCAGGGCGTGCGCGGCGCCTCCATCAGCCCCACCTCGCGCAGGAGCTGGGGCGAAGGCGGCGGCGTGTCGCGCGCCGGATCGAGCGCCACCGGCTCCCCGCAGGCGGACAAGACGAGGGCCAGCACGGCGCAGGCGGGGGCGAGGCGGATCATGGCGGGCGCTCCTGGAACGGTCCGTCAGGTGATGCGCGCGTCAGGGCCCCAAATCAAGCCTCAGCCGGTCAACCCCGTCGCGAAAGCGCACGATCTGGAAACGCACGGGCACATGCCCGGCTTCGGGACACTCTCCCCGGCCCACGCCGTGGGCGCGCGCGGTCCAGCCTTCAGGCATGCAGACATAGGCGGACTCTCCGGCGGCCATCATGTCATCGGCCTCATGCTCCACGCGCAGATAGAGCTCCGGGCCGTAGGGGAATTGACGCCACACGCTCATGCATTCGCCCGGCGCTACGTTTTGCCAGCCGGTCACGTTCTGGCCGCTCCGGGCCTGCGTCTCGCCCGCCACCGCCGCGCGCAAGGACGCCGAGGACCGGTTGCACACCGTCAGCTCGCGCAAACGCGCGGCATGCCCGTCCGGCCCGGCGCGCCCCTCAAGGCACAGCGCGGCGTCATCCCCGGGCAGGTCGCGGCAATTGATTTCATAGCGCACATGATGGCGGTTCTCGCGCCAGCCGGTCGTCACTAATGCAAACTGCGCCTCGCGCCAGGTCTGCGCACAGGGCGGGTGCGTAACCGGCCCGTCGTGGGAGCCGGCGGGCACACACAGCGCCGCGCCGCCCTGCGCAGGCCAGACAAAACTGCCCGAGCGCGCATGCACTTGCGCCTGCCCGGCCCGGCCCAACCCGATATTGCCTTCCAGGCACGCGCCGGGCTCGACCGTGAACCAGCCGCGCTGAATTTCAGCCCCGTCATCGCCCGGGCGCACAACCGAAAACGCCGCGCGCGCCGGGGTCTCGTTGCACAGCGTGACCAGCGTGTCCGAGCCGCCCGTCTGAACCGCAAGCGCGGCAATAATCGCCAGCATGATATCCCTCCCGCAAGCTCATCTTCCGATGTGCCGCGAAAAGCACGCCCTGTGAAGGGCGGAGCCTACCTACCCCGTCACCACCTGATGCATCAGGCGGCCGGGCAGGAAGCTGAAGGCGCCGGGAATGATCAGGGCGGCGAAGACCAGGGTCAGGGCAGTGATGCGGTGCTTTCCGGTCTGGCCCTTGCGGGCCTGGCGGATCAGGCCGTAGAGGCCAAACAGCGTGACCGGGATCAGTACATGCAGCCAGCTGAAAGCCCCGTTATGGCGGATGAAGATGGCCGTGACCGCGACGGTCAGCATCAGTCCGGCCCAGACATAGCCCAGCTGGCGGTGAGGCAGGGTGCCCTTGGGGGCGATAAGCTGCACCGCGCCCAGACCCAATGCAGCGATGGCCGAACCGGCGTGCAGCTGGATATGCCAGGGGGCGTCGAGGAAGGCGTCGATATTCATGGCGGCTGTCTCCGTCAGGCCTTGCGTCCTGCGAAAGACAAGGCGCGCTCCGGCCCGTCTGGAAACCGGCGTTTCGCGAACGGGCTGAAAGCGTGCGCGAATGGCGCTATGGCTGTCGTTCACGCTTCGCGAATGAACGCGGTGTGCAAGATGCTGCACTGATGGAGAGGGCGCGCATGACCATCAGCCGGAGCCTGTTGGCCCGCATTGCGCGCGAAGGCGCGGTGCTGCTGGCCGTGGGGACGTTCCTGGCGATCCTCGGCCCCTACGGCACCGGCGCCTATGGCTGGCCGGACGTCTGGGTCTACTGGACGGGGCTGATCGTTCTTGGGGCGGTGTTCGGCCATCTCACCGGTCACGCCGCAGCGCGCCTGGCGCCGGACTGGCCGCGCTGGAGCTGGTATGGCGCAGCGGCGGCGGGGCTGACCCTTCCCGTCACCGCAGCGGTGTTCGCCATCAACACAGCCTATACGGGCCGGATCTGCTGGAGCCAGCTGCCGCTGACCGCAGCCATGGTGCTGGTGATCGCCTGCGCAGTCTCCGCATTGGGCTACGCGCTCGACCAGCTCAAACGCGCCCGTGAGGCGGCCCGCGACGCGCAGCGCGAGGCCGAAAGCCTGGCCGCCGCCGGGGCGTCGCCCCGCCCCTCCCCGGCCCTGCTCGACAAGCTGCCCGCGCGTCTACGCCAGGCGGCGATCCTGTCAATGACGGCCGAGGATCATTACCTGCGGGTGCGCACCGATGCGGGCGATGCCCTGATCCTGATGCGCCTGTCGGACGCCATCGCCGCCTGTGAAGGTCTCGACGGCGCACGCACCCACCGCTCCTGGTGGGTCTCCCGCGCCGCCATCACCGGGGCCAGCCGCTCAGGCGGACGCGCCGTGCTGATCCTCACCGACGGGACGCAGGCGCCGGTCAGCCGCAGCCATTACGCGCCCTTGCGCGAAGCGGGCTGGTTCTGACGCGCGGTCAGCGCGATCCACAGCTCCGCCGCCATGAGATTGGGAACCCAGCACGCAAAGCTGATGGCGATATAGGACGAGCTGAACGGCAGGTCCGCGAGGCCCACCACGGCCAGCTGCAGGCGCAACGTCACTGCCGAGAAGGTCAGGGCGAAACTGCGGATCATCCAGCGCCGGTGCACATGATAGCGCCCGCGCGCCACCGCCTGCACCGCCATCGCCGTGGTCACCAGCCAGGCCGCGCCCAGAAGCCCGAAGCCGGCGGCCGCAATCGGGCCATGAGTATTGCCAAAGGCCAGGATCACACCGGCGGTCCCGGCGATGACGCAGCACGCCGCATAGACCACCCCCAGCCCCATATGGAGCCGGCGCCGGATTTGGCGCAGACGGGTCCAGAACTGGAACGGCCCAATCCCCAGAGCGGCGGCGCCAAACAGGGCGTGGACCGCCAGAAAGGGGATGGCGTGAGCGTTGGCCAGCACATCCACCGGCGCGCCGGGCGGTTCTGGCAGGGCGTAGCGCAGGCTCGCTGCGGCCACGGATACGCTCAAGGCAGCGAGCACTAGGAAACCGGCGTTTTTCAGCTCGAAAACCGGTGTTTTCACCATCAAAACAGCCCCTCCCACTACACGTCGCGCCGCCCCGCTCCCCCGTCAGGGCCTCAGCACATCGGCGAAGATTGCGCGGTTCGCCGCCCAGTCAGCACGGCTCTGGGCCCAGACTTCGGTGAATACACCGTCAAATCCGGGAACCGGCACGACCTCACCGGTATTGGTCGAGCCAAGCTTGCGCGCGACCGCTGCGGAGTTGATATTATCTTTTGCAATCAAATGGATGACCCGCTCCCAACGGAGCCGATCAAAGACAAAATCCAGCGCCGCCGCCGCCGCTTCCGGGCCATAGCCCTTGCCCCAGTGAGCACGCAGGATCGACCAGCCCACCTCCGGCGCCGGCCATTGATGCGGATTCCACGGACCGACCCGGCCAACCCATTGACCGGTCGCCTTCTCTTCGACCGAGAAAAAGCCGTAGCCGCGCATCTGCCAGTGGCCCATCAGCGCCGCCATATTGCGCCAGGTGATGGCGTCGGGCTGGGTTCCGCCGATATGGCGGGCCGCTTCCGGATCGCTCATCAGGGCGCAAAAGCCTGCAAAGTCAGACTCTTGTGGAACGCGCAGGCGCAGGCGGGCGGTTTCTATTACAGGGCTTGCGGTCATGGGACTCATCGGGGTTTGGATCAGAGGGCTGACTTCATGCTCGCTCCGCGCGCCGAGCAGCGCAAGCGGCTTGGCTCTTGCCGGGCGCGCCCGCGCGCGCCACCTTGGCGCTCGTCACACAAACGCGAGGCGCATCATGCCCTTCGACCACGCATCAGGATCGGGCGGACCGGCGCTCAACGTGCTGGGCGGACCGCTGGCCGATTGCAGCCATGATCCCAAGACCGGCTTTTACCGCGATGGCTGTTGTCATACCGGGCCCGAGGACCGGGGCGTGCACACGGTCTGCGCGGTGATGAGCGATGACTTCCTGAAATTTTCCATGAGCCGGGGCAATGACTTGTCGACCCCGCGCCCCGAATACGACTTCCCCGGCCTGAAGCCCGGCGACCGCTGGTGCCTGTGCGCCGCGCGCTGGCGCGAGGCCTATGAGGCGGGCTGCGCGCCGCAGGTGATCCTGGCCGCCACCCATGCGCGCACGCTGGCCGTCGCGCGCCTCGAAGCCCTCGCCGCCCACGCCGCAGACCGGCATTAGGAGATTGATATCATGACTGAACCGGCTTTCGAGATCGTCGAGGAACGCTCCGGCTCCAAGGGCCGCTATGCGGCGCGCGCGCAAGGCAAGCCGGATGCGGAGCTGACCTTTTCCATCATGAACGAGCACACCATCATCATCGACCATACCGGCGTACCCGATGAGTGGCGCGGCATGGGCGTGGGCAAGGCGCTGGTGGAGCGGGCCGTTCTGGACGCCCGCGCGCGCGGCGTGCGCATCGTGCCGCTCTGCCCCTTCGCCAAGGCCCAGATCGACCGCAATCCCGACTGGCAGGACGTGCTGGGCGGACGTCCCAAGAGCTAGCGTTCAGTCCGCTTCGGCCCCGAACGGGCGGGCGAGCAAGACTTCAATGGCCCCGTCCACATCCAGCGCGCCGGACAGGACCGCGTTCACCGCATCACAGATCGGCATCTCCACGCCCACTCGCCGGGCCAGTTCCACAACGGCGGGCGCCGTGGCGACGCCTTCGGTGACGGCTGTGCGCGCGGCCAGAATGTCGGCCAGCGACTCGCCCCGGCCCAGCGCCAGCCCGCAGGACATGTTGCGCGACTGGGGCGAGGAGCAGGTCAGCACCAGATCGCCCAACCCGCACAGGCCCGCCAGCGTCTCGCGGCGCGCGCCCAGCGCCAGGCCCAGCCGGGTCATCTCGGCGAAGCCGCGCGCGATCAGGGCCGCATGGGCCGAGCGCCCAAGCTCCTTGCCCTCGCTGATGCCGCAGGCGATGGCGAGCACATTCTTCACCGCCCCGCCCGCTTCCGCCCCGATGAGATCGGGCGCCCAGTAGGGGCGGAAAGTGGCCGAACCGATGGCGGCCATCAGCCGCTCGCCCAGCCCCTGATCCTCGCACGCCAGCGTCACTGCGGTGGGCAGGCCCTTGGCCACATCGATGGCGAAGCTCGGCCCTGACAGGACGGCGGGCACAGCGTGGGGAACGGTCTGCGCCAGCACTTCAGTCATCAGCGCCAGCGAGCCCTGCTCGATGCCCTTGGCGCATAGCACCACAGGCGCGCCCGGCGCGATGTGGGCGGCGAAAGCGGATAGCGTGCGCCGGGCGTGCTGGGCGGGACAGACCAGCAGATACGCCTGGCAGCCCGCCAGCGCTTCGGGGGATGTCTCGGCCCGGATCGCGTCTGCCAGGCGCACGCCCTTTAGGAAGGCGGTGTTTTCGCGGGTGGCGCGGATCGCTTCGGCCACGTCGCGCTCATAGGCCCACAGCGCCACATCGCGCCCGGCGCGGGCGCCCGCCTGGGCCAGCGCCGTGCCCCAGGCGCCTGCGCCGATCACCCCGATGGACTGGATGGCTTGCATCAAACTCTCCTTCAGGCCTTGGGGCCCTTGCGCCCGCCGCCCGTGGCTGGATCGCGGGCCGCCGCGTCGGCATCCAGCGGCCAGCGCGCCCGGGCCGGGGCGTCGAGCCCGTCTACGAGGCCCAGCGCCAGCCGCTCGGCGCCCGCCAGCGCAATCATGGCGGCGTTGTCGGTGCAATATTTCAGGGGCGGGGCGATCAGCTCGAACCCGCGCGCCTGCGCGGCTTCAGTCAGCGCCGCACGCACCGTCTGGTTCGCCGCCACACCGCCCGCCGCCACCAGCGTGCGGGAAGCCTGCGGGAACGCCTCGATGAAGCGGTCCATGGCCCGGCCCGTGCGTTCGCTGAGATGGCTGGCGATGGCGCTCTGGACGGCGCCAGCCAGATCCGCGCGGTCCTGGTCACCGGGCGCCTCCAGCGCGTCCCAGGCCCGGCGCGCGGCGGTCTTGAGGCCCGCAAACGAGAAGTCGCAGCCCGGCTTGCCCGTCAGCATGCGCGGCAGATCAAAGCGCTCAGGGTTACGCGCCGCGCGCGCCGCGCGCTCCACCGCCGGACCGCCGGGAAAGCCGAGCCCCATGATCTTGGCGGTCTTGTCGAAGGCCTCGCCCGCCGCATCGTCGATTGTGGAGCCCAGCCGCGTCATGGCGCCCACGCCCTCCACGATCACCAGCTGGGTATGCCCGCCTGACACCAGCAGCAAAAGATAGGGAAAATCGAGCTTCCGGGTCAGGCGCGGCGACAGGGCGTGGCCTTCCAGATGATTGACCGCCACCAGGGCGATGCCGGCGCCCAGCGCCAGCCCCTTGGCGGTCATCAGCGCGGCCATCACCCCGCCGATCAGGCCTGGTCCGGCCGTGGCGGCGACGCCGTCAAGCTCATGAGCCGACAGTCCGGCCTCAGCGAGCACTTCGGCGGCCAGCCCGTCCATGCGTTCGGCATGGGCGCGCGCGGCGATCTCCGGCACCACCCCGCCATAGGGGGCGTGAGCGGCGTCCTGACCCAGAACGCGTTCGGCCAGAACCGTGACGCTTCCGTCCGGCGCCCGGCGCAGAACGGCCGCGGCGGTGTCGTCGCAGCTGGACTCAAGGCCCAGCACGGTCAGCGCCTTTTGCTGCGGTGGGACGGGTTGCCCCGATGGGAAAGCATGGGATAACGCCATATGTGATCGTTAGCGCTGCGCGCGTCCTCATACAATGGGCGCCGCCTGTCAGGAGCGCCCATGCCGTTTACACCGATGCCCATCGCCACGCGCACCTCGCCGCTGGCCCTCGCCCAGGCCCATAATCTGCAGGCCATTCTGGCCCATGCCGCCGGGCAGGAAGACAAGGACGCCGCGTTTCCGATCCTGGGCATGAGCACCACAGGCGACCGGATCACCGACCGCGCCCTGCTGGCGGCGGGCGGAAAAGGCCTGTTCACCAAGGAGCTGGAGACTGCGCTGCTGGCGGGCGAGGCGCGCTTTGCGGTGCACTCCATGAAGGATGTGCCCACGCGCCTGCCCGATGGATTGACCATCGCGGCTATCCTCGAACGCGAGGATCCGCGCGACGTGCTGCTGGTCGCGGACGGTTCGGCACGGCTCGCCGATCTGCCGCAAGGCGCGGTGCTGGGCACCGCCTCGATCCGGCGCCAGGCCCAAGCGCTGGCTGCGCGGAACGATCTGCAGGTTGTCCTCCTGCGCGGCAATGTGGACACGCGCCTGGGCAAGCTGCGCAGCGGCGAGGTGGACGCGACCTTCCTGGCCCGCGCCGGATTGCGCCGCCTGGGCCGCGCCGAAGCCGCTCTGGCCCCGCTGGAAATTGACGACATGCTCCCCGCCCCGGCCCAGGGCTGCGTGGGGGTGGAGATTCGCGCCGGCGATGAAGAGGCCGAAGCCCTGTGCGCGGCCATCCAGCATCCCGACAGCGCGCTGGCCGCCGCCGCAGAACGCGGCGTGCTGGAAGCGCTGGACGGCTCCTGCCGCACGCCCATCGCGGCGCATGCCACACTTGACAACGGCCGGATCCGGCTTCGGGCCGAAGCCCTCTCCACCGATGGTCAACAGGTCTGGCGTGATGCCGGCGAAGCACCCGTGGGCGGGCTTGAAGACGCCGCCGAACTGGGCCGCCATGTGGGCGAGGCCATCCGCAAGGCGGGCGGCGCGGCCCTCGCCGAGATCATTGCCGGCACAGGCTGAGCCATGAGGGAGCGCCCGCCGGTTCTGGTCACCCGCGCCGAGCCGGGCGCTGCGCGCACCTGTGAAACACTGGCCAGGCTCGGCTACCGCGCTGTGAACGCCGCCACGGCCCGCATTGAGCCCATGGACGCCCGCCCGGACTGGAGCGCGGCTTCGGCCATCATCGTCACCAGCCCCAATGGCGCCGCCCGCCTTGCCGCCCTTGGCGCGCCCCCTCACCTTCCTGTCTATGCCGTGGGCGAAGCCAGCGCCCGCGCCGCCCGCGAGGCCGGCCACGGCACGGTGATCACCGGAACCGGCGACGCCGCAGGCCTTCTGGACGTGATCCTCGCCGCCTCGCCGGACGCCCCGGCCAGGCAAGGCCGCATCATCCATTTGCGCGGCGCCGATCAGGCCTTTGATCTGGCTGGCGCGCTGCATGCGCTGGGCAGGCCCACCGACAGCCATGTGGTCTATCGCGCCCGCGCCGTGGACGGCCTCAGCCAAGAAGCCAGCGCCGCGCTGGGGCCGGACGCCATCGTGTTGATCCACTCCCCGCTGGGCGCAGAACGCCTGCTCGAACAGACCGAACGCGCCGGGCGCCTGTCAGCCCTCGCCGCGGCCCGCGTCATCGCGATTTCCGACGCCGCCGCGGCTCCCTTGCGGCGCGCAGGCGCGGGCCGGATCACGCTGGCGGCGCGCCCGGACGAGGCCAGCCTCCTTGATGCGCTGGCGGCGATTTGCCCCCCTCACGCATGACACCAGACGGTGGCGCGGACGGGCGGCGCAGCTTAGACTCACCCGATAGTCAAACAGGACCGCAGCCGGGACGAGCGTGATGAGCGGGCGGAAAAAACCTCAATCCTCAACCGACGAACCCGTGGACGCCGAGTTCAAGCCGGTCGACAGCGAGGCCGACACCCCGCCCGCGCGCCGGAGCCTTCTGGGCTGGCTGAAGCTCGCCGGCTTTGTCGCCGCCGCCGCGATTCTGGGCGGTCTGGGCGGCTGGGTCGCAGGGCGCGTCGCGCCCGCGCCCGAGCCCGCTGACCTCTCCGCGCTGGAAGCCCGGCTGGACGCGCTGGAACAGGACGCCTGGCCCATCGTCCCGGATCTGGAGCGTGTGCTGGACAGTCTCGATGACCGCCTCACCGCGCTCGAAGCCAGCGGCCCGGCGGACGCCTTGCGCGCCGAGGCGCTCGAACAGCTGGTGCGCGATGCGGCGGGTCTCGCCGAACGCGTGAGCGCGCTGGAGGAAGCCGGCCCCGGCGAGGGCGCAGATGAGGCGGCGCTGGAGGCGCTGGAATCCCGGCTGCGCGAGGCGGAGGCCGCCTCCGCTGAGCGTCTGGACGATCTGGAAACTCGCCTCGCCGCCCTGGCCGCCGGCGAGGCGGGCGATACAGCCGATATCGCCGCCGCTCTGGCGCCCCTGCAACGGCGCCTGGGTGAGCTGGACGCGCGCATCGCCACCGTGCAGAGCGAGGCCGGCGCGGCGCCCGATCTGAGCGCCCTCACCTCCCGGCTCGACGCCATGGCAGAGCGCATCGAGGCGGCTGAGCGCCTGGCCCGCAGCGCATCCGAGACCGCTGCGGGACCCGCTGCGCCTGATCACGCCCGCCGGGCGCTCGCCTATACCGATCTGGCTGAGGCGGCCGTTCGTTCCGGCCCGTTCGCGCTGGAGCTGGCCGAGTTGCGCCGCGCCTGGCCTGGGGCGCCTGGCGTGCAGCGTCTGAACGCCCATGCCCGCAACGGCGCGCCCTCGCGCGAGCGCCTCATCGCGAGCTTCCCCGAAACCGCCCTGCGCGATGCGTCGGGCGAGACGCAAGTCTGGTTCGGCGTGCTGCGGGTGGCCCGCCAAAGCCAGGCTCCCGGCCCTGCGGACGCGGCGCGCGCGGCGCTGGATGAGGGCGATCTGGCTGGCGCCGTCAGCGTGATCGAAGCTCTGGACGGCCCCGCCATGGAGGCGGCGGCGGAGTGGCTCACAGGCGCGCGCGCGCGCCTTGATATCGAGGCGGCGATCAGCGCCCTGCGTGACGCGCTGCAGGCGGAGGCGGGCGAATGATCCGGCTGATCCTCACCATCGCGCTGTGTGTGGTCACAGCGGTTCTGGCGGTCTTCCTCACCCTCAATCCGGGCCTGGTGCGGGTGGAGTTCCTGGGCGTCGCCGCCGAGGCGCCGTTTGCGCTGGCCATGGCGCTGTTGATCCTGTCGACCTTCGTGCTGGTGGCGGCCTGGTGGGTGATCGCCAAGGCCTGGGGCGCGCCCGACGCGTTCCGCAAATTCCGCCTGCGCCGCAAGCGCGATCAGGGCTTTGACGCGCTGGAACGCGCCCTCATCGCCTCGGCCGCCGGCCAGGGCGCGCTGGCCGTGCGTCAGGCCGCGCGCGCCGAGGCGCTGCTGGACCGTCCGGCGCTGTCGCGGCTGCTTTCTGCACGCGCGGCCGAAGCCGATGGCGATCTGGCCAGCGCGCAGAGCCTGTATGAGGCCATGCTGGAAGACCCGCGCACTCGTCTGGTGGCGCGCCGGGGGCTGGCGGCCATCGCCGAGGCGCGTCAGGACCCGGTGGGCGTCATCACCCATGCACGCGAGGCGTTCGATACCGCAGGCCCCGCCCGCTGGGCGTTTGATTCGCTGTTCTCGGCCCAGGTCAACGCCGCGCGCTGGCGCGATGCGGAAGCCACCCTGACCGAAGGCGAAAAGCGCGGCCATGTGGACAAGGCGCGCGCGGCGCGCACCCGCGCCGTGCTGCTGACCGCCGAGGCGCGGCACATCGAGGACGCCGATCCTGAAACGGCGGCCAAACTCGCCGAGCGCGCCGCCAGCGCCTCTCCGGGATTCGCCCCCGCCGCCGATCTGGCCGCGCGGCTTCTGTCCGCCCAGCGCCGCCACCGGCGCGCCGCCGAGATTGTCGAGGCCGCCTGGACGCGTGCGCCGCACCCGGCGCTGGCGCGCGCCTATGGCGCCTTGCGCAAGTCCGACACCAAGGCCAAGCGCGCCGAGCGCCTGCGCGAGCTGGCCGCGCTCAATCCCGAGCATCGCGAGAGCCGCATCCTTCTGGCCGAGACCGCGCTGGACCAGTCCAACCGCGAGGCGGCCCGCGCCGCCCTGGCCTCGCTGACCGCCCAGCCGCCGGTCTCGGCGCGGGTTTGCGTGATGGCCGCGCGCGCCGCGCAGCTGGACGGCGACCAGAACGCGGCCCAGCGCTGGATGACCCGCGCCGCCCACGCGCCGGGCGAGGCCGACTGGTCCGATCTGGATGAAACCGGCGCCGCCTTCCCCTTCACCGATGAGGACTGGAAGCGCATGGTGGACGCCTGGGGCCGCGAAGAGCGCCTGATCCATCCGCGCCATGAGCGCTTCGAGATCGCCGCCGCCGCAGCCCCCGAGGCTGCGCTGCTGGCGGCGCCCTCAGCCCCGGCGGCTGCAAAACCGGGCGACAAGCCCGCTGCGGACAGCTATCAGCCCCCGCGGGCGCCGGACGATCCCGGCGTCGAGGACGAGACGCGCAAGGACTGAGCCCGCATGAGCCTGCTTACCCCGAAAAAGCGCCTGCTGATCGGCGTCACCGGCGGCTCGGCGTCCGGCAAGACCGAGATCGCGCGCGCCGCCGCCCGCGCCGCCGCCCCGCTCAGCGCCATCGTCATGGCCGAGGATGATTATTACGGCGATCATGGCGCCAAGCCCGATTTCGACCCCGCCGCGTTCAATTTCGACCACCCGGCCTCGCGCGATCATGACCTGCTGGCGCGCCAGCTCGCCGCCCTCAAGGACGGCAAATCGGTCAAGGCGCCGGTCTATGACTTCACCATCCACCGGCGCCGCGCCGACACCCGCCGCATCGAGCCGGCCGATGTAATCGTGGTGGAGGGCATCCATCTGTTCTGCGATGCCGCGGTGCGCGCCCTGTTTGACCTGCGCGTGTTTGTGGAGGCGCCCGACGATATCCGCCTCGCCCGCCGGCTCCTGCGCGATGTCAATGAGCGCGGGCGCACGCCCCAGTCGGTGGTCGGCCAGTATCTGCGCACCGTGCGCCCCATGCATCACGAATGGACCGCGCCGGGGCGCGAACACGCCCATCTGGTGATCCATAATGACGCCGCCGCGGCCCGGCCCGCCGATCACCTGGCCTCGTTTTTCGAAACCCTGTCCCTGCCCGTGTGCGACGCCATCGACCGCTTCAAGGCCGAGCGCGCCGGACGGTAATCGGAAGCTGATGACCGGGGCTGATCCGGCGCTCAAAAGCGCTGCGGCGCGGCGCACACACCCGCTTGCCCGCGCACCCGTTCGCCGCTAGTGTCCGCCCCCGCTGAACCGGGCCTCGCGCCCGCTCCGGCAAGCCGCTTTAGCTCAGCTGGTAGAGCAACGCATTCGTAATGCGTAGGTCGCGTGTTCGAGTCACGCAAGCGGCACCATTTTTCCACAAGCCCATGATTCCTTAGTGGATATAGCTCCAGAAACATCTTCCAGCAAAGCGTTGGGAGCGATCTTAACTGCAGTGACGAGGCGCTCGATGGCACCCAGGTTTGGGTTCCGTTCGGCTGCTTCAATCCCGCTGATGTAGGTTGTATGTAGCCCGTTGAGTTCGGCCAACGCCTCTTGCGTGAAGCCGAGCTCGCGTCGCCGCCACTGAACGCTGGGCTATCTCAGCCCCATGGAGTACGAAAGAAGAACTGTGGAAGCTTTGGATGTTGCCCACCGAAGCGGCGGCAGCTCAAGGAGTGCTCTTGCAAGATTTATCTCACGTTACTGTAGCCGAGCTTCTGAAGCTTCATTCCCAGATCGGAGAAGCGTTGCGGGCAAGGGGTGTGGTGCGCAGCGCCAACAATCCTACCGGCGACCTCGCCGAGTATCTGTTCTGCGCTGCCTTTGGCTGGAAGCAGGCTCCGAACTCCGAGCAAGGATATGATGCTACCGGCCCGGACGGGACGCGTTATCAGATCAAGGGGCGGCGGGTGCATCGACGAAACTCGTCGCGTCAGTTGTCGGCCATCCGCGATCTTTCGAGCCAGCACTTTGACGTGCTAGCAGGCGTGATCTTCGATGATGATTTCCGCGTGGTCAGGGCGGCGCTGATCCCGCGTGAGGTGGTGGAGGCGCGGTCGAAGTATATTGCGCACACCAACAGCCATAAATTCATACTGCGGGACGACGTCTGGTCGGCACCAGATGTTCAGGACGTGACCGCTGAAATTGCAGCGGCGATGCCTTAGATCGTGTTCATGCCCCCGCTGAACCGGGCCTCGCGCCCGCTCCGGCAAGCCGCTTTAGCTCAGCTGGTAGAGCAACGCATTCGTAATGCGTAGGTCGCGTGTTCGAGTCACGCAAGCGGCACCATTCCCATTCAAAACCCGAACCGGTTGCACAGGCGGCGCGGCGGCGGGCCCTGGCCGCGGTCGATGAGGGCGCGGGCTTCGGCGTCGAACCGCTCGCACCCGGTCCAGGCGTTGAACGGGATGGGCGCCAGATAATCAATCGTGAAGTGGAGAAAAGATATCTCCCGGGCGATCGCCTCGCGCTCCATGGCGCGCGCCATCGCGTCCAGCCCGGCGGGCTCTTCCCCGGTAACGCGCCAGTACAGGTAACGCAGTTCGAACGCCTGGGTCTCCCAGTCCCCCCAGGCCTCGATGGCGCAATGAAGGCCGAACGCATCGCCCGCGTCGGCGGCGTCGGCCAGGCCCTGGCGCTGGGGAAAACGCGCCGCGCAATCGGCTGGAAACCGCTCCATGCGCTCCATAAGCGCCTCGATTTCGCGATCATCAACCGGAGGCGCGCCGGGGAAGCAGCCAAATTGGGCGGGCGGCCCCAGGCCCGTCAGGATGAGGCTGCGGGCGGGCTCATCAAACACCGTGCAGCCGGTCTCGGGGCTGGCCTCAAAGGGGGCCAGAAAATCATTTTCCATGTGGAATCTGTAAATCCGGACCGCAAGCGTTTGCTGTTCCAGGGCGCGCGCCTGCGCCTCAAGCTGCGGCGTCTTCACCCCGGTCACACGCCAGTGGATGTAAAACAGCTCGAACGGCTCGACGCTCACCTCGTCCCACACCTCCACCGCGCAGGTCAGGGCGAACGCATCGCCATGCATGATGCTGCTCTCGAGCTGTTCGAAGGCGTCAAAGCGCTCGGCGCATTCAGGCGGCAGGCGGGCCATGCGCGCCTCATGGGCCTGCCATTCGGCGATCTCGCTGCAGGCGGGCGCCGCAGCCAGAGCGAGCGCTGAAAGCGCGAAAATCACCCAACCCCTGATCATGGCCGCAGCTTACAGCCCGCCCCCTGGCTTGAAAAGACAGGTTGGACCCGCCGCCCCTGCCCGCACCCCCTGCCCTGCGCGTCAAATCGCTGTAATGTCCGCACCCGGAGCAAGGTTTTGGAGGCGGGACGATGACGGCGATGCTGACCCTGGCGGGCGGGATCGGGCTGTTTCTCCTGGGCATGGGGCTGCTCACGGACGGGCTGAAGATCGCCGCGGGCGGCGCGCTGCGCACCTTGCTCCAGACCTGGACGCGCACAAGCGTGCGCGGCTTCGCGGTCGGCGTGCTGATCACCGCCGTGGTGCAATCGTCCAGCGCGGTGACGGTGGCCACGGTCGGCTTCGTCAATGCGCGGCTCCTGAGCCTGCGCCGGGCGGTGTGGGTGATCCTCGGGACCAATGTGGGCACCACCATGACCGGCTGGCTGGTGGCGCTGGTCGGGGTGAAGGTGGATGTGGGCGCGCTCGCCCTGCCGCTGATCGGGATCGGCATGGCGCTCACCCTCACCGCGGGCGAGCGCGCCCGGCTGGCCGGGGCGGGGCGCTCGCTCACCGGGTTCGGGCTGTTCTTCCTGGGCGTGGGCGTGCTGGCGGCGGGGTTTGGCGGCGTCGCGCCCTCGCTGGCTGCGCTGACGCCGGAGAGCGCAGGGCTCCTCTCCATCGCCGCCTTCGTGCTGATCGGCGCGCTGGTCACCGTGCTGACCCAATCGTCCAGCGCGGCCATCGCCATCGTCCTGACCGCCAGCGCCGGGGAGGCCTTCGCGCTGGAGCTGGCCGCGGCGGCTGTGATCGGCACCAATCTGGGCACCACCTCCACCGCCGTGTTCGCAGCCCTGGGCGCAGGCGCGCCCGCGCGCCGGGTGGCGAGCGCGCACATCCTGTTCAACCTGTTCGCCGGCGCCGTGGCGCTGATCACCCTGCCCCTGCTGCTGCCCGCCGCGCGCGAGCTGGCCGGGCTGGCGCTGGGGTCGGAGGACATGCCCTCCACGCTCGCCCTGTTCCACACCCTGTTCAATGTCACCGGCGTGATCCTCGCCTGGCCGCTGGTGAACCGGACGGTGCGCTGGCTCTCGGCGCGTTTCGTGACCGAGGACGAGACGCTGGCGCGCCCGGCCCATCTCGATCCCACCTCCCTGCCCGTGCCGAGCCTGGCGCTCAATGCGCTGGCCATGGAGCTGGCGCGCATGACCAGCCTGACGCTGGAGCTGGTGCGCGAGGCGGCGGGGCCGAAGCCAGTAGCGCGCAAGCGCCTGGCCTTGCGTGCGGACGGGCTGATGCAGCTGGGCGAGCGCATCCGCGAGTTTCTCGCCCGGCTCAACGCCTCGGCCCTGCCTGAAAGCGTGACCGCCGCAGTGCCCGATCTGGTGCGCACGCTGCAGCATCTGGAAGAACTAGCGGGTCTGGCCGCCGAGATCGCGCCCGACCGCACGCCGCCGGGCCGGTTCGGCAAGGGCGAGGCATGGCTGGCATTGCAGCAGGCGCTGCAGGCCTGCCTCGATTTCGATCCGGCGGGGATGAGCGAGCTGGCGTTCGAGCGCAGGCTGAAAAAGCTCGATCGCACCTTCCAGAGCGCCTACCGGGATGTGAAGACCGAGCTGCTGCACGGCGTGTCGAAGGGCGAGCTGGACGTGGGCGCTGTGGACCCGGCCCTGATGCACGCCAGGCGCATCCGCCAGATCTGCGATACGGTTCTGAAAGCGCGCCGGCGCCTGCACGCCTGGCGCCCGCTGGCCAGCGACACCGATCCCAAGGGCGCAGAGCCCGCTGAGACCGCGTCAGCCGAAAGCTGAACCGCTCTTGCCGGGCAGGCAGCGGATCAGGCGGCTGTCACGCACGCCGGCGCGCCGGTGGGGTACCGCTTCGCTCTGATAGAACTTGTCCGTGACCATTTCCAGAAACGCGCCCGCGCTGGGATAGGCCGCGATGAAGGCCATATCCCAGGCCTCGTCCGCCGGGCCGATCAGCGTGCAGCGCGGCGAGCCGCGCCAGAGAATGCGCCCGCCCACCCGCGCGAACACCGGCGCAGAGGTCTCGCCATAAAGCCTGTAGGCCTCCGCCCCGCTCATCGCGCGGCCATCGGGGTAGTCTGCGTGCTCACGCAGCGAGATCAGGTTGAGCATCTCCACCGGCTCGTCGCGCGGCAGCGCCTTGAAAGCCTCAAACGCGGCGCGCTCAGGATCGATATGGCTCATTCACTGCGCTCCTGCGGCGCCAGCACCAGGGCCACCTGAACGCTCTCGTCCGGGCTGGCGGCTGTGCGCGCGCCGTCCGGCGCGGCAGGTGCGCGCAGGGCGGTTTCAGCGCTGGTCACCGCCTTGAGGTCCTCGACCGTATCGCCGATCAGCGCCTCCAGCGGCCCCTCGCCGATCACGGTCAGCACGCTGACCGGCGTCTTCATGGACATCTGGGCTTCGGACTTCACCTTGCGCGCGGCGGCCAGCACGTTGAGGAAGGCCTCGCCTTGCGTGCGGAACGCATCTTCCCCGGCCTGATCGGACTGGCGCGGCCAGTGACCGCAGGCATGGACCGTGCCCGCAGCCTCACCGTGGAAGACGGCGTGCAGGGCGTCCGTGACGTAAGGAATGAAAGGCGCGAACAGGCGGATCAGCGCGTCGCTGGCGTGCCACAAGGTGAGCGCCGCAGAGCGTTCCTCGACCGAGGGCGGGCCTTCATAACGAGTGCGCCGCTTCACGATCTCCAGATAATTGTCGCAGTAATCGCTCCAGAAGAAGGCCTCGATGGCGCGCTGTGCGGCGGCGTATTCATACGCTTCGAAGCTTTCCGACGCCTTGCGCACGGTCTCGGCGAGCTTGCCCATCAGCCACACATCCATGGGATGGCTGATGCGCCCCGATTCCACATCGGCGCGCGGCGTCGCCGGATCGAGGGGGCCGTGGGCTTCAGCCGCGCTGATCGCCATGTGGGCGAGCTTGGAGGCGTTCCACAGCTTGGTGACCAGGCGCTTGCCCTGTTTGAGCGTGTTGACCGCCAGCGCTGTGTCCTGGCCCAGACGCGACGTGCCCGTCCAGTAGCGCACCGGGTCCGTGCCGTACTCGTCCAGCAGCTTGATCGGATCGATGATATTGCCCTTGGACTTGGACATTTTCGATCCGTCGCCCGCCAGGCACCAGCCGGAAATGGCGATATCGCGCCAGGGAACCTGGTTCTCGTGATGGAGCGCCTTGACGATGGTGTAGAAGGCCCAGGTGCGGATGATCTCATGGGCCTGCGGGCGCAGGGCCATGGGGAACTGGCGTTTGTGGGTCTCGTAGTCGAAGCTCAGCTCTTGCGTGATCGAGCGGGTCACCAGCTGGGGCGAGACTGACGAGGTCGCCCAGGTGTCCATCACGTCGCGCTCGCCCTCCACCTCGTGAGGTTCATAGCCGCGCGGCGCCTGCAAGGTGGGGTCCACCGGCAGCTCGTCTTTCGACGCGACGATAATCTTGCCTTCCTCGCCGGGGCGTTTGGAGTACCAGACCGGCAAAGGCACGCCGAAATGGCGCTGGCGCGAGATGGACCAGTCCCATTTGAGCCCCTCCACCCAGCTTTCAAAACGCTGGCGCATATAGGCCGGACGCCAGGTGATCTCGCGGCCCTTGGCCAGGATCTCCTCCTTGAAATCCAGCGTGCGGATGAACCATTGCGGCGTGACGATGATCTCCAGCGGCGCGCCCGAACGCTCGGCCGCCGGGATCACCTGACGGGTGGGCTCCTGATTGAGCACCGCGCCGCGCTCTTTGAGCAGCTCCAGGATCGCTTCCTTGGCCTTGGCCGCCTTGAGGCCGGCCAGCGCGGCGGAGATCTCGCGCGCGCCGTCCGGATCCAGGCTCGGCCAGCCCTCATCGCCGAAGGGCAGGTCCGCGATCATCTTGCCGGCCTGGTCGATCACCAGGCGCAGGGGCAGTTTGTGGGTGCGCCACCACTGGATATCGGTGACGTCGCCGAACGTGCAGCACATCACCACGCCGGTGCCCTTTTCAGGGTCCACGCTGGGCTCTGCGAAAATCTCCACCGGAACACGATAGAGCGGGGTGATGGCGCGCTTGCCGATCAGCTCGCCCGCACGCGGATGATCGGGATGGATCATCAGACCGCCGCACGCGCCGATCAGTTCCGGGCGCGTGGTGGCGATCACCACCGGCTCGCCGCCGCCCTCAACCTCGAAGGCGATATAGTTGAGCAGGCCCTCGCGCTCGATCTCCTCCACCTCGGCCTGGGCGATGGCGGTGCGGTCGGCCGGATCCCACAAGGTGGGCTCCAGGCGCCGCTCCAGAAGGCCCTTGGCGTAGAGGTCCAGGAAGGACATCTGCGACACCGCGCGGCTTTCGTCCGAAATGGTCTGGTATTCCCGGCTCCAGTCCACGCTCAGCGCCAGGCGCGAGAACAGATCGCGGAATTGCTGGTGATATTCAGGGATCACCTCGCGGCACAGCGCGATGAATTCATCGCGCGCCATGGTCCCGCCGCGCACCTTGCGCACCTTCTCCACCAGCCGCTCGGTGGGCAGGCCGTTATCGTCCCAGCCGATGGGATAGAGCACGTTGCGCCCGCTCATGCGCATATAGCGCGCCATGATGTCGGCCTGGGTGTAGGAATAGACATGGCCCACGTGCAGCGCGCCAGACACGGTCGGGGGCGGGGTGTCGATCACGTAATCGGTGTCGGCCGGCCGGGCCGGATCCCAGCGGAAGGCGTCATCTTCTGCCCAGCGCGCGCGCAGCGCGGCCTCATTGGCCTTGGCGTCATAGGAATCGGGAAACGGGGTCATGGGCGCAGGACCGTGATGTCTGGAGCGGCAGGGATTGGCTGGCGGTCTTAGACGATTTCGCCGCAGTGCAAAAGCGGGCGTGCTGGGGGCCGGGCCCACATTACCCACATGCCTGGCAGGCGGGCGCCCGCCTCAGGGCTGCCCGCCCTCCGTCAGCGTTCCGGACCTGTCCGGGCACCGGGTCACGATGCTGGCAGAGGAAAAGTCAAACTCGAGGCGCCAGCAATCAAGCAGCACATCGCTCCCGATGGTGATCCGGTATGGATCATCAGCCCGGCGCGCGCCGGGCGCCCTGACCGTGATGCGGTCTATAGGCCCGTAGCGGCGTTCATACTCGACCCTGGCATGATGGGCTTCAATCTCGCCGCGCTGGGCGAAGCGCAGAATGGATGCCGGCGAAAGGCCTTGAAGCTCGAACCCGGTATTGCGGTGTTCAAACGCCAGCGCCTGTTCGATAAACCAGAATGAAGCAAACACCAGCGCCTCTTCCGGCTGGGCGATCAGGCTGCGGTCTTCAAGAGCCATGGCGGTTGAACGCTCCAGTGAGGAGGGGCGCGAGACGCTGAAGCTGATCTCGAAGGGCAGACCGTATGACCGCGCCTGCCCGACCCATTCCAGCCCGCGCCGGCCCTCGAAGCGGGATACGGTCATCGGCGCATGGGCGGGGCGCTCGGGATCGTGAAACACCATTATGAGACGGTCAATATTCTGAAGCGCAGCAACGCCGATCACGCCGTCTGCGCCGTCAGCCATCACGGTGTCCTCAAACCAGACCACGCGCTGGCGAAACGCCCGTCCGCCATGAGGCAGGATCCGGGCGCGCCCGGTGCGCCCACGCGTCACATCCCCCTGGATATCCAGACGGACGCCCAGTGACAGAACCGGATTGGACCTCAGCCCCAGCCGGTTGGCCGCCTCAGGATTGAGCAGAATGAAGCGGGGGCCATCGGGGGCCACAAGCAGGCGCACAGGATGGCCGTTGATATCAGCCGCCAGCATGGGCCGCTGACCGGGCTGGGCCTCCACCACCAGCTCAGCGCCCCGCTGGGCCGCATATGCCGCCCTGAATGAAGCGATACAGGAGATGATCAGGGTGAGACAGACAAGCGGACCGGTCAAAAGGCCCTGCCGCCAGAATAAAATCATGCCGCCCTCGCCGGTTTCACCTCTGGAGCTCAACCTAGTTCAGAACAAGCCGGATGGCGCGAATAATGTGCAATTTAATGGTCCGGCAAGGCGGCTTGATCCCCTTCTCCGCCTTATACCGATGCAGCGCAGGGCTTTGTGCGCGGGCCGTGAGGGGCCTACATGAAGGCCTCATCGTCACGCCTGCACCGGACCTCTCCTCATGACCGAGTATTCGCCCCGCGAGATCGTCTCCGAGCTTGACCGCCACATCATCGGCCAGTCCGAGGCGAAGAAGGCGGTGGCCATCGCCCTGCGCAATCGCTGGCGGCGCAAGCGCCTGCCCGAGGGCCTGCGCGAGGAGGTGACGCCCAAGAACATCCTGATGATCGGCCCGACGGGCGTGGGCAAGACCGAGATCTCGCGCCGCCTGGCCAAGCTGGCCGGCGCGCCCTTCCTCAAGGTGGAGGCCACCAAGTTCACCGAGGTGGGCTATGTGGGCCGGGACGTGGATTCCATCGCCCGCGATCTGGTCGAGGTCGCCATCTCCATCGTGCGCGAGGCCAAGCGCGAAGAGGTCAAGGCCAAGGCCCATGGCGCCGCCGAGCGCCGGGTTCTCGATGCCCTGGTGGGCGCGGATGCGTCCGCCTCCACCCGCGAGGCCTTCCGCAAGAAGCTGCTGGCGGGCGAGCTGGACGACAAGGAGATCGAGATCCAGCTCTCCGATGACTCTTCGCCGCTGAGCAATATCGACATTCCCGGCATGCCCGGCGGGGTGGGGATGATCAATCTGTCGGAGATTCTGGGCAAAGGCTTTGGCGGGCGCGCCAAGACCGTGCGCACCACGGTCAAGGACGCCTACGCCCCCCTGATCAACGAGGAAGCCGACAAGCTGCTGGACGAATCCCAGATACAGGCCGAGGCGGTGCGCCTGGCCGAGAATGAGGGTATCGTCTTCCTGGACGAGATCGACAAGGTCGCCGCCCGCGCCGAATCGCGCGGCGCGGACGTGTCGCGCGAAGGCGTGCAGCGCGATCTCCTGCCCCTGATCGAGGGCGCCACCGTGGCCACCAAATACGGGCCGGTGAAGACCGACCACGTGCTGTTCATCGCCTCGGGCGCGTTCCACGTGACCAAGCCCAGCGATCTCCTGCCCGAACTGCAGGGCCGCCTGCCCATCCGGGTGGAGCTGCGCGCCCTCACCCGCGACGATTTCCGCCGCATCCTCACCGAGCCCCAGGCGAGCCTGGTCACCCAGTATGTCGCGCTGATGAAGACCGAGGGCTTCGAGCTGACCTTCGAGGACAGCGCCATCGACGCCATCGCCGACTACGCGGCGGAAGTGAATGCCAGCGTGGAGAATATCGGCGCGCGCCGGCTGCAGACCATTCTGGAGCGCGTGGTCGAGGAGATCAGCTTCACCGCCTCCGACCGCCCGGGCGAAGCGCTGAGTGTGGATGCTGCCTATGTGAAGGACCGCGTCGATTCGCTGGCCAAGAACGCCGACCTGTCGAAATTCATTCTGTAGACTCTTTGAGTGGTCGCCTTTTCGAACCGCAAAACCGGTTCCCACTTTTGCTGAAAAGGCTCCGGATAGCGACAAGGATTGTCAAAGTGTGTAGGATGACCCTCTCGCTTTAGCCGGAGGCCGCCATGCACATCTCCCTGACCGAACGCCTGGAAGCCTGGGTCCGCGCCAAGGTGGAGAGCGGGCTCTATAACAATGCCAGCGAGGTCATCCGCGAGGCCCTGCGCACCCAGATGCGCGCGGAACAGACCTATCAGGAGAAGCTCGACGCCCTGCGCGCCGAGATCGACAAGGGCTGGGCCCAGGCGGATGCGGGCGATGTGGTCGAGTTCGACTTTGATGCGATCATGAAAGAAGTCGAGGCTGAACTGGCCGATGCTGACGATGCGCCAGACGCGCAGGCTATAGCGGACGCTGTGCATGGCTAGGCTTCGCTTCACGCGTGACGCCAACGCGGACATGAAAGCGATCCTGAAATACTCGGTGTCTCAATGGGGCAAAAGCGTCGCCACCGGCTATGTGCAACGTCTGGAGCGTTCCTGCGAACGCGTGGCGGCCCGTCCTGAAACCGGCCGGACGCGGTCAGACCTGCGCGAGGGCCTGAGGTCGGTGGCGGTCGCCAGCCATGTGGTTTTCTTCAGGATTGACCCCGACTCCGTCACCATCGTGCGGGTGCTTCATGCGCGCCAGGATCCCGGCTCCGCGCTAGAGACAGGCGCTTAGGCTCTGTCCGCACTGCAGCAGCCCTGCGCGTGCTTAACGCCCGTCAGCGCAGCGAGGACGCGCGGCCTTGATGTCCGCCGCCGCCCCTGAACCCCGCCCCCCTGCAGCGCGTGGCGCGCCATGGTGTTGCCGCCTGCATCCCCCTGTGCTAGTTCGGCGCCGGGTTGGAACGGGCGTCCGGGCTCAGGCCTGAAGCGGCGTTTCAAAACTCAAGTTCCTTCAAAGGCTTGCACGCGCTCCGGCGTGGTCTGCAAGCGGGCATCACGAGAAGAAAGCGGCGCACACGGTGACCACCGGACAGGATGCGATCACGAGCGAGGCGGGCGGGCGCTATGCCCGCGCGCTGTTTGAGCTGGCAGATGAGGCTGGCGCGCTGGACGCGGTCGAGGCGGACATGACGGCGCTGGGCGCCGCGTTCGCCCAGTCCGCCGAGCTGCGCCGGGCCCTGTCGAGCCCGGTGCACAAGACCGGCGACAAGGCCGCGGTGCTGGCCGCTCTGGCCCAAAAGCTGAAATTCCAGGACATGACCGCGCGCTTCCTGGCCGTCACGGCCGGCAATGGCCGCGCGGGCGAGCTGCCGGACATGGCGCGCGCCTTCGCCGCGCTGGCGGCCAAACGCCGCGGCGCCTTGTCGGCCGACGTGGCCAGCGCGGATGCGCTGACGGCCGCCCAACTCAAGGACCTGGCCGCCGCGCTTAAGACGGCGCTGGGCAAGGACGTGGAGATCCGCGCCGAAGTGCGGCCGGAACTGATCGGCGGGCTGATCGTCAAGGTCGGCTCGCGCCTGTTTGATTCCTCTCTGAGCACGCAGCTCGAGGGTTTGCGCAAATCGTTGAAAGAGGCCTGACGCCATGGACATCCGGGCTGCGGAAATCTCCGCCATTCTCAAAGACCAGATCAAGAATTACGGCGCCGGCGCGGACGTGTCCGAAATCGGCCAGGTATTGTCAGTGGGCGACGGCATCGCCCGCGTTCACGGGCTGGACGAGGTCCAGGCCGGCGAGCTGGTGGAGTTCACTGGCGGGGTGAAGGGCATGGCCCTGAACCTGGAGCGCGACAATGTGGGCTGCGTGATCTTCGGCGATGACCGGGGCATCAAGGAAGGCGACACCGTCAAGCGCCTGGGCTCCATCGTGGACACGCCGGTGGGCAAGGGCCTGTTGGGCCGCGTGGTCAACGCGCTGGGCGAGCCGATCGACGGCAAGGGCCCGCTCAAAGACGTCGCCGAGCGCCGCGTTGTGGACGTGAAGGCGCCGGGCATTCTGCCGCGCAAATCCGTGCACGAGCCGATGGCGACCGGCATCAAGGCCATCGATGCGATGATCCCGGTGGGCCGCGGCCAGCGCGAGCTGATCATCGGCGACCGCCAGACCGGCAAGACCGCCATCGCGCTCGACACCATCCTGAACCAGAAGCAGATCAACGAAGGCGATGACGAGAGCAAGAAGCTCTACTGTGTCTATGTCGCCATCGGCCAGAAGCGCTCCACCGTCGCCCAGATCGTCAAGACGCTCGAGGAGAACGGCGCGCTGGACTACACCATCGTGGTCGCCGCCACCGCCTCGGACCCCGCGCCGATGCAGTTCCTGGCGCCCTTCACCGGCTGCGCCATGGGCGAGTTCTTCCGCGATAACGGCATGCATGCCCTGATCGTGTATGATGACCTGTCCAAACAGGCCGTGGCCTACCGCCAGATGTCGCTGCTGCTGCGCCGCCCGCCCGGCCGCGAAGCCTATCCCGGCGACGTGTTCTACCTGCACTCGCGCCTCCTGGAGCGCGCAGCCAAGCTCAATGAGGACCATGGTTCAGGTTCGCTGACCGCCCTGCCGGTCATCGAGACCCAGGCCAATGACGTGTCGGCCTATATCCCGACCAATGTGATCTCCATCACCGACGGCCAGATCTTCCTGGAAACCGACCTGTTCTATCAGGGCGTCCGCCCGGCGGTGAACGTCGGTCTGTCGGTGTCGCGCGTGGGCTCTTCGGCCCAGACCAAGGCGATGAAAGCCGTGGCCGGCAAGATGAAGGGCGAGCTCGCTCAGTATCGCGAGATGGCCGCCTTCGCCCAGTTCGGCTCCGACCTGGACGCCGCCACCCAGCGCCTGCTGGCGCGCGGCGAGCGCCTGACCGAGCTGCTCAAACAGCCCCAGTTCTCGCCCCTGTCCATGGAAGAACAGGTGTGCGTGATCTTCGCGGGCACGCGCGGCTATCTCGACAAGATCGCCACGCGCGATGTGGGCCGGTTCGAGGCGGAGTTCCTGCGCCATCTCCACGCCGACAAGGCGGACCTTCTGGAGACCATCCGCAAGGAGCAGAAGCTGTCTGACGAGACCGAGGCCAAGCTGAAAAGCACGGTCGAGGCCTTCACGGCGCGCTTCGCCTGATCCCTTACCGCCGGCGGCATGACGCCGCCGGCGCCTTATTGACCCCAGCGGCGCGGAAATCATGGCCAGTCTCAAGGACCTGAAAAACCGGATCAGCTCGGTCAACTCGACCAAGAAGATCACCAAGGCGATGCAAATGGTCGCCGCCGCCAAGCTGCGCAAGGCGCAGGACGCGGCCGAGGCCGCGCGTCCCTATGCCGAGCGCATGGCCGGCGTGATGGCCAATCTGGCCACTGCGATGGACGGCCCAGAGGCCCCGCGCCTGCTGGTGGGAACCGGCCAGGACGAGGTGCGCCTGCTGGTGGTGGCCACCGCCGACCGCGGCCTGTGCGGGGGCTTCAACACCAATATCTCGCGCCTGGCGCGCGAGCGCGTTGCCGCCCTGACCGCGGCGGGCAAGACGGTGAAGATCCTGTGCGTGGGTAAAAAGGGCGCGGACGCCCTCAAGCGCCTGCATGCAGACAAGATCATCGAGGTGATCGAGCTGAAAAGCGTCAAGGCGCTGGACGGCGCGGTGGCCGGCCGGATCGGCGAGCGCGTCGTGTCGCTGTTCGAAGAGGGCGCGTTTGACGTTTGCGAGGTGATCAGCTCGCAATTCGTCTCCGTGATCACCCAGAAGCCGCGCGCCCAGGTGTTGATCCCGGCGCGCGACGCCATCGACGAGAGCGTGGCCCGCCCCGATCTGAAAGGCGCGATCTACGAATACGAGCCGGACGAGGAGCAGATCCTCGCCACCTTGCTGCCGCGCTATGTGAACACAGTCATCCTGTCGGCGCTCCTGGAGAACGCCGCCGGTGAGATGGGCGCCAAGATGGCGGCCATGGACTCCGCCACGCGCAATGCCGGCGAGCTGATCAACAAGCTGAACCTGCAATACAACCGCACCCGCCAGGCCAAGATCACCAAGGAGCTGATCGAGATCATCTCCGGCGCCGAGGCGGTGTGACGCAACACCACGATTTCGGGCGGACGCGGCCGCGCCGCCCCTGGACAAGAAGAGGCTGAGTACGATGAGCAAACTCAAGGGCCGGATCGCACAGGTCACAGGCGCGGTCGTCGACGTGGAGTTCGAAGGCGGTCTGCCGGACATTCTCAATGCGCTGGAAACCGAGAACGCCGGACGCAAGCTGGTGCTGGAAGTGGCCCAGCACCTGGGCGAGAACGCCGTGCGCACCATCGCCATGGACGCCACCGAGGGCCTCAAGCGCGGCCAGGCCGTCACCGACACCGGCGAGCCGATCAAGGTTCCCGTCGGCCCCGGCACGCTGGGCCGCATCCTGAACGTCACGGGCGATCCCATTGACGAGGCCGGCAAGGTCAACACCACCGCCGTAGCCCCGATCCACCGCCCGGCGCCGGACTTCGAGGAGCAATCCACCGAAGCGGAAATCCTGCCCACCGGCATCAAGGTCATCGACCTGCTCTGCCCCTACGCCAAGGGCGGCAAGATCGGCCTGTTCGGCGGCGCGGGCGTGGGCAAGACCGTGCTGATCCAGGAGCTGATCAACAACATCGCCAAGCTGTTCGGCGGCTATTCGGTGTTCGCCGGCGTCGGCGAGCGCACCCGGGAAGGCAATGACCTGTACTGGGAGATGATCGAATCGGGCGTGAACAAGAACCCGAAAGACAATGACGGCTCGGTTGAAGGCTCGCGCTGCGCGCTGGTGTTCGGCCAGATGAACGAACCGCCGGGCGCGCGTGCGCGCGTGGCGCTGTCCGGTCTCGCGCAAGCCGAATATTTCCGCGATGAGGAAGGCAAGGACGTCTTGTTCTTCGTGGACAATATCTTCCGCTTCACCCAGGCTGGCGCGGAAGTGTCGGCGCTCTTGGGCCGCATCCCGTCCGCGGTGGGCTACCAGCCGACGCTGGCCACCGACATGGGCGCGCTGCAAGAGCGCATCACCTCCACCAAGAAGGGCTCGATCACCTCGGTGCAGGCCGTGTACGTGCCCGCCGACGACCTGACCGACCCGGCCCCGGCCACCACCTTCTCGCACCTGGACGCCACCACCGTGCTGTCGCGCGCGATCTCGGAAAAAGGCATCTACCCGGCCGTGGACCCGCTCGATTCCACCTCGCGCATCCTGGAGCCGCGCATTGTGGGCGAAGAGCACTACAACACCGCCCGCCGCGTGCAGGAAATCCTCCAGCGCTACAAGTCGCTGCAGGACATCATCGCGATCCTGGGCATGGACGAGCTGTCCGAAGAGGACAAGCTGATCGTGGCGCGCGCGCGCAAGATCGAGCGCTTCCTGTCCCAGCCCTTCGACGTGGCCGAAGTGTTCACCGGCTCGCCGGGCATCCAGGTGCCGGTTGAGGACACGGTGCGCTCGTTCAAGGCGATCTGCGAGGGCGAGTATGACCACCTGCCCGAGCCCGCCTTCTACATGGTCGGCACCATCGAGGACGCGGTGAAGAAAGCCGAACGCCTGGCCGCTGAAGCGGCGTAGAGCTGACAATGGCCTCCGGCCACCCCACGCTGCGGATCGAGGATTGCGTCAACAGCGCATGTCCCTGGTCCGGAAAACCGGTGAGCGCCGATTCGCTCACCGTCTATCGCGGGGCGGTGGTAGGCTTCTGTAATCCCGGCTGCCGGGACAAGTTTGAAGCGGCGACCCGCGCGTTCGACAGCGTGATAGCCGCAAGGGACGATGACAATGGCTGACAAGCTTCATTTCGATCTCGTCTCGCCGGAAAAGCGCGTGTTCGCCGGTGAGGTGGACATGGTCGTGGTCCCTGGCGAGGACGGTGATTTCGGGGTGCTGGCCGGGCACGCTCCGTTCATGAGCACGATCCGCTCGGGCGCCATCGCGGTGCATGAGGGCGGGTCGGTGACGCGCACCTTCATCCATGGCGGCTTCGCCGAAGTGACCCCGGACGGGCTCACCATCCTGGCCGAAGAAGCCATCGCGCTGGATTCGGTGAACGCCGAAAGCGTGTCAGCCGAGCTGACCAAGGCGCGTGAAACCCTCTCCATGGCCCGCGACGACGCCGAGCGCGCCGAAGCCGAGGCCCGCGTGGACAAGCTCGAAGCCCTGCTGGCGGCGCTAGCTCACTAGCCAGACGGCCGCAACCGGACATGAAAAAGGCCGCGCTCTTTCGAGCGCGGCCTTTGTGTTTTGGGGTGGCGCCGGAGGTCTAGAAGTCCACGCCCAGACTCACATACAGCCGCCGAGGCTCCAGAATGGTGGAGTAGACATTGCTGGTGAGGATCTGGGCGGGGTTATTGCGGCGCGGGTATTCGCGATAGTCGATGAAGTCCTTGTCCGTCAGGTTCTGCACCACCGCCGTCAGGCGCACCTGATCGCTGAACCGCCAGGTGGCGCCCAGATCGAACTGGGTGAAGCCGCGAAACGCGCCCAGCGCCTCGAACGCGCCCTGGGCCGATCCGCCATCCTGGGGCTCGTGATAATTGCGCGGACGCCAGGCGCTGGAGCGGTATTCCGCCGTCAGAAAGCCCGTCAGCCGGGACGTGGCGTCCCATAAAAGCGTGGCGTTGGCCATGTGATCGGGCACAGACACCAGCGGATCACCGACACGGCTGGCTGCACTGTCCGGGTTGAGCTGACTGCGGGTGACCTCGGAGTCAGTGTAGGTGTAGTTGGCCTGCACCCGCCAGTCAGTGGCCAGCTGGGCCGTAGCGGCCAGTTCCAGCCCCTGAATGACCGCCTCGCCGATATTGAGCGATACGCCCGCATTGGCGCCCGTGCCGCGCTCGACCAGATTGGTCAGTTCATTGCGGAACACGGTGGCCTGCACCGACCAGGGACCGGGATTATAAAGGGCGCTGACCTCGTAATTGGTGCTGGTCTCAGGCTTCAGGTCCGGATTGCCGAAAATCGGCGTCGTGCCCTGATTGCCAAATCCGATAATGCCGCTGGACAACTGCTCCACCGGAGGCGTGCGGTAGCCGCGCCCGGCGCCGCCTTTCAGCGTCCATGCCCCCGCCGGCGCCCAGACCAGATAGAGGCGCGGGGTGAACTCGCCGGAAAACGCCTCGCTGTCATCATAGCGCAGCCCGCCCGTCAGGGTGAGGCTGGGGCTGAGCGCCCAGCTGTCCTCAATGAACACGGAATACTGGCTGACCGCCGCAGAGCCGCCGCCGAACAGGCCGTCCGTCAGCTCAGGGTCGAGATACTGGCCGCCCACGGTGAGCGTATGCGCGCCCAGCTCGCTGACCAGCCGGGTGTCGAACACCCAGGTCTCCATTTCCAGCACGCGCGGGCCGCCCTCAACGGCCGGATCCAGACCGCTGCCCGCATTGATCGTGCGCCCCAGCGTCTCGACAAAGTCATGGGTCAGGCTGGTGAGCCATGTGCCAAAGCTGAATTCGCCCTCATGCGAAAGCCGGAATTGCTGGCGGTTAAAGCCTAGCTCGCGCTGATAGCCGCGGCAGAAATTGGGGTCGGTGAAATCGCCATGAGAGCAAGGCCCGCTGGTCCCTTGAAGGCGGTGCAGACCGCCCATCTGGCCACGGTCATTATTGTAGGTCTGCTCGGTGCGGTCCCAGCGAAAGGAGAAACGCTGTCCCGGCGCCGCGTCGAAATCCAGCCGGGCGCCCATCGTGACGATATCGGCCTGAACCGGGTTTTGTCCCATGGTGGCGCTCTCCACCAGCCGCTCGGGCGCAAACGGATCCACGCCGGGAATCTCGATATTGGAGTCGCCTCTCCGGGACACGCGCGCATAGCCGCTAAAGCCCAGGCGCTCGCCCAGCGGGCCGGCCAGATAACCTTCCGCCAGCGCTGTTGAGCCGAAGCGCGAATCCTCCTGGAACGTGCCCGATACCTGCACCGAGCCGCCCCAGGTCTCGCCCGGCTGGCGGGTGATCACATTGACCACGCCACCGATCGCGTCCGAGCCGTAAAGCGTGGACATGGGTCCGCGGATCACCTCCACCCGCTCAATCGCGGCGGCGGGCGGGAAAAACACGCTGGCGGCGTCATTAAAGGCATTGGGCGCCACTGTGCCCATTACGTTCTGGCGCACGCCGTCGAGCAGCACCAGGGTGTAATCGCTGGGCAAGCCGCGCAGGGATATCGCCTGATTGCCCGTCTTGCCGCTGCGCGCATCAAACGGCCGGGCGTTCACCCCCTCAACCCCCGTCACAATATCCACCAGGCTGAGAATATTGCGGCGCTCCATCGCCTCGCGCCCGATCACGGTCATGGAGGCGGGAGCCTGCTCGATCCGCTGGGTATAGCCAGCCGCTGTGACCACGATCACATCGACATTCTGCTGGCCCGCATCCGCGTCCGCGGCGGCGTTAGCAAAAGCGGGCGCGGCGGCCAGGATGGCGGCGGCGCTGGAGAGGAGGAGACGTTTCATTTTCTGGGACCAACATGTTTGGTGATTGCGAGGCATTTGCAATACGCGCCCACGACCGGCCCTGTCCATAGTTTTTGAGAATGAATTGCAGTTAAGGTTCTGCGGCGTTCGCGCGCAGGGCTCGCGGCCTACCCCTCGCCGCCCGCCTGGTCCTGATCGCCGGCGTCCAGCACGTCAGGCAGGCGCACGCGCAGCCAGCCCTCTTTCACCGACACCTCGGGCACGGCCTCGCGGGTGAAGGCGGCGTAGATCACGCCGCCCGGCCCGGCGATCTCCAGCACATCGCCCGCGCCGAAATCCTGCACCGCACGGACGTTGCCGATGGGCGCTCCGTCCTCGTCACGCGCCTCCAGCCCGATCAGATCGGCGTGGTAGAACTCGTCTTCGTCCGGCGCGGGCAGCGCCGCGCGCGGCACGTGCAGGAGCGCGCCCTTCATGGCCATGAGCTGTTCGCGGGTCAGGCCCTCGCGCACCGTGACGATGAGCACGCCGGACGGGCCGGGCTTGGCCTTCACCGGGGTCAGGATCACCTGGCCCGACGCATCCAGGAACGGGCCATAGGAACAGGCCGCTCCGGCATCGCCGAAGGGCTTGATCTTCGCCTCGCCGCGCACGCCATGGGCGCCCGCAAGGGCGGCGATGACGACCAGATCGGGCGGGGCGGATGAAGGCATGGGATCAAGACCGGCCCGGCCCTGCGGGGAGATATCCCCTCGCAAGGGCCGGATATCCGGATGACTAGGCCTTGGCCGCTTCGTCTTCAGCAGCGGCGTCTTCAGCCGGCGCTTCGGCGGCGGCTTCTTCAGCCGGAGCTTCAGCAGCGGTCTCTTCGGCGGGGGCCTCCTCAGCGGCGGGCGCCTCGGCGGCGGCCTTGGCTTCGGCTTCAGCCGTCTTGCGGGCCTCTTCCTTCTCGGCGCGCTCGGCGGCGCGTTCCTTGGCTTTCTCGCCCGGCTCGGCCTTTTTCGGGTTATTGCCCGGCTTCCACTCCATCACCCCGGCGGCGGCCAGGAAGCGCGCCACGCGGTCGGTGGGCTGGGCGCCCTTCTTGATCCACTCGGCGGCCTTTTCCGCGTCCAGCTTCACGCGGTCGGCGTGATCCTTGGGCAGCATGGGGTTATAGGCGCCGATCTTCTCGATGAAGCGGCCATCGCGCGGATTGCGGCTGTCAGCCACCACGATGCGGTAATAGGGGCGTTTCTTGGCGCCGCCACGGGCGAGACGGATTTTCACAGACATGGGTTCTGGGTCCTTTTAGGTGTTCGAGATCATTTTTTCGGTTTGGCGCCGGGCAGGCCGGGAAGGCCGGGAAAACCGCCCGGAGCGGGCGGTTTCGTGGGGCCGCCAGCGCCCGGCAGGCCTGGCAGTCCACCCGCGCCCGAAGGCGCGTGTCCTTTGAGAAGATCGGCCGCGGCGGCATCCAGCCCCGGCCCGCCCATGCCGGGGGGCATCTTGCCCCCGCCCGGCATGCCCGGCAGGCCCTTGCCCTTGCCGGCCTTCTTCATCATGTCCGCCATCTGGCGGTGCATCTTGATCAGCTTGTTGACCTCGGGCACTTCGACGCCCGCGCCCTTGGCGATGCGGCGCTTGCGGCTGGCTTTGAGGATGTCCGGCTTGGCGCGTTCTTCGGGCGTCATCGACAGGATGATCGCCTCCTGGCGCGCAATCGCCTTGTCGTCAAAACCCGACGCGGCCATCTGGGCCTTGGCCGCCTTGTTCATGCCGGGCATCATCCCCATGATCGAGGCGAGCCCGCCCATTTTCTTCAGCTGGCCGAGCTGGTCGCGCAGATCCTCCAGGTCGAACTTGCCCTTGGCCATCTTGCGGGCCAGGCGCTCGGCCTTTTCCTGATCAACCTCGGCTGCCGCCTTCTCCACCAGGGAGACGATGTCGCCGCGCCCCAGGATGCGCCCGGCCAGGCGGCGCGCATCAAACGCGTCGAGCCCGTCGACCTTTTCCGAGACGCCCAGGAACTTGATCGGCAGGCCGGTGACCCAGCGCATGGACAGGGCCGCGCCGCCGCGCCCGTCGCCATCCATCCGCGTCAGGATCAGGCCGGTCAGCGGCAGGCGCTCATGGAAACGCCGCGCCGTCTCCACCGCGTCCTGGCCGGTCAGGGCGTCAGCCACCAGCAGCGTCTCGCGCGGGCGTGCGATGTCGGCGATGCGCGCGGCCTCGGCCATCATCTCTTCATCGATGGAGGTGCGGCCGGCGGTGTCCAGGATCACCACGTCATAGCCCTGCAGGCGCGCCGCGCTCATGGCGCGCTTGGCGATCTCGGTCGCCGACTGGCCCTTGACGATGGGCAGGCTCGCCACCCCCGCCTTCTCGGCCATCTGCGCCAGCTGCTCCATCGCCGCCGGGCGGCGGGTGTCGAGGGAGGCGACCAGCACCTTCTTCTTCTCACGCGAGCTCAGGCGCAGGGCCAGCTTGGCCGTGGTGGTGGTCTTGCCCGAGCCCTGAAGGCCCGCCATCAGGATCGCCACCGGCGGCTCGCCGGCCAGCGACAGGCCTTGCGGCCCGCCGTCCTCGCCGCCCAGCAGCACCACCAGCTCGTCATGGACGATCTTGATGACCTGCTGGCCAGGGGCCACGGCGCGGATGACGCGCTCGCCCACCGCCTCAGCGCGCACGCGGCTCATGAAGTCCTTGACCGCCGGCAGGGCCACATCGGCCTCCAGCAGCGCCACACGGATCTCGCGCAGGGCCGCGTCCACGTCCTTCTCAGAGAGCGCGCCGCGCCCCGTGAGCTGGTCGAAGACGCCGGACAGGCGGTCGGTCAACGTGTCGAACATCAGTCGTCCTTCAAAAGCATCAGCGCGCCCCTGAAATCGCACCGGCAAGCGCACACGCCGCAACGACCCCGCTGGACGCAACGCGTCGAGCCTGGGTGTCTCGCCGGCCTCCGGGAGTTGCTCCCGCGCTTGTGCGGGCTCCGTGTGCCGGTGATGACGAGCGTAATGCCGGTCCTTCAGAGAACCCGCGGGGGATAGGGGGAGACGGGCGGAGAGTCAAGGGTGGGGAGGCCGGGAGCCACGCAGTGACAGGGCCAGCAGCACACCCAGCACGGCTGCGATGTAGAGGTCGGATGCCATGGCGGCGAGCTTGAGCGTGTTGAACGCTTCAGCCGACAAGGCATGACGCACGCCCGCAGCGCCAAAGAATACAAAGCCGAGAAGTGCCGCTGCACGCCGCCAGGAGGCCGCCCCCAGGCTGATCATGGCCATCAACCCCATGGCGATATTGGCGAAGCCCAGCTCCTGGATGAAGGGGATCACCACCGGATCGCTGATCTGGAAAATGCTCGCCGCAGTGAAGTCCGGGCGCATAACCTGGCTTGCTCCTGCCGTAAACAGGCGCACGCCCACAGCCCAGAACACAAACCATTTGAGCGCCAGCTCGGTCAGGCCAGCCATACTGCGCCCGCGCGTGCGCTCAATGGCGATGGACGCCAGCGGCAGCGCTACAAACAGGGCGAACAGCATGCCCAGATACATGGAGCCCTCCCTGTGAGGATGGGGCCGACAGTATCCCTGATGGGGACGGGCGTGGCTACCCGCTCACCTTCTTCAACCGCTCGCGCAGCTCGCCTAGGACGAACTCATTGCCAGCGGCGATATCGCCGGTGGTCATGACGTCGCCGGTTGCGTCGATGGCGCCGGCGAAGCCGCCCGCCTCGCGGATCATCACCATGCCTGCGGCGATGTCCCAGGGTTTCAGCCCGCGTTCCCAGAAGCCGTCAAACCGGCCCGCCGCCGTCCAGGCCAGATCCAGCGAGGCCGCGCCATAGCGCCGGATTCCGGCGCACATCGGCATGATGGCGTGCAGTTCTTTGAGGGCGCGCGCATGGCCGGTCTTGCCGAAGAAGGGCAGGCCGGTGGCGATCACGCAGTCCTGGAAATTGCGCCGGTCGGCGACGCGCAGGCGCCGGTCATTGAGATAGGCGCCGCGGCCCTTTTCGGCGTGGAACAGATCGTCGGTGGCGGGGTTGTAGATCACCCCGGCCACCAGCTCGCCCTCGCGCTCCAGCGCCACCGAGATGGCGAAATGGGGCTGGGCGTGGGTGAAATTCGTGGTCCCGTCCAGCGGATCGACGATCCAGCGGTGGGAGCGGTCGGTGCCCTCCACCACGCCGCGCTCTTCCATCAGGAAGCCATAACCGGGCCGCCCCTTGGACAGCTCGGCAAAAAGAACTTCTTCCGATTTGAGATCGGCGGCGGTGACGAAATCGGCAGGGCCCTTGCGGGACACCTGCAGGTGCTCGACCTCGTTGAAATCACGCGCCAGCTTGCGGCCCGCCTTGCGGACCGCGCCGGTCATCACCTGCATCAGGGCGGAAACGGTGCTCATGGGCTCTAGTCGGCCCGGCGCACGTAGGAGCCGTCCTCGGTGGACACGACCACCTTCTCGCCAACGCCGACAAATGGCGGCACGGCCGAGCGAATATTGCCGGTGAGAATGGCCGGCTTGTAGGAATTGGCTGCGGTCTGGCCCTTCACCACCGGCTCGGTCTCGATCACTTCCAGCTCAACATGGTTGGGCAGGGAGATGCCGATGGGCTTGTCCTCATAGAATTCCAGCGTGACCATCATGCCGTCGGTGAGATAGGCCGCGCGCTCCTCGCCCACGAAATCCACATGCAGCGAGATCTGCTCGTAGCTTTCAGTGTTCATGAACACCAGCATCTCGCCCTCGGGATAGAGATACTGATAGTCGCGCTGCTCCAGGCGCACGCGCTCCACCTTGTCGGCCGAGCGGAAACGCTCATTGAGCTTGCGTCCGTCCAGGATGTTCTTCAGCTCGACCTGGGCGAAGGCGCCGCCCTTGCCGGGCTTGACGTGATCGGCCTTGACCGCCGTCCACAGCGTGTCCTGGTGCTTGAGCACCATGCCGGGCTTGATTTCATTGCCGTTGATTTTCATGGCCGCTCATTTCAGTCCTGCTGGCCGCGCTTCAATGATGGCGCGGCGCCCGTCTTCAACCGGGCGCGGGTGTATCAGCGCGGGGGCATGGCGGCAAGGCAATCACACCGCCGCGGCCAGCACGCTCATCAAGCGCCGCGCCCAGCCGAGGCCAAACGTGGGGAAGGTGTTGAGGCGGGCGTAGAACACCATGCGCCGCGCCGCGATCTCGCAAACCGTGTCGGCGGGTTTCAGGCGCGCGGCGGCCGCCAGCGTCTGCGGGCCGATCACACCGTCATCGGTGACGTTCACCGCGCGCTGCAGGAACAGGGCGGCCTGGCGGGGCCCGTGATTGACCGCAGCGTCAAACACCATCGCGTCCACGCCGGCGGGCAGTTCATCACAGCGGCAGGCGTCCCAGTAGCGCGCCTTGTAAATCTCGCCGGCTTCCTGCCGGGTCATGGTGCGCACATCATCGCGCGTCACCGGCGTGCCGCGCCAGGCCGCCAGCACCGCTTGCGTTATTCCGAAATTGGTCGCCCCGCCGGGATCGGAAGGGTGATCTGAAAATCCGCCCTCCACCTGGAACACATGCGCCAGCGCCTGCTCGAACCGGTCCATCTCCGCCTCCCTCTGTCCTGATCTTGCACGCCCAGCATGGGGGCGCGGGAGCACAGGGGGATTGGGGCGCGGACAAGGGGGAAGGTACGGTTCACGCAGCACTCAAACCCGTTTCAGCCGCCGGGCAACGGGTTTAGGCTGCGCGCCCATGATTCCGCCGCTCTCTCCGCTTGGCTTTGGCGTCTCCGGCGCGCTCGGCACGCCGCTGGTAACGCGCGCCGAGGCCCAGCGCCTGATCACGCGCGCCTTCGAAGGCGGGGTGCGTGTGTTTGACACCGCGCCCGCCTATGGCGCAGGCGAGGCCGAGCAGCGCCTGGGCCAGGCGATCCGAAGCCTCGGGCGCGAGCGCCTGTTCGTGATCACAAAGGCGGGGATAGAAAGCGCCGGGCTGATGCGCCGGCGGCGCGATTTCTCTCCGGACGCCATCGAGGCGAGCCTGACCGCCAGCCTGAAGCGCCTCGGGGTAGAGGGGGTGGACGGGTTCTTCCTGCACGGTCCGGGCGGCCATGAACTGACCGATGCGCTGTTTAAGCGCCTGGATGCGCTAAAAGCGGCGGGCGCCTACGCGCATCTCGGCGTGGCGGGGCTGGGAGAGGAGCTGGACGCGGCGCTGGGCGCGGGCCGGTTCGACATGATGATGGCGCCGGTCCATCCCTTTCTCGATGTGCGTGAGGAGGCGCGGCTCGCCGCCGCCCGCGCCCGCGGGGTTCGCGTCATCGCCATACAGAGTGCGGGCGACGCCCCGGTCCAGCGCCGCCTGCCGCGCCGCCCCGCCGATCTCTATGCGCTGGCGCGCAGCCTGCGCCCCGCCGCGCCGGGACGCGGGCGGGTGGAGCCGGTGACCGGGGCACGCGCGGCGCTGGCCCGCCCGGAAGTCGACACCGTGCTGATCACCACCACCCGGCGCGCGCATCTCGACGCCCACCTGGCCGCCCATCTGGCCGACGCCCTCGCCTGACAAGCCTGGCGCGCTAGCTCTGCGCTCATGAGCCAGAGCGATCTATTCAGGACTGAAACCGCCAGCGCCCTGCCCGCGCCCACGCGCGCGGCGGGGCTTGAACGTCTGACCGCCTTCACCCCCGCCATGGGCCGGGCCTATGCAGCGAGGCGCAATGAGGATCTGGGCCCGCACGACCGCTCGAATGTATCGGGCTTAAGCGCCCATGTGCGCCGGCGCCTGTTGCGCGAGGACGAGCTGGCCAGCGCCGCCCTCGCCGCCCACGGGCTTCAGGAGGCGGACAAGTTCATTCAGGAGGTATGCTGGCGCACTTACTGGAAGGGCTGGCTGGAGATGCGCCCCTCGGTCTGGGCGGACTACCAGGCCGGGCTGGCGCGTGATCTGGAGGCTCTGGAGCGCGATGGCGCGCTGGCCCGGCGCTATCAGGACGCGGTGGCGGGGCGCACCGGCATCACCTGTTTCGACGCCTGGGCCGGGGAACTCACGGAACTGGGCTGGCTGCACAATCATGCGCGCATGTGGACCGCCTCTATCTGGATCTACACGCTGGGCCTGCCCTGGCGCCTCGGCGCGGACTGGTTCTTGCGCCATCTGATCGACGCGGACCCGGCCTCCAACACGCTCAGCTGGCGCTGGGTGTGCGGACTGCACACGCCGGGCAAGACCTATCTGGCGCGCGCCGGCAATATCGCCCGCTTCACCGGCGGCCGCTTCCAGCCCGGCCCTGGCGAACTGGCCCGCGAGGCGCCGCCTCTGGCCGATGATCCCGGCCATCCCGCTCCCGCCCCCCTCCAGTCCGGCGCGCGACCGGACCCGGCCGCCCCGGTCTTCCTCCTCATCACCGAGGATGATCTCCATCCCGAGAGCTGGGGCGTGGGCGCGCTCGATATCGCAGGCGGCGCCGTCCTCGATGCGAAAGAGGGCCTGAGCCCCCTGCCCCGGGGCGCAGCGGCGCAAGCCTTCAGCGCCAGCGCGCTGGAAGACGCCCGCCAGAGGGCGTCTGATGCGTTCGGATGCGCTTTCAGTACGAAAACCTCGATTTTCGACGCAAAACAGGCCGTTTTGAACACACCAGCACGCCAGATTGTCACACAACGCCCCTGCCAGGGGCCTGCACGCAGCGCGCTGGACGCCGCCGCGCCGGACATCAGATCGGCAGGCCTCAGCCTGATCGAACTGCGCCGGGATTGGGACCGGGCCTTCTATCCACATGCGGGAAAAGGCTTTTTCAAGCTGAAACAAGCCATACCAGCCGTGCTGCGCTCGCTCGGCCTTCACTGAGCGCGCCGCGCACCGGATGACAATCCGCGCCAGCCCGGCTAAGCCATGACAGTCCCGCCAAACCCGGCGGGCTGAACCAGAACAAGGGCTTGTCATGCAGTCGGATCTGCTGGCCAAACTCAAGGCGCTCGCCGAGCCCTCGCGCCTGCGCATCGTCTCGCTCCTGTCCCAGGGCGAGATGACGGTCAGCGAAATCATCCAGGTGCTCGGCCAGAGCCAGCCGCGCGTGTCGCGCCACCTCAAACTGCTGGCCGACGCCGGACTGTGCGAGCGTTTTCCTGAAGGTGGATGGGTGTTCTACCGGCTGGTGCGCACCGGACCTGTATCGCGTCTGGCCGCGCTGATCGAGGACTTCACCGACACCGACGATCCCCAGGTGCAACGCGACCGCCAGCGCCTGTCCGAACTCAAACGCCTGCGCGCCCAGAGCGCGGAGCGTTTCTTCGAGGCCGCCGCCGTCCAGTGGGCCCAGATCCGCTCCATGCATTTCTCCGAAGCCGCCGTGGAGGCCGAACTGGTGAGGCTTGTGGCCGGCCAGCGCTTTACCCGGCATGTGGATGTGGGCACCGGCACCGGACGCATGCTGGAGCTGTTCAGCGCCCAGGCCGATGAGGGCATGGGCGTTGATTTGTCTCGCGAAATGCTCTCGGTGGCCCGCGCCAAGCTGTCCGAAGCCGGCCTCTCCACGCGCTTTGTGCGCCAGGCTGACGCCTCGGCCCTGCCGCTGGATGATGGCGCAGCTGATCTCGTCACCGTTCATCAGGTGCTGCACTATCTCTCCGACCCGCGCGAGGCGCTGCGTGAATGCGCGCGCGTACTGGCGCCGGACGGTGTCTTGCTGATCGTTGATTTCGCCGAGCACCGCCACGAGACCCTGCGCGTCGAACATCACCACCGCCATCTGGGCTTTCCGCCGGCCCAGGTGACGGGCTGGCTCACCGGCGCGGGGCTGGATCTGACCCAGCTGGTGACTCTAGAGCCTGAAGGCATCAAGGGCGGGCTCACCGTCCTCATCTGGGCCGCCCGGCGCCCGCAAGACGCACATGGAGACGTGCCCGCATGACCCTCGCCGCCCTCGACGCCCATGCCCGGCGCCTGGCCGGCGCGGACATGCGCACCCTGATCGCCGAACCGGGCCGCGATGACGCGCTGGTTCTGGAAGCGGCGGGCCTGGTCTTTGACGCCCGGCGCCAGCGCCTGGACCTCCAGGCCTGGAAGGCGTTGCTCAACACGGCGCAGGACGCCCGGCTGCCCGAAGCCTTCGCCGCCATGGCCCGCGGCGACGTGATCAACACCACGGAAAGCCGCCCGGTGCTTCACATGGCCTGCCGCAATCCGGACCGTCTCGCTGACCCGGCCCTCGCATCGCGCCTGCGCGGCGCGCGCGAGCGCACGGCCGCCTTCGCGGATGCTATTGGCGCTCCCGATGCGCTGGCCGGCCATCCGGTGCGGCGCATCGTCAATATCGGCATTGGCGGATCGGATCTGGGGCCGCGCTTCATCTATGACGCGCTGAAAGCCTGGCGGCGTGAGGGCGTCGAGGCGCGCTTCGTGTCCAATCTCGATCCGGCCGATCTCGATGACGCGCTGGAGGGCGCCGAGCCCGAGACCACGCTGGTGGTCATCGTCTCGAAATCCTTCACCACCCAGGAAACCCTGATGAATGGCCAGGCCGCACGCGGCTGGCTCGCCGCCCGGCTGGGCGAAAAGGGCGCTGATGCGCGCCTGTGCGCGGCCACCGCCGCGCCGGACAAGGCGGCGGAATTTGGCGTGGACCCGGCGCGCATCTTCCCGTTCGAGGGCGGGGTGGGCGGGCGCTATTCCTTATGGTCGCCGGCGGGCATCGCCATCGAGCTGGCCGTGGGCGCCAAGGTCTATGCCCGCCTGCTGCACGGCGCGCGGGTGATGGATGACGATGCGCTGGAAACCCCGCTGGCCACCAATCTCGCCGCCGCCAAGGGTCTGGTGGACGCCTGGAACCGGGCCGTTCGCGGCCTGCCTTCGCGCTGCGTGGCGGCCTATTCCTCACGGCTCGAACGCCTGCCGGCCTATCTCCAGCAGCTGGAGATGGAAAGCCTTGGCAAATCCGCAGCCCATGATGGCGCGGCGCTTCCCCCGCGCCATTCGGGCGCACTGGTCTGGGGCGGGCGCGGATCGGATCTGCAGCACTCGGTCTTCCAGTGGCTGCATCAGGGCCAGGACGAGGCGCCGGTGGATTTCATCGCCCTCAATGACTCCAGCTTCATGGAAGACCCGCGCGCCCGGGCGCTGAACGCCAATCTCGCCGCCCAGGGCGCAGCGCTCACGACAGGGCGCGCTGGCGAGGGGGAGCTGGCGGCGCACAAGGCCATCGCCGGCGGGCGCGCCAGCAGCACCATCCTGATGCCCGGCCTGACGCCGGAGAGCCTGGGCGCGCTGGTGGCGCTGCATGAGCACAAAGTGTTTGCCGAGAGCGTGCTTTACGGCCTCAACGCCTTTGACCAGTGGGGCGTGGAGCTGGGCAAGGCGCTTGCCCGCGACCTGCTTTCCGGGGACATGAGCGGCTTCGATCCGGCTGCGCGCGATCTGGCCCGCCGCCTCGGTCTCTGACGTGATGAGCGCCAGGCGCTTACACGCGTTCGCCGGGGCGTGCGAATCCGCATACACGCACCCACACACGACCGTCCTGATGAAGGCCGCCCCATGACCAGCACCTCTGCCCTCCCCGCGCTCGATCCCGCCCAGATCAAGCCGATGGCCGACGCCATCCGCGCGCTCGCCATGGATGCGGTGGAAACCGCCAAATCCGGCCATCCCGGCATGCCCATGGGCATGGCCGACGCGGCGGCGGTGCTGTGGTCGCGCCATGTGACCTTTGATCCCGCCAACCCGTCCTGGCCGGACCGTGACCGCTTCGTGCTCTCGGCAGGACACGGCTCCATGCTGGTCTACGCGCTTTTGCACCTGATCGGTGTGAAAGGCGTGACCATGGATCAGATCAGGAATTTCCGTCAGCTCGGCTCCAACACGCCCGGGCATCCCGAATACGGCCACACGCCGGGCGTGGAGACCACCACCGGCCCGCTGGGCCAGGGCATTTCCACCGCCGTGGGCATGGCGCTGGCCGAGCGCATGCTCAATGCGCGTTATGGCGATGAGCTGGTCGACCATTACACCTGGGTGATCGCCTCGGACGGCGACCTGCAGGAGGGCATCAGCCAGGAGGCCATCGCGCTTGCCGGCCACTGGAAGCTGAACCGGCTGATCGTCCTGTGGGACGATAACTCCATCTCCATCGACGGCGCCACCGACCTGTCCGACACCACCGACCATGGCGCGCGCTTTGAAAGCGCGGGCTGGCGGGTGATGCGCGTGGACGGCCATGACGCCGCCGCTATCGACAAGGCCTTGACCAAAGCGCGCGCCAGCGACCGGCCGGTCATGATCGCCTGCCGCACGGTGATCGGCAAAGGCGCGCCCACCAAGGCCGGCACCGCCGGCTCCCACGGTTCGCCCCTGGGAGCAGACGAGATCGAAGGCGCCCGCAAGGCGCTGGACTGGCCCCATGGCCCGTTCGAGATTCCGCAAAGCGTCTATGACAGCTGGGCTGGCGTGGCGAAACGCGGCGCGGCGGCGCGCGCCGCCTGGGCTGCACGCCATCAGGCCTCGAACCGGCGCGCTGACTTCGATGCGCAGCTCTCCGGCGAGACGCCGCGCGCGGCGCTGGACGCGCTAAACGACCATATCCGCGCCGTGCTGGCCGACAAGCCGGCGCTGGCCACCCGCGCCGCCTCGGGCAAGGCCATCGAGGCGTTCTGGGACAAGATCCCCGGCCTCGCGGGCGGTTCTGCCGACCTCACCGGTTCGGTCAATACGCTGGTCAAGGGCATGGCTCCGCTCAGCGCGGACAATTACGCCGGCCAGTACATCCATTACGGCGTGCGCGAGCATGGCATGGCGGCGGCCATGAACGGCATGACCCTGCATGGCGGGGTGCGGCCCTATGCCGGGACGTTTCTGGTGTTTTCCGACTATTGCCGCCCGGCGGTGCGCCTGTCGGCGCTGATGAACCAGCCGGTGATCTATGTCTTCACCCACGATTCCATCGGGCTGGGCGAGGACGGCCCCACCCACCAGCCGGTGGAGCATCTGTCGGCCCTGCGCGCAATCCCCAATCTGGTGGTGCTGCGCCCCGCCGACGCGGTGGAAGCCGCCGAGGCCTGGGCGGTCGCCCTGACCCGTACCGACGGCCCCACTGCGCTGATCCTGTCGCGCCAGAAAACCCCGCACCTGCGCACTGATGACGGCGCGGCCAATCTCAGCGCGCGCGGCGCCTATGTGCTGCGCGAAGCGGACGGTCCGGCCCAGGTGACGCTGGTCGGCACCGGCACCGAAACCGCGCTGGCGGTGGAGGCGCAAGGCCTGCTCAAAGCGCGCGGCGTCCACGCCCGCGTGGTCTCCGCGCCGAGCCTTGAGACTTTCCTCAGCCAGGACGCCGGCTATCGCGACAGCGTGGTTGATCCCACCCTGCCCGTGGTAGCCGTTGAAGCGGGCCTGCGCTGGGGCTGGGACGCGCTGGTCGGGCGCGATGGCGGATTTGTGGGCATGACCGGCTTTGGCGCCTCGGCGCCGGCTGAAGCGCTCTTCGATCATTTCGCCATCACCGCCGAGGCCGTGGCGAACGAGGCGGCCAAGCGCGCCTGAGCTTGACCGCACCACGCGCGCCCCGGCAAGCTGGTCGTCCCGCCGCTGACAGGACGCACATCCATGAGCCTTGTTGAGGAAATGATCGAGGATGGCCTCGATCTGAGCGATAATGCTGCGCTGGCCGCCTTCATTTCCGGCGCCCACCCTGTGGACGCCGCTGCGCTGCTGGACTCGCTGGAGCCCGAACAGGCCCGTGATCTTCTGCTGGCCGAACCGCTGGGTCACCAGACGGAGATCTTCGGCTATCTGCGCGGCGAGACCCAGGAAGCCCTCGCCCATGTGATCGAGCGCGCCCGGCTGGTCGAAATCGTCAGCGAGATGAATGCCGATGACCGGGCTGATCTCTACAACCGCCTCACCGAGGAACAGCGCGATGCGCTGATGCCGGGCCTGGCGCGCGCCGAGCGTGAGGATATCCGCCGCCTGGCCGCCCACGAGGAAGGCACGGCGGGCGCCATCATGACCTCCGACTATGCGGTGCTGGCGCCGGACCTGACAGCGCGCGAGGCCATTGAATCCCTGCGCCGGGAGGCGCCGGACAAGGAAACCATCTACCGCGCTTATGTACTTGACGCCGAACGCAAACTACTCGGTTCGGTGCGCCTGCAAGCGCTGATCCTGGCTGCGCCCGAAACCCGGGTGGATGCATTGATGGAGCGCGGCGCCCTGTCTGTGCGCATGGAGGAAAGCCAGGAAGAGGTCGCCCGCAAGATCGCGCGCTATGACGTGCTGGCCATTCCGGTGATCAATGAGTCCGGCGAGCTTGTCGGCATCGTCACCCATGACGACGCCATGGACGTGGCGCAGGCCGAGGCCACTGAGGACTTCCACAAATTCGCCGCCCACGGCGCCATGGTGGAAAGCGTGCGCGACGCGCCGATCCGCACGCTCTACCAGAAGCGCATCTACTGGCTGGTCATGCTGGTGTTCGCCAACATCTTTTCCGGCGCGGGCATCGCCTATTTCGAAGACACGATTGCGGCCTATGTGGCGCTGGTCTTCTTCCTGCCCCTGCTGATCGATTCGGGCGGCAATGCCGGCTCCCAGGCGGCCACCCTGATGGTGCGCGCGCTGGCCACTGGCGAGGTGGTCATCCGCGACTGGAGCCGCATGCTGGGCCGCGAATTGCTGGTGGCGATCCTCCTGGGCCTGACCATGGCGCTGGCGGTCACCCCGCTGGGTTATCTGCGCGGCGATCATCTGATCGCCATCGTGGTGGCGCTGACCATGGTGCTGGTGGTGATCACCGGCAGCCTGATTGGGATGAGCCTGCCCTTCCTCCTGCACCGGCTGAAGCTGGACCCGGCCACGGCCAGCGCGCCGCTGATCACCTCCATCGCCGACGCCACCGGCGTGATCGTCTATTTCTCCATCGCCACAGCGATCCTGATCCGGTGAACTCTGTCCGATATGGGCGCCATTGTGACAGACCCGCCCCTGAAACCGCTCGCGCCCCCCGGCCCTGACCGGGCTATGCTGGCGCCATGAGCACAGCGATTCGTCTGTTGGGGATTGATCCCGGACTGAACGCCACCGGCTGGGGGCTGATTGATCAGGCCGGAACCCGGCTGAGCCTGGTGGGATGCGGGGTGATCCGCGCCCCGGCGCGCGCGCCCATGGCCGAGCGGCTGCGCGTCATTCATGATGCGATTGAAGCGCTGATCGCGCAGCACCAGCCCCATGAAGCCGCCGTGGAAGACCAGTTCGTGCACGTCAATCCGGGCAGCGCCCTGAAGCTGGGACAGGCGCGGGCCGCAGCCATGCTGGCGCCCGCGCGCGCCGGGCTGAGCGTGGCCGAATACGCGCCGCGCCTGGTCAAGAAATCCGTGGTGGGCACGGGCGCAGCGGAAAAAGCGCAAGTGGCGGCCATGATCTCGGTGCTCCTGCCCGGCGCCAAGGCCGAGGCCGACGCCGCCGACGCGCTGGCGGTCGCCATCTGCCACGCGCACCACCGCACATCACACACGAGGGCGGCGTCATGATCGGCAAGCTCAAGGGCGTCGTGGACAGCGTCGGCGAGGACGAGGCGGTGATCGATGTGAACGGGGTGGGCTATCTGGTCCATGCCGGATCGCGCACGCTCTCAAGACTGAGCCCGGGCGAGAGCGTCAGCGTGCATGTGGAGACCCATGTGCGCGAGGACGCCATCAAGCTGTTCGCCTTCCTCACCGATCAGGAGCGCGCCTGGTTCGTGCGCCTGCAGGCCGTACAGGGCGTGGGCGCGCGCCATGCGCTGGCGCTGCTGGACGCCATCGGGCCGGGCGAGATCGAAAGCGCGGCGGCGCTGGGCGATTCATCGGCCTTCGCCCGCGCGCGCGGGGTCGGCCCCAAGCTCGCCCAGCGCATCGCCACCGAGCTGAAAGACAAGGCGCCGCCCGCCGGACGCACCCTGGGCTTTGGCGCGCCGCTGACGCCCGCCGGCTCTGGCGTGCCGGCTGCTCCCGGCGCCAGCGCGGCGCGTGATTCCGCCGTCTCGGCGCTGATCAATCTGGGCTATGGCGAAAGCGATGCGCGCCGCGCCGCCGCCGCCGCCCTGCGCGATTTGGGCGAAGACGCCAGCGAAGGCGCCCTGATCAAGGCCGCGCTCAAGGAGCTGGCGCGATGAGGGGGGCGCTGCACCCCTCACCTCTATCCTCTCCCCCAGGGAGGGGAGAGGGGGCTTTGGCGTACCACTCTCTTCGGAAATGCCTGGCGCCAAGCCCAAAAGAGTATTCGGGGCGTTCAAGACCCCTCTCCCCCATGGACATGGGGGAGAGGATAAAGGTGAGGGGGTGCGGGCGCCATTTTCGCCAACCCCTCCCCAAGGAACCGCCCCATGACTGAACCGGACCGCATCATCTCGGCGGAAGACCAGGCCGGGGACGGGCGCGACAAGGCGCTGCGGCCGCTGTCCTTCTCCGATTTCGTCGGCCAGAGCGCCGCGATCTCGAACCTGAAAGTGTTCGTGGACGCCGCCGGACGGCGCGGCGAGGCGCTTGATCACGTGCTTCTGTCCGGCCCGCCGGGGCTGGGCAAGACCACGCTGGCACAGATCGTCGCGCGCGAGCTGGGGGTGAATTTCCGCGCCACCTCCGGGCCGGTCATCGCGCGCGCAGGCGATCTGGCCGCGATCCTGACCAATCTGGAAGCGCGCGACGTCCTGTTCATCGACGAGATCCACCGCCTGCAGCCGGCTGTGGAGGAGATCCTCTATCCGGCCATGGAGGATTTCGCGCTGGACCTGGTGATTGGCGAGGGGCCGAGCGCGCGCACCGTGCGCATCGACCTGCCCCCCTTCACCCTGATCGGGGCGACCACGCGGGCGGGCCTGCTGGCCACACCCCTGCGCGACCGGTTCGGCGTGCCGGTGCGGCTGGAATTCTATGACGCGGCGGAGCTGGCGCGCATCGTCGCGCGCGGCGCCGGCAAGCTGGGCGCGGCCATGACCGAGGACGGCGCCATGGAGATCGCAAGGCGCGCCCGTGGCACGCCGCGCGTGGCCGGGCGCCTGTTGCGCCGGGTCCGTGACTTTGCCGAATCCGATGGCGTTGAGGTGATCAACCGCACCGCCGCCGACGCAGCCCTGGCGCGTCTGGAAGTGGACGAGGTCGGGCTGGACAGCCTCGACCGGCGCTATCTGCGCGTCCTGATCGAAAGCTTCGCCGGCGGGCCCGCCGGTGTGGAGACGCTGGCGGCGGCCTGCGCCGAGGCGCGCGATGCACTCGAAGACGTGGTCGAGCCGTTCCTGATCCAGCAGGGCTTCATCCAGCGCACCCCGCGCGGCCGGATCGCTGCAGCGCGCGCCTGGCGCCATCTGGGGCTGGAGCCGCCGCGTACAGGACCGGATCTGTTCGGAGAAGGGTCATGACGCCAGACGGTGGCGCCTGGTCCGGTGGCCTCCACCACCTCCCCGTCCGCGTCTACTACGAAGACACGGACTTCACCGGCGTGGTGTATTACGCCAATTATCTCAAATTCCTGGAGCGCGGGCGCACGGACGCTTTGCGTATGGCAGGCGTCTCCCACAGTGATCTTCTGGCGCTCGACCCGCCGCTGGGCTTCGCCGTGCGTCAGCTCAGCGTGGAATACCTCGCCCCCGCCCGCATTGATGATGCGCTGGTGGTGGAAACCCGTTTCGAAACCGCGCGCGGAGCGCGCATGGTCATCGCCCAGCGCATCCTGCGCGGCGATGCGGTGCTGCTGACCGCGCAGGTGGAGGCCGCCTGTATTGATCTGGACGGGCGCCCGCGCCGCCTGCCGGCCGTGATGGTGGACGCCATCGCGCGCGCCAGCTCACGCGGCGGCTGAAGACTCCCGCTGCGTCATGCAGTTAGGCGCTGCGCTCTTCCCTTAATTCGCCGCAATCGCCCGTCTTCATGCGCGGCTCGAATACGGGCCAAGCCTTGGCGCAAGGCTTGCACCCGGTTAAACAGCGTGCCGGGGACGCCGGCATTCACATCCGCGCCAGCAATGGCGCGCCGACGAGGGGTCAAAAGCGAGCCGTCATGGAAAGCGTAGCTGTTGAACTGGCCAGCCCGCAGGGCGAGCTCACCATCCTCTATCTGTTCATGCGCGCCGACATCGTCGTGAAGGCGGTGATGGCGATCCTGGTGTTCATGTCCATCTGGTCCTGGGCCATCGCCATTGAAAAGGCGCTGGAATACCGCAAGGCCCATGCCCGCGCCGTGCGCTTTGAAAACGATTTCTGGTCCGGCGCAGCGCTCGATGACCTGACCAAGCGTTATGCCCGTGATCCGCGGGAGCCGTTCGGCCGGGTGCTGGCGGCTGCCTTGCGCGACTGGGACGGGTTCTCGGTGGCCAAGTCCGGCGGCGCCGAGGCCGGACGCGAATTGTCCAAGATGGAAAAGGGCCTGGGCGTGCTGGCCAGCATCGGCTCCTCGGCGCCCTTTATCGGCCTGTTCGGCACGGTGTGGGGCATCATGAACGCCTTCCGCGCCATCGCCACGGCTGAGAACACCTCGCTGGCGGTGGTGGCGCCGGGCATCGCCGAGGCGCTGTTCGCCACCGCACTAGGGCTGTTCGCAGCCATCCCGGCGGTGATCTTCTTCAACGCGCTGAGCTCCAATCTGGGCAAGTACGCGGCCAAGCTGGAAGGCTTTGTCGATGACCTGACCGCGTTGGCCAGCCGGGAGAGCTGATCATGGGCGCAGGCGTCGACAATAATTCAGGCGTCAAGAGCGGCCGCCGCCGCTGGAAGCCGGCCGCCGAGATCAACGTCACCCCGTTTGTGGACGTGATGCTGGTTCTGCTCATCGTGTTCATGATCTCCGCCCCGCTGCTGACGGTGGGCATCGAGGTGGACCTGCCCGACACCGAAGCGCGGGCCATGACCACCTCGGAGGAGCCGCTGACCATCACCATCCAGTCGGACGGAACGATCTTCCTGATGGAAACACCCGTACCCTATGACGAGCTGGGTCCGCGCCTGCGCGCCATAGCCGGCGCCCAGTCGGGCGCGCGGGTCTATATCCGCGCTGATCGCGGCGTGCCTTATGGCGAGGTGATGCGGGTGATGGCGCGGGTATCGGCCTCCGGCCACCCCAATATCGGGCTCGTCACCGACCCGGTCCGCGACTAGGGAGGCGCGCGCGCATGCGCCAGGCCTTGGGATTTCTCCTGTCGGCCGTCCTGCACTTCGCCCTGGTGGCGTCGGCCTTCATCTATTTCCCCCAGGCTAGCCGCCTGGCCTCCGAGAGCGTCATCATTCCGGTGGAGCTGGTGACGCTGGCCGATGTCACCAATGTGCGCGCCGCGCGCCCTGAACCCGAGCCCGCACCGGAACCCGAGCCCCAGCCGCAAACCCGCCCCGAACCTGTGACGGCGCCCGACCCCATACCCCTGCCGCCCGAACCGGAGCCTGAGCCTGAGCCTGAGCCCGAACCGGTGCGCGATCCGGACCCCGAGCCGGAACCGGCGCCTGCACCGCAGCCGGAACCGCGCCCGCAGCCGCAACCCCAGCCGCGCCAGCCCGAGCGGGGCCTGGATCTGGATGATCTCTCCCGTCTGGTGGATCGCTCGCGTCAGGAGACGCGCACGGGCGCGGCTGAGACCGGCGAAACCCGCCGGGGCGCCGGGGAAGGCACGGCCATGACCGCTACGCTGCAAGACATGCTGCGCAGCCAGATCGCGCGCTGCGTGCGCTCCAACGCCGATGCCCCCTCCAACATGGATTTGCGGGTGGTGGTGGACGTCCAGCTGGAACGCGACGGCACGCTGTCGCGCCCACCGCGCCTGCGTGACGAGAGCCGGGTCATGAACTCGTCCAATCCCTTCCTGCGGGTTGCCGGCGAACGCGCCGTACGTGGCGTGATCGACTGCCAGCCCTATCGCCTGCCGCCTGAAGTCTATGCCCAGTGGCGTCATCTTGAAGTCAATATTGACACTCAGGCTGGCCGTTCATGATCCTACGTGTCATTCCGCTCCGGAGCCGCCTCATGATCTCTTTCAGCTTTTCCCGTCTGGCGGCCGGCCTGGCCGCCCTTGTCCTGCTCACCCTGCCCGCTCACGCCCAGGGTCCCCTGCGGGTGGACGTGACCGAAGGCCATCTCGATCCCATGCCGGTGGCCATTCCAGATTTCATCGGCGCTGATGGCCGCGCGGCTGAGGCCGGCGAACAGATCGCGCGGGTGGTGACCAATAATCTGCGCAATTCGGGCCTGTTCGCCCCGGTGGACCGGGACGCCCATATCGAGCGCATCGAAAATATCGATTTGCGCCCGCGCTTTGGCGACTGGCGGGTCATCAACGCCCAGGCCTTGCTGATCGGGCGCGTCACCATTGACGGCGAAGACCGCATGCAGATCGCCTTCCGGCTCTGGGACACCGCCACCGAGCAGCAATTGCTTGGCCTGCAATTCGCCACCACGCCCGATAACTGGCGGCGCATCGCTCACAAGGTCTCCGACGCGATCTATGAGCGCCTCACCGGCGAGCAGGGCTATTTCGACACTCGCATCGTCTATGTGGCTGAATCAGTTGGACAAGATGGCGAAACGATCCGGCGCCTGGCAGTGATGGACCAGGACGGCGCCAATCCCTCGCTGCTCACCGACCGCTCTTTCATGGCGCTTCTGCCCAACTATTCGCCCGGCGCCCAACAGATCACTTTCGTGGCCCAGCGCGAAGACGGCCGAAATATGAGCTATCTCTATGATCTCGCCACCGGGCGGCGGGAGTCCCTGTTTGAGGGCGGCCCCTCGCTCAGCGCGGACGGCCAGTCGCTGGCGCCGCGCTTTCATCCCGACGGACGCTCGCTGGTGGTCGCGGCGGAGCGTCACGGCTCGCACCATATCTTCCGCTACGACCTGCGCAGCCGCATTCTGCGCCAGATCACCAGCCATCCTGCGGACGATGTGTCGCCCTCCTATGCGCCCAGCGGCGAGCAGATCGTGTTCTCCTCCAACCGCGCCGGACGGTCCCAGCTTTATGTCATGAATGCTGACGGGTCTGACGTGCGCCGCATCACCTTCGGGGATGGGCAGTATTTCGCTCCGGTCTGGTCACCGCGCGGGGATCTGGTGGCGTTCGTGCGCCAACAGGCTGGCGGACGCTTCTCCCTGGGCGTCGTGCGTCCGGACGGGTCAGGCGATGAGCGCATCCTCTATGAAGGCTATTTCGTCGACAGCCCCACATGGGCGCCCAATGGGCGGGTTCTGGCCTTCACCCGGGGGGAATTCGCCCGCGAGGGCACCGAGTATTCAATCTGGAGCGTGGATCTGGCCGGTTTCAATCTGCGCCGCCTGCCCACTCAGGGACCGGCGTCGGATCCGGCCTGGTCGCCCTTGATTGAATAGGTCTGGCATGCAAGAGTTTTTTGGGTTCGCGCACATACGAGGGGGAATTGCGTGTTAGCCCGGAATTCGGATACAAGCGCGAGCCCCGCGGGTTAAGCCCCGGGTTTCTGGAGGGAATACCATCATGATGCGCCTGACTTTTGCTGCTGTCGCCGCGCTTGGCCTTCTGGCCTCTGCCTGCGCCAGCCGTCCCGAGCCTACGCCTGAGCCTGCGCCGGCCCCGGCCCCTGCGCCAGCGCCCGCACCGGCGGAACCGGCGGGACCGACCCCCGGCAGCGCCGCGCATTTCGAAGCCAGTGCGGGCGACCGCGTGTTCTATGGTTTCGACCGTTACGACCTGACCAGTGAAGCGCGTGAAACGCTTCGCCGCCAGGCCGCCTGGCTGGCCAGCTACCCCAACACCCGCATCCTCATCGCCGGCAATACCGACGAGCGCGGCACGCGGGAATACAACCTGGCGCTCGGGGCCCGGCGCGCCAACGCCGCGCGTGACTTCCTGGTCGCGCAAGGTGTGGATGCGTCCCGGATCCAGACCGTATCGTATGGCAAGGAGCGGCCCACCTGCCGCGAATCCAACGAGCGGTGCTGGGCCATCAACCGGAACGCCACCACCATTATTCAGTCCGGCGCCGTCTCGTAATTGAGACCGCCTGACAAGGCCTGAAGCCCTGCGCCCGCAAGCCCCGCTTGCGGGCGCTGTGCTGTACGGGCCCGCGAAGGCCTTGATTTCGCCTTTCCGACAAGGACACTGCGCGCCAGAGACCTTGTCCCCGCGCGTTCCAAGGAGACCGCCATGATGCGCGCCGCCCTCTTCGCCATTACCGTTCTGACTGCTCTGGCTCTGGCCGCGCCCGCCGACGCACAGAGCCGGCGCGAGCTGCAGATGCGCCTCGACAATCTTGAAGCCCGGCTGGCCCAGATGGAGACGAACGCGCAAGCGGGCGATCCGCTGGCGGAAACCCTGCTGATGCGTCTGGATGCGCTGGAGCGCGAACAACGCGTGCTCACCGGCGAGATTGAGCGGCTGACCCACGAAAACCGCCAGCTGCGCCAGCAAATTGAGCAATCCCGCACAGCGTCCAGGGCCATGCATGGCGAAGACAACGGGACTGCCTTCGAGGGCGCGCACCCGGTGCTGGGTTCTGATGAAATCGATCCTGACGATCCATTCGGCGAGGCGCGCGCTGGCGCTGTCCAGCCCCTGCGCCTGCCCGATAATGGCGGTTCCCCAGCCCGGCCTGACGCATCCTCCGCCAGCGATCCGGACGCCCTGTTCGCCCGCGCCCGGACCCGTCTTCTCGACGGCGACTTCGCGGGCGCGCGCGACGGCTTCCAGACCTTCACCGAGCGCCATGGCGATCACCCCCAGGCGGGCGAGGCCTGGTACTGGCTGGGTGAGACCCATTTCGTGAACGGCGATCTGCAAGACGCCGCCGACGCCTATATCGCCTCCTTACGCGCCGATCAGCGCGGCGGGCGTGCGCCGGATGCGCTGGTGCGCCTGGCCGCCTCGCTGGCCGGGCTGGGCCAGACCAGCCGGGCCTGCCAGCTTCTGGGCAGTTTCCCGCGCGAATACCCCAATGCCAGCCAGGATGCGCGCCGGCGCGCCGAGCGCGAACGCACGCGCATCGGGTGCTAGGCGCCGCCGATGTCAATGCGCCGCGCCTGGCGCTGGGCTTTTCAGGCGGCGGGGATTCCACCGCGCTCCTGATCGCCCTGCGCGAAGGCTGGCCTGGCATCCCTGTGCATGCGCTGATCGTTGACCACCGCCTGCGCCCGGACAGCACGCGCGAAGCGGCTCTGGCCGCTGAACGCGCGCGCGCCATGGGCGCCGAGCCGCACATCCTGACCTGGGATCAGCCCCGCCCCGGACAGGGCGCGGCGCGCTTGGCCCGCCACCGGCTGATGGCGCAGGCCTGCCGCGCTCTGGGCGTGAAAATTCTGTGTCTGGGCCACACGCTGGATGACCGGGTGGAGACACTGCGCATGCGCCAGGCGCGCGGCGGGCCGGAGCACACCCTGACCGCCATGGCGCCGGTGAGCATCTCGCCGGTCTGGCCCGAAGGGCGCGGCCTGACCATCGTGCGCCCCCTGGTCGGCGTGTGGCGCGGGGCCCTGCGCAGCGCCCTGGCGCGCCGGGGGGCGGAGTGGATCGAGGACCCGTCCAATGAGGACCGGCGCTATGAACGGGTGCGGCTGCGCCAGACTCCCTTGCCGGTCCATGAGGCCAGCGCCCTGCTTGAAAGAGCCGATGACATTCAGGGCTTTATTCCGGATATGGGCGAAGGCGATATCGAGCTGATCGAGTGGAGCGGCCAGTTCTCGGACACCGGCTGGTATCAGTTTCGCAATGGCGCGATGTATGAGACCAGCCGTCACGTGCTGCCCATGATCGGACAGGCCATGCTGGCCGCCATGTCCGGAAGCCCGGCCCTGGCGCCCTTGCGCGCCTCCAGGCCCTTCTTCACCGCCCTGTTCAATGCACGCGCCTTCACCGGATATGGCGTCCATTTGACCGCGTCCGGCGCCCTGGGACGTGATCCGGGCGCCGCCGGGCGCGCTGATGGCGTGACCGCGGCGCCGCCGGTCGAGGTCCAGGCCGGACAGACCTTGGTGTTTGACGGACGCTACGAGATCACGGCCAAGGCCCCCCTGACCCTCAGCCTTCTGGGCGCGCGCCGCCCCGGGCTCGGCGAGGACGGCGCGCCCGCCGTCCTGCGCCCGTCCCTCATCCTGATCGAGGGACAGGACGGGGCCGAACTTGCACGTGCGGACGGGCCGGGGCGCTGGCTTTGGCGCGAACGGCTGAACAATCTCATGCTTTCGCCTGCGCTTCCGGCGTGGTTTGATGCTAGAACAATGCAAGCGCGCGCATGCGCCGCACTGGCGGTGACGGCGGCGCGCACCAATATCTGACGTCGTGCAGGCGCCCCGAAGGCCTGCATGTCCGGTGTGCGCGCCCGGCTGACAAGTCGCGCTGAAAGACATGGCGGGCGACATGAATATGCGCAATTTCCTCGTCTGGGCGATCCTGCTGCTCTTGCTGCTGGCCCTGTTCAACATGCTGCAGGGCCCCACGCGCGAGCCGGCCGCCACCGAGGTGAATTATTCGCGTTTCCTGGACCAGGTCGAAGCGGGGCAGATCCGCTCGGTCACCATCCAGGGCGATGTGATCACGGGTGAGACCGCCAATGGCGCGGCCTTCCGCACGGTGGTCCCGGGCGACGCCAGCATCTCCGAGGCGCTGCGCAATTCAGGCGTGGAGATCACCGCCCGCCCGGCCAGTGACGGCAATGGCGGCATCTGGGGCCTGCTTCTGGGCTGGTTCCCCATGCTGCTCCTGATCGCGGTGTGGATTTTCTTCATGCGCCAGATGCAGGGCGGCGGACGCGGCGCCATGGGCTTTGGCAAGTCCAAGGCCAAGCTGCTGACCGAGAAGTCAGGCCGGGTCACATTTGACGACGTGGCCGGTATCGACGAGGCCAAGGAGGAGCTCCAGGAGATCGTGGAGTTCCTCAAAGACCCCTCCAAATTCCAGCGTCTGGGCGGCAAGATCCCGAAGGGCGCCCTGCTGATCGGTCCTCCGGGCACCGGCAAGACCCTGACCGCGCGCGCCGTGGCGGGCGAGGCGGGCGTGCCTTTCTTCACCATTTCCGGTTCGGACTTCGTGGAGATGTTTGTCGGCGTGGGCGCCAGCCGCGTGCGCGACATGTTCGAGCAGGCCAAGAAGAACGCGCCCTGCATCATTTTCATTGACGAGATCGATGCAGTGGGCCGCTCGCGCGGCGCCGGCCTGGGCGGCGGCAATGACGAGCGCGAGCAGACCCTCAACCAGCTCCTGGTGGAGATGGACGGCTTCGAGGCCAATGAAGGCATCATCCTGATCGCGGCCACCAACCGCCCCGATGTACTGGACCCGGCGCTCTTGCGCCCGGGCCGCTTCGACCGTCAGGTGGTGGTGCCCAATCCGGACGTGACGGGGCGCGAGAAAATCCTGAAAGTGCACATGCGCAATGTGCCGCTGGCCGCTGACGTGGACCCCAAAGTGGTCGCGCGCGGCACGCCGGGCTTTTCAGGCGCGGATCTGGCCAATCTGGTCAACGAGGCCGCCCTGATGGCCGCCCGGCGCAACAAGCGCGTGGTGTCCATGGCCGATTTCGAAGAGGCCAAGGACAAGGTCATGATGGGGCCCGAGCGCCGCTCCATGGTCATGAGCGAAGAGGAAAAGCGCCTCACCGCCTATCACGAAGCCGGCCACGCCATCGTGGCGCTCAACGTGCCGGGCTCCGATCCGGTTCACAAGGCCACCATTATTCCGCGCGGGCGCGCGCTGGGCATGGTCATGCAACTGCCTGAGGGCGACAAGTATTCCATGTCCTACAAGCAGATGACCTCGCGTCTGGCCGTGCTGATGGGCGGCCGCGTCGCCGAGGAGATCAAGTTCGGCGAAGACAACGTCACCTCGGGCGCGGCGGGCGACATCAAGATGGCCACGCGCCTGGCGCGGGCCATGGTCACCCAGTGGGGCTATTCCAAGGATGTGGGCCTGGTCGATTACGGCAATGACCAGGGCGAGGTCTTCCTGGGCCAGCAGCTGGTGCAGTCCAGCTCGGTGTCCGCTGACACCGCCGCCCGGATCGAGGCCGAGGTCAAGCGTCTGATCCAGGCCGGCCATGAGGAAGCCCACCGCATCCTCACCGACAAGAATGATGACTGGGAAGCCATCGCCCAGGGCCTTCTGGAATACGAAACCCTGAGCGGTGAGGAGATCAACAATCTCATCAAGGGGGTCAAGCCGGTGCGCGACACCTATGTGCCGCCCAAGGCCGGGTCTGACGAACCGCCCGCCGGCGCGGTTCCGGAAGTGGCCGAGGATGATGACGAGATCGGCGCCCCCGGAGGGCTCTCGCCCAAGCCGGGCCCGGCCTGACCCTGGCCAGGCCTGAAGACTGGATACGCAGCGAAGGCGAAGGAACCCTCCTTCGCCTTCGTGTTGTTCCAAACGCCCCGCAGGACCGGATCGAGGGTGTCGTGACTGCGTCAGACGGACACGCCCGTCTCAAGATTCGCGTGCGCGCCGCACCCGACAAGGGCGCGGCCAATACAGCCGTGATCAAGCTTCTCGCCAAGGCGCTGGGCGTGCCGAAAACATCCCTCAGCCTGATCTCCGGCCAGACCGCGCGAATGAAGACGGTGCATGCCGCAGAGCTGCAGCTGGATGACGCCAAAACCCGCCTGCTCGGCCTGACCGGCCCATCTTAGCTCCTTCAGCGTCAGGCCTTTGAGCGTTTTTCATTGCCAGGCGGGGCTGATCGCGCTTCAAGCGGGGCATGACTAGCGCCCTCGCCCCCCATGACCGCTGGCGCCCCCTTGTCATGGGGGTGGTCAATGTGACGCCGGATTCGTTTTCCGATGGCGGACGCTATCTTGGAGCCAAGGCTGCGTGCGATCACGCCCTGACTCTTCTGGATCAGGGCGCGGACTGGCTGGATATCGGCGGGGAGAGCACCCGCCCGGGCGCGGAACCTGTCAGCGCAGACGAGGAGGCGGAGCGCATCCTGCCCGTGATCGAGGCCGTGCTGGCCGTCCGGCCTGACGCGCGAATCTCCATTGACACGATGAAGCCTGAGGTGGCCGGGGCGGCCATGCGCGCAGGCGCGGCCCTGTGGAATGACGTGACGGCCTTGAGCGCACCGGGCGCAGCGGAGCTGGCTGCAAAGCTGGGCTGTCATGTCTGCCTGATGCACATGCGCGGCGCGCCGCGCACCATGCAGGACGCGCCCGTGTATGACGATGTGGTCACCGATGTGGCGCGGTATCTGGGCCAGCGCGCCGGCGCAGTCATGGCCGCCGGTGTGGCGCGCGAGCGCATTGTGCTCGATCCCGGCATCGGATTCGGCAAGACGCTGGCGCATAATCTGGCGCTGATGGCCGCGCTGGAGCCCTATGCCGGGCTCGGTTTTCCGATCCTGTTCGGCGCCTCGCGCAAGCGCTTCATCGCCGCCATCGACCCGTCAGCGGCTGACGCGGGAGACCGGCTGGGCGGCTCGCTGGCCGCCGCCCTGCTTGCGGCGCGCGCGGGTGCGGCCATGGTGCGCGTCCATGACGTGCGCGAAACTGTCCAGGCGATCACAGTCCAGGCCGCCATACTCGAGGCGAAGGACACAGGGCGCTGACCGGCCCGCGTGTCAGGGCCAGATCGCTTCGGGCGGCATGGAGGAGAGAATGCTCTCGATATTGCCGCCGGTCTCCAGCCCGAACTTGGTGCCCCGGTCATAGAGCAGGTTGAACTCGGCATAGCGCCCGCGCCGGATCAGCTGCTCGCGCCGGTCATCGGCGCTCCAGGGGGTGTCCATGCGGGTGCGCACGATGGCCGGATAGGCGGTCAGGAAGGCCTCGCCCACATCACGGGTGAAGGCGAAGTCGGCCTCGTGATCGCCGGTGTCGAGATGGTCATAGAAAATCCCGCCCGTGCCGCGTGGCTCGGCGCGGTGCTTGAGCCAGAAATACTCCTCGCACCAGGCCTTGAAGCGCGCGTAATAGTCCGCCCCAGCCTTGTCGCAGGCCGCCTTGGCGGCGGCGTGGAAGGCGATGGTGTCGGGAAAATCGTCCTGGCGCTGATAGTCCTGGGTGGGATTGAGATCCATGCCTCCGCCAAACCAGCTCAGCGAGGTGGTGATGAAGCGGGTGTTCATATGCACGGCCGGGATATGCGGGTTGCGCAAATGGGCGATCAGCGAGATGCCGGTAGCGGCGAAACGCGGGTCCTCGGCCGCGCCGCGCACCTGGGATGCGAACTGCTCGGTGAAGCGGCCATAGACGGTAGAGACGTGCACGCCCACCTTTTCAAACACGCGCCCGCGCATCATGCCCATGACGCCGCCGCCCAGATCCTCAGCGCCATCTCCGCGCCGCCAGGGCGACAGCTCGAACCGCCCCGGCTCGCCGGGATAGAGCGCGCTGTCAGCGTCCTGCTCGATCGCCTCGAAGGCGGCGCAGATCCGGTCACGCAAGGATTCAAACCAGGCGCGCGCAGCGGCGGCCCGGGGCTGGCTGGCAAGATCGGCAGGTTCGGTCATCAAGTCGCTCTCCGGTACTGGTATATCGTTGATGGCCGTCCGGCCCGGGCCTTGCAAGCCCTTACTGACGCCTGAGGGTGGCGCAGACCACTGCCCGAGGCTAGTTTGCCCCCGCTTTCCCGCCCGCCCCAAGCGAAGCCGCTCATGACCGATCTCATCAGCCGTCTGCAGTCCGCCATCCAGTCAGAACATCTGCTGGAGATTTCCCGCGCCACGCGCGCCGTGCTGGCCGCCGACCTCAAGCTGGGCTCGGAGTGGGCGTCCATTGCAGGCACCTGCATGCAGGCGGGCGATGATCTGGCCGCGCTGCAGGCCGCAGGGCGGGTGGCGGAAGCCGCGCCCGATCATCTCGAATCCTGGCTCTGGGTGGCGGCGGCTTATACCGCCATGGGCGATCACGCCAATGCGCTCAAAGTGCTCGAAACACAGATCAAGCGCCATCCTGGCGATGTGGTGCTGCGCCGGCGCGCCGGGCGGGCTCTGCTGGAGCTGGGACGCAGGCGCGAGGCCGAGCTTCATTTCCGTGAGGCCGTGGCGCTGAGCGGCGGAGATGCGATTGCCTATGAGGGTCTTGCCCAGTCGCGTGTGTTCGCGCCGGGCGATGACGTGCTCGTCCATATGGAGCAGACCCGCATCAATCTACCGGAGAACGCCCCGACCGAGCAGCGCGGCGTGCTCGCCTACGCCATCGCCAAGGCCTACGAGGATGTGGGCGAATACGACATCGCCGCCCGGCGCGTCAGCGAGGGCGCCGCTTTCTATCGCGAGACCGCGGCCTTTGACGTGGACCGTCATGACCAGGCGGTGGACCATTTGCTGAGCGTTTATGACACCCGCTTCGCCGGCAGCCAGGAAGAGGCTGGGCTGATCGATGCGCGCCCGGTCTTCATCATCGCCCCGCCCGCCGCCGGCGCCAGCTGGCTGGCCCGGGCTCTGGGCGCGGATGAAACCGCTTTCGCGCTGGAGCGCACCAACTCCCTGTTCTGGATGTCCGCCTCGCCGCTGGGCGACCAGACCCCGGATGATATCGAACGCGCTCTCAAAGAGGGCGGCGACCAGTCCGTTCTGGCCGATGTGGGCCGCGCCTATCTGCGATTCGCCGAGGAGCGCGCAGGCCAGGCCCGGCGCATCATCGATCCCTCCAGCCTCAATGAGATGTCCGTGGGCGCCGCCGGCCTGTCCCTGCCCGCCGCGCGCTTCATCGTCATCACCCGCGAACCGGCTGATCTGGCCTGGGCGGTGTTCAAGCGCCGCTTCCGCAAGGGCCGCTACTGGACGTATCACCTTGATGATATCACCCGGGTGATGGCCATGACCGCCAAGCTCACCGAGCGCTGGTCCATGCTGTTTCCCGACCGCATCCTGACCGTGTCCTATGAGGCGCTGGCCGCCGATCCGGGCGGCGAGGTCAAGCGCATCGCAGCGTTCGCCGGCGTGGACCCGGAGGCCGCGGCGGCGGAAGCCTGGCTGCGCGCTGATCTGTTCAAGGCCGATCCGGTGGGCGTGCATGAACGCGCCGCCTCGCGCCTGCCGGCCCTGAAGGCCGCATTGGAGCGGGCGGGTTTCAATCCGGGCTGAGCCGGGCGTCCAGCCGGGCGCGCACGTCAGGCCATTCATCCTTCAGGACCGAGAACATCACGGTATCGCGCCGCTGGCCGGTCCAGGTGGCGTAATGGCTGCGCAACACGCCCTCGCGCACCGCGCCCAGCGCGGCGATGGCGCGCTGGCTGCGCGCATTGAGGTGATGGGTCTTGAGCTCCACACGCTCCGCCCCGCTCTCAAAGGCGTGGGCGAGGAGCAGGCGCTTGCAGGCCGGATTGACCGCGCCGCCGCGTGCGCCCGCCGCATACCAGGTCCAGCCGATCTCCACGCGGGCATGGGGCGCGCTGATCTCCAGATAGGCGGTGTGGCCGACGCAGGCGCCGGACGCGGCGTCGAATACCGCATGGCTGATCTGGGCCGGTCCGGCGCTGGCGGTGAGCATCTTGTCAAACCAGGCGTCAAACTGAGCCCCGTCCCCGCGCTGGGTCATGAACGCCCAGATATCGGGGTCATCCGCCGGGCCGCGCAGCGCCTGGCGATGGGCCTCCCGGAGCGGCTCCAGGCGCACATGGGCGTCTTCGAGCACGGCTTCATCCAGTTTCATCAGGCGCTTCCCATGAGTTCGGCCAGGCCCATCCCCAGATAGACCAGGCCTATGAGGGTCACGGCGCGCCGCGTCCAGCGCCGGAAATCCGCCTCGCTCATCGCCGCCAGCACTCTGGCGCCCAGCGTGGTCCCGGCCATGGACAGCGGCAAGGCGATGATCAGGACCCAGACCAGACCGTCCGGGCTCGCGGCCAGCGCCGGGGCGGCGTAATAGGCGATCTTCACGCCATGGGCGGCGACCTGGCTGGCGGCCTTGGTGGCCACAATGGCGCGCCGGTCAGCACGCGTGTTCTGGAAAAACACGTCCAGCAGCGGCCCGGACACGCCCGCCACCACATTGAGCCCGGTCACGCAAAAACCCGCCAGCGCACCCTGCGCAGGCCGTTCCGGGTGCAGCGGCAGGAGGCGCGGCGGCAACCAGACGAGGAACGGCACCAGCCCCAGAACAATCAGCAGCCAGGTCCGGTCCAGCACGATCTGGACGCTGAACAGGAGCAGCGCCGCCAGCGCCGAACCAGCCAGATAGGCGCCCAGCGCCCGCCACAGGATGAACCGGCGCAGCAACACCGCGCGCCAGCCATTGGCCACACTCTGCGCCAGCCCATGGGTCACCATCGCGGCAGGCACAGGCAGCCACAGCGCCAGCACCCCCATCAGCACCAGCCCGCCCGCCATGCCCAGCATGGCCGACAGGGCCGAGGTGAGGAAAACTGCAATCAGGATGATGAGAGCGGTCATGTCACGGGTGGATTCTGGCTCAGGATGTTTAAGATGACACCGACATGAGTGAGCGGGCCGGCGGGAGAGACCGGCGCGGGAGGAGCCTGACGATGAACTTTGAATATTCCGACGTGTGCAAGGACTATCTGCGGCGCCTGCGCGCCTTTATGGACGCCCACATCTATCCCAATGAGCGCACCTATCACGAACAGCTCAAGAGCTTTGGCGAAAATCGCTGGCAGGTGATTCCGGTCATCGAGGAGCTCAAGGTGAAGGCGCGCGAGGCGGGGCTGTGGAATCTGTTCCTGCCCGATTCCGATCTGGGCGCGGGCCTGTCCAACGCCGACTACGCGCCGCTGGCTGAGGAAATGGGCCGGGTGCCCTGGTCGTCGGAAGTGTTCAACTGCGCCGCGCCCGACACCGGCAATATGGAAGTTCTGGTGCGCTACGGCACGAAGGAGCAGCAGGATCAGTGGCTGACCCCGCTGCTGAAAGGCGAGATCCGCTCCGCCTTCCTGATGACCGAGCCGGCAGTGGCCTCCTCGGACGCCACCAATATCGAATGCTCCATCACGCGCGATGGCGATGACTATGTCGTCAATGGCGTGAAATGGTGGAGCTCGGGCGCAGGCGATCCGCGCTGCAAGGTGTTCATCGTGATGGGCAAGACCGACCCGTCCGCCGAGACCTACCGCCAGCAATCCATGATCCTGGTCCCCGCCGACGCGCCGGGCGTGACCATCCTGCGCCACCTGCCGGTGTTCGGTTATGACGACGCCCCCCACGGCCATATGGAAGTCAAGCTGGACAATGTACGCGTACCCGCCTCCAGCATGCTGCTGGGCGAGGGACGCGGTTTCGAGATCGCGCAAGGCCGGCTTGGCCCGGGCCGCATCCACCACTGCATGCGCACGATCGGCGCGGCCGAACGCGCGCTGGAGCTGATGGTGCGCCGGGCCATGAACCGCGAGGCGTTCGGCAAGCGCGTTATCCAGCATTCCATCTGGGAGCACCGCATCGCCAAGGCGCGCATCGATATCGAAAGCGCGCGCCTGCTGACGCTGAAGGCGGCGTGGATGATGGACACGGTGGGCAACAAGGCCGCGCGCGGCGAGATCGCCATGATCAAGGTCGCCGCCCCGCGCGTCGCCCTGCAGGTCATTGACGACGCCATCCAGGTCCATGGCGGCGGCGGGGTCAGCGATGACTTCCCGCTGGCGGCGGCCTATGCCGGCATCCGCACCCTGCGCATCGCTGACGGGCCGGACGAGGTGCACGAGCGCACCATCGCGCGCCTGGAAGCCAAGCGCTGGCTCAACGAGGCCTGAACACCCATGGCGGACGGCCCGCCGCCTGCCCCGAGCCTCGCCGAAGCGGTGCGCGTCTGGGCGCGCATCGGGCTGATGAGCTTTGGCGGGCCGGCGGGCCAGATCGCCCTGATGCACCGCATACTGGTGGAGGAGAAGCGCTGGATCAGCGAGCAGCGCTTTCTCCAGGCGCTCAATGTCTGCATGCTGCTGCCCGGCCCCGAGGCCCAGCAGCTGAGCGTCTATGCCGGGTGGATGCTGAACCGCACGCTGGGCGGGCTGATCGCAGGGCTGTTGTTCATCCTGCCCGGCGCCGCGGCGATCCTGGCCTTGAGCCTGGTTTATGTCCTCCACGGCCAGGCAGGGCCGCTGGCGGCAGTGTTTTTCGGGCTCAAGGCCGCCGTGCTGGCCATCATCATCCAGGCCCTGATGCGCATGGGAGCGCGGGTGCTGAAGACCCGCGCGGCATTGGCGGTGGCGCTGGCGGCGTTTGTGGCGATCGCCGTGTTCAATGTGGCGTTCCCCGCTGTGGTGATCGGCGCGGCGTTGATCGGCTTTGGACTGGCCCGCGCCGGATTGAGCGGGTTTGATCCTCCGGCCCATGGCGGCGCCGGCACAGAGTCCTCGCGTCAAGCGGTAATCGGCGCCGGACCACTGGCCCATGCCCGGCCCAGCGCAACCGGACTATTGAGAACAGTACTGACGGGCGGCGCGCTGTGGCTGGCGCCGGTGGGCGCGCTGGTGCTGGCGCTGGGGCCGGGCGCGGTGTTCAGCACGCTGGCGGTGTTCTTCAGCCAGATGGCGGTGCTGAGCTTTGGCGGCGCCTATGCCGTACTCGCCTGGGTCGCCCAGGCCGGAGTGGAGACCTATGGCTGGCTGGAGCCGGGCGAGATGCTCGACGGGCTGGCGCTGGCGGAAACCACGCCCGGCCCGCTGATCCTGGTGCTGCAATTCGTGGCCTTCCTGGCCGGCGCGCGCGAGGCGGGCGGGCTGGACCCGCTCATGGCTGGGGCGCTGGCGTCCGTGATTGCGCTGTGGGTGCTGTTCACGCCGAGCTTCGTGATGGTGCTGGCGGCAGCCCCCTTCATGGAGCGCCTGCGCGCGGCGCGCGGCCTGGGCGCAGCTTTGGGCGCGGTGACGGCGGCGGTCACCGGGGTCATCGCCAGCCTCGCCCTGTGGTTCGCCCAGCACGCCCTGTTCGCCCAGCAGACCCGCATCTCAGGCTATGGCGTGGACATGACCGTTCCGGCCTTCGCCAGCCTCGACCCGGCCGCCCTTGTGCTGACCCTGGCCGCGCTCATTGCCGTACTGGTTTTACGGGCCGGAATTGGGGCGCTGCTGGGCGGCTGCGCGCTGGCGGGGATCATGCTTGCCGCCCTGGGCTGGATCTGACCGGCAGCAGCAGTGATGACGACCGGATTCCATCCGGATGAAATTTACTTTTCGTTCATATTCGGCTAGGGTGATTGTCAGGCAGCCTCGCAGCTGAACACACCGGATCAAGCTCGTCACACGGGCATTAGCGGATATCGGCGCTCGCGGGCTGCCTCACCGTGTCCGGTCATTTCAAGCAAGCCGTGAACAGGTCTATTCGCCGCCGCTGCTGGCGCCGCCAGTGAGCGCTGCACTGACCTCTGCCTCGATATGGGTCCACATCCCGTCATTGCCCGTGCCCAGCGCCGAGACGCCGACAATGATGGCCACCGCAATCAGCCCTGCGATCAGGCCGTACTCAATGGCGGTGGCGCCGCTGTGATCGTTCAGGAAACTTTCTCGCCCGCGAGCCGGTCGCGCAGCTCGGCGGCCAGCGGCCGGTCGGCGGGCAGCAGCGCATAGTCCGACAGACGCTCCGGGCGCACCCAGGCGATCTGCTGATTTTCCTTCGGGTCCACGAACCCGTCCCAACGCCGGCAGACAAACAACGGCATCAGGAGCCAGCGTCCGCCCTCCAGCGTTGTGGAGGCGAAGGCGAAGGGCTGCAGGCACTGCTCGCATGGCTCCACTCCCAACTCTTCGCGCAATTCGCGCACTACGGCCTGTTCGGGGCTTTCCCCCGCTTCGACCTTGCCGCCGGGAAATTCCCAGCCGCCAGCTTGCGCCTTGCCGTCAGGGCGCCGGGCGATAAGAACGCGTCCGCCAGAATCCACCAGAGCACAGGCTGCGACCAGCAGGAGACGGGGCGGACTATCATTCATCATGACCTCGCAGGGGTTAAGGCGGCGTATGGAGGCAGGGTTAAACCCGATTTAAGGCTGGCCGGGATCAGCCGGATCTTCTTGCGCTTCTTCCGCCTCATCCGCCTGAGGATCAATCACAGGCCCGGGCTCAGGCCGGCGCAGCCCCCCTGGCGCACGCCCTGCGGTGATGGTGACCGGGTAGGTCTCGCGGATGGTTTCCAGAAGCGCGTCAATGCGCTGCAAGGTGAGGAAGCGCACAATGCTCGGGCGCATCGCCTCCAGCCCCGGGCGCGGCTGGGCGCGCCGGTCAACGACTTTCAGGACATGCCAGCCCGCCTCGGTCTCGAAGGGCTCGCTCACCTCGCCAGGAGACGTGGCGAAAGCGATGCGCGCGAACTCCGGCAGAATGCCCGAGCGGGTGAAATAGCCCAGATCCCCGCCCTCCAGCCGTGTGGCCGGATCCTGGCTCACCTGCCGGGCCAGCGCCGCGAAATCAGCCCCGTCCTCCAGCTCGCGCAATACTTCCCGGGCCGCCTCCCGGCTCTCGAGCAGGATATGGCGCGCACGCACCTCCTGTTCAGGTGGAGCCAGGCGCGCCTGTTCCTCATAAACCCGGCGCACGGCTTCGTCCGTGACCCCGTCAGCCACCGCGGTCTCCACCAGCACATTGCCCAGAATGCGTTCTTCGGCCGCAGCCAGGCGCCGGCGCGCCTCGGGCGATTGCTGAAGGCCGCGCCGCGCCGCTTCAAGCGCCAGCAGGCGCTGGTCGATCAGCGCATCCAGCGCCTCTCGGAAGACCGGGTCGCCGGGCTGCAGCTCATCGGGGTCCTCGCTCAGCTCTCTCACGCGCGCCTCGCGGCGCACATCCTCGATTGTGATCACGCTGTCGCCCACGCGGGCCGCTGGCGTTGATGAAGCAGGCGGCGCATCCAGAAACCTCAAGGCGCCGTCGTGCGGCGCGGCGTTGCCGGGCGCCTCGGAAGGGTCCGAGCATGCGCCCAGAACAAGGCTTGCGCCGATCGCGCACAGCAGGGCGTGCAGGCGGGCTTGATTGACAGTCAAACTGGGCCTCCTTAAGTCCCGTGCAAACGGGTCCGTGCACGCCGCCCGGCCGATATGCGTCCTGCCGGGCGCGCCGGCGGGGCGATGGCGCGCGATCCGTCCTGTCCGCGCCCGCGCAAAAGGCTGATACGTCATGCTCAACTTCACCCGCAAGCTTTTCGGCTCGTCCAATGACCGTGTGGTCAAGCGGATGCGCCCCCTGGTGGAGAAGATCAACGCGCTCGAGCCGGACTTTGTGGCGCTGGATGATGACCAGCTCAAGGCGAAAACCGCCGAATTCCGCCAGCGGCACGACAACGGCGAGAGCCTGAACAAGCTCTTGCCTGAAGCCTTCGCCGCCGTGCGCGAGGCCGCCCGCCGCGCCCTGGGCGAACGCCATTATGACGTGCAGCTCATGGGCGGCATCACCCTGCATGAAGGCTCCATCGCGGAGATGAAGACCGGCGAGGGCAAGACGCTGGTGTCCACCCTGGCGGCCTATCTCAACGCCCTGCCGGGCCGCGGCGTGCATATCGTGACGGTCAATGACTATCTGGCCAAGCGCGACTCTGAATGGATGGGCCGGGTCTACGCCAAGCTCGGCATGACCACCGGGGTGATCGTCAACGGGATTTACGACGAGGAGCGCCGCGCGGCCTATGCCTGCGACATCACCTACGGCACCAATAACGAGCTGGGCTTCGACTATCTGCGCGACAATATGAAGTACTCGCTCGCCGACATGGTCCAGTTCGGCGGGCGCCCGGTGGAGAAAGCCGGGCACCATTTCGCCATCGTGGACGAGGTGGACTCCATCCTCATCGACGAGGCGCGCACGCCGCTGATCATTTCCGGGCGCACCGAAGACCGCACCGATTTCTACAAGACCGTCGACACCATCATCCCGCACCTCAACGAGGAAGACTACGCCATCGACGAGAAGGCGCGTTCGTGCACCTTCACCGAAGAGGGCAATGAGCATATCGAGGAACTGCTGCGCGAGCACGGCCTGCTGGAGAGCGGCGATCTCTACGACATCGAGAACGTCACCACGGTCCACCACGTCAACCAGGCGCTCAAGGCCCACAAGCTTTTCAAGAAGGACAAGGACTACATCGTGCGCGACAACGATGTGATCCTGATCGACGAGTTCACCGGACGCATGATGCCCGGCCGGCGCCTGTCGGAGGGCCTGCACCAGGCGATCGAAGCCAAGGAGCAGGTTGAGATCCAGCCCGAGAACCAGACGCTGGCCTCCATCACTTTCCAGAACTATTTCCGCCTGTACGCCAAACTGGCGGGCATGACCGGCACCGCGGCCACCGAGGCTGACGAGTTTGCGGCCATCTATTCTCTCGGGGTGACGGAAATCCCCACCAACCGGCCGGTCCAGCGCGTCGACGAGGAAGACGAGCTCTACCGCACCGCCAAAGAGAAGAACAAGGCGATCCTGGACGCCATTGAGGACGCACACAAGACCGGCCAGCCCATCCTGGTGGGCACGGTGTCCATCGAGAAGTCCGAGGTCCTCTCAGACCTGCTCAAATCCAAGAAGATCAAGCACCAGGTGCTCAATGCGCGCTATCACGAGCAGGAGGCGTCGATCATCGCCCAGGCCGGCGTGCCGGGCGCGGTGACCATCGCCACCAACATGGCCGGGCGCGGCACCGACATCAAGCTGGGCGGCAATACCGAGTTCCGCGTGGCCGAATGGCTGCAGGCCGAACAGGGCGCAGGGCGCGAGCCGGACGAGGCCGCCATCGCCGCCAAGACCGCCGAGATCCAGGCCGATGTGGAAGCCAAGAAGAAAGAGGCGCTGGCCGCTGGCGGGCTGTTCGTGATCGGCACCGAGCGCCATGAGAGCCGGCGCATCGACAACCAGCTGCGCGGCCGTTCGGGCCGTCAGGGCGATCCGGGCCGCACCGCCTTCTACCTGTCGGTGGAGGACGATCTGTTGCGCATTTTCGCGCCCGAGCGCCTGGACACCATCATGCGCACGCTGGGCCTGAAAGAGGGCGAGGCGATCCAGCATCCCTGGATGACCAAGGCGGTGGAGACCTCCCAGAAAAAGGTCGAGCAGCGCAATTTCGACATCCGCAAGAACGTCCTCAAATACGACGACGTGATGAACGACCAGCGCAAGGCGATCTTCGAGCAGCGCATCGAGTTCATGAACGCGGCCAATGTCTCTGACGTGATCAAGGACATGCGCGCCCAGTGCGCCGAGGATCTGGTCACTCGCCACATCCCGCCCAAGGCCTATGCCGACCAGTGGGACGCCAGCGGGCTTCAGGAGGCGGCCAAGTCCTATTTCAATCTCGACTTGCCCGTCACGGAGTGGGCCGCCGAGGAAGGCATCGCCGATGAGGAAATCCTGGAACGCCTGACCAAGGCGGTGGACGAGTCCTATGCCGAGCGCGCCGCCGATATCGGTCCGGAGCTGATGCGCCGGATCGAGAAACAGGTGCTGCTCCAGACCATCGACCAGAACTGGCGCGAGCACCTCCAGCAGCTCGACGCCCTGCGCTCGGTGATCGGCCTGCGCGGTTACGCCCAGCGCGATCCGCTCAACGAGTACAAGACCGAGGCCTTCTCTCTGTTCGAGGGGCTGCTGGACGAGCTGCGCTTCGAGACCACGCGCATGCTGTTCAATCTGCGCGTTGCGCCATCCGCCCCGCCCGCTGCGCCCACTCCGCCGCAGGACATCGAGGCGCGTCATATCGATCCGGCCACTGGCCGCAACACCATGGACAGCGATCCTGGCGCGCCGCCCGCCGGGCGTCCGCGCTCGCCCCTGTCCTCGCGCGCCGCCGCCACGGCGCTGGACCCGAACGATCCCTCAACCTGGGGCCGGGTGCCGCGCAATGCGCCCTGCCCGTGCGGATCAGGCAAGAAATACAAGCACTGCCACGGCCAGGTCGAAGCGTAACAAGCGACCAGGCTTGTCCGCCTGTATCGTCACTTGGCGTATGGTTCTCGCCCGGATGAATTCGGCGAGGACCCTGTGAGATGCAACGGCTCGTAGTGTGTTGTGACGGCTCCTGGCAACATCCCGGCCAGGAAACGCCGTCCAATGTGGCCAGGCTGGCCCAGGCGGTCCTGCCGGGCGATTCCATCCGTCAACTCGTCTATTATGACAGCGGTGTGGGGAGCCCCCATATCGCCGCGCCGCCACGCTGGTCCGAACGCGTGAGCGAGACTGTGCAGAACTGTCTTGGCGGCGTTTTCGGCGCCGGACTCGAGGCCAAGATTTGCAATGCTTATCTGTTTCTGGTCCTCAATCACCGTCCCGGAGACGAGATCTACCTGTTCGGCTACTCCCGGGGCGCCTATACGGCGCGGTCGCTGGCGGGCCTGATCTATTGTTCTGGGCTTCTGCGCCGGGATGCGATGACGCGGGCCCGGGAGGCCTGGGCGCTCTACCAGGGTCCTGACAAGCCCGGCTCCAGCGCAGCGAAAACCTTCCGCGAATCCTATGCGCCCCGGCCATATGTGACGTTTCTGGGCTGCTGGGACACGGTCGGCATGCGCGGCATTCCCAATATCACCGGCGTCAACGCCATCAATCAGATCGTCAATCGCGCCCACGCCTTTCACGACATGGTGGTCAATAGAGAAATCGGCGCTGTGCGTCATGCCTGCGCCATTGACGAGCCGCGCCGGGCCTTGCCCTTGACCGATATGGAGCCGCATCCGGCCTCGGCGCCTGGTCAGATCAAGCAGGCCTGGTTTCCCGGGCCTCATGGAGCCGTTGGCGGGGGCGAGAAGCGCCATGAAGCATTGTCCGGTCTGGCGCTCGACTGGATGGCCGGTGAAGCGCAAGCCCGCGGCCTTCAGTTGGACTGGAGCAGGCTGAACCGCGGAGAGCCCCGTAATGCGCTGGCCGATTATCATGTCGGGTTCGGCCTCTTGTCGCTGCTGGGCCGCCAGGCGCGCACGCTCCACCTCAAAGGCGCGTTCGGCTTTCATCGCGGGGTCAGGGCCCGCTGGGCCGGGCGCCCCTATTATCGTGAGACCCGCACTGCGCTTCATCACTTCGCCTCGCAAGAACGCTGGCGGGACTTCCCCGCGCCGCAGACTCGCGCTTGACTGCCCCCAATACAGCGCGCCCAGAGAGACGCGCCCAAAACGGGGAGACTCATCATGTATCAATCCATTCTTACGCCGGTTCTGATCCTGATCGCCTGGACGCTGGTGATGTGGCTGTGGATGTACGCCACGCGCATTCCCGCGATGAAGAAGGCCGGCCTCAACCCCGCCAAGCTGAAGGAAAAGTCCGAGCTGGACGTGCTGCCGCGCAGCGTGCGCCAGATCGGCGACAATCATAACCATCTGCACGAACAGCCCGTGCTGTTCTATGCGCTGGCCTTCTACATCCAGCTGACCGGCTCGGGCCAGGACGCGATGATGATCGGGCTGGCCTGGGGCTATGTGGCGCTGCGCATCGCCCACAGCCTGTTCCAGGCGCTGGTCAATTTCATTCCGGTCCGGTTCGTCATCTATTCGCTCGCCTCGATCCTGCTGATCATCATGACGGCGCTGTGCGTTATCAGGCTGCTGTGAGCCCCATGACCGGCGCGACCCTCTACGGGCTGAAGTCCTGCGACACCTGCCGCAAGGCGCTCAAGGCGCTCGATGCGGCAGGAATTGCAGCCACTTTCACCGATGTGCGCAGCGATCCCGGCCTGGCCGCCCGCCTGCCCGGCTGGCTTGAGGCGCTGGGCGCAGAGGCTCTGGCCAATACCCGCTCCACCACCTGGCGCGGGCTGGATGAGCGCGAACGCGCCCGTCTCGCCAGTGATCCGGCAGGCCTTCTGGCGGACCACCCCGCCCTCATCAAGCGCCCGGTGATCGAGGCGGGCGGCGCCGTCCATTGCGGCTGGACGCCCGCCGCCCGCGCCGCCCTGGGGCTGGGCTAGGCGCTGAACTGCGGTCAACTGCCTGCTTGACGCCAGGCGGGCGGGCGCTGTTTGTCATCGGTTCACAAGGGTTGCGCCTGCGGCCCGGGTCTGGCCAATAGCGGGCCGGGCGCAGCGACGGGACGGATCAGATGACGCCAGAGGCTCTTCAGCCTGCCGCGCGCGGACCCCGGCGTTTGCTGGCGCGGATCCGCGATCTGATGGCGGTGCAGGAGGACGCGCAAAAGCGCCTCGACCGGCTGACCGACATCATTGCAGAGGAAACCGGCGCAGACGTGTGCTCGATCTATCTGGTGCGCCCGTCCGGCGCGCTGGAGCTGTCGGCCACCCATGGCCTCAAACCCGAAGCGGTGCACACGACCCGGCTGAAGCCCGGCGAGGGCCTGGTAGGCCTGGTGGCGCGGCGCGCCCGGCCGTTTTCGGTGGAAAACGCGCCCGACCATCCCAGCTTCTCCTACCGGCCCGAGACCGGCGAGGAGCCGTTCAAGAGCTTTGTCGGCGTGCCGATCCTGCGCGGCGGACGGCTGGTGGGCGTGCTCACCACCCAGACCCGCGCCGTGCGTCCCAGCACCGAAGAGGAAATCGAGAGCCTGCAGACCGTGGCCATGCTGCTGGCCGAGATCGTCGCCTCGGGCGATCTGGTCAGCGCCGAGGCCTTCTCCGGGCTGGAGCTGCGCCTGTCGCGGCCCGAGCGCTTCCAGGGCCTGGCCCTGTCAGGCGGGCTGGCGCGCGGGGTGGCGGTCAAGCATGAGCCCCATGTGCGCCCGGCGCGCATGGTGGCCGAAGACGCGGTGGCCGAGGAAGCCCGGCTGGAAGACGCCATTTCGCGGCTGCGCCGGTCGGTGGACCAGCTGCTGGCGTCCGGGCGCGCGCCCATGGGCACGCCCTCGCGCGAGGTGCTGGAAGCCTACCGCATGTTCGCCAATGACCGCGGCTGGCTGGACCGGCTGCACGAGGCGGTGCGCGCAGGCCTCACCGCCGAGGCCGCCGTGGAGCGGGTGCGTAACGAACACCGCGCCCGTCTGATGCAGGCGCGCGATCCCTATTTCCGCGAACGCCTGCATGATCTGGAGGATCTGGCCAACCGGCTTCTGCGCCATCTTGACCGCAATGGCGGCGAGGACGGCCGCCTGCCGGAGAACGCCATCGTCATCGCACGCACCATTGGTCCGGCCGAATTGCTCGAGCTTGACCGCTCGCGCCTGGCCGGCATTGCGGTGGAGGAAGGCTCCCAGACCAGCCATGCCGCCATTGTCGCCAAGGCGCTGGGCATACCCATGGTCGGCCAGGTGGAAGGCGCGCTCGACCGGGTGGAGACCGGCGATCCGGTGATCGTGGACGGTGAGTTCGGCCTCTTGCACGCCCGCCCTTCGGAAGAGGTGCGCGCCGCCTATGACGAGCGCATAGAGAGCCTGGCGGCCCGCCGGCGGGTGTATGCGGGTTTGCGCGACGCCCCGGCCATGACGCGCGATGGCGTGCGCGTGGCGCTCACCGCCAATGCCGGCCTGCTGGTGGAGCTGATGAGGCTGGAGGAAAGCGGGGCGGAAGGCATCGGCCTGTTCCGCACCGAGTTCCAGTTCATGGTCTCCGACACCCTGCCCGGCCTGAAGGCCCAGATTGATCTCTACGCCGCCGCGCTGGACGCCGCCGGGGACCGGCCCGTGGTGTTCCGCACGCTGGATCTGGGCAGCGACAAGGTGGTGCCCTACACGCGCGCCCTGCGCGAACCTAATCCGGCGCTGGGCTGGCGCGGCTTGCGCATGGGCCTCGACCGGCCCGGCCTGACCCGCTACCAGCTGCGCGCCCTGGTGCGCGCAGCTTCGGGCCGGGCGCTCAACGTGCTCTTCCCCATGATCACCGAGCCGCGCGAGTTCGAACAGGCGCGCGCCATGCTCGACATCGAGCTGCGCCACGCCGAACGTCATGGCCACACCCCGCCCGCCAGCGTGCGCGTGGGCTTCATGCTGGAAACCCCCGCGCTGGCGTTTGCGCCCGGACCCTGCCTTGACCTCGCCGATTTCGTGTCAGTGGGGGCCAATGACCTGATGCAGTATTTCTTCGCCGCCGACCGCCAGAATCCGCGCGTCGCCGGGCGCTATGATCCGGTCAGCGCGCCGGCCCTTGGCCTGTTGCGCACCGTGCGCGAGGCCTGTGACCGCGCAGGCAAGCCGGTCAATGTGTGCGGCGAACTGGCGGGCCGGCCGCTGGAGGCATGCGTTCTGGCCGCGCTGGGCTATCGCGCCCTGTCCATGGCGGCGGGCTCCATCGGTCCGGTCAAGCGCGCGCTGGGGGGGCTGGATGCCGCGCGGTTATCGTCCTGGCTGGACGAGGCCATCGCCCGCCAGCGCCCCGATCTGCGAAAAGCGCTGCTGGCGGCGGGAGAAAATGCCGGTTTACCTAAAGAAGCTGTTGATGAATTCACAAGCATTTGATTGAATGCTCTTGCAGCGTGGCGTGTGCGCCACACTGACGAGGGGGCGCTCTTTAGGGGCGCGAATCAGGATCAAGGCGCAGATGGGAAAGCTCGACACCTCCCTGGCGAATACCGCCTATGTGCCTATGGACGCTGTCTTTTCGCCCCCTGTATGCGGATCGGAGGATGAAGCCGGCATGACCCTTGGCGAGCGCCTCCGCGAGGCCCGTGTGAGGGCCGAACTGACGCTGGACTCCGCCGCTTCCCAGACCCGCATCAAGCGCGATTATCTCGAAGCGCTCGAGTCCATGGACCCGCGCGGCCTGCCTTCGCGCGCCTATGCGGTGGGTTATCTGCGCACCTATTCAGCTTTTCTCGGCCTGGACGCGGCTGGCTGCATCGACCAGTTCAAACGGGAGGTGGAGTGCGAAACCGGCCGCTCCCAGCCCACTGCGCCCCAGGAAAAACGCGAAATTCGCCTGCCGCGCGGCACGATCGGCACGGCAGCCATCCTGATCGCCGTGGTGGCCATGGCTGGCTGGTACGGCCACTACATCTCCCAGCGCGAGACCCTCACCGCCGCCAGCCAGCCCATGGAAGCGCTGATCAGCGCCGAGGCCAACGCCGAGGCGCGCATACCGCGCGCCCCCGCCCGGCCTGATGAAATCTGGGCCGGCCTGCCCGGTCCGCGCAGCGCAGGCGCCGTGGTGCTGGAAGCCGGCGCGCCGGTGCATCTCGAAGTGCGCGACGCGTCGGGCCGCATCCTGGTCTCGCGCCTTCTGGAGCCCGGCGATATCTACCGCGCGCCCGACGAGCCGGGGCTTGTGATCTCCGCCAGCGATGCGGGCGCCGTGCTGATCCGCGCGGCCGGGCGCCCGCTGGGCGCGCTGGGCGAGCGCGGCGAGGCGCTAGACAACGCCCCGGTCTCCGAGTTTCTGCTGGCCGCCATGAGCGGCCAGGGCGGACGCTGACCCCCTCGCGCGAGTGCGCGCAGCAGGCTATATCCATGCCCAGAGCATGAGGCATGATCCCGCATGGCCATTGAAGCCCACACCAAAGTTCGCCCCTGGCGCATGATCGACCGGCGCCAGAGCCGCCAGATCCATGTCGGCAAGGTGGCCGTGGGCGGCGGCGCGCCGATCAGCGTGCAGTCCATGACCAACACGCCCACCACGGACGCGCGCGCCACGCTCAACCAGATCCGCCAGCTCGAAGAGGCCGGGGCCGATATCGTGCGGGTGTCGTGCCCGGACCCCGAAAGCACCGCCGCCTTCCGAACCATCGCGCGCGAAGCCAAAGTCCCGCTCGTGGCCGACATCCATTTCCACTACAAGCGCGGGATCGAGGCGGCCGAGGCGGGCGCGGCCTGCCTGCGCATCAATCCGGGCAATATCGGCAGTATGGACCGGGTGCGCGAGGTGGTCTCCGCCGCGCGCGATCATGGTTGCTCCATCCGCATCGGGGTCAATGCCGGCTCGCTGGAGCGTCATCTGCTGGAGAAATATGGCGAGCCCTGCCCCGAAGCCATGGTGGAGAGCGCGCTGGACCATGCGCGCATCCTCGAGGACCTGGATTTTCGCGACTACAAGATCTCGGTGAAGGCCTCGGACGTGTTCCTCACCGTGGCCGCCTATCAGATGCTGGCCGAGGCCACCGACGCCCCCCTGCATCTGGGCGTGACGGAAGCAGGCGCCCTGCGCACTGGGGGGATCAAGAGCGCCATTGGCCTGGGCAATCTGCTCTGGGCCGGAATCGGCGACACCATACGGGTCTCGCTCAGCGCCGATCCGGTGGAGGAGATCAGGGCCGGTTACGACATCCTCAAATCCCTGGGCCTGCGCACGCGCGGGGTCAATATCATCGCCTGCCCGTCCTGCGCCCGGCAGGGCTTTGACGTGATCAGGACCGTCGAGACGCTGGAAGAGCGCCTCGCCCACATCGCCGAGCCCATCTCGCTGTCGATCATTGGCTGCGTGGTGAATGGCCCGGGCGAGGCGGCCTATACCGATCTCGGTTTTACCGGCGGCGGCAAGGGCGCTGGCATGCTCTATTTCGCCGGCCAGCAAACCGAAAAAGTCTCCAACGAGGAGATGGTCGAACGCATCGTCGCCGCCGTGGAAGAGCAGGCGGAAAAGCTGCGCACGGCGGCGCCGGAAGCGGCGGAGTAAGGGCTGGCCCTCGCGCTCGCCGGTGAGTGACGGGCCTCCAGGCGACCGAAAACCCCTCAGGCCGCCATGGCCGGGTCTGGTCCCGAGACCTCCAGAAACGCGGCGGCCTCGTCCCAGCTCTGGAACGCGCGCGCGGGCACCCCGAGCGCCTGTATGCTGCGCGAGGCATGGGCGGCGTAGAGCCAGGTGCGCTCATTATAGAGATAGGCGAACCGTTCCAGCTTCTGGATGGCGGGCCCGGTCAGGCGAAAGAAATCGGCGTATTGCGGCGGGCTGAGGACCAGATCGGCCTGGCGGTAATCGATCACGACGCTGGCGTATTGACCGGTCCCGATCCGGTCTATGAGGCGCTGGGCGTTGTCCATAGTGGTCTTGAAATGTGTGTGACCGATGATGCCGATATACCGGCAGTCAGGCGCAACATCACACGCATGAATGATGGGACCGCTCATGAACTCATCCGTGATCAGGACCAGAACTGCATGCGCTAAGTATCTCAGGCGGTGATGAATAAATCTTTCCGCTAGTGGCCGGGGCCGGGGCGGCGCGCCCTATATCTGCCCACCCTCAATCGCCTCCCACCCCACCGGCTCGGCATGGCGCACGGGCCGGGCGAGGCGTCGGCCCAGCACGGCGTCCAGATGCTTCGGGGCCAGGCCGTGGCCGGGGCGGACCGAGCGCACATCGCCCTCGCCCAGCACATGGCCGGCGGGCAGGTCTCGGGTGAAGTAGAGCGAGCGGCGGAACTGGAGATTGGCGGCCTCGCTGGGCTTGGGGCCGTAGACCGGCTGGCCCAGCGCCGCATGGGCGCTGCGCACGGCGCGGGCGAGGCGCGCAAACTCGTCCGGCTCCAGCGAAAACGCCGCATCCGGCCCGCCGTCTGAGCGGTCCAGGGTGAAATGCTTCTCGATCACCGCCGCGCCCAGCGCGGTGGCCGCGATGGCCGTGACATCGTCCAGCGTATGGTCTGACAGGCCCGCTGGCGCGCCGAACCGGGCGGGCATGTCCGCAAGAGCGGCGAGATTATAGTCATGGGCCGGGGCCGGATAACCGCTGACGCAGCGCAGGACCGCGACCCCGCCCGCACCGGCTGCGCGCGCCGTCTCGACCGCTTCGGCGATCTCGTCTTCGCGCGCCATGCCGGTGGAAATGATCAGCGGCTTGCCGGTCCGGGCCGCGCAGGCGATCAGCGGCAGGTCCACGATTTCAAATGAGGCGATCTTGTAGGCCGGCGCGCCCAGTTCCTCCAGCAGCGCCACGGCGCTGGGGTCGAAGGGCGAGGAGAAGATGGTGATCGCCCGCTTGCGGGCATGCTCGAACAGGGCCTTGTGCCAGTCCCAGGGGGTGGACGCCTCCTGATAGAGATCATGCAGCGTGCGCCCGTCCCAAAGCCCGCCCTCAATGGTGAATTCGGGCGCATCGCTTTTGAGGGTGATGGTGTCGGCGGTATAGGTCTGCAGCTTGACCGCATCAGCGCCCGCATCCGCCGCCGCGTCGATCATGGCCAGCGCGCGCGACAGCTCGCCCTTGTGATTGCCCGACAGCTCCGCGATCAGAAAAGGCGGCTCGCCCGGCCCGATGGCGCGTCCGGCGATGGCGAATCCGGGAATGGCGGAACCGGCGCTCATGATGCGTCTCCTGTCTGGGCGATCTCAGCCAGCAGCCCGGCGCGCCGCGCGGCCCAGCGCTCTAACGTCAGAGCAAGCTGAACGGCCTTCACCGGCCCTTCGGGCGTGTCGCGCATGATCTCGCCCGTCTTCTCGAACCCGAACGATTCATGGAGCGTGATCACCCGGACATTCTCCTGGCGCACCTCGCAGGCGAGGGTCTCGCGCGCCATCGGCCCGAAGACGAGCTCCAGCGCCAGAACCTCCATCCGCCGGCCCGCCCCGCGCGGGGCGCCCGGCGCGGCGTAGAACCACCAGCTGGCCGATTGCGGACCGGCAGGCGCTTCGACACCTACCACGCCAAGCTCGGCGCCCGACTGCACGGCGATGAACATCTGACGGGCCGGATCGGACATGAAGCGGGTCCACCAGGCCGCGTGTTCAGTCTCGCTGATCTCATGGCGTGTATACATGGCTGCGCGCACTTCGGGCGCATTACGCCAGGCGAGTATACGCTCCTGATCCTCATCATCCACGCGATGAAGCGCGCCGATCCCCTCAATCATGATTTCGGGCTCACTGCGCATCGAGCGCCTCCGCCACACGGCCCGCGCCTTGCCCGTCCACCAGCGCCAGCCCCGCACGGGCCATTTTCACACGCCGTTCCGGATCAGCCAGCGCCTCCAGCGCCGGGGCGAGCGCGGCGGTCCAGCCCGGCGCGCGGGCATCCCCGATCAGCACCGCCGCGCCCGCCTCGTCCAGCGTGCGCGCAGCCAGAAACTGGTTGTCCGCCAGGGTGATGATCAGGGACGGCAAGCCCATAACCGCACGCTCCAGCGCACTCATCCCGCCCGCCCCGATGGCGAGATCATGCGACGCCATCAGCCCGGCCATATCCCGGCTATCGGTGATCAGACGGCCCCGGTCGCCACGCTGGACCAGCAGGCGGGAGACCGCCTCGACATGCGGCGCGCCCGCGCCCAGCACGACGGTGATATGAAGGTCAGAGCGCCCAGCGAGCGCTTCAAGCACCGCGCCGGCCATATTGACCGGATCGGTCCCGCCCGGCGCCAGCAGCAGGCGCGCCAGCGGGCCGGGCTTACGCTCGCGCCGCGCCGCCGCAAATTCCGGCCGGATCAGCGCATAGTCTGGCCCGATCAGGCGCCGGCAGTCCTCTCCCACACGCCCGTCATAATCGCTGGCCGCCCGCCCCGGCGTCTGGTCGAGCAGGAGCGCGCAATCATGGGTGCGGTCGGCCAGATCATCGATCACCATGACCCGCCAGCCCGGCGGACAGGCCGCGCGCTCAAATTCGGCGTCCAGCCCGTAATGATCCACGATCAGCCAGCCTGGCGGGCCGTCTGAGAGCGCCGTGCGCACCTCCCCCGCATCGTCCGCCGCGTGCAGATGAAAGGCAAAACCGGCCTCGGCGATGCGATCCAGCCCCGCGCCGGGCAGGTCGCGGCAATGGAACTGCGCCTGCCAGCCACGGTCCTTCAGGGCCTGCGCCAGAGTCAGGCAGCGCATGAGATGGCCCGCGCCGATGGCCGCGCCGGCGTCACAGCGAAAGCTCGCACGCCTCATGGCGCGTCCAGGCCCAGCGCGCGGAACATCAGCTCGGCGCGGGCCCAGTCCTCAGGCGTGTCGATATCCCAGACCCGGCTGGCCGGCAGCACCACGGGCCGGGCGCGCGGCGTGAACACCGGGCGGCGCTCCAGCCAGGCGTCGCGCACGCCCCAATAGAATTGAGCCGCGTCGTGATAGGCCTCTTCAAGGTCCTGGCTGCGGGTATGGAACTGGCCGGGATCGAACATCTCGCACCCGCCCTCGCGCGTCACGCGAAAGGCGCGCTGGATGGGAAAGCCGTAGCGGGCCGCCGAGAACACATACTCCACGCCCGGCTTGCGGATCAGGTCGGCGCTGGCGCGCAAATCCCCGGCCTGGAGGAAGGGCGCGGTGGCGAACAGGCAGCAGGCATGGGCATGGCGCTCGCCCGCCGCCTCCAGCGTCTCCAGGGCGTGGCCGATCACATCGATGACCGGCGTGCGGTCATCAGAGAGATGGTCAGGGCGGATGAAGGGCGTCTCGGCGCCATGTTCGCGCGCCACGGCGGCCAGATCGGGATCGTCGGTGGAGACGATCAGCCGCTCGAAACACCCCGATTCAAGCGCCGCCCGGATCGGCCAGGCGATCATGGGCCGGCCGCAGAAGGGAGCGAGATTCTTGCGCGGGATGCGCTTGCTGCCGCCACGGGCGGGAATGATGGCGAGCGCCATGGGCTGGCCCTTGTATGGACTGACTCCATGGTCTCACCGTGAGTCCGGCCACCAAAGGGTTAACGCGCTGACGCTTCGCCCGGCGGACAGGCCCGTGGCGCACGCGCCTCAAGCCGCGATAGCAGGGTGGCGGGCAGGAGATGGCCGCCCGGCCAGCCGGTATCCAGCCCCGCCCCGCGCAGATGGCGCGCCAGCCAGACATTGCAGGTATTGAACAGGTGATAGGACGAGCGCGCCTTGAAAAACGCACTGCCGCGCGGATCAAGCCCCGGCCCGGCCTCGATCCCGGCGCCGTCTTCATCACGCGCCAGCTCGGCCTCGATGGCCGCTGCAAGGCTGGCCAGCCCTTCCGAGGACAGCGCCACATCCACATAATCCTGCATATAGGCTTCGCGCGGATCGCGGGTGAGGCCGGCGGCATGCACCAGAGAGCCCGTGGGCCAGGCGATGGCGGTGATGGCGTTGACCGGTCCCAGCGGGCCGGGATAGGCGCGCACATCGCCCCAGCCGATGGCGAACCAGCGCGCCTGCGGGAAGCGCTGGCGCAGGGTGCTGTCTTCGGCGAAAGCCCCGGCAGGCAGATACACGCCCGCATGCCAGCCATTGGAGCTGACCGCGATCAGCGCGCAATCGTCCGCGCCCGGCGGCGCAGGCACATCGCCTCGCCCGGCGCAGGCGGCCAGTATCAGCGCCCCCGCCAGGGCGGCGAGCAGGGCGTGGAGCGGAACATTCGCGCGGCGTCGCATGGGGGCGCCTTTCATCTGCGGTCAGGACCCCTTATATTCCATTTTGTCCGCTTCGGCGGTCTATGGCGATAAACGCGCGTGTAATAACCAGACCGGACCCGGGTGCGAATCCCGGCGGCTCCACCAAATTCCCGCTCGTTGGGCGGCATGAGGGGCCGACTAGCATCGACGGATGGCTAAAGGCGTAGCTTTCGCCCGAATGGGCTTCGTTACCAGCCCACTCAAAGTAGTTGCCAACGACAACTATGCTGAAGAGGTCGCTCTCGCTGCGTAGCAGCGCGTGCATCTCGCACTTTAAGCCCTGACCTCTAGCAAGGTCAGGCGGGGTTCGGGGGGCGCCTGGCAACAGAAGCCCCCCACTTTCCTGTTCCTCACCGCGCCTCAAACCGTAACGGCATCCCGCCTTTCGGCCGCAAGGTGACCTGCATCACCGGCTCGACCTCGCCGTGAGCGGGGGTGATGCGGGTGCGCGAGGCGATCAGGGAGAGGACGATCACCGCTTCCTGCATGGCGAAACGCGTCCCGATGCACGCGCGTGGGCCGCCGCCGAAGGGCATGAACTGATAGGGGTGGCGCGGGCGGCGCTCGGGGCTGAACCGGTCCGGATCGAAGCGGTCGGGATGCGCCCACAGCGTGCGGTGGCGGTGCAGGCAGTAAAAGGCCAGCAGCGCCACATCGCCTTTGCGCACAGGATGGCCGCAAATGTCGGTGTCGGCCACCGCGCGCCGGGCGAGAATTGGCGCGGGCGGATAAAGCCGCATCGCCTCCTCGATCACCTGGCGCGCATAGACCAGGCGCGCAGATTGTTCCGCATCGGGCTCGCCCGCGCCATAGACCGCATCGGCTTCGGCGCGCAGGGCGTCCTGACAAACCGGATCATTGGCCACCAGATACAGCGCCCAGGTCAGGGCGATGGCCGTGGTCTCGTGACCGGCGGCGATGAAGGTCATCAGCGTATCGCGGATGTCCCGATCGCTAAGCGCGGCGCCGGTGTCTGCGTCCCGCGCATTCAGGAGCAGGCCCAGAAAGTCCTCGCCCGGCTCATCCTGAGCGCGGCGCCGGGCGATCTGGCTGTCTGCAGCGGCGCGGAATATCCCGCGGGCCTTGCGGGCGCGCCAGGTCATGTAGCGCGGCGTCCATTCCGGCCAGGGAACCAGATCGGACAGGCGCATGCGCCCGATCTCCTCCAGCAAGACCTCGATGGCCGCCCTCACCTCACCGCGGTCAAACCCGTCCGCTTCGCCGAACAGGGCCTGTTCGATCACCTGAAAGGTGGCGTCGTTCATGACGCCATGCACCTCCGCCGGCCCGTCCGAGGCCAGCAGGCGCTCCACGGCGTTCAGCCCCGCCCTGGCCATCAGCGACGCGAAGGGCTCTATGCGACGGCGCGCAAAGGCCGGCTGCAGGATTCGGCGCTGGCGTTTCCAGCTCTCGCCATGGGCGGTGAGGATGGAATCGCCCAGGATCGGCGTCAGCATGCGCAGGATGAGCGGCGATTTGCGCCAGGCCTGGACATTGTCCTGCAGAACCGACTGCATGTGTTCGGGTCCGGCGATCTCGTGCACTTTGCGGCCCAGATACGGGCCGGTCAGGCGCGGCGTGTCGAACAGCGCTTCGGGCAGGATCGCCATGGGGTTGGCCCGCATAAGGCGCGCGGTCTCGATCAGGCTGACCGGCGCATCCAGCCCGCGCGAGGCCGCTGGTTCGAACAGGGCGTCGGGCGGACGCACCGCTCTGGACAGTGCGCTTGTTGCTGAGGCCAAATTCCGCTCCTTCCTGCCTGTGCAAGGCGTTCTTGAGGCCTTCGCCCGCCATGGCGATAGCATGCGCCGGGCTTCGCAACCAATGCGCGTCCTGGTGCTTTGAGGCGCCCGCGCGCAATTGACGCTGGCCGGGACTGAGCTAGGCTCGCTGTTGTCAGGAAAAAGGGCGGCTGGAGAAGGGCGGCAGGGGCGTGAGCAAGGATCTGATGCAATACGACCAGCTGGCGCAGGACGCCCTGCGCAGTGTCGTGCGCAAGGCGCTCGAACGCGCCGCCGGCCCCGGCGGGCTGCCTGGCGCCCATCATTTCTACATCACCTTCCGCACTGATGATCCGGCCTGCGATATCGACGAGAGCCTGACCCAGTCCTATCCCGAGGAAATGACGGTGGTGCTCGAGCACCAGTTCTGGGACCTGGCCTGCGATGACGAGGCCTGGGAAGTCACCTTGCGCTTTTCGGGCGTGCCCAAATATCTGCGCGTGCCCTGGCGCGCGGTGACGCGCTTCCATGACCCGAGCGTGGGCTTCCGGCTGCATTTCGACTATGTGCGCCCCGATCCGGGCGAAGCGCCGCGCGGCGGCGCAGCTGCGGCCACCGGCAATGAAGGCACGGTGGTCAGCCTTGATACCTTCCGCAAGAAGGACTGAGCGTGTCTGACAACCCTGCCGCGCGCTTCATCGCCGCATTCTCCGACCCGGCCCATATTCCGGAAGTCTCCAAGCATCTGGGCTTCGAGCTGATCGGGCTCGATCCCGAAGCCATGACGGTCGAGGCCTGGTTCACCGCCCGGCCTGTATTCCTGAACCCCAATGGCTCGGTCCAGGGCGGCATCGTGACCGGCTTTCTCGACGAGGCCATGAGCGCAGCCGCCTTCATGGCCACGGACCTGAAATCGGCCGTGCCCACGCTGGAGATGAAGACCAGCTTCCTGCGTCCGATGATGACCGGGCGCGCCCGCGCCATCGGCCAGGTGTCGCGGCTGGGGTCCAGCGTGGCGTTTCTGGAGGGCCGGTTGTGGAATGAGGATGGCGTTTTGTGCGCCACGGCTACGGCCACCGCCGCACTGCGCCCGCTCTGACGGGCCCGTATCAGGCCTTCACATCCAGCAAAGCGCCCACCTGATCGCTTGCCGAGCGGATGGAGGCCGCCGCTGCAGCGGCCTGATGATGGGCCTTGATCATATCGAGGCGCGCCTCAATGAGGGCATCAATCCAGTTCTCCGCGCGCTCTGTGGGCGAGGCGTGAGCGGCCGGGCGATCCGCCGGCGCGCTGGCGCGCACCATACGGTCCGCCGCCGCGCTCATGCGCGCATTGGCCTGCGAGAAGGCCTGTAATCCAGTGGCCATGATGCTCTGCATGAGATGATCATGCCCGCCCGCCCGTCTTCATGCACGCGACCGACGCCGGAAGGGTTAAGATGGCGTAAGCCGGACCTCCCCGGCGCACCCGGCGTTAACGATGTGACAATGAAGCTTAACGCAGCCTAGTCTGGCGTTATCCGTGCGTGGTGATTCGCGCACGCCGCCCGAACCGATGAAGAGACCGTCCGGCATGAAGGCCCGCGTCAGCGACATACTGGTGGTGCTCACCTACGCCATGATCGCGGTGGTGGCCGCCATCGCGTTCCAGCGCTTCAACCTGATGAGCGCCCAGCTCGCCTGGCTGATGGGCGCAGTGGTGTTCCTGATCGCCGGGCAGGTGCACGCCGCCGCCGCCCGCGCCGAGGAGCGCGCCCGGTTCGAGGCCGAGCTGCGCGCGCTCAAGCGCGCCAACGCCGCGCTGGCCGAAACCCTTACCAATGCCCAGACCCGGCTGGACGCTATCGATGCGCCCGCCCCAGAGGCCGCCGCCGCCCTGGCCGGGGAGCCTGCGCCGGGACGCGACGAGGCGCTGGTGGCGCGCATTCTCGCCCGGCTGGACGCCGCCGAAGCGCCCGAGCCCGAACCCGCCAGCGAGGACGCCGCGGTGATGGTGCGCGAGGCGCTCGACGCCAACCGGGTCGATCTCTACCTGCAGCCCGTGGTCGGGCTGCCCCAGCGGCGCACCTATTTTTATGAGGGCTTCACCCGGCTGCGCGACGCGGCGGGCCAGGTGGTGGCGCCCGGCGCCTTCCTGGCCGCCGCCGAGGAAGCGGGCCTGATCGCGGAAGTGGACAATATCCTGCTCCTGCGTTGCGTGCAGATCGTGCGCCGGCTGACCAAGTCCGACCGGCGGGTGGGCGTGTTCTGCAATGTCTCCCTGCGCTCGCTGGCCGATGAGGATTTCTTCCCCGGCTTTCTCGATTTCCTGCGGCGCAATGGCGATCTGGCCGGGGCGCTGATTTTCGAGATGCCGCGCGCAGCCTTTGAGGGACGCTCGGCCATCGCGGCGCGCAATATGGCGCGCCTGGCCGATTACGGCTTCCGCTTTTCGCTGGATCAGGTCAGCGACCTCAATCTCGATCTGGCCGAGCTGCAGCGTGCGGGCGTGCGCTTTGTCAAAGTCCCCGGTGACAAGCTTGTGGCCGCCGCCCATGGCGGCGAACCGGTGGCCGGACGCGAGCCCGGCGCCCTGCCGCCCGAAGACATCGCCGGGCTGTTCGCGCGCTATGGGGTCGATCTGGTGGCTGAAAAGATCGAGACCGAGGCCACGGTGGTGGAAGTGCTCGATCTCGATATCGCCTATGCTCAGGGCCATCTGTTCGGCGCCCCGCGCCCGGTGCGCGACGAGGTGCTCAGCCAGACCGATCAGGACCTGCGCCGCACCGGCTGAGCCCGCTGGCCTCGCGCACGCTGCGGCGCCATAGTGCGCGCCATGTCATCGCAAGCTCCCAACGCCCCGCGCGCCACCGTGCGCAAGATCACGCTCGGCTATGGCGTGCTGGGCCTCATCGCGTTAGCAGGCTTTTTCGCGCCGGTGGGAACCGAGCGCCTGGCCTTCTCCATGGTGCTGATGGGGGGCGCCTTCATCCTGATGGCCACCGGCATGATTGTGCGTGAAGTGGGCGGACAGCCGCCCTTCTCCGTGGTGCCCGGCTGGCCGGACCGGGCGGTGCGCATCGCTGCGCTGGTCGTGGTGGTGGCCTTCCTCGCCGCCAGCCATCTGGGCCTGGAATACCGGCCGGGCGGCGCGTGACGGGTCTGGTTCGCCTTGGTGCGCTGGCGCGCGAGTATGACGCCGTCCTGTGCGATGTGTGGGGCGTGATCCGCGACGGACGCGCCCTCATCCCCGAGGCGCTGGACGCGCTGCAGAAATACCGCGCCCAGGGCGGACGGGTGGTGCTCATCTCCAACTCGCCCCGGCGCAGCGCCTCCCTTCTCACCCATCTCGCGCAGCTGGGCGCAGGCCCGGACAACTGGGACGGCGCCGTCACCTCGGGCGACGCCATATTCGAGGAGCTGTCCCGGCGCGCGCCCGGCCCGGCTTACAAGCTGGGTCCGGACTATGATGACGGGCTCTATCCGGGGACGGGCCTGGCCTTCGCGCCGCTGGGCGAGGCGGCCTTCATTGCCTGCACAGGGCTTGTGAATGATGACCGCGAGACGCCGGAAGAGTATCGCGATCTCCTGACCGAGGCGGCCCTGCGCCGCCTGCCCATGGTGTGCGCCAATCCCGATATCGTGGTGCAGGTGGGCGACCGGCTCCAATATTGCGCCGGCGCCCTGGCGGCCCTTTACGAGACGCTGGGCGGAACCGTGGTGATGGCCGGCAAGCCGCACCCGCCCATCTACGAGCTCGCCTATCAGCGCCTGGCCGCACTGGGCTGCGAGACCGAGCCCTCGCGCCTGCTCGCCATCGGCGACGGACCGGACACCGATATTGCAGGCGCGCAAGGCGAAGGCCTGGACGCCCTGTTCATCACCAGCGGGATTGAAAACGCCCGGTTTGAACGCGGCTTCGATCCGCAAGCCGCCGCCGCCCTGCTGGCCGTGAAAGACCTTACCGCCCGCTACAGCGCGCCCGCGCTCGTGTGGTGAGCCCGGAAGGCCAGGGCCGTTTCCCCCATACACATCTGTGTCATTTCATCAGCTGCGAACTTGGCCGGGTGTTTGATCCGGGGTCAAATCAGGGCCGGATCTGACCGGCGCACCTTCATGTGCAGCGCTGGCGCAGCCAGATGCAAGGAGGAACACTCATGAAATGGTTCACTACGGCGGGACTGGCCGCCCTTATGACGGTCAGCGCCCCAGCACTCGCGGCCGCCGATTCGCCCGAGCGCGTCACGCGTGGCAATCTGGTCATGGAGAACATCCCCGAAATCCCGTCCGGCGTGCGCGAACGCCTGCGCCAGTATCAGAATGTACGCAGCGCCGGTTTCTCCGATTTCGCCCCCGATGGCGGCATCTACATCACCACCCGGTTTGGCGAGACCAACCAGATCCACCATGTGGCCGCGCCCATGGGCGCGCGCCGCCAGATCACCTTCTATGACGAGCGCACCAGCGGCGCCAGCGTGCGCCCGGACGGGTCGGGCCAGTTTGCGTTCACGCGCGATGTGGGCGGGGACGAATTCTTCCAGGGCTTCCTGCACGATCCGGCCACGGCCCGCTCGGTGCAGTTCACCCGCGACCGCACCCGCAATCAGGGCTTTGCCTGGTCACGCGACGGCGCCTTCATCGCCTTCGCCTCCACCACCTGGGAAGATCCGGACTACGCCATTTTCATGGGCGATCCGGCGGACCCGTCCTCCATCCGCGAGATCTATAAGGGCGAAGGCGCGATCACGCCGCGTGACATCTCCCCGGACGGATCGCACATGGTGATCGGGCGCTATATCTCGATCAACGAGACCCGGCTGCAGCTCCTGGACATCGCCAGCGGCGAGGCTTCGCCAATCAATCCGGACGTAACAGCCGCTTATGGCGCGGTGAGTTTCTCCGCCGATGGTGAAAGCCTGTTCGTGGTCAGCGATGAGGATTCGGAGTTCCGCCGTATCCTTGAGATCAATCTCGCCGACAATTCGCAGCGCGTGGTCACCGAGCATGACTGGGACGTGCAGGCCATGGACCTGTCCCCGGACGGCGCCCTGATCGCCTACACCATCAATGCCGGCGGGATATCCGAGCTGCACATCATCGAAGCGGCCACCGGCGCGGCGCGCCCGGCGCCGGACATGCCCACCGGACTGATCGGCTCGGTGAGCTTCAGCGCGGACGGCTCAAAGCTTGGCTTCACCCATGTCTCGGCCGGCTCTCCGGGCGACGCCTGGAGTTATGAACTGGCCAGCGCTGAGCTGACCCGATGGACCCAGTCGGAGGTCGGCGGGCTCGACACCTCGCGCTTCCAGGCGCCCGAACTGGTCCATTATGAGAGCTTTGACGGGCTCAACGTGCCGGTCTTCGTCCACCGCCCCGAAGGCGACGGACCCCATCCGGTGATTATTTCCATCCATGGCGGCCCGGAAGCCCAGGCCCGGCCCGGCTTCAACGCCAATTTCCAGTACTGGATCCATGAGCTGGGCGCCGCCGTGCTGGTGCCCAATGTGCGCGGCTCGTCCGGCTACGGCAATGAATACGTCAATCTGGACAATGTGTTCCTGCGCGAGGATTCAGTGCGCGATATCGGCGCGCTGATCGACTGGGCCGCCGCCCAGCCCGAGTTCGATGCAGACCGCATCGTGGTCTATGGCGGCTCCTATGGCGGCTACATGGTGCTGGCCAGCCTGATGCACTATTCCGACAAGCTGGCCGGCGGCATCAATATCGTGGGCATCTCCAATTTCGTCACCTTCCTGGAGAACACGGCCGGTTACCGCCAGGACCTGCGCCGGGCCGAATATGGCGATGAGCGCGATCCGGAAGTGCGCGCCTTCCTGGAGAGCATCTCCCCGGCCAATCACGCCCACCGCATCACTGCGCCCCTGTTCATCATCCAGGGCGCCAATGATCCGCGCGTGCCCTTGTCGGAGGCCGAGCAGATCCTGGCCGCCGTGCGCGAGGCGGGGGGCGATCCCTGGTATCTGGTGGCGATGGACGAGGGTCACGGCTTCGCCCGCCAGTCCAACCGCGATTTCCAGCGCGAGGCCGAGACCATGTTCCTGACCGAGATTCTCGGTCTGGAATAAGGGTTCGCGCAGTCTGAACGACCTCAAAGCCCCGGCGTCCCGCACGCCGGGGCTTTTTCCTGTTTGATCTGCGCAACCGGGCGCCATCACATCGCGAAACGCTCTAGATTGCCGGTCAATTCACATGTCTTGAAGAGGTTGCCCATGCTTCGCGCCCTGACGCCCGCCCTCGCCCTGATCCTGCTGGCCGCCTGCGGGGAGCGCCCCGCGCCCGAACCCGAGCCGGCGCCGGCCGAGCCTGAACCTGCGCCGGGCGGCGAACAGGAAGCCGCCGACATCCTCTCCGCCTTCCTTGAGGCTCATGATGAAGCCGAGGCCCTGCAGCCCGTGCTCGCCGAGGCGCGCGCCTGCGTGCGCTCTGGCGAGGATGCCGATTTCGACATCCCGGCCCGCGCCTCGGACCAGAACACCGCCCAATACAACGCTGCGGTCTCGGCGGCCTTTCTGGAAGCCAATGCGTCCAATCCGTGCGTCTTCACCCTGCCCTCGGGGCTGCAGTTCCGCATTGATGAGGCGGTTGAGGACGGCGCCTCCATCCAGCGCCCCGGCGAACTGGCCGAAGTGCATTATGAAGGCCGGCTGATCGACGGGACGGTGTTTGATTCCTCCCTCGCGCGCGGCCAGAGCGCGGTGTTCCCTTCAGACCGGCTGATCGCCGGCTGGGTGGAGGCTCTGCCCCTGATGCGCACGGGCGAGGCCTGGACGTTGTTCATCCCGTCCGATCTCGCCTATGGCCGCCATGGCACGCGCGGCGGGCCCATCGGGCCTAATCAGGCGCTGGTCTTCCAGCTGGAACTGATCAGCCTGCCCGAACAGGCGGACGGGGCCGATGACCAGTAACGCGCGCGACTGGCTGGCCGAGCTGGTGGCGTTCGACACCACCTCGCGCCATTCCAATCTCGCCCTGATCGATCATGTGGAGGCCTATCTCTCAGGCCTGGGCGCGCGGTGCGAGCGCGTGCCGAACGCGGACGGGAGCAAGGCCAATCTGCATGCCGTGATCGGCCCGGAAGTGGATGGCGGCGTGGTCTTGTCCGGCCATACCGACGTGGTGCCGGTGGACGGCCAGGACTGGTCCAGCGATCCCTGGGCGCTGACCGAGCGCGAGGGCCGGCTCTACGGGCGGGGCTCATGCGACATGAAGGGCTTCATCGCCTGCGCGCTGGCCGCGGCGCCCGATTTCGCCAAGGCAAACCTGAAGCGCCCGGTGCATTTCGCGCTCTCCCATGACGAGGAGGTGGGGTGCCTGGGCGCGCCGGCCATGATCGAACGCATCGCCGCCAACCATCCGCGCCCGTCCTGCGTGATCGTGGGCGAGCCCACCGAGATGCAGGTGGTGAGCGGCCACAAGGGCCTCTACTCGGTGCGGGTCGAGCTGACCGGCAAGGAAGCCCATTCCAGCCTGGTGGAAAGCGGCGCGTGCGCGGTGACCCACGCCGCACGCCTGATGCACTGGCTGACCCAGGAAGCGGCGCGCCTGAAAGCCGCCGCGCCCGCCGGCAGCCCGTTTGATCCCCCCTATGGCACGCTGACCATCGGGCGCATGGGCGGGGGCTCGGCGGTAAACATTCTGGCCCGCGAGGCCTGGTTCGAGGCGCTGATGCGCCCGGCGCCCTGGGATGACGGGCCGGGCCTGGGCGCCCGGCTGGAAGAGGAAGCGCGCCAGGTCGAGGCGCAGATGCGCCGCACAGCGCCGGACGCACGCGTCACCGTCACAGTGATGTCCGACGTGCCGCCCCTGCGCCCTGAAGAGATGGGCGAGGCCGAGGCGCTGGCGCGCGCGCTGACCGGCGACAACGCCCCGCGCGTGGTGGCCTATGGCACCGAGGGCGGGCAGTTCCAGGAGGCGGGCTTTTCCACCGTGATCTGCGGGCCGGGCTCCATCGCCCAGGCGCACCAGCCTGACGAGTTCATCGCCATCAGCGAGCTCGACGCCTGTATGGGATTTCTCAAAAAGCTGGAACAGCGCCTGTCGGCGTAAGGCGCGGCTCAGGCCGCCTTGGGCGGATTGACCACGTCATTGCGCTCGTCCAGCAGCACCACGGTGGGCTGGAACACGCGCGCGGCCTCGGCGTCCATGGCGGCGTAGGACACCACGATGATGCGGTCGCCCGGCTGGGCCAGGCGCGCGGCCGCGCCATTGATCCCGAACGTCTTGGAGCCGCGTGGCGCGGTGATGGCGTAAGTGGTGAAGCGCAGGCCGTTATTGATGTTGAGCACATCCACCTGCTCGTTCGGCAGGATGCCCGCAGCCTCAAGCAGATCGGCGTCGATGGAGATCGAGCCCTCGTAATGCAGGTCGGCCTGGGTCACCACGGCGCGGTGAAGCTTGGCTTTCATCATGGTGAGCTGCATGGCTCTGGCTCCTCGCACGCGGCGGCGCAACATGGCCGCCAGGGTCCGGTTTGTGCAGCGCATATAGCGCGTCCGGACATGCTATGCATCCCCCTTCCTGTGGAAAGCGTTACACAAGCGCCTTGGCGGGGATGACCTTTGAGGCCTGCCATGTCTAGGCTGGCGGCGCACAGACCGGAGCCCGCCCATGACCCAGCCCGTCACCACCCACCAGGCCGAGGAGGATGCACGCAATGAGCAGATCCTCATCTGGATCAATGGCGCGCTCAAACCCAAAGCCGAGGCGCTGGTCAGCGTCTATGACAGCGGCTTCATGCTGGGCGACGGGGTGTGGGAAGGCCTGCGGCTCTATAACGGGCGCTGGGCGTTTCTGGACGAGCATCTCGACCGTCTGTTCGAGGCCGCGCGCGCCATCGACCTTGATATCGGGCGCACTAAGAACGAGATCGCCGCCGCACTGGAGGAAACGCGCCAGGCCAATGCCATGGTCACCGACGCCCACGCCCGGCTGATGGTCACGCGCGGGGTCAAGACCCGGCCCTTCCAGCATCCCTCCCTGTCGCGGCAGGGGCCGACCATCGCCATCATCATGGAGCATTCACGCCCGAAACTGCCGCGCCCGGTGCGCCTGGCGACGGTCCCGCATCTGCGCGGCCTGCCCATGACCCAGGACCCCAAACTCAACTCCCATTCCAAGCTCAATTGCATCCTGGCCTGCATCGCCGCAGAGAAGGCCGGGGCGGACGAGGCGCTGATGCTGGACGTGCATGGCTTTGTGAACACCACGAACGCCTGCAATTTCTTCATCGTACGCAAGGGCGAGGTTTGGACCTCCACCGGCGATTACTGCATGAACGGCATCACACGGCGCAAGGTGATCGCCCTGTGCCGGGAGAACGCCATCCCCGTGTTCGAGCGCAATTTCTCGCTGGTGGACTGCTATGGCGCAGACGAGGCCTTCCTGACCGGCACGTTCGGCGCCCAGACGCCGGTGGGCATGATTGACGGGCGGGTGATCGGAACCGGCGACGCCGGCCCGGTCACGCAGCGCCTCCGTGATCTCTACAAGCAGCTTGTGGGAGGCTGAGCCCATGCGCCTCGCCATGTGGTCCGGACCGCGCAATCTCTCCACCGCGCTGATGTACGCCTTCGGCTCGCGCGCGGACTGCGCGGTGATCGACGAGCCGTTCTACGCCGCCTATCTCGCCCGCACCGGGCTCGATCACCCCATGCGCGACGCGGTGATCGCGGCCGGCGAGACCGATCCGGACGCTGTGATCGCGCATCTCACCGGGCCGGTTCCCGGCGGCAAGGCGCTCTTCTATCAAAAGCATATGTGCCACCACATGCTGGACGGGTTTCGCCGGGACTGGCTCGATCAATGCGCCAATGTGTTCCTGATCCGCCACCCGGCGCGCGTGGCGGCGAGCTTTGACGCGCGCCACGAAAACCCCACGCTGGAGGATCTGGGCGTGCCGCAGCAGAGCGCGCTGTTCGACGAGGTTGCTGCACGCGGCCTGCCTGCCTTCATTATCGACAGCGCCGATATCCGCGCATACCCGCGCGCCGCGCTCACGGCGCTTTGCGAGGCGCTGGGCATCGGGTTCGACCCGGCCATGCTCAGCTGGACAGCCGGCGGGCGGCCCGAGGACGGGGTGTGGGGGCCCCACTGGTACGCGGCGGTGCACGCCAGCACCGGCTTTGCCGGGCCGGAGGGCGATCTGCCCGTCCTGCCCGCCCGCCTGCAGGGCGTGGCCGATGCGGCCATGGAGACCTATCAGCGCCTGCACGCCCTTCGTCTGAAGCCGGTCTGAGGCGCCCTGAAGCGAGTGTTTACGCGCCACGCGGCGCTGACCCGAAGCGTCCTGGCGCCAGAGCGACGGACGCTACTCTGGTATGACCGGCAAGCCCCAGCCTTCATATCCGTAAGCGCTGCTGCGCGGCGGTTCGATGGCCTGACAGGCGTACACCGTCACAAAGGCCGGCGCCTCGACCACAATGGCCATGCCCGCCCTGTTCTGGTCCAGTCCGTAGAATATCGTCCGCCCCGGAATGGCGCCCGTGATCCTGTCCGGATACCAGGGATCGGGCGGCTGCAGCGCGTAACGGCCTGACCCGGTGCTGAAAGCCTTCGAGCCGGTCTTACCCTCCACGAACGCCCCGCTGGCCCGGTCCAGCATGAAATGGTCCGGCCCGCCTGCCTCACCGCCCCGTTCGGACAAAACCCCGGTCCAGGCGTTGAGCTGCGCGGTCTCATAGCAATAGACATCCAGCGCGTCCCGCACTGGCGCTTCAGGAACCGGCGGGGTCTGGCCCGTCAGGGCGGCGGCCAGTACGGCCAGAGATGTGATCGTCATCATGACGTCGAGCCTGGCGCCATGTCCGGACCTTGCGCCATCCCCTGTTCAGGGCGCATGCGCCTGCGTCATCCTGCCGCACCCCGCGCAGACAAGCGCCTGCTTCCGCAAGGGCGGGCGAAGGCGCATCTGTAAGGGGCCGGGAATTGGCCGGTGTTCTTTTGAGTGTTCTTTCGATGACTGACATCACTGTGCGCCCTGCCGGGCGCGTAAGCCTTTCCGACGCGATCGCCGCGGCGGCGGGCTCTTTGTTCGCAGGCGCGTGCCTGTTCTGCGCCATTGGCGCTTTCGTGTGGGCGCTGGCCTATCTCACCGAATTGCCGGTCCTGGCGCTGGGCGCAGCGGAAGCCGTCGTGCTGGCGGGCTGTCTGGCTATAACCTGGTTATTGTTCCGCAAGGGGCTAAAGGTGGCCGCGAACGGCTTCGAGAACGCCTGACGCGTCCTTGTTCCGCCCGCGCGCAAATTGGGCTAGGCAGAGGGCCTTCCGCCAGCCTTGGATGACGTGCGCCCATGAAGAAGGACCCCGTTGATGTCGCCCCGCCCGATCCGGCCTGGATCGAGGAAGGTCATGAGTGGGCCGAGCGGGTGGCGGGCGCGCTCAAGGCGCTGGCGCTGCGCGTGGACCATGTGGGCTCCACCGCCGTGCCGGAGCTGGCGGCCAAGAATGTCATCGACATCCAGGCCCTGGTGGTGCGGCTCGACGAACCCGAAGCGGTGATTGCGGCCATGAGCGGGGCCGGCTTCCGCCATGCGCCGGACAATACCAGCGACATCCCTCACGCTGACGCTGCGCCCGTGCTGGGCGCCGATGACTGGCGCAAGCTGTTCTTCCGCGAGCCCAAGGGCTGCCGCCGAGTGCATGTGCATGTGCGCCGCAATGGCGCGGCGGCGGCGCGGCGCACCTTCCTGATGCGCGACTATCTGCGCGCCGACCCGGCCGCCCGGCGCGATTACGGCGCCTTCAAGCTGGCGCTGGCCGACAAGACCAAGAAGGACCGGGCCGCCTACCAGGCGATCAAGAGCCCGTTCATCGAGACCGTGATGCGCGCTGCCGAAGGCTGGGCCGAGCTCAGCCGCTGGACCCCCGGCGCGCCGGACGCCTATTGGAGGAGCGAGGGATGAGCGAGCGCTTTGTGCTGGGCGTGATCGGGGGCTCGGGGCTGTATGCCCTGGACGGCCTGGAGGACGTGCGCAAGACGCGCGTGGAAACGCCCTGGGGCGCGCCCTCCGGCCCGCTGCTGCGTGCGCGGCTGGAAGGACTGGATCTCGTCTTCCTGCCCCGCCATGGCGAAGGCCACGCCGTCTCGCCCAGCGCCATCAACTACCGGGCCAATATCGATGCGCTCAAGCGCGCGGGCGTGACCGACATTCTCTCGCTGTCCGCCTGCGGCTCGCTGCAGGAGCATCTGGCGCCCGGCCATTTCGTGGTGGTGGACCAGTATGTCGACCGCACATTTGCGCGCGAGAAAAGCTTTTTCGGCGCCGGGTGCGTGGCCCATGTGGCGATGGCCGATCCGGTGTGCGCGCGCCTGTCGGGGCTGGCCGCCGACGCCGCAGAAGCGGCCGGCGTGGCCCAGGTCCATCGCGGCGGAACGTATCTGGCCATGGAGGGCCCGCAATTCTCCACCCGCGCTGAAAGCGCGCTCTACCGGTCCTGGGGGCTGGATGTGATCGGCATGACCAACATGCCCGAGGCCAAGCTCGCCCGCGAGGCCGAGCTGCCCTATGCCAGCGTGTGCATGGTCACAGATTATGACTGCTGGCGCGCGCCGGACGCCGATGTGGCCATCGCCGAAATCCTGGAAGTCATGGCCGCCAACACCCACCACGCCCACGCCATGCTGAAATCGCTGGCCAGGGCGTTGTCCGGCCAGGCCCGCACCCCTTCACCACAAGGCATAGAGCGCGCTCTGGACCACGCCATCATCACCCCGCCATCCCACCGCGACCCGGTCCTGATCGCCAAGCTGGACGCCGTCGCCGGCCGCGTCCTCAGACCCTGACCGCCAGCGCAGGGGGGCGTCCTGCCGCTAATCCTCATAATCCTCCGGCTTGGTCACATAGTTGAGCGCCAGGCGGCCGCCGTCGGGATAGAGGCACTGGCCGGTCATATAGCTGGAATCGCGTGAGGCGAGAAACCAGGCGACGCCGGCGATCTCGTCGGGATCGCCGATGCGGTTGAGCGGCGTGCGCGACAGGATGCGCTTCATGGCTGCGCGGTCCTCCATCACCGATTTGAGGATGTCGGTATTGACCGAGCCCGGCCCGATGGCGTTGACCCGCACGCCCCAGGGCGCCAGCGCCAGCGCCATGGACTTGGTCATCTGGTTGAGCGCGCCCTTGGCGGTGCAATAGGCCAGCTGGTCTGGAATGGCCACCCTGGCGTTGACAGAGGACATGTTGATGATGGCGTAGCGCCGCCGGCAGTCCTCGGCGCGGGTTTCCTCGGCCTCGATCTGTTCGATCATCTGGCGCGCCGCAGCGCGCGCCACCAGGAAGGCGCCGCGCAGATTGACCCCCATCACCCGGTCGAAATCCTCCAGCTCCAGATCGAGAATATCGCCCCCGGCGATAATCGCGGCGTTATTGACCAGCACATCCACCCGGCCGAAGGCCGAGCGGGTCTCGGCCATGAGATTGTTCACCGCCAGCTTGTCGGACACATCGCACTGCACGAAGATCGCGCGCTCCTTGCCGCCCGCCAGCTCCTCGGCCAGCGCTTCGCCTGCGATATCGTCGACATCAGCGATCACAACGCTCAGGCCTTCCTCGGCGAAACGGCGCGCGCAGGCCGCGCCAATGCCCTTGGCGCCCCCGGTGACAATGGCGACGCGGTCAGAGACAGGCATGGGATGGCCTCCTTGAGGGTGTCATTGGCGGCGGGTGCGGGCGTAATCGGCCGCGATCTCGCGGCTCGCCGGGTCGAGCTCATGGGCGCGGGCATAGAGATCGCGCGCCTCATCCATCCGGCCCAGCTGCTCCAGGGCGGCGGCGCGTGAATGGGTGATGGCGCCGCTGTCCGGGCGCATCTCCAGCGCCGCATCACATGTGGGCAGGGCCTCTTGCGCGCGCCCGGCCTTGACCAGCGCCCAGCACAGCGCGTTGAGGGCGCCGGCCCCGTCCGGTGCAAAGCTGACCGCTTCCAGGGCATCATCGAGTGCGGCGTCATGGCGGCCCAGGGCGGCGAAGGCCGCCGAGCGCCCCGACAGGGCGGCGGCGCTGTCCGGGTTCAGCGCCAGCGCCGCGTCGAAAGACCCGGCCGCGCCAGCCGCATCGCCGGTCTCCAGCTGGGCCGAACCCGCGATCATATGGGCGGTGACGTCACGGGGGCTGCGCATCAGGGCCGTGCGCGCATCGTCCAGCGCATCCTCATGACGGCCCAGGCGCAACAGCGCCATGGCGCGATTGCGGCGCACGGCCGGGTGCGCCCCATCGCCTGTCTCGCGCTCGATCAGCTCCAGCAGCGCGTCATAAACGCTCAGAGCGTCTGCAAAATGCTCCTGCCCCATCAATGAGGCGGCCAGACGCAGGCGCAGCTCGGCCTCCTCTTCCCAGTCATGGTCTGAGAATGCCAGACAGGCTTCATACGCGGCTTGCGCATCGGCAAAACGCGAATCAGCCATAAGCCCGGGCGCATCGGCGCATGCGCCGCCTGCCGCTTCTGGCGCCGCTTCAGGACCGGAAGGGGCGCAGGCGGCGAGCCCGGCGGCAAGTGCAAGAACGAGAAGGGCGCGCAGCATGACAGCGTCCTGAGCGATGGAAGGCTCCTTGGTGCCTGCGCACCATGACGGGCGCGCGCAGGCGGGGCAATGGGCGGGCGCTGCGCGCTGGCGATTGTCCGGCCTTGCGCAGAATACAAAAGGGGCGGACGCCTGCGCGCCCGCCCCTGGTCTCATCCCGCATGACAGCGGGGGATGATGGCGCTCCGCGCCGCCTTACTGGCGCCGGCGGAGCCGCTCTATCTCTTCCTTGATCTTGAGCTTTTGCTTTTTGAGGGCAGCGAGTTGAAGCGTGTCGGCGGAGGGGTGTTTGAGGGTTTCCTCGATCCGGGCGTCCAGTTGTGAGTGACGGGCGTCCAGTTCCTTGATACGCGCTTCAGCGGCCATAAGTGCCTCCTTGGCTGGATGGGAGTAGAGTGAACCATCAAACCGGGGTGTTACGCAAATCACATATTGCTCCGGAACCCGGACAATCTGTCACAAGGTAAACCATGACTGACGCATCTCGCCTGGTGGTGGGCATTTCGGGCGCTTCTGGCGTGATCTACGCCCTGCGCGCGCTCTCGGCGCTGCGTGACCTGGGCGTGGAAAGCCATGTGGTGGCCAGCAAGGCCGCCGAGATGACGCTGAGCTATGAGACGGGCCTGAGCCCGTCCGTTCTGCGCGAGCGGGCCGATCATCTCTACAAAATGCCCGATGTGGGCGCGCCCATCGCCTCGGGCTCGTTCCGCACGCTGGGCATGCTGATCGCGCCGTGCTCGGTGCGCACCATGAGCGAAATCGCCACCGGGGTGACCTCCAGCCTGCTCACCCGCGCCGCCGATGTGGTGCTGAAGGAACGCCGCCGGCTGGTGCTGATGGTGCGCGAGACGCCGTTTCATCTGGGCCATCTGCGCACCATGACCCAGCTCACCGAGATGGGCGCGATCATCATGCCGCCCTTGCCCGCCTTCTACGCCAAGCCCGAAACGCTCGATGACATGATCGATCAGTCGGTGGGCCGGGCGCTGGACCTGTTCGGGCTGGACTGGACGCCAACACGGCGCTGGGGCGAGGACATCACCGAAGGCGCACGGCCTGCAGCACGCACCCGCAAGCCATGAACACGCCCCCGGAGCGATTCTGGGATTTCTCGCTGGCGGTCTATCCGCGCCCCGGCGTTAAGGACGCCTGCCTGGACCTGCAGGGCGCGGGGCTGGATGTGAATCTGGCGCTGTGGATCGCCTGGCATGGCGCGCACGGGCGCGACGCCGCCCCCGCCCTGGACGCCGCTATCGCCTTGTCGCGCGACTGGAGCGCGGGCGTGGTCAAGCCGCTGCGCGCGGCGCGCGATGTGCTAAAAACGCCGCCAGATTACGTCCGGCCAGAGGAGGCCAGGGCCCTGCGCCAGGCCATCCTCGCCACCGAGCTGGAGGCCGAACGCCTGCAGCAAATGGCGCTGGAGCCGCTACAGGGCGCCCGGCCATCAGGCCTTGCCCCGCGCGCGCTGACTGAGGACGGGCTCGCCGCCTGCGCGGCCAGGATGAGGCTGGACATAGCGCCGCACTTGTTTGTCGAATCCGTTTTCGGCGCGCTCGAAAGCGTGTAATATCCCTGCATCCTCAAGGGACGGCGCTTGAGGCCGCCAGCCTGGCCCCTCGCCGTCCCGGCATTCTCGACCGGTCAGATCAGGCGCGCCTGCCCTGCAGTGCGAAACGCCGTCCTAATTCTGGAGGGACCTATCACAGTCATGGACGGGGAGTTTGACGAAACCGCCCTGCGTCAGCGCCTGGATGCGCTGCGTGACGAGCACCGCGCCCTTGATGAGGAAGTGCGCCTTCTGACCATGTGCGGCGTTGTGGACCAGCTCAAGATCATGCGCCTGAAGCGACGCAAGCTGTCGCTCAAGGACGAGATTTTCCGTCTCGAGGACATCCTCAATCCCGACATCATCGCCTGATTTGTCGAGGCCGATCAGCGATTGCGGCCCAGCCGCTCATGGCTGTCCACCCAGTCGCCCGCCACCACCGCGCCGGCCAGCGAGACCTCTCCGGCCAGCACCGTGGCGGCGCATATCTCGATAAAGCGCCCCACCTTGCCCTTGCCCCGGCAGCCGAGAATATCGAGGCATTCGCCCTGGGTGGGCAGGCCGGTGCCGCCGCCGAACGTCGCCACGATCAGGGCGGGCAGGGTGATGGACCAGTAATAGGCCGCGCCGCCCTCCTCCAGCCGCACATAGGTCATGGCCGCATGGCTCTCGGCCACATTGGCCGCGTCCTGTCCGGTGGCGATGAACAGGGCCGCCAGCGCATTGGCCGCGTGCATGCCGTTATTGGCCGATCCGGCCATCACCGAGCCGGCGAAGGAATTGAGCCGGGCGCGGAACAGGGCCTCGGCCTCCACGCCCACGCGCGCTTTCAAAAGCTCTGACGGCAGGCGCGCCTCGGCCACCACCCGCGCCCCGCGCGAATGCAGCACGTTGAGCTGGGAGTGTTTCTTGTCGGTGTCCATGGCGCCCGACAATGTGTAGCGCGCCCCGCCGGGATGATTGTCCGCGATCCAGCGGCAGGCCGCGTCGGCGGCCTTGCCCGACATGTTCTGTCCGGCCGCGTCCCCGGTCTCGAAATTGAAGCGCAGATGGAGCATGGGGCCCACGGCGTAGCGTTCGATATGGGAGAGTTTGGCCACCGAGCTGGTCGCCTCGGCCGCGGCGCGGATGGGGTCCAGATTCGCGTCCACCCAGCGGGCGAAATCGCGCGCGCCGCGGGCGCTGTCGAAATGGAAGACCGGCGCGCGCTGCATGTAGCGCTCCACGATGGTGGTGGTCACCCCGCCCGCCTCGGTCAGGATGCGCATCCCTCTGTTATAACTGGCGATCAAAGTGCCCTCTGCGGTGGCCAGCGGCACATAGACGTCTTCGTCCCGTATGTGCTCGCCGCGAATGCGCAAGGGACCGGCCAGGCCAATGGGCACCTGGGCTGCGCCGATGAAGTTCTCGATATTGCCGCGCGTCACCGCCGGATCGAAGGAATAGGCGCCCACATGGGTCAGCCGGGCGCCGCTGCGCGCCTCGATGAACTCGCGCCGCTCGGCGGCCGCCTCGCGGGTGTGATCGTCATCCTTGCGCCGGGGCACTGGCGCGCGCTGGTCATTGGGTTTCATCGGCTTGTCTCCTCAGTCTGATCCTGCCAGCCGCCGCACCCAGTCGGGCACGATCTGCGTCGCCGGGCCGTAATGGCGCTCATCGAACAGGGCGCTGACCTCGCCGGGCTCCAGCGACAGCTCCACCGTCCAGGCGCCCGCCGCCCTGGCTTCCTGCACGAACCCGGCGGCCGGCCAGACCGTGCAGGACGTGCCGATGGCCACGAACAGATCGGCCCGGGCGAGCGCCTCATAGATCGGATCAAGGCCCAGCGGCATCTCGCCGAACCAGACCACATGGGGGCGAAGCCCGCCGGCATGGCCGCAGGACGGGCAGATGCGCGTCAGGGCCAGCGCCTCGCGGTCGGCGAACACATGCCCGCACGCCGTGCAGCGGGTTTTGAGAAGCTCGCCATGCATGTGAATGAGGCCCGCCGAGCCGGCCTGCTCGTGCAGATCATCAATATTCTGGGTGACCAGGAGAAAGTCGCCCCGGCCCGCCATCATCCAGGCCTGTTCCAGCCCGGCCAGCGCCAGATGCGCGCCATTGGGCCGGGCGCCGATGAGGTTTTCGCGCCGGGCGGAGTAGAATTCCAGAACCCCATCAGGATCTTCGGCATAGCCTTCGGGCGTGGCGAGCTTCATGGGATCGAATTTCGCCCATATGCCGCCAACGTCGCGAAACGTGCCCAGCCCGCTCTCTGCGCTGACCCCCGCGCCGGTGAGGATGACGATATTGGAAGCCTGATCATTCATGAGCGCCAGACTGGCCGGGTGCGGGCAAGCCTGTCCAGTCCCGCCCCCCGGCGCGCCCGTTTGGCGGCGCCATCAGCTTTGGTGAACGCTTTCTTAACCGCACGCGTTGGACAGTGTGTCCTGAGGCCCATTCTGACTGGGGGAGGCCCCATGCGCATCCGTCCCGGCGATCCGCTCAGCGCCGCATCCCGCCGCGAACCCGCCAGCTCGGGCCGCGCCGCCGCCACCCCGTCCGTCACGGGGATCGCCAGCGCCCCGCGCGCGCCGGACACTGCGTCCATCATGGGCGTGCCCGAAGCCGAGCTGACTCCCAATGTCCAGCGCGCCCTGCTCTCGCTCATGGGCGAGGTGGACCAGTTGCGCCGCGAGACCGAGGCCCTGCGCGCCAAGGTGCGCGATCTGGAAACCCTGGCCGACCACGATGTCTTTCTGCCGGTGCTCAACCGGCGCGCCTTCCTGCGCGAGGTTTCGAAAGCCCTGGCCCTGGCCGAGCGCCATGACGCGCCCTCCTCACTGATCTTCCTCGACCTCAACGGCTTCAAGGCGATCAATGACTCCCACGGACACGCGGCGGGCGACGCCGCCCTGCGCGCGGTGGCCGATCTGATCGCCGCGCATGTGCGTGAAACCGATGCGGTGGGGCGCCTGGGCGGAGACGAGTTCGGCATCGTGCTCACTCTCACCCCCGTCAGCGCCGCAGAACGCAAGGCCGAGGAACTGGTCAGCACGCTGGCGGCCACGCCCATCGTGCACGAAGGCCAGACGCTTCACGTCGGCGCCGCCTGGGGCGTGCGCGCCCTGGAAGCCGGCATCGGCGTGGACGAAGCCATGGCTGCGGCGGACGCCGCCATGTATGCGCGCAAGGCTGCAACAGGATAAAATGCAGGAGTTGCACGCGCCCGGCGCCGTGCTTACTCATGGGCGCTGGACAGGCGCCGCATCCTTGGGGCCTGCAATACTGCAAGCGCCCCAATGGTTTCCCTTCCCGATTTCCGTCAATACGCCCTGGCCAACAAGATGGAGCTTGAGGCCATCCTCAGCGAGGTCTATGGCGCGCTCATGGCGGGCCAGTCGGGCTTTCTCATGGTCGATGGCGGCGCTCACAAGGGCTATCACACCTTGCGCATGCTTGATCTGCCGGGCTGCAAGCGGGTGGTCGCCGTGGAAGCCGATCCGGACATGGCCAGCCGGCTGGAATCCATCCTGAATCGCCAGGCTGCGGGCGATCCGCGCCTGCGCATCGTGCGCAAGGCGCTGCAGCGTGATCCGTCCCTCACCCGCATCGCCTGGGGGTCTTCCACCAGCCATGAGGGACGCTCGTCCATCCTGTCGGGCAATGACCAGCGCCCGACCATCTGGCACGGCAATACCGATATGGCGTACCGCGAAACCGTATTTGTGGACGCCGCCACGCTTGATCAGGTCCTGATCAGCGAGCGCCTGCCCGTCGGCTTCATCAAGCTGGATCTGGAAGGGGCGGACCTGCACGCCCTGTTCGGCGCACGCGACACGCTGGCCCAGCACCGGCCCGTTGTGGCGTTCGAGAATTCGGTGCACGCGCCCCAGGTCCACGGCTTCACCATCGGCGAGGTGGCGGCCTATTTTCACGGGCTGGGCTATGTGGCGCTGGATTTTACCGGCGAGCCGATGACCCCTGACAGCTGGTTCGGCTTTTTCGAAGCCTTTGCTGCGCCGCGCGAGCAGGTTCAGGCCTTGTCGGGGATATTGAAAGCGGCCCTATCGAAACGAAATCTGTAATCGTGCAGAACCGGGGCGACTTGTGATGCGTGTAGCGTGCCTTCCCATGTTTCAGGAAGTCTGGGCGGCTGAGCTGCAGATCGGCCATCTGTCCCGTCTGATGGACCATATCTTCATTTTCGAAGCGACGAAGACTTTCGCAGGCCGCGATAAGTTCATGTATTTCAAAAACTACCGGTCCCAAATGCAATGCGGTCTGGGCAAGACCACCTATGTGGAGGTCGATGACCTGCCGGACGTGGAACAGACCGCCTATATCGGCTCGGCGGGACGGCCCGCGCCGGAGAACCGCTGGCCGCTGGAGCGGGCCATGCGCAACGCCGCCCGGCGCGTGATCGGCCACCTGCCTGATGACTGCGTGGTGTATATACTCGATATTGACGAGGTCCTCGCCGAGCCGGTTTTCGAAACGGTTGACGCCCGGATTGAAGACAAGCAGGTGATCGCGTTCAGCCTGTTTGACTACAGAGCCTCGATCGCCAGCAGCGGCTTTGTGAAGCAGCCCTTCACAGGAGGGTATGCCGCCCGCGCGTCAACCTGCAAACGCAATGACATCCATTTCATGCGCCGCTTCATCATCAAGGACGGCAAGACGGTTCCCTCCAATTTCAGGCTTGCGCTTGAACCTCATGAAAAACACCGTCCTATACATGACTTTATCGAGCCCGATCTCAACAAGCTCGTGATTGAAGAAGCTGGCTGGCATCTCAGTTCAATGCATGGCGGCTACCGGCAATATCTGGAAAGCAAGGTCCAGAATTTCGCCCACTCCGAAAGCTGGACCAAGCCCGGCCTGGTGGATGCCCGCGAGGACCAGTACGCAGCGCTCAAGGCGTTCGTGCTGGCTCAGAAGACGCGTTACGATTATGAAGATATAGACAATAACATACCCGGCTTCATCCGGTCCTACGCTCAAGAATTCCCCATTCTTCTACAACTAAATCCGGGCTGAAAAACTCAGGAGACGAGATGTGACTCAAAACACAATGGAAGTCACCGTCACAACACCCCGGGGCGAGCGGAAACTCACAATCAGGAACACACGCTCGGACGAGGCCGTGGTGTCCCAGACCTTCAAGCAGAAACAGTTCTTGCTGCCCTATACCCACGGCAGATGGCTGGACGCGCTGTACAGACAGTATATTGATACCGGGAAACGCCCCCTCATCATTGATGGCGGAGGCAATATCGGCACGGCGGCCATCTGGTTCGCAGACCAATTTCCTGAAGCCCATATCGTATCCATCGAACCGGATCACGACAATTTCAAGCTGATCGAGATCAATTGCCAGGGTCTGAAGGTATCGCCGGTTCACGCGGCCATTGGGGCGAAGAATGGATGGCTCGTCGTTGTGGACCCGGGCCGCGGCGAATGGGGCTATGTAACCCGCACTGAAGGCGAAGGTGAAAAAGTACGCTCCATTACGATGAAAAGTCTTGTTGATGAATTCATCGGCCTGGGGTTTGAGCCCTTTCTTTTAAAGCTGGACATAGAAGGCGCTGAAAAGGATTTGTTTGAAGGGGAAGCGGACTGGTTTGACAGGTTTCCCTATATCATGGTCGAAACACATGACAGCATGATGCCCGGCCAGGCGTGCAGCCGCTCCTTCCTGAAAGCGCACACCCGCAAACCACGCGATCTGATTATTCGCGGTGAAAACTGGGTCAGCATAGATACCGGCGTAAAGCCCAGAATTGCCGGATATTTGTAAGCTCCGGCGTCCGGCTCAAAACTCCCGCCGGATCACCGCCACCTTGGAAAAGTCGATATAGATCGACTGGTTCGGGGTCAGGATGGTGCGCTTTTCCGGAACACGCTTTTCAGCAACGAACCGGGCGAAGGCCGCAACCAGGTCATCGGCCTGGATGGCGGTTGTCTCGACCTCAACGGTCGAGCCTGAAACAAGAATGACCTTGACCAGCGCCATGTCATACCCCTGAAAGACTTGCAGCAAGGCGCTTGTAAAGCCTGAAAAGTTGTATCGAGCCAGCTGTTGTCCGTGATGCGCGAGCCGCCGTCAAGCGGCGCAGCGCAAGAAGGCGGCAGACCGGCTCAGCCGCCTGACTGATCGAGCAGGGCGCGCAAAATCTCGCGCGCCTGTTCGCCGTGTTCGGGATCAGCCAGCGCCATGGCCGCGGCCGCCTGCAGATAGCCGGTCTTGGAGCCGGTATCGAAAATCTCGCCCTCGAAGGGCAAGGCGTGGAACGCGCTTGAGGCCATCAGGGCCTGCATGGCGTCGGTGAGCTGTATCTCGCCGCCCGCGCCGGGCGTCTGGCGCGAGAGCAGGCCGAAAATCTCCGGCTGAAGGATATAGCGCCCCGAGATCATGAGCGTGGAGGGCGCGTCCTGCACGGCGGGCTTCTCCACCATGCCGCGCATCTCCACCAGGCGGCCCTTGCGCGCGCCAGGATCGATAATGCCGTAATTGGACACCTGCGAGCGCGGCACGTCCTGGACCGAGATGAGATTGCCGCCGCCCGCCTCTGTGTAGGCGCTGACCATGTCCGCCAGGCAGGAGGGGCGCGAGCGCATGATCATGTCGGGCAGCATCACCGCGAAGGGCTCGTCGCCCACCAGCTCGCGCGCGCACCACACCGCATGGCCCAGGCCCAGCGGCGCCTGCTGGCGCACGAAGCTGCACGCGCCTGCGGCGGGCAGATCGGCGCGCAGCTCATCAAGCAGGGCGGTCTTGCCCTTGGCCTCCAGCGTCGCTTCAAGCTCGTAGGCGGTGTCGAAATAATCCTCGATGGCGCCCTTGTTGCGCCCGGTCACGAAGATGAAGTGCTCAATGCCCGCTTCGCGCGCCTCGTCTATCACATAGTGAAGGGCCGGGCGGTCGAAGACCGGCAGCATTTCCTTGGGGATCACCTTGGTGGCGGGCAGCACCCGCGTACCCAGACCGGCCACCGGCAGAACCGCCTTGCGAACGGGTTTGAAACCCATGATCCCCTCCCTGTTGAGCGCCAGGCCGGTCTAGCCCGCAGGGCAGACGGGCGCAAGCGCGCGCCGGCTCCCCAATCTCTTGCGCCCGCCCCCTTCTGCCCTCAAAGGCAATCAGTTAGAACCGGGTCAGGCGCCTCTGCCGGGGCGTTGCCCTGGGCTGGGGAAGACTCTGCAATGATCATGATGCGCCCATTCATCCTGTGCGGCGGCGCCGGGACGCGATTATGGCCGGTCTCGACGCCTGAACGGCCCAAGCAGTTTCACGCCCTGTCCGGTGCGCGCGCGATGATCGCCGAGACCGCCGCGCGCCTGCCTGAACGCCTTGGCGCCATAGAGCTGGCGCCGGCCGCGGCGGTGGCCGGCGCGCGCTGGCGCGCGGCCCTGCAGGCTCATCTGCCAGACGGGCCGCTGGTGCTGGAGCCCGCCGCGCGCAATTCCGGCCCGGCCGTAGCGGCTGCGGCGCTGTGCGCGGCGCGCGATGATCTCGTCCTGATCCTGCCCGCCGACCATCATATCGCGGATGTGGCCGCCTTCCATGATGCGCTGGCGCGCGGTGTTGATGCGGCCGCGGACGGCGCGCTGGTCACGTTCGGGATCCGGCCCGGTCACGCCGCCACCGGCTATGGCTATATCGAGCTGGACAGCGCAGACGCGGCCAGCGCGCCCTTCACACCGGCCCGGCGTTTTGTGGAGAAGCCGCCGCGCGAGACGGCCGAAGCCTATCTGGCAGGCGGACGCCATGTGTGGAATGCCGGCATTTTCCTGTTCCGCGCCGGCGCCATGATTGAAGCGCTCGAGCGCCATGCCCCGCAGATGATCGAGGCCGTGCGCGCGGCCCTGCCGGCGGCGGGGCCGATGGCGGCGGGCGAGATGCGCATGCTGGCGCGAGAGGCTTTTGCGCGCGCGCCGTCGCTTTCCATCGACTATGCGGTGATGGAGAAGGCCGAACGGGTCAATGTGGTTCCGGTGTCCATGGGCTGGAGCGATCTGGGCGATCTGCGCGCCCTCAAGGCGCTCCATGGCGCAGACGGACGCAGCGTGCTGATCGGCCCGGCGGCCGAGGATGCCGGATCAGGCAATTTCATCCTGTCCACCGGACCGCGCGTGGCCGTGCGGGGATTAAGCGCGATCGCCGTGGCCGCCAGCCCGGACGGCGTGCTGGTCACCACGCTCGATGACGCCGCCGAGGTACGCAAGGCCGTGGAGGGCGCCAGCCGCAGCGCCGCCCCCAATCTCGATCCCGCGCTCGCAGCCCGCGCGCGCGCCTGGGTCCATGACCATATGCTGCCCTGCTGGGCGCAGGCGGGCTGGGACAAGGCGCATGGCGGGTTTGTCGAGACGCTGAGCCGGGACGGCGCGCCTCATCTCGACCAGCCGCGCCGGGGCCGGGTGGCCCCGCGCCAGGTCTTCACCTTCGCCACCGCCCTGATGCACGGCTGGGACGAGGGCGGGGCGGCGAGCCGACTGGTGGATCTGGGGCTGGACTATCTTGATGGTCCGGCGCGGTCCCCAGAGGGCGGCTGGGCCCATGGCCTTGAAGCGGGCGCAGGCGTCAGCGATGCGCGCCGCGATCTCTACGACCACGCCTTCATCGCCCTGGGCGCCGCACGGGCCTTCCAGGCCACCGGCGAGGCGCGCGCCGAACGCATCGCGCTGGAGGCCTTCGCCCTCATCGATGATCTCATGCGCGACGGCGCGCCGGGCTGGGCGAGCCCCGAGACCGCGCCGGGGCGCAAGCTGTCCAACCCGCACATGCACCTGCTGGAAGCGAGCCTGGTCTGGCATGAGGCCAGCGCAGACCCGGATGCGCTGTCACGCATCGCCGAACTGGCCTGGCTGTTCGAGGCTTTCATGTTCGATCCCGCCAGCGGCGCTGTCGGCGAGGTCTTCAGTCCGGACTGGTCGCGCTTGTCCGGCGAGGAGGGCGCGCGCATTGAGCCGGGCCATTGCTATGAATGGGCCTGGCTGTTGTCCGAGGTGCAGCGCCTCACGGCTCGCGACACGGCCAGCTGGTCGCGCCGGCTGATCGCCTTTGCAGACGGGCGCGGCGCCGGACCGGACGGGTTCTCTCTGGACGCCGTCACGGCCGATGGCGCCCCGCTCATGGCCACGGCGCGCGCCTGGCCGCAGCTGGAGCGCATCCGCGCGCGCCTGCGCTTTCCTGAAACCGCCGCGCCCGGCCAGGCGGGCCGCGAGCTGGCCGCCTTCCTGGACGCCTATATCGATGAAGCCAGCCCCGCATGGTGCGATCGGCGGGAAGCAGGCGGCGCACCCCAGGACTTCCTGCCCGCCTCCATGCCCTATCACTTCATGACCGCGCTGGGCGGGCTGTAGCGTTCTTCAGGGGCGTCCGACGCTGACATAGGTGAAGCCGCGTGCGGCGGTTTCACCCGGGTCGTAGATATTGCGCAGATCCACGATCAGCGGCTGTTTAAGCGCGGCTTTCAGCCGCCCGAAATCCAGCGCCCGGAACTCGTTCCATTCGGTGACGATGACCAGAAGGTCCGCGCCTTCAGCACACAGATAGGGGCCTGTGACGAAGTCCACGTCCTTGAGCAGCTTTTCGGCTTCCTCAATGCCCGCCGGATCAAAGGCGCGCACCCGCGCGCCGGCCTTTTGCAGGGCCGGGATGATATCCAGGCTGGGCGCATCGCGCATATCATCGGTATTGGGTTTGAAGGTCAGGCCGAGCACGGCCACCGTCTTGCCGTCCACCGATCCGCCCGCCGCCGCGATGACCTTGCCGGCCATGGCCTGCTTGCGCTTGTCATTGATGTCCACCACCGTCTCGATCAGGCGCACCGGCGCGCCGGCCTCCTGGGCGGTGCGCACCAGGGCCAGGGTGTCCTTGGGAAAGCACGAGCCGCCATAGCCCGGACCGGCATGGAGGAATTTCGCGCCGATGCGGTTGTCCAGGCCAATGCCGCGCGCGACTTCCTGCACATTGGCGCCCACCTGCTCGCACAGATCGGCCATCTCGTTGATGAAGGTGATCTTCATGGCCAGGAAGGCGTTGGCCGCATACTTGATCAGCTCCGAGGTGCGCCGCGAGGTGAACACGATGGGCGTCTCGTTGAGATAGAGCGGGCGGTACAGCTCGCGCATGCGCGCAATGGCGCGCTCGTCCTCTGTGCCCACCACGACCCGGTCGGGACGTTTGAAATCGTCAATGGCCGCGCCCTCGCGCAGAAATTCCGGGTTCGACACCACGGCGAAATCGCCATCGGGTCGCGCCTTGGCGATCACCGCCTCCACCTCGTCGCCTGTGCCCACCGGCACGGTGGACTTGTTGACCACGACGGTGAAGCCGTCCATGGCGCGGGCGATTTCCTCGGCGGCGGCGTAGACATAGGTCAGGTCCGCATGCCCGTCGCCGCGCCGCGAGGGCGTGCCCACGGCAATGAACACCACATCCGCTTCACGCACCGCATCGGACAGGTCGGTGGCGAAGTCCAGCCGGCCCTCGCGCACATTGCGCTCGACAAGAAGGTCCAGGCCCGGCTCATAGATCGGCACGCCCCCGCTGCGCAGGAGGGCGATCTTGTCCTCATTCTTGTCGATGCAGGTCACATGGTGGCCGAAATCGGCGAAACAGGCTCCGGACACCAGGCCGACATAGCCGGTTCCGATCATGGCGACACGCATGGGCTGAGCTCCCCCGCACGGGCTGACAGGACCGGGTCCCGGACCCGGTCTGCGAGCCATAGCAGCGGGGGATGTCATCTCCAAGCCTCAGCGCCAGTCTGGACGCGCCGGAAAGCGCCACATCCGTTGAAACCGTCACATCCCCTGCTTAAGGTGCCCGCTTACCGGAACTGAGGGGTTCAACGGAGGGGGCTTATGGCCAACAAACCAAACAGGGTCAGCGCGGAGTCATGCCGCAAGCTGGCCGACGCAATTTTGACTGTCCGCACGCGCGCGATCGTGTCGGAACGCTGGATCGAATCCCAGCTGGGCCAAGCGCTGGACAGCCATGACTGGCGCCCCGGGCGCCCAGGCCATGTGACCAAGCTGGCCAAGCAGGTCGCCAAGCTGGTCTATAACGGCCCGGCAGAGCGAGAGGCGCTCGCCAAAAAGCTCGCCAGACTGACGCGACAGGAGCGTGTGCGCGACGCAGTCAGGCGCTTCTTCATCAACTCAGGCCTCGAAGCCCATGGCGTACCTGTGGACCATGAGTCTATCGGACGCGACCAGCTCATGGCGGCCATGCTGAGCCGGTTTGTGTATGGTGAAGCCCCCGAGTTTCAGAACGAGCTGAAAAGACAGGGCGTTTACACACTCCTGCAAAATGCGGGCGGCGGCGCCTCCCATGTCAACCGCTCCCTCCTTCTGGTGCACGCCCTGGGGTCCAGCTCGTTCATCTGGGCGGTCCATCTCTACCGCCCTGCAGGCGCCCAGGCCGAACTGAAAGCGCGCATGGGCGTCTTCCTGCCGGAGAACCCCAATATGTCGCTTCTCTCCGCGGCGGCCTGGGTTGATCCGGCGCCCGTGCTCAGACAATGGCTGACGGATGAAGACGCCGCCACAGCGCTGGCCGCCATCCGATCTCAGAACCGGAACGGAAAGCAAGAGCGCTCCGTGGCTGTGCTGAACTTCAAGTCTGATAACAGCGCCGAGCTCAATGACGGGCATGGCCTCAAGGCCGTCGGCTATATCGCTTCTGATGACCGCCTGGGCGCTGGCGCGCTGGACGCCATCGGCCTGGTGCAGCGTAGCGCACTGAGCGATGCATACGCCGCTGTGGCGCCCGCCCCCAAAGCCGAACACGCTCAAGCCTACGCCGAGGTGCAGGACGCGCTGGCGCGTTTTGCGGCGATCGCCGCTGCGCCGGGCCTGAATGCGGTGATGGCGCAGCCGGCTGGCGAGCCGGCTCTGGAACGCGCGCCCGCCCCGGCCCTGAAGGCCGCAGAAGCGCCGGAAGCCCCGGCATCTCTGGATGGTCCGGAGAGCCCGCAGGCGTCAGGAGATCCTGAGACGCCGGATAGTCCGGAAACCCCTGAGATCTCCGAGGTCCCGGACACGTCAGAGGCGCAAGCCTCAGCCCCGGCCCCGGACACGTCAGAAGCGCTGGCGGCGCCAGGAGACCCTGAAACGCCGGATACTCCGGACTCCCCTGAGATGCCGGACTCGCTGGAAGCGTCACAGACGCCCAAACCGCAAAAACTGGACGCGGATGCACCGGCCTCTACCAAGCCGGCGGTCAGCGATGCCGATGGTCAGCCTACGGATGATCCGGCCCCGGCTGAGGCGGACGAGGGCGAAACGCCGCCCGCTCAGAGCTCCTGATCGAAGGCGCCCACTTCCGGGTGACGCGCCAGCTCCTCGCGGATCGCTGCAAACAGGGCGCGGGTGTCGTCCTTGCTGGTCAGGCTTTCGACCACCACCACCAGATTGGGGGTGTTGGAGCTGGCGCGCACCAGGCCCCAGGCGCCGTCTTCCAGGGTGAAGCGCACGCCATTGACGGTGTTGATGTCGCCGATAGGCCGCCCGGCGATCGCCTCGCCTGAGGCCATCTTCGCCTCGAACGCGGCGGTGATGCGCGCGACCACATCGTATTTCACCTCGTCGGCGCAGGCCGGCGACAGGGTGGGCGAGCCGTAGCTGACCGGCAGGGCCCGCTTGAGATCGGCCATGGACTTGTCCGGGTTGCGGTCGAGCATTTCCAGAATGCAGCGCGCCGAGACCAGCGCGCAGTCATAGCCGCGCCCCACGGGCGGCTGCAGGAAGTAGTGACCGGACTTCTCAAACCCCGCCAGCGCACGCAGCGCGTTGGCGCGGCGCTTGATATAACTGTGGCCGGTCTTGAAATAATCGGTGGTGGCGCCGTTGGCTTTCAGCACCGGGTCGGTGGCGAACAGCCCGGTGGATTTCACGTCCACCACGAATGTTGCATTGCGGTGTGAGGCGGACAAATCGCGCGCCAGCATCAGGCCGACCTTGTCGGCGAAAATCTCCTCGCCCTCATTGTCCACCACGCCGCAGCGGTCGCCATCGCCGTCAAAGGCCAGCCCCACATCCGCGCCCTCGGCCCGCACCCGGTCGGCCAGGGCGTGCAGCATTTTCATGTCTTCAGGGTTGGGATTGTAATTGGGGAAGGTGTGGTCGAGCGCGCAATCCATCTCGATCACCTCGGCGCCCAGCGCGCGCAGCACGTCCGGCGCGAACGCGCCCGCCGTGCCATTGCCGCAGGCCGCGACCACTTTCAGGCGGCGCTTCAGGCGTACGCCCGCCGCGGCTTCAGCTTTATAGACCTCGGCCACGCCCTCACGGCGCACATAGCCGCCGCCGGGCCGGGCCTGGCCCTCGCCGCCCAGCACGATCGCCTTGAGCCGGCTCATCTCGTCCGGGCCGAAGGTGAGCGGGCGCTCCACGCCCATCTTCACCCCGGTCCAGCCATTGGCGTTATGGCTGGCGGTGACCATGGCCACGCTTTCGATATCCAGATGGAACTGGGCGAAATAGGCCATGGGCGAAAGCGCCAGGCCGATATCATGCACCTCTATGCCCGCCTGCATCAGGCCGACGGTCAGGGCCTGTTTCACGCTCAGCGAATAGCTGCGGAAATCATGACCGGTGACGATTTTGGGCGGCTTGCCCAGCTCGTGGATCAGCGTGCCCAGGCCCAGGCCGAGCTGTTGCACGCCATACAGATTGATGTCCGGCGCCCGGTCAGAGCCGGGATGGCCGAACCACCAGCGCGCATCATATTCGCGAAACCCGGTCGGCTTGATCAGGGGCTGTGTTTCAAAGTCCCATGTATTCGGCTTGATGTCGGCGTTCACGGGCGTCCCCTTGATGCTGCTTCCCGCCGCGCGCGATACAAGCTGGGCCGGGCGCGGTCAATGATCACTCCGGCGCGTCTTCGGGCAGGATACGCACTTCGATCCGGCGCACCAGCACCGGGCGCGCGGCGCCCTCTTCATCCGGCCAGAGGCCGACCCAGTCGATCCCGTTCAGGGGGGTCCCCGCCGGAATATGATGGCGCAGAGTGAGGGTGCGAAAAACGCTGTCCACCGCCATGCGCCGCCAGCCCGTATCGGCGTCGCCAACCACGAAATAGCCGATATGGATATGGGTGAGGTCCGGATCCGCCGAGCGCACATCCAGCCGCACCTCGATATCGCGTCCGACGACAGCCGCCTCGAATTCCGCCGGAATGGCCGCGCCAATCCCGGCGGAGAGATGACCGGCCGCCTCCATCGAGGCCGTTGCCGTCACCCGCGCCACAGGCCCGCCCGAGGCCGCCGGGTCGAACAGGGTGCGCGTGCCCGGACCGGGGATCAGCTGATCGAGCGCCGCGCCCTCCATGATAAAGGCGTCATCGGTGACGATGGCGTCCTGCCCTGTAGGCCGGTATTGCATCGCGCCCCAGATCAGAGCGCCCGACACGCCTATGGCGAGGGGCCAGAATACGATGTCGGGCAGGGAAAAGCGCATCGCCAGCGTCCTCAGCTCACGCCCGCGCGCAACAGATCGTGGATATGCAACAGGCCTTGCGGACGCCCGTCCTCGTCACACACGAAAAGCTGGGTGATCTTGCGTGAGCCCGCCGTCATCTGGCGCAGCGCCTCGGACGCCAGCAGCCCCGGCAGCACGGTGACCGGCGCGGGCGTCATCACCGCATCGACGCTTTCTGACACCAGGTCCGGGCTCATTTTCCGGCGCAGATCGCCGTCGGTGATGATGCCCAGAAGCCGCCCGTCCGCGCCCGTGACGCCCACACAGCCCAGCCCCTTGGCGCTCATCTCGATCAGGGCCTCGCCCATGCCGCTGCCTGACGCCACCAGAGGCAGGCCCTCGCCCCCATGCATCAGCGCGCCCACGGACGCCAGCGCCGAGCCCAGCGCGCCGCCGGGATGGTAGCGGGCGAAATCACGCGCCGTGAAGCCGCGCGCCTCGATCAGCGCCACCGCCAGCGCATCGCCATAGGCCATCATCATGGTGGTGGAGGTGGTAGGCGCGCGCGTCTCTCCGCAGGCTTCTTCCGCGGCGGGCAGCAGCAGCACCAGATCGGACCCGCGCGCCAGGGTGGAGTCCGGCCCGGCGGTCAGCGCGATAAGCGGCACGCCGAATCGGCGGCAATAGGCGATCATGTCGCCCAGCTCGCGCGTCTCGCCGGATTTGGACAGGGCCAGCACCGCATCGTCTGCGGTGATCATGCCCATATCGCCGTGGCTGGCTTCGGACGGGTGGACATACTGGGCCGGCGTGCCGGTGGAGGCGAGAGTGGCGGCGATCTTGCGCGCCACATGGCCGGACTTGCCCACGCCTGCGCAGACCAGCCTGCCGCGCAAGGACGCGATCAGGCGCACGGCGGCGGCGGCCTCCTCGCCCAGCGCCCCCGACAGGGCGTTCAGCCCGTCCATCTCGAGCGCCAGCGTGCGGCGCATGGCGGCGATCAGATCTGGCGCGTCAAGGCGCAGGGCGTCAGGGCGTGTCATGACCTGAGTTTCTAGACCAGTCCCGGCCCGGCTCCAATCGCCCATTCACGCGCGTCCGGCTTGGCGCCGTGAACGAAGCGTCCGATGCTGGAGGCATGGATATTGAACCGCTCGAACTCGACGGCCTGTGCCTTATCCGCCCTGCGCGCCATGGCGATGCGCGCGGCTGGTTCGAGGAGGCCTGGTCGGCGCCGCGCCTGCGCGCCGCCGGGCTGGATCTCGCTTTTGAACAGGACAATCTGTCCTATTCGGTAGCCGCCGGCACGCTGCGCGGCCTGCATTTCCAGGCGCCGCCGGCCGCCCAGGGCAAGCTGGTCAGCGTGATCACCGGCGCGGTGCTGGACGTGGCCGTGGATGTGCGCTCGGGCTCGCCCACCCAAGGGCGCCATGTGGCGGTGCGGCTGAGCGAGGATGATCCGGCGCGCCTGTGGGTGCCCGAGGGCTTTCTGCATGGCTTCGTCACCCTGGCGCCCCATACCCGCGTCGCCTACAAGGTCACGCGCGCCTATAACGCCGAGCATGACCGCTGCGTGGCCTGGAATGATCCTGATCTGGCGATTGACTGGGGCGTGAGCGCGCCGGTTCTGTCGGGCAAGGACGCGCGCGCGCCGCGCTTGCGGGACCTGCCTGTCCCCTTCCCGCCGGGCTGGCGGGGCAAGGCCTGATCAGATCAGGGTCAGATTGGCGTTCTGGCTGACGAACTCGACAAAGCGGCGCAAGGTGTCAGAGGTCTCGGTCTCGACAATGCGGCGGCTTTCACCCGGCGCGGAACCGCTCAGATAGAAGACGCATTCATTGGAACGCTCTGACAGCTCGCGCGTGAACTGCTCCACCAGACGGTCAAGCGCTTGCGCTTCGCTTTCACTGGAAACCGCTACCGTCACCCTTTGCATGTGCGTCTCCCCCGAGTTGCCCCCCTGCCCGTCGGCCGATGCCTTGCCAGCCGCTCTGCTAATCGCCAATGGTGCGATACTGAAGCGTTCAGTGCAAGACTCATTCCGACAATGACCTATCCCTCAGCCCGGCTTTTGATCCTTGGACGCTCCGGACAGCTCGCCCGGGCGCTCGTCACGGCGGCCCAAGAGCATCGAGGCGCCGTGCACAGCGCGGGGCGCCGGGAGGCGGATCTTTCAAGGCCTGGCGAGGCGGCGCGGCTGATCACCGCATGGCGCCCGGACGCCGTCATCAACGCCGCCGCCTGGACGGCTGTGGATGACGCGGAAACCCATGAGGGCAAGGCGCTGCGCATCAACGCCCAGGGCGCCGGCGAGGCGGCGCAGGCGGCCGCCCGCATGGGCGCGCGCTTCATCCATGTGTCCACGGACTATGTGTTCGGCGCCGCACCTGGCGCGCCCTATGCCGAAGACGCTGAGCCCGCCCCGCTCAGCGCCTATGGCCGCACCAAGCTGGCCGGCGAGCGCGCCGTCATGGACGCTCATCCGCACGCCGCCATCGTGCGCGCTGCGGGCGTGTTCAGCGGCGCCGGCGCCGATTTCCCCAGCGCCATGTGGCGCCTGGCCGAAACCCGCGCCGAGATCGGCGTGGTGAACGACCAGCTGACCGGGCCGACTTATGCCGGCGATCTCGCCGCGCGCCTGATCGCGCTGGCGCTCAATCCGGACGCGCACGGGATATTTCACTGCGCCAGCGGGCCGCAATTGAGCTGGGCGGCCTTTGCGGAGGCCTGCTTCGATCTCGCCCGGGAGGCCGGCCTGCCGTCAGCGCACGTCAATCCCATCCCCACATCGCAGTTTCCAAGGCCCGCCCGGCGCCCGGCCGATGCGCGCCTTGCCTCCACAAGGCTGGAAGCCGCCGCCGGCCTGCCTGCCCCGGACTGGCGGGCCGGACTTGGCAGAGCCCTCGACGTGTGGCGGGCCAGCCGGTAAACCGCCAAGCTGCAACCCACCCTCCCGCCCGCCAGGAGCCGCCATGACCCGCCTCGTCCTCACCCGCCACGGCCAGAGCGTCTGGAACAAGGAAAACCGCTTCACCGGCTGGGTGGATGTGGACCTGACCGAGCAAGGCGTTGAGGAAGCCCGGCGCGGCGGCGCGCTTTTGAAGGCCGAAGGCTTCGCGCCCGGCTTTGCGTTCACCAGCGTGCTCAAGCGCGCCATCCGCACGCTGCATCTGGCGCTGGAAGGCGTGGACCGGCTGTGGATTCCCGAGGAGAAGGCCTGGCGGCTCAATGAGCGCCATTACGGCGCGCTCACAGGGCTCGACAAGGCCGAGGTGACCGAGGCCCATGGCGCTGATCAGGTGAAAATCTGGCGGCGCTCCTTCGACATCCCGCCCCCACCGCTGCCGCTGGATGATCCGCGCCATCCGCGCTTCGACCCGCGCTATTCAAGCCTGGACCCGGACGCCCTGCCCTCGGGAGAAAGCCTGAAACTGACGCTGGAGCGCGTCGCGCCCTATTTTGAAAGCGCCATCGCGCCGCGCCTGGAAGCTGGCGACGAGGTGATCATCTCCGCCCACGGCAATTCCCTGCGCGCCCTGATGAAGCTGCTGTTTGGCGTGCCTGATGCGGACATCGTCTCGCTGGAAATGCCCACCGGCAATCCCCTCATGATCGAACTCAACGGCCTCAAGCCCGTCTCGGCGCGCTATCTCGACCAGGATCGCGCCCAAGACCTGCCCCCCTGCCCGTGATGGGCGCGCGTGCGGTCACCCCCGATGATCTGCGCTTCATGGATGCGGCGCTGGCGCTGGCCTATGCGCGGCTGGGCCGGACCGCGCCCAACCCGTCGGTGGGCTGCGTCATCGTCAAGGACCGGCGCGTCATCGCCGCCGCCGCCACCGCGCCATCCGGCCGGCCTCATGCCGAAACCCAGGCGCTGGACATGGCCGGAGAGGATGCGCGGGGCGCGCGCATCTATGTCACGCTCGAACCCTGCGCCCATCATGGCCAGACCCCGCCCTGCGCAGAGGCGCTCGCTGCAGCAGGCGTCGGCGAGGTGGTGATCGCCTGCCGCGACCCGGACGCGCGCGTGTCCGGGCGCGGGATCGCCATCCTCAGCCACGCCGGCATAGCGGTGCTGGAAGGCGTGCGAAGCGCTCAAGCCGAGGCGCTCAATGCCGGCTTCTTCACCCGGCTGGTCACCGGACGCCCCTTGCTGGTCCAGGACGGGCGCGCGGGGCTGTTTGACGCCGATCTGGAGCTTCGCCCGGACGAGAGCCTGGATATGGCGCTGGACCGGATGGGCCGAGAGGGCCTGACCCGGGTGCGCATCCCGGCGCCCTGAACCGGCGCAGGCCGGGCAACGCGGCGTTAACGCTGAATAGCTTATGTTTTGACACCTCAGTCCGCGCACCGCGCGGTCAGCCTGGGACGCGCATGACCCGCACGCCGATCCAATACCGGACCCTGACACAAGCACAGGCCGACGAAATCTGCCGCAAACATGATTTCCTCATGTCCGGGCGGATGGGCGGGGCGCGCGCCAATTTCTCCTATACAGTTCTCAATGGCCTCAATCTGTCGGGCCGGCATCTGGCTGACGCCGACCTGACCGGTGCGGTGATGGAGGGGGCCAATCTCTCCGGCGCCAATCTGACGCGGGCCGTGCTGTACGCCGCCGATTTGCGCCAGGCCAATCTGGCCGGCGCGGTGCTGCACCGGGCCGACATGCGCGGCGCCATTCTGCGCGGCGCTGACCTGACCGGCGCCGATCTCAGCCAGGCCGACCTGCGCGAAGGCGCCATCGCCCAGGCCGACCGGGAGAAGGGCCTGGCCATCCTCACCCATGAACAGCGCCCGGGCGAGGCCAGCATGGCCAATTTCGCCCGCGCCAACCTGTCCCAGACCCGCATGAGCGGGGTGGTGGCCCAGTCTTCGGACTTCTCTGACGCGGTGCTGATCGGCGCGCGCCTGACCCGCGCGAACTTGCGCAATTCACGCTTCCCCGGCGCCAATCTGGAAGGCGCGGACATGAGCGGGGCCGACCTTACCGATGCGGATTTGCGCGATACGGTGCTGATCGGGACCAGAATGGATCTGGCCCGCCTCAATGGCGCGGATATGAGCGGCGCCCTGCGCGATGCGCCGCCGGGCGAAGTGGCCGATCCGGGAGGCGAGACCGCCCGGGCGCTCGATCTTCACGCGCGCTGGTGCGAGACGGGCGGGCAGCAAGGCGCGCCCTCCACGTTTGACGGCAAGGATTTGCGCGGCCTGCGCACGCTGGCCCGGCGCAATCTCACCGCCCTGCAGGCGCGCGGCGCCATTCTCTACGGCCTCGACATGGAAGGCGCCGAGCTGCAGGGCGCCAAGCTCGCCAATGCCGATCTGCGCATGACTTCGCTGCGCGGGGCGGATCTGCGCGGCGCCGATCTTTCAGGCGCCAAGCTCAATAACGCCGATCTGCGCGAGGCGCGCATCGGCCCGCTGCTGCTGCCCAATGACCGGCTCCTGGCCGCCTCGCTGGCCGCTGCCGTGATGCGCTATGCTGACCTGTCGGGCGCGGATCTGCGCCATATCGAGGCGGCGGGCGCGGATTTCTCGTTCGCGCGCATGCATGGCTGCGATGTGCGCCGGGGCAAGTTCTCCGGCGCCTGTTTCACCGGGGCGCGCGCGCCCGCCACCATCCGCTCCGAGGCCGCCGATCTGTCCGGCGTGGTGGACCTGAGCGCCGCCTGAGTTGCGGGACAGCCCGCACACCGATAAATACTCACCTTGAGCATAAGCGGGCCATTCCATCCCGCACCTGCAAGCGGAAGGCGGTCATGGCGGCGTTCGACAATCTCTACCGGCACCGCATGGTGCGCGCTGCGGCCTTCGCGCCGCAGGTGTCGCTGGCCGATCCGCAAGCCAATGCCGGCGCCATCCTGTCACTGGCGCGCGAGGCCCATGAGCGCCAGGCCGCACTGGCCCTGTTCCCCGAACTCGCCCTGACAGGCTATTCGGCCGAGGACCTGCACCATCAATCGCTCATGCTGGACGCCAGCGAGGCGGCGGCGGGACGCATCATCGCCGATAGCGCGGAGCTGATGCCGGTGATCGTATTCGGCTGCGCCCTGCGCCAGCACGGCCAGTTGTTCAACTGCGCCCTGATCGTCCATCGCGGACGGCTTCTGGGCGTGGTTCCCAAAAGCTATCTGCCCAATTACCGCGAGTTTTACGAAAAGCGCTGGTTCTCCGACGCCTCAAGCGTGATCGCCGACCAGATCAGCGTGGCCGGCCATGACGCCCCCTTCGGGGCCGGTCTGGTGTTCGAGGCCGAGGACCTGCCCGGCTTCATCCTGCACGCCGAGGTGTGCGAGGATTTCTGGGCGCCGGTTCCGCCCAGCACCCACGCGGCGCTGGCCGGCGCCAGCGTAATGGTCAATCTGTCGGCCTCCAACGCCACCATCGGCAAGGCGCGCGAGCGCGCGGCGCTGATCGACGCCCACTCCCGGCGCACCTGCGGGGCCTATGTGTTCTGCGCAGCCGGCGCAGGCGAATCCACCAATGATCTGGCCTGGGACGGCCAGCTCCTGATCTATGAGCAGGGCATGCGCCTGGCCGCCGGCGAGCGCTTTCTCAATGATCATGCGCGCGTCTACGCCGATATCGATATCGAACGCATCGAACAGGACCGGCTGCGCCTGTCCACCTTCCGCGATGCGGCTGCGCGCGCCGCCGATACGCTCAGGGCGTTCCGCCGGGTGCGCTTCACGCTGGGCGCGCCGCTGGACCGGCCCGTCCCGCTGGAGCGCGAGATCAGCCGCTTTCCCTTCGTACCCGACGATGCCGGCCGCCTGGACGAGGACTGCCATGAGGCCTGGAACATCCAGGTCCAGTCCCTGGCCCAGCGCCTGCGCGCCAGCGGGGTGAAGCGCGCCGTGATCGGGGTGTCGGGCGGGCTAGATTCCACCCAGGCGCTGATCATCACCGCGCGCGCCTTTGACCGGCTGGGCCGGGACCGGGCCGATATCATCGCGGTCTCCATGCCGGGCCTGGCCACCTCCGGCGAGAGCCGGGCGCGGGGACGGGCGCTGATCGACGGGCTGGGCGCGACCTTCCGCGAGATCGACATCTCGCCCGCCGCCGAACGCATGCTGGCCGATCTCGACCACCCCTATGCGCGCGGCGAGCCGGTCCATGACGTGACGTTCGAGAACGTCCAGGCGGGCCTGCGCACCGATTATCTGTTCCGCCTGGCCAATCACGAGGACGGGCTGGTGATCGGCACGGGCGATCTGTCCGAGCTGGCGCTGGGCTGGTGCACCTATGGCGTCGGCGACCAGATGAGCCACTACAATGTCAATGCGGGCGTGGCCAAAACCCTGATCCAGCACCTGATCGCCTGGACCGCCCGGCGCGAGGCCTTCGGGCCTGAGGTCAGCGCCGCGCTCGAGTCTATCCTCGCCGCCGAGATCACGCCTGAACTTGTGCCTGCCGGCGCCGACGGGGCGGTGCAGTCCACCGAGGCGGCCATCGGGCCCTACGCCCTGCACGATTTCACCCTGCATTACGCTGCGCGCTACGGCTTCGGGCCGGAGAAGATCGCCTTCCTGGCCGCTGCGGCCTGGAGCCAGGCCAGCCGCGGGCGCTGGCCGGCCCATGTGGCCGGCAAGGACCGCCACGCCTTTGATCTCGACGCCATTACGCGCTGGATGACGGTATTCGCCCGGCGGTTCTACCAGACCAGCCAGTTCAAGCGTTCGGCCATGCCCAACGGACCCAAGCTCACCTCCGCCGGGGCGCTCAGCCCGCGCGGCGACTGGCGCGCGCCCTCAGACGCTTCGGCGCGGGTCTGGCTGGAGGCCATCGCCGCATTGCGGGCGGAGCTGGGCCTGCCGCCTGGAGGCTGAACACACCATCGCAAGCCCGGACGAAAAGAGCCCGGAGGATCGCCTCCGGGCTCTTGCCTTCTGGCGTCATGGAGCGGGCGGCTAGTGCTTCACCCGGCTCCAGATCTTGCGATAGGAGGCGTAGAGCAGCAGGGCCAGGATGAACAGATAGCCCATCACCATGAAGCCCATGCTCTTGCGCGATTCCATGTGGGGATCGGCCGCCCAGGCGAGGAAATAGGTCACGTCATTGGCCATTTGCTCGATCGTGGCCGGGGTGCCGTCGGCATATTCCACCATGTCATCCATGAGCACCGGCGGCATGGCGATCAGCATGCCGGGCATGTAGGGATTGTAGTAATTGCCCGGGCGCACATCGACATCCTCGGGCACTTCCTGATCGTAGCCCATGAGGAGCGAACGGATATAGTTCGCGCCATAGTGACGGCCCTTGACGATCACCGACAGGTCGGGCGGATAGGCGCCGCCATTGGCCGCGCGGCCCTGGGCCTCGTTGGCGTAAGGATAGGGGAAGGGGTCCGAGGGGCGGCGCGGACGCTCGATGACATCGCCGATATCGTCAATGTCCTCAATCGGGAACAGGTCTTCCGCAATCGCCACCACGGCCGGGTTGTCATTGGGATTGGGGAAGCGGGTACGCTCGCCATTGATCTCGAGATATTCGAACGGGCCGCCGGGCATGCCCAGATGGCGGATCGACAAGTGCTTGATGCCGTGACAGGCCGCGCACACCTGCTGATAGACCTGATAGCCGCGCTGGACAGCCTGACGGTCATACTGGCCGAACGGGCCGTTGAACGACCAGTTATGCTGTTCGGGCGTGCGGTACTTGCCCGCCCCCATGGCCATGGGCGTGGCGATGATCATGGCCGCAGCTGCTGCGGCGAGGACCCGGGAAACGGTTTTCATCGCGGTTCTCCCTATTCAGCCGGCTGCGCGGCCGGGGCGGCGCCCGCCTTGGCCGGCTTGTCGCCATTGAGCACGGATTCCTCGATGGAGGCTGGCCGTGGACTGGGTTTCTCCACGAAGCCGAGCAGGGGCAGGATCACGAGGAAGTAGGCGAAATAGTACACGGTCAGGACCCGGCCGAAGAGCAGGAAGTCCACGCCCAGGGCGCCCAGGCCCGGCACCATGGTGTCGGGCAGCTCAGCGCCCGCCCAGCCCAGCCCCAGGCAGGCCACCACGAAGAAGCCAAAGAACCAGCGCGCCATCGGGCGGTAGCGCATGGAGCGCACCTTGGAGGTGTCCAGCCAGGGCAGGATGAACAGCACGCCGATGGCGGCGAACATCAAGATCACCCCGCCCAGCTTGTCCGGAACGGCGCGCAGGATGGCGTAGAAGGGCAGCAGATACCATTCAGGCACGATCATCGCCGGGGTCACCAGCGGGTCGGCCTCGATATAGTTGTCTGCGTGGCCGAGCACTTCAGGGGCATAGAACACGAAGCCGGCGAAGATGATCAGGAAGACCACGATCGCGAACCCGTCCTTGACCGTGTAGTACGGGTGGAAGGGCAGGGTGTCGGCCTTGGTCTTCACGCTGATGCCGGTCGGGTTGTTATTGCCCGGCACGTGCAGCGCCCAGATGTGCAAGCCCACAACGCCGGCAATCAGGAACGGGATGAGATAGTGCAGCGAGAAGAAGCGGTTCAGCGTCTCGTTGCCCACCGAGAACCCGCCCCAGAGCCACTGGGTCACCGGCTCGCCGATCAGCGGCAACGCGCCGAACAGATTGGTGATCACCATGGCGCCCCAGAAGGACATCTGGCCCCAGGGCAGCACATAGCCCAGGAAGGCGGCGGCCATCATCAGCAGATAGATCACCACGCCCAGGATCCACAAAATCTCGCGCGGCGCCTTGTAGGAGCCGTAATACATGCCGCGGAAGATGTGCATATAGACCGCCAGGAAGAACATCGAGGCGCCCACCGCGTGGATCGAGCGGATCAGCCAGCCGAAATTCACGTCGCGGTCAATGCGCTGCACGCTGGCGAAGGCGTAGTCGATATGGGGCACATAGTGCATGGCCAGCACGATGCCGGTGATGATCTGGATCATCAGGCAGACGGTCAGAATGCCGCCGAACGTGTACCAGTAGTTCAGATTGCGCGGGGTCGGATAATCCACGAAAGAGTCCCAGCCCAGGCGCACGATGGGAAGGCGGGAATCAAGCCAGCGGGTAAAGCCGGTCTTCGGTTCGTAAGTGCTAGGTCCGCTCATCGTGTCGTCTCCTAACCGAGCCGCAGGGTGGTGGCCGAGATGAAGGTCATCGGCGGAATGGGCAGGTTTTCAGGGGCCGGGCCGCGGCGAATGCGCCCGGACGTGTCATAGTGCGAGCCGTGGCACGGGCAGAACCAGGCGCCGAATTCACCTGCCCCTTCCGTGGGCACGCAGCCCAGATGGGTGCAGCTGGCGCTGGTGACCAGAAGCGAGCGGCGCAGATCATCGCTGATCTCCACGCCGTCTGCGATCTCCGCGGTCAGGGCCGAGCGGTTATCATCGGTGGCCGGGGCGTTGTCATCCAGATTGCGGTTGCGCGCGAGGCGGTCGGGCAGGCTGCTCACCTGCACATTGGCCGCATCCTCCACTTCCGACGCCGAACGCAGGCGCACGAAGTGCGGCATGGAGCGGAACATGATGGTGACCTCCTGGCCCTCCTCAAGCTCGCCCAGGGCGATATCGGTGGTGCCCAGCGCCAGGGTGTCCGCCGCCGGGTTCATCTGGTCGATGAACGGCCAGATCACAGCGGCGCCGCCAATGGCGGCCATGCTGGCCGCAGCGATGTGGATGAAGTCGCGGCGCGTTTCGCCGCCGCCCTCGGGGGTGTTCTCGTCCGTCACGTGCCGACCTCATAACTCGCGCCGCTCGCCGCCCTTGGACCCGTCACGGGCCTGGAAGCGTTTACGGCATGACCAGACTTAGCGTGGCGCAGCGCCTGGACCGTGCGTCGTGCTGACGCACCTGATTCAGGATGACGCGCCCCGTTAGCGGGCCGGATTAATCCGCCCCCCCGTATTTTTCAACCGGATTATCCGTTTTGCGGCGGGATATCGCAGGGGGGATGCAGTTGACACGCCCTGGCGAAGGGCCTGCTAGCCGATCGCCGCAGCCCCAGCCGGCAGGATAAGCGCTGAAGCCGTGGCGATGAGCTTTTCGCCTTCCGCCTGTTCGGCGATCACCTCGACCGACACCACCACCTGCCGCTTGCCCGCCTTGACCACACGGGCGCGGGCGCGAAACGCCTCGCCCACGCCCGGCGAGAGGAAATGGATCGTGTATTGTGCGCTGAGCACGTCACCCACCACCGTGGCGGCGGCGTAGGCGGCGGCGTTATCGGCGAGAAACCCGATCAGCCCGCCATGCAGGAATCCATGGTGCTGGGTCATCTCATCAGGCCGCAGCACGATGCGCGTCTCCACCTGGCCATCTTCAGCCTTGAGCACTTCCAGCCCGGCCCAGCGCTCGAAGGGCTGTATCTTCACCACCTCGCGCAAGATCTCGGCATTGACCCGGACAGGACCATCGCCCGCCCGGGCGCGGGCGTTGTCGACAAGTTGCTGGCGGGCGGCGTCGCTGGAAGCGGTCATGGGGCGTCTCCTGACTGGCCGGTCCAAAATTAGACCGACCGGTCTATATAATCAGGCCGGCGCGCGCTATCAAAGACTTTTCCGGTCCGGGAGCTGATTCATGAGCGGGAGCAAAGGCGATCAGGACCGGCCCGCCGGATCACGCGCGCGTCTGATCGCGGCGGCGGGCCGTCTGTTTCACGAGCGCGGCTATGCGGCGACGGGGCTCAGCGAGATCCTGGCGGCCGCGGGCGCGCCCAAGGGTTCGCTCTATCACCATTTCCCTGACGGCAAGGCCGGGCTCGCCGCCGCGGCGCTGGAGGCCGCCACGGATGCTCTGGAGGCCAGCCTTCGCGCCGAGCATGAGCGCGCACGCGACGCTGCGGGCATGATCGAGGGCTATGGCGCCCTGCTCGCCGGATGGCTGGAGGCCTCGCACTTCACTCGGGGCTGTCCGGTGGCCACGGTGGCGCTTGAGGTCACGCCCGGTGATGACGTGGCGGCGCTGGCCGTGCAGGGCGCGTTCGCCCGCTGGCGCAAAGCGCTGGGCGACGCGATCCGGGCGGACGGAGTGGCGCCGGAGCGCGCCGGAGCGCTGGCCGGATTTGCGCTGTCGGCCATTGAGGGCGCGCTGATTTTGGCCCGGACGGACCGCGACAGTGAGCCCGTGCGCGCTGCGGCGCGCGAAGTGGCGTCCCTGGTGCGCGCAGCCCGGCCCTAGCCAGTCAGCGGATATTCCGCCTCGATCTGATAGGTGTTGGGCCGGCCCGGCTTGCTGCGCCAGCTGGAATAGAGATGAAAGCGGTCCGCGCGCATGGGCGCCGAGCGGTAGAGATTGAGGCGCTGCTCAAAGCGCTGCACGCGCTGGATATCCACCCCGCGGCGCAGATAGGCGAGCGTGAGATGAGGCGTATAGACCCGGCGCTCCGGCTCCACGCCGGCCCGGCGCGCCGCCTGCACGCAAGCCTTGGCCAACCCATTGAGCGCCGGATTGGCCGCCACGCCCAACCAGAGCGAGTCCGGCTCGGCCTTGCCGAAATGGCCCGCACCCTGAAACATCCATTCGAAGGGGGCCTGGCGGATGCGGCCGAGTTCGGTGTCCAGCTCGCTGATCACGGGCTCTTCCAGCTCCCCGAAAAAGGCAAGCGTGACGTGGAAATTCTCCTGCGGACGCCAGGCTGCTCCGGGCACGCCCTTCTGCAGCGGCGCAATGCGTCCGGCGACGGAATCATCCACGGGCAGGGCGGCGAACACACGCAAACTCATGACCCCACAATGCCCCCGCGCCGCCCCCGCGCGTCAAGCGCACGCTTTTGGACGCACAGGTGCGCACCATTGCCGGTTTTGCTTGAACCGCAGACGCGCAATCCTCATATATGACAGCGAAATCCGGACCGGTCGCACCGTCCGGGCGAGATAATGCCCGCCTTCTGCATCCGCCGGGGCGGGACTAGACACGTCAGGAAGGAAGTCATGAACCAGTTCAATCGCACCGCCTATGGCGCGCGCACGCTCGACACCTCGGTGGATGCGGGCCTGCGCAGCTTCATGCTGGGCGTTTACAACAAGATGGGCCTGGGCCTTGTGATCTCGGCGGCGCTCGCCTGGATCGTCGGCACGGTGACCCCGGTGACCGCGCTCGTTCTGGGCACGCCGCTGATCTATGTGGTCCAGTTCGGCCCGATCGCCCTGCTGTTCGGCTCCATGTTCTTCATGCGCAACCCCTCGCCCATGGGCGCGGCGGTGCTCTACTGGTCAGTCGTCACGCTGATCGGCATGGGCATGGGCGTGTGGGTGATGATTGCGGCCAACGCCGCCACCGCCACCACGCTGACCGGTGATATCAGCCTGACCTTCGGCACGATTGCGCAGGCCTTCGTGATCACGGCGGCGTCCTTCTTCGCCCTGTCGATCTACGGCTACACCACCAAGACCAATCTGCAGCCGCTGCGCGCCTTCCTGTTCATGGGCATTATCGGCGTGCTGCTAATCAGCATCATCAACATCTTCTTCATCGAGAGCTCGGGCCTGCAGTGGATCATCCAGTTCGCCATTCTCGGCCTGATGGCCGGCGTGACCGCCTGGCAGACCCAGAACCTGAAGCTCAGCTATGCCGAGATCGCAGGCAATGAGCGTTCGATGGCGGTGATGACCTATTACGGCGCGCTGAACCTCTACATCGCGTTCGTCAACATGTTCCAGGTCATCCTGATGCTGCTGGGCAATCGCGACTAGGCGGCCCGCACAAAACCTGACCGGAAGAACCCGGCGCCCATGCGGCGCCGGGTTTTTTCATGGCTCAAGGCCACGCAGGAAGCGCCGGAACAGGGCATGGGCCTCCGCCGCCTCATCAGCGTCATAGCGCATGCGCGGGTCCCAGGGCTGGTCCTCGGCGTCAAAGGCGTGGGTCGCCTGATCAAACAGGATGGAGGGGCGGATCAGCGCGCCCTTTGAGCGCTGGCGCGTGAACAGGCGCTCGCAATCGCGGGCGCTGGCGATCAGATCGCGCCCGGCCAGCAGGGGCTGGACCGGGAACGCCGCGCCGACAGGGTCGCGCCGGGCGCGGATGATCGCGCCGCAATAGGGATAGACCACAAACGCGCCGCGCACGCCCTCGAACGCGCCCTCGCCCCGCTCGCCGGCCTCGGCGCTGGCCATGGCGTCGAGCACCGTCCAGCCACCATGGCTCCAGCCCGCCAGGGCCAGCGCGCTGGCGTCAATGCGCGCATCGGCCCTGAGAAGGTCGAGCGCGGCGAACACGTCATCGGCGCGCGCCTGGCCGCGCATGCGCAGGCCGGTGCACACCAGCAGACGCGAGCCGGTCCGCCCGATTCCCCGCGCGGCGTGGGAGTCCACGATCAGCGCCGCCCAGCCTTGCGCATTGGCGGCGCGCGCATAATCGTCCTGCACATCGCGCACCCCGCCGCAGCCTGACAGCAGCACCACCGCCGGAACCGGCCCCTCCACGCCCTCGGGCAGATGCAGGCTGGCGTGACCGGCGAAGTCAGGCGCAGAGGCTGCGCTGGCGCAGGCGCCGGCGCTGAGCAGGGCAATGAAGGCCAGGCCCGCCCGGATCATGATCAGTGCCGGAAATGGCGCATGCCGGTGAACACCATGGCCAGGCCCGCCTCGTCGGCCGCCGCGATCACCTCGGCGTCGCGCACCGAGCCGCCCGGCTGGATGATGCAGCGCGCACCGGCCGCAGCCGCTTCCAACACCCCGTCGGGGAAGGGGAAGAAGGCGTCAGACGCACAGGCCGAGCCCTTGGTGCGCGGTTCGTCCCAGCCGTTTTCCTTGGCCGCATCCTCGGCCTTGCGCACCGCCAGGCGCACCGCTTCGACCCGGCTGGTCTGGCCCATGCCGATCCCCGCCGAGCGCTGATCGCGGGCGAACACAATGGCGTTGGATTTGACATGCTTGACCAGGCGCCAGGCGAACAGGAGATCGGCCATCTCGTCCTCGTCGGGCGCGCGCTGGGTGACCACTTTGAGCTGGGAGGCGCTGACGCGTCCGGTATCGCGCGCCTGCACCAGCAGGCCGCCCGCCACCGATTTCAGCATCCAGCCCGCGGCGTCGGGATCGGCCAGCGCGCCGGTCAGCAGCACGCGCACATTCTTCTTGCCCGACAGGATGTCGAGCGCTGCGTCCTCGGCGTCCGGCGCGATCACCACCTCGGTGAAATTGCGGCTGATGGCGTCGGCTGTGGCCGCATCCAGAGAACGGTTGAACGCAGCAATCCCGCCAAAGGCCGAGACCGGATCGGCGGCGAAGGCGCGCTCATAGGCGCTGGCCGGATTATCCGCCTGCGCCGCGCCGCACGGATTGGCGTGCTTGATGATCACCGCCGCTGCGCTGTCCCCGGGGTCAAACTCGCTGACCAGCTCGAAGGCCGCATCGGCGTCGGCGATATTATTGTAGGACAGCTCCTTGCCCTGCACCTGACGCGCGGAGGCCACGCCCGGACGCGCTTCGGGAGCGGCATAGAGCGTGGCGTCCTGGTGAGGGTTCTCGCCATAGCGCAATTTCTGAAGGCGCGGCCCGCCCAGCGTGAACCAGCTGCGCGCGGGCTTGTCGATCTCCGCTTCCATGCGGCAGGCGATGGCGCTGTCATAGGCCGCGGTGCGCGCAAACGCCTTGGCGGCCAGATGCCGGCGAAGGCTGAGCGGCGCCGCGCCCTCATGGCGGGCCATGGCCTCGAGCACCTTGTCGAGATCGCGCATGTCCACGCATACCGCCACATGGCGATGGTTCTTGGCCGCCGCCCGGATCATGGCCGGCCCGCCCACATCGATCTTCTCGATGCAGGCCTCGATCCCGGCGCCCGAGCGCGCGGTCTCCTCGAACGGATAGAGATTGACCACCAGAAGATCGATGCCGGGAATCGCGTGGGCCTCCATGGCCGCCAGATCGTCTTCGCGCTCGCGCCGGGCCAGCAGCCCGCCATGCACGCGCGGATGAAGCGTCTTCACCCGCCCGTCCATCATTTCAGGATAGCCGGTGACCTCGGACACATCGCGCGCCTCCAGTCCGGCGTCGCGCAGGGCCTGCAGCGTGCCGCCCGTTGAGATCAGCTCCACGCCCGCCTGGGCCAGGGTTCCGGCGCGCTCAGCCAGACCGGACTTGTCGGATACCGAGATCAATGCGCGCTTGATCACCACCAGGTCTGTGTCAGACATCTCATTGCTCCTGAAGGAAAAACTCTATCAAGCGGCGCCCACGCGGCCCAGCCGCTGAAACGCCCAGCGCACCCGGTTGGGCGGGCGCTCCCCGCCTCCGAACGGTTCAGCCTCGCCTGACACCACAAGCTGGGTCGAGCGCCGCGGCGGCGCCCCCGCCGCCAGATACACCGACCGGTCCAGCCTAACAGGTCCGCCATCGGTGCGGAATCGCCAGCCATCGCCGGACGGCAAGACCAATAGAGCACTCATGGAATCGCGCGACAGCGAGGCGCGCACGTCCGGATGCAGATGAAAGCGGATGGCGAAGCGCAAGCGCGCTTCGGGATTGTCGGGCGGACCGTCTTCCACCGGCCGGAACAGGCCGTCCTCGCCGCGCATGTCGGCCCCGTCCATGGCCAGGAAGATACGCCGGCGCAGGCTCATGCCGAAGGCCTTGCGATAGCCGTCATGGCTGGCCTCCAGCCAGACGCCCAGCTCTTCCTCATTGCGCCGCACCTTCACCGGGTCTGGTCCGTGGGCGATGCGCGGCCCCGTCAGATCACGCCGCCAGCCCGGCCCCAGCAGCCGCGCCGAGGAGGTTTCCTCCAGCGTCAGGGCCGAATGGGCCGCCGTGGCGCGCACCGCCTCGCGCCAGCGCACGCCATGATCGGGCGACCAGCCGCAACTGACCACGATGCGCGCACCGGAGGCGGCGAATTCGAACGCCAGCGCGCTGGCGTGCGTGTCCGCGCCATGCAGGCCTGGCGGCGGTCCGGCCGCATCCATAATCACCACGCTGCCCGCCGCCTCGGCGCGGTGATAACCGGCATGAGGCGCCACATTGAACACCTTGCCCGCCGGCGCCTTGCCGCCGCCGGCATGCGCCAGGGCGGCGTCCATGGCGCGCCCGTCGCCCTCTCCGCCGCCGTGAAACCCGGCCAGCGCGCCGCCGGGCAAACGGCTGAAGCGCACAAATCCGCTCAACCGGTCGATGGACCGGCGCACTTCGCCAGGCAGCGGCGCCGCGCCTGCCGCCGCCGCCGCGTCCAGCTCGCACAGGGCGATCAGGATATCGGCTGCAGCCTCGGGATTGCGGCTGGCATGGCCGCCATCGGGCAGGATCTGGGCTTTCAGCGCCGCCTCCAGCGCCGCCCCCGCCCGCGTCTGCAAACGTCCGGGCAGTCCCAGGCACATCGCGGCCAGCGACAGGCTGAGCGCAGCATCCAGCCGGGTGCGGTCTGCCGGCGTCACCGGCAAGACGCGCGCCAGACGGCGGCATTGGCGCGCCAGCGATTTCAGCCGCCCCGGCGCCTCCTCACCCGTCAGCAGGGCGGCGCCCGCCAGCGTCCAGGCGCGCACCCGCGCCGCCAGCACGCCCGGCGCCCAGCTGACAAAATTCCAGGCGCCGAAGCGGGCGATCCAGTCATCGGTGAGCGTGCGCGCCGCCGCGCGCGCCTCCTGATCATCCACGGCCAGGAGATCGGGCAGCCAGGCAAAGCCGTGCAGCGCCTCGGCGAAGCGGCGTGACGGCGCAGGCAGATCCCACGGGCTGTCGCCCGCCTCCACCTGCAAGGTCTCGCCCGCCAGCACAAAGCGCCCGGCCAGCATGGCCGCGCCATGCGCCTTGTCGCCCCGGGCCAGCGCGCGCGGGGTCACCGCCAGCGCCTGCGGCGCGCGTCCGCCCAGCGCCAGCGCCCTGTAAGGCGCGAACGCGTTGGCGAAATCAGACGCCTCCTGGTGGACCCGGCGGCCCAGGGCGGCGGCGATATCTGCCGGTGTCACCTGACGCCCCATCCCCCGCCCGTCCGCTACTGGCCGCGCAAGGCGGCGATATTGGCGCGATACTGCTCCGGCCCGCCCTTGAACACGGCCGAACCGGCCACCAGCGCATGAGCGCCGGCATCCACGCAGGCGCGCGCCGTGACCGGGTTCACCCCGCCATCCACCTCGATCAGGGTGGACAGCCCGCGCGCATCGATCATCTGGCGCAGCGCGCCGATCTTTCTGAGCTGGCTGTCGATAAAGCTCTGCCCGCCAAAGCCGGGATTGACGCTCATCACCAGCACCAGATCGAGCTCGTCGAGCACATAGTCCAGAACCGTTTCCGGGGTGGAGGGATTAAGCGCCGCACCGGCCTTCTTGCCCAGCGCGCGGATCGCCTGGACCGTGCGGTGGAAATGGGGGCCGGCTTCCGGATGGGCGGTGATCATGTCCGCGCCCGCCTCCGCATAGGCGGCCAGAAAGGCGTCCACCGGGCTGATCATCAGATGCACGTCAAACGGCTTGTCCGACCAGGAGCGGATGGCGCTGATCACGCCCGGCCCGATGGTCAGATTGGGCACGTAGTGACCGTCCATCACATCGACATGAATCCAGTCCGCGCCCGCCGCGTCGATGGCGCGCACTTCCTCGCCCAGCCGGGCGAAGTCTGCAGACAGGATAGATGGCGAGATCAGGGGGGCGCTGGCCATGCCTCTGCGATACCAGCGCATACAGGACGGGGCAAGCGCGCGCTCAGGGCGCGCGCACGATCCGGGCGATGAAGAAGCCGTCCAGCCCGCCCTCGCCGGGCCACATGTCCGGCCGGGTGCGCACCCAGCCTTCATCGGCAATCGCCCCGCCAAGGCCGGGTAATTCCTCCGCGCGCACCCGGTCCAACGCAGCGCCGGGCGTGCGTTCCAGGAAGGCCGTGATCTGCGCCTCGCCCTCCTCGGGCTCCAGCGAACAGGTGCAGTAGATCAGCCGCCCGCCGGGTTTGAGCCTGTCAAAGGCCGCATCGAGCAGGCGCGACTGGATGGCGGCGAGCGCTTCAATATCGCTCTCGCTTTTGGCCCAGGCCGCATCGGGGCGCCGGCGCAGCGTGCCGGTGGCGGTGCACGGCGCATCCAGCAGAACAGCGTCCAGCGGCGCTTCGGGGCGCCATTCGGCGGCGTCAGCCTCGACCAGGCGGGCGGCCAGCCCGGTGCGGGCGAGATTGACCTCCACCCGGCGCAGGCGGCGCGCGCTGAGCTCCACAGCCGTGACATCCGCGCCTGTGGCGGCCAGTTGCAACGTCTTGCCCCCCGGCGCAGCGCACAGATCGGCGACCAACTCACCCGGCCTGGCGTCCAGCAGGCGCGCAGGCAGCGCCGCGGCCGCGTCCTGAACCCACCAGCGCCCGGCCTCGAAGCCGGGCAGCTCTTCCACCAGGCCGATGCCTTCACGGCGCACGGTTCCGGTGGGCAGGACCGCGCCGCCAATCGCAGCCGCCAGCGCGGCAGCATCCTCGCCGGGCCTGGGCGTGAGATCGAGCGGCGGCGCGACAGATGAGGCTTTCGCCATGGCGCGGGCGGCGCCCTCGCCATAACTGCGGCGCCAGCGCGCGGCCAGCCAGGCGGGCAGATCGTCCAGCGGATCAGCCTGCTCGAACAGCGGCCCGCCGCGCCCTTTGAGGCGGCGCAGCACGGCGTTGGCGAGACGGCGGAAGCCTGCGCTCTCCGGGCTGGCGCCCATCAGCTCGACCCAGGCGTCCACGGCGGCATGGGGCGGGGTGGAGAGAATCAGCAGCTCCGCCGCGCCGCAGCGCAGCGCCAGACGCGCGCGCAGGGCCGTCTCCGGCAAAGGCCGGTCGAGCACGGCCGACAGGGCCGCGTCCAGCGCGCCCGGGCGGCGGATGACGGCGGCGGCCAGCGCCCGTGCAAAGGCGCGGTCGCGCGCTTCCATGCCCGCCCATTCAGGCCGGCCGGCCAGGCCGGCGTCCAGCGGCGTGCCGCTCTCGAACACGCCGCGCACGGCGGCCAGCGCCGCGGCGCGCGCGATCAGGTGGGAGGGCAGGTCTGGGGCGGGCCGGGACGGGCGGCGGGGCTTGGAAGCGGACATGAGCCCGCCCCTAGCATGCACGCGCGCCGCCTGCGAGGCCCTGAGCCAGCATCAGCCGCGCAGGCGCCGGCGGATCGCTTCCACATCCTCGGCCAGCGCCGCATCCCGGGACAAAGCCTCGGTGATCTTGCTGACCGCATGGATCACGGTGGAATGATCACGCCCGCCAAAGCGCCGCCCGATATCAGGCAGGGAGCGCGTGGTCATGGTCTTGGCCAGATACATGGCGATATGGCGCGGACGCACCAGCGTCTTGGTCCGGCTCTTGGAGACCAGATCCTCGGTGGTGACCGAGAAATGGGCCGCCGCCGCTTTCTGGATGTCATCCACGGTGATGCGCTTTTCAGCCTTCACCGGCAGCTCGCCCAGCGCCTCCTCCACCGTCTCCAGCGTGACGGCGCGGTTCATATAGGCGGTGCGCACGATGATATTATTGAGCACGCCCTCCAGCTCGCGCGCCGAGCTGGTCACGCGCGCCGCCAGGAAATCGCGCACGGTCTCGGGCACTTCCAGATCGGGGCAGTGACGGCGCGCCTGGGCGATCTTGCAGTCGAGGATTTTGCGGCGCAGGTCCAGATCCGGCCCGTTCATGGGGCAGGCGAAACCGCCCGCCAGAATGTCGCGCAGGCGCGGGTCGGCGGCGCCCAGCTCGCCCGGCGCGCAATGAGAGGCCAGGACCACTTGCTTGTCCGCGGCCATCAGCGCGGCCAGCGTCTGGAGAAATTCCAGCTCGGTGGCCTGCTTGCCGGCGATGAAGTGGATATCGTCCACCAGCAGCACGTCGCAGTCGCGCACCTGATCCTTGAAGGGCTGCACGTCGCGGGCGCGCAGGGCCGACTGGAAGCCGTTGAGGAACTCCTCGGCGGTCAGATACAGCGCCTTGCGCCCGGATTCGCCCAGACCCACCGCATGGGCGATGGCGGCCAGGAGATGGGTCTTGCCCACCCCGTAATCGCCGTGGAAATAGACCGGGTTGAAGGGCGGGGCGCTGGCGTTGGCCACGGCCCGGGCCGCCGTGGCGGCCATCATATTGGCCGAGCCCACCATGAAGGTGTCGAAGGTGAAGCGCGGCTCGCGGCCCTCGCCGGCGGCGGGCGCCGGGGCTGCGGCCAGCGGCGCGCGCGCCGCGCCGGAGCGCAGGGCGGCCCGGTCCAGCGCGCCAGAACCGGCATGGGCCGGCTCGGCGGTCTCGCGGCTCATGGTGGCTTCAGTGGTGATGACAATATCGCGCGGACCCGCCTCGACCGACGCCCAGATGGCGCGCAGGCGGGCGCCGAGATTGTCCTCCGCCCAGGCGCGGCCGAACGCATTCGGGCAGATCACGCAAACCCGGCCTTGCCGGTCTTCCTCCACGCGCAGACGGGCGATTTCCGCAGCGTAGAGAATGTCGCCATACTCAGCGCGCAAGCGCGCGCGCACCGTGCGCCACACGTCCAGCACTGAGCCCGACCCGATCATGTCCGCCTCCGAGGCGCGGACCGCCGCATTCGCCGTCTGAAGAAACCCCATGGCCCCATTGCCCTTGCTCTCTTGCTGCGGAGATCGCCGCAGTCAGTCTTTTGATTTTGGACGCAATTCCTCCGCCCGGAACCACACCCATCGAGGGCGTCCGGCATCTCTGGTTGGTCCGTATGGTGAGGACTGTCGTCGAGGCGGACAGAGTACTCAGACCGGTGCGCGAATCAACACCATTAACCTTCTTGAAAGCCGGGTTTGAGGGCTTGACAGATCGATTCACAAGGCAGCTTGGACGCTTGCGCACTGAAAAAAATTTTCGCGGCTTTCGCCTCTTGCCACAGGCTTAAAAATCGGCATCGGGCGCGTCGGGCCGGCCTCACGGGTCTGTGAACGGGTTTCCCTTTCCAGACAGGCCTCCCCGGGTGTGCATTTGCGCCTTTCAAGCACGAAAAACGCCTGCGGTTCGCACCGCAGGCGTGACATGGTTTTAGTCCGTGCCGGGAGTGATTTTTACTTAGCCGTCATGGCTTTGACGCGGGCGGTCATGCGCGAGACCTTACGCGAGCCCGTGTTCTTGTGAATGACGCCATTGGAGACCGCTTTCATGACCTCGGACTCAGCGGTGCGCAGGGCCGTTTTGGCTGCGTCCTGGTCACCGGCGGCCACCGCCAGCTCCAGCTTCTTCACAAATGTGCGCATGCGCGAGCGGCGCGCCTTGTTGAGCGCCGTGCGGCGCTCAATCTTGCGGACCATTTTCTTTGCCGAGGCCGTATTCGCCATGGGGTCGTTCCAAACCTTCTCAGGAGCGCGTCAGGCGCCAGGGCCAGCGCGCTCAAAAACCGTGAGGCGCGGCGTATAGCCCCGGCGCAGGCAGGCGTCAATCCTTCACTCCGCCCAGACTCAGCACCACACAGGACTAGCGGTGCCGGAAATGCGGCGCGCGCTTGTCGGCGAAGGCCGCCATGCCCTCGCTCTGGTCCTCGGTGGCGAACTGGGACTGGAACACGCGCCGCTCAAAGCGCACGCCCTCGCTCAGGCCCATCTCGAACGCCATATTGACCGCTTCCTTGGTCATCATGGCGATAGGCAGCGATTTCGACGCTATGGTCTGGGCCGCCTCCATGACCACATCCATCAGCTCGTCCACCGGCACGACGCGCGACACAAGCCCGGCCCGCTCGGCTTCCTCGGCCCCCATCATGCGCCCGGTCAGGCACATATCCATCGCCTTGGCCTTGCCCACAGCGCGCGGCAGGCGCTGGGTGCCGCCTGCGCCCGGCATGACGCCGAGATTGATCTCGGGCTGGCCGAACCGGGCGGTTTCCGAAGCGATGATGAAATCGCACATCATGGCGATCTCGCACCCGCCCCCCAGCGCATATCCGGACACCGCCGCAATGATCGGCTTGCGGAAGCGGGCGACCGACTCCCAGGTCTTCTCAAACGGATCGTGGCGGTAGAGCGAGATGAAATCTTTCTCTTGCAGCTCCTTGATATCCGCTCCGGCGGCGAAGGCCTTGGCCGAGCCGGTCAGCACCACGCAGCCAATGGCGTCATCGGCCTCAAAGCCGGCCAGCGCCTCGGTCAGCTCGGCGGTGAGCGCATCACACAGCGCGTTGAGCGCCTTGGGGCGGTCCAGCGTGATGACGCCAACGCGCCCTTCGGTTTTGGTCTGGATGGTGGTGTAGGCCATCAGGGCCTCCGCAAGGATGGGTGAAGCGCCCCGTCAGAGGCGCGGACATCTGGCAAACGGCGCGCTACATACATGAAGCCCGCGCCGGGGTCGACACCCCCGGCGCGGGCCGGACACCGGTTAGCTGCATCAGGCGGCAGGGTCAGGGATTGACCCGCACCACCTCGTGGCCGCGCGCCTGCAGCAGGCCCACAACGCCCTCTGGCCCGGTCACATGACCGGCGCCGACAGCAATGAAAGCCTGCTCGCCGCGCTCGATGATATTTTCGATCAGCGGGATCCAGTCATGATTGCGCTGCACGATCAACACGTCATAGAGATTGGACGAGGCCTCGCGCATGGCGTCATTCATAATGGCGTCAAGCGTGTCAGTATCGCCCGCCGCCCAGGCCAGAACCATGCGGTCCAGCATGTCGGGATCGTCCAGCGCCTGGGCGAGGCCGATCTCGAAATCGGTGATCTGGGCCTCCAGCGGCAGATCGGCGAAAAAGCGCAGCTGCTGCTCGATGGTCTCGAAATAGCCAAAGGACAGCCCCGCTTGCTGGCCGAAATCCTTCAGCCTGTGCTCCACGCCGGCTTCGGGGTCATACCCGGCGGCCTGGATCTGCATCACGGCAAGGGTCAGACCCGCCAGCCAGGGCTGAAGCGGGTCCAGTGTTGAGGCCAGGGCGGACGGGGGCGCGCCCAGCCGTTCGGCCATTTGCGCCAGATTGGCCTGAGCCTCCTGGCTGATCATGCTGGTCAGGGTTACGCCGGGCGCATTGAGGCCCAGTTGCGGGATCAGCGCCATCGTCTCGGCCTGGGCCTGCTCGCTGAGCGCGTCCACCTCGAAATAGATGCGCTCGGAAGACGCCAGGGCCGCCTCGACGGCGTCGGTGCGCCATTCAAGCTGAGGCGGCAGAATGTGAACCGTGCCGAACAGATAGACATCTCCGCCCGGCGCCGCGATGCGCCACAGCGCCGGATCCGCCTCGACGGCGGCGAAATCGGTCTCGGCCAGGGCCGGGGCGGCGAATGCGCCCAGCCAGGCCAGCCCCGCCGTGAGCGCGGCGGCGAACCGCTTGATCGTGAGTTTCATCTGGACCTCCAAAACTGTCTCTTGCCTGTCTCGCCCTTTATGGGCCTGTCCCGGGGAGGACGCTCCGCCGCCAGCCTGCCCGGCCAGCGGATAATGTCCGTTACCGTACGCCTTGTTGTAGGTACACAACAAAATGCAAAACCTGTACAAAGTTTCACGCGATCGTCAGGTCTGATCCTTCCGGGCTTAGCGCTGGCAGAGCGGGCAGTAGAAACTGGACCGGCTCGACTGGAGGATGCGGCAGATACGTGTCTTTCCGCAAGCGCAAGGCTCACCCTCGCGGCCGTAAACATCAAAGCTGTGCTGGAAATACCCCATGGCTCCGTCTGCGCCGGCGTAATCGCGCAAGGTGGACCCGCCCGCCTCGATCGCTTCTGATATCACGGCGCGCACGGCGCCGGCGAGCCGTTCAGCGCGCGCACCGGCCACACTGGCGCAGGTCCGGCGCGGACTGATGCGCGCGCGCCACAGCGCCTCGCAGACATAGATATTGCCCAGCCCCGCCACCACGCGCTGATCAAGCAGGGCCGCCTTGACCGGCGCGCGCCGGCCCGCGAACGCCTCGGACAGATAGGCGCCGGAAAACAGGTTGGAGTGCGGCTCGGGGCCCAGATCCTTCAGATAAGGCTGGCGCGCCTCACCGGCGGTTTCAAACAGGGTCATGAAGCCGAAGCGGCGCGGATCATTATAGATGACCTCCACCCCGTCCTCGAGGGTGATCACGGCATGGTCATGGCGCGGATCGGCGGGCGGGGCGTAGGCGAACGCACCCGGCTTGTGCGGCGCGTCCTGGCGCGTGCGGATCGAGAACCGGCCCGACATGCCCAGATGCATCAGCACCGTATCGCCGGTGCTGAGCCGGACCAGCAGATATTTCGCCCGCCGGTCAAGGCGCGTCACCCGGGCGCCCGCCAGGCGTTCGGCGAAGCCCTCCGGGAATGGAAAGCGCAGATCAGGCCGGTTCAGGCGCACCGATGCGATCCGGCGCCCTTCCATGGCCGGCGCAAGGCCGCGCCGGACCGTTTCCACCTCGGGCAATTCAGGCACGCTGGCCTCCTGATATCCGCCTCTGATAATCTACGACACGCGCCCGCCCGCGGTGCAGCCCTTTTCAGCAGGGCTTTGGCAGGGCAGGCTGGCGGGCTACAATGTCCTCAACCGACATACCGGAGACACAGCGCATGCCACTTGCTTCCAGACCCGCCCGGCAGATCACGGCCCGCCCCGTCCTCTGGCTGGGCGCTGGCCTCGCCGCCGTCATGCTCGCCGCCTGCGGTGAGCGTGAACCGAACGCTGACCTGCCGCCGACCGCCCCCGCCAATCCCTTCGCCGAAGCCGAACTGCACCGCTTTGTCTGTGGCGAGCTGGAGGTCAACGCACGCTTTATTGAGGACCGCGCGCGGCTGGAGGCGGACAGCCAGACCATTGACCTGATCCAGGTGGAAGCCGCCTCGGGCGCACGCTATGAAGCCGCCGGCGATCCGCTGACCGTGTTCTGGAGCCAGGGCGATGAAGCCAGCCTGACCCTGTCAGGCGAAAGCTATCCCGAATGCCAGCGCGTGAGCGGCGAATAGGCGCAGCGCCCCGTGCTGGCGCGGCTGTCACCGGGGGGCTAGTGTCCGCACCATGAGCGATAAAGCCTTCGACACCGCCAGCTTCGGTTTCCGCGACGTGCCCCGCGCCGCCAAGAGCGGTCTGGTGCGCGGCGTGTTTGACCGGTCGGCGCGGCGCTATGACCTGATGAATGACCTGATGAGCCTGGGGGTTCACCGGGTCTGGAAGGATATCGCCATCACCCGCGCCGGCCCGCGCCCGGGCGCGCATCTGATTGATGTGGCCGGCGGCACGGGCGATCTGGCGCGCGCCTTTCTTGACCGGGCCGCAGCGATGCAGGCGCGGCGCGGCGGCCCGGCTGCGTCAGCTGTGGTGGCGGATATCAACGCCCAGATGCTTGAGGCCGGCCTCAAACGCGGCGCCCGTCCGGATCTGGGCTGGGCGTGCGCGGACGCCGAAGCCCTGCCCTTCCCCGATTCCTGCGCTGATGCGGTGACCATCGGCTTCGGCATCCGCAATGTCACAGACCGGCTGCAGGCCCTGCGCGAGATGCGCCGGGTTCTGCGCCGCGGCGGACGGTTTGTCTGCCTTGAGTTTTCCCGCCCCGCCACCCGCGCGCTGGAGCGGGTCTATGACGCCTGGTCATACAATGTGATCCCGCAGCTCGGCGAAGCCATCGCGAAAGACCGCGAGAGCTATCAGTATCTGGTGGAGTCCATCCGCCGCTTCCCCCATCAGGGCGCCTTCGCCGCCGAGCTCGAAGAGGCCGGCTTCGCCCGCGTCACCGTCACCAATCTGTCCGGCGGCATCGCCGCCCTGCACACGGGATGGCGCATTTAAGGCTGCGCGCCAGCGCAGGGCTCACCTGCAGCACGATGCAAATCCGCTTCTAAATTGAGCGCAGACTGGTTAGCATGCCCTGACGTCTCACGGGGGCGGCATGTCAAACCTGTTCCGCAAGGAAGCCATACAACACAATATGCGCGGGCGGCTGGACGGGTCAGTCGTGCTGGCGATCCCGCTCTCAGTGCGCCTGCTGGGCCTGTTCATGGGCCTGTTGGCTGCGGGCGTGGTGATTTTCGCCGCCAGCGCGAGCTATGCCCGGCGCGAGACGGCGCCGGGATGGCTGACCCCGGATCAGGGCGTGCTGCGCGCCTCCGCCCTGCAGGGCGGGCGGGTTGAATCCCTGCTGGTCTCGGAAGGCGATACGGTGGCGCCGGGCCAGGCCCTGGCCAGGCTGGTTCTGGATTCCGATCTGGATGATGGCGCAGCCGGGACCCGGATCGTTGCAGCCCTGCAGATGCAGGCCGCCGCCGCACGCGAAGCGGCGGACGCCGAAATCGCCCGCATCACCCGCGAGGCCGAGCGGCGGGGCGCCTCGCTGGAAGGCTTGCGGCGTGAACTGCGCGGCGTGATCGAGCAAATCGGCCTGCAAAGACAGGAGATTGATCTGGCGCGCGGCCAGATCGACCGGGCGGCCGGCCTGGCCGAGCGCGGCTTTCTGTCAGAACGCGAACTGGACGACCGGCGCCAGCGCCTGCTGGCGGCGCGCCAGTCCATGGCGCTGCTGGAGCGCACCCGCGCCGGGCTGGAGCGCCAGATCTCCGACGCCGAGGCCGCGCTGCAGAGCGCCCCGCTGGAGATCGAGGAAGCGCGCGCCCGGGCCCGCTCGGTCACCGCCTCCCTGGAAGAGCGCCTGACTCAGCAGAGCCTGCGCAACGCCTATGTCGTCGCCGCCCCGGCCCAGGCGCGCGTGGCCGCCCTGCCCGTCCGCACGGGCCAGACCCTGACGGCGGGCGCGCCCGTGGCGGTGCTGGTGCCCGAAGGCGGCCAGCTGGTGGCCGAGCTTTACCTACCCACGCGCGCCGCCGGCTTCATCCAGTCCGGACAGGAGGTGAGCCTGCGCGTCGAGGCCTTCCCGCATCAGCGCTTCGGCACGGTGCGCGCGCGCATCACCTCGGTCTCGCGCACCGTGCTGGCGCCCGCCGAGGCGGCCATTCCCGGCCTCACCCTGCAAGAACCGGTGTTCCGGGTGGAGGCGGCGCTGGAGCGCGAGATGATCGACGCCTACGGCCAGAGCCTGCCGCTGCAGCCCGGGCTTCTGGTCTCCGCCGACATCATCATTGACCGGCGCAATCTCATTGAATGGCTGTTCGACCCGCTCTTCGCCGCCGGACGCAGGGGTTAGGCGCAGCCGCTGGCCCTAGCCGCCGCCGGCCTGATCCGGCCCGCTACGTTCCTTGAATGACAAAAACAGTTTCATGGTCACGCCGAACAGGATTCCGGCGGCGAGGCCCGCCAGCCCGCCTGTCAGGAGCCCGGCGTTCCAGTCCAGACCCATGGCCAGGCTCATGACGATGTATACGAGCCCCATGACAGACCCGAAATACAACCCCATGCGCACGCCTGATGCGCGATTGATCTGGGGCTGGAGATCAGTCTTCGCCGCCTGGAGTTTGGCGAACTGGCGCGCCCGCAGGCCCGGGCCGAAACGCCGCTCCAGCGGCTTCCAGAGCGGCCAGGTGAGCATCAGGACCAGCCAGGTCAGCGCATTTTTCAGCGTGGGGATCGCCGCGCCGCATTCGGCGCACACCAGACCGGCGTAATTGCCCATCGCGGTCTTCGCATAGACCAGGCCGTGATTATGCGCTCCGCATGTGGGGCAGGGCACGTACTGGCGCTCTATGAAGGCCTTGGCAGACGCCCGGTCGATCAGGGTGACCGCCGGCTGGCGCTGGCCCAGCACCAGCTCGTTGAACGCCAGACCCGGATTGAGAATCCAGTGGAGGATCAGCGGATGCCGCCATGTCCAGACGGTGTAGCGCTTGCGGTCAAACGCCATGGGCATCACAGACATGACTTCATCTCCTTGATGATCACAGGGCCGGGATGCGTGGCCACTTCAGAGCGACAGCAACACGTTCCAGCCAACATGCACAACAATAGTTGCAATGATCGCTGGAGCCCACCCGGCGCGCCGCCGGATCCATAGCATCAACAGCGCCAGTGCGGCGTGCAACAAGAAGCCGAAACCGAATTCAAACGCCGCCAATAATGCAAAGGGAGATGTCTGCGCCTCAATGCTGGCGTAACGCTCGGGGAAAAATGCATTGCTGATCTCAAGAGCGCCAAACGCAATACCGATTTTTACCGCTGACGGCTTGATCGGCGCTGCAACCTCCCTTGCGATAACGCAGAGCGCACAAGCGCGCGCGATTTCTTCAAAAAAGGCAAAGGTTATAAAATTCGGGACGAAGGATGACAGAATTAATGCATGAGCACCAAAAGCTAAAACACTGAATGCTGCTATGAATAACAGGCATATTGCAATATCGAGCGCATGGACTTTAAAGCCGTTTTTCACCATCGTAAGCGCCACCGACAGGCGAGAGGCCGGGCATTGCCCGGCGTCCGAGAAGCCATCTACTTGATAAATCGAGACCTCGCCCATCTGTAAGCGATGGCATAAAGCGCTGCAATAATAATTACAATGAAGTAATATAATTCATTATGCCCGCTGCGCGAAATAAATCCAATTATCAGTGAGGCTACTATTAAAGGAAGCGCAAAACCAAACACGGTACTATGCTTCAGGAAAAACATCGCGCGACATCCATGTGGCGCCCCGTCACAGCAAGTGCGACGGGGCGCGGTTTTGGTTCAATAGCTCCAGCCGAAACCCCGGCCCCTACTGCACCGGCCGTTACAAACGCTTGTCCGGCCCGGATTGCGCTGGATCCTTGATCGCATCGAATACCATTGTCACGGGCTGCTGCGAGCGGCAGTCAGACGCCGTGACAGCTTCACTTCTTCACGACGCGCTCTTTCTGTTGCCTCCGCATCGACGAATTCAACCCTTGCGCCTTTGAAAGAGCATGTCAGCAGCCACGACAGCTGCGCAAAGCAAACCGATTGCGAGCTGAGGATGAGGCCCCACCGGGTCGGCTACTCCTGCATGCTGCAGCGCCAGAACAACAAGACTAGCGGCCAGGCCCGAAACGCCGCCAATCATCAAAGCTCTGACCCAAGAACTCATGGGGTTGCCTCCATCGACAGCTCACGCACGCCGTCAAACGCCATGGTCATCACAGACATGACTTCATCTCCTTGATTGTAACATGATCGGGATGCGTGGCCACGCGGGAAAAAAGCTCCAAAAGGCGAAACCGGAGTCAACCCATGACTGATATGAATGTCATGCGTTTTTCCTGTTGCGTGCACAAAACCGCATCCTGGCTTGTGCCGCCGCACTCAAGCCATTAAGTGCGTTGGGCGATTAATCGCGCCCGGGGGGGAAGGCCATGAAGCGTCAGGACGCGCTGGAGCTGTTCCGCGGCCGGCGGCTGCCGGTGGTGATCGGGGCCGAGGCCGCCGAGTGCGGGCTGGCGTGCATGACCATGATCGCGCGCTGGCACGGCCATGATGTGGACCTGAACGGGCTGCGCCAGCGCACCGGCCTGTCCCTGTCGGGCGCGTCCTTGCGCACGCTGATGCAGATGGCCGACCGGCTGGACCTGGCCACACGCGCCCTGAAAGTGGAGCTGGAGGCGCTGTCCAAGGTGCGCACCGTGCGCTGACCGCGCGCGCTGCAGGCAAAGGGGGGATTTATGGCGATCGCCATTTTGATATTTTCATTCACTGCTCTCATGGCTGGCGTCTTTCTGGCGATCCGCGGCGG
>NZ_VWOJ01000004.1 GCF_008630495.1 Alkalicaulis satelles
CAGGGCCGGACGCCATGGCGTCGGGGCCACTGCACAAGGGCGCTTCGGGACGCAGCAATCTGGCTGGCAGGTGTTGACGGGACGCGGCGCAGGGAGTATTCACCCGCCCTCTAGCGAGCTGGCTGTGCCCTTTGCGGGCAAACGCAGCTTTCAGAAGCGAACACAATTTGGCGCGCGAGTGCTGCGGGGGGCGAGGACGCCCTTGGCGCGGCCCTTCGCGCATGTTGGGACCGGATCAATGGCGCAACAGAATATCCGCATCCGCCTGAAGGCGTTTGATCACCGCGTGCTGGACACGTCCGCGCGCGAGATCGTGTCCACGGCGAAGCGCACCGGCGCGAATGTGCGCGGGCCGATCCCGCTGCCCACGCGCATTGAGAAATTCACCGTTCTGCGCGGCCCGCACATCGACAAGAAGTCGCGCGAGCAGTTCGAGATTCGCACGCACAAGCGCGTGCTCGATATCGTTGATCCGACCCCCCAGACGGTGGACGCGCTGATGAAGCTCGACCTGTCGGCCGGCGTGGACGTCGAGATCAAGCTGGGAGCGTAAGGCCATGAGTCAGGCTGAAAAACTGCGCACCGGCCTTGTGGCCAAGAAGCTGGGCATGACCCGGGTCTTCACCGAAGAGGGCAATCACGTGCCCGTCACTGTCCTGCATCTGGACGGCGGCGTGCAGGTAGTGGCCCAGCGCACGTCCGAGCGCGACGGTTACACCGCCCTGCAGCTCGGCGTGGGCAAGGCCAAGGTCAAGCGCACCACCAAGGCCATGCGCGGCCATTTCGCCAAGGCCGCCGTGGAGCCCAAGCGCAAGCTGGTGGAGTTCCGCGTCAGCGAGGACGCCCTGCTGGAGCCCGGCTCTGAGCTCTCGGCTGAGCATTTCGTGCCCGGCCAGATGGTGGATGTGGCCGGCATCACGATCGGTAAAGGTTTCGCCGGCGCCATGAAGCGCTGGAATTTCGGTGGTCTGCGCGCCTCGCACGGCGTGTCCATCTCGCACCGCGCCCACGGCTCCACCGGTCAGAACCAGGATCCGGGCAAGGTGTTCAAGGGCAAGAAGATGGCCGGCCATCTGGGCTCCGAGCGCGTCACCACGCAAAGCCTTGAAGTGGTGCGCGTGGACGCTGATCGCGGCCTGATCCTGATCAAGGGCTCCGTGCCGGGTTCGGCGGGTTCCTGGGTTGAGGTGCGTGATGCGGTCAAGGGCGCGGGCGGTCATGAGCTGCCCTGGCCGGCGGCCCTGCGCGCCGAGCCGGTTGCGGCCGACGAGCCGGCCCCGGCCAGCGAAGAAGCCGCCATGGTCGCCGAAGGCGCTCCGACCGAAGATCAGGTCCGCGCCGCCGAGGCTGCCGCCCGTGATGAAGGGGCCAAGGAATGAAAATCGACGTCGTCAAGCTGGATGCCGGCAAGGCCGGGTCGGTTGAGCTGAACGCGGACATTTTCGGCATCGCCGAGATCCGCGCCGACCTCCTGCAGCGTTGCGTCAAGTGGCAGCTGTCGCGCCGTCAGGCCGGCACCCACAAGACCAAGGAGCGCAGCGAGATCGCCCGCACCAAGAAGAAGATGTACAAGCAGAAGGGCACCGGCGGCGCACGCCACGGCGCGCGTTCGGCTCCCATCTTCGTGGGCGGCGGCGTGGCCCATGGCCCGCGCGTGCGCTCGCACGCCACGGACCTGCCCAAGAAGGTGCGCGCCCTGGCGCTGCGCCATGCGCTGTCGGCCAAGGCCGGCGGTCAGCAGCTGATCGTGCTGGACGAGGCGCGCCTGGATGCGCCCAAGACCCGCGAGCTGGCCGATCGCTTCGCCAAGCTGGGCCTGACCAATGCGCTGATCATCGACGGCGAGACGCTGGACGAGAACTTCGCGCGCGCCGCGCGCAATCTGCCGCGCATCGACGTGCTGCCCGCCCAGGGGCTGAACGTCTATGACGTCTTGCGCCGGGACACCCTGGTGCTGACCCGCGCAGCTCTGGACAAGATCAATGAGCGGCTCGCGCCGCAGGAGGCTGCGTGATGCCCGCTCCGCGTCATTACGACACCCTGATCGCGCCGGTGATCACGGAAAAATCAACCCTTTTGTCGGAAGACAACAAGGTGGTGTTCCGCGTGCCCCTGACTGCGACCAAGAAGGACATCGCCGAGGCGGTGGAAGAGCTCTTCAAGGTCAAGGTCAAGGCGGTCAACACCCTGCGCCAGAAGGGCAAGACCAAGCGCTTCCGCGGTATCGCGGGCGTTCGCAGCGACGTCAAGAAGGCGGTTGTGACCCTCGAAGAGGGCCACTCCATCGACGTCACCACCGGCCTGTAAGCGCGCCGCAAGGAGAGAGACCATGGCTCTGAAATTCTTCAAGCCGACCTCGCCGGGCCGCCGTGCTCTGGTGCTGGTGGACCGCAGCGAACTGCACGCGGGCAAGCCCGAGAAAACGCTGGTCGAGGGCCTGCGCAAGAAGGGCGGCCGCAACAATACCGGCCGCATCACCGCCCGCCGCATCGGCGGCGGCGCCAAGCGCCTCTACCGCGTGGTGGACTTCAAGCGCCGCAAGTTCGACGTGCCCGCCACGGTCGAGCGTCTGGAATACGACCCGAACCGCACCGCCTTCATCGCGCTGATCCGCTATGAAGACGGCGAGCTGGCCTACATCCTGGCGCCCCAGCGCCTGGCGGTGGGCGACAGCGTGGTGGCCGGCGAGCGTGTGGACGTGAAGCCGGGCAACGCCATGCCGCTGAAATCCATGCCGGTGGGCACCATCGTGCACAATGTCGAGCTCAAGCCCCTCAAGGGCGGCCAGATCGCGCGTTCGGCGGGCGCCTACGCCCAGCTGGTCGGCCGCGATGCGGGCTACGCCCAGCTGCGGCTGATGAGCGGCGAGCTGCGCGCGGTGCACCAGGACTGCATGGCCACGATCGGCGCGGTGTCCAACGCGGACCACCTGAACATCAATCTGGGCAAGGCCGGCCGCAAGCGTCACATGGGCAAGCGCCCGTCGGTGCGCGGCGTGGCCATGAACCCGGTCGATCACCCGCACGGCGGCGGCGAAGGCCGCACCTCGGGCGGGCGTCATCCGGTGACCCCGTGGGGCAAGCCCACCAAGGGCCCCAAAACCCGCCGGAACAAGACGACCAACAAATTCATCATCCGCTCGCGCCACGAGCGCAAGAAACGCTAAGGGACGGCTGACATGCCTCGCTCTGTCTGGAAAGGCCCGTTCGTTGACGGGCACCTCCTGAAGAAAGCCGAAGCCGCGCATGCCGGCGGGCGCAAGCAGGCGATCAAGACCTGGTCGCGCCGCTCGACGATCATGCCGCAATTCGTGGGCCTGACCTTCCAGGTGCACAACGGCAACAAGTTCATCCCCGTGAGCGTCTCCGAGGAGATGGTGGGTCACAAGCTGGGCGAGTTCGCGCCGACCCGCACCTATTACGGTCACGCGGCGGACAAGAAAGCCAAGAGGAAGTAGCGATGGGCCAGGCGAAGAATCCCCGGCGGGTCGCCGAGACCGAAGCGCGCGCCAAGCTGCGCATGCTGCGCATCAGCCCGCAGAAGCTCAACCTCATTGCCGCCATGATCCGCGGCAAGAAGGTCGAGCGCGCGCTCAACGATCTCGAGTTCTCGCGCAAGCGCGCCTCGCAGGACGTGAAAAAGCTGCTGCAGTCCGCGATCGCCAATGCGGAAAACAATCATGGCCTGGACATCGACTCGCTGGTCGTGTCCGAGGCCTATGTCGGCAAGAACCTGGTGATGAAGCGCTTCCGGGCCCGCGCACGCGGCCGCGGCGCGAAGATCCTCAAGCCGTTCTCCGAGCTGACGATCGTCGTGCGTGAAGTCGAGGAGGCCGCCTGATGGGTCAGAAAGTCAATCCGATCGGCCTGCGGGTCGGCATTAACCGCACCTGGGACTCGCGCTGGTTCGCCAAAGGCGAGGAATACGCCGATCTCTTGCACGAGGATCTCAAGATCCGTGCGTTCCTGAAGGACAAGCTCAAGAACGCCTCGGTCTCGCGCATCATCATCGAGCGTCCGCACAAGAAGTGCCGCATCACCATCCATACCGCCCGTCCGGGCGTGGTGATCGGCAAGAAGGGCGGCGATATCGAGAAGCTGCGCCGCGAGATCGCGTCCATGGTGGACAGCGAGGTGTTCCTGAACCTCGTGGAAGTGCGCAAGCCGGAAGTCGACGCCACCCTGGTGGCCGAGAGCATCGCCCAGCAGCTCGAGCGCCGTGTGGCGTTCCGCCGGGCGATGAAGCGCTCGCTGCAGACCACCATGCGCATGGGCGCTCTGGGCTGCAAGATCATGGTGGGCGGCCGTCTGGGCGGCGCGGAAATCGCGCGCGTTGAAAAATATTCCGAAGGCTCTGTGCCGCTGCACACCCTGCGGGCTGACATCGATTACGGCTTTGCTGAAGCCAAGACCGCGATGGGCATTATTGGCGTGAAGGTGTGGATCTACAAAGGCGAGATCCTCGAGCACGATCCGATGGCCCAGGAGCGCCGCATGCAGGATTCCGGCGAGCAGCGCACACGGTCTGGCCGTCAGGCGGCGTAAGAGCGGAACAAGGGAGCTGTCACCATGCTTCAACCGAAGCGCACCAAATTCCGCAAGGCGTTCAAGGGCCGTATCCACGGCGCGGCCAAGGGCGGATACACGCTGAATTTCGGTTCCTATGGCCTCAAGGCCATGGAGCCCGAGCGCGTCACCGCGCGTCAGATCGAGGCGACCCGCCGGGCTATCACGCGCCACATGAAGCGCGCTGGCCGGGTGTGGATCCGCGTATTCCCCGATCTGCCGGTGTCGAAAAAGCCGACCGAGGTGCGGATGGGTAAAGGCAAGGGCTCGCCCGAATACTGGGTGGCTAAGGTCAAGCCCGGGCGCATCATGTTCGAGATTGACGGCGTGCCCGATGACGTGGCCCGCGAGGCGCTGCGCCTGGGCGCGGCCAAGCTGCCGATCAAGACCCGGGTCGTGACCCGGCCTGGCGAGTAAGGGAGAGGTCCTGATGGCCAAGCAGCTGACAGGCGAAGACGTGCGCGCGCTTAGCGACGACCAGCTTCAGGAATCGCTCCTCAAGCTCAAGAAAGAACAGTTCAATTTGCGGTTCCAGCAGGCCACCGGCCAGCTCGAGAACACCGCGCGCTACAAGCAGATCCGCCGGGACATCGCCCGGATCAAGACGGATCAGCGCCGGCGCGCGCTCCAGACTCAAGGGAGCTGAGGCCATGCCGAAGCGCATCCTTCAAGGCGTCGTGGTCAGCGACAAGCAGCACAAGACAGTGGTGGTCCGCGTCGAGCGCACCTTCCTGCACCCGCTGCTGCGCAAGACCGTGCGGCGGACCAAGAAATACCACGCCCATGATGAAAACGGCGTGGCCAAGGTGGGCGAGCGCGTCCAGATCCAGGAGTGCGCGCCCAAGTCGAAACTCAAGCGGTGGGAGATCGTTCCCGCTCAGGCGTAAGCCTGAAACGGGAATGGTTGTTCCGATAACGGAGACCTTCCAATGATCCAGATGCAAACCAATCTGGACGTGGCCGATAATTCCGGCGCCCGCCGCGTGCAGTGCATCAAGGTGCTGGGCGGCGCCAAGCGGCGGTACGCGAGCGTGGGCGACATCATTGTCGTCTCGGTCAAGGAAGCCGCGCCCAAAGGCCGTGTCAAAAAAGGCGATGTGCGCAAGGCTGTGGTCGTGCGCACCGCCCGGGATATCAAGCGACGTGACGGATCGGTGATCCGTTTCGACACCAACGCCGCTGTCCTGATCAACAACAATAACGAGCCGATCGGCACCCGGATCTTTGGCCCGGTGCCGCGTGAGCTGCGCGCCAAGCAGCACATGAAGATCGTCTCCCTGGCGCCGGAGGTGCTGTAGCCATGGCCGCGAAGATCAAGAAAGGCGACAAGGTCGTCGTCCTGACCGGCCGCGACAAGGGCAAGTCCGGCGAGGTGGTCAAGGTGCTGCCGTCTGAAGACCGCGTGGTGGTCTCCGGCGTGAACACCGTCAAGCGCCACCAGCGTCCGACCCAGACCAGCGCGGGCGGCATTGTGGAAAAAGACGCGTCCATCCACGTCTCCAACGTGGCTCTGACCGATCCCAAGTCCGGCGAGCCGACCCGCGTCGGTTTCAAGACCGGCAAGGACGGCAAGAAGGTGCGCGTGGCCAAGAAGTCCGGCGAGGTGATCGATGTCTGACACCGCTATTTACGAGCCGCGCCTGAAAGCGCGCTACCGCGAAGAGATTCGCGCGCGCCTGAAGGAAAAGTTCGGCTACAAGAATGACCTTGAGATCCCGCGCCTTGAGAAGGTCGTGATCAATATGGGCGTGGGCGAGGCGGCTCAGGATTCCAAGAAAATCCAGGGCGCTCTCGCCGATCTGGAGGCGATCGCCGGCCAGAAGCCGGTGGCGACCGCCGCCAAGACCTCCATCGCCGGTTTCAAGCTGCGTGAAGAGCAGCTGATCGGCGCCAAGGTCACGCTGCGCCAGGACCGGATGTACGAGTTCCTCGACCGTCTGGTGACTATCGCCCTGCCGCGGGTCCGCGACTTCCGCGGCCTCAACGGCAAGAGCTTTGACGGGCGCGGCAACTACGCCATGGGTCTCAAGGAGCACATCGTGTTCCCCGAGATCAACTACGACAAGGTCGACAAGGTTCGCGGCATGGACATCGTCGTGTGCACGACCGCGAAGACTGATGAGGAAGCGAAGGCCCTGCTGGCCGAGTTCGATTTCCCGTTCACGAACTGACGCAGCAGGAGCGCGGGGCCAGGGTGGCGCCGCACGCAGGAGAGATTTGAATGGCCAAGAAGAGCGCTATCGAGCGTAACAGCAAGCGTCAGCGGCTGGCGGAGCGTTTCGCCGCCAAGCGCGCCGCGCTGAAAGCGATCGCCCGCGATACGTCCAAGCCCGTGGAAGAGCGGTTTGCCGCCCAGATGAAGCTGGCCGGCCTGCCGCGCAATTCCGCGCCCACGCGCATCCGCAACCGCTGCCAGGTCAGCGGGCGCCCGCGCGCGTATTACCGCAAGCTGAAAATGTCGCGCATCGCGCTGCGTCAGCTGGCCAGCCACGGGATGATCCCTGGCATGGTCAAGTCGAGCTGGTAGGAGGTCAGGACATGTCTGTGAACGATCCGCTCGGCGATATGCTGACCCGCATCCGCAACGCGCTGATGCGCAAGCGCACCAGCGTCACCACGCCGGCCTCGACGCTGCGCGCGCGCGTGCTCGATGTGCTGCTCGAAGAGGGCTATATCCGCGGTTACACCGAAACCACGGATGATCGCGGCTTCAAGCAGTACGACATCGAACTGAAATACTATGAGGGCGCGCCGGTCATTTCCGACATCAAGCGCGTCTCCAAGCCGGGCCGTCGCGAATACCGCAAGGTGCGCGACCTGCCTCTGGTCCAGAACGGTCTGGGCATCGCCATCATTTCCACGCCCCAGGGCGTGATGAGCGACGCCGCTGCGCGCGCCAAGAATGTTGGCGGCGAGATCCTCTGCCACGTCAGCTAGGAAACAGGAGGCTAACATGTCGCGACTGGGCAAGCTGCCTGTTGAAATCCCCTCCGGGGTCACCGCTTCGGTGGCTGCCGGCGTGGTCTCCGTGAAGGGACCCAAGGGCGAGCTGACCTTCTCGGCGCCCTCGAGCGTGCGCATTCTCCAGGAGGATGGCGCGCTGAAGGTGGAGCCGGCGGAGAACTCGAAATCGGCCAAAGCCATGTACGGCACGGCGCGTGCGCGCATCAAGAACATGGTCGCGGGCGTCACCAAGGGTTTTGAAAAGAACCTGGAGCTTGTGGGCGTGGGCTATCGTGCCCAAATGCAGGGCAGCGATCTCAAACTTGCGCTCGGCTTCTCGCACGATGTGATCTACACCCCGCGCAAGGGGATCACGATCACGGTGGCCAAGCCGACCGAGATCAAGATCGAGGGCGCGGACGCCCAGGCGGTTGGACAGACGGCGGCTGAAATCCGCCGGTTCCGCGCGCCGGAGCCCTATAAGGGCAAGGGCGTGAAGTATGCGGACGAGCATGTCCGCCGCAAGGAAGGCAAGAAGAAGTAAGGGCCGGTGATGAAAACCTCAGCTGAGAAAATGCGCCGCCGCGCGCAGCGCACCCGCGCCCGGATCCGCAAGCTGGCCAATGGCCGGCCGCGCCTGTCCGTGTTCAGGTCGTCCAAGCACATCTACGCGCAGATCATTGATGACGCCAACGGCCAGACCCTGGCCGCGGCTTCCTCGCTCGAACAGGGCAAGGACTCCAATGGCGCCACTGTCGACGCCGCCTCCACGGTGGGCAAGCTGGTGGCCGAGCGCGCCAAGGAAAAAGGCCTGACCGAGGTCGTGTTCGACCGCGGCGGCTACATGTATCACGGGCGGGTCAAAGCGCTCGCCGACGCCGCCCGCGAGGGCGGACTGAACTTCTAGGGGAGCGAACGCCATGGCTCGTGAAGACAATCGCGGCGGCCGCGACCGCCGCCGCAGGGAAGAAGACAACGCGGACTCCGATCTGGTCGACAAGCTCGTCCAGATCAACCGCGTCGCCAAGACCGTGAAGGGCGGCCGGAACTTCCAGTTCGCCGCACTCGCGGTTGTGGGCGACCAGAAGGGCCGCGTCGGCTTCGGCCAGGGCAAGGCCCGCGAGGTGCCTGAAGCCATCCGCAAGGCGACCGAGGAAGCCAAGAAGATGATGGTGCGCATTCCCCTGCGCGAAGGCCGCACCCTGCACCACGACGCCCACGGGCGCTGGGGCGCGGGCAAGGTGGTTCTGCGCTCGGCGCCTCCGGGCACCGGCGTGATCGCGGGTGGTCCGATGCGCGCGGTTCTGGAATCCCTGGGCGTTCAGGACGTGGTGGCCAAGTCCACCGGCTCGTCCAACCCCTACAACATGGTGCGCGCCACGTTCGAGGCCCTCAAGGCCCAGAACAGCCCGCGTTCAGTCGCCGCCAAGCGCGGCCTGAAGGTGGCGGATCTGGTGGAGCGCCGCCAGGATGGCGCCAGCGCGCCTGAAGCGATCGAGTCCTGAGGGAGGGGCGCATGGCTACCAAGACAACCATTCGCGTGCGCCAGACCGGGTCCTCGACCCGGCGTCCCGCCTATCAGGCCGCGACCCTCAAGGGTCTGGGCCTGGGCCGCATCGGGCGCGAGCGCGAGCTTGAAGACACACCGGCCGTGCGCGGCATGATCCGCAAGGTCGCCCATCTGATCGAGATCGTGGACTAAGGCCTGAAGGGCCGGTCCTGAAGGAGAATGGCAATGCGCTTGAATGAATTGCGCGACAATGACGGCGCCGTCAAAGAGCGCCAGCGCGTCGGGCGCGGCATCGGCTCTGGCAAGGGCAAGACCGGCGGACGCGGCGTAAAAGGCCAGAAGTCCCGCTCGGGCGTGTCCATCAAGGGCTTCGAAGGCGGTCAGATGCCGCTGCACCAGCGTCTGCCCAAGCGCGGCTTCAACAAGCCGAACCGGGCGCGCTTCGCCGAGGTCACCCTCGGCCGGCTGCAGGCCGCTGTGGATGCGGGCCGTCTGGACGCGGCCCAGCCCGTGGACGCCGCAGCCCTGATCGCGGCCGGCGTGATCCGCCGCGCCAAGGATGGCGTGCGCGTGATCGGCGGCGGGGAGCTGAAAGCCAAGCTGGCCCTGACCGTGGCTGGCGGCTCTGCGCCCGCCATCGCCGCTGTCGAGAAAGCGGGCGGGTCGGTCACGGTGACCGCCGCCAAAACCGAGACGCAAGACGACTAAGCTGAAAGCGCGCCGGCGCGGCCCTGTCCGCCCGGCGCCTTTTCGCGCGAGGGAGTGAACGACCGCCATGGCGTCAGCCGCCGAACAACTCGCCGCGAACATGAATTTCGGGGCCTTCGCCCGCGCCAAGGAGCTGCAGAAGCGGCTCCTGTTCACGTTGATGGTTCTGATCATCTACCGCATCGGCACCTATGTGCCGTTGCCGGGCGTGGACATGGTCCAGTTTGCGATGATCTTCGACCAGCACAGCCAGGGCGCGGTGGGCATGTTCAACATGTTCTCCGGCGGCGCCGTGGAGCGCATGGCGATCTTCGCGCTCAACGTCATGCCCTATATCTCGGCCTCCATCATCATGCAGCTCATGGCGGCCACCGTGCCGGCCCTGGAGCGCATGAAGAAGGAAGGCGGCGAGCAGGGCCGCAAGCAGATCAACCAGTATTCGCGTTATCTCACCGTGGTGCTGGCCGCCGCTCAGGGCTTCGCCATCGCGATCGCCATGCAGCAGCCGGATCCGTCCACAGGCAATACTGTGGCGCTCAATCCCGGCCTGTTCTTCATCATCGTGACTGTCAGCACGCTGGTGGGCGGCACCATGCTGCTGTTGTGGCTGGGCGAGCAGATCACGGCGCGCGGCGTGGGCAATGGCGTGTCGCTGATCATCTTTGCAGGCATTATCGCGGAAATGCCGCGCGCGCTGTTCCAGACCATGGAGCAGGGCCGCACCGGCGAGCTGGACGCTGCGCTGGTGGTGGCGCTGCTGGCCATGCTGGTGGCGGTGTTGACCTTCGTTGTGTTCATTGAGCGCTCCCAGCGCCGGCTGCTGACCCAGTATCCCAAGCGCCAGGTGGGCAACCGCATGATGGGCGGGGAATCCTCCTTCCTGCCGCTCAAGCTGAACACCGCGGGCGTGATCCCGGCGATCTTTGCCTCCTCGCTCTTGCTGCTGCCCATGACGGCGGCGGGCTTCCAGGCCGATTCCGGTCCGGCCTGGCTGCGCGACCTGGTGGCCACGCTCGGCCCGGGCCAGCCCATGTTCATCGTCTTCTATGGCGCGATGATCGTGTTCTTCACCTTCTTCTACACCTCCATCACCTTCAATCCCGAAGACGTGGCGGATAATCTCAAGAAGTATGGCGGCTTCCTGCCGGGCATCCGGCCGGGCAAGCGCACGGCTGAATATCTCGATTATGTGCTGACCCGCCTGACGGTGATCGGCGCGGCCTATCTGGCGGCGGTGTGTCTGTTGCCCGAGCTGCTGCGCATGCAGAACCCGTCCATCCCGTTCTATATCGGCGGCACGGCGCTTCTCATCGTGGTGTCGGTGACGCTCGATACGATCGGACAGATCCAGTCCCACCTGCTGGCCCACCAGTATGAAGGTCTCATCAAGAAGACCAAGCTTCGGGGACGCAAGCGATGAACATCGTCCTGTTCGGACCGCCGGGCGCTGGCAAGGGCACCCAGGCCAAGCGTCTGGTCGCCGAACGCGGCTGGGTTCAGCTGGCCACCGGCGACATGCTGCGCGCGGCGCGCGCGGCGGGCACCGAACTGGGCAAGCGCGTGGCCGATATCATGGATCGCGGCGATCTGGTTTCCGACGAGATCGTCATCGCCCTGATCGAGGAGCGCCTGCCTGAAGCCGAAGCGGCGGGCGGGGCCATCTTTGACGGCTTCCCGCGCACCGTCGCCCAGGCCGAGGCGCTGGACGCGCTGCTGGCCAAGCGCGGCGCGCCGATTGCGCGCGTTGTGCGCCTGGTGGTCGACCAGGACGAACTGGTCGCGCGCATGACCAAGCGGGCCGGGGAAGAGGGCCGGGCGGATGACAATGCCGAGGCCTTCAAGATCCGCCTGAACAACTATAATACCCAGACCGCCGCCCTGATCCCGTACTATCAGGCTCAGGGCAAGATGGCCGATGTGGACGGCAGCGGTGATATCGACACGGTTGCGGCGCGCATCGCCGCAGCGCTGGACTAAAGCAGACGGGCCGCGCCCGGATGGTCCGGGCGAGGCGAAATGTGAGGCTGCGCCGCTCATTCCGGTTGACGGAACCGGGGCGGCGCCTATAAGAACCGCCCTTCGCTCGCAGGGGCAGATGCTGTCATCCGCGCCGCCAGGACTGGCGGAGCGGTCAAGCATCCTTCGCGGGCGCAGGCTGATGAGGACAAGGAGAGCGTCGTGGCACGGATCGCCGGCGTCAATATTCCGACCAACAAGCGCGTCACAGTCGCGCTGCGCTATATCCATGGCATTGGCGAAGCCAAGGCCGCCGAGATCTGCGAAAAGGTGGGCATTCCCGCCGACAAGCGGGTCAATCAGCTGACCGACGCCGAGGTGCTGCAAATTCGCGAGACCATTGATGGCGGTTACATGGTGGAGGGTGACCTTCGCCGTGAGGTGGCGGTCAACGTCAAGCGGCTGATGGATCTGGGCTGCTATCGCGGCCTGCGTCACCGCCGCGGCCTGCCTGTGCGCGGCCAGCGCACCCACACCAATGCGCGCACCCGCAAGGGTCCCGCCAAGCCGATCGCCGGCAAGAAGAAATAAGGAACGAGGGCCATGGCCAAGGAACCGTCCCGCGTCCGCCGCCGCGAGCGCAAGAATATCACCGCTGGCGTCGCGCATGTGAACGCGAGCTTCAACAACACCATGATCACCATCACTGACGCCCAGGGCAACGCCATTTCATGGTCGTCGGCGGGCACCATGGGGTTCAAGGGGTCGCGCAAGTCCACGCCCTACGCCGCGCAGGTCGCCGCTGAAGATGCGGGCCGCAAGGCGCAGGAGCACGGGCTGAAGACCCTCGAGGTGAAAGTCTCCGGTCCCGGTTCGGGCCGTGAAAGCGCGCTTCGCGCTCTGCAGTCCATCGGGCTGGTGATCACCACGATCCATGACGTGACGCCGATCCCGCACAATGGCTGCCGCCCGCCGAAGCGCCGCCGGGTCTGACGCCGCGTCCAGCGCCCCCTTTTGCGGGCGCTGAGCTGTTATTTTCAGGGCGCGCAGCTCTCCTTGTAGGGAGCGGCGCGCCTCACGCCTCGAAGGGGTGACGTCCGTGATTGAGAAAAACTGGCAAGAACTGATCCGCCCGATGAAGCCGGAAATCCAGTCCGGCTTTGACCCGTCGCGTCACGCCAAGCTGATCGCCGAGCCGCTCGAGCGCGGCTTTGGCACCACGCTGGGCAATGCGCTGCGCCGCGTGCTCCTGTCCTCGCTGCAGGGCGCGGCTGTGACCTCGGTGCAGATCGACAACGTGCTGCACGAGTTCTCCTCCATCAAGGGCGTGCGCGAAGACGTCACCGAGATCATCCTGAACCTCAAGCAAATCGCGCTGCGCATGCAGGGCGAGGGCCCCAAACGCCTGATGCTGCGCAAGAGCGGCCCGGGCGAGGTGAAGGCCGGCGATATTGAGGAAACCGGCGATATCTCGGTGATCAACAAGGACCTGGTCATCTGCACCCTGGATGACGACGCCGAAGTGCGCATGGTGCTGACCGTCAATACCGGCAAGGGCTATGTCCCGGCGGAGAATAACCGCGCCGAAGACGCCCCCATCGGCCTCATTGGCGTGGACGCCCTGTACAGCCCGGTCAAGCGCGTCTCCTACCGGGTGGAGAACACCCGCGAAGGCCAGGTGCTGGACTATGACAAGCTGATCCTGGAAGTCGAAACCAATGGCGCGGTGAAGCCGGAAGACGCTGTGGCCTACGCCGCGCGCATCCTGCAGGACCAGCTCCAGGCGTTCGTGAATTTCGAGGACCCCAACCAGGGCCGCACCGAAACCTCCGACAAGCCCGATCTGGACTTCAACCCGGCCCTCCTCAAAAAGGTGGACGAGCTGGAACTGTCGGTGCGTTCGGCCAACTGCCTGAAGAACGACAATATCGTCTATATCGGCGACCTGATCCAGAAGTCCGAGGCGGAAATGCTCCGCACCCCGAACTTCGGGCGCAAGTCGCTCAACGAGATCAAGGAAGTTCTCGCCCAGATGGGTCTGCATCTGGGCATGGAGGCGCCCAACTGGCCGCCTGAGAATATCGAGGATCTCGCCAAGAAATACGAGGATCAGATCTAGGACGGAGCGCCGCGAGGCGTCCCAGTCCCGATCTCAAGGAGAATAGTCATGCGTCACGGCGTCGCCCACCGCAAACTGAACCGGACCGCGAGCCACCGCCGCGCCATGTTCGCCAATATGGCGGCCTCGCTCATCGAGCATGAGCAGATCGTCACCACCCTGCCCAAGGCCAAAGAGCTCAAGCCCATCATGGACAAGCTCATCACCCTGGCCAAGCGCGGCGATCTGCATGCGCGCCGCCAGGCGATCGCCAAGATCCGCAACAAGGATCAGGTGGCCAAGCTGTTCGAGACCCTGGGTCCGCGCTATCAGGAGCGCGCCGGGGGCTATACCCGCGTGCTCAAAGCCGGCTTCCGCTATGGCGATAATGCTCCGCTGGCCGTGATCGAGCTGGTGGACCGCGATCCCGAGGCCAAGGGCGCCATTGACCGCACCCGCGCCGAAGAGGCGGGCTCGGAAGACTAGGCGGCCTTATCCGTCAAAAACACGAACAAGGCCGTCCGGGCGTCCCCGGGCGGCCTTTTCATATCTTGAAGGACCCGGCCCTGGCGCCATGCCCGCTTTCAGCCCCTGTTCAGCCGTGATCGTGTCGCCTAAATCGTTGGCGCAGTTTTTACAGGTCTGAACAGGAGAGGGCTCATGCTCCGTCCGGTTATCGCATTCATCCTGCTCACGGGCGCGAGCTTCAGCGCGGCCTGCGGGCAGGAACCGCCCTCTGACACGGCCAGCGCGCAGCTTGCCGCCGGCGCTGCTCCTGAAGCCGTCCGCGCCGCGCCCGAAAGCCAGGCCCAGATCCAGCTCTCCTTCGCCCCTGTGGTGCGCGAGGCCGCCCCGGCGGTGGTCAATGTCTATTCGCGCCGGGTCATCGCCCAGCGCTCGCCCTTTGCCGGCGATCCGTTCTTCGAACGCTTCTTTGGCGGCCCCCAGCCGCGCCAGCGCGAGGTCAACTCGCTGGGCTCGGGCGTGATTGTCGACGCTTCGGGCGTGATTGTGACCAATAACCACGTGGTGGCCGGCGCGCGCGATCTGCGCGTGGTGCTGTCCGACCGGCGCGAATTCGCCGCCGAGCTCCTGCTGGCCGACGAGCGCACCGATCTGGCCGTCCTAAAGATCGATGCTGATGAGCCCCTGCCGGTGATGGCCTTTGACGACAGCGGCACGGCCGAGGTGGGCGATCTGGTGCTGGCCATCGGCAATCCGTTCGGCGTGGGCCAGACCGTGACCTCGGGCATCGTCTCGGCGCTGGCGCGCACCGATGTGGGCATTACCGACTACGCCTTCTTCATCCAGACTGACGCGGCGGTGAACCCGGGCAATTCGGGCGGCGCGCTGGTCAATATGCGCGGCGAGCTGATCGGGGTGAACACCGCCATCTTCTCGCGCTCGGGCGGGTCCCAGGGCATCGGCTTCGCCATCCCCGCCGAGATGGTGCGCACCGTGGTGGCGGCGGCCGAAGACGGCGGGCGCATCGTGCGGCCCTGGCTGGGCGCGCGCCTGCAGGCGGTGACCAGTGATCTGGCTCAGTCCTTCGGCCTGGACCGCCCGCGTGGCGCAGTGGTGGCCGAGCTGTGGCCGGACGCCGCCGCAGAGCGTGCGGGACTGAGGCGCGGCGATGTGGTGTTGGCGGTCGATGGCGTCCAGGTCAATGACGAGAACGGCGCGCGCTTCCGCTTCGCCACCCGCTCCATCGGCCAGGATGCGCGCGTGACCGTACTGCGCGATGGCGATGAGCTGACGCTGACCGTGCCTGCCGAGGCTGCGCCCGGCGATCCTGAAGGGCGCAGGCTCCAGGTGGAGGGGCGCAATCCGCTTCAGGGCGCAGAGCTGGTCCAGCTCTCGCCGGCCTTTAATGAAGAGAACGGGCTCGACCCGTTCGCCCGGGGGGTGCTGGTTTTCTCCGTCACCCCGCGCACCAATGCGGGCTTTGTCGGATTCCAGCCCGGCGACCGGGTGCTGTCGCTCATGGGCGAGAGCGTTGAGGATCTCTCTGACGCCAGCGACATCCTGCGCCGTCATGACGGCGCGGTGCGCTGGCCGGTGGAGATCGAACGGCGCGGCGACCGCATCCGGCGCGAAGTGCGCCTCTAAAGGCTGTCAGGGCAGGGGGTCTGGAGCGGGCGATCGGAATCGAACCGACATATTCAGCTTGGAAGGCTGACGTTCTACCGTTGAACTACGCCCGCGCCTGAGAGGTTAGATAAACGCGCGCGCGCGCCGCGTCGAGAGGGCGGGGCGCCGCGCACGGTTTCAGCCCCGCGCCGGAATCAGCAGGGCGCAGATGGCCTCGAGCCCCGCGCGGTCATCCTCGTCGAACGCATCGGCTTCGGTGGAATCCACATCCAGCACGCCCGCCAGCGTGCCGTCCGGGGCGAAGACCGGCACGACAATCTCCGAGCGCGAACGGCTGTCGCAGGCGATATGGCCGGGAAACGCCTCCACATCGGGCACGATCAGCGTTTCGCCCGAGGCGGCCACGGTTCCGCACACGCCCCTGCCAAACGCGATGCGCAGGCAGCCCAGCGTGCCCTGATAGGGTCCCACCACCAGCTCGCGCGGCTTCTCCGGGTCCACCATGTAAAAGCCGGTCCAGAAAAAGCGCGGCGCGAAATTGTGCGCCAGCAGGCAGGCCGTGCTGGCCAGCCGGGCGGTGAGACTGGTTTCGCCCTCGATCACGGCGGCAAGCTCAACCTTGATGCGCTGATAGGCTTGCGCCCGGGTCTCGCCATCAGGCGCAGTGCTCATCGCTTCGGCCATAAGGGTCTCCGATAAAACGCGTTCAGGGCCACACATAGGGGCTTGCGCGCGCCTTCACACCCCCTTGCGGCGCCCGTATATTATTACATCCGCAGCGGGCGGGATTGTGCGAAAGCCCTTGCATGCCTAGAAAAGGGCGCAATGTGACAAGGCCGCGCCAAGCGGTCCAATTCATCCTAAGGGGAAGACGATGAAGACCCATCTCTATCTCGGCGCGGCCGCCGCCGCCCTCCTGCTCGCCGCCTGTGATCCGGCTGCGGACGCGCCCGCGCCCGCGCCTGGCCCCCAGGCTGAAGAGGTTGAAGCCAATGGCGCAACGCACGAGGCGCTCGCGGACAACCCGCTGCTGGCCGAGTGGAACACGCCCCATGGCGCGCCGCCCTTCAGCCAGATCCAGCCCGAGCATTTCATCCCGGCCTTCGAGGCGGCGATGGAGACTCACCGCGCCGAGATCGAGGCCATCGCCTCCAATCCCGAAGCGCCCACCTTTGAAAACACCATGCTGGCCATGGAGCTGGCCGGCGCGGATCTGGGCCGCATCTGGCGCGTGTTCGGCAATCTGACCAGCTCGGCCTCCAATGACGAGCTGGATGCGGTGCAGGCGGAGATGAGCCCGCGCCTGGCCCGCCACAGCTCGGCGATCACGCTGAACGCCGACCTGTTTGCGCGCATCGACGCCATCCATCAGAACGTTGAGCAGCTGGGCCTGACGGCGCAGCAGGCGCGCCTGGTGGAAGTCACCCACGAGAGCTTCGTGCGCTCCGGCGCCCAGCTGGAAGGCGAAGACCGCGAGCGCTTTGCCGAAATCCGCGCCGAGCTGGCCGGTCTTTACACCCGCTTCGCCCAGAACGAGCGCCGCGACAGCGAGCTGTGGACCCTGCCTCTGTCGTCTGAGGATCTGGCTGAGCTGCCGTCCGACATCGCTTCGGCGGCGCGCGCAGCCGGTCAGGCGCGTGAGCTCGACACGCCGGTGATCACCCTGTCGCGCTCCTCGGTGGAGCCCTTCCTGCAGCAATCGCCCAACCGCGCCCAGCGCGAGCAGGCCTGGCGGGCCTTCTATAATCGGGGCAATAACGCCAACGAGTTCGACAATAACGACAATATCCGCACCATCCTGGGCCTGCGCCTGGAGATGGCCAATCTTCTGGGCTTTGAAACCTTCGCCCATTACCGCGCCGCCGGCACCATGGCCGGCACGCCGGACGCCGCCATCGCGCTGATGGAGCAGGTCTGGGAGCCCGCCCGCGCGCGCGCGCTGGAGGAAAAAGCCGACATCGCCGCACTGATGGCTGAAGACGGTGTCGAAGATGACGTGATGGGCTGGGACTGGCGCTTCTATACCGAGCGCGTGCGCGCCGAGCGCTATGATCTCGACGAGGACGAGGTGCGCGCCTATCTCGATCTGGAAAACATGATCGCGGCCCAGTTCTACGTGGCCGAGCGCCTGTTCGGCGTGCGCTTCACCGAGCGCGATGATATCGAGGTCTACCATCCCGATGTGCGCGTGTGGGAGATGACCAATGCCGAGGGCGAGCATCTGGGTCTGTTCTACGGCGATTATTTCGCCCGTCAGGGCAAGCGCTCGGGCGCCTGGATGAGTTCATTCCGTCCGCAGAACGGCATCACCGGCGACACCCCGATCATCATCAATAACTGCAATTACAACAAACCCGATGAGGGCGAGCCGGCGCTGATCTCCTTCACCGACGCCACCACCTTGTTCCACGAGTTCGGCCATGGCCTGCACGGGCTGTTGTCCAACACCGAATTCCCGTCCCTGGCGGGCACCTCGGTGGACCGTGACTTCGTGGAATTCCCCGCCCAGGTCTATGAGCACTGGTTCTCCCAGCCCTACATCCTGGAGCGCTTCGCGCTGCATTATGAGACCGGCGAGCCCATGCCCGCCGAGCTGCTGGAGCGCGTGCTGGAAGCCCAGAACTTCAATGAAGGTTTCAGCACGGTGGAGTTCCTGAACTCCGGCTTCGTGGACATGGCCTATCACCTGGACACCAACCCGTCCGAAATTGACGTGGAGGCGTTCGAAACCGAAGTGCTGACCCGCTATGGCAGCCCGCAGGCCATCCCGATGCGCCACCGCTCCACCCACTTCCTGCACTCCTTCGCCGGTGAAGGATATGCGGCGGGCTATTACAGCTATATGTGGGCTGGCGTTCTGGACAATGACGGCTTTGACGCCTTCATCGAGGCGGGCGACATTTTCGATCCGGAAACGGCGGCGCGCCTGAAGGATGTCTACTCCTCGGGCAACACCATCCCGGCCATGGAGAACTTCATCAATTTCCGCGGCCGTGAACCGTCCGTGGAGCCGCTGCTGCGCAATCGCGGCTTCATCGAGGCCGAAGGCTGATCCTCAGCCCTTCGCCCTGACGCGGCGATGACATACAAGGCCCGGCCGCTTTGGCGCGCCGGGCCTTTTTTGTGGGAAAAATCAGGCGCGCAGGCGCTGGGGCGCGTGGGACCAGACCGACAGATTGACCGCGTGGCTGGAGAGCTTGCCGCCCTCCTGCAGCTCGCGCAGCTGGCTGATGGTGACCAGCGAGACCGAGGCCAGGCGCACCTGCACCTGGGCGGGCGTGCTGATATGGCGCGCGGCTACGGCCAGAAGAGCGTTGGCCTCATCGGTCTTCCAGGCCAGAAGGGCGGAGAGGAAAGCGGCCTTGTCCGGGCAGGTGCGCGCCAGCTGGGGTTCATCGAACACCGCCTCACGCACCATTTTCACCACACGCCCGACGCGCAGGGTCAACAGGGCATGCTGACCATACTCTCCAGCCAGCGGGCTTTCGAGCGCGAAGCTGCGCGCATCACCCAGATCAAAAACGACATCATTGAACAGGAATAACATCCTAGCGACACCCGCCCTGAGTGGGATGAACCATGCCCGGCAAGCTAGCGCGCGCGCGTTAAGACTTCGCCAGCGCGCCGTTTACCGGGCGTCGACCATGATGGGATTTCACCCCGCCTCAACCGGCTCGGTGAGGAAGTGGCGGCCCTGGCGGTCCTCGATCTCCACCACCCAGATGTCCGGGTCGCTGTCCATGCGCCGGGCGGCATAGGCGTCGGCTTCGGTCTCGCTGACCGGGTCGGCGCCCAGGGGCTGGCTCCATATCCGTTCGCCATCAAAGCCGCGCACCGGAGCGTAAAGCCGCGCCAGGCCATCGCGCAGCACCAGCTTGACCAGCACTGCGCCCGCATCGGGATCACCCCGGCGCGAGACATAGACATGCGCCCCGGCCCCTTCGGCGCGCCAGCGCAGCGCCTCGACCCAGAATTTTGCTTTGAGTTCGTTCATCGAACTTGATGGCCGGGCAATTGCTTAATAAAGTCTTAAATGAGGGGAGTGTTTCATGTCGATACGTCTGCGGTTTTGCGCCTTGTGGACGGGCTTGCTGTGCGCCTTCGGCCTGATGGCCGCAGCCGCAGGGGCGTCTGATACGCGTCCGGCCCGGTCCGAGGAAATGCGCCTGAACTCCATGGTCCCCGAGGCGGAAGCCATGGAGCTCAGTCCGGACGCGCGCGAACTGCGCATCCCCTTCACCATCGCGCCCGGCGCCGTGCCTGAGGGGGTGGAGCTGATCCTCAGCGCCAACCCGCTCTCGGACCGCTCCAACGGCGAGATCGAGGTGTTCGTGAACCGCTCGCGTGCGGTGGCCCTGGCCCCGCGCCCGCAGAGCTTTGAAGCGCGCTTTGCGCTCTATTCCGATACGCTGCGCGCAGGCGAGAACACGCTGGTGCTGCGCCTGAGCGAAGGCGCGCGCGATGGCTGGGCGGTCAATACGCAGGCCAGCCGGTTGCGCATCAGAACCGTGCCCGCATCGGGCTATGCCAATCTGGCCGATCTGGAAGCGGGTCTGCGCGCGCATTTCGCCGCGCCGCGCCGCGTGCATATCGATGCGGCCTCCGCTGGCCGCGATGCGTTGGCGGTTTCAGCCCTGGTCGCGCAAGGGTTGGCGCTGCGCATGGGCGAGACCCCCATTCTGGTCAATCAGGCCGAGGTGGCTGAACTGACCGTTACCGTTCAAGTGCGCGGGGGCGGCGGCTTGCCCGCCATCGACATGGCTACGCCGTCCCAATTGCGCCTGTCAGCAGGTGATGCGGGCGCGCTGATCGCTTCGGCCCGCCTGTTCGCTGCACGCTCCATGAATCTTCATGCCGTGCGCTTTGAACTGGCCGATGCGCTGGCCGCCCCCCGGCTTGAGAGCGTTGGCGCGCCCGTGCGCGCCGGTGCGGCGCTGGAGGCTTTGGCCCGGGGCGGCGCGCCTTTTGGCGCTGACCAGGGCGGACGCGCCGCCGTGGTGTTCGCATCGGATGATGAAGAGGACCGCTCCGGGGCCCTGGCCGTGGTGGCGCGCGCTGCGCTCGCCTCGGGTTCAGCCTGGCTCTATGCCTGGTATGGCGAGCGGGTGGAGGATGCGCCGGCGGGCCATGATCTGATGATCCTGGGGCCCCAGGCCGCGATTGATCCGCGCCTCATCGCGGCTGCGCCCGCCGAGGTGCGCGCCGCCGCCAGCGCTGCGGCCAATCGTGTGCCGCGCCGGCACAATTACGGTTCCACCGCGTTCGCCGACGACAGCGTGCGCAGCGCCCGGGTGACCGGTATGGCCGCGCTGTTCGAAGAGGCCAGCGGGCGCCGGGTGGCCCTGATCACCGCGCCCCAGGGCGCAGACTTCCCGCGCGCAGCCAAGCGGCTCGCCCGTTCCAGCCTGTGGACTGGGCTTGAGGGCCGCGCGGTGGTGTGGGACGCCGCCGCTGTGACCAGTTTCGGCCCCAGCGCCGCGCCGCGCTTCAGCGGTGAATGGATCAGCACCCAGATTCAGCGTCATGACCGCTGGGTGGCGCTGGGCGCGTTTTCGCTGGCGGTGCTGCTTTTGCTGATCAGTCATGGCGTAAACCGCACGTCAAGACGAAAGGCGTAAGACTGGCGGGCATGATCACGCCCGCGCTCGCCGCTCTCGCTCTTGCTTTTTCAGAAGCCCCGCCGGCCGCTCCGGCGGACTATGACGCCCTGCTGCTATTGCAGGCGGGTGATGAGGCTTGTGCGCTTCTGACACCTGTGGAGCGCGGCTATCTCGAGGCTGTGCTGGCCCAGGCGCGCGACGACGCTATTCTGGCCGGTGCAACAAGCGCTGAAATCTCGGCGCGTGCGCGCATCGAGGCGCCCGCCTGCACTGATAGCGCGCTTGAAGCGGCCGCCGCCAGCCACCGCGCACGTCTGGCGGAGCTGTCTGAGCTGAGCTGGCCGGTTTTGCCCGGGCGGTTGCGCGAATGGCGGGTGCGCCCGCCGCTCACGCAAGGACGCACAGGCTGGCGCGTCTCCCAGCCGCTGGGCGAGGCGCCGGCCATGTTCGGACTTTATGAATCGCGCACCGCCCGCGCCCCCGCGGCCGCCTGGCGATCTGACCGGATGGCGGCCCATATTGTCCTGGTCCTGCGTGATCCTGCGCGCCAGGCCGAGCCGGTGGACCGTACGGCCGGCGGCATGCGTTCGGCGCCCGGCGCAGATCCGGTCAGCGCCTGGGGGGCTTATTCCGGCGGGGAGCAGCGCTTCCTGTCCAGTGCGCGTCTGGACGCCGAGACCGCCGCACACCTGGCTCCGGCCGGCGCCGGGCAGGCCCAGGGCTTTGTGTTTCCCGACGCGGCGCTGGCGGCGCTATCCGCCCTGGAGCCGCGTGAAAGCGCGCGCCTGGACATCCGCGCGCGCGATGGCGCTCTTGCAGGCCGGTTCTGGATCGAGGCGGGCGCCTTGCGCGCCGCCCTCATGCTCGCCAGCGAGGCCGACGCCCGCCCGCAGGCCCAGCCTGTGACGCCTTCTCGCTAAGCGGACCGATATCCACCCTTCCGCTGCAAATGCGAATCAGCTTTCCACAGGTCTGAGCTGCACGCATCTTGTGCCCCGTTATCCAGCCGATACTGTATTTCGTGGCTAACCCCAACATCTAGGGATGCCGGCAAGACCGGCGCCTAGGGGTAGCGTCCCATTCCGGGGCGCGCGCCGTGATGACAGAGCGTAACAGGCGAGGAGCGCACCGCCATGGCTTGGACTGATGAACGCGTCGAAACCCTGAAAAAACTGTGGGCTGACGGGCTGAGCGCCAGTCAGATCGCCAAGCAGCTTGGCGGGGTCACCCGCAATGCCGTGATCGGCAAGGTGCACCGTCTCGGCTTGTCAGGGCGCGCCGCGCCCTCGCGCCCGGCCCGGCGTCCCGCACCGCGCCCTGCAGCTGTACGCGCCCCGCGTCCTGCAGCAGCTGCGCAAGTGAACAAGACCGCCCGCAACGGGACCGACAGAAAGGAATTGATCGCTCAGCCCGCCCCGGCCGCGCCTCCGCCTGCGCCGGTGGACGCCAAGCGTCTGGCCAATGGCGAGTACGCCACGGTGCTGACCTTGCGCGAAGGCATGTGCAAATGGCCGATCGGTGATCCGGCGGACTCCCAGTTCCGCTTTTGCGGCCATCCCACCAAGCCGGGCGCGGCCTATTGCGAGGCCCATGCCCAGCAGGCCTACCAGCCCCAGGCCAAGCGCAAGCGCAAGCCCAGTGATGACGCGCGCGCCGTGCTGGACTCGCTCCAGACCCTGCGCCGGGCGAATTTCTAGAGATGTCTGGAGCGTGTGGCGGTCAGTCCGCTGCGCGCTCCAGCGCCTTCAGGCGCACCAGCAGGGGATGGGTGGCGTCAAACGCCTGTCCGTCCAGCGCCGACACCGGCACGATCCCCATCACCGCATTGGCGATAAAGGCCGCATCGGCCTGCGCGAACGCCTTGGGTTTGACCGCTGCGCGCTCCAGCGCGATCCCCGCATCCTCACAGGCCTGATCGATGGCGGCGAGCGCCGTGCCCGGCAGGGCCGCGCTCTGCGCACCGGGGGTGAAGACCGTCTCGCCCCGGATCCAGAACACCGTCGCGCTGTCCGCGCAGGAGACGGTTCCATCGGAGGCCAGAACCAGCGCCATGTCCGCGTCTGCAGCCATGGCCAGGCGCCGGGCGTGCAGCATGTCGGCGTACTGGGTCAGCTTGTGCAGGCTGGCCAGGCTGGACGGCTCGCGCCGGGGCGCGTCCACCAGGGCCAGCGTCACGCTGTCCGGCGGCGCCAGGCGCGTCCGGGCGGTGACCAGCACCGTGCCCTCTTCGCCTGATGGTGCGGTCATGCCCGCCCCGTGGGGCCCGCGGCTGACCGTCAGGCGGATCACCGCCTCGGGCATGCCGGCGGCCAGATGCAGGGCGGCGGCCTGCACCCCGGTCCAGTCCGGCGGAGCGATCTCCAGCACCTCCAGCGCGCGCGTCAGGCGCGCACGGTGACGCGCCCAGCGGCGCAGGCGCCCGTTTTCCAGCCGGATCGTCTCGAACGCGCCATCTCCCAGAAGGAAACCGCGATCGGACACGCTCAGGCGCGCGGTATCCGCCTCTTCGAACCGGCCATTGAGCCAGACCTGGGTCATTACGCCGTCTCCACAGCCTGTTTGAGCGCGGACGCCTTGTCGCGGGTCTCGGCCAGTTCCCCGTGAGGGTCGGACCCGATAGTCACCGCGCCGCCCGAGCGCACCTCCACATCCCAGCCGGACTCGCGTCTCAGGAGAGCGGCTGTGCGGATCATGACATTGAAATCGGCCGCGCCGTCAACGCCTATCCAGCCCATGGCGCCGCAATAGGGTCCGCGGCTCTCAGCCTCGAGCTCGGCGATGATCTCCATGGCGCGGGTCTTGGGCGCGCCGGTGATGGAGCCGGGCGGGAAGCTGGCGGCGATGAGGTCGAACACATCGCGCCCGCGCGCCAGGCGCCCTTCCACGCTGGAGACCAGATGGTGGACATTGGCGAAGGCTTCCGCCTGGAATAGCGCGCCTGCGCGCACGCTGCCCGGCGCGCATACGCGCGCCAGGTCATTACGCATCAGGTCCACGATCATCAGGTTTTCCGCCCGGTCCTTGTCCGACGCCGCCAGGGCAGCGGCCTCGGCGGCGTCCTCGTCCGGTTCGGCGCGGCGCGGGCGCGTGCCCTTGACGGGCCGGGTCTCCACCCGTCCATCAGACCCCAGCGTGATGAAGCGTTCAGGCGAATTGCTGGCCACCGCCCGGTCTGTGTCCAGCCTGAGATAGGCGGCGAACGGCGCCGGGCTCGCCTGCGCCAGCCGGGCGATCAGGCGTTCGGGCGCATCCCCGCCAGCCATATGCCCGCGCCAGGGGTGGGAGAGATTGACCTGGAATACATCGCCCGCGGCCACATAGGCGCGCGCGCGCCGGACCGCCTCGAGATAGCGCGCCTCGCTCCAGACCGGCGCCAGCGCGCCGCCGGGCGCAGGCGCAGGATCATAGGAGCCGGCCTGTTCCAGGCGCCGGGCCAGGCGCCGGGCGGCGCGCGCCTCGCCGCGCACCATGACCTCCCCGGTCACATGATCGAAGCGGGCCGCGGCCGGATACCAGCCCATGGCCAGCACCGGCCAGGCCGTCAGGCCCGGGGGCAGGGGCGGAACCGCCTCGAAGGCCTGACCCAGATCATAGGAGAGCAGCCCGGCATAGCCGCCTGAAAACCCGCCGCCATCAGAGGCGCCGGGCCGGAAGCCCTTGCGCAGGCGGGCGAAGCCGCGCTGCGGATCATCATCGATTATGGTGAAGTCCGGCTCAGCGCACAGATAGCTGTAGCGCCCGCGCCCGTCCGCGCCCGAACCCATGAGCAGCAGCGTCCAGGGCTCGCCGCCGAAAGCGGCCAGGGCCGCGGGGGGCGCGATCCAGCCAGGCAGGCGCAGGGCCTCGCTCACGGGGCGATCAGCCGCGCCTTGACCGCATCCAGCGTCGCCTCACTCAGGGCCAGCTCGCCGCGCAGATAGGCGCTGACATCGCCCACGGCCTCCATGGCGGCGTCCAGATAGGCTTCTTCCACGCCCAGAAAGGCGCGCATCTCGCGGTCGCCCACGCGCTTGCCCAGATCCTTCTGGATGCGCGCCTGAACCATCGGCGCCAGCGTGTCGTAATCGACCGCGGTATTGGTCATCAGATAGTCTTCGCGCGCGGTGTCGGCGTCCACGCCCAGCTCCATCAGGAGGAAGGCGCAGAATATCCCGGTGCGGTCCTTGCCCGCCGCGCAGTGGACCACGAAACCGGCCTCGTCATCGGCTTCGGCCAGCGCCTCGAACCCGGCGCGGAACACCGCCTTGTTGCCCGGATCGAAGGGCAGGCGCTTATAGGTCTCGGTCATGAACTGGCGGATGGAGGCCAGGCTCATATCGCTTTCGCGCAGGAACACCAGATGGGGCGGCTCGGCGTGGCCGGCATGATCGCTGGCCAGCACGCGCACCGCCTCGCGCTGCACCCAGAAGCTGGGCTCCAGCTCGCGCTCACGCGGGCGGCGCAGATCGGCCACTACCTGGATATTGAGCGCATCCAGCCGGGCCTGATCGTCCGGCGTGGCGCGTGAGAACTGGCCCGACCGGTAAAGCCGGTCGGCCACATGCCCGCCATCAGCCCGGTAGGCGCCGAAGCGGCGGAAATTATGAACCCCCGACAGGGGAAGGACTCGCTGTGTCATTCCCCTGACCTAGCCCGCTGCACGCGGCGCGGCAAGCCGCAGGGCGGGGGCTGGCCGGTGCAGATCATCAGGGCGGGGCGCCGGTATATCCCTCTTGCCAGACACATGGCGCAGGCGCATGGAGCGTGAATTGACGCGCTAGCGGAGACCTTGCGCCATGCCCAGCCTGTCCTGGCCGCATATCACACCCGTCCTGCTGCTGATCGGGTCCAACTTTTTCATGACGCTGGCCTGGTACGGGCATCTCAAATACAAGCACGCGCCCATCTTGCTGGTGATCCTCATCAGCTGGTCGATCGCGTTTGTGGAATACTGCCTGGCCGTGCCGGCCAACCGCTATGGCCATGCGGTGTATTCGGCCGCCGAGCTGAAAACCATGCAGGAGGTGATCACGCTGAGCGTGTTCGTGCTGTTCTCCTGGCTGTATCTCAATGAGCCTTTAGGCGTGCGCCATCTGATCGGCTTCGGCTTGATCGCGGCGGGCGCGGCGGTGATCTTTTTCAAGCCGCCGGTTGCGGCCTGAACAAGGGGGCGTCATGACCAAACCTGTCAATCTCAACCGCTACAGGAAGGCCCGGGCGCGCGCTGACAAGGCGCGGCAGGCTGATATCAACCGCGTGACGTTCGGCTCGCCCAAGGCGCTGCGCGAGGCGCAGAAGGCGCGTGAGGAGCAGGCTGCGCGCGCGCTTGAGGGACACCGGCGTGAGGGTGGTGATGGCGAGGGAGACAACTGATGCTGCGCAAACGTTCGGTGACGCTGGCCGGCCACGCCACCTCGCTGGCGCTGGAAGAGGATTTCTGGGCGGTGCTGGATGAAGCTGCGCGCGCCGAGGGCGTATCCCTGGCCCGTCTGATCGCCCGGATTGACGAGATGCGCGCCAGACACGATCCCGACGCGCCCTTGTCGAGCGCGTGCCGGGTGTGGGTGTTGCGCCGTGTGCTGGAGGGGCCGGTCAGCCCTGAGCGCGCAGGGCCTCTGCCGTCTGGGCCTCGCGCAGATTGACCCAGCGCCAGGCGCTGGTGTCGGCCAGCAGGGCGCCCAGCGCTTTCGCATTGAGGCCATGGCCGGGCCGGCTGGCGCGGTAAAGGCCCAGAATGGGCGCGCCAGCCAGATACAGATCGCCCAGCACGTCCAGGGCCTTGTGGCGCACGAACTCGTCGGCGAAGCGCAGGCCTTCGGGATTCTCCACGCCGTTCTCGGTGAGCACGACTGAGTTTTCCAGCGAGCTCCCGCGCGCCAGGCCCGCCTTCAAAAGCGCGCCCAGATCGCGGCGGAAGCCGAAGGTGCGCGCAGGCGCAACCAGGGTGCGGAAAGTCTCGCGCGTCACCTCGAAGGCGAAGCTCTGCTTGCCGATGGACGGGTCGGAGAAATCGATCTCGATATCGATGGCCTGTTTCAGGGCGGGAATGAACCCGGCCTGACGCGCGCCGTCGGTGACGCTCACCGGCTTGAGCACCTGGATGGCGCGGCGCGGCGCAGCGCTGGTCTTCAGGCCGGCATGAAGCATCAGCTCCACAAACGGAGCGGACGAACCGTCCATGGCCGGGGCTTCGGGACCGTCGAGCTCGATGAGCACATCATCCACGCCCAGCCCGGCCAGCGCCGCCATGAGATGCTCCACCGTCGCCACCGAAGCGCCCGCGTCGTTGATGAGCGTGGTGCCCAGATCTGTGGAGCGCACAAACTCGCGCCGGGCGGGCACGCGCGTGTCGGGCAGGTCAAGATCGGTGCGGTCGAAGACAATGCCTGAGCCGACAGCGGCGGGCTTCATCACCATGCGCACGCGCGCGCCGGTATGCAGGCCGACGCCTGCGCAGACCGCCGGAGCGGCCAGTGTGGTGCGTTCCATCATCATTCCAGCCCGGTCTTTCTGTCTTCCGCTGTGCGTGATCTGCGCCCCCAGCGCATCACCCCGACGCACGGCGCCCCTCGGTGAGCCTGTCACTCTAGGGGGATGCTGCAAGTGCGCAATTAAACGATTGTTGCACCATGTTACGCGCTCAAGGCCTTGACGCGGCAAGGCAAGGTGCAAGCGCTTCGGATACGAAAAGGCGGCATGGCGTGACGCCGCGGACATGGGAAAGGCGTCAGCCGCTATCGCGAAACAGGATGGCGAGCGTGTCGAGATAGGACCGCCATGCGGCTTGCCCGGCCGGGGTCATGGACGCCCGGGTCAGGGGTTTGCCTTTCACGAAGCGTTTGTCGATCTCGACATAGCCTGCCGATTCCAGCTTTTTCAAGTGGATGGAAAGATTGCCGTTGGTTGTTTCCAGCGCCCGGGCAAGCTCGGCGAAACTCGCGCGCGGCTGCTGGGCGAGATAGGCCATCACGCCCAGGCGGATGCGCCCGTGAATGACGTCATCAAGGGCGTCTGGCCGCAAGCGCGCCATCACAGCGTCTCGTCGTCCAGCGCCGGCGGTTCGGCCGCCATGAGGCGCAGGCCTGGCGCAACCGCGATGATCAGCACAATCACGGCCAGGGCGGGATAAAGGGCCTGTGTGCCCGTGAAGGCGGGCACGGCTGCCGCCCCTGCAAAGGAGATCCAGGCGGGTATGCGCATCCAGCGCAATCCCGAGGCGGCGGCGGTCGCCAGGAAGGCCGCGCCATACAGAGCCAGAGCCACGGATGCGACAAGATCAAACATCAAGACCGGCGCGCCGCGCAGCGTCGTGGCCAGAAAGACGCCGATCACAAACAGGAAAATGCCGATACCGGCGCCAAACCAAACCTCGCGCTCAACTTGGTTGCCCACGGCTTCCTGGCCGGGCTTGCGCGCCATGCCGCGTGACAAAATGAAGGTTCCCGTCGCGCCGATAGCGCCGAACCCGACCCAGATCCAGCCCAGGGCGCCGGGCGACGCGACAAGGCCGGACGCGGCGAGGAAATGGGCGATATACGCCAGGGCGAGCAAACCGCCCCAGAACACAAGAAAGCGCCCGCCGAGCAAGGGCGCGCGCGCCGCCCGCTCGGTCATCCGCCTGACATAGGCCAGATCATCACGCGGGTCAGTCTGTTGAGTGCTGGTCATGATCGCCTCCGTATTGAAGAAAGAACCCGGACGCGCAAGGGCGCCCGGGTGAGATGGACCCTAGTCAGGATAGACCATCTGCAGCGTGACCGAAGCGCCGTCCGGGCCGACGCTGATGGCGACGTCCTCAAAGCTGGGCGCGCCCTGTCCGATCTCGCCTGACATCGCCCAGCCGTCCAGCGGGCGGCCATATGCGTCCCGGTCAAAAACGCCATTGCCGTCATCATGCCAGACAGACACGGCGTACGCGCCGGGCGGCACGTCAAAGGTGAAGTTGTGGGCGCCAGGATGTGGCGTCTGGACCATCGTGCTGGCCGCAGCCTCTTCCTGCATGAACTGGTCCTCGCTCTGCACCGAAATATAAAGCGGACCCTCCCAGCGGACCCCGTCCAGCGTGACGGTGAGCGGTGCAGCGTAGGCGGATGCGCCAAACATGGCGGCCATCGAAGCCAGAATGATGCGTTTCATGTCGAGTCCTCCTGTGGTGACGACAAACAAGTTTATAAATTAAACTTAGCAATCGCGTCAACCCATGATTTCGTCACTTGCGCGAAGGGGGCAAGCTGTTGGCGGCGCACAAAAAACCCCGCGCCTTGGCGCGGGGCTTGATGTGTGAGGCCGTCTCAATTGCTCAGAGCCTAACCCGGCCTGAGTGCGTCAGGCCGGGGGCTCCAGGCGCGCCCTGCTAATTGGCCTGGCGGCGCAGGAAGGCGGGGATTTCCAGCTCGCTCTCATCCAGGGTTTCGCCGAACAGATCGCCGCGTGGCGCCGGCGCCGGCTCGGGCGCAGGCGGGGCATGACGCACGCTGGCTGCGGGACGCGCGGCCGGCGCGTGATCGGCCGGGCGCGAGCTGAGCGGATCGCGGCGCACCGGCGCCGGGGCCGGTTTGGAGCGGCGTCCGAACATGGACATGAAGCCGCGCGGTTCGTCGCGGGGCGCGGGGGCCGCAGGGGACGGCGCTGTAGCGCGCGGCGCCGTGATTTCGCGGGCCAGGCGCTCCTGGGCTTCCAGCACCGCGGGACGGGGCGCCGGCTCAGCGTCAGCATGCGTGTCCGCCGGGGTGGCGGGAACATCGTCCCACACGCCTGCATCGCTTTCAAAGCCAGCCGCCTGGGTGTCCGGCGCGGTGTGGACCGCGGCGGGCTGGGCCGGCTCGTTCACAGGGCGCGCGGCAGGCGGGACCGCCCGCGGGGTTTCGTTGACAGCGACCGCATCGGCGGCGCGGCGCACCATCGGCTCGGCCTGACGCACCGGACGGGTCTCGCGGCCTTTCCAGGCCGGGGTGACCTCCGCCGGGCGGCGGCGCGGATCGGTCTGCTGCAAGGCTTCGCCGTCAATGCCGGTGGCCACCACCGACACGCGGATGACGCCATCCAGCGCCTCGTCGAAGGTGGAGCCCACGATGATATTGGCGTCCTCGTCCACCTCGTCGCGAATGCGGTTGGCGGCCTCGTCGACCTCGTACAGCGTCATGTCCATGCCGCCGGTGATGTTGATCAGCACGCCCTTGGCGCCCTTCATCGACACATCGTCCAGCAGCGGGTTGTTGATGGCGTTATTGGCCGCCTCGATGGCGCGCTTCTCGCCGCTGGCCTCGCCGGTGCCCATCATCGCCTTGCCCATCTCGTTCATCACGGTGCGCACATCGGCGAAGTCCAGATTGATCAGGCCGGGCATGACCATCAGGTCGGTGATCCCGCGCACGCCCGAATGCAGCACCTGGTCGGCCAGGGCGAAGGCCTCGGCGAAGGTGGTCTTCTCGGTGGCGATGCGGAACAGGTTCTGGTTGGGGATGATGATCAGCGTGTCCACATGCTGCTGCAGACGCTCAATGCCTTCCTCGGCCAGGCGCATGCGGCGCGAGCCCTCGAACTGGAACGGCTTTGTGACCACGCCCACGGTCAGGATGTTCAGCTCACGCGCCGCGCGCGCGATCACCGGCGCCGCGCCGGTGCCGGTGCCCCCGCCCATGCCGGCGGTGATGAACACCATATGGGCGCCTTGCAGCTGCTCGGTGATTTCGGCCAGGGAATCCTCGGCGGCCTGCTGGCCGACTTCCGGACGCGCCCCGGCGCCCAGCCCTTCGGTGATCCCGGCGCCCATCTGCACCCGGCGCTCGGCGCGCGAACGGGCCAGCGCCTGGGCGTCGGTATTGGCGACCGCAAAATCCACGCCTTCCAGAGCGGCGTCGATCATGTTGTTGACGGCGTTGCCGCCGGCGCCGCCGACGCCGAACACCAGGATGCGCGGCTTGAGTTCTGTCGTTTCGGGCGCGGACAGATGAAGGGGCATGGATCTCGGCTCCGGCGTGGATCGCGGCCTTAAGGCCTCATTATCCATTCACCATGCGCCGCGTTGTTTAATCGCACGTTAAGCCAAACGACGGGTGTAAAAGGTTTTTTGCAGAACGCTTCAGGAACGAAGGAGCGAGTCGCAGGCCCGTTCCCGCCAGAGTCAAGCCGGATCCACGCCGAACAGGTCGGCTAGCGGCTTGAACACCCCGCCCTCGGGATTGGGGACCTGACCGGCGGTCAGCCCGCCATCCACGCAGAAGCTCTGGCCAGTGACGAAGCGTGACGCATCACTGGCCAGATAGAGCACCGCCTCGGCGATATCGCGGCCCTGACCGGCCACGGGCAAAGGCTGCATCAGCTCGGCGATGGAGCCCATCACCGCCGCCTTGGCCTCGCTGGTTTCCTGGTCCAGGCCTAGCGCCCGCCCGAAAATCGCTGTGGCGATGAGGCCCGGCTGGATGGCGTTGACGCGCACCTTGTCGGCGGCCAGGCGCACCGCGGCCAGACGCGTCATGTGCAGCACGGCGGATTTGGCGATGGAATAGAGGATGGGCCCATAGGTGGTCCCCTCCGCCGCTACCGAACTGGTGGTGATGATGGCGCCCGATTTCTGCGCGCGCATATGCGGTTCGGCGTGCTTGATGCCGTACAGGGCGCTGGCCAGATGCAGCTGCATCACCCGGTTGAAGCTGGCCTCGTCAATGGAGGCGAAGCCCTCGTCGCGCTCGGCCGCGCCGGCATTGCTGAACAGGATGTCGATGCGCCCGAAGCGCTCCACCGCCGCGTCGATCAACGCCTTGACGTCCGCCTCGCGGGTCACGTCGGCGTGCTGGTAGACGGCGTTGGGAGAGGTTTGCGCCACGCTGGCGCCCAGCGCGTCCTGGACATCGCCGATGACCACATTGGCGCCTTCGGCCAGGAACAGCTCCACCGTGGCGCGCCCGATGCCGCTGGCCCCGCCCGTGATCACCGCCGTCTTGCCGCTCAGCCGTCCGCTCATGATACGCCTCCCATATGCTTGTTTTCGCGCAGGGGATCACGCCGGGCGGGACCGGGCAAGAGAAAAATGAACACTGTTCACTGACGCCGGGCGGCCCGGCTGCCGCGCGCACCCGTCAAGCAGCTTCGGAGGCTGGCGCGTAACGGCCGAGGCCCGGCGGGGGCGGCAGGTCCGGGGAGGCAAACGCGATCACCTTGAACAGCTCGCCCATCTCGTCCGGGTCGCACAGCCGGGCGGCCTGACGGGTGATGCGCGCGCGCCCGGCCTCGTCCTGGCCCTGGGCCAGCAGCCCGGCGCGCACATCCAGGCCGAGCCCTTTGAGGAACGCGCCCTGACCCATGACGCCGAACACTTGCAGCCCGGCTTTCAGCCCCTCTTGGGCGACGGCCTCGAAATTGACCCAGGCGGTGAGATCCGCCGCACCCGGCGCCTCGAGCGGATCGACCTTCTCATGGCGGGCGATGGCTTGCAGCGTGTCGCCGGGCTCAGCTGTGTCAGACCCGTAATCGATAAACAGGGCATAGCCCGGATGGGCGTGCAGGCGTTCGGCCAGCGCGGCGATCAGGGGCGCATCGGCCGGGCGCAGCTCCACCAGCGTCCCGTCGGGCAGATCACGCAAGGACGGGTCGATCAGATCAAGATCGGCTTGCGCCAGCGCGGTCCCCAGAACAAAGGCGAAGCGGCCGGCCTCGTCCGGGTGCATGGCTACACAGCGCTCGCGCCAGACGCCGTCCGTCTTCACCGCCTGGCGGATGGGCAGGCAGTCGAGAAATTCATTGGCCAGAAGGAGGGTGGGGCCGGGGCGAATGGCTTCCAGCCGGGGCGCCCAGCACACGGGGACCGGCGCGCCGGCCAGCGTGCGTCCCTGCACCATTTTCAGGGCCGGGCTGGCTTCCACCAGCGTGGCTTCAGCCGCTTCCACAAGGCCCGGCGCGGCGCGCAGCACCCGGGCCACATCGCTCATCATCCGGCCCGTGCCCGGTCCCAGCTCGATCAGCTGGACCGGATCGGGCGATCCCATCTGGCCCCAGCACTCCACGGCCCACAGGCCGATGAGCTCGCCGAACATCTGGCTGATTTCCGGCGCGGTGATGAAGTCGTTATGGGCGCCCAGCGGATCCTTGGTGGCGTAGAAGCCGGCCATGGGATCAAACAGCGCTTCCATCATGAAGGCGCTGACGGGCAGGGGCCCTTCGCTGGCGATGCGCGCGCGCAGGCGTTCGGCCAGCATCTCCACGGGTCTGAATTCGTCCGTCATGGCCTCAAAATCAGGCTTTTGCCGGGGGCTGGGTCAGGGCGCGCCGGATCAGCCAGGCGCCCGCCACGATCATCGGAATGCAAAGCAGCATGCCCATGGTGACATAGCCCCGCAGCGCCTCTGGCATTTGCAGGTCCGGCTCGCGCACCAGCTCCACCATGGCGCGGAACACGCCATAGCCCAGAAGGAACACGCCGGTATTGAGCCCCGGCCGGGCCAGCGAGCGAAAACGCCAGACCAGAAACACCAGAATGGCCAGCAGCACCGCGCCTTCCAGGAAGGCCTCGTAGAGCTGGCTGGGATGGCGCGGCAGGCACAGCGGGTCAGCCGCGAAGGTCATGGCCCAGGGCAGGTCCGGGGCGTGGCGGCCCCACAGCTCGCCATTGATGAAATTGGCCAGCCGCCCGAGCAGGAGCCCGATGGGGGTGGCCAGCGCCACCGCGTCCGCCACGCGCATCAGCGGCGCGTTGTGGGCGCGGGCGGTGAAATACAGCGCCAGCGCCACGCCGATCAGGCCGCCATGGAAGCTCATCCCGCCTTCGGTGATGCCGGTCACCACTCGCAGCGGCTCCTCCCAGATCATGCTGGTCTGGTAGAACAGCACAAAGCCCAAGCGCCCGCCCGCGATGACGCCCACCATAACCCATAACAGCAGGTCCTCGACAAAGCGGGTGTTGAAGGGCGCGGCCTGGGTCTTGGGCGTCAGCCCCCACAGGGCGGGGCGTTTGACCACGTGCAGCACCAGCGCATAGCCCAGAAACAGTCCGGCGATATAGGCCAGCGCATACCAGCGCAGCTCGAACCAGCCGATGGAAAACAGCACCGGATCAATAAGATCGAAGCTGGACTGACACGGCTGCATGGGCGGCTCCGGTAGGCTGGGAGGCAAGGTGCGGCGCCGCGCGCGTTGCATCAGGGCGGGGCGAGCGACTATATAGCGCCTTCATAGCAGAGCAGGCGGTGATGTCATGCAGTCTCGCACTCCCTTGTTCGCCGATTTCGCGGACCTGATGACCGACGCGTTCAGCGCCGCCCAGGCCGCCGGGGAAGAGGCGCGCGCGGTGTTCCGCGCCCAGGCCGAACGCATGGCGGGCGAGCTGGATCTGGTCAGCCGCGAGGAGTTCGAGGCATTGCGCGCCCGCGCTGACGCGGCGGATGCGCAAATCGAATCACTGATGGCCCGGCTGGCGGCGCTGGAAGCCGCAGCCCAGCCCAAACCCGCCGCGCGCAAACCGGCCGCCAAACGCAGTGCGGCAAAAAAGTCTAATTGAGCAAACACCTTGCAGCGTCCCTCAATTGCGCGGTTGCGCGTGCGTGAGCGGGCGGCTTACGGTCAGGATATGCGCGGCGCGCGCCTGACCGAGTCGCCAGCGCAGTGAGGGGGAGAGGACCACATGGATCTCAATACCCAGGAAGCAGCGGACATCTTTGATCCGCTGGAAGCCATCGAGCAGGCCGTCGCCGCCGAGCAATACCCGTATGAGCGCGACGAGCTGGAGCTGCACATGGCCGTGCCGGGCGCATGGCGCGATCACCAGATCTGGTTCGCCTACCGTCCGGAGCTGGACGTCATCCATATCTGCGCCAGCCTGGAGCTGAAAGCGCCCGACCACCGCCTGCGCGAGGTGTGCGAGCTGATCGCGCGCCTCAATGAGCGTTTGTGGATCGGCCATTTCGACGTGTGGAGCGATGACGGCTCCATCGTGTTCCGTCACGCCCTGACCCTGCCGGAAGCCGACCGGGTCTCCGAGGCCCAGGCCGCGTCCCTGATCGCGGCGGCGCGCGAGGCGGGCGAGCGCCTCTATCCGGCTTTCCACTATCTGTTGTGGAGCGGCAAGTCGCCGGCGGAAGCCGTGGCGGCGTCCATGTTCGATACAGCCGGGGAAGCCTGAACGGACATGCCAGGGACATCGGGGCTTGTCGCGCTTCTCGGCGCGGGACGTATGGGGTCGGCGCTGGCTGCAGGCTGGCTGAAGAAATCGCGCAACCAGATCGCGCCCGAGCGCCTGATCTTCGTGGATCCGCGCCCTGGCGAGGCGGCCAGAGCCCTGGCCGAACGCCACGGCGTGCGCATCGCCCCGGCGCTGGACACCGCCCAGGCGGACCAGGTGAGCGCGCTGGTGGCGGCGGTCAAACCCTCGATGACCGGCGAGGTGCTGGCGCCTCTGAACGCCATGCTGAAACCGGATGTGCTGGTGGTGTCGATCGCTGCGGGCGTGCCGCTGCGCTCGCTGAGCCGTGCGCTGCCGGGGCGCGCCATTGTGCGGGCCATGCCCAACACGCCTGGCGCCATCGGCAAGGGGATTTCAGTCAGCGTGGCCAATGAGGCCGCCGATACGCCTGAGATCCGCCAGCGCGCCGAACAGCTGCTCAAGCCCGCAGGTCCTGTGGAATGGATCGAGGACGAGCGCCTGATGGACGTGGTCACCGCCGTGTCCGGGTCCGGGCCGGCCTATGTCTTCCTGTTCACCGAAGCGCTGGCCGCCGCCGCCGAGGCCGAAGGCCTGACGCGCGAGCTGGCCCAGGAACTGGCCATCCGCACGGTGGCGGGGTCCGGCGCGCTTTTGACCAGCGGCATGGGCGACCCGGCCGAGCTGCGCCGCATGGTCACCTCGCCCAATGGCACCACCCAGGCCGGGCTCGACGCCCTGATGGGCGGCAGCGGCCTGCCGGGCCTGATCCGCAACGCGGTGGCTGCGGCGGCGAGGCGTTCACGGCAGATGGGGTCGGATTCGCTATAGCGCCGGCGTGTCTTGCCGCTCACCGCTCCAGCACGTTCCGGATCCAGGGCCCGAAGGGCGAACCGCCCAGCCAGGCGAGCTGGGCCTCCCGGCTGGCGTCATTGATGGCGAGCTGAGGCCGGACGCCCGGATGCACCGCGATGCGCAGGGGCCGCGCGCCCTGCGGCCTGGCGATCACATCTGCGATAGCGTGCGGGATGTCCATCGGATCGGTGTCGCCGCCCCCGCCGCGCGCTTCGCCCATCCCGGCGGTCAGCTCGGGATAGGCGGCCAGGGTCTCTTCCGGCGTGCGGTCACGCAGCGACGCGGCCAGCGCGCTGGCGTTATTCCAGATTTCAGTCGGGTAGCCGCCCGGCTGGATGATCGTCACATCAATGCCGTGGGGGACCAGCTCATAGGCCATCGCCTCGCTCATGGCCTCCAGCGCAAACTTGGTCGGCGAGTAATGGCCCAGGCCCGGCGCGATCACCCGGCCGAGCTGGGAGGATATTTGCACGATCAGGCCACGGCCCGCCGCGCGCATCGCCGGCAGGACGGCGCGCGCCATGCGATGGGGACCGTAGGTATTGGTCTCGAACATGAGGCGCGTCGCCTCCATGTCCTGCACCTCGACCGGACTGCCCAGCCCGATGCCGGCGTTATTGATCAGCACGTCCAGCGTTCCGCCCGTCGCCTCCAGGACAGTCGCCACGCCGCGCGCAACGCTGTCATCGGACGTGACATCGATCTCCACCACGTCGATGGCGAGCCCCTCGGCCTCGGCCAGCGCCGTCAGCTCATCAGCCTCTGGCCGGGGCAGGTTGCGCATGGACGCAAACACCCGCGCGCCCAGCCGCGCATAATATTCCGCCCCGAGCCGCCCGAAACCGGAGGACGCGCCGGTGATCAATATGGTCTGGCCTTCAAGGGAGCGCTCGCCCTCGCGCGCTGCGCCCAGGGCCGCCGGCGCTGCGCTGGCCGCGCCCATCACCGCCGCTGAACCCCCCAGCAATTGCCGCCGGTTTACGCCCTGTCTGGCCATGTCGTCGTCTCCTCAATGCCTTTGGCGTTCACGATAGGCAGATCACGCCGGAAGACAAACCACCTTGATGGCTCCCGCGCCACACCGCCACGCTTCGCGCGGGCGCGCATCACGCTATGCTGGCGCGCATGAGCGCTGATTCCCGATACGGCTTTTATGAATTCTTCTGCGGCGGCGGCATGGCCCGTCTGGGGCTGGGGCGGCGCTGGCGGTGTGATTTCGCCAATGATATCGACCCGGACAAGCTGGCGGCCTACCGGGCCAATTTCGGCGACGATGATCTGCGGCCTGGCGATGTGGCCGGGGTGGCGCCCGATGAACTGCCCGGCTTTGCCGATCTCGCCTGGGCGAGCTTTCCCTGTCAGGACCTGTCGCTGGCCGGCCCGCGCAGCGGACTGAAAGGCGCGCGCTCGGGCGTGTTCTACAGCTTCTGGCGCCTGATCGAGGCTCTGCAGGCCGAGGGCCGGGCGCCGCGCCTGATCGGGCTGGAGAATGTGCCGGGCCTTCTGACCTGTTCGGGCGGTGATGATTTCACCGCGCTGTGCGCCGCGCTGGATGAGGGCGGCTACCGCTTCGGGGCGCTGGAGATTGATGCGCGCTGGTTCACGCCCCAGTCGCGCCCGCGCCTGTTCGTGATCGCCCTGCGCAAGGACATCCCCATCCCCGCCGATCTGGCGCTGGACGATGCGCCCGGCCACCTCTCCCCCTTCCACACCGGCGCGGTGCAGAGGGCGGCCCGGCGCCTGCCTGAGCCTCTCAAGAAGAACTGGGTGTGGTGGGCCTTGCCCGTGCCGCCGCGGCCCAACGAAACCCTGATCCACAAGATCGAAGCGCCGCGCGCCGTGCCCTGGCACAGCCCGGAAGAGACGCGCCGCCTGGTGGAGATGATGAACGCGCCGTCCAGAGCGCGCCTCAGGGAGGCCCGCAAGGCCGAAGGCCCGGTGGCCGGGGCGCTCTACCGCCGCATGCGGGTGGAGAACGGCGTCAAGGTGCAGCGCGCCGAGGCGCGCTTTGACGGGCTGGCCGGTTGCCTGCGCACGCCCGGCGGCGGGTCGTCGCGCCAGTTCGTGGTCTGGGTCAGGAACGGCCGGGTGCGCACCCGGCCCATGACAGCGCGCGAATACGCCCGCCTGATGGGCCTGCCGGAGGACTACAAACTGCCGGCGCGCGAGAGCGCGGCGCTGCACCTGTCGGGTGATGGCGTGTCGGTGGATGTGGTGGCGTTCCTGCGCGAAAATCTGTTCGAACCGGTGCTGGACCACGCGCGCGCCTGCGCGCTGGCGGCGGAGTAGTTCGTTGCGTGTGGCGGTGGCCGGCAGCGGGATTGCGGGTCTGGCCAGCGCCGCCCGCCTCGCTCGCGCCGGTCATGACGTGACGATCTTCGAACGCTTCGACGCGCCGCGCCCTGTGGGGGCGGGACTGCTCCTGCAGCCCAGCGGGCTCCAGGCGCTGGAGGGGCTCGATATCCGCGATCAGGTGGAGGCGCGCGGGGCGCATGTCTCGCGCCTGATCGGGCGCAATATGCGCGGGCGCGCCGTGCTGGATTTGCGTTACAGGGATGCGCGCCGCGACGATTACGGCGTGGGCATTCACCGCGCCAGCCTGTTTGATCTCTTGCTCACCGCCGCGCGCGAGGCGGGCGCGCAGTTCCGCACGGGCTGCGACGTGGCCTCCATCGCGGGTATCGACACGGACGCGCCGCGCCTCTCTTTGGCGGGCGGGGAGGAGACGGATGGCTTTGATCTGGTGCTGGTGTGCGACGGCGCCCATTCGCGCCTGCGCCGGATCGTCTGCTCGCAGGCGCGCGAGCGGGTCTTCCCGTGGGGCGCGTTCTGGGCCATTCGCCCGGACCCGGACGGGGCGCGCGAGGGCGAGCTGGAGCAGGTCTATGACGGTTGCCGCATCATGATCGGGCTGTTGCCGGTTGGCGATAATCCGGCGGACGCCGAAGGGCGTCCGGGCGTGAGCGTTTTCTGGTCGGTGCGCGCCGATGCGCGCGAGGCGGTGCTGGCGGCGGGCGATGAGGCCTTCCGCGACGGGTTCGCGCGCTACTGGCCGCGCGCGGCGCGAGCGGTGGGAGATGCCGGGCTCGATGAGTTCGCCTATGCCGCCTATCAGGACGCCATCGTGCCGCGCTGGCGCCGGGGCCGGGTGATGCTGCTGGGCGATGCCGCCCACGCCATGAGCCCGCAGCTGGGCCAGGGCGCCAATCTGGCCCTGTGCGACGCCGCGGCGCTGGCGCAGGCGTTTGCGGGCGAGGCGCGTGTCCTGCACGCCATGAAAAGCGCCGAGCGCGCGCGGCGTCCGGCCACCACCTATTACAGCCTGATGAGCCGGGCGCTGACGCCGGTCTTCCAGTCCTCCTCGAAGCTGCTGGGATGGGCGCGCGACATCGTGTTCAATCTCTCCGGCCGCCTGCCGGGCCTGCGCCACTGGATGGGCTGGACGCTCACGGGCCGCGGGCGCATGCCATGGTGAGCGGGCCGGGCAGCGACGTCTTCACCCCCGCCCAGCGCTCGGCGGTCATGGCGGCGGTGAAGGGGCGCGACACAAGGCCGGAAATGATCGTGCGCAGGCTGGTCCATGGCCTGGGCTATCGCTTCCGCCTGCACCGCAAGGATTTGCCCGGCAGGCCGGACCTGGTGTTCGCCGGCCGGCGCAAGGTGATTTTCGTCCACGGATGCTTCTGGCATGGCCATGACTGCGCACGCGGGCGCCGCGAGCCGAAGCAGAACGCCGATTACTGGCGCGCCAAGATCGCCCGCAATGTGGCGCGCGATGCGGCCAGCCTCGCCGCCCTCGAGGCGGACGGCTGGCAGGCTCTGGTCGTGTGGGAGTGCGCACTGAAGGACCGCGAAGCGCTGGCCGCGCGCCTGCAGGCGTTTCTCGGCCCGCCGGGCGGGCGATCAGCGCGGCGCGTTTGACGCCTGACCCCAGCCGGTCTAAAGCCGCCATCCCTTGATCCTGCAGCAGGCCGCGTCCCGCCATGACCGTGAAAGTCCGCTTCGCCCCGAGCCCGACCGGGCGCCTTCATGTGGGCAATGTGCGCACCGCGCTGATGAACGTGCTGTTCGCGCGCGCCCAGGGCGGCAAGGTGCTCCTGCGCATCGATGACACCGATCTGGAGCGCTCCACGGCCGAATACGAGCAGGGCATCAAGGATGACCTGACCTGGCTCGGCCTGCACTGGGACGAGACCTTCAACCAGTCCCACCATTTCGACCAGTATGAAGCGGCCAAGGCGCGCCTTGTGGAGGCCGGCTATCTCTATCCCTGCTACGAGACCGAGGACGAGCTGGAGCGCAAGCGCAAGATCCAGCGCGCCCAAGGCAAGCCGCCGGTCTATGACCGCGCCGCGCTGAGCCTCACCGAGGCCGACCGCGCCAAGCTGGAGGCCGAAGGGCGCACGCCCCACTGGCGCTTCAAGCTGTCGGGCGGGCGCATTGAATGGACCGATCTGGTGCGCGGACCCAGCCATATCGAGACCAGCTCGGTCTCCGACCCGATCCTGATCCGCGCCGATGGCAGCTATCTCTACACACTGCCCAGCGTGGTCGATGATCTGGACGCGGCCATCACCCACATCATCCGCGGCGAGGACCACGTCACCAATTCGGCCGCCCAGATCGAGATTTTCGAGGCGCTGGGCGGCAAGGGCGCCGCGCCGCAAATGGGCCATCACCCGCTGCTGGTGGGCAAGGATGGCGAGAAACTCTCCAAGCGCCTGGGCTCGCTCTCGGTGCAGGGCCTGCGCGAGGAGGAGGGGATCGAGCCCCTGGCGGTGCTGTCGCTGCTGGCCAAGCTGGGCACCTCCGATCCGGTGGAGCCGCGTGGCTCTTTTGAGGCGCTGGCGGCCGATTTCGATCTGGCCAAGCTGTCGCGCACCCCGGCGCGCTTTGATCCGGCGGAGCTGGAGCGCCTGAACGCCAAGTTGGTTCATGATCTGAACTATTTGGATGTGAAAGATAAGCTCGCGGCCATCAACGCCGATGGCGGCGAGGCGTTCTGGAACGCCGTGCGCGCCAATCTCACCCGGGTGCGCGATGCGGCCGAATGGCGCCAGCTGGTGGACGGCCCGGTCACCCCGGTGATCGAGGATGCGGAGTTCTGCGCCGCCGCCGCCGGCCTGCTGCCCGAAGGGACGCTGGACGGCGACAGCTGGGGCGCCTGGACCGGCGCGGTCAAGGCGGCCACGGGCCGCAAAGGCAAGGATCTGTTCATGCCGCTGCGCCTGGCGCTGACCGGTCAGCCGCGCGGTCCTGAAATGGCCGTGCTGCTGCCCCTGATCGGCGCGGACAAGGCCCGCGCAAGGTTGTCGGGCAAGACCGTCTAGGTTTTCCGCCCCCGCCACAGCACCAGCGTGGCGTGGTCGCCCAGCTGGGCGGTTTGTGCGCCGCCATAGCCCAGCTTGCGCGCCACATTGAGCGAGGCGGCGTTATCGGGATCGATGAGGCAGCAGGTTTGCGGCGCGTCCAGCTCACGGTCCGCCCAGTCCAGCACTGCGCCCATGGCCTCGGTGGCGTAGCCGCGTCCATGCACGCGCGGGCTCAGCACCCAGCCCGCTTCGGGAATGCCTGAGATATCCACGCTGAGATCGCGCCTGAAATCGGCCAGGCCCACCTGACCGGCGAAGGAGCCGGTCTCGCGCTCGGTCATCGTCCAGTAGCCATAGCCCAGTAGCGCCCAGAGCCCGGGAAAACGCAGCATGCGCCCCCAGCTTTCCGACGGCGTGGAGACCCGCCCGCCAATATGGCGCACCACGCGCGCATCGCCCCATAGCGCCGCGCACGCCTCGAAATCCTCGGCGCGGGTTTCACGCAAGATCAGGCGCGGGGTTTCAAGAACCGGCGTCAGGGCTGCGGTCACGGATGGCTTACTCAGGCGAGGGGGGCAAAGCCGGGATCAGCACCACGTTGAAATCGCCCCATTCGCCGTCGATGCGCGCATCGGCCAGCGCGCGGTAATCGGGGTCGTCCCAGAAATCGCGGGCCGATTGCAGGTCCGGCCAGCGGCTGAGCACCACGGACTGAAATCCGGTCTCGCCCTCCAGCGTCTCCACCTCGCCGGTCACCGCCATATAGCGCCCGCCATGGCGCGCATAGAGATCGGGCAGGCCGGGCATATAGCCCGAGAAGAAGGCCGGGCGGTCATGGACCGTGCCCATTACGATCATGTAGGCGCCGTCGGCTGGAGCCGGTTCCGCCGCAGCGGCGGATGACCCGCCCGCCGCGAACAGATGTCCCTGACCCAGCACCAGCCCCAGCGACAGGCCAGCCAGACCCGCTCCGGCGGCGATCAGCACGCTTCGCACCACGCTCATATCATCCTCTCCCCGGCAAGCTGGCCTGTAGAATGCGGCAGGTGGCGCTGAAAAGATATATCTTTTCCATTCCCTCTTGCGCCAGCCTTGCTATCCTTGTCCGGACACGCGCCCGGATTCAATATGGGCGGGACAGGCGAGGAGACGATGATGACGGCCATGGTTATCAGGGGATTGGCGCTGGCGGGCGCGCTGATATGGAGCGGCGCGGCGCAAGCCGAAGAGACCGGCCCCTTCACCCAGGAGATTTTTGACGCCTGGATGGAGGCGCGGGCCGGAAGCGGAGAGCCGGTCTACTGGTATTCCACCGGCACGGTGCGCGCCTATCCGTCCGGCGAGCTGCTCTACACCATGGAAGGGTTCGACACTGCGGTGTCCTACCGGCCCGAAGGCCACGGCGCGCCCATCGCCCACCAGTATGGCCGCAAGATTTTCATCTATCGCGATCCGGTCACTGGCGAGGTGGCGCGCGAGGCGGGCGGCATGGCCATCGACCCCATCGCCTATCCCTATCAGTTCATCGAATACCGGCTGGACGAGGGCCAGGTGATCGGCGTGGTCGAGCAGGGCTCGGGCGAGCGCATCCAGTCCATCGAGGCCGAGCCCATGAGCTGGCGCCGGATCGGCGACACCTATGTGTTCACAGCGCCGCTCTTCCTGGACTTCCCCATTCCCGGCACGGACCGGCGTGTGGAGGCGTGGGAGAATTATGACTTCTTCATCCAGCCCGAAGGCGTGGCGCGGCGCTATCAGCTGAGCTGGGCGCGCATCGGCCGCCTGCCGGCCTGGGCGCAAGGGCAGATGGCGGTGCTGCATCTGGTCAACTGGCGGGTGGACTCCTATGAGGACCTGCCCGCCTCCATCCGCGAATACGTGGAGGCCGAAGCGCCGCTCTGGCTTGAGCCGCCGGCCGATCTGGACGCCATCCGCGCCCTGCAGGCCGGGGAGTAAGCGGGGTGGAGGCGGCCATCCGCAACACTGTGTGGCGCGCAGGCGCCGCTCTTAGCGCGTTGGGCCTGGCCGCCTGCACCGCTCCTCAGGGCGCGGGCGATGAACGCGCGCCTGACGCGCCCGCCGCTCAGGCGGCGGCGCTGGAGGGTGTGGCCATCGCCCGCCTCATGGCGGGCCGGTTCGACAATGCGGCGCAGTCAGAGGCTGACGGCCGTACGCGCCTGCATGTGATCCATGAGGCGGCGGCGAGCCAGGCGCTGCCCGGCGCGCTGATCTACGCCCAGCTGCATACCGGCGGGCCGGACGGGCCGGTCTACCGCCAGCGCCTCTATCAGTTCGCCGATGCGCCGGGCCCGGACGGGCGCCTTGCAATGGCGGTGTGGACGCTGCGCGATCCGGCGGCGTTTGCAGATGAGGATGAGCGTCCGGCTATGCTGTCTCAGCTGACGCCAGATGCGCTGGAGCGCTTTGATCCGGGCTGCGACTTCCACTGGACGGGCGATGGCGGCCTCTATCGCGGCGAGATTTCCAAGGGCGATTGCCGCATGATCTCGCGCCGCTCCGGACGCGAGCTGGTGGTGACGGCTGAATTCACCATCTCGGCCGACCTCTTCACCCATGGCGAGGCCGGGCGCTATGGCGATGACGGCGAGTACGCATTCGCGCCTGAAGGCGGGATCGATAATCACTATGACCGGCTGACCGAACTGCCGAGGGACTGAAAAGCACACCCATGACCCAGAGATTCGAGCCGACCATGATCCGGTCTGACAAGACCGCCCGGGAGATTTTCGAGGAGGTGCGCGCCAATCCCGCCCGCGCCCGGTTCGGCTTTGGCGGCAAGATCGCCATCGTCAATGTGGACCCGCAAAAGGCCTATACGCGCCCGGACCTGTTTCCCAAGACCGCCTATGTGACCGATCCCGACCAGCTCACCCATATCAACGCCATCTCGAAAGCGGCTCGAGCCAAGGGGCTGCCGGTGGTGTGGACCCGCGTGGCCTATATGGACAATGCCGCGGACGCAGGGGTGTGGGGCACGCGCACCGATACGCCCGACAGCCTGCAGAACATCAAATACGGCTCGCCGCGCCATGAATTCGACGACCGGGTGGAGATCGAGAGCGGCGTCGACGCGGTCTACACCAAGCGCATGCCGAGCGCCTTTTTCGAAACCCCGCTGGCGAGCTTTCTGACCTGGCACCGGGTGGACACGGTGGTGATCACCGGCGGGTCCACATCGGGCTGCGTGCGCGCCACGGCGGTGGACGCGCTCTCCCACGGCTACCGCGCTATCGTGCCCATGGAGTGCGTGGCCGACAAGCACGAGAGCTATCACTTCGCCAACCTCACCGACCTCCAGCTCAAATACGCCGACGTGGTGGCGGTGAAAGAGGTGTATGAGTGGATTGAAGGCTACGGGGGCGAGTGATGATCAGCCGCGCCCCCTCACCTTTATCCTCTCCCCCATGTCCATGGGGGAGAGGGGGCTTCTACGCCGCGCTTTATCCTTTGGGCTTGGGGCTTAGCATTTCCGAAAAGATCGCAGCGCCAAAGCCCCCTCTCCCCTCCCTGAGGGGAGAGGATAAAGGTGAGGGGTGGGGGCGTGCGGCGCGCCGCGAATATCCAGGTCCCGCCCATGACTGACCCCAATCTCTATGACTACAACCCGTACAGCGCGCGCCCGAAGATCGCATGGCCGGAAGGTAAAAAGCTCGCTTTCTGGCTTGCGCCCAATATCGAGTTCTACGAATTCGATCCGCCCAGGAACCCCAAACGGCCCGGCTGGCCGCGCCCGGCGCCGGACGTGACGGGCTATGCCCAGCGCGATTACGGCAACCGGGTGGGCCACTGGCGCCTGATGGAGGCCATGGACCGCCATGATCTGCGCGGCTCGGTCAGCCTGAACGTGGCCATGTGCGACCACTGCCCGGAGATCATAGAGGCGTGTGCGCAGCGCGGCTGGGAGTTCTTCTCCCATGGCGTCTACAACACCCGCTATTCCTACGAGATGGACGAGGCTCAGGAGCGCGCGGTGATCGAGGATTCCATCCGCACGGTGGAGGCCGCCACGGGCCAGCGCATTCGCGGCTATCTCGCCCCGGCCCTAACCCATACGACCCGCACGCTCGATCTCATCGCCGAGTATGATTTCTGGTACACGTGCGATCTGTTCCAGGACGACCAGCCCCAGCCAGTGAAGACGAAAACGGGCCGTCTGCTCTCCATGCCCTATTCGCTGGAGGTCAATGACGTCATCACCTACGGCCAGCTGGCCATGGATCCCTGGCGCTACGCCGATGTGCTCAAACGCCAGTTTGATCAGCTGCTGAAAGAGGGCGAGGCCAGCGGCACGGTGATGTGCATCCCGCTGCACGCCTATCTGGTCAGCCAGCCCCACCGCCTGCGCGCGTTTGAAACCGCGCTCGCCCATATCCGCGCCCATGGCGATGAGGTCTGGTTCGCCACCGCCCAGGAGATCGCCGGCCATGTGCGCGATCACTACTGGGACGCGATCCAGGACGATCTGGACGACAAGGGCCTGAAAACCGGCGGCACGGCGTTCGACGCGTGGAGCCAGCCATGAGCCTTGATCCGTCCTATCTCGACTATCCGAAGCGGGGATATGGCCAGGACATGGACCGGTATGACTGGGCGCTGGCGAAAGACCGCGCGCCGGTGCATCTGGCCAGCGGGGCCAAAATCGCCGCGATGATCGTGGTGGCGTGCGAATATCACCCGATTGACCCGAAGAAAGCCCCGTTCAATCACCCCCACGGCATGATCACGCCGTTTCCGGACCTGCGCCATTTCACCAGCCGCGATTATGGCAACCGGGTGGGCGTGTTCCGCATCCTGGCCGCCTTGCGCGAGGCCGGGCTGAGCGCGACCTTCGCCCTGTCGGCGGCGCTGCTGGAGCGCGCCCGGCCGCTGGCGGACGCCATTCTTAATGACGGCCACGAGATCGCGGCGGCGGGCCTGCATGGCGACGCCCTCCATCACGCCGGCCTCAGCGAAGACGAGGAGCGCGCCCTGATCGCCCGGACCCGCGAGGCGTTCGCCGCCGCAGGGATCGAACCGGTCACCTGGCTGTCGCCTGCGCGCCAGCAGAGCTTTGCGACGCCTGATCTCCTCACCGAAGCCGGCTTCACCCGCGTGCTCGACTGGGAGAGCGACCAGATCCCGCTGCCCCTTCGCACAAGCCACGGCCCGCTCAGCGCCTTGCCGCTCCTCAACGAGCTGGAGGATTTCAAGCTGCTGGTGGAGCGCAAGCAGGACGAGGCGTCCTGGGTGCGCCAGATCCTGGAAGCCAAGGATTATCTCAAAACCGAATACGCCGCGCGCGGCGCGTCGGTGCTGGGCTTCCAGCTGACGCCCTTCGTGGCCGGTCAGCCGTTTCGCATCACCGCGCTGGAGGCTTTGCTGGCGGGCCTTGCGCAAGACACAGATGTCTGGTGCGCGGGCGCGGACGTGATCGCCAGCGCTTTCGAGCGTTAGGCGTCAGGCGTCCCGCCGCACCTTCACCACAGCGCCCCCAGTGCCGGGGACGGAGCGGAAGGCGCGGCGTTTCTCCCGCTCAGATCAGCCGTTCATCGCTTTGGCGAAGCGTTCGCCGACCGTGTCCAGGAAGCCCTCGGTGGACAGCCAGCCCTGCTGGTCGCCGACCAGGAGGGCCAGATCCTTGGTCATATAGCCCGACTCCACCGTCTTGATGATGGTCTGCTCGAGCTTGTCGGCGAAGTCCACCACCTGCTCATTGCCGTCCATCTTGCCGCGGAAGTGCAGGCCGCGCGTCCAGGCGAAGATCGAGGCGATGGAGTTGGTGGAGGTTTTCTCGCCCTTCTGGTGCTGGCGGTAGTGGCGCGTGACGGTGCCGTGGGCGGCCTCGGCCTCCACGGTCTTGCCGTCCGGCGTCATCAGCACCGAGGTCATCAGGCCCAGCGAGCCGAAGCCCTGGGCCACCGTGTCCGATTGCACGTCACCGTCATAGTTCTTGCACGCCCACACAAAGCCGCCCGACCATTTCATCGCGGCGGCGACCATGTCGTCGATCAGGCGGTGCTCATAGGTGATCTTCTTGGCCGCAAAGGCGTCTTTGAATTCGCTTTGATAGACCTCTTCGAAGATGTCCTTGAAGCGCCCGTCATAGGCTTTCATGATCGTGTTCTTGGTGGACAGATAAACCGGCCAGCCGCGATCCAGGCCATAGCGCAGCGAGGCGCGGGCGAAGTCGCGGATCGATTCGTCCAGGTTATACATGCCCATGGCCACGCCCGATGACGGGAATTTGTAGACCTCATGGGTGACCGGCGCGGAGCCGTCTTCAGGCGTATAGGTCAGCGTCAGCGTGCCCGGGCCGGGGATCAGCATGTCGGTGGCGCGGTACTGGTCGCCAAAGGCGTGGCGGCCGATCACGATGGGCTTGGTCCAGCCGGGCACCAGGCGCGGCACGTTCTTGATCACGATGGGCTCGCGGAACACCACGCCGCCCAGGATGTTGCGGATCGTGCCGTTGGGCGACTTCCACATCTTCTTCAGGCCGAACTCCTCCACCCGGGCCTCGTCCGGGGTGATGGTGGCGCATTTGACGCCCACGCCGTAATGCTTGATGGCCTCGGCGGCCTCCACCGTGATCTGGTCGTCGGTCTCGTCGCGCTTCTGGATCGACAGATCATAGTATTTCAGATCGATATCCAGATAGGGCAGGATCAGCTTGTCCTTGATCAGCGCCCAGATGATGCGGGTCATCTCGTCGCCGTCGAGTTCAACAACCGGGGTGTCGACTTTGATCTTGGCCATGGGGAGGGTCTCTTCTGCTTGGCGTGGGGCGCGGCCTGCACCGGAAGGAGCGGTGCGCGCGCGGATGAGGGGTGGACGAATGCCGCGGCGGTGTCTAGCACCCCGCCGCAGCAAGAGAAAGGGCGCCGATGAACCGCGATGAACCTGCGGGCCGCATGACTGAACCGGGGGCGGCCAGCGGCGCGCCCGCGCCGGTCTTCATCCTGGTCGGCCCGCAAATGGGCGAGAATATCGGCGCCTGCGCGCGGGTGATGGGCAATTTCGCGATTTCCCAGCTGCGTCTGGCTGCGCCGCGCGATGGCTGGCCCAATCCGGCCGCGCAGGCCATGGCGGCGGGCTCGCCGGTTCTGGACAACGCGCAGGTGTTTGACGATTTCGAGGCCGCTGTGGCCGATTGTCATACGCTCTACGCCACCACCGCGCGCCCGCGCGGCATGGTCAAGCCGGTGCTCACAGCCCGCCAGGCCATGGCGCGCGCGCGCAGCGAGCTGGAAGCGGGGATGCGCGTCGGCGTTCTGTTCGGGGCGGAGAAGTCCGGCCTGCCCAATGCGGCGGTGACACGCGCCAGCGCCATCGTGACCTTGCCCGTGGACCCTGATTTCGCCTCGCTCAACCTGGCCATGGCGTGCGGGGTTATGGCCCATGAATGGCGCGCGGGCGACCCGGCGCCGGACATGTTCGAGCCGCTGGCTGACCGGGCGGGCGCCGCCGAGATGGAGGGGCTCTACGCCCATCTCCAGGACGAGCTGGAGCGGGCGGGCTTTTTCTATCCGCCCGAAAAGACGCCGCTGATGATGCAGAACCTGATCAACGGGTTTGCGCGCGGCGGGCTGACCAGCCAGGAAGTGCGCACCCTGCGCGGGGTGATCAAGGCGCTGACCCTGGGCCGGGGCAAGGCGCGCATCGTGCGCGAGGACTGAACGCCGGGTCCGGAGCGGGGCGCGGCGATGCGCGCTTGCAGGGACGGGCCTCTACCCGTATAAGCGCGCGCGATCCCGCACGCGGGGCTCGGCGCGCCATGGGGTGCGTCGCTCCGGTGCCGTGTCCGGCTTCTGGGCTGTTTCGTTCCTAACCAGGGCGGCAGGTCAGGCCGGCCCGGCTCCGCCCCGCGGAGGCCAACCGGAAAAAGGACCGATCAACATGGCTCTTCCTGACTTCTCCATGCGTCAGCTGCTCGAAGCCGGCGCGCATTTCGGACACCAGACCCACCGCTGGAACCCGAAGATGAAATCCTACATCTTCGGCGAACGCTCGGGCATTCACATCATCGACCTGTCCCAGACCGTGCCGCTGCTGCACCAGGCTCTGGTGAAGGTGCGTGAAGTCGCCGCCGGCGGCGGGCGCATCCTGTTCGTGGGCACCAAGCGCCAGGCCTCCGAGCCGATCGCGCAGGCCGCCCAGCGCTGCGCGCAATACTATATGAATCACCGCTGGCTCGGCGGCACGCTGACCAATTGGGCGACCATCTCCAATTCCATCGCGCGCCTGCGCGAGCTGGAGGCGCTGCTGGACGCCGAGGGCGGGCCTGAAGGCCTGACCAAGAAAGAAACCCTGATGCTCACCCGCGAGCGCGAGAAGCTCGAACGCTCCCTGGGCGGCATCAAGGAAATGGGCGGCACGCCCAATCTGATGTTCGTGATCGACACCAACAAGGAAGCGATCGCCATCCAGGAAGCCAAGCGTCTTGGCATTCCGGTGGTCGCGGTGATCGACACCAATTGCGATCCCGACGCCATCGATTTCCCGATCCCGGGCAATGACGACGCCGCGCGCGCCATCGCGCTGTATTGCGACCTGATCGCCGACGCGGTGCTGGACGGCATCTCCGACAGCCAGGCCTCGCTGGGCGTGGATCTGGGCGCCAGCGCCGCGCCGAGCGCGGCGGCTCTGGGCCTGGACGAGGTGAAGGCTGAAGCGCCGGCTGAAACGCCTGCCGAGGCTGCGCCGGAAGCGGCCGCCGAAACACCTGCCGAAACACCGGCTGAAGCTGCGCCTGAAGAAGCTGCAGCCGAGACCGGCGCGAAAGCCAAGGCCGACTAGGCCAGGCCTGACGCGCGACGACACATGGCCGGCCGGGGCGCACGCTCCGGCCGGCTCCTCTACAAAAAGTCCGTCCCGGTCAGGGGCGGGTGCAATGACTTAAGGAGACCTCCCCATGGCCGAGATCACCGCCGCCCTCGTCAAGGAGCTTCGCGAGAAGACCGGCGCAGGCATGATGGACTGCAAGAAAGCCCTGGCCGAGACCAATGGCGATCTGGAAGCGGCCATTGACTGGCTGCGCACCAAGGGCCTGTCGAAAGCCGCCAAGAAGGCTGACCGCGTCACCGCCGAGGGCCTGGTGGCCGTCGCAGCGCGCACCCGGGGCGCAGGCATGGCCGCTTCTGCGGTCGAGGTGAATTCCGAGACCGACTTCGTGGCGCGCAACGCCCAGTTCCAGGCCGCCGTGGCCGAAATCGCGGGCCTGGCCGTGGATGCCGATGATCTGGCCGGCCTGCTGGCCGCCAAGACCGCGGCGGGGACCAGCGTCTCGGACACGCTGACCAATCTGATCGCCACCATTGGCGAGAACATGTCGGTGCGCCGCATGGCCACGCTTTCGGCCGATCCGGGCGTGGTCTCGCTTTATGTGCACAATGCTGCGGCTGAAAACATGGGCAAGATCGGCGTGCTGGTCGCGCTCAAATCGGCTGGCGACAAGGCCGTGCTGGAAGAGCTGGGCCGCAAGATCGCCATGCACGTGGCCGCTACGGCGCCGGCGGCGACCACCGAGGCCGAGGTCGATCCCGCCCTGGTGGCGCGCGAGCGTGAAGTGTTCGCCGCTTCCGCGCGCGAATCGGGCAAGCCGGACAACATCATCGAGAAGATGGTGGAAGGGCGCATCCGCAAGTTCTTCGAGGAAGTGGTGCTGCTCAAGCAGTCCTTCGTGCTCGATCCCGACAAGACCGTGGCCGAGGCGGTGAAAGCCGCCGAGAAGGACGCCGGCGCGCCTGTCGAACTGACCGGATTCGTGCGCATGGTGCTCGGCGAAGGCGTCGAGAAGAAGCAGGAAGACTTCGCCGCTGAAGTGGCTGCGGCGGCCAAGGGCTAGACTGCATGCCGGGCCCGGCCAGGCGCCGGGCCCGCGCGCGGTCTGACGGCCGGTCAAAGGCAAGGGGAGGCTAGAGACATGAGCAAGCCGTGTAGCGAAGCGTCCCGTGCCGTTCCCTCAGGGCCGTACAAGCGCGTGCTCCTGAAAGTCTCCGGCGAGGCCCTGATGGGCGCGGAGCCCTACGGCATCGACATGAACACCGCCGAGCGCATCGCGCGCGAGGTGGGCGAGGCGGTGGAGGCTGGCTACGAGCTGTGCCTGGTGATTGGCGGGGGCAATATCTTCCGCGGGCTGCAGGCCGCCGCCAAGGGCATGGAGCGCGCCGCTGCCGATTATATGGGCATGCTGGCCACGGTGATGAACGCGCTGGCCATGCAGACCGCGCTGGAGCGCCTGGGCGTGCCCACGCGGGTGCAGTCGGCCATCCCCATGACCACGGTGTGCGAGCCCTATATCCGCCGGCGCGCCGTGCGCCATATGGAAAAGGGCCGCGTGGTGATCTTCGCCGCCGGCACCGGCAATCCCTTTTTCACCACCGATACGGCTGCAGCCCTGCGCGCCGCCGAGATGGGCTGCGACGCCCTGTTCAAGGGCACGGGGGTGGACGGGGTGTATGACAGCGATCCGCGCGTCAATACGGACGCCAAGCGGTTTGAACGGCTCGACTATATTGACGTTCTGGCGCGCGATCTCAAAGTGATGGACGCCTCGGCCGTGACGCTGATGCGCGACAACCAGATTCCCATCGTGGTGTTCAATATCCGCGAACAGGGCGGGCTGGCGCGCGTGTTGGACGGTCAGGGCACCTGCACTGTAGTGGGGCCTTCGGGCGAATCCGGCCACACAGGCGGGCGGTAAAGCCGAGTTCGGGAGACAAGCATGTCCGGTTTCAGCCTCAAAGACATCGAAAAACGCATGGATGGCGCGGTAGACGCGCTGCGCAAGGAATTCACCGGCCTGCGCACGGGCCGCGCCAGCGCCGGCCTGCTCGATCCGATCAAGGTGGACGCCTATGGCTCGCTCACGCCGATCAACCAGGTCGGCACGGTCAGCACGCCCGAGGCGCGCATGCTCTCGGTGCAGGTCTGGGACCGCAATCTGGCCGGCGCGGTGGACAAGGCGATCCGCAATTCCGGGCTGGGCCTCAACCCGGTCATGGAAGGCGCGCTGATCCGCATCCCGATCCCGCCGCTCAATGAGGAGCGCCGCGCTGAACTGGCCAAGACCGCCGGCGGTTACGCTGAACAGGCCCGCATCGCCGTGCGCAATGTGCGCCGTGACGGCATGGACGCCCTGAAAAAGGCGGAAAAGGATAATGAGATCAGCGAGGACGAACACAAGAAGCTCGCCGATCAGGTGCAAAAAGCCACCGACAACCACATCGCCGTCATAGACGAGCTGCTCAAGACCAAGCAGGAAGAAATCACGCAGGTCTGAGCCTTGCTGGCCAGATCAAGGGAGGCCGCCGCATGGCGCAGCCTGACGCCAAGGACCGGCTGCCGCGCCATGTGGCCATCATCATGGACGGCAATGGACGCTGGGCCGCCGCGCGCGGGTTGCCGCGCGCGTTTGGCCACAAGGCCGGCGTGGAGGCTGTGCGCAAGGCGGTGCGCGCGGCGGGCGATCTGGGCCTGACCCATCTGACCTTGTTCAGCTTCTCCACCGAGAACTGGCGCCGTCCCGCCGCCGAGATCGACACGCTGTTCGATCTTCTGCGCCAGTATGTGGCCGCCGATCTGGAAAGCCTGCACGCCGAGGGCGTGCGCGTGCGCATTATCGGCCGGCGCAAGGGGCTGACGGCGGACCTTCAGGCCACCATTGACCGGGTGGAGGCGCGCACGCGCCATAATGACAAATTCCACCTGACCATCGCTTTCAATTATGGCGGGCGCGACGAGCTGGTGCGCGCAGCTGCGCGCGCAGCCAGGGCGTCGGGCGGCGATCTCTCCGAACTCACCGAAGCCGGGCTGGAGTCGCATCTGGATACGGCGGGCCTGCCTGATCCCGATCTGGTGATCCGCACCAGCGGCGAACGGCGCCTGTCCAATTTCCTTTTGTGGCAGGCCGCCTATGCCGAGCTGATCCTGATTGATGTGCTCTGGCCGGATTTCGGTGAAGCCGATCTTCGTGCGGCGCTGGACGAATACGCCAGGCGCGAGCGCCGCTTCGGCGCGGTGCGCGCATGAGCGCTGACAATACCGCGCGCCGGCGGGGCGCGCCGGGCGATCCGGTCTTCGTCAAGCGCGTGGTCTCTGCGCTGGTGCTGGCGCCTGTCGCCATCCTCCTGGTCTGGGCCGGCGGAACGGCGTTTTCCATTTTCGTGGCCGCTTTCGCCGCCGCCATGGCGTGGGAATGGGTGCGCATGTCCGACCGCGCCGCCCCGCCGCGCGCCTTCGCCATCGCCACCGGTGCGGCGGTGGGCGCTGCGCTGCTGGCCGGGCAGGGCGAACCGCTGTGGACGCTGGCCTGGATCGCGGGCGGGGCGGTATGCGCCGGCCTTGACCGCCGCCGGCGCGGGCGCGCCCTGGACGCCATGATCGGCGCGGCCTATGTGGCGGGCGCGGCGGCCATGCTGGTGTCCTTGCGCGAGGGCGAGCAGGGCGGGCTGACCGCCGTTCTCTTTCTGCTGGCGGTGGTCTGGGCGGCGGACACCTTCGCCTATCTGGCGGGCAGCTGGATCGGCGGGCCGAAGCTTCTGCCCGCCGCCAGCCCCAACAAGACCTGGGCGGGCCTGGCCGCAGGGCTGATATGCGGTACGGCGGCGGGCGCAGGCGTGGCGGCGCTGGTGGGCTTTGATCCGGTCTATGCAGCCATGGTCGCCCTGCCCACGGCCCTGGCCGCCGTCATGGGCGATCTGGCGATGTCTCTGGCCAAACGCCGCTTTGGCGTGAAGGATGCGGGCGATCTGATCCCGGGCCATGGCGGGGTGCTTGACCGTGTGGATGCGCTGATGCTGGCGGTACTGTTTGCCGGCGCCTGGCGGGCGTTGGGCCCGGACGGCTGGCCGGGGGCGGGCCTGTGAGCGCGCGCACCGTCACCCTGCTGGGCGCGACCGGCTCTGTGGGCCAGGCCACGCTGGACCTGATCGCGCGCGCGCCTGAGGGCGCCTATGACGTCATGGCGCTCACCGCCAATACCGATGCTGAAAGCCTGGCCGCCGCCGCCCGCCGGGTCGGCGCGCGCTTCTGCGCCGTGGCGGATGAACGTGCGGGCCCCGCGCTGGAAGCCGCGCTTGCCGGAACCGGCGTTACCTGGGGCGCCGGTCCCCAGGCCGTGCTGGATGCTGCGGCCATGGAGGCAGACTGGGTGATGGCCGCCATTGTGGGCGCCGCCGGGCTGCAGCCGACCCTGGCCGCCGTGCGCCGGGGGGCGTGTGTGGCGCTGGCCAACAAGGAAGCGCTGGTATGCGCCGGCGTGATGATGCTGGAGGAGGCCGCGCGCTCCGGCGCGGTCATGCTGCCGGTGGATTCCGAACACAATGCCGTGTTCCAGGCCTTTGATCCGGCCCAGCGTGATCAGGTGCGCCGCATTATCCTGACCGCCTCGGGCGGGCCGTTCCGCAGGGCGGACCTCGAGACCATGCGCCAGGCCAGCCCGGCCCAGGCGGTGGCTCATCCCACCTGGTCCATGGGCGCGAAAATCTCCATCGACAGCGCCACCATGATGAACAAGGGGCTGGAGATCATCGAGGCCTGCCATCTTTTCGCCCTGCCGCAAGAGCAAGTGGATGTGCTGGTTCATCCCGAGGCCATCGTGCACGGGCTGGTGGAATACGCCGATGGCGGACTGCTGGCGCAGATGGGCTGTCCGGACATGCGCACGCCCATCGCCCACGCCCTGGCCTGGCCCGCGCGCATGGAGACGCCGGTGGAGCGCCTGGATCTGGCGCAGATCGGCCAGCTCAGCTTTGAAGCGCCTGACCTGGAGCGCTTTCCCGCCCTGGCGCTGGCGCGCGGGGCGTTCGCAGCGGGCGGCGCCGCGCCGGCGGTGCTCAATGCAGCCAATGAGGTGGCGGTGGCCGCATTCCTGTCGGGACAGATCGGCTTTCTTGACATCACCGCAGTGGTCTCGGAGGCTCTGGCCGCAAGCGAGGGGGGCGTTGACGGCGCGCCAGCGCCCGGCAGTCTGGACGCCGTGCTGGCCGCTGATGCGCTGGGACGGCGCCTGGCGGGCAAGGCGGCGGCGAAACTGGCGCGATAGCTGCACGGCAAAGACGCTCTGTGCCGGATATAACTGAGGGTGACGCATGACCGAGCTGTTTGGCGCTGGCCTGTTGTCCGTCGCCGCCTTTGTGGCGGTGATCTCCTTCGTGGTGGTGATCCACGAGCTGGGCCATATGTGGGCCGGACGGATGTTCGGCGTGCACGCCGAGGTGTTCTCGGTCGGCTTCGGCCCCACGCTGGCCACCTGGCGCGACCGGCAGGGCACGCTCTGGCGCATCGCCGCCCTGCCTCTGGGCGGATATGTGCGCTTTCGCGGTGATGAAAACGCCGCCAGCGCGCCCGACCACCAGGCGCTGGAACAATTGCGGGCCGGGCGCGCGGACGCTGACAGCGTGTTTCATTTCAAGCCGGTCTGGCAGCGCGCCATCATCGTGGCGGCCGGGCCGCTGGCCAATTTCCTGCTGGCGATCGTTGTGTTCGCCGCTCTGGGCATGGCGCGCGGGGAGTTCATAACGCCGCCCGTGATTGGCCAGGTGCAGGCCGGCTCGCCCGCCGAAATCGCCGGGTTTGAGCCCGGCGACCGGGTGGTGGCCATCAACGGGCGCACGGCGCGCAGCTTTACCGACATCTCGCAGGCCGTGATCGTGCGCACCGGCCAGGACATTCGCTTTGATGTCGAGCGGGGCGATGAGATCGTGCGCCTGAACGCCACGCCGCGCCGCGAGATTCGCGCTGATGGCCTGGGCGGCGAGCGGGCGATGGGTTTTCTGGGCGTCAGCTCCCAGACCGGCCGGCCCGAACAGGTGCGTTATTCACTCCTTGAGGCGCCGGGATATGGCGTGCGGCGGACCTGGGAAACCGTGTCCATGATCGGCGACTATATGGTGCGCCTGGTGACGGGCCGCGCCTCGTTCGAAATGATCAACGGACCCATCGGAATCGCCACCACGGCGGGCCAGGTGGCCAATGTGTCCGTCGCCGCCCCTGCACAGGATTCGCCGCCCGCCCATGAGCGGGTCTGGCGCATGGTTCTGTCTCTGGCCGCCCTGTCGGCGGTGATCTCGGTGGCGCTGGGTTTGATGAATCTCCTGCCCATCCCGGTTCTCGACGGCGGCCACCTCGTGTATTACGCCTACGAGGCCGTCACCCGGCGCGCGCCCAGCTTGGCGGTGCAGGAGATCGGTTTCAGGATCGGAGTCGGCCTCGTCCTGACCTTGCTGGTCGTGGCGACATGGAATGATTTGAATTATTTGCGCGGTCTGTTCTTCTGATCCGGAAGCAGGCTGGCAGCCGAGGGGACGAGGCGGTTTCATGACGCGTATTTTTCTGGCTTTTGCGGCGATCTGGGCCGCGCTGTGCATCACCGGCGCGGCGTCCGCTCAAACCCCTGTACAGCCAGCCCCGGAGGTCCAGCCTCCTGACAGCGCTCTGGCCGAGGCCGCGCCCCAGCGCCCCGTCTTGCAGATTCTGGTGCGCGGCAATCAGCGCGTCGAGGCGGCCACCATTCTCTCTTATGTGCTGGTCCAGCCCGGTGAGATTCCCAATCCGCGCCTGATCAACCTGTCGATCCAGACCCTTTACGCCACCAATCTGTTCTCTGACGTGCGCATTGCGGTCGATGGCTCGACCATGGTGGTGCAGGTGGAGGAGAACCCGATCATCAACCGCGTGGTGCTGGAGGGTAATCGCGCCGTGCGCGACAGCCGCATCACCGACGAGATCGAGCTGCAGCCGCGCGCCATCTTCACCCGCGCGCGCGTGCAGGCCGACGTGCAGCGCATTCTTGAAGTCTACCGGCGCGCCGGCCGCTTCGCGGCCACGGTGACGCCCCAGATCGTGGAGCTGTCACAGAACCGGGTCGATCTGGTGTTCGAGATCGCCGAAGGCCCTGTCACCGGCGTGCGGCGGATTGCGTTTGTGGGCAATGAGCGCTTTTCCGACCGGCGTTTGCGCGGCGAGATCGTGACGACGGAGGCGCGCTGGTGGCGCTTCTTCTCCTCACACGACAATTACGACCATGACCGCATCGAGTTCGATCGCGAACAGCTGCGGAACTTCTACAATGACCGGGGCTTTGCGGACTTCCGCGTCACCTCCGTGGTGGCCGAGCTGACCCCGGACCAGCGCGACTTCTTCATCACCTTCACCCTGGACGAGGGCCAGCGCTACCGCTTCGGGAATATCTCGGTCGAAACCCGTATTGAAGATCTCAATATCGAACTGCTTGAACGCGCCGTGCCCACCCAGGAGGGCGATCTCTATGTGGGCAGCAAGATCGAGGAATCTATCGAGACCCTTACCTTCGCAGCGGGTGCGGCGGGCTATGCCTTCGTGAATATCAATCCGCGCGTGCAGGTGAACCGCGACACCCAGACCGTGGACATCACCTATGTGATCAATGAAAGCCCGCGGGTGTATATCGAGCGCATCGACATTGTCGGCAACACCCGCACGCTGGACCGGGTGATCCGGCGCGAGCTGGACATTGTGGAAGGCGACGCCTTCAACCAGGCTCTGCTCAACGTGTCGCGTTCGCGCGTGCGCCGGCTGGGCTTCTTCGAAAATGTGGAAATCGAGCCGGTCCAGGGCAGCCAGGCGGACCGCGCGCGCGTTCAGGTGCGCGTGACCGAACAGCCCACGGGCGAGCTGGCCTTCGGGGCGGGCTTCTCCTCGCTTGACGCCTTCCTGATCGACTTCTCCATCTCGGAGCGGAACTTGCGCGGACGCGGCCAGTTCCTGCGCTTGCGGGTCTCGGCCAGCTCCCGGCGCGAGCAGGTGGATATCCGCTTTACCGAGCCGCGCTTCCTTGACCGCAATCTGGCGGCGGGCTTCGACCTGTTCACCGTGCGCTCGGACTTCTCGCGCGAGGCCTCGTTCCAGACCCAGTCCACGGGTCTGAGCCTGCGCGCCGGCTTCCCGCTGACGCGTTCGGTGCAGGCGGGTCTGAACTACACCATCCGGGTCGACGAGGTGACCGCCTTCTCAGGCGTCGCCGAATCCATCCGCCGCGCGGCGGGCTCGCGCACCACCTCCCTGGTCGGTTATTCGCTGAGCTGGAACCGGGTGGATGACTTCATCAACCCGTCGAACGGATTCCAGATCAGTTTCAACCAAGATTTCGCCGGAATCGGGGGTGATGTTCGGTATGTCCGCTCCGAATTGTCGGGCGGGGTCTACAGGAACGTGTTCCGTGACGATGTCGTGCTCAGCTTCACCGGCACCGCAGGCTATCTGCTCTCATGGGGCGGGGACGTGGCCCGGGTCAATGACCGCTTCTTCAAGGGCGGCAACAGCTTCCGCGGCTTCGAAACCGCAGGCATCGGTCCGCGCGTCGTGCAGCGGCGCCTGGACAGCGACGGCAATGAGCGCCTGTTTGCGGGCGATGCGCTGGGCGGCAATCTTTATGCTATCGGCGCCTTTGAGCTCGCCTTCCCGACCGGCTTGCCTGAACAGTACGGCGTGCGCGCCAGCCTGTTCACCGAGTTCGGCACGCTCGGCCTGCTGCCGGGCGAGGACAAAGTGGATGATGAGGGCGGTCTGAATGCGATCTTCACGGTGGACGAACTGGCTCCACGCGCCTCGGGCGGCCTGTCCGTCTTCTGGGATTCGCCTTTCGGGCCGGTGCGGTTCGACTTCGCGCACGCCTTCATCAAGGAAGACTATGACCGCGGACGCTTCTTCCGCTTCAGCACAATGACAGGGTTCTAAGACTATGAAACGTATTGGTATCAATCTCTCCGGCGCGCCGCTGCGTATGCTCACGGCCCTGGTTCTGGCCGCAGCCGCCAGCGCCGCGGCGTCGGCTCAGCAAATCCTTGTCGTGGACCAGGAGCGCGCCCTCAACGAGAGCGCGGTGGGCCAGCACATCGCCGCCCAGCTCGAACGCATCGGCACGGAAATGACCAGTGAGCTGCAGCCGATCCAGGCGGCTGTGCGTTCTGAAAACGAGGCGCTCACCACCGAGACCTCGGCCATGACCGAAGAAGCCATCCGCCAGCGCCCCGACCTGATCGAGCGTTTCGGCCAGCTTCAGCAGGATATGCGCAATCTCGAGGCCCAGGGCCGCATGCGCCAGCAGGAGCTGGCGGCGACCGAGCAGGCCGCCCTGCAGCCTGTCGTCCCGATTCTGCAGGAGATCATGCAGGAAGTGATGTCCGAGCGTAGCGGCGTGATCTTGCTGGACCAGTCGGTCACCGTCATGACGTCGGGCAGCGTGGACATCACCGATGTGGTGATCGAGCGGCTCAACGCGCGCATCACCACCACGCCGGTGAACCGCGTGCGTGCGCCTCAGCGCAACGCCAACAACAACAACCAGTAAGCCTGTCATGGGGGCCGATCCGCGCTTCTTCGAGCGGCTCGGCCCGCTGACAGCCTCCAGCCTCGCCGCTCTTGCCGGCGCGCGTCTGGAGGGCGATGGCGAGGCGCAGGTTTGCGATGTGGCCGAGCTCGCCGGGGCGGCTTCGGGCGCGCTTGTCTTCATCGACAAGGCGCCTGCCGAACCGCTGGACGCCCATGGCGCATGCGTCATCGCGCCTGAAAACGCCGTCTCTCTCATCGGCTCGGCCAGTGCTGTGCTGGTGCACGCTGCTCCGCGCGCGGCCTTCGCCCGTGCGTTGCAGGCCCTGTTGCGGGTGCGCGAGCATGAGGGCTCGGAGCCGGTGGCCGCGTCAGCGCAGATCGACCCTTCCGCGCGCCTTGCGCCGGGCGTGGTGATCGGGCCTGACGCACGGATCGGCGCGGATGTGGTGATCGGTCCGGGCGCCGTGATCGGCCCGGGCGTGGACATTGGCCCGGGCTGCCGGATCGGCGCGCGCGCCGTGATCCTTTGCACGATCATGGGCCGGGACTGCGAGATCGCCGCCGGCGCCATTATCGGCGAATCGGGCTTTGGCCTGGCCTATGAGGGCCGCGAAGTGCTTTCCCTGCTGCATGCCGGACGGGTGATGATGGGCGACGCCGTCACGGTCGGCGCCAACACCACCATCGACCGGGGCATGTTGCGCGATACAGTGATCGGCACGGGCTGCCGGATCGATAATCTGTGCCAGATCGCCCATAATGTGGAACTGGGCGAATACACCATCATGGCCGCCCTGGCCGGGCTGTCCGGCAGCGTGAAAACCGGACCCGGGGTGATGCTGGGCGGGCGCGTGGGGCTGGCCGATCATGTCACAGTGGGCGCGGGCGCCCGGCTGGCGGCCAGTTCAGGCGTAATGCATGATATACCTGCGGGCGAAACCTGGGGCGGCACGCCGGCCCAGCCGATGCGTGGCTGGATGCGTGAAACCGCCTGGCTGCGCCGGGAGAGCGCACGCAAACCGGGCCGGTCCAAGCCGGAAGGATCTTCATGACCGAGCAAGCTGAAATCACCCCGGACGAAATCCTGCGCCGCCTGCCCCACCGTTTTCCTTTCCTGCTGGTGGACAGGGCGGTCGATTATGTCGAGGGCCAGTCCATCACCGGGATCAAATGCGTGTCCGCCGCCGATCCCTATTTTCCCGGCCATTTCCCCGACAATCCGGTCATGCCGGGCGTGTTGGTGATCGAGGCGCTGGCCCAGACCGGCGCCATCTTGATGTCCAAGACCCTCAACGCCGATATCGCCAACACCGTGATCTATTTCATGGGCGTGGAGAACGCCCGCTTCAGAAGGCCGGTGCGTCCGGGCGATGTGCTGGAAATGCCGGTGCAGGTGGTCGCCAGCCGGCGCGGCGTTTTCAAGTTCAAGGGCGAGGCGCGGGTCAATGGCGTGCGCTGCGCGGATGCGGAGTTTTCCGCCACCTCGGCCCAGCGGCAGGCATAGGCGGTCATGTCCAAAATCCACCCCACCGCTCTCATCGACCCTTCCGCGCGTATTGGCCAGGACGTGGAGATCGGCCCGTATTGCGTGATCGGCCCGCATGTGGAGATCGGTGCGCGCACGCGGCTTCTGTCCCATGTTTCGATCCAGGGCTGGACGCGCCTGGGCGAGGATTGCGTGCTGCACCCCTTTGTGGCGGTGGGCGAGCCGCCCCAGGACTTCAAGTACAAGGACGGCGAGGTGCGTCTGGAGATCGGCGTGCGCAATACGCTGCGCGAGCATGTCACCATGCATCTGGGCACCCCCACCGCGCGCGGCGTCACCCGCGTGGGCTCGGGCGGGTATTTCATGGTCGGCTCTCATGTGGCCCATGACTGCATCGTCGGGGACAATGTGGTGTTCGCCAATAACGCCACTCTGGGCGGTGAATCCACCGTGGGTGATTTTGTGATCATGGGCGGGCTTTCGGCCCTGCATCAGAAATGCCGCGTGGGGCGCTACGCCTTCATCGGCGGCGGCGCGCCGGTCACGGGCGATGTCATCCCCTACGGCATGGTGGATAATGACGGCTGGCTGGCCGGGCTCAATCTGGTCGGGCTCAAGCGCCGGGGCTTCTCGCGCGAGACCATCCATAATCTGCGCGCGGCCTATCGCCTGCTCTACGCCGAGGAAGGCGCCTTCAACGAACGCATCGAGGATGCTGCGCGCCTGTTCGCCGGCGCGCGCGAGGTGATGGACATCATCGAATTCATCAAGGCGCCTGCGGCGCGTCCGCTCGCCATTCCGGAACCGCGCTGACATGGCCCGGCCCTGGTCCAGGCTGGGCCTGGTGGCCGGCGGCGGAGACCTGCCGGTGCATGTGGCCGAGGCGGCGCGCGCGGATGGCCGGCTGGGCGCGGTGGTCGCGCTCAAGGGGTTCGCCGACCCGGCCCGGTTCGACAGCGCCAGCGAACGCCGGCTGGGCGAGATCGGCGCGATCCTCAAGGACTTTGAAGCGGCTGGCTGCGATGCGATATGCCTTGTGGGCCAGGTGGCGCGGCCCGATTTCAGCCAGCTCAGACCTGACCTGAAGACGATAAGCATCCTGCCGCGCATCATGGCCGCCGCCACGCGCGGGGATGACGCCCTGCTGCGCGCCGTGATCGCCGTGTTCGAGGAGGAAGGCCTGATCGTGGCCGGCGCTGACGAGATTGCCGGCGAGCTGACCGCGAAGCCCGGTTATCTCGGTGCGGTGCGCCCGGATGAGGCCGCGCGCGCCGATGCGCTCAGGGCCCTGCATGTGGCCGGTGTGATCGGCTCGGAAGATATCGGTCAGGGCGCGGTGGCGTGCGCGGGGCTGGTGCTGGCGGTGGAGGCCCAGGAGGGCACGGACGCCATGCTGGCGCGGGTGGCGGCGCTGCCCGAGACGCTGCGCGGCACGCCGCAGGCGCGCCGCGGCGTGCTCGCCAAGCGGCCCAAGCCGGTGCAGGAGCGCCGCATCGATCTGCCCGTCATCGGCGTATCCACTGTTGAAGGCGCTGCGCGCGCGGGGCTGGCGGGCCTTGTGGTTCCCGCCGGCGGGGCGCTGATCCTGGGCGCGGATGCGGTGGCGCGCGCCGCCGGGGCGCATGGCCTGTTTGTCTGGATCACGGACGGCGATGATGGCCCGGCCTGAGCGCATTTTCATCGCCGCCGCAGAGCCCTCGGGCGATGTGCTGGGCGCGGAGCTGATCGACGCCCTGCGCGCGCGGGCGCCGGACGTGGTCATCGCCGGTGTGGGCGGCGCCCAGATGACGGCGCGCGGCGTGGTGTCTCCCTTTGATATCTCCGAATTGTCCGTGCTGGGCATTGCCGAGGGCGTGAAAGCCTATGGCCGGGTCAAGGCGCGCGCAGCCGAGACGGCGGCGGAAGCTGCGGCCTTCGGCGCGGACGCCGCCGTGCTGATTGATTCCTGGGGCTTCATGGTGCGCGTGGCCTGGCGGTTGAAGGCGGATGCGCCGGAGATCGCCCGGATCAAATATGTCGCCCCTCAGGTCTTCGCCACCCGTCAGGGGCGGGCGAAAACGCTCGCTGAAGCGGCCGATCATCTGCTGGCCATCCATCCCTTTGACGCGCCGTATTTTGAACCCCACGGTCTGACCACGACCTTTGTGGGCAATCCGGCGCTGGCGCGCGACTTGTCAGGTGACGGGGCGGCGTTTCGCACTCGACATGGCATTGGCGCGGATGAAGAGATGCTGCTGATGCTGTTCGGCAGCCGGCGTTCGGAGCTGGAGCGCCTGTTCGAGCCCTTCGCGGCGGCGGCGGGCCGGCTGAAGGAAGCCCGCCCCGAAACACGCCTGGTCACCGTCCTGTCGCCCTCCATCGCCGATGCGGCGCGCGCCCTGATCGCGGCCGAGCCGTCCCTGTCAGAGCTGATCGTGGTGGACGGGGCGCAGAAGCTGGACGCTTTCCATGCCGCCGATGTGGCGCTGGCCTGCTCGGGGACGGTGACGCTGGAGCTGGCGCGCCTTGGCGTGCCCACCATAGCCGCTTACCGGGTGGGCTGGGTGACCTGGTTCCTGGCGCGGTTCTTCCTGATGAAGGCGAAATATATCTCGCTGGCCAATATCGCCGCGGATGAAGCGCTGATCCCTGAATACATCCAGATGGACTGCACCGGCGACCGGCTGGCCGGGGCGGCTTACGCCATGCTGGAGGATGCGCGCGGCCGGGCCGCCTTGTCAGAGCGCCTGCGCGAGGTGACGCGCGTCATGGCCGGCGAGGGCGGCGACCCCGCGACGGTGGCGGCGCGCACAGTGCTGGATCTGGTGCGGGGCGGTCACGGCTCGCCATCGGGCCCGGCATGAAGCTCGGGTATGGCTGGCAATCCAATGCGGAACCGCATTTAAATCGCGATGAATAGAAAAACAGCCAAAATTCTTTTATTCGTTATATCTATAAACGCTTGCGGTCAGATCGATTGATGTGCTTGGCGGGCTGTATTTTTATACATTGATGATTTTAGCCCTGTTTTATAGGGGTCCTGTCCTGATGGCTGTTGTGATTATGGCATTCTTTGTCAGTGTGTTCTTTTATTATACTGGCCGGGCAAGATAAATAAGAACGGCCCGTCCTGGGGCATTGGCGACCGGGCGCCCGCCTTGCGGCGCCCCAACTTATCCCCGCCCTCTCCCCTTGCCTGCATACTCCCCTCACTCGCCCCGCAGGCGGGGGCGCTGTCGCGAGGCGTCCGGCAGTTGCGCGGGGCGGGGACGGCGCCTCGAGCGTCCGGGTGACGCGCCCGGCGCAAAAGAGCGGGCGAGGCGGCCTGGCCGCCGCCTCACGGCCTGTTCGGACGGTGGGCGCCGGTGATGTCCATCCGGACGTGCCCGGACGTCGATTCCCCCAGCCCAGCCGCTGGGCCGGGCCACGCGCCTCGCTGCAAGGCCAGACCTCGGGGTCCATCCCCGGGTCCCGCTTTGGGGCCAAGGCGCGCGGTCAGGTTCTGGGCCGCTGGGGGCGGGCCTCGAGACCAGACATCGCCGGCGCGCCTGATGCGTGAACCGGCGGGGTGCAATCGACCCCGTCCACGCCCGTTCGGCAGTGACGTCCTGCGGAGATAATCTGCGGGAGCCGAAGCCCGGATAACGCCGTCCGCGCGCGGCGGGTCCTGAAGGACCTGCCGGCCATACTGCCTGGCCTTGTCGCCAGGCCACAGCCACGCAGCCGGTCCGCTTGGGGACCCGCCGCGCGCACCCCGCCATCCCCGCCGGCCGCAAGGCCGGGCGGTGGTTTGGCGTGGACGCGATTGGGGGGTGAGTGCAGAGGGGACTTCTTTCCTCCCCCGCCTGAGGGGAGGGGAAAAGGAAGGCGCATCTTGTTTCCCTCCCCTTGAGGGGAGGGTCAGGGTGGGGTGGAGTGGCAGCGCGTGTACATTTGCCAGTTGCCGCCTTGCGGCGGCGCCCCCCGGCTTCGCTACGCCAATCCACCCTTCCCACTACGGGGGAGGCGATAAGACAGCGGCATCCCGCCCTGAGAACTACCGGTCGCCCAGCTTCACATAGGCGCGCTCGGGCGAGCCGGTGAAGACCTGGCGCGGGCGCCCGATCTTCTGGCTGGGATCCTCGATCATCTCGCTCCACTGGGCGATCCAGCCCACCGTGCGCGCCAGGGCGAACAGCACGGTGAACATCTCGGTGGGGAAGCCCATCGCGCGCAGCGTGATGCCCGAATAGAAGTCGATATTGGGATAGAGCTTCTTCTGCACGAAATACTCGTCTTCCAGCGCGATGCGCTCCAGCTCCATGGCCACCGCCAGCAGGGGCTCGTCGCGCACGCCCAGCTCGTCGAGCACGGCATGGCAGGTGTCGCGCATCACTTTCGCGCGCGGATCGTAATTCTTGTAGACCCGGTGGCCGAAGCCCATCAGGCGGAAGGGATCGTTCTTGTCCTTGGCCTTGCGCACATATTCGGGGATGCGGTCCACCGAACCGATCTCCTCGAGCATGGTCAGCGCGGCCTCGTTGGCGCCGCCATGGGCCGGGCCCCACAGCGAGGCTATCCCTGAAGCGATGCACGCGAACGGGTTGGCGCCCGACGAGCCGGCCAGGCGCACGGTGGAGGTGGACGCGTTCTGCTCGTGATCGGCGTGCAGGATGAAAATCTTGTCCATGGCGCGCGCCAGCGTGGGGGAGACCTCATAATCCTCGGCCGGAACGGCGAAGCACATGCGCAGGAAATTGCTGGCGTAGTCGAGATCATTGCGCGGCGTGATGAAGGGTTGGCCGATGGAGTATTTGTAGGCGCGCGCCGCGATGGTCGGCATTTTCGCGATCATGCGATGGGCCGATATGGTGCGCGCCTGGGGATCATTGATGTCGGTGGAGTCGTGATAGAAGGCGCTCAGCGCCCCCACCGTGCCGACCATGATCGCCATCGGGTGGGCGTCGCGGCGGAAGCCGCGGAAGAACTGGTCGAACTGGTCGTGCAGCATGGTGTGGCGGCGGATCGTCCAGTCGAAATTGTAAAGCTTGTCCTTGGTGGGCAGCTCGCCGTGCAACAACAGATAGGCCACCTCGATAAAGCTGGCGTTTTCAGCCAGCTGCTCGATGGGATAGCCGCGATAGAGCAGCACGCCCTTGTCGCCGTCGATATAGGTGATCTGGCTTTCACAGCTGGCTGTGGAGGTGAAGCCGGGGTCATAGGTGAACACGCCCGCATCGCGGTAGAGCGTGCGGATGTCAATCACGTCCGGCCCCACCGAACCGCCCAGCACGGGCAGGTCAAAGCTTTTGCCATTGATCGTGAGCTGGGCGGCGCCCTTGTTCTCAACCTTGTTTTTCATCCTGGCATCCTTTCTTCAACGCACGGGCGCTCCTGAAGGGGCGTCGCCCCCGGCGCGTCCGTCAAATCACATCATCGAGCCGGGCCAGGACTTCTTCGCGTCCCAGCACGGCCAGTACAAAACCCATATCGGGCGCGGGCGCGCCTGCGGTGAGCGCGGCGCGCAGCGGCGGCCCCACCTTGCCAAAACCTACGCCTTCAGCCTCAGCGAAAGCTTTCAGTTGTGCGCCGAGCGCCGGCTCGCTCCAGTCCTTCGCCCCGTCCAGCGCGCTGCGCAGGCGGGCCAGCCGCGCCAGCGCCTCTTCATCCAGCGCCTTGGCCGCCTTGCCTTCAATGGCCAGCGGACGCAAGCGCAACATGAAATAGACCTGGTCTTCCAGCTCGGCGAGGGTTGAGGCGCGCTCCTTGAGCATATCCATGGCCGCCGCCACCCAGGCGCGGCCCGTATCATCGAGCCGCAAGCCCGGTTTTGTCTCCAGCCGCGCCCAGAGCAGATCCGTCAGCCGTGCTGAGTCCGCGCGCTTCATATGGAAGGCGTTGACGCTGGCCATCTTGTCGAAATCGAGCCGGGCAGGGGCCTTGTTCAGCCCCTCCAGATCGAAGGCGGCGGCCATCTCTTCGTCGGTGAACAGCTCCTGATCGCCCTTCGACCAGCCCAGGCGCAGGAGATAATTGCGCAGACCCTCGGGCAGATAGCCCATGTCGCGATAGGCCTCCACGCCCAGCGCGCCATGGCGCTTGGACAGCTTCTTGCCGTCCGGCCCGTGAATCAGCGGGATATGGGCGAAGACCGGCGACTGCCAGCCCAGCGCGTCATAGATCTGCTGCTGGCGCCCGGCATTGGTCAGGTGGTCATCGCCGCGGATGATGTGGGTGACGCCCATATCATGGTCATCGGCCACCACGGCGAGATTATAGGTGGGCGCGCCGTCCGAGCGCAGCAGCACCAGATCGTCGAACTCCTTGGCCGCCCAGCGCACCTCGCCCTGCACCGCGTCGGTGATGGCGGTGTCGCGGTCAGGCGCGCGGAAGCGGACCACATAGGGCGCGTCCGGGCCTTCAGACGGGTCGCGTTCGCGCCAGGGCGAGCGCAGGGCGCGCCCTTGCGCGAACGCCTCGGCGCGCAGCGCCTCGACCTCTTCAGGCGTGCACCAGCAGCGGAAGGCCGCGCCGCGCGCCATGAGCTGGTTCACAATTTCGCGATGACGATCCGCCCGGGCGTGTTGCGAGACCGTCTCGCCATCCCAGTCCAGGCCCAGCCAGCCCATGCCGTCGAGAATCGCCTGCACGGCGTCATCGGTGGAGCGCGCCCGGTCGGTGTCCTCGATGCGCAGCCTGAACTGGCCGCCATGGCGGCGGGCGAACAAGGCATTGAACAACGCCGTGCGGGCGCCGCCAATATGCAGATAACCCGTGGGCGAGGGCGCAAAGCGCGTGATGACGGTCCGGTTGTGTTGCACTTGCGAAGGGGTGTTGCACTGCGAAGGGTGGCATGACTTAGCACGCCGGGCGCGCGCAGTGATAGCCTCCCCTTGCCGTTCAGGCCAAGATGACCGGACAAAGACTTTTTCAGGGAGACTGACCATGGGCATGATCACCACAGCGCTGGGCGCGGGCCTGGCAGGGCTGATGCTGAGCGGCGCGGCGCTGGCGCAGGAGGCCTATCTGCCTGCGCGCGGGGATGACCAGTGGGAGCGGCGCGATGCGGCGGCCATGGGGTTTGACGCCGAAGCGCTGCAGGGCGCCATTGATTTCGCCATCGCCAACGAGACCCGCCATGATCCTGAGCTGGAGGCGGTCAGCCCGGCGCGTGATCTCACCGTCAGCGTGCCGCTGACCTGGGCGTTCGAGCCCCATTCCAGCCCCATAGGCCCGCTGGCGCCGCGCGGCGCGCCGTCGGGCGTCATCGTGCGCGGCGGCTATATCGTGGCCGAATGGGGCGAGCCGGAGCGGGCGGACATGACCTTCTCCATCACCAAAACGGCGCTCAGCCATGTGGTGGGGCTGGCGGTGGATGACGGCCTGATCGCCAGCGTCGATGATGCGGTGGCGCCCTATGTGGACGATGCGCGCTTCCATACCGATCACAATGCGCCGGTCACCTGGGACCAGATGCTGCGCCAGACTTCGGGCTGGTGGGGCGAGCTTTACGGCAAGCCGGCCTGGGCGGACCGTCCCTCGCGCGAGGACCCGGCCTCCAAGCTGCGCGCCGGACCGCCCGAGCCGGGCGCGGCCTATGAATACAATGATGTGCGGGTGAATGCGCTGGCCCTGGCCGCGCTGCATGTGTTCGGCGAGGAGCTGCCGGATGTCTTCCGTGCGCGCATCATGGACCCGATCGGCGCCTCGGACACCTGGTCGTGGCGCCCTTACGACAACGCGCAGGTCGAGATTAGCGGGCGCGCCATGATGGCCTCCACCGGGGGCGGGCACTGGGGCGGGGGGCTGTTCATCTCCGCCTATGACCTGGCCCGGCTGGGCCTGTTCGGCCTTCACCGGGGAAGCTGGGGCGATGACCGGCTCCTGTCAGACAGCTGGTTTGAAGCCTCGCTCACCCCGGGCGAGCATGCGCCGGGCTATGGCTATATGAACTTCTTCCTCAACCAGCCGGACGGTGAGGGGCCGGGTTTCCGCGTGGCCAACGCGCCGGCTGCCGCCTTCGCCTATCTGGGCGCCGGGACCAATGTGGTCTTTGTCAGCCCCGAGCATGATCTGGTGGTGGTGGTGCGCTGGATCGACCGGCTCCAGACCGGCGCGGTGCTGGAGCAGATCATGGCGGCGATACTGGAATAAGCTCAGCCCGCGTCGGCCTCGATATGGACGCGCACGCGGACCGCCTCGCCCACATTATTGGCGCCCCAGCTGGCGGCGCTGATGCCGAAATCGGTGCGTGACAGGTCGAACCCGCCACGCGCCACGGCGCGCCCGCCGTCGATCTCCAGCGTGAAGCTCAGCACGGCGGGGCTGTCCGAGCCGCGCACGGTCAGGACGCCATGGGCCTCATAGCCCTCATCGGTGGCGCGCACATCTTCGGAAGAGAAGCGCGCTTCGGGATGGGCGCGCGGGGCCAGTCCGTCGCCGGACAGAAGGGCTTGCTGATAGTCGCTGATATCCATGGCGCCGCTGGCGGTGCGCACCACGGCCTCGATGCGCGCCGAGGCGAGGTCTTCAGGATCCAGCGTGATCTGGGCGTCGAAATCGTCAAAGCGCGCCTCGGCCGGGGCGCCGAAAATGGCGATCTCGAAGCTCACCGCGCTAGCGTCATGGTCCAGCACCCAGTCCTGGGCGCTGGCGGAACTGGCGGCGGCGATCATCACGGCGAGGCTGGCGGCGGTCAGGCGCATGGGGAGGACCTCGTTGAAGCTTGTGGTCTTGCAGGCCGATGGGTCCGGTCTGTCAGCCCAGTAGATATGGAAGCCGGGCGCACAGACAATGCGCCATGCCTGAAAAGGCGTGCTTCCCGGATGGAAACGCTCAGCGCCAGCCGTCGACGCTAAAGAGCTTGCGGTGCTCCTCCACGGCGTAGCGGTCGGTCATGCCGGCGATATAGTCGCACACCGTGCGCGCCGTGGCCTGGCCGCTCGCGCCATCGCAGGACGCCTGCCAGGGCGTGGGCAGGAGCTGGGGATCGCCCAGGAAAGCCGTGAACAGCTCACGCACCACCCGTTTGCCCTTTTCCTTCATGCGCTTGACCTTGTAGTGCAGATACAGGTTCGCATAGAGGAAGCGGCGCACCGCGGCGAGCTGTTCGGTCATGCTTTCAGAGAAGGCGACCACCGGCTGATCCAGCGCGCGCACCGCTTCGGGGTTGTCCGCGCCGCTCTCAGCCAGGCGCCGGCGGGTCTCGGCCAGCACGTCGGCCACCATCAGCCCGATCAGCTCGCGCACGGCTTCGTGAATGAGGATGTCCTCGCTGATGTCCGGAAAACGTTTGCGCACGCTGCGGAAGACCGGGCCGGCCAGCGGCAGGTCCATGAGCTGGTCCAGCGTCAGGATGCCCGAGCGCAAGCCGTCATCAATGTCGTGATTATTATAGGCGATGTCGTCGGACAGGGCCGCGATCTGGGCCTCCACCCCGGCATGGGTGTGCAGCTCCAGCTCGCGCCAGCGCTCATAGGCGCTAAAGCCCCAGGGCAGGACCTCCGGCCCGTCGCCCTTGGCCATCAGCGGGCCGTTATGTTTGACCACGCCTTCGAGGGTTTCCCACGAGAGATTGAGCCCTTCAAATTGCGGGTAGCGGTGTTCCAGCTTGGTGATCACGCGCAGGGTCTGGGCGTTGTGGTCAAACCCGCCAAAGCGCGCCATGGCGTCCTGCAGCGCATCTTCGCCCGAATGGCCGAAGGGCGGATGGCCCAGATCATGGGCCAGGGCGGCGGCTTCGGCCAGATCCTCGTCAACGGCCAGCGCGCGCGCCAGCGTGCGGGCGATCTGGGCGACTTCCAGCGAATGGGTCAGGCGCGTGCGGTAGGCGTCGCCCTCATGGGCCACGAACACTTGCGTCTTCTCTTTCAGCCGCCGGAAGGCGCTGGAATGGATGATGCGGTCGCGGTCGCGCTGGAAGGCGGTGCGCATGGCGCTTTCAGGCTGCGCAAAGGCGCGCCCCCGGCTGCGGGCAGGGTCACAGGCATAGGGTGCGCGCGGATGGGTCATCGGGCAGGGTCTTCCATGACGGGCAGTGGCGGTCCATATACTGTGGTGCGCCGGTAAACAAAAACCGGCAGCGGCGTTTAGCGGAGCAGAGGCGAAGATGAGCGACCCGCAGATCACCCTGTCAGAGACGGCCGCGCGCCAGATCAAGGCCGTGCTGTCCAGCCAGGACAAGGCTTTCCTGCGCGTCTCGGTGGTGGGCGGGGGCTGTTCGGGCTTTTCCTACAAATACGATCTCGAAGCCGAAGCGGCGGGAGACGATCTGCGCATCGAGCGCGACGGCGCCACCGTGCTGGTCGATCCCATGAGCGCGGAATTCCTGGCCGATTCGGTGATCGACTATGTGGACGAACTCATCGGCGCCAGCTTCCAGATCCGCAATCCCAACGCCACCGCCGCCTGCGGCTGCGGGGTGAGCTTCGCGGTTTGATCCTTAGAGGGCTTCCCCAATGACCGTTTCCGAAGCGCTCAAGGCGCGCATCTCCACGCGCGCCTTTCTCGATACGCCGGTTTCCAAGGCCGATATCGAGGCGATTCTGGAGGAGGCGCGCTGGGCGGCGTCGGGCGGCAATGTCCAGCCCTGGCATGTGATCGCAGTAGCCGGCGAGGCGCGCCAGCGCGTCATGGACGCGGTGCAGGAGAAGCTCAAAACCGACCCCTTCGCCAATGAGGCCGATTTCCCGGTCTATCCCGAAAGCCTGTGGGAGCCTTACCGCTCGCGCCGCTTCCAGGTGGGCGAGGACATGTATGCGCTGCTGGGCGTGCCGCGCGAGGACAAGGCCGCGCGCTTCGCCCATCTGATGGAGAATTACCGCTTCTTCGGCGCGCCCCAGGCGCTGTTCTTCGCCATTGATGCGCGCATGAACCCGAACCAGTGGGCGCATCTGGGCATGTTCATGATGTGCGTGTGCCTGGCGGCGCAAGGCCGCGGCCTGGCCACCTGCATGCAGGAAGCCTGGACGCCCCATTGCCGCACGGTGGGCCAGGCGCTGGGTGTTGAGGCGCCGCTGAAAGTCTATTGCGGCATGGCCATCGGCCACGCCGACCCGGACGCTGTGGTCAACACGCTGCGCTCACGCCGTGCCGAAGTGGACGAGTTCACCCGGTTTGAGGGCTTCTAATCCGCTTCTTCCTGCCCGCCATGCTGGTTGAACCAGGCGATGATGTGGCCGGTCTTGTACAGCAGGCGCGAGGGCCGGGAATCGGCGATGCCGTGATAGGTCTCGGGGATGCGCACCAGGCGGCTTTCAATGCCGCGGATCTGGAGCGCGTTGAAATACTGTTCCGACTCCCCCACCGGCGTGCGCCGGTCCTCGGCGCCGACAAACACCATGGTGGGAGCGCTGACATTGCCGACCAGCGACAGCGGCGAGCGGCGCCAGTACTCTTCCGGTGCGTCCCAGGGCGTCACGCCGAACCAGTAGCGGTGGATCACCGGCCCAATATCGGAAGCCAGCGCAAAGCTGGTCCAGTTGATCACCGGCTTGCCCACGGCGGCTGCACGCCAGCGCTCATTGGTTCCGATCAGCCAGGCGGTCAGCACGCCGCCGCCCGAGCCGCCGGTGACGTAAAGCCGGTTCTCGTCGATGAAGCCGCGCGCGATCAGGGCGTCCACGCCTGATTCCAGATCATCCACGTCGTTACCTGGATAATCCTTGTCGATGAGGTTGGCGAAGTCCTGGCCGTAGGAGGTTGAGCCGCGCGGATTGGTGTAGAACACCACATAGCCCGCCGCGGCCATCAGCTGGACCTGGCCGGAGAATTGCGGCCCGTAGGCGGTGTGCGGCCCGCCATGGATTTCAAGGATCATCGGCCATTGGCGCGAGGCATCGAAACCGGGCGGATAGGCGATCCAGCCCTCGATCTCGCGCCCGTCCGCCGCGCTCTCCCAGGTAAAGCGCTCCACACGGGCGAGATCGCGCGCGCCGAGCACGCCGGCATTGAGATCGGTCAGGGTACGCGCTGCGCCCCGGCGCTGGCCGGCGCCCACATTGGCCAGATCCTGCGCGCTCGCCAGCGGCGCGGCCCAGCGGCCATTGCCTGACACCGAGAACATGCCCGTGGTGTAGGGCCGCCCGATGGTCAGGCCGCCAATGCGATCGGTGATGCGGTCCAGCCCGCCATTCAGACCGGCATAGGCCAGCACGGTATGACCGACATCGTCAAAGCGCACCCAAAGCCCGCGCCCCGAGCCGTCCCATTCGGCCTGGGCGACGCCCCGGTCGAGATCGGAGAGCAGGCGGCGCGGCTCGCCGCCGGAGAGGGAGACCGTGTAGAGCTTGTTGTCCTGATGGGAGAACTCCTCGCGATAGGTGCGCAGGAAGGCCAGCGTGCGCCCGTCCGGGCTGACGCGGGGCGCGCGCGCGGCGCCGGGCAGATCGGTGATCTGGCGCTTGGCGCCATCTGCGGCGCGCACGGCCCAGATATGCGCCGTGCGAAAATCAAATCCGTCCTCGGCCTGCCCGGCATGGCTGAACAGGATTTCGGCGCTGTCGGCGGTCCAGCTGAGCCCGCTGACCGATCCGCTCTCCACCGAGGTGATCTTGCGCGGCGCGCCGCCATCAATAGGCAGGACATGGATTTGGCTCGCCCCGGGCGGCAGATCGCCGATGCCGTCAGACTGATAGGCGAAAGTCTCGTCCACGCGCGGCAGCGGCGCCCATTCGGCGCCCTGGGGCCGCTCGGGCAGGCCGATATCCACCTCGATTCCGCGCGCCGGCGCGAACATGGTGAAGGCGATCTGCGTGCCGTCGGGCGAGACCGTGATCTGGGAGGCGCCGCGCGGCAGGCGCGCCAGACGCACAGAGCGCGCATCGCTCAGCCAGGCCATGCGCAACTCGGTGCGGCCGTCCTCATTGGACAGATAGACCAGGCGCGAGGAGTCCGGCGTCCAGACCGGGCTTGAATAATCGCCCGCGCCGGTGACCAGCGGGCGGTGGCCGCTCCCGTCGAAATCCACCACCCAGATCGCGCCGCGCATGCGGTCGGTCATGATGTCGGCGGAGCGGCGCTGATAGGCGATGGCGCGCCCGTCCGGACTGATCTGCACGTCAGCGGCCATTTCCAGGCTGAATACGTCCTCAAAACGCATCGGGCCGTGAGCGGCGTCATCGGCGATGGCGGCCGAGGCCGCCGCTCCAAGGGTGAGGCTGGCGGTGAAAGCGAGCAGGATCATGGGCTTGCGGTCTCCTGATGGGATCACCGCGAGGGTAGGGCGGGCGTCCCCTGGCGGCAAGCCTTCAGGCCGCGCGCGCCAGCAAGCCGGCCCGGCTGAGATGATAGGGCGCGCGCGGCTCTCGAAACACGCCGATAGAGGGGCCGCTGAGCAGGCGGGCGGACGATCGGGCGGCGAGGCGCACTTCTTCCCAGCTGTTGAGATTGTCCAGATAGGTTTCCAGTCCCGCCCTTCGCGCCAGGGCGATAAAGCGCTCCAGATCGGTGCGTATGGCGGCCTCTGATCCGGTCGGGAAATCGGTTCCGATCAGGGCCGGCGACATCTCGGCGTAGGGGGCTAGGGACAGGGCGTCGGAGCGGGCATGGATGAACAGCTTGCCTGCGTGCTGGGCGATGATGCGCCCGGTCTCGGCCAGCGCGGCCAGGGGCGCATCCGCCGGCGCGCCGTCCAGCCGCACCCAGATCATGGCGCGCAGGGCAGGCGCCAGGGTGGACAGGCGCGTGACATAGTCTGAACGCAGGCGCGGCTGGCTGAGGCTGTCATATCCTGCCGGAATGATCAGTGCGCAGCGCGATCCGGCGCTGATCAGGCTTTCCAGGCTGCGCACCGCGCGCTCAAGCACCATCACATCCAGCGCCAGACGGGTTTCGGGCTTGCGCGCCCCGCGCAGGATATCGCCATTGACCAGCCAGCTCCGGCTGTCCTTGTTCAGGCGGCGCGCGCGCAACATGAAACCGCCGACAGCCTCCTTGCGCGCATCCCAGACCGGCATGTAATCGAGCATGTCGATGCCCAGGACATCCTTGGCCTGTTGCGGCCCCTGCGCCGTCCTGACCGGCTCAGGTTCGGTCTCGGCCTGTGAGCGCGCCAGCGCTTCTTCGAATTCGGACAGGGAAAGCTTTTCCGAGCTGGCCGCCACCTTCAGGTCCGCCAGCTCCTTGTCGCCCAGAAAGAATGTCTCAAGCTCGGTGCGGATTTTTGTGGTCAGCCGGTGCGCCGGACCGCCGGTGAGCGCCTTGAAGATCACCAGATAACCGGTAGCGCACGGAATGATCAGATCGTCTTCTGCAATCCGGCGCTCGATAATGGTGCGCGAGGCCAGGAAGGCGCGCTCGCGCAATTGCGGCCAGAGCGCTCCGGCCGCTTCGCGCACCGGCTCCAGATTGACGAACTGATAGCGCCCCACATCGACATGATCGACACTGGCCAGATGGCATTTCAGCAGCTGCATCACTTCGTCATGCATGGTCGCGCTCCCGCCGGCGGGGCCGGGCGGGTGGAGTATGGCGCGCCACATCTTGTCAGATGGTAAGCGTGGCCGCTTCACGAAATTTCGCAGCTGCAGCAATATTTATCCGATTATAGCGCAAGTGCAGCAAATCGTGGACGTGTTTAGCATGCAACAGTTTTATAAATTCTGATTCAAAATCATACAAAGAGACGTTTTACGCCAAGCATCCGGACCTTGGCGTATTTGCAAATGCTTCAGGCGCGGCCATGATGGGCCTCAAGCGGCGGGCAGCCGCAGGCAGGCGGCAGGGGGCGCAGCGCCGGGCCGCCAATGGGGAGGACAGAATCATGCACTCACGTATGACGCGCGTGGCGATCCTGCTGGCGGCGGTTTCGCCGCTGGGGCTCGGGGCGCCGGCTCTGGCTGAAACCGCGCAAGCTGAACAAGCAGAAGAGGGGCAGGCCCAGAGCGCGCAATCGGTCTTGCGCGACGTGATCACGATCACCGGCACCAAGCGCCCTGGCGGGGTGGACGTACAGGAGGCCCCCGTGGCGGTCACCGCCTATTCAGGCGAACAGCTGGACGCCCTGCAGTTCCAGGACCTGTCCTCGCTGAGCTATATCATGCCCAATGTGCAGCTGGAGGATATCGGCACCGCGCCGGGCATCGCCAATTTCACCATTCGCGGCATTGGCATCAACAGCTCCATACCCAGTGTCGACCCCACGGTGGGCGTGTTCATTGACGGTGTCTATCAGGGCATCAATGCCGGGCTGGTGTTCGACAATTTCGACCTGGAAGGCATCGAGGTGCTGCGCGGGCCGCAGGGCATTCTGTTCGGGCGCAATGTCACCGGCGGCGCGGTTCTGATCCGCACCACCGCGCCCAGCGAGGACCCGAGCCTCAATGCTCGCTTCGGGGTGGAGACCGGCCCGCGCTATACCGCGTCCGCTGTGCTGAACGGTCCGCTGGCCGAAGGCTTTTCGGCCAAGCTGGCGGTGTATCATTCCAAGGATGAGGGCTGGTTCACCAACGAATTTGACGGCTCCAGCCACGGCGCCTCACGCACCTGGGTGGTGCGCCCGGCGGTGGCCTGGCGTCCCAATGACGATTTCGAACTGATCGTGCGCGGCCAGTATTCGAAAAACACCGGTGACGGTCCGGCAGGACAGAACCATGTCAATGGCGCCGGCATAGGCGGCCTGTTTGACCGCAACAGCTTCCGCTTCTCCATCGATGAGCCGGGCGAGTATAGCAATACGGCCTACAGCGTCACGGCTGAAGCCAATCTGCGTGTGGACTTCGGCGACGGCACCATCACCAATATCTTCGGCTGGCGCGATGTGGAAGGCTCGTCCACCAGCGATATCGACGCCACGCCCGGCTTCCTGTTCCATGCGGACGCGTCGAACCTGCAGGACCAGTGGTCGAACGAGCTGCGCTATGCGGGCGTGTTCAATAATGTCGATGTCACCACCGGGGTGTTCTATTTCGATCAGACCATCAACTATGTCGAGCGCCGCCGGCTGCTGGGCGGGGCCTCGGTGCCGATCGGCGGCGGTTATATCGATCATATGACCTGGGGCGCGTTCGCCCAGTTCGATATCCACACCACGGACCGGCTGACGATCAATCTGGGCGGGCGCTATTCCTATGAGCGCAAGCGCGCGCGCATCCAGGCGCTCTTGCCTGGCGCGCCGTGTGTCGTGGGATCGGGCTGCACCGTGCCCACGGGGGGGGCGGGCGTGTTTGAGGATACCGATTCCTGGACCTCCTTCGCGCCCAAGGTCGGCCTGCAATATGATCTCGGCGATGACAGCCAGCTCTACGCCTTCTGGACCCGCGGTTTCCGCTCGGGGGGCTATAATCTGCGCAATACTGACCCGACCTTTGCGCCGGGCCCGTATGACCAGGAGCAGGTGGATTCCTTTGAGGCCGGTATGAAATCAGATTTCCTGGACGGCGCGCTGCGTGTGAATGCGGCGGCCTTCTGGAACGAGATTTCCGACATGCAGCGCGAGGTCAACCTGCCGAGCGCGGCGACCGGCGTGGTGCAGCTGATCCAGAACACGGCCGACGCCCGCATTCGCGGCTTCGAGGTGGAGGCGCGCGCCTTCCTGTCTGAAAACTTCATCATCCATGGCCAGCTCGGCTATCTGGACGGGGAGTACAAGCGCGTGCTGTTCGATCTGAACGGCGATGGGGTGATCGATGATGCGGATCTGGCGCTCGATATCCCCCGGCTGGCGCCGTGGACCTATGGCGTCGGCGCCATCTATGACACCCCGCTCGACAACTGGGGCGGCGCCAATCTGACCGCTTCGGTGAGCTATAATTTCCGCGACCGCAACGCCTATACGGACAATAATCTCGGCTTCTTCGATTCCGCCGGGATCCTGGATGCGTCCGTGGCGCTGGGCTTCCATGACGGCGGCACGGTTCTGTCCTTCTACGGCAAGAACCTCACCAATGAGGTGACTTTCGGCGGCGACACCCAGCTGCCCGCCATGCTGGGACCCGTCCCGCTTGGCGGCACGTTCTCGCCGCTCAACAAGGGCCGGGTTTACGGCGTGGAGCTGCGCTTCCGCCGCTAACCGGCAGACTGAAACCGGCACAGACCGGTCAGGGAGGAAGAACGCCCGGTTTTTCGAGAGGAGAGCCGGGCGTTCGCCGTTTCACGGTCACGCCGCCCGGCGTGGCCCGGATGCAACAGTTATATAAATTGCTCCGCCATGACTGGCATTGATGGCATATAAAGTCATCTCGCAGCTGCGAGTGCTGGTTCAAAATCGTCTACAAATCAGCCACTGTACAACACATCAAAGAATGTTGCGCTGCAGCATTGCTGCTGATCTCACAGACAGCAACACGCATCAGGAGGATCCCGAAGTATGACCCAACGCCTTTCGAAAGCCTGCCTCTTCGCCGCTGTGTCCTCTATGGCCCTGTCGGGTGCGGTATACGCGCAGACCGACACGGAGGGCGCCAGCGACCGCCGCACCATCGACGTCGTCACCGTGACGGCCCAGCAGCGCCAGCAATCAGCGCAAGACGTGCCGATCTCCCTGGGCGCCTACGGTGCAGAAGAGCTGCGCGCGGCCGGCGTGCAGGACATCAAGGACCTGATCTCCATCTCGCCGGGCCTGATGGTGACCTCGACCCAGGCCGAGACCATCACCACGGCGCGTATTCGCGGCATCGGCACTGTGGGCGACAATTTCGGCCTTGAGAGCTCGGTGGGCGTCTATATCGACGGCGTGTTCCGCGCCCGTAACGGTGTGGGTTTCTCTGATCTGGGCGAGCTGGAGCGCATCGAAGTGCTGCGCGGCCCGCAAGGCACGCTGTTTGGCAAGAACACCTCTGCAGGCGTGCTCAACGTGGTCACCGCATCGCCGGAATTCGAATTCGGCGGCTCGCTGCAGGGCGAGTTCGGCAATTTCGATTACCGCCGCTATTCAGGCCACCTGACCGGCCCGATCGGCGACACACTGGCGGTGCGCCTGTTCGCAGCTGTGGGCGAGCGTGACGGCTTTACGAACCTGACCGTGCGTGAGCCGGGCGGGACCCGCGAAACAGATTCTGAAACCAACAACTACTACACCTTCCGCGCTCAGGCGCTGTGGGCGCCGAGCGACATGGTCGAAGGGCGCTTCATCGCCGATTACACCCGCCGCAATGAGTTCTGCTGCTCGGCGGTGCAATGGCAGACCGCCCCCGGACCGGCCGCGCTGATCGGCGCGGTGGGCGGCCAGGTTCTGAACCCGGCCGATCCGTCCGAGCGCCGCGCCTTCGCCAATCGTGAATACCAGCAGCAAGTCACCGATTACGGCTTCTCGGCCGAGTTCGACATCGAGATGCCGATCGGCACGCTGACCACGATCACGGCCTGGCGCGACTGGCGCAACCAGCGCACCCAGGACATCGACTTCACCTCCGCCGACATCGCCTACCGGGCCGATGGCAACTCCACCAACGTCACCCGCTTTGACCAGGAAATCCGCCTGACCGGCGTGACCGGCGATCTGGACTGGCTGGTGGGCGGCATCATCTCCCACGAGGACCTGACGCTGAACGACGCCATCCGCTTCGGCGCGGACTGGGAGGTCTATCTGGGCCTGGCCGCCTCGAACGGGGCTGATCCGCTCTTCATCTCCAACACCCTCAATGCTGTAGCCGGTGGTCCGCTGTTCGCTCCGGGCCAGGCCCTGCCGGGCGGGTCGGGCGTGAACCAGGACGTCTATAACCAGACCTCCACCAGCTGGGCGCTGTTCACGCACAACACCTACCAGCTCACCGACCAGCTCGCGATCACGGGCGGCTTGCGCTACACCAACGAGAACAAGCGCGTCTTCGCCACCTTTGACACCAGCCCGGTGCCCGGTTGCGCCTTCCTTGAAACCGTGTTCGGCGCCGATCCGATCGCGGGTTCGGCGGGCACGCCGCTGGCCGGCCTGGTTCCGCTGATCTGCCTGCCCTATGCGCGCACCGGTCTGGACGCCACCGGCTATGACCGTTCGCGCACCGATGAGGAAATCTCCGGCACGATCCGCGCCACCTATGACGTCAATGACGATGTCATGGTCTATGCGGGCTTCTCGCGCGGCTTCAAGGCGGGCGGCTTCAACCTGGACCGTGAATTCAACGGCCCGGTGTCGGGCGGTTCGTTCACCGATTCCGACAGCTCCTTCCTGCCCGAAACCATTGATGCGTGGGAGATCGGCTTCAAATCGCAATTGTTCGGCAATGTGCTGCAGCTCAACGGCAACGCCTTCTATCAGGAAGTCACCGACTTCCAGCTGAACACCTTCACCGGGCTGGCCTTCGTGGTTCAGAACATCCCGGAGATCGAGGCGCGCGGCGTGGAGCTTGACTTCACCTGGGCCACCCCGATCGAGGGTCTGGATATTTCCGGCGGCTACGCTCACGTGCGCGCCCGCTATGGCAATACGCCGGACACGCCGGCCAATCTGGCCGGCCGCAATATCTCGCTCTCACCGGAGAATTTCGTCACCGGTCAGGCGCTCTACTCCCAGCCGATCGCCGACAATCTCCTGTTCCGGGCCGCTGTCGACGCCCGCTGGGTGTCTGAATACAACACCGGTTCGGACCTGGCGCCGGGCAAGGAGCAGCCTGCCTTCACCATGGTCAATGGCCGTGTGGGCCTGGGCTCGCTGGACGGGCGCTGGAATGTGGAGCTCTGGGGCCGCAACCTGACCGACGAGACCTATGTGCAGGTCGCGTTCGACCAGTTCGCCCAGACCGGCACGTTCGGCGGCTTCCTGGGCGCGCCGCGCACCTGGGGCGTCACCTTGCGCACCGAATGGTAGGCGGTCAGACCTGAACCGGGCCGCAAGGCCCGGAGCAGGGATCAAAGAGAAAGGCCGGGTCCTGACGGGCCCGGCCTTTTTCATGCGCCGATCATTTCAGCAAGACGGACAGGCTCAGGCTTCCCTGACCTTCTCATAGGCGGGCAGGGTGAGGAATTCCTCGAACCCGTCGGACAGGGCCAGCGTCTCCAGAATCGACGCGGCCTCGTCGAACCGGCCCTCACGCCAGGCATTGGCGCCCAGTTCGGCCTTGATGGCCTCTGAAGCGGCCTTGATCACGGCGCTGACGCGTCCTGCGTCAATCACCCGACCGTCATCGGTCTTCGCGCCATGCACGCGCCACTGCCAGAGCTGGGCGCGGCTGATCTCGGCGGTGGCGGCGTCTTCCATCAGATTATGGATCGGCGCCGCGCCGCGTCCCTGCAGCCAGGAGGCGATATAGCGGATCGCCACATCGGCGTTGCCGGTCAGCCCGGCTTCGGTAATCGCGCCCTCGCACGGGGCCAGCAGGGCCTGGCGGTCCTCGGTGAGATCGCCTTGACTGGACAGCTGGTTGGGGCCGGGCATGACCGCATCGAAAGCGGCGCGCGCCACCGGCGCCAGCGCCGGGTGCGCCACCCAGGCGCCGTCATGGCCCAGGCCCGCCTCGCGCGTCTTGTCCGCCTTCACCCGCTCCATCGCCGCATCATTGGCCGCTTCATCGCCCTTGACGGGGATGAAGGCGCTCATCCCGCCCATGGCGTGGGCGCCGCGCCGGTGGCACACGGCGATGAGCCGTTTGGCATAGGCCGCCATGAAGGGCGCGGTCATGGTCACCTGGGCGCGGTCGGGCAGGATGCGGCCCGGGTCGCCCTTCTGGCGCTTGATATAGCTGAAGATATAGTCCCAGCGCCCGGCATTGAGCCCGGTGATGGACTGGCGCAGCTCCCACAGGATCTCGTCCATCTCGAACACCGCCGTGATGGTCTCGATCAGCACGGTGACCCGCACGGTTCCAGGCTTGATGCCCAGCGCCGTCTCGCAATGGCGGATGACCAGCGCCCACAGGCGCGCCTCGAACCGCGTCTCCAGCTTGGGCAGATAGAAATACGGTCCCGTGCCGCGCCGGGCGAGTTCGGCGTGGTTATGGACCAGAAACAGCACGAAATCGAAAAACGCGCCCGCCACCGGCGCGCCATCCACGCGCACATGGGCCTCATCGAGATGCAGGCCGCGCGCGCGCACGATCAGCACGGCCGGATCGTCCTTGAGCGCATAGGACTTGCCATTGGCCGGATCGGTGAAAGCGATGGTGCGGTGGACCGCGTCGCGCAGATTGATCTGGCCCTCCACCATATTGGTCCAGCTGGGCGTAGAGGCGTCCTCGAAATCGGCCATGAAGCATTTCACGTCCGCATTGAGGGCGTTGATCACCATCTTGCGGTCCACCGGCCCGGTGATCTCCACGCGCCGGTCCTGAAGGTCAGCCGGAGCCGGGGGCACAGTCCAGGCGCCGGCGCGGATGGCAGCGGTTTCGGCCGGAAAATCCAGCCGTTCCTCACCGGCGTCCAGCCGGGCCTGACGCGTCTCGCGCTCGGCCAGCAGACGCTGGCGTTCGCCGTCAAAGCGCCGGTGCACGTCAGCGAGCAGAGCCAGGGCGTCAGCAGTCAGGATTGAGTCGAAACCGGGGTGCATTGCGCCATGAATGGCGACGCCGTCGGGCAGAGTGTTCATCAATTCATCCGTTCTTTCGGCTGCAAATCAAAGCAGCGCCCGGACCCGGCGCCAAGCCGGATCCGGGCGCACAAAGCGTCCCCCCGGACGCCTATTCTGCGGCGGGTTTGAACTGGTCGGTTTCGGTGCTCTCGCCCATGGCGGTGGTGGAAGCCGCGCCGCCCGACAGGGTCATGTTGACCAGGTCGAAATAGCCCGTGCCCACTTCGCGCTGGTGGCGCGTGGCGGTGTAGCCGTCCTTCTCGGCGCCGAACTCGGCCTGCTGCAGCTCCGAATAGGCGCCCATGCCGCGGTCGCGATAGCCGCGGGCCAGCTCGAACATGCCGTAATTGAGCTGGTGGAAGCCGGCCAGTGTGACGAACTGGAACTTGTAGCCCATGGCGCCCAGCTCGCGCTGATAGGTCTCGATGGTGGCCTTGTCCAGGTTCTTCTCCCAGTTAAACGAGGGCGAGCAGTTATAGGCCATCATCTTGCCCGGATAGGCTTTCTGGATCGCCTCGGCGAAGCGGCGCGCCTCGTCCAGATTGGGCTTGGAGGTCTCCCACCACAGAAGGTCGGCGACCTTGGCGTAAGCCAGACCGCGCTTGATGCAGTGCTCCACGCCCATGCCGGGTTTTAGCCGGTAGAAGCCTTCGGGCGTGCGCCCGGCGTCATAGTCGATGAATTCGTGGTCGCGCTCGTCAATGTCGGAATTGATCAGCGTGGCCGATTCCGCATCGGTGCGCGCCACGGTGATCGTGGGCACGCCCATCACGTCGGCGGCCAGGCGCGCGGCGTTCAGATTGCGCTCGTGCTGGCTGGTGGGGATCAGCACCTTGCCGCCCAGATGCCCGCACTTCTTCTCGGCGGCCACCTGGTCTTCGAAATGCACGCCCGAAGCGCCCGCCTCGATGAAGGCGCGCATGATTTCATAACAGTTGAGCGTGCCGCCAAACCCGGCTTCGGCGTCGGCCACGATGGGCGCGAACCAGTCGCGGCTCGCCTTGCCGCTCTCGGCGACCTCGATCTGGTCGGCGCGCTGGAGCGTGCGGTTGATCTTGCGCGCCAGCTCCGGGGCGGAGTTGGCCGGATAGAGCGACTGGTCGGGATACATGGCGCCGGCGGTGTTGGCGTCAGCGGCCACCTGCCAGCCCGACAGATAGATCGCTTTCAGCCCCGCGCGCACCATCTGCATGGCCTGATTGCCCGACAGGGCGCCCAGCGCGTTGATATAGGGCTCGCTGTTGAGCAGCTCCCAAAGCTTGGCCGCGCCGCGCTCGGCCAGCGTGTGGGAGACATGCACCGAACCGCGCAGGCGCAAAACGTCCTCGGGGCTGTAATTGCGGGTGATGCCGTCAAAGCGCCCCGGGGCGGCGGCGGGTACGAGATCGTAGAAGCTGGTCATGTCACATCCCTCATGAGAAAATCTGTGGGGATGTAGACAGGCGCCCATGCAGCGGTCGACAGGGCTTGGCATAAAAAGGAGAAACAGCGTATACACATGGAATGTGTAAGCATGTCATTATGTAAAGAAAGTGACAAATGGCCGAGGCGCTGGAAAAGCTGTTCGCCGGGGCGCGCCTGCGCCGCCTGCGCCGGGACATGGGCCAGAGCCAGGCCCAGTTCGCCGAGAGCCTGGGCGTGTCGGCGAGCTATCTCAACCTGCTCGAACGCAATCAGCGCCCGGTGACGGCGCGCGTGCTGCTGGCGCTGGCGGAAGCCTTTGACATTGATGTGCGCGCCTTCGCCGCCGAGAGCGACCGGCAATTGCTGGCCGATCTTAAGGAGGCCGCGTCTGACCCCGTCCTGAAAGGCGCCGATCTCGACCAGCGCGACCTGACCGATCTGGCTGACGCCCATCCGCGCGCCGCCGAGGCGCTGGCGCGGCTATACCAGGCCTATCGCGAGACCAGCGCGGCGGCCGCCGATCTCGCTTTGCGCGCCGAGGAGGGCTTGTCCGGGACGGGTCTGTCGGCGCTGGAAGAGGTGCGCGATGCGCTCGACGCGGCGCAGAATCATTTCCCGTCCCTGGAGACCGGCGCCGAGGCGCTGCGTGCGGATCTGCCCGAAGCGGTGTCGCTGGAGGCGGCGCTGGCCGCGCGCCTGAAATCGGCTCATGGCGCGGCGGTGCGCGTTTATGATGACAGCGTGATGGCGGGCGCGCTGCGCCGCTATGATTTCCACGCCCGCAAGCTCCTCTTGAGTGATCTGCTCTCGCCCTCGGCGCGCGCCTTTCATATTGCCGTGACGCTGGTGCAGCTGGAGATGGGCGAGGCGCTGGATGCGGAAGCCGCGCGCCCGCCGGGCCTCAGCGCCGAGGCGCGCGCGCTCTACCGGGCGAGCCTGGCCAATTACGCCGCGGCCGCCGTGCTCATGCCCTATGACGCGTTTTTCAGGGCCGCTGAGAGCGCGCGCTATGACATGGACGTGCTGCGCCGGCGCTTCTCGGCCAGTCATGAACAGGTCTGCCACCGGCTGACCACGCTCAACCGGCCCGGCGCGCGCGGCATCGCCTTTTTCATGATCCGGGTGGACCAGGCCGGCAATATCGCCAAGCGCTTTGGCGGCGGGGTGCTGGCCTTCGCCCGTTCCGGCGGGGGCTGCGTGCGCTGGCGCCTGCATGACGCCTTCCGCGCCACCGAGCGCGTGCATGTGCAGGGGCTGGAATTGCCCGATGGCGCACGCTTCATCTCCATCGCGCGCGCGGTCAGCCGGGCCCTGCCCGATGGCGGTTCGGCCCTGTCGGCGATTGCGGTGGGCTGTGACGCCAAGGAGGCCGGGCGCCTGGCCTATGCGCCGGCGGATTTCACGCCGGTGGGCCTGTCCTGCCGTCTGTGCGAACGCAGCGATTGCGCCGAACGCGTGCTGCCGCCCTTGCAGAAGTCCTTGCGGATCGATCCCCATGTGCGCGGCGCCGCACCCTTCGCTTTTGCACAAGACTAGCCTTCGCCCGCGCCGCGCAGGCGTGTATGGTCGTCTCACAACAGCTTCGATTCCGGAAAATTGCTCCCCATGCTCTCTCCCCGCCGCAAGACCGCACTGATCGCGCTGGCCGGTTTTATCGTACTGGGCGTATTGGCGATTCACACCAGCCCCATGTCCGCCGGCAATCTCGAAGCGCGCCTGCAAACGAGCGCCCAGGCCGCGCTGGAGCGCGTGCGCGATGATGGCTGGGCTCAGGTGTCCATGAATGGCCAGGTGGCCACGCTCACAGGCCGCGCCCCCAGCCGCGAGGCGCGCGAGCGCGCCCTGGCCGCCGTATCGCGCTCGACATGGGCGGGCGGAGTGGTGGCGGGCGGCGTCACGCGCGTCATCGACGAGACCCGGCTGGCCAGCCAGGATGATGAATTCTCCCTGCGCGCTGATCTGGTCAGCCGCCGCCTGGTGCTGCGCGGCCACGCCCCGGACGCCGAGGCGATCGCGCGTCTGCGCGCCCATGCCGAGGACCGGTTTCCCAATGGCGCGCGGGTGGATCTGGTGCTGGCGCCTGGCGCTGCGCCTGAAGGCTGGGAGCGGGCCGCGCGCTTGATGCTCACCGAACTGGCGCGCATGGAATCGGGCGCCGGGCTGATCCGCCGCGACCGCCTGGCCCTGACCGGTCATGCCGGCAACGCCCAGACGGTCAACGCCATCCGCGCCGCCATCTCGGTGGCGCCGGGCGCCTTCCGCACTGAAGTGCTGGTGCGCACCGATGGCGGCGGTTTCGACCGCACGGTGCGCGACGCCCAGCTGTGCGAGATGCTGGTCACCGGCGCGCTGGGGCTGGAGGCCATCGCCTTCACGCCCGGCACCGCGCGCTTTGTGTCCAATAATCGCAGCCTGCATAGCGCGCGCCGCGCAGGCCAGGCGTTTGCCGCTTGCGCGGATGTGGTTCTGTCTGTGGCGGTGCGCGCCGAGGCCGATAATGATGAGGCGGAGGCGCTGGCCCTGGCCCAGGCGGAAACTGTCATTGCGGCCATGGCCGGGGGCGGGGCGGATGCTGATCGTATGAGCGCGCTGGCTCTGCCGTCCGAAGCGCCCGAGCGCCTGGGCTTTATTGCGTCCTCGACCGCCCCGGCGGCGCCCGATGAGGAAAGCGCGGCTGACCGCGAAGATGACGGCGAAGATGACGGTGAAGATGACGGCGAAAACGGCGAAGACCAAACGGAAGGGAATTGATTCATGCTCTGGCTGATCTGGGAAATGTGGATTTTGCTGGCGCTGTTCTTCGCCGCCGGCGTGATCGCGGGCTGGGTGGTGCGCGGACGCTCCGACGAGGCGGCCGCCCCGGCGCCGCGCCAGCTCGGCTTCGCCACCCGCATGGATGGCCGCCCCGATGGCGATGAGCCCGCCGCGGCGGATGCGGCCCCTGCGGCTGAATCGGAACCGGCGCCGGACGCTGCGCCCGCCCCCCGGGCCGCGCCTGATGCACAGCCCGCCAGCCCGGAACCAGCCGCTGCGGGTTCAGATGATCTCACCGCCATTCGCGGGCTCGGCCCCAAGGCGGCGGAAAAACTGGCGGAGGCGGGCGTGACCCGCTACGCCCAGATCGCCGCCTGGAGCGAGGCGGACGTGGCGCGCTTTGACGAAGTCCTCAACGCCCGCGGCCGCATCGCCCGCGATGGCTGGGTGGATCAGGCCAAGGCCCTGGCGGGGTAGGGGCTCAAGCCCAGAGGTTTGGGCGGGACTTGGCTATGCCGACATTAAAATCAGGCATGGCGTTTCTGACTGCGGCCACACTGTCTGTTGCCGCCTGCAGCGGGCCTGACCGCGCGTCTGCGCCTGATTTGTGCTCGGCCGGGCGCCTGGCGCTTGATGGCGAGGGGCGGCTTGGCGTGCTCAGCGCCGGGGGGCGGCTTTACCGTGAAGATCATGATGGCGGCTATCGAGTTCTGGCTACGTCCGCCACGGAGTTTGTGTTCCAGCCGTCCGGCGGACTGATCTATTCATCCGTTGACGAAGGCGTGGTGTTTGTCGGCGCACGCGGCGCGCGGCGCTTGGCGCATCCAGACCCTGTTGACGGGTCTGTCCTGTGGCTTTGGGCCGCCTCGCCTGAAGACGGGCCGTGGCCTTTGCTCCATCAATCGGACGACGCCGAGCTCTTCATGCCGCCTGATGGCGGCCCGGAAATTCTGGTTTCAAGATCACGCACGCGCCATCTGACTCGCTTGGAGGCGGCTGGCCAGGGGCGTTTGAGGCAATCACCTCGCCTGGATTTGCCAGTCAGCGGCGCCGCTTTCCCTCTGCCCGGTGAGGACGGCGTCCTGATCGTGTCCGCATCAGAAGACGTTTACCGCTTTGTGATCCATGACGCTGGCGGAGCACACGAGATCGCGGCCTGGCCCAGCACGCCAGAGGCTTGGCTGGGCCAGGCGGGCTGGAACGGCTGGCCCGCCCGCCATGAGGGCCGGTCAGGCATTCTTCTGTCGGGCGGCTATCCATCGGACGGAACGGTGCGCCCGCTCATCTTCGCCAGCCGTAGCGGGCTCAGCGTTATCATGCCGCGTTCGGGCCGGCCTGTATCCTTACCGGTTGTGACGGCCGGGCGAGAGCTGGCCGGGCTGTTATCGCTGGATCTTCCCGCGCGGGTGGAAGGGTTAGCTGAGGGGAGTGGCTTTGACGCCCTGTCAGACTGGATCAGCCAGACCGGCTTCCAGCTGGCCAGGCTGTCGGCGGCGCGCGCCGATGGCCCCTACCTGCTGACCGGCTTTGCGCAGGGCCATAAGCGCATTGTGCGTGTCACCCATGAAGACGGCGCCATCAGGGAAGAGCGTCTGGCCCAATGCCGGCCGCGCGCGCCTGTCAGCGAAGTGCGCACCGTCACGCCGGAGGGGCAGACATTGACGCACTACCGGCTCGCGCCAGAGCCCTCGGCCGCGTCGCGTGATCTGGACGGCGTCGTGGTGGTGCATGTGCATGGCGGGCCGTCTGCACGCGCCTATCCGGAGCTGCCATGGTTTTTTGAGCGTCTGGTGAGTCAGGGCGCTCTGGGTTATGGCGCCAATTACCGGGGCAATACTGGCTTTACACGCGAGATCGAGGGATTGGCGGAGCCCCTCTGGACCGTGGGGCACATGGTTGAAGACGTACGTGCGGTGCTCGATCAGGCGCGCCGCGACAATCCCGGACGTCCGGTGATCCTGCTTGGTGACAGTTTTGGCGCCTATCTCATCCTGCAACTGCTCATCGCCGGGGGCGGCGCGGACATCGATGGCGTGGTGCTGTTCGCCAGCTTTCCCGGATATGAAGCCGGCATGGCGGCTATCGAAGGCCAGTGGGACGTGCCGGTTCTGGAAGCGTTCGAGCTGCGCCGGGATGCGCTCAGCGACGGATTCTGGGCCGCGCTGGAAACGGCGCCGCTCGATCAGCTGCCCGTGGTGTTCGTGCATGGAACGGCCGATACGGTCACAAGCTGGCTGTCCGCCTTCAGCATGGCCCAACGCCTTGACGCCAATCCGGGTGCCTGCATGACCTGGCGCACCGTGACGGATGCCGGACATGGCGACATACCTTCAGGCGCCATCCTTGAAGCCGTGATCATCGCCGCCAAGGGGTGTGAGTAAGCGCAGTAGCGCCCTACAGATACAACTCCGTCCGCCGGTCGCGGAAGAAGCCCCAGGCGGCGCGGTGGGTGTCCAGGAAGCGGCGGTCGAAGCTGGCGGCGAGCACGCCGGTTTCGCTGCGGCCCAGTTCCGCCTTCACCTCGCCGGTATGGTCGCAGATGAAGCTGGTGCCGTAAAAGCGCTGGCCGTCCTCGTCGCCGGTGCGGTTGGCTGCGCCCACCGGGATCACATTGCTCACCGCATGGCCCTGCATGGCCCGGCGCCAGCGCGCGGCGGTGTCCAGGCTGTCATCATGGGGTTCTGAGCCGATGGCGGTGGGATAGAGCAGGACCTCGGCGCCCAGAAGCGTCATGGCGCGCGCGCTTTCGGGGAACCACTGATCCCAGCAAATGCCCACGCCCACCCGTCCGAAGCGCGTGTCCCAGACCTTGAAGCCGGTGTCGCCGGGGCGGAAATAATACTTCTCCTGATAGCCCGGCCCGTCGGGGATATGACTCTTGCGGTAGACGCCCATCGCCTTGCCGCCCGCGTCCAGCATCACCAGCGAATTGTAATAGCGCGGCCCCTCGCGCTCGAAGATCGAGACGGGGATGGCCACATCCAGCTCGGCCGACAGCGCCTGCATGGCGGTGACGCACGGGTGCTCCATGGCCGGATAGGCGTGGGCGAACCAGCGCTCCTCCTGGGTCTTGCAGAAATAATGGGTCTGGAAGAGCTCGGGCGGCAGGATCACCTGCGCGCCCTGGCCGGCGGCCTCGCGCACCAGCTCCGAGACCGTCTTGATGTTCTCATCCATGTCGAGGCTGAACGCGCTCTGCAGGACGGCGATGCGGATGGTGTCGCTCATGGACCCGAACTCACTGGCAAGCTGATGGGGCGCGCACGCCTAGCATGGCGCGCGCATGCGGTCATCTGGCGTGATCCTGGCTCAGCTGGCGCCCTGATGGCGTGTGAAGCGGGCGGGCTGGGCGGCCAGCAGAGCGTTGTCCGGGTCCAGGCGCGCGGCTTCGGCATAGGCCTCATAAGCCTCGTCATAACGCCCGGCGCGCTCCAGGGCGATGGCGGTGTTGAATGTCACCAGTGACCGGTCTGCGCCCCGCTCGCCCGCCTCGCGGGCCGCCTCGATGGCGCCGGTAGAATCACCGGCGCGGATTCGCGCCGCCGACAGGCTGAGCCAGGCGCTGGCCAGATCGGGATCATATTGCACAGCCTGTTCGAGATCCTCGTGCGCAGGGCCCACATTATTGCGCTTGAGCGCGATCACGCCGCGATTGGTCAGCGCACGGGCGCGGGCCGAGGACGTCTGGCCGGGGGCGCGCAGCACAAGATCACATGCGCCCAGGGCGCGCGCCGGCGGGGCGCTGGCGTGAGCGGCTGATTCGCACTCGGCGCGCGCGGAATCCAGCGCCGGATCGCTTGCCTGATGGGCCTGGGCGAGGGCGGAGGCGCTGGCCGCCGCACACAGGGCGCCGGCGGCCATCGCCATGGTGATCGGGCGAAGCGGCGAGCGGGCGGGCGTGGTCATGTGATTATCCTTCCGGGCATGCGCCAGGGCGCGGCGAATAGGCGCAGGCTAGCAAAGCCCAGAGCCGCGGGCCAGCGCAGTCAGGGGCGTTGCGGGCTGAAAAAACAATGGCCATTGCGGCAAAAAGGCGCTTATACCGCGCTGACAGCGCGTGCATCGGGTTCTATATTCCGCCGCGCTGACCGGGGGTCTGGTGACGGGCCTGCGTCGTGACACAATCAAGTTCTCGGGGGAACCATGCGTTTCTCGGCTCTACTGGGCGCCCTTGCCGCCTTTGTCTGTTTTTCAGCCGCCGCCTCGGCGACCATTATCGGCGCGCCGGTGGACGGGGCCCTTGGCTTCCAGCCGTCGGCCACGCCGATCATGGATCAGATCTATGAGTTCCACGGCATATTGCTGGTGATCATCACGGCGATCTCGCTGTTCGTGCTCGGCCTGATCATCTGGGTGATCGCGCGCTATCGCGAGAAATCCCATCCCGAGCCGAAGAAGTTCAGCCACAACACCACGGTGGAAGTGGTCTGGACGCTGGTTCCGGTGCTGATCCTGGTGCTGATCGCCATCCCCTCCTTCCGCCTGCTCTACGCTCAGGACGTGATCCCGGAGGCGGACTTCACCATCAAGACCACGGGCAATCAGTGGAACTGGACCTACGAATACCCTGACCATGGCGGGTTCGAGTTCGTGTCCAACATGGTTGAGGCCGAGGATATCGCCGGCCACCCCTTCGCCGCGCTGCGCAATCTGACCACCGATGTTCCGGTGGTGGTCCCGGTTGATGCGGTGGTGCGCGTGCAGGTGACGGCCTCTGACGTGATCCACTCCTGGGCCGTGCCTTCGTTCGGCGTGAAGATGGACGGCATACCCGGCCGGCTGAACGAGACCTGGTTCCAGGCCACCCGCGAGGGCATCTATTTCGGGCAATGCTCGGAGATTTGCGGCCTGCGCCACGCCTTCATGCCCATCGAGGTGCATGTGGTGCCCCAGGAGGTGTTCGACGCCTGGGTGGAGGCTTCGCAGGATGATCCCTATGAAGCCCCGCAGGTGCTCGCCGCCTATTACGATTCCGTGCGCGCTGACGCGCAACTGGCCTCCGCCCGCTAGGGAGAGCAAGAGACATGTCCTCGACCATCGCCGACCATCACGACGATCACACGCCCAGCATGTGGGACTGGAAGCGCTGGGTCTATTCGACCAACCACAAGGACATCGGCACGATGTACCTGGTCTTCGCGATCATCGCGGGGGTCATTGGCGGCGCCATGTCCGGCCTGATCCGCTGGGAGCTCGCCGAGCCGGGCGTCCAGGTCTTCACCGGCGGCTTCTGGGGCAATGAACATAACTACAACGTCATCGTGACGATGCACGGCCTGATCATGATCTTCTTCATGGTCATGCCGGCCATGATCGGCGGGTTCGGCAACTGGTTCGTGCCTTTGATGATCGGCGCGCCGGACATGGCGTTCCCGCGCATGAACAATATTTCGTTCTGGCTCCTGCCCTTCTCCTTCGCCCTTCTGCTGATGAGCATGTTCGTGCCCGGCGTGGGCGGCGATTACGGCTTTGGCGGCAGTTGGGTGATGTATCCACCGCTATCCACCTCAGGCCATAACGGGCCGGCCTTCGATCTGGTGATCCTGTCGCTGCACATCGCCGGCGTCAGCTCGATCCTGGGCGCCATCAACTTCATCACCACGATCTTCAACATGCGCGCGCCGGGCATGACCCTGCACAAAATGCCGCTGTTCGTGTGGTCGATCCTGGTGACGGCCTTCCTGCTGCTGCTGGCGGTGCCGGTGCTGGCGGGCGCGCTGACCATGCTGCTCACCGACCGGAATTTCGGCACCACCTTCTTCGACCCGGCCGGCGGCGGCGACCCGGTGATGTTCCAGCACCTGTTCTGGTTCTTCGGCCACCCGGAAGTCTACATCCTGATCCTGCCGGGCTTCGGCATGGTCTCCCACATCGTGTCCACCTTCTCGCGCAAGCCCGTGTTCGGCTATCTGGGCATGGCCTACGCCATGGTCGCGATCGGCTTTATCGGCTTCATCGTGTGGGCCCACCACATGTACACCGTGGGCATGGACGTCAATCTGAAGGCCTATTTCGTGGCCGCGACCATGATCATTGCGGTGCCCACCGGCATCAAGATCTTCTCCTGGATCGCCACCATGTGGGGCGGCTCGCTCACCTTGCGCACCCCCATGCTGTGGGCCATCGGCTTCATCTTCCTGTTCACCGTGGGCGGCGTGACCGGCGTGGTGCTGGCCAATGCGGGCGTGACCACCTCCCTGCACGACACCTATTACGTGGTGGCCCACTTCCACTACGTGCTGTCGCTGGGCGCGGTGTTCGCGATCTTCGCCGGCTTCTACTACTGGTTCGAGAAGATCTGGGGCGTGAAGTACAATTCCTTCCTCGCCCGGGCCCAGTTCTGGCTGTTCTTCATCGGCGCCAACGTGATCTTCTTCCCGCAGCACTTCCTGGGCCTGCAGGGCATGCCGCGGCGCTATGTCGATTACGTGGACGGCCAGGCCTTCTGGAACCTGGTGTCCTCGTGGGGCTATGTGATCATGGCCGTGGGCATGCTGGTGTTCTTCGTCCTGCTGATCGAGGCGGCGGTGCGCCGGCGCCCGGCCGAGGCCAATCCGTGGGGCGAGGGCGCCACGACGCTGGAGTGGACCCTGTCCTCTCCGCCGCCCTTCCACCAGTTCAATGAGCTGCCGCGCATCAAATAGCGGCGGTTCGCAAACCCTAAACGAAAAGGCGCTCCCTTGACCGGACCCGCCATACGCCTTGGAGAGGGCGGCGCTACAGACGCAGCGCCGCCCGAACCGTCCCTCGCCGGCGCGGCTGCGCCCGCGGTTGGCGGCATCGGCGACTACATCGCCCTGATGAAGCCGCGCGTCATGGCGCTGGTGGTGTTCACCGGCCTGGCCGGCCTTGTCGCCGCGCCTGTGGCGATGCATCCGCTGGCGGCGGCGGTGGCGATCTTGTGCATCGCGATCGGGGCGGGCGCAGCGGGCGCCTTCAACATGGCCTATGACGGCGATATCGACGCGGTGATGAAGCGCACCCGGCGCCGTCCGGTGCCCACGGGCCGCATCCCGGCGTCCGAAGCCTACGCTTTTGCGGGCGTGATGAGTCTGGCCTCTGTGCTGCTGATGGCGTTGGCAGCCAATTATGTGGCGGCGGGCCTTCTGGCCTTCTCCATCTTCTTCTACTGCGTCATCTACACGATGTGGCTCAAGCGCTCGACGCCCCAGAATATCGTCATTGGCGGCGCGGCGGGCGCGTTTCCGCCGGTGATCGGCTGGGCGGCGGCCACCGGGTCGGTGAGTCTGGATGCGCTGATCCTGTTCGCCATCATCTTCCTGTGGACGCCGCCCCATTCCTGGGCGCTGGCGCTCTACAAGTCGGGCGATTACGCAGCGGCGGGCGTGCCCATGATGCCGGTGGCGCGCGGGGCCGGATCCACCCGTTTCCAGATCCTGGTCTATACCGGGCTCTATCTGGCCGCCACCGCCGGTCCGCTGGCAACGGGGCTGGGCGGATGGATTTATGCGGCGGCCATGGTAGGCGGCGGCGCGCTGTTCGCGCTTCTGGCCGTGCGGGTCTATCTGTCGAAAGCGGGCGAGACCGCCAGCGCCGAGGACGCGCTCTATGCGGTGCGTGCGGGCGACAAGTCGGCCCGCGACCTTTTCGCCTATTCCATCGCCCATCTGGCGCTGCTATTCGCCGCCTTGCTCGCCGAGCATGGCGCGGGCGCGCATGTGGCGCTGCCCGGTCTTGCAGGTTAGAGCCATGAATGACGAGCGCGAGCCGGACACCGTCCGGCTGACCCCTGAAGAAGAGGCCGCCCGCAAGCGGCGCAATCTGGCCATTGCGCTCGGCCTTGGCGCCTTCATCGTGCTGATCTTTCTGGTCACGATGGTGCGCCTGACCACAAGCTGGAATACCGGAGTGACAGGATGAAACCGACGAAAGCCATCGCTGCCGCCTTCAACCGGCTCGACCGCAATGCGCGCGTGGTGGTGATCTGCGCCTCGGTGGTGGCCTCCATGGCGGGCCTGGCCTACGCCTCGGTGCCGCTTTACGACCTGTTCTGCCGGGTGACCGGCTATGGCGGCACCACCCAGGTGGCCCAGTTCGACGCCGGCCAGATCCTGGATCGCGAAGTGACGGTGCGCTTTGACGCATCGCGCGCGCGTGATTTCCCGCTGGAGTTCGAACCGCTGCAGCGCTCCATGCGCGTGCGCGTGGGCGAGACCGCGCTGGCCTTCTACCGGGTGACCAACACCACTTCGGAGCCGGTCACGGGGATTGCGAGCTATAATGTGGCGCCGTTCAAGACCGGGCCGTATTTCGCCAAGCTGGAATGCTTCTGCTTCACCGACCAGACCATTCCTGCGGGTGAAACCATGGACATGCCGGTGATCTTCTTTGTGGACCCCCAGATGGATGGCGAGCGCACCATGGATGATGTTCAGACCATCACCCTGTCCTATACATTCTGGCGGTCCGGCGATTCGCGCGCCTGGGAGACTGCGGACGCGTCCTGACATTGGCCTGAAACAGCCCGTCAGGGGCGATTGATGACCGGCGATGCCGGGGCTATACACCGCGCAAGAGCGCTCTTGCGTTGACTGAGTTCGGGGAGATGAGCATGGCCGGCGGCGCCGTCAAACACGACTATCACCTGGTTGATCCGAGCCCGTGGCCTTTCGTGGGCTCTCTTGGCGCGTTTCTGCTGGCCATCGGCTTTGTGGTTCTGACCAAGGGCCTGGTCTCCGAGCCGGCGCACTGGGCGCACTTCTTCCTGGGGCAGGGCCAGCCCTGGTTCCTGGGGCTGGGCTTCCTGATCGTGGGCTGGACCATGGTCGGCTGGTGGGGCGACGTCATCAAGGAATCCAAGCAGGGCGATCATACCCCGGTGGTGGATCTGGGCCTGCGCTGGGGCATGATCCTGTTCATCGTGTCCGAGGTGATGTTCTTCGCCGCCTGGTTCTGGATGTTCTTCGAGCTGGCGCTGTTCCATGACGTGCGCGCGGGCGCCAGCTGGGACGGCGGGCCCATCGGGGTGGACTTCTCGGGCTGGGAAAGCTGGCCGCCGCCGGGCATCGAGACCTTTGATCCCTTCCACCTGCCGCTGATCAACACGCTGATCCTGCTGCTCTCGGGCACCACGGTGACCTGGGCGCACCACGCGCTGCAGCATGGCGACCGCAAGGGCGCCAAGCTGGGCCTGTTGCTTACTGTGATCCTGGGCGTGCTGTTCACCTGCGTGCAGGCCTATGAGTACACCCACGCCTATTTCGATTTCTCCGGAAGTCTCTATGGCGCGACCTTCTTCATGGCCACCGGCTTCCACGGCGCCCACGTTATCATCGGGACGATCTTCCTGGCGGTCTGCCTGGCGCGTCTCATGGCCGGCCATTTCACCCCCAAGAAGCATTTCGGCTTCGAGGCGGCGGCCTGGTACTGGCACTTCGTGGACGTGGTCTGGCTGTTCCTGTTCGTGTTCATCTACGTGGCCTACGCATAAGGCCCCACGACAGACGTGACGCATACCAACCCCCTTCTCGCAGGCCTTCGCGGACGGTGTCCGCACTGCGGGGAGGGGGCTTTGTTTTCCGGCATGCTGCGTTTTGCTGACCGCTGCGGTCATTGCGGCCAGGATTTTTCGCGTGAGGACGCCGGCGACGGCCCGGCCGTGTTCGTGATCTTTGCGGTGGGCTTCATCCTGGTGCCGATGGCGCTGGTGGCGGAGGTCGCCTTCACCCCGCCCTTCTGGGTCCACGCCCTATTATGGCTGCCGCTGGCGGCGGTCTTGTGCCTGGCGCTGTTGCGGGTGTTCCGCGGCGCCATGTTCGCCCTGCAATACCGCCAAGACGCTTCGGAAGGGCGTCTGGATGACCGCGGGGACGGGCCATGATTGTCTTGCGGCCCTATCCGGTCCTGACCCTGCTCACCCTGATGGCGCTGGCTGTGCTTCTGGCGCTGGGCGGCTGGCAGACCCAGCGCATGGGCTGGAAGTCAGCGCTGATGGAAGAGCACGCACAGGCGCAGTCGGCCGCGCCGGCGGCGCTGGACGTCCTGTGCGGCGAGCCGCCTCTGGCGGGTCTGCCGGTCGCGGGCGCCCGGCCGGATGCGGACCGCAGCGTGCGCGTTTATGGCCGCAGCCCTGAGGGCGCGCCGGGCTGGCGGGTGTTTGCGCCCGCGCCTCTGCCCGATTGCGCGCAGGCGCGATGGATCCTGGCCGAGACCGGGTTTGAACCGCTCAGCAGCGCGGGCGCCGGCGCGGGGGCCGTTCCGTCAGGACCGGCGGCGCGCGGCGTGCGCCTGGAGCCGCCTCAGCGCCCGGGCGCATTCGGGGCGCCCGATGCGCCGGCGCGCGGGGAGTTTCACGCCTTCAACCGCGCCGCGATGGCCCAGGCGCTGGAGATGCAGGAAGAGGCGCTGCTGGACGCCTGGTGGCTGGCGCGTGATGACGGGCGCCTGCCCGCCTGGCTGGCCGCCACCCCGCCCGAACGCCACGGCGCCTATGCGCTGACCTGGTATCTCATGGCGCTGGCCCTGATTGCGGTGTGGGGCGCGTTTCATGTCACGCGCGGACGCCTGGGGCTGCGCGGCAAGGATTGAGGGCCAAGCTCGACGCCTGCGCGGCGCGGTGCTAGTGAACGTCATGGCCCGCGTTTCCGGCACCATAGACACCGCCAGACGCCGCGATCTGCAGCGTGAACAGACCCGCGCCCGGGTTCTGGACTCGGCGGAAGCCCATTTCGCCGCCCGCGGCTTTGACGGCGCCTCGGTCTCGGCCATCGCCCGCGAGGCGGGCGCTCCGGTGCCGCTGATCATCTATCACTTCGCCACCAAGGACGGGTTGTGGCGCGCGGCGGTTTCGCGCGTCCATGAACGGGTGCAGGCGCGCCTGGCTGCAGAGCTGGCGGCGCTGGACGGCCTGACGGGGCGGGCCTTCTACAAGGGGGCTATCAAGGCGCATCTGCGCACTCTGGCCGCCGAGCCGGTCTATATGCGTCTGGTGTTCCAGGAAGCCATGCAGGACAGCGAACGGCTCGACTGGCTGGTGGAGACCTGGCAGGGGCCGATGAGCCGGGATATCGCCGATCTGGTCGCGGCCGCCCAGGACGAGGGCGTGATGGGGCCGGGTGATCCCATGCATCTCAAATTCGTCCTGTCCGGCGCGCTGACCCTGCCCATGACGCTGGCGCCCGAATACCGGCGCATGACCGGGCGCGATCCGCTGGGCGAGGCCGAGATGGAGGCCCATATCGAAACCTGCCTGGCGCTGCTGTTCACCCCCGGGCCCTGACGTTTTTCCTGCACCGCCCAGCAAAAACCCCCGGACCTGAAAGGTCCGGGGGCTGATGTCGACCCGATAAGGGGCCGGAAGCGGATTACACCGCCTGCAGGTCCGACGCAGCGGTCTTGCCGGTGCGTTGGTCGCGCGCTTCCTCGAACTGGATGCGCTGGCCTTCCTGCAGAGGGCCCATGCCGGCCCGCTCGACCGCGCTGGCGTGGACGAACACGTCCTTGCCGCCGCCGTCAGGCTGAATGAAGCCGTAGCCTTTGGTGGTGTTGAACCACTTAACCGTTCCCGTAGCCATGGGATATTCCTTGTAGACAGAGTAACAGAGCCCCCGAGAGGGCGGGTGACATCGGATTTCAGGGGGGATCGTTCGGAGCGTGTCGCCACGCGGCCCAAGTAACCGGCCAAAATTCGATTTGCAGGTTCTACACCCATGCGGGCGAAATAGCAATCCACTCCTGACGGGTGCGTCCGGTCATGCTAGAGCCGCCCGGTCATGCGCGCCGACCAGTATCTCGTCCGACACGGCTATTTCGACACCCGCGCGCGCGCCCAGGCCGCGATCGCGGCCGGCCGGGTGCGCGTGGACGGGATGGTGATCGACAAGCCCTCGCGCGCCATCGCTGAAGGCGCGCGCGTGGAGGCGCAAGCCGCCCACCCTTGGGTCAGCCGCGCGGCGCTGAAACTGGTGGCGGGGCTGGACGGGTTCGGGGTCGATCCGGCCGATGCGCTGTGCCTTGATGTGGGCGCCAGCACAGGCGGCTTCAGCGAAGTCCTGCTGGCGCGCGGCGCGGCGCATGTGACGGCGGTGGATGTGGGGCGCGGCCAGCTGCACGCCAGCCTCAAGGATCATCCGCGCCTGACCAGCCTGGAGGGGCGCGATGCGCGTTCCCTGACGCGCGATGACCTGCCCGGCGCGCCCGGTCTGGTGGTGTGCGACGCCAGCTTCATCCCTTTGAGCATCGTCCTGCCGGTCCCGCTCTTGCTGGCGCAGCCCGGGGCGGCGCTGATCGCCCTGTTCAAGCCCCAGTTCGAGGTCGGTCCGGCCCATGTGGGCAAGGGCGGGATCGTCAAGGATGACGCAGCCGCGCACGCAGCCATGACAGCCGCACGCGGCTTTCTGGACGCGTCGGGCTGGGCGGTGCGCGCCGTCATGGACAGCCCTGTCGCGGGCGGGGACGGCAATCGCGAGCGCCTTATCCATGCTGTAAAAAACTGAGCGCATCACGCCCTGCATCACCACGAAAACAGGCGATTTTCCTGCCGGATTGCGTTATACCGGCCCGCGAGCCTGAACCAACACCCACACGGGAGCCCTGACATGAAGCCGTACTGGTTGACCACCCTGGCCGCCGCCGCCCTGCTGGCCGCCTGCGCCGATCCGGCTTCTGATCCGAACGGGGATGACGGCCTGGAGAGCGCCGCCGAAGAGGCGATGGACACGGCGGCCGAAGAGGGCGAGGCGCTGCTGGACGGCGCGGCCGATACGGCGTCTGAGGCGGCGCAAGCGGCTGCCGGGGCGGTGGACGAGGCCGCCGCCAGCGCCGTGCTGGCGGCTGTGCTGGCCGATGCGCGCCGCGATTCCGACCGCGCCCGCGATATCTGGCGCAACCCGGCCGAGACGCTGGCCTTCTTCGACGTGCGCCCTGAACACACCGTGGCCGAGGGACTGCCGGGCGCAGGCTGGTACACCCGCATTCTCCTGCCCTACACCGAAGGGGCGGGCGGCTATATCGCCATCAATTATCCCATGGATGTGCTCGAGGCGATTTTTGGCGACCGTATGGACGAAGAGCGCCGCGCCGCCGCCGCTGGCCTGGAAGCCAGCTTCCCGCCGCGCGCCGCCCAGTGGGGCGGGACGGTGGACGCCATGACCCGCTTTGGCGCGGTGTCTGACGATCTGGCCGGGACCGCGGACCGCGTCCTCTATATCCGCGCCCTGCACAATCTGGCGCGCACCGGCAATATGGACATGGCGGTCAATGACGCCTGGACGCTTTTGCGCCCGGGCGGGATCGTGGGCGTGGTCCAGCACCGCGCGCCCGCCGATGAAACCGATGAGCGCGCCGACGGCAATCGCGGCTATCTGCGCCAGGCCGATGTGATCGCGGCGTTCGAGGCGCGTGGTTTCGTGTTCGAGGAAGCCTCTGAAATCAACGCCAATCCGAACGATCCGGCAGACGCCGATGGCGGGGTCTGGACCCGCATGCCCAGCAGCGACAGCGAAGAGGCGCGCGCTATTGGGGAAACGGACCGCATGACCTTGCGCTTCCGCAAGCCTGACTAGGCCAATCGCCTGAGGGTCCCGGGGGGCGCCATGACAGCGATGACACAGGCTCAAGCGCGCCCGCCGGGGCTGGCGCTGGACGAAGACGCCCGCGAGCGCGCGCGCCTGTCCCTGCTGGCGCTTCTGGGCTCAGGCCCGCTGGAGAGCCTGGGCATGCGCGAGGCGGCCTCGGCGGCGGGGCTGGGGCTGGCCACGCTGTACAAGTATTTCGGACCCAAGGAGACGCTGCCGCACGCGGTGCTGGCGCCGGAGCTGGCCGGTCTGATCGAAGACATGGACCGGGCCTCGCGCACGGCGGTGGGCGTCAAGGCGCGCCTGCGCGCCGTTCTGGACGCCATGGTGCACTTTTCCGAAGCCCAGCCCCATGCCGCCAGCGCCCTCTGGCGCCATCTGCCCTACAGCCTGTGGGATGAGGCCGATCCCGACTGGCGCGCCCAGCGCCAGCGCATCGTCGCGCACATCATCCGCAATGGTCAGCATGACGGATCGGTGCGCAAGGATCTCGATGGCGGGGCGCTGGCCGGCCTGATTGTGGGCGCAGCGGACGCCGGCCTGGCCGCGCGCCTGTCCGGCGCGCCGCCTGTGGATCTGTTTGATGCGCTCTGGCCGCTGGCCGCGCGCTGAACCGGCCCGGCTTATCAATCGCTGGCGCAAGGGCGCGATAAGGCGATACTCTGTCCTTCAGGTCCAGGCATGGGGAGGACAGGCGATGGGCTGGATGATCATGCTGGGGGCGGCGTTGTCGCTGGGGATGGCGGCGCCGGACGATGAGGCGCTGGCCGCGGCCATCGCCGCCTATGAGGCCGGACAGGCGCAAACCGCAGAGCCGGTGATCCGCGCGCACGCCGAAGCGGGCGCAGCTCACGCGCAATTCTATCTCGGCCGCATGCTCGCGCGCGGCGAGCTGGGCGCGCCGGACATGCCACAGGCCGCGCGCTGGTTCCGCGCCGCCGCAGAGCAGGGCGAACCGCGCGCGCAGAACAATCTCGCCGTCATGCTCTGGAGCGGGGCGGGCGTGGCCCAGGACCGCGCCGAAGCCGAAACCCTGTGGCGCGTTGCGGCGGAGCAGGGGGTGATGCAGGCCCATTTCAATCTGGCTGTCCATCACCAGTCCGGAGAACTGAGCACCGGGCGGGATCTGGCCGCGTCCCGGCGCCATTTCCAGGCGGCGAGCGAAGCGGGCATGCGCGAGGCGACCCACGAATACGCCCGCATGATGGGCGCAGGGCTTGGCGGCGAGACCGACAGGGCAGGCGCTGCGGCGCTGTTCCGCCCGCTGGCCGAGGACGGATATGTCCCCTCCATGACCAGTCTGGGCCTGCTCTACGGGCTCGGCATTGAGGGCGAGCCGGACCGTGAAAGCGAGCGCTTCTGGCTGACCCGGGCCTGGGAAGCAGGGCGAGACGCCCGCGCGGCCTATATCCTGGGCACCCATGCCCGCGGCAGCGAGGGCATGGACCCGGACGCTTCGGTCAGCTGGCTCTTTCGAGCCATCCGGTCCGGCGAACCGGCCAGCGCGGCTGCGGAGGCGCGCGCCGCGCTTTTGCTGGTGTTTGAGGGCGCCTATCGCGAGCCGGATGTGTGGGATCCGGACATCATCGCCTGGCTGGAGAGCGAAGCCTATGGCGGCGCGCGCGACGCCCTGATCGCGCTGGCGCGCGCCCATGGCGCGGGGCGGGGCGTGGACCATGACGAGGCGCGCGGGCGCGCGCTTCTGATCGGCGCGGTGCAAGCCGACCGCGATGCGCAGGCCATGTATCATCTGGGCCGGCTCTATGCCGAGCAGCAATCGGGCGATGACTGGCGCGAGCGGTCCTGGATGTGGTTTGAGCTGGCCCGGCGCCATGATTATGCGCAGACCGCGTTCTCACGCGCCGTGGCCAGCGCCCTGAGGCTGGCCCATGCACGCCTTGAGACCGATGAGCGCCGCCGTCAGGCGCAGGCCCTGGCCGACGCCTGCCAGCGCAGCGGCTATGCGCGGTGCCAATAGGCGCGCGCTGATTGCCCGCGCGGGCGCCCCGGTGCTAGTCAGGTTTCTGAAACCTCTGACGATCTGCCGGGAAGGGCCGCCATGAAAGCCGTCATTGAAGAGCTCGAACGCAAGCGCGCCGCCGCCCGCATGGGCGGGGGTGAGGCGCGCATCAAGGCGCAGCACGAAAAGGGCAAGCTGAGCGCGCGCGAACGCATCGACGTGCTGCTCGATCCCGGCTCGTTTGAAGAGTTCGACATGTTCGTCGAGCATGACTGCACCGAGTTCGGCATGGCGGAGAAGAAAATCCCCGGCGACGGGGTGGTGACCGGTTCCGGCACGATCAATGGCCGCCTGGTCTATGTCTTCGCCAAGGATTTCACGGTGTTCGGCGGATCGCTCTCGCTCGCCCATGCGCGCAAGATCTGCAAGATCCAGGACGCGGCGCTGAAAAACGGCGCGCCGGTGATCGGCCTGTTCGACGCGGGCGGCGCGCGCATTCAGGAGGGCGTGGACGCGCTGGGCGGCTATGCGGAGATTTTCCAGCGCAATGTGCTGGCCTCCGGCGTGGTGCCCCAGATCAGCGTGATCATGGGCCCGTGCGCCGGCGGTGATGTCTATTCCCCGGCCATGACCGACTTCATCTTCATGGTCAAAGACACCAGCTACATGTATGTGACCGGCCCGGACGTGGTCAAAACCGTCACCAATGAGACGGTCTCCCATGAAGAGCTGGGCGGCGCCTCGGTGCACGCCAAGAAGTCCGGCGTGGCGGACGCCGCCTTCGGCAATGATATCGAGGCGCTGGTGCATGTGCGCCGGCTGATCGATTTCCTGCCCCTCAATAACCGCCAGAAGCCGCCGGTGCGCGCCACCGCCGACCGGCCGGACCGGGTGGAGGACAGCCTCGACACCCTCATCCCCTCCAACCCCAACAAGCCCTATGACATTCGCGAGCTGATCGTGAAGACCGCCGACGAGGGCGATTTCTTCGAGATCGCCCCGGACTATGCGGCCAATATCGTCATCGGCTTCGGGCGCCTGGAGGGCCAGACCGTCGGGTTCGTCGCCAACCAACCGCTGGTGCTGGCCGGGGTGCTGGACATTGACGCATCCAAGAAGGCCGCGCGCTTCGTGCGCTTCTGCGACGCGTTCGAGATCCCCATCATCACCTTCGTGGACGTGCCCGGCTTCCTGCCCGGCACCCGCCAGGAATTTGGCGGGCTGATCAAGCACGGCGCCAAACTCCTGTTCGCCTATGCCGAGGCCACCGTCCCCAAGCTGACCGTCATCACCCGCAAGGCCTATGGCGGCGCCTATGACGTGATGGCCTCCAAGCATCTGCGCGGCGACATCAATTACGCCTGGCCGTCAGCCGAAATCGCGGTGATGGGCGCCAAGGGCGCAGCAGAAATCATCCACCGCGCGGACTTAAGCGATCCCGAGAAAATGGCCGCCCACACCAAGGCCTATGAAGACCGCTTCGCCAATCCCTTCGTGGCCGCCGCGCGCGGCTATCTCGACGACGTCATCCTGCCGCGCAATACCCGCTTGCGCCTGATCAAGGCGCTTCGCACCCTTCGCGACAAGAAGCTCACTAACCCGTGGAAGAAGCACGATAATATTCCTTTGTGACGGGCTTATCCGCACGCTTCCAGTCTCGCGTTTTCCCGGCGCAACTGGACCCCGGCTTTCGCCGGGGAAACGCGGGGGTGAGTTCAGGTGATCTCCCGCGCCCCCTCACCTTTATCCTCTCCCCCATGGTCATGGGGGAGAGGGGGCATCCTCGCCGCATTCTATCCTGCGAGCCAGGCGCCAGGCATTTCCGAATAAAGCTCAACGCATAAGCCCCCTCTCCCCTCTCAGAGGGGAGAGGATAAAGGTGAGGGGTGCTGCGCCAGCGCCTGAAGCTTTGTAACCCAATCATCCCACCCTGCCTTCCCGGGCGACCCCGGACTTGATCCGGGGGAGACCCGGGATCCATCCACCGGCCATCGGCAGGTGTTGAGGCGATTGGACGTTATGGGAGATGGGTCCCGGACAGCCGCTTTGCGTCTTCCGGGAAGGCAGGTTCGGATAGTCTCCTTGTCCGCCCCCGCCTTGCTTCAGGGTATGCTCGCGCCATGACCGGTCGCAAGCCAGAGATCTGCATGGACCCGCTCAGCGGCCAGATGCGGCGGGGAAGGGGGATGGTGATAATCGTGATAAGAAACCAATCGGGCGGTTTCTCACCGGTTTCTCACCCGGTTTCCCAGCGGGCGCCGGCGCCTTTGTTCCTAACTCCTCACCTTCACATATTCCCCAGGCGCCGGGCAGATCGGCTCCAGCTTGCCGCCGCCGGGCTCGCGGGCGGGAACTTGCGCATCGTTCATGGCGTAGAGCCAGGCTTTCCAGTGGGGCCACCAGGAGCCGGGGCGTTCTTCGGCCCCTTCAAGCCAGGCCTCGCGGGTGTCGGGCAGGGTCTCGTTGATCCAGTGCTGGTATTTGTTGGCGGCGGGGTGATTGACCACGCCCGCGATATGGCCCGAGCCCGCCATCATGTATTGCACCGGCCCGCCGAACTTCTGGGCGGAGCGGTAGACGCTGCCGGCCGGGGCGATGTGGTCTTCCTTGCTGGCCTGCATGAAGACCGGGATGGTGACGTTTTTCAGGTCCAGCCTGTGGCCTGCGATCTCCAGCCGGCCTTCGGACAGCTTGTTCTGCCGGTAGAAGGTGTCGAGATAATACAGGTGCAGCCGCTTGGGCATGCGCGTCTGGTCGGCGTTCCAGTACAGAAGGTCGAAGGCCTGCGGCTGGCGGCCGAGCAGATAATTGTTGATCACGAACGACCACACCAGATCGTTCGAGCGCAGCATGTTGAACGTGTCGGCCATTGTGCGCCCGTCCAGCACGCCGCCTTGGGCGTCCATCAGGCGCTCGATCTCGGCGAACCATTCCTGGTCGATGAAGACCAGAAGCTCGCCGGCCAGCTTGAAGTCGAGCTGGGCGGCGAAGAAGGTGGCCGAGGCGATGCGGTCATCGCCCTCTGCGGCCATCAGGGCCAGCGCCGTGCCCAGCATGGTGCCGCCGATGCAATAGCCCACCGTGTCCACCTGGCGTTCGCCGGTGACCGTCTCGATCACCTCCAGCGCGGTGAACAGACCCTGGCGGATATAATCCTCGAAGCTGGCGTCCTTGAGCCTGGGATCGGGATTGATCCAGCTGATCAGGAACACCGTGAAGCCCTGCTCGGTGAGCCAGCGGATCATGGAGCCCTGGGGGCGCATGTCCATGATGTAGAACTTGTTGATCCAGGGCGGCGCGATCAGCAGCGGGCGCTGGCGCACGGTCTCGGTGGCGGGGGCGTACTGGATCAGCTCCATAACCTCATTGCGCCAGATCACCGCGCCGGGCGTGGCGGCCAGATCCTTGCCCACCTCGAACCCGTCCATATCGGTCTGGGAGAGGGCCAGGCGGCCATTGCCGCGTTCGAGATCGCTCATCAGCTGGGTCAGGCCGCGGGCCAGATTCTCCCCGCGCGTCCGGATCGTCTCTTCGATCACGTCGGGATTGGTCAGGGCGAAATTGGTGGGCGCCATGGCGTCCATCATCTGGCGGGTGACGAAATTCACCTTGCGCTGGGCCGCCTCGTCCAGCCCCTTGGCCCCGGCCAGAAGGTTCAGCATGAAGCGCTGGTTTAAGAGGTAGGACTGCTTGATGGCGTCAAACACCGGATGCTCGCTCCAGGCTTTGGAGCGCCAGCGCTTGTCGCCCTGTTCGGGCTGGATGGCCGGCTCGGCCTCGCCGCCGCTCATCAGGCGCTTGTTGGTCCCGGCCCACAGATCAAGATAGCCGCGATAGAGATCGGACTGGGCCTGCAGCAGGAGTTCGGGATCCGACAGGATCGATTCCCAGGCCTTCATCAGCTCCGGCGCGGCGTGCAGCGGATCGGCGTTGGGCGCCAGCGAGGGATCGCCCTCCAGGGAGCGGCGCATGACATCGCTCATCAGCTTCTGGCTCTTCAGGGCCGACTGCATCAGATTGCGCGAGATGGTGTCCAGCCGCTCGATATCGGCATCGGACACAAGCCCCAGAGAGGCGGCGGCCGCAGCGGCTTGCGCCGGATTCGGTTCGTTCTTCACGCCATCGCCCGCCTTGGCTTCGGGGGGCGGCGCAGGCCTGGCGCTCTCGGGTTTCGCGGCGGCGGGTTTGCGCGCCCGGGCTCCGGATGATGTGCGGCGGGCGGGTTTTTTCTTCTCGGCCATGGCGCGACTCCTCCCGGGGCGTGACAGCTGCGCGGGTAAGCGTATAGAAAGCAGTCAGCCTATCCAACGTCCAGCAGGCGGCGCGGAGACCATGATTGTGCGAATGACCGCCGCTGTGCTCGCCGCCGCCGCCCTGACCGGGTGCGCCGGACTGGACATGCCCGAACAGGACGCAGACAGCTGGACGCATGCGCGCATCGCCGAGGCCGGCCCTGCCGCGGCGCCGGTCTATGTGCCCGAGCGCCGGATGACCCGCGAAGATATGGCCGGATTGTCCCGGGGCGCGCTTTCTGTTCTGGAGCGTGGCGCCCAGGTGCGCGCCGCCGCCGCCGGGGTGCGTGACCCGGAAGAGGATGCAGAGACTTACGCCGCGCGTCAGCTGGCGCGCGCCACCCCGCCTCAATAGCCGGCGCCCGGCGCCGGCCAACTGACAAGGACTGACGCATGACCAGGGCCAACGGGCTTGAATCCCTCGTGAATGATGCGGTGACCGCTGCGGAACGCGCCGCCATTGCGGCCTCGGCCCTGGTGGGGCGCGGCGACAAGATCGCTGCTGACCAGGCCGCCGTGGACGCCATGCGCACCGCCTTCAACGCCATGGAGATGCGCGGGCGCATCGTGATCGGCGAGGGCGAGCGCGACGAGGCGCCCATGCTCTATATCGGCGAGGAAGTGGGCACGGGCTCAGGGCCGGAGATCGATATCGCGCTGGACCCGCTGGAGGGCACCGACGTCACCGCCAAGGGCATGCGCGATGCGCTGGCCATCCTGGCCCTGTCGCCGCGCGGCGGGCTCTTGCACGCGCCTGACACCTATATGGACAAGATCGCCATTGGCGCGGGCTATCCCGAGGGCGTGATCGATCTGGACGTCGAGCCGGCCGAAAACATCCGCGCCCTGGCCAAGGCCAAGGGTGTGCCTGCGTCCGAGATCACCGCCTGCGTGCTCGACCGTGAGCGCCATGACGCCATCGTCGCCTCCATCCGCAGCGCAGGCGCGCGCATCACCTTCATCGGCGATGGCGATGTGGCCGGCGTCATGATGGCCGCTGACCCGGACGTGGACGTGGACATCTATATCGGGCGCGGCGGCGCGCCCGAGGGCGTGCTGGCGGCGGCGGGGCTGCGCTGCGTGGGCGGCCAGATCCAGTGCCGGCTGCATTTCCGCAACGATGATGAGCGCGCCCGTGCGCGCCGGGTCGGCATCACCGATCTCGATCGCAAATACACCCTCATGGACATGGCCAGCGATGACTGCCTGCTGATCGCCACCGGCGTCACCGATGGCCGCATGGTCCAGGGTGTGCGCCAGAGCGCGCGCTGGATCGAAACCGAGACCCTGGTCTATTCCTCCGTCACGGGCGTGCGCCGGAAGATCGCGACCCGGCGTCCGCGTCAGGCGTGAGCGCCGGACCGCTCTTCGGGGTGACGCGCTCGCTGGGCGGGCGCGCCTGGGGCTTGCGGCCCGCCGACGACCGGGCAGCGGGCGAAATCGCGCGCGTGACCGGAGTCAATGATGCGCTTGCCCGCCTGCTGGCCGCGCGTGGCCTGACCGCTGAGAGCGCGCCGGACTTTCTTTCCCCGCGCCTGCGCGACAGCTTCCCCGATCCGTCCAGCTTCAAGGGCATGGATGACGCCGCCCGCCTGATCTGGGACGCGGTGGAAAAAGGCGTGCGCATCGCGCTGTTCGCCGATTACGACGTGGATGGCGCCACCTCCGCTGCCCAGCTCTCGCGCTGGCTGTCGGCGGTCAGCGAGGCGCCGTTGATCTATGTGCCCGACCGGATCGAGGAGGGCTATGGGCCCAGCGCGGCCGCGTTCGAGAGCCTGAAGGCCCGCGGCGCGGGGCTGGTGATCACGCTCGATTGCGGCGCGGCGGCCGTAGGGCCGCTCGCCTCGGCGCGGGCCATGGGCCTGCCGGTGGCGGTGATCGACCATCATTTGATGGATGGGCCTGCGCCTGAAGCCGAGGCGCTGGTCAATCCCAACCAGCCCGGCGATGAGTCCGGCTGCGGCCATCTGGCGGCGGCGGGCGTGGTGTTCGTGCTGCTGGCCGCGCTCAACCGGGAAGGGCGCGCCCGCGGCGCCTTCAGGGACCGGCCCGAACCTGACCTTCTGGCGCTCGCCGATCTCGCCGCCCTGGGCACGGTATGCGACGTGGTCCCGCTCACCGGCTTCAACCGCGCGCTCACCGCCCAGGGCCTCAGGGTGATGAGCGCCTGGACGCGGCCCGGCCTGGCGGCGCTGGCCGAAATCGCAGGGGTCACCGGCCCGGCCAGCGTCTATCACGCCGGCTTCATTATCGGCCCGCGAATCAATGCGGGCGGGCGCGTGGGCCGGTCTGATCTGGGCGCGCGCCTGCTGACCAGCGATGACATGGCTGAAGCGCGCTCGCTCGCCGCCGAGCTGGACCAGCATAACGCCGCGCGCCGCGCCATCGAGGCGGACGTGCTGGACGAGGCCATGGCCCAGCTGGAACGCGCGGGCGTCAGCGAGGATGCGCCGGTTCTCATTGCGGCGGGCGAGCACTGGCATCCCGGCGTCATCGGCATCGCCGCAGGCCGGGTGAAGGAGCGCTTCAACCGGCCCGCCATCGTCATCGGCATTGATCCGGACACGGGCCTGGCCAAGGGCTCGGGCCGCTCCTGCACCGGCGTCAATCTGGGCGCGGCGGTGGCGCGGGCGAGGGAGACCGGACTGCTGATCGCCGGGGGCGGCCACGCCATGGCCTGCGGGCTCACCGTGGAGGCGGGGCGTATTGATGCATTGCGCGACTTCCTCACCGAAGCGCTGGCCGATGAATGGGTCAGGGCCGAGGCTGCGCGCACGCTGGAGCTGGACGCGGTGGCCCATCCCGCCTCGGTGTCGTTTGAATTCTGCGAGGCGCTCAAAGCCGCAGCGCCCTTCGGCCAGGGCAATCCCGAGCCGCGCTTCGCCTTCGCCGATCTGCGCCGCAGCTTCGCCAAGCGGGTGGGCAGTGACCATGTGCGCGTCAGCTTTGAGGCCGCAGGCGGCGCGCGCCTGGACGCCATCGCTTTCCGCTGCGCCGATGCGCCCATGGGTCAGGCCCTGCTGGCGCCGGGCGAGGCGCGCTTCCACGCCGCGGGAAAACTGCGCGCCGAGGATAACCGCTTCGGCAAACGCGCCGAGCTGCATCTGGAAGACCTGGCCCCTGCGCCGTGAGCTGCGCCATGTGAAGAATATGCACGGCAGGCGCTTGCATAGAGGGAAGGGGGCGGATATATCACCGCTCCACACCGATGCGGGCCCTTCGTCTATCGGTTAGGACGCCAGGTTTTCAACCTGGAAAGAGGGGTTCGATTCCCCTAGGGCCTGCCAATCGGTGTTTTCCCGCATTCGCATGTGATCACATGTCAGCACTGGCCGTGCCATGGCGTGATTGCTGTTATGTGGCGGATGCGGCCCGCCAGGCGGCGCGGGCCTGGCAGGCTGCTGGCCCGGCGTTCACTAACCCAAACTGAGGTGATGCATCCATTGGCGATGGCGCTCGTAATGGCGCAGCACGTCGCGGATCAGCTGGACCTGGGTGTAGCCAAAGACATCGTAATGGCGTCCGCCATCGCTCAGATACACCTCGGCCCGGGACTGTTCGGGATCGTCTCCCTCGCCAGGATAGGTCTTGAGCATGACTCCGTAGACGAAATCGGGTCCGGTCTCATGACTGACCGTCAGTTGCACGCCGTCCTCAATCGTCTCCACCTGCGCCGACAGGCCGTTCAGGGTCATTTCCTTGGCCACGTCCGCGAAAGCCGGGCCGGCGGTCTCACTCATCCAGGCGCTGACTTCATCTGCGCGCGGATTGGCGAACATCAGCTTCAGGCGGACCCTCCATGGCACCGCCACCCCCTCCACCGGCAGCTGGACGGCGGTCTTGGCGCCGGCGCGCCGCTTGGTCTCCATGGACCAGGCGCGCACCAGACCGATAAAGGCCAGAATGATCACCAGGGTGAAGGGCAGCGCCGCGGCGATGGTGGCTGATTGCAGCGCAGCCAGTCCGCCCGCCACCAGCAGGACGCCGGCCACCAGTCCTTCCAGCAGCGCCCAGCTCAGCCTTTGCCATACGGGCGGGTTGAGGCTGCCGCCTGTGGCGAGCGTGGCTTTGACCAGGGATCCGGAGTCCGAGGAGGTGACGAAGAATGTGGTCACCAGAATGATCGCCGCTACCGAGGTGATGGAGGCGAAGGGCAAGGTGTCCAGAAACGCAAACAGGGCCAGCGGCGTTTCCTCCGCGCGCACCAGCTCCACCAGCGGCGCGGCGGCGTCGCTCAAGGCCAGGCGCAGGGCCGAATTGCCGTAAATCGTCATCCACGCGAAGGTGAACAGGGCCGGACCCAGCAGCGTGCCCAGAATGAATTCGCGAATCGTGCGCCCGCGCGAGATGCGCGCGATGAACATGCCCACAAAGGGCGACCAGGAAATCCACCAGCCCCAGTAGAACAGGGTCCAGTCACTGATCCAGCCGCCATCGCCATAGGCGTCCACATTGAAGGTCAGGCTGGCCAGGCTGGAAATATATTCCCCGATATTCTGAACATAGGCGCTGATCAGGAACAGGGTCGGTCCGGCTATGAGCACAAAGACCAGCAAGGCTGTAGCCAGGGACAGGTTGAAAACGCTGAGCCGGCGGATGCCCGCATCCAGGCCCGCCAGCACCGAGCCGGTGGCGATCAGGGTGATCACGGCGATCAGGCCGACCTGGATCTCCACCGCGATGGCGACGCCGAACAGGGTGTTGAGCCCGGCATTGATCTGGGTGACGCCATAGCCCAGCGAGGTGGCCACTCCGAACAGCGTGCCCAGAATCGCCAGCACATCCACGATATGGCCCAGCGGGCCGTAAATGCGTTCTCCGATCAGCGGATAAAGGGCCGAGCGTATGGTCAGGGGCAGGCCGTGCCGGAACGCGAAATAGGCCAGGCTCAGCCCCACAATGGCGTACACCGCCCAGGCGTGAACGCCCCAGTGGAAGAAGGTCAGCACCATGGACTGTTGGGCCGCCTCCAGGGTTTCGGGCTCGGCGTGTGGCGCGTTCAAATAGTGGGTTAACGGCTCAGCCACGGCGAAGAACATCAAACCGATGCCCATGCCTGCCGAGAACAGCATCGCGAACCAGGGCAGGAAGCCATATTCCGGCTCGCTGTCCTGCGGCCCCAGCCGGATGCGGCCCCAGTCGGAGAGCGCGACCACGAAAGCGCCGGTCAGAAATGCGCCCACGCCTACCGAATACACCCAGCCCGCATACTGGGTGATGACGTCGCGTATCGTGGTGAATACGGCCTCGGCCTGATCGCCGGCCAGCACCGCGAAGGCGACGCCGGCCACGGCCAGGATGGCGGCGGGGAAGAACACCGCCGGTTCGATCTGTTTCATGCGCTTAAAGCCCCCCGTGTCGCTCGCGCGCCATCCCGCCGCCAGTCGTCCAGCACCGGCCCGAGCGCGTCTTTGAGCGGATCCAGCCAGGGCTCAAAGGCGCGCCATTGTTCCAGCCCGGCGCGATTGATCGGCTGGCGCACCTGTTCGGAGCTGGCCGTGCGCACCTGACGGCGCGTCTTGTGAAACTCAAGGCAGGCGGGCTCGAAAGCCAGGCCGCAGAAGTCCAGGATGCGGCGCACCTGGGTCTCGATATCGTCCACCACATCCTCGTGGATGACGCGCAGCACCGATCCGGGCTGCACTGTATCCCAATGATCCATCAGCTCCACATAGGCCCGGTAATAGCGCCCGATCTCTTCAAGCCCGTAGGTGAACTCCTGTCCCTCGGCGAAGAGCTGCTTGAAGCCCGACACGCACGAGGCCATGGGATGGCGGCGCGCATCAATGATCTTCGCGTGGGGCAGGATCAGGCGGATCAGGCCGATATGCCGGAAATTATTGGGCATCTTGTCGGTGAAGAAGGGCGCGCCCTGTCGATGGATCGCCGTTTCCTCGATATAGCGCCGCCCCAGCGCTTCCAGCTTGCCGCCCTCCATCTCGTGCAGGATGCGCGGATAGCGCGTGCGGTCAGACCGGTCGCGTCCGCGTAAGGAGTGGGCGATGGCCAGGATATTGGGCAGCTCAAGCGTGCCGTCGACCTGGCTGTGCGAGGCGAGGATCTGCTCCAGCAAGGTGGAGCCCGCGCGCGGCAGGCCGACGATGAAGATGGGGGCGGGATCGTCATGACCCTTGCCGGACTGTCTGGCGAACAGGTCCGGCGTGCAGAGTGCTTTTTGCGCCTCCAGCTCTTCTTCCATCTGATCTGACGTGTAGCGGGTCTGGCGGCGTTTCAGCTCATTGCCGCGCGCATAGGCGCCAAATGCGCGCTCGAAGTCCTTGCGGTCTTCATACGCCTTGCCGAGCGCGAAGCTGAGATGGATGCGCTGGGCGTGGGACAGGGCGCCGTCCGCCTCACTCTTTTCCATTGCGGCCAGCTCCTCATCTGAGAAGCGGTAGGTCTTCAGATTGGCCAGCGCATACCAGGCGTCGGCATGGGATGGCTGGCTGGCCAGCGCGGCTTTGTAAGAGCCGACGGCCCGTTCACTTTCCCCGGCCGTTTTCAGCGCATGACCGCGCGAGGTGAGGGTGGCCGGGTCGCCGGGCAGGGTTTCGAGCACCTTGTCAAAGGCGTTCAGCGCGGCCTCGTAATCGCCGGTCTGCATCGCCTCGATGGCGAAATGGGACAGGAAGAGCGGATTGTCCGGATCGCGCGCCATGAGCTGGCGGGCCTGGTCCAGGGCGGCGGCGAATTTCTGGCGCTTGCGCAGCACCTGGATGTAATCCAGGCGCACCTGGACATTGTCCGGTTCGAATTCCAGTGCGCTTTCCAGCAGGAACTCGGCGTCGTCGGTGATGTTGAAACGCACGCCAATCTCGGCCAGCAGGCGCATGCCTTCGACATGCTTGGGATTGGCTTTCAGGAAGCTCCGGCACAGCGTCTCGGCGCGCATCAGCCGCCCTTCATGGAGATGATGCATGACTGCGATCAGGGGTTTGGGCAGCCCCGCCACCCGTGCGCCCTGTGCGGCGGCCTGGGCCGCTTCGGCGCTCTGACCCAGTTCGGTGAGGATGTCGGCCTGGACGGCCCAGCTGGCGGTCAGGGCTGGATTGTACTGGCAAGCGCGCTGATAGGCGGCCAGAGCCCGCCGGGACTCTCCTTGCGCGCGCAGCAGATGGCCCTCCTCCTGCCAGGCGCGGCCAAACTCGGGCTGGGCCGCCTTGAGCGCGTCCAGCGTGGCCTGCGCTGCGCCAAACTGTTTCAGATAGCGCTGACAGACCGCGCTCATATAGAGCGCCTCGCCATGACCGGGTTCGGCGGCCAGAACCGGCGCCAGGGTCTCCAGCGCGTCTGCGAACGCGCCTTTCATGACCTGGTCCTGGGCCGCTTTCAGGGCGGCGTCAGTTGAGCTGGAAGCCGTAGTCAAATCGCGCCTCGAGAAAAAGAAGAGAAAGCGCCCCGCAATGCGGGACGCTTTCCATTATCGGCTGTGAGGCCGTTGAGACAACATCGTGTTGCGCCCGGCGTCAGTACTGGACGCCGACACGCAGGCCGATGGTGCGCGGACGCATGATCGTCACCCGCTCCCGGTCGAACACGAAGTTATTGCTCAGCTGGGCGCGCTCATTGGTGATGTTGTCGGCGAACAGCTCAACGCTCCACTGATCGGCGGTCAGGCCGCCGGACAGGGAGAACACCGTGTAGCTGCTCAGATTGGCCGAGTTGATGTCGATGACATCGCTGCGCGAACCATCCGAATAGATCATCTGCGGCATGACATGGGCCATCCAGCCATTGTCCAGGCCCCACTCATAGCGGGCGCGCAGATTACCCTGGAGGCTCGGCGCAAAGGCCAGATCGGATCCGGCGGTCACGTCATCTGTCGGCGTGATCACCCGGGTGATTTCAGTGTCCAGGATCGAGAAGGCGCCCGCCACGGTCAGGCCCGGAATCTCCATGGGCGCCCAGACGAAATCGCCCTCCACGCCGCGGATTTCCGCATCCGCCGCATTGTCGGAGAAGAACAGGTTGACGATGCTGGGATCGAAGATCGTGGTCTGCAGCCGGTCGATCTCGACATAGAAGGCGCTGCCGTTGAAGCGCAGCTGACGGTCGAACAGCTCGGTCTTCCAGCCGATCTCGTAATTGCGCACATCATCGGTGTCGAGCGCGAAGGGAACAGTGTAGTCGCCCGGTCCCGGCGCGCCGCCCGGACGGTTCAGCAGACCCGGCCGGAAACCTTCCGAATAGGTGGCGTAGAACAAGGTGTGATCGGTCGGCGTCCAGGTGGCCGTCACCTTGGTGATCACCCCGTCGGTCTGGGCCGAGGACGGCGCACGCACCGAGTTGAAGATCTGCTCGGCCTGGGCGGGCGAATACCCCGCCGCGATGATGTCGGCCAGGCTGTCAGCTGTCGTGAAGGTCTGGCGCAGCGCCGGATCACACGAACCGACGAAGGTGAACGAACCCGACCCGTCATAGAGATCGGAGATATTCGTGCCGAAGGCGTTCTGGTCAACGCCGCCTGAATTACAGAAGGACGAATTGGCCGTGCCTTCCAGGTTCACGTCGATATCATACCAGCGTGCGCCCAGCGTGACCGCGAAGACATCGGGCACGAGGTCGAACGTGACCTCGCCGAACACGCCGCGCTGCTCGTCGGTGCGGCGCACGTCATTGCGGAAGATCACTCCGGCCGGGAACGGTCCGGGATCAGACTGGAACGCGCCGGGGAAGGGGAAGTTCGGCGCGAACGGACCGAACGGCTCGGCTGCGATCATGCCCGGATAGGTGAAGTCATTGCGCTCCACCAGCGTCAGGTCGCTGTAAAACGCGCCGAACGTGGCGCGGATGCGCCGGTCCTGGGGCGTGGTGGCGCGCGCTTCATGGGTCCACACATCGGTCTGTGAGGCCGAAGTCACATACAGGTTGGGCGGCTGGCACACGCCTGCCGGATCGGCCGCGCCCGGATAGGTCACCGAGCCGTCGCAGATATAGTAGGGCAGGTACTGACCGACGAAGAGATAGTCCGAATAGTCGACACGCTGGTCAGTGGAGCGGTCTGTGAAGGCGCCGGTATAGACCACGTCCAGCGCGCCAAGGCGCCCTTCCAGCGTCCAGTTCACATTGCGGAACTCGTCCTCGATCCGGTCCTGTTCAAAGCGCTGGATCTGCAGATCGTCCAGCTCGGGATCGACGAAGAACACCCCGTCAGCCTCGATGCGCTGCTGGGCGTAGCCCGCCGTCAGGCGCCATTCGGGATCAAACTCGTAGCGCGCCGAGAGGCGGAAGCCGGCATAGGTGGTGGAGTTGAAATTGTCCTGCACCAGCCCGGCATTATCGGCGTCCAGGAAGGTCACGCCCGACAGATCGGCGGTGGACTGGAAGCCGGCGCGCTGGGCCGAAACCGGCACGCCATTGGCGCGGACGGTCCCTTCAGGACGGAAGCGCGCAGACTCAGACGCATTGCGCGTGCCCGCCACGTTGTCGATATAGCCGCCCTGATTGTCCACATAGGCCACCAGGCGAACGGCGAAATTATCGCCGAAGGGCAGGTTCACCACGCCCTCGGCCTTGTTGCTCATGTCACCGTCCTGGGTGAAGGAGACGCCAAAGCGCGACGACGCCTGGAACTCGCCCAGCACCGGCTTGTTGGTGATCAGGCGCACCGTGCCAGCCTGGGAGCTGGCGCCGTAAAGCGTGCCCTGGGGGCCGGGCAGCACCTCGACGCGCTCCAGGTCCACCGCATAGACATCCAGATTGCGCCCCGGCTGAGCCAGAGGCTGTTCGTCGAGATAGAAGGCCACATTGGGCGACAGTCCGGCGACGCCGGCGACGGTGAGATTGGGCGTCGTGGACGCCAGGCCGCGGATATAGATGGTGCTCTGTCCCGGACCTGAACCGCCGGCCGTGATGCCGGGCAGCTGGATCAGATAGTCGGTGAAATTGTCCACCCGCAGCTCGTCGAGATCACCACCATCAAGCGCGCTGACGGCGACCGGAATCGATTGCGCGTCAGCCTCGACCTTGGTGGCGGTGACCGTCACCACGTCGACCTGGGCCGCTGCGGCGCCCGTCAGAGCGGCGGCTGCGGCGGTCATCACGGTGGTGGCCATCGCGCGTTGCCGGAAGGTTGTCATGAGCTATGCCCTCTTTCAGCTATCAAAATAATTCGTGGGCTTGTTATATGCGTCGCGCCGTTCTTGGCCACCGCTTGCAGGCGCCCGGACGAGAATTGAGGCGGAACGCGGACGATCTCGCTTATGAATCGATTGATTTATGGCCAATTTTGTAAGGGTTTGGAGGCTTATGTTGCGATCGTGCAACAGCTCGCAGCGCATCTCGGCACAGGGCAGAACCGGGCAAAATTTATTCGCACAGGAATCATATTCACATTTCGGTTCCCTTGGCTGGAAAGCCGCGCTATGGCCGCTTCATGAGCGAGCATGACGTCATTCTTATTGCGCTAAGACGCATTATCCGGGCCGTTGATATCCGCTCGCGCGAGCTGGAGCGCGAAACCGGGCTGACCGCGCCACAGCTGGTTTTGCTCCAGGCGCTGGGCCGTGAAGCGGAGGCCACGCCCAAATCGCTGTCTCGCGCGGTGTCGCTGAGCCCGCCAACCGTGACGGCCATCCTCGACCGGCTGGAGCGCGCCGGGCTGGTTACGCGGCGGCGCAGCCCGCGCGACGGCCGTTCGGTGATCGCCGAGTTAACGCCTGCCGGGCGGGAAGCGGTCAGTGCGGCGCCCGAACTGCTTCAGGCGGGTTTCCTGCGCGCCTTCCGCCGGGCGCCGGAGTGGGAACAGCACATGATCATCGCCGCGCTCCAGCGTGTGGCGGAAATGATGGACTGCCAGGATGTCGACGCCGCTCCAATCCTGGAGCGGTCCGGCGATGTCACCCAGGCCGCCGGCCCGGATCGCTGACACATCGCGGCGCAAATCCAAAACGGGCGCCCGGGTCTTTTCCCGCTGTATGGCCGGGCAGGTCAGGTTTTCCAGAGCGGCGCCTCCAGCCGGCCTGATGGCGGCGTTATTGGACGACTGCCGCACGCCAAGCCGCGGCCAGGTCAGATCGGCGCCCCCTATCTGAAAGGCTGAATTCATTTGACACAGGCGTCACATCGTGTGGGAAAATGCAATTTATAATTTTGTTGCACGTTGTGTGCAGCTTAACGCGTCAATAGCAGGCAGCTTGCTGCCATTCAGGAGATTGACCGTGTCAATCAGTATCGTTTCTTTTTGACCCGCTTTTAGCCACTTCTTATGCTTATCGGAAAGCGAAGTGCGATGGAGACAATAAATATTAATTTTGACGATATAAATCTGACCCAAAGTATTGAATCTGTAATTAGAGCTCGTCTGGGGCCAATTGCGTTGCAGTCAGACTTTCGCCGCAGTCTGAAATCGAACGCAGATGCGGCAGTTGTCATCAGGGCGGGCATATCCAAAACGGCCGGGAGATCACTTGAGGCGGATTTCGAGCGCTTGGATGGCATTGAGGCTGCCCGCTATTCAAAACAGAAACTGTTTCTTCGGTTTTCAGAACATTTCTTGTCCGCGCGCATGGATTGGCAATTGGCGTGCAATTTCGATGCCTGCAGGCCTTTCCAGAACCACAATGTACTTGTCGCTTTCTGTGACCCGAATGCGAATAAGGCGCTGCATGTGGGTCACTTGAGAAATATTGCGATCGGAAACGCACTGGCGTCTCTATGGGAAACCCTTGGTGCAGACGTCCAGCGCCAATCTGTTGTCTGTGATATTGGCCGCAATATAGCGGAATCAATTGCGGGACTTATAGCGGCGGGTGCGGCGCAATATCTTGACGGATCTGAATTATTATCACCCCGGCTTGGAGCGCTTTACGCGAAATATGTAGCCGATTGCGGTCTCCAGATCGAAGACGCCCTGTCGGCGGACGCCCCCATCGTACGGGAGCTGGCAAGGCATGATGATGAGGCCGATCGTGTTCTCGACCTGTGGCGGTCAGGAGACCAGGACATTCACGCAATCTGGAAAGCGGCGATTGCGCGTGTCATGCAGGAGCAGGCCCATACATTAAGCAGGCTGGGGGTTGTTATTGAGCGCAATATTCCTGAATCAAATTCGATACAGCATGTCGATGCAATGATCGAAAAGCTAAAGAGAAAATCTACTATATTCCAGGACATTGATGGTTCTATTGTTTTGGAGACGGGCCGGTCGGATTATGCGCGCTGCGTGCTTGCACGTTCAGATGGTTTTCCCACGGAACATTTGCGCGCTCTCATACTGTGGGATTCAATTCGAGGCGAAATACCGGGGTTAGATCGCCTTGTGCATGTGATGGGCCAGGAGTGGCGTACAAGTACAGAAATTCGACTGGAGCTGCTTGACCGTCTCCAGGACGATGGCGCTTGGCGTCAGTATGAACTCGTGCCCCACCAGGTCGTGCGCACAGATGGTTCAGATATGAAATCAAGCCATGGAAATAGCATTCTGATTGATGATCTTTGTGATGCAATGGAGAGATATTTTCACGAAAATGCTGATTACGGTGAGCTTCAAAAAAGCAGCCCAATGATAAAATCAGCCGTGATGGCGCCTATGCTGAATTCGGATATGAATGATATAATTGATGTGTCTTTTGATTTGTTCTTCAACGAAAGCTGGAACCCGGGTTTGAGGGTGGCGCGGGCACTCGCCATGACCCGGGGCGCCGAGCCTGCGCCCGCGATGTGTCAGGACGTCAGGTTTATGTTGTTTCAGGCGGAGCGGCTCACACGAATGATTGAAACGGCTGCAATCAAGTCAGATCCCCGGCTTGTGGTTCGCCATTTGATACGGCTTGCTGATAACAGGCTGGAAGCGGCCGGGCCGGTTCCGTCCGACGCCCTGTTGCGTCTGCTTTTGATGCGAGGGGCTCGCGCGCTGGGATGGGCCGCCAGGTAAGGCTGCGGAAGACAAGCCTCCGCAGCCGAACCAGGGCATCTATTCCAGGGCATCTTTTCCAGGGCATCATCATCCGTTGTTACGGATGTACGCATCTAGCCTTGTTTCGGTTCCGGATCAGCGAGTTGGAACCGAATTAAGGCTAGTCAGTGCACGGGAGACGGTGCGCGCTGCATCAGCAACTGGCACTGCATCCACTGCGAATGGATGGGCCGCTGGCACACTGACATCGTCAAGCGCACTCAGTGGCACCGCCGCTCGCGGTGGCGCTCCGAGTGGAACTCCCATAACTGGCGCCGAACGCGTCGCGAGTGGCGCCGAGACCGCAGAGAGACGCGAACTCACTCGCGAGAGTGAAGTGCGTATCTCTTCGATCGCTGGAGCTTTCCTGAAAGCTGGAACTTTCACCATTGAAAATCACCTCCTTTCTTATCCAGGTTGGATACTCGTGGCTTCCAGGGCCCAGCGCTTTGAGGGCGCGCCAGGCCGGAAGCGATAGCGTTCAAAATGGTGGCGCATCTGACGGGATTCGAACCCGCACCTTCCAACTCCCAAAGCTGGTGCTCTTGAGCTGTAGAGGTCCCCATTCCGCTTGCGATCCGTTTTCTCATGACGATGCCCTGGACAATCACAATGAACGTCTCGCCGCTTCCCGGTTTCCTGTTCCAGCTATTTTTCCGATTGAGCTACAGATGCAAATCTTTCCCTCCTGACGTATGCGGCTTGCGGGCCACAAGAACGACGTTTTCGCGGCCATCCAGGCGGATATAGCTGGGGGTGTGCCGCCGATGAATATAGGCGGCTTTCTCTACGACAAGCCCGGCGGCCCTGGCTGCGCGCCCTAGTACTGAAGGGTCGAGGAGGTGTAAAAAATCAGGCAGTTCATATAATGTAGGGTGATTGGAATATTGATGTATATTGTAGCACTCTCCAGGCCAGCGCAGACCTTTGGCTTTCGAATTCTTGTAATGGGGAATAAACCCACGAATGTTAGCCGCAAACGGCGAACCCGAGATCGATACGAAGCGTCCCCCCGGCGCCAGCCATCGGGCAACGCAGTGCATACCCGCTTCGATGTCGTGACCAGTGAGAAAATTCAATAAATTCGATGCGTGGATGGCATCAAACTGGTTTTCCTCATAGGCAAGTTCGTTCGGAAAACGGCCGCACACGAGTTTCAGACTGTCCCGCAGCTCAATAGGCGCGGCGTCTTGCAGAATCCGTAAGTGTCCGGGGTCAATATCATTCGCGTGAACAAAGGCGCCAGATCGCAGCGCGGCGAGGGCGGCAACGCCCATGGCGCATCCGATATCGAGCACAGGCCTTGAAGCCTGGCTCGCCAAGTCAACGAAATACGCATTAATCTCGTTCAGTATTGTAGATGTGCGGCCACGCCTGTTCAGCGTTACGATGCTGGCTTCATCGGATTGGTCTATCGTACACGTCATCGGGGGCTCTTTTTGATGTAAGACTGATAGCGAGATTGCAACTCTTCGGCATGAAGGCTTGCTTCGTTGACATGCATTTTCTTGCAGTAGTATCCAAATTCATTCTTTAACACTGTCATTTCCTGATCAGTAAATATGATGGTTCCATCGGGGAGTATGGCTTCAATACCTTCCACAACAGCGCCAGCCTCATTGACCGATATCGCCTCATCAGAGCCAAACCCGCCAATGCAGTCGAGTGACACGCCCCCTTTTCCAATGCGTACAGGGTAGCCGCCGGGCAGGCCGTGCGGCCCTGGCGCATGCATGGCGCGGGTATTGCGCTCATCCAGAAGCGCTACCGCTACGGCAACCACGTTGGAAGCCGCCACGATTTGCCCGGCAATGCCTCTCACACGCCGGAAGTCATCCACTACGCTTTTGAAGAGTGCGCTGTGCTGGATGTCAGATGAAGCCTCTCGGCCATCAAGCATCAGGCTCAGCGCGTAGGGGGCGGGGTCTGGGCGGCCGGTGCTTGAGATCTCGTTGCAAGCTGCATGATGGGCTGCGAACCTCAAGCTCAGCCGGTCGCGCGGCGCGCCCATGATCTTTTCGCAGGCGCGTTGAAGGCTCGGGATAAGGTTGGCGATATTGCCTGCACCGACCAAAGGCGCCAATCCGACGCTGTGAAGGGCCGGGTTCACAACATCGGGGAAGGCGGCATTGATCACCGACGCCTGAGAACCGCTGGCGGCGACGGCGAGCATGACGGTGCGGGCCGTTGCGAGATGGTTGGGCAGCCATGGGCCGATCCTGGCCTGTTGTAGCCGTTGGAAAAGAGGTTTCTCTAATAAAGAGATCGCCCAAAAAGGTTGAAGTGACGTGGCGTTGATAATTAAATCAGGGGACAGGCTTGATATAAGGGATGCGGTTTGATCGATATTTTGGACATCAAGGCAATAAATATCCACCTTGGGCTCAAGGCCCAGGCACATGGCCGAAGTGATTGTAAGATTGGCTCTTTCATTGACTTTATTCAAAGTGCGTGAAGCAAGTATAATGTGATATCGATTGTCCATGCGGCTAAGCAGATCGGCGACCTGGCCGCCGATGACGCCGGAGCCCAGAACCATGACCGTATGCCGGGCCTGCTTCACCATGTGACGGAACCTAGGGTCATGTCGGGAACGCATTGATGGTCTCGGCACAAGCGCATCAGTGTGTCGTTGCACAGTGAGCCATCGCCTCCGGGATGCAGGTCTGATGCATGCACTCCAGTGGCGGTGATCAGCAGGGACTTTGCTCCGAATGACGCGGCGCCGGCGATGTCGCTATTGAATGAGTCCCCGACCACCAGGATGCGCCGGGGCTCAATGCAATCCCGGCTGAGTTGAGTGGCCGCATGCATGGCGGCTTCATGGTATATTTCCTGGTGAGGTTTTCCAAAAATATGGACCGCGCCCCCCATCGATTGATAATGGGCGGCGAGAATTCCAACCCCCAAACACATTTTCTGATTAATGATGATGGATGTATCGGCATTACTGATCAGAAGTGGCAAGCGGCGATCTGCGCCCCGCCTTAAAATTTCGAGATGGTTGTCGTTTATATATTCATCATCAATATAGCCAACAGCGAGCAACCAGTCTGCTTTCTCGATATCGGTAACAACGTTCAAGCCCGCCGCATCTGCCCAATGTCCACCAGGCTGAAAGCCCAAGACATAGCACGCTTGGCCCAATTCAGTTGATCCTGATTTCCGGCGTTGTACGCTCCGGAATGCCAGATCGCCACCTGTTACAATTTTGGCATAGCAGTCCGGCTGGATTCCAATGCGTGAAAGGTGATGAGATAAATCGGAACCAAGTCTTGAAGTATTAGAGATCAATATCACGGGGCGGCATTCTTTTGCCAGCTGGCGCAAGGTTGTCTGCGCGCCGGCGTGGGCGCGGCTTCCATCAGTGAGGACACCCCAGACGTCCATGAGCACGGCATCACACTCATGAATAGTCTCGCGCATCCCATGAATCGCACGGGGTTTCTGTGCGCTTTTGCGGGCTGTATTGACCTGCGCCGGAGGATTTTGAAGCGCCATTCGCAATACAGGCTCGACACGGTCTGTGAGGGCGGACTGGATGATGGCCCGGCCTTCGGCAAAACCCGCTTCAAAGGCCTTGGATTGGGCATTGGTCCATTGGCCATTCCATTGACTCTCAATTGAAAGGGAGGCGGGATAGGTTAATGATGAGCCAATTGAGGCGATATTCATTCTGAGCTGATAACCTTCAAACCCATGTGATTGTCCCGGGGCGAAAGCCACCTTGGCGGACGCTAAAATCCATCGTGTGAGATCCGCGCTGTCTTCAAATTTAAGATTTTTTTTATTGAGCAAACTAACAAATCCGGAAAAATCAATGAGTATGGAGTGTCCGGCGCTGGGAGTGTGAGCGGCTTTGATGATCGATTTTTCATGTTCAAAAATCGTACGCAAATTCAAATCAACATGATTAATGGTTTCGATTGCAAGATTGATTCGGAACAAGATTTCTTTATTATTGAGTTCGTAGTATTCCGAGGGCGCGCGCAGGGCGTGCAGGGCTGCAATTTTAGAGAGCTGGGGCGTGGCGGCGGAGCTGGTCGTAATGTATTCAGACAGGGCATGAATAAGTTTGGGGGCGCCGCAAGCCCATCCGATGCGCATATTGGCGAGTCCGAAATTCTTGCTGGCTCCGGAGACAGTAAGCACTTGTTCTGCAGCGCAGCCCGCCGCCAATCTGACTGAGCGCGCTGCAACGTCAAATTCACAATTGGCGAACAGGGCGTCTTCAATCGCCCACATTCGGAAATTTAATATAACCTCCGACAATTCTTCTATTTCTCTGACGCCACAAATTGCACCAGTCATTGAGGGGTTAAACAGCACTAATATCGGCGGCGTGGGGGGAGCGTTTTCTTCAAGCCATTGCAAGAGTTGCTTGGCGGATGGGCGGTGGCTGTTCTCGGGCGAAGTGGGAATAACGCAAAGCTTCAATCCACGATATGCACACCAGGCGGCAAGCGGATGATAGAATCCTGAAAAAGTAATGACTGTATCGCCGCGCTGAGCCATTAAATCCAGACCTGCAATGATCAAGCGCGTTGTGCCTGCATCAATTGCGGTATTGCCAGCGAGGTCGGGCGGAACGCCAATCTCCATGAAGTGTCTGGTGATTTCTGCGCTTAAACTTTTGAATTTCTGCAAAAACATATAGTTTTCAATTGGAAGCAGAGTGGGGTCTGACAAGGCGTGACGCATCGCTGTAATGGATTCAGGATAGGCTCTGCGCAGACCCTCGCCGTGTGCAAAAGACACCACGTCGGCATCAAACATGGACGGTCCTGGCCCGTGGCCGGAATCTTCTTCTCCCAACAGTGCGCTGCGTGCGCGCTTCAATGAAGTATAAGCGCTGCACTCAACCGGGAGCTCTAATGTCAGAGGGTTTAATTTCGACCTGAGATGATATGGAGAGGGCGCATCAGGTTTCATCTGTTGGCGCAGCCCCAAATCGTTATTTTATTTGGGTAAATCGCTTGTTTTGCGCTGATGATATGGTCGGGATAAATTATAATATTGCCGCATAATTCATTATGGCGGCCGGCCTTGAAGAAATTCGCCGTGATATATTCACAGGGTTGAGGCATCTGGCGTCGCCATGCTTGTTCAAAAGGCAGCGTCGCGCATAGCAACCCAAAGTTTTTAGATTGTCAATATGCTACTCATAATGGTCTATTGTGCCGGCGCCCGCGAACTCAAGCGAGTGAGCCAGATGGAAGATCCGGACCATATTTTCGACGGATCATACGGGGTTCACATTGTAACAAGCAGCCACAATAGTCCAGATAAAGATAATTGCATCAATGTGAAAGCGCTATATCATGCATCGCTCCGAATAGATTAAATCATTAAAGCAATAAAACGATTATTTGTTGCTCGCCGCACTGATTTTTCTTATGACTTGAGGTGTATTCGGGGCCGCGATCGCATCAGGCGTCCGGCATGGCGGCGTCGCGGAGCGCATGCAAGCTGCGCGCATAAGGCGAGTGCCGAAGATGCAGCCCTCATCCTCACAGGGCCAGAGCCGCGGTGATCAGGACCAGCAAAAGCATCAGGCTGGCGAGACGGTTGGCCAGGACGCGCTCGATCCGGTGCGCCATTTCACCAGCGCTCATCATGAGCCTGCGCGCACTCCGCCCGCCCGGTTGCGGCAGCGCGTCAGCAAGGCGTTTGGCCATCGCGCCCGCCAATGCGCTCGATATTTCCAGCGCCGTCCATGCCGTCGCCAGCAAATCGCCCTGCGGGGCCTGCAGCCCGGTCAGCCGCCAGCGCTGTGCGGCCAGGATAACCAGCGCCGCCAGCATGAGCGGTCCCGCCCCGGAGACCAGGGCCTGAACCTGCCAGGCATAACCATGCGGCAGCCCGCTCTGTGGCCAGACAGCCCAGGGCAGGGCCAGCGCGCCCGCGCCCAGAACCAGAACCGGCAGAGACCGTGATAAGGGCGCGCGCGCGCCTGCCGCGCCGTCCGGACGCAACAGGGCCAGGGCGCGGGCGAGGAGAAGCGCTGTGGTGAAGGCCGAGGCGGTGATCAGCATCTCGCTGAACGGGTCCAGAGGCGCCTTCAGCGCCAGCTTGGCCAGCGACCCGCCTGTGAGCGGCAATCCCGCCACCGACAGCGCGATCAGGGCCAGCACTGCGCGCTGGCGCAGGGCGGCCGCGCCCGAGCCGGCCTGTACGGCGCCCACGCCCAGAAACAGCGCCCCCTTGGCCAGGGCGTGGTGGAGCGCATAGATCGCCGCAGCGGCTGTGAGCACGCCCGCTTCCAGCCCCGCCGCCAGTCCGGCGCCCAGAGCGGCCATGATCAGGCCCATCTGGCTGACGGTGGAATAGGCCAGCACCGCCTTTGGGTCACGCTGGGTCAGGCCGTAGAGAGCCGCGCCAAACGCGCCGGCGAAGCCCAGCACCGCCAGCGCGCCCCCGCTCATCGTCAGGCTCTCGCCTAAGGGCAAGAAGATCAGCAGGCCGAAAATACCGGCCTTGACGATGGCGCCCGACAAGACCGCCGAGGCCGGCACGGGCGCGGCGGGATGGGCTACGGGCAGCCAGACATGGAGCGGGACCAGGCCCGCCTTGATGCCGAACCCGGCGATCAGGAGGGCGAGGATGAGCGCACGGTCCTGCGACAGCCAGAGGGCGTCGGCGATGGCGTCAATATCTGTCACGCCCCCCGCAGCGCCCGCCGCCAGCATCAGCCCGGCCAGCAGCGCCGCCTCGCCTATGACGGCCAGTACGATATAGGCGAGGCCCGCCTTGAGCGCCTTGGGGCTGCGGTCATGAATGATCAGCGGGAAGGCCATCAGCGAGACCAGGGCGAAGGCCACATAGAAAGTGACCGCGTCCGCCGCCAGGAACACGCCCAGATTTCCGGCCAGGCACAGATTCCAGAACAGGGCGAAATGGCCCGCCCGGTCCTTGCCGCGCATGTAAAAGCGCGCATAGAGCCCGGCGGCGAGCCAGAGCAGGCTGGCCGCGCCCAGAAACAGCGCGCCGGTCTCGCTCAGCGCCAGGCTCGCCCCTAATACCAGATCGGGCAGGACCAGAAGCTCTCCGCGCGGCGCGAGCAGGGCGGCGGCCAGGCCCGGCAGGGGCGCTGCGGCGGCCAGGCTCAGGCTTCTGTCGCGCACGATGGGCAGTGCGCTCAGCAACGCCAGCGTGAGCGGCAGGGCCAGGGCGAGGGGAAGCAGCCAGATCGCACTCATGGCAGATAGATCCGTTCGGCGATGAGAGCGGCCCAGCTCAGCGGGCTCAGTTCAAAACCGGCAAACAGCCCGGCGCCCAGCGCTGCGGCGGCCGTGAAGGCCCCTGGTGCGATCAGCAGCCAGGTGCGGCTGGCGGCCAGGGCGTTCCGGTCCGGCAGGCCCGGCGCAGCAGGCTTCAGCCAGGCGCGATAGAGCAAGGGCAGGAAATAGGCGGCGTTGAGCAGGCTGGAGACGATCAGCACGGCGATCACCCAGCTTGCGCCCGACTGGTATCCGCCAATGGCCAGATACCATTTGGACACAAATCCTGCGACGGGCGGCACGCCGATCATGCCCAATGCGGCGATGCTGAACGCGGCCATGGTGACCGGCATGCGCCGCCCGACGCCGTCCAACTGGCGGATGTCGGTCACGCCCGCGCGCTCGGCCAGCACGCCCGCGCCGAAAAACAGCGTGATCTTCATCAGGCCCTGATGAACCAGGTGCACCAGCCCGCCAATGACGGCGAACGGTCCGGCCAGGCTCGCGCCCAGCACGATATAGCTGACCTGGCTGACGGTGGAGTAGGCGAGACGTTTCTTGATATCGCTCTGGCGCAAGGCCTGGAGCGAACCATAGAGGATGGTGGCCGAGGCCAGCGCCGCCAGTGGCAGGCCCAAACCGAGGGCGGCCACCGTCTCGATGCCGTAGACATCATAGATCACCCTGACCACGCCGAATGCGCCCGCCTTCACCACGGCCACCGCATGCAGCAGCGCGCTGACCGGGGCGGGCGCGGCCATGGCGGCGGGCAGCCAGGCATGCAGCGGTATAAGGGCCGTCTTGGCGCCCAGCCCGCCGATCAGCAGGACGAAGATCATGCTGGCGGCCAGGGGTGAGAATGCTGAGAGGTCCGCCCCTGCGGCGAACTCCACCGGGCCTGATCCGCTTTCCAGCCAGACGATGCCGGCCAGCAAAGCCGCGCTGCCCGCCAGCGTGTAGGCCAGATAGGTGCGCCCGGCGGCCATGGCCTTGGCGCTGCCGGTGTGAACCACCAGCGGCCAGGTCGCCAGCGTCAGGATTTCGTAAAACACAAAGAAGGTGATCAACGAGCCCGACATGGCGATGCCGGACGCCGCCACCACGCACAGATTGAAGAAGGCGAAGAAGCGCGCCTGATGCGCAGAGCCCTTCAGATAGGCGATGGCGTAGAGCGTGGTCGCCATCCACAATACAGCCGACAGGGTGACGAACAGCAGCGCCAGCGCATCCAGGCGCAAGACCATGTCCAGGCCCGGCACGAAGGCGATGCGCCATTCATAGAACGCACCGGCCTCCACGCCCGCCAGCGCATAGGCGACGACCCCCAGCTTGAAAGCGGCGAAAGCGATATTGATGGCGTTGCGCGCGCGCGCACGGCCTGAAAGCAGCGCGCTGGCCAGTGCGGGGACCAGCGGCGCCAGCACCAGAAGTATGGGCACAAGCATGGCTGCGCTCATGGCTCAGCCTCTTCCAGTCCGGCCTCGCCCGCCTCAGGCAGCCCCGACACCATGAGCGCATAGGGCTCAGCGGACAGAAGTCCCAGCGCAATCGCCGCCGCACCCAGCACCAGCGGCGCCAGCGCCATGGACCTGTGCGGCAAAGCCCGGATGGCAGGAGTCCCGGTTCCGGCGAACAGGCGCGCCAGAGGCTTGAACAGATAGGCCGCCGCCATCAGCCCGCCCGCCAGGATCACCAGCGCATAGTGCCACTGGCCTGAGGCCAGCGCGGCGATGAGCATGAGATATTTGGCCATGAACCCGCCACTGGGCGGCAATCCCATCAGCGATACCGCGCACAGCCCGAAGGCCAGAGATGTCACCGGCATGGCGCGCGCCAGCCCGGTCAGATCAGCGATACGCCCGCCGCCTGCGCCATAGATCATCAGCCCTGCGGCCAGGAACAGCCCGGCCTTGGCCAGCATATGGGCGCTGAGATGAAAGCCCATGGCGCCCCATGCTCCGGCTGTCCAGGGCGTGGCGGATTCCCCGCCCCCCGCCAGGGGAAAGACCAGAAACAGATAACCGAGCTGGGCGACGGTGGAGTACGCGATCAGGGCCTTGAGCCCGGTTTGCGTGATCGCCAGCACGGATCCGTACACAATCGCTGCAGCGCCCAGAACGCCAAACGCGGTGATGACTCCGGCGCCGGCCAGGCCCGGCAGGCCCTCGAACCAGACTCGCGCCAGAATGACGAAAGAGGCTTTCACCACCAGGGCCGACAGCAGCGCGCTGACCGCAGTCGGCGCTGCGCCATGGGCTGGCGGGAGCCAGCCATGCAGGGGGAACAGGGCGGTCTTGGCCATAAGCCCCCCCGTGATCAAAGCCGCGGCGATGAGGACGCTTGCGCGCGCTTCAGGGGCGCGCTGAGCGATGAGCGACATATCCAGAGTGCCCAGGGCGGCATAGATCAGAACCGCGCCCAGGAGATAGGCGAGCGACCCTGCCAGCGCGATCATCATATAGTTCACCGCCGCCTGGCGGGACCCAAAAGCGGCCAGCGCCACGGCGCAAATCGACAACAGCTCGATGGCCACATAGAGATTGAACAGGTCGCGGCTGACCAGCACCGCATTCATTCCCGCCCAAAGCCCGTAGAAGAGCGGCCAGAAAGTGTAGCGCCGGGCCGATTCCGGACGTGCACCGCCATAGCGGCCCAGCGCAAACAGTCCGGTGACAGAGGCGGTCAAAGCACAAGTGAGCAGCAGGACGGCGCCCAGCCCGTCCGCCTCCAGCGCTATGCCCAGCGGCGGCATCCAGCCGCCCAGCGCCCCGCCTTGCGGCCGGGCATGGGTTTCGAGCGCCAGCCAGAAGGCCAGGGCCGTGATCACGGGCGCGGCGATCCAGATCAGGCGCGCGCCATGGCGCCCGGCGATCAGGCTGGCCAGCAGAAAGGCCAAAGGGGCGCCGGCAAGTGCGAAGAGCAGGTTCACGGACCCGCCTCCCCGTCGTCGGTCCCATCATCCCGGTCCCCGCCCTGCGCCAGTCGCACCGCCAGCGCGGCCGCAAAGGCGGTCAGGGCCAGGGCCACCACGATGCCGGTGATGATCAGCGCCTGGGGGACGGGATCCACGCCGGCGGCTGAATACCCCGTCCCGCCGAACAGCAGGAACACGCCGCTGCCGATCACGTTGAAGGAGATCAGGCGCCGGATCACGGCGCGCTGCGCCATGAAGCCGTAAAAGCCCAGCGCGATGAGCGCCGCGCCGGTCAGCGCAAACACGTGTCCGCGTTCGGCCAGCAGCTCGGTCATGACAACCGCCTGGCCGGTCCGGCGATGAGCAGGGCCAGGGTGGCCGCAATCGACACGGTCAAGGCGTATTCGATGATCAGGATCGCTGTCCGGGCGTAACCGGGCGGATAGCCAAGCGCCTGCCCGGCCAGCGCCCCGGCGAGCCCTGCGCCCAGAAACACCGCCGGTCCGGCGATGATGACCGCACGCAAGGGCAGGCTGGACACGCGCGGCTCATCGCGCAGGCCTGACAGTACGATTAGGATCCACACCGCCGCCAGCACGGTCCCGGCCTGGAAGGCGCCCCCGGGCTGATCGGCGCCCGCCCAGACAAGATACACGCCCACCAACAGGCCCAGGGGCGGCAGTAGACGGCCAAAACTGGCCATGACCCCATCGGGCCGGGAGACATGCTTCGGACCGGGTATGCCGCCCCAGACCCGTTCGGGAGACAGTGACCAGACCGCCGCCAGCGCAGCGCTGAGCACCAGCGTCTCAAGAAGGGTGTCATAGGCCCTGAAACCCAAAAGCACAGCCGTGACAGGATTGCCGAGCGCCAGCGCGCCCTGCTCATCGGCCACCGTGCGGGTCAAACCGTCCTGTCCGGGCAGGGCGATAATCGCGGTGATCACGAGCCCGCCCGTCAGTGCTGCGCCCAGCGCGGCCCAGAGACGTACTGGCCAGGGCGGCGCCTGTGAGTCCTCCAGAGCGCCCGCCTCCTTCATACCCTGCCAGGCGCCGATCAGCAGCACGCCGGTCACGCCCGCGCCAATGGCCGCTTCGGCCAGCGCCACATCCACCGCGCCCAGGCTCAGCCAGGCCAGGGCGATGAGCACGCCATAAACGATGTAGAACACGACCGAACCAAACAGATTGCGCCCGGCCACCGCCAAAGCGGCGGCGCCCAGAATGAAGGCGCACAGGGCAAGATCGAACGCCAGGCTCACTCGCGCGGCTCCGGCTTGAGGGCGGCGCGCGCCACCAGCTGGGCGGCCATGCCCGCCGCAAACAGCGCCAGCAGCCAGATCAGCGCCAGCTTGCCCGCGATCCAGGCGTCGCCCCAATGAAGGCCCGCCGCCAGAACGATGAAGCCCAGTCCCAGATTGTCCGCCTTGGTCAGGGCGTGCAGGCGCGAATGGGTGTCGGGAAAACGGATCAGGCCGACCGTGCCGGCGGCGTAGAAGAACACGCCCAGCGCCAGCAGGGCGGTGATGAGTAGCTCGCCTGGGCTCATGGCGCCGGGTCCTCCTCGCTTTCAGGATCGCCCGCGCCCTGAACCGTAACTGTCTTGACAAACGCCAGGGCGGCGAACGCGGCCAGCAGGGCCAGCACCAGCGCCACATCCAGAATGGCGGGCTCTTCGCGCGCAGCGGCGATCAGCACGGCCAGGCCCACACCGCCCGCGCCGATCAGCTGGGCGCTCATCATGCGGTCCGCGCGTCCCGGGCCGCGCCAGGCCCGCCACAGCGCCCCGGCCATCGAGATGAGCACGCCCAGCGCCGCCAGCATGAACAGATCAGCCATCATGGCTCAGGGCCGTCATGCTGGGAGAACGCGCGCGCCAGGCGCGCCTCCTCGGCCTCAAGGCGGGCCCGGGTGCGGGCATCCAGATCCAGACAGTGGATCTTCAATCCGTCACCGTCGCAGCCCGCCGAGAGCGTGCCGGGCAGAAGGCTGGTCTCGGCCCCGAACAGAGCACGCGCCGGGCCGTCAGTCATGCGCGTTGGTAGATTGATCCAGCCCGGCCTTACGGGCAGGTGCGGATGCAGGGCCCGCCAGGCCACATCCACTCCGCCCAGTATGGACCTGACGAGGAAATCCGGCGCTAGCGCCGCCAGACGGATCAGCACCGCAGGGCGCGGCCCGGGCGGCAGCAGGACAAGGCTGAGCGCCGCCGCGGCCAGTACCGCAACAAGGCCATAGACAAGCGCACCCGCCGCTCCGCCGGTCATCACCAGCCAGGCCAGGCCGAGCAGGGCTGTGCGCTTGATGAAGGATATGATCGAAGATGTTGGCACGGCCTGAAGCATCAACCCGTCTGGCTGTCTCGGCCCAGTAAATAACGCAGAGCGGACCAAGGCAAATGCACACGCGGTAAAGGGCGTGCGTTTGAGGCAGACCGCGCAGTGCGCCTGCGCGCGCTCGTTATGGCAAGCCTCGGCCAGGACATGTTCTGCCAGAACCGCGCTGCCCCAGCCTCATATCGGCGCCGTGGTCGTGGCGCCCGGCTTTGGCGTCTCACGCCAAAGACCTGTGTTGCCGTCACCCGGATCCAAACTATCTTGCTTTGCAACATTTTTGTTGCAGCCGCGTCGGATTGAGCCCCACACTCCAGGCGGGGAGGACGGGCGTGATGAGTTTTGACGAGATGACAGGACAGCCGGGGTCAGGCGAGGTGCGCGAGAGCTATCGCGCCCTGGCCCGCTGGCTGGACGAGTCGCCGCCTGATCTGCTTGAAGCACGCGCGCGCCAGGCCGAGTTCTTTTTCCGGCGGATGGGCATCACCTTCGCCCTTTATGGCGAGCACAACACCAGTGAACGGCTGATCCCGTTTGATATCGTGCCGCGCATTCTCTCGGCGCGCGAATGGCGGATGATGGAGGCGGGACTGGTGCAGCGCGTCCATGCGCTCAACCTGTTCCTGGCCGATATATACGGGGCTCAGGAGTGTATCCGCGCCGGGATCATTCCCGCCGACATTGTCCTGACCAATCCCTATTTCCGGCCGGAAATGACAGGCTGGCGCCCGCCGGGAGACATCTGGGTCCATATCGCCGGGATTGATCTGGTGCGCACCGGCGAGGACGCCTTCTATGTGCTCGAAGACAATGCGCGCACGCCTTCGGGCGTCTCCTACATGCTGGAAAACCGCGAAATGATGATGCGGCTTTTTCCCGACCTGTTCAGCGAGCACCGGGTCCGGCCCGTCGACACCTATACCGATCTCCTGCTTCAGACCCTCAAGGACGCCGCCCCCGCTAGCGCAGCCCGCGAACCTTGTGTGGTGGTGCTGACCCCGGGGCCATATAATTCAGCCTATTACGAGCACTCTTTTCTGGCTGACAAGCTGGGGGTTGAGCTGGTGGAGGGCTCCGACCTTTATGTCGACAACGCCCAGGTTTTCATGCGCACCACCCAGGGGCCGTGCAAGGTGGATGTGATCTACCGGCGCGTCGATGACGACTTCCTCGACCCGCTGACCTTCAATCCTGACAGCGCGCTGGGCGTACCGGGGCTGATGCTGGCCTATCAGGCGGGCCATGTGACGCTGGCCAATGCGGTGGGTACCGGCGTGGCCGACGACAAGGCGGTCTATACCTACATGCCTGAGATCATCCGCTTCTTCACCGGCGAGGACCCGATCCTTCACAACGTGCCCACCTGGCGGTGCCGTGAACCAGATGCGCTCAAGGAAGTCCTGTCGCGTCTGGATGAGCTGGTGGTCAAGGAGGTTGGCGGATCGGGCGGGTACGGCATGCTGGTGGGCCCCGCCGCAACCCAGGAGGAGATCGAGATCTTCCGGCGCAAGCTGATTGCGGATCCGGCCGCCTTCATCGCCCAGCCCACCTTGCAGCTGTCCACCGCGCCCACCCTGTGCGGTACGCAGCTGGCCGGTCGCCATGTGGACCTGCGCCCGTTCGTGCTGACAGGACCGCAGGGCGCCAGGGCCACGCCGGGCGGGCTGACGCGTGTGGCGCTCAAGGAAGGCTCTCTGGTCGTCAACTCCAGCCAGGGAGGCGGCACCAAGGACACCTGGGTGCTGGATGCGTGATGCTGGCCAGAAGCGCTGACAATCTGTTCTGGGTCGGCCGCTATGTGGAGCGCGCCGATTTCATCGCCCGCATACTGGAAGCCTCCTTGCGCCTGTCGGTCGTGCCTTCGCGCGAGGACAACGCAGACCAGGTCTGGCGCAGCGCGCTGGACTCCTCGGGCGCAGGCGCGCTGTTCGACGCCAGCGGCCGGACGCTGGACGAGTTGGCGGTGCGCGAGTTTCTGGCGTTCAACAGTGAAAATCCCTCATCCATCTGCAATTGCATCATCCGGGCGCGCACCAATGCCCGCGCCGTGCGCACCGCGCTGACTGTGGAGCTATGGGAGGGGATCAATGGCGCCTGGAATGCGCTGGAAGACCAGGGCCGGCCCGCGCGCCGGGCCGAATTCGCCGAATTCCTGAGCTGGGTCAAGTCGGTCACCGTGGCGGTGGAGGGGGCGGCCAGCCGCTCCATGCTGCGCAATGACGCCTACTGGTTTCTGCGCTTGGGCGCGGCGATCGAGCGGGCTGACAACACCGCGCGCCTGCTGGATGTGAAATATCACCTGCTCTTGCCCGAGGATGAACCGGTGGGCGGGCAGCTGGACTATTACCAGTGGACCACCCTGCTGCGTCAGGTCTCGGCCCTGACCGCCTATCGCTGGGTCTATCGCGACAGCGTGAAGCCCTGGCTGGTGGCCGACCTGCTGGTGCTCAACCGGCAAATGCCGCGTTCGCTGGCCAGCTGCCAGGGCGCCATTGTGGATGCGCTGGAGCGCCTGGCGGCCGATTATGGCCGGCGCGGTCCGGCCCAGCGCCTGGCTGCGGCCCGGCTGGGCCAGCTGGAAAGCGCGTCCATCAACGCCATCTTCCAGTCCGGACTGCATGAATTCATCGAGGAGTTTCTCGCTGCGAACAATCAGCTGGGTCAGGCGATCACCGAGCAATATCTGAGCTGAGGAGCGCGTCCATGCTGATCCGCGTCGAACACCAGACCACATATCGCTATGACCGTGCGCCCCGGCTGGTGATCCAGGCCCTGCGCAAGACGCCGCGCTCATGCGCCAGCCAGCATGTGCGCCGCTGGCGGATCAATGCCGACGCGGACGTGCGCATCCATCAAAGCGAGGACGCCTTCGGCAATATCATGCATGCGCTCTATACCGACGGGCCTGTGGAGGCGCTGTCGGTGACCGTGTCCGGCGAGGTGGAGACGTCCGACACCGCCGGCGCGCTTGAGGGCTGGCCGGAGCGCCAGCCGGAGCTCGTCTTCCTGCGCACAACACCCCTGACAGAGCCCGGCGAGGCGATCCGCAGTTTTGCCGATCCGCTCAGGCGCAAGGACCGGCTCGACCTGCTGCACGGCCTCATGAGCTCGATCCATGCGCAGATCGCATTTGATGCTGGCGCGACGGATGTCAGCCATAGCGCACAGGAAGCCTTCGAGCTCGGCCGGGGCGTATGCCAGGACCACACCCATATCTTTCTGGCCGCGGCGCGCTGGCTCGGCGTGCCGGCCCGCTATGTGTCCGGCCATCTGCGTCGCAGGGATGGCGAAGCCGGACAGGAAGCCGCCCATGCCTGGGCCGAGGCGAAGGTGGAAGGTTTGGGCTGGGTCGGATTTGATGCGGCCAATGGCGTCTGCCCGGACGCAAATTATGTACGCGTTGCCTCGGCTCTGGACTATCTGGGCGCGGCGCCGGTGCGCGGCGCCAGCTATGGAGGACAGGGTGAGCGCCTCAGCGTCAGCCTGCAGGTGGACAGCCCGCCCGCCGCATCGCCGCCCCCGTCCCAGCTGCAGCAATAGCGCGCGCGCCTGGCGGTGGAATCGGCTATCACTGGGCGCTCCTTTTCCCGGGCGGGAGCGTCCAGTTCATGACCTATTGCGTCGGCATGCTGCTCAATGACGGGCTGGCGATGATCGCCGACACCCGCACCAATGCGGGCGTCGACAATGTCTCCACATACCGCAAGCTGTTCGTCACCGAGCAGCCCGGCGAGCGCGTCATCGCCATCGCCACCGCCGGCAATCTGTCCGTCACGCAAACCGCGCTCAGCCGGCTCAAGAGCGGCGTCAAGCTGCCCGGCTCCGATAAGGCCGAAACCCTCATGAGCGCGCCGGACCTGCAGCGCGCGGTGGAGCTGGTGGGCCATACCATCAAGTCGGTGCGCCAGGATTTCACCACCGGGCTTGAAGCCGAGACAGTGGATATGGGCGCCACGGTGCTTCTGGGCGGCCAGATCAGGGGCGGGCCGCTCGGTCTGTATCTGATTTATCCGCAAGGCAACGCCATCGAGTGCGGGCCGGAAACGCCCTATCTCCAGATCGGAGAGCTGAAATACGGCAAGCCGATCCTGGACCGGGCCCTGCGTCCCGACACGCCCCTGGTGGAGGCGGTCAAGCTGGGCCTGATCTCGTTCGATTCCACTTTGCGCTCTAATCTGGGCGTGGGCCTGCCCTTTGACATGATCACCATCAGGCCGGACCGGTTCAGCGGATCGCAGCGGCGCATAGAGGCCGATGATCCTTATTTTCGCGAGTTGGGCGCGCAATGGTCGGAGGCCATCGCCAAGGCCCACCGCGCCATGCCCGCCCCGCCCTGGATCGAGAGCTGATACCGGCTCCACCAGGCCCGCCCGCATAATGTCTTGAAAGAGGGGAGGGTGTTTTCCATCCTTGAAAGTCGGCATTCAGGACAGGACGCAATGCGCTATGTGCTTTTGTCAGCGCCTTGGCGTCTCTTCGCCGCCCTGCGGCTAACCTGTCAAAACGAGGTCCGTATTGAGGGCCGCTGCCCCTGAGCGGCGCTGCGCATCCTGGCTTAATCCTTTGCGCATGAACGCGCTGAGATGCGCCATGGCAAAGAAAAACCGGCAATCCCGGTGGGATTGCCGGTTGCAAGGTCAGGGAGGCTGGTTCCGGGTCTAGAACTGGACCCGCAGCGAGGCGCCGAAATACCGCTCGGCCCGGCGCGGCGCGAACTGGAAGATGTTCAGCGTCGCGGTCTCCGTCGGGTGCTGCAGGAGGAAGTCGGTATAGTTCTGGTCAAACAGGTTGTTGACGAACACGGAGAGCAGATAGCTCCCGTCATCAGGGCCGAAGCCGATGCTGGCGTCTACGACGGTGAAGCCGTCCTGGATGGTGTTCGGGTTCTGGCTGATCGAGTACTGGACCTCGCTCTGATAGCGCGCCGAGGCCTGGGCGAAGGCATAGCCTGAAACCATGGCCAGCGGGTGCTCATAGCGCGCCGTGGTTACGGCCCGCCAGCGCGGCGCATTGGACAGGCGCCCTCCGGAAATGTCCTTCACCCCTTCGGGGAGCGTGCAGTCAGGGTCCTGGGAGACCGGCTGGAAGCACTGGGCGTTGGGGAATGAGCGCACTTCGGCGTCGGTATAGGTCACCCCGCCGCGCAGGGTGAACCGGTCAGTGGGCGCCCAGACATATTCCACCTCCGCGCCGGCGGTGGAGATTTCGCCCACATTGTCCAGGATGAAGGCCGCCGAACCCGGCACGCCAGGCGTGCCCGAATTAAAGCCCTGCGCCTGGTAATCGCTGAAGACGGCGTGGAACAGGGCGATATTGAGCTGCAGCGTGTTGTCGAACAAAAGGGATTTCAGGCCCAGTTCGAACGCGTCCGAAGTCTCGGGATCCACCTTGCCTTCGCGGGTGTTGAAGTCCACGTCCACGGTCGGCCCCTTATAGCCGCGGTTATAGGTGGCGTAGAGATTGATCGCGTCTGACAGCTCGTACATTACGCCCAGCCGTGCGGCGAAGCCGGTGTCGGAAATACGCCCGGTGACGTCGAAAAACGGCTCCAGAGGCAGATCGCCCGGGCGCAGCGTCGCATTGGTGCGCACTGACGTGTAGTCGATCTGCTCGTGGATGATCCGCGCGCCCGCGATCAGCGATAGCCGCTCGGAGAGATTCCATGTCCCCTGGCCAAACAGGGCCAGATTGCGGTTCTCGACACTGGCGTCGAAGAAGGACGATAACTGCCCCGGCAGGGTGACGCCCGGTGCCGGCGTGATGGTCTGCGGGCACGGGTCAAGGTCAATGAAGCAGATGGCACGCTCGAACCGGCGGTCCAGATCGAGGAAGAAGGCATAGGCTCCCACGATGTATTCAAACGCGCCGCCAGTGGGTGAGGCGATGCGCACCTCCTGGCTGAACTGGGTGAGGTCGGTGCGCCCGTCATTGATATTGAGCGAGCCGACCTGAGGCCAGTTCGGGTTGGGGCCAAGCAATTGGGATGGCGTGCCAGTGGTGTCGGGCGTGGAGTCTACATCCCCGGAATTGAAGAAATCCCAGGTCCGCCAGGCGGAGATGGACGTGACGGTGTGATCGCCCAGCATCCATTCAGCTTCCAGCGAAACGCCGGCGGCTTCGGCCGTGCTTTGCGGCACGGCGCGGATATTGAGATCGCGATTGCCCAGGCCCTCGGTCAGGACCGGGCCGTTGACCGCCTGCAGAAAGGGGCTGGTGGCGCGCACCTGGGTGAAGGCGCAGCAATTGTCTTCCTGTTCGGAATAGTCCGCGATCAGGGTGAAGCGCGCATCGCCAGGCGTCCAGTCCAGCCGCCCGCGCACGCCCCAGCTGTCGCCGCCATTGACGCGTTGTCCGTCAAAGACATTGCGCAGATGGCCATCCACTTCCCTGTAATTGCCGGTTATGCGGAATCCCAGGTCCTGAGCGATTGGACCGGAGAGCGTGGCGCGCAACGCGCGCTCACCCCCCTCGGCGACGCGCAGGTCGGCAATCGCGCTGAGCGTGTCGGTCGGCCCACGGGTAATGATGGACACCACGCCCGCCGAGGCGTTCTTGCCAAACAGCGTGCTCTGGGGCCCGCGCAGAACCTCGATGCGCTCGATATCGATCAGGTCCACATAGGCCTGCCCCTGGCGGGCCAGCACCACGCCATCCACCACGAAAGAGACGCTGGGTTCAACCGCATTGGAGAACACCGACGTGCCCACGCCGCGTATGTTTTGCGAGGAATTGAGGGCGTTGACCGATTGGCTGAACGTGACCGACGGAGCGATCAGCTGCAGGTCCTGCGCGCTGTTCACGCCGGCGTCCCGCAACACTTCGCCGTCAAAGGCGGACACCGCCACCGGTACGTCCTGCAGGCTGGCCGCGCGCCGTTCTGCTGTAACTGTGATGACGTCAACTTGAGCCTGCGCGGCGGCTCCCAAGGTCAGTGCAAAGAACGATACTGAGGCCAAAAGGCCTTTGTGTGTACGCTTCATGATCTCCTCCCGGTAGTCTTTGGAAGGACGCTAGCAGTTTGTTATCCGTTTGGATAGCCCTGAAATTCGAGAGACCATCACATTGTAGATAAACAATTATTCGTCACCGGGGAGGTTGAGCGGCGTTTCGCGTTGGGGCAAGCCCTCCAGCTCGGAACGAAGGGTTTCGAGGCGGGCGGAGAGGCTCTCCACCACGTCGGGATAATCCTCGGCCACGTTGAACAGCTCGTCGCCGTGGGTCTCCAGGTCAAACAGGTGCACGGCTCCGAACTGCTCCAGGGGCACTAGCCAGTTGCGGTAGAATGTGCGCAGCACCAGGCGCCACCGCTGGGTGCGGATTGCGGCGATCTGGTCATTGTCGAAGAAGACCAGCACCTCGTGCGGGCTTTCCTGGCCGCCTTGCAGCAGGGCGGTGATATCGCGCCCGTCAATCGGGCGGTCATCGGGCATGGCTGCGCCGGCCAGCCGGGCCAGGGTGGGCATCAAATCGATCTGCATCGCCATGGCCCTGCTCACTGCGCCGGGCGGCGTCAGGCCTTCGAGATGCGCCACGAAGGGCACACGATAGGCCCCGTCATGGGTGTCGCCCTTGCGCCCGCGCACACCGGCTTCGCCCTCGAACCAGGGTCCGTTATCGCTGGTGAAGATGATCAGGGTGGAGTGCGCCACCCCGTGATCGGCCAAGGTCTGCCGCAACTGGCCCAGGCTCCAGTCAATCTCCAGGATCGTGTCGCCATAGCGCCCCGCCTGGGACTGGCCCAGAAAGGCGTCTGAAGCATAGAGCGGGATGTGGGGAAAGGTATGGGCCAGATAGATGAAGAAGGGCTGCTCGCGGCCCGCCTGGCGCGCGATGAAGTCTATCGCAGCCTCGGTATAGCGGGCCGTCAGTTGTGTCTGGTCGGCTTCCTCTTCAATCACCTCGCGCTGGGAAATCAGGGGAAACGGGCTCATGTCATTGGAGTAGGGCACGCCGAAAAACTCGTCGAATCCGTGTTCGAGCGGATGGGCGTCCGGCACGGTGCCCAAATGCCATTTGCCCACGATCTGGGTAGCGTAGCCCGCCTCTCGCAGAATCGAGGGCAGGGTGATTTCGCTTTGCGGCAGGCCGTAATCGGAATGGGGATAGATCACCCCGCGCGCCAGCCCGGAGCGCACCGCATAGCGCCCGGTTAGAAGCGCGGCGCGAGAGGGCGTGCATACATTGGCGCTGGCGTAAAAATCTGTGAGCACCACGCCTTCGGCCGCCATCTGGTCGAGATGGGGCGTTTGGATAAAGCGCGATCCGCCACCGCTCCAGTCGGCGGCGCCCATGTCATCGGTATTGATCAGAATGATATTGGGCCGGACATGGCCGTCCTGCTCCACGGGGCGTGGCTCCTGCGCGTTCAGCAAAGCGGCTGCTGCGGCGAGCAGAAATGATGTGACCATGATCAAAAGCCCTTTTGTCCGCCGGACGCGCCAGCTTTATTATCCATATGGTGAGTAGACCGGAGGCCTGTCCTCCTGGCAAGCCCGTCCCGGCCGGACATGGCGTTGACGTGAAGCGCGATATCCGAAACACTTATCCGATTGGATAAATCCGCGGCGATCCGAGCAACCCTACGCCCACATTCCCACAGGCAGGCCTTGATGACCTTACAGACCCGCATACCGCCATCATCAGACAGTATAGAGGAGCGCGTGGACGCTGTCCTGAGACGGGCCAGCCTGGAAGAAAAAATCGCCATGATGAGCGGGCGGGGTTTTTTCCAGCAATTCATGGCCGATGGAGGGGTTTGGGGGGCGAGCCCCTATCAGGCGGGCGCGCGGTGTGACCGGCTGGGAGTCCCGGCTTTCTATTTCAGCGACGGCCCGCGCGGCGTGGCGCGGGGACAGTCGACCTGTTTTCCTGTCTCCATGGCGCGCGGGGCCAGCTTTGATACGGATCTGGAACGCCGCATCGGCGAGGTGATCGGCATCGAGATGCGTGCGCAAGGCTGTAATCTGTCCGGCGCGGTCTGCATCAATCTCTTGCGCCATCCCGCCTGGGGCCGGGCGCAGGAGACCTATGGCGAGGACCCTTATCTGCTCGGTGAAATGGGCGCCGCGCTCAGCGAAGGCATCCAGACCCATAACGTGGCCGCCACGGTCAAACATTTCGCCGCCAATTCGGTGGAGAATGCGCGCTTCAAGATCGATGTGCAAATGGATGAGCGCGCCCTTCATGAGGTCTATCTGCCCCATTTCCGGCGTGTCATCGAGGCGGGCTGCCTGACTGTGATGAGCGCCTATAACAAGCTCAACGGTGAGTATTGCGGGGAGAACCAAACCCTCCTGACCGATATTCTGCGCCGGGAATGGGGGTTTGAGGGGTTTGTCCATTCCGACTGGGTGCTGGGCGTCTACTCGCCCTGGGGGGCTGCGGCCGGACTGGATGTGGAAAATCCAGAGCCGGTCCATTACGGCGACAAGCTGCGCCAGGCTGTGGAGAGCGGGGCGATCGCCGCGTCGGTCGTCGATACGGCCTGCAAGCGCATTCTCACAGTCCTGTTTTCTTTGCAGGCTGCACAGGATCCGCTTGAATCCTATGCCCCGTCCCTGGTGGCCAGTCCCGCCCATTGCGCCCTTGCGCGCGAGGCGGCGGTGAAGTCTGCAGTCCTGCTCAGGAATGAGGGCGCAGCCTTGCCCTTGCCGGAATCGGCGGTCATCGCGGTAGCCGGACGCCTTACCGATACGATCAATACCGGTGACGGGGGCTCATCCCGCGTGCGCCCGCCTTACGTCATCACGCCACTGGCGGGCCTTCAGGAGGCGCTGGCTGAGGAGCGTGTCTGGTTCGCGGGCGATGAAACCGACCCCGCGGCGGCGGCGGCATCAGTTGCAGGCGCCGACGCAGTGATCATCGTAGCCGGTTATACCGCTGAAGAGGAAGGTGAATACATTCCCGGCGACATCAATTTGGGGCAGGTTTCGGACGCGTTGCCTGAGGGCGTTCGCGAGGCCAGCGAAGCGGCCAACACGGAAAGGCAAGGCGGCAAGCCCGTGGGCGGAGACCGCGGTGATCTCGGGCTGCCGGAAGACCAGGTGGCTCTGATAAAGGCCATCGCAGCCGTCCATCCCCGGGTGATCGTGGTCATTGAGGCGGGCTCGGCTGTGATTGTGCGCGACTGGATCGAGGATGTGTCCGCAGCGATGCAGATATTCTATCCCGGCATGGAGGGCGGACGGGCACTGGCTGATCTTCTGACCGGGGCGGAAAACCCGGCCGGGCGCCTGCCATTCACCGTGGCGCGTGACGCGGCCCATTATCCCTATTTCGACAAAAACGCAGACGCTATCACCTACGATCTCTGGCACGGCTATGCGAAATTCGACCGCGAGGGCTTGGAGCCGGAATTCGCCTTCGGCCATGGCCTGTCCTACACAAGTTTCAACTACCGCGCCCTCAAGGCGCGCGCTGATAAAGATGGCGGCCTGTCGGTTCAGGTGAGTGTGACCAATACAGGCGAGTGCGCCGGGGATGAGGTGGTCCAGCTCTATGTGTCCGCGCCCGGCAAGCTGGCCGAGCGCTGGCGCAAGCAGCTCAAGGGCTTCGAGCGCATCCATCTCGAACCGGGCGAAACGCGCAGCGTATTCTTCACGGTCGCCGCGCGCGACCTGGCCTTCCGCCGCAATGGCGCCTGGATCACCGAGCCGGGCGCGTACGGCATTCATGTGGGCGGTTCGAGCGCCCCGTCAGCGCTGATTTCAGCTCAGGTCGAACTGTAGGCGCGCTCGCCCATGTCCGCGCGCCCGCTGGCCCTCACAAGTTTGTTGCGGTGGCGCGCATCACCGGAAACCTGCGCAGTGACGCAGGCGGCTAGCGCAACATCATGGCGATGACGGTGTCAGCATGCCGGGCGATGACTTCGGGATCGGTCACATCAACCCCGTGCAGCAGCCGCACTTCGGGCGCCAGGGTGAACAGCATCTGGCAAGCAGCCACCAGGATATAGCCAGCATGCAGCGTGGTTTCGAAACGCGGCAGCACGCCCTTGTCCATCATGGCGAAAAGCACCGGACGCATTTCGCTGTGCTGGCGCTTGATATACTCGCCCGCCGCCCAGGCCAGGCGTTCATCGTCCCGGATGGAGGCCTGGACCATGATGCGTGCATGGTCGGGATGGCGCGCGCAATAGCCCACATAGCGCCGGATCCAGTCTTCAAACGCCTTGCGCTCGCCTGTCAGCAGGGCGGTGCGCATCGCATCGTCAACTGACAGTTCCCTGTCGGAGCGTTCGAACAGGAAGCTCACTGCGGCGCGCCACAGCTCGTCCTTGGAGCCGAAATAATAGCGGATCATGGCGTGATTGCAGTCTGCGCCCGCCGCGATCTGGCGGGTGGACGCGCCCTCGAAACCCTCACGCGAGAACACCTCGAGGGCCGAGGCGAGCACGCGCTCACGCTGGGAAGACTCATTGAGCGTATCGAGCTCGATGACCTGCCCGTCGGTTTTGTTTGGGGTGCTCATGGTCTCTATCCGCACTCAGACGCCTGACTGACGGCTTTCATGGCCAAGGCCTAGCGCCTGATGTCTGCCGATGCAATCACAAGCTCGGGTTCGGACCGATTGCGATGACCGCGCTCTTCGCCCGGCGCCAGCAAGGCGATGCCCGTCACAAGGAAGCCTCCTTGATGCTGGATTCGCTCATGCGCGCTGCAATCTTGTCTCTCAGTCCGGCGTGATAGGCCCGGTCAATCGGATAGCGCCACAGGGCCGCCAGCGTCACCGCCGCGCCAAAGGCCGGGATCAACGCCATGATGGCTTTCATGCCGGTAAGCGCCGCTTCGCTCTGTGCTTCATTGGGCGTGAAACCGATGAGGTCCAGCAAGACGCCCAGCAAGAGTGCATTGAGGCCCAGAGCGGCCTTCTGGGCAAAGGTCGCAAAGCCGAACACCCTTGCCTCATTGCGCTCGCCTGACACCCATTCATCATATTCCACCGTATCGGGCAGCATGGCCCAGAACATGACCGCGAAGGCCGACACGCCCACCGCAATGAGCGCCAGCATCAGGTATACCGATGCAGGATCGCGCATGGGCAGGATGAAGAAGGCGAGATAGCCTGCAAATCCGATAGCGCATCCGCTCATGAAAGCGATACGCTTGGACGTTGCTTTTGCCACCGCCACCCAGACAGGCGCCATCACCAGCAGGACAAGCGGCGTGACCGCCAGGGCCGGCCCGGCGGCGGCTTCATTGCCGATGGCGTATTTAAACCAGTAAATCAGCATCTTGGACATCATCGCCAGACACAAAGAGGCCATGGTGATGGCGATGAATACTCGTACCAGCGGCCCGTTCCGGCGCAGCATGGCGGCTGCAGTGAGTATGTCATGCAGGCCCGGACCCGGGCCGGGGGGCGCGGCCTGGGTGTCCTCAGGCTCGGCGGTGGCGCCGTAGCAGATCCAGAAGATCAGCGTGGCCGTAAGCGCCATCATCACCGCCGCCAGCAGCCATCCCAGGCGTGGATCGCCGCCACTGACCGTACTCATGGCCTGGACGATCATGGGCGTGGAGAAGGCCGTGGTCAGTCCGCCCAGCGCTGCGGCCTGCATGCGCCAGCCCGCCAGCGCGCCGCGCTCGGCGCTGTCAAACGTCATGCGCGCCGACAGCGCGGCATAGGGGATCGACACCACCGTGTAGAGCGTGCGCAGCACCAGATGGGTCACCAGGGCGTAAGTCACCAAGGCCCATCCGGGCAAGCCGGGCGGGGCGAAGAATGTGGCGATGAAGCCCAGCCCCAGCACCGGCGCGGCAAACAGGAGATAGGGCCGGTAGCGCCCGCGCTTGGTGCGCGTGCGGTCAGCGATGCCGCCCATCACCGGATCGGTGATCCCGTCCCAGACCGAAGCGGCAAAGATGGTGAAACCCGCCCACCAGACCGGTATCCCCATGATGTCGGTGTAGAAGAAAAACAGGAACAGGCTGACGCCCTGCCAGTAGATATTCAGTCCCAGATCGCCGCTGGCGTACCCGGCCTTGCGCCAGGCGGGCAGATGGTCCTGGCCTGTCATGGCTCCTGATGTCATGAGAGTTCTCCCCGGGACGGGCTGACGTCTGACGCGTCAGTCATTATCCATTCGGATAATACCCTATTCATGCTGGCTCCGCACGTCCATAGTGAGGTCTCATAAAGACTGGTGTTTGATAAAGTCCGGAGGGCGCCGCCCGTGTTCAGACAGGCTTTGATATCTGCGTTCTGCTGTCTGGCCGCGGCCTGCGGGGCGCGCGATTCAGGCCAGGCCGCATGCATGGACCTTTTCCTTCCGGATCCGGCCAGGCCCGGCGCGGAAATGGTCTGGATTCCTGACGGGCCGGTGTCGCTGGGCTCGCACGATTTCTTTCCCGAGGAACGCCCGGTGCGCACGGTGGATGTGGGCGGGTTCTGGATCAGCCCACACGCCGTCACCAATGCAGCCTTCGCGCGCTTTGTGGAGGCTACGGGCTATGTAACCCTGGCTGAACGCGAGGGGCCGGATACAGGCGGCGGGGCGGTTTTCGGGCCCGGCGTTCATGTGCGCGACTGGTCCGATATCCGGGCCTGGTGGCGGTTTGATGCGCGCGCCAGCTGGCGGCGCCCCCAAGGCGCAGGCAGTTCGATTGAGGGCCGAAGCGCCTTTCCGGTGGTGCAGATCGCCTATGAGGACGCGCTGGCCTACGCCCGCTGGCTGGGCCATGATTTGCCCACGGAAGCCGAATGGGAGCGCGCTGCGCGGGGCGGGCTTGAGGGCGCGGCCTATGTCTGGGGCGATGAGGCCCGGCCTGACGGCGCTTACATGGCCAATCACTGGCAGGGTGTGTTCCCGGTCGAGGACACGGGGGCGGACGGCTTCGCGGGGCTGGCGCCAGCGGGATGTTTCCCGCCCAATGGCTATGGTCTTTACGACATGGCCGGCAATGTCTGGGAGTGGACCTCGACCCGGTGGGAGCAGGACGGATTCCGGGTGATCAAGGGCGGGTCCTTCTTGTGTTCAGATACCTATTGTCACCGCTACCGCCCCGCCGCGCGCCAGCCGGGCGATGAGGCGTTCTCCACCGAACATCTGGGTTTTCGCACCATCTGGCGCGGCCCGCCTCCGGAATAATGCTGATCAACGCCGCCCATATATTTCAGAAATTTAGATCGTAAGGTTGACGGCGAGCGCGTCACCTATGTCTCCGGGCCGTACAGGGAAGAAATGGCGCCGGCTGAGGGACTCGAACCCCCGACCTTCGGTTTACAAAACCGCTGCTCTACCAGCTGAGCTAAGCCGGCGCCGGGCCGCCCCCGCGCGCAGGCGGGGGCGGTGAAATCATTGTGAGCTTAGCCCACAATCTCGTTGCCGGCGAAGAAATAGGCGATCTCCACCGCAGCGGTTTCCGGCGCGTCCGAGCCGTGCACCGAGTTGGCCTCGATGGATTCGGCGAACTCCTTGCGGATGGTGCCCGCTTCGGCGTTGGCCGGGTTGGTGGCGCCCATCACCTTGCGGTAGGCGGCGATGGCGTCCTCGCCCTCGAGCACCTGCACCACGACCGGGCCGGAGGTCATGAAGGAGACCAGGTCGTTGAAGAACGGGCGCTCGGCGTGCACGCCATAGAAGGTCTCGGCCTGGGCCTTGGTCATGTGGATGCGCTTTTGCGCCACGATGCGCAGGCCCGCTTCCTCGATCTTGGCGTTAATCGCGCCGGTCAGATTGCGGCGCGTGGCGTCCGGCTTGATGATGGAGAAGGTGCGTTGCAGCGCCATGGGATGTGTTCCTTCTAGGGTCTTGGGGAGGATTGGATCGCGGCGGCTTATAGCCGTGCTTCCGCGCCCTGTGAAGGCGTGCTAGGCGCATCGCCCATGTTGCACGTCAATGACCTCACCCACCGCATCCAGGGCCGCATCCTGTTCGATCAGGCGACGCTCTTCGTGCCCGCCAAGACCCGCATGGGGCTGGTGGGGCGCAATGGCACGGGCAAGTCCACCCTGTTCCGTCTGATCCTAGGCGATCTGTCGCCCGAGAGCGGCGTGGTGCGCGTCCAGCCCGGCGCGCGAATCGGCACGGTGGAGCAGGAGGCGCCCGCAGGGCCGGTGAGCGTGCTCGACCATGTGCTGGCGGCCGATCACGAGCGCTCTGCGCTGATGGCCGAGGCCGAAACGGCGAGCGATCCCCATCGCATCGCCGAGATCCAGACCCGGCTGGCGGATATTTCGGCTCATTCGGCAGAAGCGCGCGCAGCGGCGATCCTGAGCGGGCTGGGCTTTGACACTGAAGCCCAGGCGCGCGCCTGCGCGGAGTTCTCCGGCGGCTGGCGCATGCGCGCGGCCATGGCCGCCACGCTGTTTGCAGCGCCTGATCTCCTCCTCTTGGACGAGCCGACCAACTATCTTGATCTGGAAGGGGCGGTGTGGCTGGAAAACTATCTCGCCCGCTTTCCGGGCGCGGCGCTGATCATATCCCACGACCGCGAGCTGTTGAACGCCAGCGTCCACGCCATCGTGCACCTGAAAGAGTGCAAGCTGACGGTCTGGGAGGGCGGGTTTGACGCCTTCCAGCGCCAGCTCGCCGAGCGCCAGCGCCTGCAGATGAAGCTGGTGGAGCGCCAGGAAGACGAGCGCCGGCGCCTGCAGGCGTTCGTGGACCGCTTCAAGGCCAAGGCCAGCAAGGCCAAGCAGGCCCAGTCGCGGGTCAAAAGGCTGGAGAAGATGGCGCCGGTGGCCACCATGGTCGAAGACCCGGTCGCGCCCTTCGAGTTTCCCGGCGCCGAGCGCCGCATGGGCAATCCGCTGGTGCGCTTTGAGGAGTGCGCCACGGGCTATGACGGTGCGCGCCCGGTGCTGCGCGGGCTCAATATGCGTATCGATACCGATGACCGCATCGGGCTGCTGGGCCGCAATGGCGCGGGCAAATCCACCTTCGCCAAGCTCCTGACCGGGGCGCTGCCGGTCACGGACGGCGCCATGCGCATGCACAAGAAGGCGGTGGTGGCTCATTTCGCCCAGCACCAGATCGACGCGCTCTCGCCCCAGCACTCGGCCTATGACCATGTGCTCGAGCGCATGGAGGAAAACACCGAGGCTGAACGCCGGGCGCGCCTGGCGCGTTTCGGCCTGCCGCGCGACCGTCAGGAGACGCCGGCCAAGAACCTGTCAGGGGGCGAGAAGGCGCGGCTTTTGATGAATCTCATCACGTTTGACGGCGCCCATCTGCTGATCCTTGATGAGCCGACCAATCACCTCGACATCGACAGCCGCGCCGCGCTGATGGAGGCGATCAATGATTTCCCCGGCGCGGTGATCCTGATCAGCCACGACCGCAGCCTGATCGAGCAATGCGTGGACCGGCTGTGGATCGCGGAAGCCGGAAGCATCGCCCCCTGGGAGGGCGATCTGGACGATTACCGCAAGCGCCTGCTTCAGGGCGAGGTGAAGCCGAAGCCCAAAGGCCAGCCGGCGGGCGGTCAGAAATCACAGGAGCGACGGGATGCGGCCGCCGCTCGCGAACAGCTCAAACCCCTCAAGGCCCAGATCGCCCGCTGGGAGCGCGAGATCGAGCGCCTCAAAGGCGTTCTGGAGAAGATCGACGCCGGTCTCGCCGTCAACGGTTTGTGGGAGAAGGATCCCACACTCGCCGCCGAGCTGACCAAGAAGCGCGCGCGCTGCGTGGAACTGATCGACGAGGCCGAAATGAGCTGGCTGGAGGCGGCGGAGAGGTTGGAAGCGGCGCAGGGCGTGGCGGGGGTTTAGAGCTTATTGCCCTCCCCTTGAGGGGAGGGTGGGGCATAGCGCCCGAGTCTGAAGTAATTTCACTCGATCCCCCCCTTGCGTTTTCCCGGCGAAAGCCGGGACCCAGACTCCAGCGGCCGCCACTGGGCCCCGGCTTTCGCCGGGGAAACGCGGGGTAAGGGAGGTTCAGGGGAAAACCATCCAGACGCTGTCTTCCCGGACGGCGCAGCCGATCCGGGATCCATCCACCGCTCATTTGCCTCCGCTGAGGCGGTTGGAGCGTTCCGGGGATGGGTCCCGGACATGGGCTTTGCCCATTCCGGGAAAGCAGGCGGGCTTATAACTATCCTGCCAACCGTCCCGCCCCGCCTTTAATACCCGCTCATCCGCGCGACTTCGCCGGCGTTGAAGGCGTCATCGCCGAGGAACTCGCCCGCAGCCTGGGCGCGCTTGTAATAGAGGCCGATATCGTACTCGTCGGTCATGCCGACCCCGCCATACATCTGGATGCCTTCCGCGGCGGCCAGGCGCGACACGGCAGTGGCCTTGGCCTTGGCTGCGGCGCACCAGAGCGGCGCCTGGGCGGGCTGGGTGTCGAGCGTGGTCAGTGCCCGGCGCACCAGCGAGCGGGCCAGCTCCAGCTCGCCATAGAGATGGGCGGCGCGGTGCTGCATGCCCTGGAAGCTGCCGATGGGCGCGCCGAACTGCTCGCGCTCGCGGATGTAGTCGAGCGTCAGGTCGAAGGCCTTCTGGCCTACGCCCAGCGCCTCGGCGGCCTGGGCGGCGCGTCCGATGTCCAGGAGATGGCGGTAGGCCGCCTCGCTGTCTTCAGCGCCCGACAGCAGCGCATCGCCGTCGAGTTTCACGTCCTCGAACGTGATGTCGGCGGGCACATGGCTGTCCAGAGTGCGCCGGGACGTGCGGGTGACGCCCGCAGCCTCGGGCGAGACCAGGAAGAGATTGATGCGCTCATCCTCGGTGCGCGCGGCCACGATCAGCAGGTCCGCGCCCGCGCCGTTGACGGCGTAGCGCTTGGCGCCGGTGAGGCGGAAGCCATTGCCGTCCTTCGCCGCGCGGGTGGTGATGTGGGACGGGTTGTGGCGCGCGCGCTCGTCCAGCGCCAGGGCGATGACGGTCTCGCCCGCCGCGATCTTCGGCAGCCAGGCCGCTTTCTGGGCGTCCGTTCCGGCCAGATTGAAGGCGCTGGCGCCCAGTACGGCAGTGGAGAGGAAAGGCGAGGCGGCCAGATTGCGCCCGATCTGTTCGAGCACCAGCCCGGCGGCGGCGCAGCCCATATCCACCCCGCCATGGTCTTCACCCACCAGAATTCCGCACCAGCCCATTTCGGCCATGGCGGCCCACAGATCGCGCGAGAAACCCACCGGATCGCCGCTATCGCGCAGGGCGCGCAGTGCGGTGACGGGCGCCTGCTCTTCCAGGAATTGCTGGGCGCCGTCGCGCAGCATGGTCTCTTCTTCGTTGAGAACGAAAGACATCGTGTAATCCCCTGTTTTTCAATATGCCTTACGCGCCGGGCAGGTTCAGCACGCGCTTGGAAATGATGTTGAGCTGGATTTCGCTGGTGCCGCCCTCGATGGAGTTGGCGCGCGAGCGCAGCCAGGCGCGGGCCGGATCGCCATCGCTCTCCTTGTCGCCCTCCCACAACAGGCCGTCCATCCCTAAGGCGGACATGTTCAGCTCGTGGCGGCGCTTGTTCAGCTCGGTGCCGACATATTTCAGCATGGAGGCGCGTGCGCCCACGCCCTCGCCATGGTCGCCTTCTTCCTTGATGCGGCGCAAGGTGGCGTCGAAGGCCAGGCCATCGATGGTCAGGCGGGCGACATCGCCGCGCAGGATGGGATCAGCCAGGCGCCCTGTTTCGTCCACCTCGCCCGACTGATGGGCGGCGGTGACCGGGTTCATACCCCCGAAAGCGGCTTCGGACACGATGCCCGCGCGTTCGTGGCTGAGCAGATATTTGGCGATCTCCCAGCCCTGGCCGGCCTCGCCAAGGCGATTGGCGACAAGGGCCTTGGCGTCGTCAAAGAAGGTCTCGCAGAAGGGCGACTTGCCCGAGATCAGCTTGATCGGCTTGGTGGTGACGCCCGGCTGGTCCATGTCGATCAAGAGGAAGGAGATGCCCAGATGCTTGGGCGCATCGGCTTCAGTGCGCACCAGGGCGAAAATCCAGTCCGAGCGATCAGCATAGCTGGTCCAGACCTTCTGGCCGTTGACCACGTAATGATCGCCATTGAGCACGCCCTTGGAGCGCAGCGAGGCGAGGTCGGAGCCCGCACCCGGTTCGGAATAGCCCTGGCACCAGCGGATCTCGCCGCGCGCGATGGGCGGCAGGTGCTCCAGCTTCTGCTCATGCGTGCCATATTTCAAAAGCGCCGGGCCGAGCATCCAGATGCCGAAACTGTCCAGCGGCGAGCGTGCATTGATCGCCTTCATCTCTTCCTTGAGGATGAAAGCTTCTTCCTTGCTGAGGCCCGCGCCGCCGTATTCCTTGGGCCAGGCCGGAACGGTCCAGCCTTTCTCCACCATACGCTCAAGCCAGATTTTCTGGTCCTCGCTGGTGAATGTCCAGTCCTTGCCGCCCCAGCAGATATCGGCTTCAGAGGCGATGGGTTTGCGCATGGAAGGCGGGCAATTGGCCTCCAGCCAGGCGCGGGTTTCGGTGCGGAATGTGTCGAGCGGCATGGCGCTTCCTCCCTGACGTTTACGTAAAGGGTAAGCCGAAGGTGTGCGCCTGACCAGTCCCGGCATGCGCCCGCTTTGCGGCGAAACCGCGCGGCCCGCTTGCCTCTGCCGCTGCAGCCGATAAGTACGCGCATGATCTGTTTGTCCCGCGCGCCCGGAGCCGCCGCCCATGCCTGCGACCGCCCTGTCCATCCCCAGACCCTATAGCGAACCGGGCACGGACCGGGCGATGTTCTGGTGGCTGGTGATCATCGCCGCCTTCGTGTGCGCCATGATCGTGGTGGGCGGCGCTACGCGCCTGACCGATTCGGGGTTGTCCATCACCGACTGGCGCCCGGTCACCGGCGCCATCCCGCCCCTGACCCAGGAGGGCTGGGAGCGCGAGCTGGAGCGCTACCGCCAGATACCCCAGTACCAGGAAATCAATCGCGGCATGTCCATGAGCGATTTCCAGTTCATCTACTGGTGGGAATGGGGCCACCGCCAGCTCGGGCGTACGCTGGGCCTCGTCTATTTCCTGCCCTTTGTCTTCTTCCTGTGGACCGGCCGGGCGCCCAGGCGCCTGCGCCCGCGCCTGTGGGTGCTGTTTGCGCTGGGTGGCCTGCAAGGCGCCATCGGCTGGTGGATGGTGTCGTCTGGCCTGACCGAACGCGTGGATGTGAGCCAGTACCGGCTCGCCACCCACCTCTCCATGGCATTCGTGATCCTGGGCCTGACGTTGTGGACCGCTTTGGAGCTGCGCTATGGGCAGACGCGGCTTCTGGTGCGCTCGCCCCTGTTCAAGTGGAGCGCGGTGTTCTGGGCTGCGGTGTTGTTTCAGATCGTGCTGGGCGCGTTCGTCGCCGGGCTCAATGCGGGCATGATCTACACCACCTGGCCGGGCTTTAACGGCCAGCTCTGGCCCGAGGATTATCTCTCCGGCCTGCCGCTATGGCAGGCGCTGTTCGAGAGCCGGCCCGCCGTACAGCTTCAGCACCGCTGGGCGGCCTATGCGCTGGCGGCGGGCGGGGTGGCGCTGGCCCTGTTGTGGCGGCGCAGCGGCGACGTGATTATGGGCCGCTTTGCGATCGTGATGCTGGCGGTCCTGTTTGCGCAGATCGTGCTGGGGATCATCACCCTGATCAACGCCGCGCCGCTGGGCCTGTCGCTGGCCCACCAGGCCGGCGCCATGGTGTTGTTCCTGGTGGCGGGCGCGGCCGCCTGGGCCTCGGCCCGGGCGGTGGAGCAGCCTGCCGGGCGGGTCGCCGCCTCCTAACTATCCTCAGCCAGCGTGGTGCGGGTGATCACCTCGCGCGCGATCAGCTTGATGCGCCCGTCGGCGCGGTCATAGGCCGCCGCCACGCCGTTGGAAAAAGCGCCGCCGCCGAAATTCTCGTCAGTGAGGGCCAGGGCCGACGGGCTGTCAAAGCCCGGCGCGCCGAGCCCGGCCTCAAACCGCACGCGGGTGATCAGTTCCAGCGAGCGTGCGTCGAGCACATCCATCAGCCCGCTCTCGGGCGAGACCATCAGAGCGGCGGGCCGGCCCAGAAGTTCGCTATAGGCAATGCTGGAGCCGGGCAGGCGGTCGGAGCTGGCGCGCGTTTCGCCGCGCTCATCAACGCGCGCGATCCCGGCGGTGGGGCCGGCGACCAGCAGGTCGCTTCCTGCACGCGCGCAGGAGCGTGCGGGGAAGGGCAGGGCGCGGGATTCGCGCTGACGGACAGACAGTCCCTGTCCGCCGCCATCGCTCAGGCGGACGATGCGCGCCTCATCACCATCAGCCAGAATGGCCAGATCAATATAGCCAATACCCAGTCCATAAAGGCACAGGCTGGACCCGCCGGGAAGATCGCCCTCCAGCGGCAGCTCGATCACCTCGTCAATGGCGCGCACCACGGCATAGCCTCGAAGGGCGCCGTTCTCGTCCATGCCGAACACCAGCGGCAGTGTTTCTCCACGCAAGGGGAAACCGCCAATGCCCGCCAGGCCGCGCAGGCGCGGACCGGAGGCGCTGATCAGTTCGCGTCCGTCCATGTTGAAGATCGACAGCCCGCCCTGCAGTCCCGCTGCGGCCAGCATGCCGTTCCCGGGCGCGCTTTCATCAGGCAGAAAGGCCAGCTCGCGCGCCCCGCCGGGCGCTTCGAACGCGCCGGTGACGATGGCTGTGCGCTCGATCCGGGCCGGATCATCCGGTTCATCCGGGCTTTCAAAGAAATTACATCCGGCCAGTGCGCCGGCTATAAAAAGAACGGCGAGCGGGCGCAGGAGGCTGCGGTCAGCGCGGTGAGGGCGTGCGGTCATGATCTGGCGTCTCGTCTGGCGCCCGCGCGAATGGCGCGGGCCGGGGCTGGCGCGATGGTACATAACGACCCTGGCGCCGTCACATGCCAGATGTACCTTGCGCCTGGCCAGTGAACAGAGGCTGGAAGGGGAGAAAAATATGCGGTAATACAATACCGCACATGCAAGCAGCTGTTTTTATGTGTTTTTCACAAAGCCTCTTGACCTCAGTCATGCGCGGGCGTATCAGCGCGCCACCTCGCGTCCGGGATGGTCCCGGACGTGCCTGTTTCTTTTTGAGGCTCTCGTGATGAAGACCTATTCCGCCAAGCCCGCGGACGTCGAGCACAAATGGGTCGTGATTGACGCGGAAGGCGCCGTTGTGGGCCGCCTGGCCGCCTATATCGCCACCCGTCTGCGCGGCAAGCACCGTCCCGATTTCACCCCCCATGTGGACACTGGCGATCATGTGATCGTGATCAATGCCGACAAGGTGGTGTTCACCGGGCGCAAGCTGCAGAACAAGCGCTATTACCGCCACACCGGCCACCCGGGCGGCATCAAGGAAACCTCGCCGCGGCGCATTCTGGAAGGCCGCTTCCCCGAGCGTGTCGTGGAGCAGGCCGTCAAGCGCATGCTGCCCAAGGAGAGCCCGCTGGCGCGCGCCCAGTTCTCCAAACTGCGCGTCTATGCCGGTGGCGAGCATCCGCACCAGGCCCAGACCCCTGAAGTCGTCGACTTCAAATCCCTGAACGCCAAGAATGCGCGGAGCTGATGATGGCCGAAGAAACCCGTTCCCTCGAGGACCTGAAGTCCGCGCTGCAGCAGGCCGGTTCCCCGGTGGTGCCCGAGGCGCCCCAGGAAGAGACCGCCGCCGAGCCGAAAATCGACGAGCATGGCCGCGCCTACGCCACCGGCAAGCGCAAGAACGCCGTGGCCCGCGTCTGGATCAAGCCGGGCGCTGGCAAGATCACGGTCAATGGCCGTGAGCAACAGGTCTATTTCGCCCGCCCCGTTCTGCGCATGCTGCTCCAGCAGCCCTTCGAGGCCGCCGGGCGCATCGACCAGTATGACGTGGTCGCCACGGTGACCGGCGGCGGCCTGTCGGGCCAGGCCGGCGCGGTGCGTCACGGCATCTCCAAGGCGCTGACCTATTACGAGCCCACGCTGCGCGGCGTGCTGAAAGCCGGCGGCTTCCTGACCCGCGACAGCCGCGTGGTCGAGCGCAAGAAGTACGGCAAGAAGAAAGCCCGCCGCAGCTTCCAGTTCTCGAAGCGCTAAGCGGACTTGCCTCTGCGACGATCAGACGGGCGGCCCTCGGGCCGCCCGTTTTGTTTTGGCGGGCGAGGTGGAGGCGTGTGCCTACTCCGCCGCCATGGCCATCACCTGCCCCGAACGCACCAGCCGTCCCGGCCTGGCGTCGGTGATCTCGTCATCGCGCACCACGATCTCTCCCGAGACGATGGTGGCGCGATAGCCTTCGGCTTTCTGCAGCAGGCGCTGGCCGCCGGCGGGCAGGTCGCGCACCAGATAGGGGGCGTGCACGCGCAGGCGCTCGGGATCGATCACATTGAGGTCGGCCTTCAGCCCCGCGCGGATTCGCCCGCGGTCGGACAGGCTCAGGAAATCGGCCGCATCGGCGGTGAGCATCTGCACGGCGCGCTCAATGGCGATGCGCGGACCCCGGGTGCGCTCGCGCGTCCAGTAGCTCATCAGATAGGTGGGAAAGCTGGCATCGCACACCGTTCCCACATGGGCGCCGCCATCGGACAGGCCGGGCAGGGCGAGTGGATGGGTGAGCATGGCGTGGACATTGGCGTAATCGCCTTCGGTATAATTATAGATCGGCATGTAGATCAGCTCGCGGCCCTCGCGCGCGATCACCGTGTCATAGAGCTCCTCCCAGATGCTGACCCCGCGCGCTGTGGCGCGCGCGCCGATGGAGCGGTCCAACGCCTGTTCGTAATCGGGATCGCCAGACAGGGTGAACAGCTTGCCGGCCACGAACTCCATGTTCTCGATCAGGAGATCGGCGATGGGCGGCACGGACGAGCCCGGCCCGGCGAGCTTGTCGGATTTCTGGCTCAGCAGCTCGGCCTTGAATTCAGGCTTGGCCATCTCACGCACCCGCTCGTCCAGCGGCAGATGGGCGATGGCCTTGTAGGCGGGATAGCCCATGAAGGGGTGGAAGGTGCATTGCAGCCCCAGGAACACGCCGATGGCGCGCGGGGCGACCTGGGCGCGCACGGTGAAGCCTTCACTGTCCAGCGCTTCGAGGCCCTTCAAGATCTGGCGCCACTGGTCGGGGGCGAAATCGCGCTGCATGACCGAGATGGAGAAGGGGCGTCCTCCGGCCGCGCGCACATAGCTGTCCACCACCGACCATTCATCCGGGAAGCGCTCGAGATCGCGCTGCAGGTCAAAATCCGACACCGCTTGGATGACGCCGTGATCACGGCCCGCAAAAGCGCTGGCGATGCCGGTGAGCTCGCGCGTGGTGGCTTCCGAGGCCGGGGTCCATTCGCCATCTGCGGTGCGGTGCAGGTCCGAGCGCCCGGTGGAAAACCCGATGGCGCCCGCGTCCAGCGCCTCGGCGACCAGATCGCGCATGCGGGCGATGTCCTCATCGCTGGCCTGGGCGTCGAAGCTGGCGCGCTCGTCCATCACATAGACGCGCAGCGGGTCATGGCCGACCATGGCGGCGATATCCATGGTGCGCGGCGTGGCGTCGAGCGCATCCATGTATTCAGGAAAGCTCTCCCAGTTCCAGCTCAGCCCTTCGGCCAGCGCCGTGCCGGGAATGTCCTCCACCCCCTCCATCAGCCGGATCAGCCGGTCGTGATCGCTGGCGCGCACCGGCGCGAAGCCGACCCCGCAATTGCCCATCACCGCCGTGGTCACGCCATGGCGGATGGAGGGCTCCAGCCGGTCGTCCCAGGTGGCCTGGCCGTCATAATGGGTGTGCACGTCGATAAAGCCCGGCGTGACGATGCAGCCGGCCGCGTCGATGGTCTCGGGCGCGCTGCCCGGCGCTTCCCCAACCGCCACAATGCGACCGTTCTTGATGGCCACATCGCCGGCGAAGGCCTCGCCGCCTGACCCGTCATAAATCAGCCCGCCGGTGATCTTGATGTCATAATCGGCCATGAGCTTGCCTCTCGTCCTTCTATGTTATTCTGCGTTGGTGAGTGCGTTGGTGCGCGCCCGCCGGCGCCTGTCCAGAAACCTGAACCAGCCCGCCAGCGCCCCGCCGCTGATCAGATGCCAGACCGCCCAGGCGCCGGTAATGGCCGCAGCGCCGCCAATCCCCTGGAACTGGCCCAGCAGGATGACGAGCCCGAGGCCAGCATTCTGGATGCCCACCTCGAAGGTCAGCGCCCGGCGCCCGCGCGCGTCAAAGCCCAGCACCCGGCCCGAGACGGCCCCCAGCATCAAGGCGAGCGCGTTATGGCCGATAGCGATGGCCACCACGGTCAGCCCGGCGCCCAGGATCAGATCACCATTGGCCGCCACACCGCCGCCGGCCATCATGGCCAGCGCGGCGATGGCCGTCCAGACCAGCCATGGCCGCATGGCGCGCGCGCTGTTCGGGAAGTAGCGCGCAAAAACCATCCCCGCCGCCAGCGGCAAAGCGAGGATGAGGGTCATGGAGACAATGAAGGTGAGGGCTGACAGATTGATCTCGTCCACCAGCGCGGCGGACGGCGCGTACAGGCTCGTCCACACGACGATGGAGACCGGGGTGAGCAACGCCGCGCTCAGCGACGACACCGAGGTCAGCGCGACCGACAGCGCGGCGTCCCCGCGCGCCATCAGGGTGTAGAAATTGGACACATTGCCGCCCGGGCAGCAGGCCACCACGATCATGCCCAGCGCGATGGAGGCGGGCGGGGTGATGGCGTGAATGACGATCAGGGTCAAAAGCGGCAGGCCGATGATCTGCACCGACGCGGCGCCCAGAAAGCGCAAGGGCGCGGTCTTCAGGAATGCGAAGCTCTCCAGCTTCAGGGTCAGCGCCACCGACAACATGATCACCGCCATGGCCAGGGGCAGGATCACATCCCCGCCCGGCGCGAGGCTGATGCGCGCAGCGTCGAGCGCGGCTGCGTCCATGGCGGCGTCCTCCCCTGGCGTTCCCCGCGCATCTGACGGCGGACGGGTGAACGCTGTTCGCCCGCCAGCATGGCGGGGCGATGCCGCGATGTCGAGGGGCGGGCGGCTTGCCAAGCGGGCCGGGCAATGCAGGATGCGCCCCGTAGTGCGCATCACTGCGCATCAGGGAGGAGACACGATATGAAACACTGGATGGGATGGGCGGGCGCCGCCGCCCTCATGCTGGCCGCCTGCGAGGCGCCGCAGGGCGCAGCGCCGGCGCCGCAACAGGCCGGGGAGTTTCCCGGTCATCAGGAGACCAGCCCGGGCTTTGCCGAAGCCGATTTCCGCTACCGCATCGAGGCGCTGGCCGATGACCGGTTTGCCGGGCGCATGCCGGGCGATCCGCGCGGCGAGGCCTCGGCGGACTGGATCGCAGCGGAGATGGAGCGTATCGGGCTGGAGCCCGCCGGGGAGAACGGGACGTTCTTCCAGAGCGTGCCGCTGATCGAATCCACCAAGGACGAAAGCCGCTCCAGCTTTGACATCGTCATCAATGGCGAGCCCATGGGCCTGCATGGCCGGCGCGACGTGACCTACTGGTCCCAGGACCCGGTAGAGCATGTGGCGGTCGAGGACAGCGACATGGTGTTCGTGGGCTATGGCGTGGTGGCGCCGGAATATGGCTGGGATGATTACGCAGGCCTCGACGTCACTGGCAAGACGGTGGTCATGCTGGTCAATGATCCCGGCTATGCCCGCCCCGAGGCGGGCCGTTTCAATGGCCGGGCCATGACCTATTACGGGCGCTGGACCTACAAGTTCGAGGAAGCCGCGCGCCAGGGCGCAGCGGGCGCTATCATCGTCCACCAGACCGCGCCGGCCAGCTATGGCTGGTCCATCGTGGAAAACTCCTGGAACGGGCCGCAGCTCATTCTTGATGGCGGGGATGAAAGCTTCGTTCCGGTGCAGAGCTGGATCCAGGAATCCGTGGCCGAGCGTCTGTTCGAGGCGGTGGGGCTGGACTTCCACGCTCTTGCCGAAGCCGCCGCCGAGCCGGGTTTTGCGCCCGTGCCGCTCAATGGCGCCAGCATGTCCTCGCAAATGCACAATGATCTGCGCCGCATCAACTCGCGCAATGTGGCCGGGCGCGTGACCGGCGCGGAACGTCCTGATGAGCACCTGATCTATCTGGCGCACTGGGATCATCTGGGCGAGCGCACCGCCGACACCGGCGAGGTGGAGATTTTCAATGGCGCCATCGATAACGCCACGGGCGTGGCGATGATCCTGGAGCTGGCCGAAGCCTTCGCCAGCGCTGACAACCGGCCTGCGCGCTCGGTGATGTTCGTGGCGGTCACCGCCGAAGAACAGGGCCTTCTGGGCTCGGAATACTATGCCCGCAATCCGCTGGTTCCCCTGAACCAGACCGTGGGCGGGTTCAATTTCGACGCCCTTCTGCCCACCGGACCGGTGCGCGATGTGCGCGTGGTGGGTCTAGGCAATTCGCAGATGGACGACATCCTGCGCGAGGAAGCCCAGGCGCGCGGGCGCGTGCTGACCCCGGAGCCCAATCCTGAGGCGGGCTCGTTCTACCGCTCGGATCATATCTCGCTGGCCCGGCGGGGCGTGCCGATGATCTACGCCTCGGGCGGGATCGACCATGTGGAGTTCGGCCGCGACCATGGCGCGGCGATCGCGGCGGACTATCGCGCGCGCTATCACCAGCCCAGCGACGAGTTCAATCCGGACTGGGATTTCTCGGGCTATGTCGTGGATGCTGAACTGTTCTACGCCGCAGCACGCCGGATCACCGACAGCGATGACTGGCCCAACTGGCATGAGGGCAATGAGTTCCGCGCGCTGCGCGACGCGATGATGGAATAAGGCTTTAGGCCCATTCCGGACACGAAAAGGCCGGGCGGAGGCGATCCGCCCGGCCTTTTTTGTTTGCGTCCGGCGCCCCCTTCAGAACGGTTTCACCGAAGCGAAGAAGCAGGTCAGGGCGATCAGGATCCAGTAGACATAGGCCACGCCCCGCCCGATCGCGATGGAGCGGTTGAGCCTGGCCTCCACGGCGGCGTCCGGCCCGGCGGCCAGGATGCGGAACTTGTCCTGCCACTCATGCATAACCCAGCGCAGGATCACCCCGATGATCAGCGCCAGGCCATAGGTGAGCACCTTGGCGGCGTACCAGCCCTCGCCCTCGCCCGCCGAGAACGGCCCCATCCCCATGAAGGAGGTGATGGCGGTGATGATCAGGGTGGGGATCAGCAGATAGCGCGTGCAGTCCTCAATGAAGTTGAGGGTTTTCCAGACCGGCTTGCCGCGGGTCATGAAGGCCGCGTAGGTGACGCCCATCCAGGCCGCCCACACGATCCACATGGCCACAAGCCAACCCCCGCCCAGCGGGTGCACATTCCACAGATAGCCCATGTGCAGGCCCAGCGGCAGAAGCGTGATGATGCCTGTGCGCGCCAGGATGTCGATGCGGTAGGCGGTGTCCATGTGGCGCATGCGCTCTTCGAAGGACAGGCGCGGATTGACCACCTTGTAGGAGGTCTGGAACACCCCCCATTCCCCGCCCAGCCAGTAGACCATGGCCAGAATGTGCAGCCAGCGCAGAATCGCCAGCTCGTGCTGGATCCAGAATTCCATCATCATCGCCTCCCCGTCAGCAAGGCAGGAGCGCGCGTGGCGGCGCAATAACCCTGCCCGATTTAAATGATATATCATTTAAATCGGCTGGCCGTGCAAGCCTTTCACGGATGGACGTGTGTCAGACCGCTCTCAGCGGCTCCAGGCGGTGACGCGCGCGGGCGTGCGGGGGCGCTCGGACGGGGCCTCGCTGGCGGTTCCTATATAGATGAAGCCCGCCACCCGCTCGCCGCCGGCCAGGCCCAGCGCGGCGCCGGTCAGACGGTCATAGGCGTACCATTCGGTCAGCCATTGTGCGGCAAAGCCCATGGCGCTGGCCGCAATCAGGAGGTTCTGGCACACCGCGCCGGCCGACAGGATCTGCTCCCATTCGGGGATTTTGTGGTTTGCGGTCACCTCCGAGATCACCGCGATCACCAGCGGCGCGCGGGTGAAGCGGTTGCGCTCAAGATCGAAGCGCTCGGGCGGCGCGTCCGGCTCCAGATCGCGCAGGCGCGCTTCCAGGATCTCGCCGAAACGCGCGCGCGCCTCGCCCTCGAAGGTGATGAAGCGCCAGGGAAACAGCTTGCCATGATCAGGAACCCGCGCCGCCAGTCTGATGAGGGCGTCGCGCTGTCCGGTGTCGGGACCCGGCCCGGTCATCACCCGCGCCAGGGTGGAGCGCCGCTGCGCCAGGAGCGTCAGCGTCTCAGCGCTGGTATGGCAGGCGGGCAGGGCGGCGCCGGGCTCAGGCGCAGGCGGGGGCAGGATGCGGGTCATGGACGGCGTTCCGGGACTTGAAGGGCGGGGAGGGGCCAGTGTGCGGCCCGGGGGCAAACTTGCGCAATGGTGCGGTTCATGGTCATGCTCAGATGTTGGCCTATATGAAATGTGCGTATTCAAGGACAGCTCATGGCGTCTCAGACCGTAGTCCAGGATGATCTCAGCCCGGCCGAACGGCGCCGGCGGCGCGTGCGCGACTCCATTATTGGCGCCGCCGAGGAGATCTTCGCTGAAGAAGGCGAGGCGGGCCTGTCCATGCGGCGCATCGCCGAGCGCATCGATTATTCACCGGCTGCGCTCTACAAGTATTTCGACTCCAAGGAAGCCTTGTTCAAGGAAATCCGCGAAGGGTTTTTCGAGCGCTTGCTCAAGCGCATGCAGGAGGTCTGCGATTCCATTGAGTCCGGTCCCATGCTGTGCACGGCGTGCCTGCGCGCCTATGTGGAGACAGGGCTGGAGCAGCCAGGCCATTACCGCCTGGCGTTCGCCGGTTTCAGCGGCGAGATGGATGTGGCCCAGGACACTTACGCCTTCGCCGCATCCGAGCACCTCAGGCAGATGATCAGCGAGAGCGTGCAGGCGGGCTGGTTCCGGGATGTGGATCTGGATGTGGCGTCCACCAGCGTGTGGTCGTCGGCCCACGGGCTGACCATATTGGCGGTGTCCATCCCCGATTTTCCCCGCGAAAAGCCGGGCCGGCGGGAGCTGGAGCTGGACGAGCTCATCGATTTCCATAGCGAAATGATGATGCGGGGCCTCGGCGCGGCGCGCCTGATCGGCAAACTCGACGCAGGCGAGCGCTTCTAGGCAAACTCCCTTGTGAATTTAATTTAACGCCGTTCACTATTCAAACAGCGTTCGCTGAGCTATATACGGTCCTGACACGCAGGAGCGAAAATATGGCGGGCGGGCTAACCTCTTCAATTCGCAGCAAGGCGGGCCGGTTAGGGCTGGGCGTCCTGGCTGCAGCGGTGCTCGTGGGCGTGGCGGTGATCGCGGTCAGCACGCTGCGCAGCGCGGGCGCCGGTCCCGGTCAGGCGGCGGTGGCCGAGCCTTTGCCGGTGGAGACCTTTACCGCGCGCTATGTCAGTGAAGCGGCGATGGAGGCGCGCTATCCCGGCCTGGTCTCGCCCTGGCGCATGAGCGCCCTGGGCTTTGAGACCGGCGGGCGGATCGTGGCGATTGACGCGCGTATCGGCGATCGCGTCAGCGAAGGCGATGTTCTGGCCCGGCTCGACACCCGCACTCTTGAGGCCCAGGTCTCGGCTGCGCGCGCCGAAGCGTCAGCCGCCGAGGCCCAGGCGGGTCTGGCGCGGGTCACGCTGGAACGCCAACAGGCGCTGGTGGATCGCGGCCATGTCTCGGGCCAGCGCCTCGATGAATCCGCCGCCAGCCAGCGCGCCGCGCTCGCCCGCGCCGCCGCCGCGCGCGCCAGCGCCGAGGCGCTGGCTGTCCGGCTCGAGCTTTCAACCCTTACCGCCCCGTTTGACGGCGTGGTCACCGCCCGTCATCTCGATGAAGGCGCCATCGCCCCCCCTGGCGCGCCGGTCCTGACGCTGGTGGAAGACTCCCGCCTTGAAATGCGCGTCTCAATCCCTGCGTCCGAGGCCGGACGGCTGGAGCCCGGGCGCGCCTATCCGGTGGAGTTCGGATCGCAGCGCGCCGAGGCGCGCCTGCGCACCGTCACTGGTGTGATCGAGATGGAGCAGCGCGCCGTGACGGCGGTGTTCGACATCGACGGAGGCGAGGGCGCCTCCAGCGGCGCGGTGGGTCGGGTGCGGGTGCGCGCCACATTGCAGGAGCGCGGCTTCTGGGCGCCGGTGACAGCGCTCACCGAGGGCCGGCGCGGGCTGTGGTCCATGTATGTGCTGATCGCCGACAATGGCGCCTACCGCATCGAGCCGCGCCCGGTGGAGGTGATCCATACCGAGGGCGACACGGTGTTCGTGCGCGGTGCGGTCAATGATGGCGACACGGTGATGGCCGCAGGCGTCAACCGTGTGGCGCCCGGCCAGCGCGTGCGCGCCGAAGGCGGGGCGTGATGACCACGCTGTTCTTCCGCTATCCCCGCCTCATTGTGCTGGCGCTGTTCCTGGTGGTGGCGGCAGGGCTGGCGGCGCTCAGCGTGCTGGGCCGCCAGGAGGATCCGTCCCTGACCGAGCGCTTCGGCGCGGTGACGGTGATCCTGCCAGGCGCGGACGCCGCGCGTATGGAGGCGCTGGTCACCCGCCCGCTGGAAGCTGCGCTTCTGGAGCTGATGGAGCTGGACGAGGTGCGCTCCACCACCCGCGCCAATGTCTCCCAGCTCAATATCAATATTCGCCCCGATCTGAGCCCCATCCGGGTGGAGCAGGCCTGGTCGCTGGTGCGCGACCGGGTCGCAGAAGTGCGCCCCAGCCTGCCTGACGGCGTGCAGATGGTCGAGGTGAACCGCCAGTATATGGGCGCGGCGACCCTGATCGTGGCGCTGCGCTGGCCGGAGGGATCGGAAGGCTCGCTGGGCGCGCTCAGCCGGCTGGCGCGCGATCTGGAAGACAATCTGCGCAATCTGCCCGGCACCAAGGAGACGGCGGTGTTTGGCGAGCCCGAGGAAGAGGTGCGCGTCGTCCTCGATCCCGAAGCCGCCGCCGCTTTGGGGCTCACTGCCGCTGATGTGGCTGGCCTGCTGGCGCGCTCTGACGCCAAGGTCCCCTCGGGGCGCCTGGCCGGGCGCTCGCTGGACGTGACGGTGGAAGTGGCCGGGGCGTTCGACAGCCTGGACCGGCTGCGCGCCGCGCCGGTCAGCGCCGGACCCGGCGGTTTCCTGCAGCTGGCCGATATCGCGCGCATTGAACGGGGCTTGCGCGAACCGGAGGCCACGCTCGCCCTGCGCAACAATAATCGCACCATTCTGGTGGCCGCCTATCTCGAACCGAGCCTGCAGGTGGATGCCTGGGACCGGCGCGCCCAGAGCGCGGTGGGAGCATTCGCCGACGCCAATCCGGGGCTGGAGACGGACATCATCTTCGCCCAGGCCGATTACGTGGTGGACCGGCTGTCGGGCCTGGCGCGCAATCTGGGCTTCTCGGCCCTGATCGTGTTCGCCGTGCTGTTCCTGCTGATGGGCTGGCGCAGCGCGCTGATCGTGGGCTCGGCCCTGCCGCTCACCGTGCTGCTGGTTATGGTTCTGATCAATGTCTACGGCTCGCCCCTGCACCAGATGTCGGTGACGGGCCTGGTGGTGGCGCTAGGGCTCCTGATCGATAACGCCATCGTGGTGGTGGATGATTACCGCCTCCTGCGCGCGCGCGGCATGGACCGGACGCAAGCAGTGGACAAGGCCGCGCGAACCCTGTTCGGGCCGCTTCTGGCCTCGACGCTGACCACCATTTTCGCCTTCGCGCCCATCGCCCTGATGCCGGGCGTTGCAGGCGAGTTCATCTCCATGATCGGCGTGTCGGTGATCTTTGCGGTGGGATCGAGCTTCGTGCTCGCCTTCACCGTGATCCTGGGGCTGGCGGTCGTGTTTGATGATACGGGCGCCGGGCAGGGCTATCGCGGCTTCCTGCGCGACGGGCTGCGCTCGCGCCCGCTGGCCTGGGCCTACAGAAAGCTGCTGGACGCAGTAATCGCCCAGCCCGTGCTGGGCGTAGCGCTCAGCCTGATCCTGCCGGTGGCGGGCTTCGCCGCCGCCACCACACTGCCCAGCCAGTTCTTCCCGCCCACCGAGCGCGACATGTTCCAGGTGCGCCTCGTGCTGCCCGCCTCCGTCTCCATCGAACAGACCCGCTCGCGGGTTGAGCAGGCGACCGAGATGCTTCTGGCCTATGACGGGGTTGAGGATGTGGTCTGGGTGGCCGGTGCGGGCGCGCCGCGTGTCTACTACAACATGATGAATGTGGTGCAGGGCCGGCCCAATTTCGCCTCCGGCTTTGTGCGCGCAGACTCAAAGGAAACCGCAGCGCGCGTGGTGCGCGACTTCCAGCGCGCGGCCATCACCGCCTTCCCTGATGCGCAGGTGCTGGCCATTCCGTTCGAGCAGGGTCCGCCTTCGCCCGCCCCGGTGGAGCTTCTGGTGGTGGGGCCGGACTTTGCGGTTCTCGACCGTATCGGAACCGATATCCGCCGCATCCTGTCGGGCGTGCCGGGCGTCACTTTCACCCAGGCCGGGCTGGAGCTGGGCCTGCCCGTAGCGCGTCTGGAGACCGACGAGGCCGAGGTGGGGCTGGCGGGGCTGCGCCTGACGGATCTGGCCGGCCGGCTGCGCGCTGATATCGACGGCGTGCCGGGCGGGTCTGTGCTGGAGGGGGTGGAGGAACTGCCCGTACGGGTGATCGCTCCGGACGTGCGCCGTGACGCCATTGAAGGCTTGGGCGCCACGCCCCTGCCCGGACGCGGCGGGGCGCCGGTGGGGATATCAACGCTGGGCCGCTTCACCCTGGCGCCGGAGACCGCCGCCATAACCCGCCAGGACGGGGAGCGCACCAATCCGGTCTACGCCTTCCTGGAGCCTTATGTGCTGCCCGCCCCGGTGCTGGCCGAGTTCCAGCGCCGCTTTGAGGCGGAAGGAATCACCCTGCCGCCGGGCTATCGCATCGAGATCGGGGGCGAGGCGGAGAACCAGGGCGAGGCCATGGCCGATCTGATGTCCACCGCCATCCCCCTGCTCATTCTGATCATCGCCTCGGTGGTGCTGGCGTTCAATTCCTTCCGCTATGCCGGAGTGATCTTCGCGGCGGGATTCCTCTCGGTGGGCCTGGCCATGTTCGGGGTGTGGATGTTCGGCACGCCGCTGGGCTTTAACGCCATTGTCGGCTCACTGGGCCTTGTGGGCCTGTCCATCAACGGCTCCATCGTGGTGCTGTCAGCCCTGCGCGCCAATCATCTCGCCCGCGCCGGCGATCCCGATGCGATACGCGAGACCGTGGTGGACGCCACGCGCCATATCGTGGCCACCACGCTGACCACGATTGGCGGGTTCGCACCGCTGCTCATCGAGGGCGACGCCTTCTGGCTGCCCTTCGCCGCAGCGGTGGCGGGGGGCGTGGCCGGATCGGCTCTCCTGGCGCTGATCTTCGCGCCGGCGGCCTTCACGCTGCTGGTGCGGTTTGACCGCAAGGCCCGCGCGGGCGAGCCTGCCGCCCCTGTCACCGCCTGACGCGGGAGAGTGATGTGAGCGAACGCCGCCGCGGCCCGTGGACTATCGTCTCCGAGCGCCTCGCCTACGAGAACCCGTGGGTGCGGCTGCGCCATTACGAGGTGCGCCAGCCCGACGGTCAGGCCAGCGTCTATGGCGTGTTCGAGCCGCACAATCTGGCCATCGGCATCGTGCCGGTGTTTGCCGACGGGACCATCATGCTGGTGGGCCAGCACCGGTTTGCGCTGGACGCGTGGAGCTGGGAGCTGCCCGAGGGTGGGGGGCCGCGCGATGTGGACCCGCTTCTCACCGCCCGGCGCGAGCTGAAGGAGGAGACCGGCCTTACCGCCCGGCGCTGGGCGCAGATCGCCGATTACGACGTCTCCAATTCGGTCACCACCGAGCGCGCCATCGGCTTCATCGCCTGGGAGCTGGAACAGGGCGAGCCCGAGCGCGAGGGATCGGAAGCCGACATGCAGATGCGCCGCGTGGGGTTGCAGCAGGCCCTCGCCATGGCCATGTCTGGCGAGATACGCGACGGCTTCACCCTGACCTTGCTCGCCGCCGCAGACCATGCCGCCCGCCACGGCCGCCTGGAGCCGGAGCTGGCTGCAGCGGTCCTCAAACCCAGCGCCGGGGAGGGCGTGTGATGAGTGCTGACGCCAACACCGGAACGCCGCTGACCGCCATCAAGTCCGAACAGGGCCAAGTCTGGTCGCGCCTGCGCTTTGACGCCGCCGCCGCGGCGGCCGAAGAGCCCATGCTGGCGAGCATGCTCAACGCGGCGGTCCTGCGTCATGAGAATTTCTCCGAGGCGCTGGCGCACCGCGTGGCCGAGAAAATGGCCGACGCCCAGCTGGACGCCCTGCAGATGCATCACGTGGCCCGCGCCGCCTTCGCCGCCGCGCCCGAGCTGGCCGATCAGGCCGCGCGCGACATGCTGGCGGTGGACGAGCGCGACCCGGCGGTGCGCTCGCTCCTCCAGCCCTTCCTCTATTTCAAGGGCTTCCACGCCCTGATCAGCTACCGCGTCGCCCACTGGCTGTGGCGCCAGGAGCGCGAAACTCTGGCCTTCCATCTGCAGAGCCGCATGTCGGAACGCTTCGCGGTGGACATCCACCCGGCGGCGAAGCTGGGCGCGGGGCTGATGATCGACCACGCCAGCTCGGTGGTGATCGGCGAGACGGCGGTGGTGGGCGATGACGTCTCCATCCTGCACGAGGTGACGCTGGGCGGCACGGGCGCCGAAACCGGCGACCGCCATCCCAAGATCGGGCGCGGCGTGATGATCGGCGCGGGCGCCAAGGTGCTGGGCAATATCAAGGTGGGCGATTATGCGCGCATCGCGGCGGGCTCGGTGGTGCTGCAGGACGTGCCAGCGCGCTGCACGGTGGCGGGGGTGCCCGCCCGGCCCGTGGGCGGCGCCTGCGCGGAACCGGCGCGCTCCATGGACCAGACCTTCAGTGAAGACAGCGCGAACTGAGGCGCGTCTGACGCCCCGGTGTTGCGCCGGGCGCGAATGGCGCTAGTTTGCCCTCTCGACAAGGGCCGCTCCGGCCCGTGATCCGATCAGACAGATCCCGTCCAACAGATAAAGAGGAAGCGCCGATGGCCGCGCCCGTTTTCACCCCGGCTGAAGCCGCCAAGGTCCAGGTCTTCCTGCGCGGCAAGCTGAACCCGGAACTCAAGGTCCAGCTCCGCAACCGCCCCGACGAGTGCGCCGAGATCTATATCGGCGCCGAATGCCTGGGCGTGGTCTCCAAGAATGTCGAGGAGGGCGAAACCTCCTACTCGTTCGAAATCACCATTCTGGATATCGATCTGGATTAGGCTGCCTTATCAGAACGGCAAGCGGGGCGGCATGCAGCCGCCCCGAAAAAACCACCCCCTTTCAGAGCACTTCGAGCATCGAGGCCACCAGCGGGTGGCGCACGATGTCTTCGGGCTTGAGCTGGATGACGCCGATATTGTCGACCTCGCACAGGCGTTCGGCGATGGGTTTGAGGCCCGACAGCTCGGGCAGGAGATCGGTCTGGGCCGGGTCGCCGGTGACCACCATGGTGGAGTTCCAGCCCAGGCGCGTGAGCAGCATTTTGAGCTGCGCATAGGTGCAGTTCTGGGCCTCATCCACCACCACGAAGGCGTTGTTGAGCGTGCGCCCGCGCATGTATCCGATGGGTGCGATCTCGATCAGGCCTTCGGCCATCAGCGCCTTGAGGCGTTTCGGGCTCAGCCGGTCGGACAGCGCATCGTAGAGCGGGCGCAGATAGGGGGCGAGCTTCTCCTCCATGGCGCCGGGCAGGAAGCCGATGGATTCCCCCGCTTCCACCGCCGGGCGCGAGAGCACGATGCGCCCCACCTCGCCCGCTTCCAGCGCCTCGACCGCCTTGGCCACGGCCAGATAGGTCTTGCCCGTACCCGCCGGGCCCAGGGCCATGACGAGATTGTGCTCGTCGATCGCATCCATCAGCGCCGCCTGCCCCTCGGAGCGCGGCTTGACTGATTTGATATAGCGCTGGTCGCGCATCGGGTCGGTCTCGTCGGGGCTCCACCCCGTACCGGGAAAGAGCGCGCGCACTTTCTCCTCTTCATAGGCTTCTGCGTTGAACCCGCCCTGACGGCGCTTGGCGGCTCGCTTGCCCATATTCAGTCCCTCCAGATGGCAAGAAAAAACCCCTCGCGCGGATGCGGAGGGGCGACGGATGCGGCAGATTCAAGGGTCCGGGCCGAAGCCGGCGCTGCTGCGCCCGGCGGCGGGATGTCCCGGTTTGGCGGTGCGGACGGCATGGGCCCTCCTTTCCAGCTGTCCCGGCGCAGCACGAGGCTGCGCACGAGCCGAGTCGCGCCCTTGATCGCGAATCGCACTCACAGTCTCATCCTAAGACAGTGAATGAAGTATGAGTCAGTGCTTCACTGAGATGTCGCAAACCTGCGGCGTCCGCGCCACAGACGCCCCTTCCAAGGAGACCTTCCCATGACCCTTTATGCGCTCGATGGTGAAAGCCCGCAGATCAGCCCGGACGGCGCCTGGGCTGCGCCGGACGCGGCGTTGATCGGCAAGGTGACGCTGCTGGCGGGCGCCTCGGTCTGGTTCGGGGCGGTGCTGCGCGGCGACAACGAGATGATCACGCTGGGCGAGGAGGCCAATGTCCAGGACGGGGCGGTGCTGCACACCGATATGGGCTTTCCCCTGACGCTGGGGCGCGGGGTGACGGTGGGCCATAACGCCATGCTGCATGGCTGTACGGTGGGTGATTATACGCTGATCGGTATTGGCGCGACGGTGCTCAATGGCGCGAAAATCGGCAAGAACTGCATCATCGGCGCCCACGCCCTGATCACCGAGGGCAAGGAGATCCCTGACGGCTCGGTGGTGATGGGCGCGCCGGGCAAGGTGGTCAAACAGATCGAGCCGGGCGTGGACGAGCTTCTGAAAGCCAGCGCCGACCATTATGTGGAGAACGCCGCGCGCTACGCCCGCTCCCTGAAATCCGTGGGCTGACGGCGGCGGGACGGGGGCCATGACGCAAAACGATGTTTTGGTGATCGGGGCTGGATTTTCCGGGCTGGAGGCTGCGCGGCGCCTGTCTGGGCGTTTCAGCGTGCGCGTTCTTGAGGCGCGCGCCCGGCCTGGCGGGCGCGCGCTGCTCCATACATTCGCCAATGGCGACGAGGTGGATCTGGGCGGACAATGGGCGGGCCCTGCACAGCACCGCCTTAACGCCCTGATCTCTGATCTGGGCGCCAGCACCTATCCCTTGTGGAATGAGGGCGATCATCTGGTGGCGCTGAACAGCCGACTCAAGCGCTATCGCGGGACCATCCCCGCCCTGCCGCTCCATGTCCTTCTGGACCTCAACAATATGCTCTCGCGCTTTGAGGCCATGGCCGCCGGCATCGATCTGGACCAGCCCTGGGCGCATGCCAAAGCGCTGGACTGGGACCGGCGCACGGTGGCCGACTTCATGGCCCGCAACGGCTTCACGGCTCAGGCGCGCGAGATGTTCGCCATCGGAATCGGGGCGGTGTTCTGCGCCGAGCCGCATGAGCTGTCGCTCCTGCACGCCCTGTTCTACGCCCGCGCCGGGGGCTCGCTGGATGCTTTGCTGTCCGTCGAGGGCGGCGCCCAGCAGGACCGGGTCCATGGCGGCATGGGCGGGCTGGCCCAACGCATGGCGGAAGGGCTTGGCGATCAGATCACCTATGAGGCGCCGGTGGAGGCGCTCCACTGGGACCAGGCGGGCGTTCGCGCGATCACGCCAGCTGGCGTGTTCCAGGCGCGCCGCGCCATTCTCGCCCTGCCGCCCAGTCAGGCGCTGGCGATCCGGTTTGACCCCGTTCTGCCCGCCCAGCGCGATGCGCTCTGGCGGCGCATGCCGGCGGGCGCGTGCATCAAGTGCGTGGCCCAGTATGAGCGCCCCTTCTGGCGCGAGGCGGGTCTGTCGGGCCAGTCGGTGGGCGGGCCGGCGCCCGTGCGCGTCACCTTCGACAACACCGAAGCAGGGCGCGAGCACGGCCTGCTTCTGGGCTTTATCGAAGGCGATGAGGCGCGCATCTGGTCCGGCCGCGACCCGGCCGAACGCCGCGCCGCCGTGCTGGAAAGCTTCGCGGCCGTGTTCGGCGAGGCCGCCCGCCATCCGGTGGATTACGCGGATCAGGACTGGACGGCGGAACCCTATACGCGCGGCTGCTACGCCGCCTTCATGGGGCCGGGTGTGTGGACCAGCCTCGGGCGTCATTTGCGCGCCCCGCTGGGCCCCTTGCACATGGCTGGAACCGAGACGGCGCGCGAAGGCTATGGTTATTTCGAAGGCGCGCTGGAAGCCGCTGAACGTGCCGCGCGCGAGGTGGAGGGCGCGCTCAAGGCCTGATCACTCCCCCACCCACGCCACCACCACCGCGCCGCCGGGCGTGCGCGGGCCGAGCTGGTGGCTGTGCGGCGTCGCGATCAGGGTCTGGCCGTCTGCGCCCAGATCCCAGGGTGCGCCGCGGGCGAAGGCCGTCACACCGAGCTGCGCGCTCGTGTCGGCCAGGCGCCGGGGCAGGGAGTGGGCGATCCAGGCTTCAGCCTCGGTGAGCCGCCCTGCGTCCCTGCGGGGAGCGTCGTCCGGCCAGGGCGTAACATAGCCGCCCCAGGGCGCGTCCCATACGCCAGTGGGCTGGAGGAACGCGGGCACGGCGATCAGGTCGGGCGCGCCAGCCAGACCCGCATACACGTCCGGATGCCAGGAATCGGCGCAGATCAGCACGCCCAGTGCGCCTGCGGGCGTGTCGAAGATGGGCAGGGCGGGCGGGGCGGAGGCCGTGAAGCCGGCCTCGGACGGGATGGGATAGACCTTGCGCACCAGCTCCCGGTGGAGCGATCCGTCAGGCGCGAAGACCGCCGTGACATTGTATAGCGGCCCGGCGCGATTGACGCTCAGCTGGCCATTCTCGACGCGCGGATCGGGCAGGACGATGGAGCCCGCCACGATCGTGACGCCATAACGCCGGGCGAGGGCGGAGAACACGGCTTGGTAATCGCGCGCCATGGCGGGCCCGCGAGCCCGGAACAGCCCGGCGGCGGCCCGCTCGGGCTCAGGGCTGGCGATCACGGATGTCAGCGTCCCCACCGGACGAGATAGCGCCAGCGCGGCCATGGCGCCGTCCAGGGTTTGCGCCCGGTAGACGCCCGATTGCGCGTTGGCGGCGGCGAGCCAGGTGCCGGCGTGTTCAGGGAAGACAGCGATGGCCGCGCCCTCAAGAGCGCCGGCGTCATGCGCGCTATCGAGATAAGCCGATAGCGCCGCCTCCAGCGCCTGTGCGCTGCGGTAGTCGTGAGCGCTAAGACTCGGCTCAATGGCGATCAGGGCGCGGCCGGACGGGGCGCCCTGCTGTTCAAGCGTGATCGCCGCCGGAGCCGGGGACGGATGCAGCGGCGCCAGCCGCCACACGCCCCATAGCCCGGTGACGAAGGCCAGCGCGATCAGTATGGAGCGCGCTGCGGCCATGTATCAGCTGGCGTAGCGCAGGATCGCGGCCAGCTCGCCCCCGCCCGGGATATCGCCCCTTCGAACGCCCAGCACCCTGGCGCCGGTGGCCAGCGCCCGCGCTGCGATTTCATCCACAACGCCATAGCTTTGCGCGCTGGCCTTGTCGGAAAGGGTGAGGGCGCCGGTCTCCTCGTTAATGCGGCCGGGTACTACAGTGTCGATATCCACCAGAAGCGCGTCGATGGCGCCAAACGTCGCCGCGCGCGCCGCATCGGCGATATCAGTGGCCGTGCGCCCCTGCTTGGCGCGGGTGTCGAACAGGGATTTGAGCTCGCCCAGCTCGCGCGCATAGGCGCTGTCCAGCACCGGGCGCGACCGGTCAGCCAGCTCGCGCTCGGTGAGACGGTCCGGGCTGTCCTCAATGCCCTCGGGCAACAGATGCGGATAGCTGTTCACCGAGCGGTAGATGGATGCCAGGCGCCCCGTGGCGGCCAGGATAAGCGGCGTGTCGCGTCCGCTCAGCACCGGGCGCAGGGCGGCGTCCACCTTGCGGGCGAACTGGCGGAATCGCACGTTCTGCCCTTCCGCGCCATGGATGCGGCCTGAAGGAGAGCGGTCATTAAGCGTGGACTTGCCCAGCGCGCTGGCGGCGTCCCGGGGCAGATCGATGCCGCGCACTTCGCGCGGCGCCATCTCGGCGAACACCTCCACCAGGCGCACCGCGTTTTCCGACAGCGCCAGCACATAGGCCGCGTGCGGGAAGGTGACGGCGCGCAGGAGCGGTTTCAGGAAGAAGCGGTCGGACACCTCGGTCTGCGCTGTGAGCGTGTTGGCCAGGCGGAAGGTGCGCAAGGTGTCGGGCGTGGCCAGCACGGCCAGCGCATTGGCCTGCAAGCGCCAGAACTCGGCGTCGGCGTCGAGATCTTCAAACTGCTCCATCAGGGCGGCCAGGCGCCGCTTGTCCAGGCCGTTGGTCTCCAGCTGGCTGCGCGCCTCGCGTGCGGCGTTGGACAGGGCGATGCGCGCGGCGTCACTCTCCTGGCTCAGCGGCGTGGTTTCCAGATAGATCGACACGCAAGCATCCGCGCGCACGCGAGTGAGAGTGTCGAGATCGCCGCGTGTGGGCAGGTCGATATGCAGCATGCGTGCAGAGCCTCCGCTTGGGTTTGAACGGTGGCGATCATGGGCGCTGCGGGCGTGCGCGCGCAAGCCTGCGCCGCCCTTTCACGCGTCCGAAATGCAGAAGGCCGGAGCGTCGCCGCTCCGGCCTTCGCATCACGCGTCCGGCGAAGCCTAGAAGCTGGCTTCCACGCCGAAGAAGAAGAACCGCCCGCGCGGACCGGCCGGCCAGGCCCGCTCGGTCACATAGGGGCTCTCGTCGAACACGTTGTTGACGCCGCCATAGAAGCGGACCGTGTCGTTGAGCCGGAAGGCGGCGTTGAAGTTGTGGATGAACATCTCCGGCGCCCAGCCCGCGTCGCCGAACAGAGCCTCGATGGTATCCACTTCCACCCCGCCCAGAGCCTGACGGCCCACATACTGGGTGTTCCAGCCCAGCGACAGACTATCGCGGGTGACGCCGAAGCTGGCATTGCCTGCCCAGACGGGCCGGCGCAGTTCTTCAAGCCGGTTGGTCACATCGGTGGCGTCCAGCGGGTTGTTGAAGAAGTCCAGACGCTCCTGCCGGGTGCCGCTCAGGCCCAGGCGGAAGTCGTACTCGCGCCAGTCGAAGCTGTAGCTGGCCGAGAAGTCGTAGCCGCGCGCCTTGATGGACGCGAAGTTCACGAAGGACTGGCGCAGGAAGCGGAACCCGCCAAACTGCGGCGAGCTGGAGTCCGTCTCCCGGTCGAACAGGCCGCAGAAGGCGCTGTTGGGGAAGTCGGTGGAGTCATAGCATCCATCGACGATCTGTTGAGCGGTCACAAAGCCAATGCCGTCCTCGATCTCCACATTCCAGTAGTCGAGTGTGAAGTTGAAGCCCGGCAGGATGCGCGGGGTGAACACCAAGCCTAGCGTCACCGTGTCGGCTTTTTCCTCCTGGAGATTGGCATTGCCGCCCGCCACGCCCGGGAAACGGGCCGAAAGCGGATCGGTGAAGCCCACCGGCAGACCCGGCAGGCCGGAGCCGCCCGCCTGGCAGTTGGCCGCCCGCAGCGCCGGGTCGGGCGCATTGGCCAGTTCAGACGCGTCGCAAGGATCGATCGGGCGGAAGAAGGCCGGATTGTCCGGGCGGAACAATTCGTCAATGTTCGGCGCGCGGATCGCCTGGGAGTAGGTGCCGCGGAAGGAGATGTCATCCACCGGCGTCCAGATGAAACCCAGCTTCCAGGTCTCGGCGCCGCCCACGGTGGAGTAGTCCGCATAGCGGTAGGCGCCGTCTATCGTGAGCTCTTCAGCCAGCGGCAGGCCGGCCAGGACCGGCACGGACAGCTCCACGAACACGTCGGTCACGTCAAACTTGCCTGACGAGTTGAAGAACTGGCTGAGCGCATTGAAGCCCAGCGAGCCGTTCGCCGACACGTCGGAGATCAGCGTGCCCTCGCCGAAGGGCGAGCCGGCCGGCAGGATGCCCAGATCCACGTTGTCGCGGTTCAGGCGGCTGGACTCGCGGCGGTATTCGATACCGGTGGCGAAGCTGACCGGGCCGGCAGGCAGGGTGAACCAGTTGCCGAAATCGCCGGTCAGGAAGCCGCTGAGCACGGTCTGCTCAAGGCGAAGCTCGTCAACAGTCGTGGTGGTGATGAAGTCCACCGCGTCTGCGCTGATCGAGTTGGGGCCGCCCCAGATATTGGCCGGGCGGCACTGGCCGTCTCCCGGGGTGAAGGTGTAGAAGCCCGGATCAAAGTCGGGGATGCCGAAGATCGTGGTCGGCGGCACCGCCGCGGGATCCAGATCAGAGCGGCAGACCGGGTTGCCGTTGGCGTCGCTCACCACGTCAATAGCGGCGAAGAAGCGGTCCAGCAGCACGGTGTTGCGGCCCTTGGTGGTGTTGGTGAACTGGCCGAAATTGGCGGCCACTTCCCAGCTCCAACCATTGTCGAACTCGCCCTGCAGCCCGGCCACCACGCGATAGGTATCGCGGGTGAACTGGTTGATATTGGGGCCCAGATCGGTGGGGTCGCGGGTAATGAACAGACCGCCGGTCTGCTGGGCCAGGCCCTGCAGTTCCTGGGGCAGGAAGGGGTTGTCCGGCGCGCCGTAGAGCAGATCGTAGAAGGTGTTGAGCGGCGTGCCGCGCTCGGTCACCGACTGGGACGCCTTGAACTCGAAGAAGGCGCGCGTGTTCTGGGTCAGGTCATAACGCGCATTGAGATTGGCGGTGATCCGTTCGGTTTGCGGGATCAGATAGGTGAGGTCGAATACATCCTCGATGCCGTCCCCGCCGAACTGGTTGAAATTGCCTGCGACCAGACCGTCGCGATAGGGCCGCACCGAGCCGTTGTCATTCACAACCCAGCACCCGCCAGCGAAGCCGAACGATCCTGTGCCCGCCAGAGAGTTGTTCCAGCCGACAAAGGATTCAAGACAGTCGTCAATGCCGCTGCCATTGGTGTCGATGCCCGGCGCCAGCCCGAAATTGCCCGGTGAGATCACGCCGCGGCGTGACGAGATGGAGAAGTTCGGCTGGGGCAGGATGGCGCGCGAAGGCGAATTATTGCGCCGCTCGATCAGCGCCAGTTCGGCCGGGCTGAGGTCGGCGACCGTCAGATTAGTGCCGAAAGTGGCGTTGTACTGGTCGATAAAGGCCTGAGCGCTGCCCGGGATCGCCAGCCCGATCGGGTAACGTCCGGTCTGCTGGAAATTGAAGAAATTGCCGAACAGGGGCGTGGCGGACGTGATGTCGCCGTGCTGGAAGCGCAGGGCCGGGTTAGGCAGCGAGCGTGACAGGCCGTTATTGGCCGCCCAGGGGCGGTCGCCGAAGCGCAACACCGAATCGAAGGTGTAGTCGAGCGCGAACGTGACATTGCCTCGGCCCTCGTGGAAATTCTTGCCCCAAAGGCCCTGGAACGAGGCGTTCTCGGCGTCGCCGCGGCTGGAGATGCCGAAGCGCACATCGTAGTTCTGGCCTTCGAAATCATCGCGCAGAATGAAGTTCACCACCCCGGTGACGGCGTCCGAGCCGTAGATGGCCGAGGCGCCGCCGGTGAGCACTTCCACCCGCTCCACAAGGGCGCGCGGGATGGAGCCGATATCCACAGACTGCTCGCCTTCAAAACCGGCCACATGACGCCGGCCATTGACCAGGGTGAGCGTGCGCACGCTGCCCAGACCGCGCAGATTGAGCGCATTGGCGCCAGTCAAAGTCTGTTCAGAGGTGGTGGAGGCCAGAAGGGCCGGAATGCGATTGACCACATCAGCCAGGCTGATCTCGCCCGAGAGCTGGAGCGCTTCGGAGTCCAGAGACTGGACAGGCACAGGCGAGGCCAGGTTGGGATCGCGCGCGATCCGCGAACCGGTCACCAGCACCACATCATCACTGCGCTGAGCGGCCGGAGCGTCTTCTTCCTGGGCGAACGCCAGGCCCGGCGCGACGGCGGCGGCCAGCGCGAGGCTTGAACCGCCGGCAAGCAGCCGGGACATGTGTCTGAAACGCGATATCATGATGCCTATCCCCATTGTTGCTGTCCTGGCCGGGCAGGCTGGCTAACCTGCCGGCGCATGTCTTTTGTGTCGCCGCTTCACGCTTGTTGCGCCGCACAAATCAATCATTACAGGATTGTATGGTTTTGACGCCCCCTTGAGAGCCGATTTCCGGCATGCTTCACAAATTTGCGATACAGGCGTAGCAATTTTGCTACAGTTTTCTTCCCGACGACCCTGTCTATACAGGATGGGTTGAAAAGGGTTGGTTTGCGAGAATTGCTCAATTGAATGAGGGGTTTGAGGTTTGGTTTGCAAGAATTTCCGCATGATCGCACCTGTTCGCCTTCTGGCTGCCGCAGGGCCCGCCTTCGCCTTGTCCAGCTGCGCCGGGCCTGATGTGACGCCCGGGGATCCCTGGCAGGCGCGATTGGATTCCCTTCTGGAGATGGAGGGCGCTCGCGCTCCGGGCGCAGCCCTGGCGATCTTGCGTCAGGGCGAGCTGGTGTGGTCCGCCGCTGCGGGCGCTGCGGCCTTCGACGCCGCCGGGCGCGCGCCTGAGCGTCCCTTGACGCCGCAGACCCGCGTGCGCACCGCCTCCATTTCCAAGCTCGCCGTTGCCCTCACGGCAGGGGGGATGGCAGAGGCTGGTGTGATCGATCTCGATGCACCCGCTGCGCCTTGGCTGGCTTTTCCTTTTAGCCACCCGGCCGCGCCTGACGCGACGGTGAGCTTGCGCCAGCTCCTGTCTCACACAGGCGGGATATGCGACCCGGCGCGCTACTGGGCCGAGCTGGGCGAAGACTTTGGCGCGGTGTTCGAAAGCGCCTGGTGTGAGCACGCGCCGGGCGGAGGGTTCACCTATTCCAATCTGGCGTTCGGGCTTGCAGCCAGCGTGTTGGAGGCCGCCAGCGAAGAGCGTTTTGACGCGCTGGCCCGCCATTACGCCCTTGAGCCTATCGGGCTGGGGGGCGCAGGTTTCAACTGGTCAGGTGTGGACAAGGCTGAGCGCCTGGAGGGCGGGGCGCTGCACCGCTGGATCGATGGCGCCTGGCGGGTGCAGATCGACAGCCCGGCCATGCTCTCGGGCGACGGGCCGGTGGTGCTGATCCAGCCCGGTCACGCGCTGGAGGATTATGAGCCGGGCGCCAATGGCTCGCTGTTCTCACCTCAGGGCGGCTTGCGCGCCAATGTGATTGAGCTGGCCCTGCTGGCGCAGGCCTTCGCGCCGGGCGGCCCGGGTGAAGCCCTTTCACAGCCGGTCTGGCGCGGCGATGGCGGGCCGGGCATCCGCGCCTGGGGAACGGGTCCGCAAATTCTCGAACAGGGCCAGATACCCGGACGCCCTGATTTAAGCGCCGTGGGCCATCCCGGTCAGGCCTGGGGGTTTTTCGGCGGCGCCTGGCATATCCCCGAACTGGACGCATCCATCGCCTATTTCGTCACCGGCGAGGACCCGGACGAGCCCAAACCCTATGACCCGGTGAGCGGGCTGACCCCGGGCGAGACGGCGCTACTGGTGCTGGCGCTGGACTGGCTGGACGCCCATGACGGGCGCTAGGGGGCAGCGCCATTTCGCGTGACAGGCCGATAACCGGGATATAAGACCGGTTTTTTGGCGCTTTTATTCCTGGACGGAAACATATGGACCGGATTGACGCGCTGCGCCTGTTCTCGGCGGTGGCGGAACTGGAAAGCTTCACCCGCGCCGCCGAGCGCCTGGGCCTGACGCCCGGCGCGGCCTCCAAACAGATCGCGGCGCTGGAAGAGCGCATGCAGGCGCGCCTGCTGGAGCGCACCACGCGCTCGGTGCGCCTGACCGACGCCGGCCGGGCGCTCCTGGACCGGGTGCGGCCCTGGCTGATGGAGTATGACGCCATCGAAACCGGCCTGGCCGCCGAGCAGGCGGCGGCGGCGGGCGTGCTGCGGGTCTCCGCGCCGGTGGATTTCGGCGCCCACAAGCTGATCGCGCCGGTCACAGCCTTCATGACCCGTTGGCCGGGCGTGGAGGTGCGCCTGGAAATGACCGACCGCATGGTCGACCTGGTCGACGAGGGCTATGACCTGGGCGTGCGGCTGGGCCATCTCAATGATTCCAGCCTGATCGCCCGGCGCCTGGCTGCTGCGCCCATGTCGCTGCTGGCGGGATCGGCCTATCTGGAGGCGGCGGGCGCGCCCGCGCATCCCTCAGACCTCTCGCGCCATGACTGCATTATTGACCGCAACCGGCCTGCGCCCATGCTCTGGCGCTTCCAGCGCGGCAATGAGCAGGCCGAGGCCAAGGTCTCCGGCCGGCTCACCCTCAACGGCGCCAAGGCGGCGGTGTGCGCGGCGGCGTCGGGGGCGGGCATCGCCTGCACGCCCGAATGGGCCGCGCGTGAGGCGATTGATGCAGGCGATGTGGTGGAGATCATGAAGGACTGGACGCCCGAAGGGCGCGATCTGTGGGCGGTGTTTCCGTCCAACCGCTACCTTGCCCAGCGCGTGCGCCTGTTCGTCGATCACCTGGCCGTCTGGTTCAAGGACGGGCTGTGCGCGCGCGAGACCGCATGAACCCTAGTCGAAGGGCTGGCCCAGCTTGTCGTGGAAATCCTTGCGGAAGGTCTCGAAGCGGTTGTCGTCGATCGCCGCCCGCATGCGCGCCATAAGCGACTGGAAATACGCCGTGTTGTGCCAGGACAGCAGCATCGACCCCAGATACTCGTTTGCCTTGACCAGGTGATGGAGATAGGCGCGCGAATAGTCCCGGCTGGCCGGACAGTCCGAGCTTTCATCCAGCGGGCGCGGGTCTTCGGCGAAGCGGGCGTTTTTCAGATTGACCGGGCCGTAATCGCTCCAGGCCTGCCCGTGGCGCCCTGAGCGCGTGGGCAGGACGCAGTCGAACATGTCGATCCCGCGCGCCACCGCTTCGACCAGATCCACCGGCTTGCCCACGCCCATGAGATAGCGCGGCCGATCGGACGGCAGGAACAGCGTGGTGGCGTCGAGCACCTTGCACATCATCTCGAAGCCTTCGCCGACGGCCAGCCCGCCCACGGCGTAGCCGTCAAACCCGATGCGTTTGAGCCCTTCGGCGCTGTCGCGGCGCAGATCGTCATACACCGAGCCCTGCACGATGCCGAAAATCGCCTGGGTCTTGCGCTCGCCAAAGGCGTCGCGTGAGCGCTGCGCCCAGCGCAGCGACAGCTCCATGGACCGCGCCGCCGCATCGCGCTCGCACGGGAAGGGCGTGCACTCATCAAGCTGCATGGAGATGTCCGCGCCCAGCAGATCGGCCTGGATCTCGATGGAGCGCTCGGGCGTGAGGTGATGGGATGAGCCGTCCAGATGGCTCTTGAAGGTCACCCCGTCCTCTTCCAGCTTTCGCAGGCCTGACAGAGACCAGACCTGGAAGCCGCCCGAATCGGTCAGGATCGGCCCGTCCCAGCGCATGAAGGCGTGCAGGCCGCCCAGCCGCTTCACCCGCTCTGCGCCGGGGCGCAGCATCAGGTGATAGGTATTACCCAGAATGATCTGGGCGCCTGCATCGCGCACCTGTTCAGGATAGAGCGCCTTGACCGTGGCGGCGGTGCCCACCGGCATGAAGGCGGGCGTGGCGATGTCGCCGCGCGGGGTTTTCAACACCCCGGTGCGCGCACCGCCGTCGACGGCGAGGAGTTTGAAGGGGAAACTGGTCATGGACATCCATTCAAAAGGCGGCGGAGACATAGCCCAATGAGCTGGGAAGATGAAATCAGCGAACTGCGCAAGCGCCAGGCGCTGGCGCGGGGCATGGGCGGGCCGGACAAGCTGGCGCGCCAGAAGGCGGCGGGCCGGCTGAATGTGCGCGAACGCCTCGATCTTTTGCTCGATCCGGGCAGTTTCCGCGAGATCGGCTCCATCACCGGCACAGCGCAGACCGGCGCGGACGGGGCTCTGGAAAGTTTCACCCCGGCCAATTGCGTGTTCGGGCGCGGGCGCATGTCGGGGCGCGACGTGGCGGTGGTGGCCGATGATTTCACGGTGCGCGGCGGGGCGGCGGATGCGGCGATCATCGACAAGCAGATCCAGGCCGAGACCATGGCCGGGGAACTCGGCCTGCCGCTGATCCGCCTGATCGAGGGCACGGGCGGGGGCGGATCGGTCAAATCGATCCTGGACATGGGCGCCAGCTATGTCCCGTTCAATCCGGGCTGGGATCAGGTCACAGCCAATCTGGAACGCGTGCCGGTGGTGTCTCTGGCGCTGGGGCCTGTGGCGGGGCTGGGCGCGGCGCGCGCGGTGTCGAGCCATTACTGCGTGATGGTGAAGGGTCAGTCCCAGATGTTCATCGCTGGCCCGCCCGTGGTGGCCGGTATTGGCGAGCACGTCACCAAGGAGGAGCTGGGCGGGGCCGATGTCCAGCTCGCCGCCGGGGCCGCCGACGACGCCTATGCCAGTGAAGCCGACGCCATGGCCGCCGCGCGCTGGTTCCTGTCCTACCTGCCCGACCGGGCCGGAGAAGCCGCGCCGCGCGGGGCCGTCACCGATGATCCGGTTCGCAGCGATCCGGCCTTGCGCGCCATCATCCCGCGCGACAAGCGCTATGGCTATGACATGCGCGCCATCCTCAATAGCGTGTGCGATGCGGGCAGCGTATTCGAGATGGGCCGCCATTTCGGGTCCAGCGTAATCACCGCGCTGGCGCGCCTGGACGGCTGGCCGGTGGCGGTGCTGGCCAGCAATCCCAATGTCTATGGCGGCGGCTGGACAGCCGAAGCCGCCCAGAAGGTGACGCGCTTTGTCGATCTGGCCGAGACCTTCCGCCTGCCTGTGACCCATTTCGTGGACATTCCCGGCTTCGTCATCGGCGCGCGGGCCGAGCGGGCGGGCACGATCCGTCATGGCGCGCGGGCGCTCAGCGCGATCTATCAGGCTAGCGTGCCCTGGTGCACGATCCTGATCCGCAAGGCGTTCGGCGTGGCCGGCGCGGCCATGATGAACCACACCCGCTTCCGCTACCGCTACGCCTGGCCGTCAGGCGACTGGGGCTCGTTGCCTCTGGAGGGCGGGGTGGAGGCCGCGTTCAAGGCTGCGCTCGAACAGTCCGATGATCCCGGCGCCATGAAGGCTGATCTCGCCGCGCGCATGCGCGATCTGGCCTCGCCCTTCCGCACCGCCGAGCGATTCTGGATCGAGGAGATCATCGATCCGGCCGAAACCCGGTCTGTCCTGACCGAATTCGCGCGCCTTGCAGCACCTTTGCGCACGCGGGCGCGGGACGTGCCACAGTGCCGGTACAGGCCTTGATGAAGGGGTGTCCAGTTAACGTGACACCTGTAACGTTGAATTAACCATACATCGCGCATGCATATTTTATTCACTTACCCCTAGTGGGGACAAAGGAGTAGGTCATGCGTACGGAGGCTCTTGACAAGCGTTTTGAATTTCTTGGCTTTTCTGATGATGACCGGCACAGGCTGAGGCGGCTCAAGCCGCTGGTGGAAGGCGCGTTACCTGCTGTTTTGGACGGGTTTTATGCGGAAATCGCCCGCCATGACGCAGTCAACTCCATGTTCCGCGATGACGCCATGCGCCGCCACGCCCGCGACAAGCAGCTCGAGCACTGGATGAAAATCTGCGAGGCGCGGTTTGACGATGTCTATCTGCAGTCGGTCAAGCGCATCGGCCAGGCCCATGCGCGCCTGGGCCTCCAGCCGCAATGGTATTTCGGGGGCTATGCGAAGATTGTCGGCGGGCTGGTTTCGGCCATCACGCGCGGCCACATGGCCCGCGCCGGGATTTTCGGCGCCCGCAAGGCCGGTGATGAGCTGGCGCTTGATCTGGATGCCGTGACCAAGGCGGCCATGCTGGATATGGATTTGTGCATGTCCACCATAGAGGCGTGCGCGGAAGAGGAAAAAGCCAACGAGCGCAAGCGTATGGCGGACGAGTTCGAACAATCGGTCGCAGCCATCGTGGCCTCGGTCGCTTCGGCGGCTGAAGAGCTGGGTCAGATGGCCCGCTCCATGTCCAACACCGCTGACGGCACGTCGGAGAAATCCACCGCCGTCGCCGCCGCTGCGGAGGAAGCCACCGTCGCGGCCCAGACCGTCGCCTCGGCTGCTCAGCAGCTCACCGGCGCCATCGCCGAAATCTCCAGCCGGGCCGGGCAGGCGGCGGAAAGCTCCTCAAGCGCCCACACCCGGGCGCGCCAGACCGGAGAGACCATGGCCGAGCTCGCCGCCGCCGCCGAGAAGATCGGCGAGATCGTCAATCTCATCGAAAATGTCGCCGAACAGACCAATCTCCTGGCGCTGAACGCCACCATAGAGGCGGCGCGAGCTGGCGAGGCGGGCAAGGGCTTTGCAGTGGTCGCCAGCGAGGTCAAATCGCTCGCCGCACAGACTGCACGGGCCACCGAGGACATCTCCGCCCAGATAGCAAATGTGCAAGGCGTGGTGCGCACTGCAGTGGGCGCCATCGAACAGGTCTCCGGCGCCATTGAATCGGTCAACGAGATCTCGGCGTCGATCTCGGCGGCGGTGGAGGAACAGAACGCGGCCACAGCCGAGATCAGCCGCAATACCGGGCAGACCGCAGCCAGCGCGGAGACCGTGTCTCACACCATCACTCAAGTGCTGGCGGGCGCCCAGGAAACCAGCCAGTCCGCGGGCGCGCTGGTCCATGCCGCCGAGGATCTGGGCAAACAGGCAGAAGACATGCGCGCCTCCGTAGCCCGCTTCCTGGATCATATCCGCGCGGCTTAAAACAGACTCCCCTGACCCGCCGGGGGCGGTTTGGGTTTGGCTTTCGGTCTGGGTTTTTGAGGGGCCGGGCGCGGTGATGAATCCGCCGCCCTGGCTCCAATCACTGCGCCGCGCTTGGTGTCCTGGAATTCCAGCGTCACGGCCTGCCCGTCGTTCAGGGCCGCGCCATGGCGCACCAGCTTGCCCTGTTCATCGGTGACCAGCGCATAGCCGCGCGCCAGCACGCCCTTGTGCGACACCGAGTTCAGCCGCGCGCCGAGCCCCTGCAGCTCACGCTTGCGCGCGGTCAGGGCGCGCGTCTGGGCCAGCTTGAGCCGGGCGGCGAGGCTGGCGAGATGGCGGCCTTTCTCCGAAATATCGCGCGTCAGCGCCGCCGGGCGCATGCGGCCTGAAACCGCTTCGAGCCGGCCTTTCGAGCGCTCCAGACGCAGACGCAGGGCGGCGTCGAGCTTGCCGCTGGCGAAATCAACGCGCTGACGCGCCTCGCCCAGGAGGGCGTCGGGCCGGGGCAGGGCGCGCGCCGCCGAGCGCAGATCAGCGCCCTTGCGGTCCACCAGCCGGGTGAGGGCGCGCATCAGCCGCTCGCCCAGCGCATGAGCGCGCTCGGCCAGCTCGCGGCGCACCGGCACGGCCATCTCCGCCGCCCCGGTAGGGGTGGGCGCGCGCCGGTCGGAGGCGAAATCGATGAGGGTGGTGTCGGTCTCGTGGCCCACCGCCGAGATCAGCGGGATGCGCGATGCGGCGGCGGCGCGCACCACGATCTCCTCGTTGAACGCCCACAGATCCTCCACCGAGCCGCCCCCGCGCGCCACGATCAGCACGTCCGGGACCGGAACCGGCCCGCCGGGCTCGATCGCGTTGAAGCCTTCAATCGCCGCCGCGATCTGGCCCGCCGCCTGCTCGCCCTGCACCAGCACCGGCCACAGCAGGACATGGACCGGGAAGCGGTCGTCCAGCCTGTGCAGAATGTCGCGAATCACGGCTCCGGTGGGGGAGGTGACCACGCCGATCACGCGCGGCAGGAAGGGCAGGGCGCGCTTGCGCTCGGGAGCGAACAGGCCTTCAGCGGCCAGCGCTTTCTTGCGCGCTTCGAGCAGGGCCATCAGCGCGCCCGCGCCGGCCGGCTCCAGCTTCTCGATGATCAGCTGGTATTTCGACCGGCCCGGAAAGGTGGACAAGCGCCCCTCGGCGATCACCTCCAGACCCTCCTCGGGCCGGAAGCTCAGGGACGAGGCGAGCCCCTTCCACATCACCGCATCGATGACCGCGCTCTCGTCCTTCATGTCCAGATAGACATGGCCGGACTTGGCGATGATCACCCGGCCCAGCTCGCCGCGCACCCGCACATGGCCATAGGCCTCCTCCACCGTGCGCTTGAGCGACCGGGCCAGCTCGGAGACGGAGTATTCATGCGCGTTGGTGGCAGGTTCGGTCATGTGCGACTCACTGGCGGGCCATTACCCTAGCCCCCGCGAGGGCGGCTGTGAAACAGAGGCCGCGCGCAAGGTCGACAAGCAGGCCCTGGCCCCGCTAAGAGACCGCCACGCATCCGTGACCCTGCATCAGTGACAAAGGCCCCTCATGAACATCCTCATCATCGGTTCGGGCGGGCGCGAGCATGCGCTGGCCTGGAAGATCGCGCAGAGCCCGCTGGTGGAGGTGGTGTGGTCGGCGCCCGGCAGTCCGGCGCTGGACCAGATCGGGCCGTGCTTTGACGTGCCCGCCGATGATGTTCAGGGCCTGCACGATCTGGCCCTGCAGCTGGAGCCGGACCTGATCATTATCGGTCCCGAGGCGCCGCTGGCGCTGGGGCTGGCGGACGGGCTGCGCGCGCGCGGGTTTGATGTGTTCGGCCCCGGCGCCGAGGGCGCCAAGCTGGAGGCGTCCAAGGGTTTCGCCAAGGATCTGATGGCCCAGCTCGGCGTGCCGACGGCCGGATACGCCAAATGCCGCGACATGCATGCGGCGCGCTCCTTCCTGACCACCCAAACGCCGCCCTACGTGCTCAAGGCGGACGGCCTGGCGGGAGGCAAAGGCGTGGTGATCGCGCCCGATTTGGACACGGCGGTGCGCGAAGCCGAAGCCATGCTGTCGGGCAAGTTCGGGGAGGCGGGCGCCGAACTGATCCTCGAGGAATTCATGGCGGGCGAGGAGGCCAGCGTCTTCGTCCTCACCGACGGAGTGAACCGGCTGACCCTGCCGGCCTGCCAGGATCACAAGCGCCTTCTGGACGGCGATGAGGGGCCCAATACCGGCGGCATGGGCGCCTATGCGCCCGCCCCGGTGATGACGCCCGCACTTCTGAGCGAAGTGGACGAGACCATCGCCGCGCCGATCATCGACGCGCTGGCCGAGGCCGGTCATCCCTATCAGGGGGTGCTCTATATCGGCCTCATGATCACCGATGAGGGGCCGAAAGTCGTTGAATTCAATGTGCGTTTCGGCGATCCTGAGTGCCAGGTGCTGATGGCCTCGCTTACCGATGACATCGTCCCGGCGCTGCTGGCCTGCGCCACCGGGGGCATGCCCGCGCGCGATTTCGCCCGGCTCCTGCCCGAGCTTGACGCGGCGCAGCCGGCGGCCTGCGTGGTGATGGCGAGCCCGGGTTATCCCGGCGCCTACGCCAAGGGCTCGGTCATTCGCAATATCAAGGCGGCGGACGCGGTCGAGGGCGTGACGGTGTTTCACGCCGGAACCGGGGTCAATGAAGACGGCGACTGGATCGCCGCAGGCGGCCGGGTGCTGACCGTCACGGCCACGGGCGACACGCTCGAACAGGCCGTGTCGCGCGCCTATCAGGCGGTGGACCTGATCGACTGGCCCGAGGGCCAGCACCGCAACGACATCGCCTGGCGTGCGCTCAAACGCTAGTTCCTGCTAGCGCTTGATCTCGTCCTGGCGGCTGACGATCTTGTGGCACAGGCCGTATGCCACGGCGTCTTTCGCGGTCAGCCAGAAATCGCGGTCGGTGTCCTTCTCGATGCGCGAGAGGGGCTGGCCGGTGGCGTCGGCGAAAATCTGGTTCAGCCGGTCGCGCATCATGCGCATCTCGCGCACTTGGATCTCGATATCGCTGGCCGGCCCGCCTGCGCCGCCCGACGGCTGGTGCAGCAGGAAGCGGGTGTTGGGCAGGCAGTAGCGGTCTTCTTTCTCCGCGCCCACGAAGATCAGCGCGCCTGCGCTCGCCACCCAGCCCGACCCCAGCGCGATCACGCGCGGTTTGATGAATTTCATGGTGTCATGGATCATGTCGCCGGACTCCACATGTCCACCCGGCGAGGAGATCACCATCAGGATGGGATCGTCCGATTTGGCCGCCAGCGCAAAGAGTTGCGCACAAACAGCGCGCGCGATCTTGTCGTTGATGCCGCCGGTGACGAGGATGGTGCGCGCCTCGAACAGCGCCTTGCCGACATGGTCGCCGGCGGGCTGGGCGTTCTTCTCGTCGCTGTCGTCCTCGTCGTCATTGCGAATCAGGCGGTCATCAAACGCGTAGGCCATCGCCGGTCCTCGTGACTGAAATGAACGGCGCTGCGGACGCGCGCCTTGAGTGAACTCTTGCAAGGGCTGAGCCTAGGGCGCGCCTCCCGGCGCGGCAAGGCGTCACCCCAGCGCTTCCAGCTGGCTGCGCAGGCGGTCCAGTTGCGCGGCGTCCGTGCCGCGCGCCACCAGAGCCACGCCGCGTCTCAGACCGCCGCCGGGCGCCTCTTCAAACCACGGATAGGAGCCCAGCGAGACCGACGGGTTATCCGCCGCCATGGCGCCCAGGCTTTCGGCGATATCGCCCTCGCGTATCCCCTCAAGCCGCACGGTGACGCTATGGGTCACCGCGCCGCCCTCAATGCGTGCCGCCACATCCTCCAGCATGCCCCGCGCGATCTTGGGAACCCCGGCCAGGACAAACACATTTTCGATCTGGAAGCCCGGCGCGCCGGTGACCGGATTGGCGATCAGGCTGGCCCCGTCCGGGATGCGCGCCATACGCAGGCGGGCCGGGGTAATGTCGGTCTGCGAGCGCGCATACCACTCCTCCAGCACCTCCAGCGCATCCGCGCGCACATCAATGGCGCGCCCGAACGCAGCGGCCATGGCGTCGGCGGTGATGTCGTCATGGGTCGGACCGATCCCGCCGGTGGTGAAGACATAATCATAGGCCGCCGACAGCGCGCGCACCGCGTCCACGATCACCGCCTGCTCGTCGGGCACCACACGCGCCTCGCGCACGCTGACGCCCAGCGGCTGCAGGAATTCGGCGATCTGGGAGAGATTGGCGTCCTTGGTGCGGCCCGACAGGACTTCATCGCCGATCAGCAGCACGGCGGCGCTCACCTCGCACTTCATGACACCATCCTCACTTGCCGGGGCCGGGCAGGCGATTATGGTCCGTTCCGTCCGTTGCGCCAGAGCTGATCATGCAATTGCCGCCCCTGACCGAAGCGCGCCTGTTGCGGCGCTACAAGCGCTTTCTCGCCGATGTGGACATCCCCGGCGTGGGGCTGGCGGTGGCCCATTGTCCCAATCCGGGCGCCATGACGGGGCTCGCCGCGCGTGGCGCGCGCTGCTGGCTCTCGCGTCATGACAGCCCCACGCGCAAGCTCTCCTGGACGCTGGAGATCGTGGAGGCCGACGGCGTGCTTGTGGGCATCAACACGAATCTGCCCAACGCCCTGGCCGAGGAGGCGATTCATGCTGGCGTCATCGCAGAGCTCTCAGGCTATGAGCATGTGCGCCGCGAGGCGGCGCTGGGGGCGAACTCGCGCATCGATTTCCTGATGGAAGGCGAGGGCTGGCCACGCACCTGGGTGGAGGTCAAGAACGTGCACCTGATGCGACAGCCGGGTCTGGCCGAGTTTCCCGACAGCGTCACCGCACGCGGGGCCAAGCATCTGGCCGAGCTGGCGGCCCGCGCCCGGGCGGGCGAGCGCGCCGTGCAGCTGTTCGTGATCCAGCGCGCCGATTGCGAGCGCTTTTCCATCGCCGGCGATATCGACCCGGCCTATCAGAGGGCGCTCGCGTCGGCCTTGAGCGACGGGGTGGAGGCGCTGGCCTATGCCTGCGATGTGAGCGTGGAGGCGATCACCCTCGCCCGGCCGGTGGAGCTGGTATTATGAGTGAGACCGGATGGGATCTGCCGTCGCCCTTCATCCACCGAGTGGCCGCAACATCATCCGATATCGATATTTTCGGCCACGCCAATAACGCCGTCTATCTGCGCTGGGCCGACGAGACCGCCTGGGCGCACTGGGAGAGCTGCGGCCTCACCCGCCAGCACTGCCTGGATGAAGACCGGGGCATGGCGATCCTGCGCACCGAGGCCGATTATCTCGGCCATATACGCGGCGGCGAGGCGATTGACTGCGCGGTCTGGATCGCGCGCTCGGACGGACGCCTGCGCGCCGAGCGCTGGTATCAGTTCCGCCGCGCCGATACGGGCGAGACCGTGTTCCGCGCGGTCACGAAACTGGTCTGCTTCCAGCTCTCCACGGGGCGCCCGGCGCGCATGACGGCGTCCTTTGCGAGCCATTACGCCAGGCCGCCTGCGGCATTGACCGCAACGGCGGACGCGCTCATGACCAAATTGACACGTTGAGAGTGGCGTTCGCCTTCCTATGGTGCGCGCCGGTTTGACCCGCAGGAGCCATCTCATGCTGCGCCGTTCGCTGATTCTCGCCGCCGCCCTGGCGGTGTCCGCCTGTTCCCTCACCGCCGCGCCCGAGCCGCGTGCGCTGGATGTGACGCCGGGCGCAGTGGAGGCCCATATCCTCTTCCTCGCCGATGACCTGATGGAAGGGCGCGAGGCGGGTACGCGCGGCTATGGGCTGGCGGCCAATTATGTGGAGGCGCAATTTCGCCTGATCGGGCTGGAGCCCGGCGGCGAGGAGGGCTATCGCGCCGGCGTGCCGCTGCAGACCCTGACCGCGCTGGCCGAGCATGCCGGACTGTCCATTGATGGCCAGGCGTTTGAAATGGGCCAGGATTTCGTGGTCGCCGCCCATGCCGTCCATGACCGCAGCTCTGTGGAAGCTGGCGCCGTGTTCGCAGGCTACGGCATAACCGCCCCGGGCCTGGGGCTGGATGACTATGCCGGGCTGGACATGGCCGGCCAGATCGCGGTGGTGCTGGCTGGCGCGCCCGAGGGCTTGCCCTCGGATGTGGCGGCCCATCTCAACAGCCCGCTGACCAAGGCCGAATTTGCAGCGCACGCAGGCGCTGCGGGGCTTATCATCATCCCGGCTGAGGGCCTGACGCGCTGGTCCTTCCGGCGCATGGCGCCCATGGCCGGCCGTTCCTCCATGACCACCGCCGCCGCCGCTGCGCCCGAAAGCCTGCGGGTGACGGCCTATGTCTCCGATGAAACCGCAGGGCATCTGTTCGCCAATGCGCCGCGCGCCTTTGAAGACGTGGTCGAGGCGGCCCGGCGCGGCGAACGGCTGGAGGGTTTTGCGCTGAATACCGCTTTGACCATGTCCCAGGGCACGGCGCGCGAAACCATCCATGACGACAATGTGGTGGGGCTCCTGCCCGGATCCGATCCGGCGCTGGCCGATGAGGCGGTGATCGTTACAGCACACCTCGACCATATCGGCGTCTGCCGCCCCATGGCCGAGGACCCGATCTGCAATGGCGCACTGGATAACGCGTCTGGCGTCTCAATCATGATCGAGACGGCGCGCGCCCTGACCGCCGGGCCGCAGCTGTCCCGCCCGGTGGTGTTCATCGCCCTGGCCGCTGAAGAGAAAGGGCTTCTGGGCGCGGCCCATATCGCCGCCAACCCGACCCCGGCCATGGGCCGCATGGCCGCCAACGTCAATCTGGACATGCCCGTCATCCTCTATGAATTCGAGGACGTGATCGCGTTCGGCGCCGAGCATTCCAGTCTGGGCCCGGTGGCCGAGGCCGCCGCCGCGTCGCGCGGGGTGCGCCTGTCGCCCGATCCGATCCCGGAACAATCGCTCTTCGTGCGCTCTGACCATTATCATTTCGTGCGCGCTGGCGTGCCCTCGCTATTTCTGATGACCGGCTTCTCCAGCCCGGACCCGGAACATGATGAAGGCCGCGGCTTCATGGGCTTCCTGTCGGGCAATTACCACCAGCCCGGCGATGATCTCAGCCAGCCCCTGCGCTTTGATCAGGGCGCCAAGTTCGCCAATATCAATCTGGCGATCATCCAGGCCATCGCCAATGCGCCCGAAGCCCCGCGCTGGAATTCAGACAGCTTTTTCGCCGGTCAGCGCTAGACAGCTGCTGCGCCCCCGGTTCCCCTGAGCGGCGCAATTGCGTATATCCAACTGTATATCTGTTGGAGGCATGACGCGTGAACGACGGCGGACTGGATATGGATCTGGACCTTGAGCTTGATCTGGACGCGGCGCCGCGCCGCGATGGCCACATTAAGCGGCATGCGCCTTCAGACTTCGAGGGCATGCGCAAGGCGGGCCGGCTGGCGGCTTCGGCGCTGGACATGCTGACCGAACATGTACGCCCGGGCGTGACCACCCAGGAGATCGATGACCGGGTCCGCGAGTATTTTCTCAGCCATGGCGCGCGCCCGGCCACCCTGTTCTACAAGGGCTATACCAAGTCCAGCTGCACCTCGGTCAATCACGTGGTCTGCCACGGCATTCCCAATGAGAAACCGCTAAAAGACGGCGATATCGTCAATATCGACGTCACCTGCATTCTCGAGGGCTGGCATGGCGATACCAGCCGCATGTTTCCGGTGGGCGATGTGCGCCGCAAGGCTGAGCGTCTGGTGGAAGTGACCTATGAGGCGATGATGCGCGGCATCGCCGAGATCAAGCCCGGCGCCACGTTTGGCGATATCGGCTGGGCGATCCAGTCCTATGCCGAAAGCCAGCGCTGCTCCGTGGTGCGCGATTTCTGCGGCCATGGCATCGGGCGGCTGTTCCATGACGCGCCCAATGTGCTGCACTTCGGCGAGCCGGGTTACGGCCCGGTGCTGGAAGAGGGCATGTTCTTCACCGTGGAGCCCATGCTCAACGCCGGCAAGCCGGGGGTGAAGGTGCTGGGCGATGGCTGGACGGCGGTGACCCGCGACAAGTCCCTGTCGGCCCAGTTTGAACACACGGTGGGGGTGACGGCGGACGGGGTGGAGATATTCACCCGCTCGCCTGCGGGGCTTGATTGCCCGCCCTGGCGGTAGACTCTCTTAGTTCAGAACACAGGATGGGCGGAGCGCCGGAGCCCTCCGCCCGTTTGCCGTGATCAGCGTATGCACAGCACGTCGACGAGGACGTTGCCGCCTTGCTGGCGCCGGCCGTCACCCACATGGATCACCGGTCCGCGCCAGCTTTCAGACGTGAACCAGGCCGCACGGTTCAGGCCTGCGCGCCGGCACATCTGATCGGCGGCGGGTTGACCACAGCGCGATCCGGGCGTGATGCACGCGGCGATCGCCGCGCCTTGCAGCTCGGGGCGCGCATAGAAGCGCGAGGTGACGCCCAGGGCGGCCCCTTCGATCCCGCCCGGTGAGGCACCCCAGCCCGGTGCGCCACCGCCCCAGCCGGGGTCCGGCTGGCTCTGGGGCAAGCCGTCAGGGGTGGCCGAGCTAATAATGCCATTCATACGGAAGCGCGCGAGATCGCCGCTATTGCGGTCCAGCTCCACGCATCGGCCGCGATAGTTGATGTGTTCGCACAGCGTCCAGCTGCCCGAATGCACCTCCACCGAGCGCGGCATGTCGTTGAAATTGATGCGGGTGAAATTGTCCTCGGCGCGCGTCAGCGTCACCGACCGCCCGGTATAATCCGGGCCGGACCACAGCGTGATGCCGCGGCGGGAGTCCGGGCGCTGGCGGTGGATGGCGCGCACCGAGCTGATCTCGTTATTCATCCGCCCTGTGAACTGGGCGATGTCGCCGGTCAGCGACAGACAGGTTCCGCGATAATCGGCGTGCTCGCACACCTCCCACTGACCGCCCTCGACCCGGGCCGAGCTGGCCCGGTCATTGAAATTGATCCAAGCGAAATTGGGCGCATCGCCATCAATGCGGATTGAGCGGCCCTGGAAATTGGCCTGTTCGTACAGCACGATAGCGGGCCGGTCAGAGCCGCGGTCAGGACCGCGTCCGCCTCTCTGGGCGTCAGCCGCGCTGGTGGCGGCGAAAGCCACAGCCGCGGCTGCGGCGCAAAGGCGCATGAAAGTGGACATGATCGGTCACTCCTGTCTGGTCAACAGAAGCGAGCTAGCTCCAGCCCCGTTGAACTGGCGATGAATTCGCCGGGGGGCGGACGTTCATGTCGAGCAATTTGAGGGCGTTAGTAGCCTTGGGCGGCTCCGTCCGTGCGCATCTCGCTGGCGCCGTGCAGCACGCCCGTGCGCGGTTCGCGCCAGATGCCCTGATAGCCGCCAAAGGAGCGGTCCCCGGGGCGGATCACATGGCCGCGCGCAGCCAGTTCCTGACGCACCGCTTCGGGCACGCCGCGCTCGACGAACACCTCGCCCAGACCGGCCTCATCGCCAATCCGGCCCACTTCCGAGCTGGAGCCGTCATGGCGCCAGCGCGCCGCATCACCGGCTTCCTGAACATTGAGGCCGTAATCGAGCATATTGACCAGTATCTGCACATGGCCCTGGGGCTGCATGGCGCCGCCCATCACGCCAAAGCTCATCACCGCCTCACCGTCACGGGTGACCATGGCCGGGATGATGGTATGGAAGGGCAGCTTGCCCGGCGCATAGACGTTGGGGTGATCGGGATCGAGGCTGAACAGCTCGCCGCGGTTCTGCAGCATGAAGCCCAGCCCGTCCGGCACCAGTCCTGAACCCATACCGCGGAAGTTCGACTGGATCAGCGAGACCATCATGCCGCTGGAATCGGCCACCGTGAGATAGGTCGTATCAGCGCTCTCCAGAATAGCCGGATCGCCTGCCGCCACCGTTTCCATCGCCCGGTCCATAGCGATCAACGCGCGGCGGGTGTCGGCGTACTCGTCCGTCAGAAGCGCGCGCGGATCGATATCCATGAAGGCCGGGTCGGCGTAGAAGCGCGCCCGGTCCTCGAAGGCCAGCCGCTTGGCCTCGATCATCACATGCAGGGCATCTGCGCTCATGAAGCCCATCTCCGCCAGGTCATAGTCCTTGAGGATGTTGAGCATCTGCAGGGCGGCGATGCCCTGGCCCTGGGGCGGCAGCTCCCACACGTCATAGCCCCTGTAATTCACGCTCAGCGGCTCGATCCAGTCCGAGCGGTGGGCGGCGAGATCCTCCGCGCTGAGCCAGCCGCCGATCGTGCGCATATAGGCGTCGATCGTCTGGGCGATTTCGCCCTGGTAATACGCCTCGCGCCCGCCTTCAGCGAGCAGGCGGTAGGTGCGCGCCAGATCCGGGTTGCGAAACACCTCCCCCTCCACCGGCGCCGCGCCGTCGGGCGTGTAATAGGTGGCGCGGGCGTTGGCGAGCTCCTCGATTTCGCCATTGGCGTAGCGCTGTTCCAGGATGCGCATATTGCGCGCCCAGTAGAAGGCGATGGTTTTGGAGACCGGGAAGCCGCCTTCCGCGTAGGTAATGGCCGGGTCCAGCACCTCGCTCATGGGCAGGCGTCCGAAGCGCTCATGCATCTCGAACCAGCCGTCCACCGCGCCGGGAACCGACACCGCCAGCGCGCCCAGCGGCGGAATGGCGCCGGTTTCGCCCGAGCGCTCCACGACCGTCTCAAAATCCAGCGACATGGGCGAGCGGCCCGCCGCGTTGAGGCCATAGACCTGACGGGTCTCAGGGTCCCACACGATGGCGAAGAGATCGCCGCCTATGCCATTGCCCACCGGCTCCATGAGGCCCAGCGCCGCGTTGGCGGCGATGGCCGCGTCCACCGCGCTGCCGCCCTTCTTGAGGATGTCGATCGCCACCTGGGTCGCCAGCGGCTGGGAGGTGGCGGCCATGCCGTTCGTTGCGACCACCGGCGAGCGCCCGACGAAATGATCGCCGGTGACGCGTTCTCCGGGATGGAAAGTCTGTGCGCCGGCCATGTCGCCAAAGACGGAAAAACTCATGGCGGCGGCTCCTGCAGCGATCATGCGGATCATGGCGAACACTCCTGCCCTGGGCGCGCCAGCTCAGGCTGGCGCGGATTTGCGAGGCAGTAGATAGCCTTAATCTACAGCGATCAAGCTCAGGCCCGGTCAGCGTCCGTCATCGTCACTTTCAGGCTCGGGCTCCTGACGCGGCTGGGGACGGCGGCCAAGCACGCCCTCGAGCAGGCGCCGGGCCGGGTCGTCGCGGGTTTCCTCCTGACCTTCCTCACTCTCGCGTTGGCGCCCGCCAAGGGCGTCTCGCAGAGCGCCGGTCGCCGCGTCGCGGGCCACATCTTCGATGCGCCGTCCGTCCGTCAGGGCCTGCCCGGCCTGGCCGCCGATCAGTGATCCCGCGCGCAGGCGCACCAGATCACGCGCCACCGATTCCAGGTCGACAGAGACTGACGCCGCATTGAAACCGCCGCGAATGCGCACCGGTACAGCAAGACCTTGCAGGTTGGTGTCACCGCCCTGACCGGCCAGGGTCTGAACGGCGCGCGGGGTGAGGCGGTAATCAATCATCTGTTCGGCCAGGTTGAGCGTGCCTGAGCCCTCCACCCGCAGAAGCGGGCTGAGCATGGACAGGTCGAGATTTTGCGCCACGCCCTGGCGCACGGTGAAGGTGCCGGTCAGGGCCGAGAAGTCTGTTTGCTGGGTATCGGCGAAGCCTGAAGGCAGCGATCCGGTCTGGACCGCCTGCTGCACCGTGCGGATCACCTGGGCGAGATTGACGCCGACAATGGCGCCGTCGGCGAAGTTGAAGCTGCCCTCGCCGTTGAGCGAGCGCATCAACGCCGCCGGGCTGGCGCCAGAACCATTAAGGTCCAGCTGCATCCGGCCCAGACCCTGCAGCCGGTCAAAACCGGCGGCGGCCGTCAGGAAAGGCAGGGCCTCCAGAGCGGAGATGTCAGCGGCGATGGACAGGCGGGGCGTGGCCTGGCGGGCGTTCACGGCGAGCGTCACCACGCCCTGGCCGCCATAGAGCCGGAAATCGGTCAATCTGGCCGTGAGCAGGGCGTTGTCCAGCGTGACGGCGAGATTGACGTTCTCGGCCACGATGTCACGCGCGCGGAAGCGGTCGGCGCGCACATCCAGGCGTGCATCGACCGTGCTCAGCGCGGTCAGATCCATGCGCTCCTCGCTCCATGGACCCACTGCGCCATCACTGGATCGGGCCCCGGTGGTTTCGTCGGCGGGGATGTAGGGCGTGATGTCCAGGCTGGCGGTGCGCAGCGAGCCGGTGATCATCGGGCGCGTGCGCTCATAGTCCAGCGCGAGCCGGCCCGTGGCGCGGATATCGTCAAACACGATGCTGGCCTGATCCAGCGTGAGGCGTCCGGGCGAGCCGGCTATATCGGCCTCCGCCGTGAACCGCCGGAACACCGGCCCCTCGGGCAGTTCCGTGCCCAGAAAGCGCGCCAGGGCGGGCAGGGGCAGGTCCACATTGGTGCGGCCGTCAAAGCTCAGCGTCTCGCTTTCCAGAAAACGGCCATTGAAGCGCAGATCGGCCAGCGCACCGGTCATATCGAGGGTCAGAGCCGTCTCCGCCCCTTCAAAAAAGCCGCGCAGCGAGCTGAGCTCGGCGGTGAAGCGCATGGGCCGGTCATCGGCGCTCAGTGAGCCGGACAGGCGCACCGGAGCGTCCACCGAGGGCAGGTCCACTGACAGGTCGAGATTTTCGATGCGACGCGTCTGGCCGGGATCGCGGTAAAAGACCGAGCCGTTTTCGATGCGAACATCCCCGAAGGCCGCCTCAAAGGGCAGGGCGCCGGGCCGGCGCACGAAGCCCTCGCCTGAGGCGCTGGCGGGCGCAGCGTCCTCGCGCGGGGCGCCCAGCGTCCAGTTATTGCCGTCGGCGCGGGCCTCCAGCCGGATCACCGGCTCGACCAGCACGAATTCCTCGATCTCCACGCGCTGTGACAGCAGCGGTCCCCAGGCCAGCGAGGCGCGCAGCTCGCGCATCTGCGCCAGCGGCTCGTCGCCAAAACCCGGGGCGTTGGCGATGGAGGCGTCTTCAGCGCGCACCTGAAGGCGCGGGAAGACGCGTAACTGAACCGCGCCGTCGAGGCGCACCTCTCGATTAATGGCGGCGCTCGCCTCTTGACTGACGCGATCACGAAGCCAGTCAGAGGAGATCAGGGCGGGCAGGGCCAACGCGGCGCCGACGATCAACGCGGCGATCAGCAGGAGGAGAATAAATAGCGTGCGCATGACGGAGCGTCTCCCGGAGGGGTCGATTAACGCCGGTCCCGGCTTGCGCCCGAGCCCGGGTGTGAGATGATGATTAACGAAAGCGTGCGGCGTTTCCATGGCGAATTTTAAAATATTCGCCAGCCGGGCGCCCCAACAGTGTTGAGTGAGAAGGGGACAGACATGCTTAGCCAATCGGAATTCGACGCCCTGCCGAAAGTGCGCATGGGCCGGCGCGAACTGCTTGCGGGGCTGGCGGCCGGGACCGTTTTTCCCTTTGCCGCCACCGGCTGTACGGCTGAAAATCCGGCTCTGGGCCGGCGCCAGCTCATGCTGGTGTCCGATGACCAGATCGCACAACTGTCTGATCAGACCTGGCAGGCTGCGCGCCAGCGCGAGCGGGTCAGCAATGACCCCGCCTTGCGCCGTCAGGCCGATCGCGTGGGGTCACGCATCGCCAATGCATCAGGCATGAGCCAGCACGCCTGGGAATTCGTGGTGTTTGATTCCGACGAAGTGAACGCCTGGGTGCTGCCCAATGGCAAGGTGGGCCTGTATCGCGGACTGATGGAAACCACCCGCAATGACGACCAGCTGGCCACTGTGATCGGCCATGAGGCCGGGCACGTGGCCGGGCGTCACGCCCAGGAGCGCGCCTCACAGCAGATGGCCGCGGGCATGGCTACGGGCCTTGCCGCTGTGGCGCTGGACCAGGCTGACGTGCAGAATGCGGGCGCCTGGGCGGGGGTTCTGGGCGCCGGGCTGACCTTCGGGGTGCTTCTGCCCTATTCGCGCAGGCACGAGCTGGAGGCTGACAGGCTGGGCGTGGATTATATGGCCCGGGCCAATTACCGCCCTTCGGAATCCGTTATTTTCTGGCAGTCCATGATGGACCAGAGCCAGCGCGGCGCGCCGCCGGCCTTCCTGTCCACTCACCCCTCCGATCAGGAGCGTATGAACGCTCTGAACTCCCATATCCGCAGCCGCGGCTATGCTTGACGATGAGGGTGCATACGGGCCGCGCGCAGGCCTTGCGCGCACGGCCCGCCAGAGCTAGTTTCCGCGCCCTGCAGTAGGCGGCGCGTCCGCCTGCCGCGCGCACCCATGGCGCGCCGCCTTAGCTCAGTTGGTTAGAGCGCTAGATTGTGGATCTAGAGGTCCCCCGTTCGATCCGGGGAGGCGGTACCATTTTCGCAAATCCGGGCAGAACGCCGAGCGTCTACTCGCCGCGCCGGAGCACGCGCCCTTTTACCACCGCCTGATCGCCGAATTTCGCCCGCGCCGCATCCATGGCGCGCTCTGCGGTGGCCCGGCGCAAGGCGTTCGGGTCGGCCAGGTCGCCCGAATCTCCCGCCGCCGGGGTCAGATCGCCGTAGCCCGCTCCGATGAGGCGGTAGCGCACACCCTCGGGCTCAGCGTCGAGGAGCTCGCAGGCGTGACGAAACAGGGTGTCGGCCAGCTGGGCGGGGGCATTGAGCGTGCGCCGCCGGGTGATCGTGCGGAAGCGGTCGGTCTTGAGCTTGAGCGTCACCACCCGGCCCGCCACGGACTGGGCCTTCATCCGGTCGGCCACTTTCACGCATAAAGGCCAGAGCCGGTCTTTCAGGGTCTGCTTGGCGGCCACGTCATCATCAAACGTGGTTTCCGCCGAGACCGATTTGCGCTCGCGTTCGGGATTGACCGGTCGGGCGTCCTCCCCGCGCGCCAGGCGCAGGAGCCGCCAGCCGGTCTCGCCATGGCGAGAGACGAGCTCGCGTTCAGGGCGGGCCAGGACATCGGCGAGGGTCTTCAACCCGTCCGCCTCCAGCTTGCGCGCGGTGGCGGGCCCAACGCCATAGACCGCCGAGACGGCGAGATTGCGCAAGAATTCCGGCGCCTCGCCCCGTCCGATCACGGCGAAGCCATTGGGCTTGTCGAGTTCGGAGGCCGTCTTGGCGAGAAATTTGTTGAAGCTCAGCCCCACCGACACGCTCACCCCGATCTCGGCTTTGATGGCGCGCTGCAGGCGCAGAAGCGTCAGGGCGGGCGGGGCGCCATGCAGGCGATCCGTGCCGGACAGGTCCATGAACGCCTCGTCGATCGACAAGGGCTCGACCAGGGGCGTGACGGCCTGCATCATCTCGCGGATTCGTTTGCCTTCAGCGGCGTAGACGCCCATGCGCGGGCGGATCACCACCGCGTCCGGGCAGGCCTTGAGCGCCTTGAACATGGGCATGGCCGAGCGCACGCCATAGAGCCGGGCCACATAGCAGCATGTGGCCACCACGCCGCGCTTGCCGCCGCCGACGATCACCGGCTTGTGTTCCAGCGAAGGATCGTCACGCTTTTCAATGGCCGCGAAAAAGGCGTCGCAATCTATATGGGCGATGGACAGCGTATCCAGCTCCGCATGGCGCACGCTGTGGGAGGCGCCGCAAGCCGGGCAGGCGTGGTCATCAGCCTTTACTGGCGACAGGCATTTGCGGCACCGGCCCGGCGCGTTCATGCCGGCCACAGCCAGGCTGCGCCCCTGACCCCTGATGAATCCCCGTGCGTGTTGCGCACGATACGGGTGAGCGGTTCATCGGTGAAAGTCCAGGGCGCCAGCGCTGTTTCCAGCCGTTCGGGCAGGCCGGTCAGGTTGGACAGTCCGCCGCCCAGTACAATCACCTCCGGGTCCACGATATTGACCACGCTGGCCAGAGCCCGTCCCAGCCGGGCGGCGTGCCGGTCCAGTGTGGCGCGCGCAGGCTCGTCGCCGGCGCTGGCGGCGGCCGCGATGGCGTCAGCGGTCAGGGTCTGTCCGGTGACGCGCCGGTGATCGGCGGCCAGCGCCGGACCCGAGCACCAGGTCTCAACGCAGCCATTGAGGCCACAAAAACAGGGCGGGCCGGGAATCTCGCCCGCTTCGGGCCAGGGCAGGGCGGTGTGGCCCCACTCTCCGGCATTGCCGTGCGCGCCCGTGATCAGTTCGCCGCCGATCACCAGCCCGCCGCCGACCCCGGTGCCGAGAATCACCCCGAACACGCTGTGCGCGCCCGCCCCGGCGCCGTCGCGCGCCTCGGACAGGGCGAAGCAATTGGCGTCATTGGCGCAACGCACCTCCCGGCCCAACGCAGCGGAGACATCCCGATCCAGAGCCTGGCCGTTGAGCGCGGTGGAATTGGCGTTCCGCATCAGCCCTGTGCGCGGATTGTGCGATCCGGGATGGGCGAGCCCCGCCGGCAATCCGTGCACGCCGCGCCGGCTTTCCACCGATTGAACCAGAGCGGCGATCGCCTCGAGCTTGGCCTGATAACCCGGCGGCGTGGGAATGCGCTGGCGCACATGAATGGCGCCGTCATCCTCTACAATTGCGGCCTCGATCTTGGTGCCGCCCAGATCTATGCCCAGCCTTGCCATGACGCTTTCCCGGCCCGGTTTTTCGTGTTCATATCCTGTTCCGCCCGGCGCGTGAACGGGCGGACTCATTCTTGATTAAGGAAAGTGGGGTTTACTGCTGCGTGGATGGTCATAGCTCACGTCAAAGGCGGAGCGATTGGGGAAAGCGCGGGCTCATGCTGCAGGTCATGTCCAAGAAAGTTCTGATCGTTGAAGACAACGAGCTGAACATGAAGCTTTTTCGTGATCTGCTCGAAGCGCACGGATTTGAAACCGTGCAGACCCGCGAAGGGCTCAAGGCGCTGGATATGGCGCGCGAGCACAAGCCGGACCTCATCCTCATGGACATTCAGCTGCCCGAGGTTTCGGGGCTGGACGTGACCAAATGGATCAAGAATGACGAGGCGCTGGCCGGCATTCCCGTGGTGGCCGTCACCGCTTTCGCCATGAAGGGCGACGAGGAGCGGATCCGCCAGGGCGGTTGCGAGGGCTATTTGTCCAAGCCGATCACCGTGGCCAGCTTTATCGAAACCGTTCGCAAGTTTCTCGGCTAGGGAGGCGCCCATGAGTGCGCGTGTCCTAGTCGTCGACGATATCGAGACCAACCGCCGCCTTCTGGAGGCGCGGCTGAGCGCTGAGTATTTCGAAGTGCTCCAGGCCGCAGACGGTCATGAGTGCCTCAAGCTGGCGCAATCCCACGAGCCGGATCTGATTCTTCTCGACGTGATGATGCCCGGCATTGACGGGTTCGAGACCTGCCGGCGGCTGAAGGCTGAGCCGGCCACGCGCCATATCCCGGTGGTGATGGTGACCGCGCTGGACCAGCGCAGCGACCGCATTCGCGGGCTGGAAGCGGGCGCGGACGATTTCCTGACCAAGCCTGTGGACGATGTGGCGCTGTTTGCGCGTGTGCGCTCGCTCTTGCGCCTGAAGCTGGTGATGGACGAGCTGCGCCTGCGCCATCGTGAACGCGAGTGCGAGGCTGAGCCTGATGCGCCCTTGCAGGGTGGCGCGGTGCTGGTCGTGGGCGCTGACGCCCCGGGTGCAGAGCGCCTGGCCGCCCGTTTGTGCGAGCCGTTCACCGCGCGCGCGGTCAGCGATCCGCGCGAAGCTGCGTATCTGGCCGGTGAGTTCGACCTGATGATCGTAGACGTTTCCAATCCGCGTTTTGACGGGCTGCGCCTGTGCGCGCGGGTGCGTTCGGATGCGGCCACGCGTCAGCTGCCGATTCTGGCGGTGGTGGAGGCCGATGACCGGCGCACCATGGTGCGCGCTCTGGATCTGGGCGTGAATGATGTCATCGCCCGGCCCATTGACGCCGGCGAGCTGGCGGCCCGCGCGCGCACCCAGATCCGGCGCAAGGCCTATGCCGACACCCTGCGCGACCGTCTGGACGAAAGCCTTGAGATGGCGGTCAAGGATCCGCTGACGGGCCTGTTTAACCGCCGCTATGCACTCTCACGTCTCAATCAGGCGCTGGACGGACTGGCCGCAGGCGGAGAGCCGGTGTCGGCCGCTCTGATCGATATCGACCATTTCAAGCGCATCAATGACACGTTCGGCCACGCTACGGGCGATGCGGTGCTCAAAGGCTTCTCGGCGCGGCTGATGAGTGAGCTCAGGGCGGTGGATATCGCGGCGCGTTTTGGAGGGGAAGAATTCATCCTGATCTTCCCGGGCGCGCAGGTCAGAGAAGCAATGGAGGCTGCCGAGCGTGTGCGCGCAGCCGTGGCGCGAGAGCCTTTCCCGGCGCCAGAGGGCAGAGAGGCCATTTTGGTCACCCTGTCAGCAGGCGTGGCTGAGGCGCGTCCGGGTGACGACGTTGAAGACTTGCTCGCGCGCGCTGACAGCGCCCTTTACGAGGCCAAAGCCTCGGGGCGCAACCAGGTGGTGGACGCCAAGAAAAAGGCCGCGTGAGCCCACGCGGCCTTGTTTCATTCAGGCTGGGTCGATCAGAGCAGGCAAGGCCTACTTGATCTTGCCTTCCTTGAACTCGACATGCTTGCGCGCGACCGGGTCGTACTTCTTGAGCACGAGCTTTTCGGTCATGGTGCGGGCGTTCTTCTTGGTCACGTAGAAATAGCCCGTGCCCGCCGTGGAGTTCAGGCGGATCTTGATGGTTGTCGGCTTGGCCATGGTCGAAACACCCGGTCAGAAATGATGGCGCGCCGGAGACGGCTCCGGCGCTTTCGAGCCGCGGAACATACGCACGCGCGCGCCGGTGTCAATGCTTGTGAGCCTTGAGGTTCAGCGCTCGCGCGAACGGCCCGCGATCACCAGATAGGCGGCGGCGAACAGCGCCAGGGCGACCAGCATGCCCCAGGGATTGAACGCGTCCATGGCTGCGCCTGCGCTGACCGGTCCGGCCAGCGAACCCATGCCATAGGCGAAGATGAAGGCGGCGTTGGCGCTGGCCAGCTGTCCGGGCCGCACCCGCTCGCCGATCAGGGCAAGGCCCACCGTATAGAAGGCGCTCGCCACCCCCACATAGAGGAAGATCATCGGGTAGAGCGCCCACAGCCGCGCGCCCGACAGGGCGATCAGCAGCGCCAGCACCACCGCCGCCGCCGCGATCAGGCGCAGCGTGGTCAGCCGGCCGACCCGGTCAGCGAAGCGCCCGATGGGGATCTGCATGGTGATGGCGCCCAGAGCGCCCACGGCGACCAGCAAGCCCACCACGGTTTCGGTGAAGCCCAGCCGCTCGGCATAGACCGGGACCAGAGCGAACACGCTGGTTTCCAGCGCTCCGAATACAAAGCCGGCGAGAATCGCCACCGGCGCCAGGCGCGCCGCGTTCCACAGCGCCAGCGGACCGGCCTCGGCCCGGTCAGGCGCTTCCAGTTCCGGCCCGCGTAGGAGCAGGAGCGGAACGGCGCCCAGAAGGAAGATCGCCCCGCCTGCAATCCAGGGCGCGAAGCCCTGCGCGCCCAGCACGGCGAGCAATATGCCGCCGGACCCGAACCCGCCGGACAGAACGGTGGCGTAGACCGCCAGGAGGCTCGCCCGGCTTTCCGGTTTGGCGAGCTGGTTGATCCAGGTCTCGCTGGCCACAAAGATCACCGTGACCGCCAGCCCGATCACGAAGCGCAGGACAAACCACACCACCACATCAGGCAGAAAGGGGAAGGCAATGATGCCCACGCCCGTAAACGCGGCGCAGGCCACGATGGTCAGGCGCGGCGGCGTGCGCGCCAGCAAGGGCGGGATCAGGGGGGTGGCCACGATGGTGGACAGGGCCGCAGCGGCGGCGTTGAGCCCCACCACCGCGCCGGATCCGGTCATGGCTTCCAGATTGAGCGCCACCAGCGGCATCAGCAGGCCGAAGCCGCACCCGGCCATGGCCGCGCACAGGATCGCTGCGCATAAGGAGCGGGTTCGGCCCAGAGCCGGATCGGTGAGAAAACGCAGTGCCATGATGGCGCGGCTATAGAGCGCAATCCGAAAAGTGGGAACCGGTTTTCGGATAAATTGCGCTCCGGTTCATAGACTAGGAGCGTGTGGCCTGACGCAGTCAGGTCAGATCACGCTCTAGCGGTTGGATAAGCCGCTGTCCCGCCCGAAATGTCACCTTGACCGGTGCTGTGTCCGGGTCTGTCAGGGCGTGGGCGAGGAAAGGTTCCAGGGACGGATCGTCAAGGCTCCCGGCAGATTGCGGCGTGAGCCAGACCAGGCGCTCGCACCAGCCGCGGCGCTTGAGCGAATTGGAGACGGCGCTGAGCGGCGCGGAGAACACGCGTACATGGCGCCGCCGTGGCATGTGCGCAGGATCAATCGCGCGCCCCAGAAAACGCAGAGCGGCCCGGTCGGGCATCAGCCCGTGCCGCGCCATGCGGCTCCAGCCGCCGTCCCTGGCCAGCACCGCATCAGCAGGCGCAGGCCGGGCGATGAGCTGGCCCAGGTACTCGAACAGCGCGCGCAGCGCTGCATCCTGAAATGCGCCAGAGCGGATTTCCGCCGCCCCCAGCCAGACCCGCGGCAGGGCCGGCGCAGCGCCAGCGCCATCGCCGCGTTCAGGCCGCACGCACGGTACGATCAGAGAGCCGTCATTGCGGCCAAGGGCAAGGCGTCCTGTATGGGGATCGGCCAGCACCAGGGCGGCGAAATCAATTGCGCGCGCGCTCATACCTCATCCACCCTGGGGCCTTTGGAGGTGACGCGCGCACAGCGCACTGGAGCGCGCTTGCCGTCGAGATGGGCTTCGAGTTCCGACAGGACGAAGCGGGTGATGATCGGTATGTCGAGATGGCGCGCCTGATCCAGCGCCACCCAGCGCAAATCCTCCAGCTCGCCATTGCCGGAGAGGCTCGCCTCGCCATGAACCTGATCGGCGTCGGCGCGGAAGAACCAGGCGTCGAAACGGCGCGTGCGCCCCGGCGGGGTGATGGCGCGCGCCACCAGATCCAGCGCGGCGGCGTCCGGCTTGACGCCCGCATCTGCAAACGGCTTCCAGGCCGGGCGGGGGCGCTCGATGGTTCCAGGGCGCGCCAGCAGAAGGCCGGTCTCTTCGGCGGTCTCGCGCAAGGCGGCTGCGGCTGCGGCTCGGGCGCGGCGCTCGCTGAGCACCCGGGTGAGCACGGCCTGAACCTCCTCGCGCACTTCGCGCGCCAGCGGGGCGTAGCCGTCAGTACGGTCCACCCGCCCGCCGGGGAAGACATATTTCTGCGGCATGAAGACATGCCCGCCCGAGCGCCGCCCGAACAGGATTTCCACCGAGCCGTTTTGGCGCGCGCGCGTCAGAATCAGGGAGGCGGCCAGGCGCGGGCGTTGCACCGGCGCTGTTGCGCCGGGCGGGGCAGGGCGGGGTCTAGCGTTTGCGTCGGCCATGGCTTTTCTTCTGGGATCCGCGCCCGCGCCGCTCAAATCCTCTGGAGCCTGAGCGGGCGTGCCCGCGGCCCTGATCGGGACGGCCCGGTTCGGGAGGCGTCAGCATGTCGAATATCAGCCCGCCCGTCACGGGCGTGGCTTCCACCAGACGCACCTTGACGCGCATGCCCAGCCGGAAGCGTCCGCCCGTTTTCTGCCCGATCAGGGAATGGGCGGATTCGTCATGGGCGAAATACTCCTCGCCCAGCTGGGAGATGGGACACAGCCCGTCCGCGCCTGTTTCATCCAGGCGTACAAACAGGCCAAAGCGCGTGACGCCGGTGATGCGCCCGTCAAACTCCCCGCCTGTGCGCGCAGAGAGCCAGCTGGCGATAAAGCGGTCCACCGCATCGCGCTCGGCGGCCATGGCGCGGCGCTCATTGGCGCTGGTTTCCTCGGCGATGGCTTCCAGCTCGCTGCGCTCCTCGTCGCTCTGCCCGTCATCGCCCAGCCCGTAAGCGCGGATCAGGGCGCGGTGAATGGTCAGGTCCGCATAGCGCCGGATCGGCGATGTGAAGTGGGAATAGCGCCCCAGATTGAGGCCGAAATGGCCGATATTATTGACGTCATAGACCGCCTGGGACTGGCTGCGCAGCACCACCTCGTTGACAGTCTCATAGTGCTCGGAGCCTTCGGCGGCCTTGAGCACCACATTGAAGCGCGCTGGCGTGACCCGGTCGCCGCGCGCCCATTTCAGGCCCACCTGGGGCAGGAACTCGGCCAGATTGTCCAGCTTCTGCGTGCCCGGCTCGTCGTGGATGCGATAGATCTGGGGCGTGCGCTTGTCTTCCAGCGCCTCGGCGGCGGCCACATTGGCCTGGATCATCATTTCTTCGATCAGCTTGTGGGCGTCGAAGCGCTCGCGCAGCTTCACCCCTTGCACCGAGCCGTCCTCGCCGATGACGATCTTGCGTTCAGGCGCGTCGATCTCCAGCGGTTCGCGCCGCGAGCGGGCGCGTCTGAGCGCGCCATAGGCCCCCCACAAGGGCTTCAGCACGTCCTCAAGCAGGGTTTCCGCCTTGCCCTTGCCGCGCCCGTCTATCGCGTCCTGGGCTTCCTCATAGGACAGCTTGGCCGCCGAACGCATCCAGCCGCGCATGACGGTGTGGCCCTTCTTGGCGCCGTCGCGGTCGAACACCATGCGCACAGCCAGGCACGGGCGCTCCTCGCCTTCTTTGAGCGAGCACAGATCATTGGACAGCCGCTCGGGCAGCATGGGCACCACCCGGTCGGGCAGATAGACCGACACGCCGCGCTTGCGCGCGCCCCGGTCAAGCGCCGAGCCGCAGCGCACATAGGCGGCCACGTCCGCAATCGCCACGATCACGATCCAGCCGCCCGAATTGGCCGGATCCTCGTCAGGCGCAGCCCAGACCGCATCGTCGTGATCGCGCGCGTCCTGGGGGTCAATGGTGATCAGCGGCACGTCGCGCAGATCGGTGCGCCGGCCCATGCTGACAGGACGGACAGCCTCGACTTCCTTGAGTTCGGCATCTGAAAACCCGTCCGGCACGCCATGTTCGGCCATGGCGATGATGGACCCGGCGCGCGGGCTATTGGCCGAACCGATCACCTCTTCGATGACCGCGGTCTTCAACCCGAAGCGGCGTTCAGAGGCGATGCGCACGCTGACCAGATCACCGTCACTGGCCTTGCGGGTCTCTCCGCGCGCCGGCACCAGTTCATGGCGCGCGCGCCGGTCCACGGGAACCAGGCGGGCTTCGCCGGGACCGGACTGGCGCAGGACGCACAATATGCGCTCGGAGGCCTGGCCCAGCACACGCATCACCTCGGCGTCATAGCCGCCTTCCTCGTCCGGGGTCAGGCGCGCCAGCACCCTGTCGCCAACCCCTGCCGGGCGCGAGCGTCCCGATTTCTTTTCAGGGACAAGGCGGATCACCGGGCCTTGCAACTCGGCCTTGACGGGGCGGCACAGAAACTCGCCGTCCACATCGCGGTCATAGACCTCAAGCACGCTGACCGCGGGCAGGCCTCCGGTCAGGTCATAGGCTTTTGCGCCGGTCTTGCGGATCGCGCCTTCGGTTTCCAGTTCGCGCAGCGCGTCTTTCAGGGCGCGTTTCTGGTCGCCCGACAGGCCCAGCGCCCGGGCCAGCTCGCGCTTGGTGAACCGGCCCTCGCCAAGCTTGACCGCCTCGATCAGACCCTTGCGGGTGAACCCGTGCTCTTCATAGGGGTCGCGGCTCAAGACGCATCCTTCTTGGCGGTTTTCTTTGCGGGGGCTTTCTTGGCGCCCGACTTCTTGGCTGGCGCCTTCTTGGCGGCAGGCTTTTTCGCCGCCGGTTTCTTGGCCGCCTTGCGCGCCGGAGCCTTCTTGCCGCCCTTGGCCGCTTTCTCGGCGATCAGGATGACGGCTTCATCCATTGTGATGGCTTGCGGATCGGCGCCGCGCGGCAAGGTCGCATTGATCTTGCCATGCTTCACATAGGGGCCATAGCGCCCGCTCATCACCTGAACCGGACCGCCCTCGGACGGGTGTTCGCCCAGCTCCTTCAAGGGCGCTGCGCCCGCGCCGCCGCGCTGGCCGCGCCCGGCTTTTTTCTGGGCGATCAGGTCCACCGCGCGGTTCACCCCCACCTCGAACACCTCTTCGGCATTAGGTAGGTTGGCGTAGGTCGAACCATGGCGCACGAACGGGCCATAGCGCCCGATGCCCGCCTCAATGGGCTCGCCGTCTTCGGGGTGCAGGCCGACCAGTCGCGGCAGGTCGATCAGCTTGACCGCCTGTTCAAACGTCAGATCAGCCGGGCTCCAGCCCTTGGGCAGGGAGCCGCGCCTCGGCTTGTCCTCGCCCTGCACCTGCATTTCCAGATAGGGACCAAAGCGGCCGTCCTTGAGATAGATGGTCGCGCCGGTCTCCGGATGCTCGCCAAGGGCGCCGTCGCCATTGGCGCTGGCGGGCGCTTCGCTGGTCCCCAGGGGGCGCGTATAGCGGCAGTCGGGATAGTTGGAGCAGCCCACAAACGCCCCATGCTTGCCCAGGCGCAGCGAAAGCGTGCCCACATTGCACGACGGGCATATCCTCGGGTCGGAGCCGTCCTCTCGCGGGGGATAGATCAGCGGTTCGAGGGCCACATTCATCGCGTCGATGACATTGCCCACTCTGAGATCGGCGATCCCCTCCACGCTGGCGGAGAAATCACGCCAGAACGCGCGCAGCAACTCCTTCCAGTCCAGCTCGCCGGCCGAGACCTTGTCGAGCTGGTCCTCCAGTCCTGCGGTGAAATCGTATTCCACATAGCGCTTGAAGAAGTTTTCCAGGAAGGCGATCACCACCCGGCCCTTGTCCTCGGGCACGAAGCGATTGTCCTCCATACGCACATAATCGCGATCACGCAGCACGGTCAGGATGGAGGCGTAGGTGGACGGCCGGCCAATGCCCAGCTCTTCCATTTTCTTGACCAGCGAGGCCTCGCTATAGCGCGGGGGCGGCTGGGTGAAGTGCTGTTCGGCGAAGGTCTGTTCCGCTTTCGCGCCCGCGCCCTGGCGCACGGCGGGCAGGCGCATCTCGCCCTCATCCTCTTCATCGTCGCGGCCCTCCTGATAGAGGGCGAAGAAGCCGGGGAACACCACCACCGAGCCCGTGGCGCGCAGGGCCAGCGAGCCGTCAGCATTCTCGATATCGATGGTGGTGCGCTCAAGGCGCGCGCTTTCCATCTGGCTGGCCACAGCCCGCTTCCAGATCAGGGCGTAAAGCCTGGCCTGGTCGGCTTCCAGGCGTAGCGAGTCCGGGCTGCGCGAAAAGCTGGTGGGGCGGATGGCCTCGTGGGCTTCCTGGGCGTTGCGCGCCTTGGAGGTGTAGAAGCGCGGCTTCTCGGGCACGAAGTCGGGACCATGCTCGTTCTGGATCACCGCGCGCGCTTCGGCCACGGCGCCGGAATCCATCGAGACGCCATCGGTCCGCATATAGGTGATGAGGCCCACCGTCTCCCCGCCGATTTCCACGCCCTCATAGAGACGCTGGGCGGCGCGCATGGTGCGCTGGGCGTCAAATCCGAGCTTGCGGGCCGCCTCCTGCTGCAGGGTGGAGGTGGTGAAGGGCGGGGGCGGATTGCGCTTTGCCGGCTTGGCCTCGACCGAGGCGATAGACAGGCTTGCTGAGCGGATGGCCGCTTCGGCGGCGCGCGCGCGCGTCTCTTCGCCGATGGTCAGCCGGGTGATCTTCTCGTTCTCGAAGCGTGACAGGCGGGCGCGGAACACCCCTTGGGCGCCCTGTGCGGCGAGGTCGGCCTCAACCGACCAGTATTCCTGAGCCTTGAAGCTCTCGATCTCACCTTCACGCTCGGTGATCAGGCGCAGGGCCACCGATTGCACGCGTCCCGCAGAACGGGAGCCAGGCAGCTTGCGCCACAGCACCGGCGACAGGGTGAAGCCCACCAGATAGTCCAGCGCCCGGCGCGCCAGATAGGCTTCCACCAGCTCCATATCCACATCGCGCGGACGTTCAAGCGCCTCGCTGACGGCTTTCTTGGTGATGGCATTGAAGGCGACCCGCTGGATACGCTTGTCCTTGAGTGCGCGTCGCTTGGTGAGCGCTTCGAGCAGGTGCCAGGAAATGGCTTCGCCTTCCCGGTCCGGGTCAGTGGCCAGGATCAGGGTATCGGCGTCTTTCAGGGCGTCGGCGATGGCCTTGATGCGCGTCTGGGACTTGGGATCGACCTCCCAGTCCATCGCGAAATCCTCGTCAGGGCGCACCGATCCATCCTTGGCGGGCAGGTCGCGCACATGGCCGAAGCTGGCCAGCACGGTGAAGTCCGCGCCCAGATATTTGTTGATGGTTTTGGCTTTGGCCGGGGATTCAACGACAACGACGTTCATTTCGGGAGCGACTCACAAGCGGCGCGGGAACGATGCGCGGTTCATCCGGCGCAGCGGCGGCGGAAAGTGGGTGAAGGCCTGCATGGAGTCAACATGAGCGCGCCGGGGAACGGCCCCTTGCATTTAAGGGTGCAATCTGACATCCATGCTGCCACTAGTTGTTACGCCAGATTGTTTCGCCGGGCAGGTCATGCAGATGAGCAATAAATCAGCCCCTTTGCCAGACAGTTATCTCATGATGACCGATCCCGCTCCGGCGGAGGAAGCGGCCGGATATCTGATCGAGATGCTCAACTCCATGGCGGCATTCGCCCATAAAAGCAATCTCAGCAATAGTTCTGTCTTCCTCAATGCGGCCGCTACGGTGGTGTGGCAGGAGTGCCAGTTGCGCACGAGCGGCCCGCCGGAATTCCGCGAAGGTGTAGAGATCGCCTGGCCGGAGGGTTTTGCGCCGCTGGACTGACCGGTTCGCCTTCCGTCAAGGCTGATTTGCTCTTGCCTGTCTTCCGGCGTACATGGCGCGCCATGACCGCACGCCCTGTAACCCCTGCACCGCTTGACCGCCGGTTTTGCGTGGCGCCCATGATGGACTGGACCGACCGGCATTGCCGGGCCTTCCATCGCGTGCTGACGCGCCGTGCGCTGCTCTACACCGAGATGGCGGTGGATCAGGCGGTGTTGCGGGGCGATGCGGCGCGCCTGATCGGGTTTGACCCTGCCGAACATCCCGTGGCGATCCAGCTGGGCGGGTCGGACCCGGACGATCTGGCCAGGGCGGCGCGCATCGCCGAAGGTTTCGGATATGCCGAGATCAATCTCAATGTGGGCTGCCCGTCTGACCGGGTGCAATCGGGCCGCTTCGGCGCGTGCCTGATGCGCGAACCTGAACTGGTGCGCGACTGCCTGCAGGCCATGCGCGAAGCGGTGAGCGTGCCCGTGACCGTCAAGCACCGTCTGGGCGTGGATGATCAGGATCCGCGCGAGACCCTGTTCGGCTTTGTGGAGACGGTGGCGAAAAGCGGCGTGACCAGTTTTATTGTCCACGCCCGCAAGGCCTGGCTGGACGGGCTGAGCCCGAAAGAGAACCGGGACATTCCGCCGCTGGACTATGATCTGGTGCGTGAGCTGAAGGCCGCGCGACCGGAGCTGGAGATCATCCTCAATGGCGGATTGGCCGATCTCGATCAGGCGCTGCGTGAGGGCGAGGGGCTGGACGGTGTGATGCTGGGCCGGGCGGCCTATCACACGCCTTTCCTGATGAACGAGGTGGATGTGCGCGTCTATGGCGAGCCGCTTGAGGCGCGAACGCCTTCTGACATCGTTGCAGCATACCGGCCCTATATGGAGGCGCGCCTGAGCGAGGGCGTGCGTCTGAACGCCATGACGCGCCACATTCTGGGGCTTTTCGCCGGCCTGCCGGGCTCGCGCCAGTGGCGCCGGATCCTGTCAGAACAATCCCACCGCCCTGGCGCGGGCTGGGACGTGGTGGAGGCGGCGCTGGACGCCGTGGCGGAGGCGCGGGCGGCGGCATGATCGAGACCTATGGAGCCTTCATCCTGGCGCTTCTGGCTGTGGGCGCCTTTGCCGGGCTGATCGCCGGGCTGTTTGGCATCGGCGGCGGGGTCGTGATGGTCCCGGCCATGTATTACACGCTCAAGCTTCTGGGCTATCCCGATCACGCCATGCATGCCGCGGTGGGCACCTCGCTGGCGGTGATCGTGGTCACTTCATTGCGCTCGGTCGCCGCCCATGCGGGCCGCGACGCGGTGGATTTCAAGGTCTTGCGCCAGTGGACGCCCTGGATCGTGCTGGGCGCGCTGGCCGGATCGGCGCTGGCCGGCGCCATCCCGACGCGCGGCCTGGTGTTCATTTTCGCCATCATGGCGCTGATCCTGAGCCTGCAATTCTTCTTCGGTCGCGGCGACTGGCGCTTGGGCGACGATCTGCCCGGCCAGCCCTGGCGAGCGGGACTGGCGGGCTTTATCGGCGTGCTATCTGCGCTGATGGGCATTGGCGGGGGCGTGTTCGGCGTCACGCTGATGACGGTGTTCGGCAAACCCATTCACAAGGCGGTCGCCACGGCGGCCGGGTTCGGCGTGGCGATTGGCGCGCCCGCCGCGCTGGGCTTCATCGTCACTGGCTGGGCGGTGGAGGGCCGCGCCCCGCTCTCGCTGGGCTTTGTCAGCCTGCCCGGCTTTGTGATTCTCGCCGCCGCCGCCGTGTTCGTGGCGCCGCTGGGGGCGGCCCTCGCGCACCGGCTCAACGCTGCGCGCCTGAGACAGGCCTTCGCCATCGGCCTGGCGCTGGTGGCCGCCAACATGATGCGCTCGGCGATCTGGGGCTAGCTCAGGCTTTGTGACCGGCCTCATAAGCTGTGCGCCTTGCCTCAAGCTTCGGTTTGACCGCCTCGCGTTCAGCGTCGCTCATGCGCGTCCAGCGGCCCAGCTCTTCAAGCGAACGGAAACAGCCCACGCACACTTTGTGCGCGGGATCGACGAAACACACCTTGATGCAGGGCGTCCAGATCGGTTCGGTCATGGGCGCTAGATGGCGCCTCTGCGCGGCGCGGGCAAGCATGGCTGGCCAAGCGCGGCGGTTTGGGTATGTTGCGGCTTGGTGACGGGGAGGGCGCGCCACGCGCGCCATAAAGCGGGGAAGCATACGGCCATGATCGAAGACCTCGGCTTGCAGGCGCGCAGTTTCCTGGGCGTGTTCGCCTTTCTGGCCATCGCCTGGGCGCTGGGTCCGCGCAAGTCCATCCCCTGGGCGCTGATCGCCGGCGCGGTTGCAGTCCAGTATGTCATCGCCGTCGCCCTGTTCAGCTTTGCGCCCACACGCGCTTTCCTGTCCTCGCTGACCGGCGTGGTGGAGGTGCTGCAGGCCGCGACCACCCAGGGCACAAGCTTCGTGTTCGGTTATCTGGGCGGCGGCGAGAGCCCGTTTGTGGTGCGTGAGGGGGGCGAGCAATTTCTGTTCTCCTTCGCCTTCCAGGCCTTGCCCATGGTGATCGTGCTGTCTGCACTGTCCGCGCTGTTGTGGCGCTGGCGGGTGCTGGAGTTCGCCGTGCGCGGCTTTGCGCTCCTGTTCCGGCGCATCCTCAATCTTTCCGGCGCGGCGTCGCTGGGTGCGGCGGCCAACATCTTCCTGGGCATGACCGAAAGCCCGGTGCTGATCCGGCCGCGCCTGCCCACTATTTCGAAATCCGATTTGTTCCTGATCATGACGGTGGGCTTCTCCACCGTGGCGGGCTCGGTGATGGCGATCTATGTCAGCCAGCTTTCGGGCGTCCTGCAGGACGCGGCGGGTCATATCCTGACCGCATCGCTGATCTCGGTGCCGGCGGCCGTGGTGCTGGCTCGTCTGATGCACCCCCAGGACGAGGCCGCCGGCGAAGCGGGCAAGGAGAAAATCCCGGTCAATCTCTACCACTCCTCCATGGACGCCCTGACCACGGGCGTGTCGGACGGCGTGCGCCTGTTTGTGAACATCATCGCCATGCTGCTGGTGTTCACCGCGCTGATCGCGCTGTTGAACTTCATGCTGGGCGGGTTCCCGGACGTGTTCGGCGCGCCGCTGACGGTGGAGCGCGCGCTGGGCTGGGTTTTTGCGCCGCTGGTCTGGCTGGCGGGCGTGCCCTGGGCGGAATCCCAGACGGCGGGCTCGATCATGGGCTTCAAGACCGCGCTCAACGAGATTTTCGCCTATGACGCGCTGGCGCGCTTCTCTGACGACATGTCTCCGCGCACCCGCCTGATCATGACCTACGCCGCGTGCGGGTTCGCCAATTTCTCATCGGTGGGCATTCTCATCGGCGGGCTGATCGCCGTGGCGCCCAGCCGGCGCGAGGACATCCTCAAGCTCGCGCCGCGTGCGCTGATCTCGGGCACGCTCGCCACGCTGATGACCGGCGCGGTAATCGGCGCGCTGCCCATGGTCTTGTTCGGCTAGTCACCGGCCTTCGGCCAGAGTTTCGTGCGCAGCCAGCCCAGGGTGGAATTGCCCTTCAGGGCGTCCTTGTAGGCGTTCTCCATGAAGGCGTTGAGGCCCTTGGGATCGCCCAGCAGATCCATGCGGGTCTTGAACGGCCCGTCCGGGTCCAGCGCCTTGACCGGACGGGCGGGATTGCCGGCGGCGACCGTGTTGGCGGGCACGTCGCGGGTGACCACGCTGCGCGCGCCGATAATCGCATTGTCGCCAATCGTGACGCCCTTGCCCACAAACGCGCCGTCTCCGATCCACACATTGCGACCGATTGTGACCGGGCGGCTCTCGGGGCGCGGATCGATGCGGTCATACGCCCCGTGCCAGTCGCTATCGGTGATGGTCACAGACTTGGCGATCAGCGCGCCGTCTCCGATGGTGATGGATCCGCCCGCGAGAAGGCGCACTCCGCCGGCAAAGAAGCAGCAATCGCCAATGGTGATGGCGCCTTGCGCATCGCCCGGGGACCAGACGGTGAAGCTGACCGGCTGGTCGCTGCGGGTCACCACATGCAGGGCGCGTCCCACGCGGATATTGGGGCCGAACACTTCCAGATTCCAGGGCCGCACGATCTTGGCGTCCGGCCCCAGCGCCTCGAAATGGGGGGTGAGGAAGCGCTTCGCCCAGGCGTTCTCGAACGCTTCCCAGAGTGAATGCATCCAGTATGGGCGGTGGTCACGGCGCATGGGGCGGGATATGGGTGTGAGGCATGAGTGAAGACCGGATTGAAACTGCGATTCTCACCCTCGCCGAGCAGCGCGGGTCTGGCAAATCCATTTGCCCGTCCGAAGCCGCGCGCGAGGCTTTCCCCCAGGACTGGCATGGGCGGATGCGCCATGTGCGCGCCGCTGCTGTTCATCTGGCCCGTCAGGGCCGGGTGGTGATCCTGCGCAAGGGCAAGCCGGTGGACCCTGAGAATTTCAAGGGCGTCTATCGAATCGCCATCGCTCCAGACGCGCCAGCCGCGCCCGATGCCGGGGTCTGAGGCGCGCGAGACGTTCGAGGCCGTGCTGGCCGAGGCGCGCGATTGCCGCGTCTGTCAGGCAGCGCTGGCCCATCCCTGCAGGCCCGTTGTGCAAGGCGCGTCAGCCGCGCGCATCCGCATTATCGGACAGGCGCCCGGCGTGCGGGTTCAGGCCAGCGGGCGGCCCTTCACGGACCCGTCCGGCGACCGGCTCAGAGACTGGATGGGGGTGAGCGAAGCCGAGTTCTATGATGGCTCGCGCATCGCCATTACGCCCATGGGGCTGTGCTTTCCAGGCCTCGACAGCAAGGGCGCGGACCGGCCGCCGCGGCGCGAGTGCGCGCCTTTGTGGCAAGACCGGTTCACGCGCGCCCTGCCTGATGTGCGCCTGACCTTGCTTGTGGGCGCTCACGCCCAGCGCTGGCATCTGGGTGAGCGGGCCGGACGGACCCTGACACAGACGGTATTGCACTGGCGAATGTATCTGCCTGACTTTATTGCGATGCCGCATCCCAGCTGGCGTAATAATTCGTGGCTGGCGCGTAACCCGTGGTTTGATCAAGCGCTTTTGCCCTGGCTGCGGATACGCATTCGCAGCATTCTTGACGGACAGGCTTGACCGGACAATTCCCCAGCAGAGCCCAAGGCTTGCGCCACACGGGCGCGCCCTGTATCCCGCCCGCGCAGATTACCGGGGACGTCAGTCCGCACCCGCCGACATCAAGAAGCGGCGGCGGTTTGATGTTTCCCCGCCTTGTTCCGGTTTCGCCGCTTGAAGGACTCCCCCATGAGCGTGTTTGAACATCCCGCCTTTGATGATCACGAGAAAATTCTCTTCGCCGCTGACCCGGAAACGGGCCTGAAGGCCATACTGGCGGTGCACTCCACCGCACGCGGGCCGGCCGTGGGCGGGTGCCGGATGTGGAGCTATGCCAGCTCCGCCGAGGCTCTCACCGACGTGCTGCGCCTGTCCCAGGGCATGAGCTACAAGAACATCATGGCGGACTTGCCCATTGGCGGCGGCAAGAGCGTGATCATGCGCCCCGAGGGCGAGTTTGACCGCGAAGCGTTGTTTGAGGCCTTCGGGCGCGCGCTGGAATCGCTCAACGGCGCCTATATCTCGGCCGAAGACGTGGGCGTGTCTCCTGCGGACATGGTCTCGGCGCGCCGCGCCACGCGCCATGTGGTCGGTCTGCCGGACGGCACGGGCGATCCTTCTCCGGTGACGGCGCGCGGCGTTTTCATGGGCATACAGGCTTGCGTGGAACGCGGCCTGGGCAAAGCCGATCTCAATGGAGTTCGCATTGCGGTGCAGGGCGCCACGGGCCATGTGGGCGCCTATCTGTGCCGCCATCTGGCCGAAGCCGGAGCTGAGCTGTTCCTGACGGATATCAAGGCCGATCCCCTGGAGGCGCTGGCGCGCGAGCTGGGCGCTCAGGTCGTGACTGATCCGAACGCCATTTATGACGTGGACGCCGATGTGTTCGCTCCGTGCGCGCTGGGTGCGGTGATCAATCCGTCCACCATCGGGCGGCTGAAAGTGAAGATCGTGGCCGGAGCGGCCAATAATCAGCTGGAAACGCGTGATATGGGCAAGGCTCTGATGGAGCGCGGTATTCTCTATGCGCCCGACTATGTCATCAATGCTGGCGGCATCATCAATGTGATGGGCGAGCTGGACGCGCGCTTTGACGCCAAATGGGTCAGTGGCAAGCTGGAAACGCTCAAGTCCACGCTGGGCGAGATCATCGACACCGCCGCCAGCCAAAGCCGTCCGGCCAACCAGATCGCCGACGAGCTTGCGCGCGAGCGCTTGTCCGAAGCAGCACTGGCCAAGGCGGCCTGAGGTCCGGCAATCAAATCCTAACGCATGAACAGGCAGGATCGGGTCATGAACAGCCTGATCCTGTCTTTGATTCTGCTGGGCGCATCGCCCGCCGGCCCACTGGGCGCGGTGATGGCTGATTATGAGCGGCGCGGTCCCTTGATCGACCGTCCGGACGGGCTGGCTGAGCTGAGCGCGCGCGCCTGCGCCGCGGTCTGCGCCCTCAATGAGGGGTGTGCGGCCTGGAGCTGGCGCCCGGCTTTCCCTGATCGTCCAGGCGGTTGTGCGATTCTGGGCGCAGTGACGCCGGCCCGCTTCTCGCCCGGCTCGGTGACCGGGCTGTCGCCTTCCATCATCGCGCGCATAGACGCCGCCGCCGAGCGCGCGCCCAATGCGCGTGAACGCGCCGCGCTTGAAGCGCTGGAGGCCTCAGACCGGGCCCGTCCTGCGCCGCAGCGCCGACCGTCGGGCGCCGGGCTCGCCGGGGGTTAACGCTCCGGCAATCCTGGCGCGGGTTTTCGCTCGCCTTCTTCAGCGCGCCACGCTTTCTTTACCCGGCCCTGTCAGGCTGGATGGGTGTTTCCTCAGGAGCTGTGCGCGCATGCCTGTCTCGTCGCGTCTGAACAAGCTGGCGGATCTGGCGCGGGAGAAATCCTCCGAGCGGCGCCGGGCGCTGCTGCGCGAGGTGACCGATCTGTTCTTTGAAGAACAACCCGCGCCTGCGGGCCAGGTGCAGGCCGAGTTTGATGCGGTGCTTCAGGCGTTAGCCAGTCAGACCGCAAATAGCGCGCGCGCCGAACTGGCAGAGCGGTTCGCCGACAGCGCCTTGGCGCCGCGCGGGTTGATCTTGCAGCTGGCGCGTGACGCCATCGAGGTGGCCGGGCCGATCCTGTCGCGCTCTAAAGTCCTGAAGGATGAGGATCTCATCACCATCGTCCATGAGCGCGGCCAGGATCATATTCGCGCCGTGGCGGGCCGTGAGGGGCTGGGCGAAAAGCTGTCCAGCGCCATTGTGGAGCGTGGCGATGACCGCGCGGTCAAGGCTCTGGTGAATAATCCCGGCTCGCGCCTGAACCGTGAGGCGTTTGAAGCGGTGACCCGGCGCGCCGAGGCCAGTCCAGACCTTCAGGCGCCGCTTGTGGCGCGCGCCGACACGCCTGCAGACCTCCTCAACGACCTCATGCTGGTGGTGGAAAACCATCTGCGCGACAAGATCATGTCGCGCTTTGACAGTCTCGAGCCCGGCGTGCTCGAAGCCGCGCTCGCCGCTTCCCGCCAGCGTTTGTCTTCGCGCATGGCTGAAGACAAGGAACTCGCCGAAGCGCGCCGCTTCATCGCCGCCAAGGCCATGCGCAAGGAGCTCGATGGCGGGCTTCTGGTCCGTCTCCTGCGCGAGAAGAAGCGGGTTCATTTCGCCGCCGGCTTCGCGCAGATGACCGGAGTGGACTACACCGCCGCGCGCAGGGCGCTGGAGCATGACAGCCCGGACGGGCTAGCCCTGATCTGCAAGGCGGCGGGACTGGACAAAGCCCTGTTCGTGACCGTGGCGGTATTGCGCGCCGGCGCGGGCGAGCACGCCTTCACCGATGCGCGCGATCTGGGCAAGGCTTATGACGATCTGGACGCGGAAAGCGCTGGAAGGGCCATGCGCTTCATGAAGCTGCGCAAGGACGCGCAAGCGGCCTGAAGGGGTTTCCCGGCCCCTGTGCTCTTGAAAGCGTGCTCTGCCTCGGTTACCTCGCGGGACGCTAACCGCTAGGGATCATCCATGACCGCCGCTTCAGCCGGGCCCGAATGGGCGCGCCGGCGCACCTACGCCATCATCTCTCACCCGGACGCGGGCAAGACCACGCTGACCGAGACGCTGCTTCTGGAAGCCGGCGCCATCCGTCTGGCCGGACAGGTGCGTGCGCGCGGCCAGAACCGGCGCACGCGCTCGGACTGGATGAAAATCGAGCGTGAACGCGGCATTTCGGTCTCGGCCTCTGTGATGACCTATGACTATCGCGGCTTGCTGTTCAACCTGCTCGACACGCCCGGCCACGAAGACTTCTCCGAAGACACCTACCGCACCCTGACAGCGGCTGATTGCGCCATCATGGTGCTGGACGCGGCCAAGGGCGTGGAGCCGCGCACGCTCAAGCTGGTGGAGGTGTGCCGCCTGCGCGACATCCCGATCATCACCTTCATCAACAAGATGGACCGCGAAGCGATGGAGGTCACCGACCTCCTCGACGATATACAGGACAAGCTCGCGCTGGACGCCGCGCCCATGCAATGGCCGTGCGGCTCCGGCCAGCGTTTTCGCGGCGTGGCGGATCTGAAGCGCGACAGCTTTATCCTCTACCGCCGTCCCGGCGCCGATGATGAGGAGACTGAGCCCAGCGAACGCTTTGATCTGACATCCAATTCCATCACGTCGGCTCTGTCGGCGGAAGAGCTGAACGAGGTGCGCGAAGGCGCGGAGGTGGCGCGTGAACTATGCGCGCCCTTCATCGACCAGAGCTTCCGCGAGGGCCATCTGACCCCGGTCTATTTCGGCTCGGCCCTGCGCCGGTTCGGCGTGCGCGAACTGCTCGACGCCATCGCCGAGATTGCGCCCGGACCCCAGCCCCAGGCGGCCAGCGGACCGTCGGATGCGCTGGAGCCCGGCGGCAAGGAAGTGGCCGGCTTCGTGTTCAAGGTGCAGGCCAATATGGACCCCAATCACCGCGACCGGGTGGCCTTTGTGCGTCTGGTCTCGGGGGCGTTCCGGCGCGGCATGAAGCTGAAGACCGATAGCGGCAAGCAGTTGACTGTGGCCAATCCGATCCTGTTCTTCGCCTCCGACCGGGAGATCGCCGACGAAGCCTTCGCAGGCGATGTCATGGGCGTGCCCAATCATGGCGTCTTGCGCGTGGGCGACACGTTGTCAGAGAGCGGCAAGTGGCGCGTGTCTGGCATTCCCAACTTTGCGCCGGAAATCCTGCGCCGGGCGCGACTGAAAGACCCGCTCAAGGCCAAGCACCTGAAAAAGGCGCTGGAATCGCTGGCTGAAGAGGGTGTCACCCAGCTCTTCCGCCTGCAGACCGGCGGGGAGTTTGTGATCGGCGCGGTGGGTGCGCTGCAGATCGATGTGATGGCCCAGCGCGTAGCCGATGAATACGGCATCGAGGTGGTGTTCGAGCCCTGTCCCTTCGAGACGGCGCGCTGGATCCGAGGAGACGCGGCCAAGCTCGACGCCTTCATCGACCGCCACAAGACGGCCATCGCCGAGGATATCGACGGGGCGCTGGTATTTCTGGCCAAATCGGCCTGGGAGGTCAGCTACTCGCAGGAAAAATGGCCTGACGTCACCTTTGATACGACACGGGAGCGGGCGGCATGACAGAAGCTGGCGATAACGGTCTGATCACAGGGGCTGAGACGCTCTGGGAGATCGTGGTGCGGGTCTGGCAGACCAGCTTCGCCGGGTACAATGTGGGCGACGGCCTGATCGCCATAGGCGTTCTGGCGCTGGCTTTCATGGTGCGCGGGCTGTTCTCCCATGTAGTGCTGCGCCGGCTGATCGCGTTTTCCGAACGCACAGACAACAAGCTCGACGGGAAGCTGATCGCCGCCTTGAAAGGCCCGGTGAAGCTGATCCCGGTGATCATCGGGGTCTATATCGCTTTCACCATTCTGGACCTGCATGCCGACTCTGCGCCGGTGGACGGGACGCAGGTGGTCGAGACGCTGGTGATCATTGCTCTGTTCTGGGCGCTGCATAACGCCATCATGCCGCTCAGCCATCTCATGACGCCGCTGCGCGATGCGCTGACGCCGGTGATGGTGGACTGGCTGGCCAAATTCCTGCGCGTCTTGTTCATCGTCATCGGCGCGGCCGCCGCCCTCCAGATCTGGGGCATTCCCGTCGCGCCGGTGCTGGGCGGCCTCGGCCTTCTGGGCGTCGCCATCGGCCTGGGAGCCCAGGACCTGTTCCGCAATCTGATTGCGGGCATCCTCATCCTGACCGAGAAGCGCTTCGTGCCCGGCGAGTGGATCCAGGTGGACGGGGTGGTGGAAGGTACGGTGGTGCAGATCAATTTCCGCTCCACCCTGATCCGGCGCTTCGATCGAAGCCCGGTCTTCGTGCCCAACTCCAAGCTGGCCGACAATGCGGTGACCAATTTCACCCGCATGACCCACCGGCGCATCCGCTGGATCATCGGGGTGGAGTACAAGACCACCACCGCACAACTGCAATACATCCGCGATCAGGTGCTCGATTTCATCCTGACCCATCCCGAATTCGCCAAGCCGCCGGAAGTGGCGACCTTCATGCGGGTGGACAGTTTTGGTCCGTCCTCCATCGACTATCTGCTCTACTGCTTCACTCACACCACCAATTGGGGCGAGTGGCTGCGGCTCAAGGAAGAGCTGGCCTTCGCAGTCAAGCGCATCGTGGAAGAGGCCGGAACCGGCTTCGCCTTCCCCTCCACCAGCATCTATATGGATGATGGCGCGGAAGTGTTCGTGCCGCCCGCCGTGCGCCAGCACGCCGGTGAAGCGCTTCAGGCGCCCCAGGCCGACGCCATCGCGCGGGGCGAGGATGGCGGCGGTGATGGGGGCGGGCGCTGACCGGCCGATGATTTCAACACGCTAGGGTCCGGCCACCGTGGTGCGGTGCAGGAGCCGCGCATGGCCGTCATACCCGCCTGTGGCCATGTGCTGGGTGCACCGGTTGTCCCACATCAAGAGCATGTCCGGCTCCCATTTATGACGGTAGACGAAGCGCTCGTCATGGGCGGCCTGATAGAGCTCGATCAGCAGGAGGAAAGCCTCCTCGTCACTCAGCCCCTCAATGGTTTTCACATAGCCCGGATTGACGAACAGGGTCTTACGTCCGGTCTCCGGGTGGGTTTTCACGATGGGGTGCAGGCGGGTGTCGCGGGCGCGCTCGTCCGGCCGGATGGTCATGGACCGGTCCGCGCCGTCATTGGCGCCATAGACCCCGTCGGGCGCATAGGCCAGCGCAGCCGAATGGACCGCCTGCAGCCCTTCAATGCGCGCCTTCGTCTCATCGGACAGGGCCTCGTAGGCCGCATAGCCATTGCAGAACAGCGTGTCCCCGCCCACCGGCGGTATCACCTTCGAGTGCAGGATGGTGGCGGCCGGCGGGGTCTCCTGGAAGCTCCAGTCCGAATGCCAGGCGGCGGCGAAGACGGACGCCTTTTCATGGGCTTCGCGCTTGACCTCGATGATGTGCGGCCGGTCTGACAGGGGGGCGATGAAGGGATCATCGCCGAACGGGCCGAAATACTGCGTGAAGCGCTCGAGATCATTATGGCTCATGGGCTGGCCGGGAAAGGCCAGCACCAGATGCTCCAGCCAGGCCTTGCGGATCGCGGCCACAGTCTCAGGTTCCAGCGGACGGGTCAGGTCCACGCCAGTGACGCGCGCGCCCAGCGCCGCGCCTGACGGGGTGATTGTGATTGCGTTCATGAGTCTGCCTCCCGATGGATATTTTTTTTATGTTTTGTGCCGCGATGCTGGGGCGGCGGCGCAGGCGGCGTCAAGCATGGCGATAAGGGCTTGCTGAGCGCTCATGCTTGCCGCCGCGCCTGTGCGCGGGCTAAACCGGCCATGACCTTTCATTCAGTGCAGCGTGGCTGGCGCATTCCATGTTCAAGAAAATCCTGATCGCCAACCGTGGCGAGATCGCCGTGCGGATCATCAAGACTTGCAAGCGCATGGGCATCGCAACGGTGGCGGTCTACTCCGAAGCCGATGCCGACTCCCTGGCTGTGCGCATGGCCGACGAAGCGGTGTTCATCGGCCCGCCTGCGCCGGGCCAGTCCTATCTGGACATGGACAAGATCATCGCCGCCTGCGAGCAGACGGGCGCCGAGGCGGTCCATCCCGGTTTTGGCTTCCTGTCGGAGAATGCAGCGTTTCCGCGTGCGCTGGCCAAGCGCAAGATCGGCTGGATCGGCCCTAACCCGGACGCCATCGCCGCCATGGGCGACAAGCTGGAATCGAAAAAACTCGCGGCGAAAGCCGGCGTGAACACCGTGCCCGGCTTCAAGGGCGAGATCGTCGATGACCAGCAGGCCGTCGAAGTGGCCAATGACATCGGCTATCCGGTGATGATCAAGGCGTCCGCCGGGGGCGGGGGCAAGGGCATGCGCATCGCGCGCGCCGAAGCCGACGTGCGCGAGGGCTTCAAGGCGGCGCGCAACGAGGCCAAGTCCTCGTTTGGCGATGACCGCATCCTGATCGAGAAATTTATCGAGCGCCCGCGCCATATCGAGATCCAGGTCTTGGGCGACCGCCATGGTGATGTGATCCATCTCAACGAGCGTGAATGCTCGGTGCAGCGTCGCAATCAGAAAGTCCTGGAAGAAGCGCCCTCGCCCTTCCTGGACGCGGCTACCCGGCGCAAGATGGGCGAGCAGGCCGTGGCGCTGGCAAGGGCCGTCAATTATGACAGCGCGGGCACGGTGGAATTCATCGTCGGGCCGGACAAGAGCTTCTATTTCCTCGAGATGAACACAAGGCTCCAGGTGGAGCACCCGGTCACCGAACTCACCCATGACATCGACCTGGTCGAGCAGATGATCCGCGTGGCGGCGGGCGAAAAGCTCGCCTTCACCCAGGCGGATATGCGCATCAAGGGCTGGGCGGTGGAGGCGCGGCTCTATGCCGAGGACCCCTATCGCGGCTTCCTGCCCTCCATCGGGCGGCTCAAGCGTTATGTGGAGCCAGCCGAGGGCGAGGCGGGGCCGGGCCGCCTGCGCATCGATTCAGGGGTGCGCGAAGGCGACGAGATCTCGCTGTTCTACGATCCCATGATCGCCAAGGTGATCGGCTATGGCAAAACCCGAGAGGCGGCGATTGATGCGCTGAATGTGTCGCTCGACCGGCTGCATGTGGAGGGGCTGCAGTCCAATGCGCCCTTCCTGTCGGCGGTGCTGGACGAGCCTGATTTCCGGGCCGGGCGCATCCATACCGGCTATATCGAGGAGCACTTTCCCGAAGGGTTTTCCGGCACGGCGCCGCGCGAGGACCAGCTGCGCTGGATGACGGCGGCGGCGGCCTATGTGCACACCGTCTTTACCGAACGCGCTGCGGGCATCAGCGGACGCCTGACGCCGCCGCCAGCGCCGGGACGCACCCATGAGTGGGCGGTGCTGCTGGACGGTCAGCGTTTTGACGTGGAGATCATACTGGGCTCAGGCGCGCTGGAGCCGGGCGAAACGGCAGCCGAAATCTGGATTCCCGCCCTGAGCGCGCAGCGCCTGACCCTGACGACATCGTGGCTGCCGGGCCAGAGCGTGTTCGAGGCGAGCCTTGATGGCGCGCCGTTCGCTGTCTTCCTCGCAGAGAAGGGCGAGGGCTATGCCCTGCGCCATCGCGGCTTTTCGGCCACAGCCCTTGTGTGCGCGGTGCGCGTGGCTGACATCTATGCGCGCCTGCCCGAGAAAGAGCAGGCGGACACCGCCGGGCAGGTGATCAGCCCGATGCCCGGCCTTGTGGTCTCGGTGGCTGTCGAGCCCGGCCAGGAGGTCAAGGCCGGTGAGCCGCTGGTGGTGGTCGAGGCCATGAAGATGGAAAATGTTCTGCGCGCTGAACGCGACGGCGTGGTCAAGACGGTCCATTGCGCGGCGGGCGCCAGTGTGGCGGCGGACGAATTGCTGGTAGAGTTCGAGTAGCGTGGCCAGTACGTTTCATTGACATTGCGGGCAGGTGCGGGGACCCTTCGGTCAGGAATCATTTGAAGAGGGACGCCCCATGAATATCGCTCACGTGCTTTTCAGCCCCAATGGCCGTATCGGACAGCAGGATTTCTGGATCGGTGTGCTGATCCTGATCGCCGCCAATGTTATCTTCGGCCTTATCCCCATCCTCGGCTTTTTCATCTCGCTGGGCCTGATCTGGGTGGGCATCGCGATCTACGGCAAGCGCCTGCATGACGCAGGCAAGTCCGCCTGGCTGCACGCCATTCCCTGGGGTGTGTCCATCCTTCTGGGCATTATCGGCGGGGTCATGGTCGGCGGAACGGTGTTTACGGCGATGATGGCGGGCGATGACGTCGACGTGGCGGCCCTGATCGCGGGCGCAGGCGCTGCGAGCCTGCTCTTCCTGCTCAGCTTTGTGGTCTGGATCGGCTACACGATCTGGGTGGGTGTTCTCAAAGGCGATGAGGGAGAGAACCGCTTCGGCCCGGCGCCGGGCGCGCCGCCCCCGCCAGCCACACCCGACAGCGCAGCCTGATCTGACTGACAAGCATGTCATTGCGGCGCCCGGAGGCTTCCTCCGGGCGCCGTTTTGTCTTGAATCAGCTACGAGCCTTACTGGCCAGGCAACGCGTTTACGAGGGTCAGTGAGCGACCACGCCGCCAGCGCCACGGTGGCGGCGGATGAATTGCCGGTGGAGCTCAAGTCAGGGGTGCCCAGCACGCTCAAACTCTGACAGAATAGCTTTGGAATCATTGCGGCGATAAAACTTGGCAATGATCTGAATCATGTGGGCAGGGAGGGCTCGATGCCTGAATATATCAAGCGTTTCATCAATTTTGATCGCCTGATTGCGACGACGTTGATCAAAATTCTGTACTGGATTGGCCTCATCGGCATTGGCCTGTTCGTGATCTTTGGAATGCTTGGCGGTCTGGTCGGAATGACCCAGGACTTTGTAACTGGCTTCGCCACTTTCGTCGGCGCGCCATTGATTGGCGTCATCTTCCTTTTGTTCTGGCGCTTCGCGATGGAGGTCTACATCGTGATCTTCTCCATTCATGATCGTCTGGGCGAAATTCGGGATAAAATCGGGTCTTAAGCTGATCTCGGCCTGCTGCATAAACCGGGCTCGGCTGGCTTATGTTCCTGCCCGGTTGATTGGAGCATGTCATTGCGGCGCCCGGAGGCCTCCTCCGGGCGCCGCTTTGTCTTGAACCGTGAAACGCCCGCCTCCATACCTCACCTTCGGTCCCTTCGTGAGCGTGAGCTGATGCCGCCAGTGAATTTCGCCGCCGCCTTTCTGCCCAATCAGCGAGCTGACGCGGACCAGTACTGGATCGCGCTGGGCCTGATTGCGGCGGTGGATTTCCTGCGCCTGAGTCTGCTCGGGCCGCAGGCGGCCGTGGTCTGGCCGATGATCGCGTTTTTCGTGCTGGCCGCCCATATCAACCGCCTGCGCCATGCCGGTCGGCGGGTGGATCTGGCGGTGGTTCCGCTGCTGACGGCCTGGCTGGGCAAGTTCGCGGCGGGCGTTCTGGCCATGACCTTCGCGGTGCTGCCGCTTTACATGGACATGATGGATGAGCGCGGGGTGGACATAAACGATCCCGCTGCTGTCTCCGAGGCGGCCTATGACCCGGCGTTTCAGCAGGCGCTGGCTGAGCGCCTGTCCACCGATGAGGCTCTGGCCCGCCAGATCGCCGATGCGGGCGCCTGGCCGTCCATGTGGGCGTTCTGGATCGTGATCGGCCTGTTTGCGGTCTGGTTTGCCCGCATGGGGCGCGATGTCAGGCCGGCGCCGCCTCGCGGCTGACCGGACCGAACACGCGCTCGAAGGCGCTTTTCATCGCCAGATCGGCGTCCTCCATGGTCACCGGCAGCCCCAGATCGACCAGGCTGGTCACCCCGAATTGCGGATCGCTGATTCCGCATGGCGTGATGCCGGCATAATGGGTCAGGTCCGGCTCCACATTCAGCGCGATGCCATGGAACGACACCCAGCGCCGCAGGCGGATGCCGATGGCGGCGATCTTGTCCTCGCGCAGCGGTCCGCCAGGCTGGGTGCGGTCAACCCATACGCCCACGCGTCCGCAGCGGCGCTCGCCCGTGACGTTGAACGCGGCGAGGGTTTCGATGATCCAGTCTTCCAGGTTGCGCACAAAGGCCCGGGCGTCGCGTCCGCGCGTGCGCAAATCGAGCATTACATAGGCCACGCGCTGACCCGGCCCGTGATAGGTGTACTCGCCGCCGCGGCCGGTCTTGTGAACCGGGAAGCGGTCGGCATCACGCAGGTCCGCAGGGGCCGCGCTGGTGCCGGCGGTGTAGAGCGGATCGTGCTCGAGCAGCCAGATCAGTTCGCCGGCCTCGCCGCGTGCAATGGCGTCAGCGCGAGCCTCCATGGCCGCAAGCGCGGCCGGATAGGGCACGCGCGCCGGAGAAACTGCCCAACCAACAGGGTTTTGCGCCATGGTTCAGCGCTCCTTAACGCCTCGGAAACCAGCGTGGAACATCGTGACTCCGGCACGGTCAGGCAAGGCCTTGCGTCACACAAGCGGTAACCGGTTCAGGTCGTCATGAGTCAGCTGGGCGAAGTCCAGGTCGAAATCTCCGTTCTGCTCGGCCGCTCACGGCTGCCGATTCATCAATTCCTGCGCATGGGACGGGGCGCGGTGATACCGCTGGACGCCGCCGAGCATGAGGAAGTGTGGATCCTGGCCAATAATCACCCCATTGCGCGCGGCGAGATCGTCATACAGGGCGACCGTGTGGCGGTGTCAATTACAGGCCCGGCTGACGTTCACGACTATTTCGCCGCCTGAGCCTCCCGTCGCGCTACACCGGGGGACTTCACAAGCGGTTCCGGGCTTGGTACACGCGCGCTCCGGTTTTGCGGTCGTGGCGGAATTGGTAGACGCGCAGCGTTGAGGTCGCTGTGGGGTAAAACCCGTGGAAGTTCGAGTCTTCTCGACCGCACCATAAGCTCCCGCAAGGCGAGCTCAGTCAGCCCGGCCCGTATGGCGCCGGGCTTTTTCGCGCCTCATGCTCTGCCAAAGGGCTTTCCCGGCCCTTGTTCCGCCGTGATTGGCGCGAGACAATGGGCCTGACGCCTGAGGGGGCGGAAGCGACAGGACCTGGCCATGCTGCGCGCAGTTAGTATTTGTATTCTCGCCTTTCCCGCTCTTGCCCTGGTGTCTGCGGGCGCCTCTGCGCAGGAGGATGCGCGCCAGTGGAGCGAGCGCGAGCTGGCTTCACCTTACACCCTGTCCGGACCCTGGCGGCCCGGACCGCGTCTTGAGACCGCGCGCGCCGGGCTGGCGGCGGTGGTTCATGACGGCGTGATTTACGCAGCAGGCGGGACGGGCCTGGTGGAGCCGCGCAATGATGTGGAGGCCCTGGATCCGGCCGATGGGGTGTGGCGCGCGCGCGCGCCCCTGCCGCAAGGGCTGGAGCGCTTCGGCATGGCGGCGGCCCACGGACGCATCTGGGTGGCGGGCGGCTATTCCTCGGAATCCCGCTCCGAGCCCAGCGCCGAGGTCTGGTCCTATGACCCCGAAAGCGATGTATGGCAGGGCGAACCAGCCATGCCGCGCGCCAAGGCCTCGTTTTCACTGCTGCATGTGAATGGCGCGCTCTATGCGGTGGGTGGTGAGCACGGCTCGCCGGGCGTTTACCGCTTCGATCTCGAGACGCGCGAATGGTCAACCCTGGAAGCGCCGGAAAGTGTCGGCCGGCGCGGCGCTGCAGCCGTGGTGCTGGACGGCGCCATCTGGATCGTGGGCGGGTCTCGTGATGGCGAAACCAGCCCAGGTGTTGATATTTTCGACGCGGAATCAGCGACCTGGACAACCGGCCCGGACTTGCCCGAGCCGCGTGCGGGTCACGCCATGGCGGCCAAGAACGGTGCGATTCATCTTCTGGGCGGGCGCAGTTCGGACATGCGCCGCACCTTGCGCGACCATCTCATTCTCGATCCTGGAGCGCGCGAATGGCGAACCAGCTCATCCCTTCCCGGCACCCGCACCGAAGCCGCCGCAGTGGCGCTGGGCAGCGAGATCTGGCTGATCGGGGGCGGGGCGGGCGCTGGCTTCTTTGCACCGTTCACGTCAGTGGATTCGGTTGACGTTCTGGACCGTACCGCACGCTGACGGCCCCGGCCTTGCAACACGGCCCCGGCCTGAGGCTTTGCCGTTTCGGAACGGGACAGCGATGAAACCGCGTTTGAAATCGACCCGCGCTGCGCGCGACCTGATCAAGGCTCACGAGCCTTTCCTGGCCGAGGCGCAGCAGCGCGGGCGGCGCTGGGTGGTGGGCTATGGCCATAGCGCCGCGGCTAAGGCGGGCGTGACCATCACGCCGGACAATGCCGAACTGCTTCTTATATATGATGTTTTGCAGGCCGAGCAGGCGGTAGAGTCTGCCGCCGGGCGCGATCTGCCAGCCCCCATGCGCGATGCGCTGGTCTCGTTCGCAGCCTCGGTCGGCGCCAATGCCTTCAAGGTGTCCGACGTGGCGCGCCTGACCCGGGCGGGCAAGCACCGCGAGGCGGCGGCGGCCCTGGAGACCTGGGTGCGCGCCGAGGAAGACGGCCGTCTGGTGGTCTCCGAACGCCTGGCGCGCCGGCGCGCAGCGGAGAAAGCACTGTATCTCAGCGGCCTGGACGCCCCGTCCGCATCCGGGGATGGCGCATCTCTACAATCGCAGGGCAGCCCGGGGGACCGGTCCGCCGACCCCGCTCCAAAAACGCCCGATCCGGCGCCATCGGAGCCCGATCCGGCGCCGCGCACACTCGTTGAGCTCGATATCGCCTTTGAGGAGCTTGAGCCTGAGGCGCCCGCCGGGCCTGAGCCGGTCAGCGAACCGGCGCCTGAGCCCGAGCCCGAGCCCGAGCCCGCAATGGTGACCGCCGATAGCGAACCCGGGTCAGAGCCCGGGCCTGACGCGGCGCCTGCCGGGGATCAGGCGGAGGCCCGCGCGGAGCAGGATGCGGCGGTGCAGGCGGTGCTCGCGCGCATGGCCGCCTCCATGAAGACCGAGCCCCGGCCTGAAGCGGCGCCTGATCCTGAAACGCCCGCGCCCACCGGACATGCGCCGATCATAGCCCCTGGACCGGTCATGAGCCGGGACGCGATCCTGGGCTTCAGCTTCCTGACCCCCGCCGTGGTCAGCGCGCCTCTGGTCAAACCGGCCCCCGCCCCGGCGCCAGTGGACGGGCAGGCTTCACCGTCATTTCGTGCGCCGGACATCGCCCCGCCCCATCCTGGGGAAGCGCCCGCACACGCGCCGGGCCTGTCGGGCGAAGCGGACGGTCCGGAGCGTCCGGAGGGCGAGGCGGCTGAGGACCATCATGAAGACGATGCGGTGCTGGAGCCGTCCCATGTGGCGGGCGTGGAAGCTGAACCGCCCGCGCCAGCCGATAGCCCCGGCAAGCCCGCCGGGCGCGGCGCGCTGGTGCTGTTCTCGGCCAATCTGTGCCTGGGTCTGGCCATGACCGGCATGGGTGCGGCGGACCTCATTGGCAATTTCGACCGCTATATGGCTGAAGGCATCGCCGCCAATTTCGCCGGGCCGGGCCTGCTGGCCGGCGGGGTGCTGCTCAGCGTCGCGTCGGCCTGGATGCTGGCGGGCCGGATCACCGAGGGGCGCGCCAAGCGCGCTTGACCGCCCCGCGCGGCGTGCTATCCCGCTTGGCATGACAGCCAATCAATATCCCACGCTCGAGTTTCCTCTGGGCGACACGGCGGAGATGCTGCGCGACACCGTGCGCTCCTTCGCTTCCGACCGCATTGCGCCGCGCGCGACCGAGATCGACGCCACCGACACCTTCCCCGCTGATCTGTGGCGGGAGATGGGCGATCTGGGCCTTCTGGGCCTGACGGTGGAGGAGGAGCTGGGCGGAACGGGGCTGGGCTATCTCGAACACTGCATCGCCATGGAGGAGATCAGCCGGGCCTCTGCTTCGGTGGGGCTCTCCTACGGCGCCCACTCCAATCTGTGCGTCAACCAGATCCGCCTCAACGGCAATGACGACCAGCGTGCACGCTACCTGCCCAAGCTGATGAGCGGGGAATATGTGGGCGCGCTGGCCATGAGCGAGACCGGCGCAGGGTCTGACGTGGTATCCATGCGTCTGAAGGCCGAGAAGAAGGGCGCTGCTTACGTCCTCAACGGCTCCAAGATGTGGATCACCAATGGTCCCAGCGCCGACGTGCTGGTGGTTTACGCCAAGACCGCCCCCCAGGGCGGCTCCAAGGGCATCACCGCCTTCCTGATCGAGAAGGGCATGAAGGGTTTCTCCGTCGCCCAGAAGCTCGACAAGCTGGGCATGCGCGGGTCGGAGACCGGCGAGCTGGTGTTTGAAGACTGCGAAGTGCCCGAGGAGAATGTGCTCGGCGCGATTGGAGGCGGCGTGCGCGTGCTGATGAGCGGGCTCGATTACGAGCGCGCCGTGCTGGCGGCCGGTCCCATCGGCATCATGCAGGCGTGCATGGACGTGGTCATGCCCTATGTCCACGAGCGCAAGCAATTCGGTCAGCCCATCGGCGAGTTCCAGCTGATCCAGGGCAAGATCGCCGACATGTATACCCGCATGAACGCGTCGCGCGCCTATGTCTACGCCGTGGCCCAGGCCTGCGACCGGGGCCGCACCACGCGCCAGGACGCGGCGGGCGCCATATTGTTTGCCGCGGAAGCGGCCACCAAGTGTGCGTTGGACGCCATCCAGATCCTGGGCGGCAATGGCTATATCAACGAATACCCCACGGGCCGCCTCTTGCGCGACGCAAAGCTCTACGAGATCGGCGCAGGGACCAGCGAGATCCGGCGCATGCTGATCGGGCGCGAGCTGTTCAACGCCACGCGCTGACGGCCCGCCCGGTTTCACAAATCCGCGATAAAGGCGTGATTTTTTCTTGCGCCTGACCTTGCCGGGCGTATAGTCACCTCCCACCTTAGGCTCACTTGGAGCAAAACTGCGGCGCGCCCCCTTCAAACCCGCGCCGTTTCTTAAGGCCCGAGAAATGCTCATCTGGAGCAAAAGGAGTCGGCCATGGACGGCATGATCCGCACCCCCATCAGTGACTGGCCCGAAGCCGATGCGCTCGTCTATGACGACGGCGTCAAGGCGCGCACCGATCATCTCTATGCGCGCGTGAAGGACGTGGTCACCCCCATGGAGTGGCCGGTTTTCGCCCCGCTGATCGACGCCATCAACCGGCTGAAAACCGAGCGCGGTGCGGTGATCCTGGCGCACAACTACATGACGCCCGAGATTTTCAACTGCGTGGGCGACATCACCGGCGACTCGCTCAAGCTCGCCCAGGTGGCCGCCGAGGCCGAGGAAGACGTGATCGTCCAGGCGGGCGTCCACTTCATGGCCGAGACCGCGAAAATCCTCTCGCCCGAAAAGACCGTGCTGATCCCCGACATGAAAGCGGGCTGCTCGCTGGCCAGCTCCATCACCGGCGCGGACGTGCGCGCCATCAAGGCCGCCTATCCGGACCTGCCCATCGTCACCTATGTGAACACTTCGGCCGAGGTGAAAGCGTATTCGGACATCTGCTGCACCTCGTCCAACGCCGTCCAGGTGGTCGAGGCCGCCGCCGCGCAATGGGGCGTGGACACGGTAATCCTGATCCCCGACCAGTATCTGGCCCGTAACGTCGCCGCCCAGACTGATATCAAAATCCTCACCTGGAAGGGTGCGTGCGAGGTGCATGAGGAGTTCACGCCCGGCGATATTGACGAGCTGCGCGCCGCCCACCCGGACGCGGTGATCCTCACCCACCCCGAATGCCCGCCCGACGTGATGGCGCGCGCCGATTTCGCCGGCTCCACCGGCGCCATGGCCGCCTATGTGAAGGAGCGCGCCCCGAAAAAGGCGATCCTGATCACCGAATGCTCCATGAGCGATAATGTGGCGGTGGAGAACCCGGGCGTTCAGTTCGTGCGCCCGTGCAATCTCTGCCCCCACATGAAGCGCATCACGCTCAAGGGCATTTACGAGGCGCTGCGCGACATGCAGCACGAGGTCCATGTGGACCCGGAGATCGCAGACCTCGCGCGCGCCAGCCTGCAGGCCATGCTCGACCTGCCGCGCCTCGCTACGCCGCCGCACTTTGACACCGGCAAGGCCGCGCCCGCAGCGGCGTATGTGAGCGTGTGATGGGGTGCGGGTCATGACGCCCCGCAGAACGCTCCACCCTGGCGTTTCCCCGGCGAAAGCCGGGGCCCAGCTACGCCGGTGCGTCTGGATCCCGGCTTTCGCCGGGAAAACGCAAGTTTGTGGGCAGGCGCTATTCAGTCAAAGCCCGCTCCACCCCACCCTGGCCTTCCCCTCAAGGGGAGGGAAGGCGGCTGCAGCCTCGCGCTTACTCAGCCGCCCGAAGCGCCCGCATGACCATCAGCACGCCCTCCCCTTGAGGGGAGGGACGGGGTGAGGGGGTGATGCCATGACCTCTCCCGTCATCATCGCGGGCGCCGGGATCGCCGGCCTTTGGGCGGCGCTGCATAGCGCGCCGCGCCGGGTGATCCTGTTGACCGGCGCGCCGCTGGGCGAGGGTGCGTCCACCGCCTGGGCGCAAGGCGGCGTGGCGGCTGCGCTGGGTTGCGATGACGCGCCTGCGCTGCATGCGGCAGACACGATTGAAGCGGGCGCCGGGCTGGTGGACGCAGACGCCGCGCGCCTGCTGGCTGAAGCGGGGCCGTCTGAGGTCGAGGCGCTCTTTACGCTGGGCGCGCCGTTCGAGCGTGCGGATGACGGCGCCTGGGCGTTGTCGCGCGAGGCGGCCCACAGCCGGGCGCGGGTGGCGCGGGTCAAGGGCGACCAGGCCGGCGCAGGCATTCTCGCCGCCCTGATCAAAGCGGCGCGCGCGGCGGACCATATCGAGATCCGCGAGGGCTGGCGCGCTGCCGGGCTGCTGCCTGCACGCGGCGAGGGCTGTGCGGGCGTGATCGCGCGCGCTCACGATGGCGCGCTGGAAGCCTTTGAGGGCGAGGTGGTGCTCGCCACGGGCTCGCTGTGCGGGCTCTACGCCGTCACCACCACGCCCTGGACCAGCCAGGGCCAGGCGCTGGCCATGGCCGCAGAGCTGGGCGCGGTGATCCGTGATCCTGAATTTGTCCAGTTTCACCCCACAGCCATCGATATCGGGCGCGACCCGGCGCCGCTGGCCACCGAGGCGCTGCGTGGGGAGGGGGCGGTGCTGATCGACGCGGCTGGCGCGCGCTTCATGGCGGGTGTCCATCCGCTAGCCGAGCTGGCGCCCCGCGACGTAGTCGCGCGCGCCGTGCATCGCCAGAACCGGAGCGGGGAGGGTGCATTCCTCGACGCGCGCGCAGCGGTGGGCGCTGAGTTCCCCGAGCGCTTCCCGGCGGTGTTCGCCGCCTGCATGAGCGCCGGGATTGATCCGCGCGCCGCGCCCATCCCTGTGGCCCCGGCGGCGCACTATCACATGGGCGGGATCGCGACCGATCTGGACGGATTTACCGGCGTGCCGGGGCTTTATGCGGTGGGCGAGTGCGCCGCGCCGGGCGTGCATGGCGCCAACCGGCTCGCCTCCAACTCCCTGCTGGACGGTCTGGTCTTCGCCCGGAGGGCGGCGCAGCGTTTGCGCGCACAGCCCCTAGCGCTGACGCCGGGCGTTGCGCCCCGCATCGCGCCGGACCTGCCCGGTCCCGCCCTGCAGCGCCTGCGTCAGGTGATGAGCGCGGAAGCGGGCGTGGAGCGCGAGGGGGCAGGGCTCGTCCGGCTCCTGGGCGTCATCGAAGCCCTCGAAGCGCGCTATGGCGCGGCCCATGCCCTGATCGCGTCGCGCTTCGTGGCGGCGGCGGCGCTGGCGCGCACGGAAAGCCGCGGCGCCCATTACCGGCTGGATCATCCCGGTGCGAGCGCCCGCTCCGTCTCCACCCGCCTGACACTGGAGGCGCTGCGCGCTGCGCCTGCGCCCCTGAAAGCCGCCGGAGCTGCTGAATGATCATCCCCCCCGTGCCGCGCGGCATTGTCGCGGAAATCGTGTCCCTGACGCTGGACGAGGATCTGGGCGGGCGCGGCGACCTTACATCGCTGGCCACCATCCCCGAAGACGCTCGCGCCGTGTTCGACATCGCCGCGCGCACAGACGGCGTGCTCGCCGGTGTGCAGGCCGCCGACGAGGTCTTCGCCCATGTGGACGAGCATATCGGCGTGGAGTGGTTCGTGCGCGATGGCGGCGAGCTCTCTGCCGGACGCGCCGCCGCGCGCCTGTCGGGGCCCGCCCGCTCCATCCTGACGGCCGAGCGCGCGGCGCTCAATTTCCTCGGCCGGCTGTCGGGCGTCGCCACGCTGACAAGGCGCTATGCCGCGGCGATCGCGGGCACGGGCGCGGTGATCGCCCATACGCGCAAGACCACGCCGGCCCTGCGCGCGCTGGAGATACAGGCCGTGCGCGCAGGCGGCGGCGCGCCCCACCGCTTCGGCCTCGATGATGCGGTGCTGATCAAGGACAATCACGTGGCGGTGTGCGGCTCGGCGGGCGAGGCGGTGCGCCGCGCGCGCGCTTTTTGCGGCCACATGACCCGCATTGCGGTGGAGATCGACCGGCTCGATCAGCTCGCCGAAGTGCTCGAGGTAGGCGCTGAAAGCGTGCTCCTGGACAATTTCACCCTGGACGATCTGCGCCAGGCGGTGAATCTCGCCAAGGGCCGCGTCACGCTGGAAGCCTCAGGTGGGGTGACCCTGGAGACCGTGCGCGCCATCGCCGAGACGGGCATCGACGTGATCAGCGTCGGCGCGCTGACCCATTCGGCCCCGGTGCTCGATCTGGCGCTGGATGCAGTTTAGGTCTGACCCGGCGGCGGGCCGGACCAGTCACACGCTTCGCAGGAGAGATGCGCGCCCTGTTCCACCAGGGTGAAGTGGCCGCAATCGGGGCAGGGCTCGCCGTAATAGTCCGGCGCGGGCGCGCGGGCGGGGGCGGGGCCTGAGCTGGCGTTCGCTGGCGCATCGCTGCTGTCAGAGGCGGGTTTGCGCGGGCGGCCGGCGAGCATCACCACATTGTCGGGCAGCTGGCCGCGCGAGAAGCCGCGCGAGATGAGGCTGGCCGGATCGGCCTGGGCGGCGAGCTTTTCGCTGGCCACGCCGCGCCCGAGCCCGGCCGGGTCGGCGCCCTGGTCCTCGCCCTGGGCCAGATCCTCGCGGCCCAGATAGCTCACCGCCAGTTCGCGGAACAGATAGTCCAGGATGGAGGTGGCGTAGGTGATGGAATCATTGCCCTCCACCGGCCCGGCCGGCTCGAAGCGGGTGAACAAATAGGCGTCCACAAACTCCTCCAGCGGCACGCCGTATTGCAGGCCGATGGAGATGGCGATGGCGAAATTGTTCATCAGCGAACGGAAGGCCGCGCCTTCCTTGTGCATGTCGATGAAAATCTCGCCCAGCTCGCCGTTCTCGAACTCGCCGGTGTGCAGATAGACCTTGTGGCCGCCCACCGTGGCTTTCTGGATATAGCCCTTGCGCCGGTCGGGCAGTTTGCGGCGCGCCGCGGCGCGCTCCACCACCGTCTCCACCACGCGCTCGATGACGCGCTCTTCGGTGATGATGTCGCGCGGCCCGTAATCGCCGCCCTCGAACTCGATAGTGTTGAGCAGATCATAGAGCGCCTCGCCCTCGCGGCGGATGGCGATGGCGTGCAGGCCCATGCGGCAGGCGCTGGCGGCCAACGCGCCGGCCTCGTCCATGGACGCCGAACCGGGCAGGGCGATCTCCAGCCCGCAGGAGGCGCCCAGAACGCCTTCCACCGCCGCGGCCATGGCCAGGCGCGCGCCTGCGTCCGGGTCGGCGAATACGGCGCGGCGCTCAGGGGACAGCGCGGTGCAATCGTCCAGGCGGCCTGCGCCCTGCACATAGCGCTCGGCAGCAGCGATATCGACCGGGTCCACGCCCAGGGCTTCCAGAAGGCGCCCGCCGGCGCGGTCGAAGCGTTCGGGGCTGATGCCGCAACGCTGGGCGATCTCGGGTCCCAGGCTCCAGCGATTGACCGCAAAGCGCAGCGGCACGCCCTCGGCGAGGGCGGCGTTGATGCGGGCGAACGCCGCCTCGTCCACGCCTTGGCGCGCCAGCGCCTCGATCCAGTCCGCCTGATGGCCGGTCAGGGACCGCGCGCCCAGCGCATGGGCGCGGGCGGTGTCCTGCATGGCTTCGGGCAAGTCGGCGAGCGCGGCTTCCACGCAGGGTGCGAAACGCTGCCCGCCCGGGCCGTCCAGCGCGGCGGGCGGGTGCACGCCGACTGATTCTGCATCGAGGAAGGCCGCTGACAGCGCGTCGGGACGGTGCAAGGAGAGCGGGGCGGGGCTGACCGATGCGGCGTGGATCAGGGCGGCGGCGGCCTCGCGCCCGGCCTGGCTGTCATAGGCCAGACGCAGGCTGCACAACGCTGCGCTCAGCCCGGTGAGGGCGAGCGACCCGCCTGCGGCTTCGGCCACCGCGCCCCACAGGGATGCGGCGCTGGCGAGGCCCGCCTCGTCGATCTGGGCGTTCGTGATGAAACGGGTAAGCTCCAGGCTCGCCGCGGGCGGGGGCGGGGCGGCGATATCGGAAAATTCCAGATGCGGCAGGCCATGGGTCCACAGCGCTTCGGCCAGGCGGGTTGAGAGCTCACGCGCTGACGCGCCGCTGGTGAGGGTTTCGTCCGCGTCGGCCAGATCGAAAAAGCGCGCCGTCAGGCGCACGGGCGGGGCCTCAAGGGCCGGGCGCGCAGCGTGAAGCCCGGCTTCGGGCGCGGTCACGCCCTGGCGGGCGCGGGCAATGGCCCGCTCGATCATGGCGTCCGGGGCGCCGTCGCGGCGGGCGGCGCGGATGGCGCGCGCCAGCGCCCGGTTATGGCGCGGATCAAAGCATTCGCTCTCGGACCCCGTGCAATTGACGCAGGCGAGCGCTACAGCTTCCAGCCGTTCAGCCAGCACCCGCGCGCCCACATCGGCGGCGGCCTGGCCCATGGCGCCGGCGTTGAGATCATCGATCACGGCGGCCAGATCCTCCGCCCCGGCGGCGGGCGCAGGCGCACTGGCGGTGATTTGCTCGCCCCGCCACAGGGCCGGCGCCGGGCAGGCCTCGCGCGCGATCAGCGAGGCGGCGAGCTCGTCGCGCGCCAGGTCCTGATCGGCTTTGGGAAACACGCCCGCCAGCGCCGAGGCCAGAGCCCGGGTGACGCCCTTCGCATCCAGCGTGCCGCCCTCATCGGCCCAGTCTTCAGCCAGCGCCCCGAACGCGGCGCAGGCCCGCGCGCTCCAGCCTTGGGGAGCCTTCAGGCGCGCCTCGCCGCCTTCGGTCAGGGCGTCGGGGTCGGCGGCGCCCAGCGGCCGGGTCTCGAATTGAGGCGCGGCCTCAGCCAGGGTCAGGCGCGGCGTGACGGTCATGGCGGCTCCTCGGGGACGGCGCGAAAGGCGCGCGCGCGAATCACCGCTATCGTACCGGAGGCAGGGGCGGGGACGCGAATCCGTAAAGGGGCGGAAGGCGCCTAGCCTGCCCGAGCATAGCCGGGGGGATCGCCGTCCACGATAGGGGCGGAAAGCTTGCAGCAGCCGCGCAGGCGCGGGCTGTCATCCTCGCGCCCCAGGACAAAGTCTCCGCGCCAGCCGAACTCGGCGTCGCTCATGCCGTCATAACACTGGCCCGGCGAGATGGCGGCGGAGCCGGATTCGAACACGATATACGTGATGCGGTCCTCATCTGGACTGCTGACAGCGCTGTCGAGGCGGTGCGAGCGGGAATCGCCCCAATTCTGGTGGCTGAAAGTGACGCCTTCAGACGTGATGACAGCAACCCAGAACGGCTCTGTCCCCACGCAGCTCATGCCTTCAGGAAGTGGCGTGTCCGCGACCTTGGGAGCGCTGACGGGCGTGAGAAAGCTCATGTCGACCCAGCCGGAGAACTCTCCTGCCGGGAACAGGCCCCAGCCGTTCTCCACGCGCACGATCTCGATGGGCGCGGCGTCATGATGGAAGGCGCTGATGATCGGTGCATCCGCGTCCGGCGCCATGCGCACATTGAGCAGCTTGTCCGCTGACACTCCGCTGACCGCGTAATAGTCCGGGCCGGCCTGGGCGGCGGCGGCCGTCAGGGCGGCTGACACCAGGCCAGCGAGAATGACGCCATGGTTCATGACCGCGTCCTCCATTGCCGGGCTGAGCCTAGCATGGGCGGCGCAGGGCCGTCAGCCTCCCGGACCCGTCCTGTTTGAGATTGCTCCGCTTGCGGCGCGAATTCTTGTCTGTAAGGCAACGAGCGCAAGGATCACAAAGACAGACAGGCACCGGTTGAGGATGACGTAGTCATCAATGAAACCCGCCGGCGAGAGATAATACCCTGCCGTGATCAGGCCCGCCGTCAGCGCTGCCATCGCGAACTGGGCGGCGGCTGGCTCGTGACGCAGGATCATGACGGGGAACACGTAAAGCAGGCCGTGCGAGAATCCCAGCGGGGTCCAGCCGTCGAAGATCGCAATCGCCACGGTGAGTGCGAGCGCGGCCAGAATGAGCAGGGCGCGCGTCATGTGGCGGCGCCCGCCGGTGTCACCACATAATCCCCGCCATGGGCGAAGAACAGCGCCGCTTCGGCTGCGCGCCGTTCGATTTGGCTGGCGCCGACCTGCATGGCCGGCCCGCCCAGAAAGGCGTTGTGCAGGCGCATGGCGTTGGCCGCGCCCATATGGTCGCCGCGATTGAGGCGCGCCAGAATGCGCGAGCGTGTGAGGGCCTCCAACCCGTTCTGGTGGACAAAGGAAATCAGGGCCGCCATCTGGGCGTCTGAGACCGGCACGCCGACCAGGGTGCGTATCTCGCTTTCAATTGCGCGCGCTTCGCGCCGCAGGAGCTGGAGCGCCTCAACCTGGCTGATCTGAACGTCGAACACCTGGTCGCATGGCAAGAGCACGCGCCCGTAACCGATCACCGAGCAATCATTCACGCGTGCAGCGCTCTCCCGGAAGGGTTCAAAGCTCAGGATCAGCTCCAGGGCGTCAACGCCTTCATCCTGTACAAGAAACAGGAAGGCTTCCATCTGTCGGCGGCTGACCAGTCCGCTCAGCGACTGCATGCCTGATCCCGGCACGCGCGCATGCACCCAACGCAGGAACTGGGCGGCGCTGACCGATTCGATATCGCTATTGATCCGCCGCACCAGGGTGGAATTGCGGAACGCTTCAGCTCCGATATTGAATGTGAGCGATATCAGGGCGTTGCGCTGGTTGTCGGTCAACTCACGCGTGACGGCTTCGTCAACCGCCCGGGCGGCGATGTCGATATCGCGCATCAGCAATTGAACGGCCCGCTCATAGCTGATGGTATTACCGGGCCGGGCGTCTGGTCCGGTATGCCCGTAGCCGATGGTGGGCACGCCCGCCTCGTCGAGATAGGTGTCCGCCCGGAAGGCTTCGAACATCCGGATCAGCTCGATCACAGACTGGCCGGTGCGGCTGTCGCCGGCTACGGCAGGCGGCGGTTCCGCCTGGGCGTCGGAATCCGGCTCCAAAAACTGTTCTGGGATAACCGCCGTGACCTGCTCTGCTGGCGGGTCCGGGGCGGGTCCGTTTTCAGCCTGATCGCCGGTTGCATCCCGGCGTGTCTCCAACAGGCCGCGCAGAGCTGGTGAAGCGTAACGCCGGGGCATGGCCGCAGCGAGCACCGACTGCCCAAAAATCACCGGGCTGATCTGGCTCGATGATTGTTCGTGAACCGCCAAGCTGACTTCGGCCAGGCTGTTGATGAGATCAGGGTTCTCAAGCGCACGCAACGTCACCAGGGCCGGCGTGAACAGCACCTCCTGACCGGGATGAGATCTCCATGCGTCGGGCACCAGCCCCGGCCGCACCGGCGTGGTGCGGTGAAGCGCCTCGCGGGACACGCGGACAGGGCCGTCCCGGTCACTGATCGCGATCGTTACTTCCGGGGGCGCTTCAAACATGTCCAGCCCGGTGCCGAAACTGGTCAGGCCGCCGCTGAACAGGCCGCCCATGCCCCGGGTTTCTATCAGGATGGTGGTTTTCGACGGGCTTGAACCCAGCGGGTGGCTCCAGATTTCCTCCAGGCGGATGCCGCCCTCTGCGAAGCGGGTCAGGGGCAAGGGGCCGGTGTCGGTCGCGAGCAGGAAAATCGTATTGTCCCCGGGAACCGCATGACCGGCGAAATAGACCAGAGACTCTGCGCCCGCCTCGGTGAGCCTGCCCAGAACATCAACGGAGCGCCGCAGCTGATGCTCGGTGGGATCAATGATGACGCCCCCGCCGATCAGGGCGTAACCGGCGTCTTGGGCATGCTGCGCCACCTGACGGGCGTGGGCGACATAATCGGGACGCGAGGGCAGGCTGCGGTAATGGGCCGCCACCATCACCAGGGCATAGCGGTCATGGCCGGGCTCGGGATGGATTTGCACACTGGCTGGCCGGTAGACGATCCAGGCCACCAGGCCGCAGAACACAAGGGCCAGACAAAACACCGCCAGAGTGATGATAGCGGATGAACGCGCCATGCGTTTGTCCCTCAACGCAGCTGCCCCCCGGTCAGCGAATACCAATATAACCGATATCACAGGTTTTAATCAATCCTTATGAGGTCGTGAGCGCACGTCTTGGTTGATATACCAACTGAGCGCAGCGAGGAGAAAGCCGTTCGGCGGCAGAGACTGTCCTTGCCGCCACTGTCCCGCAGCACTGGACCGCAGGCGCGGGCAGGGGCATATACGGGCGCGGGTTAGTGTTACGCGAGGGCTGTTCATGCTCGGCTTGCTGTCGAAAATATTCACATGGTGGAATGGCGCGTCTGCGGGCGCTGCCTGGACCATCTGGCGCTCGGGCAAGCTGGTGGGCGAGGACCAGTTCGGCAATCGCTATTACACTGAACGCAAAGGCGCCACGGGCGCGGATGACAAGCCGCGGCGCTGGGTGGTGTATAACGGCTATGCCGACGCCTCGCGCGTGCCGTCCGACTGGCATGGCTGGCTGCATCACACATTCGAAGCGCCGCCCACTGAGGCGCCGCTGCCGCGCCGGGAGTGGGAGCTGGACCATGCGCCCAATCTCACCGGCACGCTGAATGCCTACCGCCCGGCCGGCTCACTGGCCTTTGGCGGCGAACGCCGGCGTCAGGCCACTCCTGCTGATTACGAGCCGTGGGAGCCGGGCCGGTAGGCCTTGGTTCCGCCCCAGTGTTCATGACAGGATGGTCGGCATGATCCGTGTTATCGCCTTGATCGTGTCCGTTCTGATCGCAGCGCCAGTGCTGGCCGGCGCGGGCCAGGCCCAGCAGTCTGGCGCACGCGAGCTGTCGAGCCGCCCCGGCTCGGTGGCGATTTTGCGCGGTCTGGACAAGGTCACCGCCCGCACCCGCGACTTCCAGGCGCCAGTGGGTGAGGCGGTGCAGTTCGGCGCCCTGACCGTGACGGTCAATTACTGCCGCAAGCGCCCGCCCGAAGAGCCCCCTGAAGTGTTCGCCTTCCTGCAGGTCAAGGACCGCCGCACGGACGGGTTCGGCGTTGAGGATGAGGGCGAACGAATTTTTTCAGGCTGGATGTTCGCCTCCAGCCCCGCGCTCAACGCGCTCGAACACCCGGTCTATGACGTCTGGGTGATCGACTGCAGGAGCTGAGCGCCCGGCAGGCCTTCGGGCAGGGCGAAGAAATCGGCTTCCTGCCCGGCCGCCTCTGCCAGCATCGCCTTGTAATCGCGCCGCGTTACCGCCACCGCGCCGAAGCGCTCCAGATGGGCGGTCAGGAATTGCGCGTCCAGCAGGGTGAAGCCGCCTGCCTTCAGACGCGCCACCAGATGCACCAGCGCGGTCTTGGACGCGTCGGTCTGGCGCGAGAACATGCTTTCACCAAAGAAGGCCGATCCCAGCGTCACGCCATAGAGCCCGCCCGCCAGCGCGCCTTCGCGCCAGCATTCGATGGAATGGGCGTGGCCGGCCCGGTGCAGGTCGAGATAGAGCGAGGCGATGGGATCATTGATCCAGGTGTCCTCGCGCCCCGGAGCGGCGGCTGCGCAGCTGCGCAGCACCGTCTCGAAACTGCGGTTGGCTGTGACGTGATACACGTCCCGGCGCACTGTGCGGCGCAGGGAGCGCGGGATGTGAAACGCGTCCAGCGGGATTACCCCGCGCTCGTCCGGCTCCAGCAGGAAGATGCGCGGATCGTCTCGGCTTTCGGCCATGGGAAACACGCCGCGCGCATAGCAGCCGAGCAATTCCCTGACGCCGAACCCGCGCATAATCCCGCCTTCTAGCCTTTGGCGCGTTCGGCCAGCCAGCTCTCCAGCCACCGGATGTGGTAATCGCCCGACAGGAAGGCGGGCTCCTCCAGGAGGGCCTGGTGAAGGGGGATGGTGGTCTCCACCCCGCCCACGACCATCTCGCCCAACGCGCGCTTCAGGCGCATCAGAGCTTCCTGGCGGTCACGGCCATGGACGATCAGCTTGCCGATCATGGAATCGTAATAGGGTGGGATGGTGTAACCGGCATAGAGCCCTGAATCGAGGCGTACGCCGAGCCCGCCAGGCGCGTGGAACTCGCTCACCTTACCCGGCGAGGGGGTGAAGGTGTTGGGATTTTCCGCATTGATGCGGCACTCGATGGACCAGCCCTTGAACCGGACGTCATCCTGCTTGAGCCCCAGCTCCATGCCGGCGGCCACACGGATCTGCTCGCGCACCAGGTCGACGCCGGTTATGGCCTCGGTGACCGGGTGCTCCACCTGCAGGCGGGTGTTCATCTCGATGAAATAGAACTCCCCGTTCTCGTAGAGGAATTCCACCGTGCCCGCGCCGCGATAGCCGATGGCCTTGACCGCGTCGGTGACGGTCTTGCCGATCTTGGCGCGCGCGGCGTCGTCCAGCGCCACGGACGGCGCCTCTTCGAGCACTTTCTGGTGGCGACGCTGGAGCGAACAATCGCGCTCGCCCAGATGGATGACATTGCCGTGCTCGTCGGCCATCACCTGGATCTCGATATGGCGCGGCTTGCCAAGATATTTCTCGATATAGACCGCCCCGTCCCCGAACGCGGCCTTGGCTTCGGAGGAGGCGGTCTGCAGCGCGGATTCCAGATTGGCCTCGGTCTCGGCCACCTTCATGCCGCGTCCGCCGCCGCCGGCGGCGGCCTTGATCAGCACCGGGAAGCCGATGGCCTTGGCGACCTTGCGCGCCTCGTTCATGTCGGTGATGGCGCCGTCAGAGCCGGGCACCACAGGGATGCCTGCATCCATGGCGGCCTGCTTGGCGGTGATCTTGTCGCCCATCAGGCGGATGGTGTCGGGCTTGGGTCCGATGAAGGTGAGGCCGTGGGCCTCCACGATCTCGGCGAAGCGCGCGTTTTCCGACAGGAAGCCATAGCCGGGATGGATCGCCTGGGCGCCGGTCACCTCGGCGGCGGCGATGATGGAGGGCACATGCAGATAGCTGCGCCCGGCCGGAGGCGGGCCGATGCAAACGCTCTCGTCGGCCAGCTTGACGTGCATGGCGTTGGCGTCGGCCTCGGAGTGGACCGCTACGGTGGCGATGCCCATTTCCTGGCAGGCCCGGTGGATGCGCAGGGCGATCTCGCCCCGGTTCGCGATCAGGATCTTGTCGAACATGAGCGCGCCCTAGATGATGACGAAGAGAGGCTCGCCGTACTCCACAGGCTGGGCGTCCTCCACCAGGATCTCGGCCAGCTTGCCCGAACGCGGCGCGGTGATCGGGTTGAAGGTCTTCATCGCCTCAATGAGCAGGATGGTCTCGCCTTCCTTCACTGTATCGCCGGTTTTCTTGAATGCGTCGGCGTCCGGGCTGGGGCGCAGATAGCAGGTGCCCACCATGGGCGAGTTTACCGCACCGGCATGGCTCTTGGGATCAGCTTTCGCTTCGGCGGCGGCGGCTGGCGCCGGGGCAGGGGCGGGCGTGCTCACCATGGCGGGCGCCGGCGCGGCCGTCACGGCCGGAGCGGCGGCGTAATGCACCGCGGGAGCAGCGGGCAGTTCGCGCGCGACGCGGATTTTGAGATCCCCGTGCTCGACCTCGATCTCGGTCAGATCAGTGTCATTGAGGATTTTGGCCAGTTCGCGCACGAACTTGGCATCGCTCTGAGGGCGGGACGGGGTGGACGCCATGAGGTCAGGACCCTTTCTTGCGTTCGGCCAGGCGGGCGCGCGCCAGGCGCGCCGCCGCTTCGACGGCCAGGGCGTAGCCCATGGCGCCGAAACCGGCAATGCTGCCCGCCGCGGCCAGCGCCGCGTAGGACGCCGCGCGAAACGGTTCACGCGCGGCGGGTTGGGACAGATGCACTTCCACGGCCGGAACGTCCACCCCCTTGAGCGCGTCCAGAAGCGCAATGGAGGTGTGGGTGTAGGCCGCCGGATTGATCACGATGGCGCTGGCCTCGCGGCCGGCGCGCTGGATCAGGTCGACAAGGACGCCTTCGTGATTGGTCTGCTCGAACACGATGTCCACGTCCAGTCCCGCCGCCGCGTCGCGGCACAGGGCCTCGATATCGCTTAAGGTGGCGCGGCCATAAACGTCCGGCTCGCGTGTGCCGAGCAGGTTCAGGTTCGGGCCGTTGAGCACATGGACAGGCTTGAGGTCAGACACGCAAAGCTCCGGGCGCCCCGGGCGCCTTGACGACAGGCTCCTGTTTTACGACGTGATGTCCTAGTATAACAAGCAAGCCGCGTGCAAGGAGCGCAGCACCTCATGGCCGAGATCACCGTCCAGCTCAATGGCGAGGCCCGCGCCCTGCCCGCCGGGCTCACCCTGACCGGGCTTCTGGAGGCGCTGGAGCTCGATCCGCGCAAGGTGGCTGTGGAGCGCAATCTGGAAATCGCCCCACGCAACGGCTACGCCGCTATCGCCATCGAGGACGGCGACCGGCTGGAGATCGTCCACTTCGTTGGCGGCGGGTGAGGGCTGCACCCCGGCGCGCCTGGAGGCGTGACGCGGGGCGGGCGCAGCGCTAGAACGCAAGGCCATGACACACGCTCCCAACACCCCCGCCGCATCCTCCCCCGCCCTGGCCGAAGACCGCCCCTTCGTGGTGGCCGGGCGCACGCTTGCCTCGCGCCTGATCATCGGGACGGGCAAGTACCAGAGCTATGAGGACAATGCGCGCGCGCTGGAGGCCTCGGGCGCGGACATGATCACGGTGGCGGTGCGCCGGGTGAATCTCTCTGATCCGTCCCAGCCGCGCCTGGTGGATTTCATCGATCCGTCGAAATACGTCTTCCTGCCCAATACGGCGGGTTGTTTCACCGGCGAGGACGCCGTGCGCACGCTGCGCCTGGCGCGCGAGGCGGGCGGCTGGTCGTTGGTGAAGCTGGAAGTGTTGTCCGATCCCAAGCACCTCTATCCCGACATGGCCGAGACGCTGCGCGCCACGGACATGCTGGTCAAGGAGGGGTTTGACGTGATGGTCTACTGTTCCGATGACCCGGTCTATGCGCGCAAGCTGGAGGATGCGGGCGCGTGCGCGATCATGCCGCTTGGCGCGCCCATCGGGTCAGGGCTGGGCATCCAGAACCCGGTCAATATCCGCCTGATCATCGAGGCGGCGAGCGTCCCCGTCATCGTGGATGCGGGCGTGGGCACGGCCTCGGACGCGGCGGTGGCCATGGAGCTGGGCTGTGACGGCGTGCTGATGAACACAGCCATCGCCGAGGCGCGCGACCCCGTGCGCATGGCGCGCGCCATGAAGCACGCCGTGATCGCTGGCCGCGAGGCGTATCTGGCCGGGCGCATGGCCAAAAAGCGCTATGCCGACCCCTCCAGCCCCCTGGCCGGCCTGATCTGACAATCCTGCGATAAAGGCTGCAGGGCTGCAGGATTCTGGCCGGGTTGATCAGACAGCGAGCAAAGAAAAAGGCGGGCCGCGAGGGCCCGCCTTTAAAGTCATGGAATGCGTGCGAGACTAGAAGCGCGCGCGCAGACCCACCGTGTAGTAACGGCCGATCACATCATAGCTTCCCGGGAAGGTGTTCCCGCTGTTCTCGGACGTGGTGCCGATGGTGTTGCCCAGCATCGGGGGCTGTTCATCAAGCAGGTTCGCCACGGTCACAGTGAAGCGCAGATTGTCGTTGAAGTTCCAGCCACCCGACAGATCGAAGTAGTTGTAAACGCCGATCGACGAGAACTCAGGCTGGAAGCTGCTGGCTACTTCCGGCTCGACCACAGTCGCGCCCAGATAGCGCCACAGCAGCGAGGCGTCGAAGTCGCCAACCATCCAGCTGAAGCGGGTCGACGTCTTGTACTTCGGCTTGGGACCACCGCAGGCTTCAGAGTAGTAGCCCAGGCAGTCGCGGCGCGTAGACGTCGGCGTCGGCTGGTTGATGATCTGGGTGTACAGCGTGCCGTTGAACTGGATGCCGAACGAGCCCATCGACGGGTTGAGGCCAATGGCTTCAGCGTCGAAGATGTAGCTGGCGTTCACGTCGAAGCCCTCACGCACGTTCTCGCCCACATTGTTCAGGGCCAGGACGATGCCGTCAGAGTCCAGATCGTTCAGGTTACCCGAGGACGGGCTGCGGCGCACCAGGGCGCAAGCATCGTTGAACGTCAGGTTCGGGTTGAACGAGGTGCTGTAGCACTGGCTGATGATGTCGGTCACGCTCGGCGCGGAGATCGCATCAGTGATGTCGATCCTCCACCAGTCGACCGAGAGCGAGAAGCCCGGAGCGGACGACGGGTTGTAGACAAAGCCCAGCGTGTAGGTGTCGGCCACTTCCGGCCCAAGCTGCGGGTTGCCGCCGGTCAGCACGTTGACCTGGCCGGCGCGCGGCTCAGGCAGGTTGCCGATGACAGCAGACGGCACGCCGGTCTGCTGGCAAAGCGACGCCAGATTGCCGGAGATAGAGCCCTGGCAGGGGTCAACAGCCAGGTTGCCCAGGCCCGACACTTGCGGAGCGAACAGCTCGTTCACGCTCGGCGCGCGGGTGGCGCGCTGATACATGCCGCGAACGCGCAGATCATCCATCGGAGACCATTCACCACCGACCTTGTAGGTCCAGTAGCTGTCGGATTCGCCGCCCGAGCGGAACTCGGTGTGACGCGCGCCCAGCTCAAGAGCCAGGCTCCGGATGCCCGGACGGTCTTCGACCAGCGGCACATAGGCTTCGCCGAACCACTCGAACAGCTGGAACGTACCTTGACGGTCCGGGGTCGGAGCGCCGGTGCCCAGCACTTCGCCCTGGATTTGCGAGGCGGAGTCAGAGCTGGTGGAAGCGGCCACACGGCGATACTCGTAACCGAAAGCCGTGCTGATCGGGCTGCTGGCGAACGGGCTGGCAAAGCCCAGATCGCCAGTCACGCTGCCGTGCAGCACTTCCTGGGTCACTTCCTGGCCGAGCATGGCGTCCAGGTTGAAGAAGTCGATCATCTCCTGGGTGACCGAGCCTTCCTCCCCGAACGGGTTGAGCGGAACGCAGCCATTGGCCGGGTTGATACACGCTGTCGTGCTGACCGCGTTCATCGCCTGGACGGCACGCGAACGCGAGCCCCAGTTGCCACGCACCTGATCCTGCACGGATTCACCGTACTGGTAGTAGGCGTCGTAGGTCCAGCCGCCCACCAGATCACCGCGCAGGCCCAGCGTGTACTGGAGCGTGGTGGTGGTGAAGTCGTTCAGACGCGGGCCAAGCTCTTCGAAACGGCGGCCGATGGTCATGTTGACCAGGTCATCGGCGTTGCCCACCGTACAGTCAGCAATGCCGAACTCGGTGCAAAGCTGGGTGCGCATGGCGTCAGGAATGAACGGGTTGCCGATCGGCACGTCCACGTTCACACCGAACAGCGCCGACGAAGCCAGCTGGGCGTCCACTTTGGAACGCACATACAACAGGTCGGTATAGGCTTCGAAGTGATTATTGATCTCGTACGAAGCCGAACCCAGGATCTGATAACGGTCCTGCGGCGTCTGGTAGAAATTGTCCGGGTTGAAGTTGAACGGGGCAAAGAAGCTCCGCAGTTCACCCGTATTCGGATCAATTTGCTGGTTGCCGGTCAGGCCCAGGCCGCCGTCCGCCACCGAGCGTGCGCCGGGCAGGATAACCAGGGCCGGAATGGCGACCGGAGAGCCGCCGGGATTGCCCGTGCTTGAGTCGATGGAGAACTCGCCAAATGAGCGGGCGCCCTGGCGCAGCTCATCAGTCTGGGTGTAGCCCACGCTCACAACAGCGTTGCCGCGGCCGTCAGCGAAATTGCCGCCCATGGTCACGTCCATACGGCGGCGCGTGGCGTCGCCCTGCTCGGAGGTGCCATACTGGGCGCCGACCTCAAGACCTTCAAAGTCCCGACGCAGAACGAAGTTCACCACGCCCGACATGGCGTCCGAACCGTACACAGCGGCGGCGCCGCCGGTGACGAAGTCGGCGCGCTCGATGAGAGAGACAGGAATGACGTTGGTGTCGACCGAACCGCCCAGATTGAACGGCACGATGCGCCGGCCATTCATGAGGACCAGGTTCCGGTTGGAGCCAAGCGCGCGCAGGTTGACGGTGAAGCCGCCGCCCTGGCCGTTGTTGACGCCCGGACCAATGGCCGGGAAGGCCACGGGAAGCGTGCGGACAAGCTCCTCGACGTTAACGGGCTGGCGGATCGCGAATTCAGCAGCGTCAACCGAGCTGATCGGGCTGTTGGATACAACGCCCGGCGCCTGGATGCGCGTACCGGTGACGCGGACGACGTCGCTCGTATCCGCGGTGTCGCCTTCCTGCGCCGCCATCGCGGGCGCAGCCGTGGCGATGCCCGCAATAAGCGTGCTCGCCAGAAGGCAAGTTTTGAACGTACTCTTACTCATGGTGTGTCTCTCCCCAATCGGAACTCGATTGCCTGGGCGGCGTGTTTCTGCCCACAAAAAAGCACAATCGCCGCAAAAAAGATGGATCTGACCATCTGCTGGCGAACCTAGTTGTCGCACATTCGTCGCGTCAACCTTGCAAATCTGTCATCTCTTGAAAATTGCTGAGATTTTGCGGCTCTGTGGCGCAAGCGCACCACACGGCTTCCTTGGCCCTGAAGCCAGAGCGGCTTCAGCTCGAACATACAGGCCTGAAAATCACGTTGATGAACAGCTTGTTGAGTGGCGCAAGGGGCCTTTTGCATCTCTCAGGGGGCGCAGATGGCGCCAAATGCGGAATGATTATTGGGTATATCATTTCAAGCTGTCTGGGCTTTATTGCCAGTTGCCGCAGACCCTGATCAGACGTCGTATGTCCGGTGAGACTGTGGAGGGTGTTGACAATTACAC
>NZ_VWOJ01000005.1 GCF_008630495.1 Alkalicaulis satelles
CGTTCCGACCCCGGACGGCGTGCGTGAGCCGCTCAACCGGCGTGTGGAAGTCCTGATCAACCTCAACTGATCACGGATAAACCAGGACTAAAAGCGCGGCCCGCCGGGATGTCCCGGCGGGCCGTTTGCTGTGGGGGGTCGAGGTTTCCGGGGCGGCTAGGCCAGCGCCCGGCTTGACCGGCGCGTGCGCCCGTCGCAAGACAGGGGGCTAGCTGATCCCATTGCAATACGCCGTGCGGGCGCGTCCATCGCGCCCCGGCAGGAGCCCGCCATGAGCAAACCTGAAACGCCCTACCGCAAGCGCGCCCTGGGCGCGCGCGCCCTGAGCCCGGAAACCCTGATGATGAGCTATGGCTTTGACGCCAAGCTGTCGGAAGGGTCCATCAAGCCGCCCATCTTCCAGACCTCCACCTTCGCCTTCGCCACCGCCGAGGAGGGCGCAGCCTTCTTCCGCGTCATGGGCGGGCGCGCGCAAGCGGGCGATCCGGTGGAGGCGGGCCTGCTGTATTCGCGGTTCAACAACCCGAATATGGAGGTGCTTGAAGACCGGCTCACCCTGTTTGACGGGGCCGAGGATGCGCTGGTCTTCTCCTCGGGCATGGGCGCCATCTCCACCGTCATCATGGCCCACGCCCATGCCGGCGACGTGGTGCTGCAATCGACCCCGCTCTATGGCGGCACCGAGACTCTGATCCGCGCCATCCTGCCTCAGTACGGCATCCGAAGCGCCGACTTCTTCGCCGGCGCCAGCGAGGCGGAGATCAATGAGGCGGTGGACGCGGCCCTGAAGCTTGGCCGCATCGCGGTGATCTTCTGCGAAACCCCGACCAATCCCACCAATGAGGTGGTGGATCTGGCCGTGATGAAGCGTCTGGCAGACGAGATTGGCGCGCGCCAGGGCCATCGCCCGCCCGTGGTGGTGGACAACACCATTCTCGGCCCCATCGGCCAGAGCCCGCTGGCTCATGGCGCGGACATTGCGGTCTATTCGCTGACCAAATATATCGGCGGGCATTCCGACCTGATCGGCGGCGCGGCCATGGGGGCCAGCGCGCTGATGGCGCCGGTGCGCAAGCTGCGCTCAGGCATGGGCACCAATCTCGATCCCAATACCTGCTGGATGCTGGCGCGCTCGCTGGAGACGGTCTCCTTGCGCATGAAGGCGGCTTTCGAGGGCGCGCGCCGTGTGGCCGAGTATCTCAAAGGCCATCCCAAGGTGGAGAGGGTGCGCTATCTCGGCTTCCTGGAGCCCGGCTCGCGCGACCATGAGGTTCATAACCGCCAGTCCGGCGGCCATCACGGCTCCACCTTCGCGTTTGACGTGGCCGGAGGCCAGGAGGCCGCCTTCCGCATGCTCAATGCGCTCGGCGTGCTGAAGCTGGCGGTAAGTCTTGGCGGCACCGAAACCCTGATCTGCCATCCCGGCAGCACCACCCATGCCGGCGTGGACGAGGCCCTGCGCGAGCGTCTGGGCTTTACCGGCGGCATGGTGCGGGTCTCGGTGGGGATTGAAAACCCCGATGATCTGATCGCCGATCTCGAACAGGCGCTGGAGCAGGCCTGAAGCTGAAACGGACGGCACGCATATCATGACATCGCTGACGCTGGACCGGGACGAAAACGCCGTCCTCGACTGGATCGAGGGCGAGGGGGACGCCATGGCGGCGCTGGTCAAGCGCTGGTCGGCGATCAATTCGGGCAGCCGCAACGCCGATGGTCTTGAAGCCATGCGCGCCGAGTTGGAAACGGCTTTCGCGCCGCTGGAGGGTGAAATCCGCGCGGTGGAGCTCAAGCCCTCCCTGACGGTGGAGGTTGATGGCGAGCTGCGCGAGGTGGCCTATACGCCCGCCTTCCGCCTGACCAAACGGCCCGATGCGCCGGTGAAGATCGTCCTGACCGGCCATCACGACACGGTGTTCCCGCCCGGCTCCGGGTTTGATGAGTGGCGCATGCTGGACGAGGACACCATCAACGGGCCGGGAACCGCCGACATGAAGGGCGGGCTGATCGTCATGCTGCACGCCCTGATGGGGCTGGAGCGCAGCCCCTGGGCCAGTGAAATCGGCTATGACTTGCTGATCAGCCCGGACGAGGAGATCGGCTCGCTGGGCTCCGGCCCGGTGCTGGCCGAGCTGGGCGCCAAGGCCCATGTGGGCATGACCTATGAACCGGCCCTTGTGGACGGCTCGCTGGCGGGCGCGCGCAAGGGCTCGGGCAATTTCTCCCTGCGCTGCCGGGGCCGCGCAGCCCATGCGGGGCGGGAGCATCATCTGGGCCGCAACGCCATCGTGGCCGCCGCCGATTTCGCCCGCCAGCTTGACGCCCTCAACGGCCAGCGCCCGGACGTGACCTTCAATGTCTCGCGCATTGACGGGGGCGGAGCGCCCAATGTGGTGCCGGAGCTGGGCATTTGCCGCTTCAATGTGCGCGTGAAGACCGAGGATGACGCGGTGTGGGCCAAGCGCGAGATCGATGCGCTGGTCCAGCGCGCCAATGCGCGCGACGGCATCACGGCCGACCTGCATGGCGGCTTCACCCGTCCGCCCAAACCAATGAGCCCGGCCAATTTGCGCATGTTCGAATGGACCCGCGCGGCCGGCGAGCCGCTGGGCCTGGACATTCGCTGGAAGGACACCGGCGGGGTGTGCGAAGGCAATAATCTGTGGGCGTCGGGCTGTCCGAATGTGGATACTCTGGGCGTGCGCGGCGCCGATATTCATTCCAGCCGCGAGATCGCCAAGCTCTCCAGCCTGCCCGAGCGCGCCCGGCTCTCGGCGGTGATGCTGATGCAGTTTGCGCGCGGGCGCTTCGACGCCGCCGAGGCGCGGGCCTTGGCCAAGGGGTAGGGCGGGGACAAGGGGGTTTCATGCTGGTGGTGCGCGCAGCCCGGTCGGGCGATGTGGACGGATTTCTCAAACTGGCCGGCGCCGCCGGGCCCGGCTTCACCAGCCTCGCCCTGCCCGATGACGCCCTGGCGGCCAAGCTCGCCGCGTCCGAAGCCGCCTTTGACGGGCGCCTCTCCGATCCGTGCGACTGCAGCTACCAGCTCATGCTCGAAGACACCGAGACCGGCGCGATCCTGGGCACCTCGGCGGTGAAGGCCATGGTCGGGATCAAGAAGCCGTATTTCGACTTCAAGATATTCACCTTCGCCCAGGCCTCCAAGGAAGCGAACCGGCGTTTCGACATGGACGCCATGCTGCTGGTCAATGATTTCGCCGGCTCCACCGAGGTGGGCTCGCTGTTCGTCAGCGATGAGGCGCGCGGCGCCGGGGCGGGCAGCCTGACCGCCAAGGCGCGCTACATGCTGGTGGCGTCCGCGCGCGAACGCTTCGGCAAGCGCATCCTGTCCGAATTGCGCGGCGTGGTGGACGAGAAGGGCGATTCCATCTTCTTCGAACATGTCACGCGCCCCTTCTTCAAGATGAGCTTTGAAGAAGCCGACCGGCTCTCGGCGGCCACCGACAACCAGTTCATCCTGGACTTGATGCCGTCCCATCTCATCTATCTCGACCTGTTGCCGCGCGAGGCCCGCGCGGTGATCGGCAAGACCCATCCCCATGGGGTGAACGCCCTGCGCCTGCTGGAGGCCGAGGGCCTGCGCTATGAGCGCTATATCGATATTTTCGACGGCGGCCCGCTGGTCTCTTGCGGGACCGATGAGGTGCGCACCATCCGCGACAGCCAGCGTGTGAGCGTGGCGGACGGACCGCTCGGGGGCGGGCGCGTGCGCGCGCTGGTCTCCAACGATCGCATTGGCGATTTCCGCTGCATCTACGCCGACATCACGCCGGGCGAGGGCGCTGCGGCGCTGAGCCCCGAAGCCTGCCGCGCGCTGGATGTGACGGCGGGCGAGCCTGTACGCATCTGGACCAAGGACACTGTGTCATGAGCGGATCGCTCTATATCAACGCCGCCTGGCGCGAGGGCGCGGGCGCGCCCTTCACCTCCCTCAATCCGGGCAGCGGCGAGGTGGTATGGGAAGGCGCAGCCGCAGACGCCCATGATGTGCGCGCGGCGTTCGCCAGCGCCCGCGCGGCCTTCGCGGACTGGGCGCTGGCCGGGTTCGAGGCGAGGAAGGCCGTGGCCGAGCGCTTCGCTGGCCTCCTGAAAGAGCGCAGCGAGGCCATCGCCGAGCTGATCGCGCGCGAGACTGGCAAGCCGCTGTGGGAGTCGCGTACCGAAGCGGGCGCCATGACCGGCAAGATCGCCGTCTCCATCGCAGCCTATCTGGACCGCACCGGAACCACGCGCACCGCCACCGATTTCGGCGAGCAGACGCTGGAGCACAAGCCGCTGGGCGTGATGGCGGTGCTGGGGCCGTATAACTTCCCCGGCCATCTGCCCAACGGCCATATCGTCCCGGCCCTGCTGGCCGGAAATACGGCGGTGTTCAAACCGTCTGAACTGACCCCGGCCGTGGGCGCCTTCATGGCATCGCTGTGGGACGAGGCGGGCCTGCCCGCGGGCGTGCTCAATCTCGTTCAGGGCGGGCGCGAGACCGGCGCGGCCATGCTCGATGACCGCGATCTCGACGGCGTGTTGTTCACCGGCTCCTGGGGTGTGGGCTCTTTCATCCATAAAAAATTCGCCGGGCGCACCGGCATCCAGCTGGCGCTGGAGATGGGCGGCAATAACCCGCTGGTGGTCTGGGACGCCGCCGACGCCGAGAACGCCGCGCGGGTGGCGGTGCTGTCGGCCTATATCACGGCGGGCCAGCGCTGCTCCTGCGCGCGCCGCCTGATCGTGCCGCAAGGAGCGGCCGGTGATCAGGTGATCGAGGCCATCGCCGCCCTGATCGCCAGACTGCCCATCGGCGCCTGGGATGCGAGCCCCGAACCCTTCATGGGCTCGCTGGTCAGCGCCCATGCCGCCGATCAGGTGCTGAAAGCCCAGGACCAATTGCTGGCCTCTGGCGCGCGCGCCATCGTCAAGGCGAAGCGCGGGCAGGGCCCCGCCTTCGTCACCCCCGGCCTGATCGATGTGGACGGGATCGAGACACCCGACGCGGAAGTGTTCGGCCCGCTTTTGCAGGTGCGCCGCGCTGCGAGCTTCGACGCCGCTATCGCCGAGGCCAATAACACCGCCTATGGCCTGGCCGCCGGGCTGGTCAGCGATGACTCGGACCTGTGGCCGCGCTTCCGCGCGCTGGTGCGCGCGGGCATCGTGAACTTCAACCGGCCCACCCCCGGCGCGGCCTCCACCATGCCCTTCGGCGGTCCCGGCCAGTCGGGCAATCTGCGCCCCAGCGCGTATTACGCGGCCGATTATTGCGCCTACCCCGTGGCGGCCCAGGCCGCGCCGGCGCTGATGCGCCAGGCGATCAAGGGGCTGGATGCATGAGCGGCGCGGTAGAAGCCAATTTCGACGGGCTGGTCGGCCCGACCCATAATTATGGCGGGCTGGCGCCGGGCAATCTGGCCAGCGCGAAAAATCGCGGCTCGGTCGCGCGCCCGCGCGACGGGGTGATCGAGGGCCTGGCCAAGGCGCGCAGCCTGGCCGATGCGGGGCTGGCTCAAGGCATTTTGCCCCCGCAGGAACGCCCGGACATCCCGGCCCTGCGCGCGCTGGGCTTTGCGGGGGCCAGCGATGGCGCGGTGTGGGAGGCGGCCTATAAGGCCGCGCCGGAACTGGCGCTGAACATGCTCTCGGCCTCGTCCATGTGGGCGGCCAATGCGGCGACCGTGTCGCCGGGCGCCGATACGTCCGACGGACGGGTGCATTTCACCCCGGCCAATCTGGTCACCGCCCTGCACCGCTCCATCGAGCACGCCCAGACCGGGCGGGCGCTGGCGCGCATCTTTGCTGACGAGGACCGATTTGAGGTCCATGGCGCGCTGCCCTCCCAATCCCATTTCGCTGATGAGGGCGCGGCCAATCATGTGCGCCTGTGCGCTGATCATGGCGCGCCGGGGGTGGAGATTTTCGTCCACGGGCGCGATGCGTTCGAGGACTGGCAGGCGAAATTTCCCGCCCGCCAGACCCTGCAGGCCTGCCAGGCGGTGGCGCGCCGCCATGGGCTCGATCCGGCCCGCACCGTCCATATCCGCCAGTCGCGCAAGGCCATCGAGGCGGGCGCGTTTCATAATGATGTGGTGTGCGTGGGGACGGGGCCGGTGCTGTTCTATCACGAGCATGCGTTCGAGGACCGGGACGCGGCGCTCGCCGCCATCCGCAAGGCCGCTGACGGGCTGTTCGAGCCGGTGTTTGTGGAGGTCCCCGACGCCGAGGTTCCGCTCAGCGACGCCATCACCTCCTATCTCTTCAACTCCCAGCTCCTGATCTGGCCGGGCGAGGGGCGTCAGGTGCTGCTGGCCCCCAAGGAGACCGAAGAGACCGGCTCCACCCGCGCCTATTGTGAGCGCCTGACGGCGGGCAACGGCCCCATCGGGGCGGTGCGCTTCGCCGATGTGCGCCAGTCCATGCGCAATGGCGGCGGGCCGGCCTGCCTGCGCCTGCGGGTGGTGCTGGATGAGGCCCAGCGCGCCGCGGTCAATCCGCGCGCCTGGCTGACGCCGGAACGCCATGAGGAGCTGACCGCCTGGGCCAACGCCCATTACCGCGAGACGCTGGCGCCGGACGATCTGGGCGATCCCGCCCTGGTGGACGAGAGCCGCGCCGCGCTGGACGCGCTGACGCAGATTTTGGGGCTGGGATCGGACTTCTATCCATTCCAAAGAGCCGGGGCCTGATTACCGACCGAAACGGTAGCCCAGCCGTACACCCACCTCGTCCAGGGCCTGGTTGCGGCCATTGCCCAGGATCTGGCCGTGGGAATAGTGCTCGTAGAACACGCCCACGCGCCACTGGTCGGTGAGGGCGTAATCGGTCCCCAGGCGCATGTGGAACAGGGTGCGCGAGCCCAGCGCGGCGCGGGTGGAGGCCAGACGCAGGCGCTCGGGATCATCGGGCGGCAGGTGGGCGAAGTCCTTCACTCCGTCATTATACGAGATGCCGAAAGAGCCCTCGACCGAGAAACGCTCGGTCAGACCACCCTCCCAGGCCAGTCCCGCCGCGCCCAGATTGGTGAGCCCTGCGGTGTTGAACGAGCCCATCAGATAGGGCCGGGGCGAGAACGCCCAGCTGAGGAAATCGGGGCTGTCAAACAGCGCCTCGACCACGATCTGCACCCCGTCCTCGGTGCCGTTATAGACGTCATGGGCGGCCACCCCGGCGCGCAGCTCGCTGAGCTGGGCGTGGGCGGGCGCTGCGACCGCGCAGGCGATCAGGGCGCTGGACGCGAGCAGGGCAAGGCGCATGGTGAAGTCCCCCGGAAAAGAAAATCTGGCGCGAATCTAAGGTGCTTGCCGCGCGGCGCCTAGCGGGGATTTTCGGGGCGGGGCTCAGCCGCGTTCAGTGGGCTTTTTGTATTATGCGGACATCACGAATCTACAAAGAATGTCATGGCGTCGCCGAACGAGGTTTTCATTGGACAAGTACCAAAAATACTGGCCTGGCATAGTGGTTGCTGGCGTTGTTGTGCTGTTCGTTATCGCGAGTTTGGTGCCTATTTATCAATTGCGTTTGGGTTCGAATTTTCAGGCAATTTTTGAGTCTGATGACATAAAGCGAAAGCTCGCCTTATGTGCAGAGGTTGAGAGCCAAATTGAAGAAGTTTCCTGCCAGATTGAGGTGTTGCGGTCGGACGGCCAACTCCAACAATCCGCTTTTCTGGCAAGAATTCAGCGCGACTCGGCAGCATTTACTAAAGGTCTGATGTTAGCAGGGTTCGTTGGGTTGCTACTTTCTGGTGTTGGTATTTATTTGATTTTCCAGACCTTTCGTGAAACTCGGAATTTGGCTGCGGACACAAGGCGAATTGGTGAGGCGCAAGTTCGACCATATTTGCACATAAGTGACCTGTCAGTAAAAGTCACCAGAGATGGTCGATTGGTTTTTGCGTTAAAATGCAAAAATACTGGACTTTCCCCAGCATATGATGTGATTGCCTCACTTGGGTTTGATAGTTCGGAGTTGAAGCTCGGAACTTTGTATGCAGAATTCGGCACATTGCCATCCCAAACTGAATTTACAAGAGAGATTAGGCTTAAGGATGAGCTGTTTACAGGGGAAAAGCTCGAATACGATAAAACAATAGCGGTTGATTTGGTTTTATTTTATAGGAGTATTTTTTCTTCGAAAAATGGGCTCGATGGGTATTTCTCATATCGATTGCGGGTTCTGAATAAATCGGGGAGGCTGAGAGCGGCAATTGGACACAAACCCACATTAAGTAAGGGATACATCAATAAGCGCTGTTTATTGCATTTAAAGGCCTACGAGATAGCAAAGGAAGGCGATTAATTTTGATCATTTATATGCAGTAAATCAGCCGCGCAGTCAGATAGCCCAGCACCTCGCGCGCGGCTTCAAATGTCGGCTGGCCGTCGGCGGCGATGAGGTCCCGGGTTAGGACCGCATGGGGGAAGGGATTGCCCCCGGGGTTCTTGGCCTCGTCGGGCAGGACGCGGGTGAGGGCGCGCTCCGGGCCGATGAGATCGGTGAGGGCGGCGAAACGCTCGGCCTTGCACGAGGGGTCGCCGTCAAAGCGCAGCGCCATGACCGGCAGGTCCGCGCGCGCTTTCAGCCCCTCGGCCTCGTCGCGCGACAGATGCAGCCCGCCCGGATTGTTGAACGGCACGGCGGGCTCGGCAGCCACGGCGGCCTGAACGCTGGGCTCCACCGCCACCGACCAGGCGAAATTGCCCGACAGGCACAGCCCCACCGCGCCCACGCCCGGCCCGCCGCACTCGGCGTGAACCTGACGGGCCAGCGCGCGCAGCCAGTCGGAGACCGGGCTGCCGCCCTCGCGCGCGAACAGGCGGATCTCTCTGGAGACGCAGGCGCGCGCCATGCCGCCCACGCGGCCATGCAGGGCCAGCACCTCTTCCAGCGCGCTGCCGGCGGGGTCCAGATAGGCCGGGGCATAGACCCGGAATCCCGCCGCCTCGATCCAGCGCGCCAGGCGCCAGAATTCGCTCACAAAGCCGGGCAGTTCATGCATCAGAATGACGCCCGGCCCGTGCCCGCTGGCCAGCACCGGATGGGCCATGCCGGCGGCCTCGAAATCGAACATGTCCTCGAACGGCGTGCGGTTGTCCGTATGGAGGATGTCGGCGAAGGGCTGGGGCATGGGGGCGTCCTTGGAAGGGCCGGGCGGCGGGATCATTCCCCGCCCGGCCCTCCAGGTAAAGCGCCTACTGGATCACCGCCTGCGCCGGCGGGCGCGCATTGCGGCTGACCGCGCGGCCATTGACGGTAAGGGCGCCGGCTTCGGACGAGACGGAGAGGGCGTCGCCGTCTTTGAGCGTGCCGTCCAGGATCAGCCGGGCCAGCGGATCCTGCAGCTCTTTCTGGATGACGCGCTTCAGGGGACGCGCGCCATAGGCCGGGTCATAGCCCTTCTGCGCAAGCCAGGCCCGGGCCGCGTCGTCCAGCGCCAGCGTCATGCGCCGGTCGGCCAAGAGGGCCTCAAGGCGCTTGAGCTGAATGTCCACGATTGAACCCATGTGCTGCTCTTCCAGGCGCTTGAACAGGATGATCTCGTCAATCCGGTTCAAAAATTCCGGCCGGAAGGCGGCGCGCACCGCGCCCATCACATCCTCGCGCGCAGACTCCACATCGCCTGAGAGCAGGAATTCGGAACCCAGATTGGAGGTCATGATCAGGATGGTGTTGCGGAAATCCACCGTACGGCCCTGACCATCGGTCAGGCGGCCATCATCGAGCACCTGCAGCAGCACGTTGAACACGTCCGGGTGGGCCTTCTCCACCTCGTCGAACAGGATCACCTGATAGGGCCGCCGGCGCACCGCCTCGGTCAGGGCGCCGCCCTCGTCATAGCCCACATAGCCCGGCGGGGCGCCGATCATGCGGCTGACCGAGTGCTTCTCCATGTATTCGGACATGTCGAGCCTTGTGACCGCGCCTTCATCGTCGAACAGGAACTCGGCCAAGGCTTTCGTCAGCTCGGTCTTGCCCACGCCCGTGGGGCCCAGGAACAGGAAGGAGCCGATGGGCCGGGCCGGGTCTTTGAGTCCTGCGCGCGAGCGGCGCACGGCGTCGGAGACCGCTTCGAGCGCATCGTCCTGACCGACCACGCGCGCGCGCAGCCCGTCTTCCATCGCGATGAGTTTCTCGCGCTCGCCCTCGAGCATCTTGTCCACTGGTACGCCGGTCCAGCGGCTGACCACGCCGGCGATTTGCTCCTCGTCCACCACCTCGTTGACCAGGGCGCCCTGGCCATTGGCCGCGCTGGCGGCCTCGGCGTCGGACAGGCGCTTTTCCAGCTCCGGGATGCGGCCGTATTTGAGCTCCGAGGCGCGGGCGAGATCGCCCCGGCGTTCGGCGTCGGCGAGCTCGGCGCGCAGCCGGTCGAGCTGCTCCTTCACCTCGGTGGCCGAGGCCAGCTTGTCCTTCTCGGCCCGCCAGGCGGCGGTCATTTCGCTGGAGCGCGATTCCAGATCGGCGAGTTCCTTGGTCAGCGCCTCCAGACGGGTGCGCGAGGCCTCGTCCTTTTCCTTCTTGAGCGCTTCGGCCTCGATCTTCAGCTGGATGATGCGCCGGTCGAGCTCGTCCAGCGCCTCAGGCTTGGAATCCACCTGCATGCGCAGGCGCGCCGCCGCCTCATCCATCAGATCGATGGCCTTGTCGGGCAGGAAGCGGTCGGTGATGTAGCGGTTGGACAAGGTCGCGGCGGCCACAATCGCGCTGTCGGCGATGCGTACCCCGTGATGGACCTCGTACTTTTCCTTCAGGCCGCGCAGGATGGAGACCGTGTCCTCAACGCTGGGCTCGTCCACGAAGACCGGCTGGAAGCGCCGCGCCAGGGCGGCGTCCTTCTCCACATGCTTGCGGTATTCATCCAGCGTGGTGGCGCCGATGCAGTGCAGCTCGCCGCGCGCCAGGGCGGGTTTGAGGAGGTTGGAGGCGTCCATCGCTCCGTCCGTCTTGCCCGCGCCTACCAGGGTGTGCATCTCGTCGATGAACAGCACGATGCCGCCACCCGCCGCCTCCACTTCGGAGAGGACGGCTTTCAGACGCTCCTCGAACTCGCCGCGATATTTCGCCCCGGCGATGAGGGCGCCCATGTCGAGGGCCAGCAGCTTCTTGTCTTTCAGGCTCTCGGGCACGTCGCCATTGACGATGCGCAGGGCAAGTCCTTCGGCAATCGCGGTTTTGCCCACGCCCGGCTCGCCGATCAGGACCGGATTATTCTTGGTGCGCCGCGAGAGCACCTGCACGGCGCGGCGGATCTCCTCGTCGCGGCCAATGACCGGGTCGAGCTTGCCGGCGCGCGCGGCGGCGGTGAGGTCGCGGGCGTATTTCTTCAGCGCCTCATAGCCGTCCTCGGCCGACTGGCTGTCGGCGGTGCGGCCCTTGCGCAAATCATTGATGGCGGTGTTGAGGCCCTGGGCCGTCACGCCCGCCTGCTTGAAAATCTCCGCCGGCTTGGTGCCCTGCACCACGCTCAGCGCCTGAAGCAGGCGCTCGGCGGTGACATACTGGTCGCCAGCCTTCTTGGCGGCGTCCTCGGCGGTGGTGAACACCTCCGCCGTGCGCGGGGCGAGATAGAGCTGGCCGCCGCCGTCCACGCGCGGCAGGGCTTCAAGGGCGCGGTCGGTGAGGTCCGCCACCAGTTCCGGGCGTCCGCCTGCGGCGCGGATCAGATTGGGCGCCAGCCCGCCCTCATCCTCCATCAGCGCCCTGAGCAGGTGCTCGGGCGCGAAGTGCTGGTGGCGGCGCTTCATGGCAAGCCCCTGGGCGGCTTGCAGGATCGCTCGGGCGCGATCGGTATAGATCTCGATATTCATGACAGGTCCGTCTCCTGAATGTCAGCGAGACAGGCGGGCCGGGACCTTGCTCGAGGCGCCCCGTCCGCCCGGTTCAAAGCGCATGTAGGTGTTGCATATCGGGCACACAAGAGCCGGCAGACTGCGGCGAATTTACACTGATTTGTCCGCCAGCGCGCGCTTTGCCGTTTCCGGGTCCAGCGCGGCGAAGGCCTCGTATTGCGACAGGAACACCTCGCCGGTCAGCGCGTCCAGGAAATGCGAGCGTTTGAGACGGTCCATCACCGGGCCCTTCACCTCGGACAGGTGGAGCTTCACGTCCGTGCTGTTAAGGCGCGTATTGATGGCTTCGAGGCTTTCGAGCGCGCTCATATCGATGAAATTGACCGCCGGGCACATCAGGATGACATGGCGCGCATCCGGATTGTCCGCGATGAGCTTGTAGATGCGATCTTCGAGATAGCGCGCATTGGCGAAATACAGGCTCTCATCCACCCGTAGCGTCACGACGCTGGGCGAGGTGATGACGGCGTGGCGGTCCACATTGCGGAAATGCTCGGTGCCGGGCACCTGGCCCACCACCGCCGCGTGAGGCCGGCTGGTGCGGTAGAGGAAGAGGGCCAGCGACAGGATCACGCCGACGGTCACGCCGGCTTCGACCCCGAACACCAGCGTCACGGCGATGGTGGCCGCCATGGCTGCGAAATCGGCCTTGGAATAGCGAAACGCCCGCCCCAACGCGCCGAAATCCACCAGCGACAGCACCGCCACGATGATCGTCGCGGCCAGCACCGCCACCGGCAGGTGATAGATAAGCGGGGTCAGGAAGGCGGCGGCCAGCAAGATGCCAACAGCTGTGAAAGCGCCCGCCGCCGGGGTGGCCGCCCCGGCGTCGAAATTAACCACCGAGCGGGCAAAACCGCCAGTGACCGGAAACCCGCCGCTGAGCGAGGCCGACACGTTCGAGGCGCCCAGCGCCACCAGCTCCTGATCGGGATCGATGCGCTCGCGCTTCTTGGCCGCCAGCGTCTGGGCCACCGAGACCGATTCCACAAACCCGATCACCGAGATCAGCATGGCCGAGGCCAGCAGTAGCTGGACCAGCTCCAGCTCAAAGCTGGGCAGGGTGAAAGGCGGGAGGCCCTGGGGCACAGTGCCCACCACGGCCACGCCCTTCGCGCCCAGATCGAAGACCACCACCGCGCCGATGGAGGCGGCCACGGCGAAGACCGGCCCGGCCTTTGTGATGATGTCGGCGGCCCGTGCGGGCAGGCGCAGCCTGATCAGCAGGGGCTTTAGCCCGGTGCGCACGAACAGCAAAAAGCCCAGCGCCGCCGCGCCCACCGCCAACGTGTAGACATTCGTATCCATCACCGCGCCCGACAGGCTCACGGCGATGTCGAGAAGCGTGTGGCCGCCGCCCGGCACGCCGAGCAGATAGCGCAGCTGGCTGGCTGCGATGATCACACCCGAGGCCGTGATGAAGCCGGAAATCACCGGGTGGGACAGGAAATTGGCCAGGAAGCCCAGCTGGAACACGCCCATCAGCAAGAGGATCACGCCTGACAGGAAGGCCAGCGTCAGCGCCGCCGTGGCGTATCCTATCGTGCCGGTTTCAGCGATCTGTCCCACCGCCGCCGCCGTCATCAGCGAGACCACCGCCACCGGCCCGACCGCCAGCGCCCGGCTGGTGCCGAAAATGGCATAGGCGACAAGCGGCGCGATGGAGGCGTAGAGCCCGGCCTCGGGCGGCAGGCCCGCCAGCATGGCGTAGGCCAGCGATTGCGGGATCAGCATGATGGTGACGATCACCGCCGCCATCAGATCGCTGGAGAAGGCCGCGCCATTATAGCGCCGGCCCCAGTCCAGGATCGGCAGATAGCGCGACAGGCGCACGGGGCTCAGTCCCCCAGACGCGGGCGCAGGCCCGAGAGGTCATAGCCCGCATTGGCCGCGCGCGCGATGATGTCGTCCCCGCTCATCTCGCCAGCCTGGCCCAGCGCCCACAGCACGGTGCAGCGCGTGCCGGTGCGGCAATAGGCCAGCGTCTTACCCTGCGCCGCCGCCGCCTTGAAGCCGTCCACGGCGTCTTTGGTGAACTGCCCGCCCGAGACCGGGATATGCACATAGGTCAGCCCCGCCGCCTCGGCCAGCGCCTGCAGGTTCGCCGCCTCCGGCTGTCCGGGATCCTCGCCGTCAGGCCGGTTATTGATGATCACGTCAAAGCCCGCCTCGGCGGCGGCCTTGATGTCCTCGGCGCTGATCTGGGGGCTGACCGAGAGCTGGTCAGTGAGCGGTCTGGGGGTCATGGCGGTTGGTCTCCATGGATGTGGAGCGGAAACTATGTCGTCCCACTCATACGCCGCCGGGCAAGTGGCGTCGACCAGCCCGGCTCACAAGGGCGTCACAGCGCCGCAGGGGGCTATCCTATGGGGTGTTGACATACCTCCATACCTCTATACTATCTGACTGTCAGATATGGAGGTCTCTATGCGTTCGATTGAGGTTTCTACCGATGTTTTTGCGAAGATTTGGGCGCTCAGGGCGCCCTGTGAGGACTCGGAGGATCAAATTCTGCGAAGGGTTTTGAGCTTCACAGACCCAGGTGCTCCAAAGACAATTAGCGGGCAGCTGTCAAAGGGAGGAGCCGTAGGATTCTATGACTCTAGGCACGATGTCCGCTTTCCTGAGGGTTTCGAGGTGTCGCGAACATACCTCGGAGTCAATTATAGCGCCCAAGCGCAAAATGGTGTGTGGCGGCTGCAAGGAGACAGTCGCGCATATCGGAGTCTGAACAGCTTAAGCCGTGCGATAGGAGCTAAGACGGAGAATGCCTGGATCAACTGGTTCTACCTTGACGAAGCTGGAGTGCGCCGCCCGGTTTCTGACTTGCGGAAACCCGAAACTGTGGCAGCGCGACACGCACCGCAGACTATGAATGCTGGCGAGGACACCAAGCCAGTCATTGATGAGTCAGAGAAAACTGACGGGGAAGAGCGGGTAACTTGGCGTGACGATGTGCAGTCAGCACTTTCGCGCCTTGGCGGGCGCGCATCGCTGGCTCATATCTATCAGGAAGTCGAGAAGGCCCGTGGCGCGGCTCGCCGTTCCTTGCCGCGCACACTGGAAGCGACAGTGCGCAAAACTCTAGAGGAGCATTCGTCTGACTCACACAATTATCGTGGCGGGCCCGATTTGTTCTTTATGCCAGAGGGAAAAGGTGCAGGTATCTGGGCTTTGCGGGAATGAGCACCTGATCCTCAAACCCCCAACCCCTCAAACTCCGGCAGGTCCAGCGCCAGGGCGAGGTTCTGCATCGCCTGGACGGCGGCGCCTTTGAGAAGATTGTCCAGCGCGCACACGATCACGGCCCGGCGTCCGTCAGCGGTCAGAGACAGCCCGCCCAGCACCGCGCCGGGGATGTTCGCCCCGTCTGTGATCTCCGGTATGGCGTCTGTGAGGCGGATCAGCGGCTCGCCCTCATAGGCCTTCGCGTACGCCGCGCGCAGATCCGCTTCGCTCACGGGCGTTTTGAATTCCAGCTGGGCGGTCATCACAATGCCGCGGAAGAAGGCCGCCACATGGGGGCTGAAGCGCACTTCGTGGCCGAGATGCCGGCTCATCTCGCGCTCATGGATATGGCCTGTGAGCGTGTAGGGCATGAGATTGTCTTTGAGCGCGGCAAGATCATTCTTGCGGCTGGGCGTGGTGCCCGCGCCGGAATAGCCCGACACGCCGAACAGATGGGCCGGGCCGGACAGCCATGGGCGCACCGGCGCCGTGCACAGCTGCCCCGCCGTGGCGTAGCAGCCCGGATTGGAGATGCGCCGCGCGCGCTTCAGCCGCTGGCGTCCATAAATCTCCGGCAGGCCATAGGCCCAGCTGTCGTCAAAGCGGTAATCGGCGGAAAGATCGACCAGCACGATGTCCGGCGCGGCGGCCTCAAACGCGGCGACATAGGCTCCCGCCTCGCCATTGGGCATGGCCAGGATCACGGCGTCCGCCCCGCGCGCGGCGCAGGCTTGCGCGTCCAGCGCTTCAAACTCCAGCCCGTCCGGCGCTTCGGGCGCCAGATCGCGCACCGGCTTGCCGGCCATGGCGCGCGAGACGGCGAAGGTCAGGCGCATGTCGGGCCTGCGCGCGATCAGGGCGATCAGCTCACGGCCCGTATGGCCGCGCGCGCCAACGAGGCCGACGGTCTTCATGCCTCCTCCAGCGTGGGCGGCAGGGCGGCGATGCGCGCCACCATCTGCGGGATGCGGGTCAGATCATCCTCGCCGCGCCAGAACACGGTCCAGCGCCCCTGCTTCACCGCGCCATGACAGGTGGAAAAGTAGAAATCATTGACCGGATTATCGCTGCGCGAACGCCAGTAGAGGCGCGGCGCGTGGGCGATCAGCCGCTTCCACACCGCCCCGCCCAGGCCCTCGCCGCGCGCCTCGTCCAGCACCGCGAACTTGTCCAGATACACTGCATCGCCCAGGCGCGCCGTGATGGCTGCGGCGCGGTATTGCTCGGTGACGAAGGCGCGGTCGAAATCGAGCCGATTGAAATAGTCCGCTACCGGCTTGCGTCCGAATGAGCGCTCGATCAGCTCGGCCATGCGCGGCTGGTCCATCTGGTCAGTAGAAGCCAGCTCCAACATGCGTTCGCCCCGGCGCACCAGCGTGCCGGCGCCGGCATGGGTGAACAGCTCCTTGGCGAGCTCCGAAGGCCGGGTGATGGACACCGAGCTCGACAGCGGCAGATCGTCCAGCAGGCGCTTGATCTCCTGCAGTTTCAGGCGCATGCCCCCGGTCACCCAGTCCGCCGCCATGAGGTCATCGTGGTCTGTGGCCAGGTTGATCGCCGAGATCGGCGCGCCTTGCGCGTCGAGCAGGGCTCCGGTCCCGGTCAGGAACACGATCTTGTAGGGCTGCAGCGCATGGACCAGCGCGCGCACCGCGCTGTCGGCGTTCACATTGACCAGCCGCCCGTCAGCCGTATCGCCCAGACAGCCCAGGATCGGCGCCTGGCCTGCGCGCGCGGCGGCGGCCACGAGATCCAGGCGCACGCCGGACGGCTCGCCCACCCGGCCGAGCTTCACCTCGTCGATCAGTTCAGCCTCGAACACGCCCGACGGAATGGCGGCGGCGCGCCCGCCGCAATCGCGCACGGCCTGGACGAGTTTGAGATTCACCGCCGTCAGCGTGTCGCGCACAGCGCCCATGGCGTCCGGCGGGGTGATGCGCAGGCCGTCGACGCGCTGTTCGGGAAACCCGGCCGCTTCCAGCGCGGTGTTGAGCTGCGGCCCGCCGCCATGAACGACGATGGGCGCCAGCCCCACCGATTGCAGGAAGGCCAGCGCGCCCGCCAGCGCCTCGAGATCCTCCTCGATGATCGCCCCGCCCACCTTGATCACGGCGAAGCGCTCCTGGTCGAGGGCGGAGAAGCGGGTGAGGTATTCGCGGATCTCCTTGCCGTCGCGCATATTGGACAGAAGCTGCACGATGGCGGCGCGCACCGGCGCGGGCTGGGCGGCGGGAGAGGCGGATTCGCGGGTCATGGGCGGATCATCCGGTCAGAGGCGTATCGAAGGAAGAGGGCGGCAGGTAAAAGCGGCCCTCATCGCTCCTGGATCATGCGCTCCATCAGCGCCTTCTGCACGTGCAGGCGGTTTTCCGCCTCCTCGATCCCGAGGAAGGCCGGGCTGTCGACCACGGCGTCGGCGATCTTCACATTGCGCCGCATGGGCAGGCAGTGGCTGACCACGCCCCCATCGGTGAGCGCCATCTTGGCCTCGTCGATCATGAAGCCCGCGCCCTTGGCGCGCACCGGCGCCTCGTCGGCCCAGCGGCCATAGAAGGGCAGGGCGCCCCAGCTCTTGGCGTAGACCGCATGGGCGCCGGCATAGGCGGCTTGCGGATCGGTGGTGACGGTGAGCGAGGTTCCGGCCTCGGCGCAGAAGCGCTGCGCCGCGCCCATATAGCGCTCGTCCAGCCGGTAGGCCTCGTCGGGGATGAGCAGGCGCACATTCATGCCGAACTTGGACGCGATCAAAAGCGCCGAATTGGCCACCGCCGTGTTGAGCGGCTTGGGATGCGGCACCCAGGTCAGCAGAAACTCCTTGCCGCGCACATCGCCCAGACGCTGCTGCAGCGCCATCATCAGGGCCAGTTCCTGACAGGGATGGACGATGGTCTCCATATTGATCACCGGCACAGTGGCGTGCCTGGCGTAGGCGGTGATCAGCGGGTCCTCGCGCTCGGACGCCCAGTCCTGGAATTTCGGGAAGCAGCGGATCGCGATCAGGTCCACATAGCGCGACAGGACGCGCGCGGCTTCGCGCGCATGCTCCTCGGGCTCGCCATCCATTACCGTTCCGTCACCGATCTCCACCGGCCAGGTCTGGCCGCGCGCGTCCAGCACGATGGCGTGCCCGCCCAGCTGGCGCGCGCCCAGATCAAACGAGGTGCGCGTGCGCAGGGACGGGTTGAAGAACATCAGCGCAATGGACTTGCCCTTGAGAGCCTCGCCATGGGGGCTGTCTTTGAGCACGCGCGCGCGGTCGATCAGGGCCTGCAGCTCGGTGCGGGACCAGTCCTCGGTGGTCAGGAAATGACGCATGGCGTTCAGCTCCGGCGCGCGCGGCGATAATCGAAGCCCAGCGGTGTAATCGCCTTGCAGGGCCTTGGCAAATGGCGTTGCAGGCGCGCGCCGGGGCGCTAAGTCTGTCCTCATGGTCGAGCTGGTGTTTCATGATGCGTATGTCGCGGCGGGCGTGCCCGCTAGCCACCGCTTTCCCATGGGCAAGTTCAGGGCGGTGGCCGAAGAACTGGTGCGCGCCGGTCTTGTGACGGGGTGGGACGGGTTTCACCGGCCCGCCCCGGCGCCGGCGGCCTGGCTGCAGCTGGCTCACGACCCGGCCTATGTGGATCAGGTGCTGGGCGCCGCCGTCCCGCCCCCACTCGCCCGGCGCATCGGGTTCGAGATGACGGCGTCCGTGGCCCTGCGCTCGCGGTGCGCGGTGGCGGGCACGGCTCTGGCGGCAAGACTGGCGCTGGAACATGGCGCGGCGTGCAATACCGCCGGCGGCAGCCATCACGCCGACGCGGACGGCGGGGCGGGGTTCTGCGTGTTCAATGACGTGGCGGTGGCCGCCCGGCTCCTGCTGGCCGAAGGGGCGGTGGCCCGCGTGCTGGTGATTGATCTCGACGTGCATCAGGGCGACGGCACGGCGCGCATTTTCGAGGACGATCCGCGTGTTTTCACCCTGTCCGTCCATTGCGAGGACAACTGGCCGCGCCGCAAGGCCATGTCGGACATGGATATCGGCCTTTCCAAAGGGACCGGCGACGACGCCTATCTCGCCGCGGCGCGCGCGGCGGTGGATGATGCGCTTGAAGCCAGCCGCCCCGATCTGGTCTTCTTCAATGCCGGGGTCGATCCCCACCGCGAGGACCGGCTCGGCCTCCTGGACCTCACCGATGCGGGGCTCGCCGCACGCGAAGCCATGGTGTTTGAAGCCTGCCTGAAACGCGGCGCGCCTGTGACAGGCGTCCTCGGCGGCGGCTATGCGCGCGATATCGAGGCTTTGGCGCGGCGCCACGCCTTGCTGCACCACGCGGCGGATGCGGCATTGAGGCGGTGGGGGTGATGCTGAAAAAACTTGTGGGACTAATTAGGCAATCTGTCTGACAGCAGATCTAATATACGTTTACAATATTGTGTGCCGACGCAATATTAATTAATGCATTTATAGGGCCTCGAACGCATCAATAATTTTTTCGACGTGCGCCACAATAATTTTGAGTGTAGACACAACTTCATGCCCGGCAAAATCCCCAGAATCATCAAAAACCACTTGGAAAAAAGGGGGAAGATCATCCTCAATATCTAAATGTATAGGAATTCCAGTGTCAAGTATTTCTCCAGTCTCTAATTTAACAAACGCACTATCTATATCTCGCATAAGATAAATCCCTTTCTTTGGGTTGATGCGCATTGTTGCTTGTACCGCTTGCCCAAAAATAAGAATGATTAATTTATGCTTATCTATAATATCTAAGTTGTGCAATCCTCGAAGAATGGAGGTGTCGCCGACTTTTGGGCTGCCTCCAGCATAAGGATTAAAGGTTTTAAGGAGTTCCACAGCCCTATCGCCGGCACGGGTAAACTTATTTTTCTTTATTAATTCCGGAAGTGATTCCTCGTTAATCGCAATAGGGAAGTATACTCCTTTTCCATTGCCATGGTTTTTTTCTGCCATCTGCACTGCAACATGATCAAGCGCCGATCTGGCATTGTGGATCGCATCCCCAATCATAGCTGGTAATATTTCAGGAGGGGGGTGAAGCACATCTATATATCGAGTATAGTGAGAAAATGAATCTGGCTTTCTATAAACTCTATAGGGTTTGGAATTTCTATAGTCATCTAATGTTGACTCAATTTCTTTAATATGCGACCTTGCCCTTGCAGCCTTAACCCGTGCGGAGCTTATTTGTGTGGGTATGGGCTCAGATATAGGATAAAAATCAGGGTTTTCATTGTTCTCATCGAGCTCAATTGAGCAATAATTAACGCTGTAAACCGGAGGGTAGATCAGTTCTGCAATTAATAACCCCTGAGAGTGCACTCTAATATATTTATTAAGATTATATTCGACAGCTATTGAAAAATTTCCAGATCCGTTAAGTTTTACGGGCATAGATGAAAGCTTAATCACATATTCTGACGGAAATATAAGTACGAAATTGAAAATATTTTTCTCTTGTGTTATAAAAAGAGAGCAAGCTATATTTCGAAATATGTTTATGGCCAAACCTATGGGAACTTCATCATATATCTTCCCGAGGCGCGGCTGAACGGTCAGTTTGCGTGATTTGTATATCAAGTTTTTTGAAAAAACTGTATCCATTTCAAATCACCATTGCAGTAAAGACATGTGCGTGTGTCCTAGGAAACCCTTTTGATGCGGCACTGGAATCTAACATACAGCCTCAGATGCGCCGCAGTGGATTGTGTAAGGAATGAAGCAACCACATGCAATTTTGGCATTTTAAAAGATTATTCAATAAGATGCGACATCTAACCCCGCCCCCCGCACCGTTTCGAGCAATATTTCACCTCATCCCAGACCCGCGCCCATTTCTTGCGCCAGGTGAAGGGGCGCCCGCAGGTGGCGCAGGTCTTTTGCGGAAGATTGCTTTTGGCGACCGTCTTGCGGCGGTTTGAGCCCTTGGCCATAGCTCAGCCGGTCTTGCGCCGGGCGAGGCGCTGCAGGGCGGGGCGGAAGATCAGGAAGGCGCGATAGGCGACTTCAGCGATCCAGACGAAGGGCGGAAGGGCTGTGAGATGGCCAAGCCAGCGCCAGCCGGGCGTGGCTTTCCACAGCGCGGCGAAGGCGGCCGCGCCCGAGACCAGCGTCCCGTCCGCCCGGCGCACATGGAAGCGTTTGAGCGCCGCTTCGGGCGTGATCTCTCGAGGCGCGCTGCCCGCGCTCACATCGACAAAGCGCGCATCCGCGCCCTGGCGCTGATACAGCCCGATCTCGGCCCGGCACAGCGGGCAGGCGCCGTCAAAATACACCTCGCAGGCGGGCTGCGCAGGCGCTTCACCGGTCATTTGCGTTTCCTGTCGCATAGGGTCACACATAGGGCGCACTCGTGGCCAGGAAATGGAAAGCGCCCAATGCTCGCAGCGGTCATCGGAGCAGGACTGGCCGGCGCCGCCGCGGCGCGCGCCCTGGCCGCAGCGGGCGCGGACGTCATCCTGTTCGACAAGGGGCGCGGGCCGGGCGGGCGGCTGTCCACCCGCCGCGCCGAGACCCCGCTGGGGCCGGTGCGCATCGATCACGGCGCCCAGTTCGTCACCGCCGAAACCCCCGCCTTCCAGGCCCTGCTGGACGAGGCCGAAGCCGCAGGCGCGGCGCAGGTCTGGGACGCGCGCCTGGTCTCCATCGACCGCTCGGGCGGGGTGGAGGCACTGCGCCCCAAGCCGCGCTGGATCGGGACGGGGGGCATGAACGCGCTGGTGCGCACCGCGCTGGCGGGGTTCGACGTGCGCTTTGGCGCGCGCGCCCAGCGCCTCACCGGCGGGCCTGGCGCCTGGCTCATTCATTTCGACGACGCGCGCATTGAAGGCCCGTTCGAACGCGTGGCCATCACCCTGCCGCCCGAACAGCTCATCGATCTGCTCGCCCGCTCCGACGCCGATTTCTCCGGCCTCATCGCCGAAGCCCGCGCTGCGCGCATCGGCCCCTGCTGGACGGTGATGGGCGTGCATGAGGCCGCGTTCGATCCCGCCTTTGACGGCGCCCAGATGCTGGGCGGGGCGATCCGCTGGATGGCGCGCATGAATGCCCGCCCCGGTCTGGACGGCCCCGAATGCTGGGTGCTGCAGGCCTCGCCGGACTGGTCGCGCGCGTTTCTGGAGGATGAGCCGGAAACCGTGGCGCGGCGTTTGAGCGAGGAGGCCTTCATCCGCTTCGGCCTGCCGGAGGCCGTCTGGCGGCGCGCCCATCGCTGGCGCTATGCGCTGGTGGAGGCCGCGCCGGGATCGCCCTCCGCGCTGGATGCGTCTGCCACGCTGGGCGTGGGCGGCGACTGGCGCCTGGGCCCGCGCGCGGAGTTCGCCTGGACGTCCGGGCTGGCGCTGGGCGCAGCGCTGGCGGCTTGAGCCTTGCCAGAGCCGGTGTCAGCCGGTAAGACGGGGCGTAACATTATAACACTCTTCTGATGGAAAGGCGGCGCGGGTGGGTCCGGTCGGTTCGGCATTGATCTTCGCAGCGCTGATGGCGGGCGCGGTGGCGCTGGCCCTGGTGATGGCGTTGAGCGCAGCCGGCTTCACCCGCCGTCATGCGCCGCTCTTCGCCGCGTTTGCGGGCGGGCTGATCGTCACCCTGGCGGTGGTGGAGATGATTCCCGCCGCCTTTGCGCAAAGCGCTTACGGGCCGTGGCTGGTGCTGGCCGGTTTTGCTGGCGGGTTTTTGCTGCAGGGGCTGACCGGCGGATCGGCGGGCGCGGCCGCGGCGAAAGCCGGCACGGGCCGAGGGCGCGCTGCTGCGCTGGCGGCGGTGGCGGCGCTGGCGATCCACTCGGCGCTGGACGGGGTGGTGTTCGCGGTGGCCCATGCGGTGGACCCGGCGCTGGCCGCTGGGGCGGCTGTGGGCCTCATCCTACACCAGGCGCCGGTGGCGGTGGTGTGCTTCCTTCTCCTGCAGCGCGCAGGCCTGTCCGACCGCATGGCCGCCCTTACGGGCTTCGCCGCAGCCGGGCTGACGGCCTCCATCGCCTCCATAAGCGCTGCGCCCTTCGCCGCTACGCTCGACATGGCGGTGCTGGGCGTCTTGATGGCGCTGGTGGCCGGGCTGCTCCTGCATGTGGGCGCGGCCCATCTGTTAAGCGAGGCGTTCGCTTCGGGCGTGGTGCGCGGCGGAGGCGCGGTGTTTGCAGGCGCAGGCGCGGGCGCGCTCATGCTCATGGCTCATGTCCATGATCATGATCACGCCCATGGCGACGCCGCCCATGCCGCGCCGCATCACCATCACGGCCATCATTTCGGCCATCCTCGCACCCACGATCATGAGCACGGGCATGACCATGATCATGCGGATGGCGCGCGCCACAATCACGCCCATGATCATGATCACGATGACCGGCGCGGACATCATCAACTCGGCCATGACCGCCATGGTCATGACCATCGCCATCATCCGGAGGAGGAGCCTTCACCATGACCGCTTTGCGACTGACCGCTCTGGCTGCTGTTCTGTCCATGGGGGCCGCCCCGGCGGCGCTGGGCGATGAAACCCATCGCCAGCTGGGCGCCCATGTCCATGGCGCGGCGGAGCTTGACGCCGCCATCGACCGCGAGAGCGGCGCGGCGCTCGTGGTGCTGTCGGGCGCGGCGTATAATTTCTTCGGCTTCGAGCGCGCGCCGGCCAGCGATGGGGAACGCGCGGTGATCGACGCGGCCTATGAGGCTTTCGCGCGCGTTCCGGTGGCCTTCCCGGCGGCGGCGGGCTGCACCCTTACCGATGCTGAGATCGAAGGCGTGCGCGGCGGCCACGGCCATGACCACGGCCACCAGCATGATCACGGGCATGAGCACGGCCCCGATCACAGCCATCACCATGGCGATGATCACGGCCACGGCCATGACCACGGCGATGAGCACGGCCACAGCCACAGCCACAGCCACAGCCATGATCATTCCCACGATGACGGGCGCTATGACGGCCATAGCGATATGGTGGTGAGCTGGACCTTCGCCTGCGAGGCGCCGGCGCGCGCCGGCCAGCTGGACGCATCAGGCGTGTTCGAGGCGTTCGGACATCTGGAGCGTCTGCAGGCGAGTTTCACCGACGGGCGGGCCGCCGTCACGCGCACCCTGACCGCCCGCAGTGCGGTGATCGCACCGTAACGCACACGCACCTGTTACAGGCGCGGGCTTGAAGACGGAGACCGGCGCGCGCATCTTGCCCGGCATGATGCGCGCGTTTTTCTTGTGTCTGATCGTGTCGGCGGCAGCCGCCCTGGCCGGCGCTGAATCGCGCGCAGGTGAATATCGCGATCTGATCTGGCACGACCTCCTGCCCGAGGGCGAGGCCGAGCGTATCGCCCGCCTGCAGCAAATGCAGGCCGTGGAGTTCGGCTTCAATCATTTCGGCACCGACCAGATGCCGCAATTGCGCACCTTCAACGTGGTCGAGGAGCTGGACGGCGAGCGGGTGCGCATCGCCGGCTTCGTGCTGCCGTTTGATTTCGCCGCCTCGGGCGAGGTGTCGCGCTTCCTTCTGGTGCCTTTTATCGGCGCCTGCATCCACGTGCCGCCGCCCCCGCCCAATCAACTCATCTATGTGCAGGCCGACCCTTCGGTGAATGTGCGCGGTATGTGGGATCCTGTGTTCGCTGAAGGCGTGATGCGCACACGCCGCCAGGACACAGATCTGGCTGACAGCGCCTACACGCTGGAGCTGACGGCGCTTCACCCCTACCGCAATTGATGACCTGAAGCTGAATGGGTCCGCCCCGATTGTGGCGGGTCCGCGGCGGCAATTCCTCATTCCCGAACGATTGGGGCCGCACTTGCCCGCCAGATTGAGTCTCAAGGTGGCGGGCGTGCTGATTTGAACGGCTCCGGTTTCTCCCCCCGATGGCGCCTTTCCCGGCGCGCCCGCCGCCTCCTGAAAGGATCGGACGCCGCCTAGCACGCGCCTTGCGGGGTCTGGTCCGGGGCTCGCCTCGAGTGTGCCAGCGCGGCACGCTTTCGTCAGAGGGGGGCGATCGAGCGCCAGCGCGGCCTCGAGGCGGGTCCCACCTTCCTCGTCCATCAGCGCCTTGCCCGCTGGCCAGACCGGCCCGGCGGGCGTATGCCAGCGCCATGACCCTGACGCCTGAGGCCGCAGAGGCCTTCATCCGCACCCATACCCGCATCGCCAGCGCTCCGCTGACGCCCGAACTGCGCTTTCATCTCGCCGACGAGACGGTGGAGATCTGGTCGCAGACCGAAGAGGCGCTGGGCGGGATGGGCCTGCCGCCGCCTTTCTGGGCTTTCGCCTGGGCGGGCGGGCAGGCGCTGGCGCGCTATGTGATGGATCACCCTGACATGGTGGCGGGCGCTCATGTGCTCGATTTCGCCTGCGGCTGCGGCATTGCCGGAATCGGCGCCGCGCGCGCCGGGGCGCGCCGGGTGGACGCCAGCGAGATCGACGCCTTCGCCGTGGCCGCCACGCGCCTCAACGCCGCGCTCAATGGGGCCAACCTGGAGGCGGCGCTGGGCGATGTGGTGGGCGAGGATGCGGGATGGGACGTGGTGCTGGCCGGCGACGTGTTCTACGAGGCGCCCGGTGCGGCGCGCATCGCAGACTGGCTCGCCCGCCTGCATGCGCGCGGCGCCAGGGTGCTTATCGGCGATCCTGGCCGCACCTTCCTGCCCAAGACAAAGCTCGAGGCGCTGGCGCGCTATGACACGCCGGTCTCTCGCGATCTGGAGGATCGCGATGTGCGCCTGGCGCAGGTCTGGCGCTTTGCCGGCTGAGTACGAACGGGCGAAAACTCTTTCACACCCGAATGAATCAGCAAATGGTCGCATCATGGCCCGTGTTCGCGCCGTAGACCGGCGGCTGTTTTTGCTGATTGAAATCGCGGCCCGGCGCCTGAGCCGGGACGCTGACCAGCGTTTGCGCGCCAGCGCCGGGGTCAGCGCCAGCCAGTCGGCCGTATTATTCCTGCTCTTGCGCCGGGGCGAGCGGCGCATGGGCGCCATTGGCGAAGTGCTGGCGCTGGGCGCGCCGGCGGTGACCGGCCTGGTCACGCGCATGGAGGAGGCGGGCCTGGTCACCCGCCGGCGCGATGTGAAGGACCGGCGCGGCGCGCTGGTCGCCCTCACCGAAGCGGGACGCCATGCCGCCGAACAGGCCGATGCGGTCTTGCGCGCCTTCAATGCCGAGCTGGACGAGCGCCTGGGCGACGAGGCCGCCGACACCCTGTATGATGCGCTCACCCGGCTGGCCGCCGACGCACCCGACGCGTCCCGATAAAGCGGACCTTGCGCCGGTTGCGGATTTTTGCTGCAATGCAATAAGTCCGGACATTTGTGCAGACAAATCTGCGCCAGGCCGAACCGGCGGCGGGTGAGGAGACGCGTGTGCTGAAGTTTACCGTTATGGATCAGCGCTATCCCGACAAGCGCCCGGCTCACGAGCGCCGGCGTGATTTCGAGGAAATCTATGCGCCATTTTCGCCCGAGCGCGGCGCTGAGCAGGCTGAACGCTGCTCCCAGTGCGGCGTGCCGTTCTGCCAGTCCGGCTGCCCCTTGCACAACGACATCCCCGACTGGCTGATGCTGGCCGCCGAAGGGCGCATGGAAGAAGCCTATGCGCTGTCAGCGGCCACGTCCTCCATGCCGGAAATCTGCGGGCGCATCTGTCCCCAGGACCGTTTGTGCGAGGGCGCCTGCGTGATCGAGCAATCAGGCCATGGCGCGGTCACTATCGGCTCGGTGGAGACCCATATCACCGAAACCGCCTGGGAAAATGGCTGGGTCAAACCCATCCGGCCCAGAGCCGAAACCGGTTTTTCCATCGCGATCATTGGCGCCGGCCCGGCCGGGCTGTCGGCCGCCGAGCGCCTGCGCGAGCGCGGTCATGGCGTGACCATCTATGACCGTCATGACCGGGCGGGCGGCCTGTTGGTTTACGGCATTCCCAATTTCAAGCTGGACAAGGCCGTGGTGGCCCGGCGCGTGACGCGCCTGGAAGAGGGCGGGGTGGTGTTCCAGCTCAACACCGAAGTGGGCCGCGATGTGACGCTGGACGCGCTGCGCGCGCGCCATGACGCGGTCTATATCGCCGCGGGCGCCTATGCCGCCCGCGCCCTGGCCTGTCCCGGCGGCGGCGGGCGCGGACTGGTGGCCGCGCTCGATTACCTCACCGCCTCCAACCGGCGCGGCTTTGGCGAGACCATCGCGGACAATGGGCGCCTGGACGCCTCGGGCAAGCGCGTGGTGGTGATCGGCGGCGGCGACACCGCCATGGACTGCGTGCGCACCGCCGTGCGTCAGGGCGCGGCCAGCGTCGCCTGCCTCTACCGGCGCGACCGCGCCAACATGCCCGGCTCGGCCCGCGAGGTCGCCCATGCCGAGGAGGAAGGCGTGGTGTTCGACTGGCTGAGCGCGCCCGCCGCCATTCTGGGCGACGCCGATACCGCGACCGGCGTGCGCGTCCAGCGCATGACGCTGGGCGCACCGGACGCCAGCGGCCGCCGCCGCCCGGTGCCGGCGCCCGGCCAGGAGCAGGACGCGCCCGCCGACATGGTGATCGCGGCTCTGGGCTTTGAGCCGGAAGACTTCCCCGTCCTGTTCGGCGCGCCGCAGCTGGAAATGACCGCGCGCGGCACGCTGCGCGTCGCCTCACGCTGCCGCACCGCCATCCCCGGCGTCTATGCCGGCGGCGATGCGGTGCGCGGCGCCTCGCTTGTGGTCTGGGCCGTGCGCGACGGGCTGGACGCCGCCGAGGCGATCCATGCCGACCTGATGGCCAAAACCAAAGCGGCCCAGGCCCCTGCTGAAGCGGAGATGGCGGGATGAGCGATATGGAGCGTTACCTCGCCAATCGCCAGCGCCTGATCGAGGCGGGCGCCTATGAGGCGGAGTCCGAGCGCGACGCCTGCGGCGTCGGGCTGATCGCCGATATCAACGCGCGCCCGCGCCGCGAGGTGGTGGAGCTGGCCATCCAGGCGCTGAAAGCCGTGTGGCATCGCGGCGCGGTGGATGCGGACGGCAAGACCGGCGACGGGGCGGGCCTGCGCGTGGGCATCCCCCAGGACTTCTTCAAGGCCCAGGTCGCCCGCACCGGTCACACGCCCGGCGAGGGCGTGATCGGGGTGGGGATGATTTTCCTGCCGCGCACCGACTTCGCTGCCCAGGAGCGCTCGCGCACCATCGTCGAAACCGAGGTGCTGCGCGCCGGGCTGCGCCTGTATGGCTGGCGCCAGGCCCCTATCGACCCCTCATGCCTGGGCGAAAAGGCCGCCTCCACAAGGCCCGCCATCGAGCAGATCCTGTTTGAAGACCCCAAGGGCCGCGCGCCGGGCGTGCTGGAGCGCGCGCTGTATCTGGTGCGCCGGCGCATCGAGGCGCGCGCGAGGGAAGACGCCCTGCCGGGCTTCTATGTCGCCTCTCTGTCGGCGCGCGACGTGGTCTACAAGGGCATGTTCCTGGCCGAGGCCATTGACCGCTTCTATCCCGATCTGCGCGATGAGCGCTTCGTGTCCTCGTTTGCGATCTTCCACCAGCGCTATTCCACCAACACTTTCCCGGAGTGGCGCCTCGCCCAGCCCTTCCGGATGCTGGCCCATAATGGCGAGATCAACACGCTGAAGGGCAATCGCAACTGGATGAAGAGCCATGAAATTCTCATGGCGGCCAAGGCGTTCAAGGACGCCCAGGACGTGGTCAAGCCAGTGATCAGCGCCGGCGCGTCGGATTCTGCGGCCCTGGACGAGGTATTCGAGGTGCTGGTGCGCGCCGGGCGCACCGCGCCCATGGCCAAGACCCTGCTCATCCCCGAAGCCTGGTCCAAGCGCGCCGAGCTGATGCCGGGCGCCTGGCGGGGCCTTTATGAGTATTGCAACTCGGTGATGGAGCCCTGGGACGGACCGGCGGCGATCATCGCCTGTGACGGGCGCTGGGCCATCGCCGGGCTCGACCGCAACGGGCTGCGGCCCCTGCGCTGGAGCCTGACCGGTGACGGCATTCTGGCCGTGGGGTCAGAAACCGGCATGGCGCCGCTGGACCCCGAGACCGTGATCGAGCGCGGCGCGGTGACGCCCGGGCGCATGATCGGCGTGGATCTGCAGGACGGCGGGCTGGTGCGCGAGCATGACATGCTCACCATGCTGGCCTCCAAACACCCCTACGAAGACTGGCTCAAAAACGTCAAGAATATCGAGGCTGAAGTCGGCCCCGGCCCGGAGGACCTGCTCTTCAGCGACGAGGAGCGCGCGCGCCGTCAGGCCGCCGCCGGGCTGACGCTGGAGGAGATGGAGATCATCCTGTCGCCCATGGCCGAAACCGGCAAGGAAGCCATCGGCTCCATGGGCGATGACAGCCCGCTGGCCGTGCTGTCGAACCGTTACCGGCCCGTCTATCACTATTTCCGGCAGAATTTCTCCCAGGTCACCAACCCGCCCATCGATCCCTTGCGTGAGGGCCGGGTGATGAGCCTGAAAACCCGGTTCAAGAATCTGGGCAATATCCTGGCCACCGACGAGGCCCAGACCAATGTGTTCGTGCTGGATTCGCCAGTGCTGACCAATGGCATGTATGCGCGCCTGCGCAGTGTTCTGGACGGGCGGGTCGCCGATATCGACGCCAGCTTCCCCGCTGAAGAAGCCACCGGTGCGGGCGGCGGTCTGATGCGCGCGCTGGACCGCATCCGCGCCGACGCGGAGGCTGCTGTGCGCGAGGGCGCCGAACATCTGGTCCTCACCGATGAGGCCCAGGGGCCGGAGCGCTGCCCCGTGCCCATGGCGTTGGCTGTGGGCGCAGCTCACACGCACCTGACCCGGAAAGGCCTGCGCACCCATTGCTCGCTCAGCGCGCGCGCAGCGGACGTGTCCGACGCCCATGGGCTGGCGGTCCTCATCGGCCTGGGCGCCACCACGGTCAACCCCTACATGGCGTTTGAAAGCGTGGGCGCCCGGCGCCAGCGCGGGCTCGCCGCTCTGTCGCTGGAGCAGAAGGCGCTCAACATGAAGGCCGCCTTTGATGCGGGCCTTCTCAAAATCATGTCCAAGATGGGCATCTCAGTGGTCTCGTCCTATCGCGGCGGCTGCAATTTCGAGGTCCTCGGCCTCTCGCGCGCCGTGGCGATGGAATATCTGGGCGGGGTGACCAGCCGCATTTCCGGCATTGGCCTGGCCGGCCTGGAGCAGAAGCTTGCCGAACTGCACGCCTGGGCCTGGCGCGATGAGGGCGCGGTGCGCCTGCCCGTGGGCGGCTTCTACCGCCAGCGCGCGTCTGGCGAAGTGCACGCCGTCGAGGCCCGTTCCGTCACCGCCTTGCAGACAGCCGTGCGCGACGAGGACTACGCCTCCTTCCGCGAGTATGTCCGCCTGCAGACCCGCGAGACCGATCCGGTCCAGCTGCGCGATCTTCTGGAGCCGCGCCCGCTGGGGCCTGCTGTCGACCTGTCGCGCTGTGAAAGCGTCAACGAGATCCGCCAGCGCTTCGTCACGCCGGGCATGAGCCTGGGCGCCCTGTCGCCTGAAGCCCACGGCGCGCTCAATGTGGCCATGAACCGCATCGGCGCCAAATCGGTCTCCGGCGAGGGCGGCGAGGACCGCGCGCGCTACACGCCCATGGCCAATGGCGACAATATGAATTCGGCCGTCAAGCAGGTGGCCTCGGGCCGCTTCGGCGTGACGGCCGAATATCTCAACCAGTGCCGCGAGATCGAGATCAAGGTCGCCCAGGGCGCCAAGCCCGGCGAGGGCGGGCAATTGCCCGGCTTCAAGGTGACGCAGATGATCGCGCGCCTGCGCCACGCCACGCCCGGCACCACGCTGATCAGCCCGCCGCCCCATCACGACATCTATTCCATCGAGGATCTGGCCCAGCTCATCTACGATCTCAAACAGATCAATCCCGAGGCACGGGTCTGCGTGAAGCTGGTGGCCGCCGCGGGCGTCGGCGCGGTGGCGGCGGGCGTGGCCAAGGCCCATGCCGACGTGATCCTCATCTCCGGCAATGTGGGCGGCACGGGCGCCAGCCCCCAGACCTCCATCAAATTCGCCGGCGCGCCGCTGGAGCTGGGCCTGTCGGAAGCCCATCAGGTCTTGTCGCTCAACGGCTTGCGCGAGCGGGTCACCCTGCGCGCCGATGGCGGCATCCGCACCGGGCGCGATGTGGTGATCACCGCCATGCTGGGCGCCGAAGAGTTCGGCATCGGCACCACCAGCCTGATCGCGCTGGGCTGTCTGATGGTGCGCCAGTGCCATTCCAACACCTGCCCGGTGGGCGTGTGCACCCAGGACGATGATCTCAGGCAGCGCTTCACGGGTCTCGCCGATCACGTGGTCAATCTGATGACCTTCATCGCCCGCGACACCCGCGAGATTTTGGCTAAGCTGGGCGCGGAGCGTCTGGAAGACGTGATCGGGCGCGCTGATCTGCTCGACCAGGTCAGCCGGGGCGCCGATCATCTGGACGATCTCGATCTCAACCCGCTGCTGGTGCGCGTAGACCCGCAGGCGCGACCGCCGCGCTCCACCCGCGCCCAGCGTAACGCCGTGTCGCCGAGCCTGGACGAGCAGATCCTTAAAGACGCCGCCCCGGTCTTCACCCGGCGCGAGAAGATGCAGCTGGTCTATGACGTCAAGAACACCGACCGCGCGGTGGGCGCGCGGGTGTCGTCCGCCATCGTGCGCGCCTTCGGCCCGGACGGTCTCGAAGACGGCCAGCTCACCTTGCGCCTCGCCGGTTCGGCGGGGCAGTCTCTGGGCGCATTCGCGGCCCGGGGCCTGCGCATCGAGCTGGAAGGCGACGCCAATGACTATGTGGGCAAGGGCCTCTCAGGGGCCACGCTCGCCATCCGCCCCTTTGCCGGCGTGCGCCGTCACGGGCCGGGCGATGTGATCATCGGCAATACCGTGCTGTACGGGGCGACCTCGGGCCGGCTGTTCGCCGCGGGCGGGGCGGGCCAGCGCTTCGCCGTGCGCAATTCGGGCGCCAGCGTGGTTGTGGAGGGCTGCGGCGCCAATGGCTGTGAATACATGACCGGCGGCGTGGCGGTGGTGCTCGGCCCCGTGGGCGACAATTTCGCCGCCGGCATGACCGGGGGCGAGGCCTTTGTGCTTGATGAAGACGGACGGCTGGAGCCCCGGCTCAATGGCGAAACCGTCTTCCTGTCCGAGCTCAAGGGCGAGGCCGAGGCGCGTTGCCGCGCCCTCATCGAAGCCCACTACGCCGCCACCGGCTCGCTCCACGCCGGCGCCCTGCTCAATGACTGGGACGCCCGCCGCGCCGACATCCGCCACGTGATCCCGTTTGAGCCGGCGAAGATTGAAGCCGGCGCGAAGCGGGCGTGAAGGGTCACACGCAAAGGTGACCGGGGCTCGCCTTGGCGAGGGGCCGGAGTGAGCCACATTGGTTCGGACATCGCGTTGAAACCGGAGCCTGCCCATGATCGCCCGCTTCGCCCTTGCCCTGCTCGCCGCCCTCACGCTGAGCGCCGCGAGCTCCGCTGACGACTACTTGCGCCCGGCCCAGGCCGAAGGCGCGGACCTCTCCGACGGGCTGGCGCACGCCATTGTGGCGTCGGGCTGTTTCTGGTGCACCGAAGCCGATTTCGAGCCGCTGCCGGGCGTCATCGCGGTGGTGTCGGGCTTTGCGGGCGGGAGCGAGGCGAACCCCGGTTATTACGACGTGGTGCGCGGGCGCACCGGCCATGTGGAGAGCGCGCGCATCATCTTCGACCCGGCCGTGATCAGCTATCAGGCCCTGCTCGATCATTACTGGCGCAATGTGGACCCCTTCGATGGCGGCGGCCAGTTCTGCGACCGGGGCGCGGCCTACGCGCCCGCCCTGTTCCCTGTGGACGAGGCGCAGCGCGCCGCCGCCGAGGCGTCGAAGGCGGCCATGGCCGAACGCTTCGGGCGCGAGATCGCCGTGCGCATTGCAGACTTCGACACGTTCTGGCCGGCCGGCGCCGAGCATCAGAACTATGCGGCCAATAACCCGATCCGCTATCAGCGCTACCGCTTCGGCTGCCGGCGCGACCAGCGCCTGCGCCAGATCTGGGGCGGCTAGAGCGCAATCCGAAAGGGGGGGACCGGTTTTCGGATAAATTGCGCTCCAGATCATAGACCTGGAGCGTGCGGCCTGACGCAGTCAGGTCGGATCACGCTCCAGCCTCGCGCCTTGCCCGCCCGCACGTGAGGGTCTAAGCCTCCCCACGGTTTCACACCGTTAGCGGAGCATCCCCATGTCGAACGTGGTGGTCGTCGGCGCCCAGTGGGGCGACGAGGGCAAAGGCAAGATCGTGGACTGGCTGTCCCACCGCGCCGATCTGGTGGTGCGCTTCCAGGGCGGCCACAATGCCGGCCACACGCTGGTTGTGGACGGGGTCACCTACAAGCTCTCGCTCATGCCCTCGGGCGTGGTGCAGAAAAAGCTGTCTCTCATCGGCAATGGCGTGGTGGTCGACCCCTGGGCCTTTATCGCCGAGATGGAGAAGGTGCGCGCCCAAGGCGTGGATGTGACGCCGAAGCTGGTGCGCGTGGCCGAGACCGCGACCCTGATCCTGCCGGTTCATCGCGAGCTGGATGCTTTGCGCGAGAACCGCGATGACGGCATGAAGATCGGCACCACAAGGCGGGGCATCGGCCCGGCCTATGAGGACAAGGTGGGCCGTCGTGCGGTGCGGGTGATTGATCTGGCCGACGAGCGCCATCTGCGCCGGCGCATTGGCGAGCTTTTGCACCATCACAATGCGCTGCGCCGCGGCTTTGGCGTGGAGGAGTATGACGCCGACGCCCTGACCGCCGAGCTGATGGCCATTGCGCCGAAAATCCTGCCCTTCGCCGATCCGGTCTGGAAGACGCTGGATGCGGCCATTGCCGACCGCAAGAAAATCCTGTTCGAGGGCGCCCAGGGCGCGTTCCTGGACGTGGACCATGGCACCTATCCCTTCGTGACCAGCTCCAACACCGTGGCCGGTCAGGCCGCGGCGGGCTCCGGCGTGGGGCCGGGCCAGGTGGGCTATGTGCTGGGCATTGTGAAGGCCTACACCACGCGCGTCGGCGAGGGGCCGTTTCCCACCGAGCTGACCGACGCCACCGGCCAGCGCCTGGGCGAGCGCGGCCATGAATTCGGCACCGTCACCAGCCGCCAGCGCCGCTGTGGCTGGTTCGATGCGGTGCTGGTGCGCCAGAGCGCCAAGATCAACGGCATTACCGGCGTGGCGCTGACCAAGCTGGACGTGCTCGACGGGTTCGACGAACTGAAAGTGTGCGTCGGCTACAAGCTCAATGGCGAGATGTATGACCGCCTGCCCGCAGGCGTCGAGGCCCAGGCGCGGGTGGAGCCGGTCTATGAGACGCTGGAGGGCTGGAGCGGTTCCACCGCCGGCGCGCGCAGCTGGATGGACCTGCCCGCCCAGGCCGTCAAGTACGTGCGCCGCATCGAGGAGCTGATCGAAACCCCCGTGGCCATCCTCTCCACCAGCCCCGAACGCGACGACGTCATCCTCATGCAGGACCCGTTCAGGGGGTAGGGGGCGATGGCCGCGCTTCAAAACCGCCTGATCCTTATCACCGGCGCCTCGCGCGGGGTGGGGGCGGCGATTGCGCGCGCGTGCGCCAATGCTGGCGGCGATGTGCTGGTCCATTACGCACGCAACCGCGCGCAAGCTGAAGCGGTGGCCGCGGCGCTCGGCCCCCGCTGCGCCGGGCTGATCGCGGCGGATCTGGCCGAACCGGACGCGGCGGGGGCGCTGTGGGCGGCGGCGGTGAAGACCGCCGGGCGCACGCCGGACGCTCTGGTGCTCAATCACGGCATTTTCGAAGGCGCTGGCGTTGCTGCGGGCGAGGCGGACTGGCGGGCCAACTGGGCGCGCACGCTGCAGGTCAATCTGACGTCTTGCGCCGATCTGGCGCGCCTCGCCGCCCGCGACTGGCTCCCCGGTACGGGCTCCGGTTCGGGCGGAACCCTCCTGGCCATCGCCTCGCGTGCGGCCCATCGCGGCGATGACGCGGACCATGCGTCTTACGCCGCCTCCAAGGCCGGGCTCATCGCCCTGATCAAGACGCTGGCGCGCGCCCATGCGGGGCAGGGGCTTCTGGCCTACGCCATCGCGCCGGGCTGGGTCGATACCGACATGGCCCTATCGGACCCGCAAGCGCGCGCCCGGGCCGAGGCGGACATCCCGCTGGGCCGGATGGCGGACGCAGACGAGATCGGCGCCCTGGCCGCCCTGCTCCTGTCGGGCGCGTGCGCGTCGGCGACGGGCGCCACATTTGATCTTAACGGCGCGAGCTACGTGCGCTGAGCGTTCACGATCGCGTGAACAGCCGCGAGGCGCCCACGGGTGCGTTTTCAGCACCAAAACGGCTGTTTTGAGTACGAAACCGGCGGTTTCCGGCGCCGGATCAGGGGGATAAGCTGGGCGGCCCACAAGCTGCGAGACCCCAAGATGTCCCCCTCCCAGTTCCCGCCTCCCCAAGCGCCCCTATCCCTCGAAGACTGGCGCGCGGGCGGCAGCTATTTCGGCTATCGCGGCCATCAGATTTTCCAGCGCACCGGCGGCGACTGGCGCGATGAGGCCCGCCCCGTCCTGATTCTCATTCACGGCTTCCCCACCGCCAGCTGGGACTGGGTTCACCAGTGGGAGGCGCTGTGCGAGCGCTTTCGTGTGGCTGCTATCGATATGATCGGCTTCGGGTTTTCCGACAAGCCGGCCCGGTATGACTATTCCATCCAGGACCAGGCCGACCTGCACGAAACCTGGCTGGACCGGCTGGGCGTCAGCGCCTGTCACATCCTGGCCCATGACTATGGCGACACGGTCGCCCAGGAATTGCTGGCGCGCGTCATCGACCGGCGGGACAAGGGCCTGGCGGGGCTGGAGATTGTATCGGTCTGCTTTCTCAATGGCGGGCTCTTCCCCGAGCAGCACCGCGCCACCTTCACCCAGCGCCTGCTGCACTCTCCCATAGGGCCGCTGCTTAGCCGCATGATGACGCGAAAGCGTTTTGAAACAGGGCTTTGCGAGGTGTTCGGGCCGGACACCCAGCCCACGAAAGAGACCCTGGACGCGTTCTGGGCGCTGGCCACGCATGGCGGCGGCATGCCGCGTATTGGTCACAAACTCATCCGCTATATCGCCGAGCGGCGCGCCACGCGCGAACGCTGGGTGGGCGCGCTGGTGGATTCTCCGGTTCCCTTAAGGGTCATAGACGGGGCGCTGGACCCGGTATCAGGCGCTCATATGGTCGAGCATTATCAAAAGCTTGTGCCCAATCCCGACACCGTACTCATCGCTCACGCGGGCCATTACCCCCAGCTCGAAGCGCCTGGCGAGGTGCTTGACGCCTTCCTTCAATTCCAGTCCGCTATGACCAAGGCCTGAAGCACAAGGGCCATGACTCGGGGAGGAGGCCGATCATGAGCGCGCGTTATGACTGCATCATCACGGGCGGGCTGGTGTTTGACGGCACGGGCGCGCCGCCGGTGCGCGAGGATGTGGCCATCAGCGCCGGGCGGGTCGCCGCGCGCGGGACGGATCTGGACCGCTCCAGGGCCGATCAGGTCATTGAAGCGCAAGACCTGTGGGTGATTCCGGGCCTGGTGGACCTGCACACCCATCTCGACCTCGAGGTGGAGTTTGACCCGGCTCTGAAAGAGGCCGTGCGCCACGGCACCACCACCGTGATGATGAGCAATTGCTCGCTGGGCCTGGCTTATGGCAATCAGCGCCGCAATGGCGAGGACCCGCTGGTCGACTGTTTCGCCCGGGTGGAAAACATGCCCAAACCCGTGCTGCGCAAGGTCGCCGACAAGGCGGTCTGGACCAGCTCGGCGGGCTATTACGCCCATCTCGATGACTTGCCGCTGGGCTGCAATGTCATTCCGCTCATTCCACATTCCATGCTGCGCATCGAGGTCATGGGCCTGAACGGCGCGGTCTCGCGCAAGGCCGGCGAGGACGATCTCAGACAGATGGAAGCCCTTCTGGAGACGGCGATGGAGGAGGGCTATCCGGGCTTCTCCACCGATGCGCTGCCTTTCCATTTCCTGTCCGAAGATCCCAATCGCCGGGTGAAGATCCCCAGCCAGTTCGGCCAGTATCGCGAGCTCAAGCGCCTCACCAGCGTGCTGCGCCGCCATGACCGGATCTGGCAGGCGACCCCGCCCAAGGACAGCCCGCTGGCCGTGGCGCGCAATTTCGCCCTCACCTCGGCCCGCCTGCACGGCAAGCCGCTCAAGGTCACGGCGGTGGCCGCGCTTGATGTGGCGGCCAACAAGTCCCTGCGCCGGCTCGCTCTTTTGCTGACGAAGTTATACAACTCACCGCTCTTCAAGGGCCATTTCCGCTTCCAGGCGCTGGCCGCGCCGTTCAAGGTGTTCTGGGATGGGCCCATCAATCCGCTGGCCGAGGAAATCCCGGCCCTGCGCGAGCTCAACGAGCTGGATCTGGAAGACGCCGCCGGCCGGCGCGCCCTGCTGGACGATCCGGCCTTCCAGGCGCGCTTCTCCAGAATGTGGATGACGGGCAAGACCGGCTTCGGCCCGGCCCGGCTGAAGCGGCTCCTGAACATGGAGACGCTGGCGTTTGACCGTGATTTCAACGAGATGGTCTTCCACTCCGGCGGGCCGGACATCTGGACGGGCGAGACCTTCGCCCAGGTCCATGGCCGCTATCAGGCCTGGCGCGCCGACGCCTCGCTCGCCCGCTCTGACGATGAGCGCGCCGCCTTCGAGGCCATGCCGGACAGCGCCGTGGAGGAGGCGGGCTTCATGCTCCATCTCCTGCGCGAATATGATCTGGCCTTGCGCTGGTGGACGGTCTCGGCCAATCGCGATCCGGCGATCGTGCGCGCGCTTCTCAACCACCCGCAAATCCTGCCCGGCTTCAATGATTCGGGCGCCCACATCACCAATATGGCCTTCTATGACGGCAATCTGCGTTGCCTGCAGATCGCCCAGTCCGAAGGGCTGGAGCGGGTCGCCAGCCAGATCCGCCGCCTGACGCGCGAACCGGCCGAGTTCATCGGCGTGGATGCGGGGCGGCTGGAGGAGGGCGCGCGCGCCGATATCGCCATCATCGATCCCCGGGCCCTCCAGGCCTATGATTCAGAAGCCAGTTCCCGCTTCGTCTGGCGCGAAGACTATGAGCACGAACAGATGGTCAACCGCTCTGACGGCGTGGTGCGCGCCGTACTGGTGAGCGGCGTTCAGGTCTGGGACGGGGCGGGCTTCACCGAGGCCGCCGGGCGCCAGACCCTGGGCCGCGCCCTGCGCCACAAGAGTTGGGCGCCCCAGGGCGAGGCGCTGAAAGTGGCGGCGGAGTGATCACTCCCCCATCCGCTCATCCATCCGCAGGCGCAGATGGATGACCAGAAGCTCCTGGTAGAAGCCCCGGGCGTCAGCCTCGGCGTGATCGAGAAAGCGTGCGATTTCATCGCGGTCGATGCGCGGCTGGTCTGACGGGCAGCCTGCAAAGCGTCCGGTCAGGGCGTAGTGGGGAAAGCCCACCAGCCCGGCGAAGCGCCCGGCCCGGGCCGAGCGCCGGATCAACTCGCCGCCATAGCAGGCGTCAGCCGGGCGCCCATCCCAGCCGGTCAGGCGGATATAGCCCACCACGAACAGCGATTGCGGGTATCCCGCGCGCAGGGCCGCATCGCGAAACGGCTGGCCCTCGTCATGGCTGCCCGCATAGCCGTTCACCCGCGCCAGCTGGTAATTCAGGCGCGGATTGTCCGGGTCCGCCGCTACCGCCGCCTCGCACGCCGCACGCGCCGCGACGAGGTCCACATCGCCCTGCGCCACGCCTTCGGCCACCCGTTCAGGATCATCAGGGTGGGCCGCCAGCCGGTCGCACTCGGTCACCTCGCGCGGCCAGTCCAGCCGATCATAAACCGCGATTTCGTCCAGGCTGACAGGGGCGGGAAAGGCGGCGGCGAGCAGGGCGGCGATCAGCATGGCGGTCTCCCATGGGGCTGAGCTTGTCCGGACATTCTAGTTCCTCTCTGGCGGTCCGCAAAGCGGCGCCGGGCAAGCCCTGTCTTGACGCCGCGCTGCTGTGTGCGGCTTCCTCCGCATCATGCGAGCGGATGCGGATGTGATCATTATCGGGGCGGGCATGGCGGGTCTGGCGCTGGCGCGGGCGCTGGCGGGGCCGGGCCTGGGCCTGTCCCTGCTGGTGATTGACCCGCGCGAGGCCCGGCCTGACCGGCGCGTGTGGGTGTTTCCCGCCCCGCCGGGCCATGCGCTGGCGCGCTTTGCGGTGAATGAGACCCGGGCCGTGCGCTATGCCGGGCGGGCCGGGACCCTGAGCGCCGCGCCCATCTGGACAGTCGAGGCGCAGGCGGTTCAGGACGCCGCGCTGGACGCGCTCAGCGCCTCCTCCCACGCCCGGCTGGCGCGTGGCGTGCGCCTTGACGATGTGCGCGCCAGTGCAGGCCGGGCGGAGCTCTCTTGCAGTCTGGGGCTCCTGCGCGCACGTCAGATTATCGATACGCGCCCGGCGCCTGGCCATGGCGTGGCCGCCGGGGCATTCACCCAGATCATTCTCTCCGCCGAAGCGCCCGCGGACGGGGCCGAAGCGGGCTTCGAACTCTCCGCCCCCCAAGTGCAGGCGGGCGGCCTGATGCTGGTCCAGCGCCATGTCCTGGCCGATGGCCGGATGTTGGCCGAAGCCGTGCGTCTCGCCCCGCCCGGCGATGACGGCGCGGGACTGAAAGCGGTTCTGGACGAGGCGCTGGGCGGGCGATCACACACGCCCGCGCGCCGGGCGGTGCTGCCGCTGGTCCCGCCCGAAGCGCGCAAGGCGCCGCCCGGTCCCGTGATCAACGCGCCTGCGCGGGCGGGCGGCTTGCGGTTTGCGGTGGGGCTGGAGGCGTTGCGCCTGGCCCGCTGGGCTCAAGGCGCGACCCATGACTGGATCAGCGGACGCTTGATCAGCGCGCCGCCCGACCCGGGCGCCGCTTCGCGCGCCGCCGCCCTTGCCCTGCACAAGCGTTTGCGCCAGGCCCCGAAGACGGCGGCGGACTGGCTGAATGCCCAGATGACCGCATCTGATCCGGACGCCGTGACGGCGTTTCTGGCCGGAACGGCGCGCGGCGACTAGGGACGGGCCTCGACATCGCGGCCAAACCTGCGAAAATCTCCTAAGGGACACGCACATACGAGGGGACGCCGCCATGATCGCGCGCTCACTGCTTCGCCTTTCCGGTCTGATGATGCTGGCGGGGGCGCTGGCCGCGTGCGATCCCGGCGGCGGCGCCGACGCGCCCGCGCCGCAGGGTCCGCTGCTGACGCCGCGCGCCGCCGATGCGCCGCGCGCGGCGGAAGAAGCGCCCGACCGGTTCGAGTATCTGCGCTACGCCATCAATCTGGAATCGCCCGCCCCTGAGCTGTGCCTGACCTTCTCCGCCCCCCTCGACCCGGATGTGGACTACTCGGCCTATATCGCCATCGACGAGCCGGTCTCCCTGGCTGTGGACGGCCAGCGCCTGTGCGTGGGCGGATTGCAATTCGGCCAGACCCGCACGGTGACCTTGCGCGAGGGCCTGCCGTCGGCGGACGGCCAGCGCCTGGCGGCGGATGAGGAGGCGGTGCTGAACTTTGACGACCGGCCCGCCTTTATTGGCTTTGCCGGCGACGGGATCATCCTGCCGCGCGTGGACGCGGACGGGCTGGCCATCCAGACGGTCAATGTGGACCGGGTGCGCGTCATCGTGCACCGGGTGACCGACCGGGCGCTGGCCTTCCGCGAGATCACCTCCGGCTTCAACGCCGCCAGCGGCGAATGGCGCTGGGCCTATGGCGAGGAAGTGCCCGGCGACGCCGGAGTGGAAGTCTGGCGCGGGGCGATGGACACGCCCGGCCCCGTCAACGCCCAGGTGACCACGGTGTTCCCGCTGGCCGAAGCCATCGGGCGGCTCCAGCCGGGCGCCTATTATGTGGAAGTTGATGATTATGAAGCCGTTTCAGGCAATGGGGGGCGGAATAACCATGCCCGCGCCCGGCGCTGGCTGATCGTCACCGATCTGGCCTTCACCGCCTGGCGCGGGGCGGACGGGATGGAGGTGACGGTGCGCTCGCTGCAAAACGCGCGCCCGGCCCAGGGCGTGGACGTGCGCCTGATCGCCCGCTCCAATGAAGTGCTCGCCACCCAGACCACGGGCCTGGACGGCAAGGCGCGCTTCAGCCGGGCTTTGATGAGCGGCGCCGACGGCAATGCGCCGCGCATGCTGGCCGCTTACGGGGCCGATGGCGATTTTGCGCTGCTGGATCTCACCCGCAATCCGGTGGATCTTTCGAGCCACCCCGTCTCGGGGCGCGACCGTCCCGCAGCGGCGGACGCTTATCTCTATCTCGACCGGGGTGTTTACCGGCCCGGCGAGACGGTGCAGGCCAGCGCCCTGATCCGCGACGCGGCGGCGCGGGCGGTGGAGGACCGCGCGGGGGCCCTCATCGTCTATCAGCCCAATGGTCTGGAGCTGACGCGCCACCGTTTTGACGGCGCGCGCAATGCTGGCGGGCTTTCCCACGGCTTTGAGCTGCCGCGCAGCGCTGCGCGCGGGCAGTGGCGGCTGTCCCTGACGCTGGACGGGGCGGGCGAGGTGGGCTCGGCGCGCTTCGCGGTGGAGGATTTCGTACCCCAGCGCGTGGAGCTGAGCCTGAGCGCCGACACCGATACGCCCCTGCTGGCGGGGCAATCGCGCATGGTCGATGCGCGCGTGCGCTTCCTCTATGGCGCACCCGGCGCGGGCCTTCCTGTGGAGGGCTCGGCGCGGGTGGAGCCTGATCCCAATCCCTTCCCGGACTGGGAGGGCTATCGCTTCGGACGCCATGACGAGCGCTTTTCGGAAAGCTTCATGGACCTGCCGCGCACCATGGCCGACGGGCGCGGCGAGGCCAGCGTGCCGGTGTCCGCTGACGGGCGCGGCGAGGATTCGAGCCTGCCCCTGCGCGTGCGCGCGGTGATCCGCGTGCAGGAGCCCGGCGGGCGCGCCGTGGCTGATGATGTGCGCATCCCATACCGTCCGCTTGAGCGCTATGCCGGCCTGAAGCCGGAGTTTGACGGGACGATTGACCGCAATGCCCCGGCCCGCTTCTCCCTGGTGGCGGTGGATGTCGAGGGCGCGCCGGTTCGCGCCGATCTGCAATGGCGCCTGGTGCGCCGCGATTACAGTTATGACTGGTACCGCACCGATGGCGGCCAGTGGCGCTGGCGGCGTTCCGAGCGTGTCGTGCCCATCGAAAGCGGCCAGGCGCGCCTGGACGGCGCAGAGCCGGCGGCCATTTCCACCGGCGCGCTCAGCTGGGGCGATTACGCGCTGATCGTGTCCGATGGCGAGCGCGATGTGGCCTCGTCGGGCTTCTGGGTCGGTTATGGCGGCCGCGCCCGTCCGGGCGAGGAAGCGCCCGACACCGTGCGCGTGGCCGGTCCAGATCGCGCGCCCCAGACCGGCGGCAACGCAACCATCACTATCCGTGCGCCTTATGCAGGCAGGGCTGAAGTGGTGGTGGCCAATGACCGGATCCTCGCCTCGCGTCAGATCGAAGTGTCCGAGGCTGGCGCCGAACTCACCCTGCCGGTCACCCGCGAATGGGGATCGGGCGCCTATGTGATGGTCAGCGTCTATACCGGCCGCGATGCGGTCAATCAGCCCCGTCCGCGCCGCGCGGTGGGGGTGGCCTTCGTGCCGGTGAATGTGGACGGGCGCCGTTTTGACGTGACGCTGGGTGCGCCCGAGCGCGTCCATCCCGAACGCCCGCTGGTGGTCGATGTGCGCGCCGGGGACGGCCCGTCCGGTGAGCGCGCCTGGGTCACCCTGTCGGCGGTGGACGAGGGTATTCTGCTGTTGACCAATTTCACTTCGCCCGATCCGGAAGCCTGGTTCTATGGCAAGCCGGCCCTGGGGGTGGATCTGCTTGATGATTATGGCCGTCTGCTTGATCCCAATCAGGGCGCGGCGGCGGCGGTGCGCTCGGGCGGTGACCAGATCGGCGCGGCCGGGCTTTCCGTGGTGCCGACCCGGACCGTGGCGCTGTTCTCCGGACCGGTTCAGCTCGACCGTACGGGCCGGGCCTCCATCCCGCTGGATATCCCTGAATTCAATGGAGAATTGCGCCTGATGGCCGCGGTCTGGTCCCAGACCGGGCTGGGCTCGGCCTCCCGGGCGGTGACGGTGCGCGAGGATGCGCCGTCCGAACTGATCCTGCCGCGCTTCCTGGCTCCGGGCGATACCGCCCAGGCTACGGTCACGATTGACAATATCGACCTGCCCGAGGGCGCCTTCACCGCGCGCGTCAGCGCGGAGGGTCCCTTGAGCGCGCCTGGGGAGGCCGTGAGCCTGGATCTCGCTCCCGGCCAGCGTGAGGACCGCCGTGTTGCTCTGACGGGCGAGGCGGTGGGCGTGGGTGCCCTGCGCCTGTCGGTGGACGGACCTGAAGCCTTCGCCACCGTGCGCAACTACCCCATCGAGGTGCGCTCGCCCTGGCTGCCGGAAACCCGAATCAGCCGGCAGATCCTCAGCCCTGGTGAGCGCTGGTCGCCGCCGCGCGATGCGCTGGCGCATTATCTCGACGGATCAGGTTCGCTGCAGGTGACGGCCTCGGCCTTCCCGATTGATCCCGGCCCGCTTTACCGCGATCTGGCCGCCTATCCCTTCGCCTGCACCGAACAGAGCCTCAGCCGGGCCTGGCCGCTGCTCTACGCCGCTCAGCTGGCGGCGCTGGCGCGCGATGATGCGCCCGGCGGAGCTGCAGCCGACGTGCGCCGCACCATCGAACAATTGCTGTCACGCCAGAGTGCGGACGGGGCGTTTGGCCTGTGGCGCATGGGAGACGGCCTGGCCACGCCCTGGCTGGGCGCCTACGCCACGGACTTCCTGACCCGCGCCGCCGAGGCCGGCTACAGCGTGCCGCGCGCGTCTGTCGAACGCGCTCTGGCCCAGCTGCAGCCCGTGGCCCGGGGTGAGCTGTGGCGGGCATCCGGCTATAATTCGTCCGTGCCCGAAGCGCGCTGGAGCCGCGACACCCGCGAGCGTCTGGAGGACCGCAGCTCGGCCTATGCGCTCTATGTGCTGGCCCGCAATGGCCAGCCGGACCGCTCGCGCCTGCGCTATATGCATGACGAGCGCATCCGGCGTATCGAGAGCCCGCTGGCGCGCGCCCATATTGGCGCAGGCCTGGCCGCCATTGGCGATCAGGCGCGCGCAGCCAGCGCGTTCGAGGCCGCTATGGAGGCGCTGGGCTATCGCAATGAAGGCGACTGGTATCAGTCGCCCCGCCGCGACATGGCCGGTGTTCTGGCCCTGGCCGCTGAAGCCGGACAGGGCGCTGTGGTGGAGCGTCTGTCCGGACCTCTGGGCACGAATGTGCCCGAGCCTTCGCGCCTGACCACCCAGGAAAAAGCCTTCCTGATCATGGCCGCGCGCGCGCTGGCCGGTGAGGGGACGCAAGTGTCAGTGAGCTATGACGGCGTGGCGGAGGATCCAGCCGCGGTGAGCTATGACGCCGCCGCCCTGGCCGAAGCCGGGACGTTCGAGAACACCGGACGCAATCCGGTCTTCCTGACCGCCATGGCCCGTGGCGCGCCGGCGTCCGCGCCGCCCGCCTCGTCGAGCCAGCTGGATCTTGAAAAACAGGTGTTTACCGTGTTTGGCGACGCCGCTGACCTGTCGGCGGTATCCCAGGGAGACCGGCTGGTGGTGCTCATCGAGCTGAGCCCGGTGCGTCAGGCGCTGGCGAGCTACGCCATTGCCGATCTCCTGCCTGCGGGCTTTGAGATCGAGGGCCTGCTGGAGCCCTCGGACGGCGCGCCGGACGGTCCTTACGCCTTCCTGGGCGATCTGAGCTACGCGCAGGTCACCGAGGCGCGTGATGACCGGTTTGTTGCCGCGATCGAGTCGCGCCGGGGCCGCACAGAGCGCTTCGCCTATCTGGTACGGGCGGTGACGCCGGGCGATTTCGCCCTGCCGGGCGCGGTGGCCGAGGACATGTACAGGCCGGACGTGACGGCGCGCACGGGCTCCTCAAGGCTGGTCATCGGCGAGTGACAAGATGGGCGCTATCCCCCCCTTCCTGGCGAGGATAAGTCCGCACTGGCGGATGCCGGGCAGGCCGGTTGTCGTGCTCATCTCGGGCGTTTTCGTAATGTTATCGGCGGTTTTCGTCCTGAAAATAGCCGATTTGGTATTGCCGCCGCCCATCGAGGCCGGCCGCAGCGTGTCGCTCGTGGTCGCTGACCGCGAGGGGCGGGCCCTGCGCGCGTTTCCGGTCGAGGAGGGGCGCTGGCGCCTGGCGGCTGATCTGGACCGGATCGACCCGGCCTTCATCGACGCGCTGCTGGCGGTGGAGGACCGGCGTTTCTACCGCCATGGCGGGGTGGACGCGCTGGCGATGATCCGCGCCGTGGGCCAGGCGGTGATGAGCGGGCGCATCCAGTCGGGCGCATCCACCATCACCATGCAGACCGCGCGCCTGCTGGAGCCGCGCCCGGACCGCACTATCGGGGCCAAGCTGATCGAGATGGCGCGAGCCGTGCAGCTGGAGCGCCGGCTCAGCAAGGACGAGATCCTGGAGCTGTATCTCACCCTCGCGCCCTATGGCGGCAATCTGCAAGGGGTGAGGGCGGCGAGCTGGGCGTGGTTCGACCGCGAGCCCGACCGTCTGACGCCCGACCAGATCGCGCTGCTGATCGCCCTGCCCCAGGCGCCCGAGGCGCGCCGGCCGGACCTGCGCCCCGAAGCGGCGCGCTCGGCCCGCGCGCGCCTGCTCCAGCGCATGGCGCGTCTGGAGCTGATCAGCGAAACCCGCGCCGCCGACGCTGCCGACGAGGCGATCCCTGAAGGCCGTCACGCCTTTCCGGCGCGCGCCTGGCATGCCGCCGAGACCATTCGTGCGCGAGCGACTATTGCAGGCGAGGTGCGCTCCACCCTCGATGCGCGCCTGCAGGGCGAGGCCGAGCGTCTGGTGGCGGCGCTGGCGCAAGGGGCGGGCGAGGCGGTGCAGGCCTCCGCCCTGATCGTGGAGATCGAGACCCGCGCGGTGCGCGCGGCCGTGGGCTCGGCGGGGCTGGATCGGGCGGGCGGCTGGCTGGATCTGACCGACCGCCGTCGCTCGCCGGGCTCGGCGCTCAAGCCCCTGATTTATGCGCTGGCCTTCGAGGACGGGTCGGCGGCGCCGGGCACCCGCATCGCTGACCTGCCCGCCCGCTTCGCCAGCTATCAGCCGGAGAATTTCGACCGCCTGTTCCGCGGCGAGGTGACGGTGGCAGAGGCCCTGCAGCATTCGCTTAATGTGCCCGCCGTGCGCGTGCTCGACCAGGTGGGCGCCAATCGCTTCACCGCCGTCCTGTCCCAGGCGGGCGGCGCGCCGTCTTTGCCGGGCGCGCGGGGCGGGGCGACGGGACTGGCGGTGGGGCTGGGCGGGCTGGGCCTCAGCGCGCGTGATCTGGCGCTGGTCTACGCTGCGCTGGGCGATGAGGGCCGGGCCAGGCCGCTGGTCTGGACCGAGGGCGAGGAAAGCGCGGCCCGGCGCGCCCCGGTGCGTCTCATCGCTGCGCCCGCCGCGCGCGAGGTGATCACCATTCTTGAAGGCTCGCCCGCTCCGCCGGGCCGTATGCCCGCGCGGCTGACCAGTTCGGCCCCGGCTATCGCCTACAAGACCGGCACCTCCTACGGCTATCGCGACGCCTGGGCGGCGGGGGTGGCCGGGGGGTATGTAATCGTGGTGTGGACCGGGCGCCCGGATGGCGCGCCGCGCCCGGGGGTGACGGGCCGGGCCGCCGCGCTGCCGGCTCTGTTTGATCTTTATGACGCGGTGGCGCGCATTGATCCGGGCTTCGCCGCGCGCGCCCGCCCGCGCTCAAGCCAGAGCGCGCCCACGCCCCGCCCGCTGGAGCGGTTCGAGCGCGACGGCGCCCCGCCGGAAATTTTGTTTCCGCCTGATGGCGCGGAGATCTGGGCCGAAGATGGCGCGCGCGGCTTCGTGCTCGCCGCGCGCGGGGAGGGACGGCTGGGCTGGTATGCCGATGGTGCGCCGGTGCCCCGTGACGCTGGCGGTTCGCCTTTGTGGACGCCGGGCGGGCCGGGCTTCTACACCCTCACCGCCGTGGACGGCGCCGGGCGCACAACGCGCGTGCGCGTGCGGGTGCGCATGCCGGCGGGTTGAGGCGCCTGACGTCTCGACGCCCGGACTTGCGGGCGGTTAGTGTGCGCCATCATTCACTCGAGGAAGGATGGCCTGTCATGACCCTCCCGATCCTGCGCGGCGCTCTGGCGCTGATGGCTGCAGCGCTGCTCAGCGCCGCCGCCGGGGCCCAGCAGACCCCGCTGACCATTGAAGACCTGTTCCAGATCCGCCAGGTGGGCGCGGCGGTGATCTCGCCTGACGGCGAGCGCGCAGCCTATACCGTCACCGTGCCGCGCGACGTGCCCGGCGGCGCCTCCGATGGCGTAGCCCATATCGAGCTTCATATCGCCACCGGCGAGGGGCAGAGCCGCGCCTTTGTAGCTGGCGAGGGCCGGGTGGCCGCCATCGCCTGGACCCCGGACGGGCAGGGCGTGACCTTCCTGGCCAACCGGTCCGGTGACAGCGCCATGGCGCTCTACCGCATCGATCTGGCCGGCGGCGAGGCGCAGCGCATCTTCTCCCATCCCCAGGCGATCCGCAGCTATCAGATCGCGCCCGATGGCCGCACGCTCTATTTCGTCGCCCAGGACCGGCCCGATCCCATGCGCGCGCGCCTGGCCGAGCGGGGCTTCCGGGCCAATGTATTCGAGGAGCAGCAGGTCTTCTCCCATGTCTGGCGCGCCGATCTCACCGCGCCCGATACGCCCGCCACACGCTTCGATCTGGACGGCCACGCCACCCAGGTGATCGTCAGCCCGGACGGCGCGCGCCTGGCGGTCGATCTGGCGCCGACCGCGCTGGTGGACGACAATCTGATGAGCCGGCGCTGGCATGTGGTGGATGCGCGCAATGGCCGCGTGATCAGTGTGGCCGAAACGCTCAGCAAGCTTGGGCCGGCGGCGTTTTCGCCGGACAGTGCGCGCCTGGCTTTCCTGGCCGGCGCCGACCGGGCCGATTCCACCGACGGCACGCTCCACATCGCCGATGCGCGCACCGGTGAGATGGCCTATGTGGACCGCTGGGCCGAGCAACATCTCTATGGTCTGGCCTGGCTGGACAATGACACCATCCTGACGCTGGCCCACACCGGAACCACCAGCGCGCTGTTGCAGTATGGCGTGGATGGCGAGGAGCGCGCCCGCACCCCGTTCGAGGGCGGCGTATTGCGCAGCATCGACCTGCACCGCGATAGCGGCGCCATCGCCGCGGTGGTGGACGCTCCCACCCATCCGCGTGAGTTGTTTTTCGCCCGGCCCGGCGAGGCGTTCGCGCGCTGGACCGATCACAATCCGCAACTGGCCGATATCGCCTGGGGCGTCCAGCGCACCGTGGAATGGGAAGCCCGCGACGGCGAGCGGGTCGAGGGCGTGCTGATCACGCCGCAAGGCCGCGCTCCGCGCGGCGGCTGGCCGCTGATCATGACGGTCCATGGCGGGCCGGAAGCCCATGACAGCGATGGCTGGCTCAATAATTACTCGCGCTTCGGCCATATCGCGGCCGGCGAGGGCTTCGCCATTCTGTATCCCAACTATCGCGGCTCCACGGGCCGGGGCGAGCGCTTCATGAAGCTCGACCATCTCGACCCGCCGGGCGACGAGTTCTGGGACATTGTCGACGCCATCGCCCCGCTGGCTGAAGAGGGGATCATCAATCCTGACCGCGTCGGCATCACCGGCGGCTCCTATGGCGGCTTCGCGGCGGCCTGGGGCGCGACGATTGCTACCGAGCACTTCGCGGCCTCGGCGCCGTTCGTGGCGCTGACTGATCTCATCTCCTTCTTCGGCACCACCGAGATTCCGGTTGAAATGGTCGATGTCCATTTCATGGAATACCCGTGGGAGAACTGGGATATGTGGCTGGATAAAAGCCCGACCCGCCACGCTGAAGGCTCGCGCACGCCGACCCTGATCCTGCATGGCGAGGCGGATCTGCGCGTCCACGCCACCCAGTCCTACACCCTCTACCGCTATCTGAAGATGGCCGGCGAGGCGCCAGTGCGTCTGGTCACCTATCCCGGTGAGGGCCATGGCAATGCCCGGGCGGCGGCGCAGTATGACTATGCACTGCGGGTGATGCGCTGGATGAAGCATTATCTGCAAGGTCCTGGCGGAGAGCCGCCGCCTGCAGACCTGCCCCTGCCTGACATGCTGGGCCTGGAGCAATAGACCTGACACCCGCCCGGCGCATCCAGCGCCGGGCGGCGTCTTTTACATCGTCAGCTCCGGCATTAGCGTGGCGGGCGCAATCGTCTGACAGCCCGGAGTTCCGCCCATGCGCGCGCTCGCCTTTACCGCTCTTCTTCTGGCCACCGCCTGCGGGGCGCCCGCGCCGCATCTGGGCCCGGACGCGCCGCGCCCGAATGCGGCCGCGCCCGATTTGCGCCCTGAGCGGGAAGCCCCGGGCGATGAGGTCCGCGAGGGCGAGGCTCTGACCATTGAGCGCGTCTTCGCCTCGCCGTCCCTGTCCGGTCCGGCGCCGCGGGGCCTGCGCTTCTCGCCCGATGGCAGCCGGATCAGCTTCCTGCGTCCGCGCCAGGATGACCGCACCGTGCTTGATCTGTGGGCTATGGACGCAGCCGACGGGCGCACCTACCGGTTGGTGGATGCGCGCGCTCTGGCGCCGCAAGAGCGTGCATTGTCAGAGGCTGAAATCCAGTTCCGCGAACGCGCCCGCATCAGCGAGACCGGCGTGGTCAGCTATGACTGGGACAGCGAGGGGCGCGCCATTCTGGTCCCGCTGGACGGCGATCTGTTCCATGTGGATGTGGAGACGGGCGAGGCCCGGCGCCTGACCGATACGCCTGAATTCGAGACCGATGCGCGCATCAGCCCGGACGGGCGCCATGTGTCCTTCATCCGTGAGCAAAATCTCTGGGTCCATGATCTGGAAACCGGCCAGGAGCGCGCGCTGACCACAGAGGGCGAGGGCGCGGTCAGCTGGGGCGTGGCCGAGTTCGTGGCCCAGGAAGAAATGCGCCGCATGACGGGATACTGGTGGTCGCCCGACGGCGCCCGCATCGCCGTGGTGCGCCTGGACGAGACGCCGGTGGACATCATCCCGCGCTTTGGCGTGACGGCGGACGGAGTCACGGTCACCGATCAGCGCTATCCGCGCGCGGGCCGGCCCAATGCGCTGGTGACGCTGTGGGTGATCGATGTCGCCACGGGCGCGCGCAGACCGGTCTATCTCGGTGAGGAGACCGATATCTATCTGGCGCGCGTGCACTGGAGCCGGGACAGCGCGCGGATATGGATCCAGCGCCAGAACCGCGCCCAGACCGGGCTCGACATCCTGTCCGCCGATGCCGCGTCGGGGCGTTCGCGCACGATCCTGAGAGAGCGGGCGGACACCTGGATCAATCTGTCGGATGACTTCATCACGCTGGAAGATGGCGGGTTTCTTTGGACCTCCGAGCGCAGTGGTTTCCGCCATATCTATCATGTGAGCGCAGACGGGCAGGCGCGCGCGCTGACCGGCGGAGACTGGATGGTCACAAGCCTGGCCGGACTCTCTGAGGATGGCGAAACAGTCTATTTCGAGGGCTGGCGCGAGACACCGCTGGAGCGCCATCTTTACGCCGTATCTTTCGAGGGCGGCGAGCCGCAGGCGATCACGCAAGGCCAGGGGCGCTGGTCGACCGTCATGGGCCGGGGCGGCGAGGCGTTTATCGGGACGTGGTCCGATCCCGACACCCCGCCCCAGGTCGGCCTCTACGCCATTGACGGGTCGCGCATCGCCTGGATCGAGGAAAACGCGCTGGATGAAGGCCATCCCTATCACCCCCATATCGGCGCCCATGTCTCGCCTGAGTTCGGAACCCTCACTGCGGCTGACGGCCAGACCGAGCTGCACTGGTCCATGCTGCGCCCCGATCACTGCACGGCGCAAAACCCCTGCCCGGTGATCGTGCAGGTCTATGGCGGGCCGCTGGTCCAGACCGTTCATCGCGGCTGGACCAATCCGCGCGACCAGCTGTTTGCGGCCCACGGCTATATCCTGTTCAAGCTGGACAATCGCGGCAGTTCCAATCGCGGCCACGCCTTCGAGGCGGCGCTGCACCGGCGCATGGGCATTGTCGAGGCCGCCGACCAGATCGCCGGGCTGGATTATCTGCAAGGCCTGGACTTCGTGGATTCAGACCGGATCGGGCTGTGGGGCTGGTCCTATGGCGGGTATATGGCGCTGATGACCACGCTGCAGGCGCCCGGGCGCTTCGCTGCGGCCGTCTCCGGTGCGCCCGTCACGGACTGGGCGCTCTACGACACCCATTATACCGAGCGCTATATGGGCACGCCGCAAGACAACGCCGAAGACTATGAGGCCGGTTCGGTGTTCGCCCATCTGGATGGTTACCGGACGCCGACCCTGATCATTCACGGCATGGCCGATGACAATGTCACCTTCGACAATTCCACCCGCCTGTTCGCGGCCCTGCAGGAGCGCGGCGAGCGTTTTGACATGATGACCTATCCCGGCGAGCGCCACGGCATCCGCCCGCCGCCCCTGCAAGTGCATTTGTGGCGCACGATCTTCGGCTATTTCGAGCGGGAGATGCCTGCGTCCGCAGACGACGCGCCCTGAGCGCTGGCATGAAGCCTGCGTCCCTTGCCTGCACGCGCCTGTGCGCGTCTCGCAATGTGACGGGGTCCGACCATGACCGAACCTGTGCTGATCGACTGGAATGAGGACAAGCGCTCTGAGTTCCGCAAGGGCGTGATGACCGCGCGTCACCGCCTGCATATGGCCCGAGAGTTCACTGAGGAAGCGCTGGCCGCCCTACTGGAGCGCCATCCGCGCGAGCTCACCGATATCTGCACCATGGGCGACGACCCGTCCGATTTTGACAGTTGGCGCGCGGGCTCGGCTCATAATCTGTCGGGCATGCAGCTGCTCGAGGCGGTGCGCGAGGGCAAGCTGTGGATCAATCTGCGTGAGGCGATGAATCGCGATGCGGTCTACAAGCCGCTGTTTGAGGGCCTGTTCGCCCAGCTGCGCCGTCTCAATCCGGGATACCGCCCGATCAGCGCCTATGGCGGCATTCTGATTTCCTCGCCCAAGGCCCAGGTCTTCTATCACGCCGACGTGTCCGAGACGCTGCTTCTCCACGTCAAGGGCGTCAAACGCTTCCGCATCTATCCTCCCCATGCGCCCTGGCTGCATGAGCCCTCCATGGAGGGCCTGCTGCACAAGGAAAAGACCGAGGACATGCCGTTTGATCCGGCCTGGGATGCAGACGCCGCCACCATGGATCTGACGCCGGGCAGCTTTGTGAGCTGGCCGCTGCACGCCCCGCACCGGGTGGAGAATGTGGAGGGGCTCAATGTCTCCATTACCTGCGAGGTGGTGACCAAGGCCTCGTTGATGCGGAATGCGGTGCTGCACGCCAATGGCGCCATGCGCCGAATGGGCCTCAAACCGCGCAGCACCAGCACTCAAGGCGTGCAGGCGCTGGCCAAGCTCGCTTTCTCCAAGGCCTGGAAGGCCGGGATGAAGATCGCCGGTCCGCGCAAGCCCATGCCCAAGAGCGAGGACACGTTCGAGGTGGATCTGGGCGCCGATACCGGCTATCGCGACCGCGCGGCGGCCTGACCTGTCGGGTTTGTAAGTGGAATGCCGCCTGCCTGCCTGTCATCGTGCCGTCACGATCAGGCAGAGGGTGTTCCCATGACCGCACGCTTTTCACTGACAGCTGCGCTGACGCTGACGCTGATCACCGTTGCCGGCGCGCACGCCCAGCTGCCCGATCCGCTGGAGACGGCGCTTTCGGCCACGGTCAGCGAGCGCACGCCCGCGCGCATGGCCCTGCGCTGGACGGTGGAAGGCGAGAGCGTCACCGTCGAACTGCTCCGGTCAGATGATGGCGCGCGCGAGTATGTGCTGCTTGAACCTGAGGAGGACGCTCTCAGCGACGGCCAGCGCGATGTCTGGGCCTCCATCCGGCGCGGGGGCCGTTCAGAACAGGCTGACGAGGACGGCGCGCCCCGGACCAGAATGAATGTCGGATCGGTGGATTTCAGCGACTTGCGAGCAGCGATCGGCGAACGCGCCACGCTGGAGCGTACGTTGGACGATGGCGGCAAGGTCTACAGTTTTGCGCCCCTGGCCCTGCCGGGCAGCGAGGACGCCAGCGCGGCCATGCTGCGGGCGCTGCGCGGCGAGGTGATTGTCGATCCTTCAAGCGCAGAGATCCGGGGCTTCAGGTTTTTCGCGGCGGAAAGCTTCAAGCCCAATGTCGCGGCGCGGCTGGACCGTTTCTCGATGAGGCAGGACTTCGTGCACGATCCTGACCTGGGCGGGCCGCGGTTTTCGGCTATGGAAATGAGCCTGGCCGGATCGGCGGCGTTCCGGCGCTTTGAGCAGTCCATGCGCATCGAACTGTTGTCCGTCGACTGGCGCGATGAAGGCGGCGCCGGGACCGGTCTTGGCCCGGCGGCGGACTCGCCCTAGATCAGTCTTATGCCGCTTCATCTGGTCAAGCTGTGCGTGGGCGCCGATTCCATTGAGGATCTGGAGGCCTGGCGCGACACCATCGCCCCGGACGGGCGTCCCATGGAGCATGTCACGCGCATGACCCCGAAGCGGGCGGCCGAGCTCTTGGACGGCGGCTCGCTCTACTGGGTGATCCGGCGGGTGATACAGGTGCGCCAGCGCATTGTGGATCTTGAGGAATTTACAGACGAGGACGGTGTGAAGCGCTGCGCGATCCGGCTTGATCCCGAGCTGGTGCGCACTGCCCCTTCGCCGCGCCGTCCCTTCCAGGGCTGGCGCTATCTCAAGGCCGAAGACGCGCCCGCCGACCTGTCGGTGCAGGCCGGCGGGGAGGACTTGCCGGACGATCTGCGCACGCAGCTGATCGAGATCGGCGCCTGGTAGAGGCGTGCGGCTCAGTGTTCGCGCCGGGCCGTGACGGTTTCGTTCCGGCCGGTGCGCAGCACCAGATCGCCCTCATCGGTGAGGTCGAACATCTGCACGTCCGAGAGCACTTCCAGAAGGCGTAATTCCTGCTCCATCACCCCGTCCTGGCTGCACGCCATCTGGGTGGAGGCCATCTGGGTGAGGGTGAGCATCTCGCCGGTGAGCTCATAGCCGCCCATGAAGCGGTTGCAGCCGCTGGCGCCGGAGACCCGGCCCTCGTCAAAGCGGATGGACAGCTCTCCTTCGCTCACGAAAGTCTCGCCTTCCAGCTCGCCCAGCGTCCAGTCGATGCCGGAGAACAGGGTTTCAGGATCGCCGCCGCAGCCCTGGAACGCGTCCTCGTCAGTCTGGGCCGAGACGGTGAAGGGATGGGGCATGCCGGTGGCTATGTCGCGGCAGACTGCGCGGGCGAACGCCACATGGGCCAGCCCGTCCGGGTCCTGCAGGTGCACGCCGCCGCTGGCGTCCTGACGGGCGCGGGTGGGGAAGCTCACGATCGGGTCGGTCTGGCGGTAAAGGGTAGTGGTCTCGGCCTCTACCCGCACATGCCAGTTGGGCTCATGGCCAAAACCCCTGAGCGGCAAAAGCCCAGCGATCTCATCCGGGAGCAGCGCGTCCGCCTGCGCTTCCGCCCCGGCGCCTTCACGCGCGGCCTCGTCAGCGGCTTCTTCTGCGGTCTCCTCCGGCGCCTGGCAGGCGGCGAGCAGGAGGGCGGCTGAGGCCGACGCGATCAGTATGGCGGCAAGTTTCATGGCGGCAGGTCCCCTCTACCGGTGAATGATATTGCTAACGCGTGGCGGTGATGGTGCGGCCGTCCGAGGCGGTCAGGGTCAGTCCCGTCCCGTCATCGCTGGCCTCATAGGACACGATCTGGCTGAGAATGGTCAGGAAAGCGCGCTCCTGCTCCATGCGGTCCTCGGCGCAGGCCATGCGCGTGGTCGCCAGCGCACCGAAGCTCAGCGTCATATCGTCGGCCTCATAGCCGCCATTGAAACGGTTGCAGCCCGCCGCCCCGGTCACCCCGTTGGGCAGGAAGGCGATGGTGGGCGCGGCGTCCTCGATGACGTCCGCGCCGTCAATGGCGGTGACGATCCATTCCGGCCCGGTCAGGGCGTCCGCCGCGCCGGCCTCCAGAACGGTTTCGGGCGCGGCGTCCAGGTCTTCGGATCCCGGCGCCGGGTCGGGCGCTCCGCAGGCGGCGATCATCAGGGCGGGCAGGGCGAAGGCCAAGGCGGTGCGGATCATGGGGTCGGGCTCCTGTCAGCGGCGCTTCCACAGCGCCTTTCGCCCATGATCCTAGCAGCCCTCACGGATTCGCGGGAGGGGTGTCAGCCAGACCCGTCCGCCGCATGGCGCAGCGGGCCCAGAGGCGCCACGCCGGACGGATTGATCATGTCATGGCTCTCGTAATAGTGGCGCTTGGCGTGCTCGAGATTGAATAGTCCCGCCACATCCTCATGGGCGTGCAGGCGCCGGGCATAGGCGGCCAGGTGCGGATAGTCGATCAGGCGTTTCAGATTGCATTTGAAATGGCCGTGATAGACCGGGTCAAAGCGCACCAGCGTCGTATAGAGCCGCCAGTCCGCCTCGGTGAGGGTTTCGCCTGTCAGATACGGCCCGCCCTGGGACAGGCGCGCTTCGAGCCAGTCCAGGCTCTCGAACAACGGCCCCACGGCCTCCTCATAGGCGCGCTGGCTGGTGGCGAAACCGGCCTTGTAGACCCCGTTATTGACCGTGTCATAGATGCGCGCGTTCAGCCCATCGATCTCCTCGCGCAGGGCCTCGGGGTAATAGTCGCCCGCCTTCGCGCCCACGCCGTCAAAGGCGGAATTGAACATGCGGATGATGTCCGCGCTCTCGTTGGAGACGATGGTTCCGGTCTGTTTGTCCCACAGCACCGGCACGGTGACCCGGCCTGAATAGTCCGGCGCGGCCGCCGTGTAGACCTCATGCATGTAACGCGCATTGTGGATGGGGTCGGGGATGACGCCGGGGCCGTCCTGGAACGTCCAGCCGTTCTCCTTCATCAGCCAGTGCACCACCGATAGCGAAATCATATCCTCCAGGCCTTTGAGGCGGCGGAAGATCAGCGTGCGGTGCGCCCAGGGACAGGCCAGCGACACATAGAGATGATAGCGCCCCGGCTCGGCCCTGAAGCCGCCCTTGCCTGCCGGGCCGGGCGCGCCGTCCGCGGTGATCCAGTTGCGGAACACGCTGTCCCAGCGCTCGAACTTTCCGCCCGTGCTTTCAGTGTCATACCATTCGTCTGTCCAGACGCCGTCGATGAGCCGGCCCATGGTCGGTCTCCTTGTGCAGCTTGCAGTGATTAGCGGTTCAGGCGCGTCAGAACCGGCCCTGCTGATAGTCCAGCATGGCCTGGCGCACCTCGCCCTCGGTGGTCATCACAAACGGGCCGGCCCATACGATGGGCTCGCCGATTGGATAGCCCGCCGCCAGCATGGCGCGCGCGCCTTCAGGCCCGGCCTCGATGCGCACGGCATCGCCGGGACCGTAAACGCCGAGCTGGGCTTCGCTCAGGCTTGCGCCGCCGGTGGTCACCGCGCCTGAATGCACGGCCACGAAAGCGGTCTTGCCCGCCGGGACCGGCTCTTCAAACACCGCGCCGGGCTCCATGCGCAGCTCGGCGTAGAAGGGCTCCACAGTGACATCGCGCACCGGCCCCTCCACGCCCGTGGAGGTGCGCCCGGTGACGATCTTGGCCGTCACGCCCTCGCGCGCGTCGGTCGGAATCTGGCCTTCGGCGAATTCCTGATAGCCGGGATCCTTCATCTTCTCGGCGCGCGGCAGATTCACCCAGAGCTGGAAGCCGCTCATCAGGCCATTGTCCTGCTCTGGCATTTCCGAATGGATGATGCCGCGCGCAGCCGTCATCCACTGCACCCCGCCCGGCCCGATCACGCCTTCATAGCCTTTATTGTCCTGATGGCGCATGCGCCCCTCGACCATATAGGTCACGGTCTCGAACCCCCGGTGGGGGTGGGGCGGGAAGCCGGCGATATAGTCGCCCGGATTGTCCGAATGGAATTTGTCGAGCATCAGGAACGGGTCCAGCACCCGCAGGTCGGGCGTGCCCAGAAGGCGCGTCAGCTTCACGCCCGCCCCGTCCGAGGCCGGCATGCCGCGCGTGGTCTTGATGATGGGACGCAGGCTCATGGCATTGGCTCCTGATTGTGTATGCTGGCTGTCAACATGGCCCTCCCGGCGCGATCTGGCGAGGGCGCCATCCGGCCAAACAGTGTTTCCCCGCGCGCAAAGAAACAGGCAGGCGCGGCGCGTGGCGCATGGACAATCGCCCTCATTGCGGGCTAACGCTCCCGCGCGCACAGCGATCAGCAGGACCGCCTTCATGACGAGCGACCCGTTTGTACTGGGCTGGGAGGAGTGGGCCGCATTTCCCGGCCTGGGCCTGCCCGCCATCAAGGCGAAGGTGGACACCGGCGCGCGCACCAGCGCGCTGCACGCCGTGGCGGTGGAGCCGTTCGGTCCGGAGGCGTCGCCCCAGGTGCGTTTCATCATGCACCCTGTTCCTGATCGCCCGGATCTGGAAATCACCTGCGCGGCCCCGGCGGTGGACCGGCGCGAGGTGATTTCCTCCAATGGCGAGAGCGAGTTGCGCTGGGTGATCCGGGCCGATGTGCGCATCGGCGGGCGCACCTGGCCCATCGAGGTCACGCTGACCAACCGGGAGACCATGCAATACCGCATGCTGCTGGGCCGTTCGGCGATCCTGGACGATATGGTGGTCAATCCCGGCCAGTCCTGTATGCAGGGCCAGCTTTCCTATGACCTGTATGGCGACGTGCCGCGCCGCCCGCCCGTGCCCCGGCCCTTGCGCATCGCCATTCTGACGCGCGAGCCGAAGAATTACTCGTCCCTGCGCCTGAAAGCGGCGGCCGAGGCGCGCGGCCATGTGGCCGAGATGATCAATACCGCGCGCGTGACCATGGCGATCAACACGCTGGCGCCGGCGGTGTATTATGACGGGCGCAAACTGCCGCGCTATGACGCGGTGATCCCGCGCATCGGCGCGTCCATGACCAATTACGGCATGGCGGTGCTGCGCCAGTTTGAAATGACCGGCGCCTATATCCTCAATTCGGCGTCGGCCATCGGCGCCAGCCGTGACAAGCTCTATGCCCACCAGTTGCTGGCGCGCGCCGGGATCGGCATGCCCACCACCGCCTTCGCCCACTCGCCCAAGGACACGCGCAATCTGATCGAGCATGTGGGCGGCGCGCCCCTGGTGGTGAAGCTCTTGGAAAGCACGCAAGGGCGCGGCGTGGTGCTGGCCGAGACCAGGAAGGCCGCCGAGAGCGTGATCGACGCCTTCCGGGGCCTGGACGCCAATTTCATCGTGCAGGAATTCGTCAAGGAGGCGGGCGGGGCGGACATTCGCTGCTTCGTTATCGGCGGCAAGGTGGTCGCGGCCATGAAGCGCCAGGCACAGGCCGGCGAGTTCCGCTCCAATCTGCACCGGGGCGGGGAGGCCGCGCCCGTGCGCATCACCCGCGACGAACGCAGCGCCGCCATCAAGGCGGCGCGCGCCATGGGTTTGGCGGTGGCGGGGGTGGATTTGCTGCGCTCGGAGACCGGGCCGAAAGTGCTGGAGGTCAATTCCTCGCCCGGCCTTGAGGGGATCGAGGCGACGTCAAAGAAGGACGTGGCGGGATTGATTATAGAACATCTCGAAACCCACGTGCGCACGGTCTCGGCGCGTCCTGCGAGACGAAGACCTAAGACTTCGGGCGCGTCTTAGGTCGTGTTTCAACCGCAAACGAGGTGCGGAAGGGGCTCGTTTAGTCGCAGGCGTCCGTCTCTCTAAGGGCGGGTGAAGCGGTCGCATCGCCCAAATGCACAACCGCGTCATAGTTCCTTATCGTCTCTGTACGCACCACTCCGGGTGTGCTGGCCGGTCCTCGATAGCGACCAGGGATATCATGTGTCTGGCAACGTGATCGTTGGCAGTTCCACGCCTGTCCTCCGGAAAAACGCTGCGCCACGCGCGTGATTGGCCGGCCATCATAGGCAGCGTCGACGAGGAGGCGCTCTCGAATGCGAGTCGGATGGGCGGCGCCGACATTAACAATAACTATTGCATGATCAGAAAGCGCTTTGGAGATGCGCTCGGTCATGGCTGCAGCACGGCTCTTGGCGTGCTGAGATAAACTGTGCGCCTCGCTCCGGCCCCAGCTGAGATCATGCGCTCCAAGCGTCAAACCATTCGCGCTCGAGCCTCGCATCTCGGCCAGATTGACCCACGCGCTCAATAGGGCGTGCGTGCCGCGACCATCCCGTGACCAGGCCCAGAATGGCTCCATGTGTTCGCACAGATGGGCCTGTGCTGCCTCGCGCCGGCCCGGCGTTGAATTGAGAATTTCGTCAAATTGACCCGGCGCTTCGAATAATACTGCAGTACGCAGATTCCGAGTGATTGCGGCACAAGCCAGATTGCTCAACAGAGCAGGACCCTCCTCAGTCCCGTGGAGCTCGCCGATAACGATTATGCCGCGGCCAAGGTCATCAATCAGGTGGTCGAAGCCAGGGACATCGCATTGTACGGATGCCGTTTCCACGCCTGCCAGCAGCACCATATGGGAGAAATATAGCGCAGCTATATAATTCATAGTTGTGTTCCGTGGTAAACAGTTATGCAACACTAACGTGTTTCTAGCACAGGCAATGACGCCCACGCGACAGCCGTCGCGTGGGCGTTCCAAAATACAAGGCCCCGCAGCTCGGGATGCAAGCTGCGGGGCCGGGACGTCAGGGCGCGAACAGGGGAGGACGCGCCCCGATAGCGTGCGCCTTACGGCAGGATTACCGCGTCGATGACGTGGATGACGCCGTTTGAGGCTTCGATGTCGGCAGAGATCACATTGGCGCCGTCCACGGTGACCGCACCGTCTTCGCCGATGACGACGGTGACGGTGGAGCCTTGCAGGGTCGGCAGCTCATACGTGCCCGCCGGGGTCTCGGCGGCCAGATAGCGGCCGGACACCACGTGATAGGTCAGAACCGCGGTGAGCTGGTCGCGATTGCCCTCTTCCAGAAGGCTTTCGACCGTGCCTTCGGGCAGGGCGTCGAACGCATCATTGGTGGGCGCGAAAACGGTGAACGGGCCTTCGCCGGCCAGGGCGTCAGCCAGATCCGCCGCCGTCACGGCCGCCACCAGGGTGGAGAAGGTGTCGTCGGCAGACGCGATTTCGACAATGGTCGGCTGGGCTTCAGCGCTATAGCCGTCGCCATGATGATCGGCAACGGCGGCGGCGCCGACCGCGCCAAAAGCCAGAACGGAAGAAGCAAGCAGGGTGGAGATACGCATGGGGAGCTCCTGTTTGGGTTGCTCTTGTCTGATCTCGACGCTGCGGGCGCCTCTGCGCCGCAACGGTTCTATTGCATATAGAACAGACAATAGTACGCGGCCCGGAAGCGTCCGGATCATGGCGAACTGCATTGGGCGCAAAACAGGGTGCTTTATCGGTCCGGGCGGGACGCGGCGCGGTTATCAATCAGACGGGTGGTTCCAACCCTCACCGCGGCGAGCACGCGGGTGGGCCGGTCCGCCGGTCCCGGACCCAGTATTTCAAGGGTCTGCGCACATCTGGCCGTGACATAATCCACCGCGTCGAACGTTTCATGCGCGGCTTTGAGCGCGGCGGCTTCCGCCTCCGCCACGGCGCGCCCTTCGGTCAGATCGCGGGCGAAGTCGTCCAGGATCACATTGAGCCGGGCGGCGCGCTGACGCTCTTGGCCCGAGAGATAGACATTGCGCGAGGACAGGGCGAGGCCGTCCGCCTCGCGCACCGTCTCGCCCGCCTCGATGGCGACCGGCAGGTCGAGATCGGCGGCCAGGCGCTTGATCACCAGATATTGCTGATAGTCCTTCTCCCCGAACACCGCCACGTCCGGGCTGACCTGGGTAAGCAGCTTGGTCACCACGGTGGCCACGCCGGCGAAGAAATGCGGGCGCGCCTCGCTTTCCAGCCCCAGGGCCGGGCCCTTGAGGCTGACCGTGGTGGAGAAGCCGTCGGGATACATGGCGCGCGCCGTGGGCGCGTAGAGCAGGTGGCAGCCCGCTTCAGCGAGCTTGGCGGCGTCAGCGTCGAGCGTGCGCGGATAGGCGTCGAAATCCTCGCCCGGCGCGAACTGGGCCGGATTCACGAACACGCTCGCTGCAACCCGGTCGCAGCGCGTAAGCGCCTGACGGACCAGGGCGATATGACCGGCGTGGAGCGCGCCCATGGTGGGTACGAAACCGATGCTGAACCCTTGCGCGCGCCAGCCGGCGATGACGGCGCGCAAGTCAGGGACGCTGTGAACGCTGGGCAGGGGCAAAATCACCGGCAAGGCTCCGTGCGGGCAGGAGGGTGAGCCAAGGCTAGCGCGTTTCCCGGGCACACGGGACTGGCCTTTCGCAGGCGCATCACGCCGGGGGCGCGCATTGCGCGCGACTCGGTGTAAGCGCATGTTTCATGATGCGATGGCTGATCCTTCTGCCGGCCCTGTGCCTTGGCGCCTGCTCGGCCCTGTCGGGCGCGGACGGGCGTGACGAGACGCGCGCCCAGGCGCTGGCGCGCCTGCTGGTGGAGACCGAGCGCAGCGCCCCGGACCGGGTGCGCGGCGCAGCGCCGGAAATGGCCGCGCTGGAGCGTGCGCTGAGCGCGCGGGCCAGGGCGGAGCACGCCGATGACGCCGGCCAGGATGATAGCGCGCTGATGCCTTACGACCCAACGGCGGGACTGGCTCCGGCGCCCGATCTGACGGGCGCGCGCTCGGTGCTGCACGCCATCCATCTGGCGTCCTATCGCGATCCGGCCCATGTGCGTGCGGGATGGCGGGCGTTGCGCGCCTCTCACGCTACGCTGGCCGGTCTGGAGGCGCGCGTGACGCCCGCCGATCTGGGCGAGCGCGGCGTGTATCTGCGCCTGAAAGCCGGCCCGTTCGACACAAGCCAAGCCGCCGCGCGCGCTTGCGCCGCGCTGCAGGCCGAGGGACTGTGGTGCCAGACGCTTGATTTCACGGGCGAGCCGGTCGCCCCTGACGGCGCATGACCCCTTCCCTGTGCGCCGGACTGGTGTATCCATGACGCCAGCCCGCAACAGGGTCGCCGCGCCATGAGCCATACCGACACCGCTGACCAGATCCGCACCGATGACGCCGCCCGCGCCGCGCCGCAGGGCGCTCATGTCATTGTCGTGGGCAATGAAAAGGGCGGGGCGGGCAAGTCCACCATCGCCATCCATCTGGCTGTGGCGCTGTTGCGCATGGGCAAGCGGGTGGGGGTGATCGATCTTGATCTGCGCCAGGCGACGCTGACGCGCTATCTGGAGAACCGTCGCCGCTGGGCGCACAAGCGCCAGGTCTCCCTGCCCATGCCGGTGGAGCGGCCCGTGCCGGCCTCGGCGTCGCGCAGCCTTGACGATGTCGAGGCCGAGGAGCGCGAGGCCTGGACGGCGGCGCTGGCCGAACTCTCGGGCGCGTGTGATTTCATCATCGTGGATGCGCCCGGCGGCGACACCCATTACGCGCGTCTGGCCCACGCCAGCGCAGACACCATTGTCACCCCGGTCAATGACAGTTTTGTCGATTTCGCCCTTCTGGCCGATGTGGACCCGGATACATTCGAGGTGGGCCGGCCCAGCGTCTACGCCGCCATGGTCTGGGAAAGCCGCAAGATGAAGGCGAAGGCCACACGGCGCACGATTGACTGGGTGGTGATGCGCAACCGGGTCTCCATGCTGGACGCCCACAACAAGCGCCGGGTGTGGGAGGGGCTCAAGAGCCTGTCCGAACGCATCGGCTTCCGCCTGGCGCCGGGCTTTTCAGAGCGCGTCATCTATCGCGAGCTGTTCCCGGCGGGGCTCACCCTCATTGATCTCACCGAAAGCGGATCGAGCGTGGCCTTCACCATGAGCCATGTGGCCGCGCGCCAGGAATTGCGCGAGCTGATCATTATCCTCAAACTGCCAGGCCTTGCCGGCGCGCGCATGCCGTTCTGAGCGGAGGGCTTTGGATGAGCCTGATCATGCCCCTTCTGGCCGCCGCCCTGGCGGTTGCGTTTCTGGCCTATGCGTTTTCGCGCATGAAAACGGCGCAGGCCGCCATGATGCTGCGCGTCTTGCTGGGACTGGTGGGCGTGGGCGCCGGGGTGGTGCTGACCGTGCGGGGCCTGGCCGTGGCGGGCATTCCGGTGCTGGCCGCAGGGCTGGGCCTTCTGGGCGCTTCGCTGCGTCCTGGTCAGGGCAGGGCGCAAGGACAAGGCCAGGACGGCGCGTCCCATGAGCAAACCCGCAGGCCCTCACGGCGCAGCACGATGACCCGGCGCGAGGCGGCGCAGATTCTCGGCGTCGCCGAAAACGCCTCCGCCGACGAGATCCGCCAGGCCCATCGCGAGCTGATGAAAAAACTCCACCCCGACGCCGGCGGATCCGGCCCCCTGGCCGCCCAGGTGCAGGAAGCAAGGGATGTGCTGCTGGGGCGGTGAGGGCTACTTCAACCGCGGCACCGCGATGCCCAGCGCCCCCGCTGGCGCGGGGCTTGGTTTGTACCGGTAGAGCTCGGCGGGGCGCCCGCCGGTGCGGCTTTCGAGCTGACCGGTGCCTTCCACGAAGCCGGCCCGGTCCAGGGCGCGGCGGAAATTCTGCTTGTGCAAGGCGAAGCCGGAGATGGATTCGGCAAGCTTTTGCAGGTGGGAGAGGGTGAACAGGTCCGGCGTCAGCTCAAACACGATGGGGCGGTATTTCACCTTGCCGCGCAGGCGCGACAGCGCGGTGGCGAGAATCCGCCGATGGTCGGAGGCCATGGCCTGGCCGGCCTGCACGCCGCCGGCCGGTTCGCCCCGGTCGCGTGCGGCTTCCGCCACCAGCCCCGCCTCGTAGAGCAGTTCATACCGGTCCAGCGCGCGCTCTTCATTCCAGGGCGCGCCGTCCAGGCCGAACGTGGCGCGCACGCGCTGCAGGCGCGCGGCGCGCCGCCCGGGTGCGGCGGCCTCGTCGGCCCATGAGCGCAAGGCCGGCTCGATCAGATCACTGAGCACGCCGGACCGGCCCTCGCGGTGATCCTCCCAGGGAAAGAAGCGCGTCAGCTCCACCCAGTGCGCTTCGGCGCTCTTGAGCGGGCGCGCTTCATGGGCAAGGCCCAGATATCCCACCGAAATGACGCGCGCGCCCTGGGCGCCGGCGAGTGCGGCCACCGGCGCCTCGCGGCCCATATCCCCGAAGGTGTAGAGCTGCTCCACATAGCCCAGTTCAAACCCGGTCTGGCCGCGCACCCATTCGCGCAGGCCGATCTCGAATGTGCGGTGGGCGTCCGGGTCGAACGGGCCGAAGGGCAGGGCGGCGTATTCGCCTTCCAGGCTCTCGGTGACCAGCACCTGCAGCTCGCCCTCGCCATCCGCGGCGAAGATCACCGCGTTGAGGCCGACCACCAGCCGGCCCTGTTTTTCGGGATCGATGGCCGGTTTCATCGCGCGCGCTCACGCTCGGCGCCGGACAGTAATTGCTCGAACCGGTCGAGGAATTGCGCCTGGGCCTTTGAGGGCGGCAGGGGGTCGATGGTCAGGCGCACGCCCGCAGGCGGACGCCCGAACAGCTTGCGGGCCTCTTCCGTGGTGAAGCCAGCGATCTGGGTGGCCTCGAAGAAGGCACAGGCCTTGTCGGCGCGCTTGATGACGGCCTTGACCCCGGCAGGCAGGACGGCGGGCAGTCCGTAGCGCATGTTCACCGCTCCCTCCAGCCGGGCCTCGACCACCTTGTAATCATAGCCCAGAGCAGCCTTGAAGGGCGAGATCATGTCGCCGATCACATATTCGGACGCGTCATGAAGGAGCGCGCCCAGGCGCCAGGCATAGGGCCAGTCCGGCTTCAGGCGCAGGCAGACGCGCTCCACGATCACCGAATGCTCGGCCACGGAAAAAGCGTGCTCGCCAAAGGTCTGCCCGTTCCAGCGCGCCACCCGCGCCAGGCCATGGGCGATATCGGTGATCTCGATATCCATGGGCGAGGGGTCCAAAAGGTCCAGCCTGCGTCCTGACAGCATGCGCTGCCAGGCGCGGGGCGGAGGGGAGGTGGAAGGCGCGCGCGTCAAAGGGTCTCGCTCCGGGTTATCGCTCTATGCGTTCCGTCCTATCGGGAAACAGCGTAAGTTCAAGAGAGGCTTGGCGCACAGCCGCCAGCACTGCTCCAAACGAAGGAGAGCCGAGATGAAATCCGAACGCCTTCTGGTCGCCCTTCAGGGTACCGAAGCTGACGCCGCCCCGCTTGACGCCGCCCTCAAGCTCGCCGCGATCTTCGACGCCGATCTGCGCGGGGTGTTCGTGGAGCCCGATCCGGCCGCCTATATGTTGTGGACCGGTCCGGGCGCTGCGGGCGCCTCGGTGGTCTCCACCGCGCTTGATGCAGTGCGCGAGGAGGCTGACGTCTACGCCAAGGCGGCCATGGAGCGGTTCAACACGGCTGTGGCCGCATCGGATCTGGCCGACGCGGCGAGCTTCCGGCGCATCACCGACAGCCCGGCCGAAGCCGCACAGCAGGCCCGGCTGGTGCGCCTGCTTGTGACCTGCCCCGAGGCGGCGGCGGGCAAGGGGCCGCTGGCTGATTTCACCACTGCCTGCCTGGTGGAAGAGGGCTGCCCGCTCTTTGTCCCGCGCGGCGGCGCGATCCCGGCGCGCAAGATCGCCGTGGCCTGGGACGGGTCGAAGGAAGCCGCTCGCGCCGCCTTCGCCGCCGCGCCGTTCTTCACCAAGGGTGTGGAGGTCTCCATCCTGCACAGCCCGAAAAACCTTGATTACAACGACCGCGCCGCGGCTGCGCCTAACCGGCTCGCCAACTGGCTGCGCCCGCGCGGGATCGAGGCCAAGGCCGTCGAGATCAAGCCTGACGGCTCGCTGGGGACGGCGCTGCTGGAGGCGAGCGAGGGCGCAGACCTCCTGGTGGCGGGCGCCTACGGCCAGTCGCGCATCGCCCAGTTCATTTTCGGCGGCGTCACACGCACGCTGCTGGGGGCCAAGGACGGCCCGTCGCTGCTGATTGCTCACTGAACGGCGCCCCACAGCCGTGCATGAGCGCTCCATTAGCGGGCGCCAGAGCGCTGCATTGCAACAAAATGTGCGCGGTACGCTGACAATTCATTTCTGACACGCTCCGCTTTGCTGCAATCGCGAAGGGGAGAGCAGCGATGGATGCAACAGGGTTTGCCGGCGGCGATGTGGCGTGGATCCTCACGGCCTCGGCCCTTGTGCTGATGATGACCGTGCCGGGTCTGGCGCTGTTCTATGGCGGCATGGTGCGGCGCACCAATGTCCTGTCCACCCTGATGCAGTCTCTGGGCGCTGCGGCGCTGGTCACCCTGACCTGGGTGATTGCCGGCTATTCCTTCGCCTTCGCCGGAGACGGCGCGTTGTTTGGCGGGTTCGACCGGCTGTTCCTGTCCGGCCTGACGCTGGACAGCGATGCGGACGGGATACCCGAGAGCGCCTTCATCCTGTTCCAGCTGACCTTCGCCATCATCACCGTGGCGATCATCGCCGGGGCGGCGGCCGAGCGCCTGCGCTTTTCGGCCTGGATGATCTTCGTGCCGGTCTGGCTGCTGGTGGTGTACGCGCCCATCGCCCACTGGGTCTGGGGCGGCGGGTTTCTCGATGAAGCCGGTGTGCTCGATTTCGCAGGCGGCGCGGTGGTTCATATCAATTCCGGCGTGGCGGGGCTTGTGCTGGCGCTCAAGCTCGGCCCCCGGCGCGGCTGGCCGCAGGAGGGAGCGCCGCCGCATAATCTTGTCCTGACCGTTATTGGCGCAGGACTGTTGTGGGTGGGCTGGTTCGGCTTCAATGGCGGCTCGGCGCTGGAGGCCAATGCCCTTGCGGCCCATGCGGCCCTGGTCACCCAGATCGCGGCGGCGTCTGCGGCGCTGGCCTGGGCGGGTCTGGAATGGGTGTTCCGGGGCAAGCCCAGCGTGCTGGGCGCGGCTTCGGGCGCGGTGGCGGGCTTGGTCGGCATTACCCCGGCGGCGGGCTATGTGGAGCCCTATGCCGCCTTCATCATCGGTGTTGCGACGGCGGCGGCAGCCTATTTCGCGGTGACCGGCCTCAAGCGGGCGCTCAAATACGATGACAGCCTGGATGCGTTCGGCCTGCATGGCGTGGGCGGGTTCGCCGGCGCGGTGCTGACAGGCGTGTTCGCTGCGACAGCCATTGGCGGCGCCTCGGGCGGGGTGGAAGGCAACTGGCTCGCGGTCTGGACCCAGACCTGGGGCGCGCTGGCGGCAGCCGCCTGGTGCGCCATCGCCACCTTCTCGATCCTGTGGGTACTCGAACGCTTCATGACATTGCGTGTGGACGCCGAGGACGAGGTCACCGGCCTCGACATCGCGCTGCATGGGGAGAGCGCCTGAGGCGCCCTCCCATACCGGTCCTCCCTGACTGGTCCCCGGCGGTTCGCCCGCCGGGGATTTTTTTTTAGGGGCGAGATCAAGCCCGTGCTTCAAGTCTGCAGCTTGCGGCCCTATTCTGGGGGTCACAAAAGACAGGCTGGAGGCCGTGGGGTTGGATAAGCCGGGCGCATCCCGTATCGCGGAGCCTCATATCCAGCAGGCTCTGGAGGGTATCCGCGAGAGGGCGTCGGGTCCGGCCCTGCCGGCGGCCATGTCCGTCACCCTCAATTTCCACCCCGACTGGGCCTATGAAGGCGAGAGCGTGCTGGCGCGTATCGCATCCGAGGGCGTTTACCGGTCCCAGTTCGAAACCGGGACCAGCAATGGCGGTTTGACCGCCTTTCAGGGCGGTGCGCGCTGGATGTGGGAGAGCCGCATCTTCTCCGGCGCCTACGATAGCGCGCCCGCGCCGCTGCGCCCGAAATACGGCGCCTTGAATGATCGCGGCTCGCCTTATGGCGGGTCGCCGCGCTTCGGATCGGCCCATTTCCGTGTGCGCGCTGAAGTCCTGGAGCGCACCACGTTCTGCTTTCCCGACAGCTATCTGGACCCGGTGGATTTCGGGGTGGCCGAGCGCATGGCTCTCATTGAGCTGAAGGCTGCGCAATTGGACAATCTCGAACCGCTCGACCGCTATATTGAAGCCCATGTGCACGGGCCGCTGGAGATCGGCGCGTCCATGGACGCCCTGGTCCTCGATCCCAGCTATCGGGGCACGCAGATTGAGGCCTTCGCCAACGCCCTGGCGTGTCCGGTCGAATGGCATCCGGGCTTCAGGCTGCCGGTTGACCGGTATGAGGACTGCGCCGCCTACCGGGGCCGGGAGGTGGCGGACCTGATCCCGGCGGTGGCGGAAAACGGCTGCATCACGCCGCGTCTGATCGGTCAGGCGCAAAACCGCGGCGTGGGGTCACCGCTTCTGCTCAAACGCCTGTGGCACTGCCTTGCCCATTTCGGCGCGCAAGGCGGGCTGTGACCGCGCGATAATCAGGCCTATTTCGGCCCGATCATCTGTTCAGGGCGCACCACCTCGTCAAACTCTTCCGAGGTGACAAAGCCCAGCCGGACCGCTTCCTCGCGCAGGGTGGTGCCGTTCTTGTGCGCTGTCTTGGCTACTGTCGTGGCGTTGTCATAGCCGATCTTCGGAGCGAGCGCCGTCACCAGCATGAGCGAGCGCTCCATGATGTCGGCGATGCGCGCCTCATTGGCTTCGATGCCGATCACGCAGTTCTCGGTGAAGCTGATCGCGGAGTCAGCCAGCAGGCGGGTGGAGGTCAGCACGTTGTAGATCATCACCGGCTTGAACACGTTGAGCTGGAAATGGCCCTGGCTGCCGGCGAACGTCACGGCGGCGTTATTGCCCATGACCTGCGTGCAGACCATGGTCATCGCCTCGCACTGGGTGGGGTTCACCTTGCCCGGCATGATGGAGGAGCCCGGCTCGTTCTCGGGCAGGGCCAGCTCGCCAATGCCGCAACGCGGACCCGAACCCAGAAGCCGGATATCGTTGGCGATCTTGAACAGCGAGACGGCGAGCGAGTTGAGCGCGCCATGGGCTTCCACCAGAGCGTCCTTGGTGGACAGCGCCTCGAACTTGTTGGGCGCCGTCCTGAAGGGCAGGCCAGTGAGATTGGCGACTTCCTCGGCGAATTTCACATCAAAGCCCGGCTTGGCGTTCAGCCCCGTGCCGACCGCCGTACCGCCCTGCGCCAGCTCGTACAAGGCGGGCAGGGCCGCTTCCACGCGCCGGATGCCATTATCGACCATGGCCACATAGGCGGAAAATTCCTGACCCAGCGTGATCGGCGTCGCATCCATCAGATGGGTGCGGCCGATCTTGATGATGTCCTTGAAGGCCCTGGCTTTGTCGTTCAGCGCATTGCGCAGCACCTGCAGGGCTGGAACCAGGGTCAGGTGCAGCTCGCGCGCAGCGGCGATGTGGGTGGCCGTCGGGAAGACATCATTGGAGGACTGGGAGCGGTTCACATGATCGTTGGGGTGAACCGGGCTTTTTGACCCCATCTCCCCGCCCAGCATTTCAATCGCGCGGTTGGAGATCACCTCGTTGGCGTTCATGTTCGATTGCGTGCCGGACCCGGTCTGCCAGACGACCAGCGGGAAGTGATCATCCAGCTTGCCTTCGGCGACTTCCAGCGCGGCCGCCGCGATGGCTTCGCCCAGCTTCGGGTCGATATTGTCCAGCGCCATATTGGCCTTCGCCGCGCAGTGCTTGACCACGCCCAGCGCGCGCACCAGCGGGACCGGCATGGTCTGGCCGCCAATCTTGAAATTGATCAGCGAGCGGGCGGTCTGGGCGCCGTAATACCTGTCGGCGGGAACCTGAAGCGGGCCAAAGGAGTCGGTTTCAGTGCGCATCTGGGTCATCGGTCAGCTTCCGGTCTTGTCTGGCGGCGTCCGCAGGCGGACAATGGGATGAGAGGCGAGTCGGACGTGTAGCACCCGGTCATGGCAGATCAAGCCGCACATGAAGGCCGGGACTGGCGCGTTGAGGACTGGAACGCCCTCGACTGGCAAGGGAGAGGCAAGGTGCAGGCGGCTACGCAGAACGGTTCGCTCCATGTGCGCGTGGACGCTGTCACCTCCCAGACAAGGCGTTTCAAGAGCCTGATCGGGGAATTCTTCCGCACCGAGTTCCGCCGCGTGCGCCCGCGCTATGGCGCGTTCGAGGTGGTGATCGAGATCGAGCGCGGTCCGGACACGCCGGTCCATGACGTGGACAATGTGGCCAAGGCCGTGCTGGACGCGCTGACCGGGGTGGTGTTCCACGACGACAGCCAGGTCGAGCGCCTGCATGTGGAGAAGGTCACCGGCGAACGCCCGCGGGTGAAAGTGCGCGCCCGCCCGATCCGGGCCGCCGAGCCGGCTTAACCTACGCGCCGGTAAACTCCGTCAATCACCAGCTCGCCTGCGCGCGCGTCCAGATAAGCGCGAATCACGCTTTCGAGATGGTCCAGATCGCGGATGCGGCAAAAGCCGTCATCATCGGTCTCCACGCCCGCCTCTTCGCGAACGGCTTCTGACATCGCGGTGCAGTCGGGCATGTGATAGCTCACCATGGTTCCGCGCTCATAGACGAAGGCCACGCCATAGCCATATCCGGCCTGGCCGGGGAACTGGGCGATATAGATGTCCTCGTGCAGCCGGCGGAAGCGCAATCCCTCATGGGGGAAGTTGGCGTCGCGCGAGGTTAGGCGGCGGCGCTGGTTGCGGATATCCCCGCGCCAGGCGTATCCCCCCCATTCGCTGCCATCGGGATGGGTGGGGGTGTGGATCCATTCGCCTGCGCGGATGGGCGTGTGCGCCGCGCGCCAGCCGATCAGCTCGTCTTGCGAATAGAAACAGCCCGCCAGACACAGCGCGGCGGCCAGCATGACCGCCGCGCGCGCCAGAACTGGCCTCACGGCGTCGCCCCGTAAAGCGGCTCGGTGGCCTTGATCAGCCAGGTGGCGGCCTCGCCGTCCAGACGTGGCAGGACGCGCTTGCGCACCTCGGCGTGATAGGCGTCGAGCCAGGCGATCTCAGACGGGCTCAGCAGCGTGGTGTCGATCAGCCCGCGATGAATGGGCGCCATGGTCAGGCTCTCAAAGCCCAGCATGGCCCGGTTCCCGCCCTCCACCGGCGCGGGCGGGGTCACCACCTGCAGGTTCTCGATGCGGATGCCATAAGCGCCGATCTCGTAATAGCCCGGCTCGTTGGAGACGATCATGCCGGGCCTGAGCGCGACGGCGTTGGGCGCCTTGGCGATGCGCTGCGGGCCTTCATGGACGCCCAGATAGCTGCCTACGCCATGACCGGTGCCATGGTCATAATCGAGCCCGGCCATCCATAGCGGCGCGCGCGCCAGCGCATCGAGCGCCGAGCCGGTGGTGCCTTCAGGAAAGCGGATCACCGACAGGGCGATATGGCCCTTGAGCACCAGGGTGAAATGCCGGCGCATCTCGGCCGTCGGCTCGCCGATGGGCACGGTGCGGGTCACATCAGTGGTGCCGTCAGGATACTGGCCGCCGGAATCCACCAGATAGAGCGAGCCCGGCGCCAGTTTCAGCGCCGAGGCGGTGTTGACCCGGTAATGGGGGAAGGCGCCGTTGGGCCCGGCCGCCGAGATGGTCTCGAAGGACAGATCCTTGAGCTCGGGCAGGGCCTTGCGGAATTCTTCCAGTTTCAGCGCTGCTGTGATCTCGTCCTCGTGGCCGGACTGGGCTTCGGTGTCGAGCCAGTGCAGGAAGCGCACCAGCGCCTCGCCATCGCGGATATGGGCCTGGCGCGCGCCCTCGATCTCTACCGCATTCTTGCACGCGCGCGGCAGGGCTGCCGGGTCGCTCTGGCGCACGACGCTGGCGCCGCCCGCTTCCAATTGCTGGAACACCCAGACCGAAGCGCTTGCCGGATCGGCCAGCACGCGCTTGCCGGACATGGCCTTGAGCGCATCGCCAAACTCGCTCTCGGGCCGCACGGCGACTTCATTGCCCAGATGGGCGCGGGCGGCGGCGGTGAGCTTGCTCTCCTCAATGAACAATGTGGCGCGCGCGTCACTGTCGAGCAGGGCGGCGGCGAGCGGCAGCGGCGTACAGGCCACGTCCCCGCCACGCAGATTGAAGAGCCATGCGATGGAAGCTGGCGAGGTGATCACGCAGGCGTCCGCGCCCTGGGCTTCCAGCTCGCGGGCGATGCGCCGGCGCTTGGCGCCATGGTCTTCGCCCGAGAACATCTCCGGGTGGGGGACTACAGCCGCGCGCGGCGCAGGGGGGCGATCGCGCCAGGCGGCGTCAATCGGGTTGTCGTCAAGCGCGATCAGCTCCGCGCCGGCGGCTTTCGCGCCGTCCTTCAGGCGCGCCAGCGCGTCCGGGGCGTGCAGGCGCGGGTCATAGCCGATGCGCGCGCCCTTCGGGGCGTGAGCCTTGAGCCAGCCCGCCGGGCCGGGCTCCATCAGGTCGACATACTCGAACAGCTTGGCGTCCACCTGGGCCTTGACCTGTTCGGTATAGCGCCCGTCCACGAACACCGCGGCCTTGCCGGTGAGGACAATGGCGGCCCCCGCCGAGCCGGTGAACCCGGTGGCCCAGGCGAGCCGTTCGGCGTTCGCTGGCAGGTACTCGTTATTGTACTCATCCTCATGGGGGATGATGAAACCGTCCAGCCCGGCGGTCTTGAGCGCCGCGCGCAGGAGGGGGAGATGGTCGCGGCCCAGATGCGGGCCGCCTTTGACGTCGAAATTCTGGATGGGCTGGGTCATGGCGACACGCTACGCCTGCGCGCAGCGCTGATCAATCGCGACCTGCGGCGACAGGCTGCTGCGCGCGAAATCGCATGGACGTCTTGCATTTTCGGTGCTGGCGGGCGGGATGGGCGCGGCGCATATCCTGCGCGCAAGCGCCGCATGTTGCGGTGCATAAAGCCTAACGGGAACCCCGCCCATGTTTCACGCTGACGATTATCTGCGTCTGACGGCCACCATCACCGCCGAACCCCGACGCACGCGCATCACCAGCCGCATGGCGGCGCGCAATACCGACGTGAATGCTCTGTTCGAGCGCATGGGCCTGTCGCATCTGGCCCGCCGGGCCTGACAGGCGCCGCTTGTGCTTGCCTGCGCACGCGCCCTTGAGGCATATCAGGCCAGTCGCGGGTATGATGTAATGGTAGCCTGTCAGCTTCCCAAGCTGAACGCGCGGGTTCGATTCCCGCTACCCGCTCCAGCGCCTCTCTCATAATGGACGAGACCCTGCTCGCGCCCGCATCGCGGCTCTCTTCCGGATGGCTGCAACCCACCAGGGTGTGAATGCCGTTAACGCAACTTATTATAATTAATTCAGGCCGTTACCCTAAGACGTCATTAACCAAACCACTTTGGTGTGGCTTAGCGCCGTGTGGCGTTTTTTGCTCCAAGGAAATCAGTCATGATCAAGCTTTCAGATATCAATGTGCAGGGCAAGCTCGGGGTGATCGTGGCGATCTTCCTGCTGGCGCTCATGGTTGTCAGTACAATTAGCTATTTCTCGCTGGGGCGGCTGGCGAACCAATCGGAATATATCGCCGTATCCGGCGCCGAGATCCGGCTTGTCGGCGAGATGAGAGAGCAGGCCATGATCATGAGCCGCTCCGAATACCGTATCGCCCTTGAGCCGGAAGCGATGGGTTATATCCGCGATGTCACATCGCAAGCGCGCGAGACGTTCCAGGACCGCTATGCGCAGCTGCGCGAGTCGGCCAATCCGCAACAGAGCGCCGCGCTGGACCGGGTCGGTCAGGCGTATCGCGATTACCAGCGCGAACTGGAGCATACCCTGAACACGGCGGCCGGCCTGAACGGCGCGCGCGCCGCTGATGATCGCACCATCGTGTTTGAGTCAGCGCGCGCCTCGCGCCCCTTTCTTGACACTCTGGTCACCGAGATTGGCGGTTATGTGCGCCTGACCAACGAGCGGGCCAATGAGGCGGTTGGAGAAGCCCATAGTGTCGCCGCGCAATCGCGCACCGGCATGATCATCACGGCGATTGCGGGCGCCTTGATCGGCGCAGGTCTGGCGCTGGCGCTGGCGCAGATGCAGCTGGTGCGTCCGATCCGGCGCGTCATCGACAATATCGCTCTGCTCAACAAGGGCGATTTCGAGTTTGAAGTGACGGGCGCCGATCGCGGCGACGAGATCGGCGATCTGAACCGGGCTGTGGTGCAGTTCCAGCAGGATGGGCGCGAGCGGGTGCGCCTGCTCGAGGAGCAGGAGGCCGAAGCCCGGCGCAAGGCTGAACGCGCGGCGCGGGTGTCCAATCTCACCGACGATTTCCAGAAGAATATCGACGAGGCCGTCTCGGCGCTGGCTGCTGCGGCCGAGGAAATGCAGGCGACCGCCACCTCCATGTCCTCCACCGCCGAGGAGACCAGTGCGGAAACCGCCAGCGTGTCCTCGCTGACCACCCAGACCTCGGCCAATGTGCAGACCGTGGCCTCGGCCACCGAGGAATTGTCCGCCGCGATCACCGAGGTCTCCAGCCAGATCGGCCGCGGTGCGGATATCTCTGATTCGGCCAGCGCCCGGGTGCGCAATGCGCTTGAACGCATGGACACGCTTGCGGGTTCGGCGCGCGCAATTGATGAGGTGACCACCCTGATCGTCACCGTCACCGAACAGACCAAGCTGCTGGCGCTCAACGCCACCATCGAGGCGGCGCGCGCTGGCGAGGCCGGCAAGGGGTTCGCCGTGGTGGCCAGCGAGGTCAAGCAGCTGGCTGAGCAGACCGAAAAGGCCACCTCTACCGTGGCCGAGCAGATCCAGGCGATCCAGACCGCCACCAGCGCGGCTATGGAAGCGGTGCGCGAGATCGAGCAAGTGGTGGGCGAGGTGCGCGAGATCTCCACATCTGTCGCCTCTAACGCCGAAGAGCAGGTGGGCGCCACCAACGAGATCAGCCGCAATGTGGCTGAAGCCGCCTCGGGCACGGCCCAGGTCGCTTCCTCGCTGGATTCCCTGGAGCGCGCCGCCCAGACGACAGCATCCGCCTCCACCCAGGTGGCCTCCACGGCCGAGGAGCTGTCGCGGCGCAGCCAGGACCTGAAAGTGCGCATTTCCGACTATCTGGCCGCAGTCGAAGCCGCGTAAGTGCAGGGCGGTAACGGGCCTGGCGCCTGTTACCGCCGCATCCCCGTTCCGGTTTCAAGCCCGAAATGGCCGAACAGATGCGCCAGCAGAAACAGGAAGCCGGCGCCGGCGAGAATGGCTGCGCCGGTCCAAGGGATCAGGCGGGGTTTGAGCGGATTGCTGGGCCGCCCCCCCTGCCAGGCGCAGAACAGGAACAGGCCGGCGGCTGCGCCCATGGCCAGGATCGTGTGAAGCAGGGACATCAGGATTGTCTCGCCGGGCGGTGGAGACCCCGTGGCGGGTCTTGACCCACAGATAGGGCCGGGCGGGAAGTTCGCGCAAGGCCCGCATCATGGCCGGCGCCTGCAACAGCCAGTAGGTGGGCATGGATGCCAGATCGCGCCAGGCCGGGCGGAAACCGGCCCGCCTTGCGCCGCTGCGCGCGCACGCGATGGCCGCAGCCAGCGCCGCCAGACCAGCGAATGCGCCGGGCAGGCCTTGCGTCCAGCCGGTCCCGGCCAACACCAGCGCGATGATGATGGCGGCCAGCCCCGCCGGGAAAACCAGCGCGCTGATCGCATTGGCCGCCATGGTCAGATGCAGGCAGGCCAGCGCACCCGGGCCGGCGGCGTCGCAAAGCTGGCGCGCCTGGCGCATTTGCACCAGCCATGTGATGAAATGGCCTTTCAGCCAGCGCGAGCGCTGGCCGGTCCAGGCCTTGAGGGTGACTGGCGCCTCTTCCAGCGTGCTTGGCCCGATCAGCCCGGCGCGCCAGCCATGCAGCGCCAGACGGAAGCCCAGATCGGCATCCTCGGTGACGTTGAACGGATCCCATCCTCCGCACTTATCCAGTGCGGCGCGGCGGAAAACATTACTGGTCCCGCCCAGCGGCAAGGGCCAGCCCAGGCGCGCATAGAGCGGTAAAAGGGCGTGGAACTGGGCGGCGTATTCCAGCGCGAACTGGCGCGTGAGCCAGTTGTCGCGCGCATTATACCACCCCAGCGGGGCCTGCACGACGCCCAGGCGCGCATCGGCGGCGAAGGCTTCGGCGGCGGCGCGCAGCTGGGCCGGATGGGGTGCATCCTCTGCATCATAGACCGCAATCAGCGATCCGCGCGCGGCCTGCAGGGCGTAATTGAGGGCGCGCGGTTTGGTGGTCGGCCCGCAGGGCGGGGCGGCCAGCACCCGCCACCGGCCCCGCCTGCGCGCCGCGCGGGCGGCGGTGCAAGTGGCTGTATCGTGCGCCTCCAGCGCCAGGATGATGTCGAGCTTGCCGCGCGGGTAATCCAGGCGCGAGAGGGCGGCGGCCAGGCCCGGCACCACTTCAGCTTCGTCATGCAAGGCGATGATGACGCTGATCACCGGCAAGCTGGCGTCGTCCAGGGGATGGCGCGCGCTCCATCGCGGAGCCAGGACGCTGGCGCTGGCGCGCAGCGCCGTCACGCCCATCACAAACAGGAGCGCCAGAGTAATCGCCAGGCCCGCCACGATCTCCGGCGCCTCCAGCGCCAATCCGGCCAGGAACACACCTGGCCCTGCCCAGAGAGCGGCAGGCGGCGCAAGCGGCGCGCCGGCGCTGGCCAGGGGCCGGGCGTCCAGCAGATCAAAGGCGGCGCAATACGCGCATGGGCGCTGCGCTTGAACATGATATGCGCCGTGAAGGCTGTCGGGAGATGTGCCGTCCATGCCGCCGCCCGCCCCGTGAGAGGCGAGGACATAAGCATAAGTTCACCTGTAAGGCGAATCAGCGCGCCGCCTTGGGGTCGAAGGCGAAGGTGAGCGCAAGGGCGTTGAGGCTTTTCACGCCTGGGGCGATATCAAAGGCGGCTGCCGCGCTGGTCGGCCAGCCCGCAGGCATGGCGCGCGCGCGTTCGCCGGTTCCCGCCAGATCATGGGCGAGCCCGCCAAGGCCGGGATTATGGCCAACCACCACAATGCTTTGCGCGCCCGCGTCCAGCGCCTCCATCACGGCGCGCGCCAGCATGGAGGCCGAAGCGTGATAGAGCGCCAGCGGATCGCTCACCGGCGGCGCGCCCAGGGTATCGGCCACAATCGCCCAGGTCTCGCGGGTGCGCCGCGCCGGGCTGACCAGCGCCTGATCTGCCTTCAGCCCGGCGCTGGCCATGGCCTCCGCCGCGCGGCGCGCATCATCGCGCCCGCGCTGTGTCAGGCCCCGTTCGAAATCATCCTCGGCCTCCATCCGGTCGACGGCTTTGGCGTGGCGCATGAGGATAAGCTGGGGCATGGCGGGGATTCCGGCAGGGAGGGTTGAGCTTTTCTAAATCCGGCCCGGAGGCCTCTTGTGTGGCGCCGGTCCGCCGCCCACGTTAAGCGGAGTTCGCCCTTGGCGGCAAACATTCGGGATGGAGGATACACATGGGCCTTTTGCTGGGCGATACCGCCCCGGACTTCACCGCCGAAACCAATGAAGGACCGATCCGGTTCCATGACTGGATCGGGGATCAGTGGGCGATCTTCTTTTCTCACCCGGCCGATTTCACCCCCGTGTGCACCACAGAGCTCGGCTTCACCGCCAAGCTGAAGGACGAGTTCGCCCGCCGCAACGCCAAGGCCATCGCCCTGTCGGTGGACAGCGTGGAGGATCACAAGGCCTGGATTGGCGATATCGAGGAGACCCAGAGCGTCAAGCTCAACTTCCCGATCATCGCCGACGTGGACCGCAAGGTGTCTGCGCTCTACCAGATGATCCACCCCAACGCCGATCCCAAGCTGACCGTGCGCGCGGTCTATGTGATCGATCCGAACAAGAAGATCCGCGCCACCTTCACCTATCCGCCCAGCGCGGGCCGTAATTTCAACGAGGTGCTGCGCCTTCTGGACTCTCTGCAACTGACCGACGGTCACAAGGTGGCTACGCCGGTCAACTGGGAGGACGGCCAGGACGTGATCGTGGTCCCGTCCTTGTCAGACGCCGACGCCGACAAGCTTTTCCCCAAGGGCTACAAAAAGATCAAACCCTATCTGCGTGTGACGCCGCAGCCGAATAAGTAGACAGAACAACATGTTGGCGGCACATGGCAGCCAGCCCGGCCCGGGCTGGCTGCTTTTTTAGGTAAAGGGTGCTTGACGCAAAGCGTGCTTTACTTTTAAAGGTAAAGCACGCTTTACAAAGGAGAGCCGTCATGTCCCGCACCAAGAACTTTCGCATCGCATTTGCCGCCATTACCATACTGGCCCTGATCGCCGCCTGGGCCGGCGTGGGCGCGGCCTATTTCCTGGACGCGCCGCGCAGCGTATTCGTCCTGGCGGTCGTCGCCGCAGCCTTCGCCACTGAGGGGGCCTTCTGGATCATCCTCTTCCTTCTTGGCTGGTCGGCGGTGGCCAATCGTCACTGGCTGCTGCGCCTGATAACTCGCCGCAATGCCGGGCGCCCGGCCACCCAGCCGCAGGAGCGCTGAGATGAACGAGACCCCCGACAACCATCCAGCCAGGCCGCTTCATCCCATACGCGCCTCGGGAACGCTGGCCCTGATCTTCCTGTTCATCTTCATCGGCCTGTTCATCGCCTTCACCTTCGCCATCGCATCTGAAGACAGCTGGAAGGTGATCGCCGGGCTGGGGGCGGGCAGTGTGGTGATGTTCGCCCTGTGGGCGCGGGAGAACCACATGGCGGTCACGGCGCCCAATACGCCGCGGCCCGCCCGCAGCGAGTTGCGCACGCTGAAAATGATGCCGGTGCAGGTCGCCCTGGTGATCTTGTATGTGGGCGCGGTTGTGGCGTCCGGGTCTTACGCCCCGCAGCTCTCGGGCTTTCTCAAGGGCATGCTCCAGAGCCTGCCCATCGGCTTGCTGGCTGGATGGGTGGTGGCGTTCGTCTATATCATCGTGGAAAGCGACGAGATGGTGCGCCGGATGCATGTTCTCGCCGTTGCCATTGGCGCCGGGGCGACCTTGCTGGCGGCGACGGTCTGGGGCCTTGTGACCATGCATACAGGACAAGCTGATTTCGCCTCCATCTATCTTTTCCCGGCGTTCGCCGTGTTCCATTCCATCGCTTCCGCTTTGGTGTCGCGGCGCTTCACATGAACAACTCGCTCAAGGATTTGCGCGCCGAGCGCGGCTGGAGCCAGGCGCATCTGGCCGAATTGCTCGACGTGTCGCGCCAGACCGTGATCTCCATCGAGAACGGCAAATATGATCCCTCCCTGCCGCTGGCTTTCCGTATTGCGCGGGTGTTCGGCCAGCCCATCGAGGCGATCTTCCAGGAGGATGAGGCCTGACCAGGATGGCGCGGCCCGGTTGACCCGGGCCGCGCTCAGGCCTAACTCGCCCTCGCCTATATCCTCCAAAGACAGGACGCATGCGCGCCATGACCGATCTCGCTCCGCTCGCCGCCGACGCCAGGGCCTGGCCCTTTGAACAGGCGCGCGCGGTGCTCAAACGCATCGAGCGGTCGGGCATGACGGGCGATAGCGTGATTTTCGAGACCGGCTACGGCCCGTCGGGCCTGCCGCATATCGGCACGTTCGGCGAGGTGGCGCGCACCGCCATGGTGCGCCACGCCTTCCGCGTGCTCACCAACGATGCCTATCCCACCCGCCTGATCGCGTTCTCCGACGATATGGACGGGATGCGCAAAATCCCCGGCAATCTGCCCAATGCGCACCTGCTGGAGCCGCATCTGGGCAAGCCGCTGACCGATGTGCCCGACCCGTTCGGAACCCATGAAGGCTTCGCCCAGCACAATAATGCGCGCCTGCGCGCCTTCCTCGACAGCTTCGGCTTCGAGTACGAATTCTATTCGGCCACCGAGCAATACCGGTCAGGCGCGTTTGACGCGGTGCTGCTGCGCGCGCTGGAGCGGTTTGACGACATCATGAAGGTGATGCTGCCCACGCTGGGGGCGGAGCGCCAGGCGACCTACTCGCCCTTCCTGCCCATATCGCCCACTACCGGCCGGGTGCTCTACGTGCCCATGAAGGCGATCGACGCGCAGGCCGGCACGATCACATTCGAGGACGAGGGCGGGACGGACGTGACCCTGCCGGTCACCGGCGGGAACACCAAGCTGCAGTGGAAGCCTGATTTCGGCATGCGCTGGGCCGCGCTGGGCGTGGATTTCGAGATGTTCGGCAAGGACCATCAGGCCAATGCGCCGATCTATTCGAAAATTTGCCGGATCCTGGGCGTCGAGCCGCCTGTGCAATATGTCTATGAGCTGTTCCTGGACGAGCACGGCGAGAAAATCTCAAAGACCAAGGGCAATGGCCTGGCGGTGGAGGAATGGCTCGCCTATGCGCCCCAGGAGAGTCTGGCGCTCTACATGTTCGCCAAACCGCGCACGGCCAAGCGGCTCTATTTCGATGTGATCCCCAAGGCGGTGGACGAATACCGCCAGCATCTCGAGGCTTATCCCGGCCAGAGTCCTGACCAGCAGATCGAGAACCCGGTCTGGCATATCCATGCCGGCCAGCCGCCTGAAGCGGGCGCGTCCATCAGCTATGCGCTGATCCTCAATCTGGTCGCGGCGGCGAACGCCAGCACGCGCGAGCAGGTCTGGGGCTTCATCACCCGCTACGCGCCTGATGCGGATGCGGCGCGCGAGCCCTTTCTCGACCGGCTGGTGGATTATGCGCTGGCCTATTACGCGGACCGCGTCAAACCGTTCAAGACGCACCGCGCAGCCAGCGCGGCCGAGCGCTCTGCCATGGAAGGCCTGATCGCCCGCCTCAAGGCCCTCGACCCGGGCGAGACCGATGCCGAGGTGATCCAGACAGAGGTCTACGCTGCGGGCAAGGACGCCGGGTTTGAGAACCTGCGCGACTGGTTCAAGGTTCTCTATGAGGTCCTGCTGGGCCAGTCCCAGGGGCCGCGCTTTGGCGGGCTGGCGGCGCTGTACGGCGTGCCCGAAACCATCGCTCTCATTGAGGCGGGCCTGCGCGGCGAGCTGGTTTCAGACCACGCCTGAGCGCGCTATGGACGGGCCGGCTCGCGGCCCAGCGTCTCGGCGTCAGGGGCGGCGAGCTGCACGCCTGCAGGCTGCTGGCGCGCTTGCAGCGCCGCTTGCACTTCGGGCAGGGACATCAGCGCATTGAGGTGAACCAGCGCCTCCACGCCTTCCGCACTCAGGCCGAACAACTGCTGGAAAGCTTCCAGCGCCGTGGGCTGGGCCGGGAAGCGGCGCAGGCGCACCGGCTCGTCAGCATCCAGACCCGCCAGCTCGCGCGCCGCGCTGATGGCCTCCTGCAGTCCGCCAATGCGGTCCACCAGGCCCAGCTCGGCGGCCTGGGCGCCGGTCCACACGCGCCCGCGGGCGATCTCCTGGACCCGGGTCATGGGCAGATCGCGGCCATCAGCCACCTTGGTGGTGAAGTCCTCATAGATCTGCTCGGCCAGGCGCTGATAGGCGGCGCGCTGGCTGTCGCTCCAGCCCGTGGCGCCCGAATAGGCCAGCGCATACTCCCCGCCCACGCTCAAAGGTTCGAGATTGAGGCCGATGCGCTGGAGCGCGCCGTCGATGACGATCTTGCCGCCCAGCATGCCGATCGAACCTGTCAGCGTGCCGGCGTTGGCCACGATCATGTCTGCGGGAGCGGCGATATAGTATCCGCCCGACGCCGCGACGCTGCCCATGGAGACCACCACCGGCTTGCCGTTCTGGCGCGCGCGCATCACGGCGTCCCAGATCTGGTCGGATGCTGTGGGCGAGCCTCCGGGACTGTCGATGCGCAGCACGATGGCGCGCACTGATGAATCGCGTCCGGCCGCATCAATGGCCTGGGCCATGCGGTCCGCGCCGATCACTTCATCGCCGCTGAACCCGCTGGCGGGGTCGCCGGTGACAATGGCGCCCTGACCGGTCACCAGGGCGATCACGGGACGTGAGGCGCTCCCGCCCGAACTCTGGGGCGTGCGGGCATAGGTCTCTATGGGCACGAAGCGGGCCCGGCCGGAAACCTCCCGGCGGGCGGCCTCGCGGGCGTCAAACACATGCCCCAGCCGGTCCACCAGCCGCGCCTCATAGGCCTGGCTGGCGGTATAGGGCCCAGCCTCGATCACGCCGCGCAGCGCATCAGGGGACATGGAGCGGTCGCGCGCGATGCCCTCGATTGCTGTGTCATAGAGATTGGTGAGCAGCGAGAGGGTCGCTTCGCGGTGGGCGTCGGTGAAGCCGGCCCGGGTATAGATGTCAGCGGCGTTCTTGTACTCGTGTAGCTGGACGAACTCGGCCTCGGCGCCGAACTGCTCGATCAGCCCGCCCAGGAACAGGGTCTCGGACGCCAGCCCCACGGCTGAGAAGCTGGCGGTGGGCTGCAGCCACAGCTCGCCCGCGCCGGCCACGGCGAAATAATTCATCACCCCGGTGCCTTCAAAGCCCTGGGCGTGGACCACGGCGAACTTGCCCGATGAGGTAAACTGGCTGAGCGCGCCGCGAATCTCCTCGGCCTGGCCAGGGCTCATGGCGAATTCATTGGCGCGCACGAAAACGCCGGCCACCCGGTCATCGGTGCGGGCGCGCTCAAGCGCCTCCACCAGATCAATCAGAGCCAATGGGCGCGAGAAGGCGAAGGGCGAGCGTGAGGGCTGGTCCAGCCGGGGCAGGCGCAGGTCAAGCTCCAGCACGATGCCGCTGGCGGGCAGGGCGCGGTCGGCTTCGCTCTCGGCGCTCTGTATGGCGGAGGCGATCAGCCCCCCGATCATCAGAACCAGAAAGACGCCCAGCATGATCGCGCCGATTAGCACGCCCAGAACAGAGCCGAACAGCGAAAACCAGAACTGTTTCATGATGATCCCTCAAACACCCTCATCCCGCCTCATGTCCGGGCGGCTGGTGTTGAAGACTAGAGGGCGAAACCGGCCCGGTCGAGCCGCACGCTCGGCGGCGGCGCCATTTAAGGCTTCAGGCGTTGCACGGGAGAGACTCGTGCAGCCAGGGCGTTACGGGGCCGGGAGAAGGGCTGGTCGGAGCAGCAGGATTTGAACCTGCGACCCCCGCCTCCCGAAGACGGTGCTCTACCAGGCTGAGCTATGCTCCGATCAGAGGCGCGGTGTATAGACAAAGGCGCGGTGGGTGGCAATCACCCTGACACAGGGTGATCGCAGGGGGTGCGGCCTTCCGCTCACGTGTTGCAGCACAGGACGTTGCATCGCTCCCAAAGCCGGGCTATCTAGCGCGGCCCGTCGCCGGATCGGCAAGGGTATTGGGGCGTGGCCAAGTGGTAAGGCAGCGGTTTTTGGTACCGCCATTCCCAGGTTCGAATCCTGGCGCCCCAGCCATCCTTTTGATTCTCCATCTTGGACCGGCCTGATCAGGCAAGCCGCGCGCGTTAAGGCCCTGACCGGCGCCCTGTGAGCGGCGACTGACAATTATTTTCAGCACTGTGGCCCTGGCGCCGCCCGGCCCGGGCGCGCCGCCGCTTAACGCGCTGACGCGCTTGTGATAGCGTTCTGGCCAATCTGGTGCAGCGCTGTCGTAATTTGGCAACGCTTGCGCCCTACAACCCCTCTGCATGACTGCTTGATGGCATGCTCATTGCTGTCAGAGCGGTTGATTGATGCGCGAAGCCGGTGCTAGCGTCGCGTCAAACGACACAAGACAGCGGTCAACGCTGCCGAGCCGAGGGGATAATGTGTGCAATTGGTGCATTGTTTCCTCATGTCATTTTGAGCAGCCATAAGGCTGTTTAAGCACGGCGCGCTCCGGTTTTTCCGGGGGAGCTGGATCGGCTGATCGGCCGGACCGCGCCGAAGCGAGGGAAACGGAAGCGCGCGGGCAACCGTCCGCGCCGGCTACTGTGAGGCGAGAAATGTCCAAGACTTTGAAGGCAATCCGCATGGGTATGGCCGCGGGCGCAGCAGCGCTCGTCACGGCGGGCGGCGCGTACGCCCAGCTGGACGAGGCGCTGCGGGTCGCACGTCAGTCCACTCAGGATGGGGCTCAGGCCCAGGAGCAGATCAACCAGCTCGCCGATGCGGCTGATAACGCCGAGCGCCAGTATCTGGCCACGCGCGAAGAGATCGAATCCCAGCGCATCTTCCTGGAGCAGCAGCGGGTCTTCCTGCTGTCGCAGGAAAACGAGCTGACCGCTCTGCGCTCGCAGCTTGAGCGGGTGGGTTCCATCGAGGTCGATCTCGCCCCGATGCTTCTGGACATGTATGTCGCCCTCGAAGAGTTCATCGACTCGGACATGCCTTTCCAGCTGGACGTGCGCCGCACGCGGCTGGACCGCATTCAGACCGCTCTGGGCGACGCCAATATCTCGGCGGCCGAGCGCTACCGTCTGCTGCTGAACGCCTATGAGATCGAGATGGGTTATGGCCGCTCGCTGCGCGCCTACTCCGAGGAAGTCGAGGTGGATGGCACGCCCCAGGAGGCCAATATCCTCCAGATCGGCCGGGTGGCTCTGGTCCGCGACATTGGCGGGCGCCTTGAGATCATGACCCAGGACAATCGCGACTGGCGCCCCGTTTCGGGCAGCATGGCTGTCGACGTGCAGCGCGCCTTCCGCATCGCGCGCGAAGTGACCACGCCGGAGGTGTTCACCGCGCCTCTGCCGGGTCCGGTCGACGCGCGCTAATCGGATAGAGACGGGAGACTGAACCAATGAAACACCTGATCAGCATGATCGCCGCCGTCTCGATCGGGGCCGGCGCCCTCGCCGCCCCGGCTCTGGCCGCGCAGCAGGACCGCGAGCCGGTCCGCTCCATCCAGGAACTGCTCGACCGCGTGCGCGCTGATTCGCGCGACGCCGCCGCGGAAAATCAGCGCCGCTTGCAGGAATTCCGCCAGCGCCGCGATGAGCAGGCCGCCCTTCTGCGCCAGGCGCAGGGCACGCTGTCCTCGCTGCGTTCGGAAGCGGAGCGTCTTCGCGAAGAATTTGAAAGCAATCAGCGCGTCATCGCCGAGCTCGACGCCGAACTGCGCGCTGCGCAGGGCGAGTATGGCGAGCTCTTCGGTGCGGCCCGTCAGGCTGCCGGCGAAGTGGCGGCCCTGATCGAGGGCTCGCTGATTTCCCACCAGTATCCGCGCCGGCACGAGCCGCTGCGCACGCTGGCGGAGACCCGCACCCTGCCTGACCGCCGCGATCTCGACCAGATCTGGCGCGCCCAGATCACCGAGATGGAGGCTCAGGGCCAGGTCGTGACCTACAGCGCCCGGATTGTCGGCCAGAATGACGGCGAGCCGTTGGACGTCACCCGTGTGGGTCCGTTCGTGGCGATGGCTGACCGTGGCGGCGCCAAGTTCGTGCAATGGTCGGTCGACTCGTCCAACCGCGCGGCCGGTTACCGCATGACCGAGCTGAGCCGTCAGCCTCCGGGCCGGCTGGTGAGCGCGGCCAACACGCTGATCAACGCTGAGGCGGGCCGTATCGTGGCCGGGCCGGTTGACCCGTCCCGCGGCAGCCTCCTGCGCGTCTATCTCGAAGTGCCCAATCTGCAGGAACGCTTCAACCAGGGCGGCCTGGTGGCCCAGATCATTCTGGCGCTGCTGGTGTTCTCGTCTGCGTTCGGAATCTTCCGCCTGTTTGTCCTGATGGGCGTGAACTCGGCCATCAACGCCCAGAAGCGCCGCTCGACGGCCTCGTCCTCCAACCCGCTGGGCCGCATCATGCTGGCCTATGAGGAGGTGAAGGATAAGCCGATCAACACCATCGAGCTGAAGATCGACGAAGCGATCCTGCGCGAGACCCCCAAGCTGGAGTTCGGCCTGAACTTCCTCAAGCTCGCCGCCGCCGTGGCGCCGCTGCTGGGCCTGCTGGGCACCGTGACGGGCATGATCCGGACCTTCACCCAGATCACCCTGTTCGGCACCGGCGATCCCCAGATCATGGCCGGCGGTATCTCCGAGGCGCTGGTCACTACGGTGATGGGCCTGATCTCGGCGATCCCGCTGCTGTTCATCCACTCGTTCGCGGCGAGCTTTGCGCGCGGGGCCCAGAGCACGCTCGAAGAGCAGGCGGCGGGCATCATCGCGCGTCACGCCGAAGAAAAGTCCGCGGGCTAGAGGGGACAGACCCATGGATCCCACAACCGCCTTCAATAACCTCCAGATGTTTCTGGAACGGGGCGGACCGGTCCTGAACTGGATCATGGCCCTCACCTTCGTGATGTGGGCGTTCATTCTGGAGCGGCTGGCCTATTTCAGCTTCGCCCATAAAGGCGTGCGGCAGCGGGCGCTGCGGGAATGGGGGGCGCGCAGCGACCACCATTCCTGGTACGCCATGGCCATCCGCGACCAGCTGATCAGCGAGGTCAAGCAGAAGGTCGATCAGAATGTGGAGCTCATCAAGACACTGGTCGCGGTGGCTCCCCTGTTCGGCCTGCTTGGCACTGTGACCGGCATGGTGGCCGTGTTCGACGTAATGGCGATCATGGGGTCCTCGGACGCCCGCGCCATGTCGGCGGGCGTCGCCCGGGCCACAATCCCGACCATGGCCGGCATGGTCGCCGCGCTGTCGGGCCTGATGTTCTCGAGCCAGATCGAGCGCATGGCCAAACAGCGCGTGCACGAGCTGGCTGACGAGCTTGAAGTGGATTAAAGCCCATGCGCCGTAAAAAACAGCGGGGAAATGATCAGGCCGACGTCAATATGACGCCGATGCTGGACATCGTGTTCATCCTGCTCATTTTCTTCATCGTCACCGCCACCTTCCTCCAGGAAGAAGGCATCGACATGCGTCCGCCGCCGCCCTCTGACGAGCCGGCCCAGGACAACCCGGTGATCCTGGTTCAGATCGATGATCAGAACCGCGTGTTCGTGAACCAGGAATCCACCAGCGAATTCCGTGTTCTGGCCGCCGTGTCGCGCTTGCGCGCCGAGCAGCCCCAGTCTGCGGTTCTGATCGAGGTGGCCGATGACGCCCGTCATGGCACTACGGTCATGATCTGGGACGAGATGCGGGCCAACAACATCCCTGTGTCCATTTCCCGCCAGGCGGCGGGTTCGGGCTCGGGCAGCTAGACCGGCAGGAGAGATACCATGGCTCGCCGACAAAGCCGCGTCATGAAAGATGACGAAGAGGTGGAACTGAACATGACGCCCATGCTGGACGTTGTGTTCATCCTGCTGATCTTCTTCATCGTGACAGCTGTGTTCGTGAAAGAACCCGGCATTGAAGTGGAGCGTCCGGAAACAACGACTCAGGAGCGTGAGCGCCCGACCATGTTGTTTGCGGTCAATGAGGCCGGAGAAATTTGGGTCAATCGCCGCGCTTATGATATATCTGAACTGCGCCCGGTGGTGGAGCAGCTCCAGAGCGAGAATCCGCGCGCCGAAGCCATGATCCAGGGCGATATCGGCGCCCCGATCGGCACGGTTCTGGATATCCAGGAGCTGGTGTCCTCCATGGGCATTGACGTGACCATATCAACCGAAGAGACGGGGTTCTAAGGCCATGGCCAGCATCATCCGGCTTATCATCGGCGTTCCGGTTGCAGCAGTGATCACCTTCTTGCTGTTCACGCTGATGCAAATCCTGATCTTCGAAGATGAGACCCCGCTTGAGCAGGAGCGCGAAGAGATTCGCATTACCATCTCGGATGTTGCCGAGGACGTGACCGTGCGTCAGCGTGATCTCACCCTGGATGATGTGCAGGCTGCCGAGCCCCCGCCGCCGCCTCCGACCATCCCGCGTCAGGCCGCCGATGCGCCGTCCGAGGACATGCGCACCACTATGGGCGCTCTGCCGGACTTCGATGCGCCGTCCCTGACGGGCGACCAGGTCAATTTCGACGTGTCTGACCGGGACGCCCAGCCGCTGGTGCGCATCGAGCCGCAATACCCGCCGCGCGCCGCCGAACGGGGCGTTGAGGGCCATTGCACTGTGCAGTTTGATGTGACGCCGGATGGCCAGCCGACCAATATCAGCATCTTGAATTGCTCGAGCTCGCTGTTCCAGTCCGCCACTATCCGGGCCGTGGAGCGCTGGCGTTACGAGCCTCGCGTCGAGGGCGGCACCGCCGTCTGGCGCCGTGGCGTGCAGACGCGTCTCGACTACCGTCTGGAAGGTTAAATCGCGACCAGGGGCGGCGGCGCTGCTGTCAGCGCGCCCCTGAGTTCGAGGAGAATGAAGAGATGATGGCAATCCGTTCCGCTTCGGCACGCTTCCTGACCGGCTTAGGCGTGGTTGCATCAGCGGCTATTCTGGCTTTCGCGACCGTGGCGCCGGCTGAAGCCCAGCGGCGCTCGCAGCAAAATTCCAGCGAAGAGCAAGACCCTTCCGAAAACCGCCAGATGAGTTCAGCCATTGGCGAGCAGGTTCTGCGCGCCAATGAGGCTGTGAGCGAGGAGCGTTACCAGGAAGCGGTGACTATCCTCAACGCCGTCATGAACCGGGAAATGACGGCTTATGAGCGCTCGGTCGTGCTGCGTATCCGGGGGGTCTCTCACTATAATCTCGACAATACCTCGCGCGCGATTGATGACTGGCTCGCCGCTTTGGCGACCAATGCTCTGGTGCGTGATGAAATTGTCGCCCTGCGGACAAATGTCGGGCAGGTGATGCTGATCTCCGACAGGATCGACGAAGGCATCCGGCAGCTCGAGATGGCGCTGTCGGCCGGTGCCGAGCTGACGGTTTCGCTCGCGCGCATGATGGCCCAGGCCTATGTCCAGGCTGAGCGTTTTCAGGACGGGCTGCGCTATGCGGAGTTTATGTACAACAATCAGAGCAGCCGCTCCGAGGGCGACTACAATCTGATGCAGTATTACTACAGCCAGCTGGGCCGGACCCAGGACGAGCTGCGTGTCGTGCGGTCTATGCTCAACTCCTTCCCGGCTTCGCGCCGGTCCTGGCAAAACCTGCGTGCGCTCTACGCCCGCCTGGATCAGGAAGAAAATGCTTTTGAGACCGCCAAGCTTATGTATCTCAACGGCCTTCTCCAGGATCAAAGCGAAATTGTGGGGATGGTTGCCTATTACAGCAACTTCAACAATCCCTATCGCGGGGCGCGTATTCTGGAGCGTGAGATCAATGCCGGGCGCGTTGAGGCATCGGAACGTTTTCTCAATCTTCTGAGCAATATGTGGCGTCAGGCGGACGAGTTCGAGCGTTCGATCGCTCCGCTGGAACAGCTCTATCGTTTGCGTCCGACGGGTGAAACGGCGCTGAAGATCGCCGAGGCGCGCTTCCAGATGCGTCAATGGGCCCAGGCCGAGCAGACCCTGACCCAGGCTTTGGACCGGGGCGGATTGTCTAGCGCGGAAACCGGGCGGGCCTGGGAGCTTCTGGGCAGCGTGCGTTTTCAGCAGGAGCGGATTCAACCGGCGCTGGCCGCCTATCGCGAAGCAGCCCGTTTCCCCACCAGCCGCTCCAACGCCAATGGCTGGATACGCTTCATCAACAGCCAGATCCAGGGTGCCGAAATGCGCGCCGTCCAGCGTGAACAGGTGCTCATCGACGAATGCCGCCTGACGCTGGAATCCGAGCGGCGCTCCATCGTGCTGACCGGCGCCGTGGATGATGATGGCCGTGTCCGCTTTTCGGATATCCCGTCACGCTGCGAGCCTTACTTCAACCTGTTTGGCGAGCAGATTCGTGAAGCGGGCATGTCTGATGAAGAAGCTGCAGAGGCCCAGCGCGAACGCGATGCCCGCCAGGAGGCGGCTGCATCCGGTCAGGGCTGATCTGCGATCTGACAGTTCAAGCCGTCAGGCTGAAAACCCCGCGAGCGCTGCTCGCGGGGTTTTTTCTGTGTAATGGCGGCCCGTTGTGCAAGCGCAGCAATCATGGCGGGTTGTGTGCCTGATATTCGCCTCAAAGGCGCAACATGCTGATCCGGTCATGGTTACGGGGGGCGGACCACCTGTCCGTCCGAGACAGGGAGGACGCCGTCATGACCGCTTTATCCCAGACCACAACGCGCCGCACCGGTTCGCCTGGCGCCGTCATGCGTTTTCTGTTGGCCGGCCTGCTGGCCCTTGGCGTGACGGGAGCACTATTTCTGTTCATGCGCGCCCTGATCGAGGTGGCCGCGCCGCCGCCTGAAGACGCGCCGCCAGTTGAGCGGATCGTGATCAATTTCAAGATTGCGGACCGCGAGCCGGCGCCGGTTGCAGTGATGGACATTCCCGCTGTCGAGCCGCCGCCGCCCTTCGTGCAGATCCGCACGCCAAGTGCTGCGGTTGAAGGCGTCGAGGGCGTCCATTTGACCCCGCCGATTATGGCGATCCAGCTTGATCCGATCACCACACCGCCGGTCGCGTTCACGATTCCGTCCCTGACGGGCCGGGTGGAGCCGGTCTATCCCCAGCGCGAACTGGCGCGCGGCATTCAGGGATCGTGCACCGTGCGCTACGACATCCTCGCCTCCGGTGCGACGGCCAATCTGCAGGTGCTTGATTGCGACAGTCCTGGCTTTGCGCGCGCCTCGTTTTCGGCCGTCCAGCGCTGGACCCACGCCTCCGATCTGGGCCGGCCAGGCCATGAGATCGTGCGCCGGGGTGTGGAGACCCGCCTCGATTTCCAGCTGGAATAAGGACGCAAAAACCCGCCCTGTCAGGCTCAACGGCCAGGCAGGGCGGGTTTGATGCCTTGAGGCTTATTCGGCGGCGGCCGCCGCTTCAGCGGCTTCAGCGTCCGCCAGACCTGCGCTCATCAGGGCGAAGGCGTATTCCTCGGCGCGTTCACGCAGGGCGTCGAACCGGCCCGAGGCCCCGCCATGGCCTGCGCCCATATTGGTGCGCATCAGGGTGAGGCCCTCATCGGTGCGCATCTCGCGCAGGCGTGCAATCCACTTGGCCGGCTCCCAATAGGTGACGCGCGGATCGGTCAGGCCGGCCGTGGCCAGCACGTGGGGATAGGCTTGCGCGCTGACCTGATCATAGGGGCTGTAGGAGAGGATGTAGTCATAGGCCGCCTCGTCCTCGATCGGGTTGCCCCATTCGGGCCATTCAGGCGGGGTCAGCGGCAGGCTGGGATCGCTCATGGTGTTGAGCACGTCCACAAACGGTACCGCCGCAATGGCGCCGGCGAACAGGGACGGGTCCTGATTGATCGCCGCGCCCACCAGCAACCCGCCCGCCGAGCCGCCATGGGCGACCAGCCGGCCTTCGCTTGTAAAGCCCTCGGCCACGAGCATCCGGCCAGCATCCACGAAATCGTTGAAGGTGTTGTGCTTGCGGTCCAGCTTGCCGTCCAGATACCACTGATAGCCCTTGGCCATGCCGCCGCGGATATGGGCGATGGCGTAGATCATGCCGCGGTCCACCAGCGATAAGCGCGAGGTGGAAAAGCCCGCCGGAATGGTGATCCCATAAGAGCCATACCCGTAGAGCAGCACCGGCGCGGAGCCGTCCAGCGGCGTGCCCTCGCGGTAGAGCAGCGTGACGGGGATCATTTCACCATCGCGCGCAGGCGCTATCAGGCGGCGCACCACATAATCGCCGGCATCGTGGCCCGACGGGATTTCCTGACGCTTGATCAGGGTGCGCTCGCGGCTGGCCATGTCGAAATCAAAGATCTCGGTGGGCGTGGACGGGCTCTCATAGGAGAAGCGCAGCCGGTCGACCGCGTACTCATATCCGCCCCAGGCGCCCAGAGCATAGGCTTCCTCGTCAAACGCGATCTCGTATTCGGTTGCACTGGCGAGCTGGCGCACCACCAGGCGGGGCAGGGCGTTGGCCCGCTCCAGCCGCACCAGCCAGTTCTCAAAACCGATCAGGCTGGTGACCAGAACACCCGGGCGGTGATCGATGAAGTCACGCCAGTTCTCCCGGCGCGGATCGTCCAGCGGTGCGGACATGATCTTGAAGTCCACCGCCCCGTCCTGGTTGGTCAGCACATAGAGGCGCCCGCCCGCCTCGGTCAGCGAATACTCCACCCCGCTCTCGCGCGCAGAGACAAGCAGCGCTTCGGCGCCCGGGTCATTGGCATCGAACAGGCGCATCTCGGTGGTGGTGTGGTCGCTGGCTTGCAGGACGATCCAGCTATTGCCGTCAGTCTTGCCCACGCCCAGGAAGAAGCCTGGATCACTTTCTTCATAGACAAGCTCCCGGTCGGTGGACTCGATGGCCTGGCGGTAGACCCGGCGCGGGCGGTTATTCTCGTCGCGCCACACCCAGTAAAGGGTCTGAGAATCGTTGGCCCATTCCATGGAGCCATAGCTCTCCTCGGTCAGGGTGGCGATATCCTGGCCTGTCTCCAGATCGCGGATGCGCAGCTGATAGAATTCCGAGCCCGCCGTATCCACCGCATAGGCCAGCCAGCGATGATCCGGCGAATGCTCCACCGCGCCGAGCTGGTAGTATTCAATGCCTTCGGCTTCCGCGTCGCCGTCCAGCAGGATCTGCTCCTCGCCGGTCATGGCGCCGTCTTCGCCGGCCGCGCGCCGGGCATAGACCGGATACTGGCCGCCTTCGCGGTAGCGCGTGTAGTAGAACCAGGGCCCGTCGCGCTCAGGCGGGGAGGAGTCATCCTCCTTGATGCGCCCGCGCATCTCGGCGTAGAGGCGCTGGTGCAGCGCCTCGGTCGGGGCCATCACCTGGTTGTAATAGGCGTTTTCGGCTTCCAGATGGGTCCGGATATCGGCGCGCAGCACTGAGGGGTCACGCATCACTTGCTGCCAGTCGTCATCACGCATCCAGGCGTATTCATCCACGCGCGTGCGGCCCAGCTGCTCGATGGTCACCGGGCGCTGTTCGGCCACGGGCGGGGTGAGGGTCAGGGCGCGGGCCAGAAGGTCCGGCGCCTGGGAGTGCGTTGCGTCCATATCGGTCGGGGTCTCCGGTGTGGCTCCGCCTGGCGCGTCCTGGCAGGCGGACAGAAGAAACGCCGCGCCAAGGGCGGGCGCGGTCAGGCGGATCAGGCTGTGAAGCATCTCAATCGTCCGGGCGCGCCCGGCTCCCTCAAAACATGATGCGGCATTACGCGCCTGCGCCGGGGCGAAAGTCCAGCACCCGGCCATTGACGCACCAGCGCTGTCCAGTCGGGGGCGGACCGTCGTCAAACACATGCCCGCCATGGGCGCCGCAATTGGCGCAGTGAAACTCGGTGCGCGGCATGATCAGCTTGAAATCGCGCTTGGTGCCCACCGCATCAGGGGAGACCGGTTCATAGAAGCTCGGCCAGCCCGAGCCGGACTCATACTTGGCCGCGCTGGAGAACAGCGCCTCGCCGCAGACCCGGCAGTGATAGGCGCCGGCGCGCTTTTCTGCGTTGAGCGGGCTGCAGCCTGGCGGCTCGGTGCCTTCATGGAAGGCGATGGCCTCCACGTCCGCGGGCAGGGCTGCGCGCAGGCGGGCGATCTCGTCCGGGCTCAGGCGGGGCATGGCGGTGGTCTTTCTGGCGGGGAAGGGAAGGTCAGGCCGGGGTCAGGCCCTTGTCCTTGAGCAGGGCCTGCAGCTCGCCGGCTTCAAACATCTCCTTGACGATGTCGCAGCCGCCGATGAACTCGCCCTTCACATAGAGCTGGGGGATGGTGGGCCAGTCGGAATAGACCTTGACGCCTTCGCGCACATTCATGTCGTCGAGCACGTTCACTGCGGCGTAGGCGACGCCCAGATGGTCGAGCACGCGCACGACCAGCGAGGAGAACCCGCATTGGGGAAACATGGGCTCGCCTTTCATGAACAGGACGATGTCGTTGGCGTTCACGGTGTCGCGGATGGCGTCGAGGGTGGCCTGGTCGGTCATGGGAGAATGTCCTTGGTTGAGGCGGCGCGGGTTACGGCGTGCGGGTTTCCAGGGCGAGGGCGTGCAGCTCTCCGCCCATGCGCCCTTGCAGGGCCTTGTAGACAAGCTGGTGCTGGCGCACGCGCGGCATGCCGCGGAACGCCTCGGCGGTCACCACCGCCTTGTAGTGATCACCGTCGCCGGCCAGATCGATGATCTCGACCTTGGCGCCTGGCACGCCCTCGCGGATCAGGCGGGCGATATCTTCGGCGGGCATGGGCATGGCGTCCGGCTCCGGCTTGGCGTACAGCTAAACTCCAATATAGGTCCGCGCACGCGCGCGGCGCTACGGGGTGATATGAAAATGCTGAGACATGGACTGTTCTTCGCCGCCACCAGTGCGGCGCTCCTGCTGGCGGCCTGCGAGCCGCGCGCAGCCGAGGCGCCGGGTCCGTGCGACGGGCTGACCGCCCAGCCGCTGCGCGATGTGTGCATCCTGGCCGCCGACGATATGGAAGGGCGCATGGTGGGGTCCGAGGGCGGCGCCCGGGCGCGCGCCTACATCCTCTCGCGGTTTGAAGAGATCGGCCTGTCCCCGGCGCAAGGCGGGTTCGAACAGGCCTTTGACGTGACCCGCCCGGTGGACCCCACAGACCGCGACGGTCCGCGCCACAGCCTCACGGGCGTCAATCTCATCGGCGTGATCGAGGGCGAAGACCCCTCTCTCTCCATGGTGATCACGGCCCATTACGACCATCTGGGCATCATGCCGGACGGCCAGATTATGAACGGCGCCGATGACAACGCTTCGGGCGTGGGCGGGTTGCTGGCTGCGGCGGAGTATTTTCTGGCCTCACCGCCGCGCCACACCGTGGTGATCGCAGCGCTCGATGCGGAAGAGGGCGGGCTGGACGGCGCGCGCTATTTCGTGGCGAACCGCCCCGAAGGCATTGGCGAGATCGCCTTCAATCTCAATTTCGACATGCTGGGCCATAACGAGGACGGGCGCCTGATCGCGGCGGGCTCCTATCACACGCCCGAGCTTCTGCCCCTGATCGAGGCGGCGGCTGCAGCTTCCTCCATCACGCTTGAGCCCGGTTATGACCGGCCCAGCGACAATCGCGGGGATGACTGGACCATGATGTCCGATCATGCCGCCTTCCACTTGGCGGGCATTCCGTTTCTGTATCTGGGCGTGGAGGACCACCCCTATTACCACACGCCCGGCGACACGTTCGACATCATCATGCCTGGGTTCTATCTGGGCGCGGTGGACACGGCGATCGACGTGGCCCGGCGTGCTGACGCCATGCTGGCCGAGATCAATGCGGCGCGCCTGGCGCGGGCTGAAGCGGCCGAGTAAGGCGTTTCATCGCGGAGAATGATCCTGGCCGGACGCCATTGCGTCCGGCCAAGTCATTGATGCGCTGCAAAAATGCGCTGCATTACCGGATTTTCACACAGAAATGAACGCTGTTCACTTTTCAAGAGGCGGTGAGCGTACTAATTTGACGTCAGAAATACAGGGGGCCGGGACTGGCCTGGCCGGATTAGGAGATCTCCCCATGACTGCTCTCGTTCGTGTGCTTTTCGCTGGCGCCGCATTGAGCCTCGCCGCCATTCCCGCCGCTGCGGCGCAGGAATGCCCCGCCGGGCCGTCCTTCGTGAGCGTGTCCACCGCCAACGCCAATGTGCGCGCTTCGGCCAGCCGGATCGAGCGCGGCGACTGGTCCACCGCCGAGCATTTCGCGAACTCCGCGATCAATTCGGGCACGACCAGCCGCAACAAGGCCGCCGCGGCGGTCAATCTGTGCGCGGCGCTGGCCAATCAGGGCAGTGAGTCAGCCGCAGACGCCTGCAATGACGCCGCTGAACGTACGGGCGGCTCGTGGGAAGCTCACACCAATCGTGGCGCGGCCCTGTGGCTGGCGGGCGATCAGGCGGGTGCGCGCGCCGACTTCACGCGCGCAGGCGAACTGGCCAGTGGAGAAGCTGCGGTCCAGACCAATCTGACCCTGGCGTCCTGCGCCGGCTAAGCGTCTCATACCGCCTTAAAAGACAAAGGCCGGAGCGGCGCCGCTCCGGCCTTTTTCGTTTGCAGAACCGCCTGCGGCCTATTCGGCGGCGCGCGCTTCGGGCTCGCCGGCCATCAGGCGCTCCATCCAGGTCTCGTGGGCCTGTTTGAGGCCGATGAGATCTATGGCGTGGGCGCCGTTGACGGAGACATGGCGCCCGCCCGCCAGGCCGATCACGCTGACCGGCACGTCCGCCTCGCGGGCGTTCGCGCGGATGGTTTCAGCGGTCTGGGCGTCGGCGGCGATCAGATAGCGCGCCTGATCCTCTCCGAACATCCAGGCGAAATGGGGCAGGGGGCCGCTATAGGCCAGCTTCACCCCGACGCCGGACGCCATGGCCATTTCCGCCGCCGCGCAGGCCAGGCCCCCGTCAGACACGTCATGAACCACTTTGGCGCGCCCGGCGCGGATCTCGGCCCGAACGAAATCGCCATGGCGCTTTTCCGCGGCCAGGTCCACGCGCGGCGCGGCGCCGTCCTCGCGTTCCTCGATATGGCGCAGATATAGAGACGCGCCCAGCGCGCCGTGAGTCTCGCCCACCATGAGGAGAACATCGCCCTCCTTCATGCCGCCAAAGCCGGCGCGCACGGTGACGTCGGGGATGAGTCCCACCCCGCCCACAGCCGGGGTGGGCGGGATCGCCTTGCCGTCAGTCTCGTTATAGAGCGAGACATTGCCCGACACGACCGGGAAGGAAAGCACCCGGCAGGCCTCGGCCATGCCCTCCACGCAGCCCACGAACTGACCCATGATCTCGGGCCGCTCGGGGTTGCCGAAATTGAGGCAGTCGGTGATGGCGATGGGATCAGCGCCCGCAGCGGTCAGATTACGCCAGACCTCGGCCACGGCCTGCTTGCCGCCCTCGAACGGATCGGCGGCGCAATAGCGCGGCGTGCAGTCGGTGCTGATGGCCAGCGCCTTGCGTGTGCCGTGCACGCGCACGATGGCGGCGTCGCACGGGTCTTCGGAGCTCGCCGCCGTTTCAGCCATGACGTGGCGGTCATACTGGCTCCAGATCCAGCGCTTGGAGGCCATGTCCGGCGAGCCCATGAGCGCGGCGATTGTCTCGCCCAGATGCTCGGGTGTGCGCAGGGTCTTGGGATCGATGCTGGCGCGCGCTTCGGCCGGGAACCAGGGGCGCTCGTATTTGGGCGCGTTCTCCCCGATCGGGTCGAGGGGCAGATCGCATACCACCTCGCCCTTGTGGCGCAGCACCAGGCGGCCATGTTCGGCGGTCTTGCCGATGGTGGCCACGTCCAGATCCCATTTGCGGAAGATCGCCTCGGCCACGTGCTCGCGGCCCGGCTTGACGATCATCAGCATGCGCTCCTGGGATTCCGAGAGCATCATCTCATAGGCCGTCATGGCGGTTTCGCGCTGGGGCACATGATCAAGATCCAGCTCGATGCCCAGCCCGCCCTTGGAGGCCATTTCCACGCTGGACGAGGTCAGACCCGCCGCACCCATGTCCTGGATGGAGCTGATCGCGTCCTCGGCCATCAGCTCAAGGCACGCCTCGATCAGCTTCTTCTCGGTGAAGGGATCGCCGACCTGCACGGTGGGGCGCTTCTCTTCCGAGCCTTCGCCGAACTCGGCGCTGGCCATGGTGGCGCCGTGAATGCCGTCACGCCCCGTCTTGGCGCCCACATAAAGCACCGGGAAGCCGGCCTCGCGCGCGGCGGAGGTGAAGATCTTGTCGGCATCGGCGATCCCCACCGCCATGGCGTTGACCAGGATGTTGTTGTTGTAGCCCTTGTCGAAATTGGTCTCGCCGCCCACGGTGGGCACGCCCACGCAATTGCCGTAGCCGCCAATGCCCGCCGTCACGCCGGAGACCAGCTGGCGGGTGCGCGGATGGTCCGGCGCGCCAAAGCGCAGCGCGTTCATCAGCGCCACCGGGCGCGCGCCCATGGTGAACACGTCGCGCAAGATGCCGCCCACGCCCGTGGCCGCGCCCTGATAGGGCTCGATGAAGCTGGGATGGTTGTGGCTTTCCATCTTGAAGATGGCCGTCTGGCCGTCGCCGATATCGACCACGCCGGCATTCTCGCCGGGTCCGAAGATCACGCGCTCGCCCTTGGTGGGAAATTTGGCCAGATGCACCCGGCTCGACTTGTACGAGCAGTGCTCCGACCACATCACCGAGAAAATCCCCAGCTCCACCAGGTTCGGCGCCCGGCCCAGCTCGCGCAGGATGATCTCGTACTCATCCGCCGTCACGTGATCGAGCACGATCTCTTGCGTGATGCCGGGGGCGTAGCGATTGGGGTCGGTCATGGTTATTGGCCTGCTGAATGGGTGCCGCACAGTTTTGTGCGCACACTATTGATGTTTTCGCGTCTGACGCTAGATTGTGGAATGCTGGATGCATGAACGGTAAGGAATTCATCCGGCGCGCCCGCGCCTATGCCTGCGCGCAGGATCTGCCCTTTGAGGTCTCGCCCGAGCGGGGCAAGGGCGGTCACCAGCTGATCCGGGTCGGCGCCAGGCCGACGACGGTGAAGTCGGGCGAGATCGGGACGGGCCTGTTGCACAAGATGCTGCGCGATCCCGCCATCCCGAAAGACGCGTTTTAGGAGCCCCCCATGAGCGAACATCTGGTCTACGCCTACCCGGTAAGCCTTGAACCGGACGAGGACGGGCGCGTCATGGCGTTCAGCGCGGACTTTCCCGAACTGGCTACTGACGGCGCTGATGAGGCCGAAGCGCTGGCCAATGCGGCGGACGCGCTGGACGTGGTGCTGCGAGAGCGCCTGCGCCGGGGCGAGGAGATTCCGGATCCGAGGCCGCCGGGCGATGGCGAATGTTCCGTCGCTGTGGTGCATGTCACGGCCTACCGCATCGTGCTGTCGCAGTGGGCGCACGATCATGGCCGGGGCGCACAGATCGAACTGGCGCGCCGGCTCGGCAAGGGCGAGACCCATGTGCGCCGCCTGCTCTCGCCGGAGGGCGGGGCGCGGGTGGAAAGCCTGGTCGAAGCGCTGCGCGCGCTGGGCTGGTCGCCTGCGCCGTCCATCGCGCTGACGCCGGAGCGCCGGGCGCCGGCAGGCGAGACCCGCCGCGCCAGCTGACCGCCCCGGGCGCGCCATCGCCATCACCCCTTCTCCAAAACGCTTTCGAACACGCCGAGCCCGTCCGTGCCGCCATGCACCGGGTCCACCGCGCGTTCGGGGTGGGGCATCATGCCCAGCACATTGCCCCTGGCGTTGGTGATCCCGGCGATGTCGCGCGCCGAGCCGTTGGGATTATTGCCATAGCGGAAGGCCACCTGCCCCTCGCCCTCGAGCCGGTCGAGGGTATCGGCGTCGGCGAAGAAATTGCCGTCATGGTGGGCGATGGGGATCACCACCTCGCTGGTACCGGCATAGGCGCGGGTGAAGCGGGTATTGGCGCTCTCCACATAGAGCGGCGTCTTCTCGCACACGAAGCGCAGGCCCGCATTGCGCATCAGCGCGCCGGGCAGAAGCCCCGCCTCGATCAGGATCTGGAAGCCGTTGCAAACGCCCAGCACCGTCACGCCCGCTTCGGCCCGGCGGACCAGATCGGCCATGATGGGCGAGCGCGCCGCGATGGCGCCCGAGCGCAGATAGTCTCCATAGGAGAACCCGCCCGGGATCATGATGAAATCCAGACCGTCGGGCAGGCTGGATTCGCCATGCCAGACCATGACCGGCGCCGCGCCGGTGACGCGCTCGATGGCCACGGCCGCATCGCGGTCGCAGTTCGAGCCGGGGAAGACAATGACAGCGCTTTTCATGAGCGCAGCGTTTAGCAGGCGAGTCGCGCCTTGGCGAGCGCTTCGCGTGTGCGGAGTTCAGCCCTTTGCTGCGAACGGAAACCCGGTCACCGCCCCGTCCGAGGCCGAGCCCACCAGCGCGGCGTATTTGGCGTAGGCGCCGCTCTCATAGCGCGGCGCCGGGGCGATGAAGCCCCGCGCCATGCGCGCTTCAAGATCGGCGTCCACGTCCAGGCGGCGCGCGTCCACATCAATGGTGATCACATCGCCCTCCTGTACGAAGGCGATGGGGCCGCCGCGCGCGGCCTCAGGCGCGATATGGCCGACCATGAAGCCGTATGTGGCGCCGGAGAACCGTCCGTCCGTGATCAGCGCCACGTCATCGCCCAGCCCAGCGCCCTGCAGGGCGGCGGTGACGGCGAGCATTTCACGCATGCCCGGCCCGCCCGCCGGACCCTCATAGCGGATCACCACCACATCACCCTTCTGGATGCGGCCCTGATTGATGGCCTTGAAACAGGCTTCCTCGCTGTCGAAAACCCGCGCCGGGCCCGATGCGACCAGCCGGTCATGACCGGCGAGCTTCACCACGCAGCCTTCGGGGGCGAGATCGCCATAGAGCACGCCGAACCCGCCGCGCGCCTTGACCGGCTTGTCCGCCGTGCGGATCACGTCCTGGCCGGCTTTTTCTTCAGCGCTGTCCGCTTCCTCAAACAGGGTCTGGCCGGTGATGACCGGGGCGTTGTTGAGCAGACCAGACTCCTTCAGGCGTTTGACCAGCAGGCGCGTGCCGCCCGCCGCGCTCATGTCCGGCGCCATATAGCGCCCGCCGGGCTTCAGGTCGGCGATCACGGGCGTGGCGCGCGAGATGGCGTCGAAATCATTGATATTGAACGCGTCCTGGGGCACGCCCGCCTCGCGCGCAATGGCCAGCAGATGCAGCACCGCATTGGTCGATCCCGCCGTGGCGGTGACGGCGGTGGCGGCGTTTTTAAGCGAGGCGGGGGTGATGAGGCTGCGCGCATTGCGCCCGGCATTGAGCGCCTCCACCACCAGACGCCCCGCAGCTTCGGCCGCTTTCGGCTTGTCCGGATGGATGGCCGGCAGATCATTGAGCGCCATCGGGCTCAGCCCCATCACGCCCAGCGCCAGAGACATGGTGTTGGCGGTGAACTGGCCGCCGCACGCGCCCGCGCCAGGGCAGGCGGCCTTCTCGACCTCGACCAGCTCGGCTTCGGTGATGCGTCCCGCCGCGCAGGCGCCGACGGCTTCAAACACGTCCTGGATGGTGATTTTGCGTTCTCCCAGAACGCCTTGCATGATCGAGCCGCCATAAAGAATGACGCTGGGCAGGTCGAGGCGGGCCGCCGCAATGGCCGCGCCGGGCAGGGTCTTGTCGCAGCCGACCAGGAACAGGACCGCGTCCAGGCAATGGCCGCGCACGGCCAGCTCGGCCGAATCGGCCACGCAATCGCGGCTCATAAGGCTGGCGCGCATGCCATCGGTGCCCATGGCGATACCGTCCGTGACCACGATCGTATTGAAATCCACCGCCGTGGCGCCGGCGGCCTCAATGCCCGCACGCGCATGATCGGCGAGACCTGCCAGATGCATGTTGCAAGGCGTGACGCTGGTCCAGGTGTTGACGATGGCCACCAGAGGGCGGCTCAGACGCTCATCGTCATAACCGGCCGCGCGCAACATGGCGCGGGCCGGGGCGCGGGCGGGGCCCTGGATCAGGGTGTGGGAGGGGCGCTTGGCGGTCATGTCAGGATGGGGTCTTTCAGGCTGTCGAGATGGCGGATGAGAGCGGAGAGCTCAGCTTTCGCCTGCACGGCGCGGGAGGGCCGCGAGAGCACGGACTTGAGCGCCGGGGGCGGATCGATGGCGCGCCCGATCAGGGGCTCCACGATGTCGGCGAATTTGAACGGATGGGCGGTGGCCGCCACGATCCAGGGCCGCGCGGTCTGTTCCCTGGCGGGCAGCCGGGCGAAGGCTTCCGCGCCCGTGGCCGAATGGGGACACCAGACATATCCCGAGGCGAGGAAGTCGCTGATGATGCGCGCGGCGATGGCGTCATCCTCCACCCGCTCCACGTCCACCCCGCTGAGGGCGGCGGGCAGGGCGTCCAGGCGTTCAAAATTGCTCGGCGCGCCCACATCCATGGCGTTGGCCATGGTGGGAAGCGAAGCGCGCGGGCGGTATGCGCCCGTGGCCGCCCACTCGGACAGAGCCGCGTTAGCGTTGGTGGCCAGCACGACCGGCCCGATGGGCGCGCCCATGGCGCGGGCGTATAGCGCGGCGACGCCATGGCCGAGATTGCCGGTGGGGATGATCAGGCCTGGCGTGATCCCGGTCTTGGCGCGGGCCTGGGCGGCGGCGCGCGCGAGATAGGCGCCCTGGGGCAGGAGCCGGGCGAGATTGATGGAATTGGCGCTGGTCAGGCGGTGGCGGGCGGACAGGGCTTTGTCAGCAAAGGCCGATTTCACCAGCGCCTGGCAGGCGTCGAAATCGCCCTCGATCTCCAGCGCGCTCACCGGCGCATCCCAGCAGGTCAGCTGATGGCGCTGGAACTCTGAGACCCGGCCCTTGGGAAACAGGATGACGGCGCGCACGCCCTTTCGCCCTTCTGCTGCGCACCCCACCGCCCCGCCCGTATCGCCGGACGTGGCCGCGAGCACGGTGAGGGGTTCGTCTGGCGGGGTCAGGCTGGCCAGGCAGGCCATCAGCACCCGCGCGCCGAAATCCTTGAACGCGCCGGTGGGGCCGTGAAACAGCTCCAGCGCCAGCAGTTCGGGACGGGCCGGATCAGGCGTCACCAGCGGCGCTTCGAAACTGAAGGCCTCCGTGCAGATGGCCGCCAACTCAGCCGCCAGAGCGCCGTCGCTTGCGACGGGCGCCAGCAGTTTATGTGCGGCGCCGGCCAGGCTCTCATCGCCGGTTAGGCTCGCGAGCACGCCTTCGGGCAGGCGTTCAGGCGCATACAGCCCGCCATCGGGTGCAGCGCCTGCGCGCACCGCATCCTCGAAGCGGACCGGCGGGCTCTCGCCGCGTGTGGAGACAAATCTCACGCCGCCGCCTCCACGGCCTGTTCCACGCGCACGCCCGCGCTGTCGAGCGGGGCGCGATAGGTGTCGGCCTTGCGGCCCGCGCGCTTGAAGGCGCCGGCCATGGCCGCCTCAACCGCCGCCACATCGCCATCCAGCGCCCAGGCGAAAACCGATGGGCCGGAGCCGGAGAAGGAGCATCCCAGCGCGCCCGCCTCTATGGCCGCCTTCTTCACATGCGGCAATTCAGGCAGCAGGTAGCGGCGCTGGGGCTCGATGAGAATGTCTTCAAATCCGGCGCGGATGAGCTCCGGGTCATTGGTCGCGCAGCCCAGCGTGAAGGCGCTGATGCGCCGGGCGTGCTCGACGGCGGTGTGCAGCGGCACGGAAGGCTTGAGTATGCCGCGCGCGGCGCGGGTTTCGATCCGGGCGTCGGGGTGCAGCAGCACAGCGGTGACCCCCTTGGGCGCGGGCATGCGCCGCACCAGGGCGGGCTCCAGCCGGGCCGCGATCACCAGCCCGCCATGCAGGCTCGCCATCACATTGTCCCAGGGCGGAGGATCGGCTGACACCGCTTCACCCTTGAGGGCGAAGGCGAGCAGCTGATCGGTCCCGAACGGCGCGTCCAGAAGCGCATTGACCGCAGCGGCGGCGGCGACGGCGGAGGCCGCCGATCCACCCATGCCGGCGCTGACCGGAACGCCCTTGCGGATCGATATGGTCACGCCAAAAGGCGCGCGCGCGGCTCTCAGCACGGCTTGCGCGGCGGCGAGCGCGGTATTGGCCTCAGGCTGGTCCGGCAGGGTGTCGACAAGCCCGCTGACAGCGCCTAGCGCGACGCCACGCTTGCCCATGCGCTCGGCGGTGACGGTATCGCGCACGGCGTCAAAGGCCTGACCCAGGACATCAAACCCGACCGAGACATTGCCGATGCTGGCCGGGGCGCTGGCGGTGGCGGACTGGATCATCACGCTGGGCTCCTCTCAGGCGCTGGCGGCGAGGGCCGCGCGCCCGGACGCATCACACGCGCAAGCGCGCGTAATGTCCATCACATCTGCAAACACCGAGGCGGCGGTGGGCCAGCGCCCGGCGCCCTTGCCGTAGAGCGCGTGAACCGATCCGTCATTGAGGGTCAGGACGAAGCGGTTTTCCTCATTGACCGCGCCGGCCAGCGGATGGTCGAGCGGCACGCTCTTGACCTGCACGCTGGCCTCCACACGCCCGTCCGGCAAAAGCGCGCAGCGCCCGATCTGCTTGAACACCTCGCCCTGGCTGGCTGCGCCGGCGAGCCGCTCAGGCGTAGCTTTGCGCAAGGAGTCCTTGGGGATGGCGGCGGGCGGCACGTCCTGGCCGAACGCTTCGCGGATCAGCAGGGACAGCTTGTCCGCTGCATCATGGCCATCCACGTCGGCGCTGGGATCGGCTTCGGCGAACCCCAGGGCCTGGGCTTCAGCCACCGCATCGTCAAACGCGGCCCCGGCGCGCAGGCGCGACAGGATGAAATTGCCGGTGCCGTTCATCACCCCCTCCACAGCGGCCACGCCGTGCGGTTTGAGGCGTTCAAGGGCTTCCAGGATCACCACCCCGCCGCCGACGCTGGCGGCATAGCGCAGCTGGCGTCCGGCGCGCCGGGCGGCGTCATGCAGGCCCTCATAGCGCGCGGCCATGGCCGCCTTGTTGGCGGTGACGACGTGGGCGCCGCCGGCCAGCGCCTCCAGAAGGAGCGAGGCGGGCTGGTCCACCCCGCCCATGGCCTCGATGACGATGTCCGGCCGCTTCGCCAGCGCCTCGCCCGCCTCCCTGGTGAAGCGCGCGCGGGCGTCGCCGCTGCGCTTTTCGGGATGACGCACCAGCACCGGATTGAGCGCGAACAGGTCCGGGCGCGCGGCCAGATGGTCGAGCACGCCCGATCCCACCGCGCCGCAGCCCAGAAGCGCCACCCGCAAGGGCCGGCGGCGCACGTCTGCCCCGATCACCGCCGGGCCGGGCGCGATGCGCGTGGCGTGACCGGCGCCCATGGCCGCGATCTCGATGACCAGGCCCGCTGCGCGCGCCGCCTCGATGGCCTTGGGCTGGATCAGCCCGCGGCTGGCTTTCAGCGCGGCGTCATGATCGAGCCGGTCATAGCGCCGGGCCTGGGGATCGCGGGCCGGGTCATCGGTATAGACCCCGTCCACATCCTTGATCAGGCGCACGCGCCGCGCTCCGGCCTGTGCGGCGAAGAACACGGCGGTCAGATCCGTCCCGCCCCGGCCCAGCGTCACCGCGCCATGGGCCTTGTGACCGGCGGTGAAGCCGGGCAGCACCACCGCCTCCACATCCTCGAGCGCCGCATCAAGGCGCTGGCGGTCAAGGCGGACGAGATCCGCGTCCAGCGGGTCGCCTTCGGCTTCCAGCCCGATCTCATGGGGGTCGAGGACCCGGGCGCGCACGCCCAGCCGGGCGAGCTCCAGACCCATCCGGGCGGCCGAGCGATATTCACCCAGCCGCACCAGCCTGGCGGTCATGGCTGCGCTTGCGCCCGCGCCTGCGGCTTCGGCCTCGGCGAACAGGGCGTCGGTCTCGCCCTGGAGGGCGGAGACGATGATGATCACCGTCTCGCCTGCGCGCACATGGCGGTAGGCTTCAGCGCCCGCCGCGGCGTAATCGGCCGGGGCGGTCAGCACCGAGCCGCCGAATTTCAGCACGCATAGCGGCCGGGCGGCGTCGGGGCGGTCAGGGGCGGCGGTCATGATCGTCAGTCCTTATTGAAGAGGGTCAGGTCTGGGTTCAGTCGGCGGCGTGAAAGCAAGAAAAAACCCGCTTCCGGGGCCGGGAGCGGGTCGGTTCGGTTCGGATTTGAGAAACTCGCCTCAGCCCGCGCCGCACCGCCCGCCAATAATCGTGGTGGTGGTGGTCACGGTCATGGAGCCGCCAAGCATGACAAGAGCGCCGCCAAACATGGCGAGGCCACCCGCCGCAGAAGCGGCGGTGACGGTCAGGCCAGAACGGGCGGCGGCGAGCGCCATGAGACAGGCTCCGGATGAGGCACGGCGTTTGTGCAGTGCGATGGTGACGATGTCCGGCTTTTCCACATGGCGTCAACCGCTCACCTGTTGCGAGAAAGCCACAAACTGGCGTCCTGGCGGCCACGTGTGGAGGATAAGTCGTTGCTAAATAAGATCAAAAATTTTTTCTCATGGTCCGTACATATTTCCTGTTGCCAAGAGAGCGCACTCCCCCTTAGCTTTTCAACACACAGGCGGGCTCGCAAACGCAGCATCGCCGCAGCGCCGGGATGTCTCCGCCGCTGCCCATGAATCGAAGACAAGGTCCGATGCGCAACGCGAAGGCCATTGCGAAGACTGCAGACGCCCGGCTGAACGCCGTGGCGCTGTCCTCGCTCGTCCTTCTCGTCGTCGTCCTTATTACCTCCCTTGGCGGAGCGGCGGCCCCTGTCTGACGGAAGTTGACCTTCCAGAGACCCACAGGACCCCCGCTCTGCCGAGCGGGGGTTTTTTCTTGTTCCGATTTTCACCCTGGAGACTGAAACGTGACCCGCATCCATACCGACGACGACGCCAACGCCGAAGCGATCAGGCCGGGCCCCATCGCTATTATCGGCTATGGTAGCCAGGGGCGGGCCCATGCCCGGAACCTGCGCGATAGCGGCCATCAGGTGATCGTGGGCGCACGCCCTGGCGGCAAGGCTGCCCAGCGCGCGGCTGGCGATGGCTTCGAGGTGTTCGCGCCCGGCGAGGCGGCCAAGCGCGCCAGCTTCATCGCCCTTCTGACCCCGGACATGACCCACCGCGAGGTCTATGAAAACGACATCGCGCCCAATATGGCGCCGGGCGAGACGCTGATGGTCGCCCACGGGTTTTCCATCCATTACGGCCAGGTGCGCCCGCGCGGCGATATCGACGTGATCCTGGTGGCCCCCAAGGGCCCGGGCGATCTGGTGCGCCGGGAATTCGAAATCGGGCGCGGCGTGCCGAGCCTGTTCGCGGTCTGGCAGGACGCCTCGGGAGAGGCGCGTTCGCGTGCGCTGGCCTATTGCAAGGGCAATGGCGGCACTGCAGGCGGCGCCATCGAGACCACATTCGCCGAGGAGACCGAGACCGATCTGTTCGGCGAGCAGGCCGTGCTGTGCGGCGGCGCCAGCGAGCTGGTGGCCGCAGGCTACGAGACGCTGGTGGAGGCCGGCTATCAGCCCGAAGTGGCTTATTTCGAATGCCTGCACGAGCTCAAGCTGATCGTCGATCTGATGTATGAGGGCGGGCTGGCGCGCATGCACGACTTCATCTCGGAGACCGCCAAATACGGCGATCTGGTCTCCGGCCCGCGGGTCATCAATGACGAGACCCGCGCGCGCATGCGCGAAGTGCTGACCGACATCCAATCCGGCGCGTTTGCGCGCGACTGGATCCTGGAAAACCAGGCCGGCAAGCCGCGCTATGACGCGCTTCTGCGCCAGGATCTCGAACAGGATATCGAAAAGACCGGAGCGCGCCTGCGTGCGCGCATGGCCTGGTTGCAGCCAGGCGCCAACACCAAGGCCGCAGAGTAACGCCATGATCCCCGCCGCCGCCCCCCGCACCGTTCCGCCTCCCACGCCCCGCACCGGCGCCCATCTGGTCGTCGAGGCGCTGGAGCGTGAGGGCGTGGACTATGTGTTCGGCTATCCCGGCGGGGCGATCATGCCGGTCTATGACGCGCTGCCCGGCTCGCGCCTGAAGCATGTTCTGGTGCGCCATGAACAGGCTGCGGCGCTGGCCGCGGACGCCTATGGCCGGGTGTCGGGCGAGCCGGGCGTGTGCATGGCCACGTCCGGGCCGGGGGCGACCAATCTGATCACCGGCATCGCCAACGCCTTCATGGACTCTGTGCCAATGGTGGCGATCACCGGCCAGGTGCCCGCGCCCCTGATGGGCACGGACGCGTTTCAGGAAATCGACGTGTTCGGCGTCACGATGCCGATTGTGAAGCACTCCTTCATCGCGCGCAGCGCGTCCGACATTCCTCAGATCTTCGCCGAGGCCTTTGCACTGGCGAAGAGCGGGCGTCCGGGCCCGGTCCTGATTGACCTGCCCAAGGACGTAACCCAGGCGTCCGGGCCGTTCCCCCCTGCAGGTCCGGTCCCGGCGCCCGCCAGCTTTTCGACGCCTGACCCGGACGCCTTGCGCGCCGCCGAGGCGCTGATCCGCGATGCCCGCCGGCCGGTTCTCTATTTTGGCGGCGGCATCGCCATCGCCCGGGCGGAAACGGCGCTGCGCGATTTCCACAGCCGTACGCGCATCCCGGCGGTGGCGACCCTCAAAGGCCTGGGCGGCCTGCCCACCGACATCCCCGATTTTCTGGGCATGCTGGGCATGCACGGCACGCGCGCGGCCAATACCGCGGTGATGGAAAGCGATCTTCTGATCTGCGTGGGCGCTCGGTTTGATGACCGGGCCACAGGCAAGCTGGACACATTCGCGCCCGGCGCGCGCATCATCCATATCGATGGCGACGCGTCTGAAATCTCCAAGCTGCGCCGTGCCGATGTGGCCCTGCCGGGCAATATCTCCGCCATTCTGGCGGCGCTGGAGCCGGGGCGGCTGGAGATTGACGCCTGGCGCGCGCGCTGCGCCCAGAACGCGGCAGACTGGGCCTTCCGTTATGACGCGCCGGGCTCGGGCGTGTATGCGCCGGCCCTGCTGAATGAACTGTCGCGCCAGGCCGGCGAGCGCTTCATCGCCACCTGCGATGTGGGCCAGCACCAGATGTGGGTGGCCCAGCATTGCCGCTTCTCAAGGCCCCAGGCCCATCTGACCAGCGCCGGGCTGGGCGCCATGGGCTATGGCATCCCCGCCGGCATCGGCGCCCTGTTCGCCGAGCCGGACGCCACGGTGGTGACGGTCACCGGCGACGGCTCGATCATGATGAATATCCAGGAGCTGGCGACCCTGCGGCGCTACCGCCTGCCGCTGAAAATCGTCCTGTTGGACAATTCCCAGCTGGGCATGGTGCGCCAGTGGCAGGAGCTGTTCTACGAGGAGAATTTCTCCGAGGTCGATCTCTACGACAATCCCGACTTCGCCGATGTGGCCCGCTCTTTCGGGATCGAGGCGTTCACCGTGGACCGGCGCGCCGACGTGCCCAGCGCCATCGAGCGCCTGTTGAAGACCCGCGGACCCATCCTCGCCCATGTGCGCATCGACCCGGCCGAAAACGTCTGGCCGCTGGTCCCACCGGGCAAATCCAATGCTGACATGATGGAGGCCTCATGACCTGCCGCATCGAGATCGAGTTCCGTCCCGAAGAGGGCGCGGTGCTGCGCCTCCTGGGGCTGGTGGAGCGCCGCGGCTATATGGTGCGCGCCATGACCCTGCCGTCGATCCGCGCCGGATCGACGGCCTGGCTCTCCATGGATGTGGCGCCGCGCGATGCGGGCCGCCGGGTGGAGACGGTCTGCGCCCAGCTGGCCAAGATGCATGACGTGGTGTGCGTGCGCGCCGGTCAGGACGCTCCGGCCCTGGAGGCGGCGTCATGAGTGACCGGGTCATTATTTTCGACACCACGCTGCGCGACGGCGAACAGGCGCCCGGCTTCTCCATGAGCGAGGCGGGCAAGCTGAAAATGGCCAAGGCGCTGGCGGCGCTGAAAGTGGACGTGATCGAGGCCGGTTTCGCCATCGCCTCGCCGGGCGACTTCCGCGCGGTGGAGCGCATCGCAGGCGAGGTCGAAGGCCCGGTCATCTGCTCGCTGGCGCGTGCGGCCCGGGGCGATATCGAGGCGGCGGGCAAAGCTCTCAAGGCCGCGCCCAAGAAGCGCATTCATGTGTTTCTGGGCACCAGCCCGCTGCACCGGGAGTTCAAGCTGAAAATGAGCCGGGCGGAGATACTGGCCCGCATCGCGGAGATGGTCGCCTATGCGCGCGAGTTCACCGATGATGTGGAGTTCTCCGCCGAGGACGCCATCCGCACCGAGCGCGACTTTCTGGTCGAAGCGCTGTCCACGGCGGCGCAGGCCGGGGCCCGTACGCTGAACGTGCCCGATACGGTCGGTTACGCCACGCCCGAAGAGATGAGCGAACTGTTCGCTTTTCTGAGTGGTGCGGTGGAAGGCCCGGACGGGGTGATCTTCTCGGCTCATTGCCATGATGATCTGGGCATGGCGGTGGCCAATTCGCTGGCCGCCGTGCGCGGCGGGGCGCGCCAGATCGAGTGTGCGCTCAACGGCATTGGCGAGCGGGCGGGCAATTGCGCGCTGGAGGATGCGGTGATGGCCCTGCGCACCCGCAAGGACCAGTTCGGCCTGACCACCGGGATCGACACCCGCCAGATCATGGCCGCCACGCGCACCTTGTCCCAGGTCACCAACACTCATCCCCCGCGCAACAAGGCGATCGTGGGGGCCAACGCCTTCGCCCATGAATCGGGCATTCACCAGCACGGCGTGCTGATGAACCGGGAGACCTATGAGATCATGAAGCCGGAAGATGTGGGGCTGGCGTCCAATGCGCTGGTGCTGGGCAAGCACTCGGGCAAGCACGCCCTGGCCGCGCGCGCCGCAGAACTGGGCTGGACACTGGAGGGCGAGGCCCTGCAGCGCGCCTTCGAGGCGTTCAAGGCGATGGCTGACGAGGTGGGCACGGTGGATTCAGCCCGGCTGGCCGCGATCCTGGCCCGTCTGGACGGAGAGGAGGGCGCGGAGATGTGGACCCTGTCCCGGCTGGAGATCCGCGCGCCCATCTCGCGCCAGGATCAGCCTGTGGCGCGCATTGAACTGGAGCACCCCATCCGCGGGCGGATCAGCGATGTCGCCCGCGCCAGCGGTGCGCTGGACGCGGCCTATCAGGCGGTGAGCCAGATCATGGATATGCCTGCGCGCGTGGCCGGCATCGACATGCAATACATCGCCGCCGACCCGTCAGAGACCGGCGCGGACCAGCAGGGCGCGGATGTTCTGGTGGAGCTGGACGCCGAGATTGACGGTGAGCGCTTCCCCGGCCGCGCCCGCGCCCGCGACATCATTCCCGCCTGCGTCAGCGCCTATATCGACGCGCTCAACAACGCCCTTGCCGTGCGCCGCCGCCGCGACGCCCGCGCCGCTGCCTGAAGGACCTGAACACAAATGGCCATTACCGAGACCGACTATATCTGGCGCAATGGCGCCTATATCCGCTGGGCCGACGCCCAGGTGCATGTGCTCAGCCACGCCCTGCACTACGGCACCTCCATGTTTGAAGGCATCCGGGTCTATGACACCCCGTCCGGCCCGGCCGGGTTCCGGGTGCGCGATCATATCCGCCGCCTGATCGATTCCGCGCGCATCTATTCGCTGGACCTGCCCTTTCCCGAGGACGAGATCGTCACTGCCTGCAAGGCGCTGGTGGCCAAAAACAAGCTCAGCTCGGCCTATATCCGGCCCCTGGCCATGATCGGCTATGGCTCTATCGGCGTGGTCCCGGCCAAGGATGCGCCGGTGGATGTCTATATCGCCGCCTTTCCCTGGGGCGCGTATCTGGGCGAGGAAGCGCGCACGCGCGGTGTGGACGTGATGGTCTCGTCCTGGAACCGGCTGGCGCCCAATACCGCGCCCACCGGCGCCAAGGCGGGGGGCAATTACCTCTCCAGCTATCTCATTTCCCGCGAGGCCAAGTCGCGCGGCTATGCCGAGGGCATCGGTCTTGATGTGGACGGGCGCCTGTCGGAAGGGGCGGGGGAGAATTTGTTCCTGGTCCATGGCGGCAAGCTGATGACCCCGCCTGCGGCCAGCTCCATCCTGCAGGGCATCACCCGCGATACGGTGATCACCCTGGCCAAGAAGGAAGGGCTCGAAGTGGTCGAGCAGGCCCTGCCGCGCGAGATGCTGTATCTGTGCGACGAGGCCTTCTTCACCGGCACCGCCGCTGAAATCACCCCCATCCGTTCGGTTGACGACAAGACCACCCGCGCCGCCGGCGCCGGGCCGGTCACGCGCCTGATCCAGGAGCGTTTCTTCGGCCTGTTTGATGGAAGCACCAAAGATGAATGGGGCTGGCTGGAGCCGGTCCGGGCCGTCAGCGCCGATGAAGGAGCCAGCCATGCCGTCGCCGTCTAGAACCCTGTTCGAGAAGATCTGGGACGCCCATATCGTCACCCCGGAAACCGGCGACGCGCCCGCGCTCATCTATATCGATCTGCACCTGATCCATGAGGTGACGAGCCCGCAGGCCTTCACCGAGCTGGACGCGCGGGGCCTGAAGGTGCGCTGCCCTGAACGCACCTTCGCCACCCTCGATCACGCCACCCCCACCACGCCGCGCGCGCCGGGTGTGCGGCCCGTCTACGCCAGCGCCGCAGCGCGCCAGCAGGTGGAGACGCTGGAGGCCAATTGCCGCCGTCACGCCATCGCGCTGGCCGGCTGGGACAGCCCCGACCGGGGCATTGTCCATGTGATCGGTCCGGAGCTGGGCCTGACCCAGCCGGGCCAGACCATTGTGTGCGGCGACAGCCACACCTCCACCCATGGCGCGTTCGGCGCGCTGGCGTTCGGCATCGGCACCACGGAAGTTGGCCATGTGCTGGCGACCCAGTGCCTGTTGCAGCGCAAGCCCCGCACCATGCGCGTACATGTGGATGGCGAGTTGCGCGTGGGCGTGGGGGCGAAAGACCTCATTCTGGCGATCATCGCCGAGCTGGGCGCTGGAGGCGCGGCCGGTCATGTCATCGAATATGCCGGGCCGGGCATTGAAGCCCTGTCCATGGAAGAGCGCATGACGGTGTGCAACATGTCCATCGAGGCGGGCGCGCGCGCCGGCCTGATCGCGCCGGACGAGACCACCTTCCGCTATCTGCAGGGCCGCGCCCACGCGCCCAAGGGCGCTGCCTTCGAGGCCGCCAAGGCGCGCTGGGCGCAGCTTAAATCGGATCCGGACGCCCGCTTCGACGCCGAGGTTCGCATCGACGCCTCGCGCTTGGCGCCCATGGTCACCTGGGGCGACAGCCCGGACATGGCCGCCCCGGTGGACTCCAGCCCGCCTGCGCCGTCTTCTTCGAAAATGGCCGAGGCGCTGGCCTATATGGGCTTCAAGCCGGGCGAGGCGCTCCTGGGCGAGAAGATCGATGCTGTCTTCATCGGCTCGTGCACCAATGCGCGCCTGTCCGACTTGCGCGAGGCGGCTGCCGTGATGGCCGGGCGCTGCGTGAAGCCGGGCGTGCGCATGCTGGTGGTGCCGGGCTCCGAAGCGGTCAAGCGCGCGGCGGAAGCCGAAGGGCTGGACGCCATTTTCCGCACCGCCGGGGCCGAATGGCGCGAGCCGGGCTGTTCCATGTGCATCGCCATGAACGGTGATAGCGGACGCCCGGGCGAGCTGGTGGTGTCCACCTCCAACCGCAATTTCGCCGGCCGCCAGGGCAAGGGCGTGCGCACCGTGCTGGCGAGCCCCGCCACCGCCGCCGCGTCCGCCGTGGCCGGCGCCATCGCCGATCCGCGCCGCATTCTGGAGGCTTCCCATGCGCAATGAGCCCGTCCGCACCCTCACCGCGCCGGTCTTCACCCTGCCCGACGCCAATGTGGACACCGACCAGATCATCCCCGCGCGCTTCCTGACCACCACCGAGCGCGGCGCGCTGGGCGAGGCGTGCTTTCATGACTGGCGCTTCCATATGGACGGCTCGAAGACAGGCCATCGGCTCAATGCGCTGGCGCCGGGCCAGCCGCACATTCTGGTCGCCGGTCATAATTTCGGCTGCGGCTCCTCGCGCGAGCATGCGCCCTGGGCGCTGAAGGATTTCGGGTTTCAGGCCGTAGTGACCACCCGGGCCGCCGACATCTTTCGCTCCAATGCGCTCAAGAACGCGCTGGTGGTGTGCGAGATCGACGAAGCCTCCCACGCCGCCCTGATGGACCGGGACGGGCTGGAGATGACGATTGATGTGGCCGCAGGCGAAATCATCGCAGGTAATATCAAGGCGCGCTTCACGCTGGAGCCCTTTGCGCGCACCTGCCTGATCGAGGGCGTGGACCCGCTGGGCTATATCCTAGCGCAAGACGAGGCGATCCGCCGCTTCGAGGCTGGCCGCGCGGCATGACGGCTCACATCCTGCTTTTGCCGGGCGATGGCATTGGCCCGGAGGTCACTGCGGCTGCGCGCGTGTGCCTGGAGGCTGCTGCGTCGCGCGCCGGTCTGTCGCTGAGCTTTGATGAGGCGCCGTTTGGCGGCGCCGGGATTGATGCGTGCGGTTCGCCCTTGCCTGAAGAGACCCTGCAAAAGGCGCGCGCCAGCGATGCGGTGTTCCTGGGCGCGGTGGGCGGACCGGCCTGGGATAGCGCGCCGCAAAGGCCGGAGGCCGGGCTGCTGGGTTTGCGCAAGGCGCTGGGCCTGTTCGCCAATCTGCGCCCTGTCAAAGTCATGGCGGGGCTGGAGGATTTTTCCCCGCTGCGCCCGGAGCGCGTGCGCGGCGCGGATTTGCTGATCGTGCGCGAACTCACAGGCGGGCTGTATTTCGGCGCACGCGAGGAGGGGCGCGAGCGCGCCTCGGATTCCTGCGTCTACACCGCTGAAGAAGTCACCCGCATCGCCCGCGTGGCGTTCGAGGCCGCGCGCGGTCGCTCGGGGCGCGTGACCAGCGTGGACAAGGCCAATGTGCTGGCCACCTCCCGGCTCTGGCGGGCGGTGGTGGAAGATGTGGCGCGCGACTTCCCGGACGTGGCGCTTGACCACCAGCTGGTGGATTCGGCGGCCATGGCGCTGGTGACTAACCCTGCGCGCTTTGACGTCATCCTCACCGAAAACCTGTTCGGCGATATCCTGTCAGACGAAGCCGCCGTGATTGCGGGCTCCATCGGCCTGCTGGGTTCCGCCAGCCTGGGCGCGGACGGTCCGGGCCTGTTTGAGCCCATCCATGGCAGCGCGCCGGACATCGCCGGCCAGGACAAGGCCAATCCCGCCGGCGCTATCGCCAGCGCGGCGCTGCTCCTGCGCCATGGCCTGAAACAGGCTGAGGCGGCGGACCGGCTGGAGGCTGCGCTGGAGGCGCAATTGCGCGCCGGCCCGCTGACGGCCGATCTGGGCGGAGACAGCGGCTGCGCGGCCTTTGCCGAAAAAGTTGCAGCGCACGCCGCACAGGCGTGAATTGACGCAAGCGCCCGGCAAGGCCAGTTAGGGACGGTAATCTTCCCGCCAGAGCGAAAGCGCATCCCATGGCCGATTTTGACTATGATCTCTTCACCATCGGCGCCGGGTCGGGGGGCGTGCGCGCCTCGCGCCTGGCCAGCCTGTCGGGCGCCAAGGTGGCGGTGGCCGAGGAATACCGCCCGGGCGGGACCTGCGTGATCCGCGGCTGCGTGCCCAAGAAATTCATGGTCTACGCCTCCAGCTTCGCCAAGACCTTCCGCCACGCGAAAGGCTATGGCTGGACGCTGGGCGTGCCGGAGTTCAGCTGGCCCGCCTTCCGCGACGCCATGCTGGGCGAGGTGGACCGGTTGTCGGGCATATACGCCAGCAATCTGGCCAAGGCCGGGGTGGAGCTGATCGAGGACCGCGCCGAGCTGGCCGGCCCGCACGAGATCCGCCTCATAAAATCGGGACGCACCGTCACCGCACGCCATATCCTGATCGCCACGGGCGGGGTTCCCAATGTGCCCGAAGGGCTGGAAGGCGCAGAGCTGGCGCTGAGCTCCAACGATCTGTTCCATCTTGATCACCTGCCCGAAAGCCTGGTGATCGCGGGCGGCGGCTATATCGCGTGCGAGTTTGCGCAAGTGTTCGCAGGCCTCGGCGTGAAGACCTGCCTGGTCTATCGCGGTGACACGGTGCTGCGCGGGTTTGACGATGATGTGCGCGCCTTCGTCCATGAACAGCTCAAAGAAAGCGGCGTGCGCGTCATCACCCACGCCGTGATCAAATCCATCAAGCCGTCAGACCGCGAGGGCTGGCGCGCGGTGACGCTGGATAAGGGCGAGGTGATCGAGGCCGATGCCGTGGTGCTGGCCACCGGGCGCGATCCCTGTACCGCCGGACTGGGCCTGGAAAATGCGGGCGTGAAGCTCGATGACCGGGGCGTCATTGCGGTGGACAAGTTTTCACGAACCAGCGTGGATCACATCTACGCCGTGGGCGATGTGACCAACCGGGTGAACCTCACCCCCGTGGCGATCCGCGAGGCGATGGCGTTTGTGGAGACGGTGTTTGCGGGCCGCGAGACCGCCTATGACCATAGCGATATCGCATCGGCGGTGTTTACCCAGCCGCCAGTCGGGGTGGTGGGCCTGACCGAGGCCGAGGCGCGGCGCGCCCATGGCAAGGTCGATATCTACAAATCCAAATTCCGGCCCATGAAGGGCATGTTGACCGACAAGCCGGACTGGATGTTCATGAAGCTGGTGGTCCGCGCCGAGGACCAGGTGGTGCTGGGCGTGCATATCGTGGGCGATGACGCGCCGGAAATCATCCAGGCTGTGGGCATCGCGGTCAAAGCGAAGCTGACCAAGGCCCAGTTCGACGCCACTTGCGCGGTTCATCCCACCGTGGCCGAAGAACTGGTCACCCTGCGCGAGAAATGGGTGGATCCCACGCTGGGCGGGGCGGTCTGAGGGCCTCTCAAGGCCTCACCCCGCCTCCGCCCATAAGGCGTCTCTAGTCTTCGTGACCGCCCATCTGGGACTGCATGTAACGCTCTTCGCCAACCCGTTCGATCAGGCCCAGCTGGGTTTCGAGGAAGTCGATATGCTCTTCCTCCGACTTCAGGATCTCGTCGAACAGCTGGCGTGAGACATAGTCGCCCGAGCTCTCACAATAGGCGACGGCCTCTTTGTAGATCGGATGGGCGCGGCGTTCGGCTTCCAGATCGCATTCGAGGATTTCCTTCACGCTCTCCCCGATCAGCACCTTGCCCAGATCCTGCACATTGGGCAGGCCTTCCAGGAACAGGATGCGCTCGATCAGCGCGTCGGCGTGCTTCATCTCGTCGATGGATTCCTCGTATTCCTTCTTGGCCAGACGGTGAAAGCCCCAGTCCTTGAGCATGCGCGCATGCAGGAAATACTGGTTGACCGTGGTCAGCTCCAGCTTGAGCGCCTTGTTGAGATGCTCGATGACTTTGGGATCGCCCTTCATGATTCCGGCTCCGTCTGGGTATGGGGATGTTGGTTGGCAATATATCACCGATTCATAAGCTTCCAAGTCATTGAAAGATAATTATTTAAGTCACTGAGAAGCATTTGCGCCGCTATATTGAGACGCGTTTGCACAAGTGCGTTGGGAGCGGATTTTGAACCGGCCTGCCGTGGCCGCCGCAGTGATCGCCAAAAAGTATGTGAACGCTGTTCACTTTTTGCGCGGACCGGGTTAGGCTTCACCAACGATCATCCACCAGCCGGGGCTGCGTCATGTCCGCCGTTATCGATGACATTCCCTTTCCCAGTCAGCCTGTGCGCCCCCTGGAGGCGCTGGCCGCGTTCGGCGATCTGATCCGCAACAAGGAAGACACGCGCCATGTGTTTCGCTTCTTCGCCGCCACGCAGGGGCGAACGGGCGAGGCGGGTTTCCGGCGCTTCTGCGCCAGCGAGCTGGGCCAGCGCGTCATCGCCGACCGTCAGTGGCTGGCGGACCAGCTGATGGACCGGGCGCGCCTGGAGAGCTACGGGCCGGGCACGTTCGCCTCGGCCTATCTGCATTATCTCGACAGTGAGGGCCTGTTCCCGCTGGGCGTCTATGAGGCGGCGGTGGCCAACAACCCTGAGCATTACGCGCTGCTTGACCGCGATTTCCCTCAATTCAGCGCCTACACCTGGGCCATGAGCCTGACTCACGATCTCTATCACGTGCTCACGGGCTATGGCCGCGACGCGCTGGGCGAGGCTCTGTTGCTGGTATTCACCGGCGTGCAGTCCGGCTCGCGCGGCTCGCGCCTTCTGGGCGCCATGGGCGGTCTGAAAATCCGCTCGGAAATCCCGCGCTGGCCGGTGGGGCGCATGATGCGTAACGCGGCGTCCATGGCGCGCACCGCCGCGCCCATGCCGGTCACGGATCTGACGGCCTTGTTCCCGCTCAAACTGGACGAGGCGCGCCAGGCGCTGCGTCTGAGGCCCGACCCGCTCTACCGCAACACGCTCGACACCTGGCAGGGCCCGGCGCCTCTGACGGTCAAGGCGTAGGCAGGCCAGCGCGTTTCCTCACTCCATAAACAGCGTCGCCGGGTGCTCCAGATAGCCCTTGACCGCCTGGATCAGGCGGGCGGCGTCGTAGCCGTCGACGATGCGGTGGTCGAAGCTGGAGGAGAGGTTCATGATCTTGCGCGGGGATACCCGGCCCTCTGCGTCGTAGCGCGGGAGGGTCTGCAGCTTGTTGACGCCGATGATGGCCGTCTCGGGATGGTTGATCACCGGGGTGGTGACGATGCCGCCCATGGCGCCCAGCGAGGTGATGGTGATGGTGGAGCCGGTGAGCTCCTCCTTGGTGGCCTTGCCGGTGCGCGCGGCTTCGGCCAGACGTTTGACCTCGGCGGCGATCTGCCAGACGTCGAGCGCCTCGGCGTGGCGGATCACCGGCACCATCAGGCCCTTGGGCGTGGCCGCCGCAATGCCGCAATGGACGCCCTCATACTGGGTCAGCACCGCGTTCTCGGTGTCGTAATGGGCGTTGGCCTGGGGCACGCCGGGCAGGGCGCGCACCAGCGCGGCGACCAGGAAGGGAATGAGGGTCAGCTTCTCGCGGCCTTCGGTGCGGCTGGCGTTGAGATGGGCGCGCAGCTCTTCCAGCGCGGTCAGATCAATCTCCTCCACATAGGCGATGTGGGGGATGGTGCGCTTGGCCAGCGCCATGTTCTCGGCGATCTTGCGGCGCAGGCCGATCACCTTGATGGTCTCTAAGCCGGTACGCGGCGCGCGCAGGGTCCCGGACCCGCCCGCCTTCGAGGCCAGGCGTCCGCCTGAGGCGATGAAGTCATCAAGATCTTCGTGTGTAATGCGCCCGGCCGGCCCCGTGCCCGGCACGGCGGCCAGATCAATATCAGCCTCCAGCGCGCGCTGACGCACGGCGGGGCTGGCGAGCGGGCGTTCGCCGGAGGGGCGTGACGTCGCGGCGCTCTGTCCTCCCCCGCCTGCGGGGGAGGTGCTGGCGGAGGCAGCGGAGGGGGCGGGCGTAGAGGGTTTGGGCTCAGCGGGCTTTTCGGCAAGGGCGTTTCCCCCCTCCGTCTGGCGCTTCGCGCCATCCACCTCCCCCGCAGGCGGGGGAGGAGAAGATTCCGCCTTCGCCCCGTCTTTCGCCGGTTCCGCTTCCGTCTCTTCGGTGGGCGGGGTGCCGTCGATCTCGATCACCAGGATCACCGTGCCCACTGCGATAATCTCGCCGGGCTCGCCCACAGTGGTCTTAACCACACCATTGACTGCGCAGGGGATTTCCACCGTCGCCTTGTCGGTCATCACATCCAGGATGTGCTGGTCCTCGACCACCTTGTCGCCAGGCTTGACGTGCCACTCTACGATCTCGGCCTCGACCACGCCCTCGCCGACATCGGGCATCTTGTATTTGTATTCGGCCATGGCTCAGGCCTCCGTGACGGTCTTGAGCGCGCGGATGAAGCGGTCGCGGGTGGGGAAATAGGCCCATTCATGGGCGTGGGGATAGGGCGTATCCCACCCCGTAAGGCGGAAGACCGGCGCCTCGAGCGCGTAGAAGCACTCTTCCTGGATCTGGGCGGCGAGCTCGGCGGCGAAGCCTGATGTGCGCGGCGCTTCCTGGGCGACCACCACCCGGCCGGTCTTATTCACCGAGGCGGCGATGGTCTCGATATCGTAAGGGACGAGCGTCTTGAGATCGATAATCTCGGCGTCGATGCCGGCATGCTCGGCGGCGGCCTCGGCCACATGCACCAGCGTGCCATAGGCGATCACCGTGCAGGCCTCGCCCGGGCGCACGATCTCGGCCTTGCCCAGCTCTACGGTGTAGCGCTCCTCGGGTACTTCGCCCTTGGGATGGCGCGCCCAGGAGGACAGCGGCTTGTCGGGCACGCCGTCAAACGGGCCGTTATAGATGCGCTTGGGCTCAAAAAAGATCACCGGATCGCCCGACTCGATGGACGCGATCAGCAGGCCCTTGGCGTCATACGGGTTGGACGGGACCACCACCTGCAGGCCGGGCACATGGGTGAAGAAGGCTTCCGGGCTCATGGAATGGGTCTGGCCGCCCCGGATGCCCCCGCCCCACGGGCTGCGCACCACGCAGCCGGAGGTGAACTGGCCCGCCGAGCGATAGCGGATGCGGCTCATCTCCGAGACGATCTGGTCAATGGCCGGGAAGATATAGTCGGCGAACTGGATCTCCGCGATAGGCTTGAGCCCGCGCGCGGCCATGCCCACCGCCATGGCGGCGATGGCGGCGATGGCGGCCTCGTTGATGGGCGCGTCAAACACCCGGTCCAGGCCGTATTTCGCCTGCAGGCCGTCAGTGGCCTTGAACACGCCGCCGAAATAGCCCGCGTCCTCGCCGAAGATGACCACGTCCGGATCAGCGTCCAGCAGCACGTCCATGGCCGAGTTGAGCGCCTGAATGATGTTCATCGCGGGCATGGCTCAGATCCCCAGATCCTGGCGCTGGCGGCGCAGCCGCCAGTCGGGACGCGCATACACGTCCTCGAAAATGCTTTCAGTGGGCGCCAGCGGGCCGTCATGCAGCGTGCCGTGGCTTTCGGCTTCCTTGTAGGATTTGACCACCAGCGCGGTCATGGTCTCTTCCAGCTTTTCGTGGCGGGCCTCGTCCCACTCGCCCTTGCCGATCAGGTGCTGTTTGAGCCGCTCGATGGGATCGCCCAGCGGCCAGCTGTCAAACTCGCCCTTTGGCCGGTATTTGGATGGATCGTCCGAGGTGGAGTGGGCGTCGGCGCGATAGGTGAACAGCTCGATCAGCGTCGCCCCGCCGCCCTTGCGCGCCCGTTCGGCGGCCCACTGGGTCGCGGCGTAGATCGCCAGGAAGTCATTGCCGTCCACGCGCAGCGAAGCGACCCCGTAGCCCAGCCCCTTGGCGGCGAAGGTCGGCGCATCGCCCAGGGCGATATTCTGGTGGCTGGAAATGGCCCACTGGTTATTGACCACGTTGAGGATCACCGGGGCGCGATAGGTGGAGGCCAGCGTCAGCGCGCCGTGGAAATCGCCCTCGGCGGTGGTGCCGTCGCCGATCCAGCTGGCCGCGATGCGGTCCTCGCCCTTGTAGGCGCAGGCCATGGCGTAACCTACCGCTTGCGGGAACTGGGTGCCCAGATTGCCCGAAATGGTGAACACATGGCCCTCTGCCCAGGCGTAGTGCACCGGCAGCTGGCGGCCTTTGAGATTGTCGCGGCTGTTGGAGATGCAGTGGCACATCATGTCCACGATGTCGCGCCCGCGCGCGAACAACAGCCCCTGCTGGCGGTAGCTGGGAAAGGCCATGTCGGTGGGGCGCATGGCCATGGCGCCGGCCACGGAGACGGCCTCCTCGCCAGTGGACTTCATATAGAAGCTCATCTTGCCCTGGCGCTGCAGCTTGAGCATGCGCTCGTCATAGATGCGCGTCAGCACCATGTGCGAGAGCCCCTCGCGCAGGATTTCAGGGCTGAGCCTGGGGTCCCAGTCGCCCACCGCCTGGTGGTTATGGTCCAGCACGCCCACCAGGCCCACCGCCAGATCCGATGTCTCGCGCCAGGAGGCCAGCGCGTCGGGGCGCTTGGCCGTACCCGCCTTGGGCAGGTTGAGATAGCTGAAGTCCGGCGCATCCCCGGGCCGGAAGGGCGGAGTGGGCACGTGAAAGCGAGACTGGGCGTCCGACATGTTTTGTCCGTACGTTTCTTCTTGCCCCGCAAGGCGTTTGCGCGGGCGAGGTAGCCGGACGGGGCGCTTTTGGCAACTGCGCGGGCGGGTGCGAACAGCATGCTGCATCTGCGAAGGGGTGGCTGGGGCAGGCGGCGCCTGTGTCCTCTGCCGCCCGCGGGAGAGGTCGTCCGAAGGACCGGAGAGAGGATTGGCGCATCCGCCGTTCATGTGGACGGGCGCTGGGCCTCCATCCCTTACGCAAAGCGGCGCGCGAAGCCGTCCATGGCGCGCACCAGGGCGTCGACAATGCCCGGTTCGCCTGCGGCGTGGCCGGCGTCGGGTATGAGGTCGAGGCGGGCGGCGGGCCAGGCTTTAGACAATCGCCAGGCGGTTCGCGCCGGGGTGACCATGTCATAGCGGCCCTGGACGATGACGCCGGGCAGATCTGCGAGATGGGCGGTGTCTTCCAGCAGCACGCCGTCGCGCTCCAGGAAGCCGCCATTTATGAAGTAGTGGGTCTCCATGCGCGCCAGCGCGTCGGCCCGGCGCGGTTCAGGGGCGGCCGCCGCGGGGTCGCCCTGCAGGCTGATCAGCGCGCTTTCCCAGCGCGCCCATTCCACAACGTCCGACCGGCGCTCATGAACATCCTCCACCATCACCCGGCGGTGATAGGCGCCTAGCACGTCCTCGCATTCGGTCGCCGAGAGCCGACCTGTGAACCGGTCCCAGACATCGGGGAAGAGGCGGTTGGCGCCATCGCGGTAGAACCAGTCGATCTCCTCGCGGGTGCAGGCGAACACGCCGCGCAGGGCCATGGCGATCACCTGCTCGCGGCAGGCGCGCGCATAGGCCAGCGCCAGCGTGGCGCCCCAGGAACCGCCGAACACGATCCACTGGTCCACGCCCAGATGGGCGCGCAGGGCCTCGATATCGGCCACCAGCCGCGGCGTGTCATTTGCGCGCACCTCGCCATGGGGGGTGGAGCGCCCGCAGCCGCGCTGGTCGAAAATGATGATGCGGTAGATGCGCGGATCAAAGAAGCGGCGCATGGCCGGCGCCGCGCCGCCGCCCGGGCCGCCATGGAGCGCCACCACCGGCAGACCGTCAGCGCGTCCGCACTCTTCGAAATACAGCCTATGGCCCTCGCCCACGTCCAGCATGCCGGTGCGATAGGGGTCCAGGGGCGCATAAAGCCCCAAGCGTCTGGTGTTGCGATGCGTGTCCATGGCGCCGGCCCGTCCCCCCACCTGCTTGAGCGCCGTCCCCGGGGGCGCCGTGCGAGGTGTGATTTTTCGTTTTGTTAACCGGGACAGTATGCGTTTTTATAGCGATAAGAAAGCGGCGTCAGTGGGGGCTGGGCCGCACGGCATGATCGAGGGAACATGATCCGTCCTGACAGGGCATTGCGCGCCATTGTGAGCGCCTCCGCTATGGCTGGCGCGCTGATGCTGGCCGCCTGCGCAGGCGCGCCCATGGACATGTCGGCGGGCCTGAACAATGGCGCAAGCGTCACGCGCGCCTCCGAGGTGCGCCATAGTGCGATCGAATTGCGGACTCTGATCGAGACCGAGGGCTGGGTGCTCAATGGCGGCACGCCGCTCATGGCCCGGCTCATTCGCGGATCGGCTCCCGGTGAGACCTCGCTGGCGCGCTATCTGGACGCCGCGCAGGATCCGGTCAGCGAGCAGATGACCGAAGATGCGCGGCGTGTCGCCGACCTGACGCGTCAGACCGTGCGCCTGGCGCTGGACGCGGCGGGTCAGAGGGGGGCGGGGCCGGACTATCTCGCCGCCGATCTGGCGGCGGTCGAAGGCGCGCTGACGGCCGTGCGCCGGTCCGGCCGGTTCTTCGCGGCGGCCGCGGGCGAGGCAGGCTCTGACAGCGAAACCCTGATGCGCGCGCTGACCGATCTGGACAAGGCCGAGCATGATCTGGCGTTGGCCGCCGATGCACTGGCCGAGCGGCGCTGGGCGCTGCGCACCGGCGCGGTCAGCTGACCTCCATGCCGCTCTCCATCCCCGGCGACCGCCTTGATCCGCAAGACGTGAAGGGCTTTCTGGCCCGCGATGAAGGCGAGGCGCTGGCCGCGCGCGCGCTGGAGGCGGCGGCATCTGCGCCGGGCGCGATGGTGGAGATCGGCTCCTGGTGTGGGCGCTCCAGCGTCTATCTCGGACGCGCGGCGCGTCAGGCGGGGCGGCTTTTATTTGCCGTCGATCACCATCGCGGCTCGGAAGAGCACCAGCCCGGCGAGGGCTATCATGACCCGGAGCTTTATGACGCCGAGCTCGGCCGGGTGGAGACGCTGCCGGCCTTGCGGCGCACGCTGGCGCTGGCCGATCTGGAGCGCTTTGTGGTTCCGGTGGTGGGGCCGTCAGCGGCGGTGGGCGCAGCCTGGTCCGGACCGCTGGCCTTTGTGTTCATCGATGGCGGCCACGCCATGGACACCGCGCTGGCCGACTATCGCGCCTGGGCGGGCCATGTGGCGCGCGGCGGCTTGCTGGCCATTCACGACGTGTTTCCCGACCCCAAGGATGGCGGGCGCCCGCCCTATGAAATCTGGAAGCTGGCCGCAGCCTCGGGGCTGTTCGAGCCGGCGGGCCGGGTCAATACGCTCGAGTTTCTGCGCCGGGTTTGAGCCAGGCGTCGGGCCGGGCGTGACTGACCATCAGTTCATGGCCGGGCGCCAGCGCAAACAGCGCGTCAGCGGCCAGCACCACAGCCGCCGAGGTCCAACCCGGGCGCTCCTTGGGCCAGATCATCCCCAGATCAAACTGCCAGCCCATCCAGTAGCCGCCTTGCCCGCGCGCCAGCGGGGCGAGATCGCTGATCAGGGCCAGCGCCCGCTCGCGCCAGCCAACGCCGAGACAGGCCATGGCGAGCTCGGCGGTTTCAGCCGCTGTGATCCAGGGTTCTTCGGCCACGCACCGGCAGCCCAGATCGGCGACCACGAAGCGGTTCCATCCCGCCTCCAGGCGCTGGCGCGCCGCCTCGCCGCGGATCGCGCCGGTGAGGACGGGATAGTACCAGTCCATGGCATAGCGCGTGCGGTCCTCGCCCAGCCGGTCGAAGCGCTCGGGCGCATGGTTGAAGGCGTGGGCTACAGCCTGGCGCGCACGCGCCCAGCCGGCCTTTCGCTGGCCCAGCGCGTCGGCAATGCGCAGGCCCGCCTCGAAGCTCTTGAACAGCGACGCGTTGCCCGCGCGCAGCGAGTCGATCTCCTCCAGCGGCTGGCCGGGATCTGGATCGCGCCAGACGATATCGCCAAATTCGGTCTGGCGCGCCGCGACCCAGTCCAGGGCGCGGGTCACCATGGGCGCGTGGCGCGCGATCAGGCGCGGCTCGTCCAGCGCCAGCGCGCAGCGCAGCACGGTGACGGCGGCATATCCCGTGAAATTGGTGTCGCGCGCGGTGACGGGAATGGCGGGCGGGGCGATGCGCTCGCCGCTTTCATCCATGGGCACGCCCGCGCCCAGCTCACCGGTCCAGCCGCCATCAGATTCCTGACGGTCCGCCAGCGCATCCAGCGCCCGAGCTGCAGCTTCGGCGCGCCCGGCCACCGCCAGCGCCATGGCGCTCTCGCCATGATTCCACGGGTCCCACACCCCGGCCTCGACCCAGGGAATCGTCCCGTCACGGCGCTGCAGCGCCTCGATCCGGTCGGCGCAGGCGGCGACATCAACGCCCGGATGAAGCGCGCGCGGGCTCATGGGGCGCCTTTCGTGAAATACATGGCCACCGATTTGCCCATGAGCGGGTTGAGCGCGGCTTCCAGCCAGCGCGTCAGGCGCGGGCGCTTCATCAGATCCCATTCCAGGAAGCGCTTGTAGAGCGCCACCGTGCGGCTCTCCTCCTGGCGCGCCCATTTGGCGCAGCGCAGCCACCAATAGGGGCTGTGCAGGGCGTGGGCGTGGTGGGCGGCGAAGCGTGACATGCCGCGCGCCTCCACCTGACGGCGCAGCGCCCGGGGGCGGAAAATGCGCACATGGCCGCCGGGCGTGTTGCTGTAATCGTCCGAGAGGCGCCAGCAGATCGCCTCGGGCCAGTAGCGCGGCACCGACAGGGCGAAGCGCCCGCCGGGTTTGAGGATGCGGGTGATTTCAGCCAGCGCTCCGTCCACATCGGGCAGATGCTCAAGCACCTCAGAACAGATCACCACGTCAAAGCTGGCGTCCGGCCAGGGCAGGCGCGCCGCATCGCCCACGCACCACACTGCACTGCGCGGCGGATGTTGCGGCGGCGGGGGCAGTTCGAAGAAGCCGTCGACGGCGCCCTTCAGGTCGTCCAGCGACAAATCCAGCATGACCACGTCCAGCGCCTTGTCATGCCAGTAGAGCGCATGGGAATGCCGGCCCCGCCCGCAGCCGAGATCAAGCACGCGCTGACCGTCTTTCAGGTCCAGCGCATCCAGGCGCACGGTCACCATCATGACAGGGGTGCGCCTTCGCGCGCGGCCAGGATCTCGTCATAAAGCGCGATGGCGGCCCGGGCGTGATCCTCCCAGCGGAAGGCCGTGCGCGCGCGCTGGGCGCAGGCTTTGCCAACCCGGGCGCGGCGTTCGGGATCGTCCATCAGGCCGGCGATCGCCTCGGCCAGCGCCGCGCTGTCGCCCGCGGGCGTCACGATCCCGGCCTTGCCCGCCACCTCGGGCAGGGCGCCGCCATCGGACACGATCACCGGCGCGCCGCAGGCCATGGCCTCGGCGGCGGGAAAGCCGAAGCCTTCAAAGCGCGAGGCGGAGACGAAGATCGTGCAGCGCCGGTAAAGCTCGGCGATGGCCTCGCGCGTCAGGCCGGAGACGAACTCCACTTGCGCCATCAGCCCGGCGCGCTCCAGGGCGCGCTTGGCCTGACCCTCGCGCAGCTGGCCAATGACGGTTAGCCGTATCTGGCGGTCCCGGCTTTTCAGCGCATGAAGCGCGTCAATGAGCACGTCGAGGCCCTTGATGGGCACGTCAGCGGACGCCAGCGCCACCAGCCGGTCCTCGTCACGCGCGATGGACGGGTCGGGGTAATAGACGGCATGATCAATACCGTTATGGGCCACACACACCTTGGCCGGGTCCACGCCGCAGCGCGCGTGATAAGCTTGGCGCGACGCTTCTGAAACGCACAGGAAATGCTCCAGCCTGCGGGCTGCGCGCGCCTGCACCTCGACAAAGGAATGCCAGCGGCGGGTGAGGATGCGCCCCATGCGCGTGGCTGCGCCCGCCACTGCGAAATCGCGGTCGATGGCGATGGGGTGATGAAGGGTGGTGATCAGGGGCGTGCGCCTGGCGATGCGCGCCATGGGCAGGGCCAGGGTCTGGTTGTCATGGATCACGTCATACCGGCCCGGATGCGCGGCCAGAAACGCCTCCAGCCGCAGGGCGAAGGCGGTCATCTCCCCGAACGCGCCGGTATTGTGAGCGGCCCATTCATGGCGGTCGGCGCGTGAGGTGAGATGCCTGAACCGCAGCGCCATGAAGGCGTTGGACGTGCTGAACAGGTCCAGGGAGGGCAGTTTTTCCAGCGTCACGCCCTCATCCAGCTCAGGGTAAGGCGCGCCGGAGGCCACGCTCACCTGGCAGCCCTCGCCCATCAGGGCGCGGGCCAGCTCGCGCACATACACACCTTGCCCGCCGACATGAGGGTGGGAGCGATAGCTGGTGACCAGAACCCGCAATGGCGAAGGCCGGCGCGGAGAAGGGGCGAGGGCGTCTTTCATCGGCGCGGGACGCTATAGCGGGCGCGCCCCGCCGCCAAGAGCAAACGCTGTTCACCGGGGCTGATTTTCAGCGCCGCAAAACCTCCTCGCGGCTTTCACTAACCGCTCCGGCGCGCTAGAGCCTGCCCCATGGTCCTGCGCCTCGATCCGATCCCGCGCCCGGCGCGCTTCGCGTTGTTTTACGCCGCGTTCTATATCGGGTTCGGCGCCTATCTGCCCTATATGCCGGTCTGGTTCGAGGCCAGGGGCCTGAGCCCTGAACTGATCGGGGCGGCGGGCGCAGCAGCCATGGCGGGGCGGGTGCTGGCGGCGCCGCTGGGCGCCTATTTCGCCGACCGGGCCGCCAGGCGCCGCCATGCGGTCTCCGGCTTCACCCTGGGGTCCGTGCTCATTTTCCTGGCCCATATTCCCGCCCATGAGCCCTGGCTCATCATCGCGCTGGCGGGTCTGGCGGGCGGGGCCTTTACCGGCATCAACCCGATTGTTGATGCGTTCGCCATGAGCGAATCGCGCCGCCGGCGCTTCGCCTTCGGGCCGCCGCGCGCCATTGGCTCGGCGGCGTTTATCCTGGGCAATATGGGCTGCGGCGCGCTGATCTCCCTGATCGGTGGAGAGGCGGCGCTGTACTGGACGCTGACCGGAGCGGGGCTGGCGCTGATCGCCTCATTCTGGTTGCCCGAGGGCCGCCGCGCCCCCGCGCCGCCGCCTGGCGCTCCGCGCGCCGGGCTCATGGCCGCGCTGCTGGCCGGCGGCATGCCGCTGGCGTTTGCCGCTTCGGCGTTGATCCAGGGCGCCCACGGTTTTTATTACATATTCTCCGCCGTGGCCTGGAAGACCCAGGGCATCGCTCCGGTCTGGATCGGCGCCCTGTGGGCCACGGGCGTGGCCGCCGAGATCGTGTTTTTCGCCCTGTCGGCGCGCTATCTCGCCCGGCTCAATCCCGCTCTTCTGATCGCTATTGCGGGCGCGGCGGCGGTCGTGCGCTGGATCGCGCTGGCCGCTGCGCCGCCCTTGCCGGCGCTGTTCGCCCTTCAGGGCCTGCATGCCCTGACTTTCGGAGCGAGCTATTTGGGCTTTCTGCGCTATGCCGCCGAGCATGTGCCCGAGCGGTTCGCCGCTACCACCCAGGCCGTTAACTCCGCCCTGGCGGGCGGCTTGGTGCTGGCTGCAGCGAGCCTTATATCGGGATATGCCTATGAAGCGTTCGGCGCAGGCGGGTTTGCGGTGATGGCCATCCCTTCGCTTGCAGGCATGATCTGTGCGCTGGCTCTCGCGCACCGGGCCAGAAACAGGCCATAATGACGCCGCAACCGGAGACAAGTCTCGCTAAAGCCTCGCGAAAGGGCGCATGACGGGGACATGAACGCCGACACGCTACATCCCGACAGAGCCAGCCTGTCTATGCGCCGGGACGGCGCGCAGCTTGTCCTCGAGCCGCGCGGAGACTGGCTTGTGGATACGATTGCGCGCCTGGAGCCGTCCCTTCACCAATTGGAGCGCGAAAGCGGGTTCAGCGTCCTGACTATTGATGTGTCCGGAATCGGACGAATCGATACGGCGGGCGCTTATCTTCTGGGCCGGCCGCTCAAACATGCCGGCGCGGCGGACGCCGCCATCAAGTTTGCCGGCGAACATCCCACCGCCGAACGTCTGATCACGGAGATGCGCGCGCGCCAGATCGATGGCGGGCCGGAGCCTGATATCGACCGCTCGCTGGCGGGGGTTATGGCGCGCATCGGGCGCGCCGCTGACAGCATATGGCGCGAGACCTATGACAGCTTCGCCTTTCTCGGGCGCACCACGACCACTGGCGCGGCTGTAGCCTTGCGGCCAGCGCGCTGGCGGGTGACCTCCATGGTCTATCTGATGGAGACCGTAGGCGTGAACGCCCTGCCCATCATTGCGGTTCTGTCCTTCTTCATCGGCGCGGTGGTCGCTTATATGGGCGCCAACCTGCTCGATTTCATCGGCTTTTCGGTGTTCACCGTGGAGCTGGTGGGGATTGCCGTGCTGCGTGAGTTTGCGGTCCTGATCACCGCCATCCTGCTGGCCGGACGCTCGGCCTCGGCCTTCACCGCCGCCATAGGCTCGATGAAGATGCAGCAGGAAGTCGACGCCATGAAGGTGATGGGGCTCGATCCCTATGAGGTGCTGGTGCTGCCGCGCGTGTTCGCGTGCGCCATCATGGCGCCGCTTTTGACTTTGGCGGCCATGCTCAGCGGAATCTTCGGAGGCATGCTGGTGGCCTGGGCCTCGCTGGGCATTTCGCCAACCTTCTTCATCGTGCGTCTGCAGGATACGGTGCCGATTGATCATCTGTGGGTGGGCCTTTCGAAAGCGCCGGTCTTCGGTCTGGTGATCGCGATCATCGGCTGCCGCCACGGCCTGAAGGTGGGCGGGGACGTTGAAAGCCTGGGCTCCAGCGTGACCACTGCTGTGGTGCAGGCCATCTTTGCGGTGATCCTGATCGATGCGCTGTTCGCCATGCTCTATCTGGAGATGGGCATATGAGCGCGGACCTGATCATCGAGGTGCGCGGGCTGCGCACCCAGTTCGGGACCCATGTGGTTCATGACGGGCTGGACCTGGAGGTGCGCCGCGGCGAAGTGCTGGGCATTGTCGGCGGTTCGGGATCGGGCAAGTCGGTCCTGCTCAATTCCATCATCGGCCTGCTGCAGCCGGCGGCGGGGGAGATATTCATCGATGGCCGCTTGCGCTCGCGCCTGACAGACAGCGAGCGCGCGGCGCTGGAGCGGCGCTGGGGCGTTTTGTTCCAGTACGGCGCGCTGTTTTCGGCCCTGAGCGTGCGCGAAAACGTCATGGCGCCAATGCGCGAGCATCTCGAAATCAGTCACGCCCTGATGGCCGAGCTGGCTGATCTCAAGATCGCCCTGGCCGGTCTGGGGCCGGAGGCGGCGGGCAAGCTGCCCTCCGAGCTGTCAGGCGGCATGCGCAAGCGCGCCGCGCTGGCCCGGGCGCTGGCGCTGGACCCGGACATATTGTTCCTGGACGAGCCCACAGCGGGGCTTGATCCCATTGCAGCGGGCAAATTCGACACACTGATCCGGGAATTGTCACAGACGCTGGGGCTTACGGTAGTGATGATCACGCACGATCTTGATACCCTGCATGCGATTTGCGACCGGGTGGCCGTGATCGCGGAGAAGCGGGTGATCGCCAATGCGCCGCTGGATGAGCTCACGCGCCATCCCCATGTGTGGATACAGGAATACTTTGGCGGGCCGCGCGGACGTGCTGCGTTGCGCCAGGGCGCAGGCAGCCGGTAACAGAAGCCAAAGAAGGCGGACGGACCCATGGAAACAAAAGCCCATCACGCACTGGTCGGATTCTTTGTCGTTTTCCTGACGATCGCGGGCGGCTTTTTTGCGCTCTGGCTGTCCCAGATCGCGTTTGACCGGGAGTATCGTGAGTTCGATGTCATTTTTGACGGCCCGGTGCGCGGCCTGCGCGAGGCTTCGGAAGTGCGGTTCAACGGCATTCAGGTCGGCGAGGTCACGGAGCTGGGCCTCAATCCCGAGGACACCACCCAGGTGATCGCGCGCATCCGGGTGGATGCGGCCACGCCGGTCAAGGTGGATTCCACCGCCCAGCTTGAACCCCAGGGCCTGACCGGGCTGTCGCTGATCCAGATTTCCGGCGGCTCGGCGGAGGCGGCCCGTCTGGAGAGCCGGTTTGGCGACCGGGCGCCGCGCATCTATGCGCGCCAGACCCAGCTTGATGAGCTGTTGTCGGGCGGAGAGACCTTGCTGGAAAGCTCCCAGCTGGCTTTCACCCGGGTCGCGGCGCTGCTGACCGATGACAATATCGCCTCGGTGTCGCGCACATTGAGCCATATCGAGACCCTGACCGGCCAGCTGGCCGAAGAGGACGGGCTGGTTGCGGAGATGCGAATCGCGGCGCGCAGTCTGGACCAGGCCGCCCGCGACGTGTCGGAAGCGGCGGTGGGCATCGAGCGGTTCGGCCGCACCGCCGAGGTCTTCCTGACCGATGAGGTCGGCCCCATGGTGGCCGATGTCTCGGCAGCCTCCATCGAGGTCGACAAGGCCTCCCAGGAAACCTACGCCATGCTGTCCGCCCTGCGCCCCGGGCTGGAGCGGTTCACCGATGAAGGCCTTGGCCAGCTGACCGCCGCGATCCGGGATCTGCGCGGGGCGCTGGCGGCCATGGAGCGCATCATGCTCGATTTGGAAGAAGATCCGTCGGCGTTCGTTGCCCGTACGTCCGGTGAGGAAGTGGAGGTGCCGCGATGAGGGGCCTGACAATCAAGCGCCTGGGGCGCGCCGCCGCCGTGCTGGCGGGGGCTGTTGTCTTGAGCGGGTGCATCTCGCTTCTGCCAGAGACCCAGCCGCGCACGCTTTACCGGCTGGCGTCGGCTGAAATTCACGCCGACGCCATGCCCCGCCGCGCGGCCATTCCGGTCAGCCTGGAGCGTATTGACGCGCCCCGGGCGCTGGCCACCGACAAAATCGCGCTGGAACGCAATGGCGCGATCGCCTACATGGCCGGCGCGGGCTGGGCGGCGCCTGCGCCGGTGCTCTTCCAGAGCGTGCTGGAGGACGCCTTCTTTTCAGAAGCTCCGCAACTCTCAGCCGTGCGCGCCGAGGACGGGGTCAGCGCGCGTTACCGGCTGGACGCCGAGCTGCGCCGGTTCGAAGCGGTCTATGATCAGGGCGAGAACGCCGCGCCACTGGTGCGCGTGACCGTGCGCGCCCGTCTGATCGACCGGGGTGAACGCACGATGGCCGCTCGCCGGGTGATCACCCGCGAGGTGCGCGCCAGCGCCCATCGTCAGAGCGCCATTGTGGACGCCTTCTCGCGCGCTTCCCACGACGCGGCGCGGGAGCTGGCGGGCTGGACCGGGAGGGAGGTCTGCGCCATCGAGCCTGAAGCGCGCGCCTGCCGCTAGCTTGCCGCCGTGAAGTTCAGCCAAGCGCGCCAGATACGCGCTTGGCGTAGGCAACATGGTTTACACCCTGTTATCCGCATTCCTTCAAAGCTGGCTTTGTCTAGTCGCTTTGGGAGGCGGTCATGAGCATTCGCGTCAAGATTCTCTGTGTTATCGGTGTTCTCGGTGTGGTGGCCATTATTCTGGCCGGGCTCGGCATTCAGAGCATGCAAGCCTACAACGAGCGGGTAGCGGCTTATGAGAGAGCTTCTGACCGGGCCTATTACGGGTCGCACATCAACCGGCTTGTGACCGGCGTGGTGATGGAATCACGCGGCATCTACGCCTCCACCACTACCGAGGAGGCGGCGCCCTTCGCGCAAGGCTTGCTGCGGCGGCTGGACGAGATTGATGCGCTGCTGGAGAGCTGGAGCCGTCTGGTTCCGGAAAGCGGAGAACAGCGTGACCTGTTCGAGGCTGTGCGCACACGCACCGCGGAGTTTCGCAGCTTCCGGGAGGAAACGGCCCGTCTGGGGACCCAGGTCGACCCCGCTCAGGCCAATATCCAGGGCAATAACATGGCCAACAGGACCAACCGGCGCGCCTATCAGGAAGAGATTGATGCGCTGGTGAACCGCAACCGCGAAGTCCTGGAGGCGATCGAAGCCGAGCTGAGCGGGTATTACTCCTCGCGCGTCATCATACTGTCCATCATCGCGTTTATCGGCGTGGCGGGCGGCCTGCTGTTCGGTCTGTACATCGCCATCTTCCAGGTCAGCCGTCCCCTGAAACAGGTCACGAACGTGCTGGGCCAGGTGGCGGGCGGTGATCTGTCGGTTGAGTTGCCTGAAACCCGCTCGCGCGACGAGATCGGCCAGTTGTGGAGCACGGTGGGTGTGCTGCGCAGCGCCCTTCATGAGGCCGAGACGCTCAAGGCTGAACAGGCGCAGGCGGAAATGCGCCAGCGCGAAGCGGCGCGCAAGGCGACCATCGAGATGGCTGAGCGCTTCGAGGCCGAAGTGGGTGATTTGATCGAGGATGTCTTCCAGGCCGCCTCGCAGGTCTATAATGCTGCGGGCATCGTCAACACAAACGCCAGCCGCTCCAATGAGGAATCCACATCCGCTGCGGCGGCTTCAGAGGAGGCCTCGGCCAATGTGCAGACTGTGGCGGGCGCGTCTGAAGAGCTGTCAGCCTCCATCCAGGAAATCTCGCGTCAGATCAGCGATGCGTCGGGTCTGATCGGCGAGGCGGTCTCCCAGGCCCAGGCCACGGATGCTGATGTGCGCAAGCTGGCCGAGAACGCCGGCAAGGTCGGCGAAATCGTTACACTGATCCAGGGCATAGCCGAACAGACCAATCTTCTGGCCCTGAACGCCACCATCGAGGCGGCGCGCGCCGGCGAGGCGGGCAAGGGCTTCGCCGTGGTCGCCGACGAGGTCAAGGCGCTCGCAACCCAGACGGGTCAAGCCACTGGCGAAATCGAAGCGCAAATGTCAGCCATGAAAGCCGCCACCAATCAGACTGTGGAGCGCATCGCTGATATCGTGAAACGGATCAACGATCTGAACGTGTTGACCGGTGGTGTCGCCGCATCGGCGGAGCAGCAGGGCGCGGCCACGACCGACATCGCCAACTCCATTTCCGAGGCGGCTGCGGGGTCAAGCCAGATCGCCGTGGCGGTTGAAACCCTGAAGCAAATTTCTGACGGCAATACCGAGGCGTCGGGCGAGCTGATGTCGGCTTGCGAGACGCTCAATGGCCGCGCCGGCCAGCTCAAGGACGAGATGACGCGCTTCGTGGCGGGCATCAAGGCGGCCTGATCAAGGTCTGACGCAGCCGGGCCGGGCGGGCTTGTCTCCCGGGCCGGCTGCGCCGCAACTCATATCCCGCCCAGCAGGAAAGCCGCCGTCAGCAACAGCCCGGTGTGCACGCTCATCTTGAAGCGGGCGAGGCAGTCGTCCGGCTTGCCCGGATCAAAGCTCTGAGCGATGTGGAAGAGATGGGCGGCGTAAAGCGCAAAGCCCAGCGCAAACCCCAGCCCCGCCCCGCCGGCCAAACCCGCCGCCAGCGCCAGCGCCGCCGAGGCGATATAGCAGGTCAGAACAAAGGGCTTGACCGCGCTCCCCAGCCGCAGAGCCGAGGATTTCACCCCCGCCAGCGCGTCGTCTTCCTGATCCTGGCAGGCATAGATGGTGTCATAGCCCAGCGTCCAGATCACGGCGGCGGCGTAGAGGAAGAGGATGGCCGGGCTGAACACCGCATCCGCCGCCGCGCCCGCCACCAGCACCCCCCAGTTAAAGGTCAGCCCCAGCCAGGCCTGCGGCCACCAGGTGATGCGCTTCATGAACGGATAGGCCGCCACCAGCGCCAGCGCCGCCAGCGCCGTCCAGATCGCTGGCCAGGGCAGCATGACCAGCACGATGAACCCTACCAGCAATTGGCCGGCGAGGAAGTATTGCGCCTGGCGCAGGGTGATCGTGCCCGCCGCCAGCGGCCGGTCCGCCGTGCGCGCTACGCGCGCGTCCAGATCGCGGTCGATCATGTCATTCCAGGTGCAGCCCGCCCCGCGCATGGCCACCGCGCCGATGGCGAACAGCAGCGCCAGGCGCAGATCATCCCAGCCGAGCCCGGTCTCCAGCCGCGCTGCGGCCAGGCCCATCCAGCACGGAATCGCCAGCAGCCAGAAGCCCACAGGCCGGTCATAGCGCGCCAGGCGCAGATAGGGCCGCGCGAACTCCGGCGCGCGGTCCACCCAGCTCTTGGGCAGGGAATCAGGGACGGGGCGGTCTGGGCTGAGGGTCATGACTTGATGATATGGCGCCGCCCGGGGCCCGGCAAAGCTCGCCTTGCCGCAGGACGCCCGCGCGCGATACACCCGCGCTCATGAGCACCGATCCCCGCCTCTTCGTCGACGCGCCCCTCAATCAAGGCGCCGCCCTGATCCTGGAGCGCGATCAGGCCCATTATCTGGTCTCGGTCATGCGCCGCCAGCCCGGCGACGGCGTGCGGGTCTTCAATGGCCGTGACGGGGAATGGCGCGCCGTGCTTGAGACGTCGGGCAAGCGCGAGGCGCGTCTGGCGCTGACGGACCGCCTGCGCGACCAAACCGCCGGGCCGGACCTGACGCTGTATTTCGCGCCGGTCAAGAAAGCGCGCACCGACTTCATCGTGGAAAAAGCCACCGAGCTGGGCGCGCGCGCCATCATTCCTGTCATCACCCGCCGCACAAACGCCGAGCGGGTGCGCACCGACCGGCTGGGCGCACTGGCGCGCGAAGCGGCCGAACAGACCGAGCGCCTGGACGTGCCGCAGATCGGCGAACCGCTGCGCCTGGACGCTCTGCTTGATGACTGGCCGCCAGGGCGCCGCCTCATCTTCTGTGACGAAACCGGCGGCGCTCCCATGCTGGAAGCGCTTCTGAGCGAGCGGGAGCGAGGGCAAAGCTGGTCTATCCTGATCGGGCCGGAGGGCGGGTTTGCGCCTGAGGAGCGTGACCGGTTCAAAGCGGCGCCGGGCGTGCTGGCGGTCAGCCTCGGCCCGCGCATCTTGCGCGCCGACACCGCCGCCGCTGCCGCGCTCGCCCTGTGGCAAGCCGTGATGGGCGACTGGGAATGAGCCTGGCGAAAGGCGGTGCTGGCGCAGGCTTCAACCGAATATCTGGTTCCACAGAAAGATCACCAGAACGCCCTGAAAAAAGATCGGGACCGATACAGAGAGTGCGCCGATGAGGGCGGCCAGGATCAGCAGGAGGCTGCGCGGGAGGCCCTGAGCGCGCGCGCCCAGGCGTTCAGCGGGCGTGGCGTAGGGCGAGCGGATGATTTCGTCGAGATCGCCAAAACCGCCGCGGGTCAGCAGTACGGCGATCCAGGTCAGGGCCAGAACGCCAAGTGCGATGCAGATCAGCATCCAGTTTCGATAGACGCCGGGCTCGCCGAAGACGGCCCAGTCAATCTCGATCCCCCAAAGCTCCATGACCGGCCCTTATGACAGGCGAGCGCGTCAGGCTTCCGCCCAGCGCGCCATCGCCTCGATCCCCTCGACAACACGCCGAGCATGGCGGTTCAGGAAGCCTGCGTCGAGGGTTTCACCCGCCGCCAGAGCGTCGAGGGCCGCTGCGCCATCGAAATCCACAAACGCTAGCCGCAAGGACAGCTCATGAGCCGGGCGGCCAAAGGCAGAACCGGGCAGGGTGGCCGCGCCGGCCTCTTCCAGCAGGCGCTCGCACAGGGTCTCGCTATCGGTGATCCCGCGCGCCGCCAGCCGCTCGCGCAAGGGATCGAAATTGGGGAAGGCGTAAAACCCGCCCCGGATCGGATTGACCAGGGCGCCGGCTCTCGTGAGGCGCTGCGATACATGATCAGCCAGCGCGGCCAGTATGGCGCGCGAGCGTTCCAGATAGAGCTCGATCTCCGGCCCGCCCTCGAAGGCGGCGATGGCCGCATGCTGGATGGGGGCCGAGACCGAGGTGTAGGTCTCGCTCGCCGCGGCCGCCATGCCCCGGCGCAGCCATGCCAGCGCCTTGGGGAAGGCGAAAAAGCCCAGCCGCCAGCCGCCTGCGCCCGCCCATTTGGAAATCCCGTCCGAAATGATCGTGCCGCCGCGGTAGAAGCAGGCGGTGGAGCGGTGGCGGCCGTCAAACTGCACCCCGCCATAAATCTCGTCCGACAGGAGCAGCATGCGGTGCTCAAGCGCCGCCGCGGCGATCTCGCCCAGCGCCTCGGGCGTGTAGGCCGTGCCGGTGGGATTGCCGGGCGAGTTGAGGATCAACAGGCGCGGGCGTTCGGGGTCCTGCGCGCAGACATCGCGCAGCGCCCCCGCCGTCACGCCCAGCCCGGTTTCGGGATCGGTGGGCAGCCAGGTGATGGGCCGGCCCAGAATCTGGGCCTGGGGCGCGTAGCTGACCCAGCTCGGGGTCGGGATCACCAGATCGCCGTAATAGACCATCTGCAACAGGAACATCAGCTCCTTGGTGCCCGGTCCGACCAGAATGTCCTCCGGGTCGAAATCGAGATCCTGGGTGCGCTTGAGATAGCCGCAGATCGCCTGGCGCAGGGCCGGCAGGCCCTGGACCGCCAGATAATCCTTCTCATGGACATGATCGCGCAGGCGGCGCTGCATCACATCGGGCACGGGGAAGGGGGACTGGCCCAGCCCCAGCCGGGCGATGGTGCGGCCCTCAGCCTGCAGCTGTGCGGAGCGCTCGTTAATGGCCAGGGTCGCCGACAAGCCAAGCCCGCGCACATTGAGGTTCAATTGCACGCTGGGCGAGACGCTCTGCAGAGCAGCGGCGGCGGATTTGGGATCGGTCATGGAAGGATCAATCAGATTGCTTCAGCCCGTGCGAGAACAGGGTGGCCAGATCGGCGAAGAAGGCGCTCATGTCCAGCGGACGCGCTTCGGCGCCCTTCAAAAGGCGCTGGTGCAAAACCGCGATCAGCACGGGCGCATAGAGCGCGAGAGCGGCATGACGCACCCGGTCAGGCGTCTCGCCTGCCGGATCGACGCCCGGCGCCAGTCGCTGCTCCAGCGCCTGCAGGGACGGTTCGATAATGGTGTCGAGATAAGCCCGCGCCACCATCGGGTCATGGATCGATTCCACCAGGGCGAAGGCGTGGGCCTGCGCGAACAGATCGGTATTGGCGCCTTCCAGCGCCAGCGCTCCATAGCCGCTTACCGCCGCCTCCACGCTGGCCTGCGGGGCGGCGGAGCGGGCGAGCCAGTCGCGTGCGCCCTCGGCGAAAAAGGCGATGATGGCGATCACTACCCCGCGCCGGTCGGTGAAGTAATGGCGCAAGGTGGGCTCTGATACGCCAGCCTGTATGGCGAACTGGCGCAGGCTCACAGGAGCATTGCGCTCGGCGATGGCCGTGCGCGCCAGGATCATGAGCAGCTCGGTCTTGCGGTCGGTCACGCCGCGTTCTGCGCGGGCGGTGGACATCGCCATATCAGCCCCTTTGTCTCAGTCCCGGCCTGCAGACGGCGCTGATACGCCGGGGAATCAACGCCCGCCCAGCGGGCATCTTAAGCCCCGCATCCTTTCAGGTCACCTCAGGTGTGGCGTTTGCGGGGCATGGGCGGGGCCGGGCACTGAAAAATATGGCTCCCGCCCTTGTTTCCAGTAGTGTGTATTGCATATACGATACTCGAGTTTCAACGGCTCGTTTCATACGCCCGGATCCGGGCTTCACACTGGGAGGATCCCGATGAGCAAGATCGCCAAATCCGTCTCCGCCCTCGCTCTGGGCGCAGCGATCATGGGGGCGGGCGCTGCGGCGCACGCCCAATACTATGTCTCCGGCTCGGCCGGCTTCAATTTCCAGACCGACAGCAAGAATTCCGGCGCCTTTACAAGCGACTTCGTCACCGGGGACGGCGTCGCCGTACCTGCTGGCGTGACGCTGCCCACGGGTACGGATGTGGGCTGGACGACTGAATTCGACACCGGTCTGTTTGTGGCCGGCGCGGCAGGCTTCCGTTTCAGCGAGGTTCTGCGCGTTGAGGCCGAGCTATCCTGGCTGAGCGCGGACGTGGACACGCACCGCGATGTGCAGGCGGGCGGCAATGCGCTTGGCGCAGCGGATGCTGCGGTGCTGATCACCGGTTCTGCGCCTCTGGGCGTGAGTGTGGCTGATCTGGTCGCGGACGGACGTGGTGATTTGCGTTCGCTGGGCTACGCCATCAACGGCTATTACGATTTCGCAATCCCTGACACCGATTTCAGCCTGTATGGCGGCATCGGACTTGGCGTGGCTGAAGTCAAGGTGCGTTACCGTCCCTCCGACGTCGACATCGTCGATGACACCAAGATGGTGGGTTTCTGGCAGGTGATGGCCGGCGCGTCGTTTGATGTGGCCCCCAACACCGCCCTGTTCGCGGGCTATCGCTACCGTCGTCACAATGACGCCAGCGTCCAGTCCTCCCTGATCCCGGCAGATCTGGATGTCCAGTCGCGCAGCCATATTCTCGAGGCCGGGGTGCGCTTCACCTTCTAGCCCCCTGTCCCTGGTGGACTCACCCACGGTCCGCGAGAGCGCCCTGCAGGCCCCTGTCTGCAGGGCGTTTCCTTGTGTGCAGGGGCGAAGCGGGCCTATCGTGCGCCGCAACACGGCCTTTCAAGCAGGAGACACCCCCATGCGCGCCCTTATCTGCAAGGATTTCGCCCCCTATCAGCAGCTCACCGTGGAGGAGGTGCCCGAACCGGCCCTCACCGACGGTTTCGTAATGCTGGACGTGAAGGCGGCGGGGGTGAACTTCCCCGACATCCTGCTGGTGGAGGGCAAATACCAGATGAAGCCTGAACTGCCCTTCGTGCCGGGCATGGAGGCGGCGGGCGTGGTGAGCGCCGTGGGCGGGGACGTGAGCGGCGTCAAGGCCGGCGACCGGGTGATTGCGGCCACCATGCTGGGCGCTTTCGCCGAGAAAGTGCCTGTCCACGCCAGCCAGGTCGTGCCCATGCCCGATGGCATGAGCTTTGAGGAGGGCGCGGCCCTGACCACCATCTATGGCACCAGCTGGCACGCCCTGAAGGACCGCGCGAAGCTGAAGGCGGGCGAAACCGTGCTGGTGCTGGGTGCTGCGGGCGGCGTGGGCATCGCCACGGTGCAGCTGGCCAAGGCGGCGGGCGCGACGGTGATCGCGGCGGCGAGTTCTGACGAGAAGCTGGCCTTCTGCCGCGAGAACGGGGCGGACGAGACCATCAATTACGCCACCGAAGACCTCAAGGCGCGCGTCAAGGAGCTGACCGGCGGCAAGGGCGTGGACGTGGTCTATGATCCCGTCGGCGGCGATCTGGCCGAAGCCGCGCTGCGCGCGTCGGGCTGGGATGCGCGCTATCTGGTGATCGGTTTCGCAGCCGGCCCGATCCCGAAAATCCCGCTCAATCTCGCTTTGCTCAACTCGCGCAACATACTGGGTGTGTTCTGGGGCGCCTGGGCAGGCCGTTTTCCGCGTGAGAACGCAGGCAATATCAAGGAAATCTTCGACATGTTCGAAGCTGGCAAGATCCGGCCTCCGGTATCGGCGAGCTATCGTCTGGACGACTATGCGCGCGCCTTCGAGGACCTGCTGGAGCGCCGGGTCCGCGGCAAGGTGGTGCTCACCCCGTAGGCGGCGCGATCAGACCAGGCGCGGCCGGGGGCGTTCGCCGCGGATATGGACCGTCTCCACGTCGGAGAACTCCGAAGGCGGCACGTAATCGCGCCGGAACCAGGGATAGCGTGAGGAATCGAAGATCTCGCGCAGCCAGTCGATGGCCTTGCGCGAGCGGGTCACCTTGCGCTGTTCGGGGTGGTAGACCATCCACAATGTGATGGGCACCTGCAGCTCCAGATCCAGATGGATCAGCGAGGGCTCGACCTTGGCGGCGTAGGTGGGCAGGAGCGAGATCACCGCTCCTGCCTTGACCGCCTCGATCAACGCAATGGCGCTGTCCGTGGTCAGGGACGGATTCAACATCTGCTTGATGGCGGCCGCTTCGCGCGGCCAGTGTGTCTGTTGCTCGCGGTAGCTGACAATATCGGCTGTGCGGTGCATCAGAACATCCGCCAGTCCCTTGGGTGGTCCGTAAGTATCAAGATAATGGCGTGAAGCAAAGGGAACATAGTGCAATGTGGCCAGTTCTGTGGCTACATGGCTCATGCGTTTTGATTCGGACATCTGGAGGGCGATATCGCACTGTTCCAGGGTGTTTTCACCATCAGTGCGCGTGCTGATCTCCAGCGAAATATTGGGGTTGGCCTCCACAAAGCCGGTCAGATGGCGCGCAATCCAGTAGCCGGCCACGCCTTCCGGGGCGGACAGCCGCACCCGGTCAGAATCAGCCCGGTCCGCTTGGTGGGCGATGCGCTCGATATCGCCCGCCGTGCTCTGCATGATCTGGACCTGGGTCCAGATGCGCTCGCCAACATCGGTCAGCTCGATGCCTTCGGCCAGGCGCGTGACCAGGCGCGCGCCGATGCGCGTCTCCAGCTGGTCGAGGCGCCGGCTGACCGTGGGCTGGCCTATGCCCAGCTTGCGCGCCGCCCCGCTCATCGACCCGGCCGAAACCAGGGCGTGAAAGATGCGCAGATCGTCCCAGTCGAAAAGTGGGGCTTTTCCAGTCATGCGTGCAACCTAAACGTTTTTCGCATGGGGGTCATTCCAAGATCACAGAGGCGCAGGCGCATCAGAATTCGTAAACGAAGTCTTAACCTTGAGTGGGGGTGAGATGCGAGACCACATTACGCTTTCCAGTGCCGAAGGGCCAGACGCCCTGCGGACAGAACGGCTGCGGGCCGTGCTGGGGGCGCGTGGCTTCTCAGCATCCGCTGATATTGACGATATTCGCGACGCCCTTGAATTGGGCGCCAGCGCGTTGGGCGAGGCGCTGGTGGCGGCTGAAACGGTGGCGGCCTGCGAGGCGCGCACCGGACGCTGTTTCTTCATCCGCCGCGGTCCTGACGGACGCGCAGACGGCTTTATCGCCCTGCTATATCTCAATGATGAGGGTTATCAGGCGCTCATGTATGGCCGTTTTACGCCCGAGGCGCCTGAGCTGTCCCATCTCGCTGCGCGCGATGAGCGGGCGCTGGCGATTTATGTGTGGTGTCTGGCCGGGCGCGGCGTGGACGACAAGCGCGCCGTGGTGCGCGCCGTCACCGAAGCGCGCCGCGAGGCGTTTCCCGACATCGCCCTGTTCGCCCGTCCGGTGAGCCGGGAGGGGCGCATGATGACCGCGGCGCTGGATGCGCCCTCCGCCGGTGCGGCTTGGCTCGGATGGGTGCCGGCCTCGCCCCCCGAATTGCGGGGGAGCTGATCATGGACGGCACGCCCCTGTCCCAGTTCGAACCTCCGGTCACGGTCCGGGTGGCGCGCACCATGGATGATCTCCAGCGCGTGGCCGTGGTGCGCGCGCTGGTCTACATGTCCGAACAGGCTTGCCCCTATGAGGAGGAGTTTGACGGCAATGACTTCGCCGGCGCCACCCATTTGATCGCCGAGGCGGGCACGGAGCCGCTAGGCTGTCTGCGCCTGCGCTGGTTTGCTGATTTCGCCAAGGTGGAGCGGGTGTGCGTACGGCCGGGCCACCGCTCGGGCCGGGTCGCGCGCACCCTGATGACCGACGCCATCGCGCTCATCCGCCGGAAAGGTTACCGGCGTTTTGTCGGGCATGTGCAGCAGCATCTGATCCCATACTGGAAAAGATATGGCTTCATCCACCGGGCCGAGCGCGGCGTGTTCGTGTTCTCCGACCGGGCCTATGCCGAGATGGAAGGGCGCTATGAGCGCCTGCCCAACGCTTTGAGCGTGGATTCCGACCCGCTGGTGCTGGATCGCCCCGAGGGCGAGTGGGACCGGCCCGGACCGCTGGACAAGTCGGTTCAGCGCGGCGTCTCGCCCGACCAGTTCAACCGCCGGCCCGCGCCGGCCCCGCAGAAGGCGGACTGATATGTTGCCAGGCGTTCCCGTACTGCTGTGTCTTGATCTGCAACAGGAGTTCGTGGCCCAGGGCCGCCCCTGGGCGGATCCGGACGGGGACTGCGTGGCCGCGACCTGCGCGCGGATTATCGCCGGGGCGCGCGATTCAGGCTGGTCGCTGGTTCATACCCATCTCTATCAGGGCGCCCCGATGATCGCCGGGCACGGCTTGACCCAGCCGATACCGGGCTGCGAGCCGCGCCCGGGCGAGGTTTTGCTGCGCCGCGCAGGCGTCTCGGCCTATGCCCACCCTGATCTCGAGGGTCTGCTCGAAGGCTGGGGCGGCCGGGCCTATCTGATCGGCTTTTCTGCGCCCATGTCGCTGACCGCCACCCTGTTTGATTCCAGTGATCGCGGCCATGGCCTGACCCTGATCGAGGAGGCGGTGGGCGCCGCTGATGTCGGTGAATGGGGCGCCGAGCACACCCGCGCCCTGTGCATCGACACGGCGCGCAAGATGGACCGTGCGATCCGCCTTAATGATGTGGAGGGGCTGTCGCTTCCTGCGCCTGTATCCGCTGGGGGGCTGCGCATCGCGTGAGCGCCCGCGCTTGCCTTTGACGGCGCATGATGGTGGTCTGGCCTGGAACAGACATGCCCGGAGGCCGTCATGATCCGCACCATTTCAGCCCTTCTCGCCGCTTCAGGTTTGAGCCTTGCCAGCACGCAAGCTGGCGCTGAAGAGCGCCCCTGGGCGCTGGTCCTGCATGGAGGCGCGGGCGTGATCGAGCGCGCCGACATGGATGCCGACACCGAGGCCGCCTACCGCGCCGCCCTGAGCGATGCGCTGGCGCTCGGCGCGGCCATGCTGGAGAGCGGCGCTCCGGCCATTGATGCGGTCGAAGCAGTGATCCGCATCATGGAAGATGAGGCGCTGTTCAATGCCGGGCGCGGGGCGGTGTTCACCTCGGACGGCCGCATCGAGCATGACGCTTCCATCATGCGCGCCTCGGACCGTCAGGCGGGCGCGGCGGCGGGCGTGCGCGGCGTGCGCCATCTCATCTCGCTGGCGCGCGCGGTGATGGACGAAAGCCCCCATGTCATGCTGCAGGGCGCGGGCGCTGAAAGCTTCGCCGACGAGCAGGGGCTGGAGCGAGTGGAGGAGAGCTATTTCTTCACCGAGCGGCGCTGGGCGGCGATGGAGCGTCAGGTGCAGTCCCTGGGCCTGCCGGTTCCGCCCCGACCCGAAGGCGCACCGGAACCCGAACCGGTGCGCGAGGGTTCCTTGCTGGAAGATGCGCGCAGCCATCGCTTCGGCACGGTAGGCGTGGTGGCGCTGGACCGCACAGGCGAGCTGGTGGCGGGCACGTCCACAGGCGGCACCACCGCCAAGCGCTGGGGCCGGGTGGGTGATTCACCCGTGATCGGCGCGGGCACCTATGCGGGCGGAGCGTGCGGGGTGTCAGCCACGGGCACGGGCGAGTATTTCATCCGCCTGTCAGTGGCTGCGCGCATATGTGCGCGCATTGATCTGGCGGGCGAGGACGGCCAAACCGCCGCGGACGCCGTGATCCAGGACGAGCTTACCGCTATGGGCGGCGATGGCGGAGTGGTGATGATCCATGACGGTACTCCGCTTTGGAGTTTCAACACCTCGGGCATGTACCGCGCTTCCCAGATCGCGGGCGGCGAGCCGGTGGTGGCGATCTTCGATGATGAAGGCTAGCGCGACTTACGCCGCAGGGACGGGTCGTCGCGCAGGCGCTCCACGCAGGCTTTCAACTCGGGCGTGGAGGAGACCGGAAACACCTGGTGTATCTCTGTGTCCAGCGGGAACAGGGTGACGCCGGGCACATCCTCGAGATGTCGGGCATGGCCCGTATCCATGGGGTGAGGCTTTGGGTAGTAGAGATGGACTGCGCCCTTCCAGTCCCTGAACAGGGGCTTGGTGTCCAGAAGCCGCCCGGGGATGCGCGCATCCAGGCGGTCGCGCAGCGTCTTGACCCGGGTTTCCTCGGGCGGGGTATGGGTGGCGCCTGAAAAGGAAATCGCATTGCCGACTGATGTGACCGCCGCATATTGCAGGGCCGGAAAGCCGGACGCGGAATTACCCACATAGAAGGCGAAGGGATAGGGCTCAGCCTGCGCCTCGATCCAGCGCATGCCCTCCTCCAGGCGCCCGAAGAAGGGGCCGAAACCGTGCTGGAAAATCAGATTTTGACGGTCCCCCAGGATCAGGAGCGACATGTCCAGCTCCTGCAGCGCCCGCCACAGGAAGAATTCTCCCCATTCGGCGCCCTTGGACGGCCCGTTGCTGCGCGCCATCATGATCGCCAGCCCGCTCTTGCCGGTCTCGAAAAGCCGTGCGCCATTGCGCGGCAGCAAGACCTTGCCGGTGCGCGCAAACCGGCGCAGCTCGGCCATGTCGGTGCGTTCCACCCGGCCCTTGAACTGCCCCTGGAACACCAGCGCATCCGGCAAAGGGCTCAGGAGCTCTTCGCAGGCCTTAAAAAAAACGTCGATGCCAGCGCCAGAGCGCTGGTTCCAGACGGCTTCGGCCAGCTGGAAGAAATCGTAGAAGGATGCGTGGCCGTAGCGTTCATACCGCTCCAGGCATTGCGCCACATGGGCTTCCAGCGCATCCCGCGATGCGTCAACAGATATCCGTTCCATTATTGTGCAAGCGCCTCTTGGCTGAGCGTCCATCGGGAGATTGCACATTTGCACAAGGGTCGTCGAGAAGGCGCGCCACGTGCGACTTGAGGTCCTGGGTGGAGGAGATCGGGAAGATTTGGTGGACCTCGGTCTCCACGGGAAAGAGGCTGACGCCGGGAATATCGGCTAGGTGACGGGCGTGAATATTATCCACCGGATGGGGCGCGGGAAAATACAGATGCGCCGCCCCGCGCCAGCCCTCAAACAGCGGCTTCACGTCAAGAACCCTGCCGGGAATGCGTGAGTTCATGCGCTCGCGCATGAGCAGGACGCGCGTCTCCTCGGGCGGATGATGCGTGCCCCCTGAATAGGTGATGGCGTTGGCGATGGTCGTGGTGGCTGCAAACTGCAGGGCCGGAAAGCCGGACGCGGAATTGCCCACATAGATGGCGAACGGATAGGGCTCTGCCTGCGCCTCGATCCAGCGCAAGCCCTCCTCAAGGCGCCCGTAAAACGCGCCAAAACCGCGCTGGAAAATCAGATTTTGACGATCCCCCAGGATAAGCAGCGACATGTCCAGCTCTTGCAGCGCACGCCACAGGAAGAACTCGCCCCATTCAGCGCCGCGCGATGGTCCGTTGCTACGCGAGAGCATAATCGCCAGGCCGCTCCTGCCGGTCTCAAACAGGCGCGCCCCGTCATGTGGAAGCAAACGTTTGCCGCCACGGACAAAGCGGCGCAGCTCGGCCATGTCCGTGCGCTCGATCCGGTCCTTGAATCGGCCCTCGAAGACCAGCTCTTCGGGTAGAGGGCTCAGGAGTTCTTCGCAGACGGCGAAAAATGTGTCGATCCCGGCGCCGGAGCGCTGGCGCCAGACCGCTTCAACCAGTTGGAACAAGTCGAAAAAGGATGCCTGCCCAAAGCGTTCATAAGAGGCCAGACAACGTCTGATATGCGCTGTGAGCGCGTCTTGAGAGGCGTCAATCGGCAAGCGGTCCATACAGCCTCATCTGCCCTGTTTCGGGGGTCAGGCATGAAATGTAACCGATCTCGGCCCTGCTTCCTATGGGGGCGCCCGCGCAGGCGCCTTAGCGCCGCCCGTCGCGGATGAAGTCGCGTGTATCGCGCGCCAGCGCCTCAATGGAGGGCTGGTGCAGATACATCATGTGGCCGGCCTCGTAATAGGTCAGCGTGATCTGGTCGCGGTCAAAGCCGGGCCGGTTGAACACCAGCTCCACCGGATAGAAGGGCGTGGCCAGATCATAAATCCCGTTAGCGGCGAACACGCGCAGATCATGATTCTGGCGCATGGCGCGCGCGATCCAGGTGGCCACATTGACGTAGGAATTGCGCCCGCCGGCCTCTCCGGCATCCCAGTTCCAGCTGGGGATTCCGCCCAGCGTCACATAGGGGCGGGTGATGTCGACGCCCAGATTGCGGGTGAAGTGGTCGAGCATGGCGGCGGTATAGGCGCCGTCAATGCCATAGCCGGACGGATCGCCCTCCGGGTTTTCGCGCGCAGCGTCCGGCTCGATGCCGGTGAAGCGCGAATCAAACCGGCCCACCGACAGGCCCTGATCGCGCAACAGCTCGGTGCGGAAGCGGTTGAGACTGACGCGCAGCTCGGCGCGGCGGACGAAATCGGCCGACAGGCCGGTAAAGGCCGCATAGCGCGCCGCGATCTCGTTCTGGCGCTCGCGCGGCAGGCTTTGTCCGGCGAGAATCGCGGGCAGGTATTCGTTGCTGGCGAAGGCGCGCGCCTCATTGAGGAAGCGGTCGTGATCGCCGTCCCAGGCTGAACGGTCCACCAGATCGTGATACCAGGCCGTGGCCGCATATCCGGGAATGGCGGCGGCGAAAGCGATCTCATTGCCGTCATGGGTGCGGTTCAGGGAGAAGTCGAGAATGGTGGAGACCAGCACCACGCCATTGACCGCCACATTGTTCCAGCTCAGCTCCAGCTGGCGCATCAGCGCGCCGATGCGCGTGGTGCCATAGCTTTCCCCGATCAGGTATTTGGGCGAGTTCCAGCGCTGATGCTCCGACAGCCAGCGGCGCATGAACTGGCTGATGGCTTCCGCGTCCTCATTGACGCCCCAGAAGGTGGAGCCTTGCGTCTCGCCCAGCGTGCGGCTCCAGCCCGTGCCCACCGGATCGATGAACACCAGATCGGCCGCGTCCAGCAGCGTCTCGGGGTTTTCGCGCACCGTGTAGGGCGCCGCGCCGTCATCAGCCGGATCAGACGGCAGCACCACGCGCTGGGGCCCGTACATGCCCATATGCAGCCAGAGCGAGGCTGAGCCGGGCCCGCCATTGAAGATGAAGGCCACGGGCCGGTTGCGCGGATCACTGACGCCCTCGCGCAAATATGTGGTGTGGAAGATGGCCGCCGTGGGCGTCTCGTCCGCGTCGCGCAGGAACATCTCCCCGGCGATGGCGCGATAGCGGATGCGCTCACCATTGACGCTCACCTGTCCGCGGCTTTCCCAGGTGCGCGGCTCGCTCTGGGCGGGGGTTCCCGCATCGCGGGCGGAGGCGGCGGGCGCAGCGAGCAGAACGGCGCTCAGCATCAGGACGATCAGACGGACCATGGTTTTCCTCCCCCTTGGGATATCTGGATTTTCTGGCGCGCATCGGACCGCCCCCGAAGCCACGGGTCAAGCGCAGCGGCGCTCACGCTGGCGTTACCGGCGTCTTGGCGGGCGCAGAACATTGCCATCACCCGGGTGCGGGGCTAATCGGGTGAATGACGGATTGCCCAAGCCTGAATGCGGACCCATGACGCCATGACCCTGACGCTCGCCGACCCCAAAGCCACGCCCTTCCTGGCCGATCTTCAGGCGCGCGGGCTCGTTCACCAGACCACGCCGGAGCTCACCGATGCGCTGATCGCGGCGGAAAAACCGCCGCTCTATGTGGGCTTCGACCCCAGCGCGCCGAGCCTGCATGCGGGCAATCTGATCCCGCTTCTGGGCATGGACCGCTATCGTCAGCGCGGCGGGCAGGTGATCGTGCTGCTGGGCGGCGCCACCGGGCTGATCGGCGACCCGTCAGGCAAGGACGCCGAGCGCAATTTGCAGGCGGAAGCCGATGTGCTGGCCAATATCGAGAGCCAGAAGGCCCAGTTCGAGACGATGTTCGCGCGCACGGACGGCCCGGCGCCGATCTTCGTCAACAATGCCGACTGGTATCGCGGCATGGATGTGATCACCTTCCTGCGCGAGATCGGCAAACACTTCTCGGTCAATGCGATGCTGACCAAGGACTCGGTGCGCAACCGCATCGAGAGCCGTGATCAGGGCATCAGCTTCACCGAGTTCTCCTACCAGCTCCTGCAGGGCTATGACTTTGTCCACCTGCACCGCGAGCACGGCTGCCGCATCCAGATGGGCGGCTCGGACCAGTGGGGCAATATCGTCGGCGGGGTTGATCTGTTGCGCCGCATGGAAGGCGTTCAAGGCCACGCCCTGACCTATCCCCTGCTGACCAATTCGGAAGGCAAGAAATACGGCAAGTCGGAGAAGGGCGCGGTCTGGCTCGATCCCGAACGCACCAGCCCTTACGAATTCTACCAGTTCTGGCTCAACACCGCCGACGCGGACGCGCCACGCTTCCTGTCCTGGCTGACCGATATTGATCTCGGGGCCCTGAAAGAGCTGAGCGACGCGCCGGCCCATGAACGCCGGGCGCAGAGGGCGCTGGCCGAGCTCTTGACCGTGCGCGTCCATGGCTCACGAGCCGCCGCGCTGGCCGAGGAAGCCAGCGCGGTGATCTTCTCGGGACGCTCGGACAATCTCAGCGCCGAATTGATCGAGATGATCGCCAGGGCCGTCCCGACTCTGGAGGCGGGCGAGGGGCCTTGCGTGCTCATTGACGCCATGGTGGCGCTGGGTGCGGCGGGCTCCAAGGGCGAGGCGCGCCGGCTGATCGCCCAGAATGCTGTGTCGGCCAATGGCCAGAAGCTGAACGAGGACAGCGCCGACCTCGGCGATCACCGGGCCGGCGCGGGCGCCGTGGTGCTCTCGGTGGGCAAGGCCAAGCGCTTCCTCGTGCGGTTTCCCGCCCGGTAGGGCTCAGTAGCCGGGGCGCCAGATACCGTCCGCGCCCTGGCACATGAAGACCTGGGCGCCATTGCCCGAGGCCATGTAGCGGCAGGCCGCGCCCGGGGGCGGAAGCTGGGCAGAGCTGGCGGTATAGGTGCGGGCCGGGGGCTGCTGGGGATGGCCGTAGTCTTCCCCGCCCATCAGGACGCCGCCGGAGGACGGCGCGCCATACCCGTCATAGCCGTAGCCGTAATCATCACCCGCATAGCCGTCATAGCCATAGGAGGAGTGGCTGTAGGCGTGAGGATCATGGCTGTGGGCGTAGCCGCCATGATATGCGCCGTGATGGCCATGATGACCGTGAACGGCTTGCTGGCGCGGGAACTGGTTGCAATTGGTGTTGCCGGTCACCGCCGCGCCCGCCAGCGCGCCGATGGCGCCGCCAGCCACCACTGCGCCGGCATTGGACGAGTTCGAGCGCTGCTGATGGTGATGATGACGCCCGCCCCTGTGACCCCGGTGCCCGTATCGCGGGGGCGGGGCGGTGTTGCGCGGCTTGGTGGCGTTATGAACCTGCGCCCCGGCCACAGCGCCCAGAAGGCCGCCGACCACGGCGCCTGTGACCTGGCGGTTCTGCTGCTGACGCACGCACTGCTCATAGGTCATCTGCGGCGCATAGTGGGAATGGGCCGAATAATGCTGGGCCATGGCGCCAGGCGCTGCGAACGCGCCAGCCGACAGGGCGGCGAGTGAAGCAAGGGCGTATTTCATGGCGGTCTCCTTCGCATGACCGGGGAGGCGGGGCCTCCATGACAAGTCTTACGCAAATCCTAAGCCGTTGGCGATGAGCCTGAGATGAACAGAGCTCGGGTTCTTTGTTCTTGCGGCGGCGGATACAGAAACGGGCCCGGTGCGAACCGGACCCGTTTCCCCTGTCCCCGGTCCCGTCCCCATGGGCCTGGTAAGGGAGCTCAGAGGGTTATTGCAGGCGGGCGACCTGCCACTGGCCATAATGGTCGCGGCACATGCGCACCCGGTCATAGACGATCTGGCCGTTGGGCATGAAGATCTCCGCGTCGCCCCAGCGGCACTGGCGCGAATTCCAGGTGTGATAGTCACGCGCATAGACCACGCCGCGCACGCCCGAATGCGGATTGTGCCAGTAGAACGGGTTGCCGGTATTGAACGACTGGTAGACGCCGTAGGTGTAATGGCCCCGGTCGCATTCATTGAGCGACGCCCCGATGCCTGCGCCCAGCAGCCCGCCGCCCAGATAGCCGTACGGATCGCCGTCGGTTACAGCCGCGCCGAAGATGGCGCCGATCAGAGCGCCCGCGATCACGGCGTCGCCGCGCGGACGGCAGAAGCTGTCCACATAGTTGAAGGTGTGGCGCGAGTAATGCGTGGTGAAGCGCGTATGGTAGCGCCAATTGCGCTGCACCGGGAAGTGATGGATGTGCCTGTAAACCACCCGGGTGCGCGGTGCGCGGTGATGATGGTGGTGCACCGTGCGCGAACGGTGAGTCGCGTGGCGATTGGACTGGTGGTGGCGCTGCTGGCTGTGATGCTGGCGCTGCTGAGATCCGCGGTAGGACGGGCCGGAACGCTGTTGGCCGCCGCGCGCATGCTGGCTGCGCTGCTGATTGCCCTGATACTGGCGTTGCCGGTTCTGCTGAGCGCTCTGCGGACGGCGTTGCTGCTGTGCGCCTTGAGAGCGGCGCTGTTGCTGCGCGCCCTGCTGGCGGCTTTGCTGCTCGGTCGAGACCTGGCGCGCGCCGCCTTGGCGGCCTTGCCACTGGCCGCCACGCTGCTGCTGGGCCTGCGGACGCGGGGTTCCGGCGGGCTGGTTGCGCATTTGCGGGTTCCGGGCGCTGCGATTGGCCTGTGAAGCTTCACGCTGCCTGGCTTGCGCGCTCTGCTGGCGCTGGCGCTGGGGCGCGCTTTGCTGCCGCTGGGGCGCGGGGCGCGACTCCCGGCGTTCAGAGCGGTTATTGCGCGATTGGGCAGCGGGCCGGCTCTGGCGCTGCTGGGGCGCGGCGCGGCGGTTATTACCCCGGCTTTCACGGCTGCGGCGTTCCTGGGCCGCCTCAGCAGCGGCGGAAGCGGCGGCCTGGGGCGCAGGGGCGGGAGTGACGAGATCGGGAGCGCCAGCCAGGACAACCGCCAGCGCCGTTGCAGCGAGGAGCTTTGTAAGCATCGCGCAGGGCCTTTCTGTTCGGGCGCCGGATTGTCTCCGGCAGATTAATGTACGTTAAGGATTGAAGCCTGACCTGAACATGAACAGGCCGGTCATGTTCGTGCAGCCCAGTCCTGACAGGGTTTGCGGCCATGCCGCTTGACCGTTGCGGCCTGCAGCGTTCACAAGCGCGGCCATGAAAAGACGCCGCCCATCTCCCGCCCGCAGCGCGCCCCGTCGCGCCACCCTGACCGCCCAGACCCTGGGCGCGCGTGGCGACGCCGTCTTGCCCGGGCCGATCTATGCGCCCGGCCTGCTGCCGGGGGAAACCGCCGAGCTGGAGGTGCGCGGCGAGCGCGGTCGGGTGGTGCGCCGGCTGACCGATTCCCCTGACCGCGTTGCGCCGTTTTGCCCGGTGGCTGACCGGTGCGGCGGTTGCTCGGTTCAGCATTTCAGACCTGAAGCTTATCGCGCCTGGAAGCGCGATCTGGTGGTTCAGGCGCTATCACGCGCCGGGATCGAGGCTGAGGTGAGGCCCCTGATGGACGCCCATGGCGAGGGGCGCCGGCGCGCGACCTTTCACGCCATGATGATTGGCGGCCGGCTGGTGTTCGGCTTCATGGAGCGCGCAGGCGACCAGATTGTCGACCTTGAAGACTGTCCTGTCGCCCACCCCGCCATACGCGCCGCCATCCCGGCCCTGCGCACGCTCGCCCGCGCCGCAATTCACCCCAGGCGCAGGCTGGAGATCGCCGTGGCGGCCAGCGATGCGGGCCTGGATGTGGCGCTGACGGGGGCGGACACGCTGGAACTGGCCATGCGCGAAAGCGCGGCGGACAGCGCCGGCCGTCATGGCTGGGCGCGCGTGACGATCAATGGCGATCCGGTGTTCAAGATGGCCGATCCCGCCCTGAAAGTCGGCCGCGCCTCGGTCATGCCGTCTCCCGGCGGGTTCCTGCAGGCGACGGCGGCGGGCGAGGCGGTGCTGGCGGCCATCGTGATGGAGGCGGCGCAGGGCGCTGCGAAGGTCATTGATCTCTATGCCGGGTCGGGCGCCTTCGCCCTGCGCCTGGCGGAGCTGGCGCCGGTGCTGGCGGTGGAGGGCGATGCCGGGCCGTTGGGCGCCCTTAATCACGCCGCCCGGCGCACGCCGGGGCTCAAACCCGTCGACGCCAAGGTGCGCGATCTGGCGCTGGAGCCCTTGAGCGTGTCTGAGCTGGCCGGCGCTGACCTGGTCGTTCTCGACCCGCCGCGCGCCGGAGCGAAAACCCAGTGCGAGCGCCTGGCCGACTCGAGCGTCCCGGTGATCGTCTCCATCTCCTGCAACCCGGCCACCTTCGCCCGCGACGCGGCGATCCTCATCGAGGGCGGTTACCGCATGGGAACCGTCACCCCGGTCGACCAGTTCGCCTGGACCGGCCATGTGGAAGTGGCGGCGGTGTTCAGGCGGGGGTGAACCTCACCCCTCCAGCGCCTTCACCAGATACGGCAGGCTCACATCCATGCGGTAGTCGATGCCCGAATGGTCGTCGGGGAATTCCTGATACTCGTGCGGCACGCCCAGCGCGTTGAGGCGGGCGTGGAGGCGCCGGGCGCCGTAGACCAGGTCATACTGGTCCACATCGCCGCAATCGATGAACAGGCCTTTCAGGCGCTTGAGATCGCCGTGATGGCGCTCCACCAGGGTGAGCGGATCCCATTGCAGCCAGTTGGCCCACAGCGCATCAATCCTTTCGCAGGTATCGGGCGTCACCGGCAGGCGCACGCCGAAGGGCTGACTGGGGTCCGGGTCATAGGTGGCCGCCATGGCCAGCGTCATCAGCACATGGATGTCGGAGCCGGCGGGTTTGGGATTGGCCTCGAACGCTTCCATGAAGCCTTTCACTCCGCCCTTCTTGGCCAGCGCACGCAGGGCGCCGGGGAAGTCGCGCGCATAGCACAGCTCGAACCCCATATCGCCCGAATGACAGGCCGCTGCGGCCCACACATCGGCGTGGAGCATGGCGTGCACCATCGCGCCATACCCGCCCGAGCTCTTGCCGAACACCGCCCGGCGCCCGGCGCCGCCGCAATTGAAGCGCGCCTCCACCGCGGGCACGAACTCGGTGGTGACCACATCGGCCCAGGGGCCCATGACCGTCGAGTTGATATACTGATTGCCGCCCAGCCGCGTGAAACAGTCGGGGAAGGCCACCACCGCCGGCGCCATGACGCCAGAGCCGATCAGCCGGTCGAGGCGCTCGGGCACGTTCTCGCCGAAATTCTTCCAGGCGGTATGCGACAGCCCGCTCCCCGTATAGCCGGTCAGATCCACCAGCAGCGGCAGGCCCGCGCCATCGTGGCCGTGGGGCGTATAGATATCGATGGCCCGCACATGCGGATCGTCCAGGAAATTGCCCTTCAGGAGCGCGCTCTCCACATTCATGCGCGTGATCGTTCCGGCGGGGTGATTATGGCGGGCGGTCATGGCAGGCTCCTTTTACGCGGGGCGGCGGCTGCGGAAGGCGGCGGTCAGCGTGCCGTCATCAAGATAATCAAGCTCGCCCCCCACCGGCACGCCGCGCGCCAGCGAGGTGAGGGCGACGCCCGTCCCGGCCAGCTTGTCGGCGAGGAAATGGGCGGTGGTCTGGCCGTCCACCGTGGCGTTGAGGGCCAGGATGATCTCGCTGACATCGCCATCGCGCGCGCGCTCGATCAGGCGGGCGATATTGAGCTCGTCCGGCCCGATCCCGTCGATGGCCGACAGCACGCCGCCCAGCACGTGATAGCGCCCCTTGAACGCGCCCGCGCGCTCCAGCGCCCACAGATCGCTCACCGTCTCCACCACGCAGATCACGCCGGGTTCCCGGCGCGGATCGCGGCACACCGTGCACGGATCGGTGATGTCCAGATTGCCGCACACCTGACACGGCGTGATCTTCTCGGCCGCCTCGGCCAGAGCCTGCGCCAGCGGGCGCATGACCGTGTCACGTTTTTGCAGCATCTGCAGCGCCGCCCGCCGTGCCGAACGCGGTCCCAGCCCGGGCAGTTTGGCCAGCAGTTGGATCAGCCGCTCAATCTCAGGTCCGGCCGCCGCCATGGGACTTGGTCTCCACACTTTGATTCGCTGATGGGGAGTGTAGCGCGGGCGGATGAAGCGTGCGCGAGGGCGGAGCGGTAGGGCTGGGTTTGTCTTTTCTCCGCGCTTGCACGGTAGGGGGACCCTCGAAGGACTGGAGGGGGAATCGGCAGATCACATGAACTCATGTCCTGCCCCCCGCGTTTCCCCGGCGCAAGCCGGGGTCCAGATGCGCCGGTGTTTCCGGGTCCCGGCGTGCGCCGGGCAAACGCAGATTGGGGGATGTTGGGGAGAGACAGTCAGACGCCGGCGCGCCTCACCCTTGTGGGACAGTTTGTGGGACAGTCCAAAGGCGAGAAAGCCAATTATGCCAGTGAGATAAGGGCTTAGGAAAAATTGGTAGCGGGGGAGAGACTCGAACTCTCGACCTCAGGATTATGAGTCCGGTTTCAGCTCAATAATATCAATATATTAGCCCCTCCGTGCAGCGTCCGTGCAGCGTGATTTAGCCGGAGCGGGTGTAACTGGGCGGGAATGCGTTCCCGTTTATTTCTCGCTCCGGGAAAGCGAAGTCCTAGAAAAACCCGGGTCCTGGGAACCGGGTCATGAGGGTGCTCGCGGTGATTTTGGCGCCCTAACCCATATGGGCCTAGCCAGAGCCCAGCAGCCTGGCCGCAACACCTTCAGCCGCCTGGGCATCCCGGTCGTCATCGCGGAACAGATACCCATAGGTGTCGAACGTCATCTGGATCGAGGCGTGGCCCATGAGGTCCTGGATGCGTTTTGGACCCATACCCTGCTCGATGAACAGCGCCGCTGCTGCGTGCCGGAGATCGTGAAAGCGGAAGACGGGTTTGCCTTCCTGATCGACAAGCCCTGCGGCCTTCATCGCCGGGACGAAACGCCGGTTCCAGATGTTTGAGCCGCTTTCAACGCGCCCAGCCCCGTTTGGGAACACCAGCTGTGCCGGGCCTGTGGGGCATCTCAGCTTCCAGGCCTTGAGCTCGTGAATGAGATTGGCGCCCATGGGAATGTCACGATGCCCCTTGCGGGTCTTGGTTGCCTTGATGGTCCCCGTCTCACGCGCAGAGCGCCGGACGCGGATCACACGCTCCTCAAAACGCACATCATCCCAACTCAGGGCGCGCAGCTCGCCCCGGCGCAAGCCGGTGAGCATGGCGGTCAGAAACAGGACGCGCGTGTCCGGATCGGATGCGGCCAGCAGCCGTTGCAGCTCTCTGCGCTCGGGCAGGCGTTTTTGAAACTGGCTCGCCCCACACACCCTGATCTGCTTGTCGATGATGACATTGCGGCCAACCTGCCCGCGCCGCTGGGCGTCGGTGATGATCCGCTTGAGCGTGGCCAGAACCTTGCGCGCCATCACCGCTGATGCTTCCGCTGTAAGACTGTCTATAAATTCATAGACCCGGCGCTCTGATAGGTGGGTGAGCAGCAATTCGCCCAGGCGCGGAGAGATATGCACCCGCACATGCTGCTCATACTGGTTCCAGGTGGACGGCTCGAGCGTCTTGACGGCGGCGGATTCCATATAGGCCGCACAAGCCTCGCGCACCGTGACGGTCTGATCGTCCATCACCAGCGTGCCCGCCCGGATTTGCGCCTTCACCTGATCCAGAAAGGCGTCTGCGTCTCTCTTGCGATCAAAATTCCTGTTCCGACGGTTTCCCGCCGGATCGACGAAATCCACCAGCCACCGCGTCTTCCCGGACGGCAAGACACGTTTCCTGACCGATGCCATTTTTCCGCTCCCTTGATAAAAGCCTATTGACGCAGTCATTCGCTTCAGGCATAGACATGCAGCGAATGATTTCAGACGTCAAGGGGCAAACAAGTGGCAAGTGGCAATTTTGACGATATCGAGTGGGTCGCCTCTCAGCTCCGGCTAGATTGGCGTGAGCGGCAGTTCCTGACCGACGCAGAGGCCATTGGCAGCGCTGTTGAAGAACCTGTCGCCAGGAAGCGTACCGCCACCGAAAAGCAGGGGGGCGCGCTTTCCCGGTTCGCCAGCGAGGCGGCGCTTAGGCATTTGCAGTCCGCTGGATGGATACGATCAATCAAGGTCCAGAAGATCGGGGACGATTATCGACCCGCGGTAGGCTGGATGCGCCTATGGCGGCTTCGGGACATACTTAAGGCGGAGCTGGCCTTGGGGCTGGCGGACTACGCCGATCTACACCTGCTCAGCGCGGTCAGCCTTTTGCGCGGTATACCCGGCCAATCAACACAGGAGCCGGGCTGCACGGTCGCTGATGTCATATGCGAAGATTGGGTGCGGTATACGCTATTCTGGTTTGCCTTGGAGAGCGCAGACGCACAGACCCGAGTTGACGCGGCAGAGGCAGTAACGAGCGCTCCAGAGAGCGCTGTTGAATATCATCATGCGAGGGACCCGCTGTTGCGTCTGGTAGATCGCAGGTGGCTGTTCGGCACGAACCTTCCTGTGCCACCCCAGTACGTCACCGGCGAAAGCTGGGAGCTTCTGGCAGACGTGAGGTCGCTAGCGAACCGGACATTCGATGTCGAGTTCCTGTTCGACCGGTATGCCAGCACGAATACCGCTGAGTGCAGACTTGTTGAGCTTGATGACAATCGGGTCAATGTGGCGCGCAGATGCTTTGACCAGCCCGTCGCGGCAGTGGAGCTCAACCTGGCCCAGCCTCTGAGGCGGTTCCTTCACCGGAACCGGGATCAAGGGAGGCGCCAGATGCCGTAGCCGCGCCCTCGCCAAGAGCGGTCAATCCCGACCGGCAAAACCACCCCCGAAAGGAGGTGTCCCAAAATCAGCAATAACGAGACAATCACCATGATACCAAAATTGAGCAGCTTGACGGAAATAGCTGCATCTCTCGGGATTGGCGCAATTGAATTGTGCGATCTCCCTTCTCGATCAGGCCTATCTGTGTGCCGCGAAGAAGGCATCATGACCTTCGCCATGACCACTCATATGGGCGATGGCCAATCCCTGCCCGACCCCGACTATCTGTGGGGCGCCGAAGCCATTGCCCGCTGCCTGGGACTGACCGAGCGGCAGGTGTTTCACCATGCTGAGCGGCGGACTCTGCCCATTGGCAAGGTCGGCAACCGGCTCTTTGCCCGGCGATCCAAACTGGACGCATTTCTCGACGCCCAGATCGGCGGTTCCAGCACGGGAGGCCGTCATGAAGCGTAGAAACGCCCACGACAATACCCGGGTCAACCAGCGCAAGGACGCAGCTGCCCTTGTTCAGTTCATTGCCGGACTGCAGCCCGACATTATGGTTACGCTCGGCACGAACCGGCCGATGTCCGCCAATCGGCTTCTCGAGCTCGTCAACGATACGATCTTCGAGTTTGAGCAGATCGTGATGCGTACCCGCCGACCGTACAAGAAGTCCGCCAAGGACCGGCTTTGTGCGTTTATCCTGCCGGAAAAGCTGGACGTGAATGCGCACGCCCATCTGCTGATCTGGTTCCCCCACAAGAGCGCTTGGCAGCGCAGCGAAGCCCGGATGTCTCTTGTGAAAGGGCGGCACTGGGATCACTTCATCGGGTATGGGCGCAACTACGACCGCCACGACTCGTACGATGATCAAGTTGACCGCGCCCCGCTCCTGGAGCAGCTGTGGCGCAAAAGGGGCAAGGGCTTCCACTACCACGCCCAGTTCATTGACGGGACGCCGGAGATGGTCGCGCAATACGTGTCGAAGGAGCAGTACCGCGTAGGAGCGCAGCCCTTCCACATGACCTGCTTTGACTGGTCCAGCAACCAGCCCGATATCAATGCCGTGATGGATGTATTGCGGTGTTGATTATCACGCACTGCTAAGATATAATTTGCATGATCGTATAGTCTAACGTCGCATGCTCGAGTTAGATGATCATCGTCCTCCCCCAGCCAATGAGCAGTGGATCAGAAAATGGTCCACTGCTCTTGTCTGTCCGGAACCAAGCAGCGGTGATCATCCCACCCCAAGAGAGACTTGTTTCGATCAATTGGCAGGGAACGGTCTTGGTGGCGTAGCTGTCGCCCGAAGGGCGCGCGGAGCCACCAAGACCTTCACCCGACGCGAAGCGTCGGTCCAGCGACCCCCGAACATGCCTTCCCATTTCAGACGTCCCGGTTAAGCTCTCTTTCATAAACCGGTGGGGGCTGGGATGAATGATCTGAATGTGGAAGCGGTCGCGTCTGCCTTGCTTGAGGCTTTGACGTCGCAGGTTTTTCTCCTGGCCTATAGCTGGCTAGGCGTTGTGATAGCCCTTCTGTTGCTGCTTTGGTTCGGCTTCCGGCTCTTGAGCGTGATCCGGGATTTCAACGAAGCCGAGATGATCCGCCGATCTCGTGGCAGCCCTCCCAGGAAGCCAGAGACAATCAGGAATCGCATTCTGAGCCTTGAGGAACATGCCAGGGGCGGCCTTCAGGCCGCCGTGAGGCGGAGCCTTGGGCTGGTCCTGTACGGTATAGTTGCACCCGGCGCTCTTCTTCTGATTATCCTAGTGTTCGATGACTGGTTCATACCCGGCATGCCCTCGCTGCTGGACGGAGAAGACCTGATAGATGGCTCCGGCGTCGAAGCATGGAGGCTTGCCGTCTTCATCGCCGATCAGGCCCTGAGAGGCGCCTTGACCGACACCTTCGAGGTTTTCGGCCTGTCTGTTTCCAACCTCAGCAACAACAAGGACAACATCCTCCTGTCCGGGCTGATCCTGGCATACCGGTCCCTGTGCGGTTTGGTCCTGATCTCGATCCTTGTCCTGCTCTGGAGAATACTCTCGGCGCTGCCCGGTCTGGCCGCAGCCATTAATGCTTATCGGAGCGAGCTGAGAAAGCTGGAGGAGGCCGGAGATCGGAGCTGACCGGCTTCCCCGTGCTTCATGTTTCCTTCCTTTTTGGCCATCTCCGGCCCCTGCCAGGGAACCTAGGCGGAAGAAAAGGCGAGGTTTGTGCCGTAAGGGACACCCGGCACTGGCGAAGCCAGCTTAAGGCTGGCGATATATAGCCATATATATCAGCATGTTGGATCGGCCTTCCGGCTACGACCCGGATACGTTCCGCCCCTGGAGGCCTTTCGGGATCGGGGCTTGGGATCTGCAGGCGAAATCTTCTGGAGGCAGACGCAGGCGAAACAGGGCTCCCGGCGTGTATGGGGCTCGGCAGGCTACGGGCCAGTGCAGGCGAAACGGCGCATCGGGTCCGCCTCTCCTCCGGCGCGCACAAAACGCCGCCCATACCCTGCGCCCTCTGCCCGCGAATGCCTGCCGGGGCGCACTGCTTGGCATGCAGCCCTGAGCGATTTCCCAAGTGAACGGGACCCTGTGGTCGATATCGTGATGGTCAGACGGTCGCAGCACGCGCTGGACCGGACACCAACACACATGGAGACCCCATCATGACGACCCACGACCAACCGCCTACTGCCCCCGCTCCGGCCTCGCTGATCGCGCGCTGGCTCACCGAGAACCTCAACACCCTCTCCGGCATGGACGACCTGCAGATCGCCCGCCGCTTCGGCTACGCCCAGCAGGGCGCCATCCGGGCCTGGAAGGACGGAACGCGGCCGGTTCCACCCGGCGCCATTTTCACGCTGGCCGAGATCACCGGCGTGACGCCCGAGGAGATATTCGCGCTGTGGGCCGCGCAGCTTCTGTCGCCTGAGAGCGTCGAGGGCAAGGCGCTGACCGAGCTTGCCGGACGCTGCGTGCGCCCCGAAGCGCATGCGCTCCTCTCCCGGATGAAGCGCACCGGCATCAAGCTCGGCGCGGTCACCGACGAGCACCTTGACCTGCTACGCTGGATGACCGCATCCGGACACCAGCGGCGCGACGCGCTCAGCGCGCTCGAACCGGTCTGACGGAGAGCAAGAGGAGGACGCAGCCATGGGCTACACCGCACCCAACCGCATCAAGGGCAAGGGTGGTCCGCGCGCAGGCGCAGGCCGTCCTCCCGGCGATAAAGAGACCGGCCCCGGCTATGAGCTCGCCATGTGGATCGATGAGCGCGTCGACGAGCTACTCGCCAGCCGGGGCTGGTATGCCAACGACCTGACATCGAGGCTTGGCTATCAGAAACCGAACATCCTCTCGCAATGGCGTTCCGGCCGCAGCCGCATACCCATCGAGAAGCTCGTCCAGCTGTCTGAGCTGTTCAACATCGAGCTCGCGCTTCTGCTCCGGATGTGGCTGGAGCAGTATATCGGCGCTCACCAGGACGCCCCCGCCCTGCTCGGCGTGTTCGACCGGGTCGTCACCGAGGAGGAGTTCGAGATCGTGAAGGCCCACCGCGCGGCCAAAGCGAAGGGGGAGACGGTCTAGCGGACCTCATACACCGGGATGCTCGCCAATGACTCACCAGAGCTCGCTGGCGAGCGTCCCGGTGTCTGGTGCTGGTGGGGTAGCGTAAACGTGGAGAGCGCGTCTGGCAGCGTTATAGAGTTATTTACACGAGGTGCACTGGCAGGCTCACAAGGCCCTTCAGCTTAAAACCAAATAAATAATAGAGATATGGCGATGTCTATTCGCCACCTAATGATATACTGATATCAATGTAAATCCTAAAAAATGCAATTATATAGATATTTAATATTTCGATTACATATAAAGCGAAATTATGAATGAAAGTATCTAGAAAGTTGCTGAAAACGAAATTTCGTAGGGGGGGGCTCTATAGGCCCTATACACTCGGCAATTAATGAATTGATTTGTAAGGGTTTAATATGCTATTGAATTTGCAATCTATATCCGCCGCCATTTACTGTACATGGCCTATTTTTCATTAATCAATCCGAAATAGGTGCGCCCAGCATCGCACTTTATCAGAGCATTCATTCGACCCAGCTCTTTAAATTGGATACTAATCGAATTAGAGAAATCAAACCGCACCGGACGAATAGGTTTCCACGCCCCCACTCCCTGGTCCAAAACAAGAACAGCTTTTGCGCCTGACTGCGTCTCTACACTCAGCGTGCGCCAATGGGGGCATTCCTGCCGCTCAAGCACACTTGCTGGCACTCCAACATCCCTGAAAAGCGCGCTGAGTACCTCGTTGCGATCCTCGATATGTGGCCAGTCATGGGTCAGAAGATCAGCGCGACGCGGCTCATCATAGCGTTTCGCGCCTCGCGTGATCACATTGCATTTCGCGCCCGGCCCTGCCAAAGCACCTATGATCTCAGCGTAAAGGCGCACCGCTAGTGGATTGTAAATGTAGCGATCATGGATCGTGATCCTGACAGCTGGCTCAGCCTTCGCTCCAAAAACATCCGGGGCAAGCTCCGCCGCCAACGCTTTGAACCGCTCTCCAAACCCCAACACCGGTCCGTCCAGGTCAGGACCGACAAATCTGATGCCGCCGCGCTGGTCACCTTGGAGCCATGCGGTTACATCGACAGCCGCTCGTGCCAGCTCCGCATCTGTGATCAGCCGCGTCTCGGCTGACACATTTGGTGCATCGACCGCAAATCCCCATTCAGGGCCAGGAGCGCAAGTTATATCTTTGGCGCCAAAAAAGCGGGCTTGATCAGCGGAGCGGCAATATAGTGCTGCGTTTTCAAGCCATGACAGTGCCGCTGCGTCCAGAATGCGTGCGCCAATTCGTTCAGCGTTGAGCGCGAACTCAGCCTTGATATTAGGAGCGCATGCCTTGATTTCAGCGGCATTGACTACAAACCAAAGCGATCCGCCTCCAGCACTGAAACGTTTGAGGAACGGACCGGCTGACCACTCAGAGAAGTCCCAGGCATCAGGTGCACCGGTCAATCGGACCACCAAACTGGGGTCCTTGCGAGCATTTAGCCGCCCCAAAGCGGCCTCAAGCAAAGGCGCACTCTCATAGCGTGTGACGTCACCCAGGACTTTAAAGCGCCGGGGCATGTCCAAGCGCAAGCTCGCCTCTCTCAGCGCTTTAAACGCGGATGCGCGATCTGACCGTTCAGCGAGATGCTGAACATCTGGCCCAAGCACACAGGCTGAGCAGATTTTTTTCGCATCAGGGTCTCCGCATCGTCCCGTTTTCGAGCAATCGAGCAGCTCGGTAGCCAATCTTATGCGGTCTATTGGGTCATCGCCTATTGACGACGCGAATCCAGCCCCGCCGACGGCATGATCATAAACCACCGCCGTATGCGTCGGGCGGCCCTGACGATCCCGCGTTTGCAGCGCGGCCACACCCATCTCAGTAGGTTCGACGCCTAAACGGCGTGCATTTGCCTCACGCAAAGCGAGCGCTGTAGCCAAGGCAGCTTCACGGCTTTTCAAACCGGCCAATTGCAGCTCGAATACGCTGGTGCGGGTCTCTTCACCCAGGCTAAGGCGGCGCTGCATCTTGAAGCCGCCGGACGATCCTGGACAGACCTCCAAGGCCTCGCCGCCTTTAGATCGGCGCAGGGGCCGGTGAGCGGACATGGATTTTGGCAAATCGCCGTCAGGGCTTGTCTCCGGCTCAGCGCGACCGCACTCCAGACAAAGGGCGTAGCCATGCCCATGGGCACCAGGGTTGAACGTGAACACCAAACCCGCTGCATCCGTGCGAAGCCGGCCAAGTTCGGGATCAGGCAAGTCGCGCCAGTCGGCGTTCAACGACCCGACCCAGGCGTCAGGCCGCGGCGAATACGGCGCTCCTTCGGGTTGATCGCTCGTCGCAACGGCGGTGTCGACGGTAAAGCCAGCGGGTGCCAGGTAGCTAATGTCAACCGACCTCGCTTCGCCGCAATCTGGGTTCGGGCACCCTCGATCCTCGGACGCAGTAGATTGACTTCGCAAGCGTCCACAGCCTCGGCACTGGCGCACAGTGCGAAGGCTTTGGGTTTCTTTAACTGGCTCATCGCCGTCTGGACGCTTCCAGTTCAGCGTGACGCCAGCGCTGCGCCTAACAATGCCATCAACCACCACCTCGGCGCCTGGGGCGTATTCGAAAATGGCCATGTTTCTTTGCCGGCTCGGCAATCCCCGCGCCCGCAGCCTCCGATCCTCAAGGATCGGCCGGCCGCTCTCCTCCTGACGCTTTTTTTGCTGAGCGATCTCTTGTCCAGAATAGGGCCAGAAGGTCACCACGCCCGTCGGGAAGCCGTAGGCCGGGAAAAATCCCTGGCCGGACAAAGCAGACAGCAGATAGTCGCGTGAAAGCCGGTCGCGCTGAGCTGATCGCGCACGTTCCTCCGCCGACTGATCCGTCAGCGCGCCGTCGAGCGCTTCCCATTCAATCTCCACCGCCTCCTTGATCGCAAGGACCCTATCGCGCGACGCCAATATAACATCGACGCCCGGCGCCAAGGGCGTACCGGCCAGCAGCGCGTCGAGATCGGCGTCCTGAGCTAATACGTCAGCGCGCGCCTCAAGCCATCCTGCAAAAGCGTCCACGGGTGCGCGCTCGACCTCAATATCGAGCGCGAAGAATGCACCCACCGTCATCTTATAGAGCTCTTTGCCCTCGTCGCGAAGAAAGCGGGCGAGCAGCCATGCGTTGACGTGGCGCTGAACGATCATCGCACTGTCTAATGACACCCGTGGCGCGACCTGTTTGCGCTCGAAATAGCTCATGGGGTCATTGACAACCTCGCGGTCCAGCGGTCGGTCCTTGCAAATGGTCAAACCCAAAGAAATCGACTGGCCGCCCCGGCCCGCTCGGCCCACGCGTTGCTTGTAGTTCGCGATGGATGGCGGAGCGTTCGTCAGAATAACGGCCTCCATTTGACCGATATCGACGCCCATCTCCATGGTGGTGGAGCAGCTTAAGACATTGATTTTTCCAGATTTAAATCCCGCCTCGTAGGCTTGGAGAATGGGTTGCTCGAGTTGTGCGGAGTGTTCAGCGGTACGAAAATAGCTGTCTAGGCGAGCGGCCCGGTCATTGCGCCCATCCCAGAGCCGTTGAGTGCGAAGCTCGCCAATGAGGGGGTCGCTTTCCAGCCAATCGATAATGTCTCCGCTCGGGACCCCGAAGCCGCTTTCATCTTTCAGGAGTGGAAATGGGTGGAGCGGGAAGACTGCGCGCTGAGTTTCGGGGTGACGGCCTTGGCTGTCGCGATAGATTGATCGCCCTTTGAACGCAGCTTGCAGCGGAACACGGGTGATCGGGCAAATGTCTGCCTCCTGCACCGGGACAACGGCCAGCTTGGTCCAATCGAGACGGAATCCTCCATCACCGTCTTTCAGCACGCCTGAGCCCTTCACCGCCAGGAAAGCGGCGTCGAAAAGATCGGCCAGCTCCGCACGGCCCGCCTTATCTTCAGGGGATATCTTCAAAGCTTGGAATGCCAAACTTACAATCGCGTTGGCGTCAGGCCGAGGTCCATAGGGGTTGGTCCAGACTTTCTGGCGTGCTTTGTCGTGAACGTCATTTTGACTTCTAACAACAAAGCGTCCGCCGCCTTTAATGTTGGCGAAAATCATCCATGCGCCATTGCGCACGGTAATCATCTGGTTCTGGCGCAAGAAGTGCGTGACAAGCAGCTCCAGCAATGCCTGCCAATCGGATTTGAGCAGGCCAAGTTGGCCCGCAACCACTGGCGGAGGCGCGTAATCGGGCAATTGCAGGCGGACAAAGCCGAGTGTCTCAGCGCTTGCAGCCCATTTCGGCCGTCTTGCAAGCTCCCGCAGCAATAAAAATTCGGCCAACTCGTCGGCAGTTTCAATGCGGCTTGTTCGAGGAGACCAGAGGGCTAGAAGCGCGCCTTGAACGTCGGAATGGCGCGCCAGATCCTGAACAAGTTCATAAATGGGTAGCGCACGAACGGCCCCGCCGCCCTCCTTCTGTTTGATTTGCTCGCGCACTGTTTTGATAACGCTCGCCAGTGCGGGGTTGCTTTCAATCAGTGCGAGCTGCGCCTTCAGCTCCGCCAGGCCGGCATCGTCTTTAGTAGCCGCCTTACGGGCCGAATTTTGGACCGAGTGATAGAGCCAGGCGCGGACAAATTCGCGCTCGGCGCCGATCTGGAGCGCGGAGGCGTGCTTTGCCGTCCCCTGTCTGGCGTCGGTGAAGCTGATCAGTTTCCGGCCTCGCGCTGGCAAGCCGGTGGAGTCCGGCTCTGGGGTGAGCATAGGCAGCAGGGCTGGAACAAGCTGCCTGAGCAAATAAGGCGCACCGGCGCGGAGCGGCCTGACGGGGCCATAAGTCTCATGCTTTTCGGGTGCTGCGCCGCAGTGCGGGCAAAGGTTCGGATTATCATGGCGACGCAATTCAATGGAGCCGTCCATTGGAAAGTCGAGAATGCGACCGGTTCGAGGCTCCATTTGAAGCGCGACGCCATTCCGGTTCGAGGTCAGCAAGCAGCGCATTGAAGCCGTGTCGTGCTCTGGCTCCAGCGCGAGGGTGGCGTCACTAAGTGGCAAGTCATCATCCTCGACGTCCGGCGGCGATGCATGAAATTCAGGGTCGAGATCTTGAGCGAAGTCCGCACCAGGGTCTTCGGTTGGGCGACTGAGTCTGACGCCATCATCTGCTGCGCTCAGCGCGCCGTCACCGCAGGTTCGGCAACTGACCCATTCAAACATAACTGAGCGGCAGTGGGGGCAATGCTCATGCGCTTCAGTGTCCACGAACCCGTAGGGCCAATCGGCCATGGCTGGCGGCTTGCCTGAACATGCTGAATTGGGACAGACGTGAACGCCTGAGAGCACGTTATGGAACATATGCAGGCGTATCGGCAGTACCGCTTCAGATCGCGACTCTTCCGGATTTCGGCGGGCCTGCAGGGCATGCACAAGCAGGCTGACCGCTTCATCCTGTCCAGCTGCGGGGTCGCCGAGAATATCGCATGCCGCCTGGCGCCATTGCGACCAGGTTAGGGGCCGGTCGGCCCGCAGGCGTTCGCGCACTTTGCGCAGTGCAGCGTTGGCGAACAACGCCCGCGCCCGCTCTTCATCACTGCTGCGCTGAAGCTGCGAAAGCGAGAGCGGCGACGGCTCCAGCGGATCCTCCGGCAACACCGCCCTCTGGCCCAGAACCACATGCACTTGATCCAGCGGCGCTCCAGAGAGCTGAGAGAGGAAAGCGCCCAGCGGTGCGGGATCACCATCCCCAATGGTCGCGGAGGTCGCGACGTAGCGAAGCTCTTCGGGGCGCTTTCCGAACGCCGCAGCCACCCTGCGCAATAGCAGAGACAATTCGGCGGCCTGAGCCCCGATATAGCTGTGGGCCTCGTCGAGAACGATGTACTCCAGCGTGCCGTCAGATTGCTCGAGAATCGGCGCGTCTTCGCGGCGTACGAGCATGTATTCGAGCATGGTGATATTGGTGACCAAGACCGGCGGCGGCGTCGCGCGCAAGGTCTTGCGGTCAGCCACTTTGGCCGGATTCATCCGGGCTTCATCGGCTTTGATCTCGTTGGGGGTGGCCCCATTATAGAGACAGTAGCGGAGCGATCCGCCAAAGGGCTCGAACCAGGCTTTTAGGCGCTCCTCCTGGCTATTGATAAGGGCGTTCAGCGGATAAAGCATGATGGCGCGCACGCCGGTGAGGCGGCGCTCGCCGCTATTCGACAGCTCAACAAGCCGGTCTAGTAGCGGCGCCAGAAAGCACTCGGTTTTGCCTGATCCTGTGCCGCTGGAGACGATTACCGACCGCGGGTCGTCGGCACGCAAGTGCGACCAGGCTTCCACCTGATGGGCATAAGGCGGAAACATCTTCTCGCTCAGCGTGTCCACTGTGCGGGTTTGAAAGAGCTCGCGCACCCCATCCCAGCCCGCGTCCGCCGGCTTCCAGGGAAATGCACCCTCCAAGATCAATTCGCTGCCGCGCGCGTTTAGCCGTGCCAGCGCGGCCTGTTCTAGGCCTGGAGTGCGCAGCTTGGAGATTTCAAGCAAAGACCGGCTGGTCTCTCGGGGGATGCGCGAAAGCAGGGCTTGGATGTCGATCATGGATCACTTTCCAGCAGAAAGATGGAGGTCAAGCATGGCGCGGGATACGCCGTGATCAAAGAAATCAGGGTCGTATAGTCGCGCCAACCGGAACTGGCTTGCCGCCTTTGGCCCAAACTCAGAGAGACCGAGCGCGATGCGCGCAGCGGCTCGAGGGGCCGCGAGAACGCAGTCAAATTGACACGCGAACCGACCCCGCAAATCACCAAGGACGCCCGTATCCAGAGTCAATCTTGGCGGCGGGACGCCATCGACCCGCCGCTTAACCATCGCCTGAGCCAAATCCGAGTAGCTATATTCTCGAATCTCACAAAGCGCCCGGCTGAACGGCGCTTCACGATCACGGCGCTCGGCCTCGTCCATGCCTGATTGCAGCATCACCGCATGGGCGGCTTGAGCTGCATGCAGCCGAAGGTCAGGCCTATGGCTAACCTGTGCCAAATGCTCAATGAGCGGGCTGGCCGCCATATATGGACTGTCGATTCCAGCTTTGAGAAGCTGCGTACGGGTAAATTCAAATTGCTCTGTGAAAGCAGTGACCCAAGTCTCTGCCTTGATAGTGGGCCAAACCAAAGCCAGCTCACTCTCCAGGTCGAAGACTGCGTCCAGATCAGTGCGCCCGGTTGCTCCAGCAAGCATGTAAACCGCTAGCTGGGGCGTTTGGGCCAGCACGCCTAGGATATCAAAGCTAATCGGCGGAACCTGATATTTGCGCGCGGCGTTGACAGTAGCCAGGGCCAAGCGTGCGAACTCACGGCGATCTGTAGCCGTATCCCCGACAGCCATCAGTGCATTTCGACGGCCAGACGCCAGCAATGACGCCGCCTGAACCTTGTTGGCGGGGACGCTGCTTTCGCGGGCAGCAATAAACACTGGCCGCATACGGCTGTGGTTTGCGCCGCGGCCAGTCAGGACCCATGGCCCGGGGCCCGACCTATGGTGGGCTAACGCCTCAAACGAGATCGCGGTAGCCGCCTCCTCGAGGGTGAGCTGGCACCCGTTCTCAGGCGCCAGTAACGGGATGAAGATGAGGTGCTCAAAGCCTAAGGCGCGCAGATACGCGACCGTTTCATCTACCGGTCTTTCCCACGTGGATCGAGGCGGATCCAAGTCATAGCGGCGCACCGTGAGGGCGCGCCCGCCGCCTCGCCAGAGAATATCCACGCGGGCTTCGTGGTCGTTTGTTTGGCTCAAAAGAGCGCGAATATCGTCGCGATAGACCGTCAGGGGAGTGTCGCCCGTGACCTTTCGGACAAATCCTACACGGCTTCCATAACCGGCCAACTCAAACAATAAAAGGTCGCTGGACTGGCTCCACGCCGAATAGCGAAAAAGCGAGCTGGCACCGACCGTCTGCGCCCCTTTTATCGGCAGATCATTCTCCAGTATTGCTTTTGAGAGCGACGTATCCCTTAATTTTAGCCGAACCCGACGATCACCCCAGCTTAACCCAACCTCAAAGACTGCGCCTGGAGTGAGTTCGGCGAGATCAAGCTCCACGTTCGGTCCTTGGGCAATGGCTTTGACACCATCAGTTCGCGCTTTCACCAGCGCGCCTGCGAGGCCGGATAGGATAACGCGGCGCGCGCTGCTGCTTGGGGCAAAATCAATTTGGAATTCGTCCGGAAGCAAAACTACATGCGCGGAGCCGATCAGCACGCCCTCCTTCGCTAGGCCGATTTCCACATCACCGAACGGCGCTTCATTGCGATACAGTCTCCATTGTCCTCGCCCCTTCGGCCGCCATAGCAAATCGGCACGCGACGCTTCAACGAGGGCACCACGGTCACGACACAACACACGTGGCTGACCGATGAACGCCGTCGGCTTGCACGCGGTCGTGTATCGGCCATCCAATAGTAGCGGGGCGCCCGAACTCTCGGCGCACCCTGTGCGCCATACACGTGTAAGGCCGTCACACTCAAGACGCGCTTCGCCTGAAAAACCAACGAGGACATATTTCTCATCGACCGGCTCTGGATTTTCGCGTTCTGATCCGGGCCGCCAATCGATTTCGTCCAAACGTTTCCGATCAACTAACAGGAACAAGCGCTCACCAGGGTGATCGACTGAAGCATTTGAGACCATCCGTAACCGATCAGCGGAATCTCCGCCGCTGTAGGACGCGAAGACCAACACATCTTCCAGCTGGGGGGACGCCCCGCGCGGCGCGATCAATACGGGCGGGCGCTCGCCGACTTGGCATACCAGTGTGACATCGTCAGCTAGAGCCAGGTCAAATTGGCTCCGGCCGAGCGGGCGGACGGTCAGAGCTTCGCCTTCACTTGAAAAGCTGCGTTCAATCAGGGCGATGGCGCGCGATGACGCCCGGCCTTTAGATGTGCGTAGGAAAAGCTGTGCGCGCGATGCGCCTTCCAACGCGTCCCGCAGCTCGGCGCTGATATCAAAGAGGTCGATTTCGCCTTCCAACCCGATCTCAAGGGCAGGCCTCCAGGCGCCGCCAGAGCGGTAGAGCACGCGCTCAGCGGAGAAGACGTCCTCTCCACGGGCGGATGTGCGCAGAGCGTCGGCGATGAGCGCGCGCAAGTCCTCCGCTTCGGCAGGCACTGGCAGTTCATCCAGCCAGCCGGGCCTGATGCGGGTCAGGCGAAGCACCGGATCTTCGCCTGACAGGCTGTCGCCGACCCCGACCAAGCGCTTGAATTCAAATATTTTTTCGACCAGCTCACAGACGACTTCGGAAATGACCTCGGAAAGCGTCTCGCTGTTGGCCCGGCGTTTGCGCTCCTGCTCGACAGCAATCTTGAGCGGGACCCCTTTGAACATCTGCACCACGCTGCCGCACACCCACGCCCGAAGCCAGCTTGCGCGGCGCACTTCTGACAGCGGCAGGCCGCTCTCCCGGACCACAGCCCAGACGTTTCTCAATCCCTCAATATCTTTTGAACCGGGCCGCTTCCACCATCTGAGCCCTTTGAGGACGGCATCGCGCATCTCAGTGTAGCGAAGCGAATTGCGCCCGCCTGCCCCCCTGTCCTCGCGCTTGAATCCCAAGGCTGCTAAAGGCGGGTCCCAACTCCAGCCGCCGCCGTCGCGGTCACGGCGGAACCACTCCGCAAGCGCCATCACGAACAGCGCGCAGCCCTCAGGCTCGTCAAGCGCCCGCTTTCCGTCGCTCTCAAGCTTGGCGCAGGCGCGCTGATACTCCTGTGAAGTGAAACGGTACCGATATAAAGGACGTCCGTCCGGCCTTGCAATTCGATGACGAAAAAGCATCGCCTTCAAGGCTATCGAGTATCGATTATCCAATCAGCCCCCCACTTCCGACCAACTAACACAACCCCGCAATCCGAATCATGAGTTATTATATGCAGTTCGTTTTTGTTTCTGGGTTGACGTTTTTGGCCAAGTCCGTCCCGCAAAGAGTGTGCGCAGTTCAATCGAAGCTGATCCGCCCAGCGCCTGCAGCCCCTCAATGACCAGCGGCATCAGCTCGGAGAATTTCGGCAGATCGTTCGGCTTTCCTGTCATCACTCAGCGTGTCCTCTCAACGTCCTCGACCTTCCCGATCAAGCCCTGCACACGCTAGCGCGGGCGCCAGGCCCAACGCCAGAGCGTAAAGCGCCTGGAAAAGGCGCTAATGCGGAATGCGCATGCCACCCTCATCGGCGCTGCGGGACGCAATACGCACGGCGCTTGTACTCAGCCTGTAGCGAGCTTTAAAGTTACATCCTGATCAATCCCGGGGGGTTAGGTGACATCGCCTGAAGCGCTGGCGCGCGTACAGATCGACGCTTTGCTGGCCGCCGCCGGATGGGTGGTGCAGGACCGGGCCGCGTTTGACCGGCAGGCCGCGCTTGGTGTTGCCGTGCGCGAGTTTCAGCTGCCGTCCGGGCCTTGCGACTATCTCCTGTTTGTGGCGGGCAAGGCGTGCGGCGTCATCGAGGCCAAGAAAGAGGGCGTCACGCTCAGCGGCGTGGCCGAGCAATCAGAAAAATACATGGGCGCGCTGCCCGAGCATCTGGCGCGCTGGGCCGACACGCTGCGCTTTGACTATGAAAGCACCGGCGCCGAGACCTTCTTCCGGGACCTTGACGACCCGAGGCCGCGCTCGCGCCGGGTGTTCGCCTTTCATCGGCCCGAAACCCTTCATCACTGGCTGCAGACGCCCGGCACGCTGCGCGGCAGGCTGCAGAGCCTGCCGCCGCTAGACACAAAAGGGCTGCGGGACTGTCAGATCGAAGCCATTACGGGGCTGGAGACATCCTTTGCGGAAGATCGCCCGCGCGCCCTGATCCAGCTGGCCACAGGCGCGGGCAAGACGTTCACGGCCTGCTCCTTCTCCTACCGCCTGATCCGCTATGCAGAGGCCAGGCGCATCCTGTTCCTGGTCGACCGCAAGAATCTGGGTGACCAGACCCTCAAGGAATTCCAGCAATTCCAGCCGCCCGGAGCGGCCAACCGCTTTACCGACACCTATATCGTTCAGCACCTCAGTTCCCACCGGATCGATCCGGACGCCAAGGTCGTCATCACCACCATACAGCGCCTCTATTCCATGCTGCGCGGCGAGGAGCTGGACCCGGACGCGGAAGAGGCCTCGGGCTTCGAGAGCCCTCTGGCCGAAGGCGAGCTGCCGCCGCTGGCCTATAACGCCGATTTCCCCATCGAGCTGTTCGACTTCATCGTCACGGACGAGTGTCACCGCTCGATCTATGGGCTCTGGCGCCAGGTGCTGGAGTATTTCGACGCCTCGATCATCGGGCTGACGGCGACGCCGTCCAAGCACACGCTGGGCTTCTTCAACCAGAACCTCGTCGCCGAATACCCCTATGAGCGCTCTGTCGCAGACGGCGTGAACGTGGGCTACGAGATTTACCGCATCCGCACGCGCGTCACCGAGCAGGGCGGACTTGTGGAGACAGAGGAGGCCGGCTTCCAGGTGCCTGTGCGCGACAAGCGCACGCGCAAGGTCCGCTATCAGCAGCTCGACGCCGATCTGGAATACGCCGCCAGGGAGCTTGACCGCTCCGTCGTCAACCCGAACCAGATCAGGACCGTGCTGCAGACCTACAAGGACCGGGTCTTCACAGAGCTCTTCCCCGACCGTACCGGCGAATGGCTGCCCAAGACGCTGATCTTCGCCAAGGACGACAACCACGCCGAAGAGATCGTCCATGCCGTGCGCGAGGTGTTCGGCGAAGGCAATGACTTCGCCAAGAAGATCACCTATCGCAATACCGGCGAGGATCCCAAGGCGCTGATCAAGGCGTTCCGGGTCGACCCTTTTCCGCGCGTCGCCGTCACCGTCGACATGATCGCCACCGGCACCGATATCAAGCCGGTCGAGGTGCTGATCTTCATGCGCGATGTGAAATCCGAGGGCTATTACGAGCAGATGAAGGGGCGCGGCGTGCGCACCATTCCGGACGCGGACCTGAAGGCCGTCACACCGGACGCGAAGACCAAGACCCGCTTCATCCTGATCGACGCCGTGGGCGTCTCGGAGACCAGGAAGAACGCTTCCCAGCCCCTGGAGCGCAAGAAGACGGTCAGTTTCGAGGCCCTGATCGAACAGATCGCCATGGGGCGGCGCGACGAGGACGCGCTGTCCTCTCTGGCCGCCCGTCTCGCCGTGCTCGACCGCAAGCTGGCGGACGAGGACCGCGTGCGCATCGCCGATATCACGGGCGGCAAGACCCCGCGTGATCTGGCCAACGCCCTCCTGGACGCCATCGACGCCGACCGGCAGGCGGCCGCTATCGATGCGCATCATGGCGCCATGGCCACGCCCGAACAGGAAGAGGCGGTGATCGGGGGGCTCGCCGAAACCGCCTGCCGCCCCTTTGACAATCCGGCGGTGCGCACCCTTTTGAAGGACATCAAGCAGAAGACCGATATCGTCATTGACGAGTTTACCACCGACAAGGTGATGAGCGCGGGCTTCGACATGAAGCGGGCCGAAGAGACCATCACCAGCTTCCGCACCTTCATCGACGACAACCGCGATGAGCTGACCGCGCTGCAAATCCTCTATAACCAGCCCTATGGCGCACAGCGCCTGACCTATGGCGCCATCCGCGACCTGGTCCAGCGCCTGACCGACCCGCCGTACTACCTGACCACCGCCAATGTCTGGCAGGCCTACCGGCGGCTGGACGCGGCGAAAGTACGCGGCGCGCCGGTGGATGAGCAATTGACCGAGGTGGTCAGCCTGGTCCGCTTCGCGCTGGGCCAGACCGATACGCTGGAGCCCTTCGCCGCCGTCGTGGAGCAGCGCTTTAACCTGTGGATGGGACGCGAAAAGCGCGCCGGACGTCTCTATACGCCTGAGCAGGAGGACTGGCTGCGCGCCATCGCGGCCTTCATCGCCGCCAATGCCGAAATCGCGCCGCGTGATTTCCAGGAGGCGCCGGGCTTTGCTGACCGGGGCGGGATATTGCAGGCACGCAAGGTATTAGGGCCGGGGCTGAACGACATGCTGGATGAGTTGCAGGGGGCGCTGGTCGCGTAATGGACGGAGACGCGCAAAGCATTCCGAGAGGATGGGCAATCGCAAGATTAGGAGATGTAATCCCGAAGGCGCGCCCGAAAATTCAAGCCGACCCAAAGAGTTCACTTCCATTCATCGGGATGGATCATATTGAGCCGGAGTCTTTTCATCTGATTGGGCAAGATAGCTTCGCGAAGATGAAGAGCGCAGGCAGCTACTTTCGACCAGGTGATGTTCTCTATGGCCGCCTTCGCCCTTACCTGAACAAGATTCATCGCGCGAAATTTGAGGGCGTGGCCTCTGCTGAGTTCATCGTCTTGCCTTCGTCGGAGTTCTATGACGGCGACTTCGTGAAGTATCTATTGCATCAAAGGAAGTTTGTTGACTTCGCGATGAGCCGGTCATCGGGTGATCGCCCAAGGGTGAAGTTCGATGGTATTTCGGATTTTGAATTCCCCCTCCCACCCCTCAATGAACAATGTCGCATTGTCGAGAAGATCGAGACGCTGTTCGCCCGGCTGGACAAGGGCGAAGAGGCGCTGCGCGACGTGCAGAGACTGCTCGCCCGCTATCGCCAGTCCGTCCTGAAGGCCGCCGTCACCGGCCAGCTCACCGCCGATTGGCGCGCCGAGAACGCCGACCGCCTCGAACACGGCCGCGACCTGCTCGCCCGCATCCTGCAAACCCGCCGCGAAACCTGGGACGGCCGGGGCAAATACAAGGAACCCACCGCCCCCGACACCACGGACCTGCCTGAACTCCCGGAGGGCTGGGTGTGGGCGTCTGGGAACCAGCTCTTTTCATGGTCAAGCGGCAAGTTTCTTCCGACCAAGAAGCAGGCAGGCGGAGAAATCCCAGTTTACGGCGGGAACGGTGTGAACGGATTTCACGACGATTACCTCATCGCTGAGCCAACAATGGTGATTGGGCGCGTCGGAGCCCATTGCGGAAACGTCCATCTCACTACTGGCCCCGCGTGGGTCACTGACAATGCCATCTATGCCACGCTTTTACCCAGCGAATGCGATCTGCGCTTCCTGACTATGCTATTTCGTCGGGCTAAACTTGGGGAAAGCTCGAAGGGCGGGGCACAGCCCTTCGTGAACCAGGAGGCTTTGAATTCGACGCTTGTTCCCTTGTCGCCGGTCGCTGAACAGCTTGAAATCATGGCTCGTTTAGATGCGGATTCCTCAAACTCCAATGCAATTGAGGCCGCCTGCAAGACCGAACTCGTCCGCTCCGCCGCCCTGCGCCAGTCCATCCTGAAGGACGCCTTCGCAGGCCGCCTCGTCGCCCAGGACCCCGCCGACGAGCCCGCCGCCGCCCTGCTCGCGCGGATCAAGGAAACCCGCGCCGCCGCGCCCGGACAGTCCAGAAGAAGGGCTCGCGCATGATGACTTTGAATCGAGAAAGAGGGCGAAACCCTAATCTTGGTTTTGGAATGGTTCCGCCGAGCCCAACGACACTGAACAGATACTTGCGAGCCGCAAGCGAGGTTCACGATCTGCTCTTTGGAGCATCGTCGAACGAAAGATCGTTGGACGCCATAAGCGAAGTCAAAGGGCTATGCAATCGCGTCCTCCGAGAAGATCAACCCGATTGGGTCGTCGTCTGGCTTCGCCTAGGGTTGCCGAGCAAGCGTCGATTGAAGTGGATAGCGTCCGACCTCCCTAGATTGCGAAAAGCCGCTATGGAAGAGGAAAGAGGTGCTTTAGACGGGGTCGCGGAGCAACTGGTAAGGGCCGGGTTGGGGACGGCCCTCAATTTCTTCATAAGCGGAGAGGAACCGCCGGCAGAAGATGGTCGAGGATACCTCTACCTCCTGAGCACAAGATCAGATCGCAACCTGGTGAAGATTGGTCAGACCCAACGCAGCGTGCTGAAACGAGTTGAAGAGATCAACCGAGCAACCGGTGTGGTCGAGCCATTCAGCCCCCGAAACATTTGGTATGTCCGCGACCCAAGCCTCTGTGAACGGGCGGCGCATGACCTTCTCAAACAGCACCGAGTGCGAGCTGATAGGGAGTTCTTCCGAGTGGAGTTTCACGAGGCATCAAAGAAGATCACTGAACTCCTTAGAACGATGGGGATCGAAGCCCGTGATTCCGGACGCGTCAAGGCAGTTCTTTTGGAAAAGCGCTTTGGCTTCATTGAATCCCGTGGCGCGGATCATTTTTTCCACTTCTCCGAGTTGAGGGGCATCGAACCGAAGATGCTACGGATTGGAGACGACGTGCAGTTTCTACGACTTGATACCCGGCTTGGGCTCGCGGCTGCGGAAATTCAGAGGGTCGCATCCTGATGACCAACGAACAGCTCGTCTCCAAGGTCTGGAACTATGCCCACATCCTGCGCGATCAGGGGGTGTCCTATGGCGATTATATCGAGCAGATCACCTATCTCCTGTTCCTGAAGATGGACGCCGAGCGCGAGGAGCTGCTGGGCGAGGCTTCGGCCCTGCCGCCCAAATGGAGCTGGTCAAACCTGGCGGGCCGCGACGGCGAGGACCTGGAGCGCCAGTACCGCGAGACGCTGGATAATCTGGGCCGCGAGGCGGGACTGATCGGCGTCATCTTCCGCAAGGCGCAAAACAAGCTATCCGACCCGGCCAAGCTCAAACGTATTGTCAGCCTGATCGAGAAGGAGGGCCCCTGGGTGGGCCTGTCCGTCGATGTGAAGGGCGAGATTTATGAAGGCCTGCTAGAACGCAACGCCTCGGAGGTGAAATCCGGCGCCGGGCAGTATTTCACGCCCCGCCCGGTGATTGAGGCCATCGTCCAGTGCGTGGACCCGAAGATCGGGGAGTCAGTGTGCGACCCCGCGTGCGGCACGGGGGGCTTCCTGCTGGCCGCCTATGATCACATGAAGGGGCAGACGCAGGACCGCGAGAAGCTGCGCTCGCTGCGCCATACCGCCTTCACCGGCGTGGATATCGTCGATGAAGTAGTGCGCCTGTGCGCCATGAATCTCTATCTCCATGGCGTGGGTAATGGCGGCAGCCCGGTGCTCCAGGGCGACGCCCTGGCCAGTGACGCCGGCCAGCGCTACGACGTGGTGCTGACCAATCCGCCCTTTGGCAAGAAGTCCAGCTACAAGGTTGTGGGCGAGGACGGAGCCGTGTCCACCGAGCGCGAGAATTACGAGCGCGAGGATTTCAAGTTCACCACCTCGAACAAGCAGTTCAATTTTCTCCAGCACATCATGACGATCCTGGAGGCCAACGGGCGCGCGGGCGTGGTGCTCCCCGACAACGTGCTGTTCGAGGCGGGCCGCGCCGGGGAAGGCATCCGCAAGCGCCTGCTGGAGGGGTTCAACTTCCACACCCTGCTGCGCCTGCCCACCGGCATCTGGTACAGCCCCGGCGTGAAGGCGAACGTCCTGTTCTTCGACAAGCGCCCCGCCTCCCGCGACGTCCAGACCAAGGAGCTCTGGGTCTATGACTACCGCACCAACATCCACAAGACACTAAAGACCAAGCGGCTCACCTCGGCGGATTTCGATGATTTCGTGCGCTGCTACCACGAGCGTAAGGAGACCGAACGCTTTCGCCGGTTCGGCTACGATGAGCTCGCCCAGCGTGACAAGCTCAACCTCGACATCTTCTGGCTGAAGGACGACAGCCTGGAGGATATCGACAGCCTGCCTGAGCCTGATGTCCTCGCCGCCGAGATCGTGGAGAACCTGCAGGCCGCGCTGGAGCAATTTCAGAGCGTGAGCGAGGCGCTATCAGAAGAAGCCCCCAGCACCCGATAGAGCGTCGCCCGCGACACCCCCAGCTGCCTGGCGATCTGGGGCATGGAGTGGTTGCCCGCCTGTTTGAGCGCGCGGGCCATTTCGATCTGATCCGGCGTCAGCGCCGCCGGACGCCCGAGCCTGCGGCCTCGCGCCTTGGCGGCCTGCAGGCCCGCCTTTGTACGCTCCCGGATCATCTCGCGCTCGAACTCGGCCAGCGCGCCGAAGACGTGGAAGACAAGCTTGCCGCCGGGCGATGTCGTATCGATGCCCTCGGTGAGGGAGACAAAGCCGATGCCCTTCTCCTGAAGCCCCTCCACGGTCTCGATGAGCTGGCGCAGCGAACGCGCCAGGCGGTCGAGCTTCCACACCACCAGCACGTCGCCGGGACGCAGATACTCTATCGCGGCCTTGAGCTCGGGCCGGTCACGCTGGGCGCCGGACGCCTTCTCCTCGTATATCCGCTCGCAGCCGATCCCCTTGAGGGCGTCGATCTGCAGATGGGTTTCCTGGTCGCGGGTGCTGACCCGCGCGTAACCGACTTTCATGGCCCTATCCGTCTCAAAAACCTGACGGAATCTTATCGAGATGCCAGAGACTTTCAAGACTATTTTTGATACACCATGAGAGGTTCTGCAGCGGGCTTGGGAGACACAAATTGCGCTGTCTCAAAAACCTGCGTTTTTGGGCGCTAAAGTTGATGGCTTCCATTTGGTTCGACGGCATGTTTTGCGATGAAATGGGTCATCACAATACCTAATGGACTCAGACGAGGCGCAAAGCATCATGCCTGCTTGGTTCGATCAGTCCAGTTTTGCGGTCACAGGAAGAGCTCGCCATGGCACACCCTCAGAGATCTCGAGCCCTGGGACACCCGTAAAACGTGTAGCTATTTGGGGGCAGGTTCAAACAAGTGGGTGGGGGTGATATCCCGACCGGTAACTGATAGCACCAGATGGCGAAGGGCGCTAACAACTCTGGTGCTGTTGCTGCAGTATAGGTCGAAAACCCGGTCACGCCCCTGGATAACATCTCCGCTTGTGTTTCGGAGATTTCTTAAGTCTAAATCCGACTCTACAACGTATCTATATTGAATTTGTGGTGAGCTGCTAATTACCTTTATAACGCTACTGTTGCGCTCATCAACAAAAACCTCTGATATATCGGCAAGCGAAACTTCACTCCAACCTCGAGTTCGCCTCGCACCGAACGACGGCTCCCCAGGCGCTAGAGGATAGCGGATTACGATCAGAGAGCGCTCTTGTCGGATCGTCGAGCTGTCGATCTCCAGTCCGTTAATCTCTACAGCAATTTCTTCACGAGTGGTTCCCCAGCTTTGTTCGTACGATGCAATGGTGCCTGGGCCACAATTGCCCCTTATATAATGAAGGGTTTCACCTACACTCTGAGCATTGACTGGGGCGGCTATTAAAAGATAAGCGCTTATTGACGCAACCATACACAGCTTGTGAATCATAAATGACCCTCCTCGAATCCAAATCCAAAGAGCATGTTTCTTTGATTCTGGCAATAGGTTGGTGCATTCTGCGCAATAAAGTTTTTCAGAGGTGCGGCTGACGTACGGACCAGCGAAGTATCGAGATTAGCAGAATTATATTTTGGTCCGAGCGCCTTGCGCTGTGGATACAAATAAAGCTGCATTCCGAATGTCTATGTGCCAATATGAAATCCTTGCTAAATTGCGGACTTCACGTTTGAGCTTCAACGCCAGCCAAATATTTGCGTAGATACCCCCATAGGTGTGACTTTTACTCCAGCATACTCCACGAGAAACGCCATATCTATTTGGGTGGTGGCTAAAAAATCCGACTGATTTTACATCATAAGGGGAATGTTGGGGGAAAGTGTGGGGTTCCCCGTCAGATATAGAAATGCGACCGGTCCACGCCGTCATACCGCACCTGTTGAATCGCATCACGCAGCGGCGCCACCTCAAGCCGGTCCACGTGATGACGCGCCGAACTGCCCAGTGCGCGCCCCGTAAGCATAAGAGCGATCCGCTCCGAGATATTTGGTGAGCTGGAAGCTGCCGATTTGAAAGTCGAACGGAACGTAACGTCGTCCGTCTCCTATCATGTGGTGGCAGTTCGTGACCGGACGGCGCCAGATCATCGTGAAATGCCACTCTGATCATCAGCTTTGTGGGTACATCGCGTGCAGCGTCCGTGCAGCATGGAGCTGCCAGGGGTGCGCGTAACGCATTGTAATTGCTTGTGCCTGTGTCGCATCCTGCAGCGTATTCAAAAGGCACCTAGCGCACCGCCGCGCGCCTATCAAGTTATTGTTTTTAATAGAGAAAAATTGGTAGCGGGGGAGAGACTCGAACTCTCGACCTCAGGATTATGAGTCCTGCGCTCTAACCGGCTGAGCTACCCCGCCAGGGGATGGCGGCCCCGTACGGGCCGGAGGCAGGCGTATACCCGCGCCGGACCTGGCGTGCAAGCGTCCGGCGCGGGTGTTGTGACGCCTGACGGCCGTACGGCTCAGGCCGCGCGCACGCCGGTGAGGAATTGCGAGACCGCGCCGCGCAGCGTGCCTGATTCCCGGTTCAGGGCCTCGGAGGCTGCACTGACCTGGGCGGCGCACTGGCCGGTCTCGGAGGCGGCGGCGTCCACCCGCGAGATGGACTGGGACACGTCGCGCGTGCCGCTGGCGGCGTCCTGGGCGGCGCGGGTGATCTCGCTGGCCGCAGCGCGCTGCTCTTCCATGGCCGCGGCGATGGCCGCGGAGATGGCGTTCATTTCGCTAATCACCTCGCCGATATTGCCGATGGCGGTGACCGCCTTGCCGGTGGCCGACTGAATGCCGCCGACCTGGTCGGAAATGGAGGATGTGGCTTTGCTGGTCTGTTCGGCCAGGGATTTGACCTCGCTGGCCACCACCGCAAAGCCCTTGCCGGCCTCGCCGGCCCGCGCCGCCTCAATGGTGGCGTTCAGGGCCAGAAGATTGGTCTGCTCGGCGATGTCATTGATCAGGCGCACGATATCACCAATGCGCGAGGCGGCCTCGTTGAGGGCGGCCACGTCGGTATTGGTCTCCGTCACCCGCTCGGCGGCGGTCTGGGCGATCTCGGTGGAACGTGCGATCTGCTGGGCGATCTCGGAGATGGAGCCGGTCATTTCCTCGGCGGCCGCGGCCACGGTGTCCACATTTTCCGCCGCGCGCGCGCCGGACTGGTTGACCTGGGCGGTGGTCTCGCCTGCGCTGCGCGATGATTCGGTGAGGGCGAGGGCGGCGGAGTCCATTTCCTGGGCCGCCTCGCTCACCGCCGTCAGGGCGCGCTGGGACACGGTCTCGAACTCGGCGATCAGCGTTTCGATGGCCTCGGCGCGGGCCTTGCGCGCGGCCTCGTCGCTCTCGCGCTCCGACGCCAGGCGCTGGCGCTCGATGGCGTTCTGGCGGAAGACGGCGACGGCGCGGGCCATGCCCGCGATCTCGTCACGCCCGTCATCGGTGAGCTCCTCGCCAATCTCACCGCCGGCCAGGCCGGTCATGGTCTGGCTGATGCGCTTCAGGCGGCGCAGGAGATTGCGTGAAATATAGAACCAGATCACGCCCGCGCCGAACGCCAGGCCGGCCAGGGCGAAAACGATCATGATCGCCGCGCCCGCCGTGATGGCGGCCCGGCCGGCCTCGCTGGCCGCGCCTTGCTGGGCCAGCGCATCCTCGCGCGTGGCGCGCACCAGTTCGGCCAGTTCTGCATCGGCGATGCGCGCCTCCTCGACCAGATCCTCGGCCGTGGCCGCCGCCTCAAGCTCGGACCGGCGCAAGGTGAACAGGCTGGACGCGCCCTCGCCAAAGCCCAGCAACGCATCGACCGGCGCGGTCACCTGCGCGCCTGCCGCCTCACCCAGAATGGCCAGATTGATGCGCACCTCGTCGGCAGCGATTTCGAAGGCGTCTTCCACAGCCGCTATATCGGAGGCAGACGCGGCTGCGCCCAGCTCGGCATAGCGCGTGGCGGCCAGATTGACCGCCATGGACGCGCGCAACAGGGTTTCGATCACCCCTTCATCATTACTGGTGTCCAGCGCCGCTTCCAGCGCTTCCGCCGCGCGCGCGCGCTCGCGCAGCGCTTCGTTCAGGGCGGTTTCGCGCGCGTTCTGGGCGTCCAGGCGCTGACCCACAGGGCCGGCGGCGGCGTCGACCGCCTCGCGTACATCATTGAGGGCCTGATAAAGGGCGTCGACAGCGCTTGCGTCCAGGCCAGCGGTGCGCAGATCGGCCACAGCGCCCGAAGCTTCCTCCATCAGCGCGTCCAGGCGCGAGGCCGAAACCGTGCGGTCGACCGCATCGCGTGCGCGCGAGAAGGCCGCGAATTCACCGGTCAGAGCAGCTGAGGCCGCCTGAAGGCTCTGGGCCGCAGCGGCACGGGGCGCGGTGCGCTCCACGACATCGTCCAGTGCGCCGCCCGCCTGTGTAAAGGCGATCAGCCCGGCTGCGATCACGGCCAGCATGATGGCGATGGTGGCGCCAAAGGCTGCAATCAGGCGCGTCTGAACCGAGTGGAGTGCGATTTTCATGGCAAGGCCCCGTTAAGGTTAACTCGTCCGGTCAAAGAAAAGGCGGCGCAGCCATCGCTGCGCCGCCTGATCAGGAAAGTTTAGTCGGAGAAGGCGAAATCGAAACGCCGCTCCATGTTTTCATTGCGATCGCCCGCCGCATAGCGCCAGGCTTCCAGAGCGCGCATCACAGCGCGTTCGAACACGCCGGCGGGGGTGGCTTCCACCACTTCCACGTCGGATACTTCACCGTCCTCGTTCACGGTGTAGCGCACCGTGACATGGCCCTCGAGATTGCGGCGCTGAGCCGCGCGCGGATATTCCGGGGCCTCGAAGGAGACCAGCTCACGCTCGGCCGAAACCGCCATCGCCGGCGCCGTGCCCAGGCCAGCGGTCAGAGCCAGCGCAGCCGCCATTGCATAGAATTTTTTCATCGTCACACCCAACCCATTGCTGAAAGACCGCGCCGCAGCGCCGGTCCGGATCTACCCAATTCCCAAGCGTCCGGGCGCGTTGATCCGCCCTTGGCCACTTCGGACAGGCATGTTTATGGGGCAAAGCCGTTGCCGTTCACTTAACGCAGCGCTTGATTGCAGCATTTCACTGAACCTGCCTCATTGAACGAGGTCAGCATAAGCTTTTACGGCCTTGAAAAGGCTGGGGTTTTCTTCGGCGCAGATCAGGCGGAAATATGGATCGGATGGCCCAGCGCGGCCATGGCGCTTTCGGCGAACGCTTCCGAAAGGGTCGGGTGGACGTGAATCGTGCCCGCCACATCCTCCAGCCGCGCCCCCATTTCCAGCGCCAGGGCGAACTCGCCCGATAGCTCGGACACGTGCTGGCCGGCTGCGTGAATGCCCAGGATCACATGATCGCTCTCGCGCGCGGTGATGCGCACGAAACCGCCATCGCCGCCCGCCTCCATGGTCAGCGCCCGGCCCGAAGCCGCCAGCGGGAATTTGCCGGTGATCACGCGCTCGCCTTTGGCCCTGGCCTCATCCGGCGTCAGGCCCGCGCCCACCAGTTCAGGCTCGGTGAAACACACCGCCGCGATGGCGGCGGGGTCGAAGCGGCGCGTCTTGCCGGCGATGATCTCGGCTACGGCTTCACCTTGCGCCGTGGCGCGGTGGGCCAAGAGCGGCTCGCCGGTCAGATCGCCGATGGCGTAGACCCCGCGCATGGCGGTGCGGCACTGTTCGTCGATTTTCACGAACGGACCATCCATGTCCACGCCCATGGCCTCCAGCCCCCAGCCATCGGTCAGGGGTTTGCGCCCGACAGCCACCAGGATCCGGTCCGCCTCCAGCCGCTTGCTGTCGCCGTCCTTGGTCTCGACCTCCAGGAAGGTCTTGTCCCCCTCCTCAACCACGCCCTTGGCGCGGGTGTTGAGGTGAAGGCCGACCTTGTTCTTTTTCAGCCACTGGACGACGGGGCGGGTCATTTCCGCGTCATAGAGCGGCACGATGCGATCGAGCGCCTCCACGATGGTAACCGCGCTGCCCAGCTTGGCGAACGCAATGCCCAGCTCCAGCCCGATATAGCCCGCGCCCACCACCACCAGTTTTTCCGGCAGTTCGGCCAGCTCCAGCGCCTGCGTCGAGCCGATCACCTTGCCGCCGAAGGGCATGAAGGGCAGCTCGGTTTCTTTTGACCCGGTCGCCAGGATCACATGCTCGGCGGTGATCTCCAGCTCGCCGCCTTCGGCAAGTTCAACGACGCAGGTCTTGGCGTTCTTGAACACCGCCCAGCCATTGACCGCCTCGACCTTGGCGGCCTTGAGCAGCTGGCCCACGCCTTTGGTCAGTTTGGACACGATGGTGTCTTTCCAGGCCGTGAGTCCGGCCATGTCCAGCTGCGGCGGGGCGCTCAGCGATAATCCCATGTGCGATTTGTCCGCCAGATGGCGCATGGCCTCGTATTGGGTGGCGGCGTGGATGAAAGCTTTGGACGGGATGCAGCCGCGATTGAGGCAGGTTCCGCCCAGGCCGTGCTTGTCCACGATCACGGTATCGAGGCCCAGCTGCCCGGCCCGGATCGCGGCCGGGTAGCCCCCCGGTCCGCCGCCCACGACCAGAACCTGACAATGACGGGTCTTGCGATCAGCCATGGGCTTTCCTCCGGATATGTTTTCTTGCGCCCGATCTAGACGCTCCGCGCGCCAAGGGGAACCCGGCAGGTGCGGGGGCGCGCTGCGTCGCCTGTCATGGCCTGGCGCCGCAGCGCCCTTGCCGGGCAGGGCGCATGCGCCTAACTGTGCGCTGGCGCGGACGCGGCCTGGAGGCGCTAAACATGAGCGGAACCTATAATCCCGGCGGCGAGGGCGATCCCATTGAGAGCAAGGCCCAGCTGATCGCCCATTCTGCCTCGGGCGAGAAGCCGCGCGAGCGCTGGCGCATCGGCACCGAGCACGAGAAATTCGGCTTTGACCGCGCTGCCCGCCAGCCTCTGCCCTATGAGGGCGAAGGGCCGGGCGTGCGCAAAATGCTCGAAGGCCTCACCCGCTTTGGCTGGGAACCCATCGAGGAAGAGGGCAAGCCGGTGGCGCTCAAGCGCCAGGGCGGGTCGATCACGCTGGAGCCGGGCGGCCAGTTCGAGCTGTCCGGCGCGCCGCTCGAAACCCTGCACGAGACCTGCCGGGAGGTGAACGGGCATCTGCGCGAGGTGCGCGAGGTCGCTGACGAGATCGGGGCGGGGTTTCTGGGTCTGGGCTTCTCGCCAAAATGGGCGCTGGCCGACACCCCCATGATGCCCAAGGCGCGCTATCAGATCATGCGCGACTACATGCCGAAAGTGGGCGGGCTCGGCCATCAGATGATGTTCCGCTCGTGCACCGTGCAGACCAATCTCGATTTCAGCTGCGAAGCCGACATGGTCAAAAAGATGCGCGTCTCGCTGGCGCTGCAGCCGGTGGCCACGGCCCTGTTCGCCAACTCGCCCTTCGCCGACGGGCGGCCCAACGGCTATCTGTCCTACCGCGCCCATGTGTGGACCGATGTGGACCCCAACCGCACCGGCATGCTGCCCTTCGCCTTCGAGGAGGGCTTCGGCTACGAGCAATACGTGGACTGGGCCCTCGACGCGCCGATGTATTTCGTCAAGCGGCAGGGGCGGTATCTGGACGCCTCGGGCCAGTCCTTCCGCGACTTCCTCAAAGGCAAGCTGCCCGCCCTGCCCGGCGCCGTCCCGGTGATGAGCGACTGGGAGGATCACCTCTCCACCCTGTTCCCCGAAGTGCGCCTGAAAACCTTCCTGGAGCAGCGCGGCGCCGATGGCGGCCCATGGAGCCGGCTGTGCGCCCTGCCGGCCTTCTGGGTGGGCCTGCTCTATGATGACGCGGCGCTGGACGCGGCCTGGGACTATGTGAAGGACTGGACGCGCGAGGAGCGCGCCTGCCTGCGCATCGGCGCGGCGCGCTTTGCGCTGAAGACCCCGTTCCGCACCCGCACCCTGCAGGATGTGGCCAAAGACATCCTCGCCATCTCGCGCTCAGGCCTGAAGGCGCGCGCCCGCCTCAACGCCCATGGCGAGAACGAGGCGCTGTTCCTCGACGATCTCGACGAGATCGCCCGCACAGGGATCAGCCCCGCCGAACGCCTGCTGGAGCGCTATCACACCGCCTGGAATGAAAGCGTGGAGCCGGCGTTTGAAGAGGCGGCGTATTAGCTCCCCTCACACCACCCGCCCGGTGATGTGATCTTCCTGATCCTCTTCGGCGACCAGGGATTCGCTGATCAGCTTGCCCTTGACGCTGATCCCGGCGGTGATGACGCTGTGCGGGTCGCCGGTGCGCAAGGGGTGCCAGCCGGGCAGGGGCCGGCCTTCGGACAGGAGGCGGTAGGCGCAGGTGTCCGGCATCCAGGTGAGCGAGGCGATTGTATCGGGCGTCAGCTTCACGCACCCCGGCACGCGCGCATGGCGGTTGGCGTAATCGCGGCAGCGCACGGTTTTCAGGTTCAGCAGCTTGCAGGCCAGGCGCGTGCGCCACACCGCCCCGTCCTCATCCTCCAAGAGAAGCATGCAGCACTTGCCGCAGCCATCGCACAGGGATTCCCACTCCGCGCGCGTCATTTGCGCCAGCGTCTTCGTCTCGTAAAAGGGAGGTTCAGCGGCCATCGCCCGAATTTAGCCGCGATGGGGCGCTGAAAACAGCGCGCATCTGCGCACAGGCGCAAACACAGGGGAGCGGGCTATCACCTTCCGGGCGGACGAGAGCGAACCGATAGCTGCGCGCCTGCGCCGGCGCTGGCCCCTGATCGCAGGCGGCGTGCTGGCCGTGCTGGTTGCCGCAGGCGCGATCGCGGGCGCGCTAGCCTGGCGCTGGGCGTTTCATGACCTGCCCGAACTGCCCGCGCACGTGGACGCCCTCTGGGAGGTGCGCCTTGAGCCTTCGGTTACTGTCATGGCCGATGACGGCACGGTGCTGGGCGTGCGCGGCCCGCTTTATGGCCGCCGGGTGCGGCTCGAAGAGATGCCCGCCCATCTGCCCCAGGCGTTTCTGGCCATCGAGGACCGGCGGTTTTTCGAGCATGACGGGGTGGATTATCGCGGGCTGGCGCGGGCCTTCTGGGTCAATGTGCGCGCCGGGCGCACGGTGCAGGGCGGGTCCACCCTGACCATGCAGCTGGTCAAAAACCTGGTCCTCACGCCCGAGCGCAGCCTGCGCCGCAAGATCCAGGAAATCCGCCTGGCGCTGGCGCTGGAGCGCGCGCTGAGTAAGCAGGAGATCCTCGAGCTCTATCTCAACCGGGTCTATCTGGGCGAACAGGCCTTCGGGGTGGAAGCCGCCGCGCGGCGCTATTTCAACACCACCACGTCTGAACTCAGCTTGCAGGAATCAGCCCTGCTGGCGGCCCTGCCCAAGGCGCCCACGCGCCTTGCGCCCACCGAGAACATGGCCGAGGCGCTGGCGCGCGCGCGGCGCGTGCTGTCGGCCATGCAGGAGGCGGGCTTTATCGATCCCATCGCCTATCTCACCGCCGCCTCCATCCCGGCCGAGCTGGCCGAAGGCCTGATCGCGCCGGAAGAGGCGCAAGGCTGGGGCCATGTGTTCGACGCCGCCCAGGCCGAGGCCCTGCGGATACTGGGCGAAAACGGCGGTGCGCCGGACCTGGTGATCATCACCACGATTGATCCGCGCCTGCAGCGCGCGGCACAGCTGGCGGTCAATGGCGTGCTCGACGAGCAGGGCGCGGCCCGGCGGGCGGGCGAGGGCGCGCTGGCGGCCATCGCCCCGGACGGCGCTGTGCGCGCGCTGGTGGGCGGGCGCGATTACCGCGCCAGCCAGTTCAACCGCGCCACCCAGGCCCGGCGCCAGCCCGGCTCGGCCTTCAAGCCCATCGTCTACGCCGCCGCCTTCGAGGCGGGCATGGACCCGGCCAGCCCCTTTGAAGACCGCGCCATCGATATCGAGGGCTGGAGCCCGGGCAATTTCGGCGGCGGCTTCCGCGGCCGCATCACGCTGGCCGATGCGCTCAAGCGCTCCATCAACACCGTGGCGGCCCAGGCGGGCGTGCGCGCAGGCCTGCCCAACGTCACCGCCATGGCGGGCAGGCTGGGCGTTGTGACACCCCTCAATCCGGTGCCGGCGGTGACGCTGGGTTCAGGCGAGGTGCGCCTTCTGGAGCTGACCGGCGCCTATAACGTGTTCGCCCGGGACGGGCGCCGGTTCGAGCCCTTTCTGGTGCGCGAGATTCGCAGCGCCCGCGGTGAGCTGATCTGGCAGGCGCCCGAGACCGGGTCTGGCGAGGAGGCGATCTCGGTGGAGCATGCGCGCTGGATGAGCACCATGCTGCAAAGCGTCGTGATTGACGGCACGGGCACGCGCGCGCGCATTCCCGGCCACCGGGCGGCGGGCAAGACCGGCACCAGCCAGAGCAGCCGCGACGCCTGGTTCGTGGGCTATAGCGCCCATCTCACCGCCGGGGTGTGGGTGGGCAATGATGATGACTCCCCCATGAACAATGTCACCGGCGGCCAGCTGCCCGCCGAGATCTGGCGCCGCTTCATGGTGGAGGCCCATACCGGCGTGCGCCCGGCGCCCCTGAGCGCGCCCGAACCGCGCCAGCGCAGCGAGCGCGACGAGCGCCTGGCGGCGTTCTACGCCTCGCTGTCGGAGCGGTTTGACGCAATGCTGCCCGGCTCGGGTGGCTGATCTTTCAGCTCGGCGCGCAGTTCGGCGACTTCCGAACGCAGGGCGCGCAGCTCGATGAGCAGCTGGGCGCGCTCGTCATGGGCGACCTGCTGGCGCTCGTCCTCGGCGGCGAAATGCTTGGACTGCATGGAGTCCACGATCACCGCGATGAACAGATTGAGCACCGCAAAACTGGTCAGCACGATAAAGCCCACAAAGAACACCCAGGCGTAAGGGTGCTCGGCGATGACGGGGCGGGCCACGCCCATGGACCAGCTCTCCAGCGTCATCACCTGGAACAGGGTGAAGGCCGAGGCGCCCAGATTTTCGAAGAACTGGGGATGGGTGCCGGAGAACAGCTTGGCGCCCATCACCGCGCCCACATAGAAGATTACGCTCAGCACCAGCAGGATGGCGCCCATGCCGGGTATGGCCTTGCCCAGGGCCTCCACCACCCGGCGCATTTCCGGCACCACCGAGAACAGGCGGAACAGGCGCAGCACGCGCAGTGCGCGCAGCACAGTGAAGGCGCCCGCATCCGGGATCAGCGACAGGGCGACCACGGTGAAGTCAAACCAGTTCCAGCCCGATCTGAAAAACCGCCAGCGCTGCACGATGAGCTTGAGCGCGATCTCCACCACGAACACCGCAATGATCGCCCGGTCCGCCCAGTCCAGCGCCACAATCGCGGCTTCAGGCAGGTCATAGGTCAACAGGCCCAGGATCGCGGCGTTGATCAGGATCAGCGTGGTGATGGTGTGGCGAAAGGCGCCGGACTCGATCAGCCGGGCGATGGGTCCGCGCGGTTCAGGGGCAGGCTCGAGGGCGAGGGTCATGGCGCGGACCTTGGGCGGAAGCGGGATCACATCTGGCCTAGCGTGCAGCGCGCGCGGCTGCAATCGCGCTCTTTAGCCCGCTTCGGCGGGAATCACATGGGTATTGTCCGGGTCGAGCGCCAGGCGCACGGCGTCGCCGGGCCGGTGGGGCGCGGTCAGGGCGGTGCGCGCGCTGATCTCTCGTCCGTCTTCCAGCTGGCAGATCAGGCGCTGCTGGCCCGCGCCGGGCCGGCGTCCGGTGATGACCGCCGGCGCGCCCTGGGCGTCGGCGCGGCGCACTTCGATGGTTTCGGGCCGGGCCAGCACGCACACCCGCGCCCCGTCCTCAAAGCCTGATGCGGGCGCCTCGCCCAGCACGGTCAGGGCGCGGCCGCTTTCGGCCACCGCCTCGAACGCCTCCACCTCGCCCAGAAGCCGGGCTGCGGTGAGGCTCGCCGGGCGCAGATAGACTGCGTCGGGCGCGCCGGTCTGGATGATCCGGCCCTGGCTCATCAGGGCGATGGTGTCGGCCAGCGCCAGCGCCTCCTCGGCGTCGTGAGTGACCAGCAGCGTCGCCGCATCGCTGTCGCGCAAGGCCCGCGCCGTGGTCTCGCGCAGCTCGCCGCGGAGGCGCCGGTCCAGGCCGGAGAACGGCTCGTCCATGAGCACCACATCGGGGTCCGGCGCCAGGGCGCGCGCCAGCGCCACGCGCTGCTGCTCGCCGCCGGAGAGCTGGTGGGGGAAGGCGTGGGCGCGCGGCTCCAGTTCGACCGATTTCAGGCGTTCGAGCGCTTTGGCGCGGCGCGTGCCGCGATCGCCGCCGCGCAGGCCGAAGGCGGTGTTGTTCAGCGCCGAGAGGTGAGGAAACAGGGCGTAATCCTGAAACACCACGCCGCAGCGGCGCTGTTCGGGCGCCAGATGGATTCCCGGCCCGCTCCAGACCCGGTTCTCAAAGCGGATCTCCCCGCCATCAAGCTTTTCGAGGCCCGCGATGGCGCGCAGGAGCGAGGACTTGCCCGAGCCCGACGGCCCCAGCAGCGCTGTCACCCGCCCGCAGGTCAGGCGCAGATCAGCCCCGTCCACGGCTGGCCGGCCCGGCGCGTAGCGCACGGTGGCCGCGCGTACATCGAGAACCCGGTCATCGAGGATCACGGCGCCGCCTCCGCCCGGATGATGCGCCGTGCGATCCAGACCATGGCGGGCAGTGCAGCCAGTGCGATCAGCAGGGCGGGCAGAGCGGCTTCTCCCAGGCGTTCGTCGGAGGCGTAATTGTGCGCGATCACGGCCAGAGTGTCGAAATTGAAGGGACGAAGGATCATGGTGGCGGGCAATTCCTTAAGCACTTCGACGAAAACCAGAAGCGCGGCCAGCAGCGCGCCTCTCGAGATCAGGGGCCGGTGCACGCGCCAGGCGGTCTCTCGCCCGTTAGCCCCAAGCGTGCGCGCCGCCGCGTCCAGAGTGAGCGTCACGCGCGCCAGGGCGCTTTCGCTGGGACCGATGGCGGCGGCGGCGAAACGCGAGAGATAGGCGAAGATCAGCGCTGCGATCCCGCCCGTGACCAATAGCGGAAATTGTGTCCCGAACAGGTTCGTCCACATGGCGTCTAGCCCCCCTTGCAGCGCGCTGAGGATCGCCAGCACGCCCAGCGCCGCCACCGCGCCGGGTACGGCATAGCCCAGGCCCGCCGTGCGCGCGGCGAAGACGCCGCGCATTTTGCCGGTGCGCAGGGCGTAGGCGGCGGCCAGGCCGATGATGGCGGCGAGAACGCCTGCGATAACCGCCAGCAGCACCGCGTTTTGCGCCGCGCTCACCAGGTCGCGCGTCACCGGTGCATGCAGGGCGCGATAGCTCAGCCGCGCCAGCGGGATCACCATGCCCAGAAGCACCGGCGTGAGACACAGCGCGACCGCGCCGAGGCCCGCCGCCCAGCCCAGCTGGACCCGGCGCGCAGGCTTTCGCCGGCCCGAAGCGTTGGTCTGGCGCGCGCGCGCGCGCTGGGTGCGCTCGAGGGCGAAGATCAGGAACGCGAAGGCCACCAGCATGAGCGCCAGGCGCGCGGCTTCCGCCGTGGCGCCTTCACCTGCCCAGGCCCGGATGAGGCCAACCGTAAGGGTGGGCGCGCCCAGATGCGCCACGGCGCCGAAATCGGCCAGCGTCTCCATGATCACCAGCGCCATGCCCGCCGCAATGGCGGGGCGCGCCAGAGGCAGGGCGGCGCGGCGGAAGGCCTCGAACGGCCGTGCGCCGAGCGTGCGCGCCGCCTCATAGGCGTCCGATGACTGGCCGGAAAAGGCTTCGCGCGCCAGGAGATAGACATAAGGATAAAGCGTCAGGCCCAGGATCAGCCCGGCCCCTGCAGGCCCGCGCACGGTAGGCAAGAAGCCTAGCGGGCCGGCGCCCTGGGTCAGGTCATACCAGCCATAGGCCGCCGCATAGGCGGGCACGGCCAGCGGCACCGCCAGCAGCCATTCAAACACGCCGCGCCCGGTGAAGTCATAACGCGCCACCAGCCAGGCCAGCCCCGCCCCCGTTACCGCCGCCACGGCGCCTGACAGGGCGGTCACCTGCAGGGTGACCCAGAGATAGTCGGGCAGGCGCGTGGCCCATAAATGCGCGAGATACCCCGTCCATTCCCCGGAAACGGCCAGCGCCGCCACCGCAACGAGCGGGGCGGCGCAGATCAGGGCGGCGAAGAGGGCGGGCCAGACCGGATAGGCCTGGCGCAAGGCGGGACTTAAGGCCATCCGACGCGGTCAAACATGCGTTGGGCCGCCGGGGCGTTTTCACCGAGCACATTCACATTGACAGGCACGGCGAGGATCTCGGGATAACTGTCGAGCACCTCATTGTCATAGGCGGCGCCTTCAATCACCGGGAATTCATTGGTCAGTTCGGCGAACTGGCGCTGGCCGGTCTCGCTCAGGAGGAAGGTCAGGAAGGCGATGGCGTTCTCCCGGTTGGGCGCGTTGGCGGCCAAGCCCGCGCCGGACACGTTGAAGGGCGAACCCTGCCCGGCCAGGCTCGGGAACGCCATATCCACCGCGTCAGCCACGGCGCGGTCAGCGGAATCGCCCGAACGCTGCAAGCGCGCAAGATAATAGTGATTGACGATGGCTGCGTCACATTCGCCCGCCGCCACGGCGCGGATCTGGTCGGTGTCGCCGCCCTGGGGCGCGCGGGCCATGTTGGCGGCGATGCCCGCCGCCCAGGCTTCGGCGCGCTCAGCGCCGGCGGCGTCGATCAGGCCAGCCAGCAGGGACTGGTTATAGACATTGTTGGACGAGCGCACGCACAGTCGTCCGCGCCAGCTTTCATCGGCCAGATCGAGGAAATCGGTGATCTGTGATCCATCGGCGCGCTCGCGCGAGAACACCACCACCCGCACCCGGCTGGCGAAGCCGAACCAGTGGCCTTCGGGATGACGCAGATTGTCCGGCACGTTCTCTAGTACGCCTGCCAGTTCCGGCGCAGGCTGGAACAGTCCGGCCTGTTCGGCGCGCCATAGCCGGCCCGCATCCACCGTAATCACCACATCGGCTTGAGAGCGCGCGCCTTCCGCGCGCAGGCGCTCGATCAGCTGGTCGGCGGGCGCTTCGAGCACATTGACGCGAATGCCGGTCTCTTCGGTAAACGCCGCATAGACGGCCTGGTCGGAGGCGTAATGGCGCGCGGTGAAGAGATTGATTTCACCGGCTTCGCCCGGCTGTGGGCTGCAGGCGGACAGGGCGAGCGCGCCTATAGCGGCGGCGCAGGATGCGAAACGGAAGGACATCAGCGGCGTTCCCTTCAGGTGGCAGGGCGGTGTCAGATCAGGCAATGACCTGAACGGAGCGCTTGTCTGCCACTTCTGAGAACGCTTCGCAAGAGCAGTTTGTGACTCTGCGGCGCCCGGCCGCGGCCCGCCAGAGCCCGGGCTCTGGCGGTACTAAGCTTCACAATCGTGTGAGAAGCCCCCTGAATGGGGGAAATGGTGGGCGGTACTAGGATCGAACTAGTGACCCCTTCGGTGTGAACGAAGTGCTCTACCGCTGAGCTAACCGCCCGAAAAGAGAAGAGGGCGTATACGGTGGCCCCGGCGCCCGGTCAAGCGTCCGGGCGCAGGAACAGGCGGGGATAAAAAAATTTGCCGCCATGGCCCCGTCACACTTCCGTCAAGAAGAAATATCACCTATAGAGCCGTGCAGAGCCTGCAGGACAAAGGTTCAGACAGGCCGTTTCCGATCCAACAACGAACCCGCCGCGCGATACTGGTGGCGCGCGGACAAGGAGGTGCTCCCCATGGCCAGCAATGATTTTTGCACCCGCGAAGGCGCCCTGCGCCTGAAAGAACGTATCGAAGCTTACTGGAAAGAGCGCGGCTATGACGTGTCCGTCGAGCTGCAGGAAGCCGGCTTCATGCCCGCCATGCGTTCGGCGCGCACCGATGTGCGCTCCAACATGGTCAACGGCATGCCGCGTCCGGCCAATGATCGTGGTCAGGAACGCCGCAGCGCCTGACGCGCAGTGACCAGCCCGTCCAGCAGGGCGGGCAGACTTCCATACGCATCGAACAACCGGTCTGCGCCCAGGGTGCTGACCGGTTTTTCGTTATAGCCCAGCTCAAACAGGACGATACCGGCCCCCGCTGCGCGCGCGGTGTCGTAATCGACGCTGGAATCGCCCACCAGGATATCGCCCGCCCCGGCCGGGCCGCCGCCCACGGCGGTGAAGAAATGGGCCGGATCGGGCTTTTTCGCCGGCGCATCCTCCGCCCCGGTGATGCGCTCGAAGCGCCCGGCCATGGCAAGCGCCTCGAGCAAGGGAACCGCCAGCCAGCCAGGCTTGTTGGTGCACACCGACAGCCGCGCGCCCGCGCCCGCCAGCGTCTCCAGCGCCTCTTCCACGCCGGGGAAGGGCCGGGAGAGATCGGCGATGCCGTCGCGGTAGACCGCCAGAAACAGCTCAAGCGCGTCTGTGAGTTCCTGTTCCGGCGGGTGAGGCCGCCCGGCCCGCTCGAAGGCGCGTTCGATGAGCGCGCGCGCCCCGCGGCCGACCATGGCGCGCACATCATCAAGCGGCACGGGGTCCAGCCCGAAGGGCGTGATGGAGGCGTTCAGCGCGCGCACAAGATCGGGCGCGGTGTCCACCAGCGTGCCGTCGAGATCAAACGCGAGACGCGCGCCGGACAGGGCTGGGTATAGGCTCAACTCTTGTCCTCCCGGACGTAGGCTGGGCGCGCTTGCGCCTTGGGCATGCAAAAGGATGGTTTGTGTTCTATAGGGCCGTTCTGGCGCCCGTGCGTATCGTTTATACAGAGGGCGCGCCGATTCCGGCACAGGAGCCGCCATGACCCGCCGACCCCGCGCCGCCGTGATCCTCGCCGCCGGCCAGGGCACGCGCATGAAGTCCGCTCTGGCCAAACCGCTTCATGCGGTGGGCGGACGGGCCATGCTGGACTGGAGCCTGGATCTGGCCCGCGCCGCCGGCGCGGAGCGGGTCGTCACCATCTGGGGCGCTCACAGCCCGGCCGTGCGCGAACGCGCCGAAGCAGCCGGCGCCCTGACCGCTCTGCAGGACCCGCCGCTGGGCACCGGCCATGCGGTTCAGCAGGCGCAAGAGGCGCTTGAAGGGTTTGAGGGCGATGTAGTGGTGCTCTATGCCGACACGCCGCTGATCAGGGCTGAAACTGTCGAGGCGGTGTTCGCCGCGCTGGATGATGCGGCGGTGGCGGTCCTGGGCTTCGAGCCGGACGCGCCGGGCGGTTATGGCCGCCTGATCGAATCGGCGCCCGGCGTGCTGGACGCCATTGTCGAGGCCAAGGACGCCAGCGACGCCCAGCGTGCGGTGCGCCTGTGCAATTCAGGCGTCATGGCGTGCTGGTCCGAGACGCTCTGGGGCTGGCTGTCGCGTCTGACCAATGACAACGCCAAGGGCGAGTATTACCTCACCGACATTGTGGCGCTGGCGCGCGGCGACGGACTGCAAGCGCGCACGGTGCGCGCGGACGCGTCCGAAGTACTTGGCGTCAATGACCGGGCCGATCTCGCCGCCGCCGAAGCCGCCTTCCAGACCCGGCGCCGGGCTGAAGCCATGGCCGCAGGGGTGACGCTCACCGCGCCGGAGACGGTCTGGTTCAGCCATGACACCCAGATCGCCGCCGACGTGGAGATCGAGCCCCATGTGGTGTTCGGCCCCGGGGTCACCATCGCTTCGGGCGCGCGCATCCGGGCGTTCAGCCATCTGGAAGGCGCGCGCGTGGGCGAGGCTTGCGAGGTGGGTCCCTATGCGCGACTGCGCCCGGGCGCGGTGCTGGAGACGGGCGCGAAAATCGGAAATTTCGTCGAGGTGAAGAAATCGCGCCTTGGCGCCGGGGCCAAGGCGAACCATCTGGCCTATATCGGAGACAGCGATGTGGGGGCCAAGGCCAATATCGGCGCCGGGACGATCACCTGCAATTATGACGGCTATTTCAAGCACAGGACGGTGATCGGGGAGGGCGCCTTCATCGGCTCGAACTCCTCGCTCGTCGCTCCCGTGACCATCGGGCGCGGGGCCATGACCGGCTCGGGCGCGGTGATCACCTCTGACGTGCCCGATGACGCGCTGGGTCTGGCCCGCGCGCGTCAGGAGACCAAGCCCGGCTGGGCCGCCCGCTTCCGCGCCGCCATGAGCGCGAAAAAATCGAAAGCCACGGAGTGAGTATGACCACTGACCTCAAGGACCGCCTGAAAGACCCGTCGCTCCTGAAGACCGCTTCCTTTGTGGATGGCGGCTGGCTGGATTCCTCGGACTTTTTCGAGGTGCGAAACCCCGCTGACCGCTCGCTGGTGGCCAAGGTGGCTGATGTTGGCGCGGGCGGAGCGCACCGGGCGGTGGACGCTGCCGCGCGCGCCTTCGCCAGCTGGAAACAGGTCTCGGTCTATGAGCGTGCGCGGCTGGTGCGGCGCTGGCACGATCTGATCGTGGAGCACGCGGCCGATCTGGGCGCCATCATCACCGCTGAGATGGGCAAGCCTTTGAAGGAAGCGCGCGGCGAGGTGGTCTATGGCGCGGGCTTTGTCAGCTGGTCGGCGGAAGAAGCCATGCGCGTGCATGGCGAAACGCTGAGCACGCCATTTCCCGGCTCGCGCGGATGGACGCTGCGCCAGCCGGTGGGGGTGGTGGCCTGCATCACGCCGTGGAATTTCCCCTCCGCCATGATCACCCGCAAATGCGCCCCGGCGCTGGCGGCGGGCTGTACGGTGGTGGTCAAGCCGGCCCCGGAAACACCGCTCTCTGCGCTGGCGCTGGCAGAGCTGGCCAAGCGGGCCGGTTTCCCGGCGGGTGTCTTCAATGTGATCTGTGGCGAGGCCGAAACGCTCGGCCCCGTCATGACCAAGGCTGACGCCGTGCGCATGATCGGCTTCACCGGCTCGACCGAGGTCGGCAAGCTGCTGATGCGCCAGGCGGCAGACGGGGTGAAGCGCGTCTCTCTGGAGCTGGGCGGCAATGCGCCCTTCCTGATCATGGACGACGCTGATGTGGAGGCCGCCGCCGACGGGGTGATGGCCAGCAAGTTCCGCGCGGCGGGTCAGACCTGCGTGTCAGCCAACCGCATCATCGCCCAGGAGGGCGTGGCCGACGCCCTGATCAAGGCGCTCAGGGTTCGGGTGGAGAAGCTGAAAGTAGGCTCCGGCTTTGAAGAGCGCACCGATATCGGCCCGCTGATCCATGATGAAGCGGTCGAGCGGGTCGCGGCCCTGGTGGACGATGCGCGCGAGCGCGGCGCCAAAATCATCACCGGCGGCCAGTCGCTGGCGGGCAAGATGGGCGGCGCCTTCTACGCGCCGACCCTGATCGAGGGCGGAAGCGATGTCTCTCTGTCCATGGCTTCCAACGAGATTTTCGGTCCCGTGGCCTCGGTCTACCGCGCCGCGGACGAGGCGGAGATGATCAGGCTCGCCAATGATACGCGCTATGGTCTGGCGGCCTATCTCTACACCCGCGATGTGGGCCGGGTGCACCGCATGAGCGAGGCGCTGGAATTTGGCATGGTGGGCGTCAACGCCCCCATGGTCGGCTCGCCCGCCACGCCCTTTGGCGGCATGAAGGAATCGGGCATTGGCCGCGAGGGCGGCAAGTGGGGGGTGGAGGAATTCACCGAGCTGAAATTCGTGCTACTGGGCGGGGTGGACAAGTGAGCGCCGCCGCCATGAAGGCCCATGCGGCCGAGGCCGCTCTGGACTATGCCGAGAGCGGCATGATCCTGGGCCTGGGCTCGGGCTCCACGGCGGAAATTTTCATCGATCGGCTGGGCAAGGCGCTCAAGGCGGGCTTGCTCAGCGATATTCGCGGCGTGCCCACTTCATCCATGACCGAGCGCGCCGCCCAAGCTGCAGGCGTGCCGCTGATCCCGGCGGATCAGGCCAGCCGCATCGACCTTACCGTGGATGGCGCTGACGAGGTGGACGGGCGTTTCCGCCTGATCAAGGGCGGGGGCGGGTGCCTGTTGCGCGAGAAGATCATCGCCCACGCCTCGGACCGCATGATCGTGGTCATTGACGAGACCAAGCTGGTGGAGACGCTGGGCGCCTTCCCGCTGCCGGTGGAGGTCGACCCGTTCGCCTTCACCATCACCGCCAAGAAGGTGTTTGACGCCCTGCGCGCTTCGGGCGCGCCGCGCGCGGACGTGGCCCTGAGACGGCGCGGAGACGGTCCAGCGCCCTTCGTGACCGATGGCGGTCATTTCATCCTGGACTGCGAATGCGGCGAGCTGCCCAATCCAGAAGACACCGCCCGGCGCCTTGCAGCGATCCCCGGCGTGATGGAGCACGGCCTGTTCATAGGCCTGGCCCGCACCGTCATCGTTGGCGAGGAAGACGGTGCAGAGGTGCTGGAGATTTAGGGGCGGCTTCGCCGGAATTTTCATCCCGCATCGTTTCCTCCCTTCCCGGCCAGCCTTCGGACTTGATGCGCAGGAGAGCGGGGCTCCATCCACCGGACATCAGCTACCGCTGAGGCGGTTGGATACCATGGGGGATGGGTTCCTGTGTTTGCCGATTGTGCGACGGTTATTGCGGGAAGGCGAAGTGCGGCGCTCTCTCCCCCTCGACAGGAAAAGAGCGCCGCCGCCTCGTGCTACTGCGCCGGGACCAGGCGCAGTACTTCGCCTTCGACGTCGTCGACCAGGATGTAGAGGAAGCCGTCCGGGCCGGTGCGCACATCGCGGAAGCGCTGTTCGCGATCGGTGAGCAGGTCCTCAATGCCGATCACCCGGTCGCCATGAACTTCCATGCGCTGGATCGTCATGCCGGCCAGCGCTGCGTGGAACAGATCGCCGCGCCAGTGCTCGAAGGCCTCGCCGGTATAGAAGGCCATGCCGCCCGGCGCGATGGAGGGCGTCCAGTACCAGATCGGCTGGACAAACTCGGGGCGCTCGCGCTCCTCGGTGATGATCGAGCCGTCATAATTGATGCCATAGGTCACCACCGGCCAGCCGAAATTGTTTCCCGGCTCCAGGATATGGATCTCGTCCCCGCCGCGCGGGCCGTGCTCGCTGGTCCATATCGAGCCGGTGGCCGGATTGCGCGCAATGCCCTGCACATTGCGGTGGCCGAAGGTGAACACGCCCGGCGCGCCATTCTCGATGGCCGGATTATCCGCCGGGATGGAACCGTCGCGGTTCAGGCGCACGACCGTGCCCAGATGATTTTCAGGGTTCTGGGCCTCGTCCTGATAGCGTCCGCCATCACCCAGAGTCAGGAACAGCGTGCCGTCGTCATTAAACAGGATGCGCCCGCCGAAATGGAAGCCGCGGCTCTTGTCGAAATTGGCGCGGAACAGCACCTCGACGTCCTCCAGCGCGCTCATGTCAGAGCTGAGCACGCCGCGCGCCAGAGCGGTGCCGTTGGCGTCATCGGTTCCCTGCGCATAGCTGAAATAGACCTGGCGGGTATCCGCGAAGTCGGGGGCGATCTGTACGTCCATCAGGCCGCCCTGACGAATGACGATAAGGTCATCGGGAAGGCCCTCCACAGGTTCGGCGCGCAGGGTTCCGTCCGCTTCGATCACGCGCAGGCGGCCATCGCGCTCGGTCACCAGCTTGGATCCGTCCGGCAGGAAATCGATGGCCCAGGGAAAGGCGAGGCCCTGCGCTATGGTCTCAACAGTGAAATTGGCCTGTTCGGTTTCATGGACCTGATCAGCCAGGGCCGGGGCGGTCAGGGCGGCGGCCATCAGGGTGGCGGCGCTCAATCTCATCATAACGGGTCTCCTTCTGCCAGAAACGGACACCCCCCTACATAGGCGCCCGCGGGCAAAAGGAAACTGACGCTTGCGTGAGGATCAACCGGTATGGGCCAGACGCCGGGGCGCGCTGGCGAAAGCGCTGGCCATGCGTTTCACGCGCGACGGGAAGGCCGGTTCGGCAGCCGCTGTATGCGACCAGCGCCGGCGCAGCTTGACCGGCGCGCTGGACAGCGGTTCGGGCAGAACCCCGCCTGCAGCCTCGGCCAGGGACCAGAAGCCCGCGCCGGCCGCCGCCATGCACGGGCGCATGAGCCGTCCGGCGCTCAGTGGCGCGGCGTAGTCGGCGTAATAGCGCTTGTAGTCTTGCTCACCCTTGCCCAGATCGATTCGAGTCAGGCCCAGCGCCTCAGAATTGGCGATGATGCCGTTGAGAAGCAGCAGCCCTGGCGAGACCGATGCAAATCGAGGGTCATAGGCGGGTATCCAGGAATGATACACGCTTCCGGCGCAAAGACCGATTTCAACGGCCGCCAGTTCCTCGCCCAGATAAAGCGAGGCGACCATGCCGCGGAAGGGACCGAAAGCGCGCGCGGCAGTGCGGGCGAACACCCCCTCGATCCAGGGCACATCAAACAGGTCGAGCAGGCCCGAGGTGCGGTATTGCGCGCTCTTCCATGCCTTGAGCGCCTCATAGCGCTCTCCATTCGGGTCGCCAAAGACAATTTGCGCCGGCCCGAACTCGCGCCCGGCCTTGCGGGCGCGTTGGTCCAGTTTCTTGAAATGAGCGCGGTGCAAATTGCGGCGATTGCACAGCCATGCGTCCGGACCGGCGGTGAGATCGATAATCTGGGAGCCTTCGCGCGTGCGCACCTTGCCCGGCGCGGCGCCGGTCCAATTGTCATAAACCAGGGCATGGGCGCCCAGCACATTCATTATGGCGCGTTCGTCCAGCTCAAGTCCGGGCCGGCCAACAAAGCCCTGATAGTCTGACAGCGGCGCCCCCACCGGGCGGATGACGCCATCCGGCCCGCAATGGCAGGCGAAAAAGCCCGCCGGGCGGGCGGCGTCACCGGCGATCACCACACGCACATCACCGCGTTCGGCATCAACCAGATCAGCAAATTCGGGCAGGAGATAGGGGCTGACAAGGCGTCCGTCTGGCGCAGCATAAGCGCGCCAGAGTTCGCGGTCGCGCGCACACAACGCAGCCATGGATGTCTCAAACAGGCGCATGAGGGGCCTCCTTCGCCTAGCCGGAGCCATGTCCTGCAAGGGCCGGACCGCTTGAATGCCAAGCTTAATGGCTTTACGTGTAAAGCATGACTGTACGCACGATCCTCACAGTGCCTGATCCGCGCCTGAAGCTGGTGTCCAAGCCGGTCGAGCGCGTGGACGAGGCCTTGCGCGTGCTGATGGATGACATGGCCGAGACCATGTATGCGGCTGACGGCATTGGGCTGGCCGCCATCCAGATCGGCGTGGACAAGCGCGTGATCGTCATGGATCTTTCTGACACGCGCGACCAGCCGCGCTTTTTCGTCAATCCGCAGATCACGCCGCTGACCGAGGAGCTCAAGCCCTACTCGGAAGGCTGCCTGTCCGTGCCGGAAATCTATGACGAGGTCGACCGGCCCGCCCGGGTGCGCGTCACTTATCTCGATTATGACGGCGAGCCTCGTGAGGAAATCGCCGAGGGTTTGTTTGCGGTGTGCATCCAGCACGAGATGGACCATCTCGAAGGCGTGGTGTTCATTGATTATCTTTCTCGCCTGAAGCGTGACCGCGCGGTCAGGCGTGTCCAGAAACTCGTGAAGTCCAAAGGGGAGGCTGCCTGATATGAAATATGCGGTACTGATGGCGGGCGCATGCGCGCTGGCTTTGACGGCGTGCAATGGCGCGCCGGATTCCGATCCGGTTGAAGACGAGGCCGCAGGCCTCGCCGAGCAGGCCGAAGAGGCCATTGAAGGCGCTGATGAGGCGCTGGACGATGCGGTGTCTGATGTCGCCGATGCGGCTGACGATGCTGTCGATGAACTCACCGGGCCTGCTGGCCTGATCGAAGGGCTCAGCGCGCTTTGCGGCCAGTCCTTCGCCGGCTCCATCACCAGCCCGGACGATCCGCGCGATGAGGCCTTCGCCGGGCGCGATCTGGTGATGCATGTGCGCGAGTGCTTCGAGGACGAGGTGCGCGTGCCCTTCCATGTGGGCGATGACCATTCGCGCACCTGGCTGATCACCCGCCTGGACGATGGCCGGCTGCGCCTGAAGCATGATCATCGCAAGGAAGACGGCTCTGAAGACGTGCTGACCCAGTATGGCGGCGAGACTGTCATGCCCCCGGCCGGCGCGCGCGCCGACTTCGTGGTCGATACGTTCAGCCAGGAGCTGTTCGTGCGCGAAGGCATTCCCGAATCGGCCACCAATATCTGGATCATGGAACTGACCGAGACGGCCTTCTATTACCGGCTGACCCGTGAGAACCGCTTCTTCGAGGTCACGTTCGACCTGACCGAAGAGGTCGACACGCCGCCCACGCCTTGGGGCTGGGAAGACGAATAAGTCCTGACTGGACGCCGATTGAAGTGATGACCCCCGGCGCATGGCGCCGGGGGTTTGTCATGTCAGCGCGGCCGTCCGCCGCGATAGGGCTCCACCGAGCGCACGGTCATGGAGGAGGGGATGGGCGCCCCGTTGGTGTCGGCCCCCCCGCTTTGCCTTGGGCCCCCCCCCCCCCCCGGATCCCACAGCGCGTTGAACCGGATCGGATCGATGGAGCGCAGATAGACGATCTGGTTGGGCGGCGGGGCGGGATAGTGGATGCAGGCCCCATGATAGGGCAGGAACAGGAATTCGCGTGCGGATCCGCGCTCCTCATATTCCAGCGGCAACAGATAGCCGGGCATGCGCACGATGAGCCCTTCGAGCTCCTCCACCACATTGAACGTGCCCGTCTGGCCGTCGACCAGGCCTTCCTGATTGAGGAAACGGCTCATCAAGGAGGGGTCGCGCCGTCCCTCATTGAGCGCCAGCATGGCTTCCAGTTCGTCATCGGGGATGAGATCCTGCCAGCTGAGCAGTTCAGCTGAAGCGGACGGGTCGACCGGAGTCAGGTCGGCCGCACGGGTCGAGGGCGGCCTTTCAGGCGCGTCCGAGCACCCGGCAAGCGCCAGGGCGCCAAGGCAGGCGGCGGCCAAAAGTGTGCGGATCATGGACGGGCGCTCCATAGCGTCTTGCCAGATCATAAACGTCTCATGCACCGCGTTTTAAGACCTCTCTGGCAGATATGGCGTCAGAAAACCGCACACAGAGGCGGTGCAGACAGGGTTGATGGCATGGGCGAGCAAGCCGCAGGCGCGAGTGTGCGCCAGGACGATATTTCCCAACGTGTACGTGATGCGCGCCTGAGACTGATTGCGCGCAGCGGGCTGACGTCCGGACCAGTAAACGTGCTCAATGCTGCTGTGATGGCGGTGTTCCTGGCTGGCGGGGTCAGCCCTCTTGTGCTGGCCGCATGGCTGGCGGCTGTGGTGGTCGTATCCGGGCTGCGCCTGGCGGTGCTGATGCCGGCCCGCAAACCTGGCCAGGCGCTCAGCCGGCGGATGATGGGAGCCTTCCTGGCCCTGTCTTTTGTAATGGGCTCGCTGTGGGGCGTGACCCCCTGGATGGTGGGCGAGGGCGCCTCGGCCTTTGCGCTGACGGCGGCGATCGTGATGATTGGCGGCATGACGGCGGGCTCGGCCCTGACCTCTGCGGCGGCGCCCCAGGCGGTGCTCGCCTACAACGCTCCGGCCATGCTGATCAGCGCCAGCTATATGGCCTATCAGGGCGGGCTGTACGGATATCTCTTCGCAGGCTTGATGGTTCTGTTCCTGGTGGTGACCTGCAAGCTGGCGCGCGGCTTTTCGGCCACGCTGACCGATGCTGTGCGCTCCAATTTCGAACTGGAGGAGGTGCGCCGCCAGACCGAGGCTCAGGCCAGCGCCATGATGCGCCTGGCCGAGCACAATGATCTGGCCGCCCGCCGCGCCGAAGATCAGGCGCGCGCCAATGCTGCTGTGCTGGCCAATATGAGCCATGAGTTGCGCACGCCCCTCAATGGCGTGCTGGGCATGGCCCATCTTCTTGAGGAGGCGGGGCTTGAAGGCGAGCCCGCTCGCATGGCCAAGCGCGTGCGCGAATCCGGCCAGTCGCTGGCTTGCATGTTGTCGGATGTGGTGGATGTGGCGCGCATCGAGGCGGGCCGCCTTGAGCTCAATCTGGAAGACGTCACCGCGGCGGCGCTGGCGGAAAAGACCCGGCGCATGTTCGAGCCCCAGGCCGCACTCAAGGGGTTGCGTCTCGACGTGGAGCTGGAAGGCGAGAGCAGCCGCGCTTTGCGCGCCGATGAGGGCCGGGTTTTCCAGATGACCCGTATTTTCGTGGCTAACGCCATCCGCTTCACCGAAGAGGGCTCCATCAAGGTCACCCTGCGCACACAGCTGGACAATGCCGGTGCGGCGCGCCTGCATGTCATCGTGCGGGACACCGGTTCGGGCGTGCCTGAAAGCGCACGCCCGCGCTTGTTCGACAGCCTGACCCAGGATGTCGTGGATCCGTCCATCCGTGAACATGGCACCGGGCTTGGCCTCCATCTGACCAAGCGCCTGGCGGGCCTGATGCAGGGCCGGGTGGGCTATGAGCCCGGTCCGGCGGATGAGGGCTCTGTGTTCTGGTTCGACATCACCTTGCCGGTCTCGGTCAAGGCGGACCGATATGCGGATGGCGAGACGCTCAGCCTGACCCTGCGCCGTCTGCGCATGCTGGTGGCGGAAAGCGACCCGGCCCGCCGCTCGGTGCTGCTGGGCTATCTCAAATCCTTCAACTGCGCGGTGACCTGTGTAGGCTCCAGCCCGGAACTGGTCTCGGCTTTGGGGGCGGCGGCCTATGATGCGGTCGTGGTGGGCCTCGCCATTGAGGATTGCGAACCCGAAGAGGCTGCGGATGATGTGCGCTCATTGCCGTCCACCGCGTCCATGACGCCGGTGGTGCGCCTGGTGCATGATCTTGACGAGCCGGTGCGCCAGATAGCCAATGAGACCCAGGTGCGCGCGCCTGTCTCGGCCGATCACCTGAAGTCCGCACTGGAGCAGGCGCTGGCCGGCGACGTGGCCGCCGCCGCCTCGCTGCGCCGCATAGCCTGATCCAGATAGCTGTGATCAGCCCGGCCGCGCGCCTGCTTCGCCGCGCACCCAGGCCAGAAATCCGTCCGAGCTGCCTTCCGGGCTGACGGCTAGGTCGATAATGCACGGTTCGTCATACGGGTGCAGGCGCGCGATCCGGTCGCTGAGCGCTGACGCCTTCCCCGCAGATGTCTTGAACAGGGCGATGATTTCGCGTTCGCTGCGCATTTCGCCTTCCCAGCGGAACAGCGAGCGACTCTCGCCGAGTATGTTCACACAGGCGCACAAGCCCTCGGCCAGCACCGCCTCGGCAGCGGTTTCGGCGCTCTGAGCGTCCGGCCAGGTGGTGTAGAGCAGGCCCATCGCACTGGCGGTCATGACGCATCTCCTTGCAGACATCGTTCAGCAACCGGATATACACGGGCGCGATGGAGTATGCGATGGATCATGATGCGCGCGCCCTGGTGCTGTTGTCGGGCGGACAGGATTCGGCCACCTGCTTGGCCTGGGCGCTGGCGCGGTATGGCCATGTGGAGACCATTGGCTTCACATACGGCCAGCGCCACGGCGTGGAAATGGAAGCGCGCATGGCGGTGCGCGAGGCGATAGCGACGCATTTTCCTCGGTGGGCGCCGCGACTGGGTCCTGACATCGTGGTGGATATCACCGGCTATGGCGCTCTGGCCGAAAGCGCGCTGACGCGCGACATGGCCTTCGAGATGGATGCGCGCGGCCTGCCCAATACCTTCGTGCCGGGACGCAACCTGGTGTTCCTGACCCTGGCCGCCGCCCATGGCTGGCGCCGGGGCCTGCCAGTGCTGGTCACCGGCGTGTGCCAGACGGACTATTCAGGCTATCCCGATTGCCGGCAGGACACTATCGACGCTCAGGCGCGCGCCCTGTCGCTGGGTCTGGACAGCCCCGTCACCATCGACACCCCGCTCATGCATCTGACCAAGGGCGAGACCTGGGCGCTGGCCCATGAGCTGGGCGGGGACGCGCTGGTCGATCTGACCGTGGAGCATAGCCACACCTGCTATCGCGGCGATCGTGAGACGCGTCACGACTGGGGCTATGGCTGCGGTGACTGTCCGGCCTGCGGGCTGCGTGCGGGCGGCTGGGCGGCATGGCGGGGGCCGGGCGCGACATGACCTATTCGGTCAAGGAGATGTTCCTCACCGTGCAGGGCGAGGGCGGCCAGGCCGGGCGCCCGGCGGTGTTCCTGCGCTTCGCCGGCTGCAATCTGTGGAGCGGGCTGGAGCGTGACCGCATGAGCGCCGTATGCCGCTTCTGCGATACCGATTTTGTTGGAACCGACGGCCCTGGCGGGGGCAAGTTCGCGACCCCCGAAGCGCTCGCAGGCGCCGTCCGCAAGCTGTGGCCGGACGGGGGTGAGCCTTATGTGGTGTGCACGGGCGGCGAGCCGCTCCTGCAGCTGGATGAGGCGCTGATCAGCGCCCTGCACAAGGCCGGCTTCGAAATCGCGGTGGAGACCAATGGCACGATCAAAGCCCCCGCGGGCATTGACTGGATCTGCGTCAGTCCCAAATCCACCGCGCCTTTGCGCCAGACCTCGGGCCACGAGCTCAAGCTGGTCTACCCCCAGGCTGACGCCCCGCCTGAGCGCTTCGCTCATCTTGATTTTGAACAGTTCCGCCTGCAGCCCATGGATGGCCCGGACCAGATGGCCAACGCGCAAGCCGCCTATGAATACTGCCTCAAACATCCCCAATGGCGCCTCAGCTTGCAGACCCACAAATGGATCGGCGCCCCGTAGCGTGCTTCGCACCGGTATGCTGCAGCTGTCCGGGCCAGGTGTCTTGAAGGGGCGGGTGCGGGGCTCCACTTGTTTGATCAGCCAAAGCGGGCGACCCTGCCTGCCTGACACATGACAGAGCGCCAGCGCCTTGTGTGCGCCCGGCGTGGAGACCTGAACGGATGACCGAAACCCGCACCCTGCCGCTTCTGCCCCTGCGCGATATTGTGGTGTTCCCCCACATGATTGTGCCGCTTTTCGTGGGGCGTGAAAAATCCGTACGCGCACTGGAAGAAGTGATGCGCGGGGACAAGCAGATCCTGCTGGCCACCCAGATCAGCGCCGCCGATGACGATCCTGCGCCTGACGCCATCTATCCTGAAGGCGTGGTGGCCTCAGTGCTTCAGCTCCTGAAACTGCCCGATGGCACGGTGAAGGTGTTGGTCGAGGGCGGGCGGCGCATGGCTGTGACCGGCTATCTCGACAATCAGGCCTATTTCGAGGCCGAGGCGCGCATTGTGGACGAGAGCGTGCGCGACGCCGCCGAGGTGGAGGCGCTGATGCGCGCGGCCGCCGACAAATTCGATGACTATGTCAAGCTGAACAAGAAAGTGCCGCCCGAGGCGCTGGCGGCGGTTAGCGAGATCGCGGATCCGGCCAAGATGTCCGACACCATAGCGGCGCATCTGGCGGTGAAGATCACCGACAAGCAGGAGCTTCTGGCCAATCCGGACGTGGCTTCGCGTCTGGAGAGCGTGTTTGCGCTGATGGAGGGGGAGATTTCCGTCCTCCAGGTCGAAACCAAAATCCGAAACCGCGTGAAGCGGCAGATGGAGAAAACCCAGCGCGAATATTATCTCAATGAGCAGATGAAGGCGATCCAGCGCGAGCTGGGTGAAGGCGATGACGGGCGCGAGGAGCTGGCCGAGCTCGAAGAGCGCATCGAAGCGACCAAGCTCTCCAAGGAGGCGCGCGCCAAGGTCGACGCCGAGATGAAGAAGCTGCGCCAGATGAGCCCCATGTCCGCTGAGGCCACGGTGGTGCGCAATTATCTCGACTGGATTCTCTCCATCCCCTGGAACAAGCGCAAGAAAGTGCGCAACGACCTGAAAAAGGCCGAGGACACGCTCGAGCGCGACCATTACGGGCTGGAGAAGGTCAAGGAGCGCATTATCGAGCACCTGGCCGTGCAGGCGCGTACGCGCAAGCTGCGCGGGCCGATCCTGTGCCTGGTCGGGCCGCCGGGCGTGGGCAAGACCTCGCTGGGCCGCTCCATCGCCGAGGCCACGGGACGCGAGTTCGTGCGCATGTCGCTGGGCGGCGTGCGCGACGAAGCCGAGATTCGCGGCCACCGGCGCACTTACATCGGCTCCATGCCCGGGCGCGTCATCCAGTCCATGAAGAAGGCCAAGAGCTCCAATCCGCTCTTCCTGCTGGACGAGATCGACAAGCTGGGCGCGGACTATCGCGGCGATCCGGCGGCGGCGCTGCTCGAAGTGCTCGATCCCGAACAGAACAGCACGTTCAACGACCATTATCTGGAAGTCGATTACGACCTGTCGGACGTGATGTTCATCACCACGGCCAACACGCTCAACATGCCCCAGCCCTTGCTGGACCGCATGGAGATCATCCGCATCGCCGGTTACACTGAGGACGAGAAGGTGGAGATCGCACGCCGCCACCTCATCCCCAAGGTGATGAAGGCCCATGCCCTCAAAGAGGGAGAGTGGACCCTGACCGAGACGGGGCTGCGCGATCTGATCCGCTACTACACGCGCGAATCCGGCGTGCGCAATCTGGAGCGCGAGATCTCCGGCCTGGCGCGCAAGGCGGTGCGCAAGCTGGTGGCGGGCGAAGCCGAGACCATCACCGTCACGCCTGAAAATCTCAATGATTTCGCTGGCGTGCGCAAACACCGCTTCGGCGAGACCGAGCATGAGGACCGGGTGGGCCTGGTCACGGGGCTGGCCTGGACCGAGGTGGGCGGCGATCTTCTGACCATCGAGGCGGTCAAGATGCCCGGGCGCGGCAAGATGACGGTCACGGGCAATCTGCGCGATGTGATGAAGGAATCCATCTCCGCGGCCAATTCCTATGTCCAGTCCCGCGCGCCAGCGCTGGGCGTGAAGCCGCCCGTGTTCCGCTCCACCGACATTCACGTCCACGTGCCCGAAGGCGCCACGCCCAAGGATGGCCCGTCAGCGGGCGGCGCCATGATCACGGCCATCGTTTCGGCGCTCACCGGCATCCCGGTGCGCAAGGATGTGGCCATGACCGGCGAGATCACGCTGCGCGGCCGGGTGCTGCCGATTGGCGGCCTGAAGGAGAAGCTGCTGGCGGCCCTGCGCGGCGGGGTGAAGACGGTGCTGATCCCGCGCGACAATGAAAAGGATCTCGCCGAGATCCCCGACAATGTGAAACAGGGCCTTGAGATCATCCCGGTCGACACCGTCGATCAGGTGCTCGAGCACGCGCTGGCGGGCCGGGTCGAACCGGTGGAGTGGAGCGAAGCGGATGAAGCCGCCTTCGCCGCCGCCGCCCGCGCCGAGGCCTCTACCGGCGAAGCGCGCGCACACTAATCTTGCGGCGGCCCCGCTATCCCTCCCATCTGAGGTGGGGGCAGCGGGGCTGCCATCATGTCCTTGTCTTCAAAGAGAGGCAGGGCGGCGCTTACTGCGCCGCCGCTTCGGCCGCGCGCAGGATGCGCAGGACATTGCCGCCCCACAGGGCGCGAATCTCGTCCTCGCTATAGCCGCGGCGCAGGAGCTCCCAGGTGACGTTGAGGGTTTCGGAGGCGTCGTCCCAGCCCTCGACCCCGCCGCCGCCATCGAAATCGGACGAGATGCCCACATGCTCGATGCCGATGCGCGCCACGGCGTAGTCGATATGGTCGGCGAACTGGGCGAGCGTGACGTCGTCATAACGCGCCCGCAAGCCCGCCACGCCGTCCTGGTAAGCGATCAGATCGGCCTGTGAGGCGCCCGCCCAGCCTTCTGACAGATAGCGCTCGCGCAGGGCGGTGATGCCTTCGAGGATGCGCGGGTCCACATCGGCCACATAGGAGCGGAAGGCGACCATCTGGGCGACGCCGCCATTATCGCGGATCGCGTCCAGCTGCTCGTCATCGAGATTGCGCGCATTCTCGTAATAGCCGGAGGCGCCCGAATGGGAGGCGATAATGGGCGCGCGCGACAGGGCGACGGCCTCCATCATGGAGCGCTTGCCCACGTGGGACACGTCCACAAGGATGCCGTGATCATTGAGCGCGGGGATCAGGGCGCGGCCGAGCTCTGACAGGCCCGGATCCTCGTCTGAATCCCCCAGCCGCTCGAGCGGGTTGGAGCTGCCGGCGAACTGGTTATGGCCGAAATGGGTCAGGCCCACATAGCGCACGCCGCGTTCCGCCCACAGGGGCAGATCATCCAGCGACGGGCCCAGAAGATAGCCGTTCTCGATGCCGATGAGCGCCACCAGCCGGCCTTCGGCATGGATGGCCTCCACCTCGTCGGCCGTGCGCGCCAGGGCGATCTGATCGGGATAGGCCCGCGTCATGCGCATGATGGCCTGATAGGTGTTTTCAGCCGTCGCGCGCGCGCTGGCGTAGCCGTCATCATCCAGCGGCCCCTGGCCGGCATAGACAATCAGGAAGGCCGCATCGAGCCCGCCCGCGCGCATCTTGGGCAGGTCATTCTGCAGCCGGGTGAAGCCGCCCGGATCGATGGCGTGAGTGGCGTAGCCGCGCGGGATGTCGATATGGGTGTCCAGGGTGAGCACGCGCGCGTGGACGGCGCGCGCCTCGGCCTCGGAAACCTCGCGGGCCTGCCGGTCTGCGGCGGCTGCGCCCGCCATCAGGGCGAAGGCGGCGAGGGCGGCGAGACAGGTGCGGATCATGGCAGGACTCCTGGGGGCTGATGACGGGCAGGGGGCAAGGCTAGAGGCGGGGCGGGGGCGGATCAATACGCAGGGGGGCTACTTCTCCCTTCCCTGGGTGGAAAGGGTGGGCCGGAGCTTTGCTCCGGTCCGGGTGGGGTGGGGCGGCAGGCGCGACATGATCTCCCGCACCCCCTCACCTTTATCCTCTCCCCCATGGCCATGGGGGAGAGGGGGCGTCCACGCCGCGCTTGATCCTTTGAGCCAGGCGCCAGGCATTTTCCGAAAACACGCAGCATCAAAGCCTCCTCTCCCCTCCCTGAGGGGAGAGGTAAGGTGAGGGGTGCGGCGCTCAGCTTTCCGAACGTCAGCGCCTTCACCCCCTTTCGTCCCTCACTGCGTTCGGGACACCTCCCCCATCGAGGGGGAGGGAAGGGTATGGCGCTGATTGTCCCTCATCTGGATGGGGAGGCCAGACCGCGCGCTTGAGCCGGTCTCACCGCTTTCCCATATGGGTGGATGCAGACGATCCGCGCGGAGTGAAGAATTTTTGCAGCGCCCTGTTTGCATCGCGCGCCGGGCGATGTACAAGCACCGGCTCTGGCAAGGCGGGCGGCGACGTTCCGCCTGTCGGCTTGTGTGCGGCGCAACGGTGCAGCTCAACAGGGGTGTAGCTCAGCTGGTAGAGCGGCGGTCTCCAAAACCGCAGGTCGGGGGTTCGAGCCCCTCCGCCCCTGCCAGGCGCTCCAGCCCTGAGCGCCTGGCGCCGGTGAATTGAGAAAGATGACTTGACGCGATGGCGCGAGAGACGAAAAACCGCCCGCCGGCGAAACCGGCCGCCAGCGGCCGAAGCGGGTCTTCGGACAACGCAGCCTCTGCGCCTGCCCGCAAGAAACCGTTCAACCCGCTGCGCTTTTTCTCCGAAGTGCGCCAGGAAGGCCGCAAGGTCACCTGGACGGGCCGGCGTGAGACCCTGATCTCCACCATCATGGTGGTGATCATGTCGATCATCGCCATGATCTTCTTCTTTGCCGTGGACACCGTGCTGGGCTGGATCGTCAACGCGCTTCTGAGTCTGGGAGGCTGACGCCGCCATGTCCGCCAAGTGGTATATCGTCAACGCCTTTTCCAACTTCGAGAAGAAGGTGGCCGAGGCCATCCGCTCCGAAGCCGTGCTGAAGGGGCTGGAGGACAAGTTCGAGGAAGTCCTCGTGCCGACCGAAGAGGTCACCGAGGTGCGCCGCGGCCGCAAGGTGAACGCCGAGCGCAAATATTTCCCCGGCTATGTTCTGGTGAAGATGGACATGACCGACGAGGCCTATCACCTCGTCAAGAACACCCCGCGCGTGACCGGCTTCCTGGGCTCGGGCAAGCGCCCGCTGCCGGTGCCGGAAAGCGAAATCCGCCGCATCATGGGCCAGATGGAGGACGACGCGGAGCGTCCGCGCTCCACCATCAGCTATGAGATCGGCGAGAGCGTGCGCGTGACGGATGGCTCCTTCATGGGCTTTGTCGGCGTGGTCGAGGATGTCGACGACGGCAAGGAGACCTTGAAGGTCGCGATCAATATTTTCGGCCGGGCCACCCCGGTCGAGCTGGAGTTCAGCCAGGTCGAAAAATCGACCTGACTGGCGTGAGGGTGCGGGAGGTTCCGGCGCAAGACCATGCCGGGGCCGTGACCGCGCCACCCTTGCGGGGGTCCGCCCCCGCGCAAAGCAAGGGCGTGGAACGGTTCCGCGTCTTATGGAGGAAGGGCCATGGCGAAAAAGATTACAGGTTATATCAACCTGCAAGTTCCCGCCGGCGCAGCCAACCCCTCGCCGCCCATCGGGCCGGCGCTGGGTCAGCGCGGCGTGAACATCATGGAATTCTGCAAGGCGTTCAACGCCAAGACGCAAGAGATGGAAAAAGGGATTCCGATCCCCACCACCATCACCGTCTATCAGGACAAGTCGTTCACCTTCATCACCAAGACCCCGCCGGCGAGCTTCTTCCTGAAGAAGGCCGCCAAGGTGCAAAAGGGGTCTGGCGAGGCGGGCAAGGCTGCGCCCATCGCCTCGGTGACCCGCGCCCAGTGCCGCGAGATCGCCGAAACCAAGATGGCTGACCTGAACGCAAACGACCTGGACGCCGCCACCCGCATCATCGAGGGTTCAGCGCGCTCCATGGGTCTGGAAGTGGTGGAGTAGGCGTCATGGCGAAGATTGCAAAACGGACCGCCGCTGCGCGCAATGGCATTGATCGCGACAAGCTTTACAGCCTCGACGATGCGGTGAAGCTGGTGAAAGAGCGCGCTACGGCCAAGTTTGACGAGACCATCGAGGTCGCCGTCAATCTGGGCGTCGACCCGCGTCACGCCGATCAGATGGTGCGCGGCGTCGTGTCCCTGCCCAATGGCACGGGCCGCTCTGTGCGCGTGGCCGTGTTCGCCAAGGGCCCCAAGGCTGACGAAGCCAAAAAGGCCGGCGCGGACGTGGTGGGCGCTGAAGACCTGTTCGAGACCGTCTCGGCGGGCCAGATCGATTTCGACAAGGTGATCGCCACCCCGGACATGATGCCGCTGGTCGGCCGTCTGGGCAAAGTGCTCGGCCCGCGCGGCATGATGCCGAACCCGAAGGTCGGCACCGTGACCATGGACGTGGCCAAGGCGGTTGCGGACTCCAAGGGCGGCGCGGTGGAATTCCGCGTGGAGAAGGCGGGCATCGTGCACGCCGGCGTTGGCAAGGCCAGCTTCTCCGAAGCCGCGCTGGGCGAAAACATTCGCGCCCTGCTGGGGGCTCTGGTGAAGGCCAAGCCGTCCGGCGCCAAAGGCCAATATGTCAAACGCATCGCGCTGAGCTCCACCATGGGGCCGGGCGTGAAAATCGATGTCGCCGAGGCGTCCGCCTTGGCGCCGGCTGAAGCTGCTGCCTAGAAGCAGCTGAAGCGAGAGTTACCCGCCTGGCCGTTGATGCGGCGGGGCGGGGGTCCGGACTGGTTTTGGCGGCGCAGCCGTCCTGATCCGGTCCGGCCTGTCCGAGATCCCGGGGGAGGGGCGTTCGCGCCGCTCTTAATCCAGACGGCCCCGGGTGAGACAGAGCGAAAACCGTTTTAACCGGCGCGAGCCGGGGTGGCGGTTCGAGCCCTGGGGCAGGCAAGTCCGCGCTGGCGCGCCTGTCCCGGTCTGACCGGACGGCGTTATGGCGCGGCGGCTTGAGGGCCGCCCGCGGTGGGCGGTCCGAACGAAGGGAGACCGCAATGGATCGTACGACCAAAGTGGCGGCGGTCGAGGAGCTCACGGAGATTTTCTCCGCCTCCGGATCTGTCGTCCTGGCCCGTTATTCGGGTCTGACTGTTGCGGAAATGACCAAGCTGCGCGGTGATCTGCGGGCCAAGGGCGGACGTCTGAAAGTCGTCCGCAACCGCCTGGCGAAGATCGCTCTGAAGGGTCAGAAAGGCGAGGGCGCCGCGGACATGTTTCAAGGTCCGATCGCCATTGCCTTTTCTGAAGACTTCACCGCAGCGCCGAAGGTGGCGATCGAGTTCGCCAAATCGAACCCCAAGTTCGAGATCATCGGCGGCTTCATGGAAGAGAATGTCTTTGGCGACGCCAAAGGCGTTGAAGAGCTCTCCAAGATGCCGTCGCGTGAAGAACTCATCGGCGCCATCGTGGGCCGTCTCATGGGCCAGGCCAGCGAGATCGTCTCGCGGCTCAACGCGCCGGGGTCCACCCTGGCCGGCCAGATCGAGGCGATCCGCGAACAAGCGGCCAGCTGACGTCGTCTCCGCAACTCGAACCCATAACCCTGACGAACGCGAAGGAACAAAACCATGGCTGATGTGGCCAAACTTGCTGAAGACCTCCTGGGCCTGACCATTCTGGAAGCCAAGGAGCTTAACGACATCCTGGAATCCAAAGGCATCAAGGCGGCTGCGGCCGCTGTCGCCGTCGCCGCTCCGGCGGGCGGTGACGCTGGTGGCGCTGCGGCGGAAGAGAAAGACGAGTTTGACGTCATTCTCGTCACTGCCGGGGACAAGAAGATCAACGTGATCAAGGAAGTCCGCGCGATTACCGGCCTGGGCCTGAAAGAAGCCAAGGACCTGGTTGAAGCCGGTGGCAAAGCCGTCAAGGAAGGCGCCGCCAAGGCCGAGGCCGAGGAAATCAAGAAGAAGCTCGAAGAGGCTGGCGCCACTGTCGAGCTGAAGTAAGGACCTCCGGGGCCGCCGCAGCGCTCGCGCCGCGGCAGTCCCGGTGATCCGGCGAACGCCCTTGCGGGCGCATGGGGCTTGCCCGTGCGCCCGTAACGGCGTCGCACCAGACGCATACCGCTGCATGGCCATTTCCGTCCCGGAGCCGCGCAGCGCCGCACCGCAAGGGCCCCCTCAATGGCCGCCTTGCGGGGTTCGGGACGGGTGACGGGGGATGCGTCCCCCGGGAGCGCAAGACGCTGGCAAGGCCGGCGATAGGGAGCGAAAATGGGTCTGTCGTTCACGGGCAAGAAGCGCATCCGCAAAACTTTCGGCCGTATTCCCGAAGCCGTGGTGATGCCGAACCTGATCGAGGTTCAAAAGCACTCCTACGAGCAGTTCCTGATGAAGGACATGAGCACGTCCGGGCGCCCTGACGAGGGGTTGCAGGCCGTGTTCAAGTCGGTCTTCCCCGTCAAGGATTTCTCCGAGCGCGCGGTGCTGGAATTCGTCTCCTACGAATTCGAGGCGCCCAAGTTCGACGTCGAGGAATGCATCCAGCGCGATCTGACCTACGCTGCGCCGCTGAAAGTGAAGATGCGCCTCATCGTGTTCGATGTGGACGAGGAAACCGGCGCGCGCTCGGTCAAGGACATCAAGGAGCAGGATGTCTATATGGGCGATATCCCGCTCATGACCGACAAGGGCACCTTCATCGTCAACGGCACCGAGCGGGTGATCGTCTCCCAGATGCACCGCTCTCCGGGCGTGTTCTTCGACCATGACCGCGGCAAGACCCACGCCTCGGGCAAATACCTGTTCGCTGCGCGCATCATTCCCTACCGCGGCTCCTGGCTCGATCTGGAATTTGACGCCAAGGACATCCTGCACGTGCGCATCGACCGCCGGCGCAAGCTGCCCGCGACGACCCTTCTCTATGCGCTGGGCCTGGACAAGGAAGAGATCCTTGGCACGTTCTATGACCGCATCACCTATTCGCGCGCCAAGGACGGCTGGACGCTGCCCTATATCAAGGAACGCTGGCGCGGGGTGAAGCCCGTGCGCGACCTGGTGGACGCGCGTTCGGGCGAGGTGGTGGCGCCGGCCGGCAAGAAGATCGCCGCGCGCACCGCCAACAAGCTGGCCGAGGACGGGCTTCAGGCCCTGTTGGTCTCCGGTGACGACCTGATCGGGCGCTATGCGGCCGAGGATCTGGTCAATATGGAGACCGGCGAGATCTACGCCGAGGCCGGCGACGAACTGACCGAAGAGGTGCTGGAGGCCCTGTCCGAAGCCGGGGTGGAGGGCATTGACGTGCTCGACATCGACGGCGTGGCGGTGGGCGGCCATATGCGCACCACGCTGGCCGCTGACAAGAACGATACGCGCGACCAGGCGCTGGTGGACATCTACCGGGTCATGCGCCCGGGCGAGCCGCCCACGCCGGAGACCGCCGAGGCCCTGTTCAACGGCCTGTTCTTCGATTCCGAGCGCTATGATCTGTCGCCCGTGGGCCGGGTGAAGATGAATATGCGCCTGGATCTGGAATGCCCGGACGATGTGCGCACGCTGCGCCGCGAGGACATTATCGAGGTCCTGCGCGTGCTCTTGAACCTGCGCGACGGCAAGGGCGAGATCGACGATATCGACAATCTGGGCAATCGCCGGGTGCGTTCGGTCGGCGAGCTGATGGAGAACCAGTACCGCATCGGCCTGCTGCGCATGGAGCGCGCCATCAAGGAGCGCATGAGCTCGGTGGATATCGAGACCGTGATGCCCCACGATCTGGTCAACGCCAAACCGGCGGCGGCGGCGGTGCGCGAGTTCTTCGGCTCGTCCCAGCTGTCCCAGTTCATGGACCAGACCAACCCGCTCTCGGAAGTCACCCACAAGCGCCGCCTGTCGGCGCTGGGGCCGGGCGGCCTGACGCGCGAGCGCGCGGGCTTCGAGGTGCGCGACGTGCACCCGACCCATTACGGGCGCATCTGTCCCATCGAGACGCCGGAAGGCCCGAATATCGGTCTGATCAACTCGCTGTCCACCTTTGCGCGGGTCAACAAGTACGGCTTTATCGAGAGCCCCTACCGCAAGGTGGAGAAGGGCAAGCTCACCGACCAGGTGGACTATCTCTCGGCCATGCAGGAAGCGCGCTACGCCATCGCCCAGGCGAACGCCACGGTGGGCGATGACGGCATGCTGGCCAACGAGTTCGTCAACTGCCGCGTGGGTCCGAACCGTGACGCCACCCTGGTGCCGCGCGAGGATGTCGATTACATCGACGTGTCGCCCAAACAGGTGGTCTCGGTGGCCGCTGCGCTCATTCCCTTCCTGGAAAATGACGACGCCAACCGCGCCCTGATGGGCTCCAACATGCAGCGTCAGGCCGTTCCGCTCCTGCGCAACGAGGCGCCGCTGGTGGGCACGGGCATGGAAGGCGTGGTTGCGCGCGATTCCGGCGCGGCCGTGATCGCCCGCCGCGAAGGCGTGGTCGAACAGGTGGATTCGCGCCGCATCGTGGTGCGCGCCACCGGCGATATCGGCGCAGCGCAGTCGGGCGTGGACATCTACCGTCTGTCCAAGTTCCAGCGCTCCAACCAGTCCACCTCGATCAACCAGCGTCCCATCGTGAAGGTGGGCGACCGGGTGCAGGGCGGCGACATCATCGCTGACGGCCCGTCCACGGATCTGGGCGAGCTGGCGCTGGGCCGCAACGTGCTGGTCGCGTTCATGCCCTGGAACGGCTACAACTTCGAGGACTCCATCCTGGTCTCCGAGCGCATCGTGCGCGATGACGTGTTCACCTCGATCCATATCGAGGAGTTCGAGGTCATGGCCCGCGACACCAAGCTGGGCCCGGAAGAGATCACCCGCGACATCCCCAATGTCGGCGAGGAGGCCCTGCGCAATCTTGACGAGGCGGGCATCGTGGCCATCGGCGCTGAAGTCGAGGCCGGCGACATCCTGGTCGGCAAGGTCACCCCGAAAGGCGAAAGCCCGATGACGCCGGAGGAGAAACTCCTGCGCGCCATCTTCGGCGAGAAGGCGTCGGACGTGCGCGACACCTCGCTGCGCCTGCCGCCGGGCGCCACGGGCACCATCGTGGACGTGCGCGTGTTCAACCGCCACGGCGTGGACAAGGACGAGCGCGCCATCTCCATCGAGCGCGAGGAGATCGCGCGCCTGGGCGAGGACCGCGAGGACGAGCTGTCCATTCTGGAGCGCGACATCTTCTCGCGCCTGAAGGAAATCCTTGTGGGCATGACCGCCGTGTCCGGGCCGAAAGGCTTCAAGAAGGGCGCGGTCACCGAAGAGGCGCTGGAGGAAACCCCGCGCTCGCAATGGTGGAAGATCGGCCTTGAAGACGAGAAGGCCATGGCCGAGGTCGAGGCCCTCAAGAAGCAGTATGACGAGTCCAAGGCCCGCCTGGACCGCCGCTTCGAGGACAAGGTCGAGAAGGTCCAGCGCGGCGACGAGATGCCGCCGGGCGTGATGAAGATCGTGAAGGTCTTCGTGGCCATCAAGCGCAAGATCCAGCCCGGCGACAAGATGGCCGGCCGGCACGGCAACAAGGGCGTGATCTCCAAGATCATCCCCATCGAGGACATGCCGTTCATGGAAGACGGCACCCAGGTTGACGTGGTGCTTAATCCGCTGGGCGTGCCCTCGCGGATGAATGTCGGCCAGATCCTGGAGACCCATCTGGGCTTTGCCTGCAAAGGCCTGGGCAAGATGATCGGCGAGGCGCTGGAAGCCTATCAGCGTCACGGCAAGGCTGCGGAGCTGAGCAAGGCGATGCGCTATGCCTATGGCGAGGACCAGGACCTGCCCGAGGACGAGGGCGATCTGGCCGAGCTGGCGCGCAATCTCAAGGACGGGATCGCCATCGCGACCCCGGTCTTCGACGGCGCGCGCGAGCCGGACGTGGTGGAGTATCTGAAAAAGGCCGGGCTCGACGAAAGCGGCCAGTCGGTGCTCTATGACGGCCTCACTGGCGAGCCGTTCCGCCGCAAGGTCACTGTCGGCGTGAAGCATATCCTCAAGCTGCACCACCTGGTGGACGACAAGATCCACGCCCGCTCCATCGGCCCGTACTCGCTGGTCACCCAGCAGCCGCTGGGCGGCAAGGCGCAGTTCGGCGGCCAGCGCTTCGGCGAGATGGAAGTGTGGGCCCTGCAGGCCTATGGCGCGGCCTACACCCTGCAGGAAATGCTCACGGTGAAGTCCGACGACGTGGCCGGGCGCACCAAGGTCTATGAGGCCATCGTGCGCGGCGACAACGCCTTCGAAGCCGGGATTCCGGAGAGCTTCAACGTGCTGGTCAAGGAAATGCGTTCGCTGGGTCTGAATGTGGAGCTGGTCAACCAGTAAACCGCCAACAGCCCCTTACAGCGCGCAACCCGTATCAAGGCGGCGGGCCCCGGCCCCTACCGGCCCCGCCGCCGCCACCGTCAAGGAGACGGACCGATGAACCAAGAGGTCATGAACATCTTCAATCCGTCCGTGGAAGGCCCGACCTTCGACCGGATCCGGATCTCGCTGGCCAGCCCGGAGAAGATTCTCTCCTGGTCCTTTGGCGAGGTGAAGAAGCCCGAAACGATCAATTACCGCACGTTCAAGCCCGAGCGCGACGGCCTGTTCTGCGCGCGCATCTTCGGTCCGATCAAGGACTATGAGTGCCTGTGCGGCAAGTACAAGCGCATCAAGTACAAGGGCATTATCTGCGAGAAGTGCGGCGTCGAGGTGACCCTGGCGCGCGTGCGCCGCGAGCGCATGGGCCATATCGAGCTGGCCGCGCCGGTCGCCCATATCTGGTTCCTGAAATCGCTGCCCTCCCGGATCGCGCTGATCATGGACATGGCCCTCAAGGACGTGGAGCGCGTGCTCTATTTTGAGGCCTATATCGTGATGGAGCCGGGCCTCACCCCGCTGCAGAAGCACCAGCTTCTCACCGAGGAAGAGTATTATGAGGCGGTGGACGAGTATGGCGAGGACGCTTTCACCGCCGGCATCGGCGCCGAAGCGATCCGCGAAATCCTCATCGGCATGGACCTCGAAAAAGAGGTCGAGCGCATGCGCGAGGAGATGGGCGAGACTGGCTCCGAGCTGAAGCTGAAGAAGCTGTCCAAGCGCATCAAGCTGCTGGAATCCTTCATCCAGTCCAAGAACAAGCCCGAGTGGATGATCCTGACGGTCATCCCCGTGATTCCGCCCGAGCTGCGCCCGCTGGTGCCGCTGGATGGCGGCCGGTTCGCCACCTCGGACCTGAACGATCTCTACCGCCGTGTGATCAACCGTAATAACCGCCTCAAGCGCCTGATCGAGCTGCGCGCGCCGGACATCATCATCCGCAACGAAAAGCGCATGCTCCAGGAAGCGGTGGACGCGCTGTTCGACAACGGCCGGCGCGGACGGGTCATCACCGGCGCCAACAAGCGCCCGCTCAAGTCCCTGGCTGACATGCTCAAGGGCAAGCAGGGCCGGTTCCGCCAGAACCTCCTGGGCAAGCGCGTGGACTATTCGGGCCGCTCGGTGATCGTGGTGGGTCCCGAGCTGAAGCTGCACGAGTGCGGCCTGCCCAAGAAAATGGCGCTCGAACTGTTCAAGCCGTTCATCTATGCGCGTCTGGACGCCAAGGGCCTGTCGGGCACCGTCAAGCAGTCCAAGAAGCTGGTCGAGAAAGAGCGTCCCGAAGTGTGGGACGTGCTCGACGAGGTGATCCGCGAGCATCCGGTGCTGCTGAACCGCGCGCCGACCCTGCACCGCCTGGGCATCCAGGCGTTTGAGCCCAAGCTGATCGAGGGCAAGGCGATCCAGCTGCACCCGCTGGTCTGCGCGGCGTTCAACGCCGACTTTGACGGCGACCAGATGGCCGTGCACGTGCCGCTTAGCCTTGAGGCCCAGCTGGAAGCGCGCGTGCTGATGATGTCGACCAACAACATCCTCTCGCCGGCCAATGGCAAGCCGATCATCGTGCCGTCCCAGGATATCGTGCTGGGCCTGTACTATCTGTCCATCGCCAAGGATGGCGAGCCGGGCGAGGGCATGGCCTTCGCCACCATGGGCGAGATCGAGGCGGCTCTGGACGCCGGGGTGATCACGCTGCATTCGAAGATCAAGGCGCGCTACGCCTATATCGACGAGAACGGCGATGAGGTCACCCAGGTAATCGAGAGCACGCCGGGGCGGATGAAAATCCTCGAGCACATGCCGCGCCATCGCGAGTTGGGCCCGAAACTGCTCGATGACCTTCTCACCAAGAAGGCTATCGGGATGATCATCGACGAGGTCTATCGTCACACCGGCCAGAAGGCGACGGTGATCTTCTGCGACCGCATCATGCAGCTGGGCTTCCGCGAAGCGGCCCGGGCGGGCATCTCGTTCGGCAAGGACGACATGCTGATCCCGGAGGCCAAGGCCATCCTGGTGGGCGAGACCCGCAAGCTGGTCGCCGAGTACGAGCAGCAATACGTGGACGGCCTGATCACCAAGGGTGAGAAGTACAACAAGGTCGTGGACGCCTGGGCCAAGTGCACCGACAAGGTGGCCGACGCCATGATGGAGGAGATCTCCAACCCGGCCAAAGGCGTGCCGGGCGAGGTCAACTCGGTCTATATGATGGCCCACTCCGGCGCCCGGGGTTCGAAGAACCAGATGAAACAGCTGGCAGGCATGCGCGGCCTGATGGCCCGTCCCGACGGCTCGATCATCGAGACGCCGATCATCTCCAACTTCAAGGAGGGGCTGACGGTTCTGGAATACTTCAACTCCACCCACGGCGCGCGTAAGGGCCTGGCCGACACGGCGCTGAAAACCGCCAACTCGGGCTATCTCACCCGGCGCCTGGTGGACGTGGCCCAGGACTGCATCATCACCGAGGCCGATTGCGGCACCTCGCAGGGCATCAAGCTCGGCGCGGTGATCGAGGGTGGCGAGGTGGTGGTCTCCCTGGCCCAGCGCCTGCTGGGACGCACCACGGCTGAAGACGTGAAGAACCCCGCCACCGGCGAGGTGATCGCCCCGGCCGACAGCTATCTGGACGAGGATCTGTGCGCCGCGCTCGAAGCGGCCGGCGTGACCTCGGTCAAGGCGCGCTCGCCGCTGACCTGCGAAACGCGGGTGGGCGTGTGCGCGGCCTGTTACGGCCGGGATCTGGCGCGCGGCACCAAGGTGAATATGGGCGAGGCGATCGGCGTGATCGCGGCCCAGTCCATCGGCGAGCCGGGCACCCAGCTGACCATGCGGACCTTCCACATCGGCGGCACCGCTCAGGTCTCCGAGCAGTCCTTCATCGAAGCCAGCCATGACGGCAAGATGACCTTCACCGAGCGCTCCACCGTGAAGACCGCCGATGGCGACTTCATCGTGATGACGCGCAATATGCAGATCGCGGTGACGGGCCCGGACGGCCAGGAGATGGAGAGCTACAAGCTGCCTTACGGCGCGCGCCTGCGCGTGGACGCCGGCAAGGCCGTCAAGCGCGGCGACCGGCTGGCCGAGTGGGATCCCTACACCATGCCGGTGGTCACCGAGGTGGCCGGCAAGGTGAAATTCATCGACGTGATCGACGGGCTGTCGGTCAAGGACGACACCGACGAAGCCACCGGCATCTCCTCGAAAGTGGTGATCGACTGGCGCGGCACGGGCGCGAAGTCCAAGGACATCCAGCCCGCCATGGTGATCACCGACGCCAAGGGCGATCCGGTCAAGCTGCCCAACGGGCAGGCGGCCAGCTATATGCTGTCGGTGGGCGCGATCCTGTCGATCAGCGATGGCGACGAGGTCAGCCCCGGCGACGTGCTGGCCCGCGTGCCCACCGAGGGCGCCAAGACGCGCGACATCACCGGCGGCCTGCCGCGTGTGGCCGAGCTGTTCGAGGCGCGCCGTCCCAAGGACCACGCCATCATCGCTGAAACCACGGGCCGGGTTGAGTTCGGGCGCGACTACAAGAACAAGCGCCGCATCTCCATCCATCCCGAAGGCGAGGGCGCCGAGCCGGTGGAATACCTGGTGCCCAAGGGCAAGCACCTGACCGTGCAGGAAGGCGATGTCATCCAGCGCGGCGAATATCTGATGGACGGCAATCCGGCGCCGCACGACATCCTGCGCATTCTGGGCGTCGAGGCGCTGGCCAGCTATCTGGTCAACGAGATCCAGGAGGTCTACCGCCTGCAGGGCGTGCCGATCAACGACAAGCACATCGAAGTGATCGTGCGCCAGATGCTGCAGAAAATCGAAATCTCCCAGCCGGGCGATTCGGGTTATCTGGCCGGCGAGCACGTCGACAAGATCGAGTTCATCGAGACCAATGAACGCCTGGAAGCCGAGAAGAAGAAGCCCGCTGAAGGCGAGCCGGTCCTTCTGGGCATCACCAAGGCCAGCCTGCAGACCCGCTCCTTCATCTCCGCGGCCTCCTTCCAGGAGACCACGCGGGTGCTCACCGAGGCGGCCATCCAGGGCAAGGTCGACATGCTCGAAGGCCTCAAGGAGAACGTCATCGTCGGGCGTCTGATCCCGGCGGGTACGGGCGGCACCATGCGTCAGTTCCAGGTGTCGGCCGATCAGCGCGACCAGGTGCGCATCGCCGAGCAGGAAGCGGCCGCTGAAGCGGACGCCGAGGCGCTGCCCGCCGAAATCGCCGAGGCCGCCGAAGCCGAGGCCGCCGGCGGGGCCAGCTAGGCCTCAGCCGGTCAGGCGAAATGAGTCAACGCGCGCCCGTCAGGCCAGCCCTGGCGGGCGCGTGCTTGTCCGCCGCGGGGACCCTGAAAATATCGGGTGCGGGCGTCTTGACGCGGACAGGGGTGATGAGTAGGTTCCGCGCTCGATTTCCGGGGGTGAGCCGTAGCCGGTCTGCAAAGCCCGTCTAGACGTCGCCCGGATACTGGACACAACGCCTTCACGACCGTCCGCGGACGAACGGCAAACGCCGTCGCGCCCGCAGACGGGCTTTTCGCGTGGCGCCGCTGGGCGCATGCGATGCTGCGAACAGGAACGGACAAGGGCCTTATGCCGACGATCAACCAGCTCATCCGCAAGCCGCGGAAAGACAAGCCCAAGCGCAACAAGGTGCCGGCCCTGCAGGCTTGCCCGCAGCGCCGCGGCGTTTGCACCCGCGTTTACACCACCACCCCGAAAAAGCCGAACTCGGCCCTGCGGAAGGTCGCCAAGGTGCGCCTGACCAATGGTTATGAGGTGGTGAGCTATATCCCCGGTGAAGGCCATAACCTGCAGGAGCACTCGGTGGTGCTGATCCGCGGCGGGCGCGTGAAGGACCTTCCCGGCGTGCGTTACCACATTCTGCGCGGCGTTCTGGACACCCAGGGCGTCAAGGACCGCCGCCAGCGCCGTTCGAAATACGGCGCCAAGCGTCCGAAATAAGGAGACACGGCCATGTCACGCCGTCACCGCGCAGAGAAGCGCGAGATTCAGCCCGATCCGAAATTCGGCGATCGCGATCTGACCAAGTTCATGAACTACATCATGGTGGACGGTAAGAAATCCGCCGCCGAGGCCATCATCTATGGCGCGCTGGAAATCGTCGAGACGAAAGCCAAGCGCGAGCCGGTGCGCGTGTTCCACGAGGCGCTGGACAATGTGGCTCCCGAGATCGAGGTGCGCTCGCGCCGGGTCGGCGGCGCCACCTACCAGGTGCCGGTGGACGTGCGTCCTGACCGCCGCAAGGCGCTGGCCATCCGCTGGCTGGCCGCCGCCGCGCGTTCGCGCAACGAGAACACCATGCGCGAGCGGCTCGCCGCCGAGCTCATGGACGCGGCCTCCAATCGCGGCACCGCGGTGAAAAAGCGTGAAGACACGCACCGCATGGCCGAAGCGAACCGCGCGTTCGCCCATTACCGCTGGTAAGCCAGCAAGCCTCCTGCTCCTAAAAGGACCCTCCCCATGCCCCGCGAGTACAAGATCGAGGACTACCGCAATTTCGGCATCATGGCCCATATCGATGCGGGCAAGACCACGACGACCGAGCGGATCCTTTATTACACCGGCAAGTCCCACAAGATCGGCGAAGTCCATGACGGCGCCGCGACCATGGACTGGATGGAGCAGGAGCAGGAGCGCGGCATCACGATCACATCCGCGGCCACCACGTGCTTCTGGAAAGACAAGCGTCTGAACATCATCGACACGCCCGGCCACGTGGACTTCACCATCGAGGTGGAGCGTTCCTTGCGTGTGCTCGACGGCGCGGTGGCGCTGCTGGACGCCAATGCCGGCGTGGAGCCCCAGACCGAGACCGTCTGGCGCCAGGGCGACAAGTACAAAGTGCCGCGCATGGTGTTCGTCAACAAGATGGACAAGCTGGGCGCGGACTTCTACCGCTGCGTGGAGATGATCATCGACCGGCTGGCGGCCAAGCCGCTCTGCCTGCAGCTGCCCATCGGCGCAGAGAGCGAGTATGAAGGCTGTATCGATCTTCTGACCATGAAGGCGCTGATCTGGGAATCTGAAAACCTGGGCGCTACCTGGCGCGAGGAAGAGATTCCGGCTGATCTGGCTGACAAGGCCGCCGAATACCGTGAGAAGCTTGTCGAGACCGTCGTCGAGCTCGATGAGGCGGTGATGGAGGCTTATCTCGAAGGCGAGGAGCCGGACATCGCCACCCTCAAGCGGCTGATCCGCCAGGGCACCATCCAGCTGGCTTTCAACCCGGTGCTGTGCGGCACGGCGTTCAAGAACAAGGGCGTGCAGCCCCTGCTGGACGCGGTGGTGGACTATCTGCCCTCGCCGGTGGACGTTCTGAACATTCGCGGCATCGATCCCAAGACCGAAGCCGAAGTGGAGCGCAAGTCCTCTGACGCCTCTCCGCTGTCCATGCTGGCGTTCAAGATCATGAACGACCCGTTCGTGGGCTCGCTGACCTTCTGCCGCATCTATTCGGGCTCCATCACCACGGGCACCTCGGTGCTCAACACGGTGAAGGACAAGAAGGAGCGCGTGGGCCGCATGCTGCTCATGCACTCCAACTCGCGCGAGGACATCAAGGAAGCCTATGCCGGCGACATCGTCGCCATTGCGGGCCTGAAAGACACCACCACGGGCGATACGCTGTGTGATCCGGCCGCGCCGGTCATCCTGGAGCGGATGGAGTTCCCCGAGCCGGTGATCGAGATCGCCATCGAGCCCAAGTCCAAGGGCGACCAGGAAAAGCTGGGCATGGCGCTGTCGCGCCTGGCCGCCGAGGACCCGTCCTTCCGCGTGAAGACCGACGAGGAATCGGGCCAGACCATCATTGCGGGCATGGGTGAGTTGCACCTGGACATCATCGTTGACCGCATGCGCCGCGAGTTCAAGGTCGAGGCCAATATCGGCCAGCCCAAAGTGGCCTATCGCGAGACCCTGGGCCAGGCTTACGAGATCGACTACACCCACAAGAAGCAGACCGGCGGTACGGGCCAGTTCGCCCGCGTCAAGATCCAGTTTGCTCCGGGCGAGCCGGGTTCGGGCTATCAGTTCGAATCCAAGATCGTCGGCGGCTCGGTGCCCAAGGAATACGTGCCGGGCGTGGAAAAGGGCATCAATTCGGTGCGCGAGAACGGCCTGATGGCCGGCTTCCCGGTGATCGATTTCACCGCCACCCTGGTCGACGGCGCCTATCACGACGTGGACTCCAGCGTGCTGGCGTTCGAGATCGCATCGCGCGCCGCCATGCGTGAAGCCAAATCCAGCTTGCGCATGAAGCTGCTCGAGCCGATCATGAAGGTCGAAGTGGTCACCCCGGATGAATACACCGGCTCGGTGATCGGCGACCTGAACTCGCGCCGGGGCCAGATCCAGGGCCAGGAAATGCGCGGCAACGCCACCGTGGTGAACGCCATGGTGCCGCTGGCGAACATGTTCGGCTATGTGAACAATCTGCGCTCGGCCACTCAGGGGCGCGCCCAGTTCACCATGCAATTCGATCACTACGAGCCCGTGCCGCAGGCCGTGGCCGAGGACGTGATCTCCAAGATCGCCTGACGGACGCCGGGCGCCGTCAAGAGCAACACGAGAAGAACAGGACAAGACAATGGCCAAGGGTAAGTTTGAGCGTAACAAGCCGCACGTCAACATTGGCACGATTGGTCACGTTGACCATGGCAAGAC
>NZ_VWOJ01000006.1 GCF_008630495.1 Alkalicaulis satelles
TAAGTGGCGAAAGCCTCTGCATAAATCCTACAAGTAGATTTTTGAACACTTTTTGATGGCGTTTTTCATTTGACACGAGAGCGATGAGCCGGAAACCTGTTTAGGCAGGCATACTCCTGTACCAGCTTACAGTGAGGTGACATCATGCGTGAAATGAACCATGAAGAAATCCGGATTGTAGCGGGCGGACATCACAATCCAGACCCCAATAGCCCTTGGTTTCAGCTGGATAAGGGAGGGGAAAGCAGTGCCGTAGAGAAATGTATGGCAGATGCTGGCCCAGCACTTTCTGGTATAGGAGAGTTTCTTGGGGTTTTAGGGGGCGGTTTCGTCGGTGCTGTTGGTTGCAAAGCCGCAATAGCAAGCGGCCCTGGAACGTATGGTGCATGCATTGCAGGAGTAGGGTATATTGGCATGAAGGCGGGAGGCGAAGCGGGTCAGGGAGCCGCTGAGTTAGTCTGTTCTACAGCTGGGAATCCCGTGACAGGGCCAGGCACGGCTCATCAAGACTTCCTGGACCAAATGGAAGCCGGGACGTGGCCTATCGGAGGCCCCTTGTAGATAAAACCAAATTATAAATGCACACCTAAGTGCGGGGCTCAAAAATTTGAGCCCCGCACCAAAATTAATCTGGGGCGCGCGCAAATGAACAGGTATTATTTTGCAATGATGATCGCCGCAGTTGGAGGCGGTACGGTCATTGCCATGACTCTTTTGTTCCCAAGCCTGGGCTCGAATTGGCGCGCGCTCATCACGGCCCTGGTCATGGGCGCCCTTGCCTTCATCATCGAATCCATCCGGCAGCGCAAAAGGCAGATGAAAGGAAAATGATGTCTCTACGCCCGTGACATCCCAGTAACGCCAATGGAAGTTGGTGTTCGATCAATGAAAAGCCCAATGCAAAACACTCAGGCAATCAAGTGTAAAATCGGGCGCGGCGCTCGATACTATTGAGCTTCGGACCCGAGGTGCGCTATAGGAGGTATAATGACCAGAATTCATGCCGGACTGTTGGGGGGCTCTGTGAGCCTGGCCGCGCTTGTCAGTGTAGATCTTTTGTTTCCTGCACTGGAGGGCGTGTGGCGATCGCTCATGATTGCTGTCACCATAGGCCTCGCCATTTTCATCATCGCATCCATCCTGCAGCGCAAAGGGCAGTCAAACGAGGAGTGAAAATCTTGGATAATGCGAACTGGAAAACAGCGAAATAAATTCATTTAAACAACATGCTCCCGCTTATTTATTTAATGATCACCCGGCATACTTGGCGCCGCCATGACAATACATGATGATTCCATTCATTGAGTTTGAAGCCAGGCCGGATACGCCATGCCCGGATTGAAGGCCGCCCTGCTGGTGCTGGTGTTTGCCACCCTGCTCATGGCCGCCTGCAGCGGGCCTGACCCGCGCGTCATGCCGCAGCCGCTCGCTCTCGCCAAATGCGCTGGCGCGCCCTAAACACCATCCCCGTGTTTGCAACCCTGTCCCATCTCGCCCGGCTGGCCCGGGCCGCCTGGACGCTGGCGCGTCATGACGCGATCTTTCCGGCGGAGTATCAGGCCGTGTTTCCGGCGCCTGCGCGCTGGCTGGGCCGGTTTGCGCGCCTGATCGCCATCCGCGACCGGGCCGCCAATCCCGGCGAGCGCCTGGCGCGCGCGCTGGAGGCGCTGGGCCCGGCCTATGTGAAGTTCGGCCAGGTGCTGGCGACGCGCGCCGATGTGGTGGGGGCGGAGTTCGCCCGCGGGCTCGCCCGCCTGCAGGACCGCATGGCGCCCTTTGGCGAGGACGAGGCCCGCGCCATACTGGAATCCGAACTGGGCGCGCCGGTTTCGCAGCTGTTCGCTGCGCTCGGCCCATCGGTGGCGGCCGCCTCCATCGCCCAGGTGCACAAGGCCCGCACGCCCGACGGGCGCGATGTGGCGGTGAAAATCCTGCGGCCCGGGATCGAGCGGCGCATTGCGCGCGACATCGCCGCCCTGCGCCTGGGCGCACGCCTGGCCGAAGGCCTGTTCCCGCAATCGCGCCGCATGGAGCCGCGCGCCTTTGTGGAGACCGTGGCGCGCTCGCTGGTGCTGGAGCTGGACTTGCGTCTGGAGGCGGCGTCGGCCAGCGAGCTGTCCGAGGCCGCGCTGGCGGCGGAGAATCTGCACATTCCCGAGGTGGACTGGGCGCGCACGGCCAAGCGGGTGATGACCCTGCAATGGGTGGACGCCATCGCCCTGACCGACATGGACGCCCTGGACGCCGCCGGGATTGACCGCATCAAGCTGGCGCGCGACCTGACCGACGCTTTCCTCTCCACCGCATTGGAACGCGGCGTGTTTCACGCCGACATGCATGCGGGCAATCTGTTCGTGGGCCGGGACGGGCGGCTGTGGGCAGTGGATTTCGGCATTATGGGCCGGCTGGGCATGGAGGAGCGGCGCTATCTGGCGCTCATCCTCAACGGCTTCCTGACCCGCGACTATGACGGCGCCGCCGAAGCCCATTTCCAGGCCGGCTATGTGCCGGAACGCCATACCCGCGCCGATTTCGCCAGCGCCCTGCGCGCCGTGGCCGAGCCGATCTTCGGCAAGAGCGCCAGCGAGGTGGCCATGAGCCGCGTCCTGCTGCAGCTGTTCGAGATCACCGATCTGTTCGACATGCGCCTGCAGCCGCAACTGGTCCTGTTGCAGAAGACCATGGTGCAGGCCGAGGGGGTGTGCCGGCTGCTCAGTCAGGACCATAATATGTGGGAGGCCTCCGGTCCGGCGGTGACGCGTTTCATGCGCCGCGAGCTGGGCCCCGAAGGCAAGGCGCGCGACATATTGCGCGATCTCGACGCCCTGCGCGCCACGGTGATCGCCCTGCCCGCCACGCTGGAGCGCCTGACCGAGGCAGCTGAACGCCTGAAGGCCGAGCCGCCCGAAACCGGCGCGCGCCGCGCCTGGGGCCGCATGCTGCTTCTGGCCGCCGCCGCCCTGACCGGCGGCGCCGCAGGCGCGGCGCTCTATGCGGCGATTGCGCTGTAAGCACCCTTGTGCTTACATGGTGTTTGGAGGCCTCATGCGCGAGCGCAACACCCCTTTCGAACACCACCCGCCCGAAGACGCCGTGCGCGAGACCCGCAAGCTGCGCAAGACCGGCAACAGTTATGGCGTGACGCTCTCGCGCCGGGCGCTGGAGGCGGCGGGGCTGTCGCCCGACGAGCCCGTCTCGATCACAGCGGAGCCGGGCTGCGTGACCGTGCGCGCAGCAGGCGGCGCCCATGACGCCACCCTCGAGGCCGGGCGCGAGGCGTTGGCCCAATACCGGTTCGCCTTCGAACGTCTGGGGCGATGAGCGCGCCGGTCCTGCCAGATTACCCCGCCTTCGTGACCGTGCTGGGCGAGATCCTGTCCGAGACCGCGCAAACCCGGCTGCAATGGCGCGATGAAGGCCTGATGCGATCGGCCTTTGCGCGTCCGGCCCATCTGGCCGCCTATGCGCAAACCCCCGGCGCCTTCACCGCCGCGGCGGCGCTGGCGGGCGGGATCGCGCGCAATCACCCGCTGGTGGATGGCAATAAACGGGCCTCGGCGGCGGCTTTTCTGATCACGCTGCTGATCAGTGGATGGCGCCTGGACGTTACCCAGACCGATCTGGCTGAACGCTTCGAGGCGCTGGCCGATGGCGCGCTGGATGAGGCCGGACTGGCGCAATGGGGGCGGGCGCATGCGCTGGCCGATCCGCGCTTCACCCGCACGCCCGGGACGTGACCCGGGGGCCGGTCCGTATTATGGACGGAGGCGAGGAGGCCGGCATGGCGAGCAAGCGCATTCTTCTGATCATTGGCGGCGGGATAGCGGCTTACAAAGCGCTGGAACTGATCCGCCTTCTGGGCAAGGCGGGCGTGGCCTCGCGCTGCATCCTGACGCGCGCGGGCAAGCACTTCGTGACGCCCATGAGCGTGGCGGCTCTCTCAGGCGACAAGGTCTATGACGATCTGTTCTCCCTGACCGACGAGGCGGAAATGGGTCATATCGAGCTGTCGCGCTCGGCCGATCTGGTGGTGGTGTGCCCGGCCACGGCGGACCTGATGGCCAAGGCCGCCCATGGCATGGCCGATGATCTGGCCACAACTGCGCTCCTGGCCACCGATAAGCCTGTGCTGATGGCGCCGGCCATGAATGTGCGCATGTGGGAGCACCCGGCGACACAGGCCAATCTGGCCACGCTGCGGTCGCGCGGGGTGACGGTGCTGGACCCCGACGAGGGCGAGATGGCCTGCGGCGAGTTCGGACCGGGCCGCCTGCCCGAGCCTGAACGCATTGCCCAGGCCGTGCTGGCGGCGCTGAAAGCCTGATGCGCGCCGTCCTCACCGCCGGGCCAACGCTGGAGCCCATCGATCCGGTGCGCTTTTTGTCCAACCGCTCCTCGGGCAAACAAGGTTATGCGCTGGCTGAGGCGCTGGCGGCGCTGGGGTTTGAGGTCACTCTGGTGTCCGGACCCACAGCGCTCAACGACCCGCCGGGCGTGACGACCGTGCGCGTGGAGACCGCGCGCGAGATGCTGGCGGCGGTTCAGGCGGCCCTGCCCGCCGATGCGTTCATCGCGGTGGCCGCCGTGGCCGACTGGCGCCCGGCCGAGACGTCGGATGTGAAGCTCAAGCCGGAGAAGGCCGGTTTCGCCGCGCTGAAGCTGGTTGAGAACCCCGACATCCTGCGCACCATCGCCGCCCTTGAGCCGGGCGCGCGTCCGCGTCTGGTGGCGGGCTTCGCCGCCGAGACCCATGACGTGCTCGCCCATGCCCGCGCCAAGCGCGTGCGCAAGGGCGCAGACTGGATTTTCGCCAATGATGTCTCGGGCGATGTGATGGGCGGCGCGCACAATACTATCACCCTGATCACGCCCGATGGCGAGACCTCGTTCGGCCCGGCGCCCAAGGACGAGATCGCGCGCCAGATCGCCCGGCGCATCCACCAGGCCCTGGCGCGCTGAATTTGCGTCATCGCGCTCCGCCTTGCTAGGCTGGCCATTCGTTCAGCCATCGGAGCCGTCAGACCCTTGAAGACTTTTATCGCGTGCACCGCCCTCACCCTGGCCGCCGCCGGCACGGCGTCGGCCTCCTGCTACAGCCTCGATGAAGCGGGCGACGCCGCCCTGATGGAAGGCTATTCCGTCACCGAAGCCGCCCGCGGCCCGGGACTGATGGAGCGCCCGCCGGTCGCTGATGACGCCATCGGCGTGATGTGCGTGCGCCCGGCGCCGGAACTGCGCGAGAAGGATTTCGAGCTGCTCCATCACGGCCTGTCGCTCTATGTGCGCTCGGGCGCCGAAGAGGCGCCCACCGTCATCTCCCTGAGCCTGCGCGAGGGCGACCAGTACGCCGTACAGCTCCACGAGGGTGATCTGAGCGAAGACGACATTGCGGCCATCACCGCCGTTCTGGAAGGCTATGACGCCAGCGAGGCGGCCCTGGTGCGCTATTACCGCGATCAGGCGGACGGCTGACAGACTGTCCTGCGGCGGGGTAAGGCTGTTCATCGAGCATGCCTTTGTGATTCCCTGATCAGGATCTTCCCCATGCAGCTGCGCGTCCGGACGCTGGACCATTTCGACGGGCTGGAATTGCCCGCCTATCAGACGCCGGGCTCGGCGGGGCTGGACCTGCCCGCCGCCGTGGCCGAAGACGCGCCGGTGACCATTGCGCCGGGGCAATGGCGCCTGATCCCCACGGGGCTCTGCATCGCCCTGCCGGACGGCTATGAAGCGCAGGTGCGCCCGCGCTCGGGGCTGGCGGCGAAATTCGCCGTCACCTGCCTCAACACGCCCGGCACGGTGGATGCGGACTATCGCGGCGAGATCCGGGTCAATCTGATCAATCACGGGCCTGAGCCCTTCATCGTGCGGCGCGGCGAGCGCATCGCCCAGATGATCATCGCGCCGGTCACCCAGATCGTGTGGTGGCGCGTGGACACGCTCGACGAGACCGCACGCGGAGCGGGCGGGTTCGGGTCTACCGGGGTGTGAGCTGCGCCTTAACGTTTCCCTAATCGGCGCAAGTTGTTCTGCCGCCACACGATCAGGCGGCTGGACGTCTAGGGAGCAGAGCCGATGCGCGAAACCGGAATCGAGGACGCTGAAGCCGGACCGGACGAGGCGGGCTTTCTCATGCAGCTGCGCCCGCCGCCCGCTGCGGATGCGGACGCGCTGGCGGCCCATGTGGACCTGTTCACCGCGCGCTTCCTGACCGCCAGCGCGCCGGACACAGCCCGCTTCGCCCGGATCGACCCCCTGACCTGGGCGCTGGCGGCGCCGGCGGCCGAGCGCCATGGCGTACAGGACGCTGCGCTGTCGCTGGGCGGTGTCTTGTTCGGACCGGATGTGGACGCCGTGCGCCTGATCGAACGCAGCGCGGCGCCTGAGCCCGCCGCCCCGGACAACGACGCCGGCGAAGACTGGCAGATGGCTGCGCCCGAACCGCTTGATCTTGATGCGGACGACATCGATCTCGACAGCCTGATCGAGCCGCCTGCGCGCGCCAGCGCGCCGGATGTGGCCAGCGAGCTCGCCGCTTTCCGCGCAGAGATGCGCGCCATCGCCCGCGCCATTCCAGACGCCGCCGGCCATGAACGCGAGGCGCTGGCCGATTTCCGCCGCGAGATGACCGCCCTGACCGATGCTGCGGGGGACCGGATCGACGCGGCGGCCGGCCGCATCGAGTCCTGCGCGGCGGGCCTGCCGGAGGCGGCGGCGCGCGTGGAGGCCAGCGCCGCCCTGATGGAGACCAGCGTGCGTGAAGCGCTTGAGGCCCTGACCCGCGCCTGCGCCGCCATGAGCGCGGGCAAGGCCTCGCCCGGCCGCACAGCGTGAGGTCCCGGGGCGCGCTCATGGCCCGCCCCGATTTCGCCTTGTTCATTACAGGGCGTTAATGATACGCTCCCCCCAGAGGCTGCGGGGAGGCGCTCGTGAGACTGTTTCTGGGCCTGTTAGCATCCGGACTGCTGGCCGTATCCGCCTGGCATTACGGTCCCGAGGAAGCCCTGACGGCGGCCATGACCGCCGTGACGCCCTGCACCGACACCCTTCAGGACGTGCATCAGGCCATCGCCGTCCTGATCAACAGCTTCGACGGCCCCGGCGAGATCGCCCCCGGAAGCTGAGCTTCCGGACTGACCAGGCGGGCCAGCGGCTGCGCCGGCCGGCGGGCGCTTTCATCACGGCATCGTGCACGCCTTGCTTTCGCCGCGCGGCCCTAGTACATCCCGCCCCCTTACGCGAAGGGGGCCTGTCCGGTTCAAGTCCGGCAGGCCCGGCCGCAGAGAGGTTTTTCGATGAAAGCGCAATCCCAACGCCAGCTGCGCGCAGGCGAGCTCGTGCGCCGCGCCGTGGCCGACATCCTGCGCGAGGGCCATGTGCGCGAACCGGGCCTGTCGGGCCTGCCGGTGACCATCAGCGAGGCGCGCGTCAGCCCGGACCTGCGCCACGCCACGGTCTATGTCTCCGCCCTGACCCTGGCCGAGCCGGACGCGGTGGCCGCCGCGCTCAACCGCGCCTCGGGCTTCATCCAGAAGGAGCTGGGCCGGCGCATCGACATGAAATTCACCCCCAAACTCCGCTTCGAGGCCGACAGCCGGTTTGACGAGGCCATGGATGTGGAAGCCATGCTGGACCGCCCCGGGGTCAGGCGCGACCTGCCCGGGCGGGGAGAGGACTGATGGGCCGGCGCAAGAAGGGCGATGCGGTCCATGGCTGGGTGGTGCTGGACAAGCCGCTGGAGATGACCTCCACCCAGGCCGTCTCGGTGGTGCGCCGCCTGTTCAACGCTCAGAAAGCCGGCCATGCCGGCACGCTCGACCCGCTGGCCACAGGCGTGCTGCCGATTGCGCTGGGCGAGGCCACCAAGACCGTGCCCTTCGCCCAGGAGGCCGGCAAGACCTATCGCTTCACCCTGCGCTGGGGCCAGTCCACCTCCACCCAGGACGCCGAAGGCGAAGTCATCGCGCAGAGCGATGTGCGCCCTTCGACCGAAGCGGTGCGTGAAGCGCTGAAGTCGTTCACCGGCGATATCGAACAGATCCCGCCGCAATTTTCCGCCATCAAGATCGATGGCGAGCGCGCCTATGACCTGGCGCGGGCCGGCGAGACGGTGGCGCTCAAGGCGCGCCCGGTGCGCATCGACGCCCTGACCCTTCTGGACGCGCCCTCGCCGGATTTGTGCGTCATCGAGATGAGTTGCGGCAAGGGCGCCTATGTGCGCGCCCTGGCGCGCGATCTGGCCGCTGCGCTGGGAGCCGAGGGCCATGTGGCGGCGCTGCGCCGGGTGGCGGTCGGCGCCTTCGATACAGACGCGGCGGTCACACTGGACGCGCTGCGGGATTTGGTGCATAGAGACGCCGCGCTGGAAGCCCTCAGACCGGTCGAGACCGCGCTGGACGACATCCCGGCCCTGGCCGTGACCGAGGACGAGGCATTTCAGTTGAGGCAAGGACGGCCAATCGTTCTGCCTCCCCGGCGAGCTTCAGAGCTGCGCGCCCTTCGCCGCCCCCGTGACATCGGGGGCAAGGACTATTCGAAGGCCGTGCTGGCGATGGGGCGTGACCGGGCGGTCGCGATTGGCGAGGCGCGCGCCGGGAAACTCTCCCCGGTGCGTGTATTTCAATGGGAACAGGAGCCCAGATAGACGATGTCGATTACCATTGAGCGCAAGGCTGCGCTCATCAAGGAGCATGCCCGGGGCGACAATGACACCGGGTCTGCTGAAGTCCAGATCGCCGTGCTCTCCGAGCGCATCGCGAACCTGACCGAGCACTTCAAGACGCACAAGAAAGACAATCACTCGCGCCGCGGCCTCCTGAAAATGGTGTCGCAGCGCCGCCGTCTTCTCGACTATCTCGCGAAGATCGATCACGCCCGCTACACGGCGATCGTGAAAAAACTGGGCCTTCGCCGCTAGGCAGGGCCCTGGAGCGCCGGCCGCCACAGGGCGCGCCGGCGTTTCCATATCAAGGCCTGCGCAATCCGGCGCCGGCCAAACGTACGCACGAATGGAAACACATGTTCGATATCACGACAGAAACGATCGAATGGGCGGGCCGCACGCTCACCCTCGAAACCGGCCGCATGGCGCGCCAGGCCAATGGCGCAGTGCTCGCCACCTATGGCGAGACCACTGTCCTCGCGACGGCGGTGGCTATGAAAGAGGTGAAGCCGGGGATGGATTTCTTCCCGCTCACCGTGAACTACCAGGAAAAATACTTCGCCGCCGGCAAGATCCCGGGCGGCTATTTCAAGCGTGAAGGGCGCCCCACCGACAAGGAGACGCTGACCTCGCGCCTGATTGACCGGCCGATCCGTCCGCTCTTCCCCAAGGGCTTCAAGAACGACACCCAGGTGATGATCACCGTGCTGTCGCACGATCTGGAAAACGATCCGGACATCGTGGGCATGGTGGCCGCTTCGGCCGCCCTCTGCCTGTCCGGCCTGCCCTTCCTGGGCCCCATCGGCGCGGCGCGCGTGGGCTATAAGGACGGCGCCTATATCATCAACCCCACCGTCGCGGAGATGGCCGAGGGTGATCTCGACCTGGTGGTCGCGGGCACTGCGGACGCCGTGATGATGGTGGAATCCGAAGCCAAGGAGCTGTCCGAAGAGGTCATGCTCGGCGCAGTGACCGCCGGTCACGAAAGCTTCCAGCCGGTGATCGACGCGATCATCCGTCTGGCCGAGCGCGCGGCGAAAGAGCCCTGGGACTTCGTGCCCGAGGATCACTCCGCCATCGAGGCTGATGTCCGCAAGCTGATCGGCAAGGACATCGAGAAGGCCTACAAGATCACCAACAAGACCGAGCGCGTGGCCGCTCTGGCCGAAGCCAAGACCAAGGCGGTCGAGGCTCTGGGCGCCTCCGAGGAGCGCCCTGACGGCGTGCCCGGCAATGTGCTCAAGGACGCCATCAAGACGGTGGAAGCCAGCGTGGTGCGCGGGTCGATCATCAAGACCGGCAAGCGTATTGACGGCCGCAAGCTGGACCAGGTCCGCGCCATCGTGTCGGAAGCGGGCATCCTGCCGCGCACCCACGGTTCGGCCCTGTTCACCCGCGGCGAGACCCAGGCCCTGTGCGTGGCGACGCTGGGGACCGGCGAGGACGAGCAGTATATCGACGCGCTCACCGGCACCTACAAGGAACGCTTCCTGCTGCACTACAACTTCCCGCCCTATTCGGTGGGCGAGACCAGCTTCCGCCTGGCCCCGGGCCGGCGTGAAATCGGTCACGGCAAGCTGGCCTGGCGCGCGCTCAACGCGGTCATGCCCAGCGCGGAGCAATTTCCCTACACCATCCGCCTGGTCTCAGAGATCACCGAGTCCAACGGCTCGTCCTCCATGGCCACCGTGTGCGGCGGCGCCCTGGCGCTGATGGATGCGGGCGTGCCGATCAGCCGTCCGGTGTCGGGCATCGCCATGGGCCTGATCAAGGACCCTGAGGGCGTGGCCATCCTGTCCGATATTCTCGGCGACGAGGATCATCTGGGCGATATGGACTTCAAGGTGGCCGGCACTGAAAAGGGCGTCACCTCGCTGCAGATGGACATCAAGATCGCCGGCATCACGCAGGAGATCATGAAGACCGCCCTGGACCAGGCCCATGCGGGCCGCGCCTATATTCTCGACGAGATGAACAAGGCGCTGGGCGAGAGCCGCTCGGGCCTGGCCGCGCATGCGCCCAAGATCGAGACCATCCAGATCCCCACCGACAAGATCCGTGACGTGATCGGCACGGGCGGCAAGGTGATCCGCCAGATCGTCGAGGAAACCGGCGCCAAGCTGGACGTCAACGATGACGGGCTGATCAAGATCGCCGCCGTCGACCAGGCCGCCATCGACGCGGCCCGCGACTGGGTCATCTCCCTGACCGCCGAGCCGGAAGTCGGCAAGGTCTACAAGGGCAAGGTGGTCAAGGTGGTCGATTTCGGCGCCTTCGTGAACTTCTTCGGACCCAAGGACGGGCTGGTGCACGTCTCCCAGATGAAGAACGAGCGCGTGGGCCATCCCGGCGACGTGGTCTCTGAAGGCCAGCAGGTCTGGATCAAGCTCATGGGCATGGACGATCGCGGCAAGTTCAAGCTGTCGATGAAAGTCCTCGACCAGGAAACCGGCCAGGAGCTGTCTGACGCGGCTGAATAAGCCCGTCCGGACACGCGCCGAACCATCGCCCCGGCCGCGCCCTTGCGCGGCCGGGGTTTTTCTTGTCCGCTCATGCGCAAGAGGCCCTTCTGGCGCGGCTTTCTTTTGGTTTATGGTGCGCGTCCGTATTCAGGCGATTCTGGTCCCGTTGATTCGCCCCCCGAACAGAGGCGAGACATGAAGCTGATCATCGAACGCGCAGCCCTGCTCAAAGCCCTCGGGCATGTCCAGGCGGTGGTGGAGCGGCGCAACACCATCCCCATACTGTCCAATGTGCTGGTCAAGGCCGAGGACGGCTTCGTGCGCCTGACCGCCACCGATCTTGACATGGAGATCGTGGAGGAGGCCGAGGCGCGCACCGAAAAGCCCGGCGTGGTCACCGCGCCCGCCCATACCCTCTACGAGATCGCCCGCAAGCTGCCCGAGGGCGCGCAGGTGACGCTGGAGCTCAGCTCTGACGATCCGCGCATGACGCTGTCAGCCGGGCGCTCGCGCTTCAACCTGCCCGTCCTGCCGCCCGGCGATTTCCCGGTCATGCCCAGCGAGGACCTGGCGGTCACCTTCTCGTGCGCCGCGGGCGAGCTGGCGCGCCTGATCGACAAGACGCGCTTCGCCATCTCGACCGAAGAGACGCGCTATTATCTCAACGGCATCCATCTGCACGCCGCCGAGCGCGACGGGCGCAAGACCCTGCGGGCCGTGGCCACTGACGGCCACCGGCTGGCGCTGGCCGAGACCGGTCTGCCGGACGGCGCGGCGGGCATGCCCGCGGTCATCGTGCCGCGCAAGCCCATCCAGGAGCTGCGCCGCCTGCTGGAGGATCTCGACGGCGACGTTGAGGTGTCGGTGTCGGAGGGCAAGATCCGCTTCCAGCTGGGCGCTGCGGTGCTCACCTCCAAGCTGATCGACGGCTCCTTCCCGGACTATGAGCGCGTGATCCCGCGCCAGAACGACAAGGTGATGCGCGTGGACCGCGCGCCCTTCGCCCAGGCCGTGGACCGGGTCGCCACCATCAGCCAGGAAAAGTCGCGCTCGGTGAAGCTGGCCCTGACCGAAGGCCAGCTGGTGCTGACGGTGAACAATCCCGAAAGCGGCGCGGCCAGCGAGGAATTGTCCGCCGATTACAGCGCCGAAGCGATCTCCATCGGCTTCAACGCCCGCTATCTGCTGGACGTGGCCGGCCAGATCGAGGGCGACGAGGCCGTGTTCGAGTTCGCCGATTCCGGCTCGCCCACGCGGGTGACCGATTCAGGCGATCCTGACGCCGAATACGTGCTGATGCCGCTGCGCGTGTGAGTGAGGACGGCGCGGTCCGCCCCGGGGTCACCCGTCTCAAACTGACGGGCTTTCGCAATTATGCGTCGCTGGATCTGAGCCTGGATGCGCGCCCGGTGGCGCTCACCGGGCCCAATGGCGCAGGCAAGACCAATCTGGTGGAAGCGGTATCCCTGCTGGGGCCGGGGCGCGGCGTGCGCGCGGCGTCGGGCGAGGCGGTGCTGCGCCGGACGCCGGACGGGCCTGACCGGCTGTGGGCGGTGCACGCCGAGGCCCTGACCCGCGCCGGGCCGGTGACGCTGGCGGCGGGCTCCGAGCCGTCCGATCCGGCGCGCCGGCGCACGAAAATCGACGGCGCGGCCGCCACCCAGAGCGCGCTGGCGCGGGTGTTTCCCATGCTCTGGCTGACCCCGCGCGAGGACCGGCTGTGGGCCGGTCCGCGCGCCGACCGGCTGCGCTTCTTTGACCGGCTGGTGCTGTCCGGCGCGCCCGATCACGCCAGTCAGCTCAGCGCCTATGACAAGGCCATGCGCGAGCGCCAGCGCCTGCTGGACCGTATGGCCGAGGGCGCCCGGCCTGATCCGGACTGGCTCGCCGCCCTGGAAACCGAGATGGCCGGGCGCGCTGTGGCGCTGGCCGCGGCGCGGCTGGATGCGCTGGCGCGCCTGCAGGCCGAGATTGATGCGCGCCCGTCATCGCGATTTCCCACCGCCGAGCTGGCGCTGGAGGGCGTTGTGGAGGCCAGTCTCGCCGCCGGGGCCAGCGCGGCGGGCGCCGAGGACGCTTTCGCCTCGGCCCTGATGAAAGCGCGCCCGCGCGACAGCGCGGCGGGGCGCGCGCTCTCGGGGCCGCACCGCAGCGATCTCACCGCCCGTCACCGGGAGAAGGACCAGCCCGCCGCTGACGGCTCCACAGGCGAGCAGAAGGCGCTGGTGCTGGGGCTCGCTCTGGCCCAGGCGGGCGCCATACGCAGCCAGCGCGGGGCTGCGCCGGTGCTGATCCTGGACGAGGCCTGCGCCCATCTGGACGCCGGACGGCGCGAGGGACTGGCCGAAGCCATCCTGGCGCTGGACGCCCAGGCCTGGCTGACCGGGGTGGACGCGGCCCTGTTCGCCCCCTTCGCCCGCGCCGCCCAGCATGTGCGCATTGAGGCCGGCGCGGTGGCCCAGATTGGCTAGCCGGCGGTGGATGCGGACGGTTTGACCCCGTCCTCAGCGTCCTTCCGGGGGGCGCGCGCCGCGGTGATCAGCCGGGCGCTGACAGTGAGAAGCGCGTTCTTGTCCACCGGTTTGGCGACATATCCGTCCATGCCCATGGCCAGGTAACGGGCTTCATCGCCCTGCATGGCGTCGGCTGTGAGCGCGACCACAGGGGTCGCGCCATGGGGCAGGGTGCGCAGCCGGCGCAGGGTCTCCTTCCCGCTCATCACCGGCATATGGGCGTCCAGCAGCACCAGATCGAAGCGGTGGGCGGCGAACAGGTGCAGCGCTTCCTGCCCGCCCTGGGCTTCGGTGACCTGCGCGCCGGCGGTTTCCATAAAACTGCGCGCCACCAGACGGTTGATCGCATTATCGTCGACCAGAAGCACCTGCGCGCCAGCCAGCACAGCCAGATCATTGACCGCATCGGGCTGGTCCGCACCCGATTGGCCCACCACATCGGCCCGGAAGCTGAACGTGAAGCGCGCGCCCTCGCCGGGCGCACTGTCCACACTGATATCGCCGCCCATGCGCCGGGCCAGTTCGCGCGCGATCACCAGGCCCAGTCCGGCCCCGCCATGACGGCGCGCCGACGTGGCGTCAGCCTGGCTGAAACGCTGGAACAGGCGCGACTGGACGTCATCGGGGATGCCCGGTCCGGTATCGGCGATGGTGATCGCGATACGCCAGCCGTCCGGCATGACGGGCTCGGCCCGCGCTGTCACGCTGACAGCGCCGGAATCGGTGAACTTGACCGCATTGGCGATCAGATTGGACAGGCATTGGCGCACCCGCAAGGGGTCCAGCACCGCTGTGCGGGGCAGCGCCTCCAGCTCGCATCTCAGGGTCAGGCCCTTGGCGCTGGCCGCGTCGCGGAACAGATCGCACGTAGCGCTGATCAGCCCGCCGGGATCGGCCGCTTCCGGCGTGATATCCACGCGCCCCGCCTCGATCTTGGACAGGTCCAGCACGTCATTGAGCACGCCCAGCAATTGCTGGCCGGACTCGATGATGGTGCCGACTTTCTCCCGGTCCGCCTCACGCAAGTCCGGACCGTCCAGCGCCTGGGCCATGCCCAGCACGCCATTGAGGGGCGTGCGCAATTCATGGCTCATATTGGCCAGGAAGGCCGATTTGGCCGCGCTGGCGCCGCGCGCCTCCTTGAGCGCCGACTTGAGTTCCGAGGCCAGGGTTTCGGCGTTGTCGGCCAGATAGGCCACCGCGACATACTGGGCCACGGCCGCCACAAAGGATTCCTCCTCCGGCGTCCAGTTGCGCGTGGCGCCCACATGCTCGCAGCTGAGCACGCCGCGCACGCCCCGGCCCGTACGAATGGGCGCGTCGAGAATGGCGTGAATGCCGATGGGCTGGAGATACTCATCACCGAAGGCGGCGGTGATTGGATCGGTGAAAGCGTCTGTGACACAGACAATGCGGCCCGATTCAATCACATCGAAATAGGCCGGGTTGATATCGCGCTCGATGCGGTGACCGGCCTTTTCCCCGTCTGCTGCGGGCTTCTCGGCGTCATACAGATACTGGCAGGTCAGGCCCTGACCGTCCTCGTCCAGGCGCCAGACGCTCACACGCGTGGCGCCCATCAGATGACTGACCCGCCGGGACGCCTCGGCCACCAGCCGTCCGGCATTCCATCCTTCATCCATATGCGCGCGGCCCAAGGCCTCCAGCCCGGCATTGAACTGGCGCGAGCGCTCCAGCGCGCGTTGCAGGCTGGCCTCGGCTTCGGTGCGGGCGGCGACCTCCTGATCGAGGCGGCTGATCAGGGGTATCCAGCGCACAAAGCCGATCACCAGCACCACAAGGCTGATGGTGTAGCCCGCATAGGCGATGGCTTCGGTCTGGTCGACGCTGAGCCCCAGGGCGTCGCGCACCGGTCCGGCGAAATGCTCGCTGGCGTCAATCAGGGCCGAAATCGCCACCCCGATCTGGCCGGCGGCGATCAGGCGCGGACCTGCATGATGGCGTTTCAGCTTGCGGGTCACGCACAGGAATACCGCCGCCATCACCAGCGAGACGATCAGGATCGTAAAATCGCCCACCACCGTCATGTCTGTCATCGCGCACCCGCCTCTATCTGATTGTGCGCCTTGCGCAATATCACACAAGTTTGACCCAGTAGCGGTAAAGGCCGCGTTGACGCTGACCGGTGCGGATCCATTATTTGTGTTAGCTTGTTCTCAAATATTACCCTTGCTCACCCCGATCTCCTGGAGAAGCCCGCTCATGACCTTGCTGCGTTTCATACTGAGCCTTGCCGCCGCCAGCTGGCTTTTCGCCGGCGCAGGCGCGGCGTCCGAGCGCCTTCTGATCGTCAACAAGTCCGGTGACAGCCTGGCCATCACCGACGCCCGCACTTACGAGACCCTGGCCCTGGCCCCCACGCAGCATGAGCCGCACGAGGTGGCCGTATCTCCCGACGGGCGTACGGCCTATGTCAGCGATTACGGCTCGTCCGAGCGGCGCGGAAACACCGTCACCGTCGTGGATATCGCCACCGGCGAGGTGACCGCCACATGGGATCTGGGCGCCAATCTGGCCCCCCATGGCATCGCCGTCAGCCAGGACGGGACGCGCGTGTGGGTCACCACCGAAGCCAGCCAGACCGTGGTGGAGCTCGACAGCGCCAGCGGCGATATCCTCACCGTCTGGGAGACCGGCCAGGAGGTGAGCCATATGGTCACGCCGTCGGTGGACGAGACCCGTCTGTTCGTCACCAATCTGGGCTCGGGCTCGCTGACCGTGATCGACCGGCGCGATGACGCCGTGACCACGATTGTCACCGGCGCCGGGGCGGAAGGCGTGGATGTCACGCCGGACGGGCGCGAGGTGTGGGTGACCAACCGGGCCGAACACACCATCTCGGTGCTCGACGCACAAACCCTTGAGGAACTGGCCAAATTCGAGGCCGGAGGCCAGGTGCCCATCCGGGTGAAATTCACCCCGGACGGGGCGCGCGCCTTTGTCTCCAACGCCCTGTCCAACTCCATGACCGTGTTCGATGCGGCCAGCCGCGAGCTGATCCACACCATCGATGTGGGCGCGCTTCCCGTGGGCATTCTCATGAGCCCGGACGGGGCGCGGGTGTTCGTGGCCAATACCCGCGACGACAAGGTCTCGGTGTTTGACGCGCAAACCTACGAGCTGATTGACGAAATCTTCCCCGGCCGCGAACCGGACGGCATGGCCTGGGCGGTAATCGCGGACTGACGCCGGGCTTTAGTCCGCCGCGTCCTCGATGGCGTGCATGTCGTCGTCGGACAGGCCGAAATGATGGCCGATCTCGTGCACCAGCACGTGGGCGATCAGCTCGCGCAGGGTGACGTCGCCGCGCTCGCACCATTCCAGCAGGATGGGCAGGCGGTAGAGGAAGACATAGTCCGGCCCGTCATGGGGATCGGCAATGGATTTCTGGGTCAGATCGACCCCGTGATAGAGCCCGGTCAGCTCATACGGATTGTCCATCGCGAAATATTTGAGCGTGGTTTCGTCAGCAAAGTCGGTGACCTGGATCACCATATTGCCGCATAGCGCGCGAAACGCTTCGGGCAGGCCGGCATAGGCGGCCTCGGCGATGGCCAGGAAATCCTCCCCTGACGGCGCCACCGCCGGCGCGAACGCCGCCGCGGGGCCGCTCAGGGGCGCAGGCGTTTCGCCAGAGTTTTCAGCTTCATCACTCATGCCTGACGGGTTAGGCGCTCAGGCGCCATGCTGTCGAGGGCGAATTTCCGCTTGCCAGCGGAACTTTTGGTGAACACAATGGCGGACATGGCGCTCGATCTCGACCCCGATTGTCAACAGGCCAAGGCCCGCGCGGCGCTGGCGCGTGCGGATAAACCGGCCATTGACGATGCGCGCGCCCTGGCGCGCGGCGCGGCCCGGCTGCTGGCCGATCTGGGCGTGGCGGCGATCGCCGAATTCACCCTGCCCAGCGGGCGCCGGGCCGATCTGGCCGGGCTGGGCCGCAAGGGCGAAATGGTCATCGTGGAGATCAAGTCCGGCCCGGCCGATTTTCGCGCCGACGCCAAATATCCGGGCTATTTCGACTGGTGCGACCGGTTCTACTTCGCGGTGTCTTCACGCTTTCCCGCCGCCATCCTGCCTGAATCCTGCGGGCTGATCATCGCCGATCCCTTTGGCGGGGCGGTGGTGCGCGAAAGCCCGCTCCAGCCCCTGGCGCCGGCCCGGCGCAAGGCGCTCACCTTGCGCTTCGCACGCTGCGCCGCCGAGCGGTCCTTGCGGGCGCTCTAGATCAGGACCGGACCAATCCCCCGCCCGCCCGCCGGACCCGCATGACGCGAATCGCGGCTTGCGCCGGACACGCTGAGCGCTCATGCTGACGGCGAGGGGAAATGTGAGGGTGGCGTGATGTGGGTCTGGCTGCGCGCGGTTCTGGCCGGGATGCTGGCGGCGGGGGCGTCTGGCGGCGTTCTGTGGCTGGCCGGCGAGGCGGGCATTGAGAACGCGCGGGGCGCAGCGCTGCCGGGCGTTGTCATCGCGCGCGACGGCGCCCAGCGCCTGTATCGCGCGCCCCTGCCCCACTGGGCGCCGCCCATGTCCGAAGCGCGTGAAGGCGCTGGCGCTGAAGCCAGCGGTCAGGCGGCCACGCTTCAGGGCCTGCAGTTCGAACAGGTCGAGCAACATGTCTGGCTGGGCGATTCCCGCCCGGTGGCGCTCACGCGCTTTCGCGTGCGCGCCACCACTTCCAGCGCCGCCGATCAGCTGGCGGTGATGACCCGCATCCCCTTTCTGCCTGGCCATCAGCAGGCCATCGTGCATGAGGCGGTGATCGTGCGCGGGCGCGAACGCATCGATGTGACCGGCGATGTGGCGGTCCAGTTCGCCCGTCCCGGCATGGATGCGCGCACCCTGTCCCTGACCGGGGTCAGCGAGGCGCAGCTGCGCCTGCCCGGCGTGCGCCGGGGCGACGCCATCGAGGTGACGGTTGCGGTCCGGGGCAATCACCGCCTGACCGACCGGTTTGATGTCAGCGCCGCCATCGCCGCGCCCGGCGCGGCGGTGGGCCATCACCGGGTGACCGCCACCGGCCCGGCCGGCGCCATGAGCCTGTCCCACGACGTGATCAGGCGCGAGCGCGCAGGCGAGGGGCTGGAGCGCCTGGTCCTGCATGACGGAGCCTTCACGCCGCAATGGCCCGAGCCCTATAGCGCCCCCTGGCGTCAGACGGGCGGCTACCGGATCATCTCGCGCATGCCCTCCTGGCGGCCCCTGGCCGATTGGCAGGCCCGGCTTTACCGGCCGGACGTGACCCCCGGGGTGGAGGCCATCGCCCGCACCATCGCCGAAGCCCATGACGAGCGGGCCGACCGCATCACCGCAGCGCTGCGCTATGCCCAGCGCGAGATCCGCTATTTCGCCCTGGCGCTGGGCGATGGCGGCTATGTGCCCCGGAGTGTGAGCGAGACGCTGCGCCTGTCAGAGGGCGACTGCAAGGCCAAGACCCTGTTGCTGATCTCCATTCTGGACGCGCTCGATATCGGCGCTGTTCCGGTGCTGGTGCACACCCGTCTGGGCGCCGGCCTGGACCGTCTGCCCGTCACATCGGGAGCGTTTGATCATGTCATCGCCGGGGTCGAGCATGAGGGCGTGTGGTACTGGCTCGACCCCTCCTGGCGCGAGCAGCCCGGCGCGCTGACCAGGATTGGCCATCATGATTATGGCTGGGGCCTGATCGCGCGGCCCGGCGAGGACGCCCTGACCCGGCTCACGCCGCCCGCGCCGCCCGCGCCGGATCTGATGCTGGAAGAAAGCTATGTGCTGGACACCGATGGGGCTGCGGATTTCACGGCGCAATGGGCTTTCGCCGGGGCCATGGCCGATATCATGCGCCAGGCCGCCGACGAGCAGGGCCGGCAGGCCCATCTGGACTATTTCACCCGCCAATACGCCAACCGTTTTGAAGAGGCCGCGTTCGAACCCGGACCCCAGGCGCGCGATGTGCGCGCGCGCAATGAATACCAGTTGAGCTTTTCCGGCCGGATCCGGCTACGCGATTTGCGCGCGCAGGAGGCGCGCCAGGCCGGTCAGGATTCGCCGGCGGTGGTGATCGCGCCTCATGCGGCGCTGGCGCCGGTGCAGATCGTGGACATGCGTGACCGCGCCGCCCCCGTTTATATCAGCCAGGCCCGCCATGTGCGCCACCGCGTGCGCGTCACCCTGCCCGAAGGCTGGGCGCCGCCCGAGGCGTTCGAGGCGCGCTTCGCCACTGCCCTGTTCACGCTGGACCAGTCGCTGGCGCCTTTTGCGCACGATGGCGCCCCGGCCGATGACGCCTCCGGTTTTGTGCTGGAGATGGCCTATCAACTGCATCCGGGCGAATATTCCGCCGCCCAGCAATTGGACTCCATCGGCGCGCTCAAGCGCGCCCTGGCCCGCAGCCATGTCTGGCTGCCCGGCGGCGAAGGCGGAGGCGTGATCAGCGACGCCGCCGCCCTGGACGCAGCCAGCGCGCCCGGCCTGCCCGCGCTGCCTGCCTGGCAGGACGGCTCAATGCCGGGCTCGCCCCTGGATGCCGGCCGGATCCCGGTGGCCATCGCCTATTGACCTGCCCGCACCGGGGAAACATGGATCAACCCGCCAGCAAGCGCGGCCCCCTTGTGTATTGGGATTGTGCGATGGTTATTGCGGGACGCAGGCCGATACCCCCGGGCGTTGGAGCCCGCAAGCCGACTTTGGCCAAGATTGCGTGGTTGTAGTTTACGGCTTCGGGCCGCATCAGCCGCGAACCTGTCCATCACTCATTTCCAACACCCGGTCGACATAGGCAATCGCTTGCGGCCGATGGGCGATGATGATCTGAGTCACAGGTATCCTGGCCAGTGCCTGCGTGATCCGCTCCTCACTTCCTTTGTCAAGGTTGGCGGTGCCCTCGTCCAGCATCAGTATCGAAGGTTTGTTGTAGAGCGCGCGCGCCAGCAGAATCCGCTGAAGCTGACCTCCGGACAACGCCGAGCCCATATCTCCAACAAGGCTGAGATAGCCCATGGGCATGGCGGCGATCTCGTCATGGATTGCAGCAGCTTTTGCGCACCATTCGACGTGCTGCATGTCCACGGCGTTATCAAAAAACGAAATATTCTCCGCCAGAGTGCCTGACAGCAGGCGGTCATCCTGCATGACGACCCCAATCTGGGAGCGCACGGCGCGCCGTCCGAGATGGGCCAGATTGCGGCCATCAAAACTGATGCTGCCTTCCTGGGGCGTGTAGAGGCCGAGAAGCAGCTTCATCAGGGTGGACTTGCCGCCCCCCGACCGGCCGACAATGGCCAGCTTCTCACCCGGCGAGACCTGAAGGCTCACGCCGTCGATCACCCAGGGCTCGTGATCGCCATAGCGAAACCGAAGATCCTTCACGCCGATCGCGCCCTGCAGTCTTTGCGGCAGAGTGGATAATTTCTCTTGAGGCTCTTCCGGCTCGGTCTGGGCGATGTCCGCCAAACGTTCGAGATGGAGCCCCACAAGCCGCCAGGAAAAGAGCGTGTTGACCAGTCCGACTGCCGCGCCGGTGAATGATGATCTGTAGGACTGGAATGCGAATAACATCCCCAGAGTCATGTCCCCGGCGATCACAGCGCGGGCGCCGAGATAGAGGACCGCGAGGGTCTGGGCGCCCGACAACAAGGCGTGGCCAGACCCGGACCAGATGCCAAATCGCTCAAGCCGGATACCAATATTCATATTGGTGGCGAACAGATTTTGCCAGCGATTGTGGCGCTGTTCTTCCCGGCCGAAGAGTTTGACCGGACGGATGGAGCGAATGGTTTCCAGAAAGTGTGACTGGACGTCTGCCGAAGTCTGGATCTGTTCCTCGGTCATACGCCGGATATAGGGATAGCTCGCAAAACGAGCGATAAAATAGAGCGTCAGGAAGCCAAGCACTACTACAGTGAGCGTTGGCGCGTAGAAGAACATGAAGAGCAGCGTGCCAATGGCCATCAGCCCGTCCAGTGCGGCGCCGATAACTCCTGCGGTAATGAGATTCTGAATGGGACCTATTGACCCGAAACGTGTGACGATATCGCCCACATGGCGCTTTTCAAAAAAGTCCGCGGGCAATCTCATCAAATGGCGCAGCAGGTTGGCCTGCATCTGGAACGTCATCAGCTTTCCCAGATACATGCCCACAAAGCCGCGAATGGCGGTGATGGCCACCTGCAGCAGCGTCAGGATCATGAAGCCGATAATGACCGTATTCAGAAGATCGAGATCGGCTTTGGTGATCGCCTCATCAACAACGATCTGGTTGACCAGCGGGCCGACAATCACGAAAAGCTGCAGCAGCAGCGACAGAAAGAAGAGCTGCCAGAGACTGCCGGAGAGCCCCCGTATGCGAGACCAGAAATCACCCAGCTTCAGCGTGGTGACAGTGCGCTTGGTTTCGAAGAAGGGCGTGGGCGTCAGTTCCAGCGCGACACCCGTAAAGCTGTCTGAAGCTTCGGCCAGCGACATCGTGCGCCGACCCCGGGCCGGATCGTGAATCACCACCTGGCCGCGCTTGACCGAAGCCAGCACCACGAAGTGGTTCATGTCCCAGTGCAAGATGGCCGGCAGCCGCAATTGCTCGAGTTCGTCAATCTCACACCGCACGGCCCGGCAGGAAAAACCCATGCCGTCGGCGGCCTGCATCAGCCCCTGTAACGTCATGCCCTTGAGTGACAGCGACAAGGTCGCGCGCAGCTCGGACAGATTGGTCCGGCGTCCATGCCGTGAGGCTATCATGGCCAGACAGGCCAGCCCGCACTCAGACGCCTCCGCTTGCAAAATCGTCGGCATCCGTCCGCGATGGAACAGCTCTTCAATCATGGATGGACCGTTTCTGAGATTGCCCCGGCGCGAGGATTGCTACATCCTGTGCATGCGGGGTCAATACGCAGAAGGCGACAAATATGCTTTTCAGGCGCGAAGTTCTCGACGCGCAGTCTGACAGCGGCATGGGCGAGGTGGTCATCGTCCAGCCCCGCATATTGGGCGCGATGACCCTTGCTTTCACGGTCATCACGGCCAGCGTGGCCATATTCGTCATCTTTGCAGAGTTCTCCCGTAAGGAGACCGTGCTTGGATATCTGGCGCCTGAAGGCGGTATTGCAACGATCACCCCGGTGGGCGGCGGCGTGGTGGTCGAGGTTCTCGTTCAGGAGGGACAGGCGGTCAGCGCCGGAGATCCGGTAATCCGTCTCAGCACTGAGCTGGTTGGGGCTGAGGGCGGATCTGCGTCTTCCCAGCGCGCGGAGATTGAGGGCCGCATCAGAGAGCTGCAGCTGCAGCGCGAGGCCCAGATGCAGCAGTTTGATCAGCAGCATGAGCGGCTGCAAGCGCGCCTTGATGCGCTCACCCTGGAGCAGGGACGGCTGGAAGTGCGCGCCAGACTTGCCCGGGAAAGCGTCGAGATGGCCGAGGCTCAGCTTGCGCGCTGGCGCGATCTGGCGGATCGCGGTTTTGCGCCGCTGGCCGATGTTGACCAGCGCAGGCAAGCCTATTTGGCCGCCCTGGGCGCCAGGGAAGACATAGACGCCCTCATTATTCAGCGGCAGAGCGAGCGTCGCGAGGTGCAGCATGCCATTGCTCAGCTTCCCCTCGATCGCGACATCGCCCTGTCCCGTTTGCGCAGTGAGGGAGCGGCGCTCGCACAGACCCGCCAGGAACTGGACCGCGCTGCAGGCTATGTCCTGAGGGCGCCTGTGAGCGGCCGCGTTACGGCCATGCAAGCGCAACTCGGCGCGACCGTGCGCCCCGATCAGCCGCTCGCCGCGATACTCCCGGAAGGCCAGGTTTTGCAGGGTTATCTTCTGACGCCGACCAGCGCAGCGGGGTTCATAGAGAACGGCCAGGACGTGCGGCTGCGTGTGGATGCATTCAACTATCAACGCTTCGGCACGCTGAGCGGGCATGTGACGGAGGTATCGACATCGGCCTTGTCGCCGCTGGAGGTGGCCGGGCCCATCCCGACAGCCCAACCGGTCTATTTGCTCCGCGTTGAGCTTGGGCAGCAGACACTGACGGCTTACGGAGAAGCCCGCTCCCTGCAAGCGGGGATGACCGTGATGGCCGACGTCATCGTGGACCGAAGACCGCTATGGCGATGGTTTATTGATCCGGTGATGGCGGTTAGGGGAGATTAGGGTAAAATCCCGTGATGCCGATTCTGGTCAACTGAAAGCGCAATATAATCTAAGTCAAGGCGGCAACACAATATGAGTTCATGATAAATGGAACCATCTTTAGGTGTGTTATTGCATTAAAGGCAAAATGTAAATCCAGCACTCATTTTTTGCACGTACATATTACATATTATTGCTGGCGCCAAAATGTGTTACTAAATTTCCATTAGTCCAACAGTCCAAGAGGTCATTGGGGGTTAGGAACATTCGATCTGTCCGCCACAATCCAGAATTCTTCAGGATTAAGTTCAGATATGATATCGCCTCACTGAAAGCTGGTGCAGGCGCACGCCCACCTGAACAGAATCCATTTCAAGCGCTCCCGCTTCAAACGAACATTACGATCTTGAAGTGCGCGATAATGCCCTCATGAGGGGCGCATCAGGCGGTGTGGCGGTTCTT
>NZ_VWOJ01000007.1 GCF_008630495.1 Alkalicaulis satelles
CCCCCGACACGAGCGCGGCCCGGCTTTGGGGCCGGGCCGCGCGTGCGTCAGGTGTGGTCTGGCGGGGGTCTATTCGAGGATTTTCGAGACCACGCCGGCGCCCACGGTGCGTCCGCCCTCGCGGATGGCGAAGCGCAGCTTCTCTTCCATCGCGATCGGGGTGATCAGCTCCACGGTCACTTCCACATTATCGCCCGGCATCACCATCTCGGTGCCGTCCTTGAGCGTCACCACGCCGGTCACGTCGGTGGTGCGGAAATAGAATTGCGGGCGGTAGTTGGAGAAGAACGGGGTGTGCCGGCCGCCCTCTTCCTTGGTCAGGATATAGGCCTCGGCCTCGAACCGCTTGTGCGGCTTGATCGAACCGGGCTTGCACAAGACCTGGCCGCGCTCCACGCCCTCGCGGTCCACGCCGCGCAGCAGCACGCCCACATTGTCGCCCGCCTGGCCCTGGTCGAGCAGCTTGCGGAACATCTCAACGCCGGTGCAGGTGGTCTTCTTGGTGTCGCGGATGCCCACGATCTCGATCTCGTCGCCCACCTTCACAATGCCGCGCTCAACCCGGCCGGTCACAACCGTGCCGCGGCCCGAGATCGAGAACACGTCCTCGATGGGCATCAGGAAGGGCTGGTCAATGGCGCGCTCAGGCGTCGGGATATAGTCATCCACCGCCGCCATCAGCGCCTTGATCTTCTCTTCGCCGATCTCCGGGTTGTTGCCTTCCATGGCCGCCAGCGCCGAACCCGCCACGATCGGAATATCGTCGCC
>NZ_VWOJ01000008.1 GCF_008630495.1 Alkalicaulis satelles
GGATTTATGGCGATCGCCATTTTGATATTTTCATTCACTGCTCTCATGGCTGGCGTCTTTCTGGCGATCCGCGGCGGCGGGCTGTCCCACCGTGTGGCGGGCTTGTCCCTGGCCCTTTTCCTGCTCGCCGGCCTGTTTCAGACGGGGCTGTCCCTGGCCGTGTTCGGTCAGTTGCCGCACGCCGCCCTGGGATCGCCCGGTTCGCCCTTCCCATGGGTGCTGGCAGGCTTTCTGATCGCCGCGGCTGTGGCTGAGGAGGCGGCCCGCGCGGTCACCAATCTGCGCCTGATCGCGCGCCCGGATGTGCGCGCCCGCCTGTCCATCGCCCTGGTCTGGTGGCTTGTCGAGACGATGCTGGCCGTGATGGGGCCTGCGATCACCTTCCTGGACAATTTCGCCTCACATGCCGCCGATCACGGGCTGCAGGCCGCCCTGGAGCGCGCGGACCAGGAGACCGCGAGGATCGCATCGGGCATCACCAACATTGTGACCATGCGCCTGCCGTCGCTGGCCATGCATCTCATCGCGGCCTGGCTGATCGCTCCGGGCCCCCATTGGCGCCTGCGGCTCGCCGGGGCGGTCACGCTCCACGCCGCCTTCAACATCATCATGCTGATCGTGTTGCGGGCGGGGTGAGGC